>NZ_CAXPLV010000001.1:0-390416 GCF_964218185.1 Ekhidna sp.
CTACTGCTGCTGATCCTGGAACACAAATCGATGATGACAATATCCTTGATGATGATGCGGGTGGAAACACTGGCGTGGAAGATGGAAACTACATCCTAATCGTTACCGACCTGGTAACTGGGTGTACTTCTGCTACAGCTAATATTACGATAGGAATTAACCTTCCATCAATAACACCTAGCATGCAAGTGCTTCAGGATAACTTCACTTGTGATCTTAGCAATCCAATTGGTAGTGCAACTCTAACCATTGCAGAAGGACCAAATACAAATTACTCCTTTGCATGGTATAAAGGAGTTACAACTGCCGGAACTCCTATCGATAATGACGATCAAATCGATAACAGAGTACATGGAACATATACAGTTCTAATAACAGACAATGCAACACTATGTACACAGACTGCTCAGGTTAATATTGGGGAGTTTACTCCTTCGCTTACTGTGAGTTCATCTTCAAGTGTTGATCATTCAGACTGTTATCCATCCAATGGACAGGTATCAGTGACTCCAAGTTTGACCTTCAACCCTGCGGGTCCTCCATTAGGAGTTAGCTCTAATTTCACCTATCAATGGTATTTCGGAACGAGCGCTACCGCAGGAAATGAACTTGTTGAGGGTGTTGATCCAGGTAATCTTTCAACACCAACAAATGTTAACACAAACACAGTCTCAGGACTATCGGCTGGAGATTATACTGTTGTGATAACTGAAACTCAGACTGGCTGTGTATCTGGAATAGAAACAGTAACGGTAGCTGATGAAGTTTCTCCTTATAAGCCAACAATAGCCTTTACCAAAGACATTATTCCAAGTAGTTGTACTGGAGACAATGGTAGAATAACAGCAGAAATTACAGCATTAGGTGCCGGAGCTCCAAGTGCTTCGGGAGGTGGTCTCAACTTCACGTTTGAGTGGTATGAGGGAGCTCAGGATTATGCTACGCTAGAAACAACAGGATCTGCAGCTGCTCTTACTACTGGAGACTTCTTGGTAGCCAACCCTTCACCTGGCAATTCAGTGATTGTTTCTGACAATGGAGATACTAATGTTGGTGGCACTACAACATTAGATCAAATAGTATCAGGTCTTTATACAGTTGTAATGATTGATCAGAATACTGGTTGTAGATATTTTGAGACGATTGATCTAGGTTTCTCAGGACAGCAGGTTACAACCACTCTTACGATTGATAACGTAACCGAATGCCCTGATAATGGAACTGCAAGAGTTGGGCTGTCAGATAATATTATTTTGGATGTAAGTGCTCAATCTGCTCAATTCACTGTAGGTGAAGCATTCACGGCAGCACCAAGTGGCGCATTCGGGGTGATTGGAGCAGATCAATTGACAGGGGAAGTACAGGTAACTCTAGATGATGGTTCTCCAGCACTAGCTGTTTCTGATGTGATCACTGAAACTTCTACAGGAGAAACAGCGACTATTGATGTTATAGATAAAGTTGGATTTGCGACCGGACCTGATGAGTTCGATGATATTTCGCAATACATTGTTTACCTATATTCAGGATCCGGTGTTCCGGCAGATAGGTTTGCTCCTTATACCTATGAGGGAAGAGTGTTCCCTTACACGTACAACCCTGCAACGGGAGTAATTCTTGATGGAAATGGAGATCCATTGGCAAGTAGTCCTGGCCCAGTACTAAATGCTGGTGATGAAGCTGAGTTCCCTGAACTACCCGCAGGTGATTATGTTGCAATTGCACAGGAAATTAATAATCCTGCTTTCAACCCAGGATCGACCTCCAACTGTTGGACAGCTGCTTCCATTGATGAGGAAATTCTTGATCTTGCATACGAGCCTATAATTCAAAGCTCAACCTCTTCTGCGAATACAAATTGTGATAACACCAATGGCAATGGTCAGCTTTCAATTACGATAATTGAAGATCCAAACGAAAATTTGAATCCAGCGCTCGATCAACAGCCTAACGGTTATCGGTTCACATGGGTTAAGGATGCGGATCTTTCAGTTGTTCATTCAGAAGATATTCTAACTGAGACTGCTACTTCCACAACCTTAGCTGACTTAGAGCCTGGCACTTATACAGTTACTATCGGAAGATTAGGAGGGCCTGCAAATACACCAAATAATTGTGAGGTATCTACAACACTAACAGTAGGTGATAATCCTGAGCAGCATGAAATCATAAGTGCTACTGTTAATCCAAATCAGGATTGTAATCCACTTGATGGCTCTATTGTGATCAATGATGGAGATATTACTGATAATGCTGCGGATTATAACTTCACTTGGTACACAACTTATATTGATCCAGGAAATGTGGGTAACGTATTGTTAGCTGATGCCTTTGTGGATGGTGGTCTTAACAATGGTGATTTGGGAGCAAATAGTGTATCAGGTCTGGCTGCCGGAACCTACTATGTTGAAGCTACTCATGCAGTAAAAACATGTGAAACGCCTGCATTCTCAGTCGAAATAGAAGACCAGAGGGTAATCCCTACCTTCAATGTCGCACAAACAGCACAGGATATCGTATGTGATGACGCTACCTTCACTCCCACGGGACAAGCTACGCTCACCATCACCAATGGTTCTGCCGTGCCGGCTGACTATACCATCAGCTGGTTCGAAGATGCCGCTGAAACTCAACCTCTCGATGGTACAGGTGTCGTTGCTGCGCCGCTGTTCTCCGCTAACAACAGCGTCGTGGATCAGCTGCCTGCTGGTACCTACTTCGTGAGAATCGAAGACAACACCACACCGGGTGACGGATGTGTGAGTGTGCAGCGATCTGTAACCATACAGCAGTTCAACACAACCATCTCTGTGGGAGCTACCGCTGGCGTAGACTTCAACATCACGCCTTCCGATGATTGTAGCCCGGATAATGGTGGATTTGAAATACTAGACATTACCGAAACCAGACCTGGTGGTGCTACAACCTCCATCTCAGGTGGCGATTACGCCATCGGTGACTACTCTTTCGACTGGTTCGAAAGTGATGGAGTCACTCCGCTGGCAGATGCTCTGGTCGTGACTCTCAACAACGGTGACCCGGGCGCTAACGAAGTGGCTGGGCTTGCTCCGGGTACTTACTACGTGCAGATTACAAACACTGCTGCCGCTGGTGGTACCGGATGTTCACAGGGAGCTAGTGATTTCGTGGAGTTCATCATCGAAGATGAAACCGTAAATCCAACTATCAACCTTGTTGGAAGTATTACCCAAGACACCTATTGTGACAATACTGGCAATGTTGGGGATGGCGCTTTAACCATATCAATTGAGGACGAAGGAGCTGCCGGAACACCTGCTGACTATACAATTACATGGTATAGAGGAACAATTTCTGCAGCAAATGAAATCTTCCCTGGTGATGGAGGATTAAGAGGATCAGCAAATGCAAATGGAAGCTTGACAGCACTTTCAGATTTGGCAACTGGCAACTATACGGTTGTTATCAATAAAAATCTTGGTGATACACCAGGTACTGGAAATCAAGGCTGTACAGCAACAGCAGTGTATAATGTTGGATCAATGGATAATATTCCAACATTGAATGCTGCAGCGATTCAAGCTAGTACTGAGCCAGACACTTTGTGTACTGGAAATAGTGGCACATTAATCATCGATGATGCCGATGTATCAACCGGTGATCTGACTGATTTCGAAATTCGAATCTATACGGGCGCTGTTGGTGTTGGTGAACTTGCTGGTTCCCCATATACGAACATCGCGGCAACCTCAATTTCTTACACGAATCTTGCAGCTAATAATTACTATATAACAGCAGAAAATACAACCACAGGTTGTTTAGCTGCAACAGCTATCATCAATGTGAAGGACTCTGTTAGAAACCCTCAGATTACGCTGGTAAGTATGACTCCAGACGAAGATTGTAGTGGTGGAGTAAATGCCGGAGCATTAGAAGTAATTATTGATGGTCAATTCGATCATACCGATCATTTTGATGTGCAGTGGTTTAATGGATTTGGAGCTGTGGGTGGAAGTGAAATTGGGGGTGCTACTACAGTATCTTTAACCAATGCTGCTTCTGGACAATATTCTGTAAGTGTCAGAAATCAAAATACTGATTGTTCATTCTTCAGAAACTATACGATTACAAATGTTCCAATATATCCGAGTATATCTGACTTTGCTGTTGGCAACAACAACATTTGTGATGACGATAATGATAATAATCCAGCTGATGTGGGAACATTCGAGCTCCTTGAGACCACTTTTGATGGAAATACATTCGATCAAACGACTATGGCTGGAAACTATCTACTAGAAGTATTTACTCTTCCGGCTCTTACGCCAGTGGTTGATAACAATGGTGCAACTCCTTTCTTATTTGAGGAATTGAGTGCGGGTGATTACCGAGCTATTGTTACAAAAATTGATTCTGATTGCTCATCGAATGGAGTAGACTTTGAGATCATAGATGTAGTTCAAAGACCAGTAGTCAACATCGCACTACAAGTTGCAGATTCAACCTGTTCTGCTGGTGGTACTCCTAATGGTTCTTTGAGGGCAACTGCAAGAGTTGGTGCAGTCAGCGGAATTGATGACACAGACCCTGATTATACATTCCAGTGGTATATTGGAAGTGGAACAGGTACTCCTCTGACTAACGGAGTTGATCCCGGAAATGGATCTACCCCTGCTGGCGTAGCTACGTCCAATGTTTCTGGATTGGCAGCAGACACGTATACGGTTGAGGTGACCAGAATATCAACAGGCTGTGTTACTTTGGAAGAATTTGAACTTCCTAATATTCCAACCAATGTGGAAATAATGTCAGTTGATATCGTTGATGCAACGAATTGTACTCCAGGTAATGGAACTATAACAGTAACCTCGGTAAACAGAAATAATGTTGCAGATTATGACTTTGATTATTATGACACTGATCCTACAGTTGGAAGTCCCGCACCAGTATTTACCGGAGTTGCAGGAGCAGCCTATACTACTGCGGCGGCTGGTACATACTACATTATTGGAACCAATACAGTAGTGAACTGTACTACTCCTGTGTTTGAAATCGAGGTTGGTGAAGATCTTACCTACCCAGACATAGTACTTGATGATTTTGATTTCCAAACCAACTGTGATCCAAACAATCCGAACGGAAGGTTACTTGTCCTGTCTGATGGTCAACCGGAAAATGCAACATATGATTTCGAGTGGTTCTACGGAACTGACGATTCGGATCCACTGACAAGTGATGACTATACAGGAGGTGGAAACTTAACCGGAGAAACTACAAATGAAGTTTCAGGAATTGCAGCTGGCTTCTACACAGTTCGAGTTACTAATACTATTACAGGATGTATCTCATTTGAGACCTATCAGATGGCTGACGATATCCCGAATCCGATAGCAATCTCTACCTCTACCTCGGCTAATACAAACTGTATCAGTCCAAATGGTAAGGCAGCTGTTTCGGTGATATCTCCGGCACCCGGAAGATCAATTAGCGATTACAACTACTACTGGTTTATCGGAGATCTGGCAACTGTAGGAACGAATCCTAATCCTGCTTCTGCTGACTTCACGGGAACTCTAATAGAGAACATACCAGATGGTGATTATGTAGTGCTCGTGATTGATCAAATAGACCCAGTATGTCAATCGCAAGCAAAACAGGTAACTGTTCAAGATGGTACGAAGAGACCTACATACGCGCTGACTACAAGGGACGTCACAGTATGCTTTGATGATAAGGATGGATTCGCACAGGTTTCTGTAACAGATCTATCAACTGTGAATATTGCATGGTATGATGATGCAAGTAACCTGATTGGAACTACATTCTACATTGATTCACTAGATGCCGGTATGTATAGCATTGAATTGACGCATGTTATCACCGGATGTGTTTCATCTGAAGTATTTGAGATTCTTAACAATGCAGTTACGCCGAGTGCGCCTACTGTCATAGTAAACAATGGTAGAACTAACTGTTCATTTGCTAATGGTAGTGCAATCGCTAACGTAGATGGAGTTACCAATAACTTCCTATTCGAGTGGTTTGATCCAACAGACATGAGTACTCCTTATGCAACAGGCTCACAGGTATTCAACCTCGATACAACTACTTATCTGGTGAGAGCTACCAACCTTGCAACAGGCTGTGAATCTCCAATGACATCCGTTGAAATTGGATATGAGGTTGAAGATCCCGTATTTGAAGTTTCATTTAATAACTCAGTTTGTCTGAGAACTGAAGACGGATCAACCAATCAGTTCACAGGGTCCGCTATCATAAGTTTTGCAGAATTTAATCTGGCGACCAATTATGAATGGAGAGACGCTAACGGAACATTGGTGGGTACAAATTCAAGATTGATAGACGCCTACCCTGGTGATTACACCGTGACGTTTACTGCAGAAAATGGATGTACGTATGATGCAGCGTTTACGATAGAGACTTCATTGACCATCTATAACGGAGTATCCGCAAATGCTGACGGTAAGAATGACTTCTTCTTAATTGATTGTATAGATTATTTCCCTAATAACAACGTTAAGATCTATAACCGAGCAGGTCAAAGACTTTACGAAGTAGATGGGTATAACAATACTACGATACGTTTCGAAGGATTCAGCAATGTTGGAGGCGGTGGTCTTCAATTGCCTCCGGGAACCTACTTCTACGTAGTAGATTTGGGCAATGGACAGGATCCAGTACAAGGATATTTAGAATTAGTTAGGTAATTTTAGCCAGAATGAAAAAATCGGTTATCTCTTTTTTTCTAATCGTTGCTGCCTTCTGCGCAGTTGCACAGCAGCGTCCGGTCATGTCTACATACATGTTTAACGGGCTGGCTATTAATCCTGCATATGCTGGTAGTTTAAATATTTTGAGTGCGAGCTTCATCCACAGAAAGCAATGGATAAATGTGGAAGGAGCTCCTACTTCAAATATTCTTTCAGTCCACAGTTCCTTTTATGGCAATCAGATTGGGTTGGGTTTGCAGGCAACTCGTGATGTAATTGGAGTTCATGAAGAGTCTGCTGTTTATGTAAGTGGTGCTTACAAAATCAAGACTGGAGTGGGAATCTTGGCCATGGGCTTGTCCGGAGGATTTGATAATCGTAGATCAGACTTCACCAAGCTCAATGTGTTAAATGAAGACGATGAATTGCTAAGTGGAACCCCAACCCGCTTCACTCCTAACTTTGGAACGGGCATTTATTTTGCCAATCCAAAGATGTACGCAGGAATTTCAGTTCCATACATTCTGGAAAATAGCCTCTATCAGGTTCAGGCTGATGGTACAACCTCCGAGGGACGTGAAAGTAGATACTACTATGCCACCGCAGGCGTTGTTCTGGACATCAATCCTAATGTTAAATTCAGTCCCTCTGCCCTTTTTAGATATCAAGAGCAAAGCAGAGTTGGTTGGGATTTGAATGCAACTGTCATTTTTGACGGGATCGCATATGCAGGCGTTTCTTATCGAAGTGGTGATGCTTTGGTGTTCCTTACCCAGCTAATACTTAATGAGAACTTCCGGTTGGGTTATGCGTATGATGCCACTGTAAATGCGCTAAGCAATCATTCACGAGGGACACACGAAATCTTACTTAACTACCGCATTAAGCTGAGGAATTATAAGAAAGATCCCCAGTGTCCAGTTTACTTCTGACCCTCTCTACTAAGATCTGTTAGCAAAGCATTTATTACTGAAAGCACTAAGCTGAATATAAGTGCCCACCAAAAACTATGAACCTCAAATCCTGGAACAATAGCATCTGCCATAAGGATTATTAGTGCATTTATTACCAATAAGAAAAGGCCCAGTGTGAAGATAGTCAATGGGATAGTCAATAATATCAATAAAGGTTTCACAGAAGAATTAAGAAGGGCTAATAACACGGCCACAATCACAGCGGTGATAAATCCATCAACTGCTACCCCGGGTAATAAGTAAGAAGCTATTATCACAGCAATCGAGGAGAGAAGTATTTTTACTAAAATGTTCATATCATCTTTTATTTAAACCAGCTTGCGTACATTTTATAGTTTCCTGCAATTCTAGCAAGCATTTCTTTATTCTCTTCATCCATACTCTTCAGTTTCTTTCCAGGTACTCCACCATAAACAGAGTTTTCTTCGACAACAGTTCCGGCTAAAACCACCGTCCCCGCACCTATTATGGAGCCTGATTTAATGACCGCATTATCCAACACAATGGCACCAATTCCTATCAACACATTATCCTCAATGGTACATCCATGCACGACTGCATTATGCCCAATAGATACATTATTTCCAATGGTTGTCCCTGCTTTCTCATAAGTCCCGTGTATGGTTACATTATCCTGAATATTCGTATTGTTTCCTATTCGAATATAATTCACATCACCTCTTACCACGGCTCCAAACCAAACCGTACAGCTATCCCCCATTTCTACCTCCCCAACGATCGTGCTATTTGGTGCAAACCAGCATCCTTCACCAAACTTTGGAGTAAATCCTCTCACCTCTTGAATATGCGCCATTTTTTTCTCTTAAATCTATGATAAAATCTATACTAAAAATGCTGACAAAATGTCACTACACTTTCTATCTTTGTGGCATGCAAGGATTGATAGCTGATATAGATTTATTAGAAGAGGAGAAAAATCAACCCGAGTCTTGTGATTACAAGGTTACTGAGGAAGATCATAACAAAACACAGCGAAGACTCTACATTGAAAGTTATGGATGTCAGATGAATTTCTCTGACAGTGAAATTGTAACCTCTATTCTAAAAAAGGAAGGATTTGGGACGACATCTTCACCAGAGCATGCAGATGTAATACTTATCAACACCTGCTCGATTAGAGAAAAAGCAGAGCAAACAGTTCGAAATAGGCTCAACTACTTTAGAGGAATAAAGAAAAAAAATAGAGAGGTGACTGTAGGTGTACTTGGCTGTATGGCTGAGCGCTTGAAGTCAAAACTTCTGGAAGAAGAAAAGATTGTAGACCTGGTTCTCGGACCTGATGCTTATCGGGATTTGCCAAAGTTGGTCAAGCAAGCTGAAGAAGGTACAAAAGGTATAAACACGTTTCTTTCCAGGGAAGAAACTTATGCGGACATCTCCCCTGTTCGTCTCAACTCTAATGGAGTGACGGCTTTTATTTCAATCATGCGAGGATGTGATAATATGTGTTCCTTCTGCGTGGTACCTTTCACTCGAGGACGAGAAAGGAGTCGCGACCCTCATTCAATTGTAAAGGAAGCTCAAGAACTATTCGATAAAGGATACAGGGAAGTTACATTGCTTGGACAAAATGTGGATTCGTACAAGTGGTCTGCTGAAGAAAACAATAAAGCGCGACTCAATAAAAAAGACGATGTTAATGAGATTGTCAACTTTGCCAACCTCATTGAGATGGTGGCCAAAGTTCATCCAGACTTACGGGTTAGGTTCTCTACATCACACCCCAAGGACATCACCGATGAAGTACTTCACACCATGAAGAAGTACGAAAACATTTGCAACTACATCCATCTTCCAGCACAAAGTGGTAACTCGCGGGTATTGGAGATGATGAACAGAACCTATGATCGTGAATGGTACATGAACCGTGTAGATGCAATCAGAGAAATACTGGGTGAAGAGTGTGGTATCAGTTCTGATATGATTGCAGGTTTTTGCACAGAAACTGAGGAAGAACATAAAGATACGCTCTCATTAATGGATTATGTGAAGTATGATTTCTCGTACATGTTTTTTTACTCTGAGCGACCGGGTACACTGGCTGCTAAGAAATACGAAGACGACATTCCTTTAGATGTCAAAAAACGCAGACTTCAGGAAATCATTGATAAACAAAGAGATCTCTCGCTGGAAAGGAACCAATTAGATGTTGGTAAGGTATTTAAGGTACTTGTTGAAGGAAAGAGCAAGCGATCCGAGGAGCAGATTCAGGGAAGAAACTCAGCCAATAAGGTTATAATTTTCAAATCCGATGCACCTAAAGGATCTTATGTGAATGTACGGGTGACTGATTGCAATCCAGCCACCCTATTTGGAGAAATAGTATGAGTTTGAAGATAGATTCAGAAGTTCAGGCGATAAAACAGCGCTTTGAGATTATTGGTAACTCTACCAAACTCAACAATGCAATTCGAGTGGCCATGCAAGTGGCTCCCACAGACATGAGTGTGCTGATCACCGGAGAAAGCGGTGCGGGAAAGGAATCATTTTCAAAGATCATTCATAGCCTCTCACACAGAAAGCATGGTCAATTCATTGCCATAAACTGTGGAGCAATTCCTGAAGGAACCATCGATTCTGAGCTATTTGGACATGAGAAAGGTGCTTTTACGGGTGCTACTGGTGACAGAAAAGGGTACTTTGAAGTCACCAATAGTGGAACCATATTTCTGGACGAAATTGGTGAGATGCCACAGAGCACACAGGCGCGGCTACTTCGGGTTCTTGAAAACGGCGAGTTTATCAAAGTAGGATCTTCTAAGGTTCAAAAAACGGATGTCCGGGTAATAGCTGCCACAAATGTAGATCTGTTGGATGCTGTCGGGAAAGGTAAGTTTAGAGAAGACCTGTACTATAGACTCAGCACAGTTCCGATCTACGTGCCGGCATTGCGCGAGCGTGGAGATGATGTGGTGCTACTTTTCAAAAAGTTTGCTTATGACTTTTCTGAAAACTATAAGACAGAGCCTATTAAGCTGACAAATGATGCCATAGATTACCTAAAATCACACCGATTTCCAGGCAACATTAGACAACTAAAAAACCTGGTAGAACAAATCAGTGTACTCAGCATTGAAAGAGAAGTTACTCTTGAACAACTTCAGACTTATTTGCCAAGAACAGGCAGCAGCCTTCCGGCACTGGTCAACAAAAACAAATCTGATGACAATTTTACTGAAAGAGACATCCTTTACAAGGTACTCTTCGATATGAAATCAGACATGGCAGAGCTGAAAAAGCTGGTCTTCAAAATGCTCGATGGCGATAACAATGACCGGGAAATTCTCGAAGATCATAAATCATTATTTAAGAACATTGACTCCTCCCATGCCCGCCTTGATGAGTATAAAGAAGAAGCTGAAGTTGAGCACGTGGAAAAAGATGAACCTACTCTGGTGATCTCGTCAAATCAGGATGACTATGAATCTGAGGTAGAAGACATCACTCATGAAATGGAGTACGAGGACTCTCTTTCACTTGAAAAAAAGGAGAAAGAGCTCATCATCAAAGCACTAAGAAAAAACAACAACAAGCGTAAGTATGCCGCTGAAGATCTCGGCATTTCGGAACGAACTTTGTATAGAAAGATTAAGCAATATGAACTTGAAGACCTTTAGCCTGATTTTTCTAATTGGAGGACTTGTACTGGCAAGTGGATGTGGTGTTTACAATTTCACTGGAGGCACACTTTCGCCGGATACCAAGACAATAACCATCGCCACTTTTTACAACAATGCTCCACTCGGTCCATCCAATATGAGCGCCATTTTCACTGAAACCATCAAGGATTATTTCCAGCAAAACACCAGCCTGGAGTTGGTGGATACAAATGGAGACCTGCAATTAGACGGGTTCATTTCAAACTATACGATTACCCCTGTAGCCGCAACTTCCGGTAGTCAGGGACAGGGTGATTTTTCTGCATTATCACGGATTACCATCACCGTTTCAGCTACCTATACCAATGTAAATGACCCAACATTTGATTTTGATCGGTCATTTTCCTTCTTCAAAGACTTTGACAACTCGGGGAATTTAGCCGCTAACGAAGAGGCATACGTAGAAGAGATATTCGACCAAATTGTACTAGATATATTCAATGCTTCGGTTGCAAATTGGTGATTTTGCTTAATTTTAGCTTGAACACCGTTTGCTAATCTTGTGAATAAAACCGAGTTAATCACCTTTCTGCGAGACCCGAGTAAGCTTTCTTCGAGCCAATTGGAGGAATTGGAGGAAATCGTGGATGATAATCCATACTTTCTCAGCGCCAGACTTCTTCTTGCAAAAGCCGGAAAGGAACACAAGCACCCGAAAACAAAAAAGTTTGTTGCTTCTGCAGCTATTTATTCAACTGACAGAATCCTGCTGAAGAAGTATTTGAACGGAAATCTATTCTTCCTTAGTGAACCTCCAAAAGCTAAGGCAGAAGAGCAAGTACAACCTAAAACTCAGGAGTTGAGCAAAGTTGATATTAAGGATAAGTCCGTATCTACCGCCCCCATACAGCCTACTCCTGAGCCAAAACCAGCAGAAAAGGAAGATAAACCGGTACAGCAGGAAGAAATAAAACCTGCGCAGAAAAAAGCTGCTCCCGAAGAGGTGGCAGAAGAAAAGCCAGCTCGAAGAGAGGACAAGCGACCAAGTGCGATCAAGGAGAAAGAAACCAAGCCACAGCCGGAAGTTCCAGATCTACCGAGCGGGGATTTAGATTCCATCCTTGAAGAACTTGAGCGTGACATGGAAAACCTCAAAGCTTCGAGGGAGAAGTTTGCAAAAGTTCAGGAAAAAATTGAGGAAGATGATGCTGTATCAGCAGCACTTCAAAAAGCATCTGACAAAACAACAGAGGCCCTTAATGAGACTATAGCGGAAGTGAGACCAACTTCTGAGCCCCCCCCCCTACCTACTATAAAGGAAGAAGAAACGAAGACTGATGGAATAGATGAAGAAGTAAAAAAATCATCTGAGGAGATAACCAGACAAGTACTGGAAGCCGCCAAGAAAGCTAAAGAGGAAGTCGCAAAAGAAGACTCTGAAGCCAAAGCGAAAGCAGAACCTGAAGAGAAGAAGGAAGAAAAACCAGAAAAGTCTCAGGAGAAACCAGACGACAATGAGCGTGCTGAGCGTGTGATCCGAGAACCTCGTTTCTCAAGATTCTCAACTCGTAGCTACATCAAACCTCCCGAAGATATTGATACGTCCAAGTTTTTGGATGATGAGAAAAAAGAAGAAAAGCCATCCAAATCAGAAGCATCTGCCAAAGAAGGTAATGAAGAAGATGATAAAGGAAAAATTAAGCTTCCTGATTTATCTAAGGCCAAGCCGGTAGAAAGGCGATCGAAGAAAAAAACTTCTGCTAAGAAGGAAGAAGATTCTGAAGATAAAACGACAGAAAGAAAAGCCGATTCTACAAAAGCGAAGGAGAAGAGCACAACTAAAAAAAAGGCAACAAAGACAGCCGAAAAGAAGCCGGTAGAGAAAAAAGCCACACCCAAAAAGAAAGCAACCGCAAAAAAGGAGACGGCTAAAAAAACAAGCAAGGAAAAGACAACAGCAAAGTCAAAGACTAAGAAAAGCGAAGAGAAAAAAGACGATGATTCATCCGGTAGGAAATCCCAGCAGGAAATCATTGACAAATTCATAAAGGAAGCTCCATCAATCAAATACCAGCGCAAAGAAGATATGAGTGCTGAGGATCTAGCCGAAAAGAGTGCGGTTTGGGATCCAAACCTGGCTTCAGAATACTTAGCAGAAATCTATCTTCATCAGGGAAATAAAAAGCGTGCTATTGAAATCTATGAGGCGCTAAGCTTGAAATATCCAGAAAAAAAATCTTACTTTGCGGACTTAATTTCAAAAATTGAATAGATGTACGGAATAATTGTAACCCTGATTGTCATTGTAGCAGTGCTGTTGATTCTTGTAGTATTGGCACAGAACCCTAAAGGTGGGGGTCTATCCAGCCAATTTGGTGGATCAGGAACAACTCAGCTTATGGGTGTGAAAAAGACCGGTGACTTACTAGAGAAACTTACCTGGGGATTTGCAATAGCACTTCTTATTCTTTCAGTTTCTACAAATTTCATCCAGCCTGAGGTAAACGAAGATGTAATGTCAAGTCCAAACATTGATAACGCCCAAACTGCTCAGCCAGCTATTCCGCAAGGCATCCAGCCTGCAGACGCTGATAATTCCGGTCTCGAGGATTTAACTCAAGGATCTGATTCAGACAGCACAGCTAACTAATCCTGATAAAAAGATATATAGAAAGGCAACTCGATGAGTTGCCTTTTTTTATGATTAAAAACCTAAAGAGTTATCTTTTATGAAACTGATATCTCCCTTACCAGCATTCTTTTGGCAACAGGAAGTACTGTTTCATTAAGAGGAAATTTAAGCTTGCTCACAGCCAGATAAGTAGCCGGATTGGGTAGCTCAGTAAACTTACGTGTCAATTCTACTTTAATGTTCTCATACGTCTTACTCAGCCCTCTGATCTCATTCATCAAAAACTCAGTAGACATGCTTCGGTATTTTTCCTCTGCATGTTCGAAAAAGGTCATCTGATACCGAAAAATCGAAACATCATTAGAAGTATCCAGATTGATGAACAGGTAGCCCTCATCAGAATAGATGGGCGAAACGCCCACCGGCTGCAGCTCAATATTCTCTTCCACAAACTCAAAGAGCTCCTTCCCTTCTTCCAGCATGCCCTTCATTTTGGGAATAGCAAAAGCGATGATCTCTTCAATCTGCTGCATCACCTCATCGTCATTGATGATTTTATCATACGTGAGCTTAAGCTTATTAAAATCTGCCTTGGTAAGTGTTTCCGGAAAAGAATCATACATCAGCTTTTTGCTCTCCCTCACCTTGATCAGATTGCGATAGTGAAAAATAAGGTCAGTCATAAAAGGATAAAGCTCCGACTGATTAAATCGCTTCCCCACATCTTTTAAGTACGCAAGCAGCACATACTTCTTGTACTCATAATCAATCAATCCCTCGGTTAGCCAATCATGTTTCAAATTATTCATACCGTCATTTTTTATTACAAAATTTAGATATGAAATGCCAGTTTGTCAAGAGCTGAAAGCACATTTAGAAGAAACTGTCAGGGCATCCTGCAAAATTGTCATATCTATCTATCAATATACCTGACATATACGACTTGGCACACAAAATGATAATAGATGATCCAAATTGAATTCAACTAAACATAAACGTTTACACACATGTCTAAAGTAAATTTCAAACCACTTGCTGACAGAGTTCTGGTAGAACCTGCTGCGGCTGAAGAAAAAACAGCTTCAGGAATCATCATTCCTGACACTGCAAAAGAAAAACCTCAGAGAGGACAGATTGTCGCTATCGGTACTGGTAAGAAAGACGAACCTATCAATGTAAAAGTCGGAGACCAGGTGCTTTATGGTAAGTATTCAGGAACTGAGATCACCATAGATGGTAAGGAGTTCTTGATCATGAAAGAAGCTGACATTTACGGCATAGTATAATTAATCTCAAAACTGAAAAATCAATAAAATCATGGCAAAAGATATATTCTTTAATACCGACGCAAGAGACAGCATCAAAAAAGGTGTGGACGTACTTGCTGACGCAGTTAAAGTAACACTAGGACCTAAAGGAAGAAACGTAATCCTAGACAAGAAATTTGGCGCACCTACTGTAACAAAAGATGGTGTTTCTGTAGCGAAAGAAATTGAGCTTAAGGAGCCAATCGAAAACATGGGCGCTCAGCTTGTGAAAGAAGTAGCTTCTAAAACTGCTGATGACGCTGGTGATGGAACTACTACTGCGACTGTTTTGACTCAGGCGATCTTTAGCCACGGTATCAAAAACGTAGCTGCTGGTGCTAACCCAATGGATCTGAAAAGAGGTATCGACAAGGCGGTAGCTGCTGTTGTTGAGAACCTTAGAAAACAATCTAAAGGAATCAAAACTTCTGAGGAAATCGCTCAGGTGGCTTCTGTATCTGCAAACAACGATCAGGAGATCGGTAAAATGATTGCCGATGCGATGGACAAAGTAGGAAAAGATGGTGTGATCACTGTAGAAGAAGCAAAAGGTACTGAGACTGAAGTGAAAACTGTAGAAGGTATGCAGTTTGACAGAGGATACCTTTCCCCTTACTTCGTGACCAACACTGACAAGATGGAAGCTGAGTTGGAAAACCCTTACATCCTGATCTACGACAAGAAGGTATCTAACATGAAGGAGCTTCTTCCTATCCTGGAAGCTGCTGCTCAGACTGGTAAGCCATTGTTGATCATCGCTGAGGATGTGGAAGGTGAAGCACTTGCTACCCTTGTAGTAAACAAAATCAGAGGTTCGCTGAAAATTGCAGCTGTAAAAGCTCCTGGCTTTGGTGACAGAAGAAAAGCAATGCTTGAGGATATCGCTATCCTGACTGGCGGTACTGTGATCTCTGAGGAAAGAGGTTACAAGCTTGAGAATGCTACCCTTGATTACTTAGGTACAGCTGAGAAGATCAACATCGATAAAGACAACACTACGATTGTAAACGGTGCTGGTAAGAAAGCTGACATTCAGGCTAGAGTAAACCAAATCAAGCAGCAAATCGAGAACACTACTTCAGATTACGACAAAGAAAAGCTACAAGAAAGACTTGCTAAGCTTTCCGGCGGAGTTGCTATCCTTTACATAGGTGCAGCTACTGAGGTAGAGATGAAAGAGAAGAAAGACAGAGTGGATGATGCACTTCACGCAACAAGAGCTGCCGTACAGGAAGGTATCGTAGCTGGTGGTGGTGTAGCACTCATCAGAGCGATGAAAGCTTTGGATGGTCTTACTCTTGAAAATGAAGACCAAAACACTGGTGTAACCATCGTGAGAAACGCTATCCAGGCTCCACTGAGAACCATCGTAGAAAACGCTGGTGGCGAAGCTTCAGTAGTGGTGAACGAAGTATTGGCTGGAAAAGCCGATTACGGATTCAACGCTGCAAATGGCGAGTACGTGAACATGTTCAAGGCTGGAATCATCGATCCTACAAAGGTGACAAGACTAGCGCTTGAGAACGCTTCATCTATCGCTTCTCTCCTACTCACTACCGAGTGTGTGGTAGCTGAGGAGCCTGAGAAAGAAGGAGCAGCAATGCCTCCAATGCCAGGCGGTGGCATGGGCGGAATGATGTAATCAGACGTTCAGATTAGATATAGAAAGCCTACTCCATTGGAGTGGGCTTTTTTTTGTTAGCAGTAAATGGTTTTGCTTATATTTAGAATATTGAAAATCATGATAGTTTTCAACTAAGTAGAAAATGAAATTAAGCTGGAATCAATTAAGTGGCTTGCCTTCCAAAAGTTCTAGGAAATGCAGTTAAACACATTCCTGATCCAGATGTAGAAGGGCTTTTTAAAGAAGCAAAATCATGTTTCTCTATAAATGCTTTTACTTCTTCAGTAATGTGCTGTCGAAAACTACTCATGAATATTTCAGTGGCTGAAGGTGCAAAGGAAGGAAAGGGATTTGTTGACTATGTCAACTTCTTAAACGATAACAATTACATTCCTCCCAATGGTAAAAAATGGGTTGATAGTATACGACAACTTGGTAATGAAGCCAATCATAAAATTGATTTTAAATCCAAAGAAGATGCTGAAAGAATTTTAATCTTTACTGAGATGCTTCTTAGGTTTATCTATGAGCTTCCAGGAATTATGGAAGTTCCTCAACAAATGGAATAACCGATCTCATCCTCGTTTGCAACGAGGATGCCTAAACCAAATTTCGAAGATTCCGGCACAGGGGCCGGAATGACGCTCCGAGCTAAAAGAGCACTTTCCAGGTCATTCATAACTCTGTCATGTCATTCCGAGGAACGAGGAGCCTCCACCCATCTCGTCCTCGTTTGCAACGAGGATGACTAAACCAAATTTTCCTCTCTCATCCTCGTTTGCAACGAGGATGCCTAAAACAAATCCCGAAGATTCCGGCACAGGGGCCGGAATGACGCTTCGAGCTAAGAAGGCATTTTCTCTTTCTCGTCCTCGTTTGTAACGAGGATGCTTAAAACAAATCCCCACCTCATCCTCGTTTGTAACCGGGTCGCGTAGACGAGGATGCCTAAACCAAAACCATTAAGATTCCGGCACAAGGCCGGAATGACGCTTCGAGCTAAAGGAGCATCCTCCTTGATCATTCATATCTCCGTCATTTCATTTCGAGTGACGAGGAATCTCCCCGCTCTTTGTACTCCCCAACTAGCGCTAGCGTCCGCTTGTGCTAAACCAACCGAAGATTCCGGCACAGACCTGCCTGCCGTTCAAGGCAGGGAACGAGGAATCTCTTCTCCGCCCCAAATCCCATCACATCCTAGTTTGCAGACAAGAATGCACGCCAGCAGTTTAAAACTTCCGCTTAAACATTCCAACGTTTCAACCCCACCCACAGTCTTAGCAAAAAATAAAACCTTGAAAAGAATTACACTGATTGCATTATTGGCTCTTGGCTTATCATGTCAGGAATCTCTCAATCTTGAGGGAACCGTTTTGGAAGTATCACTCGTGGAAGAGTTCTGTGGACAGGCCATCCTTAAAATTGAAGATCCGGCCTACCATCACCTGGGTGAATCGGCGAATGGTGAGGAGAATGTGTTTTATACCATGCTCATCTGTGATGACATGGGCATCCAAACTGAGGGTTCTTTTCTAGTGAAGCTGGTGGCTGAGTATGAGCCGGGGGATTGCGCCGTGTGCCTGGGATTATTAGCCTACGACGGAGATAATCGGTACAATGTAGTCCGCATATATGAAGAAGAAAAATAGGTTAACCAACCTCAAGATAAAACCCCTCTCTCACCCTCGTTTGCAACCGGGTCGCGTAGACGAGGATGCCTAAATCTTAAGCATCTCCAATGCCTGAAAGTCTTGCTAATAACTAGGAATAGATAGACTTAAAAAGTAACAGGTTATTTCAGGTAAAGTAACAGGTTACTCCAAGCAAAGTATCAGGTTACTTCAGGTAAAGTGACAGGTTACTTTGAGTGAACGAACCAAGCTAGCGTCTTTTACATCTATAATCCTATCACATTCTCAAAAATAGACGCCCATGTCCTTCTCAAACCCATCTCGTCCTCGTTTGCAACGAGGATGACTAAACCAAATTTCGAAGATTCCGGCACAGGGGCCGGAATGACGCTTCGAGCTAAAAGAGCATTTTTCTAAAAGACAAATCTCCGTCATGTCATTCCGAGGAACGAGGAACCTCCCCGCTCTTTGTACTCCCCCTTCATAATCATTCTCAAATCCGCCATCCGTTTTACAATTTTGAGAAAAGGAAGAATTTCAAAAAAGCTGTCCAGTAGATTTTACGCACTTTTTTGTTTATTGGCATGCCTGTTGCACCCTTAGCATCGAATCAAAAACATAAATCAACATGAAAAAGATATTAGCAATACTATTAATCCCAATGACATTATTATGGTCATGTTCTGATGATGACGGGTCGGCACAAGACCCGCAACCAAACATGCCGCCAGAGTCCAGCATGGCTCCCAACTTTGAAAACTTCGAAGACGATGGAGGCCGAATGGCAGCAGTGAACAACTGGGCATATGCTGCTACGAGTGTAGGTGTATATTCAGCCATCCTCTATTCAAATCTGGTTGTGCCGGTAACGGCATTCAGAGTGGGCTTAAATCAGAATGCAACCTATAATACAGAGACAGAGCTTTGGATTTGGGAGTATGATGTCAATGTGGCCGGCAAAGGTTCGTACAATGTAAGACTTACGGCAGATGTTGACGGATCGGATGTAGACTGGACAGGGTACATATCTCTGAGTGGCGTTTTTGAAGATTTTGTGTGGTTTGAAGGTGAATCCAACCTGGAAGCAACCGCCGGATCTTGGACGCTCTATGAAAGTCCTCAAAGCCCATCGGCATGGTTGACCGTAAACTGGACAGACAATGAAAGCACCGAGGTTTCCACCTCTACATTCACTATTCAAAAAGCAGGTGACTTCTTTGGAAGCAGCATTTCATATGAAGCAAATGCCAATGCTGATTACAATCGTGGCGTGACCATCGTGGACACCAATGCATCCAACACTATTGACGTGGATTGGAACCATCCTTCAGGGGAAGGTAGAGTAAAAAGTGAAGCCCACTTTCAAAACACAGCCTACCACTGCTGGGACGACACATTAAATGACACTGACTGCCCTTCATAATAAGATCAGTTAGCTATGGTAGAGAACCCTCCTATTCGGAGGGTTTTTCTATTTTAGTTGAATGAAAAAGAAAGCGCTCACTCAAATTGGTTTTGAGTTTATATCAATCGTTTTCGCCGTATTGCTTGCATTGGGGCTAAACTCCTACAAGCAAAACATCGATCTCGAAAAAGAGGCCAGGACCTTGAAAAAGTCGATCCTGTTGGAATGCAGAAACAACTATGCTCGGATAGACAGCACCAGAAATATGAACAGAGATTTCTATAACTACATTGATTCTCTAGTGCGACTGGACCCTGAAGACATCAACAATGTATCGTTCAACTATGGTTTTGAACTACTCAGCAATTCTGCCTGGAATATCGCACAAAACAATTCAGCGATAAACTCACTGGATCAGCAGTTTCTGTTGGATGCAGCAGACGTCTACCATACGCAGGAATTTTATACCGAATTCACCTCGTCCTTTTATCAAAACATGGCGCAACATATCCAAAAGATGGATGAAATCCCTCCGTTCAATACTGCGCTTTCTTTTTACTACAGTCTCAATGTGATGAATAGTGCTGCCGACGACCTGCAGACCCAATTGCAGAAGCTATTTGACACCCATGATAATGGTGAGGACTAATTCAGGTTCTATAGCTGATAATGACTAAATTGGCGGCTTATTTTAAATAAGCGACATGACCTATTTAGTAGTAACCATTGGGTATATTTTAATCCTCGCAGGAATTATCATCTACAAAAGTCGGGGAGTAAAGAATGAAGAGGATTTTGTAGTAGCGGGAAGGAATGTGCCAGTGTATCTTCTGGTAGGCACATTGGTTACGACATGGATTGGATCAGGTAGTCTCTTCGGCACAGCCGGACTTACCTTTCAGGTAGGATTTTCTGAGCTTTGGTTTTCGCTAGGTGCATGGATAGGCATACTGGCTGTATACTTTATCGCCGCACGGGTTCGAAGGATTTCTCAATACACACTGACCGATATCCTGGAAAAGCGCTACTCCCCCATTGCACGTCTTTTGGGTACAATCACCATTATCGTAGCATACCTGATCATTGCGGGCTATCAGTTTAAAGGAGGGGGAAGGTTCTTATCTATCCTTACTGAAGGTGCGATCTCCGTTGAGCAGGGAACATTTATCACATTCCTAATCATCATTGCCTTCACGGCTCTTGCCGGAATGGTTTCCATTGTCTCGATCGATATCTTTAATGGCATCATCATGATCACGGCTATCATTTTGGCCGTTCCGTTTGCTATCTCTGGTTTTGGTGGTTGGGACAATGTGGTGAACACCATCAATGAAGTAAGCCCAAACCACCTTTCTGTGACAGAAGGACACGAACCGATGTGGTACATTGGAATCATGCTTCCTACACTGATTCTCCTTTTGAGTGAGAGTAGTGTGTACCAAAAATTCTCTTCTGCTAAGGATGCAAAATCTGCAAAGAAAGCTGTGATGGGGATGTTTATTGGAGTGGTGGGAATTGAGTTCCTGATGTGTCTACTGGCTGTGGTAGGTTTTGCTATTTACGCTCACGATCCAAGATTCTTTATGCCTGATGGGACCGTAAACGCACCCATGTCCGAAGAAATCATCTTGCGTATTGGGTTTGAGCAACTACCGGCATTTGTAGGCTCATTGTTGTTTGCCGGAGGTGCCGCGATCATCCTATCCACAGGCAATACATTCCTGATGGTGACATCTACCAACCTCTCCAGGGATATCCTTGAGAAGTATTTCATCAAAGGTGCGACTGATAAAACAAAGCTTTTGATTCAAAGAACCTCGATCGTAATACTTGGTTTCATTGCCTACCTGATCATGACCCAGTTTGAAGAGATTCTCTCCATGGCATTTATCTCGTATACAATGATCGGAGCGGCTTTAGCTCCACCCCTTCTTGCCACTTTCTTCTGGAAGCGTGTAACCAAACAGGGAGGTGTCGCTTCTATTCTTGCCGGAATGCTTTCTGTAATCATCATCGAAGTACTAAACAGATCAGGTGTGGTTTTAGATCTTGGCTTTATTTCGTTTCCATATGATTCCAAGATGGTAGCCATCCCTGCATTGATTGCCTCGATTGTTGCTCTGGTTGTTGTCAGCTTACTCACTAAGCCTACCCCAAAAGAAATAGTCGATCCTTTTTTCGAGAAAGACTGACATCCAGTAACTTCGCGCAAACGTTTGAGTCCCGTGCATTCGGGATTTTATCAATTATCAATACCCCATAAAAAAATGCAAGAATACGGCGTAAAATCCACGAAAAGTGATCTTTCCGATTTAGGTATTAAAGTAAAAGAAGCTCATTGGAACCTGAGTCAATCAGAGCTCATTGAGGAAACACTGAAAAGAGGCGAAGGTGTACTTACCTCTACCGGTGCTTTGATGTGTGACACAGGGAAATTTACCGGAAGGTCTCCAAAAGACCGATTTGTGGTAGAGGACGCAAAAACAAAAGACTCAGTATGGTGGGGAAACATCAACATCCCATTCTCTGAGGAAAACTTTGACAAGCTGTACGCCAAAATGGTAAAGTTTGTAGAAGACAAAAAAGTTTACGTGCGAGAAGCATACGCCGGAGCAGATAAAACTCACCGGTTGCGTGTAAGGGTGATCAACACTATGGCATGGCACAACTTATTCGCGTACAACATGTTTTTGCGACCGGATGCGTACAAGGTCAAAGAATTTGAGCCAAACTTCACCATTCTTTGTGTGCCTGAGTTTGAGGCAGATCCTGCAGTAGATGGAACACGTCAGTCAAATTTTGCTATCATCAACTTCACTAAGCGAATGATCCTTATCGGGGGTACCGCTTATTCAGGTGAAATGAAAAAAGGAATTTTCTCTGTGCTCAACTACATGCTTCCTCACGAGCAAAATGTATTGAGTATGCACTGCTCTGCTAACATGGGCATTGAAGAAAGAGACACAGCAATTTTCTTTGGACTGTCAGGAACAGGAAAAACTACACTTTCCGCCGATCCAAATAGATTACTAATTGGAGACGATGAGCACGGTTGGACAGCTAAGAACGTCTTTAATTTTGAAGGTGGTTGTTACGCCAAGGTGATTGACCTAACTGAGGAGAAAGAGCCGGACATCTATAATGCTATCCAGTATGGTGCAATCCTTGAAAACACGAGATTCAAAGAAGGCACCAGAGAGGTTGACTATGAAAACTCTTCTGTGACTGAGAACACCCGTGCTTCATACCCGCTTCACCATATCAGAAATGCGATGGATCCTTCGATCGGTGGTATTCCTAAAAATATTTTCTTCCTGACATGTGATGCATTCGGGGTTATTCCCCCTATCCAGAGACTAAACAAAGGACAGGCGATGTATCACTTCATTTCAGGCTATACTTCTAAAGTGGCTGGAACTGAAGCTGGTGTAACTGAGCCAGAGCCGGTATTTTCGGCTTGTTTTGGTGCACCATTCCTTCCGCTACACCCTACCAAGTACGCAGAGATGCTTGGAGAGAAGATGGACAAGCATGAAGTAAACGTATGGTTGGTAAACACTGGATGGACCGGAGGTCCTTACGGAGTTGGAAACCGAATTAGCTTGAAGTATACAAGAGCAATGATCACAGCAGCGCTTGACGGCAAGCTGGATAATGTTGGGTATAGAACTCATTCCATCTTTGGCGCTGAGATACCAACTACCTGCCCTGGAGTACCTAGCGAGATTCTAAGTCCACGCGAGACCTGGAAAAACGACAAAGGATTCTACGAAAAGGCAAATGATCTAGCTGCACGTTTCAATAAGAACTTTGAGAAGTTTGAAGAGTTTGCCAATGACGAGATCATGGCAGGAGCTCCAAAACAGAACGAGCGATATAAATAAACCTGGAAAGTCACAGTGACTTAAACCCTGATCCGCAGATAAGCAGATCAGGGTTTTTTTATGTCTAAATATTTAACTTTCATACAACCTTTCTTAAACCACTCCCATCCTACCCATAGAAAACGCCGACAGCCTGTGACCAAAACTCAAATAGTCTGGATAAATCAACTGAAGAAAGGGAACGAACTGGCGGCCTTCAACTTGTATAATAGCTATTCAAAAGCCATGTATAGTACACTTACGCGAATAACGAATGATACAGAAGCAGCCAAGGATTTGCTACAAGAGGCATTTGTTAAGGCTTTTAATCGGATTGGGGATTTGGATGAACCAAAAGCCTTCGCCGGATGGCTAAAACGTATTGTTGTGAACACAGGCCTTGAGTACGCGAGAAAGAAAAAATACTTTTTCGAAAACATTGAAGAGCAGGCAGAATTGGAAAGTGAAGAATTGGATGAAAAGCTGATAGACAACACCACCCTTCACAACGCAATCAAAGACTTACCTGATGGGTGCAGAACAGTGCTTTGCCTTCATTTGATTGAAGGGTATAAACACAAGGAAATAGCAGATCAGCTTGGTATAACTGAGTCTACCTCAAAAACACAGTACAGGCATGCAAAGCAATTGTTAAAAACAAAACTTCAACATCATTATGAATATTGAAGAAATTATAAAAATCAGAAGAGAGCAACTAGATGTTGACTCACCTCCTCCTGAGCTTTGGGATGGCATTAGGAAGGAATGGAAGCAGGAGAAGAGATACGGATGGTGGAAAGTTGCAGCAGTAGTTTTTATCACAACTTCCATTGGCTTACTGATTCACAACATCAAACTACAAAACCAGGTGGAGGAACTTGCTTCTCTTGGCGACATTTCTGAAGAGTATCGCGGGATCGAAAACGACTATATATCACAAATCAATGTGCTTGAAGCAACTATTCCAATAAAAGAAGCAAAGAGCCAAAACGATTTTCAGTGGATTTTTGATGAGCTCGAAACGTTAGATCAAATCAACACGCTTTATCGAAAGGACATTGGTAAAATCAATGAAGCACAGCTGGTAGGTGTGCTGGTAGATTACTACGAAAAGAAAATAAGGCTTCTAAGGAAGCTTGAACTCGAACTAAAAAGGACCAATAAACTCAACAACAATGAAGAAACTAATACTAATAGCACTAACCTGTAGCATTACATTTTTTGTCTTTGGCAATGGTGATGGTGAAACCAGATCTACAACGGTCAAACTAGATATTTCTACATCAGATCGGATAAGCATTCAGGCGAAAAACACTGAATTAATTGTGGAAACGTGGGATAAGAATTCAATGGAAATAGAAGCATCAATCAGATACGATGGAAAAATGACAGATAAGATGATTGAGTTTCTGAATCAGTTTGAACAAAGAGTAAAAGATAAAATAAGCAAAGGAGCAGGTGACGTTAGAGTAGACACGGATCTGGATCTTCCTAATAAGATTCAAATTGGTGGCAAACATGTAGGAATCAATGTTTCGTATGGAGATGAGAACCTTAAAGTGCTTTATAGAATAAAAGCTCCTGGAACCAATTCATACACGATTACTAACTCGTATGAAGACGTTAGACTGATTGGAAATTTTGATAAAGTTGAGTTTACTCAATACTCAGGAGAACTTGAAGCTGGAAACATCAAATCAGCAAAGTTGAATATGAAGTATGGCTCAGCAACAATTGAAAGCATCGGAAATGCATCGATGGAAATATACGAACAGAAGCTTAACTCAAGGAACATCGGAGAGTTGGAAATCAACACGAAGTATTCAGATCTGGAATTAAGAAAAGTTGGTACAATGAAAGCCACGTCCTATGAATCGGACATCCAAATAGGCTCCATCAGGAATCTAAGTGGTGATTTTAAGTATGGTGAAATCAAGGTGAACGAGAAGTTGGAAACTGCAGAACTGACCTTGTACGAAATGGATATTGAGGCTGAGGAGATCGAAGCTATTAAACTTCTTAACAGTAAATACAGTGAGATTGAAGCCGAAAAAGTTGGATCGATTGTATTTGAACAATCATACGAAGATCAAACTTCCATTGGCACATTGGGATCATTTAAAAGCACCAATTCGAAATATGGTAACCACTCGATTGAATTATTGCTAGGAAGTCTAATTCTAAACGCCTATGAAGATGAGGTAGAGATTGACCGTCTGGGTCCTTCAGCAACTGAGATATCCATTGATGGTAAATACATTGATTTCTCAATTGGAACTGGCAGTGTGCCTTTCGTTCTAATCACAAAAGTGAAGTACGGTAAGGTGGACTATAATGAATCACAGGTGGATGTCAAGCGATACATTAAAGACAATGACCAACTTGAGGTTGAGGCTCATTCCAAAGCAAAAGGAACCAGCCCTGTAAAGATTTCAGTGAAGGGTTATGAAGTAGATGTAAAGGTTGAATATTAATCCACTGAAATCAATTCAACCTTATAAATCAAGTTCGTGTTTGGAGGTACAGGTCCTGAACCAGTATTTCCATAACAAAGACCTGATGGAGCATAAAAAATAATCTCCCCATCTTCTTTTATCAATGGTAACATGTTTTTCCATGAAGTAATCAGCTCACTCAACCTGAACCGAGAAAGATTTCCTTCATCAAACACATCACCAGAAAAAAATTCGCCAATATAATTAACCGTTATATTATCGGATATTATGGGACTTTTTCCTGTTCCATCGGTTATTATTTGATACCTAATCCCTGAACTATGTTTAATCGCTACAATATCATTGTCATTTAAGTATTGATCTATTTTTTCCAAATCAATAACGAGCTGATCTTCTGCTGGAAGCACTATAGAAACAAGTTCAACCTCAAATACTAAAATCGTATTTGGTGGAATAAATGTATTACCTCTCTTACCATAACCGTAAATTGAAGGGACATACATCTTTATCTTTCCACCCTCCTTCATTTCAGGAAGCATTATTTTCCATGCCTCGATTAAATCTTTAATTAGAAAGTTTAACCCTAACTGGTTTTGATCAAAAACTCTACCATCTAAAAAGGACCCAATATATTTCACAATAACATTGTCGTCTATTGTGGGAGTCTCTCCAGAACCTTCCTCAAAAATTTGATACCTAATTTCTGATTCATGAGTGAGAGCTACAATCTCATTTTCACTCAAATAGTTATCAATTGCTGCAATATCAACTTCAAGTTGTTGTTGGTCTGTGAGTTCATCTTCCTCTTTACATCCCATAAAAAGAACTAAGGTTGCCAATGTAAAAACTAATATTATTCTTTTCATAATCATCCAAATAATGTTCCTGCTATAGTGGCTGTCATCATGGTGGCCAAGGTGGCTGCTACGAGAGCTCTTAACCCCAGTTTCGAAAGGTCTGCCTGTCTTCCGGGAGCCATTCCACCAATTCCGCCTATTTGTATTGCAATTGAGCTAAAATTAGCGAAACCGCATAGTGCATAGGTAGAAATAATTATAGATTTTTCTGATAGTAAACCGGCTGCTTTCATATCAGCCAAGCTTAGATATGCCACAAACTCATTGATTACCGTTTTCTGCCCTAACAAACTTCCTACCTTGATCGTCTCCGCCCAATCTACTCCCATGATGAATGCAAACACTCTGAATATTTGCCCCAAAATATACTGTAGTGAAAATCCTTCAAAAGCACCGTCGGTAGTTCTAACTACAAACTCATTTAATCCGGTCAATTCACCAATCCCGTCTACAAGAATCCAGTTTAAAGCAAAGATTACTGCGATAAATGCCAGAAGCATTCCTGCAATGTTCAGTGCGAGTTTCACACCATCTGAAGCACCCCGTGCTAAAGCATCTACCAGATTAACTCCTATATTCTCTTTATTGACCTTCAGACTACTATCAATCTTCTCAGGTTCATTTTCGGGTAGAAATATTTTAGCCATCACTATTGCAGCAGGTGCATTCATGATGGAAGCACTCAATAGGTAAGTAGCAAATACCTGCTGTTGAGCAGGATCTCCCCCACCTAAAAACGAAACATAAGCTCCTAGTACACTTCCTGCTATAGTTGCCATCCCGCCTGTCATCAGACAGTTGAGTTCCGAGTTGGTCATCTTACCAATGAAAGGCCTTACCAGCAATGGAGCTTCCGTCTGACCTAAGAAAATGTTACCAGCAGCCGACAAACTCTCCGCACCGGAAAGTCGCATCGTCTTTGCCATCAACCAGGCAAATCCATATACAATTTTTTGAAGTAGACCTAAATAATAAAGTCCTGCTGTAACTGCAGAGAAAAAGATGACTGTAGGAAGAGCTTGAAAAACAAAGAGAAATCCAAGGCTATGATTCGCCTCCGGTACCGCATTACTATTTTTCGCAAGGTCCCCATACAAAAATTCGGCACCTTTCAGACCAAAATTGAGGAACTTAACGAAACCAGCACTCATCCAAGTAAATAGTTGATTGATAAAATCAACATTAGCGATCATCAAGCCGATGATTACCTGAATGGCAATACCTATCCCAACAAGTCTGAAATCCACTTGTTTTCTATTACCGGAAAGTGCCCATGCGATGGCAACAAGGCCTATTAATCCAGCTATTCCTCTTATGTAATCCATGATTTAGTTTCTCTTATTCAGCACATCCCTGATGCGGGCGGCTTTCTCATAGTCCTCTTTATCCAATGCCTCCGTCAGCATTTTTTCTAACTCACTCGAGGATAAATCTTCAAGACTGGTTTTCTCAGGTTTCTTTTCTTCCTGCTGCACTATTTCCTCCTCGTATTCATCCGTAAGCAAAATACCTGCCTCTGTAAGAATACTTTCGTTGGTGTAGAAGTCAACATTAAAGCGTAAACCGATGGCAATAGCATCTGAAGGCCTGGAGTCTATTTCGAAGATTTTTCCTTCATGCTCACAGATGATACGAGCAAAGAAAACACCCTCTTTTAAGTCTGAGATGTAAACTTCCTTTATAGAAATATCAAAATTGTGGGAGAAGGCCTTAAAAAGATCATGAGTCATTGGCCTGTTGGGCACTATTTTCTCAATCTCAATGGCAATAGCCTGAGCCTCAAACATCCCGATGATGATAGGGAGTCTTCTATTCCCTCCTGACTCACCAAGTACCAGAGCAAAAGAGCCTGATTGGGACTGACTAGAAGACAGTCCCAATATCTCTAATTTTATTTTGTCATCGGCCATTAACCCTGTGCCTTCTTAATTGCTTCTGTAAGTTTTGGAACTACGTCAAAGGCATCTCCTACAACGCCATAATCAGCAGCTTTAAAAAATGGAGCTTCTGGATCTTTATTAATTACCAAAATATATTTGGATGAATTCACTCCAGCTAAATGCTGGATAGCTCCAGAAATTCCAATTGCAATATAAAGGGATGGACTCACTTTTATCCCTGTTTGGCCTACGTGCTCATGATGAGGCCTCCAATCCATATCGGATACAGGCTTGCTACAGCCAGTTGCCGCTCCAAGTGTTTTAGCCAACTCCTCAATCATTCCCCAATTTTCAGGGCCTTTCAGTCCTCTACCACCGGAAACGACCAAGTCAGCCTCAGGCAGAAGTATATCTCCTTCTGCTTTTTCAGTTTTAGTTGTTTTTACTGTGAAATCTGAATCGTTTGTGGTAGGTGAGAAAGCAACCACTTCTGGTGCTCCTCCATCTTCCTTAATTGCGATCGCATTTTTCTTGATGATGATGATCTTCTTATCTCCCTCCAGGCTTGTATTTGCGAATGCCTTACCTGTATAAATGCTCTTTTTAACAGAGTAACCGCCAGATGTATCCGGAAGGTCTGCCACGTTAGAAGCGAGTGCTGCATCTACCTTGATAGATACTCTCGCTGAAACAGGATCACCCAATGAGCTTTTGGCCATCACCAACAAATCAGAGCTTTCCTGATTCATAGCCTCTGCAATGGCTGATGCATAAGCCATGATATTGGGTGTGCTTAGCTTGTCATCAGTGACATGCAACACCTTGGTTGCTCCGGCTTTTCCTATCTCTTCAATATCAGATACTTCACCAAAAACAATGGCAGTAACTTCTCCTGAAACAGCATGGGCATAGCTTACAGCTTCCAGGGATGATTTTTTAACTTTTCCTTCGTCAGTTTCTACAAATGCTAATGCTGCCATGTTATATAACTTTTGCTTCGTTCTTTAATAAATTAACTAGTTCGTCCATATTATCCGGATCGATCAACTTTACGGCTCCTTTTGCCGGAGGTAATTCAAACTTACTCACCTTAGTTTTAGGTGCATCTCCAGTTGGCTCTTTTACTTCAAGAGGCTTAGTACGCGCACTCATGATTCCCCTCATGTTAGGGATCTTCCATTCTGCGATTGGCTCCTGACACCCTGCAACGAAAGGAAGTGGCAATTCCATGTATTCTTTACCTCCTTCAATTTCCCTGGAAATCTTAGCTGTGTTACCATCAATATCCAAGGTCATCACCGGCGAAACTGAAGGAATTCCCAAAAGCTCGCCTACCATTCCGTGAACCTGACCGCCATTAAAATCAATGGATTCACGTCCCATAAGTATCAGATCATATCCACCATCTTTTGCTATAGCGGCAATTTGCTTTGCAACAAACAGTCCGTCTTCAGGAAATGCATTAATTCTTATTGCATCATCCGCTCCTATAGCCAGTGCTTTTCTAATGGTGGGTTCGGTTTCAGCCTCACCTACGTTGAGCACCGTAATGCTGCCACCCGTCTGCTCTTTTAGCTCAACAGCTCTGGCAAGGGCATAATCATCGTATGGACCTATGATAAACTGAACACCATTCTTATCAAACTTGGTGTCTCCATCGGTGAATGCAATGCGCGAAGTGGTGTCCGGCACATGCGTAATACAAACTAATATTTTCATTTATCTAATCGAGTGTTTTTATAAGAAACAAGTGAGAAGTCAAACGGTTCAACACCTCATTTTTCGAACCTCGAAGTTAGCAATAATGAGGAATTTGGGAAGCTTAGAATTGCGCTTTTGTCAAAATTGAAAATGACATGTTCGAATTAGCAATAAATTAAGATGTTTGAGATATTTTCTTTTACAATGGTTTTATATTTCAAAACAGTTTCCTATCTTCATCCTCAAGAACCAAATTTTTAATGTATTATGAGAAGATTAAACAAGTTGGGCTTCCTAGCCCTATCACTGGTAATGCTATGGTCTTGCCAGGAAAATGAAACACAAAACCCACAACTTGAAGAAGTTCCGGCAGACGTACTTGCCAAAGTAGCTGCTCTCGGCTTCAATGCTGATGAGGTGAAAATGTATGACGGTCATCTGTTCATTGAAGGTGATATTAAAGTGTCACTAGATCAATTGGACAGAATGTCTCCAAGCGAAGGATTACCAGTTGAAGAACATTATCACACAGATAATTTAGTGACTGGAACTCCACGAACCATTAATGTATATGTGAATATGCCGCAGAAGTACAAAGATGCTACTGACATAGCTATTGCGCGATACAATGCTGAAAATCTAAACCTGACATTCAACAGAGTTTCTAGTTCTGGACAAGCTGATATTACCATTAAAGCTTCACCATGGTATTATTACTGGTTTGGCATTTTGGGCTCAGCCGGTTTCCCTGAAAATGGAAATCCTTACGGAACCATTCTGATGACCAGAGGATACTACGACAATGTATCCAACATCAATGGGTTAGCAACCACGATTGCTCATGAAATGGGGCACTGCATTGGTTTCCGCCATACAGACTATATGGATCGAAGCTATAGTTGCGGAGGCACTCCTGACAATGAGGGAGATGGTGGTGTAGGTGCAAACCACATCCCTGGTACTCCTACAGGACCAAGTGCCAACTCCTGGATGCTGGCTTGCGGAAGCCCTGAAGGAGACAGACCATTTACCAACGACGATAAAACAGCCCTGGGCTATGTGTACTAGTTGTAAATAAGGTTAGTTAATGTAAGGTGTGGGGAAACTCACACCTTTTTTTATTCCCGAATAGGAATTGACATTCTCAAATTGAGAACATTTCCGTTACCCAAACCTTGAAATAAGAGCTAAAAAGGCTGTTGGCACAGAGGTGGCATAATGATCCATAAAAAGATTATGAAATCTCTACTTACAATCCTTTCGCTAATAACTCTACCCCTTTTCACCATGGGGCAATCACAAGTCGTGAATGAAGACATTGAAATTATAGAAGACTTTCATTCGATCAATCTCAACTCCAGATATACCGTGTACCTCAAACAATCCAATGAGACAAAAATCGAGGTGAAAGCATTGAAGGAAATTCTGGATATATCGGAATTTAAGGTTGACAATGGAGTGCTGAACATCAACATTATTAGAGAGGAAAAAAACAAAAGTGTGTGGGAGCAAATCGATGATATCAAGATCGCACCTAAACTAGATGTATATATTTCCATGAAGGAGGTAAAGAGCCTCAATGTATTTGGAAACGGGAAGATCATCACTGAAAATTCGATTTCCTCTAATAACTTAGATATAAATCTTTCAGGATCAGGAACTTTAGCTGCAGATATTAAAGGAGAAAATCTATCAATAAGTAATTCCGGAAGTGGTTTAATAAAACTTCAGGGATATGCCACCAATGCAGATTTGAACCAGTCGGGCTATGGAAAAATTGAAGCGTTCAAGCTTGATCTCAAGGAAATGAATGCTCAGCTAACCGGTTCAGGAGACGCTGAAGTAAACGTTACAAATAATCTGATCGCCTCTGTATATGGAAGTGGTTCTATCAAGTTTAAAGGCAACACGAAAGAAGTTACTAAAAAGGAATATGGATTAGGTAAGGTGGAGCGTACGTATTAAGTGAATCCTCTTCACAATTAATACGTGTCATAGTAGAGACCACCCCGAGGGTTAGCGGGGTGGTTTTCTTGTTTTTATGAGTTGTTATAAAATGACGGGCAAATGACGGGTATATTACAGGATTTATTTTTGGTGATGGCTGTATGTTCGAGATAGAATTGCTGAAAAATCAATCTCAAAATGAAACAACCCGAATTAGGAAAACGACTGGCAGATCTTCGTCAGCAGAAAAACTTGACGCAAGAAGAGCTGGTAGAAGCGTGTAATGTAAGCGTGCGAACTATTCAGCGAATTGAGTCTGGAGAGGTGACACCACGTGTGTCTACAGTAAAAATTCTATTATCAGCTCTGGATGCGGACTTTGACTCATTTAAAGAAACCATCAGTCCTTCGAAATCAGATAAATACCTCCAATCCACAGAATCATGGTTACAAGCCGCATGGATTTCTGGCATTGTTTATTTCGTATTAGGGTTTTTAGATGCTGTTCTCGAATATGAAAGATTTGAAAACCTGTATGAAGTAGATTCAATCGGTTTTTTTGTATCAGTTAAATTGGCCTACTTCCTCTCCTATGCCATTTTCATCGTCGGTCTAATCAAGCTTGGTGATTATTTTTCCAACTATTTGCTTAAAATAACAGGATTTTTAATGATTGGTCTGTTTGCCATCATTACCTTTTTTGACATTTTTAGCATTTTCTATCCTATCAGTGACACGAATCTATTGTCATTGGGAGCAGGTGAATCTATTTGTGTTGGCGCAGCAGGTATTGTATTTGGAGTAGCTCTCATGAGACTTCAGGACGGAATGGGTCAGCTCGCTAAAATTGCCGGAATCACAGAGATTATAGCTGGATTTTTCTTTGTGGTAGTCATCCTGTTTTTGCTGGGATACCTCATGCTTATTCCGGCCACTATCATCGAGATTATCCTCCTTTTCAAAGGATTGGAATTCATCAAATCAGAACGCCTAAAAGCCTAGAACATGAGAAAGTTAAGTTGTTTGCTTGGTCTCTTCGGACTAGGGTGGTTACTCTATTGCCTTTTTCAACCCATTGTAGATTGGCACTTTGGATGGAATAAGCTTCCAGAATCAGTTTTCAATCAACATTTTGAAGGTGCCTACGACAATACCTATGCAGAGCCAATCGCGAAATCAAAAGCAGTTCTATTAGAAGCTCATCACAAAAGCCAGGCCCCTTCCTTATCTATTGCAGTTGCTATAGGCGGAAATACAGTATGGTCTTATTCCTCAGGTTTCGAAAATATTGAAGAATTAGTACCAGCCGATACTAGCACAAGGTATCGAATTGGAAGTGTATCAAAAGCAATTACTTCACTGGGGCTTGCTAGGCTATTGCAAACAAACACCATTAGCCTGGACTCATCAATTCAATATTATACAGGCATGTTTTCTGAAAAGCCCAAAATAACAGTAAAACAACTTGCATCACATCAATCCGGAATTCGAAACTACCGAGCAAGACTTAGCTTCCCTATCTGGGAATACTATCGCAACGAGGAATTTGCAAGTGTTGAAGAAAGCATTTCTGATTTTGAAAATGATGATTTACTCTTTGAACCGGGCGAAGATTTTGCATACAGTACCTATAACTACACGGCATTGAGCTACGCAATGGAGAGCGTTTCCGGAGTTGATTACCTGACAATTATGAATCAGGAAGTTTTCATACCTCTGAAAATGCAAAGCACTCAGGCTGATAAAAAGAACAGTTCTATATCCAATCGCGCAGTTCCCTACTTTTCAAATGAAAAACTCTATAAGCCAGCTCTAGATGTAAACCTCAGTAATAAATGGGCGGGCGGAGGCTTACTATCCACCCCCTCTGATTTGGTAAGAGCAGGCAATGCCTTGCTTGATTCTGCATTTATATCTTCTAAAGTGATTCAAATCATAACAACCCCACAAAGACTGAATAATGGGGATATCAATAATCAAAACTATGCCTTGGGATGGCGACATGATTATTCAGACCGATACCTCGATGGGGCAAAGAAGGTAGAAATCATTCATCATGGAGGTATGGCTGTGGGAGGCTTGGCATTGCTGGCTATCTACCCTGAATACAATATGACAGTAGCCCTCACAGTGAACAAATCAGGACAGGAAGGAAGGTTTGAGCTTTTTGATTATGCTGTACCAATCGCAAACTTATTTATCACAGAGTTGAAAGAAATTAATAGATCAACAATACTTTTACACTAAAGTATCATTATGAAAAACCAGCTTAAATATCTATTGTCAGGGTTTATTATAGCATCTGTTATTTTACTTTCATCATGTGGTGGAGATGACGCTGGACCCGCATACAATTTCATCGATCAAAACCTGCAGGGAACAATCGATGGTCAAAATTTTGTCTATGGAGAAGGAATCGTAGAAGCCTCCTCTTTTAATGAAGGTAAATTTTCACTTGACCTTTATGATGAGCAGGAAGAAATAACAGACATCTGTGACTTCTTTGGATTTGGCGATCATGTAAGTATTTTCTTTGAAATTCCAGACGAAATCGGTCTATATGAACTATTTCTCAATCTGGAATCCTTTGAGGGACAAACCGTAACCCTCTTTAATCCCGATGGTTCACAAAATAATATTGCTACAATGGGAGCCGTAGAGATATTAAGTATTTCAGCCACACAAGTAAAAGGGCGGATGGATGCAAGAATGGATGAGGCAAATTCAGTAAACGGAAACTTTACAGTCCAATTTTGCCCTGAGAATTAATCTGCTTTTACCTTCGCAGCATGCATGAAGAAGTTGATGTATTAATTGTGGGAGCAGGTCCTATAGGACTGGCATGTGGAATTGAATGCGAGAAATCTGAACTCTCCTACGTGATTGTTGACAAAGGATGTCTGGTTAACTCTCTTTACAACTACCCACGAAACATGACCTTCTTTTCCACCTCTGATCGCTTGGAGATTGGAGGTGTACCGTTCATTTCGCATAACCCAAAGCCAACACGTCCCGAAGCGCTGGAATATTATCGTAGGGTGGCCAAATCGTGGGGTTTGAAAACTCGCCTGTATGAGCGAATAGAAAAAGTAAAAAAAGCGGAAGATCAATTTCAAATCACCTCTTCGAAACAATCATATACAGCCAATAAGATTATCATAGCCACAGGCTTCTATGACCTCCCCTACCTCCTTCATGTTCCCGGTGAGAATCTACCCAAGGTGAAACACTACTACGATGAGCCACATCCTTATTATGATATGGATGTAGCGGTTGTTGGGGCGGCCAACTCCTCCGTGGATGTGGCTCTGGAGGTATATCGAAAAGGCGCCAAAAGTGTGACAATGGTGATCCGTGAAGAAGAAATCAATCCCAGAGTGAAGTATTGGGTGAGACCTGATATTGATAATCGGATAAAAGAAGGATCGATTAAGGCTTATTTTCAAAGCAACATCACAAAAATCGAAGAGCGATCGATCGATATAGAAACTCCTAACGGTGACCTTTCTATTCCCAATGACTTTGTACTGGCCATGACCGGCTATCAGCCGGACTTTTCATTTCTGAAGCATATAGGTATAGAGATTGGAACGGATGAATTCAAAACACCAACGTATAGTGAGAAGACGATGGAAACAAATATTTCAGGCGTTTACCTCGCAGGTGTCATCTGTGGTGGACTCAAAACCAATGCATGGTTTATTGAAAATTCACGTGAGCATGCAGAACTTATCATCAATCACATATCCAAACTGAAATAATGGAGCAAACTATAGGTTTCATCGCTGCATTTCTCACCACGGCTTCTTTTGCTCCTCAGGCTATCAAAACAATCCGCACACGAAATACTGAAAGTATATCATTGGTGATGTACGTGATCTTCAACATCGGCATCATTTGCTGGCTTATCTACGGAATCTTCCACGATGATCTCCCAATCATTCTGGCCAATTCAATCACCTTGCTACTTACAAGCACCATATTGGCGATGAAGCTGAAATACGGTTAGGATCAGTCTTTCACCTTGCCCTGAAGCACACTTAAATTCTGATTATACGGATTGTCATTCGTTCTTCGAAAGGAAATGATTTGTCCAACATGGTTGATTGCATCAGCAATTGGACCATTCAGTAGGTTCCAAAACGGATATTGAGTACCATTGGCAAAGATGATATCATACTTCTCCATATCCTCTGCACTTGACGATTTCAGCTTGATACTTGCCTGCTTGATGTTTTCAAGAGTACGATTACGCTTTTCCTCAAATGACAACCCTTCCAGATCCAGCCCACTAAACGTCTCTTCTTTCACAGCCAGATAGAGAATCTCCGTCAGCACCACAATATGGTCTACCGTTTCTTCAATGCTTCTGGCTCCCTCACTTGGGCGGTAGCTTAGGTCGCTTTCTGTCAGTCCTTCCGTACCCCAATAGTATCGAAAACCAAGCCCATCCACTATGCGTGCTGAGGTAGCTCCCGCAGTATAGCGTTCCGGATAGTCGGGAATCTGATAATAATAGTCTTCTGGATTTCCGTTTTGCCCGATTGCTGTTTTTGATGCGGAGAATAGAACGAATGTGGTGAGAATGATGATTTTTAAATTTCGCATGGTATTAAGTTTTTACTGACCTTTCTCAAATGTAGCTTAGCAGAATGAATTCTGAACGCATCTCACTTCTCAAACAATTCATTGCAGACGAACCCTCAAACCCCTTCAATAAGTATGCGCTCGCTATGGAATATTACGAGGAATCGCCTGATGAAGCATTGAATTTGTTACGATCGGTTCTTTCGGATCATCCGGACTACCTCCCATCCTATTTTAAAGCTGCTCATTTGCTTTGGGAAAATGAAGATTGGGATGAAGCTGAAGAAATTTTCAAAAAAGGAATCGAGTTGGCAGAGAGGCAGCAAGATGAAAAAGCGACACTCGAATTGAAGTCTGCTTATCAGAATTTTCAATTTGATCGAGATTAATTTTGAAGTATGAAAATGGCTAAAACCCCTGAAGAATATTTCAAATCAGTACCTGAGCATCTGGATATCCTGAAGAAGCTCCGATCCATTTTACTTTCCACCGAGCTGGAGGAAAAGATGAAATGGGGCATCCCGACTTATTGCCTGAAGAATAAGAATGTAGCCGGTATCGGAGCTTTTAAGTCTTACGCAGGGCTTTGGTTTTTCAACGGTGCTTTTCTGAAAGATGGAAAAAATAAACTGATCAACGCTCAGGAAGGAAAGACTAAGGGAATGCGTCAGTGGCGTTTTGAATCATTAAATGAAGTTGACGAAAAGCTGGTGAAAGCTTACATCGAGGAAGCCATCCAAAATCAAAAAGATGGGAAAGAGATCAAACCAGAGAAGAAGCCGCTGGTTATACCAGATGAGTTAAAAGAGGCATTGGCGTCCAATAGCCAATTATCCGAAGCATTTGGGGCGCTTTCGCTTTCGTGCAAACGTGAATATGCTGAGCACATCGCTGAAGCGAAACGTGAGGAAACCAAGCAAAAGAGACTTAATAAGATCATCCCGATGATTTTGGATAAGATGGGGCTAAACGATAAATACAAATAAGCTACCCACTCGTGCCCAAGTGTATTTCCATTTTATCCCTAATCTTCCCCTCTTCTACCAGTACCATTGAGTTCACAGCCACCTTTTCCCAGCCTGGATCTTTACTAAGCGGCTCTGAAGAAATTACTACGGACTTTTCATGGTAGCCGGGATCCATCATAAAGCATACCCCATTTTCGCAGACATACTTTTTCCCCAGGTTCAAATACAATGAATCCGCATAGTCAGGATCCGTGGTAAACCGCACAGCAACAGCAAGATGACCATCTGTTAGTACCATATTCATATACGAGTGCTCATCACCTCCATGCTCGTGAATCAACGCTATCACCTTTTTTATAGCAGACATCATAGCGGTAGGCAATCGATCCCAATGCTCCAAATGCTGTAGCCTGATAAGCTCATCAATGAGGATCGCAAAGAAATGCTCTGAATCAGTTGATCCTTTAATGTGCTGAAAAGCTTCTTCTGACAATTGATGAATCAGCGGACGCTTGATTTTTCGAAATCCACCAATATCCCCATTATGCATAAAAGCAAATTGTTTCCACTTAAAGGGGTGACAGTTTGATTCGCTCACATTGAAGCCCTGGGTGGCGGCCCTGACGTGTGCCATCACACAAGTAGTTTCAATAACCCGACTAAGCTCATGTAAATTTTGATTGCTCCAGGCGGGAGATACTGACTTGAACAAGGCCGGTTCCTCTTCCAAATCTTTACTATACCATGCCAGCCCAAAACCGTCTCCATTCAGAGGCTCCTCGCGCTCTTTGGCCATCATGCTCTGATGAATGAGCGAGTGCTTTGGTTCTGTAATCAGAGAGCCAATTCTGATTGGCTTTCCCTGATAAAATGTGAAGCGACACATAGGTAAAATTTACACCTTTCCTGTGTCAAATGTGTTATGATGCAATTAAAATGTTACAACGATTTTTCCGAAGGAGTCTGGTTCCTTAAATCGATCAAATGCCTGAAGGTAATCGCCAACATCAAAGACTTTGTCTACCGTTGGTTTTATTTGATGCTTATTCACCCAATCCAGCATTTCACCAAACTCCTCATCGCTTCCCATGGTGGAACCCATGATCTGAACCTGAGACCAAAATAACCTGAACACATCCACTTTTTCCGGGTACCCGGTTGTACTTCCATACATCACAATCCGACCCGCAGGCTTTACAATTTTCAGGTAGTTATTCAGCTGATTGCCACCCGCACTATCGATGATTACATCAAACCCTCCAAGCTGTCCGGCTTCTTTAAACCACTTCTCATCTTTGTAGTTAAAGCCTCCCTTCACTCCAAACTCCTTCACTCGATCGATCTTGTCATTACTGCCACTTGTCACGTAAACATCAGCTCCGGATGAAACAGCAAATGCAATGGCAAATTGGCTTACACCACCTCCAGCACCCGTAACAAGTACCCTTTTTCCAGCTTTTGCATCCCCTTTTTTAATGGTTGCCCTAAAAGCTGTGAGTCCCGCAAGTGGTAAAGCTGCCGCCTCTTCATCACTCAGATGCGCTGGTTTTTCATGCAATCGATGTGCTGGCACATTAATATATTCAGCCAGTGTGCCATTAGTCGGCATACCCAAAACAGAATATTTCGAAGATTGAACTTCTGGATTATCACCCCACTCTACATTAGGGTTGATGATTACTTCTTTTCCTTTCCATTCAGCTGGCCCTTCTCCCACTACACCACAGCCATCTGATCCTAGCACCGTTCCAAACTGAATGCCGGGATACATCCCCTCTCTGATCCATTGGTCACGTCTGTTAAGCGCTGCTGCTGAAATCTTAACCAGGCATTCATCACTTACCACTTCAGGCCTATCAATATCTACCAATTGAATCGGTTCCGATTCTTGTGTGATCGTAATTGCTTTCATCAAATAGTCGATTAATTAAAACGGCGCATCATCTTCCTCTGCATCTCCACCATTCGCCTTACTAGGCAGGGTAATGGTGAAATCATCATTGGATGGGCCTGAAGTTGGGAATGAACCAAAGCCACCGCCTTGATCTCCATCCCAGTCGGTAAACTTGGTGAACTTGCCAATGAACTTGAGGTTGACCGTATCGAGTGATCCGTTTCTGTGCTTAGCAATGATCACCTCACCCAGTCCTTGTAGTGGCATACCAGATTCATCCGTATCCAACCCATAGTATTCCGGACGATAAAGGAACATTACCATATCCGCATCCTGCTCGATCGACCCTGACTCCCTCAAATCTGAGAGTTGAGGACGCTTGTCACCACCCCGGGTTTCCACAGCTCTACTCAACTGAGACAGTGCCAGTACAGGTACATTCAGTTCTTTGGCAATTCCCTTCAATGCTCGTGAAATGGAAGCAATCTCCTGCTCTCGGTTACCTCCGCCCTTACTACTGTCACCACTCATCAACTGTAAGTAGTCAATGATGATCAGCTTCACCCCATGCTGAGCCGCTAATCTTCGACACTTAGCTCTAAGCTCCAGAATACTCAAAGCAGGCGTATCATCAATGAAGATGGGTGCTTCAGAAAGTTTTCTTGTTTTGTGGATCATCTGCTCCCACTCATAGTCGGCCAGATCTCCTTTCTTTATTTTTTCACTTGGTAGCTCGGCCTCTGCAGAAATCAAACGATTAACTAGCTGGACGGATGACATCTCCAGCGAGAAGATTGCTACCGGTGTATTGAAATCGATGGCTGCATTTCGAAGAGCCGAAACTACAAATGCCGTTTTACCCATACCAGGGCGAGCCGCAATGATCACCAAGTCTGATGGCTGCCATCCGGAAGTCACTCTATCCAAAGCAGAGAAACCACTTGGTACGCCAGTCAGTCCATCTTTTCTGTCTTTTCTGATCTGAATCTCGTCGATAGCCTGGTGCATCAGCGAGCTCATCTTGTCATAGTTCTTTCGGATGTGGGACTCTGACACATCGAACAATGACTGTTCCGCACGATCCAGCAATTTAAATACATCAATAGTATCCTCATAGGCATCTTTTTGAATCTCTGATGAAATTCTGATCAACTCGCGCTTGATCGACTGCTCGGCAATGATTCGAGCGTGGTATTCAATGTTGGCTGCCGAGTTTACCTTGGTGGTTAGCTCCGCCACAAAGTGTGCCCCGCCTACAATTTCCAACTTTCCGACTTTTCTCAGCTGATGCGTTACCGTCTTAATATCTATCGGCTGGCTGTCATTAAAAAGGTCTACTATTGCTGCATAGATTTCTTGATGAGCGTCCTTATAGAAGCTTTGCGCATGCAAAATGTCAATGACGTTGGAGAGAGCGTCCCGCTCTAACATCAAGGCACCAAGTACAGCTTCTTCAATTTCTACCGCCTGGGGTGGTAGTTTTCCCAAATGTTCTGAAAGTGTGGAAAGACCAATGCGGCGGCTTTTTGTTGATGCTGTAGATGATTGTTTAGCTCCTTCCATTAAGAGATCTTTAATAAGTTGTAAGTTGGTACTACAAACTTAATTTTTCGCAAATGATAATGGTGGCATTTCGTCCACCACTTTCCCCCCACTTATCCACAACGATTATTCAGTTCCTTTGGTGCATTATACTATCTTTGATCGCTTACCTTTTAAACACACAATTTTGTTCAAACTCAATCTCAAAAACCCTTTGGTAGTCTTCGACCTTGAAACTACCGGCACCAATATTTCGCAGGATCGAATTGTAGAAATGGCCATGGTAAAAGTGATGCCAGATGGTACGGTGGAAGAAAAATGTCGGAAGATTAATCCAACAATTCCTATACCTCACGAAACCAGCCTTATCCATGGTATATATGATGAGGATGTGAAAAACGAGCCTACGTTTTCTCAGATTGCTAAGTCGCTGGCTCAATACCTGGAGGGATGTGACCTTGCTGGATTCAATGTACTCGGTTTTGATGTGCCCATGCTGGTTGAGGAGTTTTTAAGAGCCAATGTGGACTTTGATACTGAACAACGAAAGATTGTTGATGCCCAGAAGATCTTTCACCTGATGGAAAAGCGAAACCTTTCTGCGGCTTTAAAATTCTATTGTGGCAAGGAGTTGGAAAATGCGCATAGTGCATTGGCTGATACAAAAGCTACCTATGAGGTTTTGTTAGGGCAAATTGAAAAATACGAAGGACAGGAAGCGTTTGACACTTTGGGCAAAAAATTAGCCACCATAGAAAATGACATGGGTGTTCTCCATGAGTTGACCACATCATCCAGGGTTGATTTTGCAGGCCGAATGATTTACAAGGAGGGTATTGAGGTTTTCAATTTCGGTAAACATCGTGGCAAACCAGTCACTGAGATCCTTCAGAATGAGCCTAGCTTCTATGATTGGATGATGAAAGGAGATTTTCCTCTGGACACAAAGCGTAAGCTTACAAAAATTAAATTGAGAGGCTTTAATCAATAAACAAGCATATAATTAGCTAACAATATCTGACTATCTTAGGGAGTAAATCATCCCAAAAACTACTGAGTCAGATTACGCCTTTATTATGTTATATTTGATTTTTACCTAGCCTATGTCTACTACCTTTAAAAAGAACGCTAGTCTTCGTCTTTTCTTACTCGTTGCGCTCGTTATTGTAGTATACCTGTTTTTGGTATGGTTGCTGGTATATGTTGAGAAGGATAGCGATCAGACGGCACTAAACAATTATTCAAATGCTTTTTGGTATTCGCTGGTGACACTCACTACCGTAGGGTATGGTGATATTTTCCCAGCGACCATTTGGGGACGATATATTTCACTCGTTTTTATTCTTACCAGTATTGGTATTTTCGGTATTTTAATTGGACAACTTACTACGCTTATGACAACTATTAAGGAAAACAAAAAACTGGGCTACACCGGAACCAATTTCACAAATCATGCAGTAATTATTGGTTGGAATGAATTCGGCTGGCATGTGGTAGACCAACTGGTAGGTGTAGGCAGACAAGTAGCTGTAGTGACTAACAAAAAGGATGATGTAGATCTAATCAAGGAGAAGTACAGCTCAAAAAATGTATTCGTCCTCTTTTCTGATTTCAATAATCATGAGCTCATTAAAAAGTCCAACATCGAAGAAGCAACCATTGTGTTTGTGAATATGGAGGATGACACTGATAAGCTCGTATATGTACTTAATCTGAAGAAAGTATTCCCTGAGACCGAATTTGTAGTAACGCTGGAAAACGGTGACCTGAAGCATACATTTTTATCTGCCGGAGTTAGCAACACCATCTCCACGCAAGAGATATCTTCCAAGCTTTTGGCTTCCTACATGTTTGAGCCGGATGTGGCCACCTATAGTGAGTCGATCCTTTCATACGCTAAATCAGATAGTGATTATGACATCAAGCAGTTGCTTATTACTCCAAATAATCCCTACAACGGGAAAGCGTATCAGGATGTATTTTTTGATTTGAAGAAACGTTATAATTCAGTTCTGATCGGTATTACCAAGCGAGATAAATTCGGACAAAAGAAGCTGATAAAGAATCCTCTTGGGGATTTGAAAATCACTTCTGGAGATTACCTCATAATCATTTTGAATGGTAAGGCGTACAAGCTGCTCAAACGTGTGTTTGGTGTTGAAGAAGGTACGGTAAAGGATAGAAAATGATGAAGAAGATTTTGACATTGGGATTGCTGGCAATGCTGGCTGGGTGCGAAAATCGCGACATCAACGAAGGAGAGGAATTTCGCCCACGAGCGGTAAAAGATAGCTTTGAAGACACTCACTTCACAAAAATTACGGTTGATGGAGTAGAATACATCATGACCGAACGTGACAATAACAACCCTCATGAGGGCTTTGGATTTATGGCTTTTAGAGCCAATAAGCTGATGGAGAAGCAGGATACTATTCTATCCTATTTACGAGCACTCCAGTTTTTCCAAAATAAGATTTATACCCGAATGTATTCGATCCCTCAAGATTCTGGACAAGCTGAATTTATGAGAAAGCTGGATGAGTTTCTGCTACTTGAAGGTGGCGAGCTGCAGCAGCTACAGAAAGAGGATCTAAGAAATACTGATTCTGTAACAGGATCAGGGACAGAAGAAGAGTGATCTCTCCTTCTGCTCCACTCATTTTTTTATCCGAAGAAAGACTTTAATTGTCTGAGTGCATTTGCCAAATCGGCATCCACTCCTGAATTATCAATAAGATCCTTCCCTACTTTTTCCGCATCGATTAGTTCGTCCTTATCTCTAAACACTTCGCTTAGGATATTGCAATCATCAATCAATGAGTAAAGAATTGTGAAAGCCGGAGAAGGCTTGGCGCTTTTGAAAACAATTGCCTTCAGGTTATTTCTGATCTCCTGCTCAAATGCATAGTTTGCATTGTCCATACGATCAGAAAGAGGAATCCAGAGAAGCTTGGTCTCTTCTTTTTTCAGAATACCTCTTTGAACTAACAAGCTGTTTAGGTCTTCCTGAATATCCTTGAACTTACCACTCATTGATTTCACCTGATCAATAAACGAAGGTCCTGTTTGAAGCTTTTTAAGAACGTTATCAAGAATACCATTTCCAGTACCAATGGTATCCACTACAGTAACATTACCGCCATCAAGTTTGATTTTCTTCAGAAGATACAGTTCCAGAATGCAAGCCGCAATAACTCCCGGAACAACATTCTTCTCGGCAGCAGCTAAAATTCTTCCCTCTTCGTCATCTAAAGCAATTAAATAAAATCCTTCAGCGATACTTAGTTTCATAGTTGGTTAATTTTCTAAAATGTAGTTTCTCAAAAAGCGAATTTCATAAATTTTAACTAAAGAACACCCGCACTCCGGCTATTTTTTCAGGAGCTTACCAATCGTTAGGCCTTGAACCAAGATAGAGAACACCACAACACAATATGTAGTGAAAAGGATGATGTCTTTCACAGCATCCGGAAAGCCAAGATCTGTCAATGAAAGTGCCAATGCCACAGAAATCCCTCCTCGCAATCCTCCCCATGTTAGGATAGCTATTGTTTTAGGTTCAAAGCTTCTAAACGGCCTCATAGCAGTAATCGGTATGCTTACACCCAGGAATCTGGCCGACAAAACAATCAAGATTCCAATGCCTCCGATAGCCAGGTTGTTCATCGTAAATGATTCTGCGATAACCAGCATCTCCAGACCAATGAGTATGAACAGGATGGCATTTAGTGCTTCGTCAAGCAAATGCCAGAATTTGAATACGTACTCTCCGGTAGCGTTGGCCAGATGTTCATCCCTGCCCTGATTTCCAATAAACAGTCCCATAACCACCATTGCCAAAGGAGCAGACACGTGGATCATTTCTGAAATACGGCCACCTACCATGACCAGTGTGAGTGTAACAAGCACTTCAAGCTCTACATGGTCATTATCAATGAAATTAAGCAGTTTGAAGCCAGCAAAACCAAAAACGGCTCCCAGTAAAAGACCCCCAAACACCTCTACAGTAAATAGCATGGCCACACTTGCAGCAGTTATCTCACCCGTGTGTCCACCTGGATCATGTATACCAGCCTGTGCTTTTGCAATACCAAGAATGGTAAGGAATATCACCACCCCTACTCCGTCATTAAACAGAGATTCACCAGCAATCTTAATTTCTAATTTTTTTGAAAGACCGAACTGCTTAGTAAGAGCTAACACCGCAATAGGATCTGTAGGTGAAATCAGAGCTCCAAATAGCAAGCAATAGATAAGTTCAATTTCATAGCCAAGTATCATTGGGAAGATCTTATAGACCAGAAATCCGACAATGAAGGTTGACATCAACGTTCCCAAAGTTGCAAGGATAATAACCGGCACCCGTTCCTCAATCAGCTTATTGAGGTTGGTTGATAGAGCTCCTGCAAACAACAGAAAGTTTAGCATTACATTCATGAGCACCTCTTCAAAATCAAACTCAGCGATGATGTGCTCAGCTCCCTCCGTTATAGAGGGGAAAAACTGTCCCAGCACCAGGATGGAAATGGACATGACTAGCGCGATAAACATCAATCCAATGGTGGATGGGAGTTTTAGCACTGTAATGTTGATTAGCGTAAAGGCGGCCGCCATGAAAATCAGAAGGGTGATTAGTTCTAATATACTCATTGGTTAAGTAGTAGAAGTTTTCTTTTGGTTTTAGATTAGTGAAAGCAAAATAAATAAATAAAGGATACCAAAAAAATCCTAGGTCATGGACGGAATATGGCCAAACCACGTAAATCACCTCAAAATAATACATGAATCAGTATTTATACCTACCTACAATCATTAGAAATCCTGACATTAAAATCATTGTTTTCTCATTGATAATTTTATCGATTTCAGCATGTTCTTCAGTTAAGCAAATTGCTGTTGAGAGAGACGCATCAAGACTATTAAATCAGTCTGAAATTTTCTCAAGTCAATTCACCGGATTCAGCCTTTTCGACATTGAATCAAACCAGTTTATCGCAAGTCATAATTCCATCCTACGATTCACCCCAGCATCCAACACAAAGCTCCTAACGATGTATGCAGTGTTGAAAACCTTTGATGGCCAGATGCCTTCACTGATCTATGAGCAAACCGATACCTCGTTGATCGTTTCACCCATGGGTGACCCAACCTTTTTGTATAGGCCATTTAAGGAGCAACTCGCTTTTGAGTACTTGAAAGAGGCCAAGAAGATTGAAATTAATTGGCCCACATATGATCCCAAAGTCTTTGGATCTGGCTGGGCCTGGGATGATTACGTTTATGATTATCAGCCTCAGGTAAGCTGGTGGCCCATTTACGGAAACACCGTAAGCATCAGAAAGGTTAATGACTCATTGACCGTCACACCGTCATTTTTTAGAGATTATGTAGAAGTACTGGAGCAGACACGGTCAGGTGAGTTGGTAGACCGTGATTTGAAGTTCAATTCTTTTACGGCATACTTGGAGAGCGACACTTCCGATTTCGAGCGAATCATCCCTTTTGAGTATTCAAAGGAATTGCTGACACAACTACTATCCGATACACTAAAAGTTCCGGTGACTCTTTCCTCATCTCCAATAAACAATCCAGATACACTAAAAGGATATCATGTTGATTCTCTCTTGGTTAAAATGCTCAAACCAAGCGATAACTTCCTTGCAGAACAGCTGCTCCTGATGGCAGCTAAAAGCAATGGGTACCCTGAGATTAAATCATTTATAAAACAGGTGAAGAACGTCTGGCTGGCTGAGCTAACTGAAATGGTGTGGGTGGATGGATCAGGGCTTTCCAGATACAACCTCATTGCACCTGTAGATCAGGTGCGATTACTGAAGAAATGCCATGACGAATTTGGGTGGGACAGGATAACCAGCCTCTTACCTACCGGTGGAGAGGGTACTCTGGAAGAACTTTACCTTCCCGGAGAAGATGAGAACCCATACATCTTTGCGAAGACAGGTACACTTAGTAACAACCACAATCTAAGTGGTTACCTGATTACCAAATCAGGCAAGCGCATGATTTTTTCATTCATGAATAACCACTACACCCGCCCTTCTGCAGAAGTGAAAAAAGCCATGCAGCAGTTTTTACTGGATATAAGGAATGCTTATTGAGTGTAGCTGATTTCAAGATCTTTCAGTTCATCCAATATCCCGTCCAGTATTGCAATCATTTGTGACCTGTCCCCGCTGTAATTGGAGATCACTTCATGAATATCCGAAAAAACGGCTATTTCATATTCTTTCTTATTGCCTTTAGAAAATCCCAGAGCACTCCTAAGGTGCTCTACAGCAATCTCCAGAGCTTTGATTCCTTCAGTCACCTTGTCCTCCATGATGAACGTCCTAGCCGATTCTATTTCATAGTAAATCAGCGCATTTAAAGCTATTACACTACTTTCATTGAGCTTATCAGAATAAAAGTAATCCTCTGCCATGTAGTCTTCCACTTGCTGTAAGGCCTCAAGGCCTGTAGTCAAATGCTTTAAGCTAGTACCGCTTGAATTATCCCTCAAATACTCCATAGAGCGAACAGCCTCACTGAGATATAAGGCGCTTCTATAATAGTTTCCATCGTCAAGGTATATGCGTGCATTTTGCAATGCATAACGTGGAATGGAAGCGTGTGATCCGATGGCTATTGGGGATCGTTCGGCTTTAATAAAACCTACGATGTGGAATAGAACGATGATTCCAACAAGTACTGAAAGATAGAAGGGTAAAGATCTATGCGACATACCCGACTAACTTAGCAAAAATCAGCCATTAAACACCTCTCAGAGCATAAAATGCGTGTTTTTACGGATTATACTCTCGTACTAAACCCCCAGTCAAACGCATAAGTGTAACCTTCGAGTCTATCAAGTTATAGATAGCCTGAAGCTCTTGGATTGCAGCTGATAGGTAGTTGTTCTGAACATCTCGAAAATCAAATGAGTTAATTGATCCATTCTTGAACTTCTCCTCAGAATTTTGAAGATTGGTTTCAGCAGCTTCTCTTCTTCTCTGATTGATCGCAAGTAGTTGTTTCCTTACCAAATACTGATCGTAAGCTGTCGCCAAATCACGCTCTACGCTCTTTTTGAGTTGATCTACTCTGATATTGCCAATATCTTCCTGAACCATCGCATTACGTATTGCACGGTTAATTCGGTTGCCATCAAACAACGTGAAGCTAAGTGTGAAATTTGCAAAATAAGTACCCGTTTTTGACACAAGTGGCTCTGGTGGATTTTGATAGTTCGTGTTAGGGCCTTCATATTTCGCGTTAGTCAGATCATTCACATTTCGATTCCAGTTATACCCTCCATTTAGAGATAGCGTAGGATACCTGGAAGCTTCCTGTAAGGAAGTATTTGTTTCGAGGATTGTCTGAGAAAGATAAATCTGCTTTAAATCAACATTCTCGTTAAATGCTGCAGCAATCAAATCACCATATTCATACGTGAAGTCTTCAATCATTAAGGAATCTGTAAGAACATATTTGCGATTGATATCTTCTTCAGCAAGTAGTAAATTCAAATTGCGAAAGGCATTATTTAATGCTAATTGCTGATTAAGGACAGAGGCAGAATCTGTCAGATAATTGTTCTCTTCTAAAAGCTTATCTGAAGTCACAGCTCCTCCAAGATCATATTTCGCCTGGATGTAATCAAACTTATCTGAAGAGAGATTCAATTGTTTTTGAAATTCATCCAATCGTTGCTGCTCAAGTACTGCAATGTAGTACCCTAGAATTATTGACTGGATAGTATTCGACACAACAACCTCAGCGTTTTGCTCTGATTCAGCTTGTAATTGCTCCAATCGGCGCTTACTGATGATTGCTCGATTACCCTGAAAGATATTCCACGTGACAGCCACACCTGGAGTCAAGCCAAAATTCTGTTGATTATTCAATTCAAATCCGGGAAACAATTGTCCACCGAAAAACTGGTTATCTGATTGCTGATTCCGAATTGAATTCTGGCTTTGAACATTCAGGTTGACAGTCGGAAGTCTACCCGCTTCTCCCCACGAGTTATTATTTTCTGCCACTTGCACGTTTCTAGTCTCTATCCGAATACCGTAATTCCTGTTCAATCCTATCTGGATGGCATCTGAAAGAGAAAGAGTTTCCTGTGCATTGGACACGAATGCACAAAATATGCTTATTGAAAGTATGAAATACTTCATGAATTTAATTTGGTTAGGATTAAGCTGATTCTTTGTATTCTTCCATTCTGCGCTCATCAATCAGCACACGCTCCACTTCTTCACGACTAGGCTTTTCACCTGTCCAGAGCCATTTAGCATACCTCCTCAGGTCATTGGCAATAAGGATAAATACCGGGAAGAAAAGTAAAATGATGATCGTACCGAAAAGCACCCCGTATGCCACCGAAATGGCCATAGGGATTAGAAACTGAGCCTGAAAGCTGGTTTCCTTTATCAATGGATATAGTCCGAGAACGGTCGTGAGTGAGGTCAGCATGATTGGTCTAAACCTGGCTAACCCAGCATTGTAAGCAGCCTGATAGACGGTCTGTCCTTCATCCTTTACAAGTGAGTTAAACTTGGAGAGGAAAACCACAGCATCATTGATGATCACACCCATCAAGGCGATCATCCCCCAAAGACTGAGCATAGATACAGGCTTGGGTGTCGCGCTGATCCATGTTTCTATTCCATGACCTAATATACCTGAAAACCAACCTAGTGGAACCATCAGAATGATAAGTACCGCCTGGTAAACAGATCGGAAGTTGATCATTAGAATAAACAGGATGACAATGAATGCTCCAAGGAAATAAGTACCCATCTCCCCTGCTGATCTTGCTCGCTCTTCCGCCTGTCCGCCGTAATCCACCTTTACGGTAGGGAATTTTACAAGCATCTTAGGCACGATATCCTTCTCTACTTTTTCCAGGATCACGTTCGCATCACCAAATGGATCAACCATATCAGCCTCCACCGTCACTGATCGGGACGCCTCATAGTGCTTGATTCCTGATACCCCTCTATTGATTTGATAGTCAGCCAACTGTGTGAGTGGATACTCACGATCTCCATCCTTTATTTTTACAGACTCCAACTGATCAATACTCTTGCGATCTTCTTTTGGATAGCGAACCCATACACGTATCTCGTCATTTCCCTTCATGAATCGCTGCACTTCTTCACCAAAGAATCCCTGACGAAGCTGCTGGGTGATATCGCTATTTGTCAATCCTAAAAAGAATGCCTGCGACAAAAGGTCTAATTGTACCTCCCTGTTTCCAATCGGAATGTCATCAGTCACATCTTTCAACGCAGGTAGCTGGTCAAGCTCGGAGATCAAATATTCCTTAGCTTCTGCCAGCTCCTCATAATTTTTCCCTAAGATTCGAACTGAAACAGGCTTACCCCATCTACTTCTACCTCCAATGGCAAACTTTTCAGCCTCGGGCACTGGCCCGATTTCCTCTCTAAGTTTATTGATGATGTCGTACTGATTAAGATCAAACTCGTCCAGTTCTTCGTGGAAAATATTTACAAATCCTGTATGAGAGCCAGACTCAAAAGATGAACTTCCAATACTTGTGAAGGTGTTTTTTACGATTTCTTTATCCGTATCTGCCTGCTCTTTGAGTTGGTCATTCACTCGCCACACTGCCTCATCAAATCGTTTAAGATAGGCCTCTACTTTATCTTCTCGTTCACCGGGTTTGAATGCAATCTCTACGTTCACACTATTGAAAGCAATTGGAGGAAATAAGGTGGATGGGATAATCCCTCCTCTCATCATCCCAACAATGATCATGACAAACCCGATTACTATCGCAACAGAAACTGCCCGGTATTGCATGGTGAATTTCAATGCATTGCCATATACTTTCACACGCAGGTAGTCAATGATTCCGTTGAGGAAAGATCTGATTTTGTAGCTTCTGGTGTCTTCCTTTTTCACAGAAAGCACATGCTTGCTGGAAAGGTGAGCCGGTAGCACAAAAAATGCTTCTATCAGTGAAAATCCTAAACTGAAGATCACCACAATGGCCATATCCTTTAGCATCTCAAACCCACCTGTAAGGAGCAAAAGCGGTGTAAACGCAACCATAGTGGTGAGAATGGAAGTAAATACCGCTGGCACTACTTCCATGGTACCCTGCACAGCAGCCTTGATCGGATTGCCATGTTTCTCAAAGTGTGAGTAGATATTCTCAGCTATCACGATTCCATCGTCCACCAAAATTCCGATGACAAGAATCATCCCGAAAAGCGAAATCATATTAATGGTGAGACCTACGAATGTCCCCAGGATAAACATCCCTAAAAATGATGAAGGAATACCCCAGGCTACCCAAAACGATAGTCGCAGACTTAGAAATAAACCAAGGGAGACCAGAACCAGAATCAACCCAATGACCCCATTTCCTGTGAGCATGTCTAGCCGTTGATTTAACAAGGACATGAAGTCCCAGGTCATGGTCAGTTGTACCGCCTCATTCTTTTCATTAAACTCCTTTACGTAGTTATTTACGATGAGTGATATCTGTTCCAAATCTTCACGCTCCAATCTCCTCACTTCTACAAAAACTGCTCTTTTACCACTTAAGAATGATTTGTTTGGCTGATCAGCAAACTTCTCCTCGATGGTGGCAATATCTCTCAGAAGTAAATTTTGACCATCAGTGCTGCTACGGATCACTATGTCGCCAATCTTGTCAGCATCCGTATCTTTCGCACGTGCTCTAATCAGAATTTCTTCCGTGCTTGTCTTCACAGAACCAGCGGATACATCTCGGTTATTGACCCGAACAGCATTTGCGACCTCTGTGAAGGTAAGGTTGTATCTTCTTAGTACATCTTCCGAAACCTCAATGGAAATTTCAAGTGGTGGGAAACCTGAAATACCAACCTGCGAAATCACACCGGTAGCTAACAACTCATCCTCAACATCTTCGGCAAACTGTTTTAAAGTTGTGAGATCAACATCCCCCGTCAGTGCGAGCCATTGTGCAGTGGTTCGCGATTTTTGCTTAACGATTATTGGTTTCTCTGCTCCGGCTGGAAACGAACTAATTCCATCTACCGAATTTTTGACATCTGTATAAAGCTCGTCAATGTCGTATCCATCTATTTTTTGAATATTGATACTGGCGAAATTTTCTGATGAGGTAGAGGTGATTTGATAAATGCCTACTACACCTTTAAGTGCTTCTTCTATTTTCAGCGTTACCCCTTCCTCCATTTCATCAGGCGAAGCTCCCGGATACGAAACAGAGACTGTGATATTCTTGTCCTCAAGGGTAGGAAAGAATGACTTTTTGGTATTTATCATACTGACTACACCACCCACCAGGGTGAGCGCAATCAGGATATTCGCCAGTATTGGATACTTTACGAAATACTCAATTAGACTTTTGATAGATCCCATGATCAAATGTTTTTAGTTGGTGGAAGCTTGCTTTGCCTCAGTACTTAGCTGAACGTCTTTACTCTCACCTGTTTCCAGGTCAATATCGACTTCCTTGCGCTTAAATGCTTTCATGTTGTTATATGCTCCCAGGAGAGGTTCTACAACCAATTCCTCTCCTTGCTTCAGACCATTGAAAATGGCGTCTTCTTCAGATAGTCGTACAATGTTGATGCTCTTCTTCTTCAATAAACTATCTTCCAAAACGAATACCTCATTGCCATTATAAATGGCATTTCTTGGCATAATCATTCCATCCTTCACCGTCCTTGCTGGAATGGATGCCTGAAAAAACTGTCCATCGTATATTTTCTGTCCGTTAGGATAAATAGATATGAAGACATCCACCGATTGGGTGTTTTGATTGACATAATCACTGATACGTGTTACCTCACCTTTCCAGTATTGCTGAGACTCCTTTGAATAAATCTCTACAGGTGAGCCTACCTGAATCCACGGAATATCTCTGGTTTCCACTGCTGCCTTCATCTCATAAACACCTGACCGAAGGATTTTACCAATTCTGGTTCCACCATTCACATATGATCCTGATTGCATGGCTACTTCCATGATGCTCCCTGAGAATGGAGCGTAATATCGATGCTTTTGCAAACGTACCTCTGCACTTTTGATGGAATAGTAAGCGGAATAAATGCCTTTCGTAGCAAGAAAGGTCTTTTCCTTGGAAGACTTGGTTTCCGGTAACTCTGGAAACGATTTGTTGATGTTTAGTCCATCAAAATAGCTTTGCCAGTTATCATAGTTGTCACTAAAATCGATTTTAAGGTCCGGAAGTATTCCGGCCAGATCTCTAAGGAAGTTACTCTTTTGCGACTTCAGATTTAGTGAAGCTTCTTCGTCATCTACCTTATAAATAAGATCTCCTGCCTTAAAACTCTGACCTTCTTTGAGTCTCACATTACCGCCAGTCATTCTTCCTGATACTTCAGAAATTAGGTCCAGTACCTGAGCATTCTCTACACGCCCATAAGTAATTACGTCCGTTTTTAAGTCCTTGTATTTTACCGGAATTGTGGATACAAACTTTTTGGCCTGTGGTGGTTTTCTAATCTGTGGTTCTTCTTTCAGTGTTGCCAGGTATTCATTCACTCCAAATGATGCTGCTATGATACCAATAGCAATAATGATTATTACTTGTCTCTTCTTCATTGGTTTTTTGTCCTTGTGGAAAGGTTTCAGAACTTTCTAATGCAAAATTGACTTACTTAGTTGCGTTTAATTACAAAAATGTGATGAATGGGATTTTACAGGCATGAGTAGCAGTATTAATCAATAGAAGTGACATGGAAAAAATCAACAAAACCGAAGAGGAATGGAGAAAGGAATTGAGTGATGAGCAGTATCACGTTTTAAGAGAAAAAGGAACGGAAAGACCATGGACTGGAGCGTTACTTGAAAATAAGGAAAAAGGAGTGTACGAGTGTGCTGCATGTGGCAATGAGCTCTATTCATCAGATACCAAATACGACTCGGGATCAGGGTGGCCGAGTTTTTATGATCCGATCTCAGCAAATGCAGTAGATTTTGAAAAAGATAAATCCTTTGGTATGACCCGGACTGAAGTCAAATGCGCTAAATGCGGCGGACATCTTGGTCATATTTTTCCGGACGGCCCAGAGCCCAGTGGTCAGCGATATTGCATGAATTCAGCTGCCTTGAATTTTAAGAAAAAGGATTAAGCGACTGTATTGAGCTTGGTTATCCGCACGAAATTTTCATCAATCATCCAGAGGAAATGAGGAGAAATATTGACAACAGCTCCGTTTAAGGTTGATTTCACAAAAAATCCGGTCTTGTTCTGCTCATTCTCATTTTCAAGATAAGAGTTCACCAACTCGCCCTTCATGTTTCTTACAATGGGTACCTGTCCAATAACTTCCACTCCTAGAAATTCAGAAAGCGCGGCAATAGACATATTAGCTATCAAGTTCTCGATTTCAGACATGAAATCATTTCGCATCATTTTATGGTGAGAAGCTCTGGAATGGGTGATGTCCTCTGGCAAGCACACCTGATTTATCAGATCCATCTCGTGGCTATTGATCACGAAGTAAAACGCCCCATTGATTTCACCTTTGAAAGCCACCTTCATCAGATTCACTTTGAATCTTCCCAAGTCATCAAATTCATGTAGTGGCTTTAAAATCCCTTCCCCAAACTGAATTAGTTTAGGGTTTACCCGAATTCTGAGCATTTGCTCCATGGATTTGGCCGCTTTTGCCAACGACTCAAGGATCATTTCCTCAATGATTTCCAAATGTATGCCAGACAAATTCCCTCTACTCACAATTAAAATACGGCGGTTTTAACACAAAATTATCAAATGCTAAAATTAATACAGACAACTGGGCTTTAATGTTCCATCCAAATGATTAAATGACCTCTAGTGTAGCTTCACCTGACATTTCACCACTTGAATTATTTAACTTGAAATCAAACTAAAACCTAGACGTATGAAGAAGATACTTTTAGCCTGCCTGATGGTTGCACTTGTAGCTATTGATGGCGAGGCACAGCGTAGAAAGGGGAAATCCTCAACCCCCTCACCTACCTACGACAGCAAACTATACGATGGAATGCAATGGCGAAACATTGGGCCATTTAGAGGCGGAAGATCAGCAGCTGTAACCGGAGTACCCGGCAAGCCCACCTTATTCTATATGGGATCTACAGGTGGTGGCGTATGGCGAACCAATGACGGTGGCAGCACCTGGGAAAATATCTCAGACGGATACTTTGGAGGATCAATTGGAGCAGTAGCTGTGAGTGAATGGGACAACAACGTGATGTATGTAGGCGGAGGAGAAAAGACCGTAAGAGGAAATGTATCCTCTGGTTGGGGAATGTGGAAATCTGTGGACGCAGGAACTACCTGGCAGGAAATAGGAATGAAGAGTGCAAGACATATCTCGCGAATCAGAATTCATCCAAAAAATCCTGATCTGGTATATGCCGCCGTAATGGGCGACCTCTATAAGTCCTCCACTGAGCGAGGCGTTTATCGAAGTAAGGATGGTGGCCAGACCTGGCAAAGAGTACTTTTTGCAAATGCTGATGCAGGAGCAGTAGACCTGACTTTTGATCCAAATAATCCACGAATACTCTATGCTTCCACCTGGCGAATCAGAAGAACCCCATACAGCCTGGAAAGTGGCGGTGAGGGTTCAGGGCTTTGGAAAAGTACAGATGGTGGAGATACCTGGACGAATATTTCTAAAAACGATGGATTGCCAAAAGGTATCTGGGGTATCTCGGGAGTGACTGTATCTCCTGTCAATTCAAATCGAGTTTGGGCGATCATTGAAAATAATGACGGAGGAGTGTACCGATCGGATGATGCTGGGAAAACATGGCGCCTTGTGAATAAGGATCGAAACCTGCGGCAAAGAGCCTGGTATTATACGCGAATCTATGCTGACACACAGGATGAAGATGGAGTGTATGTTTTGAACGTGAGATATCACAAATCAACAGATGGTGGTAAAACATACGAAACATACAATGCTCCTCATGGAGACCATCATGATCTTTGGATCGCTCCTGAAGACAATCAGCGTATGATTATAGGTGATGATGGTGGTGCTCAGGTATCTTATGATGCGGGGGAAAACTGGTCTACCTATTATAACCAGCCCACTTCGCAGTTTTATCGGGTTACTACAGACAACTCATTCCCCTATCGAATTTACGGAGCTCAGCAAGACAACTCTACCGTGCGAATAAGACACAGGTCTGGCGGACGATTCATTGATGAGGACGATTGGGAATCCACAGCCGGAGGTGAGAGTGCACACATTGCTCCTGATCCTGATAATAATGAAATCGTCTATGGTGGCAGCTACGATGGCTTCCTGACCCGTGTAGATCATGAAAACGAGCAGGTAAGAGCGGTGAATGTATGGCCGGATAACCCGATGGGTCACGGTGCGGAAGGGTTTAAGTATCGGTTTCAGTGGAACTTCCCAATCTTCTTCTCCCCTCACAATTCTGACCGATTATATACCGCATCTAACCAGCTGCATGTTACTACCAATGAGGGACAGACCTGGGAAGTAATCAGCCCAGATCTGACAAGAAATGATCCAAGCAAATTAGGTCCGTCCGGAGGTCCAATTACTAAGGACAACACAAGTGTAGAGTACTATTGCACCATTTTCGCTGCAACAGAATCGTACCATGAAGAAGGGGTAATATGGACCGGCTCAGACGATGGACTTGTACACGTGACCAGAGATGGAGGCAAAAACTGGACAAATGTTACTCCTGCGGGCATGCCTGAGTGGATGATGATCAACAGCGTTGAAATTGATCCATTCAACAAAGGTGGATTGTATATTGCTGGCACTAAGTACAAATCGGGTGACTATGCGCCGTACCTGTATAAAACAGAAGATTATGGCCAAACATGGAAAAAAATCACCAATGGAATTGCTTCGGAACACTTTACACGAGTATTAAGAGCAGACCCGAACCAAAAAGGTCTCTTGTATGCAGGAACGGAAGCAGGAATGTATGTTTCATTCAATGATGGTGCTAGCTGGCAACCATTTCAAATGAACCTGCCGATTGTTCCTATTACAGATCTGGCAATTAAAAACAACAACCTGATTGCCGCAACTCAAGGGAGAAGCTTCTGGATCATCGATGACCTTACCCCTCTCTACCAGCTAAATGAAGTCAATGGTAAGTCTCACTACTTATACAAACCCATGGATAGCTACAGAATGGGTGGTGGCAATGGCAGAACTTCCAAAACAGCAGGCACCAATCATCCGGGTGGAGTATTGGTCAACTTTTTTGTGAAGGACACTGCCAGTACTGATACGATCTCTGTTACTTTCCATGAAGCTGATGGAGATCTGATCAAAGCTTATTCCACTCACCCTGACATAGGAGCGAAAGAAGGAAAATTGGAGGTTAAGCCCGGATTCAATACCATGAACTGGGACATGGAGTACCCAGGAGCAAAAACATTTGATGGAATGATCCTGTGGTGGGCAAGCACAGATGGGCCTACTGCAACTCCGGGAGATTACAAAGTGAAGATGACGGTGAATGGAAATGAAGTAGAACAAAACTTCAAATTGCTTGCAGACCCGAGAAGCGAGTCAACTCAGGCAGATTATCAGGCGCAGTTTGATTTCCTTATGAAAGTGAGAGATAAGCTCACTGAAACGCATGAAGCTATCATCAATATCAGAAAAGCGAAAGCGCAGATCAACGATGTGATGAAGAAAGCTGAGAACGATGAAATCTCTGAGCTTGGTAAAGCCATCGTAAAGGATATGTCTGAAATAGAAAAAGCCCTGTATCAAACTAAGAATGAGAGTGGTCAGGATCCACTTAACTTCCCTATCCGACTAAACAATAAGCTTGGTCATTTGGGATCATTATCCGGGATGGGCAACTATCGTCCTACCGACTCAGCGCTTGCTTTTTACGATGAGGTAAATGCACAAATTGATGAGCAATTGAAGATGCTTAATGAGATTTTCGAGACGAGAATTGATGAATTCAATAAAGCAGTGAAAGCGGCTGAAGTAGATGCCGTGAAGCTGGAAGAGTAGGGTTTGGTTGTTTTACATTGAATGTCATTCTGAATTTGTTTCAGAATCTACCTTAACCTTAGGAAGATCCTGAAACAAGTTCAGGATGACTATAAAAAAAGGGATGTTTTTCATCCCTTTTTTATTTCATCTCTTCAATCCACTCCCTGATCAACTCCACTCCCTCCCTGTGAGTTAGTTTCCTCCCCAGCTCAGGCATCATTTCGCCTGGCTCCAACGATTCAATTCGATGCACTAAAATTGATTGGTCTGGATTGCCAGGAACAATGCTGTACTTCAAACCTCCCGACCCCTTCCCTGCGGCGATCGGTGGCTTATTTACACCTAGTCGATAAAGATCGGTTTGTGACGCTAGCAAGTAAAGTCCTGAGTTTTTGGCCGGCCCTTCTCTTCGGTGACAGTGCGCACAATTTACCTCCAGCCAGGCTCTGGCTCTCAAGTCAAGTGGCTCATTTACATTTTCATAGTCTGTCAACTTAGGGAGTTGAATGTTTTCTTTTAAATCAATCCATCCTTCTTCATTCCAATTTATTAATTGGTTATCTCGATTCAGCTGCCTGGCAGATGGACCAATTGGGGTCAACTTTCCTCCTAGATCATGGCAACTTTTGCATTGTGGTTGTGATGGAATAGAATAGTTTATCCGCTGAAGGACATCTTCTTTATCCTTCCACTCCACGGGCACTTGCTCACCTAATATCAGACGCTCAGCTTGCGTCTGCTCATCATTCCACCTATAAACGATGGCTTTCCACTCTTCTGCTTCGTGAATAAGCAATCTGGTTTCCAGAATTCTTCTTGCATCATCCGGTTTTTGAAAATCAGATGGATAGTAGAAGTTCTTTATAAGAATAGTACCGATCGGAAAATCAAGCACTTCATTTACTCTGTAGCTGATTTTCTCACCATCAGGGAGCTTGATAAACCGGGCCTTGAATGCATAATCAGAGAAGAGCGCTGCATTAATTGTATAAGGGAACATTCGATCATGGGCAGGCTCCAACTCCCTCATTGGCTGCTGATATAGCTTCCATTCACTCAGGTATTTTGGATAGTCATCCATTTCCTTTGCCCCGAGACTTACTTCTTCCAAAACCATTGGCTGCTTTTTCTCAGGTGCTGAACACCCCATAGCAAGGATGAAGATCAGAAAGCCAACTCTCATTGAAATATGGGAGCTATAGTTCCTGAATTGCACGCATAGGCACTCCAATCTGTGGTTCTTCCTTCAAAATCATTGGCTGCATCAATGTTCGCGAAGTTGAACTCCCCATTATTCTCCAGACACATCACAAACTCCTCGCCTTCAGGCATGATTCCATCCATGGCGAAATCAGGAAGGTTGAAAGGGAAATACCTCATAAACAGCAGACCGAAATCATTCTTGAAAGTAGGAAACCAATGCTTGTTTTTGAATTCATTGTCATGGAAATAGATTTGGTTCGGGTATGGGTCATATTCCTCATTGACCATGTTGTTCGCAGCATCCAGTTGCGATCCTTCTTCTGCACCTAGAGCTTCTACCAGTACATAACTTGCCAATGCTGTTCCGATTGTTTTGTTGTGATGAATACGGTTGTTAAACACCTCGATGTTTCTGGTCGCCATCATCATAATTCCCGTGCCCGGAGGCACCACCGCAACCACATTGCCTTCTGGCGCAAAATTGTTGTGGTTATTGCTTATCACGTCATTGTCATACACACGCGTGGTGTGTCCACTCTGTGTTAACCCCGGCATATCAAAAATCAAAATACCGCCTGTGTTGTCATGCGCATTGTTTCCATAAATCTCCACCCATCGGCTGTTCTCACTTTCGATCCCGGCCACATTGAAATAAACTTCATTATTCCGAATAATTACGCTATCAGACTGACCTACATAGATGCCGGCATCCGATGAACCTATCGCAATACTATTTTCCACGATTACATTTTTACAAAGCACCGGATAAAATGCATACGCCCCATTCTCCTCGCTCGGCTCTCCCGTCCATTGCGATTTCACATTTGTAAACCGGATGCCATTGGTATCGGTCACTTTAATGTTATCACCCGGCGCATCTTGTACGGTGAAATCCCGAAACGTCAGGTTGGTACAATTGGCTGCACGGATGCCCTCTGCCCCGCTTTCCTGGATTTCGAAAGACAGCACGGTCTTGTCCATGCCTGCTCCCTGAAAGATCACATTGGAAAGTCCATCCAGAATCAATGGATTCTTAAACATGAAATTTCCTTCTGGAATAGCGATCGTATCTCCGTCCTGCGCCTGGATCAATAGGGTTTGCAGGTCTCCTTCAATGGATTTCCAGGTGACGGGAGTTTCTTCTTTCTGGCTACATGAAAAAACCAGGATAAGAATAAGAATAGGTATGTATTTCATAGCTGAATTGGTTCTAATCAAATTTAATTCGTTTATAGGTTGGAATGAAATGAATCCAATTTCAAAAACATCCCCCTCCTTCCCTCTTCCCATCACTCCCTCCTTCAAAGGGGGAATTATCCTAACTGAGTTTGGTTTACAAACCCTACACTTCCTTTTCAATAAATTACATTTGCTCTCATGGAAAAAGTTCAGGTAGAGATCATCCCCGGTGTTGGGTTGGGTAAGCTCAAATTCGGCATGCGCCGTGAAGAAGTAAAAGCCATCCTGGGAGAGCCGGATCATCAGGAAGTAACACACTACGGAGATGATGCCAGCGACCAAAGCGATGCATGGGAGTATCATCCCTTGAGGCTCGACCTGAGCTTCGAAGAAGCAGAAGATTGGCGGCTCACCATCCTCTCCGTGTCGTCAGAAGATTACCTGTTTAAAGGAAGCTCACTCATTGGATTGAATCAGGAGGAGCTTATGGAGGAGTTGGATGTGCTGGGCGTGAAAGACCTGGAAATCGAAGATTTATCTTCAGAAGATCATCCTGAGCAATTTTTAGTTTCTTCAGAAGAATTGGGAATGAATTTCTGGCTTCATCAGGATATCCTTGAAGAAATCCAGTGGGGACCATTGTTTGAAGATGAGCACACGATTAAGTGGCCTGAATAATTTTGTCTGTAAAAACAAACCTAGACATCTTTGCATCACTTAGTCATTCAGGTATATGTATAATGTTGTTGTGATTGGTGGTGGTATCGTTGGGCTTGCCTCCGCCCTCAAAATCAAAGAAAAGAATCCTAACTATAAGGTAGCTGTCATTGAAAAAGAGCGCACCATCGCTCAGCACCAGACAGGTCACAACAGTGGCGTAATCCATTCGGGACTCTACTACAAACCCGGTAGCTATAAAGCCAAAAACTGTGTGGATGGCTACAACATGCTCCTTGACTTCTGCAACGAAGAAGAAATACCCTATGAGCTCTGTGGCAAGGTAGTGGTGGCTACCAGAGATTCTCAGCTGGATGCCTTGAAGACTTTGTATGAACGAGGTGTGGCTAACGGCCTTAAAAACATCAGAAAACTGAGAGCTGAGGAACTAAAGGAATACGAACCTCACGTGGCTGGAGTAAGCGGACTATATGTTCCCCAAACCGGAATAATAGATTACAAGGTGGTTGCAGATAAGTATGCAGAAAAATTCAAACACTTTGGTGGTGAGATTTTCTCTTCCAACAAGCTCATGAAATTTAAAGAAGAGCGTGGGTTTATTCACGTTCATACTGAAAACGAGCGACTTACCACGCGCGTAGTTGTGAATTGCTCCGGGCTGTATACTGATAAAATTGCGAAGCTAACCGGAGCAAAAATTGACTTTAAGATCGTTCCATTCCGAGGGGAATATTATAAAATCAAACCCGAGAAAGAACATCTTGTAAAGAACCTGATTTATCCAGTGCCTGATCCTAATTTCCCCTTTCTCGGTGTTCATTTCACCCGCCACATTGATGGTGGCATTGAGGCTGGACCAAATGCGGTGCTGGCCTTTGCGAGAGAAGGATATAAGAAAAGCCAGATTAATATGAAGGAGCTGCTTGGCACCCTTTTTTACCCGGGATTTATGCGTGTGGCTGCCAAGTACTGGAAAACCGGAATGGGTGAAATGTACCGTTCTTACTCAAAAGGAGCTTTTACCAAGGCTCTTCAGGAGCTGATCCCCGAGATTCAGAAAAAAGATTTGGTGAAAGGTGGCGCTGGTGTTCGTGCCCAAGCTTGCGACCGTAAAGGCGGACTGATTGATGACTTCCTGGTAGTGGAGCATGACAAGTTTATCAATGTAGGGAATGCCCCCTCACCTGCTGCTACATCCTCATTGGCTATAGGAGAACGAGTAGCGCAGATGGCAATAGAGCGGCTGAAATAATTCTAATTTGGGCTTACCATTCTATATTTGAAAGGATCAACAAAAACACACTTTAACTCGATTTGCATGGGAAGGTGTGTTTTACATTAAGCTATGCTCAACACCCAATACTTATGAATAAGACTAAGATTATTGAAATTGTAATACTAACTGCAATAGCAGTATTACAATTTTTACCAACCAACAACCCCTCTTTAGCAATTGCTGCAAACTCTGGAACACTAGTATTGTCATTTATTGTAATCGCATTTATTGGTGGTGTTTTCTATGTTTTCATCTTAGGTAAGATTAAGAACCCTAAATCAACAATTGAAAAACCAGAACTAGGAAACAATCCATTTAATTTAAATTCTCCTCTTGAAGGGATCTTTCTACTATCTCTATTTTTCATCTCAAATGGGTTAGCAATGAACTTTGGTTCATTATTCCATCTAACCCAACTTTCTCACATTGGAACTCTAGCAATAGCTTATGGCCTTGGTCTAATTCTGACTATATATCTAGCCCTGCGAAAAAGACAGATGATAGAAAAAAGAGAATAAAACGTGCCCTAAACTCGTCCTCGTTTAAGCGTTAGCGGTAACGAGGCTGAACAAAAAGAGCATTTGCAATGCGATAATGTGCTTAGATAATCGACGTTATGGTTTTATCTTTAATCCATGCAATTCGACCTCCAAAAATCCATCCTTATTCTGGAACGCACTCCTACTGTGCTAAGGGAGTTGCTTGAAGACCTGCCCGAAGACTGGACCACTCCCAATGAAGGGTCGGACACCTGGAGTCCGTATGATGTGATCGGGCATCTGGTACACGGAGAACAAACCGACTGGATAACCAGAACCAAAATCATTCTCGAGCATGGTGAGTCCAGAACTTTTGACCCCTTTGATCGGTTTGCCCAGTTTGAAAAAAGTAAAGGCAAAAGCATCAATGAACTGTTGGATGAGTTTGCCAGACTTAGAAAGTCCAACCTGGAAAAGCTGAAGTCACTAAACATCAAAGAAAGTGACCTGGACAAACCCGGAATGCATCCGGGATTAGGCAAAGTGACGCTCAGAAATCTGCTTTCCAGCTGGGTGGTGCATGATCTGGGACACATTGCTCAGATATCAAGAGTGATGGCCAAGCAATACACTGCTGAGGTAGGTCCATGGTATGAGTACCTGGGCATACTCAAATAGTCTTAATCAAGACCTTTATCGCTGGTAATGAAACTGATCACTAGCTAAAAAGCGTTTGTAGGATATGAAAAATCTAATCGTACTCTTCGCCATACTGCTATCTATTTCTTCCTGTGCTCAGCAAAAAGGAGATAAACCTAAATCAGCGTTTCCTGTAAAAGAGAAGATTGAGAAATCGGAATCGGAATGGAAGAGCCAGCTGACGGAAATGGAATATTATGTTCTCCGGGAAAAAGGAACGGAACGTGCATTTACAAGCGAACTCTTAAATGTAAAAGACGAAGGCACATTTGTTTGTGCAGCCTGCGCCCTCCCCCTATTCTCATCAGAGACCAAGTTTAAATCCGGAACGGGATGGCCCTCCTTTTATGAACCAATCAATGCGGTGAATGTGGCAGAAGAAGAGGATCGAGCATACGGCATGGTTCGAACGGAAGTACTCTGCGCTCGATGCGATGGACATTTAGGTCATGTGTTCCCTGACGGTCCCAAACCAACAGGACTGAGATACTGCATCAATGGAGCTGCTTTGAAGTTTGAGAAGAAATAACTTCACTGATAAACCAGTCAGCAGCCACTTCCATATAGCTCCACTGGCTTCCCGGAATTGTGAATCCCACATGGCCTCCTTTTTCGGGCATTTCCAAAAATATGTTCTCGCTTTGTTCTGCCAGGTCTATTGGATAACAGGGAGGTCCCAGCATGGGGTCATTGAGGGCATTGACGATGAGTAGTGGTATTTTAATGTTAGGTAAAAACTGATCGCTCGTGATCCTCGTGTAAAAATCATTTGCATCCCGATATTCCGGATGAACCTTGAGGGTAAAGGCTTCATCCAGCTCTTTGAAGTTTCTGACCTTCCTGATTTTTTTCAAGTCCACAGGCATCTCCAGCACTTCAGATTTCTCTAATACCTTCTTTTTTAGCTTTGAAATGAACTTGTATTCATAAATCCTGTTCGCTCCAGACTTCAGCATCTCTGCACTATTTTGCACATTGCATGGTACCGAAAAGGATATCGCACCTTTGATTCGCGGATCCGGGTCTCGTTCACCCAGATACTTCTGCTGCATGCCGCCACCCATCGAGTAGCCAATCAGCACCACCTCATTATACCCCTCATTTAGCCCACGATCAATCACAGCTGCAATATCTTCTGTTGCCCCATGATGGTAAAACCTTGGAAGCCTATTCATTTCACCACTACAGCTTCTGTTATTCCACGCCAGAATGTCCCAGCCTTTCTTTGAAAAAAACTGAGCGGGTCGTTTGATGTAATGTCTGTCCGAGCTTCCCTCCAGGCCATGGCTTAGCACAATGAGGCGTTTATTTCCATTCTTCACCCAATCCAAATCCAGGAAATCCCCATCCTCCAATTCAAGCCTTTCTCGCTCATACTCAACCCCTTCCACCTCATAAAGAAGTGAGGGGATGATGGTCTCGAAATGACCGTTAAAAAAATACCATGGCCTTCTATGATATTTTGATTTTACAATAGGCATGAACGGCTCAATTTTTGCTTTGGAAAAGAATTATAAAATACCAATCGAAATTAACAACTGAATGAGACTTAAACTCAAATTCACTGCACTACTTTTTCTAGCCACATTCATTTCCTTCTCACAAAACGCTTTAATTGTAGATGATGCGACAGGCAAACCCATTGCCGATGTTTTCATTTACCATGAAAACAAAAACGATGTAGCATATACCAATGAAAAAGGACTTGCAGATATTTCTATCTTCCCAAAAGGTCTGGTATTTTTCCAGCATCCCTCGTTTCATCAGCAATCAGTAGCTTATCTCGGAAATGATCTTAAACTAGCCTTGAAGGAAAAGATCATGTCTTTCAATGAGGTGATCATCTCTGCCAATAAGTGGGAGCAGGAAGAAGAAAGCGTATCTCAGGAAATCATGACCGTAAACAAACGCACCATTCAATTTCAGAACCCGCAAACTTCTGCAGACTTGCTGGCTGGAACAGGTCAGGTGTTTGTTCAGAAAAGTCAGCTTGGAGGCGGCTCGCCAAAGATCAGGGGCTTTGCTGCCAACTCCGTATTGATGGTGGTAGATGGTGTGCGAATGAACAACGCCATCTTCAGAAGTGGGAATCTGCAAAACATCATCAACATAGATGCCAATGCGCTGGAAAGCTCTGAGGTGATTTTTGGTCCGGGCTCTGTAATCTACGGTAGTGATGCACTAGGCGGAGTGATGGATTTTCATACCATCGAGCCCAAGTGGTCTTCTGACAACATTGTGGATGTTTCTGGGAATGCCCTGGCACGATATAGCACAGCTGCAAACGAACGAACCGGGCATGTCGATGTTTCTGTTGGGCAAAAACGATTCACTTTCTTTCATTCTACAACCTACACCGCTCTGGATGACTTGAGAGCCGGTGCAAAAAGAAGTGGTGGGTATGAAGGAGAGTTTGAGCGCAAGTTTTATGTAGAGCGAATTAACGGAGAAGATCAGTTGGTGAGTAACTCCGATGTAAACATTCAGAAATTCTCCGGATACAATCTTTTCAATACAATCTCAAAAGCAAAGTATCGCCTCACCTCCGACATAGACCTGAGCTATGGCTTTTACTACAGCACCACCTCTGATATCCCTCGCTATGATAACCTTACCGAAACCATCACGCCAGATTCTGACTCGCTTGCTTCAGCTGAGTGGTACTATGGTCCGCAAGATTGGCAGATGCACAATTTGAAATTGAATTTTTACCAACCCAACGCCTTGTTTGATCAGGCAAGACTGACGCTGGCTTATCAGGATTTTGAGGAGAGCAGGAATGATAGAAACTTCGGAGATGACCGATTGAGGGTGAGAACGGAAAAGGTAGGAATGTATTCTGCTGCATTGGATTTGGATAAATCATTTGCAAAATCTAACCTCTATTATGGGCTTGATTTTTATTACAATGACATTGAGTCGGAAGGATACCGAAGAAACATAGAAACCGGAGAAATTACACCTACAAGCAGCAGATATCCTGATGGGGGAAGTGACTTCACATCATTGGCAGCATATGCCAGCTATGTAAATGAATTGACAGAACAAGTCACGTTTAACAGTGGGTTGAGATACAATACCATCAGTCTTAAGGCTACCACCACGGATGAAGCTGCCATAACAAATAATTCATCTGAGCTGGATCTTCGTAATTCCGCTCTGAATGGCTCGCTTGGTCTGGCAATAAACCTCAATGATATCAACAAAATCAGCTACAACATCTCCACCGGATTTCGATCTCCTAATGTGGATGATGTGGGAAAGGTATTTGACGTAGGTAGCAGTTTGGTGGTGCCTAACCCCGATCTTGATCCTGAATATTCCTTGAGCTATGAGGTGGCGTACCAAAGGAAGTCGGATCACTCACTTTTCAAAATTGTAGCGTTTCACAGCAGATTATATGACGCAATTGTAGACGGACCCTTCACTCTGAATGGCAACAGCACGGCTACCATTGACGGTGAGACATTGGATGTGTTTGCGAAGGTGAACACAGGTGACGCGGAGATTTATGGCGGTAGTTTAATTTATACCGCAGAGGTTGCTCCAAACTGGGCGGTATCAAAAACGATTAGCTACACAGGAGGCAAAGACATTACCAATAATGAACCTCTCCGACATACCACACCAATTTTCGGCAAGGCTTCCATCACTTTCCAGGACAAAAAACTACGATCTGAATTCTATGTTGAATACAATGGAGATCGTGACCCTGATGACATACCATCAGCGGAGTTTGATCGAAAGTCCTATCTCTACACAGCTGAAGGAAGTCCCGGATGGTACACCCTGAACATCAAGTCAAGCTACCAATTCACGGAACATATCAATGTGAATGCTGGAGTTGAAAATCTTCTCGACAAGCACTACAGACCTTATTCATCGGGAATCAGCGCTCCAGGAAGGAATTTTATCGTGGCGGTGAGAGCTAATATTTAAGGAGGTTATTTAAGAAATCTCATACCAAGTGTGAGATCAACCCTGGTGAGCGAAAAGTCAGTAGGTATTGTTCTGCCATCCTTTTCAATTTCGGAAAGCCGGGCAATATTAACCTCTGCCCCTACTCCGATTCCAAAGTTTTCAGTAAGCAGGAAATCATAGACAATTCCGAGCACCACACCAAAGGTGTCTCCCGATTCATAAAATTGATCTCCATCGATCAATCCATCTGTTTTGTATTGAATCAGGCCGCCTGAAATAAAATAATGCATGATCTGGTCATCATATAAAAAATCCCGGTACATCAGGGATATTGCGGCATAGCTAAAGCGTATTTCCTCATCCCGAATACTAGATATTCCATAGATATTAGGATCTAAATCAGCATCTGCTTTGGTAAATGTGTAATTGTATTTAGCACCTACGCCTACATTTTCAGACAGAAAAAAATGGAACTCACCTCCTACATTCCATAAGGACTGAAGTTGCTTTCGATATGAACTAGGCCACCCTCTATAGCCTCCAAATTGATACGTATAACCTGTACTGAGTGCCAACCTTACCATTGAAGGTTCAAATTCTTCCAAAACAAATCGATCTTCCTTTTTAATCGTTGGGGTGCTTGGTTGCTGGTTTTCGGTTTGTGACTGGCCATACTCGAAATGTTTGACTCGAGAGGTTTGAATTCGGTCGCTAACCAGTAGAATCCCGCTCTTATCGAAAATAGAAAAATCAATATAACTATTGGTGACTTTGGTGATTTTACAATTGATGGTATCACTCGCATTAGTCACAATTATATCCTGCGAACTAGCAGAATAGAACCCTAGTATAAGCAAAAGGAAAAAGTAGCGCTTCATTAACAACGAATTTCTCCTTGAAATTAGGGAATAAGTAGAATTTTACAGCTATCAGGACTTATTTGGTCGCAAATCAAATACCCGGGTGATATTAAAACCATAGTGTATGTCACCATCCCAAAAATCATCTGTTGTTTCCCCAATAAATCCACGCTCGTTCATCTGTACCGCATTGGTGAAATGAAGCTGGAAGACATGACCACCCGTCTCTATATCTACACCTACGGCAAATGAATTTTGAAACTGATCCGACTTGTCGGAAAGTTGAGGATAATATTCTGAAACTATCGCAATTCTATTTGTGACCTTATACCGAGCTCCTATCCCAATCGCCATCAAAAGATTGTCATCCTGTGCGGTAGCAACCAGGTTTCGTTGAATTAGAGTTGGAGCAACTTGAAGACTGAAATTAGAACTAAACTTCCTGGCAATTAAAAGCTGGGCAGTATAGGCGTTTCTATCGGTACCTTCCAAGCCCAACTCGTCTATGGTTTTGCGAACCATGCTTGTGAAAGCAGTTGCCGTAATAGGGCTACTTTTTGATTGACGTATAAACCTGTATTTTGCGAAAAAATCTACTGATTTATCAAAAGAACTTCTGCCTATTCCAATATTCAAATTGTCAGTCAGACCGTACTCCAGCCCCAATCGGATTGTTGAAAAATCAAGTCCATAAAACTCATCATAACCAGAGTTGATTGTACCAAACCTATGACTGATGATAAACTCCAGTACACCATTTGTTCGGGTTTCGATTGAATGACCATTGATTACCCTTGTCCCTTTAAATGTAGCTGACACGTATCCCTTCTCATCTGCCTGTTCAGATTCCAATATCTCAAGCAGCTCATCCTGTGCTAACAATCCAGTTGTACAAAGCAGAAGAATCAGACTAATTGTTTTTCTCATATGGCTTGTATTCAAATTTAGCAGTCACCTCTACCTCCTCAGCAATATTATAAAATAATGCCTTTGGAATCTTGATGTCGTAATCTTCCAAACGGATCGTAAAAGTGGTTGAAATATTCAATTTATTATTTTGAAAATTGATCTCTCCTGATAGCGAAACATCTTGGCTTACTCCATGTATTTCAAGAGTTCCTTGGGCACTAGCTTCTGACACTCCCTCATTTCCAGACCAGTCTATAATCTTTCCTTTGAAAGTAGCATTAGGGTATTTATCGGACTCCAGATAATTTTCATTGAAATGTTCTTGCATTAACTTCTTCTGAAACTCAAAAGATTTAATAGGCACAACTATTACAATAGCCTTCTTTCCAAGATCAATTAAGCTAGTAGCTGACTCATTTACAGCCTTTATGTCCTCCATGGGCGCGTCTGAATAGAACATAACGGATGATTGAGATGACTTAAATCGCTGAGAAATGGCGATTTGTGAAGTGAGTATCAATATGAAAATTAGTAGATTTCTAATCATAGTTAATTGTCCTTTGCCCCATCATCTACCCAGCATGCAATCATGTCTATTTCAGCTTGGGTTAGGCTTTGTCCTGAGCCAGCTCTAGGCATATTTCCACTTTGAGTTCTTGCTTTAATATTTTGAGCCTTGTTAATAACATTATTTTTTACAGTCCAATTTCGATCAGATCCATTACTTCCATCGTGACACGCAGCTCCAGCTCCACTTGTACAATTTGATGCAAGTAGTGGCATAATATCATTTATTAAACTCACTCCTGAATTTACATAAACACTCTTCGTTGCTGAACACCCTGCACCATCGGTAACCGTAACCTCATGGTCACCACTTGAAACTGAACTAAAAGTGCTTTCAGACTGGGCTGTGCCACCATCAAGCGAATAGGTAAAGGTTTCATCTCCACCCGAAGCTGTCACTTCAATGCTACCTGTAGCACTCAGACAGTCTGATGAAGTAGAGCTGAGCGAAACGACTAACCCACCATCTGTATTCAAAGTGCTATTTAGTTTTGCAGTACATCCATCTGAATCCATTACATGAATCGTTAAAGCACCAGCAACAAGTCCTGTAAACTCTGATGAAGATTGAAAGATTACACCGTCCAGGCTGTAGGTATAAGGTGCGATACCACCTGAACCGGAAACAGTGATGCTTCCAGTAGTTTCACATGTAGGCTCGGTCGTTGCGGTTATGGAAACCGACAAATCCGACTGACTACAATCCACTTCAAGATCTTCCTCACTGTTATTTGAACAGCCTACATAGATCAAGAGAGACGTTAACAAAAGCAATAGACTTAGATTCTTCATACCTCAGGTTCTTGATGTTAAATAAAGTTACATAATTAATGTAACAACATTAAACGTAGCTACCACTAATTATTTAAGGCTCCATCATCTACCCAGCATGCGATCAAATCAATTTCAGTTTGAGAAAGGCTTCCATCTCTTGGCATAGATCCGGATTGCGTTTCAGATTTAACACGTGATGCATTTTGTCTGACCTCCTCTTGCGTCATTAATCGGGGAGATTGACTTCCATTATGACAACCTGAAATTGAACACTCATTTGAGATGATGGGCATGATGTCACTATTCAAACTCACATTGGTCATGACCCGAATAGCCTTTTTAACCTCGCACCCTTCTTCGTCTCTGGCGGTGACTTCATGATTTTCCGGACTAACATTTGAATACATTGTGGTGGATGAAAACTCACCCCCATCAAGCGAGTAAAGTAGTTCTCCGACACCACCATTTGCATTAATAGTTATCGTTCCCGTATTGTTAGAGCAGTCGGAAGAAGTTGTTTCCAGGTTCAGCGTAATACCGGTAGGTTCAGACTCCAAAGTAAAAGATGTAGACGCCACACACCCGACCTCATCACGCACATAGATCTTAAATTTCCCAGCAAACAACCCGGTAAATAGACCCGAATCCTGAAATGCAGTTTCATCAATGGAATAGCTGTATCCTCCTTCTCCACCTTCTGCTGCTACAGTAATTGACCCTGGCTGATCGCAATCAGACTTTACTGATGATACCACCTGAATGGATAGGTCAGACTCACCACAGTCAATACCTGGATCTTCGGAATTGTTACCACAACCTGCAAAGGTTATCGAGATCAATAAAACACAAACTTTAATAGGATACTTCATGACTTAACATCATAGGTTACAAAGAACCAACGTAATAATACTGGCCTCAGATTTATCAATACTGATAATCCTGACTCTCCGTCTTAACAACCTCCCAGGTATGATCAGAAAGTAATCTTACCTCTGCTTCAAACGCTTCGTACGGAAAACTCTTTCCCCATTCATCGGGGCTAATCATTGACAGGAGATCTTCACCATTTTTCTTTTTGTACAAGAAGTATATCTTACCAATGACCGGCTGGAAGGGTACGTGTGCCTGATAGATTCTTTCGGAGACCTCAACCCTGCTCTTTAGATATTTAGCCTGCTCAATCAATGTTTGCATCTGCTCATAAAGCTGACGAAATTGCCTGTCAGTCTGATCATGCATCGCGGCTACTGCAGTGCCTTTTATCCTGCCACGATCCTCAGGTTTGATGATTGCACTCCCTGCATGATGGGCATATTCAATTAGGCCCGGTATATCCGTAATTTTGTCTTTCTCTTTTTCGAGATCGATGAGCGAAATATCTATTTTATTCTTAGTCATTTATCTGCTCATTTTTGTCCTTCTCCCATGGCGCAACCGTTCTGTTGCTTATATCAACAGCAATAATTATTAAGATGATAATGAAAATGATTGCTCCAATCAGGAAATATTTCTTAGACTTTGTCATACTTGCATGTTGAACCATCAAAATTGATCAATAGTTTAGATAAATCACATGATAGTAGAAGGTAAGATCGTAGAGAAGTACGATACGCAAAACATTAAAGACACTTTTAAAAAGAGAGAATTCGTTCTGGAATATGCGGAAAATCCGCAATATCCGGAGTTTGTAAAGTTTGAACTCATTCAGAGCAACTGTGACCAACTTGACTCTATCAATATTGGGGATGATGTGACAGTAAACTTCAACCTAAAAGGGAGAAAATGGACAGATCCGCAGGGAGAGGTAAAATACTTCAACAGCCTTCAAGCCTGGAGAGTAGATAAAAAGTCAGGTGCGAGTGACGATACTCCCCCTCCACCTAGCCAAGAGTGGGCAAAGGAGGATTTCTCCCAGGATGATGATCTACCGTTCTAACGTTTCTTCTTGAAAGTAACAGGGATGTATTCATCGGTTGGTAAGCCGATATGAGCAAGATTCCAATTCTTATCGTATCCGTTTACCAGCTGACGTATGCATTCTACACGATCTTCGGTAGGATACGGACAATCGTCCCATCTGAAAATTTCAACTCGATACTGGTATTGTTTTTTAATGCCATTAACTCGAACTTCAACTTCAATATCCTGCTCCTCGTTAAGCTGGGGTATTTCAATGCCTATAATTCCCATATGATGAATAGTTTTTATATTCAGCTGGCAAATAATATACCTAAATCTGTAACCTACTATTTTTCAGTACGTTATCGTCTATCCAAATGAAATCAGGTTCTCAATATCGGACATATTTTCGTTCAAAATCATGCATCAGAAGCATTGTATTACTGATGCTGTCCAATTATTTGATAAGCGGTTGTACCACCAATCCTGAAAAGAGGCCATCTCCTCTCAGGTCTGATAGTACATCTATCGGCAAGGTGAATGGATATATTGAGTTTAGTAGCCCAGCGGTAAGAGGTAGGCAGATTTTTGGAGAAGGAACTGACTTCTTGGTGCCTTATGGAAAGATGTGGAGAACAGGTGCAAATAACGCAACGTATGTATCGTTTTCAGCCGATGTTAGTATAGACACCTTTGATCTGGACAGTGGCAGCTACTCATTATTTACCATTCCAAACGAAGATGAGTGGACTATTATCTTCAACTCCGAATGGGAGCAGTGGGGATCTTACAATCACAAAGACTCCCTTGACGTGATCAGAATGCAAGTAAAGCCTCGCTATGCTGATCAAACGCAGGAAAGGATGCTGTTTTACTTCGCTGACGATTCGTTAAAATTCAGATGGGATAAGGTGAGATGGGCTATCCCAATTTTCAGCCGTCTTTAAGCGCTTCGTTCACCACGCGTATTTTCAAACGAGACATGCTGGTAATGATATCTTCACACTCCTGAAGCAGAAATCGTTTTTTCATCACCTTCGGATCAAAGAAGCCGATGTAGACATCTTCATTCTCTTCCCAAACCAAAATCTTCATAGGTAGATCTAAAGCTGTGGTTTGTCTGCAAGAAACAAGCTCTATCATCAAATTAGGATCTTCAAACAGAATCATTCTGGTTGGAGGTATTTTCACTCCATACTCCTGAGCAACTTTATCATGCGCTACTGTCTCAAAATATGCGAGCTTCTTCTTCTTGATTATCTCAACCAATCTATCGACTGTCTCATCTACAGATCGTTCGCTTCGATAGATCGTGAGGTTTTGGGATTTGGCGGTAAAAGCAGAAAATACAATTAAGGCGATTATAGTAAACTTCATTGGCGGATTAGTTTATCATGGCGAAGATAATATGTCTTTGGTGAAGAAAGGGCAATATTGACTCATTGACTTATCAATCATATGGCATAGATTAGCAATGGGAAAACATTTATTTTTACCGTGCTAACGGATAAACCCATTCTATGAACATATACGCCAAACTAACCATCCTTTGCCTATTTCTGGTTCTATTCACAGCAGGTGTTTTATCTTTCTTTGCAGACCAAAAAGTCGAACAAACTCTAAAAGAAGAGATTGTCGTGAGTATGACTCAACAATCCAAAGGAATAGGTTCGGACATTGGCAGGTTTATGTTCTCCCGGCTCAATGATATCCGCCTGGCCTCCAGGAATCCCTATTTCAGAAGCTCCAATATTAGCCAGGAGGAGCTAATTCAGAGACTACAAGAATTGGAAAACCTGAATGATTTATACTACTCCTTCTCGGTATTTGATAACGATAGAGTGCGGATAGCGGATAGTAAGCGCTTGTCAATTGGAAAACAGCATCCCTACACCCTTTATTGGACGAAGCTAGACGAAGATCAGGATGCCACCGTGGATGTTTCTAAATCAGAATCAGTTGGCAGGGTGGTGATGCACTTTGCCTCTAAAATCAAAGGATTGGATGATCAAACGGATGTGGGAGTTTTAGTTGGTCGAATTCTGGTAGACGAGCTATTCAAGATTGTTGGAGAGTATGCGCTAAGCAACGATACGTCTAGAAACCTTGATATTCATCTAATTGATTCAGAGGGTACTGTTCTTTACTCCAACATAGATCCGACCTCCATTCTCAGTTCCACTTACAGTCAGTTTGATCTAGTATCTAGCTTGAATGAGCCTGGAGTGAATTTCTTAGAAACGCAGGATGCGTTATACTTTGTGACAAGAGAGACGAACTACTTGTCATTTACCGGGAATGACTGGACACTTATCCTGAGCATTCCAAAGGAGAGAGCCTATGCCCCTCTCAAGCAAATAAGAGAGCAAATCTTATACGCCGTGCTTCCTGTACTAGCATTGGCCATAATACTATCACTTATTGCTGCAAACCTTTTTGTTAAACCAATTGTAAAACTGAGCTTGGCAGCAGAAGAATTGAGTAAGGGTAACCTGGACGTGGAACTGCCCATAGGGTCGAAGGATGAGATTGGAAAGCTAGCTAAGCAAATGACGAGCATGTCTCAAAATTTGATTGGACAGATTGAAGAGCAAAGACAAACTAACAAGCAGCTGATTGATCAAAAAACACAGATTGAAATGCAGAAAAATCAGCTCGTTTCTGTTTCGTCTCAAATCAGAGATAGTATTAGCTATGCGGAAAGAATCCAGCGTTCTACCTTACCTCCGATTAGTACGTTACAAAGTGTGTTTCCTGATTCATTTGTGACCTATAAACCAAAAGATATTATTGGAGGTGATTTCTACTGGTTTGAGCGTGTAAGAAGAGGCAATAATGAGTTCATGATCATTGCTTGCGGTGACTGTACCGGTCACGGTGTGCCGGGTGCTATCATGTCCATTATGGGAAGCAACCAGTTAACAAATATTGTTTACTATCAGAACTACCTCGATCCTAAGAAGATCATTTCAAGACTGGATAAAGTAATAAAATTTGAGCTGCAGCGTGACACTGACGAGGTAAACAGGGATGGGATGGAAATTGGTATTTGTGTGATTGACCTGGATACCTTGAAAATGGAATTTGCCGGAGCTGGAATACCGCTTCGATTGATGAAGCATGGAAGTGATGAACTAACCATCATTAAAAGCCCCAGACAGATGGTTGGTGGGATTGAAGGTGATGAACAAGAAGTGCATGCCCAGCTGACTAAAGAGGAAATTCAACTTGATGTGAAGGATAGAATCTTTTTGTCTTCAGATGGATTTCAAGATCAGTTCGGTGGAGAGTTTGACAAAAAGTTTATGTCCAAAAATTTTAATAAGCTAATAGAGGAATCTTCAAGCAAGCCACTTTTCGAGCAACAAAAAATCATCGAAAAGACATTCAGCGAATGGTCCAAAAACACAAGTCAAACAGATGATGTATGTGTACTGGGTTTTGAAATAAAATAGGAGTTGATTTTATTGAGGAGCTAGAATATCCTCATCAACCGTCATTTCGTAAAGTTCGGAAAGGGCTGAATTTAGCGATTCCATCAATTCATCATCAATGTCTATATCCGGATTCAGATCCTCCATTTCCTTTAGAGTATAGCCCTTTTGTCTAATATCATCCACGCGTTTCAAACATATCCTTGTCCATGACTGAGGACTGATATTATTGGTGCACCATTGCTTAAAACTACTCGCTTTCGCCATCCCAAATATTAGAGTTTAAAACCTATGATCGAAATGTCATCATTCAAACTAGCACCTGCTTTCCAGGTTTGAAGATTACTCATCAAGAACTCTCTCTGCTCACTCATAGGTTTGTCTTGAACAGATTTCAGCATTTCTTCAAACTTCGCATACGAAAACTTTACGCCATCCTCATTCATCTGATTGTAGTATCCATTTGAATACATATAGTAAGATGAATCAGATTGAATACTTATTTTATCTGCAATGGCATCTTCAAAGTGATCTCCCTCATCCCCTTTCAGTAAAGTAGACTTTTGTCCATCAAATACGATCATATCCTGATTGATACCGCTAAATTGTAGGGTTTGAGCATTATGATCAAATACAGCAACAGATACCTTCAAGTCACATTGCAACTCATCAGAACCTGCAGCATCCAGCTCATACTTCAATTCATTGATTATCTCTCCAGAGTGGAATATCTTTCTATCGTGAGTCAGGTAATTGAGCACAGAATCTGCAATAAGAGTCTTCAACGACCCAACAATTCCTTTTCCATCAAACTCAATCAAAGAAACCACGGTATAATCTTCTGATCTGAAGTTCAGCCTTGTGGTCCATACAAACTCTTCGCTGAACAAATACTTGGTTTCAAAAATCACAAAGTGATCTTTAAACTGCCTGCTTAGGTATCGATCATTAGGGAGCATTGACTGCTGGAGCAAACCTGCATATCTGATGCTATCTATTAGTCGTTTGTTGATCTTATTTAACTCCTCAGTGCGCTCACGCACTCTGCTTTCCAACTCCACATTGCTGTCTTCCAGCTCTTTGATGTGCTCTTCGCTTTCAGCGGCTTGCTGATACGTCTCGATTGCTCGCTCGAGCACACCCTTCATTTCATCAAAATTCCAGGGCTTAGTTATATACTTAAAAATCCCGCAGCGGTTAATTCCATCTTTGATGGCCTCAATATCCGTGAAACCAGTAAGAATAATTTTGATTACATCCGGATGATCCGGTAGTATCTTCTCAAGAAATTGTGTGCCCGTCATCTCTGGCATTCGCTGGTCAGTCACAATAACCTGAATATCTTCCTGATTTAGAATATCAATTGCCTCTATGGGGTTGGTAGAGGTGTGCACATTGAAAAACTTCCTGAAGTTAGCTTTGAATACTCTCAGGTTTGTGGCTTCATCATCCACGTATAGAAGCGAAAATTTCTTCTTATTAGTACCTCGCTCTAGCTGCTGCTGGTCATGAATCTCTTCCATCCTTCCCTATTACTTAATGTTGTTTAATTACTTTCTGCAACTTCTTTATCCTCTTTCTTTTTGATTGGGGTGATCTTCTTAGGCAGTGTGATTACAAACTCTGTTCCCTTGCCTACCTCACTTGAAAGATCAATTTTACCACCGTGCTTTTCGATAATACCGTAGGTAATAGACATTCCCAGTCCGGTACCAACACCTACCTCTTTTGTGGTAAAGAATGGCTCCCAAATCCTATTTTTAATTTCGTCAGGTATACCTATTCCATTATCCTTGATTCTCACGTATACTTCGTTATCAGCCTCTTCCGTGTAGATTGTAATCTCAGCATCCTTCTTATCGTCAGGCATGGCCTGCACCGCATTATTCAGGATATTCATGAATACCTGATTTAGCTGACCAGGATAACACTCGATATCATGCATGCTTTCATCGTAGTGTTTGGTAATCTCAATTTTACCTTTCGTCTTATTCCTAAGAAGTGTAAGAGTCGCATCGATGTTTTCATTAACATTAGCGTTTTTAGCCTCCTCTTCATCCAATCTAGAGAATACTCTTAGACCTTTCACAATTTCAATGGTACGAGACACTCCATAGTTGATGTCATTGATCAGATCGTCAAGCTCATCCACAATCTCATCGTACTCGTGTTCCTCTTTCAGTTCTTTTACAGACTCCAACACATCTTTAGGATCATCCCCATCGTCAAGTCTGGTGTATTCCTCTGAGATTTCTCTCATTGCCTCAATTGACATTTTTAGTGACACCATACCACTGGAAATAAAGTTGATCGGGTTGTTGATCTCGTGGGCAATACCCGCTGTAAGCTGACCAAGAGAAGCCATCTTTTCAGAGTGTACCAACTGTGATTGAGCACCCTTCAGTGACTCGAGCGCCTTAGATAACTCCTCTTTTGATTTTTGCTCATTTTCAAGCAATGACTGAAGCTTCTTCTCTGCAAGGAATAACTTTTCGTTATCCTGAAGTTGTTTATCTGCCAGCTCCCTGATCTCAACCTCTGAATCCTGAAGTTTCTTATAAGCCAGGTTCAGTTCATCCTGAGCTGAAATCAATCGCTCGTTAATCTTAATCTGCTCTTCAGAAGATTTCAAGAGCTTAGCCTCAGATTCCTCGAGTTTAAGGTTTTTCTCTTCAAGTTCTTTCCTTGATAAGTAGAGCTTCTTGTTAATAAGCTTTTGTTTCTGGAAGTTAATTTTTAGCTGCTGCTCAGATTTCTGTACTTTAATGAAGGCCTTGTTTGCAGATAAGTAGTTGTCACTGGCCAACTTAACCAGTGGCCTAAAAATGAAAAATCCTTGTACAAGAAAAATCCCCACAAAAATCGAGAATCCAACATATTCAGCAAGACCAATACTAGCCCCTCTGTTTTGAGCATTTTCTACAAAGTAGTTGGTAATATTTTCTGATGCAGTGTTATACCTTCTTATTGTATTAACCATTGCCTCAATTGATCGCCTCAAAGACTGACGATTCAAATCCGTATCATTTGTACTAAATGAAACATCTAGAATATTAATCGCATTCGTATTAATGTCAAAAAACAAAAATTTGATCTCCTCCTGTAGGGCTAGGTATTCGTCCGTTTGAGATGGCTGGGTGATGCCAACATCCGGATCACCGTTTAAAAGAGCCTGATGTCCCTTTTGCCACTGAGGGAAAATACGTCGCAACTCATTTTTAAAGAAGTCGAAGTTCTTTTCGGTTTGAGAGTATCCCATACCTATAGATGCTTTCACAATCTGCTCAGCTAAAGCAGTTTGATTGGCAGAAACCTGAACGACTTTTGGGTCCTGGTTAAATGAGTTTGTTATTTCTTTTTGGAGGACAAAGACATAGTAAGCTACGGCCCCTATCAAAACCAGTGCCGTCAGAATATAGACATTGGCATATAAATCCTTCTTTAACATTGCTCAAACATAGTTGGTTAATACTCTTAACTAGTTAATCTCTATTTGACTAACGAATTAAAAAAATCCTATTCGTAAGTCACTCAAATCTATACTAAAAATACGTTTATTGGAAATATCACATTTTAATACATGTTTTCCATTAGTTAGGCCTAACAATTATGCTTAGGCATTTTTTAGCATTCCTCACCTTTACTAAAGTAGTAAAGAAAAGCATAATTTGCCTTTTCATAATGTTTTAATCTTGTAAGTCTTTTTAAAGAGCATAGCTTTGCATGCTGAAAAATTTGAGGGTTGGAGTGTTGGTGGCTTAATCGATTGATAATCACCTAGAAGTTTTAGATGGTTAAAGATTTGGTTTAGTTAGTCATATGTTCTTACTTTTCCAGCCCAAAGAAAATTACCCCTATTTATGGATTATCTGAGGAGCTACAAAAACATTTATGATCAGAACATTATTCTCATGTTCAAGGGAGAATTGACCTTTGATTTGGTTACTGCCATGATAGGGACACTGGAAGAGAGACTGGAAGAACTGGAAGAAAACAGAAAGGTGAAAAAGAAGTTCTACAATGTAGCAACCGAATGTATTCAAAATCTTTATTATCACCTGGATGAAGTGAATGCTGATGATATGAAGGTCAGTAGTTATGATTCGAATTCGGCACTGATCATGATCGCTGCTAGAAAAAGATTTTACAGCCTGCAAACAGGTAACTACATTCCTGCTGAGAAGACAAAAGAAATACAGAAAAGACTTGACGATATCAATTCGGTAGATGCAGATGAATTGAGAGCTTTGTACAAGAAGGTCTTGGCAGAGCAGGAATTTTCAGATAAAGGAACGGGTGGCTTAGGATTTATTGACATAGCTAGAAAAACAGGAGGACAGAAACTTAGGTATAAGTTTCAGCCAGTGACTGATAAGGTTAGCTATTTCACTTTTCAAATAAGATTGCCAAGAATAGAGGGATAGAACCAAAAAAGAAAATTAGAAACCGTAGAGAAATTTATGGAAAAAGTATTCATCGAACCGACAAGAACAACCCCTCTGATCAATTTTGATCCAGAGGAAGGATTATTGGAAATGAAAGGAAGATCCAGCCCTGAGAACTCCATTCAGTTTTATCAGCGCGTTCTTGATAATTTAGATGAATTCTGTATTTCCGGTGGTCCAGAGTTTACAGCCAATATCGCTTTTGAATACTTCAACACAAGTTCTTCAAAATGCCTCTTTGATGTTTTCAAGCGATTGAGTAAAATTGAAGACAGTGGAAAAAAGATCACGATAAATTGGTACTACGAAGAAGGAGATGACGATATGATGGAGGCTGGCGAAGATTATAGTGATCTATTAGATCTGAATTTTAACTTCTTTGAAATAGAGGAAGATTAGCGATTGATTGATGGAGAAAAATCACGAGCTTTATTATGATGAGATAGAAAGTCTCAGAAGGTTCAGATCAAAGATTGAAACACATGCAATCTACAAGGAAGATCTGGACTCCTTCTCTGACGAATATGAGGAGCTTGTGGCGCAGGCCAAGGTGATTACACGTGTATCCGACCGTCTACAGAAAAAGCTTGATAATGCTAACCTTCAGATTAGAGAGCAAAACGACGAAATCAAAGAGAAAAACATTGAGCTGGGTAAAACCATAGAGCAACTGGCTGTTGCACGCGTGGGTAAAAAAGCCTCCACCATCATGCTTACTGTTGCTGTAGTCCTATTTATCCTAGAGCAAATTTTCATTGAGCCTATCATTGAAGAAAATATTGAGGTTCCCTATTTAGGACTTGGCATTCTGGCTATTCTTTTCTTTGCAGTAAAATTCTCCGAAGGAGCCCTTGAAAAGTATTTCCTAAATCAGGAAAAGCGCAAGATTCTACAAAAGGAGCAAAAAGAAGAAAGCGGATGGAGTTAAATCCTAAGCAAACAAAACTCGCTCAGCAAGTTACTAGTGGGTTAAAGTTTCCACTATTTCTAATGAAAAGTCTGCCGATGGGATGGATAGCGGGCTTAAGGGTTCGAGAGCTAGATGGCGAGAAATGCACTACTTCTGTTCCGTTCAAAAATCTGAATAAAAATCCTTTCAAGTCGATTTATTTCGCTGTGCAAAGCATGGCAGCAGAGCTTTCTACTGCTACTCCTTGCCTTCTTGCGATTACCGGACATCAGCCATCTGTAGCTTTCATCATTGTAGACTTAAAAGCCAACTTTCCTAAAAAGGCTACCGACCGGGTTTTCTTTACCTGCGAAGATGGAGCTAAAGCATTTGAAGCTGTGGAGAAATGCATTGCTACTGGAGAAGCAGCACAGGCTACTTTCAAGACTGTGGGAAAAATGAAAGATGGAACCGTAGTTTCTGAGTTTGAGTTTACCTGGTCATTCAAGCAACGAGAATCATAAGTCCTTTATCAGGATATTCGATTCTGTCTTATTCCATTTCTCTTCAATTCGTTTCAACGCCTTTTCTATACTTTCAAAAGCTCTGGTCTTTCGTGGATCAAAATCCCCCATGCCCTGAGATTCATACTTGGAAAGAACTGTATACAAGTCCATTTTATGAATATCAAAGCTAGGCTGATAGGCGATATCGTCAGAGTCTGTACGAGTGATCAGTCCAGACTTTTCAAGATCGTAGCAAATGTCTACCACATATTTTCGTGGAATGTTCACAGAACTAGCTAAGTCATTGAGTAGCAAAGCTCCCTCTGCTTTTTCAAATTTCTTTACCACCCGATAGAGTAAAAGCAAAGTCAGTTTCCGCCTGTGACTCAAACTAATTTTAAGTTTCTCTGAGTTCATTTCCCACTGATCTACATACTGAACTCCATAGCAAATTTCTGCACCAAATAGGACGATAAGCCAGCTGATCTGAAGCCAGATCAAGAATAAGGGAAGAAATGCGATACTACCATAGATGGCGTCATAACGAGCGAAAGCAAACTGCAATGAAATAAATGCTTGCTGGTTGAGCTGATAGAGTGTGCCGGCCACAATACCTGCAAAGAGGGCTGGCCAAAATTTTACCCTTGTATTTGGGAAGATGAGGTATATCCCAAATAGCAGAAACCAGAGGATGGTATATGGCAGCAGCTTCAAAAGGAAGATAATACCGGACCTCAGCTGGCCCAGAAATTCCATTTGACTAATTACTTCCTGAATAGTGTCTTTAACGAACAGAGTAGCGCTACTAGCTACAATCAATAAAACCGGACCGAGCAGAATAACTGCTACATAATCAGACACCTTCCTCTCCCACCTTCTACTTTTCTTGATCTCCCACATATCGTTGAATGCGGCCTCTATATTGATCAAAAGACGAATCACAGTGAAGATCAGGAAAACGATCGAGATACCTGTGACAATCCCCCCGCTAGCCCCGCTAAGCATTTTTTCAGCGTAAGGAAGTACATTTTCCAACACTGCTTCCTGTCCACTAAAATACTTCGCCAGTTCCTTCTCCATTAGCTCTCTTATTCCAAAAGCTTTGGCAATAGCGACAATCATTGCAATGACAGGCACCAATGAGAGCATTGAAAAATAAGTGAGTGCGGATGCTTTTTCAGCACATTTGTCATTTACAAACTCTTTAATGGCAATTACCCAAACACGGATGAATCCGAACAAAAAACGTTTCCGCTTTGGAAGGGATTTGAGCTTGATGCGCCAGAGGTCAACTTCGATGAACTGTCTGACCTGATTCAGCTTTTTTGTCATTGAATCGTGATTTTAACGAAAAGATAAGAAGAAAACCCACACTGGGTCGGTTCTGTTTTCAAAGAAAAAGGGGCTAGCGCCCCTTTTTCACCTAATCACCTGTAAAATCACCTATCATCCTATGACATGAAGATATGATTATAACACCCGAGTGCTAATCTCCCCTATCCTAAGGATCGTTTTAATTCCAATATTGTAATCTCTGGGAGTATGCCAATTCGACCAGGATAGCCAATGAACCCATAACCTCGATTCACGTACAGCGACTGATTCCCTTCCTGATATAAATCAGCCCATTGCTTATATCTGTATTGAACAGGGCTCCATCTAAAATCTCCAATTTCTACTCCAAACTGCATTCCGTGCGTATGTCCGGCCAGCATTAAGTCAATGTCTTTGTAATCTTGCCTGATCTGTGCATCCCAGTGGCTGGGATCGTGTGAGAGCAACAGTTTGTAAGGCATTTCTTCAGCTCCAGCTATGGTCTTCTCCATATCACCATATTTGGAAAACCTGCCTGCACCCCAGTTTTCACAACCTAGTATAGCAATTTCTTCTCCATCAACTTTAATGGATCGGTTTTCATTGAGCAGCAAATCATACCCCATGTATGCGTGCATCTCATGAAGGTTCTTGATGTCTTTTTTCTTTGCTGCCTCAGATGACCAGCTGGCATAATCGCCATAATCGTGATTGCCCATCACAGAGAATACACCCAGCGGTGCATTGACACGCTTGAATATATCTAAGTATTCCTTCGCCTCGTCGCTTCTGTTATTTACAAGATCACCAGTAAAAAAAGCTATATCTGGTTTTTGTGAGTTGAGAAGGTCAACACCTCCCTCTACCGCCGTTTTATTGAAAAAGCTACCGGTATGAATATCTGAGATTTGTGCTACACGAATTCCATCAAAGGCTTTAGGCAAGTTTGGTGAATATACCACTCGTTTCCTCACCCGATAGTCGTGAGCACCTGATATTACGCCGAAACTCATGGCAGCAACCGGAACCGCCCCTGCAATAACTGCAGATTTCTGCATAAAATCAGAGCGGGATGTGGAGAATTTATCTTCAACAAATGGAAAGAGGTTTACCAGCCACGTCACCCCTCTTCTGATGTCTTCCAAGAGAAGGAAGACAGTTGCGAAAAGCTTGCCTATAAATAGAATGAAAAAGAAGGTAGTTATGTAGAGTCGGAGGTCTGCAAATACTTTGGGGTCGATCTGACGATACAATAATACACCCACCAATGACAGGATGCTTACAACCCAGTAGCCTGTTAGAATCAATCTTCTCCAAATGGGTGTAAGGCCCTCAGAAAGTGACCGCACAACCATGAAAACATATACATCCAGAACCAGGTAAATGGAGACCAGAAAAACAACAAAATATATTCGACTCATAAAACAAAAAATCCCCCCGGGAAACCGAGGGGAATTACTATTAACTTAAACCTAACCGACGATTAATTCTTGCAAAGAATAAATACATAACTGGTACGATAACTAACGTAAGGAAGGTAGCAAAGGTTAACCCAAAAATGATTGTCCAGGACATAGGTCCCCAGAAAGCTACATTGTCTCCACCAAGGAAGAAATCAGCATCATACGTGCTCATAAACTTGATAAAGTCTATGTTGATTCCAACAGCTAAAGGAATCAATCCTAAGATGGTGGTAATCGCAGTGAGGATTACCGGTCTCAGACGCGTTACACCTGCATTTATAATCGCTTCTTTGATTTTATCCATTGAAAGCTTGTCTTCACCAGTCTCTGCCCTCAATCTATTTCTACTCAATTCGATAAAGTCAATTAAAACTATTGCATTGTTTACCACGATACCCGCCAGTGAAATGATACCTATCATGGTCATAATCACCACAAAGTTCATCTTGAAAATAACAAGCCCAAGGAATACCCCGATGGTACTAAACACTACTGACATCATAATGATGAATGGTGTAGTCACTTTATTGAACTGTGAAACAATGATCAGGAAAATGGTAAACACAGCAATCATTAGAGCTGTACTCAAAAATGCAAATTCCTCTGCTTGTTTCTCCTGCTCGCCACCAAACTTAAATTCATAACCGGGAGGCATATCGAAATCAGCCAGCAATGTCTTGATCTCATTGTTAATCTGAGTTGGGTTGTAACCAGACTCCACATTGGAGCTGATGATTACCTGTCTTCTCAAATCATTTCTTTTGATCGAACCATAGGTTGAGGAAAGCTCCGCATTCGCCACCGAAGAAATCGGCACACTCTTCATCTTACCAGATGTCTGATCTCTGAAGACGATGCTTTTGTTCATCAAAGCGTCTACATCATAGCGATATTCGTCTTTCAGTCTCAGCTGGATTTCATAGTCGTCCTCACCCTCCTTGTATTTCGAAATCTCCTTTCCAAAAAGTGCCGTTCTTACCTCACTTGCAATAGATGAAGTTGAAAGACCAAATCTTCTAGCCTTTTCTCGATCAATATTGACAACCAACTCTGGTTTACCTGTCTGAAGGTCTGTCTTCAACTTTTCAATTCCCTGAATTCCAGATTCATTGATCAGTTTTTTCATATCCTCCGTAATACGGATGAGCGTGGCAAACTCTTTTCCAGAAACCTCAATACTAATAGGTTTTCCAACAGGAGGTCCGTCAGCGTTTTGATCTACAGTGACCGCAACACCAGGATAATCACCTACTGCTCCCCGAATTTCACTTAGAATCTTCTTGGTGTCTACACCATTCCTGTTTTTATACTCTTTAAAGTTTACCGTAATCCGTGCCTTATTGGGTGTATCCTGCTCTCCAAATGCCGATGGATCATTAGGATCTGATGTACCAGAGCCCACATTTGCAATGACAGACTCCACGATATCTTCGTATGGTTTCACCAGCTCAATCACCTTACTTTCAATTTGCTGAGTGAAGGTGTTGGTAGTTTCGATATCGGTACCTACGGGATACTCAATGAAAACATTTACATACAAAGGATCTGTTTTCGGAAAATACTCAAGGTTTGGTTTTGATGGAGACATGAGTACTGCCCCAAAAATCCCAATTGACACAACCATCAAAACTGCCGTTCCCCAGAAAAATACATAAGGTCTCCAGCCTCGCAAGGCATAACCCAGTATCCTTCTATACCCTCCTTCCAGTCGAGGTAAGAAGTTTCTGAATCGATTGGAAAGTGGCGTAAGCACATATAGATTGAGAAGAGTAATTACCCCAGCAATAATTATCAGGTTACTTAGTACCGTAATTTTTGCCAGAGCTAGCAACAAACCTAGCCCAATAGCTACCAGAGCGAAAATCAACACTCTTTTCTTTCTAACTTCTCCGGTATCAACCTTCATGAATGATTTAATCAACACAGGGTTGATCACTAACGCCACAAACAAGGATGATCCAAGAGTAATCATCAACGTGATTGGGAGATACTTCATAAACTCACCCATGATCCCCGGCCAGAATGCAAGAGGTAGAAATGCTGCCAGGGTTGTAGCCGTTGAAGCAATAATTGGCAGGGCCACCTCTCCTACTCCATTCTTAGTTGCCATGAATGCCGACATGCCTTCTTCCCTTAATCGATAGACATTTTCAACGACCACAATTCCATTATCCACCAACATACCAAGTGCCATGATCAGTGAGAAGAGTACCATCATATTGATGGTGATACCCAGCATACCCAGAATCATAAACGAGATGAACATGGATAGTGGAATAGCGACTCCCACAAAGAGTGCATTTCTTGGGCCCAAAAAGAATAGCAATACCATCACTACCAGGATCACTCCTGAAATAATATTGTTCTCCAAACTATCAACCATATCCCTTGTCTGCTGAGATTGGTCGTTCGTTTTGGTCACAATCAAGTCTTTGGGAAAAACCTCCTCTTTTGCCTGCTCAAGGATTGCATTGATCTTTTCCGTGGCTATCAAAAGGTTTTCACCACTTCGCTTAATCACGTCTACCATCACCACAGGCTGCTGGTAAAGTCTGGCGTAGCTCTTCTTCTCTACATAATCAAACGACACCTCAGCTATATCTCTCAGGTAGACAATATTTCCGTTCTCCGCTTTTACAACCACGTCAAGGATATCTTCCGGTTTTTCAAACTCACCAACTACACGTATGGTTCTGCGGATATCTCCCTCTTTATATGTACCACCGGATAGAGTGATATTTTCACTTCTTACCGCCTGTTCTATATCTCCAAAATTGATTTCTCTGGCCTCCATTTGATATGGATCCACACTAATCTTCACCTCTCTATCATCAATCCCCCGGATCTCAACCTTTGATATCTCTGATATCTTTTCAATTTCATCTTCAAGGTACTCAGCATACTCATTCAGTTCAGTCATGCTGTAGTCCCCGGACAAGTTAATGTTGAGGATTGGGAACTCAGAGAAGTTCATCTCGAAAACGTTCGGATCTTGCTCAAGATCGGTTGGCAACTCAGGCTTAGCCCTATCCACGGCATCCTTCACCTTAGTCAAGGCATCTTCTATGTCCGTTTCCGGAGTAAACTCGACGATGATAGTCGAATAATCCTGAACTGATGTTGACTTGATCACATCAGCTTCAGAAATGGCATTGAGCTCATTTTCAATAGGCCTGGTGATCAGGTTCTCCATATCAACCGGTGAGTTACCGGGATACGGTGTTCCAACATAAACAACAGGCTGTCTTATTTCAGGAAAACTCTCTTTGGGCAAACTGATATAGGCAGTTAACCCGGCAAAAATTACAATGAAAGTAAGAACATAAACCGTTGTTCGGTTTTTGAGCGAAAGGGTGGTTAAACCAAACTCCTTTTCTGTTTTTATATCTTTTAATTCTTCTGACATAATTCTATTGAATTAAGAAATTACTTAACAATTGAAATTTCCACTCCGTCAGAAAGATCTCTGTGACCTTTTACTACCACCTTGTCACCTTCATTGAGTCCACCAACAATTTCTGTTTTCAAATCGTGGGAAACGCCAAGCTTTATATGTTTTTTACTAGCAACCTGTTCACCATCCTTTTGACTTACCACATATACATAGTTTCCACCATTATCTCCCTGAATCACTTCAGTTGGAACTACCAAGGCCTGTGCGTTGCTATAGTCTACCAGCTTCAACACCACCACCTGATTAGGCTGTGCGGGGAAATTGAGCTTTGGCAGCTCGATCTCCAATTCGAATGTTCTATTCTCAGACTTAATCGTTTGACCTACAGATTTAATCTTGGAGGTAACTCGCTTGTTCTGAGAAGGGAAGTAAATTTCAACTTCCTGATTTCTTGAGAACTTGCCAAGATACGATTCTGAAACATCGGCAGAGATGTAAACATCATTGGGGTTGACTAAGCGAACTAATGGCCATCCTGGCTGAGCTACCTCACCAATTCTGGCTGGGATATTGTCAACCACTCCATCAAAAGGCGCCTTTACGATCATCATACCAAGCTGAGCGTTAAGCATTGCAAGCTGACTTTCCAAGGACTCCTTATTTGCTTTAGCCTCCAGGTATTGCACTTCGGTACCGATATTCTTCTTCCAAAGGCGCTCCTGTCTTTCAAAAACCTGATTAGCTAGATCAAGCTGAGTTTTCACCTGCTTGATGTTGTTTCTAACCACGTCGGCATCTAATGATACAAGCACTTGTCCTCGTGAAACATTCTGCCCCTCACGAACATGAATTGTCTCAATTTTACCCATAGCCTCTGCTGAAAGCATCACGTTCTTTTTAGAGGCTACAGCACCTCTGATTTCCACAGCATGTTTGAATGGCTTTTTCGTAAGCTCATTTACTGAAACAAGAATGGCTGATTTCTTTTCACTGAAATCAGGATCTTCAGCTTTTATCTCCTCTTCAAGCTGAGATATCTGTGTTTTTAGCTCAATCGATTGATCTTGAAGTTCTTTTAGTTTTTTCTTTTTAGCGGCAAGGCCTTGCTCACCAGATGCACTGCCACAGGCCACTGCGATGGCAGAAAGAATTGTTAGAGTGATTATGAATTTGATCTTTTGCATGATCCTAATTTTTATAAAGTGTTCCTAGTGCTTTTTTTAGTTCGATTTGAGAGGTAATGGCCTGATAGAGCGCATTGAGGTAGTTTGTCTGTGCCTCCTTCAGGGAAGCATCAGCGTTTATCACCTCCAGATTTGAGCCTACTCCCTCTTGATATTTTACTTTAGAAATGTCATACACTTCCTGAGCCAATTCCATGTTTTGCTTTTGTACTTCCAGCATTTCAACTTGGCTGGTCAGGCTGATCTGTGATTGCTCAATTTCCAAATCAATGTTCTTTTTCAAGAAAGACATTTGATTTTCAATTTGCTTTACCTGAAGTCTGTTTTGCTGGATTTTATTGCTTTTCAGAAATCCATCAAAAATGGGCACAGATGCGGTTACGCCAATCACTCCGTTATCCAGCCACCTTCTTGATTCGAAAAATTGGCTACCTCTAGCAGCAGCAGTATTCCAGCCATATCCGAAGTGCGCATATAACTTTGGTAAATACTGAACTTTGTTGTTCTTCATGTCCAATAGCGCCAGACTCTGATTTGTTTGAAGCTGAGAAAACTCTATCCGCTGACCATAGTCAAACTCATTTGCTGGTGTCACAGGATTTTCGATTTTCACCTCCTCCAGTTGCTCTGCAAGTTCTATTGGCTGGTTTAGATCCATTCCCATTTGAAACTTCAGGAGCTTTCGGCTGATGTCTTTCAATTGGCTGGTTCTACTTAATTCTACTCTTAAATTATTATAGTTCACTCTGATCCTGTCCACATCCACTTTTTCAGCAAACCCAGCCTCGTACATCTCTCGTGTCTCATTTAGCAGCGTATCCAATCGGCCAATGTTCTTTTCTAAAAGTTCGAGCTGCTCCTCTGCAATCAATGCATTGTAATACGCTTTGCTAACAGCCTCTACTATATCAATTTGTGACTTGATGTGTTCCTTTGTAGAAAGCTCTCTATAAGTTCTTGCCGCCTGAAGTCCTACGAAATAAGATCCATCAAAGAGTAACTGATCAACAGATAAGCCAACATTTCCATCATAGTTTTGAACAAAAGAAACTTCTTGCTCTGTTCCGGCTGGAACACTTGGATCAAAGGTGCTAATATCAATGAGGCTTTTTTGAGGCTCATAATTGTAATTCAAACCTCCATTTACATTTGCCTGGGGCAAACCAAGTGAAATCGTTTTCCTTACTTCCGCATCAGCAATCTCCTTATCAAGTTGCTTAATTTTCAGCTGTTCATTATTCCCCAATGCATAGCTGATACAATCATCCAGTGAAAGACTCACTCTTTCCTGTGCGCGCACTCCCATGGAAGTGCCAATAATCATCAATAGTAGTAATATTAATCTCATAGATAGAGTTAGTGTGTGTGATTTATTGGTTCTTGAATTAAGTATTCTTCGTATTTTTTTCTTCCGGCATCCGTGAACAGTCCATGAATGAAATGATCCAGAATTTGTAAGCCAATCGTTTGCATGTCAAATGTGTCCCTGGGGAAAGCTTTGGTATTAAACATCAATTGCACAACTTCAACCCGAAGGATAGCCATCACCCGCGCGTCTACTTCTTGTCTGAAGTATCCCTCCTTCTTACCACGTTCTATGTTTCGCTCAATGTTTCCACGAATAATCTCGTGCTTAAACTCAAGGTATTCGTCCCACGCTCGCCCATGATATTTTTGCATATCAAAAAGCAACGAAGGGTTCATACGAAACACATGCTGGCGTAAGCACTGGGACACCAACAAAACTTCATGCACGGCATCTTTTGCCTGCTTACTAATCTCTTCAAACTCTGCCGCCTCCTTTTTAAAATGATTTAATGCAACCTCAGTAACCAGCCCGTCCTTATTGTCAAAGTATTGATACAGGGTCTTCTTTGACATGGATGCAGCTCGGGCCACATCATCCATCGTCACACTCCGTATCCCATACTGGATAAACAACTCCTCGGCACTACTCAGTATCTTTTCTTTCGCTTCCAAATTCTCACGTTTCATTAAAACTCAGGAAACTTTAAGGATGTTGAAAGTTTCCGCCGTGCAAAACAACGCATATGGGTAGAAATAGTTCTGTTTTCAGTGAAAAATTTTTGATGGATAGTATTCCGACCTATTTTTCACATCGGAATGACGAAAATAGAATTACCCGATGGACAGTTATATTATTCTAAATATGGTGAGGGAAGCCAAATTTTGATTGCCTTTCATGGATTTGGTCAGGATAGTAAAATTTTTAAAGAATGGACGAAAAATTATGGTTCAGTTTACACAATCTATGCTTTTGATATCTTCTATCATGGTAAGAGTCATAGATCAAAATCCACATTGACTAAGAAACAGTGGGCGTCCTATCTATTAGAGTTTTTACAAAAAGAAGGAGTAGATAATTTCTCTGTGCTCGGCTACAGTTTAGGTGGAAGATTTGCTATTGCTTCAGCAATGATCCTCCCAAAACAAGTTGATGAGGTGATTCTAATAGCTCCGGACGGCATCTATTTAAGTATCTGGTTTAAGCTTGCAACCAGCCCTTGGATTAGGTGGCTATTCAAATACTTTATGCTAAATCCGGAGAAGTTGGAGAGGTTGATTGAGCTTAATGACAAATACAAAATTGCAAGTCCTTACATGGGTGATTTTGTACGCAAAGAACTTGGAGAAGCAGACAACCGAAAGCGGGTATACATTTCGTGGAACCACTTCAAGACCCTAGGATATTCGAAAAGGCAGCTAATCAATGCCTTTAATAAACATTCATTCAAAAAAAGAATCATCCTTGGTGAGAAGGATCATATCATCAAACCGGTAAAGATTTTGCCAATCATCAGAAAGATGGGTGACTTCAGGATTGACACGTTTCCCCTCAAGCACCATCAACTCATAAAACCAGAAGTTGCTAAATTGATTCTTGAAAAGAAATAGCAAATGAAAATTCACTTCTACATACTCCTTATCTACCTACCTGCTATTGCTTTGGTTGGTCAGCCCACCAAGGAGCAAATCAAAGCAGTTGAAACTGCGAAAAAGGAAGTGAAGCGAATGAAGGGTCAACCTTTCCCCGACTTTGCGTTAACCACCTTGGAAGGAACCGTGATTACCAAGGAAGACACAAAGGGAAAAATCCTGCTCGTCAATTTCTGGTTTAGTCGATGTAAACCATGCATTATGGAGATGCCAGAAATGAATGAAATGGTGAAGGAACTTAAAGATGAAGAAATCATATTTCTCGCTCCTACTTTTGATGATGCGGAGTTGGTTGATAAGTTTCTTGATAAACGCGATTTCGACTACCATATCATCCCGAATGTGAAAGATTTTTGTCTTGAAATGAATGTGAGATCATATCCTACTCACTTCATTGTCAATCGAGAAGGCATCATCGAAAAAGTAATTATTGGCTATTCTTCCATGACCGTGGGAGCTCTGAAAAAGACAGCTCGCAAATTGTTGAAATCCGAGTAAAACAAAGCTCATAAAAAGGTTAATTTTGCGGACTTCAAAACGAGGTTCCTCAATGATTCAATTCTTCCAAAACTCTGAAGACGCTGTGATCGCCGTAGGCGTTTCAGAAAAACTCTCGTCCGTTCAGATTGACAAACTTATCTGGCTTTTTTCAGGAGCTAAACCTGTTGAAAAGGATTCAATTGCTGGCAAGTTTATCGGTCCTCGCAAAGAGATGATCTCCCCATGGAGTACCAATGCTTCGGATATTGCTCATAATGCAGGCATCAAATCAATCTATCGAATTGAAACATACATTTCTGAGTCATCGTCTGGTGCTTTCGATCCAATGTTACAGCAAGTGTATGATGGTTTGGATCAAGCAATTTTCACCTTAGACAGGAAACCTCAGCCCATTGAGCATATTCATGACATTGCATCATATAATGAACAGGAAGGTCTGGCATTAAGTCAGGAAGAAATCGAATATCTGGAGGGTGTTTCGAATGAAATTGGAAGACCTCTCACCGACTCTGAAGTGTTCGGGTTCTCGCAAATAAACTCCGAACATTGCCGACATAAAATATTCAATGGCACATTCATTATTGATGGAGTGGAGCAGGAACTCTCATTGTTCCAGTGGATCAAGAAAACCTCTAAAGAAAACCCAAATTACCTTGTCTCGGCATACAAAGACAATGTAGCCTTTATCCAGGGACCAAAAGTTGAGCAATTTGCTCCACTTACCCAGGATAAACCGGATTGGTTTGATACTAAAGAATTTGAATCCGTTATCTCACTGAAAGCGGAGACACACAACTTCCCTACAACCGTAGAGCCATTTAATGGTGCCGCTACAGGTTCAGGTGGAGAAATAAGGGATAGAATGGCAGGTGGACAAGGTAGCATTCCTTTGGCTGGAACTGCCGTTTATATGACCTCATATTCCCGCCTGGAAGATGGAAGAACATGGGAAAAACCAGCCAGAAAATGGCTGTACCAGACGCCACAAGAAATACTCACAAAAGCATCCAACGGAGCAAGTGATTACGGTAACAAATTCGGTCAGCCTCTCATTTGCGGAAGTGTATTGACATTCGAACATGAAGAAGGTGGCAAGAAATACGGCTATGATAAAGTGATCATGCAAGCTGGCGGAATTGGGTATGGTAAGAAAAAGGAAGCCCAAAAGAAACATGTCAAAGCTGGCGAGAAAATCGTAGTGATGGGTGGAGATAACTACCGCATCGGAATGGGCGGTGGTGCCGTTTCTTCTGTGGATACTGGAGCATTCAACCAAGCGCTCGAACTGAACGCTGTTCAGAGATCCAATCCGGAGATGCAGAAACGGGTAGCGAATGCTGTTCGCGCGATGGTAGAGCTTGATGAAAATACAATCACCTCCATCCATGACCATGGAGCTGGAGGCCATTTGAATTGCCTTTCCGAATTGGTAGAAGAAACAGGAGGCGTGATTGACTTAAAGAAATTACCGGTTGGCGATGAGACGCTTTCAGCTAAAGAAATACTTGGAAACGAGTCTCAGGAACGTATGGGGCTCGTCATTAATGAAAAGGACGCAGCTTATCTAAAACGAGTTTCTGAGCGCGAGCGAGCACCCTATTATGAGGTAGGAGAAGCAGGTGATAACAATGAGTTGAAGTTTGAAAATAATGGAGAAGCTTCCCCTTTCGATCTAAAGCTGCATCACTTGTTCGGTTCTTCCCCAAAAACAATTCTTGAAGATAAATCTGGCAAATCCAACTTCTCGGAGGTTAGCTATTCTGAAACTAAAATTGAAGAATATCTGGAAGCTGTGCTTCAGCTTGAGGCAGTGGCTTGTAAGGATTGGCTCACGAATAAAGTGGATCGATGTGTGACCGGACGTGTTGCAACACAACAGACCTGTGGTGAACTTCAATTACCATTGAATAATGTGGCTGTGATGGCCCTTGACTTTAAGTCGAACAAAGGCATTGCAACCTCTATCGGACACTCTCCAGTTCCAGGCCTCATCAATGCAGGAGCCGGATCAAGGCTTTCAATCACTGAAGCATTGGCCAATCTGGTATGGGCACCCCTAACCCATGGATTGAAAGGAGTTTCCTTGAGTGCAAACTGGATGTGGCCGGCAAAGAATGAAGGAGAAAATGCAAGACTTTATGAAGGAGTAAAAGCAATCAGTGATTTTGCCTGTGAACTAGGGATTAATGTGCCGACAGGAAAAGACTCTATGTCAATGACACAGAAATATCCTGATGGTGAGAAAGTCTATGCACCAGGTACTGTAATCATCAGCTCCGTTGCTGAGGTGTCTGATATAAATAAGACGGTAAGCCCGGTCATTGACTACAGCCAAAAGGATTCAAAACTCATTTACATTGACTTTTCGGGTGGTGATTTTGAACTAGGCGGATCTTCATTTGCGCAAACTCAATCCAAATTAGGTGCGAAAACACCAGAAGCTAACTCACAAGTTGTAGCAAAATCATTCAATGCAGTACAGCAACTAATCAACGAGGGACATGTGATAGCCGGGCACGATGTGTCTGCCGGCGGATTGATTACAACGCTACTTGAAATGAATTTCCCTAACACCAAAGGTGGGATGGATATTGACCTTTCGCCTTTAGGTGAAAATGATTCTGTAAGGGTTCTATTCTCAGAGAAACCAGCCCTCGTTCTCCAAATGAATCAAGGTGGCATTAAGGCGCTCGAGAAGTCAGGGGTAAAATGGAATGAGATTGGAAGTATCACAAATGAGCGAAGTATTTCCATAAAGAATGGATCTTTTAACCATTCATTTGATATCGAGAAAATAAGGGATGCCTGGTTTAAAACTTCAGCACTTCTTGACCTCAAACAAACAAAACCGGAAGTTTCAAAGAGCAGAGCTTCGAATAAATTTAAACAGCCACTCTCCTACGCATTTCCGAAGCGTTTTGATGGAAAGGCAAGCACTTACAATTTAGACTTCAATAGAAAAGGAAAGTCAGGGGTAAAAGCGGCTATTATTCGAGAGCAAGGAGTAAACAGTGATCGTGAAATGGCTTATGCGCTTTGGCTGGCAGGTTTTGATGTGAAAGATGTTCACATGACAGACCTGATTACAGGCCGAGAAGATTTAAGTGAGGTCAGCCTAATCGTTTTTGTAGGCGGATTCTCCAACTCTGACGTACTCGGATCGGCTAAAGGATGGGCCGGATCATTCCTATTCAATAAAAAGGCAAAGGCTGCACTGGATTCTTTTTATGCCAGAGAGGATACGTTGAGTCTAGGCGTTTGCAACGGATGTCAGTTAATGATGGAACTTGGACTAATATATCCTGAGATGGGTGATATGCATCCAAAAATGCATCACAACTCTTCCGGTAAGTTCGAATGTGGATTCGTCAGCGTGGATATCGAGGAAACCAATTCTATAATGTTGGAATCCATGGTTGGTTCCAGGCTTGGGATTTGGCTGGCTCATGGCGAAGGTCAGTTCGTTCTTGATAATGAATCGAAATTTAAAATACCTGTTAAATATTCTTATTCAGAATTCCCAGGCAATACCAATGGTAGTTCATTTGATACTGCGGCACTCTGTTCAGAGGATGGTCGACACCTGGCGATCATGCCACATTTGGAGCGGTCACTATTCCAATGGAATTGGCCTTACAAGCGTGGATTGGAAGCTGCGGAAGTCTCTCCGTGGATGGAGCCATTTATGAATGCATTTAATTGGGTGAAATCGAAAGTTTAATCTTTTGATTTAAAAAATAATCGGCTAATTTTGCCGTCCGTTTGAACGGAAGTGAAGGACAAACACTTAAAAAAATCATCCGGTATTGGCCTATGGTGTAACTGGCAACACGTCTGATTTTGGTTCAGAAGAGTCTAGGTTCGAGCCCTAGTAGGCCAACAAATTAATCCCGCTAACACTGGCGGGATTTATTCTAAAAAGATGTCATCAGTAAAGATATTCTCAGGCTCGGCACACCCAGAACTAGCAAGCGCTATTGCTAATAACTACGGTAAGCCTCTGGGACAAAGTGAAAAGCAAACCTTTAGTGATGGCGAAATGGGTGTTTACTTCACTGAATCCGTTCGTGGATCTGATGTCTTCATCATTCAACCTACTGTACCCCCAGCTGACAATATTTGGGAGCTTCTTTTGATGATCGATGCAGCTCGTAGAGCTAGTGCAAAGTATGTGACCGTTGTGGTTCCATATTTTGGATATGCACGCCAGGATAGAAAAGACAAACCAAGGGTTTCCATTGCAGCCAAGCTTGCTGCTAATGTGTTGACCTCAGCTGGAGCTGACAGAATAATGACCTGTGACTTGCATGCCGGACAGATACAGGGATTTTTTGATATCCCTGTAGATCATCTTGATGGTTCAGCGATCTTCTACCCTTACCTCAAGAATCTAAAGCTGGACAACATGATTATTGCATCTCCGGATGTAGGAGGAACAGCCAGAGCTAGAGCATACGCCAAACTTTTCGAGGTGGATATGGTGATCTGCGATAAGCACAGAAAACGCGCGAATGAAATTGCATCCATGCAAGTGATTGGTGATGTAGAAGGAAAAGATGTGGTATTGGTTGATGACATGGTGGATACGGCAGGAACCATCAGTAAAGCATCGACTATCATTAAAGAAAAAGGCGCCAATTCCGTTCGAGCGATTGCAACACATGGTGTTCTTTCGGGAAATGCCTACAAAAACATTGAAGAGTCAGCTTTAGAAGAATTGATCATTACTGACACAATTCCCCAAAAGCAGGAAAGCTCAAAAATCAAAGTACTGACTGTGGCAGAGTTGTTTGCAAAAGCAATTCGCAAGATCCACGATCACGAATCAATTAGTTCATTATTTATTAAATAATCATATTTTAAATCAAATTCAATTATGAAAACTGTTGAGATTATAGGGTATAAAAGAGCAAATCTCGGCAAGACAGAAGCGAAGCGCTTAAGAGAAGAAGGAATGGTTCCGTGCGTAGTATACGGCGGTGATCACCAAATTCACTTCTACGCTCCAATGATCTTGTTTAGAGACCTGGTATACACTGACGAAGCGCACTTTGCTTTATTAACAATTGAAGGAGAACCTGAGCCATTCGAGGCAATCATCCAGGATGTTCAGTTTCACCCAGTGAGTGAAATCATCATGCACGCAGACTTCCTGCAGCTATTCCGTGGAACACCTATTAAAATGAACATCCCTGTTCACCCGGTAGGAACCGCACCTGGAATCCAGCAGGGAGGTAAGTTGATCAGAAAAGTGAAATACTTGCAGATCAAAGCCCTTCCTAAGAACATGCCTGAGTACATCGAGGTAGATGTATCAAAGCTTGGACTTGGTAAGTCTATCAAAGTTGGCGAGCTGGAAGTAGGTGAATACGAGATATTGAATAGCCCGCTTGTAACACTTGCAGGTATCGAAGTACCACGTGCTCTTAAAGGAAAAGAGACTGGTGATGAAGAAGAAATGGAAGGTGAAGAGGCAGAAGCAGCAGAAGGTGGAGATGCACCAGCAGCTGAAGCTCCGGCAGAGTCTTAATTCATTTCAAAATAATTATTTTAGTCCCCCGCCAGTAAGCGGGGGATTTTTTTTGTCTTTACTATGAAATATCTAATCGTCGGATTGGGAAATATCGGCCCGGAATATGAATTGACCAGGCACAACATTGGTTTCCTCACACTGGATAGACTTGCGGATCAGGAAGGAACTTCGTTCGAAATGAATAAGCTTGCTTATACATCTGAGATCAAGCACAAAGGAAGGACCCTTCATCTCATAAAACCTACCACCTACATGAACTTAAGTGGGAAGGCTGTAAATCATTACCTACAGCAACACAAGATTCCAAAAGAAAACATGCTTGTGATCACCGATGATATCGCCCTTCCTTATGGAAAAATACGCCTTAAGCCAAAAGGCTCAGCCGGAGGACATAATGGACTCAAGAACATAGAACAGCTCTGCGGTGGAGCTAATTATCCCCGTTTACGTTTTGGTGTGGGAGATAACTTCCACAAAGGTCAACAAGTTGATTATGTGCTAAGTCCATTTAATAAACAGGAAATGAATGAACTGGTACTAAATATGGACCGAGCCATCGATGCTATTAAATCGTTCTGTACGATTGGAATGGAACGTACAATGAATCAGTTTAATTGACTCACAAATGCAAGCCACACTCCGTTTTCTTATTATTCAGCCACCTTCCCTCTCGCTGATCACCCTTTTCGGTGCAATGTGTACAACCCACTGAACCGTACCCTTGATAGTAGAGTTTGTTCTGAGGTAGTTCGTAAATGGTATGATACAAACTCACTTCTTCAGCTGTCATGTCAATGATCGGATGAAATTTAAGCAGTTCCTCTCGCGGTTCAAAAATCCGTAGGTGCTGACGGTTGGCATTTTGAAAACGTAACAGCCCTGAGATCCACACGTCCTTTCCTTTCTTCAATTGATTCGTAGGATCTACTTTATTGATGAAACAGCACAGATCATTTTGATATTTCCACGTTTGATTGTCCTGAGTGAATCGATGCTTGTTTTCTTGAGCGCCAACTTCAATAATATTCAATCCGAATTTCTGCTTGATCTCCTCTTTGTACTGCAGAGTTTCCTCAAACAAATAACCGGTATTCACCAGGTAGACAGGATGTTGAGGAGCCACCTTGCTGATCATATGTAAGAGAATGGCTGAAGTGGTTCCAAAGGAGGAAGTCATCAAAATACGATCATGATCAAATTCAGAAAACAGGCGCTCCATCCGCTCAAGAGGACTTAAGAGATGGTAGCGCTCATTTAACCGAACCAAATTACTTTTTTCACTAGATTTCATTTCTATCGATCAATGATTTAGTAATGCTATTCAATGCTTTCACTTTGAATGAAAAATCTCCTTTCAGCCGATCACGGATCACTTTTAGGTTCCGTAGCAGCAGTTCTGTTTCATCAGGAAGTGCTTCATTCAAAACTTCCTTTAACCGTCTAGAGAAAGTAGGAGATTTCCCGTTCGTGCTAATCCCAATTTTCAGATCTCCTTTCTTTACTGTCGATCCCAAATAAAAATCACATAGACCCGGTGTGTCGGCTACATTTACAAGCACGTGCTTTTTTTGAGCCAAGGATCTAATCCTTACATGCAGTGCATGATCATCAGTGGCCAGAATGACCAGATCTTTTCCTTTCAGATCGCTTTTCCTGAATGGACGCTCTATCAATTTGATCTGTCCTGATAATCCTTGCCTGTGTCGTATTTCAGCTTTGAACCTCTTAGCTACAATTGTGACGTTTGCCTCATGATCGTTCCTTAACAAGGCATCCAGCTTTTCCAGACCTACATTTCCACCTCCGACAATCAGTGTCTGAATCTGATTCAGCTTTAGAAATACGGGGAATAATGAATTTCCAACAGTCATGCTACTTTGTGTTTTTTGATTATTGATTGTTTGGATTGAGTGGTATATGCAGCCCCCTCTCCAAAAATTAAGAGTGCCGGGGATGCTGGCTTTTGATCTCGGGTTTCATCAAGAATTGAATCCACCGTACCAGCAATCACCTGTGCTTCAGCGAGCGAGCCATTGCTAATGATAGCAACAGGCAAATCTCCCCGACCCTCTTTTAGATAGTGAGCAACCACCTCATCCAACTTTGACAAACCCATAAATATCAAAGCAGTGGACGCATATTTGGCAGCTTTCCTCACCTCGCCACTCAACTTTCCATCTGCCCCGGTAGCCGTCAGAACTGAAAAGCCCTGATTGACACCTCGGCATGTGAGTGGGATATTGTATAACCCAGGCAGCATGATGCTACTGATTCCAACAATCACTTCTGTAGCAATGCCATGTTCCTGAGCGAATTGGATTTCTTCATAGCCCCGACCAAAGACGTATGGGTCTCCACCTTTCAACCGAACCACATGTCCCTTGCTATGCGCCTTCTCCAAAATCAATTGATTGATACTTTGCTGCGGCACACTCGGTTTTCCTGCTCGTTTTCCTACCGGAATGTGCTCAGCACAAGGTGCATACCTTAGCAATTCCGTTGAAACCAGCGAATCGTATAACACCACGTCCGCTTGCTCGAGTGCTTTGACACCCTTAACCGTGATCAAATCCGGATCTCCCGGACCTGCTCCTACTAATGTTAATTTTTGATCGTTCATGACTAAGCTTTGTAATGGTTACTGATTACCAATTTTTCAGCTGTTTGGGCCTCTTGAGATCGAAACAGGAAAACCTGCTTAATGAAAGCGCTGGCTTCTTCCAGATAGCTTTTGGCAAACGCCTGATTCGGTGCATATCGATTGATCTTGAGTACTTCCTGTTCAAAAGATTCAGCTATGGGGAATGCAGATTCATCAGAAAAGTGTAATTGAAAATCATCAATGATGCCTTTATGTGTGTTGCACTGAATGTCTTTACTTAGAAGCAATGCTTTAGCTCCAATTACAAATGCGCTGTAACTATGATAGATCGCATTGGCCCACTTCTGCTTTTCAAAATCTTCATTCGCCCATTCGATACGCTCTTTTGCATCGGCTAAAATGGTATCCACCAGATCTAGCATAACACCCGCACACTCTCCCACTCCAACTTCCGGAACGAACTCCTCTGTGTTCCCCCAATCCTGAAATTCATCATCCTTGATTTCGGACAGATCAGCTAAAGGCTTGAGTAGCTCATAAAAATATTTCTTGCCTTCCCGTCTGAAATACTGATTAAAATATTCGGTTTCTTCGGCGTTAGCTTCATAGTCATCCAGCAGCGTGCGGACCACATCAGGGATTCGCTTCGTTGGGATCTTAATCACTTTTTCAGCGATATAGCCTTGATGGTCTGGTTCTATGCCGCCACCAATGACCACCTGCATGGCAGGCACTACCCTATCTCCATTTTTAATGCTGCTTCCATGAAAGCCAATATTGGCAATCATATGTTGCCCGCAGGAATTCATGCATCCGCTTATCTTGATTTTAATCTGTGACTCATCAATCAAATGAGGATATTCTTCTTTGATGACGCGCTCAAGCTCTGTAGCCAACTGGGTGCTATTTGTCACCCCTAAAGCGCATGTATCTGTACCGGGGCATGAGGTTACATCCGCCAATGTATCAAAGCCGGGATTAGCCAGTCCCAACTCATTCAGAGAAGCATAAAGTGCCGGAAGACTTTCCTTATTTACAAACCTGAACAGCAATCCCTGATTGATCGTAATCCGAATGTCCTTTGATGCATAAGCTTCTGCAATCAATGCTACTTTGCGAGCTACCAGAGAAGAAATATTACCCAGTGGCACTTTTATTTTGACCGCATAAAACCCTTTCTGCTTTTGCTCCACCACATTGATCCTTCTCCATTTTTCAAAAGTCTCCTTATCCTGGATTTTATAATTGGAATGCGGTCGTTTAAGAACCGGGTAGTCTGATTCTTCATGAGCAACCGGATGTACCTGATCCGCCAAGGCTTTGTATTCCTCGTCTACCAGCCGTAGGAAACCATCCAGACCCAACCCTTTCTTTGGATCGACCAAAAACTTCAAACGAGCTTTATGCCTTCTCTCCCGCTCTCCATGTCGATCGAACACTCTTAATCCTGCTTCTATGAATGGAATGAGCTTTTCTTCCGGTAAAAAATCATAAGCGACCTGCCCAAAAAAGGTTTGAGCACCCAGTCCGCCTCCAACCAATACTTTAAATCCCCTAATTCCGCTCTTCACTTTAGGAATGAATCCAAAATCATGGATGTAGGTAAACGCTTCGTCCAGCTCGCTGGAGGAAAAAGCGATCTTGATCTTTCGGCCCATATCCTGGCAAATCGGATTTCGCAGGAAGTATTGAAAAACCTCATGTGCATAAGGAGTCACGTCAAATGGCTCTTCCGGATCTACTCCTGCTAATGGAGAAGCCGTCACATTTCTTACCGTATTACCACATGCCTCTCTCAGAGTTACCCCTACTCGCTCCAGCCGTTCACAAATCTGTGGCGTGTCATCCAGTGGAATATGATGAAGCTGGATGTTTTGACGAGTAGTCAAATGGAGATTTCCATTGGTATACTCATCTGCAATATTTGAAATGACTCGCAACTGATCCGGTGTTACTTTTCCGTAAGGAAGTTTGATACGTAGCATCTGCACCCCTTGCTGACGCTGACCATATACTCCTCGGGTCAGTCTGAAAGCTTTGAAGCGTTCTTCAGGGATTGTTCCCAGATGAAAAGCACCTATTTTTTCGTGAAGCTCTTCTATATCTTCTTTCGCTTCGCTTGATATCGTTGTTGTAGTTGACATATTTTCTGATTTTTTGAAATAAAAAAACCCTGATGACTCAGAGGCCACCAGGGTTGTATTTGTTTTATATTTTATTTTACAAATACCTCTTTTTAGGTGACCTTAGCACGATTCTCCAACACATGTACATACACATGCAACAGATGCCTATCCATGTCAGATGCTTTATTCTCATGACGATACCAGTTTTTCAATCCTTGGATTCACTTGTTTCTCTTTACTGGCCTGAAGTGCCTGTTCAATATCATTCAAGATATCATTGACATTTTCCAGCCCAACAGAAATTCGAACCAGACCCGGAGCAATTCCCACACTTGCTCTTTCCTCTTCGGTCAGTTTACTATGGGTCGTGCTTGCCGGATGTGTCACAGTCGTCCGGGTATCACCCAGATTAGGAGTCAGACTGAGCATGTTCAGGTTATCCAAAAAACGGACGCCTCTTTCCAATCCACCTTTTACGATAAATGTTACAATCGCACCTCCATGCTTCATTTGCTTCTTTGCAAGCTCCCGCTGCGGATGGCTTTCCAAAAACGGATACTTGACCAGCTCCAACTCTTCATGCCCTTCCAGATATGAAGCAATTTTGAAAGCGTTCTCACAGTGCTTCTCCATTCGCACGGCCAACGTTTCTAAGCTTTTGCTTAGCACCCAGGCATTAAAAGGTGAAAGACTCGGACCTGTATGTCGGGCAAAGAAACGCAGCTCTTCAATTAAATCCTTTTTCCCGACAATCGCTCCTCCAAGCGTTCTGCCTTGTCCGTCAATGAACTTGGTAGCAGAATGAGTGACAATATGCGCGCCCCATTCAATTGGATTTTGTAAGTACGGAGTAGCAAAACAATTGTCAACGTTCAGGATCAGATTATGCTTTTCAGCCAGCTGCCCCAGATATTCTAGATCCACAATGTCCAGTCCCGGATTGGAAGGTGTCTCAACAAAGATCATCTTAGTTTTCGGTGTGATAAGGCTTTCCCACTTCTCCGGTCGGTGTAGATTGAAATACGAATGCTCAATCCCCCACTTTGGAAACACTTTGGTGAAAAGCTGATGGGTAGATCCAAAAAGTGCCCTGGATGCCAGGACATGATCACCTTGCTGAAGCAATCCGGCCATACTGGTAAACATGGCCGACATACCTGTAGCGGTTGCTAAGCCATCTTCAGCCCCTTCGAGGTAGCAGAGCTTTTGAATGAACTCATCCGTGTTGGGATTTGAATACCTGGAGTAAATGTTTCCGGGAATTTCATCATTAAATTTTGCCCTGGCCTCTTCTGCATTGTCAAAGGTGAATGAGCTTGTGAGATAGACGGGTGCGGAATGCTCCTTTTGAGAAGCATTCGACAGTTGTGTGCGAATTGCTTGCGTTTCAAAATTCATTTGAACGGGATTTAAAAAAATAGAAAATGGAAAATAGGGACAGACCTGCTTTAGGAGCGGTCAAGAATTAACAGCAGCAACAGCACATTGATCTGGCGTGCGTGTTGAGTAATTGGATGTCCTGAATGTGTTTGTGTGCTTTTTTCATAATTTATATTCACTTTAAAAGTTCAGGAATTAGCACCTTGGTTTGGTTACCAGGTTGCTAGCACATCAACGAGCCTGTCTCTCCGTGCTTCTGTATAAATTATCTGTTCATCTCTGAAAAGATGCGCCAAAGCTGAATCAAAGATTTTGAACTTCCAAAAACTTTTTTGAAAAATTTTTAATCACGATCTGTAACCACTGTCATATCTGGGGGTATTATTTGCAATAATGCAACTTTTTAATCCCTCTATCTATCCTTAATAAACCCAACTACTCAAAATCATGAAATACTACCTCCGAATCACTCTGCGAAATTTTCTGAGACATAAAGTATCATCACTCGTGAACCTCATCGGGCTAACCACAGGTCTCACTTGTGCATTCTTTATTTACCTCTGGGTTCAGGATGAATTAAGTGTTAATAAATTTCATCAAAAGGACGATCGATTGTTTCGGGTGATGGAGTTTCAAACATACTCCAATGAAATGTTTGCCACCAATTCTACTCCCGGCATTCTGGCGGAGAACTTAAAAATTGATTTTCCTGACATTAAATATGCCGCTACCACTACCTGGGTTGGTAAGTCATTGCTGTCCTACAACAATGACAAATATTTCAAAGAAGAAGGGTTTCATGTGGGTGAAGACTACTTCAATATTTTTTCGTATCCCTTATTGGCAGGCAACCCAGATGATGTTCTAAAAGACAAATCCTCTATTTGTATTTCAAGAAATCTGGCGGAGAAATTCTTCGGCGAAGTGGAAGGTGCAATTGGTAAAACACTGAGATATGAAAATGATCGTGATTTTATAGTAACAGGAGTATTTGAAAACATTCCAAAAAACTCGACATACAGATTTGATTTCGTACTGCCGTTTGAAGATTTCAAAGACGACAATGAATGGGTGACCAGCTGGGGAAATAATGGACCTCACACCTATGTGATTCTAGAAGAAGGTGCTGAACAACAGGCGGTTACTGAGAAAATTGCCGGGTATGTGAAAAGTAAAAATGAAGATGGCGACAGCAACGTTGATCTCTTTTTGAAGAAATATTCCGAACAGTATCTCTATGGTAAATACACCAACGGTGTACAAGATGGAGGGCGAATCGAATATGTTAGACTATTTTCTATTATCGCCATTTTCATATTGGTAATCGCGTGCATCAACTTCATGAACCTGTCCACCGCCAGAGCTTCAAAGCGAGCACATGAAGTAGGTGTGAGAAAGGCCATTGGTGCAGATCGAAAAACACTGATTAGGCAGTTTATAGGTGAATCTTTGCTGATCACATTCTTCTCAATGATCCTGGCTTACCTGTTGGTTTTAATTCTCTTACCTCAGTTCAACTTCATCACTGATAAAGAGATATCATTACAACTTACTCCTGAAATACTCTTGTTCTCTATCGCCACAATAATCGTTACAGGATTATTGGCAGGAAGTTACCCAGCACTATACCTCACTCATTTCAACCCTGTAAAGGTGCTGAAAGGCGAGATCAAAAGTTCAGCCGGGGAGCTATGGGCTAGAAAAGGACTGGTCATTTTCCAATTCACAATAACAATCATATTGATCGTTGGGGTGATTGTTATTCACAAACAGACCAATTATGCGCTCACAAAAAACCTGGGATATGACCGGGAAAATGTCGTTTTCTTCAGTCAGGAAGGCACTATTCAAGATAAACGAGATGCCTTTTTCACGGAGCTAAGAAAAATTCCGGGCGTTGCTTCTGCAGCCGGAACCAGCCATACCTTATTGCATCAAATGAACAATACTAGCGGGCTGGACTGGCGAACCAAACAGCCTGAAGAACGGATTCTGTTTGAAAATATTCGGGTAGATCAGGAATTCCAGAAGACCATGGGAATGGAGGTGATAGCGGGTAGATGGTTCGACGATCAGTTTGGTGCGGACAGCACTAAAATTGTAATGAATGAGGCCGCCGTGAAAATCATGGGCTTCACACCTGAAGAAGCCTTGGGCGAAACAATAAAGTTATGGGATGAATATGATCTTCAGATTATTGGTGTGCTAAAAGACTTTCATTATCAATCTATTCACCGTGAAGTTGATCCGGCTTTCTTTTGGCTGGGCAATACATGGAATATCGCTGTTAGATTAGAAAAAGGCAAGGAAGTGCAGGCGATGACAGAAGTTCAGCAACTCTATGAAACCTTCTGTCCCGGATTCATATTTGAATATGAGTTTCTGGACAAAAGCTATCAGGAGCTTTACGAGTCAGAAACGAGAATAGGGACTCTCTCCTCCTACTTTGCAGGATTTGCTATCCTCATTTCATGTCTTGGCCTTTTCGGGCTGGCGACCTTTACAGCCGAGCGAAGACTCAAAGAAATTGGTATCCGTAAAGTGCTGGGTGCTTCTGTGAGTAATATAGTGATGATGCTATCGAAGGACTTTACCCGATTGGTAGGCATCTCAATTCTGATTGCTATCCCCATTTCCTACTATTTTATGGATCAATGGCTCGAAAGCTTCGCCTATAAAATTGATCTGAGCTTTTGGATATTCCTAGGCACAGCAGTCATATCGTTGATGATTGCATGGCTTACAGTTAGTTCGCAGGCACTTAGAGCAGCCAATGTCAATCCTTCGAAGTGCTTAAAAGATGAATAATTATTGATGGAGGTGGTCGATGAAGCGCCGCTTGATCTTCTTTGAGACAGCACCGATTTGACCATCTCCTACTTTTTTCCCATCCACTTCCACGATCGGTAAGACCTCCTTCAAAGTACTGGTGAGGAAAATTTCATCAGCAGACCTGAACTCATCCAGGGTAACATCCCGGACATGAATAGTCCCAATGTCGTTACAAAAAGAAAGGATTTGTTTTCGTGTAATGCCATTCAAAATGTTGTTCTTGGGAGTGATAATTTCTCCGCTCTGAACCATAAACACATTGCTTCTTGAGGCCTCTGTAATCAGTCCGTCTTTATGATAAACCACATCGATGGCATTGACCTTCATGCGCTTTACATGTAACCGATTGCTCGTGAGGTAGTTGATGCTTTTGATTTCAGGATATTCCCTCAAATATTCGTGCAAAATGATGGACGAAGAATCGGGGTTTTGGTGCTTGCTTAGATCCAAATGAAGAATGTAGAAGAAAGGCTTGAGCATCATTTCTGACTCACTTCCATCCCCCAGTAGCATTAGCTTAAATGTGGATTCAGAAAACCCATTCTTTTGCTGGAGGTCTGCCACAGCTTGTCGTATCTCCACTTTACTGATCAGATCACTTAACCCTAAAAACTGCTGCGATCTTTCAAAACGATCCAGATGATCTTCCATGAAAACGGGCTTGCCTTGTCGCCCCCTGAATAGATCAAACACACCAAAACCACGCTGGACACCCAGATGGTGGAGAGGAATAGAGGCCTTTGACTCTTCCACTATCTCACCGTTGAAATAACAATATGCCATTTGAATGAATTAGGCATTTAAATTAACTCCGATTTCTCATAATTATCTTTATTTGGATTGTGAAAATCATTGTCATTGGTGGAGGTGCAGCTGGCTTCTTTGCAGCTATCAATATCGCAGAAAAACACCCTGATTATCAGGTGACCATTCTGGAAAAGTCAAGCAAAATCCTGCAAAAGGTAAAAGTCTCCGGTGGAGGCAGGTGCAACGTGACCAACGAACGGTCTCTTCCATCAGAGCTTGTGAAATTCTATCCTCGGGGGAGTAAAAAGCTTCATTCATTGTTCAAAACATTCTCCACCGAAGACATGGTGAGTTGGCTTGCTGATCATGGCGTGCAAACAAAAGCTGAAGCCGACAAGCGAATGTTCCCTCTGACTGACTCATCCCAAACGATCATTGATTGCTTTGTAAAAGCAGCGGAAAAACACAGGGTGAAGGTGCACCTAAATGAAGGTGTGACTAAACTGGAACCAATTGGGAAACAATGGAAGGTGACCACTTCCAGTCAGGAAATACTGACCGATAAAGTGGTAGTGGCCACCGGCTCCTCTCCTGCCACGTGGAAGGTGCTGGAAGAAACAGGTCTTGAGTTAACCGAGATTGTGCCCTCTCTTTTCACCTTCAACATCAAAGATGAGCGGATCAAAGACCTCATGGGAGTGTCTTTTGAAAACGTCAGTATCAAAGTAGCCGGAACCAAATTGACTGAAGAAGGCCCATTGCTTATTACGCACTGGGGACTTAGCGGCCCAGCCATTCTCAAACTATCTGCCTGGGGGGCTTATGAGCTCAATGAAAAGCAATACGCTTTTGAGATTTTGGTGAATTACCTCAACCTAATGCCGGACGAAGCACGGCAGCAAATTCAACGCTACAGGGAGGCTAACCCAAAGCGGAAAGTGATCAACTATCCGTTGTTTGAATTACCAAAACGCTTCTGGGAACGAATGATTCAGTATTGTGAAATATCTGAACAAACACCGTTCGGAGAGCTGTCTAAAAAACAGGTAAACAAGCTGGTGGAAGAGCTCTGTCAGGGCAAATACAAAGTGAATGGAAAGAGTACCTTCAAAGAAGAGTTTGTAACTGCCGGAGGTATCAAACTTTCTGAGGTAGATCTAAATACTTTCGAGTGCAAGCGCTTTCCCGGACTTTACCTTGCCGGAGAAGTGCTGGATATAGACGCCCTCACCGGGGGCTTCAACTTCCAGGCCTGCTGGAGTGCTGGATGGGTGATTAGTGAGAGTGTTTGAGGTTAAACAGGTATATTTGAAAGAGGAGTATCGTGCAGATGAGTGATACATTATATGTTAGCCACAATTCTCTCCCATGATTTGGTTAGAACTACGAAAAAATAATAATCAATATGTAGATGGCTGGAACTTCACTGAGAGTGCTTTTGCTCCAACAGCTAAAGCGGACGGAGCACAATGGCCGTTTTGGTATTTAATTAGAGATGTTCAAAAAGATGATGTAGTAGTACATCTTAGGCACACCAGAAATACTATTCAATTTACGGGTTATTCATATGCAATACAGGATTCATACATAACAGCGGACTCTCCAACTAATGATGCGCATGATTGGGACTTCTCAAGAACATACCATAAGGTTGACTTAACGAACTATCAAGAATTCGAATCTCCAATACTTCTTAATGATTTCTTCCGAACTTATGACAATCAACTAAGAGAATACTTTAGCTCGAACAGGAGTATTAGAAGAAACAAGAAAAGACTATTTTATGTAGTTCAGGCTGGCAAATTACAATGCTTAAATGGTGCTTACTTCTCAGAATTTGACGGCTTGTTGAGTGAACTACTCTTGGGTCACATTGAACTGGGTGAAATCAACTTTAAAAATGCATCTACTGGAGAAACTTATGGACTTTTGAAGAAGCGAATCGGTCACCGCCAATTCGCTGAAAACGTCAAAAGAAATTTTGAGTACCAATGTTGCTACCCTAATTGTGAAGTTCGAGGACGCGGTTTCTTAGTAAGTGGACACATAGCTAGATGGGCTGACAACCCTGAACTAAGGGGTGACACAAGAAATGGATTGTGTCTATGCTTGCTTCATGATCAAGCATTTGAACAGGGGTTTTTTACTCTGACTGAAGAGTTTAAGATAGAACTAATTCATGATAGCCTAAGAAGCAACAGTTGGCTCGCTAACTTCTTACAAACTGGAAAAGGACTTAAAATCAAAGCATATCATGAAGCTCCACTCATTGATTCTATAAGAGAACATTGGGCAAGAATTGGATTTAATCAGAATTAAAGTGGCTAACAGTCGCTAAAGTTGAATATACCAGCGTGTTTCTAGCAAGTTTTCGTAGCGCGCGTTTTCAACGCGTGCCATCCTCTCTCGTTCTCGGCTCTATCTGTTAAAGATGTGTTAACAGGTTTGCATACCTGAGTTATCCCAACCTTGTTTGCTTTTATTTGGGACATGAACGCAATCAACTTTTCGAGTCTCTGCATTTTGTTGCTATCAGCTGGCTGCATCAAAGCCCAACCTGATCAACTAGGAAGTAATTCAACGAACTTTATTCAAGAACGAATCAATGACAACTTATACGTGCTAAAAGCACCTGATTATAATACGAATGTTGGGGTTTTTATCGGTTCTGACGCGGTACTATTGATAGATCCCATGACTGGCAACAGCCAACAGGAGATCCTTCTCAACGAAATAAAACGTCTTTCTGACAAGTCAATTAAGTACGTGCTAAACACCCATAACCACATCGATCATAGCGGTGCAAACTCATTCTTTTCCAAGCTAGGAGCAACAATCATTACACACGAAAATTCAAAGTATACTTCAGCCGTTAATGACGTCACCTTTTCAGATAGCTATATAATTGAAATGGGAAATGAAACCATAGAAATGTTCCACATTGCCGCTCACACTTTTGACGATGCACTCATCTACCTTAAAGAAAGCAATGCACTGTTTACGGGAGACACTTACATGACCAAAACATTTCCTCATTTTTATTATGGAGGAGGTAGTAAAGGCCATTTAAAAATTCTTGAAAAAGCTCTGTCCCTTGGGGATGCATATACGTCCATTATTCCCGCACATGGGAAACTTGTGTCGGATAAGAAACAGCTTCAGGCATATAGGGATAATTCCATAAAGTGGATCAACAGAATTGAACAACTCTACAAGCAAGGAAAAACTTCAGGTGAGATTGTTGAAGACGAGCAAATAAAGCAATTAGCCAGAATTTTTAGTGGGTCTGAAAAAGTGTGGCAACAGACGATTGATAAAACGATCTCTGTTGATTTGATACCTTCAATAGATGTCTCATACGATTTACTAAAAGGGTATGCAGGCGATTACTCATTTGAAGATCAGCAAGTCTGTAGTATCATCTTTGAGGAAGACATTCTAAGATTAGGAAAGGAAGGAGCCTACCTTTACGAGTTAACCCCTGTTTCTGAAACAAGATTTCATGTAAAGGGACAATTCCCACACAGGTATATCACCTTTACGAACAATGGATTCGAATTTTTTGATGGTAAGAAAACCCTGAAAGCTATAAAAGATTAGCTGATCAACTTTTGACCAATCACCCCAAAATATACCCCACTCCGCTAGGCTGATACAACATCCAGCCGGTAAGGCTGTAGCGGCCTACATTGGTTGGAAGCACTTCGTGAGGGACATCTGCGCTTTTAAACATCACACAGCGTCCGGCAAGCGGATCCACAATGATGTCTCCTGCTTCTTTATAAATCTTCAGCTCTCCACCATCTCCTTTTTGCCAGCCTTCATTCAGGTAAATGATCACTGAGATCATTCGATTGCTACGATCCTGAAACCGATCCACGTGTCGCTTGTAAAAGGTGCCTTCAGGGTAGTACGCCAGATGAAACTCATATCCGGATAAGCTCAGAAAACAATATCGATTGAGTGTCGACTTTATTTCCTCAATCAAATCAAACGCTGCATTCAGTTCCTCATCCCTTCCTTTGTCCAGCCAGTAAGTAAAGTCACCTCTGATCTTCGTATCCAGTACATTATTGAACACCGAGCCAAGCCCGGCTCGCTGAAATTCATCCTCTTCCAATTTTTGCAAAAAAAATGACCTCACCTGACTGTAAAGTTGGGGCGAAAGGAAATCGTCTATGATGACGTAATCGTTTTGCGAAAGCTGATCGACCCAGTCAATCCACTTTTCTTCTGAGTAAAAGTTCAATTATGTTGGAAAAGTAGACGATATTACTCATTCATCAACCATTTCCCCGTCAATATGAAGAACTCCGCCGAATCTATCCGCACTTTTATTGGTGCAAAGGATTTTAATATTTCACGAGAATTCTATCATGCATGGGGATTTGAAGAAGTAGTAGCCACACCAAAACTTTCCTATTTCCACTTTGGAACGGCTGGCTTCTATTTGCAAGATTACTACCTAAAGGCATGGGTGGAAAATACCATGCTCTTTTTGGAAGTAAAATCACTCACTGACTATTGGGAAATTCTGAAGGCAAAAAACCTTACTAAAAAATTTGAGGGGGTAAAACTGGTTGAGCCTACATCTTTCGATTGGGGCAGTGAAGGATTTGTTTACGACCCCTCGGGTGTGCTATGGCACGTGGGAGAATTTAACTGACCTGCACTTCTTCACCCTGAAAGGAGACCTTATCTCCTTTGCGAAGCTTCTTTCTTCGCTGCGTTTCTACCTGGCCGTTTACCTGAACCAACCCCTCATCAATGCATTGCTTGGCCTCCCCTCCTGACCCTACTAACTGCATGATTTTCAATAGTTTATTTAACTCAATAAAGTCGTGTCCTTCAAGCTCAAATGTTTGCATAAGGCAAAGGTACGCTTAGTCATTAAAAAATGTTTTCAGATATTAATTCTTAAAAATAGAAACATATCTATTATTCTTGCCGTATGATTAATTCTTAAAAGTAGAAAGTAATACACCCCTATAATCCCCTCAAGGGGATAATTCCCCCTTTGAAGGGGGAGTGCGCTGGAAAAAGCGAAGACTGGGGGATGTTTTAAAAAAATTATCATGAAAGGATACATTGGAGAATTTGAAGAACTGGTCTTGCTGACCATCGCCAACCTGGCCAAGGATGCCTATGGAGTAGCCATACTCAATGACATCACAGAACGAGCAAGTCGAAAGCTGAGCATTGGGGCTCTGCACTCCACCCTCACCCGTCTGGAAGAAAAGGGATACATCTCTTCTTACCTGGGCGAGCCGACCAACGAACGTGGTGGAAGACGTAAGCGCTACTTTGAGCTGACGGATAGTGCCAAAGTAGAACTGGCCAACATGAAAGCACTAAGAGACCAGCTTTGGGCTGGTGCTAAAGTAAATCTCGCCACCAAATGAGACCTCCTTTTTTTGCACAAAAGCTACTAAAGTGGTTTGCCGGAAAGGCAGACCTGGAAGATATTCAAGGAGACCTTGATGAGGTCTATGGACTAAACCTTGAACAATCAGGAAAACTGAAGGCTGATATCAAATACTGGATACAGGTGATCTCGCTCTTGTTTTCATACGGACTAAAAAAGCGGAAGTCAAAAGCCGCATACTCTCCATTTTATCACAAAAACTCAATTGCCATGCTTAAAAACTACTTCAAAATTGCATTTCGCAATTTCTCAAAACACAAACTCTTTACATCACTAAACATGCTTGGTCTTGCACTGGGCATGTCTATATGTCTTTTGGCGCTATCCATTTCTGTAGCTATCTATCAATCCGATTCATGGCAGGAAAACAAGGAGCGAATCTTCCAGATCAACACGTATGTTTCAGACCAGGAAGATAGCCGAACGTTCGCTTCTACTTTCTACGCGATGGGGGATTATCTGGAAGATCAATATCCATTTGTTGAAAAAGCAATAACCATCCGACCAGGCTTTACTCCTGAAATTAACCACCACGGAAACAAGATGGAGTTTCAGGGTTATTTCACCGAGCAATCATTTCTGGACGTCTTTAGTTTCAAGTTAATAAAGGGTAACCAGCAAACAGCTCTGACCTCCCCTTCCAGCATCATACTCACCCAAGAAGTGGCCGAAACACTTTTCAGAGATGAGGATCCGATCGGCAAAAGTCTTGAAACAGATTATGGTGTGCTTAATGTGACCGGTGTGATGGAAAACCCAAAGCAAACACACTTGTACTTTCAAGTGCTTTGCTCCATCGATAATCATCCTCAAATGGCATCCCGCAATGCCGCGAACGAATGGGTAGATTTCAAGTGGAACTATGTGTATGTATTACTCGATGAGGCTAAATCAGAAGATAATTTAGAGCAGGCATTGGCTCAAACCACTACTCATGCTGCATCATTCAATCCGGAAAAAGAAATCGAGCTTGAATTCATCAACCTCGAAGGAGTAGTACCCCGCTGGAATATCAGTCAGGCGATAGGAATTGGATGGGATGAGCCTTCCATGATCTTCTTTCTCACCGTTGGTCTGCTGGTACTTCTACCTGCGGTATTCAACTATACAAATATGTCCATTGCCAGAGCACTGAAGCGCGCCAAGGAGATAGGGATACGTAAGGTTGCTGGTGCTGAGAAGCATCAAATCAAAGCGCAATTTATTGTCGAGACCATTCTACTTTCAGTTATTGCGCTGGCTGGCTCATTGGTACTACTGTACCCTATGAAGCAGGAGTTTTTAGGTATGATCATTGGTGGTGATATGCTTGATACCACTCCAAATCCGGGGCAGATCATTACTTTTTTGATTTTCTCCATACTTGTTGGATTGCTGGCGGGTCTTTTTCCTGCGCAGTACTTCTCAAGGCTCAACCCAATTCAAACCATGAAAGGGGAAATAAAAAATGGAAAGAGCAACGTTTCAGGATTTAAAAAAGGACTTTTTGTTTTTCAGTTTTTTCTCTCGCTCGTTTTCGTAATTGGTGTGGCGGCTATGGCACGTCAGCATACCTATGTCCTCAACACCAATCACGGCTTTCAGTCTGAAAACATTCTATCCATTCCGTTTGAAAAGATAGAAAAGCAGGTTGCCATCAATGAACTTAGCAATCATCCTGATGTAAAAGCTATTACTACAGCCTCCAGCCTTCCGGGTGTCTCTATAAGTGGATTTGCAGATGTGACCTCCAATGATCAGGATACGATACGGGTTAATGAAGTCTTCATAGGAAACAAATTCATAGAAAACATGGGTATGGAGCTCAAATGGGGTGAGAGTGAATCATTGGCTGAGTCTAATCAAAATGAAGAACGTGTATTGGTCAATGAACAGTTTATTGAGTCGATGAAAGTTTTCAATATCCAAAAAGATACCCTTCGGTTTACGCTGGCTGACGGTACCAATTGCAGAATTGTAGGAATATTGAAAGACTTTAATTACGAGCCACTCAACGAACTCATCAGTCCATTAATGATGAGATATTCAATTGAGAATAGTCAGTATGCGCTTCTGACAGTAAGTTCCTCAAACATTAAGCGAACCATTAATGAACTGGAATCTATATGGAAAGGGATAGATCAGGAAATTAATTTTCATGCATCGTTCTTAGAAGATGATATAGAAGATGCCTACTGGTTTTTGCGGGTGCAAATGAAGTTCTTCGGGGTATTAAGTACCCTGGCAATTACCATCTCTTGCTTGGGACTATTGGGTATGGTCACTTATACTACTGAAAACAGAACCAAGGAGATTGCGGTTCGCAAAATCATGGGAGCGAGCAACTATAGCTTGTACTATCTCCTCACAAAGGATTTCCTGAAATTGATTATGATTTCAGCACTCATTGCTATCCCCGTCTCATACTTGTTTTATGATAAGGTCCTACTATACTTTCTCATCCGATATGGAACCGGACTAGGCTTTCTGGAAATATTCGGTAGCGTACTGTTTTTATTTCTGGTTGGTCTTTCATCCATCTATTGGCAGACTTCCAAGGTGACAAAAGCGAATCCAGCTACGAAGTTGAGGTATGAGTAAAGTCTGACTTTAATCAAATCGTCATTCTGAACAAAGTGAGAAATCTCCTTCGATGTGGATTCCTCACTTTGCTCAAAATGATGAGATTGGATTAGTCCATTGCTACTCGCCAGTAGATACATTAATCCTATACGCCATTACTTTATTCCCAAAGAATGTAGGAACAATCAGCAGGTTTTGCTCAGGGACTATTGTAATATCAGCGGCATTTAACTTTTCTTCTGTGGTGTCCAGAATTTTCACTGGATCATTCCCCTCCTCAACAAAGAAAACCTCACCCTGCCAGGTTGATACAAGGTAGCCCTCATCTATCGCTACTATACCATCTCCACCTTTCATTCCTGTAGCCAGGGTATCAACAGTCATGGTAGCATTATCAATGGAAACCATTGCTCCTGTTCCGTATGAAACAACTAACACTCGCTCTTCTTCAATGAAGATACCATTTGGAGCAAACTTTGGCATATCTAATTTTTCTGTAGCACCACCTTCGCCTAGCAAATGAATTTTCCCTCGACCTGTATCCGTAAATTGTATACTACCATTTCTTGCATCAAGATCATTGAGGAATACAGCACTATCAACTTGAGTCTTGTTTAGAATAGTACCTGAAGCAAGTTCTATTTCAACAACTTCATCAATGTCCGTTACAAATAGGGATCCACCCGAAATTGCCGAACCTTTGGGTCCATTCAGCCCTGTTACCCAATTGAGGTCCAAAACTTCACCCGCCGTACTGATTTTAGAAATACTTCCATCACCATCCTTTTCTGTATTCGCCTTCACACCAATGTTGGATACATAAATCATTCCGTCTTCAGGATTATATCTTACCGCCTCACACGTCATCAAAACGCTATCCGTTTCCCAAACAAGTTCGAGAGAGACGCTTACAGGTTTTGGAGCTTCAGTTGCTGACGATTCTTGATTTTTTGCTGGTTGGCAGGCGTACATGGATAGACCTGCTACCAAAGCGATCAATTTTAGATTAGGTTTCATTTTGATTGTTTTTTGGTTACGTAATTTAACAGCTTCAAAACATGTCTGGTGTCAAATACCACTAAATCAAAATGCCCAATACCTACTTTCAATTCAAGCAGTTCAGGATCGAACAGGCCCAATCCGGTATGAAAGTGACAACAGACGGGTGTCTGTTTGGCGCATGGGTGGCTAATGAACTTGAAAAAAATGAGCCAGAAAAAATACTCGACATAGGAACTGGAACCGGACTACTTTCCTTGATGCTGGCACAAAAAACAATCAATGCTAAAATAGATGCTGTTGAAATCAATGAGCTGGCTTATAGAGAAGCAACATTGAATTTTAAAAACTCCAAATGGCGTGATAGACTCTCATGCTATCATACTTCTGTTCAGGACTTCATGTCAGATACAAAGTATGACATGATCATTTGTAATCCTCCATTTTTTAAAGACAGTCAAAGAGGAGTTGATTCCACTAAAAATCAGGCCGTTCACTCCAACAACCTTAAAATGGAGGAGCTGTTAACCCAAAGTCTTCGGCTGCTTAACCCGAATGGGCATCTATACCTCCTCTACCCAGAGCGGGAGATGAATGCCTTTATGAAAGTCTCAGACGAAAAAATTTTCCCCATTCATCGGGTAATCCTAAGAAATCAAAAAGAGCAACAGGTTTTTCGGATGATGGTACGGTTTAGCTTAATAGAAAAAGAAGAAACAATTGCCGAGCTGATCATCCGTCAGAAGAATCGAAAGTACACACCGGAAAGTTGGGAGTTGCTCAAATGCTACTACCTAGATTATAATGATCCCAAGTTTTAAAGATGAATGATGATCATTAATCACATTTTTAACATTTTTTAAAGAAAGAGCCTAACGTTCACAGTAGGCTAAACCACAAACTCCCCGTCATAAATTCAAACTAGAAGATTATGACTAATAAATTAATGGCACTAATCACCCTGACCTCCCTGCTCCTTGTTTCATGTAGCTCTGAAGCTGAAGAAATGACTCCTGTCTCTCAGGATGCCATTTTAGCAACCTTTGATGGTCGTATTGATCTTGAGAACCTCCCAAACTATGCAAATCAGGAAATTCCCAACTACATAAATGATGACAATACAGCTACAAATTTCATAACCGATGGCGGAGTTGTTTTGGGTAGGGTTCTGTTTTACGATAAAAATCTATCCATTGACAACACGGTCTCCTGCAGCAGTTGTCATCAGCAATCCTTCGCTTTTAGCGATCCAGATGCTGCATCTACAGGTGTTAACGGCACCACAGGACGACATTCCATGCGTCTGATCAATGCACGATTTGCTGATGGGGATAATTTCTTTTGGGATGAGCGTGCCAATACGCTGGAGCTTCAGACAACAATGCCAATTCAGGATCATGTAGAGATGGGATTCAGTGGTGAAGATGGCAATGAAGATATTCAGGGACTTTGTGATAAAATGGAAACCATTGATTACTACAATGAGCTCTTCACCTTCGTCTATGGGGATAGCGAAGTTACTGAGAAGCGCATGCAGTTAGCCTTGGCCCAGTTTATCCGAAGCATTCAGTCCTTCGATTCTAAGTACGATGCTGGACGCTCACAAGTGGCTGATGAAGATCATAATTTTCCAAACTTCACCGATCAGGAGAACAAAGGCAAAGAACTGTTTTCTGACCGTCCCGAGTTCAATAACCCCGCTGGAGAAGCCAATGGCCCATTTATGCATACCGGATTCTCAGTTGATTTCGAGGACGTTTTAGATCATTACAATAATATACCTGATGTGGTGGGGCTGGATCGAAGGTTAAATCCACAAGGAAACCCTCAAAACCTAGCCATGACGCAGGAAGAAAAGGAGGCTGTAATCGCCTTTATAAAAACTCTGGGAGGCACAGATGTCTATACAAATGAAAAATGGAGCGATCCATTTTGAGAAAGGGAACGATTTAATGCTGGTAGAGGTTTATGATCCTGAGTTAATTTAATTTTTCATTAGGAACACAACTATGCTAGGATTATTCAACAAAGGAAAGAAAATTAAACAGTTCATTGAGGAGGGTGCTGTTGTTATTGATGTACGCTCCAAAACGGAATTTGAAGGTGGCCACCTTCGCAATAGCAAAAACATCCCAATGGATAGTATCCCCAGTTACATAGGTCAGCTAGACAAGACAAAACCCATCATCACTTGTTGTGCTTCAGGTATGAGGAGTGGGCAGGTCAAACGGATGCTTAAAGCCAATGGCTTCAAGGTGATGAATGGTGGCGGCTGGGAGAAGCTGGAGAAGTATGGTTTGTGAATCCGTGGCTAATCTGCCCGGTAAAATTTTTCGGAAAAGTTTCGTCTCCAGGGAATCCTAGTTCGATATCCCTCCCATTCTCTGGAATGTAGTTGGTTTTAAAAAGATAATCCCAAATACTGAGGGTGAGACCAAAGTTCACTCCAAATCTTCGCGCTTTAGGCAATGCCTTTGCATGATGCCAGATATGCATTTGAGGATTGTTAAAGATGTATCTTAAAGGTCCTAGATTCAGCTTGAAGTTGGAGTGGTTGAAATGACCAACTGCCAAGGTGAAAATGTGGATGATAAAAAAATCTCTCAGCCCAATCCCTATCAAGGCAAGGGGAATGTATTCGATAGATCTGTACACTACAGTCTCCATCCAATGGTAGCGAAGATGTGCCGCAAAACCCATCTCCTTTACACTGTGATGAACCTTATGAAACTCCCAAAGAAATGGCACTCTATGAAGCAAACGGTGAGTATTCCATTGCACAAAATCCCTCACTATAAAACCTACCAATAAGTGCGCCCATGTAGGCCAGCTCATCACCTCGAAAGCAAGCAGGTTTTTTACTCCAATGGAGGCAAGGAGCTCATTAAAAAAGTGAACAACCAAATCAGATGCCGCATTGAACACAATGAGCGAAAACAGAAAAAAGTTGAAAAACATATAGAAGAAATCCAACCAAAAGTCTTTTCTAAATCTCGACTGATCCTTCCTCCAGGGCTTTACCCACTCCAGTATCAAAAAAAAAGCCGACACACCAATCAACCAATAAAAGTAACTGTGCCAACCTGGCTGGGTCATCTCACGCCACAGGTAGTTGGCATACCCGCTGTATGCATTTCGAATCAGCTCCCAATAATCCATAGAAGGTAAAGCTAGTGCGGCTAGGAAAAGTTCGCAAAGCCAACATCATGAGTTTCTACGTAGATAGAATCAAACTACCCAATTTCAAACAAATAATATGCTATCAGACAAGGGAAGAATAACACTGGAAATTAACGCTCCGGCACCTATTTTTAAGCTCAATGACATCTTTGACCGTGAGATAGATCTAAGTACATATAAAGGCAAAAAAGTTCTAATTGCGTTTTTCAGACATGCAGGATGCCCATTTTGCAATACTCGAGTTCATAGCCTGATAAAACATCAAGAAGAGTTAAAGGCTAAAGGATTAGAAATGATTTTCTTCTTTGAATCAAAGAAAAAAATACTTCTATCCAGTAATTTTCACAGGTCCGTGTCACCAATACCGCTGATTTCCGATCCCGAAAAATTATGGTATGATAAGTATGGGGTTGAAAGCTCAGCATTGAAATCTAGTAAAAGTCACTTTACTTCCTTCTTTCAAAAAGTATTTGAAGCGAAAAAGAAAAACCTCCCAATGCATTGGATGTCTGGCCATGAATCTATAAAGACCATACCTGCCGAGTTTTTGATGGATCAATACGGGATGATCCGAAAAGTACATTACGCCAAGGGTTTAAGGGATAGAATGGCCATGGAGACCATCTGGGAATTTACCTCTACCTAAATCAACGCTCTTAAACTTGCTAAATACACTTTCGTATATTTACTTTGTATTTCAAAGTACTTTTAAATGAAAGAAAAATACATAGAAGACCTGAAGGAGATCAAGGACATCATGAACCGTTCTTCCAGGTTCATTTCATTGAGTGGGCTTTCGGGAATCACAGCTGGAGTAATCGCCCTTACAGGAGTCTATCTCCTCCATAAGTTTGTTTTTGAATATCAGGATTATCTGATCTTTGACAGAGTAGCAATTTCAAGCGATCGATTTGATCAGCTTTGGCAAATAAGTCTTGGCACTCTTTTGCTGGCCATTTTATCCGTGATCTACCTCACTACAAAGGAGACAAAAAAACGCAATCAAAGAATATGGGATCATCATACTAAGCGGATTTTGGTCAATCTGACAATTCCACTTTTTACAGGAGGAATATTGTGCCTGACACTTCTATTTGAAGGTTTCATAGGGATGCTACCCCCTTTGTCATTAATCTTTTATGGCTTGGCGTTGATAAATGTGAGCAAGTACACCTTAAACGAAATAAGAAACTTGGGTCTTTTGGAAGTAGCACTGGGGCTAATTGCTATGCAATACATTGAGCATGGATTGATCTTCTGGTCAATTGGATTTGGTGGGCTGCACATTTTGTATGGAGCTATAGTATATCGGAAATATAAGTTGTGAAAGACCTGCTCAAAGATTTAGATAAAGCATTCGAAAACAGGATTCGATTAGGAATCATGTCGGCTCTGGTTGTTAACGATTCACTTGATTTCAATGCATTAAAAGACTTGCTGGGTGTAACAGATGGGAACCTGGCGAGCCATCTCAAGTCATTGGAAAAGAGTGATTATGTACAATTCAAAAAAGAGTTTTTGGACAGAAAACCAAACACAAGTTACTATGCAACAGAGCGTGGAATAGCCGCTTTCAAGAAGCACATTGGCGCTATCGAACAACTTCTAAACCAATAGAAAATGAATCAAGAGACAAAAATAAAGAACACGTGTAGTTGGAAATTTATGATCCTTTTTTTTGGTCAAGCGGTGAGAGCTTTCGACTAGTAATTACTCAGAACTATTTGTAAATCAATTTCAACTTAATTTTTTAAACCATGTACACAATGAACAAAAACAAAAGACTTATAAAAATCCTTTTAGCAGTGCCAATACTACTGCTGATTCCTTTTTTTGGAATGCAATTTTCATCTGAAGTCAGTTGGTCTGTATTTGACTTTCTGGTGATGGGAATATTGCTTGTTGTTACTGGAGTGGCGCTTGAATTAATCTTAAGAAAAGTGCCAAACAGAGAAAACCGCATTGCCCTGATCGCAATCATTCTTGTTGCATTTCTTCTTATTTGGGCAGAACTAGCAGTTGGAATCTTCGGGACACCATTTGCTGGAAGTTGAGCACTAATAATTTTTCTTAAGCCATGTGAAAGTATGACTTGATAGGCAGGATTCAAGATGAAAATAAAAAGCAGGTTTCGGCGTTTTTTCTGACAAATTTTTAGCGAACTTTCCTGTCTAAATAAAACAATATGTCAAAAGGACAAGACGCAAAAAAAGCTATAAAAAAAGCTCCGGCTAAGACTGCCAAGGAGAAAAAAGCAGAGAAAAGAGAAAAGAAAAAGAAGTATTGATCTTCTAGCTAAGTTTCTCTTTAATCTACCTTGTAGATATCTATGGTGTTTGCCTGGAAGTTTCTCCTTCTCAGGCAAACCTCAAATCCCTCACGCGAGCCTTCATCATTGGTATTCCCTTCTATTGTGTGCATCCAGTCACCCTCCACTCCTATCACAATTCCGGTGTGAACCCAGTCATATTGAGTTTTCATATTTAGGAATACATCGCCCGGCTCTATCAAATTGGGGTTGCTCCTCAGTGTTACATTTCTGTGCAACTTGTTTTCTTTCAGACCGTGGCTTCCTACCACATCGCAGCTGTATGAATGCGGCATGATCTCCGTAAATCGCCTTCCAATCGAAGTAGTGGCCTGATCTAAAACCGTCTGTACAAACCCCATGCACCATGCCCATTCCTTTCCTTCATTTCCATCCATGTAGGCACGTACCCAGGGACCTATGTTGCTATTGTAAAGCTCGCGAGGAATATTCTGCAAGTGCTGGCGTGCGTATCCAACGATCAGTTGGCGTAGATCACTTCCATTCAACCGACTGAAAGCGTTAAACATGGGGCTGGTCAATGCCCTGAACGTATTTGGTCCTACCTCACCATCTACCGTCAGGTTTTTATGTTTTTGAAAATCACGAACCACAGCCTCTGATTGCGGACCATAGTCGCCATCCACCGATACGCGATGAAACCATAGAGGATCTACAAATCTCCACAGGTTTAACCACTCCTGCACTTTTTGCACATCGTACCCTTTCGACCCCACTTTCACCACCTTAGGGATGTTTAGTTCTTTGATGTAATGTTTCTTTATCATGGTTATTTTTTTATTCGGTCTAGAAAGTCAGTGACACTGACACGCATTCGCGTCAGCGGTCTTAGTTTATTTTCTTCAATGATCCGCTGCTGTACGACTTTTTCAACGGTATCTATCTCTGAGATCAAAAGGTTTCTCCACAGCTCATCATCAACCATCTGAGCTCTTTCCTGCCACTTGTTTTGATCAACAGAGTCCTTTAATGGAATAATCTGATAGCGGTACTTCAATAAATTCAAAGTACTGTCGGTGTGGGAAATGGCGGCACTATCAAGTGCAATCAATGATTCATTCCAATCCACTCTGAAATCACCTGAAGTAAACCAGACTTTATTCATTTTTGTGACTCTGGATGTAAGCGTGTGTTCTTTGGTTCTGAGTGTATCTCTCCACTTGATCAATTGTAGTTCATCCTCTTTACTGATATGAAATGTATCTTTCAAAACATTGGCAATACCCAATGAGTAGTAGCTGAAAGGGTGCTGTGGTTCCAGAAACGATAGCTTCTTCAGGCCTGCAACAAAGCGCTGAAAATGCTGAGTTATCTTTTCATTTTTGTCTTGACTCACCGTGTCCACCTCACCAAGGTATCGCTGATAGAGGCTGTCGATAAAAAAGGCTTCATACTTATCCACGAGTGTATCTGCCTTGATCACAGCCAGATGCAAATCATACGGATGGGTATGGAACGACACCTTCAGGTCGGGCTCATCCAACAGTAAGGAAAAGAAATTTCGGAGTGCTTCTTTACCATTCTCTTCCGCTCGCTCCACTATTTCAGCACCTCTAGCCTGTGCCAGCAGCTTTTGCTTGCACTGCCTCTTCACTTCTTTCGCTTCTTCAAAATTCACATCTCCAGAAAATGACACCAGCTCAAATCCTTTTACCTTTCTCTCAGGGATAAACCAGGGATTGATATCCACATCCAGTACAGTGGGCTTGATGCCATAGAAGTGAATCATTTTCCTATCTTCATCATAGAGGAAATTGCTTTCATCCAGCTGACCAAAATCAAAACCGGCTTTCACCCACCCACGACCTATAAATACGATATTTTTTCTCTTCTCCTGATCCAAGTCTCGCTGCACCACATATTGATAAAACGGGAAGAAATCGTATACAAATGCAGGCACTTCAAGCAGGTGATTTCTCATAGCTTCTTCCAGCTCTGGACTCGATTGGCCGGAACGCAATCCCAGTGATTTCTTCAAACGTTTCTCTTCCTTTTCTAAATCCTTCAGCACTCGTTTGTAGATTGTTCGTTCAACACCCTTCACCAGTTGACCGTCTTTGTAAATTCGATCCATCTTGCGAGTCAGGTATTGGCTACCCAGGCTGGCAACAAATTCATTGTATGCGTTTTTGCCAGGTAGCGATCTACAAAAAGGAGAGTTTCTAACACGTTCTTGAAGTTCGTTTTTACGATTGCGATTCTGCCAGATAGTGAATGTGACTTCCTGCCAGGCTTCTTCGGCAAAATCGGTGAGCGTATCAGAAGGAAACTCTGTCAATTTAAACTCTTTCCAGGAAGAAATCACTTCACCATAATATTCAGCCGTGACCAACTGACCGATATCGCGAACTCCAGTGACCAGATTGGCCGTTTGTTTGGTTTTCGCATTGGTAAACATCCCAATAGGATCCCAAAAAGTGAACGCTATCAGTCCTCCCACCACCAAAATGATGTCTAAAAAGAGCTTCCAGTTTTTGAGGAGGAAGTAGATCATACGCCTACCTCCTCTTCTAATATTTCGGGAATAAGCTCCCCTTCATGAAAATCAATATAGATCTCCTGATAGCCGAGTGTCCGAAGGAGGTTTTCCAGCATCAGTCGGGTCTTCTTTTGAGTGGCCTCTACAATGTTCATGTGCTTTAGCGAATTTCGAATATCGATCTCCGCATCCTGAAAAAATTGCTCTTGATCTTCTAAAGAAATTTTATTCAGGAAAGCATCAGTAGAAATAAGCGTATCCCTGGCAAAGAATTCAGAGGGGTACGAAAAATTGATTACCTCCACTGGTGGAAGTTTAAGAGAAATGCTTTTCCCCTGAATATCAACATCTTCCTTTTTCAGTTTTTCCAGATCTACACCTGCCTTTACTATTGCTTTTGAGTGAGCCAAAAACTTAGCTTCATTGAGTTTTACTACCCATAAAAGCCGCTTTCTTTTAACTCCATACACAATTTTGTCAATCGTGAACTCAGTGGTAGCAAGCTTTGACGCTTTCTTGATTTTGCCTACTACCAACCCCCTGTCGTCCTTACAGGAACTCAGTATCGATACAATGCAAATAATGATGAGTAGGCGTTTCATCTTAGCCTTTCATTGGGTCAACAGTGGAAAAATCTTCCTTGGCTGGCTTTTCCTCTTTGGGTTTCTCTACCTCCGCTGCTTGCATGGGATCAGTAGCACCAATTGGAGATGGCTCTTTCATTTCCTTCTTTACTTGCTCCTCGATAGTTGGTGGTGTCGAACCGGCTGATGGGGATGGAGAATCCTTTCCAACAGGAACCGGAGCTCCATTTGGTCGCAGATATTGTAACGACCTGCTACCAAAATAGAAAGCGATCATCATAAGAAATGCCGTTTTGAAAAACTCATACTGATCCCAGAAAAGAGAACTTGAATCTATTTCATTGGTCATCCCGAAGCTTACCACCAGCAGAGCGATTGCACCGAAGAGCAATGAAAAAGCAATCATGCCACGAACTGTCCCATTGGGCATTCCGAAAGTTTCATCCTTGTAAGGATTGTATTTAGGCTCAGCTTCTATGTCGTCTTCATTGTAAAAATTTCCTTGACGCTTATCCTCCTTAGCAGAATAGATTTTGTTCCATTCTTCATCCGTTAAACCAAGATTTACATTGTAGTAATAGATGGCCCAAATGAAATAGGACAGAAAAATGCAGGCCCAGAGTGTGACTATACCCAATCCTACTGCCTTAAAAACTGCCGAGTCAGCAGTGTTGGTCTCAAAAACCATCATCACCCCAAAAGCACCTAGACCGAGAAGGATGAAAATAATTACTCTGATCCCCCAAAAGAAAAACTTGGACATAGAGTCCGGCTTCTTCTTTTTGTTTTCAGTCGATGATTTGTACAGGGCAAAGGCTGCAACAAACAGAGCAAACGATAAAATGACAGCAAAGTGACTTCCTATGCCACCTATCCATGAATTCCCAAAGTATTCATTGAAAAACAAGGTCAGGAAAAGAATGGCCAAAAAAACAACCACTCCCTGAAGGATGACACGATTGAATAGTTCTTTATCTCGTGATTTGAATAGGTTAAGCATGATCCATGGATTTGAAGAAATTGGAAATGGATTTGACGATGGCTTTTGTGAATCCGATAATCGGGCCGATCAAGCCAACCAACCATAACCAAATATCTTCCAGCAAATCCGGACGATAGATGACCAAAATAATGGAGATCGTGATGAGAGCTACTAAAATGAGAATGAGCGCGTGTCTCATGGTTAGTGATTAGGGTTGGTTCATTAAAGAGAATGAATTTTGTCCCTAAATCAAATACCCAAAACAAGGTATTTTCTCAATTACCTCTTTCGATAGCTAAATCGATCAGTTTATCAATCAAATCAGAATAGCTCAAGCCGGCCTCCTCCCACAGCTTAGGATACATGCTGATACTGGTGAATCCCGGTATTGTATTTACTTCATTTACATAAATCTCACCCGTATCAGTCAGAAACATATCCACTCGTGCCATTCCTTCACAATCAAGTGACTTGTAGGCTTTGATGGCTGTTTCTTTCAATATTGGTAAGCATTTAGCATCAATTTTAGCTGGAATGATAATTTCAGCATGTGATGCTGAGGCATATTTCTCCTCGTATGAGTAAAAATCTCCTGACTGCACCTCTCCCACTCCGGTAGCTTCAGGATTTTCATTCCCTAATACAGCGCATTCCAACTCTCTTCCTTTGATTCCACGCTCCACGAGCACTTTTCTATCGTATTTCAGTGCATCGGCTATAGCATGTTTCCATTCATCTCCGTTGGTTACACGGTGGACACCAACGGATGATCCCATATTGGCAGGTTTCACAAATACTGTGGAACCAACTTTAGAAGCAATTTGATCAAAAGAAGGTATAGCTTCTCCTTTTTGTATCAGTACCCAATCTGCCACCTTCATTCCTGAATCCCGAAGCAACCGCTTAGTCACATCTTTATCCATAGATACTGCAGAACCCAACACACCTGGGCCTACAAAAGGCAATTTCAATAATCGAAACAAGCCCTGAATGGTACCATCCTCACCGTTAGGGCCATGCAGAATTGGGAATACTGCATCTATCTCACCCAGAGATTTACCATCACTACTCAGGCAGGATGCTTGTCCCGGCTGGATCGTGACTTCCCTGCCTTGAGTGTTGATTTCATCACCCATCTCTTCCTCACTGATCAATCTCCACGCACCATTCTTTGAGATGCCAACGAGCGTAACATCATACTTGGACCGATCCATTGCTTTCAAAATGTTCTTAGCAGAACGAACCGAAATTTCGTGCTCAGGAGACTGACCGCCACAAAGGACAAGAATGTGTTTCATAGGTTGTTTTAAAATAGACTAGATGTTTTCGCTATAAATTTCTTTCAATTCAAAATCCTCTCCCTGACCATACTGAATCAACTCACTCATAAGATAGTCTTCCATGGAAAACAGATCTTTTAGAAGATAATCGTTCCTTCCTACAACCTCCTTTAGCATAAACTCACTTTTCTCTCCATAATTAATGAGGCGGTATTTTTTACCAACCCTCATGCTTGAAAATGCAATTCCTCCCATATACACAGCAATATTATTGAGCCAATTTTGATTTACTTTTACTTTATGAAAAAATTTCTTTTAATCCTTTCGGCTATTTCCCTGATTTGGACATCAGGATGTAAAGACGATGATAGATCCGGCTCATTTGTAGGAGTATGGATCGGTACGAGTGTGGCAGTGACTGATTGCATGGAGCCTACGGATAATTCTGAGAGAAGCCTTTCTTGCGACGATGCATCTTGCTTCAGACTGGAGCTTAACGGAGACGGCACCTATTCATATCAGGAAGGTTTGTCAATACGGCCCGGAACCTGGAGCACGGCTGGAGGTATTACTCTTTGCTCAGTAGAAGACGGTGAGGATGTATGCGAGACATTTGCCGCAACGGTTAACAGCACCACGCTGACACTATCCACAACCAATGAAGACAGTGGCTGTGTGACATCAACCATTTTTACACGAACAGAAGAAACCATCGATGAAGAACCCGATGGTGGTCAATAAAAATAAAACCGCTACTCATTAAGAATAGCGGTTTTTTGTCTTTTGATTGTTTGGCTCAATTCTCCACAAGTTTCCCCATGTCATATTCGTATTCAATCTTGAGATTTCCCTCCTGATCGTACCATTTAGCCACTCCATGAATCTTACCATTCACATAGTTTGATTCTTCCATGACTGTTCCGTCTACATAAAATTTTTGCTGAACTCCATCCAAAACCCCTCCACTATAGTTTTTCCGTTCGGTGATGCTTCTTCGCTTGTAGACCAGGTACTCTCCATTTAATTGATCATTGTGGTAGGAAGCCTTAGTCGCCACATATCCTGAATTATCAAACAACAATTCAACCCCTTGCTTCTTACCTTCCAGGTAGGTCGTGATTGACAGAACTTTACCATCAGAGTCGTATCTGGTCCAGGTTCCATGATGCAAACCATTTAAAAAGTCACCTTCTCCTACTGTGTTTGCTCCTACTTTCACAATTGCTTTTTGAAGCCCTGGGATTGATTCATAATCCTGAATAATAGCACCACCGGGGATTTGACTTCCTTCCACGGGAGTTGATGTATTTGAACCTCCGCAAGCGCTTAGTACCAATGCTAAAATCCAAAAGTGTTTTCTCATTTTCTCTTAAAAATTTTAGGTAAAACTTCGTGTATGATCTTATCCTTGTTGTTGAAAACAACATACAGTCCGCAAAGAAAAACGATCAACGCATAATAAAACAACTGGCCTTTATCATCCATCACCTCAATCCCAAGTAGTGTCAAATGCATCCCAATAGCTCCAACCATTAAGCCAATCGCAAGTGCGCCTCCTGCCCAGGCTGTTTTAGGGATGATCAGGAGTATGGCCGCCACCAACTCCATAATGCCAACCAGCCACCTACCCCACGGCTCCATACCAACTGTTTTGAAAATGTAAACAGACTCAGCAGAACCTGTAAATTTGAAATAAAGGGTCTGCCCCATTATTATAGCAGCAGCAAGCCTTGCGACGATGTAAGTGATTTTGCGTAACATAGGAGTGATTTAGTAGTGAAAAATTATAAAGATTTTGAGAAAGCTTAAGAAGTTAAATAGAATCTACTGGATTTACGGAGGGGTGATGGGATTATTGATGATACTCCTTGAGGTGATTCACTACAGAACAATGGTCAGAGATATTGAAATTGAAGTTTACGGAGCAATCATAGGTATCTTGTTTTTAGCTTTCGGAATCTGGCTGGGTACAAGCTTGATCAAAAAAAACAGTCAGGAAAAATATGATCCTTTCAAGCTAGGATTGAGCAAACGAGAAGTAGAAGTGTTGGAACTCCTGGCTCAGGGATTTTCAAATCAGGAGGTGGCAGATAAGCTGTTTGTCTCATTAAATACAGCCAAAACGCATATTTCCAATATTTATTCAAAACTCAATGTAAAGCGAAGAACACAGGCCATTCAAAAAGCCAGAGACATGGCTCTCATTCATCCCTCAAAAGAATGATTATTCATAAATCACCCGAAAGAATGAAAGAAATATCAACCCTATCTGCGTGTTTTGAGAAAAAACTAACATCATGAAAAAGAAAATTGCTTTAAAATATGGTCTGATCAGCGGAGGCCTGATTGTCTGTTCCTGGTTTGTCACGATTGGATTTGGTGACACTCCGGATTTTGCCGGGGGTGAAATTGTAGGCTACACCATTATGATTGCGGCACTCACCGCTGTATTCATTGGTATCAAGAAGATTCGCGATGAGAATGGAAGCCTCACATTTAAAGAAGGTTTTGTGAATGGACTTGGGATTTCTCTGGTGGCTTCCATCATATATGTGATTGGGTGGATGATATACATGCCCACCTTTGCGCCGGACTTTGCTGATAAATATGGTGCTGCTCAGGTCGAACTAATTGAACAATCGGACTTGACCGCTGAGGAGAAAGCTGCGCAGATAAATGACATGAACGAGTGGATTGAGTCTTACAAACAGCCCCACGTCATGGCAGCCATGACTTTTACAGAAATCTTCCCGGTTGGTCTAATTGTCACGCTTATTTCAGCACTGATATTGAAGAGGAGATAGATTCTATCTAACTTTCCTCCATGGTAAGAAATCTAAGTATTTGGCTGCTGACAGCTGCACTTTTAGGTTGTACCTCCTCTGAAAATGAAAGCAGTGGCACAGAGGAGGTCAGCAATTCTATCACATTTGAAACAAAAGTGGATGACACATACATCCCCGAAGATGTGATATCGAGCATAATAAGTAAAAGAAGAAGTAAGCTCAGCAACCTCTATTCGGATGGCGCTTCGATGTTCAACTTCAAAATAGAAAAGGAGTTTACAGAGCTGAAAATCATTCTCGTTGGGAAGCAGTCATCTTACACCATGAGATGGAGCGCTCAATCCACTGAAGGAAATAAGAATGTGTTGCCATTTAGCAATGTAAATCAGGGAGATTTTGTGGTGGACGTTCTACTAGCATCTCCCGGACAGATTCAGGTATTTTTCAATGAGGGTCTGGAAAGCTTTGTGTTTAAAACAGAAAATCGTCCTATTGATGCCAGAGTAGAAGTTTATTTAGATGGAGAATTGAATGATATTCCGGGGGTTTTATACGATATCGGCGTTTAACATTTGAATAAAACAAAGGCCGCTGATTAGGATATAATTCCTAAACCGCAAATTTTTTATTTCAAAAAACATTAAACTTGAATAGATAACCAGACAAAACAATAATGAAGTCACTGACCAAAGTCCTAACTCTTATAGCTTGCATTTCATTCTTAGCGAGTTGTACTACGCCCTCATCCACAGGTGAGGAGAAATCAAAAGAACAATTAGCCGAGGAGAAAACCATCCATGACCTGGAGAAGTTAATGGAAGACTTACCACCCCCCTCTCTCGTTCCGTTTACACTGAAATCAGTTGGCGCAGGATTTGACAAGCAGCATATCAACTCTCTCGAAAACATTGACAACTACAGAAGCAACAGAGATAAGATGGCCCTTAATATGGGCGTTTATGCCTCAGATATTAGCTACCTGGCTGCATATGGCCATGAAGAAGATTGCATTGATTATCTGAAGGCTTCCCACGAAATGGCAGAATTCTTAGGAGACTCAGCCATCTACAATGAAGATGATCTAAATGAGTTCAGAGGTCATATTGCAAGTCAAAATGAGGAAGAAATTTCACGAATACTTGGTAAATTATTTTTGGAGACCAGCGTGAAGATGGAGGAAGATCATCACCTTACCATGGCTGGACTGGCACTGACTGGTAGTTTCGTTGAAGGGCTTTATCAGGCAGTAATCACATTAGAAACTTTCCCAGACACCCCTGAAAATCAGAAACTTCTGGAGCCACTAGTGAAAATCGTGCTAGGTGAAGAAGAGGCACTTCTGGACATCATTCAAGTATTGGATGATCTTCCATTTGATGATACCATCGCCGACATGATTACTGAACTTTCCATTTTAGATCGCCTATATAAAGGAGATCTTCAGGAAATTGAAGAAAAGATGCAGAGTGATCCAAACTTTATCTTAACCAGAGATGTGATGCGCGACATCACGCTAGAGGTTAAGCGAATCAGAGAACGTATCACAGGAGAATAGTCACTATTTCTACCTAACTGGAAAGCATTGGCCCAGGTCAATGCTTTTTTTTATGCACAAAAAAACCTCTCGACAATTCGAGAGGTCTGTTTGGCTTGATAATAAAGGATAATTATTTATCCTCTTTTTTCTTAGCAGCTGCCTTTTTTGGAGCAGCCTTTTTAGTTTCCTTTTTCTCAGCCTTAGGCTTAGCTTCCTTCTTTTCAGCAGCTTTAGGCTCTGCCTTTTTCTTAGGAGCAGCTTTCTTAGCTTCTTTCTTCGGTGCTTCTGTTGCTTCAGCTTTAGTAGCAGCCTCAGCCTTAGGAGCAGCCGCTTTTTCAGCTTTAGGCTCTTCTTTCTTCGACTTAGTTTTCTTAGCAAACTCAGCCTTTATTTCATCAATGTCTACATTTTTGATAGTAGGAACAGTGTTCAAACGCTTCATCGTGTTCACTCTGTTCTTAGCGACATTTTTATTTTTTCTACCTTTTCTTTCTAATCTTGTTACGGCCATTTTCTTGGTCTTCTTACGTGAAATGAGCCGCAAATTTAGGGGATTATGTAGTTTTGTCCAAAACGAATATTGAATGTCTAAAAGTAAGCCTTCACTTCCACGAGGCACCCGTGATTTTGGTCCTGAAGTTTCTGCTAAACGCAGCTACATCATAGATAAAATCAAGAAGAACTTTATCAAGTACGGTTTTTCTCAGCTGGAGACTCCTTCCATGGAAAATCTTTCTACACTGACAGGGAAGTACGGAGACGAAGGAGATCAGCTGCTTTTTAAAATTTTAAATTCCGGAGATTACCTCAACAAGACTTCAGAAGATGATTATGAGAGGGGAAGTAAACACCTTACTTCCAAAATTGCTGACAAAGGCTTACGGTATGACCTGACTGTTCCTTTTGCACGCTTCGTGGTGATGAATCAGCATGAAATTTCATTTCCATTTAAGCGATTTCAAATCCAGCCAGTATGGCGTGCCGATCGCCCACAGAAAGGAAGGTACAGAGAGTTTTATCAGTGTGATGCTGATATCATAGGAAGTAATGGCATCTGGAATGAGGTAGAACTTACACTTCTTTTCAATGATGTCTTCAATGATTTGAGTCTCGAGGATTACATCATTAAAGTCAACCACCGGGAAATCCTTTTCATGCTTGCAGAGTATGTGGGTTTAAAAGGAAAAGAGGTTCCCTTTTGCGCAGAGATTGATAAACTGGACAAGATTGGAAGTGAGAAGGTGGTTGAAAACGTGTTAGCTCTTGGTGGAGATGCTGGTAGAATGAGTGAAGTTATGATCCTACTTACCTCATCTGATGTTAACCAACTGATCGATAAAGTGAAATCAATTGCTCCAGAAAATACCGGCGTAAAGGAGATAATGCAGTATTTCGAATCTTTAGATCAGTTTAAAGACAAAAATTTAAAAGTAGATCTGGACTTATCATTGGCCAGAGGCCTCTCCTACTACACAGGCATGATCTATGAGGTGAAACCCACAAGCGTACAAATGGGCAGCATCTGCGGCGGAGGTCGCTATGATAACCTCACCGGTGTTTTTGGTCTTCAGGGGATTTCAGGGATTGGTATCTCCTTCGGACTGGATCGTATTTATGATGTAATGGAAGAACTGAATCTTTTTCCTGAGAAAATCACACAAAGACTGGATGTTTTGATTGTCCACTTTAATATTGAGAATCTTAAGCATGGTCAGAGAATCGTAATGGATTTACGTGAGGCAGGAATCAAAGCTGATCTCTACCCTGAATCTGATAAAATAAAGAAGCAATTCAACTATGCTGATAAAATTCAAGCTCCTTACACGCTCATCATTGGTGACAATGAAATGGAGTCTGGTGAATACATGCTTAAGGACATGCAATCAGGTGAGCAAAAACCATTGAAATTGGATGAAATAATCCAGCTTTTTAAAGGTTAACTTTACGAAGCTTGTTTGTTTATCAATTTGATGCACCGCTGGATACATATTTCGCTTTTATTGGCCATGCCGGCTCTGGCCGATGCACAGGTATTCAGTAGCAAGGGCCGTTTTTCAGTAGAATTCGATCGCGGTTGCACTCCCATGACCGTTAATATTACCGAGCATGATCCATACGGCACTGTAACACGACAATACTACTACTTCGAAGGTGCAAGCATTACCAACAGTCAGACCCATACTTATCAGAATGAAGGAGTTTATCAAATCGTTCAGCTGATTGGTGCTGATGGGATTGGCGACAAGTCAGACACTTTGTATGTTGAATCGGTAGAATCCCAAAAGCCACAGATCGAAATCAAGAAATGCAATGCATTGGAGATATCGGTCACCTCAACAGACACTTTCTATGATAGCCTAAGGGTTTATTTCACTTCGAATGACTCCACCACACTTAGAACAAATGAAACCGGAGAATTCATCTTCTCTACTTCAGGTAATCAGACCATCGGAATCAAAGGTTTTTTTGACAATGCTGATGAAATTTGTAGTTCCTACTTTGAAGAAATCGTGCCATTGCCATCACTTCAGGCACCAAACATTTTAAGCGCATCTATCAAGGAAACCTGTAAAGATCAATTCTCACTGTACATGGAAATAGATCAGGTAGATACACTGACAAACTACCGGATCAATCTGGATCAGGGGTCTCCAATAAATGTGTATGATGGATTCCTGAATACAACTTCGCTAGTATTTGCCGATATATCTTTCCAAAAACAAGCATACTGCCTGAATGTCGAAGTTTATGATCCCTGCAATGCCAGTTCAGACTCCAGTCCTAATTATTGCTCGGAATCCACGGACCTATCGCTCTCCCCTTTTGAAACACTATATTCCACCTATGATTCTTCAGGCATTTATATAAACCTGGATGAGGTCAACATCGGCACATTCCAGATTTATAGAAGAATAGATGGTGAAGAATTTGAACTAGACTCTGAGCAAACAGGGTCATTTACGGACAACATTGGTTCGAATGGACGGAAATATTTCTATAAGATAGATTATGTAGACAGCTGTAATCAGGTTTTATACGTTGCAGAAACCAATCCCCCTCTGGTTGAGGCAAACAGTGAAGGAACAAATACCTATCGAGTCACATTTACTCCAGCGGTAAATTCGATAAATGAGGCATCCACGAACGAAGTTCAATCTGGAAATTCGTTTTCTCAGACAACCTCTCCTATTACAGACAGTGAGTTTTCTATTCAATTGGATGCCAAAGATGGAAGCCCTCGACAGTTCATCACGGCAACTTCCACTTACGAGAGTGGATTGACTTTAAAGTCCAATGCTGTAACCGTTCGCTATGAGTTGGTCATTTACGTGCCCACCGCATTCACGCCAAATGGAGATGGGCTCAATGACACACTCGAGCTTTTCGGTTTGCCTACTGAAATAGCAACCACCAATATATATACTCGTTGGGGTAAACTGATTTATAGTTCTGATCAGCCGATTCCGGGTTGGGATGGGACCTACAACGGAACTTTGGCAGATGAAGGAACTTATCTCTACGAAATAATCTTTGAAACAGCAGATGGAGAAAAGCGAATGCAAAAAGGTACTTTTGCATTGATAAAAAAATAGGAATGATATGTTCGATATGATGAAAATGATGGGCAAGGTGAAGGAGATGCAATCCAAGATGAAAGAAGCCCAGGATCAATTGAAAGACATTAAAGCAGAGGGCGAATCAGGTGGCGGCATGGTGAAGGCCACCGCCAATGGAAACAAAGAACTGATAAGGCTCCAAATTGATGATTCATTGGTCAATGGCACTGATAAGGACATGATGAGGGATTTGATCATTGCCGCTGTGAATAAAGCAGTAAGCGAGGCGGATATAAAAGCAAAAGAGCATATCAAGAAATCTACAGAGGGTTTTATGCCCAATATCCCAGGAATGGACCTCTCAGGAATGATGTAAATGACAAAAACTGCAATTGTCATACTCAACTATAATGGGAAAAATTTCCTTGAGAAGTTTCTACCTTCAGTTATTTCAAACTCCCAGGAAGCTGACGTTGTAGTTGCTGATAATAACTCAAGTGATGATTCAGTAGATTTTCTAAAATCCTCCTTTCCGAGTGTGCGACTTATCCAACTGGATAAAAATTATGGTTTTGCAGGAGGATATAATGAAGCTCTAAAGCAGGTAAAAGCAGATTACTTTCTCCTATTAAATTCAGACGTTGAAGTTTCTAAAGGCTGGTTAGCTCCACTTGTTTCTTTTTTAGATACTAATCCCAACTTTGCAGCCTGCCAGCCAAAGATCAAGGATCAAAAACATAAAGCACTATTCGAATATGCGGGTGCATGCGGAGGGTTCTTAGACACATTGGGTTATCCGTATTGTCGGGGAAGAATTTTCGACAACATTGAAATAGATTCAGGCCAATACAATGAACCTCTTGACATCTTCTGGTCTTCGGGAGCATGTATGTTAGTCCGATCTGAAGTATTTCATCAGGCTGGTGGTTTTGATCAGGATTTCTTCGCACACATGGAAGAAATTGATCTGTGCTGGCGAATTCACAGTCTTGGGCACAAAATCAAGTCGATTCCACAGTCGACCGTTTATCATGTAGGCGGTGGTACGCTTTCAGCTACGAGCCCTTTCAAGACATACCTAAACTTTAGAAACGGCCTTTATCTGTTGGTTAAAAATTTACCTATTACAGAGTTGCTTTTAAAGTTGCCTGTCAGAGTTATTCTAGACTGGGTGGCTGGCATGAAGTTTTTAACAGAGGGGCGTCCAAAACACACATTATCGATCTTTAAAGCTCATTTTTCGACTATAGTAAACCTTCCAAAAATGATTCAAAAAAGAAAGATCGTCTCATCAGCTCCTAAGTCAAAGCTTCTGATTTTTGAATTCTACCTAAAGGGGAATCGAAAGTTTAGCGATCTCTAGTAATACCAGAGTGTATTATTTCTTCTTCTAAGAAGCTTTCTGAAATTCATCACGAATGCCAGTGCCAAATAGACAATAACGGGAGATCCAAACGTCAAAAAAGAGGTATAAATGAAGAACAAACGAATACTGGATGTAGGTATTCGAAGCTTCTCACCCAATCGGGTGCACACTCCAAAGGCATATTTTTCTATATAGTCCTGCATAATTCGTTTATTGATGCAAAGATAAACAATACAAGTTTTAGATAGTTGTGTTAATAGTGCTTGAAAATGATATTTTCGATTAATTTTGTGCGCACTATAAACTAAGAATTATACTATTTATTGTTTGTACAATTAAAAAAACTGAATCAGATGAAAAAATTTAACCTAGCCATGGCATTTGCTGCCGGAGCAATTTTGCTTTCCGGTTGTAAGCTTGACAAAATGATAAAATTGGCTCAGGAGAATGATCTTCAGGTGAACCCTAATCCTCTTGAAGTTCACGGTGGAAACGTACCATTCGAAATGAGTGCTGTCCTTCCTCCAAAAATTCTTCCAGCAAACACAAGCTTTACTCTAAACACTATCTATGTATACGGAGATCAGGAAGTAAGCGTAGGCTCTATCGAGTTTACTGCAGCTGACTTCCCTAACAGTTCTACTACTACTTCAAGAAAAGCTACAAACTTCTCTTTCCCATATCAGGAAGGAATGAACCCTGGTACGCTTTACGTTCAAGGAGTTGCAACAGATACAAGAAACGGAAAGTCTAAGCAGACTGATCGTCTTGCTGTAGCTCAGGGACTTGTGATGACTTCTGCATGGATCAAAGATGTGGCTATGACTTCATATGCTGATCATGGTTACAATGATAAAGAAGAGTTGATCCCAACAAAAGTTGATTTCTACTTCGATCAGGGAAGATCTAATCTTAGAACTTCCTTGAAGTATGATGGTGTTTCAAACGCTTCAAAAAGAGATCAGCTTAGCGCATTTATCGCTGAGAAAAACGTAACAAGAACTGTTACTATCACTGGTACTCACTCTCCTGAAGGTACTGAGACAATCAACAGCAACCTTTCTAAAGACAGAGCTGCTACAATAGAGAAGTACTACAGAAGCAGAATGGATCGATATGATTACAAAGGAGCTGCAGATTCAATTGATTTCATCCAGAAGCCTATCGTTCAGGATTGGAGTGCATTTAAAGCTGCTCTTGCTGCTTATGATGGCATCAGCGCAGATGAAAAAGCTCAGTACAACAATATTATCAACGGTTCTGGATCTTTCGTTGAGAAAGAAAAAGAAATGAAGAAGCTTTCTACTTACAAGAAAGTATTCAATGATGTATACCCTGGTTTAAGATCTGCTAAGACTGAAGTTCTTACTGTTAAGCCTAAGAAATCAAACGCGGAAATCGCTGTTCTTGCTAAAGCGATCGTAAATGGGGAGGCTAGTGCTGATACACTTTCTAACGAAGAGTTGATGTTTAGCGCAACGCTTACTCCTTCTCTTGAGGAGAAAGCTGCTATCTACAAAGCTGCTGCTGATAAGTCTGGCATGTGGCAAGCACACAACAACCTTGCTGCTACTCACATCGAGATGGCTAAAAGAGGTGATGCTTCTAAACTAGATGGAGCTGCTACTCAACTTGAAATCGCAATGAACAAAATGAGCTCAGCTGCTGAAGTTCAGGCTAACATGGCTGCAGTTCAAGTTCTTCAAGGAGATTATGATGCTGCTTACGAAACATTAAACGGAGTTAGCTCTTCTTCTAACGATATCAACGGAAAAGTAAGCGCAATGAAAGGTGCTGTAGAGCTAAGAAACGCTGAGTACGACAAAGCAAAAGCTTCATTCGCTTCAGCTAAAACTAACGACAATGTAATCGTTGACAGAGGTTTAGCTCACTTACTAAGCGGAGACTACAAAATGGCTGACGCTGAATTCAAGCAAGTAGAGAGAGCTGATGCTTACTATCTACTAGCTGTTTCTGCTGCAAGACAAAACAACGCTTCAGGTGTGGGTTCTAACCTTAAGAAAGCAGTAGATGCTGAGCCTTCTTACAAGGACATGGCATTGAACGATCTTGAGTTTACAAACTTCGCTGATGCAGTAAACGAAGCTGTGAAGTAATTCACACTAAAAAGTAAAATGAAGCCCTACCATATGGTAGGGCTTTTTTATTGGATAATAATTTTAGTGCAACCTGATCTACTGCTTAAAAAGCGATTAGAAAGCCTCAATAATCAAGCATTCATCATTAATTTAGCACACCGAAAAATACGACGCACACAATGAGAGAAATTCAATTCAGAGAAGCCCTTGGCGAAGCAATGAGTGAGGAAATGAGAAGAGACGAGAATGTCTTTTTGATGGGTGAAGAAGTGGCTGAATATAATGGAGCTTACAAAGTAAGCCAGGGAATGCTGGATGAATTTGGAGCCAAGCGTGTAATCGATACACCGATTACTGAATTGGGCTTTGCTGGTGTGGGTGTAGGTGCAGCAATGAATGGCCTGCGACCTATCATCGAATTCATGACATTCAACTTTTCTCTCGTTGCAATAGATCAGGTGATCAACAGTGCAGCGAAAATGCTTTCTATGTCTGGAGGACAGTACAATGTGCCGATCGTATTTAGAGGCCCTACGGGTAATGCAGGGCAACTCAGCCAGCAGCACTCACAAAATTTTGAAAACTGGTATGCGAATACGGCTGGTCTTAAGGTGGTAGTTCCTTCCAACCCATATGATGCAAAAGGTTTATTGAAAACAGCTATCAGAGATGATAATCCGGTTATCTTCATGGAGTCTGAATTAATGTATGCAGACAAAGGTGAAGTGCCAGAAGAAGAATATCTACTTGAAATCGGGCAGGCGAATGTTGTGAGAGACGGCTCAGATGTAACCATCGTATCATTTGGTAAAATGATGAAAGTGGCTAATGCAGCTGCTGAAGAACTAGCCAAAGAGGGAACTGAAGCGGAAGTGATAGATCTAAGATCCGTACGCCCTATTGACTATCATGCAATAGTTGAATCGGTTAAGAAAACAAATAGATTGGTGATTGTTGAGGAGGCATGGCCATTGGCTTCTATCTCATCAGAAATAAGCCACCATGTACAGCGAAACGCATTTGACTATCTGGATGCCCCTATTCACAGAATAACCAATAAGGATGTGTCCCTGCCATATGCACCTACTTTGATTGAAGAGGTTTTACCTAATATGGCCAGGACAATCGAAGCTGTTAAGGCAGTTACCTATAAGCTGTAATAAGCACTCGCGAATACCGCTCCAATCTTAACGTAGAAGTCCAGATTTTTAATTGATGGCTTATTAGGTTATTTTAATCTAATGAAAAGAAATGCCATCGCATTTTTCTTCCTAGCCTTTTACAACATTTATGGCCAGAGTGAGATAGATAGTTTACTCACAGTAGCAGAAAGAAGTGAAAATGACTCTGTCCAATTCTCTGCCTACATTCAGCTTGTAGATTTAAATATCTATGATGCTCCGGCTACATCTTATAAGTATGCTATTGAAGCTTATAAAAAAGCCAGACAGTCAGGCGCACAAAAATCTTTAAGTATTGCGTTAAATCGAATTGGCAGTTGTTATTGGTCATTAGGGGTATTAGACAGCTCACTATTCTATTTTAATAAATCACTCGAACTAGCGAGGGTCTTAAACGAGAGGTCTCTAACAGCCAGAAATAATGGGAATATTGCCAATATCTATGCCGCCTCCGGCAACTACTTTGATGCCATCAATTATTCCAAGCAGGCACTCGCTGAATTTAAAGAACTTAAAAATCAAAATAGAATTTTTGCCATGTATAATAACATTGGCAAATACTATCTGGATAATGGTGAGATAGATTCTGCAGCACATTATTTGTCACTGGCAGGAGAGGCGCTTAAACCTGAGTTTGAATTTATGCTTCCAATCTACCTCTTCAACGTGGCTGATTTGAAGTTTAATGAAGGTGACTATCAAACGTTCGATTCATTGCTTAACTCTTGTGAAAGAGAAGCCAAAAAGTATCAAGACAATAGGGCATTAATACGAGTAGAGCAAATGAGAGCTGAGCTATTGCTTCACCAAAACAAAAATTCCCAGGCTCTAACCTTAGCTCAAAGTGCTTACGAAAAGGCTTTGAAGACTCGTGTAAAAGATCTTATTCAAATATCAGCATCTACACTTTCCAGTGCACTTCGAGCGAATGATCGGTTTGAAGAATCCCTGGCGAAGTTGCATTTAAGTCTTGCGTACAAAGACTCATTAGAGAACAGACGTATTAAAAATCAGCTGTCCATCGATAAATTCAATAGAAACCAGCTTGAAATTAATTCGCTTGCGAATCGGAATTCGTTGTTGGAAACAGAATCATCTTACTGGAAACGTATCATTATAATCTTATCGATATCCATTATCACCATCATTATTCTCAGTTATACTATTTACCGAAGAAGACAGCAAATAAACCAGCAGCATAAAGAGCTAAAAGAGCTTAACAATTTCAAAAACAAACTGCTAGCAATCATTATACATGATTTACGATCGCCAATTGGGCAGCTCATAAGTACCGTACAGCTAATGAAAAGTGGAGTTAATGACCCAAAGCTTTTAGATATGGTTAAAACCAAAGTTGAAGGTCTTGATGATCTTATGAATAATTTATTCGGCCTTGCCTATGAGTATATGAACGAGGATACACTTAAAGCCGAATCCTTCGAATTAAAGCTATTGGTAAATGAGGTTGCAGATAGCCTCGCAACAATCAGTGAAGCAAAAAAAATAACTATATCTAACAAGGTATCGGGGCAGATTTATACCTATGCAGATAGAGGGCTAATCGCTATTGTTTTACGCAATTTGATTGTCAACGCTATTAAATTTTCCGACAAGGATACGAAGGTAGTCATCAATGCATCTGTACTTGAAGATCGGGTAGAAGTGACGGTGAAAGATCATGGTATTGGGATGAGTGAAAATCAGATAAACGATCTCTTCACTACTGAAACCACACACTCTGCCGGAACCGACGGAGAGATCGGGAGCGGTTTAGGCCTTATACTTTGCAAGGACTTTGTTGAAAGAAATGGCGGTACTATAAAAGCAAGCAGTGCCCCTAAAAAAGGTTCTACGTTTACATTTACTCTACCCAAAGGTGAATAAACATTACTTCATCCCACCAAGCATATTAGCAAGTGCTCTCTTCCCCCCTGACTTATTCATCATCTTCATCATCTTTCTCATTTGCTCAAATTGCTTGAGAAGCTGATTAACCTCTTGAATAGATGTTCCGCTACCTTTTGCGATACGCTGCTTCCTGGTTCCATTAAGAATCTCAGGCTGAGTTCTTTCCTTTGGAGTCATCGACTTGATGATTGCCTCTATCGGCTTCAATGAATCATCATCTATATCGATATCTTTTATGGCCTTACCCATGCCCGGAATCATCCCAAGCAAGTCTTTCATACTCCCCATTTTCTTCATTTGCTCCATCTGAGCCAGGAAGTCATCAAAACCAAATTGATTCTTGCGAATCTTCTTGTTGATTCTTCTGGCTTCTTCCTCGTCATAGTTTTGCTGGGCACGCTCAACTAAGCTTATGACATCCCCCATTCCAAGAATCCTACTCGCCATTCTATCTGGATGGAACAAGTCGATCGCATCCATTTTCTCACCAGTAGAGATGTATTTGATTGGCTTCTCTACTTCCTTTCTAATGGAAAGAGCAGCACCACCACGAGTGTCACCATCTAGTTTTGTAAGAACTACTCCATCGAAATTAAGACGCTCATTGAACGTAGCAGCGGTGTTCACGGCATCCTGACCAGTCATCGCATCTACTACAAAAAGCGTTTCTGCAGGATTCACAGCCTTCTTGAGTTCAGAGATTTCATTCATCATCTGCTCATCCACTGCCAATCGTCCGGCGGTATCTATGATCAATGTCCGCTTACCATTGTCTTTCGCATGCTTAATTGCATTCTTGGCAATCTTCACTGCGTCCTTATTTTCAGGCTCTGCATAAACCTCTACTCCAACCTGCTCCCCCAACACTTTCAACTGATCAATCGCGGCTGGTCTATAAATATCACAAGCTGCAAGTAGGACTGTTCGCCCTTGCTTCTTCAGCAAAGAAGCAAGCTTTCCGGTAAAAGTTGTCTTACCAGAACCCTGAAGACCTGAGATAAGTATGATATTAGGGTTTCCATCCAAACTGATAGGCACGTTGGTTTCACCCATCAGCTTGGTTAGCTCCTCTGATACAATTTTAGTGAGTAGCTGTCCCGGAGAAACAGAGATCAACACATCACGCCCAAGCGCCTCTTCCTTTATCTTGTCAGTGACATCCTTTGCTACCTTGTAATTCACATCGGCATCCACCAAAGCCCTGCGAATTTCCTTTATAGTCGTAGCAACATTTATCTCTGTGATTTGCCCCTGCCCTTTCAGGTTTTTGAAGGCTCTATCCAGCTTTACACTTAAATTATCAAACATATTCGTTCTACAAGTTTTCCAGTCGCAAAGGTATAAAATAGTGATCACTGAAAATACCTTAATCACCAAATGAAACCTTTCCACTACAAATTGAGTATAACCAGTACCTTGCATAACAAAATACACTAATCAAAATGAAAAGGACAATCACATTATTTACGGTAGCACTTTGCCTTGCTTTTGTAAGTCAGGCGCAAAAAGTGACCGAAAAAGACATCATTGGCACATGGAAGCTGGTAATTGACATTGAAGAAGAGATGGAGGAGGAAGCTGAAGAGGCTGACACCATGCTGGAGGAAGTATTTATCAAAGCGATTTCAGGCTTTGTAGGTGGAATCATGGATGATATTGAAATTTACTTTGAGTTTCAGGCTGATAATGATCTTAAGATCACGGTAAATGCCTTCGATGAGGTAGAAACAGAGCGTGGCTCATGGTACATCAACCGACGAGGGTACTTGGTAATCGAAGATCTCGATGACGATGATGATTTTAATATTAGTACCGATGATGATGAATGGAAGCTGATTGATGGAATTCTTATCAGCGATGAACATGAAAAAAACAGGAGCGTGTACATGACACGTGTCAATTAAAAAGGACTTCAATACTCTAAAAAGGCAGTTAACTATGACTGCCTTTTTTATTCATAACCGCATCAAGACTTAGATATCCGCTACCATTTAGAAGCATAAACAAACTACCAGCAAGCATTGAAATGGCGGGATAGATATTTGGGTATGGGTCTTTGGTATGAACCAAGAGGATGGCAACAATAAAATTGAAGATCATCACTGCGCCTGCCCATCTCACCTTCCACCCAAGTATGAATAGAATACCACAAATAAACTGTGCATATACCGATACTATTGCTGAAATCAATGGAAAGGGAGCTCCGAACAACTCAAGAAAATCCCTGAATTCAAGCATTCGATCCCAGGAAAAAACATTGTCCTGTGTTCCATAGATCAAATGGAATCCAACTGTTAGTCGAATCGGTAAATCCGCATACTGCTTTAGGCTATTCATTAAAAAGTGTTTTTACAATTACTTCTGCTGCCAGTCTGCTTCCCTTTGGAGAAGGATGAAAGCCATCCAATCCGTATAGTGAAAAGTCACCAGTCTTATCAAAATTAGCTTTCCATATCTCCCCAACAGGGCAGAGGATTGCTCCATTTTCTTCCGCAGCTTCTTTGTGATTTTTGATTACTCCATCAAAGGTGTGATAATAAGTGCGAGAAGGCCAAACCATAAAAAAGACCAATCTGGATTGGTTTTGCTCACAGAGTTTTTGAAGGGTTTTTCCCGCATCGAACAACATCTCCCTACCTTCCTCCTGTGAGGATGGGCCTTGTTGAACGATAACATAATCGTACTTACCACTTCTGATTCGCTTCTGCACTTCCCCATCATCGAGGTGATCTACAAGCGCATAGTTTGGAAAAGCCAGCATTGTGGTCTTGACCTTTATTCCCCTTCTTTTTGCTTCTTTTTCTACCATATCAGGTAGGTCATTGGTGTAGGTTAGGCTGTTTCCAACGAATAGAATATTTGTGGATTTACTCTGAGCAACTCCAGAAAAGCATACCATCAAAAGAAGAAAAGCGGTGAGAAAGTGCTTCATAGCCCTAAGACAATTTAGCGTGGCTAACCCCTATAAAGAAGACTTACTTGTCCAGGATATTCTTGAGATTCGCCGGAGAATAATTGATGGATTTCAAGGTTTTGTTGTCTCCCACTCTGTAAACGAGCCACTTCCCATCACGCTCCTCATAGTAAGCGTCTGTATCTTTTTCGTTTTTATAATGATCCACCGTCTGCTGAGCTTCTTGCTCGGTTTCACAGGCTTTGCTCATATTGGATCGTTGCACCTCTTCAAAGAGCTCTCTGAACTTATCTCCCAGTCCAAACTCAAGGATAGCACCGGATAAAACATATTGGATGTCGCAGAGGGCATCAGCAACCTCCACCAGGTCTTTATCATCTATTGCTTCCTGCAGTTCCTTTAACTCTTCTGCAATTAAAGACACCCGAAGTTTACAGCGATCTTCCGATGGAATTTGAGGTGTTTCTAGAATAGGGTGTCTAAAGGTTTTGTGAAATTCTGCTACCTGATTTAATGGGTCGATTTTATCCATTGATGTTTCGTTCTTTTTTGATGGCACGAGTGAGAAAATAAACAAAACCACCTATCACGATTGATAGGATGATGATCATACTTAAAATTGCTCCTGCGCTCATGATTTTACAAATTTCTTATACAAATATCCATTCAATGCTAACCCTACCAAAATTACAACTCCCCATTGTGTGATGGTGGAGGCATTGCTATACACACCAAAAAGATCCCACTGTCCATCCTCATTAAACCACTGTGCGCTGTAATCCTGAGATAGCCACCAATAGATCAAAAAGAAGCCGACGGCAATGTTGGCGAATATCGCATATTTGAAAAAACTCGATGGCAAAATCATGTCCGACCCTACATCAATTGTTTCTTCTTTAAACTGAGCCGGGTTATTCATCGCTACAGCAATGAGAATAAAGAGTCCCGTCACGATAAGTCCAACGCCCCAAACCCAATCCTGATTTGAAAAGAAATCGAGTGACCATGCGGATGGGAAACCAAATGCGATGAAGCATACGATTACGAATACTAGAGTTCTGTTCTTAGAGATATTCAGATCAGCGACATTCTGCATGAACAACTCAATCATTGGTAAAAGCGAGCTGAATGCCGCCACGAAAAGTGCCAGAAAAAACAAGACAGAGAGGTAATCTCCACCCGGTACATTTGCGAAAAGCATAGGGATAATGGTGAAGGTAAGTGCCTGATTTCCTGACTGTAGAAAGGAGATAGCCTCCGTATCGGATGCCGCTAAAGCAAATACGGCTGGCAGGATAGCCATGCCCGATAAAAGTGACGCGGTATTATTTCCAAAAGCCCCAATAAAGGTGTTCAATGTAACATCCTCATTGTCTCTCGAAAATGCTGATAATGTCATCATCAGACCCCAACCTGCACCCGTACTCCATGCCGACTGTGAAAGCGCCTCAATCCAAATCGTAGGGTTACCGAAAAGTGACCAGTCTATCGCGAACATGTATTCCAAGCCACGAACTCCTCCTTCCATATTGAGCGACACAAACACGATAATAACGAGGAGAATAAAAAGACTTGGAATCAAGAGTTTGTTGGCCTTCTCCAATCCATTTTTCACCCCACGGATGAGGATAAAAGCAGCTAGAAAAATAACACCCACATACACGATTACGGTAGTCCAGTCTCCATTGGAAATTCCATTCCAGAAATTGGTCAGGTAGTCTGGGTTGGCCTGAAGTGTTTCGAGTAAAGTAGCTTCTTTAAAAATATTTCCAATTGAGAACGTAAGATACCTGAATGACCAGGCGGTGACGATTGAGTAATAAAAAGCTATCCCCAATGTGCAAACGGTAATGAAGAAGCCCATCCAGGTATACCTCTTACCTGCGAATTTGGCAAAGCTGCCAACTACCCCACTTTTAAATTTTTTGCCGATAGCAAATTCTGAAAGCAGCAGAGGTATGGACCAGATGAAAAGGAAAAGGATCCAAAGCAAAATAAATGATCCACCATACTGTCCCGCCAATCGGGGAAACCTCCAGAGATTACCCGCGCCTATGGCCATACCCAAGGCTGCAAGCACGATACCCCAGCGATTACTAAACTGCTCTTTACTCATAAATGACTTATTGTGAATTTGCCAATCCGTCAAATATATGTAAAGTTTAGCAGGCCAAGAATGCAATTATTATAAAGGGTCACTCCTTCTAAAACCTTTCTCAAAAAGCAAGATTTATTCGTCCTTTAACGTGGTTGCAGGATTGATCAAAGCTGTGCTAATGGTTCTATGGCTTACCGTCAACGCAGCAATAATTAGGGTTGCTAAAAATGCAACAACAAAGAAGCCTACTCCAATATCAATCCTAAATTCATAGTCATTGAGCCATTGGTTAAGTATAAAATAGGCCACAGGTGCTGCAATCACAAAGGCGAGTATTACTAGTGCAAATACCTCTTTAGTAAACTTCCCGATGATACCTAAAATGGAGGCACCTAACACTTTTCGGATGCCCACCTCTTTGGTTCTGTTGGCTGAGATGAAAGCGATGAGTCCATATAAGCCAAGACACCCAATAATGATAGATACTGCAGAGAAGGTGGTCATTAGGGTAGCTATACTTTGCTCCTGCTCATAGTTCTCTGCGAGCTCTTCATCATAAAACTGCCAATCAAGGACAAACTCAGGGTACACCTTTTCCCATACATCTTCAAAATGTGTAATGGCTGTTTTTACATTGGCACCATCACGGGTCTTAAATGCTACTTCATAGTAAATGTCTGGATCCCTGAGGAGCATCACATACTGAAATCCTTCACTCAAGTCACGAGAGTGAAAATCTCTCATTACCCCTATTACTTTAAGGTTGTACCCTCGCCATCCGGAAGTCAATCGTTCACCAATTGCGCCAGCATAATCATCCTTGAAACCCATCAGATCAGCTATTTGCTGATTTATCACTACATAGTTACTACTATCAGATTTTTGGATATTTCTTCCGGCCAATAGCTCCAAGCCATAAAGATTCATATACTCCTCGTCAGCACACTTAAAGCTTGCATTAAAATCTTCTTCAATATCCAGCGGAGGATAGTTGAAATTGGAATGCGAATTGGAATTCCCTGTTGGAGAGCTCAGTGCGAAAGTGATGTTTTGAATCGTAGGATCTTCCAGCATCAACGTTTTAAATCTGGCATTCTTCACCTCATCTCTTTCTGGTAGATAGCTCTTCACAATCGCCTCTTTTTCAAAGCCCAGGTCTTTATTGATAAAATATTTCATCTGAGCAGAAATAATCACCGTTCCGATAATCAGAAACTGGGAAATGGTAAACTGAGTGATCACCAGAGCCTTTCTTAGATTCAACCCTCCGGAGTGATTTTTGGCGGTAATCTTACTCTTCAATGCCATCACTGTATTCATGCTACTAAGCAACACGGATGGATAGAAGCCAGACAAGAAGCTGACCAAAACAAGCAGCACTAAAAGAAATCCAATTGTTCCAAAACCATTAAACAAATCCAGACTCAAACGAGTCCCGATTACATCTTCGAGCTGAACAAAAAGAAACTCTGCTATGGCAAGTGAGCAAAATAATGAAACCAGAGTTATCAAAGTGATTTCGGTGAAGAACTGAATAACCAACTGAGTTGAATACCCACCGATGGCTTTTCTAATTCCAATTTCTTTTGACCTGTTTGCTGCCTGAGCAGTAGCTAAATTCACAAAATTGATACAGGCGGTCAGCACAAGAAAGATAGCGATGATAGCCAATGCTTTGATGAGCTCCGGAGAGGTAGCGTACACATAGTTTCCATACTCATCCTCAAAATGAATCTCTGACAAAGGCTGTGTCACGAACCTTCTTCTTTCCGAGGCGCCTTCCTCATAATGCTTATCTACAAAACCCAAAAGCTTATTGTCAAACTCTTCAGGTTGGAAGCCATCTCCCACTAAGACATAGGTATTCGTGCTGGAGCTGGTGGAGTTCCACTGTGTACCGTCACCAAAGTACGGGTTTTGAACTTTTTGAGAATAGTAATCTAATAGAATGGTGAATTTAAAATTGGTAGATTCTGGCGGATCAGCTATGACGCCCACTATTTTATAGTCTTGTAAATTCCCAACGTTGATTGTCTCGCCTACCGCCTGACCTTCCTCACCCTCACTCAATCCAAAAAACTTTCTACTTTCAGAAGCTGAAATGACCACTGTGTTGGGCTCGGTTAAGGCAGTCTTCTTGTCACCAGCTAAAAATTCAACAGTAAATACTTCGAAGAACTCAGGATCAACATAGGCCACTCCCTCCTCCAGTAGGAACTTCTTAATATTCGTACCCTCTTTGACGTTGATTTGGTTACTCCACACATAATGAGTTCGCACCACTTTTCTGATATCAGGAAAATCCTCTCTCAAAGCAGGGCCAACAGGATGCGGTGTACCCGATCCTTTACTCACCTCCCCCGCTCGTATCCCCTGACCTACTATTCGGTAGATATTATCATAATTCTCCTGATGTTTATCAAAGCTATTTTCAAAGTCAATCACTTTGAATATGACCAATGCACAGCCTATTCCGAGTGCAAGCCCTAGTACATTTAGGATACCATAAACTTTGTTCCTCGAAAGGTTTCTAAGTGCGGTTTTGAGATAATTCTTTAGCATGGATAGTTCGGTTTTCATACGGAGATGAATGAAAATCATGCCAGACTATCTAAGTGCTTGATATACAAAAAAATACACCTGACTTCATTTGTAAATGTGAAGCCAGGTGTACACTAATTTCGTTCGTTATTGAACAGATCTATTCTTCCTCTTTGGAAACTTTAATTACTGTTTTGTAGATATAATAAATGATACCTATAAAGATCAAAAGACCTGGCACACTAGAAGCACTATCAAAGACTCTAAGTGAATTAGGATCTCCTCCTGACTTCATAATACCAACTGTCAACCCGGCACCCAGAATTCCCATCAAAGCCTCTCCTGTAATTAATCCTGAAGCCAATAACAATCCAGAGTTATTTCCACGCTCTACATTTTTATTACCCTTAGTAGCTTTCGTTAAGAAATAAGCCAAAAGACCACCAACAAAAATGGAAGAATCCAATTCGAAAGGTAGATATAGTCCAACTGCAACAGCAAGAACCGGCATTCTGAATTCTGAACCTTTTGATTTTAAATACTGATCAATCAAGATAATTGCGACAGCAATACCAGCCCCTACATAAATTATGTTCCAAGGCAATCCTCCTCCAAAAATTCCTTGCGCAACGCTCATCATCAATGTAGCTTGTGGTGCTGCTAAAGCTTCTGGTTGTTCAGGGGTTGGTGCACCAATTCCATTCCCAATTAGGAGAATATTTAAAACGATTGGAATCACTAATGCTCCTGCTACCACTCCTACAACCTGCATAATCTGCTGTTTGTATGGAGTAGCTCCTAAGACATGTCCAGCTTTTAGATCTTGCATATTATCACCTGCAATAGCTGCTGCACAACATACAACAGCCCCTATCAAAATAGCTCCAGCAGCACCAGCTAGTTCATTTCCTGTTCCCATTAAAGTAAGAAGCAAAATTGAAGCAAATAAAATAGTGGCTATTGTTACACCCGATATAGGGTTATTTGAACTCCCAACTAATCCAGCCATATATCCAGCAACAGCAGCAAACAAGAAACCTGCTACTACCATAATCAACGTCATAGTAAGCGTGATGGTCACATCACCGATAGCAGACAGATATATCATGAAAATTGGAACAACCAACACACCAATGCCTATCATAACCCATGACATAGGTGTATCCATCTCTGTTCTAATCATGTCCTTCATAGATGTTCCACCAGACTTAAAAGCCTGAACACCGGCTTTGAAGGCTGTTCCCAAGGAGCCGGCCAGGCTCATTAGTGCCCAAAGTCCACCTACTACCATAGCTCCCACTCCGAGATATCTCATTTTCGCACTCCAAAGTGCGCCACCAATATTGTCGGCATTTACATCACTCACACTTGTAAATTTTCCTAAAGCCACAAGCTCAGCAGCCACTGCATCAAACCCTTCTGAGCCTATGTAAATAGGCATCCCTATCCACCACGTGATTACGCCTCCCAAAAACACAAGAAAGGCAATATTTAAACCAACAATATATCCAACTGCAACTAATGCTGGTGATAGATTAAGACTGAAATAGCCATAAAACTTTTGTCCAATCATTGTGGCTTTCTCAAACAATCCAGTCCAAAGATTAAGTGTTGAATCCGCCAATTTGAAGAGTGCTCCAATGATTGAACCATATACTAGATATTTAACAGATTTTCCTCCCTCTTCTCCAGTTTTCAAAACCTCCGCTGTTGCAACACCCTCTGGAAACTTCAGATTCTCCTCCACAATTAAGGCTTTTCTTAGTGGTATTGTAAATAATATACCTAAAACACCACCGCACATAGCAATTGCCATCGTTTCGAAATAGTTGAATTCTTCCCAATAGCCCATAATCACAAGGGCTGGAATGGTGAAGATCACACCGGCAGCAAGTGACTCTCCAGCAGAGGCAGCCGTTTGCACCAGGTTGTTTTCTAGAATATTTGAATTTTTAAACACTTTCAATAGTGCCATTGAGATCACGGCAGCCGGAATAGACGCAGATACAGTTAGTCCCGCAAATAATCCAAAGTAGGCATTTGCCGCTGAAAGTACGATGGATAAAATGGCGCCTAAGAGTACAGCTTTGACGGTAATCTCAGGCAAGCTGGTATTTGAATCAATGTATGGTTTTTCCATAAGATAGGTTTTGAGTTAGGTTATCGTTTCGATCATCGACAAAAATGTCTATTTGTGTTGGATTAAACAAAAAAGGGTGACCATTGGCCACCCTTACTCATTTTTTAGGATTTTCCTATTCATATTCCTGATCGCCACTGGATGTGGTGCCAGTCACCTTTATACCTCCTCGATCAATCACTAGTCTCTTTTCACCAGATCGATTTCCAACTTCCAGATCACCTGAAGTAGCTGTCAGGTCAAAACTGAGATCTTCCAGATCGTTTACAAAATCAATCTCAACATTTCCTGAAGTTGCATCAAAGTAAGCGTTAGCGGTAAGTTCGATTCCATAGCCATCTATTTCGCCGGAAGTGGTTCTTGCTTTGATTGCCCCTACTCCTTTTCGAATTTCAATATCACCGGAAGTGGCCTGAACTTCAATCTTTCCCTCAAAGCCGGAGATGGTAATGTCTCCCGAGCTTGCTCTTGTCTCGATGTTTCCCTTCGAGTTAAAAATTTCCTGATCTCCGCTAGTCGATTCTATCTCAGAATCTCCTATCAAGCCATCAATACTAATGTCTCCACTAGAGGTTTCTACATTAAGATTAGCTACAATACTTTTCAGAGTTATATCTCCACTTGTCGCTTCAATTTTGGACTCACTTGCTCGCAAATTGGCCACAAATACGTCCCCAGAAGAGTTGTCAATATCCAGCTTTACACCATCAGTAATGGTGATATCCATTCTGGATTCTGTGATACGATAATTTCTCCAGCTTCTGTTTGTCTTACGATCCACTCGAATAACTAATGTCTTTCCAACGATCTCTGTTTCGAAGCTATAGTCACCTTCCTCTCCACTTCCAGTAATCTCACCCTTGAAATACACTCGATCCCCGGTGTTTACATACACATCTACAAAGGAACCTTCTACCTTAACTTCATCCACATTTTCAGCCGCTAACTCAGCTTTAGCAAGTGTGTTTTGAGCCAGGGAAGGAAACGAGACAATAATGGTGAGAACAACAATTAACTTCTTCATGATTTAAGTTGGTTTTATTTAAAGATGAAGGATTTGCAAAATGGTTGCCTACCCTACTTTAAATTTCTTCATTGCAACCAAAAGCCTGAGTCCCTCTTTGAGATAAGGATCGTTTTTTAGCTTTTCATCGATATCATCTACATCAGTTACTTCACTATCATCTACGGTAGTTGATAATTCATCTTCGTCATTATTTGTAGCTGCTCTGCGCTCTTCGAAGTTGAGAGATACGGATTTTCTGTTTCGGTTCTCCTTAGCCTTCTCTATGTCACGCACTAGTTTTTGAAGGTCCGGGTCTGAGTTTAAATCTGATCGGTAAAGCGCATTCAAATGATCCAGCAACTCCTCTGAAATGCTGTTGGTAGGCTTAAACTTAGCTCCAGCAATTTCATCCCAAGGCAAAGCATTGGGTCTGCTGGCTTCACCAAAATCCGCCTGATCGTAGATGGATGGAAACTGAACATCTGGAGCAATACCAACTCGCTGGTTGCTGCTTCCCGTCACCCGATAAAATTTAGCGAGCGTCATTTTGATCTGACCAAGGTTAAGCTCCGGATTGCGTATATATCTGCTCAGATCAATCACATTTTGGACAGTTCCTTTCCCAAACGTACTCTCTCCGATGATCACACCTCTTCGATAATCCTGAATGGCCCCAGAGAAAATTTCAGATGCTGAAGCACTTCCTCTATTCACCATTACAGCGAGCGGTCCGTCGTAAAAAACTTCTCCTCCATCTTCATCATCCATTTTATCTACAGTCTGATCATAGTTTCTCACCTGAACCACCGGACCATCAGGAATAAAAAGCCCGCTCAATTCGATGGCTTCTTGTAATGAGCCACCCCCATTGAATCGTAGGTCAAGCATCAGTCCATCCATGCCTTGATCCTCTAGCTCCCTGATCAATTTTTTTACGTCTCGTGTGGTGCTTCGGTAATCCTCCTTGCCCGCTCTCAACTCTTCAAAGTTTAAGTAAAAGCTTGGGATCGTAATTACTCCAAGATTATAAGTTGTGCTGCCTTCCGAGATTGGAATCATCTCAGCTTTGGCGGCTTGTTGTTCCAGGTTTATTTTATCTCTAACCAGTCGAAGCGTATCGGGTAGAGCATTTATTCCATCGGATGCTTTCAAAATTTGTAGTCTTACAACTGACCCTTTTGGCCCTCTGATTTTTGAAACCACATCATCCAGTCTCCATCCTATCACATCCAAGAATTCACCGTCATCTCCTTGGGCTACACCAATGATCTTGTCATCTTTTTGAAGAAGCTTGCTCTTGTATGCCGGCCCTCCAGGAATGATTTCGGCAACCTGAGTGTAATCCAGATTTTGCATCAATCTCGCTCCAATTCCCTCCAAAGAAAGCCCCATATCAATCTGAAAATTTTCTGCATCTACTGGTGAGAAATAATCAGTATGAGGATCATATGCGCTAGTGTATGCATTCATATAGCTCTGGAAAACATCCTCGCTATTGTATTGATAAATGGCCTTTTGGATTCGCTGATATCTTTTTGTCAGGCTTTCAGAAATATCATCCCATTCACGTCCTGCTAGTTTGTAGCTGAGCGCCTGATTTTTAATAATCTTCCTCCAAACTTCGTTTTGCTCCGCCTGATCTTTAGGCCAGTTCGCGTCTTCACGATCAAAGGTGTATGTTTCTTCTTTTGAAAAATCGAACTCAGTCTCAAGCAAGGTAAATACATAGTCTATCTGTGTAAGTGCTCGCTTTCTATATACATCGAACACATCGTAAGCAAACTGGAGCTCTCCTTCCGGGATTTGATTGTCCAGCTCATATCTGTACTTTTCAAATGATGCCACATCATCAGCAAAGAAGTATGCTTTATTGGGATCAAGTGATTCAAAATAGTTGTCGAAGATGACTGATGAAATGGAATCCGATAATTGTAATTTTCGATAGTGGATTCTCTTCAAAAGATTCGTGATCACATAGGCCTCACTTGGATGCTCCTCCTTTGGTGTCAGGACTTTGAGGGTATCTCCATCAAAAAATGATTGGAATTCATTTCGATACTCCGTGGAAACCCCAAAAGAAGTGAGCAATACAAACCCGGCGATCAACAGCAACTTATTCATGTGTGTAAATTTTAGACGTATTCTTTCAACGCAATATTCAAAAGATTGATTTTAAAAATAGGTGATTTTTTGTGAGCGGTTCAAAGAGTGCGCCAAAACCAGTATTTTTAATAAAAATTAACTTTTTAAAAGTGAGAGATATTTTGAAATATGCACTGCCATGGATTGTTCTCATAGCTGTCTCCTTTTTATTCAATTTTCTTGGATGGGATTTTGGCAATGGAGGTGTTGGGCTCTTAATTGCAGTAGGCGCAATTTACTATTTCAATTTAGACAATCCTCACCCGGCTTTCAAGAAAGCGACAATCATCACCTTATTTGTGTGGCTCATCTCGCTTCAGCTAAGAAGAGAGCTTGCGGAAATCGGCAATTGGTTACCTGCACTAGCGGCCGCAAGTTTTGTCTTTGTTTACTTTCAAAGATTTAGAGCGCGGGAAGATAAGCATTGGGTAGACTACTTGAAGTTGATTGGTGTAATTGGACTTCTGCCAGCTACCTATTTTGAAGCAGACCTCACTGGACTTATTGCCAGTTTTCTCGCATTTATTTACCTACTAGACAGACTTATAATTCGAAGACAAATGAATAAAACAGCACAAATCATCACCTTTTGCACAATGGGGCTCATATGCATTACTTTTTTAGTTTTCTCCTTCATCAAGGCCAGTGAAGCTGAAAAACAACGTGCGATGGCTGAAATTGCACAACAAGAAGCCATGCAAAGAAAGGATGAAGCCATTAGACTACAACAGATAGCAGAAGAAGCGGCTGCCGAAGCTAGGATGCAAGCCGCAATGGCCAATCAAATCAGAACAGAACTAGAAGCATGCAAACAATCAAAATAAAAAGCAATGAGCAGCCCTTTTAAAATTGATCATTCGAAACTGACAAAACAAGAACAACGATCAATCACCTTTATCTTGGCTGTCTCAGTATTGATTTCGCTCACTTTTATGATTTATGCTTTCATGAAAGTCAATCAGCTGGAAGATACCCAGAATGAATTGAAAGTTGCGAAAACAGAAATTGAGCGTTTGAACGATCAGGCAGTAATATTCAAGGAGCAAGCCATGGCTGCTGCTGCCGAAGCATTGAAAGTTCAAACAGAAGCCGCGAGAGCACTCAAAGAATGTGAATCAAAATGAACCCAACTATGAATAGGAACATTGTAATTGGAATTCTAATTTTTCTCTTTGCCTTTGCAATGGTCTATGCAAAGATCAAAGCCAATGAGGCAGAGAATTGTTATACTCAGCTACAGCTAGCCAGAGAAGAAGCTGAGAAACTGAGAAATGAAGCCCAGATGATGCAAGAAAGAGCACTAGAAGCAGCCGCTGAGGCTGTCTTACAAATGAAACGAGCTGAAGAAGCCCTGGCAGATTGTCAATCAAAATAGGAACATATGAAAAAGAACATTTTAATTATTATCCTGATTTTTATCGTCGCATGTACGATGCTTTTTGCTTTTATTAAAGCCAGTGAGGCTGAGAAAGAGGCCATGGCAGCTCAAGAAGAAAGAAGTCGATCCATAGAACTGCAAAAAGAAGCTGAAAGACAAAGAGAATTGGCACTTGATGCAGCGGCAGAAGCCAAAAGGCAGCAAACATTGGCCGAACAAGCCATGGCCATGTACATGGAATGCAAAAACAAGTAGCTCATCCTTTCAGGTGATTTTTACTTTTATTTTTTGACCCTCTCATTTTCTCCCTTTATTTGATCTCAAACACTACGATTATGAAAAAGCGAGTAACAGGAATAGGTGGCATCTTTTTCAAAACAGAAGATCCGGAAAAAATGAAAGACTGGTATAGAAATCACCTTGGTATTGAGTCAGACCAGTATGGTGGATTGTTTAAATGGAGGGATCACGATGACAAAGAGAAAGTTTGCACTACCGCGTGGAGTCCTTTTAGCAAAAACACAGAATACTTTGGCCCCAGCCAAAAAGAATACATGTTTAATTATCGGGTAGAAAACCTGGTAGAACTTCTTGACACATTGAGAAAAGAAGGTGTGGAGGTAGTCGGTGAAATAGAAGAGTACGAATACGGAAAGTTTGGTTGGATCATGGACCCAGAGGGTAGAAAGATTGAGCTTTGGGAACCAATCGATGCTCCTTTCCTATAGACTATGCGTGAAACATCTTATCCTTAACTAGCCGCTTATCCAGATACTGAATCACTAAGACAAGCAGACCAACCAAAACAGCTATCGGAATCAACTGTGAAGTCCAAGAGGCCATGTTTCCAAAGTTTTGTAATGCTTCAGGTATAAAGTATGCGATCGTGCCATAGCCAAAACCAAAAATTATAAGCGTACCAAAAGTCATCCATAGATACAGCCTTCGTTGATTGGCTTTCTCTTTTTTTCTAATGGTTAGAACCACCTTGTCTTTAAAATCTTTTCTCAACTGAAATGTAGGTTCCATTTTAAGAGCCTCATCAATCAGTTTTTCTATTCGTTCTTTCATAGCAATGCTACCTCCTTTCTTGCTTGTTCTTCTACTATTGTTTTTAGCTTTTGTCTTGCTCTGTGAATGTAGTTTTTCACTGTCCCTTCCGGCATCCCTGTCACCTCCACTATCTCCGGATAGCTAAACCCATCCAGATAAAACAATGTCAATACCGTTTTATAATTAAGTGGCAACATATCCACCAGTTTTAATATGAACTGCTTCATATCCTGATCGCTTGTCACATCTTCTGTAGCGCTCTCCTTAAACTGAACCTCATCCAAATCTACCTGATCCAATTTTTTCTTCTTTGCAAAGTTTACCGCCATTCTGTAGGCTATGGTCGCTATCCATGTAGAAAGCTTAGAATCAAAATGAAATGTACTCAGCTTATCGATCACTTTCACAAACACGTCCTGACAAAGTTCCTCCCTATCCATGTCATCAGCCACAACTCTGGCCACCATATGAACAACGAGCCGCTCATATTTACTTATCAGCAGTCGAATAGCCGAATCACTTCCACTTAATACTTGCCTTACCAGTTGTTTTTCATCCATGGATACTTATATGTCAGGAAGTAAGCCCTAGATGTTGCATTCAAAAAAATATTTTTTTAGAGTGCAACATTCTTGAATCAACTCCTTGTCATACGAGAAAATGTTCAACTAAAAATTATACAATTATGCATGATTTAATACCAATGATTGCCATTATATCCGTATTCGGATCGGTGATACTCTTTGTATCCACACTTACAAACTACTCATTAAAAAAGAAGCTAATTGATAAAGACATGGTAAACCCTGAAACAGCAAATCTTTTCAAGAAACAAGACAACAAACAGAGCGCACTAAAGTGGGGTCTGATCGTTCTCTTCGGTGGTTTAGGTCTTATCATCATTGACTCTATGGGGCTAGACGGTGATGAAGCAATGCCTTATGGAATTGAAGCCGTATGTATTTCAATTGGCTTCCTGATCTACTATGCAATGATGAAAAAAGAAATGGACGACAAGTAATGCAAGGATTATGGCGCAACTCAAAGGTCAAAAAACTCAAAATCAGTGTGTTGCGTCATTTTTTTTCGTCTAAGAAATACCCACATTCGTCCACAAACCGTCATTTTTTAAAACCTTTTTAAACCATTGGCCCCAAAGGTGTGTCCAAGAAGTCATGAAGTGGAAAATCCTAATCAAACTTCTTTACCTGGTCATCCTTTTCGCTGTAGCTGCCTACAAGTGGGATAAGGAATCTCAATTGATTGATTCCGATCCTAAAATTGAACCAACCACAATCCAGCAGGCCTACCACGAAGCATAACCACATCGTTTTCATTCCATCGGCGACAAGTTATATTTGCGGAATAAAATTCTGTCATAACTCTCAAAATTTTAACCGATGAAATTCAGACCTGGTGTACTTACCGGACAGGAGGTTACAGACCTTCTCAACTATGCCAACGAAAATGACTTTGCACTACCTGCAGTCAATGTAACAAGCTCAAGTACTGTTAATGCTGTACTGGAGGCAGCCAGAGATATAAATTCACCTGTGATGATCCAATTTTCCAATGGTGGAGCTGCATTCATGGCTGGCAAAGGTCTTTCTAACGATGGTCAGGCCGCAGCAATTGCCGGAGGTATTGCTGGTGCACACCACGTACATCAGTTGGCTGAAGCTTATGGTGTGACTGTGATCCTTCATACCGATCATGCTGCTAGAAAACTTCTTCCATGGATTGACGGCCTTTTGGATGCAGGTGAAAAGCATTTTGCTCAAACTGGAAAGCCTCTTTACTCCTCTCACATGCTAGATCTTTCCGAAGAGCCAATTGAAGACAACATTGCTACTTGTGTAGAATACTTCAAGCGAATGGATAAGATGGGGATGACCCTTGAGATAGAGCTTGGAGTAACCGGTGGTGAAGAAGACGGTGTAGATAATACAGGCATAGATAACTCGATGCTATACACTCAGCCTGAGGAGGTAGCGTATGCATACGAGAAATTGAAAGAAGTAAGTGACAACTTCACCATAGCAGCAGCATTCGGAAACGTTCATGGTGTATACAAACCTGGGAATGTGAAGCTTACACCTATCATCTTGAAAAACTCTCAAGATCACATTCAGGAAAAACACAACACAGGCAAGAACCCTGTAAACTTCGTATTCCACGGTGGTTCCGGTTCCTCACGTGATGAAATCAGAGAAGCGATCTCATATGGAGCCATTAAAATGAACATCGACACAGACCTTCAATGGGCATACTGGGATGGAGTGAAAAACTACTATCAGGCTAAAGAAGGATATCTGCAGGGGCAAATTGGAAATCCTGAGGGTGATGACAAACCAAACAAAAAGAACTACGATCCCCGTGTTTGGATCAGAGAGGCAGAAAAATCATTCGTAGATCGATTGAAAATTGCTTTTGAAGACTTGAATTGTGTAGGAAAGAACGCTTAATAAATGAAGAATATATCAGTAATTGGAAGCGGTACTATGGGTAATGGTATCGCGCACGTGTTTGCCCAAAGTGGCTATAAAGTAGCTCTAATTGATATCAATGAAGCGGCATTGGAAAAGGCATTAGATACCATCTCCAAGAATCTGGACCGGATGGTTCAGAAAGAGAAAATAACTGAAGCAGATAAAGAAGCGGCTTTAAAAAATATAACCACCTTTACTTCTACTGAAGAAGGTGTGAAACAAGCTGATCTTGTGGTGGAAGCCGCAACTGAGAATTTCGATATCAAAAAGAAGATTTTTGAATCGATGGATGCGCATGCTCCTACGAGTGCTATTCTATCTACTAATACTTCATCCATATCCATCACCAAAATTGCAGCTGCAACCAAGCGGCCTGACAAGGTCATAGGTATGCACTTCATGAATCCTGTACCAGTAATGAAGCTGATTGAGGTTATCAGAGGGTATGCTACTTCTGATGAGACAACAGCTACCATCATGGAGATGAGTAAAAATCTTGGAAAGGTTCCTGTTGAGGTAAATGATTATCCGGGTTTTGTAGCAAACAGAATCCTCATGCCAATGATCAACGAAGCGATCATCACTTTACATGAAGGAGTGGCAGGTGTAGAGGAAATCGACACGGTGATGAAGCTTGGTATGGCTCACCCGATGGGTCCCCTTCATTTAGCTGACTTCATTGGACTGGATGTATGCCTTTCAATCATGAATGTATTGTACGAAGGCTTTGGAAATCCGAAATATGCTCCATGTCCCCTATTGGTCAACATGGTGACTGCTGGATACCTTGGTGCCAAAACTGGTGAAGGATTTTACAAATACACCCCTGGATCGAAAGACCTGGTTGTAAGTGAGATGTTTAAGTAAGAAAAAAGCCCCTTGAACGATTCAAGGGGCTACTACTAGGTTGCTATCAGATGTAGCAATTTGGTGAGTTATTCAATAAGCATCTTTTTAGTACTAACCACCTCCCCATTGGCGATCAGCGCATATGTGAAGATGCCAGTTCCCAGCTCAAGTTTGTTTAAGATCATTTGGTGTGTGCCACCCCTAAGATCTTTGATCTCCTTCACCTTTCTTCCCTGCAGATCAAATACTATAAGTCGGGCTGATCCATTGAAATCATTGGGCAATTCATAGCGAATGGTTGTCTCAGTGCTGGTAGGATTCGGATAATTCTGATTCAGACCAAACCCTTCTGAATGGGTGTCCAGGTCAAGCACATCCGAAGAGATATCTTCCACATCACCTTTCGCTCCAGCTAATTGACTCTTCAAGTTTTCTACTTCCATTGATAGCTCCTTGATCGCCTCGACAAGAATAGGAATGACCGCTGTATAATTCACTGCCAGCACGCCATCTTCATCTGCTCGGATGGCCTCCGGGAAAATCTCTTTCAGATCCTGTGCTATGAAGCCTACTTGTGTGCCAGTAGGAAGTCGGGTAGAGTTACTCTCACCCGATGCTGCTTTACCATCCTGCTTGTATTCATACGATCTTCCCTCCATTTGATTGACCAGCTGCAGAGGCGAATTGATGGACTTGATATTTTTCTTTAGTCTTCTGTCTGAAGGTAAATACGTACCGGTGGTATACACATCGCCATTGACATATAATGTGTAAGCATTTTGTTGCGCGGCGGTGGTGACTGCTCCAATAGCTACATGCTTTTTTTGAAAGTCACCATAAATAAGACTCCAAATGTTTTCAATTCGCAATTTGTAATTTTCTGTCTCATTGAATCCACTTGACGGACCAATGAAGACATTGCGTGAACCGGTGGCATTGAAACCTGCACTTGTTCCAACAATGGTATTGTATTCTCCTGTCTCATTATTGTATGCTGCTCTGGTTCCAATGATCACATTGCCGTCCCCTCTTTGATGTTTATTTGCAGCCTCGGCTCCAATGATTGTTGTATAACTATTATTGGTTAACTGCCCGGAATACTTTCCAACGAATGTATTTAATCCGCCTTGATTGTTTTGCCCAGATAATGATCCGATATAAGTGTTACCTCCACTATTACTGTTTTTACCGGCATTATAACCTACGAATGTATTTGTGCTTGATGTGGCGTCTTTACCTGCAAACGTTCCTACATAGGTATTTTGAAACTCATCAGTATTAGCTGAACCACTTTGAGCACCAACAAACGTATTGCCGCTCCCAGTATCATTCAGTTGCCCTGTGTAGCTTCCAATGAAGGTGTTTTCAGATCCATCAGTATTTGAAGCAGCCACTCCATGTCCTATAAATGTATTTTCACTTCCTGTGGTATTTTCAAATCCGGATCGTGAACCCAGAAATACATTTGCTCCGCCTCTACTATTGTTAATTCCTGAATTATGTCCAATGAATATATTGTGGCTTGCACCATTAATATTGCCTGCTTTGTGTCCTAAAAAAATATTATAATTTCCACCATCGTGACCCCTACCTGCTGACTCTCCTACAAATACGTTATATGACCCATTGGTATTGGTAAAACCGGCATCCTTACCAATAAATGTATTTCTGTTACCACTGGAGTTATTTTCACCTGCATGAGACCCCACCATTGTATTTGCAAAAGAGTTGTTCGATGCGCCAGAAAATGCACCTATGAAGGTGTTCCCGCCGGTACTTCTATTAGCAAAACCTGAATTAAACCCAATAAAGACATTTTCAGCTCCAATGGTATTCATTTCACCTGCTGATTTTCCGAGAAAACTATTCTTGGAGCCCATACTATTGTTTCTGCCTGAAAAACTTCCAACAAACGTATTTTCACTGGCATCTATATTGGACTCACCGGCAGAAGAGCCTAAGAATGTATTATGCCCGCCCACAGTATTACTAGTTCCAGAAAAGTGACCAACGAAAGTATTAAAGCCACTGACTGTACTTGCTTGTCCAGCTTGTAGACCAACATAAACATTACCCAGCCCGCTGGTATTTGACGCTCCTGCTGAAGACCCAATGAATACATTGCCTGATTGGGTATTGTTTTCACCGGTCTTTTCTCCGATGAACACATTATCAAATGCATTCATTGAGACACCACTACGGAAACCAAAAAGAATATTTCTTGACCCGGTAGTTATCTGAACCCCCGCGTCATTGCCAAGTATAACATTTTGACTTCCTGTAGTGATTGACATACCCGCGCATAGTCCGCTGAGGATGTTTCCTTGTGGGTCAAACTCAAAATCATCTATACAATTCTTTTGTGCCAGGACCAAAAAAGGAATCAGACTTAGAAAGATGAGTATCTTGATTTTTTTCATGTGATTAAGGATTTGATTTTCACATGAATCTACTTTGTCATTTCACTCGCTTTGAAAAAAACAAGTGAACTACATCATTCAGCAAGTGAATGCACTTCTTTTTCAAGTAAGTTTTTTCAAGTAAGTGATTTAGATATTCAGAAACTTTAGGAGTGATTCCTTGTAAGCTTTCCCAATTGGGATTTCCTGTTTATCAATCAAAATAGTATCTGTGGTGATTTTGGTGATATGAGATGCCGATACTATAAATGAGCGATGAACCCTGATGAAATCTGCGGGAAGTTTTTGATCAAATTCCTTCAAAAGGAGATTTACTACGTACTCATTATCATTCAGGTAAACTTTACAATAAGTGTCATATGCTCGTATCCATCTAATTTCAGCAAATTTTAACTGGATAAGTCCTGATCCATCTTTTACAAAGATCGAATCATTCTGACTATTTGCCTTCACTGGAACAACGATAGAATTGGTATGATTATGTAAAGCCAGCTCAATGGTGTTACGCAAATCATCATCTTTAAAAGGTTTTGAGACATATCCATATGGATTAATAGTAAGCGCCTTTTTAAAAGTATGAAGATCCGAATGAGCGGTTAGAAAAACTACTGGCACCCGCCAACGTACCATGATCTCTTCGGCTAGCTCAATACCCTCATCGCTACCCTTCAGGTTAATATCCATCAAAACAAGATCAGGACATTTTCCATCAAGCAATTCTATTGCTTTGCTTGGATATGGAGCTATCCCCATCACCTGGTAACCCAAAGTCACCAATCTCATTTCAATATCGAGTGCAATAGCTGCCTCGTCTTCTACTATTAAAATTTCATAATTTTTCATTGAGGTTTAAATGAAATCTGATAACTAGTTCCCTCACTCTTCAATTTACTAATCATCCCATTCATTTGATTCACAAGTGAGTGAACCAGCTTTAAACCAATCGAGGTATTTGTTTCACTATTTTCAAAACCGCATCCATTGTCGCTAATCTTTAATATATAGATATCATCACTAGTTTCTCCGCTTACTTCAATCACTGGATTATCCGTCTTATCAAATGCATATTTCAGACTATTGGTCACAAGTTCGTTTACAATCAGGCCACAAGGTATCAATTGATCCAGATCTAAGTTCACCTCCTCAATTTTCGTTTTGAACGTCACTTCATTAGCTGCATATGATGTTGAGAAATGTGAAATCAAGTCCTTCAGGTATGTATTAAAGTTTATTTCCTTGAGGGTTTCAGATTGATAAAGTTTCTCATGAATAGTTGAAATGGCGTGTATCCTGTCCTGACTAATTTTCAAAAGATCTTCCGGTTTGCGATCTCCTTTTGTCCGATCCTGCAGGCTCAGCAAGCTTTCAATGATCTGAAGATTATTCTTAACCCTGTGATGGATTTCCTTTAATAGGAGTGCTTTTTCTTCGTCACTTTTTTTCTTCAGCTTGTATCGATTATGGAGTGTAAATACCAGTACTAAGAATAGGACTGTCCCTCCTATCAGAAGTATCAAAAAAAAACGTTGTTGCTTAATTCTAGCATCTTTCAGTTCATTAGATGTATTCAGAAGAGCAATATCATCCTCTTTTTGCTGCGTTTCATATGCAACCTTGAGCTCTTCTATTTGCTTCAACTTCTCGTTCTGGAAGATACTATCCTTTAGCAATTGATATTCTTTTAAGGTCGAAAATGCTTTCCGATAGTCTCCTAAAGACTCGTAAACTCTGCTGAGTATTTCCAGGGTGTATTTTTTCTCATTAGATAATGATAGTTCTTCAGCAATCGATATAGAAAGAAGGGCATTTTGCTCAGCTTTCTTAAAGTTTCCAATCATAAGATTAGTTTCAGCGAGGTTGGTATGAATAACGCAAAGTGCTGCCTGATGCCCCAACTTTTCAAATACTACTTTTGCTTTTTCAAATGCCTCAAGACCCTCCTGAAATTTTCTCAAAGAGACATAAGCGGTCCCTATGTTCATGTCAATATTTGCGACACCCTCTTCAAATCCCAAATTAACCATTGCCTTCCTTGCTTCCTGATAATTTTCGATTTCAGAAGTCACATCTCCTAAAATACCTTTAACAAGACCAATATTCTGCAAGGCATTAGCAGCCTCTAATTCATCTCCTTCTTCCAAAGCCACATCATAACATTTCCCAAAATATTCAGCGGCTTTATCCAAGTCATTTAGATAGTAAAAATTGATTGCTTGTCCATTTAAAGCCTTCATGAGGGGACCCTTATCTGACAATTTTTTACCCTCTTCGATAGCTTCAAAGCTGATCACAACTGAAGTATCATAATTACCAAGAAAGTTATGAGCAGTAGCTATTCGGTGAAGTGCAGATGCCCTAAGCTCGTTATATCCATGTTGATTGATTACGTTAAAAGCGCGGGTGGCAGTGTGAAGAGAACTATCGGGATTTACTTGACGCAATTCATCCGACATAGCCATTAGTATTTTGACATAGACTTGTGATGATGGGTCTTCATTACCAAGTTTTTCTTCCAATGAATCTAATGCTAAAGGTGATTGTGCTTTAAGAAAAATAGCCCATAAGAAGAAAGAAAAATAGAGGTAGATTTTCATCAATTCACAATTAGGTTGGTTTAAATGTAGGAACATTTTCCAAAATTGATTTATCTACGAATGGTACCGATCATGTAATGCAATTAGGATAAATTCGCATGTATTTGGAACTTAACCAGCCTAAAACTCACTCAAATGAAAAACATTCAATCATTCATTTTGCTTGCAGTATTCATCCTGCTTGCAGCATGTACCAATCAAACAACTGAAGAAAAACCTATGAGACCTGATGCACCAGTTGCAGCGAAGGCTGATACCATTTTGAAAGAACATGGACAAACCAGAGTAGATCCATACTTCTGGATGCGTTTGACCGATGATCAAAAAAGAGCGGAAACGCCAGACAATCATACCCAGCAAGTACTAGACTACCTGAATGCAGAGAATGATTACACCAAAACGGTAATGTCTCACACAGAAGATCTCCAGCAAAAACTATATGATGAAATCGTAGGCAGAATCAAGCAGACAGATGAATCTGTCCCATACCTGTCGAATGGATACTGGTATTACACCAGATATGAAGAAGGCGGTGAGTACCCAATCTACTGCCGTAAAAAAGGAACCCTGGATGCTAAGGAAGAAATCCTAATCAACGTAAATGAACTGGCAGAGGGATATGATTATTATGCAGCAGGAGGATTAAATGTAAGCCCTGATAATAAAATTCTAGCATTCGCTGAGGACACGCTAAGCCGAAGAATCTACACCATCAGATTTAAGAATCTCGAAACTGGTGAGATGATTGACGATCAAATTGAAAATACTACCGGAGGTGGAGCATGGGCAAACGACAACAAGACCTTTTTTTACACTTCTAAAAACAAGGTATCTCTCCTTTCTGAAAAAATCTATCGTCACGAGTTGGGATCTCAACCGGAGACCGATGTGATGGTTTATCACGAGAAAGACCCTTCTTTTTATATAGGTGTATACAAATCCAAATCTGATGATTATGTAATCATCTGGAACAGCAGCACACTTGTGAGTGACTATCATATTCTTGACGCGAATAATCCTCGCGGAGATTTCCAGCAATTCATCCCTAGAGATGAGAAAGCTCATGAGTATAGCATCGCTCACTTCGAAGACAAATTCTACATCGTGACAAACTGGGATGCCACTAATTTCCGCCTAATGGAAACTCCAGCCAATGCAACGGGCAAGGAGAATTGGAAGGAAGTGATCGCTCATAGAGAAGATGTCCTGCTTGAAGGTATTGAGCTGTTCAACAATTTCATGGTGGTAGATGAGCGCAAAAATGGCTTAAGCAACTTGCGCATAATCAACCAAACCTCAGGAGATGAGCACTATTTGGATTTTGGTGAGCCAGCATACAATGCCTATATCTCAACCAATGCTGAGTTCAACACGAATATTCTTCGCTTCGGATACACGTCTATGACTACTCCTAATTCCACGTTTGACTATAACATGGACACGAAGGAAAAAACACTAATGAAGCAGCAAGAAGTAGTTGGTGGGCACAACCCTGAAGACTATGTGACAGAGCGCCTTTGGGCCACCGCACGTGATGGTGTGAAGATTCCGATATCCATTGTCTACAAGAAAGGATTTAAGAAAAATGGAAAAGGCCCTCTCCTACAGTATGGGTATGGATCATACGGTGCTACGATTGATGCGAGCTTCAGTTCGGTGAGGTTGAGCCTGCTTGATAGAGGCTTTGCTTTTGCAATAGCACACATCCGTGGTGGACAGATGATGGGACGCCAATGGTATGAAGATGGTAAAATGTTCAAAAAGATGAACACATTCAATGACTTCATTGATTGTTCAAAATTCCTGATAGAGGAAAAGTATACTTCTGCTGAGCATCTTTATGCACAGGGAGGCAGTGCAGGAGGCTTGCTTATGGGTGCGGTTGTCAATCTTGCTCCCGAACTTTACAATGGAGTACTTGCAGCGGTTCCTTTTGTGGATGTAGTATCAACCATGTGGGACGAAAGCATTCCACTAACCACTAATGAGTTTGACGAGTGGGGTAATCCTAAAGAACTGGAGTCGTATGAATATATGATGTCCTATTCACCATATGATCAGGTGTCTAACCAAGACTATCCAAATATGCTCGTAACCACTGGCTTATTTGACTCGCAAGTGCAATACTGGGAACCAGCAAAATGGGTAGCCAAGCTTCGGGACATGAAGACAGATCAAAATCTGTTGATTTTGGATACTGATATGGAAGCTGGTCATGGAGGAGCTTCGGGTAGATTTAAGCGCTACAAAACAACAGCACTCCAATACGCATTTTTGCTGGATTTGGAAGGTATTGCAGAGTAATTCAGCCTCAAAGCATTTCGAAAGCCTTGGAATGATTCCAAGGCTTTTTGTTTTTAACTACATCGACTTAATCCCAACTAAAAAGAATTTAAGAATGTCTATAAAAAGGTTGTACTTAATGACACTTCGGCACTTTCTTTGCTGTAAGAAACATCTATCACAACTCATAATACATTAGGTTAAGCTATTAAGAGCTGATAGAAGTGAGCCCTGAAGCAATTCGGGGCTTTTTTCTTTTCAAGGGTTTCTAAATTTCTCCTGACTTTATAAATTACCTGAATAAACCTAACCAAACACTTATGAAATTAGACATCAAGTATCAGGAGCGATACTCTCGAGGAGAGCTTTTGCTTCGATCTATTTTTGGAGCTATCTACATCGCTCTTCCACACATTTTTCTATTGATTTTCGTATCCCTTTGGGGTTCCGTCCTTTCATTCATTTCCTTCTGGATTGTGCTTTTTACAGGCAAGTATCCTCAAAGCTTTTTCGAATTTCAGGAAGGACTTTACAGATGGAACTTGCGCGTAAATGCGAGGCTTAACAATCTATGTGATGGATATCCATCCTTTGGAATTAATGGAACTGATGAATTTACCACATTAGAAATTCCATACCCTGAGAGACTGAGCAGAGGTACTCTGCTTTTGAGATTCTTCTTTGGGTTTATTTACGTAATACTACCACATGGATTCATGCTCATCTTTAGATCAATCGCCTCTATGGTACTTCAATTTCTAGCATGGTGGGCGGTGCTTTTCACTGCAAACTATCCTCAAAGCTGGCATGAATTCAATGTTGGAACTATTCGGTGGAGCACCCGAGTTAATGTTTACATGTCATTTATGACTGATGAATACCCTCCATTTTCAGGAAAACCATGAGCGAAAAATATCATCCAATACCACAGCCAAATGAGCTGAGCGAGAGAGAAAAAGATGACGCTATGGGATCATACCTCATGATGTTTGCATCTGTAGCAGTAGGATTACCCCTACCAATCATCAACCTTCTCGCAGCAATCATTTACTATTTCACAAACAGATCGAAAGGTCTGTTTGTGCATTTTCATTCCCTTCAGTCTCTTATTAGCCAGCTTCCTACAACCATCATCAATGCCATCGGTGTATTCTGGGGCATACGCATATACTTTTTTGATTGGGAGCTGACTGACAACTTCAAAGGATATGTGATCATGGCACTCATCTTTAATCTTGCTTATTTCGTATTTAGCATCATTGGAGCTGTCAAAGCCAAAAAAGGAAGAATGTATTACTTCCTCTTTTTCGGAAGACTCTCTTACGAGACGGTCTTTAAGATCAAAGAAGTGAATGAACAAAAAAATCAAAATCTGCCCCCTCGATGAAAATTTGGCGTGAGCTACTCATCCTCATTTTAATTTTTGGACTTATCTGGCTTGCCTTCACCTGGCGTCCATTGAGTATGCCTGATGCTGACTTTCGCTTGAGTAAAGAGCGCGAGAAAGATCTGGCTGATCTGATCATGGAAGATCTGGAAGATGCTTATGAGTTTTATGATGATTCCATTACCAATAAGCTCATTACACCGATTACAACAAGGCTATTGGATTCGCTGAATCCCAAGAAGTATGAATATAAGTTTCATCTTATTGATAACAGTAGTGAAATCAATGCCTTTGCAACCATAGATGGACACATCTATATGTTCTCTGGTCTTTTAAAATTTGTGGATAATCCGGAGCAATTGGCAGGCATTCTTGCGCATGAAATTGGACATCATGAAAATGGTGATCTGGTGGACAGACTCATGAAAGAACTGGGGCTGAGTGTGTTAGTAGCCGTACTCACAGGTGGTGATGCGGTGATGATTTCGGAGATTTCAAAACTTCTTATATCCAGTGGATTTGATAGAAAACAAGAACGCGAAGCTGATGAGTTTGCTTACAAATTAATGGTGAAGGCTCAACTTAATCCTGCGCGATTAGCCCACTTTTTCACCAAGCTTAAAGCTGAAGAAAAGACCTACCCCGATGATTTGGAGATAATCATGACACACCCAAATTCAAAGAATAGAATCGAGGGTGCCCTTTCCTATGATTTACCTGATGGTTTCGAGGAAAAAAAGTTCGAACTCAACTGGAAAGAACTGGTGGAAGAGAATCTTTAATTACTTAAAAATACACTCGGCGTTTTCCTTCGAAATCTGAACCACAGCGGCTGGTATTTCCTGATCGCTAAATGAGTTTTTCATATCCTTGATCCGAATGAAAACGATCCCTGACTCTGCTATCGCCATCATGTTTTCTTCCGTCATCTGATAGGTGACTTCATAGCGAGTAATCTTTGTTCCAAAATCAGTGATGATCTGAGGCGATGCACTTTCAATTGCACTCATTCTGATTACCTCTCCATTGCCGGCCCGCATGATCAACTCGCTATCCTTTGGAATTGAATTTTCAAGCTCTCCATAGTCTCCGACCTCAACGCCAAACTTATAGTCACTTCCATTTCGGATGTAGAAAAAATAATAATAAGGTGTCGGGCCTGTCAGTCTTGTCTTTACCGTACGAATGATATCATCCGTAAGTGGATCTTTATCATTGATCACATACTTGCAAATTTGAGCATTCGAGGCAAATGCCAGTAGCAGGAAAGCGATGGATGCTAGTGATTTAAATTTCATACTTGAATGCGTAGCGATGATAAAACTACAACAATTCAAAAATGGTTTTCAAGTACTATATCATAAAAACCATAAATTTTAGAGCATTGGTGCGTTATTAGGTAATTTTTGATGAGCCTGAATATCATTAATTTACAAATCAATCTACATTAATACTTTAATGTTAAAAATATTTCTAGATCGAAAAATTTACCTGCTTCTACTCTTTGCTTTTTCGGGAGGTTTTATCACGCACTATTTCAATAGGCAACTACAAGAATATGAATACAAAAAGAGGGAAAATGATCTTGAAAATGCCCATAAGGTTGTTGTTAACACATTCACAGAATCGCTAAATCGATTCGCATACCTCATGACTGGTATGAGATCACATCTCCGTAGCGTCGAACCATTTCCATCACAGGAGGATTTGCGGCTTTTTCTATCTTATCAGACAGACGAATTGAAAATTAGAGATTCACTTATAGTTTCCTTTTTAAATACTGATCATGAATTTGTATACAGCTTCACAAAAAATCGAATTGACCCTGGAAACTTAATTGGTACATCAGTAAGGTCATTTCGAAATGGTGTTGAAATTGGACGACTGAATAACCTACTTCAAAACGATCATATGAAACTTTTTCCACCTTTAAACCTGGTAGAAGGGTGGGTAGGTATACCGCTTAATTTCCCTGTGTTTAAGGAGGGTAAACCAATAGGGTATATAGCATCTATATTAAACTTCAGAAATATTATAGAACCTATTTATAACCTTGAGTATTCAACAGATTTTGTCTTTCGCTTCTCTGATGCAAACGGAGTTTTCTTTGACAGAGAGCAGGTACATGATGGCACAACTGTATATCACGATCGAGTAGATGATAAGTATTTTAAAAACTACGATGTTGATCCAACTACATTTGTTTCTTCTGAAATTACAGTCTTTGATCAGACTTTTAAAATTGGGACCGCATACGTCTCCAACCAATCACCAAATCCATATCTACGATGGATAATTCTTTTCATTTACACTTTAATATTTCTTTTCGCAGGAGTTGCCATTTATCGCTATATGCTATATCAGCAATTGAATGAAAAACTCAAGAATGTAAATCAGGTAATTAAGATGCAGAATGAAGCGTTACAAGAATCAAACGCTACCAAAAATCGACTGATGTCAATTATTGGCCATGATCTTAAAGGGCCAATTTCATCGATAATAAATCTGATAAACCTGGTGGAAGATTCAGCCATTTCCTTAAAAGACTCCAAAACCATACTTAAACAACTGAGCCCTGTAGCTAAGAACATTTTAAACCTATTGGAAAATCTACTGCAATGGGCAATGGTAAATAGCGATAAAACCCTATTCAAGCCTGAGTCTGTGTCCGTTGATCAAATAGTACAGGAGAATTTTGATCTTCTACACTCTGTCGCACAACAAAAAAACATAAAACTCGTCAAGAACATTCCTGACAACCTATCAGTTATCGTAGACATAAATATGTTTTCAACTATCGTAAGGAATTTACTATCAAATGCAATCAAATATAGTCCAAGAGATAGCCAGGTAAATATTACAGGAAGGCAAGAAAACAGCAATTTTATAATTGAAGTAAGTGACCAAGGTATTGGAATGAGTTCAAAAGAAATTCATGCTATAAACACTATGGAGTTGGAAATGTCAAAAAGAGGAACCGCAGGAGAAAAAGGAACGGGACTTGGTCTTACATTAAGTAAGGCTTTTATAGCCAAGCATAACGGGTCGCTCGAGATAAAAAGCGAAGAAGGAAAAGGAAGTACATTCAGAGTAATATTGCCTGCATGAAAAAACTCTGGCTAGCCTATATCAAACCTCTTATTAGAAGGATTATGATGCAAGTCAACACATTCGATGATCCCCATAGTGGGCGTGATCTAGCGCGCCGAACAAGCTCATTTATTGTTACATTCTCAGGTTTGTATATTGCTTGGCCAGAGTTGTGGTAAAGGTACAAAGCTGATTGATCATTTCAGAAAAAGGCATAATATTTCTAGTGGGTTTTCAAGGGTACAAGCCAATTTCCAGATGACCTAAAAAGTCAATCATTTAAAACGTCAAGTCATTTAAAGTAAAACGACAAGTCGTTTTGGAATAGCTAATATGTCATCCTGAGTGAAACGAAGATCTGCATTGATTTTCCCGCCCACATACTTCGACAGACTCAGCATGACAGACGCACTTTAAAGTATAGTATACAACAGGAATGAAAGAAATTCACTACCCCGGCTTCTTGCTAAACCTTACGCCCAATCTGAAAACCCAGGGACGTGTATTTAGGTCATTGTTTTGGTAGTTGAAATCATACATGATCATAGACATCATCTGTACAAATCCAATCTTGAACTCCCGACCTACTCCTAACAGGTAAGCTTTTTGCCACCCTTTGGACTCAAGCTGTTCGCCACCGAAGAGTGACCGATCGATCTGCCATTCCGATTCCCCCCAGGCGAAGAAACCTTTAGGAATATCATATCGGGTGAACAGACTATAGCCATGGCCATCTCCTGTGGTTAGGGACGTACTGTCCTCCGAGGTGAACTGCTCTCTAAGGGTCAAACCTACCCCTCCCAACCATTTCTTATTGATCCAGTAGCCTAGCTGAAGGTTGGTGCTTAAGATCAAAGGGTCTGTACTTTGTAAGCTGATGTTTCCACCAAAATAGATCCGCTTCTTGAAGGGCACATCCTCCAGCGAATTTCGCTTTTTCCCTTCCTCCGGATAGCGGGTGTCTGGTAGTTCGCTGTACTTTTTCTTCAGCTTCTGAATGTTTGCCTGTGCTTCCTGAAACTGCTCCGGGTCCACCTTCTTAAACAGCTCGCGTGCTGCATCCGGCTTAACCAGGTTGGGATTGGGCTTTGATGGCTTCTGCAGTGGGTCTATACCTTCTGCTGGGTTACTCAGTTGAGCGAGTGGATCCTCAGCATTGCCGAGCTCATCCGGCATAAATTTCCTGGCTTCTTCATTCAGGATTGCCGTAGCTTCTGCTAACGCGATGCTGTCCGCTTGATCTGCACTCAGCTCTGGCTCTATCTCAAGCGGGTTCAATATCAGCTCCCTATACTCTGGAGGAAAACCTGCCTCATCCAGCACCACTCCGGAGAGTGCCAAGGAGTCCTCTTTGGTAAAGTCTTGCAAATACATAGAATCACGCTGAACAGAGTCCAACTTTAGCTGCTCAAACCTCTCTTTGTATAGCTTCTGAGCTTCCGCCTGTTCCTTTAGTCTTTCTGCTGATGCTTTGGACTGCTTTGCCCGATTGATGGCTGCCGCATGTTTGCCCGTTGGGGTTGCTTCTACCTTGACCTGGGCTGAAATACCTGAATAGATACTGAGTAGCAGAAAAATGAAAATTAAACGCACACACAAAGATCAATAAAAGGAGGAATTATCCCCATAAAATAAGTAATGAAAGCGCAATATCTTAGTCTTCCATAGTCCACTAACCCGCAGTTCCTAGTATAAAGTGATTGCATAAGCTCAATGAGTCGAAGGATTTATACTAAAACAAAACCCCATTCAATCATTTTGAACAGGGTTACGAATCAAAGCCTAACGCTTTACACCTTTCCATTATGCAGCAATATCTCCTTCAACATCCTCCACCTCTCTACCATTGCTAACCTTTTCAAACTTCAGGTTTCTGGCAACTTTTTTAAGTCGCTTACCTGGACGAAATCGAATAGACGCCTTGCGTATATTGCCAGACTTGAAGTCTTCGGCATTTTCAGTACCCTCGCTCGATAGCTTAAGGTACAGGGTTCCCAGGTCACTTAACCTAACCTGCCGACCATGCACGAGCTGAAGCTCGATCACATCAACGAGGGTGGCAAGCGTGCCCACTACCGAACCGTAGTTCAGGTTAGAAACTCTACTGATCAATTGGGCCAGCTCCTCGAACGTGATATCATCCCCATTGATGATGCTGGCATAATACTTCTTGGGTTGCGTCAAATCCCTTGGATTCAAGCGCTCCACTAGCTTGTAGTTTACAGACATAACTTTAAAATTTAAAATGTGAAAAATTGATTGATAAATCCGGGAGGAGCGCTCTTGAGGATTTACTTAATTCAAAGAACGCGCGCTAGCTAGAGTACAATCCTTTTTGGTTATTAAATTTATACTTCTCAGACATGCATTAAATATAGCCTGACTTGCTAATCTGACAAAAGCACTCGTTGTTGCTTTAATTGCACGCGTTGCAAACGCGCGCTAGCTAGGGTGGGTTTGGGTTGTTGTGGAAGGATTGTTATAGTTACTTTTATGTTATAAATCGTAAAAGCTAAAAAAGCATTCGCATGAGATCATCATTTCTATTGATTTTACTAATAATCTTCACTAATTGTTCTTCTACGAGAGAAGAACAAAGCAACCCAATAATTGATGAGTTTTTCAACTCATTTAATCATCAAAATAGCGATAAAGCTATTGACTATCTATTCTCAACTAATGAATGGATAAAGAAAGATGATCCTCACGTTCTTAAGCTCAAAGAAGATATTGCAAAAACTATCAATGCTTTAGGAGATTATTATGGGTATGAACAAGTAAGCACAGAAACGATGGGGAATAATTTGACTCAATATGAGTTCCTTTTGAAATTTGATGTTCAACCTTTGCGATTCACAATAACACTATACAAGCCATTCACTGAATGGCAAGTACAAAATTTTCATTACGATTATAACTTCATCGAAGAGCTAAAAAAGTAATAACAAATCAAGCTGTGGAGCCAACCTGATTTGTTATTTTATCTATCAAGTATTTTCTCTTGAAAAGTGATTTCAAAAAATCAGTATGATTAGCGAGGAAAAAATAAGAATCATCTTTAAGGGTAATCTTATATACAAGGGGAACTAAGTAAGGTTGAACGCTTAAGAAGTCAGACTTTTCATAAACTTTCTTCTTAAAAATCTTTGCCACAACAATGGTATCTCCCTCTAATCTAACTTGAACAAAATTCCTGTAAATAAGATAAACTGAAAAGAAGAAAAGAGTTCCAATCAAGCAAATTATCAATACATATGTTTGAGGATTTCTCCAATAGAAAAAAATTGTTAATGTCGGCCAAAAAATCATAAGAAAAACACAAATACTTGTTGTGATATGTGTTAACTCACCACCTAGTATTTTTTTACTCATTCTTCCTCCTTCTTATGAGACACCTTATAACCCACCTCAAAATTAAACTCACCCCTTCCAACCAATCCAAATGCACCACTGGCTCCAAAACCTACACTCATAGTGTTAGTTTCAGTTGCTGGAGCTTCATCAGTAGCAGCAACCTTCTCGTTTTCTCCAGTTATCGTCATACCAACTAATAGACCAACACTAATACTGCCTTCTTTTCTTTCTCCTACAACAACTCCATTTGAATCAGTGGACACTTCTTCTTCCGCTCCTGCCGCTACTATATATCCTCCTTCAGCACCAGTTGTTTCAACCAGTGGACCATCATAGTTAGGTTTTGAAAGTGGTCCAACAGCTTCACCATCTAAACCATCTTTGTCATAATTAAAGGACAATTTTAACATCTCTGCACTTTCATAATCAGCTTTTGCCCCATAACCCTTTACTTCATATGCTCCTGTTCCACCTGATGTAGCCTTCACCTCCCCCGTGGCATAAAAACTTCCTTCTAATTGACTAGCATAACTCATCACTGTATTCCTAACTCCTTCAGCCGCATTCAAAACTGTTTCTTTTACTTTATTAGCAACATAACTTCTAGCTCTACTTGCCAAGCCAGAAACAATACCTCCAGTACTTGGCATCATGCCATCAGGATCAATAAACCTGATCGGATTATCAAAGGCATAGTTGTAAGGTGAGTGTCTCCTCATCAAATCAGCAGCAGGGTCTACGTTGATAAACCTTCCAATAGCTGGATCATAATACCTCGCTTGATAATCATACAGATTCAAATTCAAGTCTTTCATATATTCAAAGCTGTTGTACTTAAAGTTATTAGGAGTAGAAGCCACCCTCACACTTTCATTAAACGTCAGCCCAAAGGGATAGTAATCCTGTGTGCTCACCACATTCGTCTTGCCGTGGTAGACGGTGAAGTCATCGAAGAAGACATAGTCAGGTGAGTTACTTTCATTGCTGAGGTAAGCAATCAGAAAGCCTTCCTTCTCTATTATTATATCCGTAAGCTCCAGACGCTCACGGCTCAGGTGCGCCGCAGAGGTGACCTGAGTGAAGCCGGCCACCCCCAGGTAGTTCATCTCTTTATCAAACAGCAGGTAGTTGAGGTACGCACCGGGCACATTATCATCGTTGCTGGCTCCTACCCCCAGCGCAGCAATGGCAGCCCCTACTCCATTGTCTATGGCATCTGCAGCAACTCCCTCCAGCGCACCGGCAGACTTGAACGATGTACCCAGTGCATCGATCAATGCGGCCTCATCCACCGGTGAGGAATAGCCACTTCCACCTTCATAGTAGGCATCTACTCCCAGGTCTACCGTGTCTCCTTTGTTTACCGTAAGCACGGCAAAGGGACCTGATGGTGTCAGATTGTTTAGTCGTGACCCATAGCCTCCCGTAGGGTGCGGGGCTCTGTACGCTTCCACATTTCCAAAGTCATCACTTTCTTCCGCCAGGTTGTCCGTTTCAAAGGTGGCCGCTCGGGTATAGTTCTCTGGGGCTGTACTGAACGTCACACGTACGTTACCCAGGTGGTCTTTGAGGTGGTATTGATAATCATACTTTTCAATCGTAGTTCCATCGAGCGCATACTTGGGTACAATACGTCCTTCCTCATGCTGGATCAGCTGAAGTTTTCTTGGTTCCTCTCCCTCCGTTTCATAAATAAATTGCCCTACATAATCAGTGGTCTTTTCCAGGGTTCCATCCTTGTATACTTTCTGTTGAAGTTTGATGCCCGCTGCATCGTAGAGGTACTCTATTCTATTGTCCTCCCCCGAACCCCCTCCGGAGGGGGACATCACTACTTTTGCTGGTAAGTTGAGGTGGTTGTATTCAATCAGGGAGATTCCTTTGTTCAGATCCTGAGTTAGATTCCCATTGTCATCATAATCGTAATCATCACCCGTTTTATTTCCATCATCAAAACCTGCTGCCCCTCGGCTGTCCGTTACGCCCATCAGTTGGTTTCCTGTAGCTCCATCGTGATAGTCGTAGGTGAGCTCATCAATGATATCTGCATTCATGGACTCATTATACCCCTGACGGGTCAGGCTATCAATGTTTCCGTTCAAATCGTACCCAATGTTTGGTACGGAGAAGTGTCCTTTGCTTTTGACATAGCCACTGGCATTTCTAGCAGCATATTGGGCTTTTTTAAGGCGGTTGAGTCCATCATAGCCATAGGTAAACACTTGCTCTTCCTCATCATTGACTCCCCTCCATCGCATGGCAGAGATATTACCATTGTAAAGGGGCGTATGTACCTGGCTTTCGTCTCCATTAAAGGTCTGCTCTGTCGTACTTGAAACAGCAGAAGTTCCTGCTGACCTTTCTGCACCAAGCATGGCTTGTACCCGATAATAATAGGAGGTGCCTGTAGACAACCCTGTGTCTAAATATTCTGATTCGGTACTACTGGCAACATATACCTCTGTGTAGCTGCCCGAAGGACTGTCAGACCGACTTATGCTAAATCCGGTTTCATTTCCGTTTCCATTCCAGCTAATGAGAATGGATTCATTTGAAATGGCTTCAGTGGTTACGTTCGTTGGCTCTGCGACAGTGATGGTATGAGTAGCAGCCTCACTCCAGCAGCCATTAGAACCTTTGCTTCTTAGGTAGTATGTCCCAGCCTCTGTTGCGACATAAGTTTCCGGGTGTTCCTCACCTATACCCTCACCTGACACTTGCCAGAACCATTCTTCACCTGCCGGTGGTGTTCCCGAGGTGAGAATCGCTCCATCTAAGGTGTATTGTACATCTTCTATGATTGGAAGCTGTGGAAGGTCATTGACCGTTATCATAGCACTAGTAGCTGGCCCCCAGCACCCCGAATCCGTTTTTGATCGCAGATAGTACGTTCCGGTAGATGATACTTCCAAGTTGATCGCAGCATTACTTTCGTCTTCTCCATTTTCTGTAGTTTGCCAAAACCAACTCTCCCCCGCCGGTGGAGTACCCCGGGTCAGCGTTTTAGGACCACAAGTATTCGTAGATGTGGCTGATATTGCCGGCATGGATGGTTCAGCAATGGTCACAGAGACTACATTGGAATAGACCGTCTCCCCACAGGATGAAACCGATCTTCTGAAGTCCGTATTTATGGATATGCTTCCTGGAGTGTAGAAAGCAGAATCCGTATTTGGGATGACTACCCAGCTTCCCATCTCTTCCCGGCTTTCCCAATGATAGGTATATGTACCATCTCCTCCTGCTGCCGCCGTTGAGCTAGTAAGTGTATTAGGCACTCCCGCTTCACACAACACTTGAGATCCGCTGACTGTACCTGCTGTCAAAGATGGGTGGGAATTGATGGTGATCACATTGGAATATACAGTCTCTCCGCATGATTGCACCATCCTTCGATAATCGGTGGTTTGAGCCAGCACCGGAGGATCGTATGTCAACCCCGTCGCACCGGACAGGTTGGACCAGCTTCCCCCTTCTGGTTTTTGCTGCCATTGGTATGTATAGGAATTATCGCCACCGGAGGCTGAGGATGAACTACCTATTACGGATGGATCCTCTCCAGCACAAACCGTTTGCGCATTGGTAATGGTACCTGCATTAAGGCTAGCACGTACCGTCACGGTTACAATATTTGAATGCTTCGTTTCACCGCATGAATAAATCTGCCTTCTGAACTCTGTGGTGGATGCTAAGGGTGGCGGATCATAAGTTGCACCACTAGCACCGGAAATTGATGTCCAGGTACCACCTGGAGAACGCTGATGCCAGGCATACCCTCCATCTTCTGGGAAATTGCCTCCCGATGCAGAGGTAACATTGGTAAGAGCCGAGGGATCTTGATTCGCGCATACTGTCTGCGCATTGCCAATACTACCAGGATCTAATGCTGGTCGAACAGTCACCGTTATCCTATTAGAATACTTGGTTTCACCACATGATTGCACCCTTCTTCGGTACTCCTTTGTGGATGTAAGAGCAGTTGGATTGTATGTACTACTTGTCCCTCCACTAATGTTGCTCCAGCTCCCTCCTGGGGAACGCTGTTGCCATTGGTAGCTATAAGAGCCATTTCCCCCTGATGGGGATGATGAATTGCTAAGTGTTCCCGGATCTTCGTTATAACACACCGTCTGTGTCCCTCCGATTACACCTGCTCCCAATGCAGGTCGAACAGTAACTTGGATAACGTTGGAATATTTAGTTTCACCATTTGACTGCACCATTCGCCTATAGTCAGTTGTGGTAGTAAGAGAGGGAGGATTGTACATCGTTAGGTTTTCTCCTGAGATATTTTGCCACATTGATCCAATTGACTTTTTCTGCCATTGATAGCTATAGGAGCCATTGCCTCCCGTAGCTGAGGATGTATTTGTGATTGCATCAGGATTCCCATTGTAACACACAGTTTGTGCGTTACCAATGGCACCCGGATTTAGAGGTTCATTGATCGTTACAGACTTCCATGCCAGGTACGTCTGGCCGTCTACTATTGCCTGTACACTTACACTTCCAGTTCCTCCCTGCGTCCATCTCACCCGTACACTTGTTTTGGTTTGGCTTACGCTTGTTCCTTTATTAACATTGTAAGTACTACTGGAATGATATCCTCCGCTTACATTTACATAATAGTAATCGTAATCTCCTACGTTTACGGTACTCGGCCCTGTCAAGGAAATTGAAACGTTTCCACCACTACCACCACAATCATCTCCTTCAAAGGCGCACGGCTCTTGCAGTACAGGTCTCTGGGAATAAGCAAGAGATTGAATAAAGAAAAAGGCAAGAAACCCAATTGATACTTTTTTTGAAAAATGCATAATTTAGTTGCTAGGTGAAGTAGGAATTGTGGTATTATAAATCAACTCAAGGCTAAAGAGATCTGCTGGCTCAGAACCAGAAGTATCCCCTGAAAGGGATGACTCATTGATACTCCTCAACCATCCTCTGATATTGTATTCGTAATCCAGGTACTGACTATATTCGGCATCCTCCTCAGAGTAATGCAAATTCTTACCTACCAGCTCGCCCAGCTCGTTGTATTCATTGCTGTACAATAGCAATGGAGGCTCTGCATTCAGTTGATGGGTGCAGCTAAGCAATCGATTGGCATGGTCATAAGCATAATCCAATAGCATAGTGGTGGTATTTGTACCTTCAGTATGTACTGATTTCATGCGACGTACATTTCCCACAAAATCGTATTGGTTGCTGATGATATCCACCCCTCCTAGATGGTTCTCACTTACCACCTGGATCACACGGTACCTATCATCATAGTAGGTAATGGTCTCAAGGTAATCTGGAGTACCTAGTATCTTTGTCTTTGATCCGGTAACCTGGCCTTTTACCTGCTCCTGCAACTCCGGAAGTAAGTGATAAGCATCTACGTTTACTCCTTTGAACTCATCCGGACAGCTATATATGGTATCCGAAAGGTCTGAAGCAGAGACAAAATCGTAGTTATCATAGTAGGTGATCGTATGATACTCCGAAATATCGGCATCCAATGGGTAGCTGGTATCTGTATATTGGGTCTCGGGTAAATAACCGGTTCCCAACATGGTCTCCGCTCGATTATTTCGTGCATCATCCTCAACCTCACTTATCAATTCTACCCGATCATTGACGATTCCCGTCATGACAGGCCGGTTCAATTGATCGTACTTGGTAAATAACCACTGGTTGTCGTTTCGCTGATTTCCATCCTGAGTAAGTACCAGACGATCCCATTTGTCATACACCATCAGCACCTTCTCTGCGCCGGGTACTTTCTTCTCAGTCATCCGTCCACGGTCATCATAGGTGTATTGAAAAGCCCAGCGGTCTAAAAACTGCTGACGATCCGACCCAGGAGCAAAGAACTCAGCCGTTAACCGATCCGTAGCTTCAGGTGGCAATACCACTCGCAACCTACCAAAATCATCGTAGATGTAATACGTCCTGGCCTGCTGTCCGTCCCCTACATCACTTGACTTTAAAATAACCTGACCTGACTTATCTGTGTACTCTATCGTGACATGTTCGTCTTCATCTGTGGTTGTTGTTTTGTAGAGAGGTTCTGAACCATAATGCGCAATTGGTGTGGCCAGCAGTGATTCAAATTTCCAGAGTATGACTTCATCTTGGGCATCTATCTGATAATCATAAATAAGACTTTGCTGCCCGATTTGCCATACTTCACCAGGGCCACCCTGTTCAATAGGTTGACTAATCGGAGAGTTAATAAATTTAGTTTCACTGAACGCAAAGTCACCATCATTGCCATACATGCTTGAGTAAAAATTATGCTGGTTAACGATTGCATATTCATCAAATGTTCCATCTGAAACCTCTCTTATATAGGGTAAGTATTTCTTACTAATTCGGCCAAATCTATCATACCTTGTAGGTTGGGCAATATCCAGAGATAAGAGTGAAGAGGCTTGCCTTATGACATCCAAGTTTTTTCTTCCTAATCCGTCTATATAGCTAATGGATTCAGAGACTTCTGCAGGATCATTTGCTGAAATTACATCTTGGTTAACTTCAATTTTAGGAGTATAGGAATGGATATAATTCATTCCTACATCCTTAACAATTACGTCCAAAGTTGGATATTCAATTGGGCACGAGTTGGTTCGAACCTCTGCGACAATCTGATAGTATCGATAACCTCCGGAATTCTTCTCCAAATCAAAGGAAATCTTTTGTTTGTTTGTTTCTGTTATATCCCAAGTTGACCAAGTAGAATAAAGATCATCTCTATACTTTATTTTCCAGCGTAAAATTGTTCCAGTATTTCCTATAAGTGAGTATGTGGCTATACCAGATTGAAATCGAACAGTATTACCGTATATTGATCCACCAAAATTTGGCAAAACAGTAACCTCAACGGTATTACTATATTCAGTAAGGTGTTTAGAAGTTACTTCCCTCCTATAAGTTCCAGCGGTTTTAGTTAAATAGAACTGTCCTCCTGTAGCTATGTCTTCCCATTCTCCATTTATCTCTTTTTGCCAGGTATAGCTATAAAACCCAGAACCACCTTCAGCTGGTTCTACCCCAAGATTCGCGTAATCACCTTCACAAATTGTGGTATTTCCTCCAATGCTTCCGGGCGTCAACGGATCTATATGGTTCACCTGCAAATTGACCCTAGGTGTGCGTACCATTCCTGAACAAATCAGATTTACTTTAGCACGAACTTCATAGTAACCAACTTCCTCTAAAGTATAAAACTCTGAAAATGGGATCCAATTTTCTTCTCCAGCCTTACTAATTTCAAAGTTCATAAAATTCGCTTCCCCAAAATATGCAGGTACGATGGACTCACCTATAAAAATGGATCCTTTGCCTATTGAAATAACACCAGGATCCTCCTCTATTATTCCAACAGTATGTGTTCGAACTATATCAAGAGGTGAACACGGACCTGTGAATTTTGATGTGACTTGATAAGTAGCACTTACTGCACTTAATCCCTGGCTATCAGTAAACGTTGTACCTGTGCTTAAAATACCACTTGTATTACCATTTACAATCTTTCGCCATTCAATGGAATTGGCATTGCTTGTAATAGATAGTTCAATTGGGGTATTACTACATACTTGTGATGGACCATTAATCTGGCTAACATTAGCAGACTGTGGTCCATAGAAAACCCTCTGCTCCGTAGGTGTATTGTACGTACATTCCCCACTCTTCATGACAGCATAAACCTCTACATCATTATTAGCAACAAATTCTGCTGTATATGGGTCTTCAAAAGCCGGTAACCCAATTACCTTCCAGGAACCTCCTGCATACCTCCACCGAACCTCGAATAAATACAGGTCCGGATGGGCGCCACCCACCGTGACTGTAAGTGTCTCATTATTACCATCGCATAACTCCCCCTGAGAAGCTATACTCACTAAACCAGGGCTATAATCAATAACTTCTACCATAACGGTATTAGAATAGGCTGCAGGACTGGAACAATATGAAGGAGGATTCGCCTTGAATCTAAACTCACTTGTCTCACTAACATAAATATTATTGAATGAGGTGCCATTGTATGTCTGACCGGTTGTCAGGTTTTGCAATTGAAAGCTGCTTCCACTGTATCCTGAAACCGTAAAATTTATTGTGCCTTCAGAGCATAAATTATTACCTTCTTGTGCCACTAGCGTCCCTCCTGAGGCTCCCTGAACATTGACGGTTATTGTCTTGAGAACAGAGTTATCTGACAAATCCTTAGCAACAACCTGATAACTACCTTTCACAGTCCATGTCACTGTTAAATAACTCTTGACACCATCATTGGACACAGATTTATTTTGATAACCTGAGGTTGGTGTTATTGTCCAACTCACAGTTCCTCCTCCAGGAGCTGGCCCGCCGGGTCCGGAAGAAGGTATATCAACTGAGTATGTAAGTCTATCACTAACACAAGTTTGACTAACAACCTTACTTGTAAAACCAATCACAAGTACTATCATCAACAAAAAGCGTAAGTCAACAATGATCTTATTCCTTACAGACTCAACATTACTAATGAATTGGTTTGCATTAATTTTCATTGCATAAGAATTATGTGATTTCATAATACGCTTGTCGCTACTTTGAATTATAATGGTAGGAATAGACATTCAGAATGTTTTCTCCATCCTCCGTCACCTCAATAACCTGCTTAAGCCTTCCCAATTCATCGTATTCATATTTTGTTTGTCTTTGGTTTGGATCTGTGACTTTAATTAGTCCATAAATTGGATCATATTCATAAATGGTAATCAAGCTTTCTGGAGGTAGATTGCTCAAAGCGGCAACTGATGAAGCTGGTAAATTACCAGATGGAGCCAGGTCAATTCCAATTGCCTCCAACTGTGAAGCTGTGGTGTTCTCAAGCTTAGCTACTGGAAATTTCCCATCAAATCCCCAGATAAATGCTGTTGATTTGTCTCCTTCGTTTTTCTTAAACTCTGCCAGATTTCCATATTCATTGTACTGCCAGCGCATGCTCAGCTCATAGAAATTTGGGAGGTAAACATTAGGGTCATGTTCCTCACGAGTAATCAAATCACTATTTCTATACTGATATGTTTTTACTGGTTGGCCTTTATCATTGTAAACCACCACATTACCGGAGACTAATTGACCAGCAACCGTTTTTTCTGTCTTGATAGGAACCCTAAAATTCCCGTCCTTTAATCCACTTATATTATACTCAGTAAGGTTCTCATTATAATCATGTGGATAGTAATGATACTCTGTGGTCTGACTTCCATCACTCCTGGTTAAGATATACCTCGAGAGCTGGCGGTGTTCCGGGTTATCATATTCATAGTCATGGACTATGGTAAGCACATTTGCATGTTCATCAAATACTTCTTCTGTTTTTAGTGTATCATAAAACCAAAAAGACCTCCGATAATATTCTAGAATATTGATGTTATCAAAATATTGATGGTCTACCGCCTGACTCCCTATGCTATCTCCATAGCATGGATGATAACCATATGCTACATCTTGCATATCCCCACCGATGCATTTGGTAGGCCCAAATAAACTGGAAGCCCAGGAATGCTCATGATTCGGATCATAGTTTTTCTTCACACACTGACGAGCGTAGTAAACCTTTTCTACATTCGTCTCATCACAATCATAGACAAACTGTCTTTTAATAGGCGAACTGTGATCCCGCACAACCAGACTTTTTATATTATCAAATCCAGCATCATCACTACCATAACCATGCGTTATCCTTTTCTTTAAAACAAAGCTTCCATCCTGATTTCCAAATATTTCTCGCTTCGTCTCAAGGCCATTCCCCCATCCATTGGAATGAGGCGAACCGGGTATGTCATTACCATGAACGATTCTGCCTGGACTATCACTCATAGTCCGAAAGGTTATTTCCTCCTTACCATTCTCAGCATTTTCACCATGAAGTATAGTAACGTTTCGGTATGTAATGTGGGAACCTGAATTATTAGTAAGTGGAAGAACACTCTTTCCATGTAAACTTTTGAAGTCACACGTAGATTCCACAATTCCACCACCAAATTCATCCCCTGAAAAGCAGGTTCCTATCGTTCGATTCGTAGAGAAATAGTATGGAACGTATGGTATTTCAGCTGAGGATTTTGAATTACTAAAGTTTGTATAATCGTATTTTTTCACAATCGGAGAATCATCAACGCCCGGATCATCAATCATTTTTTTGATACGCATTCCTCCGGCCTCCGCTTTCACATCATCTGAGATAAGAATTTGCTGGACATCAGAAATATAGCTTACAGCAAGCCACATTTCCACATCCTCGCCTGCATCTGAAATAATCTGAACGGTGTATTTCTCACCGGCAACAAGAGTGATTTTACTGCTTTCATAGTAGTTATAATCATAGTCCTGATATAATAAAACAGGTGCCTCACTTTGAAACTTCGGCTGCCCCGTTGATTCATTTATAATCTTAAAAAGGACCTCTTTAATAGTGTGGGCGTTAGGGTTTGGAGGATTCAGTGGCTTTAAGATTGCTGTTACATCTACTAATTGGTCTTTAGCACTATAAATTGTCTTTGTAATATTCTGGTTGAATTCTCCTTGCAAAGCCAGGTTTGTTCGAATCTCTTTATCCTCATTGAATACTGTTCCAATAGGCTCAACATAATTAGGCTCATAAAAAAAAGTAGTGGTACCGCCAGTCGGATAGGTAATGGAGCGTAACGCGCCTTTTACTGCGTAGGAAAAGTTTGGAGATCGATCAGCTGTGGCATTCGGATCGTCAATAAAGAAACTATCATCCGTTTTGGGTAATAGTCCACTATTACTTTTTCCATTGAAATAACCCCAATGATCTTGTGCATAGGATAAGCGAGGGGGTATATTTTCCTTATCTATATAGTTGAATTGATGAGCCGAAACTTTCTCACCATTTGACGGATTTTTCTCATAAAAAGCGGTTAAAAAATAGCGATCTAATGGATCGGAAAAATCTGGATTACTAAACTGTGTGGGTGTTACTGCCTCATACTCAAAGGAAAAATGCTTTTTAGTGGTGTTAAGTTCATCCTTCACGTAAATGTCATTCAAAAGAGCAAGCCTGGAACCAACACTATAACTAATGTTAAATACAACCTCACCAATTCCATCACTGTAAATCCTGGACAATACCTGGCTCTTGTCCATATTTAGCTGCGAAGCGCACAAGACCGGACCCGGTGCTTCACATCCCTCCCCATCGCTACACCCTTGATCCTCACTCATTTGCAGCACCGTCTTACTCTGCTGCACAGCGAGCGGATACGTGTAACTAGTAGGGGTATACTCTAAATGAACAGTGGTGCCCTTAGGGGAAACCACCTTGTATAAATACCATGCGGTTACCCTGCGCCGATCAAAAGTCTTTGAGCAACCCGTTAGCCCGGTGCTCTCCATGTATGATATTTCCTCATAGTCTCCTCCAAAAAAATATTTTATACCATCAGGGGTTGTAAAAACTACTTCACCATTTCCTAATGAGTTGAATGATTTTTCAACCAGTAGATTCGTTTTAGGAATAAATTTTGGGATTCCGTTCCTGTCAAAAACGAATTTACCCGTATATCCATTGAAATTATAGCTATACTCATCTATCTGGGTATCAAAACCATCATCCTCTATTTCTTTTGAGATATATTGCAGCGCTTCGAAATTATCCATACTCATATCCTCTGGGTATGGGTACATTTCGTTTTTCATGGCTGCCTCTTCATCTACTTCGTCGTAGATGGTCCGGGTAACCACCCCTCCCGCATTTAATTCCCATCCTAATCCCGCCCACGATTCAGTCTGATCCACTTTCAATCCTGTAGTTCTGTGACTGAGCGAAATGGGAATAGTGATGTCACCGGCTTTAAATTGATAAATAGGAATATTGACATTTACTGCACCACTTGATAAATCCACCGGGTGGGCCCCATACTCACCCAGAGCCGATGCGTTGGGCGATGGTGGAACAAAATCAAATTTATTTTCCTGTGATTGAGAAAATTTGCTAACAACGGACAATATCGTAAGCAAGGCAACTCTTTTCGCTGATTGCGACCAAATAGTGAGCATTGAATAGGTTAGGTTATAGTGGTTTATACTTATACAGCTAAAACAAGTAGCCGACAAACATATATGTACTTGGTTATAAATTCAATAAGAATAGTAACTTAATGAACAAATGGTATGATTTTGAGGACGAAAGAGTACTTTGATTGAATGAATGGGAAGTAGATTATGCTGGACTAGCGAGAAATTAAGTATAGTTAGGAAAGATGGTACTCCATCTGCTCTGATCAGCTGCTTTGTCTCTTAATTGAGACAGGTTTGTACTAGTAAATAGTGGGGATTTGCTCGCTAAAAGACCAAACTATACCACGCAACTATACCACGCGCATAAAAAAAGGCACTCACAAAACGTAAGTGCCTGATTTTCAGAGAGCCCCCAGTCGGATTCGAACCAACGACCTACTGATTACAAGTCAGTTGCTCTGGCCAGCTGAGCTATGGAGGCTTCAGTTTCTTTAGATAAATCCCTCTCGTTTGAGGGAAGAGTTTCCGTTTTCTTTATATCCTCACGTTTGAGGTGTTCAAAACGGTTTGCAAAAATAGCAGTGTCCCGCTATTTCGCAAATCTATTTTTCAATTTTGTGCAGAAATTGCAGCGAGTTGAGATTTTAATTCCTCCAACTCACTTTCAGCTTTGTCAATCTTATCCTGCATGTCCGCTTTTAGCTTGTCTGCTGTCGCTGAATCAGCAAAAAATTCCATATTGGTATTCCAGGTAGCAATGTCATTTTCAATACTGGAAATCTTACGTTTGATTGAGTGTTCTTTCCTATGAAGTTTTTGCTCTCCACCAGGAGTATTTTTCAACCTGCCCATGGAAATATGATTTCTCAGATCGGTACGATCATCCTCGTGAATGGCCTCATTTGAAAGAATGATTTCCTTCACCTTATCGAATCGATTACGAATCTTCTTGATTGCATTCTTCGGCACAAACCCTATGGATGTATAACTATCGATAAGATCATATAGATCATCCAGATTCACATCATCCCCACTTCCGGCAGCTTCCAGTTGGTCACACACCTTCAGTTTTAGTTGAAGATTGTCCTCATATGCCTTGAATTGCTCCTGATTCTGCTCTCTTCGCTTGTTGAAGAAATGATCACATGCAGCTTTGAATCTCTTATAGGTTTCATTCCTCACTTTTTCCGGCACAGGCCCGATTTCCTTCCACTGAGCTTGCAAGTGCTTAAACTTATCTGCAGTAGAGTTCCACTCCTCACTATCCTTCAATCCCTCAGCCTTTGAGATAAGCTCCTCTTTTTTCTTCAGATTTTCATCCCGCTTAGATTCAAGCTCTTTGAAGAATTGATTTTTATTAGCAAAAAATCCCTTGAAAGAATTCCAGAAAGCCTTGTTGGTTTCCTTGGCTTTATCCCGTGGCACTCCACCAATAGCCTCCCACTGCTTCTGAATTTCCAGCAATTCTTTGGTCTTGCCATTCCATTCGGTGATTCGATCAGAGTTGAATTTAGTGAACTCAGTCACCTTTTGAATCAACTCATTTTTCTTAACGAGGTTGGCTTCAAACTCTACCTTTAGTTCTTCAAAATAATCCTTTCGCTTAGCATAGATCGCGTCAGAGGCAGCTTTAAATCTTTGCCACAGAGGCTCTTGATTTTCTTTAGGTACGGGACCTATGTGCTTGTACTCTTCGTGAAGCTCATTCAATTGAATGATGGCGGTCTTCATATCCTCCATTTCATTCAGCGCCTCAGCCTTCTCACAAAGCTCCTCTTTAAGCTTTAAGTTTTTCTTTCTATCCAGATCCTTCAATTCGAAGTAAATACTTCGATTGTCATAGTATCGATCAAGGAGGGCATTGTAGTTTGCCCACAGTGTTTTGTTTTGTGCTCCAGGTACCGGACCTGTCTTTTTCCATTCTTGCTGTAGCTCGCGTACGGAGTTGATGCTGTTGGATGATTCCTCACCATCTACTATCTCCCGAAGTTGCTCGAGTAAATTTTCCTTTTTCTTTAGGTTGCTCTCTTTCTGACTCTCTAAATCTTTATAGTGCTTATTTCGCTTGGATCTAAGCTGACCATAGAGCGCGAAAAACTCTTTATCAATTTCATCTCCATGATATTCGAAAGCGTCTGCTTCGTTTCCTTCAGAAACAAACTTCTGCAGTGCTTCATTCTTAGAGATTTCATATAGCTCATCAAAACGTGGCTTGATAGCTTTCAAAACCCGATCGAGCGATCGGATATTTTCTTCATTCTTTATTTCCCGAATCTTGGAGATGATCTCCTCTTTCGTGGCATGATCAAAATCTAGTTCCTCATCGTGCTCATCTTCTTCGTGCTCGTCACCAGGATGATCCTCTTCTTCAGCATTTGTATCGCCCGCTGTAGATTTCTTCTCTTCTGCTATTGGTTGATCAGCCGCTTCTTCCTTCTTTTCCTCCTCGGCTTCTTCACTCTTTTCTTCAGCTGCAACCTCTTCAGGTTTAACCTCTGCACTTATTTCTTCAGCCTCCTCAGTTACTTCTTCCTTCTGCTTCTCCTCTGCTTCCGGTTGATCTTGGTTACTTAATTCAGCTTGACTCTGAACTTCATCAGGCGTTTCATTCTTGATTTCGTCTGAAACGTCCTGCAATTTCTCTGCATTATCCATTATGGAACCTATTACTTTTCTCTATGACACAAAACTAACCAAATACCCTAATTCAAACGGGGATCTTTTGGATAGTTAGACATTAGGCGATACTTACCACCCATGGTGTTTAGACACGCTTTCCATAGGTCTTGGTTGTCCCAATCAAAAATCATTTCTGAAGTGGTGTTTTTTAAAACGATCCAGGACTTAGCTTTCATCTCGTCCATCAGCTGCCCTGGTGCCCATCCTGAGTAACCAATAAAGAATCGGACATCCTCGGGTTGAATGACTCGGGTATTCATCATTTCCGTCAATTTATTGAAATCTCCACCCCAATAAGTTCCTTTCACAACTTCTCTGGACGAATCGGCTAGTGCTGGCTCTCTATGAAGAAAGTGAAGCGTATCATGTTCCACAGGTCCTCCAATAAATAATCTCCCAGGATAGCTCCCCACCTCGTCAATTACTTCTTTCAACTCTACGTGAGCTTTTTTATTCAACACAAATCCAAACGTCCCATTGTCATCATGCTCACAAAGGAAGATGACAGTCCGCTCAAAATTTGGGTCGGGTAGATACGGCTCGGAGATGAGAAGATCACCTCGCTCCGGAATGACTAACTTATCTGATGAAAAATAATCCATTTAATGCAATGCTGGTCTAATAGGAAGTTCATTTAAAATCACTCCCTCTTTTTGTTTCATTTCCTCCAATCTATCGTACACTTCCTGCTCATCAAAATAATTAAGTGCCATTTTCACAAAAACCTCACCATGACGAGCTTCGGAAGCCCACAGCCTATGATAAAACTGTTTTAGTTCTCCTTCCCCTAAAGCTTCGTACACCAATCTAAATCGTTCAGCTCCTCGTGTCTCCACCAATGATGCCAACAGAAGTCGATCCATAAAACGCTCCTCTCTCCCATCACGACAGATTTTGAGCAACTTCTGTATGTACATATCCTTGGGGATTTCATGATTGAGCTGAACGCCTCGCTTCTCCATGATTTCATACACATCTCTAAAATGCTCCAGTTCCTCCACCGAGGTATCAATTAGTTCGGGGATGATTTCAGTTCGGTTTGGATACTTGGCCACCAGACTCAGCGCCATCCCGGAGGCCTTTCGTTCACAGTCGGCATGGTCCTGGAGGAAAGTGTCAAAATCTGCCATCACAGCTTCCACCCACTCCTTTTTTGAGTTTACCGTCAAGTCAATTCTAAACTTCATCGCTTTTTGATTTTAACCTTTTTACCTTCGCTTGTCTTGAGTTTTCAAAAGTAAAAGGAAAGGGGAACATGAGAGAAGATATCGCTTCATTGCGCAATGAATATGCGAAAGCTGATCTGGATGAAAAGTCTATTGACATCAATCCTTTCAACCAGTTTGATAAATGGTTTTCAGAGGCTGTAGCTTCCGAGATATTGGAACCCAATGCGATGGTTGTCAGCACAGTTGGTGAACAGGGAGTTCCTTCTCAACGAACCGTCCTTTTAAAAGATGCCAGCAAAGATGGCTTCACCTTTTATACGAACTACGGAAGTAAGAAAGGCCAGCAACTTGATAGCAATTCCAACATCAGCATGTTATTTCCATGGTACGAGCTGGAACGACAGATTATCATCAACGGAAAGGCACAAAAGGTATCTCAAGAGAACTCTGCACAATATTTTCATTCCCGCCCAAGAGCAAGCCAGCTAGGTGCCTGGGCTTCCAATCAAAGCAGTGAGATCGCTGACCGATCCATATTGGAAGAAAAGCTAAAAATGCTGGAGGAGCGATTCTTAAACAAAGAAATTCCACTACCTGAAAACTGGGGAGGCTACCTCGTCATTCCTGAATCGTTTGAATTTTGGCAAGGAAGGAGAAGTCGCCTGCACGATCGTATTTTTTATCAACGACAGGCTGATGATACCTGGAAAATAAGCAGATTATCTCCCTGATGCACTCACTCTATCTGGAGCGGTACGCATGGCCGCACGAACTCTTCCCTGACTATCAGCCTCCTTCCAATCTTTCGCTGATAGTTGTGATTCCGTGTTTCAAAGAACCAGATTTGATTGGAGCGCTGGAAGCTCTGAATGCGTGTGAAAAGCCGCAGGGTGAGGTGCTCATCATCGTCGTAGTGAATGAATCTGAGGATGCCCCCGAAGCGGTTAAAACTGCGAATGATCTCACGCTAAAGCAACTCAAGAACTTTAGAAGTGCCTACCCTCTTCTTGTTTCCCATCAAAAGCTTCCGGCTAAAAAAGCCGGAGTGGGTCTTGCTCGAAAAATTGGAATGGATGAGGCTGTACGCATCTTCCGAAGGGCAGGAAATGATGGCGGAATTGTATGCTATGATGCAGACTGCCGCTGCGATACAAACTACCTTGATGAGATAGAACTCGCCTACTCCGATCCTGGCACACAATCCGGGATTGTCTTTTATGAACATCAGTTGCATCGAGAGAATCATGAGGCAACCGTGGACTATGAGCTATACCTGCGGTACTATATCGATGCGTTACGTTTTGCTAGTTTTCCATACGCACATCAGACGCTAGGCTCATGCATAACCGTGCGCACCTCCATGTATGAAAAGGTGGGTGGCATGAATACCCGAAAGGCTGGCGAGGATTTCTATTTCCTAAACAAAACCATACCGCATGGAGGTTTTGTAGAAATCAACAGCACCACCATCCGTCCCTCAGATCGTGTGTCTGACCGGGTACCATTTGGGACCGGAAAGGCGATGAATGAAATCATTAACTCTGCTGAAGAATACTCCGTCTATCATCCCAATACCTTTGAAGATCTGAAACTATTCTTTAGTAAAGTGGATACGTTCTGGGCTGAGGAAAACAGCAAGATTCCAAGGACGGTAGCTACCTTTCTTGGAGATAACTGGCAGGAGCAGATCAATGAAGTAAAAAGCAAAGTAAGCTCACAAGACCAGTTTAAGAAGCGATTCTTTCACTGGTTTGATGCGTTCAAGATTCTGAAGTTTGTTCACTTCTGCCGGGATGAGTTTTACCAAAACGTGGAACTGGAAGAAGCTCTGGACTGGCTCAGGCAAAAACACTTTTTCTTAAAGGGCTCCAAGCAATCGTATCTCGTGCAGATGAGGTACTTGGATAGGGAGGTTAAAGTCTAATCACACCAAATCAAACAAGCTTTTCACTCCTAAAAAGTGCTTCACCTGAAAACCTTCTGCATACTCCACGCCTATCCTTTGCCCCCACTCTCGTGTGCGTGACTCCAGCATGCTCATAAATCCTTTGGAGCTGATAAAGGTCTCCGGCTCATTGCTGTTGGGATCGTAAAACTGGGATTTAAAGGCATTGATGGCGGCCCTGCGCTCCTCGATCACCTCCGAAACATCCACCAGCACATCCGGCTCATGCGCTGTGCTTTGAATAGAGAAATACAGTTTCTCGGGTCGGTAAGCTTCTTGTTTAGATCCTTCCCACTCGGTTTCCACAGCTTTTAGTCCTGCTATAAAACAGGCAGTCTCCACCAGTTGTGATCCACGAGAATGATCCGGGTGCCGGTCATACATGGCGTTGGTAATCACAATCTTTGGCCGGAAACGCCTGATCTGCTCAGCTACCTTGAGCTGGTTTTCTTTGTTGTTTTCGAAAAATCCATCTGCCAGGCCTAGGTTTTCCCGCACAGATAGTTTCAAAATCCTGGCAGCATCTTCGGCCTCTTTGGCTCGTATCTCAGGCGTACCCCTTGTTCCAAGTTCTCCCTTCGTCAGATCCAACACTCCTGTTTTATACCCCTGCTTTTCATGGACAAGAAGTGTCCCCCCAAAGGCTAGTTCTACATCATCGGGGTGAGCTACTATGGCAAGTATGTCGAGTTTCATAGTGTTTCTATTAGTTCTGTTTGGCCGTATGCTGCAATGTAACACCACTCATATAATATTGGTTTTCTTACCCTCAGAATTTCCTAAATTTCATGTCCATTTATTTAAACCTAAAGTAGATAACCTATGCAAAAACGTGACAGCTTTTTCAGAAGCGTCATCCTGATATTACTGATGGGGCTGGTGCCCTTTATCGGTATGTCACAGGATAGCGATCTGAAGCCTGTAACCAACAAGTATGCAATCAAAAATGCGACGATTGTGCAGGCACCAGGCAAGACCATCCAGAATGGTACCGTGCTGATCGAAAACGGAATTATCAAAGCAGTAGGATCAAGTATTGCTATCCCGGCAGATGCCTGGGTGGTAGATGCTGATTCGATGTTTGTGTATGCCGGGTTCATCAGTGGTATGTCCAATATTGGCGTTGAAAAGCCAAAGGATGAAGAGCAAAATGATGATCGAAGAATGACAGGCACTCCTACCTACAAACGAGCAGGAATTACCCCTGGTAGTTCGGTGAGAGACATGCTAAATCCAGGTGATAAATCAGTTGAAGATTTTAGAGGATTAGGATTTACCACCTCTCACAGCGTGCCTCATAAAGGGATGCTTCCGGGTACCGGAGCTATTGTCCTCTTAGGCGGAACTGATGGAGAAAGTATGGTCGTAAAAGATCAAACCTCCATGTTTGCCCAATTTTCCGGAGCAGACGGAGTATATCCAAATACGGTAATTGGCGTGATGGCGAAGTATCGTGACCTGTACAGAAAAGCTGCCCAAGCCCGAGATTATCAGGCTAGATACAACAGCAACCCGAACGGCATGGAGCGACCTAATCCAGATGCAACGCTTGAGGCATTGTACCCTGTGGTTTCTAAGCAAATGACGGTGGCTTTCAAAACCGAGAGCGTGAAGGATGTGATGCGAGCAATTGCCTTGCAACGAGATCTTGGATTCAATATCATGTTTGGGGAAGTGAAGCAAGGCTGGGATGCAATCTCTGCCATCAAAGGAACAGGAGCTCCTGTATTCCTTTCACTGGATCTTCCTGAGTGGAAAGAAGAGGAGAAAAAAGAAGAAGATACCAAGGAGGATAAGAAAGAAGAAGAAAAAGAACCAACAGCTGCAGAGCTGGAAGAGAAAGCACTTCAGGAAAGACAAAATGAAATGATAAAAAGCCATTACACTCAGGCTGGTAAATTCAGCAGCAATGGTGTGAAGTTTGGTTTTTCCACCATGGAGGTGAAGTCGAAAGACTTCCGAACCAACCTATTGAAAGTGATTGAAAATGGTCTTTCTGAAGATCGTGCGCTTGCTGCACTCACCACAGAGCCTGCTAGCATCCTTGGCGTTTCCAACCTGATGGGAACAATTGAAGTCGGCAAAATGGCTAACCTGATGGTATCTGATACGGCTTACTTCACCAAAGATGCAAACGTGAGATATGTGTTTGTAGACGGTGTGAAGTATGAATATGAAGCTAAAAAGAAGAAAAAGAAAAAGAGCAATGGAGACGAGGCAGTTGATGCTGCTGGTGTTTGGAACTACACGACAGAAACCCCTCAGGGAAATGGAAGCGGTGTAATTACCATCAAAGGAACTCCTGGTGATTATAGTGGAACCATCACCGTAAGCTTCAATGGAAGCACCAATGACCTGGAAAACATCACAGTGGATGGAAACAACGTTTCCTTCTCTTTCAAAATGAATATGGGTGAAGAAATCACAGTGGATATCAGCATGGATATCGATGGTGATTCTTTTGAAGGAACCTTGTCAGTGGCGGCTTTCGGTAGCTTCCCAATGGAAGGATCTAGAGAACCTCAAAAATGAGATTAGACATGAAGAAATTACAAATACTAGCAATACTACTCCTGACTGCCTCATTCGTAATGGCACAGGACAAAGGCAGTGTGCTGATTAAAAACGGGACGGTACTGACCGTAACGAACGGCACACTTGAAAATACAGATGTCCTGATTCGGGATGGGAAGATTTCCAAGATCGGGCAAGGACTGAGCGCTCCGAGTGGAACAAAAACAATTGATGCGAATGGTATGTATGTGATGCCGGGTATCATAGATGCCCACTCGCACCTCGCATTGGATGCGGTGAATGAGGCAACCAGTCCGGTGACTGCTGAAGTTTGGGTTGGCGATGCGCTTGATCCATTGGATGTAGGCATCTACCAGGCACTAGCCGGCGGTGTTACTTCTGCACACTCCATGCACGGGTCTGCCAATGCAATTGGTGGACAATGCGAAACAGTGAAGTTCCGATACGGAGAAATTGATCCTGACAAAATGCGAATGGCTGGTGCTCCGCGTACCATCAAGTTTGCCCTGGGAGAAAACCCAACTCGAGTGCATGGAGGAGGAAACAACATCCTACCAAGAACCAGAATGGGTGTCGAGCATGTGATCAGAAGTTCTTTCCAGCAAGCCAAAGAATACATGGAGGCCTGGAACAAGTACAATGCTGATAAAAACAAAAAAGGATTTAAAGGCAAAGCACCAGCTTATGATCTAAGACTGGAAACGCTAGCTGATATCCTGAAAGGAAATATCATCATCCACTGCCACTCCTATCGTGCAGATGAAATCTATATGTTGATGCAGGTTTGCAAAGATTATGGCATTGATAAGCTGGTATTTCAGCATGTGAACGAAGGCTTTAAGGTAGCACCTGAGTTGGCTGAATTTGGAGCTGGAGCTTCCGTATTTGCAGACTGGTGGGCGTACAAATTTGAGGTGTACTATAGCACAGCTTATAATGCAGCTATTCTTACGAAAAATGGAGTAACTACCTCTATCAACTCTGATTCAGGCGAGCTTATCCGTCACCTGTACCACGAGGCAGCCAAGTCTCAGAAGTACGGAGGTCTTTCTGATGATGAAGCGCTTTCGCTAATCACAATCAACCCTGCCAAGCAGCTGGGAATTGATGCTCGAGTTGGTTCATTGGAGGAAGGAAAAGAAGGCGATGTAGCGATTTTTAAAAATCACCCGCTATCCATCTATGCCATTCCAATGATGACCATCGTAGATGGTATCGTGCGTTTCGATCGTGAAAATGATCCTGCAGACATGCGAATCTACCCTGATGCAGAAGAGAAAATCGATGTGACGCTTTGGGAAGCTGAAGATCATGATCGATGCATGCAGAATACAGAATTTTTGTTCACTGATAAATAAGATATCATGATAAAGAACATAAAAAATATAATGACACTAGCACTTGTGGCAGTAGCCGGACTAGCCTTCGGACAAATCCCAAGTGCAGAGACAGGTACGTTTGCATTGACTAATGCGACCATTGAAACAGTCACGAAAGGAACCATTCAAAATGGAACACTCATCATTTCCGATGGTAAAATTACTGATGTTGGTGCAGGTGTAAGCATCCCTCAAGGAGCCAAAACAATTGACTGCTCAGGGCTGACAATCTATCCTGGAATGATTGATGGTGGAACTCAGGTAGGGCTCGTAGAGGTAAGCTCTGATCCTAGGACAAGAGATAATAATGAGATTGGAGATGTAATCCCCCACATTCAAGCTTTGACTGCTGTTAATCCTAGTTCGGTAATTCTGCCTGTAACGCGGGTGAACGGAGTAACCACTGCATTGACTATGCCTTCAGGTGGATTATTTCCGGGCACTGCAGCTTTGATCAACTTACACGGATACACCCCGGATCAGATGTATGCGGGATTCAAGGGTGTCGTATTGAATTTCCCCACCACAGGCCGAAGAGGTCGATGGGATCGTCGTTCAGATGATGACATCAAAAAAGCAGCTGAGAAATCCTTGAAGCAGCTAAATGATGTGTGGGACAAAGCAGTACAGTACCACAAAATTGATTCAGCTACAGGTGGCAAGGATCAGCCGTACTACCCTGAGATGGAAGCACTACTTCCTGTTGTTCGTGGAGAGATGAAATTACTGGTGAATGTAAATTCCGCCAATGATATCAAATCTGCTTTGAAGTGGATTGAGGAGAAAGGTGCTGATGCGATCATCTGTGGAGCGGCTGAAGGCTGGAGAGTTGCGGATGAAATTGCGAAAGCGGGAATTCCTGTAATCACCGGTCCGGTGCTAAGCAATCCAACGCGTGATTATGATCGATACGATCGTCCATACGCCAACGCTGGAGCCATGCAAAAAGCTGGTGTGAAAGTAGCAGTACGGACCAATGATATGGAAAACACTCGAAACCTCCCCTACCATGCAGGATTTGCTGCGACGTATGGTATGGGGAAAGAAGAGGCGTTAAAAGCTGTTACAATTATTCCGGCAGAAATCTTCGGTGTAGCTGATATGTACGGTTCATTAGAGAAAGGCAAAGTTGCCAATCTGTTTGTAACTGATGGAGATCCATTTGAAACTAAAACACAGGTAAAATATGTGTTTATAGACGGATGGAATATCCCGATGGTAAGCAGACATACACAACTCTATGAGGAATACCTCAACAGAGCTCCGGGCGTTGAAAAATAATTTTACATTAAAAAAATAAATAAAGCCTCTTGAATTTCAAGGGGCTTTTTTATTTAGAGTGAACCTATGCTACTTTAGGTAAATGTTTGAACCAGGGGATAAAAATTACAAAATAGGAATTGCTTTAGGAGGGGGTGGTGCCAGAGGATTTGCCCATTTGGGAGTGTTACAAGCTCTTTATGAAAAAGACATCAAACCTGATGTCATATCGGGCGTTAGTGCGGGGGCTATCGCTGGAGCTTTCATTGCATCAGGTCACTCACCAAAAGAAGCGTTTGACATCATCAAAGAGTATAAGTTCACAGGGATTTCAGAATTGACAATCCCAAAGACTGGCCTGCTTAGCTCAGCGAAAATGAAATCACGACTCTTAAAAAAAATTCCGGTTGAAAAGCTGGAAGATCTGGAAATCCCGTTGGTCATCTGTGTCAGCAATATGCTAGATGGAAAACCCGAATACCTTACAGAGGGTCCGCTGGCTGATATAGTTCAGGCATCAGCCTCAATCCCTGTTTTGTTTAGTCCCGTCGAACTCAATGGAAAGTTGTACTCGGATGGTGGAATCTTTGATAATGTACCCATTAAGCCACTGAAAAAAACCTGTGAAAAAGTGATTGGTGTAAGCATCAGTCCAATCCAACAGATTGAGGAACTAACAAGTCTGATTCAAGTAACGACACGAATGTTTCAGCTTGCTGTTAATCCGGGGACAGGTGAATTGGAGAATCAATGCGACCTATTTATCGAACCACCAGATTTGTGTAACTACGACATTATGGATACCAAGCACGCACAGGAAATTTTTGATATTGGCTATGATTTCACCAAGGAACTTGACATAAAATTTTAGACGATGAGTGCAACGATGATCCTCAGCAATCTGGCTGTCGGACCACTTTTATTGGCTTTCGCAATACTGTTCAAAGTGTTCCCTCCCAAAAAGATCAATGCCTTATACGGCTATCGTACCCCTCGATCCATGAAATCACAAGAATCGTGGAATGCGGCAAACCAGTATGCCAATGACCTGATGATGTGGGTGGCCATCATCACAATTATATTTCAGATAGGCTTGCACTTTCTCTTTCCACGGGCTGTTGCGATTCTTACATCCTGTGGCATTATGACAGCTCTATTAGTAGGTAGTCTATTTGTAGTCGAAAATTTCCTTAAAAGAAATTTTGACGAAAATGGCGTAAGAAAGTCCGGACAATAAAAAAGCCAGACTTATGTCTGGCTTCAATATCAAAATAATTTCTGATTAAGCTTCTGCCATCTCCACTTCTTTCTCTGCCAGCCACTTCTCTGCATCAAGTGCACCCATGCAGCCTGTTCCAGCTGCAGTAACTGCCTGACGATAAACCTTATCCATGGCATCACCAGTTGCAAAAACACCTGGAATATTAGTTTTTGAAGTTCCTGGCACTGCTTTAATGTATCCTTGCTCATCCATATCAATCCATCCTTTGAAGATGTCCGTATTTGGCTTATGACCGATCGCCACAAAGAACCCTTGAGCCTCAATCACTTTCTCCTCACCTGTTTGAGTATTCACTACCCTTACTCCTTCTACTTCTTCGTCACCAAGCACTTCCTTGGTTTCTGTATTCCAAAGGATCTCAATATTTGGTGCATTCTTCACCCGCTGCTGCATGATTTTCGAGGCACGCATTTCATCTCTTCTCACCAGCATGTAAACTTTGTTTACAATCTTAGAAAGGTAGCTTGCCTCTTCTGCTGCTGTATCTCCTGCTCCTACAATCACTACATCCTGACCTCTGAAAAAGAACCCGTCACAAACCGCACATGCCGATACCCCTTTGCCGTTCAGTCGCTGCTCACTTTCCAAACCAAGCCACTTAGCTGATGCACCCGTAGAGATTATCACCGCCTCTGCTTCGATCTCTGTTTTCTCATCAACGGTAACTTTATGTGGCCATCCACTGAAATCCACCGAGGTGATCATTCCACTTCTTACATCTGTACCGAATCGCTCTGCTTGCTTTTGGAAATCTATCATCATTTGTGGTCCCATCACACCGTCCGGGTAGCCTGGGTAGTTCTCTACATCGTTGGTAATTGTGAGCTGACCACCAGGCTGACCACCCTGATACAAAACTGGCTTTAAGCCTGCTCTTGCAGCATATACTGCCGCTGTAAAACCCGCAGGACCTGAACCTATGATCAATACTTTTACTTTTTCTGTTGGCATGTTTCTTTTTCTTCTTTTATAAAAAAATGGTGTCCTGTTCAGAACACCATCTTATTCGTTTTTGTGCCACTAGGGCAAATTAAAATTTCTAAAGTGTCCTGAAGCTTACTCTTCTACTTTTTCAGCAGGTTTTTCTTCTCTAGGAGGTCTAGGCAAAAGCACTTTTCTCGAAAGTTTGAATTTACCAGTTCGCTTATCAATATCGATCAATTTCACTTTGATCTCTTCGCCTTCTTCCATCACGTCAGCAACGTTTTCTACCCGCTCCCACTTGATTTCAGAGATGTGAAGCAATCCATCTTTTCCAGGAAGGAACTCAACAAATGCTCCAAATGGCATGATGGACTTCACTTTACCATCGTACACTTCACCTACTTCCGGTTGCTGAACGATCGCTTTAATTCGGGCCATCGCATTGTTCAACGACTCTCCATCTACTGCGAAGATGCTAACCTTGCCACCTTTCTCGTCTTCCTCGATATTGACAGTAGCACCTGACTCCTTCTGAATCTCCTGGATGATCTTTCCTCCAGGCCCGATCACAGCACCAATCAACTCTCTGTCAATTCTCAACTGCTCCATTCTAGGTGCATGAGATTTAAGTTCTGCTCTTGGCTCAGTAATCGCCTTAGCCATTTCACCAAGGATATGAAGTCTTCCTCTTTTCGCTTGGTCCAATGCTTGCGCAAGCACTTCGTAAGAAAGTCCGTCTACTTTGATATCCATCTGACAAGCGGTGATACCTTCGGTGGTACCGGTCACTTTAAAGTCCATATCACCAAGATGATCTTCATCACCAAGGATGTCAGAAAGGATCGCATATTTTCCAGTCTCGCTATCCGAGATCATACCCATAGCAATACCTGAAACAGGTCGCTTCAATTTGATACCCGCATCCATCAGTGCCATCGTTCCTGCGCACACTGTCGCCATAGATGATGATCCGTTAGACTCAAGGATATCAGAAACCACACGTACCGTGTAAGGATTTCCTTCATCTTCTGTTGGGATCATTGGCTTCAATGCTCTCATAGCCAAATTACCATGACCTACTTCTCTTCTTCCAGGACCTCTGTTTGGCCTTACTTCACCTGTAGAAAACCCGGGGAAGTTGTAGTGCAAGATGAATTTGTTGTATCCGGAGAACATCGCTCCATCAATCATTTGCTCATCCAGCTTAGTACCAAGAGTCACGGATGTTAATGACTGAGTTTCACCTCTGGTGAACACTGCTGATCCGTGAGCAGATGGAAGGTAGTCAACCTCCGACCAGATTGGTCTGATCTCGTCAGGCTTACGCCCATCGATTCTTTCCTGAGAATCAAGAACAAAGTTTCGAACTGCCTCCTTTTCAATGTCATGGAAGTATTTTCCAAGTAAGAAGTCATTCATTTCTTCCAATTGCTCCTCAGAGAACTGACCTATCCACTCCTCATATACCGCCTTGAAGGCTTCTTTTCTTTCAGACTTGTTAGGGTTTTTCTTAGCCGCAACATCATAAAGCTTTTGATACATTGCTTTATGCATGGTAGCTTTCAATTCCTCATCTTTTGGCTCGTGATCGTACTCTCGCTTCTCGGTTGTCCCCGCTTCTTTAGCTAGCTCTTCCTGAATCGCACACTGTACTTTGATTTCTTCGTGTGCTTTCTTGATGCCTTCAAGCATTTCAGATTCGTCTACTTCTTTAGACTCACCCTCCACCATCATAATGTTATCCGCTGTTCCAGCAACAATTAAGTCAAGTGTAGCTGTAGCAATTTCTTCCGGAGAAGGGTTCACCTTGTACTCTCCATCAATTTTGGCAACTCTCACTTCTGAGATTGGTCCTCCGAATGGAATATCCGAAACGGAAATTGCTGCTGATGCTGCAAGTGCTGCGAGTGCATCCGGCATAATATCTTTATCTGCAGAGATCAACTGGATGAATACCTGAGTGTCTGCATGATAGTCTGAAGGAAATAATGGTCGAAGTGCTCTATCTACCAATCGACAGATCAAGACTTCATAGTCTGAAAGCTTTCCTTCTCTTTTCAAAAATCCGCCAGGAATCTTTCCTGCTGATGCGAATTTTTCCTGATAGTCTACTGAAAGTGGCAAGAAATCCACTCCTTCTTTGGCTTCCTTAGAAGAAACCACTGTAGCCAAGAGCTTGGCTTTTCCCATACTAACGACAACAGATCCATCCGCCTGCTTTGCAAGCTTTCCTGTTTCAATGGATACTTCCCTGCCGTCCGATAGTTGGAAGGTTTTTGTAATTACGTTCATAATAAATTGATAAAAAGGGCACGTTTTGCCCCTTGGTGTTTACAATCAAAAAAGGGAATCAGAAATGTGATCCCCTTTAATTTTTATTTTCTGATGTTAAGCTTCGCGATGATGCTACGATATCTCTCGATATCATTCTTGTGTAGATAATCAAGCAATCTTCTTCGCTTACCTACCAGTCTCAAAAGACCTAATCTTGATGCATGGTCTTTCTTCTGTGTTTTCAAGTGGTCAGTCAGGTGATTGATTCGGGTTGTGAACAATGCAATTTGAGACTCAGGAGACCCTGTGTCCTTCACTGACTTACCATGCTCTTTAAAAATTTCTTCCTTTTTTTCTTTTGCTAGATACATTCTAAAATCGTCTACCTCTTTTTATTGAAGCGCAAATTTACGCTTTGTTCTTATTCCGAGCAAATCTTCTCTTAAGCTTTTCAAAGCCTATTCTGTAAGCGTCCAATTCAAAAAGTCTGGCATCTACCCTTGCCTGCTTTAAAAAGAACAAACCAAATGGCAACAGGATCATATCAGACATCCACACAGCAATGTATGGATTCATTGCTCCTTCCTTGGCTTGCTTCTCTCCAATACTGGTGAACACATAGTAGATAATGAAAAAGAAAATAGCAATAATGGTAGGCACTCCTAAGCCTCCTTTTTTGATAATTGCCCCAAGAGGTGCTCCAATCAGAAACATGAGGATGCAAGCCAGCGCTTGTGCGTACTTCTTATACTTTTCAATGGTATAGAGGTTTGCGTCCTTTTGATACTGATAAACTCTTGTCTTGGCTGAATTTAAGTTAACCTTCACATTCCTTGCTTTGTTTAGAGCAGTGGAGTACACTGGCTTCATATTCTTCAACTTGTCATCAAGATATCCATCCAGATGTCCCCAGTTGAGTGTATCAATCTTACCTATGTCGAAGGTGGCACTTCTCTGCTTTATTCTTTTATTGGTAAGCTGTGGTTTTACATCCGGCAATTCTTTTTCTGCCAAAGCAGCCCTTTTTTGAGAAATTTCATCTGTATTCTCTTGCTCATTTTCTTGTAATTGCAAATCCACAAGATTAAAACTAGCGGTATCCTGTTTTGGCCAAAGGCTTTCTACTCCAGGTACATGCTGCTTCTTTTCTTTTGGCAGCTGCTGACGAAATATCCAATCCGGGAAAAATGATGCTGAAACCTGATTAATCACAAAATCCTCAGTAGTATCACTTTTTATGTTTGATTTTTTCAGAATCTGCTCTTTATTCAGCATGTGGTAATCAAAATACCTTCTTGATGTTTCGATGAAATTTGCCTTCTGCCTCACCACCATCATTTTAAAAGAATCGATATCATGAGTTAGCTCATTGATATTTTTCATCTGCCTGTTGTTCTGGAAGAGCTCCTCTTTCCTCCGCTTCAGGTCAAATGAAGCAAGACTAAATACCATGTCCATTTTGTGGTATTCAGTTCTGTAGAATCTATCAATCGCACTTTTGGACACAGACTCCTCTGTGTAATAATGGCCATTATAAAGCTCTAGCTTCAGATATCGATCATCAAGAATGGTATACATTAAACTTGAATCGGCTAGAATTACTGTCTTATTTCCACGCCCGGCAGAATGATCATAAATGATGACATCAATAAGCGTGCGCCCATCCGGAAGTTTATCCTTCGCCTTGATGCTATAATTGGGAATACCATTGTAGAAAGCTCCCGCCTTAATATCTAGTGCTGGCTTGGTATGTTTGATATCGTAAAGAAGGCTGTATGCTTTCAGGTTGGCAGCCGGAATGGTGAAATTATTGAAAAAGTATGCCCCGATAGATAGCACGAATACAAATAAGAATATTGGTCTCAAGGTTCTCAAGAGAGATATTCCGGAGCTCTTGATGGCAGTAAGCTCAAAGTTTTCTCCCAAATTCCCAAAGGTCATCAGAGAAGCCACTAGTACCCCAAGTGGAAGTGCAATCTGAAGCATATTGAGAGAGAAGTAGAAAAGAAGCTCCGCAAAAACAGTGAAGCCAAGATTCTTCCCAACAAAATCATCGAAGTATTTCAGAAGATACTGAACCAGTAGAATGAAGTTGGAAACTGCTGTGGTAAGCAGAAAGGGTCCTATAAAGGACTTGAGCATAAGTATATCCAACTTTTTCATCGTGTATCTAAAATTCTTAGGGAATTTGCATGACAACCCTGCAGTAATCATGCCCACTCACCGAATCGCAAAACTAGAAAATTGGATGGTAGCAAGAAAGGTACCAGAAGGATACGTTTTAGGAATTACCCACCAACGATTTCTTTCAAATCATGAATGAGCGTTTCCCAAAGCTCGCTGGCTTCTTCCTCATCCATATCAGAATAATCAGTAATGCGGACATAGACCGACTGGGTAAGTTCATTCATTTCGATCTTAAACTCGAAGAAATTAGTATCCTCATCATCCTCATCATCTACTACATCAAAGCGTACATGGTGATTGGTTCTGTTAGAGGTTAATTTGGCCTTTGTTTCGTCTCCATCCCAGATAAAAGTGTAGACTTTATCTTCATTATTGATATTCACATCATCGGCAAACCACTGCGCCAAACCCGATGCAGTACTGAAATACGGGTATAGCATCTTCTTAGATGCATTGAATTCGAACTCCCCTACATATTTATGCTTAGCCATACGCTCTGAAATTTTTGATAAGGTAAAAAAAAAATCTATTCCAACAAGCCCATGGCAGAAAAGAAATCTTTTATAGATTTGCGTTCCTTTTTGAGGGACAGGTCAGGAAGTTGATCAAAATTCTTTCTAAAAAAGTGTAAATGGCGTGGTAGCTCAGTTGGTTAGAGCGTCGGATTCATAACCCGGAGGTCGGGAGTTCAAATCTCCCCCACGCTACTTCCTCACAGTTCACATGCGTTATTTCATATACGCTCTGTATTCATCCACCTACAACAAAATTTACATTGGAAGAACTTCCAATATCAAGGCTAGATTGATGAGCCATTATTATACGGGCACAAAAGGCTATACCTTGAGATATCGTCCTTGGAAATTGGTTTACCTAGAAAGATGCGAAGATTTGAAAACATCAATGGTTAGGGAAAAACAATTAAAGTCAGCTCAAGGACGGGCATTTGTTTGGAATATTATCAAAAAAAGTTTTTCCTAGTCGGATTCTTATCCGCCAACTGGCGGACGGGAGTTCAAATCTCCCCCACGCTACTTTTAATATTCTCTTCTAAACGCCTCCTTATCAATCTTTTGTAAATGATAAGGATCTACATCAGATACAGCCCGCTCGTTGATTTTCTCAAACATATGATTGTCTTCTATAATCTCAATTAGTTGAGGATTCTTAGACACAAGAATGATGTAATAGAAATGAACCTGAACCTCCTGCTCAGTAAAATGAGACTTTACAATATTGTAATAGAAGGATGGATCATGACTCTTATTCTTGATGAAAAGTAACAACGCCTTGTAGTTTTCAAGGTAATGCTGGAAGGTGTTTTTATAGCCTTCAAAAACCGCAATGAATGTGTTTTCAAAAGACTGATCTGAAGGGCTAAGACTTCCGGCATCTGCTTTCCTCCTCTTTTTAAGTTTATCAGTTTCCTTTTTAAAGTCTACATACAATTCATCAAAGGCATTCTGTGATTTTGAATTCGAATTTATCTTTGTGTTCCTAATGTGATTGGCCGCATTGATATGGAAGTTCAATAACTGAAAAAAGGTGTTTTCAAATTGCTGAATTGCAATCGTACGGGACTGATCTTCCATAATCTTTCTGCTTTCATGGAGTTCCATGCGCTGCAGAACAAGTTCTCTTTTTTGATAAATCAAGGCTAAGAAAAAGAGGATTACTCCGGCTAAGGCCCAAATGGGACCAACGGTTCCTCCCAAGAATTCACCAGCCATCCCTAGCAAGGTTCTATCCTGCCAGATATCTTCACTGAAGCCCTTCATTTTTATTATGAATATGTAGCATAGCCACAGTCCCAGACCGATAGCTACAAATGCACAGAATGCCAGGAGGTTAGCAAATATGTCGCCCCAATTGGGCTTTATTTTTTTCAACTTCACGATTTGGTGATTTGGGTTAGGTGATTAAAATTACTTTTCAAATTCGATTTTTTTATGACTTCCGTCGCAATAGGGTTTATTTGATGAGGCTCCACATCTGCAAAAGGCAGTAACCCGATGTTTAGAATTCTCGGTCCCATCATGATGTTTTACTTTAATGTTTCCATAAACCATCAGTGGACCTCCCTTCGTGACCTCCACGATTTGTTCATCTTCGATATTATCTGAATCTACTGACTCATTTTTCAACTTGTATGAAAGTGCTCCGGATGGACACCTGTCGATTTGCTCTTTTATGGTTTTATCAGAGGCTCCATCCACATTCACCCACGGACGCAATTTCGGATTAAATACTTGGGGTAGACCTTTAAAACAAACCTCTGAATGAATGCATTTTTCAGGCTTCCAGATCACTGAAAGCTCCTTACTTTCGTACTCTTTTACTTTTTCGGACATACCTACAATTTAGCTTTTTCCGATAACAAATGCCCGTAATCTTCACGATGATCCTGCAGAAAAGACCTCACAAAAGGGCAAAGCGGAATAATCTGACATCCATGATTTTCGATGATTTCCAGCGACTCACGAACAAGCTTATGTCCTACCCCTTGTCCACCTAACTTCTCAGGAACTTCTGTATGAACCATGTATACGTCACCTGATTTACCTATCTTATAATCAAGGAACGCCATTTCATCATCGACCTTTATTTCAAAGCGATGCTTTTCACTATTGTCTCTGGTTTTAAGGCTTGCCAGATCCATCAATCAATCTCTTAATGTAGTCTGGCAACTCCTTTTCCACCGGCAATTGATGGTCAATTACAGGTGTTCCGTATTTCCTTTCTACCGGAATAATGCCACACCATGCCGCATCCTCCTTCATCGTAACGTTCACATCCCCTACTCGAATTTTTGCTGCCGCATTATCAAGCGACAATCGAGCAATTTTGGTAATAGAAACTTGCTCCGGTGTTGGCTCTCCTACATCAGCTATCCTACCTGGGATATATCTATCAGTAAACAAATTGAAAAACTTAAGTTTCTCTTCCGGATCTACGATTTCTGTCACATGTGAAAAGCCAATCACCGACCGGTAATTGAATGAATGATCGAAAGCCGTAGGAGACAGCACCAAAGCATCCAGGTGGGTGATTGAAAAACTCACTTCCTGATCAAGGATACAATCAATGAATCTACTTTTGGCAGAGGCGTGGATATAAAGGTCGTCACCTACACGTGCAAATCCTGTTGGAATCTGGTGAGGTATGCCTTCTCTCACGAAAGCTATGGTACAAAAAAGACCTTCATCAATAATTTGATACAAGGTCTCTTTGTCTTCCGTACCCCTACTTGGATACCGAGATGGTTTTGTATTCGCCATATTTTAGGTCAAGAGAATCAACAAAAGCAAGATGATAATAATCGCTCCAATGGAAATGGAAACCTTGCTATCTAAACCAGCTTGCTTCAGCTCCTTCTTGATTTCTTTCACCTCTACCTTTAAAGCTGCCTTTTCTTCCTTATCCATGTCGGAGAAATCCATCTGCCAGATTTCCTGAACTCTATTTTCCAACTGCTCTACTCTTTCGTTTGCCTCCGTGTTTTTTGGATCAGTATCATTTGCAGATGCTGAAAGAGAAGTAAGGGAAATCAATCCAATAAATGCCAGGTATTTAATTTTTTTCATAGTTAGTTTTTTAAATGATTCAATTGCATATAAAAGTAATGAAGATGAAGATAATCCAAATGTTTGATGAGTTAATATGATGTTTTGTCAGGCTTAAAGTTTTTTTAAGGGAAAAAATTCCAAGGCTATGCTGAATTTTAAAAATTGAATTTCTACATTTGCGTTCCGTTTTCGGAACGGAGCTGTTCGGGGTATAGCGCAGTCCGGTTAGCGTACCTGCTTTGGGAGCAGGGGGTCGTAGGTTCGAATCCTACTACCCCGACAAATTCAAGGGATGATTGTTAGTGCAGTCATCCCTTTTTTATTGACCTAAACTCATGAACCTACGACGGGTCGTAGCACTGGCCGTGCGTCACTAGCCGTGCGCGTGCGAATCCTACTACCCCGACAAATACCAGTCAGTCAATGGTTTCTGAAATGAAACGAAAAAAGGAAGCTAATGCTTCCCTTTTACTCGTATTGACACCATACAAAAAAATATTATGCGGTCATCCTTGACAGTGAGCTTCCATTAAAATTTTCGCTTTGAGAATAACTCAAGCTTTCTTCGATCGTATTAAGCAATTCTTCACTAGACCATGGTTTATGCATCACTTTTCGCAAGTCTGCTTGCTCAAACGCTCTTTCAATATCCTCGTCCTGAGCCATGCCAGTAAGCATTACCTTCACAATGTCGGGGTATTTACTATGCACCTCAGTAAGAAATTGGTCACCCCGCATACCAGGCATGATCTGGTCTGAGATAATTAAATGGGGTCTTACATTTCCTTCATTTCTAAGTTCATCTATTATCTCAAGTCCTTCTTCACCACTCTCTGCCAACTCAATCTGACACTCCCCCTTAAAGTGATTTTGAATTTGAATCTTGAGACACTCAAGGATGATTTTCTCGTCATCCACGCAAAGAATAATTGGTGTTTCTCTCATGCTGATGTTTTTTTTAATTGCATTTTCCATATCTGCTGCTTTAATTTTTGAATTCTAAACCTTTCTTGATTGAATCAATTAGCTCTGATTTTGACCATGGTTTATGAATAACCTTGTATAAACCTGCATTGTCAAATGCATTATCTATGGCAGACTGGTCAGCCTGACCAGTGAGCATGATCTTCACTATTTTAGGGTGTTTTTTATGTACTTCTTCAAGAAATTCATCTCCTTTAATATTGGGCATAAGCCAGTCAGAAACAATCAATAGAAGACTTACTCCACTATCTACCAGCTCATCTATGATTTCATATCCTTCATCTGCGCTTTCAGCAAGCTCTACTTTGAAGGTTGAATCGAACTCTTCATTTATTTGTGACTTTAAACTATCCAGGATGATTTTCTCATCATCTATGCATAATATAGCTTTATCTGATTGGTCTCTCATTTACTAATTTGTTTTGGTAGTTTGATAAAGAATTTGGTTCCAAGCTCGCTCGTTTCAAACCATATTAATCCTTTATGCTTCTTAACGATTTTCTTAACTATGTCCAAGCCAAGTCCACTTCCTTCACCGGCAGGTTTGGTAGTGAAAAAGGTCTTGAAAATCTGAGGTTGAATTTTAGGAGGGATACCTGGCCCAGAGTCTTTGATGGCTATGATAACCTCCTCCTTATCCTCCTCTATGATAATCTCTAATTCTCCTGAATACTCCATTGCCTGCATGGCATTATGGATAAGGTTGGTCCACACTTGAATAAGCCTGTCCGGCTGACAATGAACCATCACCTTCTGGTCAGGGAAAACCTTAGTCACATTGATACCCCTCTTTATCTGGTTGTGATAAAGAACCAATACAGTTTCAATATTTTGGCAAATATCTACTTCCTCTACTTCGTGACTCTCCTCAAATCTTGAGTATGACTTAAGCGCAAAGACTGTTTTACTTGCCTTTTGCACCGCCAACTCAATATTCTTAGCAGCATTTGACTCGTTATTCAAATGGTAAGCCAAATCCAAAATGTGTTCGCTATCGTTGTGTAAGATCAGGTCTTTGAATGCATCCAGTTCATCTCTTACATTCATAACCACCAACCTATCGGCCAACCCTCTGCTATTTTCTACGTCCCATGAATCAAGTGTATTCATCAGCTCCTTTCTTAGCGCACGCTCTTCACGAGTTGATAATCTCTCTTTTTGTTTTGCCCCTTCCTTTAAAAGACTAAATAACATTTTAACTTCCTCCTCACCGAGCACAGATTGTAAGTTTTTTAGAAGCTCCAGTGATTTCCAAAATGAGTCTTGAAGGGAACCAATAGAAGCATTGATTGCTCCGAGCGGCGTATTGATTTCGTGTGCAACACCAGCTGAAATCTGCCCGAGAGAGGCCAGCTTCTCACTTTCTATCAGTTGATTTTGAGTTGTTTGTAAGTGATCAATTGTGTCCTCCAGTTCTTTGGTTCTATCTTTCACTTTTTTCTCCAAACTCTTATTGCTAGCCGATAGCACCATCTCACTTTGCTTAAGTGTATTGATGTCTTGGAACAATCCTTTTAGCGCGACAACTTTATCATCCTCAATAACTGCCTGCCCAATTGCCCGCACCCAAATTTCTTTATTGCTAGAGGTAACTAAGATGCACTCAACATCCCAGCTTTTACCTTTTGTAATCGCCTCTTCCACTACCTTAGAAATTATCTCCCGATAGTCAGGGTGGTAGTAATTGATTGCATCCTCTACGCTGATTTCTGTACCTTTCTCTACTTCATGAACATCGTATACCACATCACTCCATACCACCTCATTTCTCTCAATGTAATATTCCCATGTTCCAATCTGCGCAAGGTGTGATAGCTCAAAAATTGTTTCAGATTGAATGCGAGCTGTCTCTTTCACATTATTCAAATCTTCTTTGAGTTTCTCGGTTTCAGTGAGAATTTCTGTCATCTGAATAACTCCACCTATACTCCCATCTGTATCATACCATGGCAAAAGCTCAGTCCTACAAGTCTCTGTTCTGCCGTTTATAACAATTGTTTCTTTTTCTTTTTTAATTATTTGACCACTCAAAGCATCCTGATAGTATTTTAATCTTTCAGGCATCTTGTGTAATTCTGGAAATAAGTCATAATGAGATTTCCCGATAACTTCGACCCTTTGAGTGTTATAATCCTTATTCCACTTCTCATTGACCATCAAATAATTCAATTTCGAATCAAGCATAGCAATTGATCTTGGACTGGATTTCAGAAATAGGTCAAACAAGTCCTGAAGCTTTTTACGATGTTCGATTTCTTCCTCCATTTCTGCAGGACTCTTATACTTTAAAGCCATGGGTATCACGATTCCTAAAACCACAGCTGTGCCCATGGAAACCACTCCGGTGATCAATTTGACAAAGCCACTAAGCCGATACATTGGATCCCAGAATAGAATCACATCTATCAAATGTGTCAATCCACACAGGAGAATGAAAGAACCAAAAAGGGCAACCAGCCATTTCATCTTTCCAAGACGTTTTTTTCTGATATACCACAATAACATAATTGGTATAGACAGGTATGCCAAGAAAATCGATAGGTCAGAAAAGATATAGAGCCATCCTTCGTTTTCGGCCCAATCACCACACGTCCATCTGGCAGGCCATCTGGAGTTATCCAGAAGATTACCAAAGTACTCGGTAAACCCTATGGATGCAGAGGGCTGGATATGAGTAGTGCAGGTGGTAACTGAAGATGTTAATGGGATTAGTGGTTGTTGTATATTTTGCTCTTCAGGTGAATTTGCATTGCTAAAAAAGAAACTTAGAATTAAAGATAATAATATTAAGACCTTGCGAATATTTAGCAAGCAGGACATGTGCTCCGGAAGCCTAAGGTTTTTACTCCCTAATTTGCTAAATCGATTATTTATAGTTTCGAATGGTGGCATAATCAAACGCTTTATATTAAAAGCCAACACTAAATAAGGTAGATGCCAACAAAGGGGGTGATTATAATCGCTGAGTGGGAGAGAATCCTCGTTAGTCGAAATAATTCGATCGTTCGGGGAGAATTCCACTACTTATAACTAACGGAAGGTGGTTAGACCAATGCCCTAACTGGCTTTAGCCTAGAAAAATAAATACCAGCCAGACTGTGCCAAGGAAATGCCAAAAGAGAAAAATATTGTAGGCGTACTGTTTAGACCTGGAGTGTACACGATACTTTCTGATCTTCCTAAAAACTGAGAGCAACAGAATTAATCCTATAGTAACGTGGATGAAATGAATGAGGGCGAATGGGAAAAGGATATTGCGAAATGATAGATTGGAATCTAAAAGCTCCTGCCACCCTATCACTTGCAGTACGGAAAACAGCAATCCAAAAAACAGCCCCATTCCTGTAAATCGGAATGCCTTTTCTATTTCATCTTCTTTGATCATAAGCTGTCCTAACACAATTAGTGCGCTACTAACCAAAATGAACCAGGTGGCTACCTCGTAGATCGTTGGAATGATCAGAGCCGGAAGGCTCTGTAAAACCCAGACAATAAGTAAGGTGATGAAAATAAGCAAACTTGTAATAATAAATAGCCTGGTCATATGCTTACCCGCACTGATCAGTCGCTGTTTCTCCTTCAGTCGCTCAAGTACTATTTCTTTTTCACTCATACCCCTGTATCATCCTTTAACCCTCAATAACTTTTCTTTGTTTCAAACAATGTGATGATTAAAACACTTTTATTTTGAAAGTGGTATCCTTTAACTTGTAGGCATGAGAAAGAAACTAAAGAAGATCAATCCCATTGATCTAGTAAGGCCCGATAAGCTATTGTTTACGGGATTAAAAACTCTGACTGAACTTACCCTTACACCTATTAATATGTATGCGGATCTTAAAGCCAAGTCCAAAGGCAAAGCTGAGATCACATTCATCGGTGAAAAGAAACTGGAGGAGGTTAAGGTTCAGCATTTTTCTTTCAATGAGTCCGAGGTGATTGAATCTAATGAGAAAGATTTTGGGCAAATGGCAAACCCAAAAGACACTCATATTCACTGGCTCAATATTCATGGCCTTCATGAGGTGGAGTTGATTCAGGAGCTTGCTGAGATCATGAACCTCGATCGACTTTCAGTAAGACAGTTACTCGATACGACACAGCGCCCCAAGGTGGAGGAGTTTGATGACTATCTCTTTTTCAACATCAAATCTATATTGCTGGACGAACAAGACCAGCTTGATGTAGAGCAACTATCATTCGTCCTTGGGAAGAACTATGTGGTATCATTTCAGGAGAAAGAAAGCGATCACTTCGACGACATCCGCTACAAAATACGAGAAGGAATTGGGTTTGTAAGAAAGCGAACCTCAGACTATTTACTTATCCAACTTCTTGATGCCATCCTAGATAACTACTTTGAGACAATTGAAGACATCAATGAAGATATAGCAAAGCTGGAACAGGATGTGTATAAAAATCCTAAGCAGGAAACGCTGTTTGCTTTGGAGAAAAGTAAAAAACGTGCTGACATCATCAAGAAATCGCTTACTCCTTTCATGGAAGCTTTGAACTACATTTTGAACAACCGTACATCATTCTTTCAAAAGCCAAACGTGAAATACATGACCGACCTAAGGATGAGCTGTGCCAATGCACTGGAGGAAGTGGACTCCACAGCACGGTCGCTGGAAAGTCTTACCAATATTTACTATGCTTCGCTAAGCCAAAAGATGAATGAGACGATGAAGGTGCTTACCACGGTGGCCACTATATTCATCCCGCTTACCTTTATCGCCGGTATCTACGGCATGAACTTCGAGTATATGCCTGAGTTGCAGTACAGAAACGGCTATTTTATAGTCTGGGGAGTGATGGGAGCTATCTTCGTCGGTATGGTTATTTACTTCAAACGCAAAAACTGGCTATAGGCTAATCTTCAAAAAGGTGGTAATTGTCTACACTCTTATGAGCTTAGACGAACAAAATTGCAGGTGATTTTTTTTCTGCTTTACTTCATATTCATAACCAATAACTACCACCATGGCTCTACTTCAATTAACCAAAGAACAAAAAGGATTTATCAATAAGAGCTTTTTGATATGTTCTACAGGATTGGCCCTATCACTTATAGCAGTAAGTATTCTAATCGGCTAATTCAAACCTTACTTGTCAAATATTTAAATTCTGCTTTCAAAAGGGTTACTTGTATCGAGTAGCCTTTTTTTATTTCTTCTTTCGTCTCAATTCAATGGGCCCTGAGAGATTAACTTTGTCTCATGCAATCAATTTACGAGACACTCAACGATTTAAATCCCTCTGTACTTTTCAAGTTTGTGCTTACTGCCGTAGTGGCAGTGATTTTTTTCACCTCAAAATGGCTTATCAAAAAGAGTATTAGCCGACTGGGCCGAAAGTATCAGCATGAACTCAACCGCACCGCTGCTACCAAGCGAATACTAATCATATCCTTATATGCCGTCACTTTGGTCACGCTGGTCATTGTGTGGGGTGGTGATCTAAACAATCTATGGGTATCACTTGGTAGCATACTTGGTGTAATTGCCATTGGCTTTTTTGCCATTTGGAGTATCCTTAGCAATATCGTCGCTGGAATTATCATTTATACTATCAACCCGTTTAAGATCACTGACACACTGGTCCTAGTGGAGAAGGAAGTATCAGGAAAGGTGAAGGATATTGGACTGATCTATACTACCCTGGAAGATGAGGACGGCATATTTACCGTCCCCAACAATCTTTTCTTCCAGCAGGTAGTGAAAGTAAAATTCAAAGGCAAATAGGCTACTCTGTTCGCAACGAATTCACCGGATTGACTTTAGCTGCTCTCATTGTATGATAGCTGATCACCAGGAAAGCGATGAGCAATGACGCCAGACTGCTTATTGCAAATATCCAGACTCCAATGTCTGTACGATAGGCAAAATTGTCCAGCCACTTATTCATCATGTAAATAGTAATTGGAATGGAAAGGATGATCGCAATGAGTAGCTGAATTGAAAATCCTCTGGCCAAAAGTCGGAAAATAGATACAGGTGACGCACCCATCACTTTTCTTATGCCGATCTCTTTCACTTTGCTGTTTACTACTAGCATAGAAAGTCCAAGAAGTCCTAAGCTGGCTATTATAATGGATAAAATTGTTGCGATGGTCACCAACTTATTCATTCTGGCCTCACTCTCGTACTGAGCAGCAATTTGTTCATCTATGAAATTAAAATTCCAGCTTTCATTCGGAAAAAGAGCCTCCCATTCCTTCTTAAGAATGTCCGTTCCCTCAGAAAGATTAGAACCATTGTAGGTAAATACCAATTTTGGGATAGGTGAGTCAGCGAAATTAGCATCTGAGATTCCCATAAAAATCGGGACTGGATTCATCACAATGACCAATGGTTCTACTTCAGAGTGTAAAGAAGAGTAGTGAAAATCATCTGTAACACCAATGATCTGATGATCTCCAAATTCATCACCCGGAAGTTTGGCTCCCAAAGGATTTTTTAAGCCAAAATGCTCTACAGCAGATTTGTTCAGAACGACTGACTGTCTCATATCTAGGCCGTTTCCTTCTTCAAAACCACGCCCCTGTAGCATATCAATTCCGAATGTTTTAAAATAATTAGCATCTACACATAGCAACCTAAACCATCTGAAAACTCCTTTATCATCAGAATATGCCAGGTGAGCCCATCCACTTGTGCCAAACACATGCGAACCCATCGCCACATCTGAAATTTCCGGATATTTTTCCAACCGTGATTTTAGCAATTGTCCATTGTCAAATCCTGAAGTAATTCTCTCTGACAGCCTTTGTGCTGACGGACTTGCCCGCATTTGAGTAGAGATCACTGCATCATATTTGATACCCAAATCCTTATTCTGCAAATACTCTATTTGCTTTCTCATAATAAGAGTGGTTGTAATGAGAAAGACGGTAATTAGAAATTGAAATACTACCATACCTTTTCGAGTAGTCATCTTTCCTGGAGATTGATTACCGCCTCGGAGTATATTGATGGTTTTAAATCCTGACAAAACCAGTGCAGGATAAGATCCTGCTATCGTGCCTATTATTAAAGCCAGCAGAGCATAAATACCCACATGCCACATTTCAAATTGTAGAAATATTTCGGTTCCGGTAAGCCTGTTAAATGTTGGGATGAGCAAATAAGAAAAGGTAGCACCAATGAGCATGGCAATGGTCGTCAATAGAATACTCTCACTCAAATACTGATAAACAAGCGTACCCTTGTATGCTCCCAGCACCTTCCTCATGCCCACCTCTTTTGCTCTTCTCAAAGACTGTCCGGCTGATAGAGTAGTATAATTAATACAGGCTATTATCAAAACTAACAGACCGATGGTGCCAAGAATGAAAACATACTGAGGGTTGGCTACCGGGGCATTCCCTAGAGGGATATCAGGATTTAAATGAATATCTGTTAAGGGCTGTAGCCCAATATTGTATTGATCGCGCTGCATGGCCTCATCTCCATAGCTAACATCACCCATCTGACTAAGGACTACATCCTGCATCTTGTCATTCACATTATCAATGCTTGCTCCTTCTTTAAGCAGCACGTAGGTTTCTGCCACTACATTGAACCACGCATTCATCGCTCGTTCACTGAATAATGTTCGGTTATTGTCAGTAGAGATTGCCAAATCAAAGTTGATGCTGGACTCATATCTGATGTCTTTGAAAATGCCTGATACTTTAAAATCTTTGATATCCTGCCCAACCTCTAGCGAAATTGTTTTACCCAGCGCGTCATTGTCACCAAAGTACTTTCGGGCATACTCCTGAGATATGATGATGTCATTGGGTGTAGGCAGTGGCTTATCCTTATCCCCTTCAATCAATTGAAAATCAAACACTTCAAAAAAGTCAGGGCTGATGATCGCCACCGATTCATTGATTCTGTTCTCTCCCCTGCCAACCAGGAAATTTGACAAAATATATTGAACAGATTTCTCAACTTCCGGAAAGTTGTCTTCAAACAACGATTCAAACCGTAAGGGTGTATGAGAGTTGAAAAACACCTGACCCTCACCATAGTCTTCTTTCAGCCAGCTTCTGTAGATACGATCCTTTTTTGAATGAAAATGATCGAAACTTATTTCCTGCTTTACGTAGAAGCCAAGGAGCAGAAAGCATGTAATTCCTATTATTAATCCAAATAGATTTAGCGAGGAATTGAACTTATCCCTCCAAAGCACACGTAGTGCTATTTTAAAATTATTCCTAGTCATAGCAAATATTGAGTTTTTGAGTTTTTGGTTTTTCTTAATCGCTGAAAGCCTGACTGATCTTAGCACCCACCAGAAGTAGGATATGTTTGCTATCAAACCTCCTCGCTTCTCTCTCCTTTTCAGATAGAGTTCATAAAGGTCTCCCTGCAAATCCTCCACGAGGGATTCGTCACAGTACCATTCTAAAAATCGATCGGCCCACTTGGGTGGATAATGAGTCATGACAAAACTGAAAATGTTAGTTTGGGCATTTTTTGATAAAGAGAAAGTCTGAGTTCCATAGTCTCATCCAATACTCTTCTACCTGCTTTAGTAAGAGTGAAGAAGCGCTTGCGCCTTCCGCCTCTGTCAGATGTTGCTCCTCCCATCTCTGAGGTCACGAACCCCTTTTTCTCCAATCTTCTCAAAACAGAATGAACTGCCGTAACATCCATCTTACGATTAGTATTAGTGATAATCTCTTCGAGTATAGCAACTGCGTATGCTTCTTGCATCAGTGACCCGACTGTAAGTAAGACTAGCTCTTCAAGCTCGCCCAAGTGTTCCCCTCTCATATTTGTTTAGTTAGATTTTGGATACATTGCCTCTAGTGAGTCAAATGATTTTTCTGTAGTGTCTATAGTAAATCCAGCAATCCTGTAAGGCGGATTGTCTTCAAAAAAGAATCCCATTTCCATCCATTCGTTGGATTTTGTTCCTTTCACTATGAGTTTATACTCGGTCATATTCTTTCGATCTGCCTGATACATGATCAATGTTCCATCATTATTCCGAATGTTTTCAAAGGCTCCTTTTAACTTATCTGCACCCATTTTTTCAATGAGTTTTGGTGCGAAGTATTTCTCAACGGCTTCCTCAGACATCTTACCAGATTTAACCGCATCTAAAAACCAGATGATCTTTGTCCCTGCAGGGCTTTCTTCCAGTTGAGCCAATGACTGTTTTCCTCTTTGTTGAGATGTGGCTGAAATAGCAAGTCCAATGGCTAAAATGTAGAGTAATGTTTTCATATTTATCGATGATTTGTTGTACAAACGCACAAGTTAATTTTTAAGTTGTGTTTTTGTACAAGTAATATGTTAAAGCATGTTAAGGAACTAATCCTTTAACATTTTTTGTAATTTGAATCAATGAACTCCATCATTCACATTAAGAATATGGTTTGTCCACGCTGTATCGAAGCTGTAAAGGATGCTTTAGATAAGGCAAATATTGGGTTTGACCAGGTTTCACTAGGTGAAGCACAATTGAAGAGGCCTTTGGATGAAGTACAAAGGGGAAATCTTGTACCCATTTTAAAGGAGAAGGGCTTTGAGTTGCTGGAAGATAAAACCTCAGCAATGATCAGCAATATCAAAGGGTTAGTCATTGAGCAAATTCACTATAGCCATGAACCCCTCAAAGTCAATTTTTCAACATACCTCGCAGATAAGCTAGGTAAAGACTATGCCTCGCTTAGCAGACTCTTTTCATCCGTTGAAAGTATCACGATTGAAAAATTCATAACAGCCCAAAAAATTGAGCGGGTAAAAGAACTCTTGATTTATGACCAGCTCACTCTCTCCCAAATTGCTTACCAGATGGACTACAGCTCTGTGGCTCATCTATCCGCTCAGTTTAAAAAAGAAACCGGCCTCACCCCTACTCAATTTAAGAAAGGGAAAACCATCTCCAGAAGGCCTATTGATAACATTTGAGCATATTATCAATAAAAACTGCAATTACGAATAATATTTGTAACTATTTTTACTGCAATTACGAATAATATAAGCGTGCCGCTTAACCTATTCATTGAGAGCGATTGGCTTTCATCTTAAAAATTTGAGGGAAACAGTGAAAATAAATTAGAAAGAGAAATGAAGAAAACTAAACTGGGCGAGTTTGAAGAGATGGTGCTTCTGGCAGTGATTCTGCTTAAGGAAGAAGCATATGGTGTTGAGATTAAAAGAGAACTGGAATCCAGGCTGAAAGAGCGACTAAGCGTGGGATCGATCCAGTCTGCTCTTAAACGAATGGAAGAAAAAGGATTCCTTAATTCTGAGTTTGGTGAAGCCACTAACAAAAGAGGTGGTAAACGCAAGCGAATCTATACTGCAACACCACACGCTCACAAGGTGCTCAGTGAGATCAAGCAAATCAGAGCCGGATTCTGGGAGAACATTGCGCTGGAAAGTAGCTATAAGACCATCTGACCATGTCTAACAAGACTCCACCAAAATGGGCTGGAAAGTTTCTCAGACTCTTCATAAACAAGGACTATATCGAAGAGATTGAGGGTGATCTGGAAGAGGTTTTTTATGATGACATAGAAGCTCTTTCTATCAGAGAGGCCAGATTTCAATATACGCTTGGCGTATTCAAACTTTTCAGACTTAGCCTGATCAAAAACTTAAAATGGATTTACAAAATAGGACTAATCATTACAATCATGAGAACAATCAGACTCGCATTTCGCAACCTTCTTAAGTTCAAAACTCACTCAGCTATCAATTTGGTTGGGCTTTCTTTGGGACTGGCTATTGGGAGTCTCATCCTACTTTACGCTTCGGATGAGTTTTCCTTTGACAATTTTCACGAAAAAGGCGATCGAATATACAAGGTAGTCACAGCTTCATCAGATGGAGCCATGGAAACCAACGCTCACCCAATTGGCTATCAGCTTAGAACCAAATATCCGGAGGTCGAAGCTGTACTTTACACCCGCCACAGTTCTTCCGCTTTTAAACTCAACCACCAGGGCAAACGATATGAGCATGACATTTTTTATGCAAGCGAAGAATTCTTTCAATTATTCTCTTTCCCTTTGAAATCAGGAGATCCGGAAACTGCATTGAAGGATCCATACACGATCGTCATTACCGAGGCGATCGAAAACGTATATTTTGACGGTTCTGCTCTGGGTCAAACATTGACGCTAAGAGATTCGGTTGATTTCAAGGTAACTGGAGTTGTGAAACAACTACCTAAAAACTCACACATCCAGTTTGACATGCTCATGTCCTTTTCCACATTTCCGGATTTTCGCTATTTCAGCTACAGCGAAGGTTGGGGCAATTTTGATGTCAGAAATTACGTCCTTTTAAAAGAGGCTGTTGATCCAGAGGCATTTCAAACCAAAGTAGCCAATATCTATGACGAAAACATTGGTGAATGGCTGGATGAGATGGGCGTTGAGTTTACCACAAAGCTTATTCCCTTAAATGATGTTTACCTAAACAGTCCAGTCTACAATGGGTTTGGTCCTAAGGGCTCGCTAAAGCGTGTGAAAACTGTGACGATCATTGCCATATTCCTTATTTTACTAGCATCCATCAACTACATCAACTTAAGTACCGCCAGATCTGCCTATAGATCTAAAGAAGTTGCAATGAAGAAAATTGTCGGATCCTCGCGAAAAGGAATTTTGGGGCAATTCATGATCGAATCATTTCTTCTAACACTCATTGCTTTTGGTTTTGCTATGCTAATGATTGCTATTGCACTTCCATTCTTTAACGAACTAATGCTCAAAGACTACTCGGTGTATTCATTCCTAAATTCCAATTTTATTATAGGAGTCTCACTACTTATCATTTTGGTATCATTTCTTTCAGGCTATTATCCTGCGCTCATCATTTCAGGACTAAAGCCTTTGAACGCACTCAATGGCAAATTGGATAAAGCCTATCATGGATTGAGTCTTCGCAAACTATTGATCACCTTTCAGTTTTTCATTTCTTCAGCTCTGGTACTAGCTACCATCCTGGTTATTGATCAAATCTCGTACATGAGAAATCAGGAGTTAGGTTTTGACAAAGAGCAAATGCTCATTGTAGATGCTTCTGATCTACCTCGAAATAGTGGAAGAATAGCTCTGAAAAATGAGCTAAAAACTTTACCTGGTGTACAATCCGTTTCTCACACTAATGCCCTTCCTGGCAGACCCGGGTGGCAGGGACAGTGGGCATACCCGGGAAAAATAGAAGGTGATCAGGTGGTAACAGAATACATGGCCATTGATGAAGAATATGTCAAAACCTTAGGTCTCGAAATAATTGCCGGGCATGATTTTGATCTTAGTAAGACAGCTGAACTTGAAGAGGGGTTGATCATCAATGAAACCTGCATGCTGGAAATGGGCTGGCAAGGTGCAAATGATGCTATTGGAAGAAAAATCGTGTCACCTTCAGGAACCCCTGCAGGTACTGTGATCGGAGTGGTGAAAGATTATCATGGATTAGGTCTGCAGGAAAAAATTTGGCCGAAGGCGATGGATTATGCAGGTGATAAATATGGGCGATATTATGCTATTCGCTATGATGCAGCTCAAACCTATGATTTGATCAAAAGCATTGAAAACATTTGGGATCTGACATATGTCAGCTATCCGCTTGAATACTTCTTTCTTGATGAGGACTTTGACCGACAATACAGAGAGGAAAATCAGCTTGCCAGAGTGCTTACCATTTTTGCAGTCATTGTCATCATCGTTTCAGCGATCGGGTTGCTCGGACTGATTTCATTTGTTGCACTAAGCAGAACTAAAGAAGTAGGCATTAGAAAAACGATGGGAGCCAGCATTGGTCAAATCATCTTCATCCTGTCAAAAGAATTTATATACCTTGTGATTTTAGGCAATTTATTAGCCGTTCCTTTGATCTGGTACTATGGCAATGACTGGCTAAATGACTTTGCGTATCACACATCTATCAATCCTTTGAATTTTGTTCTCGCATTGATCATCACTTCCCTCATAGCTTTCATCACGGTGAGTTTTCAGACCTTTAAAACTGCCAAAATGAATCCTGTAAGTGCACTTAGATATGAGTAAACTTAAAAGAGGATGTCCATTGCAGACATCCTCTCTCCTCTTCTACCCTTTCAATCCAAAGAGAGGCCGCAGGAAGCGAACTCTTCGAATGAGAAATTCATAGCAGAGATAGCACATTAAAAATGTAAAGGCGGTTAGCAGAGCTAATGTCCACTCTCCGGATAAGTTGTAATCGAACAGAAGCACCGACCCCATGTAAAGAAAAATCATATGAATGATGTAAATGGGATATGCAGATTCACTCAGGTAACTCAGCGACTTACTTGGTTGATTGAGGTACTTATGGCCAAATCCAAACACGGTAAAAATCCAAAAACTGGACTCAATAGCCATTAAATAACCTTCTGCCTGCAATTCAAAAACCAACCATCGTACTCCAAACATGGAAATCGAAATAATGAACCATAGCCATCTCCATTTTGAAATTGTTTGCCAAAATGTGCGACTCATCATGCAGATAAACCCAAGGAAGAAAGCACACATCCCCAACCAAAAACCATGAGCGGTGAACGCATACATTTCGAAATTTTCAGGCTTGATTAAAACTGCTTCTACAACGAATGGGATTATTAGGCATATCATCCCTAAAGGCGTTTTAAAAATCCTATCGAGTATATTCCTAATCTGATCATTTTTGATTTTTCTGAATAAAATATAAAGAGGCAAAAAGATCAGAACGTAAGAAAAAATATTTCCTAAAAACCACAGATGACCGGGATCAAACTTATAGCTCAACGGCTGATGGTAATACTTCTGCCACATCAAAACATGTATTGGGACAATGACAGCCATCCCAAATATAAATGGCACCAGTATTCGTCTGGTCCGCTCCAGCAAGAGTTCTTTCCAATTTCTGCGTCGCGTGGCGAAGTAGACTCCCATGCCCGACACATAAAACAGTAGCGGAATCCGCCAGACATTGAGCATGGACATAGGAGTCCAGAAGCTCTCTACAGAATCATCATTTTGAATGAACCCGATAAAAACACCCCAGGGTTGGAAAGCAATGGCTATGTGATAGATCAGCAGTAGCCCAATCGCAATCACCCTAAGCCAGTCGATATCATATCTTCTCTCTACCATCCTTTTATCACTTATTGAGCATTGCGGATTAGCTGAGCAATCTGCGGACGCACTTTTTTCAACTGCTCATAATCAAGCTTCAGGCCAAGAGGTCCAAGGTCTCTACTCATCTGATCATATACTTCTTTAACCTCCTCAAAATCAGTTGATACAGACTCTAGAGCCGTATTTCCGTAGTTGTTTGTTAGAGAGGTGTCCGCTCCTTTGGCTAGCAACATCTTCACGATCTCTTCCCTTCCAAAAAAGGAAGCCGTATGCAAAGGAGTGCTTCCATCCGCGCTTCTGATGTTCAATTCTGCACCAGCATTGATCAGTAATCTCGCGATATCAGTCTTACCAAAAAGAGCAGCTATGGTAAGAGGGCTAGATCCATAGGCATCTTTCACATTTAGATCTGACTTATTGGCAATGTGAGCTTTGATCGCATTTACATTACCAAAGAAAGCCGCCTCATGAATGTTAACTTTTGGAGCTTCAGTTCCTTCGCTATTCTGCCCTTTTGACTCACAGGAGATGGTCGTAAGTGAAGTAACCATTAGTATAATCAATACCGAATGACCTGTGATAGATTTTAAATTTTTCATCTTTTGTTATGATTTAAATGTTGAAATAATTTGATGATACAAAGCTCCGATATGACTCAAAGGCACATTTAACAACCATGCTCACAGATTTATTAACTATGGTTTATCTCTAACAACTATGAGGATAGCATATAAACTATGACGCAAAAGGTCTTTTTGCGAGCAAAAAATGACGATTATTGCAACGTCAATCAAACTCCCTGATGTCAGACTTTCTTGAACCAAAAGACACTTTTCTTCAAAAGACAATCCGTGTTATCAATGAGTATCTCACCGATGAGGAATTTGGTGTAATAGAACTTGCAGAACGGCTAAACATGAGCCGGTCCAATTTATTGAGGAAAATCAAAAATCTCACAGGATTATCGGCAAGTGTATTTATCAGGAAGGTGCGTCTTCATCATGCAAAGCGGCTGCTTCAAACAAATGAGCTGACAGCATCAGAAGTTTCGTATAAGGTAGGTTTTGGCAGTACCTCGTACTTCACTAAATGTTACCGTGAAGAATTTGGCACAACCCCAGGGAAGCAACAAAATGAGAATGTAGATTCTGATATAGAAACCAGCGCAAAGACAGGGAAGAACAAATGGCTGATTGCTATTCCCATTCTTATTGTCATCAGCATGCTTGTATGGGTTTTCTATCCAGATGAGCCATCCAAAAAAGAAATAAAGTCCATAGCAGTTTTGCCATTCAAAAATGACAGCAATGACACAACCAACGTGTATATAATCAATGGCGTAATGGATGCCATACTCGGCAATCTTCAGAAAATTGAAGAACTGAAAGTAACCAGCCGAACCACTGCAGAGAAATACCGTGGTAGCCAAAAGTCGATACCCGAGATATCCAAAGAACTGGGAGTAGGGTACTTTGTAGAGGGGAGTGGTCAAAAAATAGGTAACCAGATCGTACTATCTGTTCAGCTGATTGATGCGGAAAAAGATCAGCAGATATGGTCCAGTCGTTTCGAACGTAGAATTGAAGATATTTTCGAACTACAATCTGAAATCTCTAAAACCATAGCCACCGAAATCGAAGTTATTGTCTCCCCTAAGGCAAGACGGCTGATTGAAAAAATCCCAACGGAAAATTTGAAAGCCTATGACCTATTCTTAAAAGGTCTTGACATTACTAAGCGGGCTAATACATCTGAAGAGCTGAATCAGGCCATTGACTATTTTGAAGAGGCGATCTCTGAAGATCCATATTTTGCCAATCCGCATGCATACATAGCTATCTGCTATTACTACATCGACATCTACCAAATTGATCAAAAGCATGGAGACTCCATCAATAGCTTTGCTGACAAAGCAATCCTCCTTGACCCTGAGTTAGGGGAAAGCCTCATTGCTAAGGCATTATACCATACACAAAATGAGCAGTACGATCTAGCCATCGAGTTTCTGGATAAGGTTCTGATGCTCAACCCAAATTCAGGTTGGGTTCATAATTTTCTATCAGAAATCTACCGCACTAACATTCCTAATACGGAGAAATATCTTCGCCATGCCATTCGAGGAATTCAAAATGCAGTCTCAGATCAGGATTCAGTAGAAGCAAGCTTCACCTATCTACATCTAGCAAATGCGCTGGCTCAGTCAGGTTTTATCAACGAATCAGTGAAGTATGTGAAGCAGTCGCTTGCCTACAACCCCCAGAATTACTTCTCAGAATACTTATATGTATATATCAAAATGGCACAGGATTTCGATCTCAATCGTGCTAAAAATGGACTTATTCAGATTTTGGAAAAAGACTCTGCCCGACTCGATGTAATTCAGGAAATAGCCAAAGTGTACTACACCATGGGAGACTATGAAAAAGCTTGGGAGTACTATCAGAGATTCGTAGCTACAAAAGACATGCTACAGTTAGACATCTATGCTGGGGAAGATTTGAAGATCGCATATGTCCTTTATAAATTAAACAAGCCTGACGAGGCGGAAAGATTCATGAAAAGCTTCAAAACTTACATTGATCAAGATAACTCAATATATAAAGAACTGGCTCTGAGTGGGTATTTTGCTGTAAAAGGAGATGTTGATGAAGGGATTAAACATCTGAAGGCATTCACAAATCAGAAAGACTTTTTCTATTGGTTGATCATGTTTCTGGAGCAAGACCCAGTCCTTTTGGAGATGTCAGGACACAAAGAGTTTAAACCAGCAGTAGAACAAATCAAATCCAACTTCTGGAAGCAGCATGAAAGGATGCGCAAAGTATTGGAAGCAGAAGGCGTGATCTAGATGATCAAAATAATATAAATGATTTTCAAAATGGTGTAATGCAGGGGATCAATGAACACTTCAATTTTGTTGTATGAAAACGATGGAAGTACAAACCACACTACACTGTCAAAACTGTGTTGATAAAGTAAGCCCTCTACTGGACAATGAGGCTGGAATCAAACATTGGGAAGCCAATTTTGATAATGGTGTCTCCCTTACAATTGATGGTGAAATATCTAAAGAGCATCTAAATCATCTCTTAAACCAGAAAGGATATCAAATAAAGGATGAAAAGTCATTCTGGAAGGACTGGAGTAAATGGAAACGTGCTTCAACCAATACCTTCAGTTGTCTGGTTGGATGTTCAATAGGTGATTTTGGTATGGTCTTTTACTTGCAGGCATTTCACCCATCTACTCCAATGATGTGGCAGATGATCTTAGCAATAATTGCAGGACTTTGTACCTCGATTATCCTCGAAACAATCCTAATGAAAGCGAGAGAAAATTTTGGATGGATGGATGCTTTTAAAACTGCGCTTGGCATGTCGTTTCTTTCCATGGTTGCTATGGAGATTGCTATGACGAGCACCGACTTTATGATCACCGGAGGTAAGGCTGCCTTTGATGATATTTGGTACTGGTTGGCGTTAATTCCCGCATTGATCGTAGGATTCCTTGTGCCCCTACCTTACAATTATTACAAACTCAAGAAGTTTGACAAGGCTTGTCATTAGAAACATATAGCAACCATTTACGTATCTTTGCAACAGTGCGAATAGCCAAAAACATAGCGAACAGTCTTCTAGCAATGGTGTTGCTGATAGCAACAACGGGCATTACCCTCAATAAACATTATTGTATGGGTAGGCTTAAGTCTGTGGCGGTGAATGCTCATGCTCAGCACTGCTTCGAAGGTGAGGAAGAGCAGATGCCTTGCTGCAAGGATACAAGTCAGGAATTGAAAGTTGAGGAAATAACTACTGTAAGCTTCGATTTTGATGCAAACCCTGATTTGTTTGAGCTAGCAATCATCAATCATATCCTGCTCAGGAATATTGATTTTGCAATCGAACAAGAAAAGTCTTCATTTCAAAACTATGACCCGCCTCTCCCCGACAGGGACATTCCTGTCTTGATACAGTCTTTTCTTATATAATACCCGATTGTGTTTTTGAGACGATGCTGTATCGTCATTCAATTTTCTATTGACTAAAAAATACAATCATGAACAAACATACTTTATTATATATCCTATCAACTTTATCGATGCTTACATCCCAGGCTCAAACAGTGCGCGGGATGGTAGCCGATCAAAATCACGAGCCACTCATTGGTGCAACAGTAATGGAACTAGGGACGCAAAACGGAGTGGTAACCGGAGTAGACGGAGACTTTTCCTTGAAGCTCACCTCTCGAGATAGCAAACTAGTTGTATCCTACAGCGGATTTCTAGCTGACACCCTTGCTGCCGATCTATCAGGAATGATGCATATCATGCTTAAAGAAAATGCATCAGAATTAGAAGAAGTGGTCGTTCAGGCAAGCAGCACCTTTATGGACAATCTGGAATCAAAACATGTGGAGGTGATCACTGAGGCAGAGCTAACAAAAGCAGCATGTTGCAATCTCTCCGAAAGCTTTGAAACCAATGCGTCTGTGGACGTCTCATTCACCGATGCTGTGAGTGGAGCAAAAACAATCCGAATGCTTGGCTTAGATGGGCGTTACGTTCAGATAAATCGGGAAAACATTCCCAATGTTCGGGGTTTATCCGGCAGGTACGGACTCTCCTATGTTCCAGGCACTTGGGTTCAGTCCATTGATGTTGGAAAAGGTGCCGGATCGGTAGTGAATGGTTACGAATCTATGACCGGTCAGATCAATGTTGAGCTCAAAAAACCAGAGAATAGTGAAAAGCTTTACTTAAACGCATACGCTAATTCATTTGGACGATTGGAGGTGAATGCAAACCATGCGCGTGACATCAACGATCGGTGGAGCACTGCCCTCCTGTTTCATTCCAACTACTTCAACAGCGAAGTAGATCAGAATGACGATGGGTTTATGGACATTCCCAAAGGTCGACAGATCAACGTGATGAACAGATACAAATACCGGGGACAAAACATGGAATCGCAAATTGGGATTACCCTGATGCGAGATGAAAAAGCAGGTGGCCAGCTGGGATTTGATTTTGGAGATGACTTCAGAACCTCGGCTCAATATGGTTTTCAGAACAATACTACCAGGGTAGAGGTATTTGGTAAAACCGGACTCCTTTTCCCTCATAAACCCTATAAGGGATGGGGCATCATTTATTCCGCATCTTACCTTGATATTGATGGTGGGTTTGGACGGGATAATTATGAAGGAACAGAAAAAACCCTTTACGGCAATGTGATATTCCAGAACATCATCGGAAACTCGTTTCACTCCTACAGAACCGGAGTAAGTATGCTGTACGATGAGTTTGACGAAGTGTATGCTGATTCTGCATTTACTAGACAAGAGGTGGTGCCCGGGCTTTACTACGAATACACCTTCTCTCCTGGAGATAAGTTTACTTTGCTTGCGGGAGCACGCACTGACTTCCATAATCTTTATGGGACATATTTCACTCCCAGGTTGCATACTCGCTACCAGTTTTCTGAAAACACAACGCTTCGTGCTGCAATCGGAAGAGGATATCGCACTCCAAACACCATTGTAGAAAATAGTAACATCCTTGTTTCCTCACGACAGTTAATTATCGAAGAGAATCCAGAACCGGAGGTATCCTGGAATATGGGTGGCAGTCTTGTTACAGCCGTGAGCATAGGGGATAAAAAATTAAATCTGATTGCGGATTATTTCTATACCACCTTCGAAAATCAATTGATCTATGACATGGATCAGAATGCCAGTCAGCTTAGGGTTTATAACCTAAGAGGCAAATCCTATGCGCATAGTTTCCAATTGGAAGGTAACTACCAATTCTCCGATCGATTCAGTGCCAAGGCCGCATATAAGTTTTACGATGTACGAGCCACGATCAATGGGGAACTGCAAAAAGTTCCATTCAATGCACAAGACAGGTTTTTTGTAAATGGATCTTATGCAACACGATTTGATAAATGGGAAGCAGATGCCACCCTGCAGTGGTTCGGCTCAAAGCGATTGCCCGACACTTCCGACAAGCCCGCTGAGTTTCAGAGAGGCTCGTCCACACCAGACTTCTTCTTATTGAATGCACAAGTGAGTCGTGCTTTCAGATGGGGTAATATCTATGTAGGATCAGAAAACCTGCTTGGTTTCACTCAAGACGATCCAATCATAGATGCCGAAAACCCTTTCAGTGATAACTTTGATGCCTCGCTTGTTTGGGCTCCAGTAGCCGGGCGGATGGTGTACGCAGGATTTAGGTATAAATTAAAAAGATAAAATTAAATATAAACAATTGTCCCCTTGAGGGGACTGCAGGGGTGTAACATCCCCCTAACCCCCTTCAAAGGGGGATTTGCTTGAAAAACTAATACTACAAATGAAAAACTTATTAACACTTTTCGGACTGCTTATAATGATTTCAGCCGCTGCTCAAAAAGAACCTATAGAGGTTGATGGGGGATATAAAATAGAGATTAAAACCTCTGGAATTTGTGAGATGTGTCAGTATGCCATCGAAAAAGACCTTGCATTTGAAAAAGGAGTGAAAGAAGCTTCTTTCAGTATCGAAGACAAGGTAGTGACGGTGGTATATAACCCTAAAAAGACGGATGCACAAACGATCAGAACCAGAATCACAATGGTAGGCTATCATGCAGATACCCTGGCAAGAGACCCTATAGCATATGAAAAATTGCCGATGTGCTGCAAGGACGGCTCACATGGAACGCCTGTTCCACAGGTACCTTTAAAAGCCAAGGATGATAACTAGATTTAAACAAAGCCCTTTCGAGAAGGGCTTTGTTTTTTCAGGAAATTTCCGCTTATGCCTAACTGTACTAAATACTGATGGAATTTGCATAAATTAGACTATGCGACAATTACTCACCACCGCCCTACTTTCGCTTTCCCTCCTATCATATGCACAGGACAATCGTACCACGACAGAGCTGGTCATGTCCATGTCTCAGCGTTCTTTGGTTATGCCGGGTTATCTCACAGAACTAAAGGCCCTTATTGCCAGACAGGCCTATGACTTTTGGAAAGATGGTAATGTAGATCCGTATGTTTCGCATCTCAATGTTTACCAGGCACTGTACGAAGCAAATAAGTATTTGGGATATGATTCTGCAAGAAACATGACTTTCAATCAAGTAGGAGTACATTCCAATGCGGTAACCTCAGTTGTATATAGTGCCGATCCTTACTCCTATTACTCCTCCTCTACCGATGGGAAGATTTTGAAATGGGATATACTAAATCCCACCAGCATTCCGGAGACCGTATATGAGTCCAAAAAAATTATCCAGTCCATTGAGATGTCCAATGATGGAAAAGTACTTATGGCCATCTTCTACAAAGAAGGATTGGCTTTGATCCCGACATCCAAAAATTCACAGGAGGATATACAGGTTTTAGAAGATCCCACTCCTGTCCAAACAGCCACATTTCTGCCAGGAGAAAGGAAGTACCTGACCGTCACCAAGTCAGGTGACCTCATCCTCAAAGGGTTTGATGCCAAATCTGAACAGGTGGGAAAAACTGCCTTGAAGATCAATGAGCTTAAAGTAGACGAAAAGGATGGCACCATCTACGCCGGATCGGATGAGGGCGTTCTTGAAGCGTGGGAGAAGCCATATGAGGTGAAAGAAAGCCCCATCGATGACATTATGGAAAACTGGAGGCAGCAATCCTACTTTGGCTATAAGCTGGGATCCTTTTCTATAAACTGCCTGGACATCAGCCCGGATGGAAACACACTGGCAATCGGGCGTGACCGGGGTGACATTGTCTTATGGGATATCCCAAATAAAAACCTCATCCGTATTATCTCCGGTCACCAAAGCACCGTCACTGACATACAATTCAGCCCGGACGGAGGATTGCTACTCACCACGAGCCGAGATGGAACCGCAAGAATCTGGGATTTGACTGATTCGAGAAAGCTTCCTATTATTCTGGATGATCACGATGACTGGGTGCTCACCGGAAGCTTCGACCCGACCGGAACCCACGTGATTACCGGTGGAGGTGATGAGTATGTAAGAAGGTGGCCTGTAGATCCCGCCTATCTCGCTTTTCGCATTTGCACACTGATAAACAGAAATCTGACCAAAGAAGAATGGAATGAGTTTGTGGGCATTGACATACCCTATGCTGTTACCTGTCCGAAATAAGAAGAGCACCGGACAATCACATCCGATGCTCTCACAACCTAACCTAACTTATGATACTTTTAGTTTTGAAGAATAAACCTTCTTCGTTTGGCAGTGCGTGAGGCTATGCTATTCAAAAGATCCGTGATGAACCGGATGAAAAAGGGTTTTCTTATTTTCATAAATGACGACTTAAATTCCACATGATGATACAAAGCTGTGAAAACGAGGTATGCTGTGTAAGCGGGAATCACCCAAATAGGAAAATACGAGGATCACGTAATCACTGGTATTTGATCGTCAGTAGCTGAAAGATATGCCGGGACACTGATCTGTCGCTGCATCAAAAAAAACCGCATTCGGTCTCCCGTAATGCGGTTCATTTAATCACTTAATCACTCCTCTAAATTTACACCTTCACCCCCAGCATCTCCAAATATTGAGGCTTGTCTTCCAGTGCTATCCGGCTGATGGCTACCAGGTCACTGATGTAATCATTCAGGCTATCCAGCGCAGCATCACGCTCCAGCGTCGCTTGCTGAGCCTCACCTTTCTCTTTTAGTTGCTCATTCAGCTTTTGCTCGGCATCTGCCACCAGCGCTTGCCCTGCTTGCAATTTCTCCTGTGTAATGCCAAACCGCCCAAAAGCATCGATAATAGACTGGCTGGCCAGCGCATTTGCATAAAATGCTTTCGCTTGATTGAGCCACCCACTGAAAGAATCCTTGCGATCCCCCCTGAGCCGCAGGCTCTCCTCCGCTCCACGATCATTCTTTAGCGCGATCCGGGCAATTTTCAAATGCATCATATATTGGCCATTGGCCACCTCACGAGCTGCATTCATCGCATCGGTAGCGGCAAACTGCTCGCCATACTCCTGCTTTTGCTTATCTACCAGGTTTCTTGCAGCATCCAGCAGGGCCTTGCCTTCGTCCAGCTTTTCTGTGGTATAGCCAAAGGTGGCCAGTGCGGTGGCTATATCCGTATTGCTGCTGGCATTGGTGAGTAGGTTACCGGCAAAGAGTAGCTTGCCATCCATAGTGTCTCTGTTCATATTTATAATATTTAAAAGGTTACTATTTCAAAAAAGCCCGATGGATGGTTGATCTGCGGGTGCATGCAGCAGCCCTGCGGGGGAATGATTTTTGGATGCGGGTCGTTGACCTCCCGGTGCGGGGGAGTCATTTTTTTCAGCGGGGGGATGATCCCCCCATGCGGGGCAGAGGTTTTCATATGCGGGGGTGTGCTAGGGATATGCGGGGGACGCATTTTCCCATGCGGTGGTGGTATCTATTCCTGCGGGTCACCATTTAGGGCATGCGGTGCTCTCACTCACAGCGGCATGTACCAGTTTCTAAAGTAACGGAAAGTGGTAAGTGAGGCAAGTAAATTTTGATGATTCTTGGTATATGATAGAACTAAACCCGTTTTTTGCTCGATTCTATGAAGCTTTTATATATCCATCCCATAAATCTCATTCCTTATCGAAGTTTGGTTTTACATTTAGTCAGAAGGTACTTTCTTGGCACTAAGAACCTAACCAACTTAAATACCAACAAGCCATGCTCAAGCAATTTTCACACTCACTATTGACCTCTGAAGAATTGGTAATTATAGCCGAACGAATGATTCAGGCAGTAAATACCACTTCGCTAAAAGACACCTTAGGAAACCGAATAAAGAAAACGACAGACGCATCCAATGTACTTTCCGAATCGCTGAATGAGGGGCTCTCTAACGTTCACGCCTCACGCGTGCAGCAAGCTGACCTACTCAGAGATGATGCTTTTCAGGCTTTCAAATATGGAGTACTTTCTGCTTCCTACCGCACAGAACCATCCATCAAGAAAGCGGGAGAAAAACTTGTGGAAATCGTGAGAAAGCGTGGTTTCAGCCTTTACAATCTTGGATACATTGCACAAAGTGAGGCAATGAGAAGTCTGATGGACGATCTGGAAAGGTGTGCTGTTGAAATATCCCATGCGGGAGTTGCAGATCTGCTGGAAGAAATGCTCAATGCACATGAAAACTTCAATCAGGTTTATCATGAAAAAACCAATGACAACACCAAAAATGAGACTCCTCAGGTCGTGGTTTGGAAGACCGAGCTTTCCAAACAATTGACTCTGTTCCTCAATCACGTTGAGCTACTGGAAGAGGACAAGGAAGAGGGAGTAAATGTATTGGTGGATAAACTCAATAGCATCATCACCGACATGATGCATCAGGCCAAAGAAAGACAGCAACCTGCTTGATTCTATCAAAAGACGCTATCAAGACAAACCTTTTATTGGTCTGCTTACGTTCAGGTGTGAGATGAAAAAAATTACATTTATCCTTTTGGTGATGACAGGTTGCGTCACCCCTCCTCCCACCGCCCAGGAAGTGGTAGATCTGTCGATTCAGTACTCCGGCACTGAAGTACTCAAAAATGCAGTAGCGAGCTTCAAGTTCAGAGAAATTGACTATGCATACGAGAGGCAAAACGGACAATATCTGTACACTCGCACCCAAAGAGACACCTCTGGCAATGTGGTGAAGGACTATTTGAATAATGATGGACTGGTCCGCACCATCAACGGTGACACTGATGATATAACAGACGAAAAACGGGCAGCCTATACCAGCTCTGTCAATTCCGTGATCTACTTTGCCTTCCTCCCGCTCTGGCTAAACGACGCAGCAGTAAACAAGTCCCACGAGGGCATCATAGAAATCAATGGAAAAAACTATCACAAGATCCGAGTTACATTTGATCAGGAAGGTGGCGGAGAAGACTTTGAAGACATCTTTTACTACTGGTTTGATACCGAAGACTACAGCATGGACTATCTGGCTTATAGCTACAACGAAGAAGATGAAGGTACTGGCATTCGATTTAGAGTGGCTTACAATAGCAGAAAAGTAAATGGAGTCACGATTCAGGATTATAGAAATCTAAAGCCAAAAGTGAAAGACAGTGTACCCCTTGACCAAATTGACCAGGCTTTTATGGATGGTCAGCTCACTGAATTATCTTTGATTAAATTGGAAAATGTAGCTATAACTGTTCAATGAGATATTTCAAATCAGCGGTGCTGGTCTTGCTTTTTTTTGCCTGCACTCCGCTAAAGAAAGAAGGGTCCGAAGAAGGGACGATAGAAAGCTTAGAAACCCAGAGCAAGATCAAGCTAGCCAAACTTGAAGGAGAATCGATCAACCTATCAGCGCTAAATGAAGAGATATTGATCCTGAATATATGGGCTACCTGGTGCAAACCTTGTGTGGCAGAAATGCCTTCACTGGTCGAGATGAAAAACGCTTTGCCGGGCAATATGAAATTGTTGCTAGCTTCTGATGAACCCACAGATCGTCAACTGAATTTCATTGCAAAAAAAGAGTATGACCTGGAGTTCGTTCAGCTAAAAAGCAGCCTTTCCTCCCTCGGTGTTTATGTATTGCCCACTACTATAATCGTCAAAAATGGAGAAATTGTAGACCGGTTGGTAGGCGCTAGAGAATGGAACACACCCAAACAAATTGAAGAATTAAAAGCCTATCTATAATGCGAAATTTCCTCACCCTGATAGCTCTAATCCTCACATGGAGCTGTACAAATACCACTGAGTATATTGATTTTAAAAGCCCTGCCGGAGCAAATGCTTCCCTTCCGCACCTGATAAAGGGAGATGATGGCAATCTCTATGTTTCATGGGTAGAAAAGGGAGATTCCAATCAGGTGGATTTTAAATATTCAGCATTTACAGATGAAAAATGGACTGATCCGGAGTTGATCGCTAGTGGAAATGACTGGTTTGTGAACTGGGCCGATTACCCCATGCTGGCGGTAGATCAGTCTGGAAACAAGATTGCTCACTATCTGGCTAAAAGCTCTTCAGGCACCTATTCGTATGATGTGAATGTAGTTTTGAAATCAACAGGTTCGCAAAAGTGGTCTGCCCCGATTATTCCACACAAAGACGGCACCCCAACTGAGCATGGGTTTGTGACGATGCTGCCTAAAAATGATGGCACTTTCCTCCTGGCGTGGCTCGATGGACGCAACACAGGTGGCGGTGGTCACGGGGATCATGGAAGTGGTGGAGCCATGACGATCAGGTCTGCTGTCATTGATATGCAAGGAAACCTATCTGAAGAGATTGAGCTAGACGAACGAGTATGTGACTGCTGCCAGACCGGCGGGGTTATGACACCTGAGGGCGCAATCATCGTCTATCGAGATCGATCGGTGAATGAGGTGAGGGATATGGCATTCGTAACTAAAACTGATACCGGATGGAGCCAACCTAAACTTGTGGCCCAAGACAACTGGAATATTGCAGGGTGCCCGGTAAATGGCCCACGTGTAGCCGCCTCTGGAAATACTATGGCCAGTGCATGGTTCACAGCTGCCGATGGCGAAGCGAAAGTAAAAGTCGCTTTCGCAATTAATGGAGATGATTTTGAAAAGGCATTCATCGTTGATGACACTTCCCCTATCGGGCGTGTGGATGTTGTAATGATGGATGAAACCACAGCCGTAGTTAGTTGGCTAGATGGCGGTGAGTCATCCACGATCAATTACCGAATGGTGAAAAAAGATGGTACCATGACCGAACCCGTTAAAGTTGCTGAAACCAGTGACTCAAGGGGAAGCGGTTTTCCACAAATGGAAATCCACAACAACCAGCTGTACTTTGCCTGGACAGCTCTTCATGGAGACAATCTTTCTATTAAAATGGCAAGGTTTGACCTTCAGGACTGATTAATGGGTATTAATCTGAACATTATGCTATTCATACCTCAGCGCTTCTACCGGATTGGACATTGAAATCTTCGTAACAGCGGATATTACGCTGAAGAAGGTCACACAAACCAATACAAGGATCGCTCCCACAAAAGGCATAATTCCCAATGGGGCCCGGTAAGAAAACTCAGCCATCCAGCCTTGCATCAAGAGGTAAGAAAGTGGAAGACCTATCACAAGGGCTATCCCCACTAATCTTACAAACTGTCCAAGGATCATGCCCATGATTTGCCTGGATGAGGCCCCCAATATCTTCCGCATTCCCACTTCTTTTATTCGTTGATTAAGAATAGCAATCGCCATTCCCAACAAACCTAAACTGGCCAAGATCAAAGCAATGATGGAGAAAATGGAAAAAATGGAGAGTGTTTGCTCTTCCTGAGCGTATAGAGATGCCAGCTCTTCATCCAGAAAATGATACTCAAAAGGCAGTTCGCTTTCTATATTGGCATTGTACACTGTTTCAATTTGCTCGATCGTCTGTCCGAACTGGTGCCCTTCTAGTTTTACCAAAATATTACCTGCGCCTAGTGGCTGTACAGCAAGCAGCAAAGGTTGAATTTCCTGATGAAGTGACTGAAAATGGAAGTCTCTTATAACTCCGATGATTTGAGACTCAAACTCTCTCCCACTGGCATCCTGCACTAGTGTTTTTCCAACCGGATTCTCGACATTTAATTGGTTGGCAAAGGCCTCATTGATTACCACCCCTCCTACAGAGTCTCCTTTAAAAGTCTTATCAAAGATTCGCCCTTTAACCACTTCCAATCCCAGCACCTTCTCTATACCATAATCTACCATCAGCTCTGAAGCGTCGACTCTGTTTTCAGGGTGATCACGAAGAAAATAACCATGCTGATTGAACTGACCTCCTGGCACACTGGAAGCAAGTGTGGTAAATTTCACTCCACTAATTCCTTCCAACTGAGTTTGTGTGGTTCTTAGCGCTTCAAGATCTACCCCACCTTTCTCTACACTTATTGGTACATTGAGTGAAATCAAAGCATCCTGATCAAAGCCAAGATCCTTGTCTTTCATGAATTGGATTTGATTGTAAACAATCAAACTACCACAGATCAAAATTGCAGAGATGGTAAACTGCAAAACCACCAAAGCACTTCTCAATCGGACACCCCTGGAACTTGTCGTGAGCTTCCCTTTCAATACCTCCGTGGGTTTGAATGAAGAAAGAGCCACTGCCGGATAGAACCCTGCCAACAAGCCCACCGACATGCCGATCAAAACTGCCTTCACTAAAAAAGAGGAATTGAAAATATCAGAAACCTGAAACTGTTTTCCACTAATACTATTGAAGCCCTCAAGCAACAGGATGGCCAGCAAAAGAGATAGACCCAAAGCGATTAAAGCAAACACAATGGACTCCATGTAAAACTGCCCGGATAGCTTCTTAGATGTAGCACCAAGGGTCTTCCTCACTCCTATTTCTTTGGCTCGTTCCACAGACTTAGCAGTGGTCAGGTTGGTGTAATTGATCGCGGCAATCAAAATCAAAAAAGCAAGGATGATCATCAGAATGTAGATATAGAGGATGTTGCCATTGTTTTCAAGTTCCCATCGTAAGTGTGAGTTCAAATGAATGGAACTGATAGGCTGAAGTTCGAATCTTTCTTCCATGGAAAGAATTATTTCTCTCATAGCATCGTCTACATGGATATATTCCAAACCCCATTCAGGCATTTTCGCCTCCAACTCTTCAGGGTCAGCTCCTGCTTTTAGTTTGATGTAATTAAAATGCCCGAAATCCGCCCAGGTCATCCAGTTACTTTCCGGGTTGATTTGTTTTAGGGTAACATATGGGATGATGGCATTGAAATGAAAATGAGAATGCTCCGGCATAGGCTCCACCACAGCACTTACTTCGGTAAGCATTCCATTCATGGAAAGCTCTTGTCCTATGGCACTGGAATCACCGAAATACTTTTTAGCCATCGGTTCTGATATCACCAGTGACCAGGGTTTGCTCAATGCATCTTCATCGCCTTCCAACACTTTTAACTGGAAAATGTCCAGAAAGGTCGAATCACCGAAATAGAAATCAGGCTCTTCAAAAACAACATTGGTCTTTACATTCTTCACACGAATCTTATCCCTACTCAAACCCGGCCCATACCATGGTGAAAGGGTGACAGCTGCTTCCACCTCCGGAAAATCAGCAACCATAGCCTGAGCCATTGGGTGTGGCGTCCTGGTTTGCGGGTTGTCAGACATCCATGCGATCCGATATATACGATCCGAATCAGGAAGGGATCGATCATAAGACAATTCATCCTGAACATATAAATAGATCAAGATACTGCAGGTAAAACCAACAGTCAGGCCAAGTACATTAAGGAAGGAAAACAGTCCGTTTCGTTTTACATTCCTGCTAAAGATTTTAAAAAAGTGCTGAATCATGCCGCTTGTTATTTTGAGTTTAAAAACATGATTCAAACTAAAAGACCGACCACCGTTCGATGGTTCTTTTCCTTCGGACAGATGTTCTTCCCCATAAATCAGAACGCCTTTGGACTCTCGGTATTCAGAGGGAGTTAGTCCGGTACGGCGTTTGAAGGCAGTATTGAAGGCAGATTTGGAGTTATACCCCACTTGGGTAGCAATGTTCTCAATTTTTACCTGATCGTTTGATTCATCTCGCAAAAGCATGCATGCTTCACGCACACGAAAGCGAGCAATCAAGTCCTGAAAACTGATCTTCAACGAGTCATTTAGCACCTGAGAAAGGTGGTGATTCGTTACACCCAATAGTTCAGCGAGTGCGGTGAGTGAAGCATCATCTCTCCGATAAAAGCGCTCCTCTCTCATGACCTTATCAAGCTTACCAATAATGGAGGATTTGATTTCTGGAGTAAGCGTAGACTTTTGGTACTTGTTTCCTATCGGAATGGGAGTCAAAAAATCCGATTCTTTAAAGGCTTGATAAACGATAAATAGGAGAACAAGAAGCACCAGACCGGTTATAAAATACAAATCTGTAAACCCTGAAATTATTAGCAAAAGACCAATCAGATTCAGGGTGATGAAATTGCGAAACCATGACAATCGACTGCCCGGATTAACAAACCATTGAATGCCCCGCTGTTTGGTTTCTGTTTCGACTTGTCGAAGCAATAAGATTCCATAAGTGACAACAATGACTGATCCTACTATACGATCAATCAATAGTGGTGTCAGGAATAAGCCCACAGATATTACTACCGGAATTAAATGAAAGAAACTCAAACGGCTCTTTTGAGAAAAAAAGGCTCGGGTGTAGAGATATAAGAAAAGAGCTATAAGTGCAACTACCTGCCACTGACTTACTATCAGGGAAGGTTCTAATAGTGTGATCAACAAAAAGGAATATGCTAAGACTAATTTCCCCAATTGTCGTGCAGCAGGAAATTTCATTAGTACCAACACAAACCCAAATAAACATCCAAGAAAAATCTCAAATGATGTTAAGATGAGCTGCCAGGGTATTTCCAGTAATTCCTCCACCAATCAAAAATGGGGAAATATTTTTTAATCCTAGTAGCCCAAGTGACTTGTAAAATGCCTGACTATAGGGGGTTGTCGTTTGTTTTCATTAGTCTATCTAAAAAAATATCTCACCTCATTTTTTTAGATTTATTTACACAAATTGTAATGATCAACTCATTTGGTGAATGAAAAACCTTTCTCACCGAAACGACCAATAACCTAATCTATGTCCACTCAAAAAGAAGAAACGATATTTCCCATCCCTCCGGACAAGATGCTTCAACTTGTTCTCAAAAGCATCCCAACGGCCATTTTCTGGAAGAATAGAGAAAGCGTTTACCTGGGGTGCAATGAGGAATTTGCGAAGGATGCGGGAGTTGAAACAACCAAGGATATCATTGGGAAAACTGATTACGACCTTGCATGGAAAAAAGAAGAGGCTGATTTTTTTGTGAAGATTGATCAAAAAGTAATGAGCAGTGGTAAACCTGAAATCGGCATCATTGAACCACAAAAACAGGCTGATGGAAAAGAATCATGGCTTGAAACCAACAAGGTTCCACTTGTTGATGCTAAAGGAGAAGTAATCGGAATTCTAGGAACATACAATGATATTACTGCCAGAGTTGAAGCCATGAATTCGTTGAAAAGGCATTCGACCGAGCTTGAATTTAAAAATAACGAACTGGAGCAGTTTGCCTTCATTGCAGCTCATGATTTGCAAGAGCCCCTGAAATCCATGGCCAGCTTGATTGAATATTATCAAGAAGCTTTTTTTGACGACAGCAATGCTGAGAAGGTTGAAATATTTAATCACATCAAATCAGCATCATCTCGCATGCAAGAAATGGTTACAGGCTTGCTGGAATACGCAAGAATAGGCAGGGATATGAAAAAAGAATCCCTAGATGCAAATGTGGTGCTTGAGGAAGTACTCACTGACCTGAAAAATGAAATTGACGAACGCAATGCCATCATCGAGGTTGATAAACTCATGCATGTCCAGGCTGGTAAGTTTGAATTAAAAGCAATCTTTCAAAACCTAATTGGAAACGCCTTAAAATTTTCTCGAAAAGGAGTAAATCCTGTCATCAGGATAGGTTGCAAAGAAGCAGATCAATATTGTGAGTTTTCTGTTGAGGATAATGGGATTGGAATTGACCAGGCTTTTTCAGACAAAATTTTCGTTATCTATCAGCGGCTAAATAAGCGTTCTGAATATGACGGATCAGGAATTGGTCTTGCTCATTGTAAAAAATTGGTAGAACTGCTTGACGGTTCAATTTGGCTGGAACCTGCCGAGAAAAACGGAACAATATTTAGGTTTACAATACCTTTAGGGAAAAGAGATGACTAAATCTGTACTGCTCGTAGATGATGAACCTGCTAACAATCTGGTTCATAAATTGATGATCTCAAGACTAGAGCTTGCGGATGAAATCATCGCTATGGAAAGTGCACTGGAAGCCTTGGATTATCTGGAAAAAGAACACCCCGACGTAATTCTACTCGATATCAATATGCCAGCTCTTTCCGGATGGGACTTCATGGATCGGTTTTCATCCATGAGCATAGCGGGTAAGACCAAGGTCTACATGGTAAGCAGTTCGGTGAACCCGGAGGATCGCGAAAGGGCAGTTAAAAATCACCTTATCTCGGATTTTATAGAGAAGCCCTTAAAGATTGAGAATCTCATGAAAATGCTTGCTTAAGCAGCCTGGTCTTCCGTTATTCATTGTGTGACAACAATGATCTCTAAGCAATTGCATTCAAACAAACTGCTTCATACTTAATCTTATCCTACGATTAAAAATAGAAATAATCATCAAACAAGTATTCTTCAATCAAAGAGTAGATAAAACCTATTAATTTCCTATTCGTAGTATTGCTAAAATAATATCATGAAGTACTTACTACTTATCCTATCCATAGTCATTGTATCATGCAACTCCAAAGGCGAGATTGACAAAGCTCATTCACTCAAAGGCACAACTCTTGATCTGATAAAAAACCGCTCTTACACCGAAGCAATAGATACAGCCAAAATTGCGCTTGAAATTTTTCACGATGCAAAGGAAGCAAGTGAAGAAACCGAAATGCACTATCATATTGCACGTGCTTCTGCTATGGATGGCAACTTTCAACAAGCCAGGGAATACGGCGAAAAGGGATCTACCCTGGCTAAAGAAACCAACAATCTTGAACTTGAATACAAAATCAACAATATTCTAAGCTGGTCATATTTCAGCCTGGGAATGGGATTTGAAGAAACAATGACCCACCAACAGAGGCAACTTGAGCTAGTAAAACTGCTTGACAATGATGATGCTAAAGCGATGGTTTACAATAACTATGGGTATGACGCCACGGTATCCGGATTAGTAAATCTGGACAGTGCCATCCACTACACTAAATGGGCCAATGACTTCTATGGTAAAAAAGAAAACACTCATGGTCGCTGGTATACGTTAATGAACTTATGCTGGCAGCATAGACTAAAAAATGAACTTGAACTATCGGAAGTTTACGGCATCCATTCTCTATCCCAAGCAAAAGCGGATAGTGACAGACATGCGATCATAGAAGCAGCTACTAACCTATCGGAAACCCTCATAGCGCAGCAAAAAATGGATCAAGCCGGTGAAAAACTGAAAGAAGCATATGAATTCGCAAACGAGCAGCAAGATCGGGACAAGTATGTGTTTGATATTTACAATGCTCACTACCTTGGTGAAATCGGCAAACTAGATGAGGCAGTAGAACTTCTAAAACCTGCGGTAGATTTCCTTTCTGAAGGAGAAGTATTTTATGAAATGCTTGGTCGTGCCCTTTTGGCTACTTATGCTTTCCAAATAGGTCAACATGAATTAGCCCGTGAAAACATAAATGCCTTTGATAACCCTCGAGCTAACTATTTCTCATTTGAAGCTAAAGTGATTGCAGAAATTACCCGATCTAAAATTGAAAACGATCCACACACTCTTAGCAGGATGATTGAGAAGTCAAAAGCCATCAATGCTACATATCTAACCAATCTAATGATGAATTAAACAAGCCTGAATTGCCATTTCTGTTTAATTGCCGTACCTTAATTGGCCATAATCTCTTATCACCAATGAAATCACTAATCTACCTTCTGGTTGGTCTTCTGATATTCAGTTGCCAACCTCTAAACCAAACTGAAACAAATAACACCAACAATTACCTTGACTACTCGGGCCGGGATGATGAATTCTCTGGTGGAGTGAAAATGATTCCCATTCAAACTGAAGCAGGAACTTTTCAGGTGTACACGAAGCGAGTAGGAAATAATCCTGACATGAAGTTGCTACTGCTGCATGGAGGTCCGGGAGCTACCCACGAATACTTTGAGTGTTTCGATTCCTTTCTACCCAAAGCAGGCATTGAGTATTACTACTATGATCAGCTGGAATCTGCTTACAGTGACCAACCCAATGATTCTTCCCTTTGGACAGTAGACAGATATGTAGACGAAGTAGAGCAGGTAAGAAAGGCACTCGGACTGAATAAAGATAATTTTTATGTATTAGGTAGTTCGTGGGGAGGAATATTAGCCATGGAATATGCGCTCAAATATCAAGATAACCTCAAAGGATTGATCATTTCCAATATGATGGCATCTGTGCCTGAATACAATAAGTATGCGGCAGAGGTTTTGGGACCGCAGATGGATTCGGCTGTTTTGGCTGAAGTCATTGCGCTGGAGGAAGCAGGTGATTATGGTAATCCAAGATATGCTGAACTACTCTATAGCAATTATTATACTGAACATGTCTTGCGAATGCCTCTGGCCGAGTGGCCTAACCCTGTCAATCGTGCATTTGCCGGTCTCAATCATGACCTTTATGTGACCATGCAAGGCCCCAGTGAATTTGGGATCAAAGGTGGAGCTAAACTCGAAAACTGGGACATCACTAATCAGCTACCAAACATCACTGTCCCTACGCTATCCATCGGGGGAGCATACGATACCATGGATCCGGAGCACATGAAAATGATTGCCAAGAGTGTACAAAATGGTCAATACCTTCATTGCCCCAATGGCAGTCACCTGGCCATGTATGACGATCAACAAACCTACTTTGAGGGATTGATTAAGTTCATTAAAGATGTAAATGGTAAATCTCAATAATAAATGAACCCAAAAGTCAACTGGTTTTTTGAGAAGGATACGCAATGGAAAAAGGAATATGAACTGTTAAGGCAGATTATATTGGATTGTGAACTGACAGAAGAGTTGAAGTGGGGACATCCATGCTATACTTATAAGAGCAATAACATTGTCCTAATCCATGGTTTTAAAGATTATTGCGCCCTGCTTTTTCACAAAGGTGCGTTACTCAAAGACTCTGAAAATATTCTTGTTCAGCAAACAGAAAATGTACAATCTGCCAGACAGATACGCTTTACAAATGCTAAGGATATTGGCAGTCTGCGTGCACATATAAAAGCCTACATCTATGAGGCAATAGAAGTAGAAAGAGCCGGACTAAAGGTAGCAATGAAAAAGACGGATGAGTTTCCCATGCCTGAAGAACTGGAAACCAAGTTTGAAGAAGAACCGGAATTTAAAGCGGCTTTCGAAGCATTAACTCCAGGTCGTCAAAGAAGCTACCTCCTACACTTCTCACAAGCCAAGCAGTCAGCTACACGATCCTCAAGAATTGAAAAAGCAAAAGCTAAAATCTTTGAAGGCAAAGGGTGGAATGAACGGTGAGAGCGAAACAATTGGGTTTGCTAAATTCACCGCTAAATAGCTATCGATGAACATTGAAAACCTCACCATTCGCAGACTCTTTTTAATTGATGCCATAGGTGCAGCTTTGTCTGCAATCTTGTTAGGATTTGTGCTCGTATCCTATCAGGAGCTTATCGGCATGCCTGTTTACATTCTTCGCATTCTTGCGGGTATAGCCGTGCTCTTTTTCATTTATTCCATTTCCTGTTACCTCATCAACGCTGTAGATCTAAAAGTTCGCCTTCGAACCATCGCCATTGCCAACTTCCTGTATTGCATCGCTACCCTTATTTTGATGGTTGTGTATTTTGATGAGCTGACTCTTTTGGGCGTGTCTTATTTTTTATTGGAAATCGTGATCATCACAGGTTTAGGCAGACTCGAATTCAAGTCTACGCTGAATTAACCTTTGTATTCAAACCTTCTATTGCAATACTGGTTATAAACACATGACCAAAAATTACATAGTTGTCGGAGGTAGCTCTGGCATAGGATTCGGACTAACGAAGCAACTGGCCGAACAAGGGCATCATGTCACCGTACTTTCCAGAAGCAAAGGTGAGTTGGAATCTCTATCAAGTGTAACCCACATCGAATACGATGTGAGAAGTGAATCAAGTCCGGAAATCAATTTGGACTCCATCGATGGCTATGCGTATTGCCCCGGCACGATCAATCTAAAGCCATTTCATGGATTGAAGCTCAAGGATTTCTTGGAAGATTTTGAACTCAATGTGATGGGCGCAATCAGAACGTTGCAGCCCCTAATCAAGCAACTCAAGCAAAACAAAAATTCATCCGTCCTATTTTTTAGTACGGTGGCAGTACAGCAGGGCATGCCCTTCCACTCATCTGTGGCGACAAGCAAAGGTGCTCTTGAAGGGCTCACTCGCTCACTGGCGGCTGAACTGGCACCTCATGTCCGGGTAAACTGCATCGCTCCATCTATCACAGACACTCCGCTGGCGGGCAGAATACTATCCACTGATGAGAAAAAACAATCTTCCGGCAAGCGGCATCCATTAAACAGGGTAGGAACCGCAAAAGAGGTAGCAAGATTGGCTACCTTTCTCCTATCGGACGAATCCAGCTGGATGACAGGACAAATCATCGGTCTGGATGGTGGGATGTCTGCAGTTAGACCGCTTTAAACCATGAAAATATTACTTACAGGATCTACCGGATACATTGGCCGCCGATTGCTTCCTGACCTGGTCAACGCCGGACATCATGTCGTTTGCCCGGTCCGAGATAGTCGTCGATTCGATTATGAAGATTTCAGTGAGGATTTTTTAAAATCTGTTGAAGTGATCGAGTGTGACTTCCTGAACCCGGAGAGCCTAGCCAAACTACCCAAGTACATAGATGCTGCCTACTACCTCATCCATTCGCTTACTTCAGACAGCAAGGAATTCAGCAGTCTGGAAGCTCAGACCGCAGAACATTTCAACACGTACATCATTGCCAGCACGGCTAAACAAGTAATCTATCTGGGCGGCATTGCCAACGATGAGCAACTCTCTGATCACCTGTCCTCCCGACAAAATGTGGAGACCATCCTGAAAAAATCAGAAGTATCCCTTACGGTACTTCGCTCAGCAATCATCATAGGCTCGGGAGGAGCCTCTTTCGAAATCATTCGCGATCTGGTAGAAAAACTACCGATCATGATTGCTCCCAAATGGCTCAATAGCAGGTGTCAACCGATAGGAATCGCCAATGTAATGGAATATCTCATCGGTGTATTGGGAAATGAAAAAGCACTCAATCGAACGTTTGACATTGGAGGCAAGGATATCCTCACTTACAAACAGATGCTCCTGCAGTTTGCAGAAGTCAGAGGTCTGAGGCGTTTTATCCTTACGGTACCCGTTTTAACCATCAAACTATCATCCTTATGGCTTTACCTGGTGACCTCCACATCGTATCGGCTTGCAAGAAACCTGGTAGACAGCATGAAAAATGAGGTGATCGCCCGAGATGCATCCATTAATGCAGTAGTTAAAATCAAGAAACTCAGCTATAAGGAATCGTTGGAGCGAACGTTTTTAAAAATCGATCAAAAGCAAATCGTGTCCAGCTGGAAGGACGCCTTCTCCGACCCAAATTTCAACCAGACTTTTTTACAACAACTGGAGGCTCCCAAGCATGGGTGCTTCAAAGACATCAAAACCTGTGCTTTCGAAAGAAACCCCAAGGAAGTAATTGACAATGTATGGGCGATTGGCGGAGATCGAGGCTGGTACTATGGTAACTGGCTGTGGGAAGTACGAGGCTTCATCGACAAGTTGGTTGGAGGTGTGGGCTTAAGAAGAGGCCGGAGAAGCCCTAATGATCTCAAAGGAGGTGATGCGCTGGATTTCTGGCGTGTGCTCTATGCCAATAAAGAAGAAGGCCGTTTGCTACTCTTCGCAGAAATGAAATTACCCGGTGATGCGTGGCTGGAATTTAAAATAAAAAAGCAGGGAAATACAAACACATTCATACAAACAGCCACATTCAGACCTTTAGGATTGTGGGGTAGACTTTACTGGTATTTAGTACTCCCTTTTCATGGATTTATTTTTAAAAACATGGCCAAAAACCTGATTAGCTACACATCAAAATGAATAAAGAAACAGTAACCATATTCTGGTTTAGAAGAGACCTCAGACTGGAAGACAATGCGGGCCTATTCCATGCGCATCAGGAAACATCTCCGGTGCAGCCTGTTTTCATTTTCGACACCACCATTCTGGAAGATCTTCCGGAAAAAGATGCACGCGTTGAGTTCATCCATCAGGAGATTCAACGATTACAAGATGAGATCACAATGCAGGGAGGATCATTGGATGTGCGCATTGGCAAACCCATCCAGGTATGGAAAGAGCTGCTCAGTGATTATGACATTAAAGCAGTTTGGACAAACGATGATTATGAACCTTACGCCAGGGAAAGGGATCACAAAGTTTACGAATTGCTTCATGAAAATGGCATTGGATTCAAGCGGCAAAAAGATCATGTTATTTTCGAAAAGGATGAAGTAGTTAAAGACAATGGCGATCCGTATGTCGTGTACACTCCATATAGCAGACTCTGGAAAACAAGACTGACAGATGATGATATTTCAGCATTCCAATCAGCTGAAACAAACCACTGGAATCAGTCAAAACCGAAACAAATTCCAAGTCTTGAAAAGTTAGGTTTCACGCAAACGAAAATCGAATTTCCTGACCGGAATTTGAATGAAAGTGTCGTGGCAAAATACGATGAAACCAGAGACATTCCAGCCATCCGTGGAACAAGCCGAATGAGCCTCCACTTGCGCTTCGGAACAGTGAGTATTCGTTCGCTTGTCAGGCAGTCAAAAGCACTCAATGAGAAGTATCTCAATGAGCTGATTTGGCGAGACTTTTACCAGGCAATTTTATGGCATTTTCCGGAGGTTGTAGATCAGAATTTCAATAGAAAATACGACGATGTAAAGTGGCGAAATGATGAAGAAGAATTTGAAAAATGGAAGAAGGGAAAGACCGGATATCCAATTGTAGATGCAGGCATGAGAGAGCTGAATACTACTGGCTTCATGCACAATAGAGTTCGAATGATTGTAGCAAGTTTTCTTACCAAACACTTGCTCATCGACTGGCGTTGGGGCGAAGCATATTTTGCTGAAAAACTGCTAGACTATGAGCTAGCCAGTAACAACGGTGGATGGCAATGGGCAGCCGGAACCGGCGTGGACGCCCAACCGTATTTTCGGATTTTCAATCCCTATTCGCAGACGGATAAGTACGACAAAGACAGAAAATATATCAATAAGTGGATACCCGAAATAGATACTAAATATTACCCCGATCCCATAGTTGATCATAAGTATGCAAGGGAGAGATGCTTGCAGGCTTACAAGAGTGCATTGGAGTAAAATAGTGTTAAAAACTAAATATATTAGTAATATTTTAAATAATTCTTTAACAAAAAGATATTCAGATACTTAGACTAACTTATTACGGGTAAAGCTTTTATCTCTATACGTCTTAAAACACATTTAAGTAATGATTTTATGGATAGAGTCTCATGACAGGTTTCTAGCACAAATTTTGTAGCTTACATTTGAAATTTACTCACATGACAAAGCAGAACTTACTCCCTACTATCCTACTCTCACTTTCTATTATTGCAGCCGGATTCTTTATTGGTCAGACGTATGTCGCTGGCAAAAAACTGGATCGGACAGTTGTCGTAAAAGGACTCGCCGAGCGCGAGGTTCAGGCTGACATTGCAACATGGCCAATGGAGCTTACCGTCTCTGGTAACGAACTGGGACAGCTTCAAAAAACATTGGAACAGCAGACAAAAATCCTTCAGGACTTCTTCATAAATCTTGGCTTTACTCAGGACGAATTGACGGTGGGTGCTCCAACAATTCAGGACAACAGGGCGTTGCTATACGGAGGACAAAATGCTTACAACCAGGATCGTTATATTGCCAAGGTAGACTTTAACTTACGAACAACGAAATTGGATAAAATGAGTGATGCCATGTATAAGGTACCAAGCATCATTGGACAAGGGCTGGTGATCGGATCGAAAAACACGTGGCAGCCGGTGCAATACCTCTACACAAAACTCAATGATATCAAACCTGAAATGATCGAAGAAGCAACCAAAAATGCACGTGAGGCAGCAGAGAAATTTGCTCGTGATTCAGGCTCCAAAGTGGGTAAGTTAAAGTCAGCAAATCAGGGGCTATTCTCAATCATGGATTTGGATCCAAACTCAGGTGTGATGAAGAAAGTAAGGATCGTTTCAACGCTTGAATTTTACATTGAGGACTGATCAGCTCACCAGCTCGATCCGCAACCCAACACCCAGCATTTTTTCTCCATTTACCCACTTGGCTGTGACATGGATTTCTGTTTCATGGTCAAGGGCTGGCTTGATGGTTTCTGCCATTTCTTTGTTGAGATAACCTATTTGATTTCCGTGCTTGGACAGCACTTTGATGGCATTGGGATCGTAGGGATTGTCCGGCTCGGTAGCCAGCGTCAACTTATCATCTTCTGCTACCTCCTGTCTAATGATTTCCTGACGAGAAATTCCATCTGCATTATCTTTAGACACACCAACCACTTTGGTTTCGTAAACAAAGACCGAAGGAATTTTAATGATTTTAGCCACATAACAAATTTACTGATATGCGCATTATTTCTATGCTTGCTCTCCTGCTTACTTTCTCATTACAAGCGCAGGATATCAACCGACTTACAGACCAGCACATCGAAGAGAATGGTGTACAGATTATTCAGGATTTCAAGGCACTGCTCTCCATTCCCAATGTGGCGTTCGACCTACCTAACATCAACAAAAATGCTGAGTACATGGTAGCCGAACTGGAGAAGCGCGGCGTGCAATCCAAACTCCTGAGAATGGTTGGCACCCCTCCCATCGTATATGGATACTATCCGGTAAAGGGAGCTAAGCGTACCATCGCTTTTTATGTACACTATGATGGGCAGCCGGTGGATAAAACCAACTGGACCAATGACCCTTGGGAGCCAACCTACTACAATAAGGCCATTTTTGAAGGCGGTGAACCGATGGATTTTCCTACTTCTTTTGATCAAATCAGTGAAGACCATCGGATCTATGCACGCTCGGCCGGAGATGACAAGGCCCCTATCGTTACAATTCTATCTGCTCTGGATATGATCCAGGCAAACAAACTTAAGGTGACATCCAACCTTGTTTTCTTTTTCGAAGGACAAGAAGAAGCCGGATCCCGACAACTCCAGCAATACCTGAATGATAATCGTGAATTGGTAGACGAAATAGATTTATGGCTATTCTGTGATGGCCCGATTCATCAGTCCAGGCGTCCACAGTTAGTGTTTGGAGTACGAGGAGTGACGGGCATGGAAATAACTACATACGGCCCGAATCGACCTCTACACAGTGGGCATTACGGAAACTGGGCGCCTGTACCCGGACAGCTACTTTCAAACCTCATTGCGAGCATGAAAGATGAGGACGGGAATGTGATCATAGATGGATTTTATGATGATGTAGAGCCCCTGAGTGATCTGGAACAACAAGCTCTGGCCAACATCCCATTGATTGATGAAAGCCTGAAAGCGGAGTTAGGCATCAATGATCCAGAGGGAACCGAATCATACAATGAGCGACTGTTACTTCCATCTTTAACAATCAAAGGGCTGAGTAGTGGGAATACCGGAAAGCTGGCAAGAAACGTAGTTCCTGCCACTGCCACCGCAGCTATTGGCATGCGTCTGGTGAAAGGATGCGATCCGGAAAAGCAAAAAGATTTGGTGGAAGCTCATATCCGCAAGCAAGGCTTTCATATCGTTCGTGAAGACCCTGATCAGGAAACGCGCATGAAGTATCCGAAGATCGCCAAGGTGACCCGTTCGGACGGGTATCCTGCAGCCAGGACTTCCATGGATTTGCCGATCATTCAGGAGGTGATAGCCAGCACAAAAGTGGTTGCCGGAGAAGATTTGATTTTACTACCCACACTGGGTGGCTCACTCCCGCTCTACCTGTTTACTGATGAGCTGCAAAAGCCTGCCATCATTGTTCCGATTGCCAACCATGACAACAATCAGCATGCAGAAGATGAAAACATGCGCATTGGAAACCTTTGGTATGGCATCAAGCTCATGGGAGCACTGATGACGATGGAAAAGTGATTGTCGTATTCGATAAACTCAGACTGACAGTGGAAGGTACTACTATGACTAGCGCGTGTCATCCTGAGCCCGTCGAAGGGTGTGGGATGTGCGGAGACAATTCTAATCATGCAATGTCGTCTTCGATAAACTCAGACTGACAGAGGAAAGTACTACTATGACTAGCGCGTGTCACCCTGAGCCCGTCGAAGGATGTGGGTGTGCGTAGACAATTCTAATACTACAATGTCGTCTTCGATAAACTCAGACTGACAATAGAGATTCTAACTGAATTGAGCATGTCATCCTGAGCCCGTCGAAGGGTGTGGGGTGTGCGTTGGCAACTATAATCATGCAATGTCGTCTTCGATAAACTCAGACTGACAATGGAAAGTACTACTATGACTAGCGCGTGTCATCCTGAGCCTGTCGAAGGGTGTGGAATGTGCGTAGGCAATTAAATGCTGCAATGTCGTCTTCGATAAACTCAGACTGACAATAGAGATTCTAACTGAATTGAGCGTGTCATCCTGAGCCTGTCGAAGGGTGTGGGGTGTGCGAAGGGAATTAAAAAAAAATTAGGTAATGTCGTCTTCGATAAACTCAGACTGACATGGAAAGAACTGAAAAACTGTGCGTCTTCGATAAACTCAGACTGACAATTAAGATCCAACTGACAGGCTCAGACTGACCGACACCATTTATATTTGAAAAAAATTCAACCCAATGTACACATTCCTACTTCACCTACACTCCGGCCTTCGGTGGCTCATCCTTGTTGCCGTGGTAATTGCAATTCTTAAATCCCTCATCGGACTCTTCGGCGGGGGTGAGTACAAAAAGTTTGACAAGATCGTGGCGGTGGCATTCGTAGGTATGATGCACCTTCAGCTGCTCACGGGGCTTATTCTCTATTTTATCTACAGCCCATACATCACGTACAACATGGGTGATGCGGTCTCACGCTTCTGGTCGGTAGAACATATCGCTTTGATGGTGTTTGCCGTGGCGGCTGCTCAGGTGGGGCGCTCCATCAGCAAGAAAACTCAGGATGCACAGGTGAAGTTCCGCTTTCAGGCTATCTTCTTCACCATCTCACTTGTGCTGATGGTATTGGGTATTCCGTGGAATAGAGTTTAGGAGTAGTTGCAAGTTTAGCACTCAATTGAGCGTGTCACCCTGAGCCTGTCGAAGGATGTGGGTAAAGGGCGGAGTAAGACTTGAATAGAACAATGTCGTCTTCGATAAACTCAGACTGACATGGAAAAAAACTACTGCACTGTGCGTGTCATCCTGAGCCTGTCGAAGGGTGTAGGGTGTGCCTAGGCAATTCTATTTCTACAATGTCGTCTTCGAGAGCCTCAGACTGACAGTAAAGAAATTTATTTAAATAAGCGTGTCACCCTGAGCCTGTGTCGAAGGGTGTGGACTTTGCGTAGGCAATTAAAAAAAATTAGGTAATGTCGTCTTCGATAAACTCAGACTGACAGTAAAGAAATTTATTTAAATAAGCGTGTCATCCTGAGCTTGTCGAAGGATGTGGGTATGTGTAGACAATTCTAATACTACAATGTCGTCTTCGATAAACTCAGACTGACAAAGAGATTCTAACTGAATTGAGCGTGTCACCCTGAGCTTGTCGAAGTGTGTGGAATGTGCGTAGGCAATTAAAAAAAATTAGGTAATGTCGTCTTCGATAAACTCAGACTGACAATGCTATCCAACCAAAAACTCATAAATCTCCTCCCACCCTTTCGGTTTCAGCTCTGCCTCTGTTTCATTGTCTGAATAAGCTGAAGTCAAATAAATCGCCTTGCAGCCCAGATTACGCGCCAACTGCACATCCGTGGCGCGATCACCAATTACGTAGGAGTTTTCCAGATCGTAATTTCCTTTCATGTACTCAGTTAGCATACCTGTACCCGGCTTCCGATTGGGGTGATTGTCTTTTTCGTAGTGCTCATCGATGTGTACGGCATCAAAGTGGATGCCTTCTGTTTCCAGCAAGCGCATAATGAAATTATGTACTGGCCAAAACTCATGATCAGGAAAGGCCTCCGTACCCAGCCCGTCCTGGTTGGTGACCATCACAAATTTGTAGTTCGTTTCTTTTTTGATCTTCTTCAGGTAGTACAGGGCCTCCGGCAGGAAGTCCAGCTTCTCGATGGTCTCAATCTTCTCATCATCCGTCTCCTGGATGATGGTGCCGTCACGGTCAATAAATAGGATCGGTTGCATGCTGCGAAGATAAGCTCACAATTGGTCAAAATGATACCCGACCCTTGAAGCCTGACGACAAAAGTTTATTCTTGGTTGATATTCTTAGCTTGAATTTTAATCAGGGAGAGGATTAAAAAGATGAGAGAAGCACATTCGAGTAAAATTCTTCCCCAGTGCCAGTAACTCCAGGTGACCAATTCCTTTTTTAACGCTATTTCAGAGAGAGAAGCCTGATAGAACAATTCATTTGCATCCTTGAAATAGATATAAAAACAAGCAATAAATAGAATTGCAAAAAAGGAAGAACTTAGAGCAAGTTTCAGCGCATTCGAGTCTACCTGCTTACAATAAATCGAAATTGAAATAGGAATTAGAGCAGCAATTATGGTCAGTATTGTATAAAATCGACCAATAGAAGGGCCAAAATGTTTGTAGTACGAATAAAAATCACTTGCAGGTAAAGATTTCCAATACGGAACAAGAAGAACTCCTTCAGTGATCTGACTCCCTATGAAAATGGAAAATATAGCAACTGAGGTATACGATACAAATCGTTTCATACTGATTTTGGCTTCTTCTTAATAAAAGTCAAATCTAAAGAAACCGAATTGACTTGAGTAAAGTGAAAAGGCAAGCAAGGCAAAGTTTCTGCCTTTCAGAACCACACGTCTTTGCTCCCGAAACCACACGTGGTTTTGACCAAAAGGACACGTAGTTTTTGCCGCAACCACACGTGGTTTCTGAAACAAGGAAGAAAACCCCTCACATATGCTTGAATAAGGGTTTTAAACTCTTGACTAGAAGTAACCGCTTACTTTAGTCAAAGTGACCTGTTACTTTAGGCAAAGCGACCTGTTACTTTAAGCAAAGTGTCAAGTCAATTTGTGTGAACCATACGGTTGGGTTTTCAAGTCGATCAGGTCATGCCTATTTCAGGAATAAATCAGAGAGGTATGCAAAACCGTTTTTTGTATATTTGGAGTGCGTGTTACATTAATGTTGGCGATAACTAAAGGAACATGAAAAAAATATTTCCCCTCGTTTTAACAGTACTAATCTTTGCTTGTGAGAACAAAAACTCGAAGGGTACCAGTGAATCTCAAAAAACGATTTCCAGATACGCTTACTACGAGCAGGTGTTTAATCAAATAGACAGCTTACTCAAACTTGATAATTCTCAATTTTGGGGTCATGAACTATACGGACCAATACTCTTTGTTAATCCTGATACAAGAGAAGTAATTGCCAATCAAAATAATTCGACTGGAAGCTTTACGAAGATTGGAAATGTTTTTAAGGGTACATTACCGAGCGAAGTAAATATTGCAAACACTGCAACGAATTGGGAAGGAGAAAGATGGACAATGGTTATGACTCCACTACCAGAAGATGTCAATATTCGAAATAATCTAATTATTCATGAATTGTTTCACAGAATTCAATCTTCCATTGGATTTGATAGCCTTTTTGAAAAAAACAATAACCACTTGGATACTTATACAGGACGTATACTGTTAAAATTGGAGTTAGAAGCTTTGAAAAATGCGCTCGACGAAGAGAATTCCAATTCATCCAATATTCATATAGAAAACGCCCTTGCCTTTCGTCGTGCAAGGCAATCTGAAAGTGATTTACAAATCGCAGAAAACAGTTTAGAAATTAATGAAGGTTTGGCTGAATATACTGGAGTAATGTTAAGCGGAAGAAGTGAAGTGGAGATGAAAGCGCATTTCAAGGAAAGTATAAACCTCTTTTACGAGAACAAAACATTTGTTCGCTCCTTTGCCTATGAAACAATTCCAATATATGGATTTATGTTATCTCAAGTTAAGCCAAATTGGCAAAAAGAGATTGATAAAAAAACCATTCTCACAAGATACATTTCGGATGGCCTGTCCATTCAATCTCAGGAGATAAAAGATTACGTTGCGATTGCGACTGCCAATGATTATAGTTATTCAAGAATATTAGAGGAAGAGAAAGAAAGAGAAAAGCAGAGGCTAGCGCAACTATCAGCTTATAGAAAAACATTCATTGAAAATCCCACGCTATCGCTCCAATTCAGGAACATGAATATCTCCTTCGACCCAAGGGACATCACTCCACTTGAAGATTACGGAACGGTTTATTTAATCATGCGAGTAACGGATGATTGGGGGATTCTATCTGTACAGAAGGGCGCTTTACTGAGTCCAACTTGGAGCGGAGTAACGGTCAGTGAACCTACCAATTTTGAAACACAAAGGGTCGAAGGTGAAGGGTGGACACTTGAACTAAATGAGGGATGGATAGTTGAAAAATCAGCGAATTCCTACCTACTAAAAAAAGCAATCGCCAACAAACACTAAAATGAATATGCGAACTGAGCTCTCTGACATGACAATGCTAACCGGAGACTGTGGCGCTTCTAGCAACTGGGTCGCATACTCATTTTAGTTGAGCGTTAACCTCACCCCTCCCCTCGTCCTCGTTTGCAACGAGGATGACTAAACAACAACCTCTCACATCATAGCAAGAAGTGCTTACATCACAGCAATAAACACTTACATCACAGCAATAAGTGCTTACACCATCGCAAAGCGCATTTACATTATCGCAAGAGGCACTTACGTTGAAGCAAAGACCACTTACATCAAAGCAAAAGACTCTTACATGAGAACAATAAGCCCATGCAGCATCGCAAGAACCACTCACAATAAAACAATGAGTGTTTGCATCAAAGCAATGGCTCACTCCCTTATCCTCGCAAGGGGGAACAAGATCCATTTTGCAATCATCCTCTAACTTCGCACCTCATCCATAACCTTCACCCCCCTTGCAAAGAATCACCTCCTCTCAGGCACCCAAAGTCATCCACATCCTTACGCAATCCTTCCGGACCAACCCCAGTGCCTTGTGGGTGATCAGGCAGGACAATAAGGTGCAGGACCGGCTAAGAGCGCTCATTGAGTACGCAGTAAAAACAGGATTGGAAAACGATGGAGTGTTCCTCTCGGATGATGAAAGTGCTGCTGCCATTTGCTTTCAGGAGCCTGCAAGAACCTCACTATCCTCCTACTGGAATCAGCTTCAGCTTATAAGGAAGGCCATCGGTTTTGCACGTGTCCCCCAAGTACTGAAGCGGGAAGCCTACCTGAAGAAACATCGCCCTGCTCCTCCCTACCTCAACTTTTGGTTTCTGGGAGTAGATCCCGACAGGAAAGGGTCAGGCGGAGTTCATGACCTCAAGCAAGGCATATTCAGACTGTCTGAGGAAAAGAACCTGCCCATCCTCTTGGAAACGTCCGTGGAGCGAAACATGCGGGTATATGAGCGTTTCGGCTTTCACGTTTATCACACCTGGAAACCGTCCACAGACTATACGCTTTGGTTCATGACTCGTAACCAATAGCAAGATCGGACAACTTTCAGCCATTTACGTATACTAGTTTTGGCCGAAATATCAATTGAAGCGTTGGTAAAGGAATTGCTATCGTACATCAACCATCACCTGGATGGTGACATTTCGCTGGAGCGACTTTCAAAGCTCTCCGGCTACTCACCTTTTTACCTTCACCGAAAGTTTAAAAGTGAGATTGGTCACTCATTACGCGACTTCATCATCCATCAGCGAATCGAAACTGCCGCTTACCTGCTTACCCTCACCACAGTTCCCATCAGCCAGATCAAGCATTTGGTTGGATATGAAACTGCCAGCTCATTCAACAAGGCATTCAAAAAAGTGATGGGTGTCTCACCTAAAGCCTTCCGCACCAGCAACAATTATCTGGAGGCGGTACATCATGTACCAAAAAGTGAATACCTGTCACTTAATTATGAACTGATCCAGCTTCCATCACGTAATGCCATCGTATTCCCGAGCGTGGGAAACTACTTCCATCGGAAAATCTATCAGGTGTGGGGAGATGTGAAACAATACCTGGATGTGAACGATCTGCGGGAGGATCAATTTGACTACCTCGCCATCCTCCACTCCTGCCAAAACATTACGCCTGACCTGCCAGGCAGGTATGATGCGGTGATCGTCCCCAAACCCGGGACAAAGCTGGAAGCCAATCGCTTCTTTCAAACACAGGTGCCTGGTGGCAAATTCATCAAGTATCGCTTTTGTGCAAGCGCTGAAGACTTTCAGAGACTGTCGCTGGTCATTGGAAAACATATGGAAAGTCAGGGGATCGTCCATGGTCAGGGGATTTCTTACCTGGCATTCCATACCCTGCCTGATCCGGACCATCCGGATAACCTACTGACAGACTGGTACATGCCAGTTGAGTAGCTAATCAGAAACACTTTAATACTTTAAAACATATGAAACAACAAGTGGATTTATTTACGCCCATTCATAAGGCCATCCGGGCGATGCTTTATCAGCTGGGCAGTGAGCTGCAGTGTGCGAACATGACCAACAAGGAGGAATGCAGGCTCATGGTAGATAAGCTGGAGCACAGCCTGGAGCTGCTGGAAGAGCATGCTCGCCATGAAGACGAAATCATCTTCCCGGCTATTGAAAAGGCGCTTCCCGGGATCACCGAAGAATCGACTGAAGAGCATGAAACCTATGCAAAAAAGGTGGAGCAACTACGAAGTTTGCTGGCTGGCCTGAAGATTGCCATTCGAAAGGATGAAATTCCTGTAGGAACAGTGGCAAACCTGCGATTCAAATTTGCGAATTTCATCGCTTACTACCTGCTACACATGAATCACGAGGAAGAAACACTACTTCAGGCATCCATTCAGCACCTTTCAGCAGAGGAACTACTAAATGTACGTCTGAGAGTGCAACTGGACACGGACCCTGAAAGATATACCGAGTGGCTACAGTGGATGCTTCCTGCCATGGATCTTAGCGAGCTCGTGCCCCTGTATCGTCAGGTCAGGCTAAACGCTACACCGGAGGTCGTTCAAAAATTTGATACAATCGGCAATGAGTACATCCCAGAGCACAGATGGAACTCACTGCATGAAATGATGAATTAATCATGGTTCGCGTGGAGTCCGGCTGTAATGGTCGGGCTCTTTGTTTTTAACTTTATCCCGATTTGATACACCTGCAAAACATATCGTATTCTCATCCAAACAAAGACCCTCTGTTCGACTGCATAAGTCTGAATATTAACAAGGGTGATAAGGTTGGTTTGATTGGCCGAAATGGTGTAGGCAAATCCACATTTTTGAAGCTCATAACAAAAGAACTTCAACCTATCTCAGGTTCAATAGAGATTAGCAGCACGCCCTATTACATCCCGCAGTTGGTTGGTCAGTACGACCATCTCACAGTTGCACAATCTCTAAACGTCTCGGAAAAAATCGCTGCTTTGCATCGAATACTTGCCGGAAGTGGAACCACAGATGATATGATGACGCTGGATGACGACTGGTCGGTGGAGGAGCGCTGCATGGATGCTTTGCATAAATGGGGGCTTAAAAACCTGAAGCTCACACAAAAACTCGAAGGACTTAGTGGCGGTCAAAAAACACGGGTTTTCCTCTCAGGCATCTCCATACACCAACCTCAACTGGTCATAATGGATGAGCCGGGTAATCATCTGGATCTGACCGGGAAAAGACAACTCCATACCTGGATTGATCAAACATCACGTACCCTGCTTGTGGTGAGTCACGATCGTTCGCTACTCAACCGCATGAGTACCATATGTGAATTGCACAAACATGCTCTGGTGATGTATGGGGGTAATTATCAGCATTATCTCAAGCAAAAAGAGCTGGAGCAGGAAGCACTATCTCATGATATTCACGCCAAAGAAAAGGAGCTTCGAAATGTTATTGTCAAACAAAGGCAAACCATGGAACGACAGCAAAGGCAAGAGTCCAGAGGAAAGAAACAGCAGGTAAAAGCCGGTGTGCCGAAAGTGATGAGAAATAAGATGAAGAATGATTCCGAAAACACATCATCACGGTTAAAAGCAACACACGTACTGAAAACGGGAAGCGTCCGTAGCGAGCTGAGCGAGCTGCGGCTAAAGCGCCCTGACCCATCCAAAATAAAAGTTGGATTTAGCCGATCTGCTTTGCATGAAGGAAAGCAACTGGTCAGCGTCCAGGAAATCAACTATAGCTATAATTCCACTCCCATATGGAAGAATCCTCTGAGTTTTGAAATCAGAAATGGAGACAGACTGGCTATCCTGGGTGACAATGGTTCCGGAAAGTCTACGTTGATCAAACTGATTTTAGGATATCTAAAACCAGATCGTGGTGAAGTGCGCCGAGCAAATTTTACTGCGATGTACCTGGATCAGGATTATTCGCTAATCCAAAATGGGGTATCCATTTATGACCAGGCAGAATCATACAATAACAACTCGCTCCCTGAGCATGAAGTAAAAACCATCTTGAATCGCTTCTTATTCAAATCAGATGACTGGAAAAAAATGGGTGGAAGTCTTAGCGGAGGTGAGCGAATGAGGCTTTCACTAGCGTGTCTATCGCTATCCAGCAAAACTCCGGACATCATCGCTCTGGATGAACCCACCAATAACCTTGACATTGAAAACGTATCCATCCTGACCAATGCGATCAATGAATACCAAGGTACAGTGCTGGTGATATCCCACGACCAAACCTTTCTGGATCAGGTTGGAATCAAAAGTTCGATGGAACTTCCTAGTAAATAGTGGAATGAGCTTTTACGCAATCACAGTTAAAACTCCGGAAGAGATCATTTTGAACAAATGATAAGCCGAATCGTAAGAAACACATTCATCAGATTTCTATCTATCTTCATTGGTTTGAATCAAACACCATGGCTTTTGAAATACATGAGTTATCGCTAGTCTTAAGCACCCTGTTTTTCTCTGCAGCTGTATTCAATCTTGCATTGTATTTTGGCTACCATAAAAAGCAGGACTACCTATTCTTTTCATTCTTTTGTGCTTTCCACATTTTTAAAGTCTGGCTCAAAACTTTCCCTCAGGATCAGTTATTGATTCCTTCACTCGGGCTGCAAGCCATAGACCTCATTTACTTCTCCGTTAGTTTGGGTCTCCTGTCACTCAACATCTTTCTCCTCCATCATTTTGACCTGAGCAGGAAAAAACTCCTTATAACTGCCCTGAGCGTGTTTTCTCTCATTGCACCTTTCATCATTCCGGAGGATGTCTTCATTTTCCTTTATGTATCGATAGCCATCATTCAGAGCATTTTGGGATTAAAGAAACAGCGATACAATTGGATGATATTGCTGGGGCTGCTGTTTCTGTTTGTATCCACCATACTGGGAACAACCGGAACGGTCCCATTTGGTTACTTCATTGGAGTAATTGTTATGATCATACTCATGACCATATCCTCTGGCATTCAATTATCTCAGCAAACCAACATGCTCAACCGAGCCAAACTTCAATCTGCGAAGCTCGAAAATCAGTTACTCAAGAAAAGCATCCAACCACATTTCATTCTCAATTCACTCACCTCGCTGCAAGAGCTGATTGAGCAAGACCCCAAAAAAGCTTCTCATTTTGTACAAAATTTATCTCGTGTCTTCACGGTATTTTCCAAAGTAAACGAACGAAAACTAATACCTATCAGCGATGAACTTGAGCTGGCCGGTTCTTTTCTGGATATCATGGCCGTACGAATGAATAAGAAATTTGAATTGATGGCGGACACGATCGATGGTAGTGAGGAAATACCACCTGGCGTTTTGCTTACACTTATCGAAAATGGAGTGACTCATGGCTTCAGTCGGCTTAATACAGGTCAGTTTCAGATATCAAAAAGTACAACAGACTCCACGATCACATTTTCCATTGAAAACGATGGGGATGCTCCATCCTCAATAGAAGAAGGGGTAGGCATTCAGTACATCCGATCGAGGCTGAGTGAAGCATTTGGTGACAACTATTCGCTACAGTTTCAGCCATTGGAGCAGGGGTTCAAATCTCAAATTATTCTAAACAGATGATCAGGATACTGGTAGTAGAAGATGAAGCGCTTGTTGCTCAGCGATTGATCCGATTTATTCGCGAAGGAGATGATCATCCCAAGGAAATATATCATATCCAGTCTTTGGATGCTGCCGAATCTTACCTTTCCAATCATACAGTCGATTTATTGTTTCTTGACCTAAATCTTCATGGCAAGCAAGGCTTTAATTTGCTTAAAAGCTTCGTTGATAAGAACTTTCATACCATCATTGTCTCCGCATATACTGATAAAGCAATCGAGGCTTTTGAATATGGCGTATTGGATTACATCTGCAAACCCTTTACGAAGGAGCGCATCCGCAAGGCATTAGCAAGATTCTCGAGCAATGGCACTACTGGCTCAGGTAGTACCACTCACCTCGCCGTACGAATAAAGAACGAGTTGAAGTTTATTCCGCTTAGTGAAGTGAGCTATTTGCAGGCAGCAAGCATCTATTCAGAGTTGGTACTAATGAATGGGACGAAATACGTGTATGACAAACCTCTCAACAGCCTCATGCAAATACTACCAGAACATTACAAAAGGGTTCATCGATCCTATGCAGTAGATGTTGCGCGAATTGAATCCATTGTGAAAGTCAAACACAACACCTATGAGGTGCAATTGACCAACGGACATGCCCTCCCAATAAGTAGGTCGATCAGGCATGAATTGCAGGACTTGCTGCAGATGAGATAACAATTCAGAAACTCATAGAACCATTCAGAAGGAGAGCTTAACTCCTCCTCTTTTTTCTTCGATTATGGGATAAAATAGTCATCATGGATTCTACAATTTCCAGAAGAAAATGGATGGGTCAAATGACCTTGTTGATCGCTTCACCCGCAATAGCGTCTAATCTTCTTCACAGCACTACATCTTCTGTCAAGCCAGATTTGATCAAACTGAGTGGGAATGAAAATCCATACGGACCATCACCCAAAGCTTTGGTAGCCATTCGAGAAATGGCTACCATGGGAAACCGATATCCCTTTGGTGAGGCGGAGTTGTTGCACAATCAGCTTGCAAGTCAAATGAGTGTAAGCTCAGACCAATTACTACTTGGTTCTGGTAGTTCACAGCTCCTCCAGCTTTTGGCTCATTGGATTGTACTGATGAAATATCCTGTTACCTACGCCTCCCCTACGTTTGACATCTTACCTAGCCAGGTAAGGCAGCTCGGAGGCCAGGTCAATGAAATCAAAATGAATGATGACTTTCAATATGATCTGAACCAGATCGGTGAGAAAGCCAAGGGAAATCCAGGCATTATCTACCTGGTCAACCCCAATAACCCGACAGGAATAAAGACTTCAGCTCAGGAACTTAAAAATTTCTGCAAGCAAGAATCTAAACATTCGTATATCATCGTCGATGAAGCATACATTGAATATATCGGATTGGAGGAGTCTCTAGTTGACATGATTCATAACAATGAGAAAATCATCATTGTGCGTACTTTTTCCAAAATATACGGATTGGCAGGGTTGCGCATTGGCTATCTGATGGCTCACGCAAATACAATTAACAAGCTGAAGCCCCTTCGCATCTGGAACAACGATAGCTTAAGTATAGCCGGCATTGCTGCAGCGAAAGCGTCACTTGAAGATGACGTATTTGTCAGAGAATCCCTTAATAAGAATCAAACAATCCGTGCTACAACCATCGAGTCTTTGAGATATCTTGGCATTCATCCTTATAAATCCCATACAAACTTTATTTTCTTCAAGATCCCCGGAAACAAAGATTTGGGGTCTCTGCTTAAAAAACACAATATGCTTGTTGGGCAGAAGAAAGTTAATGACCGCAACTATGCCCGAGTGACCATTGGCACAAAGGAAGAAATGAACATATTTATTAAACACATAACCAACATCTACAAATCATGAAAAAACTCTTTACAGGAATTATGATACTACTCACTCTTACTGCAATAGCTCAGTCGGCAAAGGAAGATTATGAAGCAATAGCAGAGACAGTCAATTACTACCTAATTGGTGGCACCAACAATGACTTTGAGACCTTATCAAAAGCATTTCATTCGGAGGCTAACATGACATACCTTAACGCGGATGGATACCAGCAGGTCAATGCACTTGAATTCTTTAAGAAAGGAATGAAGCCCGGGCCAGCGCAGAACCGCAAAACACGTATTGTGTCTATCGATGCAACTGGCCATGCGGCACAAGCCAAACTGGAAATTGAATACGATACCTTCTATTTCCATGACTACATGCAGCTACTTAAAATTGATGGAGAGTGGAAGATTATAAGTAAGACCTTTTACAAGCAAAACAAATGACTAAGCTGAAACACCTTTCACTCCTACTATGCGTCTTCCTACTTGGCTGCTCGCAAGAGGCAAAAGAATCAGGAAGTATTAACTATGCTGCAATTAGCAGTGATGAAGCAATTGAAAGTATTCTTCCTGAGATCACCAATTGGAATCGATGGGGGACGGATGATGAAATCGGGACGCTTAACTTTATTACTCCTGAAAAAGTGACTGAAGCATCGCTTCTCATCAAAAAGGGCATAACCGTTTCCTTGGCACGCCAAACCTCGATTAACCTGACGAATGGTGTAAGAGAGGGAAGGTACGAAATGCAAAAGGGGGCTTATGGGAGTCGTGATTTTGTTGGGGCAGTATGGCATGGATTTGCTGTTACTCATCTGGACGGTCTAAGCCACGTATTTGCTGATACCAGCAGGATGTACAACGGATATCCGGTAAGCAACATAACAAAAGAGGGTGCGCGAAAACTTGGCATAGATAAACTAGCTTCCAGTGGTATAATCGGGCGTGGCATCCTCATTGACGCAGCTGAGTATCTCGATGGTGGAGTCACTTTGGGTCAGGCCCTTACACCCGAAGATCTGAATCTTATTCTGGATCGCCAACAGGTGAAAATCAAAAGCGGTGATATCTTATTTGTAAGAACTGGTTTAGGAATGAAAAACACCCGTGATAAACGAGCAGGCCTGCATCCGAGCTGTGTCGTTTGGATGTATGAAAACGAAGTGTCTTTGCTGGGAAGCGATGGAGATAATGATGCCCATCCTATCCCATTCAAGAGGTGGTCATCACCTTTCCACACAATTGGGATACCTTACCTTGGGCTACCACTTATTGACAATGCTGATCTCGAGAGGCTAAGCGAAATATGCAAACAAGAGCAGAGATACGAGTTTTTTGTAAGCATCAACCCATGGAGAATAGAAGGAACAACAAGCTCTCCAATAAACCCAATAGCTGTTTTCTAAAGCTATCTTACCTAGAATAGAATAATCTCCACTCATATAAATACCGAATCAGCTACTCACTTTGTAGGGATAATTCACTCTTTCAAAGCTATCTTACCTCTACATTCACCCTGCCGCCACACACATGATACGTTTTGTAGAGCATGTATTGAAAAATTTTCTGGAGTCACCCCGCTTCCAGAACTTCATTACCTTCATCATTATTGTCAATTCCGCCCTTATTGGGCTGGAAACCTACCCGGAGATTGTACAGGACTATGAGCCCATCATCGACACCTTTGACATGGTGATACTGGTGTGCTTCACTATTGAAATAGCATTGAAAATCTTTATTTATCGGAGGAAGTTTTTCACCAATGGATGGGACGTCTTTGACTTTTTTGTGATTGGCATTTCCATACTTCCGGCAGCAGGTTCTTTCTCCATTTTCAGAGCTCTGAGAATTATTCGGACGCTTCGCTTACTCAAAAGCTTACCTAAACTTCGACTTATTATTGAGTCATTATTACACTCTCTCCCCAGCATCGGGTGGATTGTGGTATTGCTCACAATCGTCTACTACATCTATGCAGTAGTGGGATACAACCTTTTCGCAAATCTCTATCCGGAGTATTTTGGCTCGCTTCATAAAGCATTTTTCACACTCTTCCAGATCATGACCCTGGAAAGCTGGTCGTCAGCCATTGCGCGCCCCATCATGGATGGAGTACCCTATTCAGCGGTATACTTCGTTACATTCATCCTCATTGCTACTTACACCACCCTTAATGTCTTCATAGCTATTGTGGTAAACACCATGAACCAGCTGGCACTGAAAGGGATGCAAGAAGAGGAAGAACATATGAAACAGTTTATGGCTGCTCAGCACAAAGTACTCCATCAAAAACTGGATAAAATGCAGCAGGAAATAGCAACGCTGAAGAAAGAGAAGAGCAAATAGCCACAACAAAAAAATAATTTTTCATCGGTCTGTAACAATCCCTAATTCTTTGGATCAAAGGGGAAACTAAAACGAACAGACATGAAAAAAATACTAATCTTATTCAGCGCTATTTTCTTTTCTCAAATTGCAATCAGTCAAGCACCTATTCAGGTTGAAAAAAGTGGTGAAGGAAATCCGATCATCTTACTGCCAGGATTTACTACTCCCGGATCGGTTTGGGACGAGACCATCGAAAACCTAAGCAGTACCTACGAAACACATGTAGTTTCCTATGCCGGCTTCAACGGACTTGAACCCATCGGCACACCTTGGTACACACCAATCAAAGAAAGCTTAATCGACTACATTAAAACCGAGAACCTCACCAACCTCACCATCATCGGTCATAGCATGGGTGGTAATCTGGCTGTAGACCTGGCTGAAGCCTTTGACACCAACCTTAGCGGGTTGATATTGGTAGACGCACTGCCATGCATGCGCGAGCTCATGATGCCCGGCGTACCTGCCTCTTCACTGCAATACGACAGTCCTTACAACAATCAGATGATTGAAATGCAGGATGATGCATTTAAAAACACAGCATTGATGATGGCCAGAAACATGACCAACCAGGAGGATAAAGTAGAAATGATTGCCGGATGGTCGATTGCGGCAGATCGCAAGACGTATGTTTATGGATACACTGACCTACTTAAGCTGGACCTTAGACCTTCACTAGAAAACATTCAAACGCAAACTTTGATATTGGGAGCAACCTTCCCTACCCGTGAGATGTCTCAGCAGACATTTGAAAAGCAATATGCCAACCTGAAAAATAAGACGATCGAACTTGCAGATAATAGCAAACACTTTATCATGTTTGATCAGCCGGAATGGCTATACTCACAGATCAATAATTACTTAGCTAAAAATGCCCAATAACAGCGATCTTTTTGAAACCCTACATACTGATTACTACGGAATGGTCAATCAGATGTGCCTGGGTTTTATGAAGGGAAACAAAGATTTAGCACAAGACCTGACTCAGGAAGCATTCATTAATACCTGGAGAGCACTCGATAAATTCAAGGGTGCCTCCAGCTATAAGACCTGGATCTACCGAATCACTGTCAACACTTGTTTGAAATACATTCGAGACAGCAAAACGAAAGATCAATCCTCTATTGAGGAACACATGCACCTACCTGATGATTCTGATAACACAGATCAAGAACATCAGGAACTTTATCGGGCCATTGGTCAACTGGGTGAAGTGGACAGACTGATTATTATGATGGTGCTGGATGAGCTGGACTACAATGAAATTGCTGAGGTGGTCGGAATCAGCGAAGGGAACCTTCGGGTAAAAATCCACCGCATCAAAAAGAACCTTAAAAAAATATTAGAAAATGAGTGATTTAATTGACGACCTGAAAAATAAGTGGGACAGTGCCAAGACTAACAAGTCTGATCGCACATCCACAACCGAATTAATTGATTTATCAAAAAAGAAAATGCGTGATGCTGTAAAAATGCACATTGGCAACATTGCTATTCTTACGATTACCCTGATCGGAATATCAGCATTCTTCATGTATGTGGCACCCCTTCAGGAGACGCTCAGCCATATCGGTATTGCGCTTATGCTGGGAGGATTATTCATACGAATTATGATTGAGTGTTTCAGTATTTATCGATCTTCCAAAGTGGATTTCAGCGAAACAGCCGTAGCAACTAGTAAAAAAACAATGAGTTTCTATTCGTATCGCAAACGAATTCATGGGCCTGTAACCATTGGAATACTGATCGCCTACACGGTTGGGTTTTATGTGCTTACGCCAGAGTTCACAAACTATCTCACCACCACTCAGGTAGTGCTTATGGATGCTAGTTACCTCTTAGCTGCTGCCATTTTTGGTTTTTCCATCCGCAAAGCAATCAAGGATGAAATGAGAATACTAAATGAGTTGAAGGACTTGCAAGAAGATATTGGTAAAGACGAGTGATCAATTTGAAATGAAAATTTGCTAAATTTCATTGGTCACATCTAGCCGCCTATAAATGTTTCATCCCGGTAATGGTGCGACATAAAAAACCTAACACCCAATGAAAAAACTATTGAAAATTCTCGGATTGGGGTTACTTACCATCGTAGTAATCCTGATCATCACACTTGTAGTTATCAATGCCAAAGGCATACCATCTTACGAAGTAGAAGTCATCTCTTTTGAGCATCAGAGCAGTCCTGAAATTATTGCGCGTGGAAAAAAACTAAGTACCATGCTATGCGCCAACTGCCACATGGATATGTCTACGCGTAAACTTACAGGTAAGCGCATGAAGGATGCACCTGCTGAGTTTGGAGAAATCTTTTCTGCCAATATCACCCAGGACAAAACCTATGGGATTGGTGAATGGACAGATGGTGAGATCGTTTACCTGCTTAGAACCGGTATTAAAAGGGACGGCCAATATGCTCCGCCTTATATGGCCAAATTGCCACACATGGCTGATGAAGATATCAACGCTATCATCGCATTTTTGAGGTCGGATGATCGTATGGTTCAGGCTGAGAAGAAGGCTGATATCTCACCAAAGCCCTCATTACTAACCAAGTTACTTTGTCGTGTAGCGTTTAAGCCCTTTCCTATGCCATCGGAGGCTATTCCTCTACCCGACACTGCTAACACATTGGAGCTGGGTAAATATCTAGCCCACAATCTTGATTGCTTTTCCTGTCACTCAGCAGATTTCAAATCCAACAATTATATGGAACCGGAGAAAAGCGTTGGGTATTTTGCAGGAGGAAATGTGCCCTTGGATCTGGAAGGAAGAGTGAAGCCAACACCTAACCTAACACCGGATGAAGAAACAGGAATTGGAAGCTGGACCAAAGATGAGTTTATCAGAGCAGTGAGGTTTGGGCAGAAGGAAGGTGAATCGGCTCTCTCCTATCCGATGATTCCTTATACACAGCTGACCGAATATGAAGTTGGCGCCATCTATGATTACTTAATGACCATACCTCCTATATCAAATAAGGTGGAGCGGATGGTTTATGATTAACTAACAATTAGGGTGTCTCAAAGGCCTTGAAAAGTTATCCCTTTGAGACACCTTTTATTACTCTCCCTCTTTATTACAAATCATTGCAATGGTCTTCTCGTTGGTTTCCTTTCCCCACTGTGGAGCGATCGGACTCTCGGGCTGCTCATTTTCAAAAAGCTCCTTTGCTCGATTTAGTGATTCACACGCACCACCATCTCCATTACCCATGAATTGTGCCGTGCCGTATTGCATCCTTCCAAGTAGATAGTGTGCACGTGGATTCTCAGAATTCTGCTGTACAGCTGTCTGAAATGAGTTGAAAGCCATGCCCGAATACTTCATGCCTCGTGTAGCAGGATCTACAACCAGTCGCATCATATGGACATAACCTCGTAAGGCGGTAAGCTCGGAATCATTGGGATTAATCTGATCCCCTTTGTCCACTGCTTCAAGCGCCAGATCCAGATATTTATCTTTATCTGTACCGGACTCATACATGTCGCTCATTCGGATATAGCCAAATGCTACATAATAATAAGGCTCCCACCGATCGGCCTCCGCCTCACCGATTCTATTAAGTTGATTGATTGCGGACTGCAAAGCATCAGGAGTTTCCGCCTTAAATATTTCCGGTATGGTCTTGCCCATCGCCTTTTCAAACTGGCCGTTGGCAAGTGATATGGTTGCCACCAGAAGACCTAATAAGATGAATAGATTCTTTCTCATAATTGATAATTGTTTATTTGAATTAAAGATTTGGTAATTGATTAATGCCTTTGTTTTTGGAAAGCGTGATGAACACTCCCAGGAAAATGAATCGCCTTGCCGCAGGAGTGATGGCTCTACTAGCATAGACACCATTAACATCCGGTGCATCTGCAAATTCATACCCGTAGATATTGTTGATACCCAGTACATTATTGACCATGGCGTGCACGATCACCTGGCTGCTGTACAGGTAGCTTATGTTGAAGCTCAAGTCGTGATAAGAAGGAGTTCTTCCAGACAGGTACTGCTCTGTGTTAGGGTCATGATAAGTCCGTGGACTGGCAAAGGAATAGGTCAGTCCTACCTGACTTTTGATCTCATCGATGAACTTCTTCACGACTACCGAGAAATTGTGACTGGAAGCAAAAGAAGGTGTAAACGATCCGGGAAAATCTCTAAAAGTTCTTTCTGTGTCCAGATACGAATAGCTTACCCAATAATCCGTATTCTTAAAGGTCTTGGTGTCTCTCCAAAATAAATCCACTCCCCTGGCATGTCCATCACCATTAAAACGGTATGTGAATGGATCAAAGATCTGATTGTATCTAACCAGTTGATCATATTGCTTATTATATGCTTCAATTCTGAAACTTTGTCCCTCTCCTAACCACTGATAGTTGGCAATAAAGTGCTTCGCCTTCTCAGGAGCAGCCGCCGGCTGGCTCAAAATGATTTGATCTTGAGGTGCCTGATAAAACTCCCCATAAGCGATAGACACCTGACTCAGAGCTCCGGTTTTGTAAGCCGCAGAAAGTCGTGGCGCGAAGGTTTGTGTTTCAGTTAGGTTATTATGTTCTGCCCGAATTCCTCCCTTAAATCCGAATGAAGAAGAAGCAAACCATTCTGCTTCCAGAAATGAAGCACTAATACGCTCATTGAAATCCTGATTGAATGATCCACTTTCATCCGACAGCACCTGATCTACCTCACGTTCGATGAGTTCTGCACCACCAAGAAAAGCGATGCGATCTGAATGTTGATAATCAGCCACCACTTTTCCATGGAAACCAATCAGATTTTGATCTCGGCTATCTGAATCGAGCGAAGCATAATCATTGCTTCTGGTGTATGAAGCACCTGTTTTAAGTCCCCATTTTTTACTTAAGAGCTCACGATAGGATAAATTGAAATGAGCATAGTCATTAGCGACAGAAACCGGTTTATCAACCTCAGGGTTTGCAATGTCGGACTCAAACAAATCCATGGAAGACTTACTCAGATTTGAGTAGACCTTCAACATGCCTGTTTTGCTGGTCTTCATCCGATAGGCAAAGTTTCCATTCACCTCTTCCGGCGCTTTGTCCCAATTCAAATTTTGAGGAGCCAGCTCAAAGTATGGAGTCAGGTTGGTGTATTGCAGCTTTCCAGCGAAGGAACTGTTTTCGAAGGCACGGGTGGTAGAAACATCCGCTCCCACTGACATAATAGAGATATCCGTTCTGTTATTCTCTGCCAGATCTTTGGATTGGAGGATAAGAGCTGAGGATAACGCCTGTCCGTATTCAGCGGAGTAGCCGCCGGTAGAGAAGCTCATGCCTTTAAACATGAATGGAGAAAATCGACTTCTGCTTGGTGTATTAGGTGCCGAAGGGCTGTATTCATTGTGCACCAACATCCCATCGATAAAGGTTTTAGTCTCTCTGCCATCCCCTCCTCGCACAAACAATCTTCCTGTTTCACCTACAGTCTGAGTTCCCGGTAAAGTATTTAGTGCTCCCGGCACATCGGCGGTAGCTCCAGCAGTGGTCACAATATCCAAAGGTTTGAGTACCTCGCGTTTTCCTTCTTCCGAAGCATGAAATGCCCCTGCGGTGATCACTACTGCATTTAGCTCGCTGATCTTTTCTCGAAGGGTGACCTCAGTTGAGGATTGATCTGAGGAGAGAGGAATTGCAGCTTCGTGAAATCCTATGAATGAAGCGATAAGGATAAGGCTGTCCTTTTCATAAGTTGTAAATGAGAAGTTGCCCTCAATATCTGTCGTTGCTCCGTCATAAGTTCCTTTTAGGTAGACATTAACTCCCATCAATGGATCACCTGATTTCTCAACTACCTTTCCAGTGATGATCCTTTGCCCTACTAGTGATAAGCTTAACAGTAAAAACGAGTAGTAAATGATAGTCCGCATGTGTTTTTGACTTTTAGATTCAAATCAAAAGTCCCACAGATCACACTTCTACGCCAATCATCATTACCCAACTGTAGAAATACCCGGATGAGTTGTAACTTATGCTTTCAAAATCAGGAATATCATGAAGAAAACCCTTTTAACCTTATTCACAGCAATATTTTCAATAGGCCTATATGCCCAAAAGTTTGACAAACAAATAGAGAAACTGGTCTCACAAACTGAAGCCGATGTAATCGAGTGGCGGCACTGGTTTCATCAAAATGCCGAACTAAGCAACCGAGAGTTTAAGACAGCTGAGCGTATTACCGAAATACTTAAAGAGATCGGGTATGAGCCACAGACCGGAGTGGCTAAAACCGGCGTAGTGGCGATTCTAAAGGGAGGTAAACCAGGTCCGGTTGTTGGCTTAAGAGCAGATATTGACGGGCTTCCTGTAAAAGAGCGCGTGGAGCTACCATGGGCATCCAAACAGATGGGAGAATACAATGGAGAGCAAGTACCGGTTATGCATGCGTGTGGTCACGATACGCACATCAGTATCTTGTTAGGAGTGGCTAAAATGCTATGGGAAATCAGAGATCAGGTACCTGGAACAGTGAAGTTCATCTTCCAACCGGCTGAAGAAGGAGCTCCCAAAGGTGAAGAAGGGGGTGCAAAGCTCATGGTGAAAGAAGGTGTGCTTAAAAACCCTGATGTGGATGCCATCTTCGGACTACATATCAATGCACAAACACCCGTAGGAAAATTGAAAGTAAGACCGGAGGGTATCATGGCGGCTGTAAACTCGATGAGAATTGACATCAGAGGCAAGCAGGCACATGGCTCTGCTCCATGGGATGGAATAGACCCAGTTGTAACTGCTGCACAAATGATCAATAACTTCCAATCCATCATTAGCAGAAACATGCAGCTCACAGAGGCACCTGCTGTTTTAACGATTGGCGCAATTCATGGTGGCGTACGCTACAACATCATCCCCGAAGATCTTTACATGCTTGGCACTATCCGAACATTAGATGCCGACATGCGTACTCAAATTCTTCAACGTATTCGCGAAGTAGCTCAAAAGACCGGGGAATCAAACAATGCCGAAGTAGAGGTGTGGATTGATGAAGGCTATCCGGTGACTTACAATGAACCATCTCTCTACGAAAAAATGCTTCCTACACTGAAAAGAGCAGCTGGAGCAGAAAACGTGGAAATAATAAAGCCAATAACTGGAGCTGAGGATTTCTCATTTTTCCAGGAACAAATCCCAGGTCTTTACTTCTTCGTGGGCGGTTGTCCTCCGGAAAACAACCCTGATGAAGTGGCTGGACATCACACCCCTGATTTCTATGTGGATGATGCCGGTATGAAGCTTGGTATGAAGGCAATGATGGGGCTAACACTGGATTACATGACTAAGTAATCCTCAAATATTCATATTTAATAATTAAATAGTTAAATATCATAGTGATAATGACTATGAGTATTTATGGTACAATACCAATATTTAATATAATTATTCATACTGATCTTTGAATTATAAAATTTAAAGAGATACAGCTATGATTAACCTATTTAAAGTTTTTGCCAAGAAGGATAAAGTTGTTTTGCTGAAAGATAAGTCCGGTGAGTGGATGGTGAAGAAAAACTTAAGAATCTTATATATCGGATCAAAAGAAAAGTGTCAGACCTATATGAACCAGCTAAGGATGGCTTGAGCAAGCTATGGATTTACTATAGGACAGGTGTATGAAACCTCGCTTCGTGCGAGGTTTTTGTGTTTCTAGTCTTTATCGCCCCAGAAACCAAACAGCCAGTTTCCTGGAGATTTTTCATCATTTGACATGAAAAACTCATCCACAGCGCTCATCAACTCCTCTTTAGTAATGAAGTCATCTCCATCTCTATCTAGCTTTACAAAAGCTTTCGCAGAGTGTTTAATTGGGATGTGATAGCACATAAACATATCCGAGTATTCATTTACAGAAATCACTCCATCCTTATTAAGATCAAACGAATCAAAAATGGAGCTGATCATATGTTTCACCCAGCTACGATACATATTTTCATTTCCCGGCTTCAGCAAAGCTTTGAAAAACTTCAAAAATTGAGCTTCGTTAGCTTCCCCTCCTTGTCGTTCAAAGTACTTCTGAAACATCTTCCAACTTTGCACACTTCGATCAATGATGCGGTCATACTCCTTTGTACCGGGCTTAAACATCCATAGAATACACAGCGACTCTCCTATCTCTCTGAAATCATTCTCCTCCAGAACTCCATTTCTATCCTGGTCCAAAACAACCCTGAAGTAATGCGATATTTTTTCTTTCTGTAGCTCGGATAACATAAGCAGCGGTTTTCAATTATCAAAAGATAACGTTTTAATCTTAATACACAAGCTTACAAAAAAGTGACCACACATTAAAAGTGAGCCAACCAATAATGTTATTTGAACAAGAGAGAGGAGTTCTATATTCCTGATAGATGAATAAGTTGAGAAAGTGTTAATTTGGGACTACCAGTTTATTCACAATGAAAGTATTCAAGAATCTCCGCAAAAAACTAATTGAAGACAAAAAAATCCGTAGCTACATTCCATATGCTATCGGGGAAATCATCCTGGTTGTTATTGGGATACTTATAGCATTAGCAATTAATAACGCCAACTTGAGAAGTATAAAATCTCAAAAAGAAAGGGTATATCTGGAAGGGCTTCACAAGGAATTTTCCACGAGTAAATCAAAGCTATCTGAACTTATCCAAGTAAACAAAAACAACTATGAAGGTGCGAAAAAAATCGTAAAGTATATGGATCAAAGCTCTTTAACGGTTTCAGAAAAGGAACTTTCTCATCACCTTTTTACCTCTCTCGCTTTTGATATCTCATTCAATCCGAACAACTCCCTTCTACTAGAAATGATGAGCTCTGCCAGTTTGAAAGACCTTTCAAATAGTGAGCTTAGAGTGCGACTTACAAACTGGCTTTCTACTCTGGAAGATATAACCAATCAGGAAGCAGATTTGAGAGTTCAGCGAGAAAAAATACTAGACATATTTCGGAATCAATATAGCATTAGAACAGTTTTTGATCAGGCTGGAGTCTCCGAAAACGAAATCGGAATTGGGTTGAAAAAAAACTTCAAGAGCAACCTGGCTCTACTCAATTCATTGGAATTTGAAAACAACCTACTCCTCTTTATCTTAACGAGTATTGCAACAGAAAAGTCTCACTATCAACCGTTGATGATTGAGCTTGAAATTATTTTGAGTCTGCTTGAGCGAGAAATCGGAAGCTAACTATGGTTTGATTGTAACTAATTGATAACTAGAATAATATCCCAAATTCTAATTATCTTACTACTGCTATCATCAAACCAATCTTGCCATGAAACAAATCAATTTTATTGCGATCCTATGCGCATGCATAGTCGCATCCTGTACTCAAAGCAATGAAGGCGTCCACTCCCACGGAGGTGAATCTCATTCGCATGATCAAACTAAAGAGACTTTTTCCATTGAAAAACTGGTAGCAGAAGTCAAGACCGTACCCGATTCCATTATGGAATATTTACATGCTCAGCATCATTCACATAAAGTACTGGAGCGCAGAACTGTACCTCCCGGTTATGAGTCCAAAGAACTCAAAAACTGGGCTGAGTATGTTGCCAAAGTTGAAGATCTTCCCGCCATCAATCCCGGACCAGGTGAATATGTACATGTGATGGAGGGCTACAAGCATGGATACAAAAACCTTGTTATCGGGATCACCGAAACATTCCCCGGAGGTGCCCCACCCATGCATACCCACAAAGGCGAAGAGGCTCATGTCTTACTGGAAGGTACTATCCTATATGCACTCGGTGATACGCTGTTTACTATTGAGGCTCCATACATTGTAAACATTCCACCGATGGTTCCTCATGCGTTTAAAAACATTGGGGAAAAGACTGCCAACCTGGTGGTTATCTTCCCTACTAATGTTTGGGAGTACGACGTGCTTGATTACTTCCCCTTTAAGGATGAGGAATAATTAACTTAGGCGATAATTATGGATGGTGATCGAACTGATCATCACCCATAATTTACTAAGCTGTAACATGTACGAAATTCTCATTAAAAACATTAGAGAACTTGTTCCACTCGCCGACTCTGAAGTTGAGTTGATTTGTGATGCATTTAAATCCAGGCTTTTAAAGAAGAAAGAGCATTTACTTCAAAAAGGCGATCCTTCCAATCACATGCGTTTCGTTTCTGATGGGTGCATGAAGGTCTATTCTATTGATGATGATGGGCAGGAACACATTCTTCAGTTTGGTATTTCAGGATGGTGGATCAATGATCTTTATGCCTTTCTCACAAAAAAACCTGCTACCCTTTTCATTCAGTCCATTGCAGAAAGTACCATGCTCCAAATACATAGGGATCGGCTAAACCAACTATACGACGAGGTACCCATGATGGATCGTTTCTTTCGGATTAAAACTCAAAACGGCTATGTCGCCTTGCAGGAACGAACCATCCACTCTATGAGTCAATCCGCAGAACAACGATATACGCAATTTATTAATCGCTATCGACACATGGAGCAACAAATTCCCCAATATATGATAGCGTCATACCTGGGTGTAACGCCGGAACACCTAAGTGCCATCCGTAAAAAGATGAGCGCCCAAAGTCTTTCTTAAGATACCTTAATGCTTTCGCATTTGCTGGCTTGAAACTTTGTATCAAAAAGTAAAAGCTATGAAAGCAAACATTTTTACACTGATGCTTCTACTAGCTCTTGCTGTCCAGGCACAGCAGAAAGAAGAAGTAGGAACAAGCCCCTGGGGGCCTGATGATGAAATCGGTACGCTGAACATGATGACAGAAATGTCTCAGTTAGAGGTGCTATCCAAGATCTCAGCGGGAAAGCCTTACGATTTGAGTGTTGACTATTTTGTAGGCATGCCCAGCTTCCATGCGCTGGGCGACCCAGGTTATCAATATTGGTTGACTCACACGCCACATGGGACAATAGTTGACAATCCAAATGGACTTGGAGAAGTGATGAACCGCAAAGTGAGCTATACAGGAGATGCCATTTCTATGTACACCCATATGGGTACTCATATCGATGCACTCAATCACTTTGGATTAAATGGAAAAATTTGGAATGGATTTACTCCGGAAAAACATCTTGGTGATAAAGGCTGGAAAAAAACCGGGGCAGAAACCATCCCTCCTATTATTGCACGTGGAGTAATGATAGACGTGAAAGCCTCCAAAGGAACACTTCAAAAGAACTATCGGATTACCGCCAAAGATCTTCAGGATGCACTTAAAAAACAGCGAGTTGGGCTGGAACCAGGTGATGTTGTTGTTATCCGCACAGGTCAGGCCGAGTTTTATGAGGATGCCAATCACTACCTCGACAACTATCCGGGTATCAGCCTTGATGCAGTGAAGTGGCTCATCGAAGACCAGAAAATCATGCTCCTAGGTGCAGACAACCTCAGCTTTGAAGCCTTTCCACCGGAACGAACCGATAACTGGGTTCCGGTACATACCTACCTGCTCGCAGAAAAAGGAGTCATGTTCATTGAGCAAATGTATCTGGAGGAGTTAGCCAGAGATGAGATATATGAGTTTGCTTTCATCGCAGCTTCACTGAAGCTGAAGGGAGCAAGTGGCTCTCCTATGCGACCCATTGCCTTACCAATTACATCAAAATAATAATTGAAAACATTAAAACATTAAACAATATGTCAGCATACATTTTATTTGACAATCTCACCGTTTCCAATCCTCAGGATCTGGAGACTTACAAAGGGAAAGTAGGAATGGTAGTGGAGAAGTACGAGGGAGAGTACTTGGTATTGGGAGGCAAGACTAGAGTGGTGGAAGGGTCGGTAAGTCCCACCTACCTGGTCATGATCCAGTTTCCAAATTTTGAAATGGCCGAAAAGTGGTATGATTCAGAAGAGTATAAAGACCTGAAGACCCTTAGACTGTCGGCCACCACATCTACGGGAGTGATAATGGAAGGATTGCCTGCCTGATGATCGCATGAAAGAAGAAATAGCAAATGCTAGATAAGCATTTGCTATTCACATTTGAAGAGTTCAATCCTAAAATGGCACAAATAATAAACTCAAGTCCTCATCCACTTTTCTAACCATCCATCCACTTCTTACTTGTAGGAATTCGAGAAGTAGGTGATCTTTTGACTAGAAATCACTTACTCAAAACTAAAATGAAAAAGCACTATTTACTCTCGCTCTTCGCATCAACTTGCATTCTATTCCTAATATTCGGGCAATCTGACAAAGAAATTCAAGCTGCTCTAGATAGTATTCAAAAATCAGCTGGTTTTCCCGGGGTTGTATTTACATACATAGACACGGATGGAAATGTTAGAGCATTTGCCAGTGGCATGGCTGACGAGGAAAATAACATTGCCATGAGCACCGATCATAAACTACACGGTGGCAGCACCGGAAAAACGGTTGTCTCGGCGGTCATCATGCAACTCGTGAGTGAAGGAAGTATTGCTCTTGACGATAAGGTTTCTAGATATCTTGGTGACAATATTTGGTATTCCAGACTTGCTAACGCAGCAGAAATCACGGTTAGAAATCTCCTTCAACACACATCGGGTATCATTCGCTATGAATTCAAAGAAGCCTTTCTTAACGATCTGGCTGTTGACCCTTCAAAGATCTGGAAACCGGAGGAGCTACTGTCTTATGTACTGGATGATGAACCTCCTTTCGCAGTAGGAGAAGGATTTACCTATTCCGATACTAACTATATTCTCCTTGGAATGATCATTGAAAAGGTCACAGGTAATACCTTTTATCAAGAAGCAGAAAATCGGGTATTGAAGCCACTCAACATCACCACCTTCTCTCCAACAAATAATTCTACAATCCCCAATATGGCACAAGGGTACTATACAGAAGGCTCTGATTATGCACTTGGATTCAGAGCTCCTTTTTTGGTAGATGGTAAGGCTCAAAACAACATGCAGTTTGAGTGGACCGGTGGTGGATACGCATACAGAAATTCAGACTATGCACGTCTGCTCAAGAGCCTATATGAGGGAGAGGTCTTCGACATGGATGAGCTTGGAGATGAATTCTTTAGCTATGCAAATGCCCCGGAAATCAATGGCCAGTATGGGCTTGGGGTTATAAAGTATGTATTCCCAGGATTAGGAACATTCATCGGACACTCAGGCTTCTTTCCGGGATACAATACTGCGGGATTCTATCATCCGGATTCAGGTCAGGTTTTTACTATGCAAATCAACTCCACCAATGAAGCTCAACTTCAACGTTTTTTTGGCAGCTATCTTGGTTTGGTTCGGATGATTATGACAGACTAAATAACAATCTTGAATACGCCTATCTATAGTCAAAAATGAATTTCCTGACTTGTAACTTTTAGTAAGCTCTGTTTCTCATCAGACATAATCAATTACTAAAACGTATCAATGTCAAAAACAATAAAGATCATCAAATGGTCTGCTATTACCATTCTTACCCTTCTTTTATCATTAGTAGCCTTTGGCTATTGGTTCATGGGGCTAATAGCAGCCGACCAACCAATAAATGCAGATGTTACCCAAACCATCCCCTCCAATCTGCCCTATTTGAATAAGGACTCAGTTGAATACCGAGGAAAAATCCTTGCAATAGTGACTAGCACTGCAGAAATGGGTACCAGTGGTAAATCCACAGGTTATGAACTCACCGAACTCTCGAGAGCCTATTATGTTTTTATGGCCAATGGTTTTGAGGTGGATATTGCGAGTCCAATCGGGGGCCAACCGCCAGTGGTCATAGATGATGACGATGTAGCCGAATATGATTATGCTTTCATGAACGATCTCGATGCTCAGCACAAAGTCAAACACACATTGGCTTTAGCTGATATAAACCCATCGGATTATGAAGGTATCTATTTTGTGGGTGGAAAAGGAGCCATGTATGATTTCCCCAACAACACCTCAATCCAAAAGCTTGTTCGTGAACTCTATGAAAGTGATAAAGTTGTGGGTGCTGTTTGTCATGGGCCGGCGGCCCTGGTCAATGTTACGCTTAGCGATGGTCGTGCTCTCTTGACTGAAAAGACCGTCAGTAGCTTTACTAATAAAGAAGAGCTTTTCCTCATTCCCGATGCGCCGGAAATATTTCCATTCCTATTACAGGATAAACTAATTGAATCGGGTGCTACCTTTAAAGAAGGTGCGATGTATCTTGAAAATGTGGTGGTAGATGGGCGTATTGTGACTGGTCAAAATCCTTGGTCTACTTGGGCCCTGGCTGAATCCATGATCGAGGTAATGGGCTATAAGCCTAAACAAAGACCAATCACTGCCGAGGAAAATGCTGTGGCAGTTCTAAACGCATATTCCAGATCAGGCTATGACCAGGCGAAACAACTTCTAGGCCAAAAATTGAATGAAAAAACCCCTATTCACAGAGAGCTTCTTGCTGTGCACAGCATAATCTCTACCATGCAATGGGAGCTGGGAACAACTGTAGATATTCTTCGCTTGCTGGCTTATGCGAAATCGATGGAGTAGGAAACCCTCTTAAATATTTTAAATTTGGCCGTACATCACATCGAATACCCTTTTGCTCAGCCCAAAACAAAAACGTAACATCAGCCGGATCATACCATTTGGGATTATCTGGTTAGTGACGGGGTGGGTTTTTCTTATTGCTGAAACAGTAGCGACAGGCAATCAAAACCTAAACCCTGAAACGGCTATTACCCTGACTCTTCCGGTTTTCATTTTTGCAAGCCTTGCAGTTACAATTGTAGGGCTGCTGGTAGGGACCGTTGAGCTAGTGATACTTGAAAGAAGGTTTCGAAACTTCAGCTTTGCTCGCAAGGTTGGATATAAATTTTTGATCTACCTGACACTGATGATCGCTCTCCAAGCGATTTTCTTTCCAATAGCTTCGGCTATTGAACATAGTACATCGCTTTTGAATCCACAGGTTTGGAACAAGACTGGACAATATTTTCAGAGCATCGTGTTTATCAACACCATGATCCAGCTATCATTTCACCTGATCTTGAGCTTGCTATATGCCGCCATAAGTGAGAATCTGGGGCATCAGGTGATGATCAATTTTTTCACAGGGAGGTATCACAAGCCCAGAGTAGAAAAGCGCATTTTCATGTTTTTAGATATGAAAAATTCTACCACCATTGCGGAAAAACTAGGTCACATCAAATACTTCGATTTCCTGCAACAATATTATGATTCCATGACAGATCCTATCATCAATCATCTGGGGGAAGTGTATCAGTACATAGGAGATGAAGTGGTTGTTTCGTGGAAAGAGGATTTGGGTCTTAATAAAAACAACTGCATCAATTGTTTAAAAGGTGTCAAGGAAAGCATGAAGACCCTCCTTAGTGAGTTTGAAAAGCAACATGGCATTGAGACGGGATTTAAGGCTGGCATGCATTTGGGAGAGGTGACAACCGGCGAGATTGGAGCTTTGAAAAAGGAAATTGTGTTTAGTGGAGATGTGTTGAACACTACTGCCCGTATTCAGGCACTTTGCAATACTCACGATGAAATACTTATCATTTCGGAGGAATTAAAAAATCAACTTCCGGAAAAGCTTGAAACTCGAAATCTTGGTGAGATGACCTTGAAAGGTAAACAAGTGCCTATGGAGGTTTTCGGTGTTAAAATTTAGGTATCCCAATTCTTTGTTATAAAACAAAAAACCCTGACATTTCTATCAGGGTTTTTAAGTGATTCGCCCAGGACTTCCCGCATCAAGTGCGGGACAGGCTTCTCGCCCACTTTATTGCATAAAAAAACCCCGCAATTGCGGGGTTTATGTGATTCGCCCAGGACTCGAACCTGGAACCTACTGCTTAGAAGGCAGTTGCTCTATCCAGTTGAGCTAGCGAACCATCAGCGGAGAGAGGGGGATTCGAACCCCCGGTACGATTTCTCGCACGCATGTTTAGCAAACATGTGGTTTCAGCCACTCACCCACCTCTCCGTGGTATTAGCTAATGCTCATTTTTGACACTCATCTGCATCAAAACTTTTCTAGAATGCAGCCCGTAAACGAGGTACATCCTTCAAAAGGAGTGCAAATATAAAAGTTACCGTCAAAAATCCATTTCGTTCATTCAATTCTTTAGTAATTTCTCAGAATAAATATTTCACATGAACAAAACCCAAATTTTAATAGCGCTTGTAATCCTCAGCCTCTTCGGTATGAGCTCTGTCTATATCGATCTTTCTGAATTGGTTGGAAGTAACAATGAAGAAGCGGTGGTCCCTGAAAAGAAAGTAAAACATGGAGAAGTTAGGCAATACACCAAGGATCAGCGATTGAAAACTGTTGTCAATTACAATCAGGGAATCAAGCACGGCACTTCCTACTTGTATCATGATGATGGTGAGACAGTTCTCCTTGCCATGCCCTATGTCAATGGAAAGCGTGAGGGAGTTTCTGAAAAGTTTTATGAAAATGGAAACCTGTATGCATCTACTTCATACATGAATGACAAACTCCATGGCCCCCGCAAACTATTCTATTCCAACAGTCAGTCGAAGGCTGTCATCAACTATGGGTATGGGCATGTAGGTATCGGTACAGTCGAATACCTAATTAATGGCGAAGAGAAAGAAGCCATAACGATTACCACCCAAAAGGAAGGGAGTAAAATTTGGCTTGACACCTCCAGTCCATGCAAAGACACGCAATTTTACATAGGCTCTCTAATTGAAGATACGTTTCTCAATCCAGTAGACAAGAACATCAAATCATTAATGAGAGAGGGTGATCGATACTATGTAGATACAGAAGTTCATACTCCTAGCTACCTAAAATATCAGGATATTATTTGCTCTTGTGAGAGCTCTCAGGGTAATCCCATCATTTTAAAATCTCGTCTTTTCTAAACTACTTCTTAACCACAATAGAAAACGACTCTGCATAACCGAGAACTTCCATCTTAATCGTGTATCTACCTACCGGCAGTTGAGAAACAGGTACTTTGATTTGATTTCCAAATACAAATGAATCTACTGGATAATACCTTCCTGCCATATCGTATAGCCACAATCTAAATCCATTCTCCAGCGCCTTTGAGTCTTCGATTTGAATGTTTACGTAATCACTGGAAGGGTTTGGATAAAGAATCCACCTCGATGCTAATCCATCTGCGTCCACAGCAATGATGGAAGAAGTAGATGATTTTCCATCAAAATCCATCTGAAGTAATCTGTAATAATTTATTCCCTTAGATGGTGACTGATCTTTGAAAGTATAGTCTAATGGAGTGGACGAATCTCCAGCTCCCTGAACCTCTCCTATCATATCAAAGGAGACTCCATCGTTACTTCGCTGAATGATAAATTTCTCATTGTTCTGCTCACTCATGGTTTGCCAGCTGAGAGAAACAAAATTATTTTCCATTCTTCCATTGAAGAAACTCAGCTCAACAGGCAAGGCTACATTATCATTACCCGGACTATAGTGCGGTACGAATGATGAAAATGAAGATATCCCGAAAGTAAATGACTTACCCAGACTACCAGCATCGGCAACCATTGGCTGATGTGAAGTACGTGTCCCACCAGATACAAATGGGTTCAGATCGTCAATACCGGATATTTTGGTAAAGTGAATACTATCCGCCTGAAAATCATCAAGGGTATTTGGATCATACCCATCCGCCACTACTGCATCTCTAAGATCGATTGGCTCAGCATCTAATGAATAGAATCGTAAGTAAACATCTGAACTTGGTTGAGTAGTTGGAGCGATCCACCAGTTTCGGTTCATAACAAACTCATCCTGAACACCGGCAACTGTCTGCTTTCTCACATTTGATTCTCCACTTAAAATTCTCACTGCCCAACAGGTGCTTCCAAGATTGTTCCCCACTGGATTAATGGAAAACACCAGGCCACCATTATTATCCACTACATGAATCCATTGATACCCATTCAAATCCAGACAATTTGATCCACTTACCTGATAGTCAGCCTGAAGAGATCGTAGACTAACCACAGTAGAAGGCAATCCTGGACTTTCCGGATCAAAAGGATCCGTATCAGTGAGAGCTTCTATGTAATCTGGTATACCATCAGCATCAATATCTGAAACCAGATTAATGGGTGCATCAGCACCCCCTGCTAGTAAGACAGCTTCAAGACCATCAGTAATCCCATCCACATCAGAGTCAGAACCACCAAGTGCTACCGGATCATCCGCATCTGCAGGATTTGTGTCATTAAGTGCCTCATAGTAATCCGGTATACCATCACTATCCGTATCTGTGGAAAGATCAGGATTTGCGGCTCCTCCAATATTACCTATATAAGTTTCGAGTGCATCCGGAATACCATCATTATCAGAGTCTGCATCACCGGAAGATATCGGTTGGTTTCCATTAAATGGATTGGTACCCGAGGCAACCTCTATCCAATCGGGAATACCATCACCATCTGTATCCGTAATTCTCGAAATAGGTCCAGTAGCTCCATTATCGATTAGTATCTGCTCAAGAGCATCAGAAATGCCATCACCATTGATACCGGTATCATTGATCCCTTTGTTTGGTGTTGCTCCATCAACATTATCATCATTTCCTCCATCCACCACAGGATCATCTCCATTGGTTTCGTCCGTACCATAAGCAATTTCAAAGTAATCAGGAATACCATCAGAATCTGTATCAGTAGTAAGATCCCGGCCGGTACCAATGCTAATATTGACTGCTCCTGAAAGATCAATATTATCAAAAACCAAAGTGGTTCCATCAAAACTCGCAGCAGTGGCTATTCTTATTGTTCCATTCGTAAAATCTGCATCATCATCAATGATCAAAGAAAAATCCGTAAGCGCATAGGCTCCATAGCCTCCCCCTGTCAGATCGAAGGATAAGGTGACAGTGCCAACATCCCCCGTTTCGGTTATTCCCCAGATACGTGTAGATCGCTCTGTGACTGTGGCTGGTAGATTTGAAGTGGTGGACGTAATTACTCCTCCATCATGTCCCCAAAACAAGTAGTCTTCGTGATTGAGACTGGAAGGTGAGCTTACTGTCAAAATAGCCGAAGCATCAAAGCTCCTATTGCTACTAACGCTTAGACCATGATCGGAATTGGCTCCTATGGCAGCAATCGCATTTGCATAGCTCGTTAGATTATAAAGGTTTGTACCATCATTGTATGTGTACCCTGTAGTACTGATGTCTAGTTCAATCCCGTACTTGATAGCCAAATAAGAGGTAATATCTCTTCGCTCATTATCTGTCAACCTTGCTGAGAAACTAATGATTTCACCGATAGCTCCGTTGTAATAATCACCAGAGCCTGCTAGGTCATCCCCTAACCTGTAGGTCTGATTAGATAAATTAGCAAAGGTACCGGGATTGGTTGCATTGTCTATTCGCTCTCCATTAGAATAAATTTCTTGTCCATCATTAGTGCCGTTCACACTGGAATTAAAGATGGTACCATCCGAATATGTTACTGATGTACTGGTCTGCCCAACCCGATAATCAGCACTTCCACGATATAAATGTGACACTACCTCATCAGTTAATGTGGAAGTGACATTGCCTCCCAATGCGAAACTTGTAAACTGACCTGACTCAAAGCCTACTACTGTTCCTGGCCCGGAATTATAGCTATAGGTTACATCTGGATTAACAACCATGAAGTAATCATGCGAATAAAATCCACCAGATCCATCCATGATATCATCAGCCCCATCAAAATCAAGGGCCGGCATATTACCAATAGCATTGGCTACATACAGAGGTCGAGTGCCTCCTGATCCGGTTGCATTGTTACTCCCCGCCTGATCAGTCCAGGTGGTCACTGCGGCACCCGGAGTTGTGGTACTAGTACCTGCATCTGCTCGCAACCATAAAGACATATTTGCATGCAGGCTTGCTTCAACAGGCACACTTACCGTAAAGAAATCATTGTCTGAAAATGACACATTTACAAAAACAATGGTATCTCCAGAGAAGTAGGAGCCTTCATATGAGGTTGTTATTGTAGAAAAATCATTGGACGTATTGACCAGTAGGTGATACATCCCTTCTGACTTAACTCTACGGTTGAAGTTTGTGATTCCACCCACATAAACCTTAACAGTCACTGGCCCTGGAGAACCGGTAACGTCTACCTGCCATTCTGTTTGCATTCTTTCTTCAAAAGCAGCAGGCAACTCTGTTGACTGCACGAGGGTTTTATCCGTCGCATCACTCCCCCACAAAACATAATCACCACTTCCCAAACTGGAACCACCAACAACATTTACAATCGCATCGCTACTCCCACTTATCGAGGAAGTTTGTGTCAGTCCATGATCAAGATTAATTCCTATACCCGCAATATCATTTGCGTAGGACGTGTTATCGTAAATTGACACACCTTCAGAAGTATAGGGATCAGAGGAAATATCCAATGTAACTCCATATTTCAAGGCCAGATAGGAAACAACGTCCCGTCGATCAGAGTCACTCAGACGAGTGTCATAGCTGATCACTTCCGCTATTTTTCCATCATAACTATCTGTGTTATTGAAGTTATTACCTAGACGAAAATAGGAATTGGATCTATTGGCAAACGTTCCACCATCGCCAGTGCTTCGCAATACATCATCAATCAAAATATCCTGACCTGTCGCACCTGCATTATTTCTGGAGTTCAATATAAAAACAGGCCCTTCTATGCTAGCAACGGCATCTAAATAAGCTGATCGATAGGTATTTACGGCATGCCCCACAAGTGTATCTCCCCCATTTATTCCAAGATACAACCCATCAAAAGATCCGTTTCTAAGACCAAGAACAAATCCATTTCCACTACCTGCCTGAACAGTAGCGTCTGGCTTCAGCACCATGAAGTAATCATGTGTATTAAACCCTGCAACTCCATCAAGAAAGTCGTCAGAAAAATCAATGGCATCATTAAAGTTTACTTCATTCTCCAGCAAAGTTGGTTTTTCTGCATTATCACCTTGATCAGCATCGTTACCATTGCCACTCACATCTGCCCAACTGGTTACCTGATTGGAAGCGTTCACACTAACACCATCTTCTGGTCTTAACCATAAGGTGAGCCCGGCCGAAACTCCTCCAGGAGCGATGGTTTGAACATCACCGCCCAGCGTGAAAAAATCTCCATCACTTAAATGGACATTTTCAAAAGAAAGCAGGTCCTTGCCCCCTTCCCGTGTGACATTCCCTCCAAGTACCAGGGTGGAAATCGCTTCATCACCAAGATCAGTAGGCATGGTGGCTGTCTCTGGCGCCACAATGAGATTAAGTGTGGTATTGTCCTTATCTACGGCCAGATTCGTGATGTCAAAAGTTAGTGTAATGGTCCCTACATCTCCTGTCTCTTTCACTTTCCAAATTCTTTGTAGGCGATGAGTGATTCCGGTGATGACATCATCCGTTGTGAACGTATTCTCGCCATCATCATTTCCCCATACCAGGTATTCGCCATCATCCAGGTCAGAGGCATTTCCCATACTTACAATGGTAGCATCGTTGATGCTTTGGCTCGTCTGCTGGTTTAGGCCTTGTGTTGCAACATTTCTACCTATTCCTGCAACATCGTGGTGGTAGGTCTGATAAGCGGCATCTGAGGTTCCTGGCCAAATGATAGTGGAACCATCTACCTGATAATCGAAATTAGTAGTTGCACTTGCGAGATCTTCATCCAAAGTAATTCCATACTTGATAGCGAGATATGTCTCCACATCCGCCTTATCACTGTCACTTAGCTTGGCACTGTAAGAAATGACTTCAGCAATGCCTCCCTGAAAGTCATCCGTGAAGTCAAAACCATATCCTAAAATGTACGCTCCATCAGCAAAATCCGTGTAATCTCCATCTGGATCAACTTCGATATTATCAACCCGCTCTGCATTTAAATATAGCAATTGGCCATTATCGGTTGCATTCCAGCGGTCGTTAATGATGATCGGATTGGCAAGTACATAATCACCCCCAGGATCTTGAAATGCTGAACGATACCCATCCGCAGGGAAAATAGTATGGGTGATTACCTCATCAGTAAACTGTGTAGTTGATGATCCCAGCTCCAAGCTGCCTATATCACCTGGTTGATAGCCAATTACGTCTCCAGTTTCCTCTGAGCTACTGCTTATAAAATCAGGATCAATCACAACGAAAAACTCCCTTGTGTAAAACCCCGCTGAACCCTGCAGATCCGAATCATCAAATTGAAGAACCGGGTTGTAGTTGATTGCCGAATCCAAATACCCAGGATTAAAAGCCGTTCCGAATTCCTGGCGAGCGTGATTTTGTCCGGCAGCCATATCTCCCCATGTTGCGACAGTTGCTCCTTCCGTCAAAATAGGTCCATCTGCTTTCAACCATAGGGATAGTCCAGTGGAAACATTGCCCGGAGCTGCATCGGATGTTCCATACCCTGTAATGATGAAGTTATCAAAACCAACACCCAATCCAACTGTTTCTCCATCTAGGCCTCCCTCGGTTCCAGATTGGAAGTTAACCCTAAACCTTGCTTGCGAATTGTCATTAAGTGTACTGGGCAAGATTATTGATGCTCTCTCCCACCCTCCATTATCTCCGTCCCAACCATCCTCACCTAATGCAGTAACATTATTGTCATTATACCAAGATAATCCTTCAGTACTGCTACCTAATAGATTCCAGTTGCTACCACCATCTACTGAATACTCAATATTAAAACCATCCTGCTCATTGTTGAAAAGCCCGGCCCCAGAATCATCTGTGTCGTACCTAACATCAACTGTTAATACTAAACCATAGTAACCAGTCAAATCGATAACCGAGCTAGTGGTGATCACATTTAAGTTTGATGAGTATGGATTGAAACTAGTAGGATGTAGATAATTTCCATCTGACCCAGCTAGAGCGGCATCAGCATCACGTGTCCAGTTGGTTGATGACCATCCCTCAAAGTCCGCTTCAAAGTCATCAGAATAGATAATTGTTTGGGAAGAAACATCTAGAGGGTGAAGAGTAAGTAAAATCAAAAGAATTCCTGTTAACCAAAAAATCCTAGCAGTAGTCAAGCTTCTTTCCATAGCACAAAGCATTTTAATTAAAAAAATAGAGCAAATACCTAATGTGTTTTCATACTAATTTTTAACAAAAAAAGGCACAATAATTTCCTTCACTAAATAAACATAATATTTATTTTAGTTATAACGTTTTTATGTAAATTTTTTACAATTCACATAGATCAATAATAACGGTGATGATTCTTTAAATTCTTTCTAAATCAAAAGCAACATTGCGTTTAATCATACTTAAAAGCCAATTCAAAGAATATATATCATTTAATACACTCCCTATTTAAATGATATTTTAATTGATAGCGGTGATAGCCTGTATCAACTAGTTCTATATAAAAATACTCATAAAAAATTTAATATAATTAATATTTTAAATATTGTCAAATTTTTTATTTCGTAATTATGCAAATAAGATTACCATAAATTACAACATAATCTTGTATTACGATATTTTATTCTGTTAGTTACTTAATTTACAGTGTAAAATCATTATTATTTGTATTTATCTATAACTAATTTAGTTAATTAAGAAATTACTTATTCCATCTAACTACTTCCAATATTTACAACTTATAAAGTCTCAATGACTTGATTACAGTTCATCCTTAAAAAATGTTAATACATAAAAAACTGGTTTAATCCATTAAATGGATCGGTTAGATTTGCCACCCATGAAATGGGTCAACTCAATAGGTGCATTTGAACTGGTGCTCGCAGGAAGTTTCGTACTCCTGTATCTGGCGTTTATTTGGAGAGTAATTCGAACCACGCAACGACTTGGACTTCCCCAAAGGAGAGTTTTAATTAAGACTATTTTGCGAACCATCTACTTCGGTCTTATTATCACTGCATTATTGGGACCAAGCTTTGGGGATACTTCAAGAGAAGTAAAAACAGTAGGAAAAGATATCTTCATCTGCATTGATCTGAGCCAGTCTATGAATGCAACAGATGTTCAACCATCAAGATTGGAGAAAGTGAAGTTTGAACTCAAGAATATCGTTGAAGCCTTTAACTCAGACCGAATAGGATTGATCATGTTTAGCAGTGAGGCATATATGCAATGTCCGCTGACTTATGATAATAATGCGCTCAACCTATTTATCCAAACTCTCAATACGGACATGGTCCCAAACTTTGGAACGGACTTTGGGCCTCCCCTCGAAATGGCGACTGAAAAACTTATAGCAGATGACACAGTGATTACCCGTTCAAAATCCAAGATCACAATTCTTATCAGCGATGGGGAAGATTTTGGTGACAACACGGATGAAATCGCTGAGGAGCTGGAATCTGAGGGAATCACCTTGTTCACCTTAGGTGTTGGCACAAAGCAAGGAAGTAAAATACCTACCAGAAACGGTTTTAAAACGGATAAGAGCGGCAATGAGGTAGTCACGCAGCTAAACTCCACCTCATTGGAAGAACTAGCAGAAAACACAGGAGGAGAATATTTCGAAATAAATGAATCAAGAAACGATGTGGCTCGTTTGATTAGTGCAATCAATGGTGTAGAAGGTGAAATGAGAGATGCCAAGCAAGTAGATGCTACTCAAAATCGTTATTTCTATTTTCTGGGTTTAGCATTGTTTTTGATGCTAATGGATGTGGTATTTAGTGTGAAACTGATAAAACTATGAGAACTTTTTTAGTAATTATACTCGCGGTTTTAATCAACGATCCGAAGGAGATCGCTAAAATCAATTCACTTAAGAAAGAAGCAGAGGCAGCTTACCTGGCAAAAGATTACGAACTAGCACTTTCCAAATACACCATCCTGCATGATTCTTTAGGGGTTGATGACCCAGCCATAAAATTGAATTTAGCACACTCCCACTATCATCTAAACGACACAGCAGGTGCCAAGCTTAATTATGGAAAGCTTACCTCTTCCGGCAACAAAAAAATGAAATCCATTGCACTGCAGCAGCTTGGCGTGATGAGTAAGGATGCCGGAAAACTTGAAGAAGCACTACAGCAGCTGAAGTCAGCCATCAAAGCTGATCCAACAAACCAAGAAGCCCGCTACAACTACGAAGTGGTGAAGAAACTTCTCGATGAGCAAAAGAAGCAGGAGCAACAACAGCAAAATCAGGATCAGCAGAATAAAGACGGAGAAGAAGAGCAGGAGCAGCAAAATCAGGATCAGGAACAGGACGGAGAGCAGGAAGATCAAGAAAAGAAAAACGGGGATCAGCAAAAATCTGATGAAGAAAAGAAAAATGAAGAGCAACAAAATCAGGAGCAGCAAGAGGGAGAAGAGCAAGAACAGGAAAAGTCTAAAGAACAAATGACCAAGGAGAAGCTTGAAGAAATGGGTATCACTGAAGAAAAAGCCAGGCAGCTGCTGGAAGCGATGCGACAAAGTGAAATAAAATACCTTCAGCATCAGCGTAGAAAGCCAACCAAGCGGCCACCAAGCGGCAAACCAGATTGGTAAACAAATCCGGACTATTTATTCCCATCTGATTTTACGATCTTTGCGTCCCGAAATTGAACCTTCGGGACTTTTTATTGCTTTTAATCTCAAACGACAAAATATCTAACATGAAAGAAGTTTACATAGCATCCGCAGTTCGTACCCCAATCGGAAGTTTTGGTGGCAAACTTGCCGGATTTTCTGCAACTCAACTTGGAACATTCGCCATCAAAGGAGCCTTGAGTAAATCGGGCGTTTCGGCAGATCAGGTACAAGAAGTTTACATGGGAAATGTGATTTCAGCCAACCTGGGTCAAGCACCTGCAAGACAAGCATCGATTGGTGCAGGCATTGGTCACAATGTACCATGTACAACTGTCAACAAGGTGTGCTCTTCAGGAATGAAAGCTGTGATGCTGGGTGCTCAGTCTATCATGCTAGGCATCAATGACGTGGTTGTAGCTGGCGGTATGGAAAGTATGTCAAACGTACCATACTACGTACCTAAAGCACGATTTGGCTACAAGTATGGTCATGGCCAGCTCGTAGATGGATTGATGCATGATGGCCTTTGGGAGATCTATAATGGATTCCCAATGGGTAATTGTGCTGAGAACACTGCGAAGGAAATGAACATCTCCAGAGAAGCGCAGGATGAATACGCCATTAATTCATACAAAAAAGTGGCTGCTTCCACTGAAGCTGGAGAGTTTAAAGATGAGATCGTACCGGTAGAGATTCCACAGCGAAAAGGAGACCCGATCGTGATGGATGAGGATGAAGAATTTAGAAATGTAAACTACGACAAGATTCCATCACTTCGACCTGTATTTGACAAAGAAGGAACAGTCACAGCTGCAAACGCATCCACCATCAATGATGGAGCATCAGCCCTGGTATTGGTGAGTAAAGAGAAAGCAGCGGAGCTTGGCCTGACTGTGCTCGCTAAGATCAAAGGGTTTGGCGATGCTGCGCAGGAGCCAATTTGGTTTACTACCGCCCCTTCCCTTGCCATTCCAAAAGCATTGGCGCATGCCGGTGTAAAGCAGGAAGATGTTGACTTCTGGGAGGTGAACGAAGCTTTCGCGGCTGTTGCTATCGCTAATCAGCAAAAACTGGGACTGGATGCCGACAAGCTAAATGTATTCGGAGGCGCTGTTGCAATGGGCCACCCGCTAGGGACTTCAGGTGCCAGAATCATCACTACATTAATAAATGTGCTAAACAAGAAAGGTGGTAAGATTGGCTGTGCAGGTATTTGCAACGGAGGTGGTGGAGCTTCTGCTATCGTGATCGAGAAAGTATAAAACAAAGCGTTACAATTTATAATTTAGCCCTGCGTTCCTTTTCGTAGGGCTTTTTTTATTCACCATGATCAAGATATTGACCTTTATCGCTTTCATTTTTAATTCACTACTAGGACTATCTCAAACCAAGATTAAGACTTACTATGATCAGGGGCAGCTTAAGGAAGAGTACCTCGTTCTCAATGGCGACAGTTCACTTGTAGATGGAGCGTACAAGATGTATGACCCTCTGGGAAATGTAATTATAACCGGCAACTTCAATGCTGGATCTAAAGAAGGCACATTCTACAACTACTATCCTGATGGAAGCATCCAAAGGCAAACGGTTTACAAAAATGATTTAAGAGAAGGGCTCACTCAAATTTTTACTCCTGACGGAAAAATTATTCAAGAAGCCAGATTCGAGAACGACACTATTGTCGGAGAGATCAAACTTTACGATAGCGAGGGTAAGCTCAAAGGTGAAACGGCATTTGAAAATGGGAAACCAAATGGGCCAGTACGCTCCTACTTTGAGAATGGAAAAGTGAAGGAAGAAATTAACTATCAGGATGGTAAGCCAAACGGAATTACTCGTCACTATTATGAAAATGGGAACGTGCAGCTTGAGGCCAATTATAGTGGGGGCCTTCTTGATGGCGACTACAAAACCTATTACCCGTCCGGAAAGTTGGAAATGGAAGTGGTAAACAAACGTGGTGATCGTACTGGTTCTGTAAAGATGTATTATGAAAACGGGCAGCTAAAAGCTACCGGAAAGTATGCTGAAGGAGCCTTACAAGGCGACTATCTTGTGTACTTTGAAAATGGAGATACCAAGAGCGAATACAAATACAAAGACGGTCATCGGATTGGAAAAAGTCTGGATTACTATGAAAATGGAAACATAAAAATAGAATCAAGTTTCTCGAACAATGGACTCAATGCATTCATCAAGGAATACAATGAAAAAGGCAAGCTCATAGCTCAGAAAGAACTAGCTAATGAACTCCCATCTGGTACCTGGAAATTGTGGGATTATAAAGGAAATCTACTCTCTATTGCTCGCTATGAGAAAGGAAAGTTGCATGGCGTACAGGAAACATTTGACAAAGGTCAAAAGCTGACCATCACAGAATATCGCTTTGGCAATAAGTATGGACCTTTTCAGGAATTTTACCCATCCGGAGATCTGAAAGTTTCTGCAAATTATGAGTTGAATAAACTACAGGGAGCATACACGTCCTACTACAAAAATGGCCAGACAGAATACGAAGGTAAGTATGTGAGAAATCGACGACATGGAATGTGGAACTACTATGATAAGAAGGGAAATCTGATTGAAGTCATTACTTACAAGCACGGAGAGAAAGTGGAAGAAAACTAGGTCCTCCAATATTTTCTCAACTGCACGGGTCATATTCCGTAGAAAATAAAATGACCGTCAAGATAGCCACCACTTCCCTTGTACTTCTGCTGCTATTTGGATGCACTGAAGAAAAGATCCCTGAGCGATTTTATCCAAGAAATGATCATCATGCCTATTCGTATTCATTAAAGCAGGCCAATCTCCTATCTACAGCATTGGGAAAAGACTGGCTAAAGGCCGCTGAAAAGCCCTTTAGCCAGCAAATCAAGGTGAAGCTACCCTATCAGGAAGCCTTTGTTTTATCACCCCTAAAACCAGATGCGATCGGCTACAGGTTTGATGTGAGAAGAGGGCAGAAAATACTCGTGGATATCAATCTGATAACTGACGACACCACGCAAGTTTTTGTGGATTTGTTTAGAGTGGAAAATGACTCGCTAAAGGAATTCCTGCAAGTAGCTTCTGCTGATAGTACTCTTCAGCTAGGTTTTGAACCAAGAAAGGATGCTTCCTATTTATTGAGATTGCAGCCAGAGCTGCTTCGTGGTGGCCACTTTTCTATCACGATTGAAAATGTACCTACACTTGCTTTTCCTGTCGCTGGAAAGGACAAAAGAGCCATCCAAAGTGTATTCGGCGATCCCAGAGATGGCGGTCGAAGAGAACATCATGGCGTGGATATTTTCGCTAAAAGGCATACACCCATCATTGCACCCACCCGTGCAGAAGTGCGTTTTGTGGGTGTAAGGGGATTGGGTGGAAAAGTGGTCTGGTTATATGATAGGGAGCGTGGTACTAATCTATACTTTGCCCACCTTCAGGAACAGAAAGTGAAGAGGTATCAAATGGTGAATCCGGGTGATACTATAGGAACCGTGGGCAACACTGGAAATGCACGCTACACCCCTCCTCACCTACATTTTGGTATTTATAAAAACGGCCCGATAGATCCATACGCACACATTGTACCTGAGTATGAAAGACCAGACCCACTCATTCCCGATACTATTTTGCTTGGAAAAAGCATAGAGCTAGCTTCCGATCTCATTCTAAAATCTCAAATGGATTTATCATCACACAACCTAGACACAATCATGGCTGGTGGAAAGATTGCGATTAGTGCGGTTAACCACAACTACCTCCGTGTCATTGATGAAAATGGCACAACAGGTTTCATTCATAAAAGGGAAACGCGCAAATTCTGAGGGAATTACTAACTTGAAACCATGATTTTCTTCAGAACAATTAAGGCATTTCTGGCGGATAAGGAGTATCGCGATCTTTTGCTAACTGTTGTTGCCATCCTCATCCTGGGCACAGTCGTTTATCACGAGCTAGAGGGCTGGAGCTATTTGGATGCATTCTACTTTTCGTTCATCACCCTTACCACTATCGGGTTTGGTGATTTTGCTCCACAGACCGACGCAGGTAAAGTCTTCACCATTATTTATATCACGATTGGAGTTGGAATTATTCTAGCTTTCATTAACATCTTGTACTCACACTACAACAAGACGATCATAAAGCGTAACACGAAGAAATAGGTTTAGTTATCTGGACAGTAACTAACTTAAGAAACCCCAAACATCTATGTTTCATTTCGTGAAAATCTCACTATCTTAAGAAAAAAAGACTATTATGAGAAAAATAAAAAACACGATTTATGGATTGATTGTCTTGTCATTAGCATCATTTAGCTGCGGCGATGATGATGGGGGAAGTGCTGATTACATTGCGCAGTTTGTTGGAACCTGGCAATCAAGCATTATCACATCAACTGGTTGCAGCAACCCCGATGAAAATGGCACATTAAACTGTGACCCATATTGCTTTCAAATCACGATTGAAAGTGATGGATCTTACACCCTTATTGATGCAATAGATCAAACTACTGAAACAGGAACATTGACGGCTACAGAGAGCAGATTTACTTTATGTACATCTGGAAACACTAACTGTCAAGAAGGAGAAGATGGCTATAGCTTTAGTAATGCAACTACTTTCACTGCCACATTCACAGATGATGAATCTCCAGGTTGTGTTTTTTCAGCAACTTTTAACAAACAATAATTTTAAAGCCCCTTGTTTAAAGGGGCTTTTAATTTAATTTAATTACCTTCAAACTCCTTCTCGTACTCTTTGATCTGCTCTTCTATCTTCTTCTTATCTCCTACAATCACAAGTTTCATATCCTCAGGTCTAATGTATTTCTTTACCAGCTCACTCACCTGCTCAGGAGTCACCGCATAGATATTCTTCACCTTGTCCGTCAAAAATGATTCAGGTAAATCATAAATATCCAGGTAAGATAGCTGACCGATGATACCACCGGGAGTTGAATTTTGGAGCACATAAATACCCGCTTCGTAATTCTTGATTCCATCCAGCTCCTCCTCTGAGGGCGGTTCTTCTTGCAGCTTATAAATCTCTTTGGTGATCTCACGCAAAGCCGGCCCGGTTACATCTGTTGTCACATCCGCCATTTCAAACCATACGGCAGACTTATACCTGTCTGAGATGGTACTGTACGGCGAGTACGTGTATCCTTTATCCTCTCGGATATTGCTGGTAATCCTGGAACCAAACGAACCACCCAAAAGTGAATTAGTTATATCAAGCGCTTGGTAATCCGGATTCGAAGGATCTGCAACAGGCAACCCAATCATAATGGTAGATTGAGGTGCATCTGGTCTATCAATCATCTGAATGTTATCAGATAGCGCAGGAGTTGCCAATGGGTAATTGGCCTCAGCTCCTTCTCTCCAGCTCCCAAAATTGTTCTGAATCGCAGATTTAGTCGCCTTAGAATCAAACTTACCAGCCACGTATACGGTAGTTCTCCTCGCGCCAAAGTTTGCATCGTAGAAGCTCTTGATCTTGTCCAGTGTATAGGAATCTAACATTTCATCTGTTGGGTAGATTCTTCCATACGAGTGATCCGGATAGATAGAAGCATAAAACTGCTCAGTTGCCTGAGACTGTGGCTGTGTCTTACTCACACTTAGCTGTCGCTTTCTATCATTGATCAATCGACTCAATTCCTCCTCGGGGAAGGCAGGATTCATCAGTACATCACCCATCAACTCGATTGCGTCTGGGACAAATTCATACAACACAGATGCTGTGATGGTAGTTGAATGGTTTCCAACTCCGATAAACAGATCGCCTCCCATACTTGCAATTTGATCTGCAATCTCATTTCCAGATCGGTTGGTACTTCCTTCCTGCATCAAATCTCCCACCAGGTCACTCAACCAAACCTCATCCGGTCCTTCGTTGATATTCCCCGTCTTAATCACGATTTGAATAGTTGCCTTTGGAATTGAACCCCATGGTACCATCACGCCCGTCATTCCATTTTCGAGATTAAAAACTTCTTTCTCAGGCAGTGTGAATCCTTTTGGCTCTCCGCCCGGAGGAGGAGTTTCCTTTTCCACTTCCTGCTCCTGAGCCATAACCCATGTAGGGATCAGGTAGATATAGAATATATACTTAAGTAATGTTTTCATAGTCTTTTAGTTTAGGGATTCAGCTGTTGGTTTCAAAGTAAGTATCGTCCGATTGGTTGATCTCAAATACTCCTCTATAGTAGCATTTACATCTTCGATCGTTACTTTCTTAAACTCATTTTCGATCTGATTGATCCTGGCAGGATCATCATCAAAAAGAGCAAAACTGCATAGTAAGTCGGCTCTTCCAAACCCAAAGAATCCTCCCAAATTGTCATACAAACTTGACCTGATCTTCACAATTGCATTGTCCAGCATCGCCTGAGTCACACCATTTGTTTGCAGACCAGCAATCACATCATCTACAGACTGGATGATGCTATCAGCCTCAGTCGTATTGTCATAGGTCAGATTAAACATCCACTGCATTGGGCCTTTGTAATTGAACATATTGCCCAGGTAATTAATACCTCCATTCACATTGGCTGTGTATCCATTTTTCTTTACCAATTCTTTATACAAAAGACTGTTATCTCCCTGAACTAGAATTTGATCCAGAAGTCCCATTGCATAGTACGATGTGGTATTTCGCTCCGGCATGTGATAGGCGATTGCTATAGCCGGTTTGGTTGCCAGCTTGTCTTCTTTTTCAAATCGCTTTTCTGCCGTTTGTCTTTTCTCTGAAATATCCGGAGTAGGTGGCAATTCTGCAGATGGGATATCTCCAAAGTACTGTTCTATCCACTTCTTTGCATCTTCTATTTCAAAGTCCCCTACTACAGATATTGCTGCATTATTTGGTGCATAATAGGTATCAAAAAAGCTTTGAACATCAACAAGGGTAGCTGCATCCAGATCCTCAAGATCTCCATAAAAGTTGTGTGCATTGTACCAGTTTTCATTGGCATACTGTGGCATGTCCAGCCATGGAAATCCTCCATAAGGTTGATTCAGCACATTTACTTTCACTTCGTTTTTCACGACACCCTGCTGGTTGGTCAGATTGTCCTGAGTGATGGCCAGGCCTCTCATCCGGTCAGCCTCTGCCCATAGCATAGTTTCCAACTTGTGTGCAGGTACAATTTCGAAATAGTTGGTGAAATCAAACCGTGTTGAACCATTCAATACTCCTCCATTTTGCTGCACAAGCTTGATGAATTCCATCTTGCCTAAGTTTTTCGAGCCCTGAAACATCATGTGCTCAAAAAGGTGAGCAAAGCCTGTTCTATCTTTAGGCTCAATCCGAAATCCTATATTGTAATAGGCTGCAATAACCACCGTAGGTGATGTGCGATCCTGAGAGAGGATCACCTTCAAGCCATTGTCCAGCTTGTAGTACTCCACCGGCACCTCAAAAGAGGCCGATTCACTCTTTTCTTCCGTCGGCGTGCAACTTGCCAGCCAAACGGCGCAAAGAGTCATTAATAACAATTTTCTGTGCTTCATAAGTGCGTATTTAGGTATGAGATTGGTAATAAAATAAGATTACAACTATTCCAATAGCGGATTTCCACCAATGGAAAGAATAGATAGTTAACGGATTAATTCGTTAGTTCTTGTAACTAATCCTGAAGATTGTGCCTGCCAGATCATCAGAAACCAGCATAGAACCATCCGTAGCAAATACAATATCAACCGGGCGAGCCCAGGCTGTATTTGTTTCCTTATTCAGGAATCCTGTAGCAAAATCTTCGTAAGCAGTACCAGTTCCATTTTCTTCAGTGACCATCGTGATCTTGTGTCCCGTATGCCCCACTTCAGGCTCACGATTCCATGAACCATGCTCTGCTATGAAGATTTTGTTTTTATAACTAGCAGGGAATGAACTACTGGTGCAAAACTTAAGACCCAAAGGTGCCACGTGAGGTCCAAGATTTTGAGCTGGTTTGATAAAATCATCGCAAGGAAATTTATCGCCAAACTCAGGATCTTTGAGATAACCTCCATGACAAAATGGATAACCAAAGTGCTGCCCGGCTTCTGTAATTCGATTGAGCTCACAGGGAGGTTCATCATTACCGAGCCAGTCTCTTCCATTGTCCGTAAACCACATTTCACCTGTTTCAGGATGCCAGGTAAATCCCACTGTGTTTCTAACACCGTGTGCGTACACCTCTCGATCCGATCCATCAGCGTTCATTCGTGTGATGCTGGCATACATCTCATTTTTGCTTTCGCAAATATTGCAAGGTGCACCTACCGGAACGTATAGCTTCCCATCGGGACCAAAAGCAATGTATTTCCAACCGTGATGCCCATCAGTAGGGTAGTCATCATAGATCTTAATCGGCTTTGGTGGATTTGTTAAGTTCTCCTCAATGTTGTCAAAACGCCATAGCTTAGACACTTCAGCAACAAAGAGCGAACCATCTTTAAAAGCGATACCGTTGGGCATTCGCATGTCGCTAGCGATCACATACCTCTCATCGGCTTTCCAGTCACCATCCGTATCTCTTACTGCATACACCTTATCCCCTCCACGGTTACTCACAAACAATGTCCCATTCTCGGTGAGTACCATTGAGCGTGCATTATTCACCCGAGCAAAAACATCTATCTGAAAACCATCAGGAAGATTGATCGCATCGAGGTTGATTCCCTCCAAGGATGTGAGGTCAGAGTTGTCAATGGTTTCCTTTTCTTCCAAACTATCATCAGCTTGTTTTGAAGAGCATGCTAAAAGCAAAAAAGTAAAAAGTAGGGTGAGTATTCTGTCCATAATCCAATTGATTTGAAAATTCAATTTACGAATTATCGAAACAAACTCATTTCATGTGGATGTGTTTAATTTCTGTAGGCACCCATGGAATTCGCGCGAAATATTCATTTGACGTTTAATAAAAATCGCCTTCGAATATTTATGCTCATTTCCTATTACGAAGTTTTACTTTTGCGGCCATGATCGATATTACGAACCTTTCTTACTATCTCGGAGACAGAGCATTGTACGATGAAGCCTCTCTTTTCATTGGTCCAAAAGATAAAATCGGGCTCATTGGATTGAATGGAACAGGCAAGTCTACCTTGCTAAAAATGATGGTCAATGACATCCAGCCATCCGGGGGTAAAATATCGATGAGTAAGGATACTACGATTGGTTTCCTCAATCAGGATCTTCTCTCCTTTCAAACCCAGGATTCAATTCTATCGGTTGCAATGACCGCCTTTGCATCCACCATTGCCATCCAAAAAGAGATTGATAAGGTGATCAAAGAGATGGAGGAAAACTACCGGGACGAGCTGGTGGACAAGCTGGCCAAACTCCAGGAAAGGTTTGAAACACTGGAGGGCTATACCCTGCAATCCAAAGCAGAAGAAATACTGGAAGGTATTGGGTTCAAGACATCAGATCTCTCACGTCCGCTAAGCGAGTTTTCAGGAGGCTGGCGTATGCGAGTGATGCTTGCCAAGCTATTATTGGAAAAGCCTAGCTTACTGATGCTGGATGAGCCTACCAACCACCTTGACCTTCCATCTATTCAATGGATTGAAGACTATCTGCAATCGTATGAAGGTGCCTACATTATCGTTTCTCACGACCGGGAGTTTCTGAATCGGACAGTCAATAAAATTGTAGAGGTAAGCCAGGCGGACCTCCATGTCTACTCTGGGAACTATGATTTTTATGAAGAGGAAAAATCACTACGAAATGAGCTACAGCAAAATGCTTTTGAGAACCAGCAGAAGAAGATAAAAGAAGCTGAGCGATTTATTGAGCGATTTAAAGCCAAGGCAACCAAGGCTAGCCAGGCTCAGTCAAAAATGAAGATGCTGGAGAAAATGGATCGTGTGGAGGAGGTGATTGATGAGAACATGAAAGTGAATTTTCGTTTCAACTTTAAAACTCAATCAGGGAGACATGTAAAGCGGTTGGAAAATATCTCCAAGGCATACGGAGATCTTCAAATTCTCAAAAACACCTCCATCGGCATTGAGCGTGGTGATAAGATTGCACTAATTGGTGCAAATGGAAAAGGAAAATCTACACTCTTGCGGATTGTAGCAGGAACTGAAAAGCACGAGGGTAAAGTGCAGACCGGACACAATGTGATCAACTCCTTCTATGCTCAGCATCAATTGGAGTCATTAAGCATTCAAAATGATTTGCTAGAGGAACTGAAGCAAGCGGGAACAGGCAAAACAGAGCAGGAACTGAGAAGTGTGCTGGGTTGCTTTCTGTTTTCAAATGATGAGGTTTTTAAGAAGATTAAAGTGCTTTCTGGAGGTGAGAAATCAAGAGTTGCACTGGCAAAAACGTTGATTTCGGAAGCTAACTTTTTACTTCTGGATGAGCCGACAAACCACCTGGACATGATGTCTGTGAGTATTTTGGTGCAGGCGCTGCAGCAGTATGAAGGTACCCTGTTGCTTGTCTCTCACGACAGGCACTTTATTACACAGGTGGCCAACAAAATCTGGTACATCGAAAATCAGGAAATTAAGGAATACCCCGGCACCTACAAAGAGTTTGAGTGGTGGTGGAATAAGAATAACAAGGGCCAGGAAACTTCTAAAAAGGAAAACAAACCTGCTGAGAAGAAGCAGAATGCCAAGCCCAAAACCAATGATGAGAGTCAGCAGGCAGTAAAACAGCTCAAGCAAGTAGAAAAGGATATCGAGACCCTGGAGACATCCATTGCAGAAATGGAAGCGCAGCTAGCTGATCCGAAAATCTACGAAAACCCTGAAGAGTACGAGAAAGTAAACATCGAGTACAACAACAAGAAAAAAGAGCTGGATCAGCTGATGGAAAAATGGGAAGAACTGGCTTGATTTAAGTGATCATCAAGCCGTCATCCTCTTCATTGATTATTTCCGATGCTTGCACATTGATCAGGTGAAACCAGCTGACCACCTTTTGAAGTTGACTTTCAGGTATGCTACGATCCAGATCCGGGAACAACGCAAAGAAATATTCGCTAACTGGTCCATCCTTTTTTGGTGGCTGCTCGCTCATCTTGATAAAGACATCCATCAAATTGATAGAGCCTTCTTTTAGCTTTAAATCCACATTGCCCAATGCCAGCACCTTTCCTTTTTCATTGGACACAAAGACTACCGGGCCATTTTCAAAAGGCTGTAAATGATAGCCTTTCGGATTGTATGCGTTTAAGTGAAAAAGTCCGGGCTTGCCTTTCACATTCACCACTTTCTGTAAGTTGATCTTGGCCATCTTATCTTCTGTTTTCGATCCTGCTGATTATCCACTCAAAACGCTTATTGATCATATCTACAGCGCTCTGTGGAAGGTTTATCTTGGTAGGGCTGTACTTCACCTCTCCCTCGCGTATTTTGTGTGAAAACTTATAGTTATAGGCCGCATCGTTTTCAAACGTAGTTTGCTTCAGCTTAGAGAAGTCATAGGTCATTTTGTCTTCACCAATGAATTCGTGGATGGTGTCGAGGGTTTGCTGTGGTTGGGAGCACAGCGCATCATACCGAACAATAAGGATACGATTGCCATGTCCTTGATGCAATGCGTCTTCAAGAAGCGAAACAGGTGCAGACATCAATGTAAACTTCTGACTAACAAACGTTTCTACTCTATTCAGCAGCGTAGCAAAACCTAGATCATTTTGATTTTCATCAACATTTTCCATTACGATGGTTCGTTGATATTGTGACTCGATGGACTGAAATACCTCCACCGGATTTCGATAGCAGAAGATCACCTTGCAATCCTGATGTCCCATTAATTTATCCACGATTGGGAGCTTATTTACCCAACCGCGATTTTTATCGAAGACAATCTTTTTATCCTCCCAATAAGCATGCAGGTACGCCTTCACCCCTTTCTCAAATCGCTCAGCCTCTGCCATTCGATCCATGTTTTTGTAAGAAATATTGTGACTAAATACCTTCCTCATCTGCGACACCATATCGATGGTAGGTGATGTAGGGGTAGCATGAAAATCAGGGTTCATATTGAGCAGGTTGCACATAAGTGTACTGCCGCTTCTCGGGAATCCGGCTACAAAGTGTAGTTTCTCCATTCGTTAGGTTTATTTAGAAAATTGAAAGATAATATGCTTTTACAAAAAAACACCCCGGCAACTGGCCGGGGTGAATAGAATGAGCTGCTTAGCTAATTCTTCCTTAGTTTAATCATTATTCGCCATATCAACCGGCGCAACCAGCATCATTAACTTATTGAGTTTACTTTCAAGATCCGCAAAACGCGCTTCGTCTTTTGACTGACGGACTTCCAGGTCATCATTTGCTCTTTCAAGCTGATCATTCTCCGCCATTAGTGACTGGTTTTGAGCGTTCAGCTCTTTCACTGCTTCTAAGAGAAGCGGTATAAGTCCAGTGTAATTCACCGATAAGTATCCATCCTCTCCTTCCTTAACTAGGTTAGGATAGATTTCCCGAAGCTCCTGGGCAATTACTCCGAAATGCTCAGTTTCATTGTCTTTGGACTTAATTTCATTGAACTTGTACTTATATCCTTCAAGTTTAGTTAAAGTTTGAAGTACATCTTTTAAATCAGTAATATCCTCTTTCAATCTTCTATCTGAAGTTGCATTAAAGGCTACAGCTGTCCATGTACCGTTCAAAGAAGCATTGCCATCTTTGGTTACAACCATTGCATCACTTCTATTCGCATCATCGATACCATTTCCTATTACAAAAAGAGCATCAGTTGCTACAGAGCTTGATGGTGTTCCACCAACAGTAGCGTTGTAGAAGCCAATGGCAGTAGCACCAAAAGATGAAGTCTGAAGTCCCCAACCTCCAACAGTTGCAGCACTTCGTGCGTTTACAACGTTTTGATATCCGCCACCGATGAAGGCATCTCTTGTATCATAAGTGCCTCCAATGGTGTTGTTCTTACCACCAGCGATTGTGTTATGTGCCGCATTCAAAGGATTTACACCTACCTGCTCATTGATTGTATTTCCATTACCACCACCAATCGTGGACCAATAGGCATTTATAGTATTATCTCTACCTCCGACTATGGAAGACTGAGTTCCTCGATAAGAAGATGTTCCAATCCTATTACCTTGACCTCCACCAATAAATGCACTAGACGAATTCTCAACGTAGTTATATCTACCTCCTGCTACTGTTCCTGCCTGCGCATCTCTAACTGAATTTCTATATCCTCCAGATATTGTGGCATTATAAGATGATGAGATTCCATTGCTATATCCTCCTCCAATCGCACTGTTATTGGAGTAGGTCTGAACACCATTTTCATAACCGCCAGCAACTACTCCATAAGGAGATGCATTAACTGAATTATATCTACCGCCTCCTATAAATCCATGGTTGGATCCAAAACGGACAGAATTGCTGTAGCCTCCGGCGATGGTTCCATTTGCAGAAGTTTCCCGAACTCTGTTGCCATATCCACCAGCAATCGTCGCATTAGTAGAGTTATCAGCAATCTGATTTTGATAACCGCCACCTATAGATGCTCGTTGTGAACGAACATAGTTGCCATAACCACCAGCTACGGTTGAGGATGATGAAGAGAAGGAAATAGTATTACTATATCCACCTCCCACAGTAGAATAATCTGATCCTGAATTTATACCATTGCCTCGACCTCCGGATATAGAACCATAGTTAGACTCGATGGAGTTTTCATAGCCTCCACCAATTGCTGAATAATATGCTCCATTTAGTTCGTTCCGATATCCACCAGATATCGCACCATTATATGACTCACTTATATAATTGCTTGATCCCCCAGAAATTACCGCGTTATCGGAGTATGTTTCTATACTATTTCCAGAACCACCTGCAATCACAGCTTTCGCAGCGCTATATTGGATAGTGTTACCATACCCTCCACCAATGACTGCATCTTCGGAATGATAACTACCACCGCCATCTAGTTGTATCACATTGTTTCTACCACCGCCAATAGTTCCAAAATTTGAATATACATTATTTGGGGTAGCTGTTGGTCCACTCACTTGAAATGAATAATTTCCAGATCCTGCATAGCTTGAACCAGCAGCATCTTCCCAAGTAGTAACACCTTCTCCACCTGCAGTAAGAACTTGTCCAATTGTTCCCTGTGTTGTTGGTAAGCTGAATGCACCTGACACAGCTAATTCATTGGCGGTAAATACTCCATTTAGAGCTGCATTTCCTGAACCATCTGCCAGATCATCAATTGATGCCGGAATAGCTGCAATGGCATCTCGCTCAGCATCAGAAATACCATTGTCTGCATAAGCTGCATATGGCACACTCTGTAAGGTATTGGTCCCCAAAGACACAAAACCGCTTCCACTGTTTACTTCTACTTTCAATGAAGCATCTGACGCTCCCCAGTCAATTACATCAAATGATGCAGCCGAACCGCCTGTCTTCGTTCCAGCTCCTATCACAGCTGTCACCATACCATTGGCATCTGTAGTTACCGAGTGAGTTTCCACCCAGAGGTTTCCAGAAGTATTGGATACGGTGAATCTCAACGTCACACTCGATGAAGCCATCGCAGACCCATCGCTATTTCTTAATACAGCCTGGTAGTTAAATCCAGGGGGGCTATTGAGGTTACGCTCAAGCGCTTCCATATGCTTCTCCATCACCTCGGCCTGCACACCGGTGGTGCTGGACAGCATGATGAACAGCGTAGCTGAAAAAATGTAAAAAAATCGTTTTATCATGGCTAATAAATTTTAACGGTTAGTTTTTAATGAGTTTGAATGATGCAACCTTGTCAGATTGCGTGTCTCTGATCAGTAACCAGTATACATTGGGCGGTAGTTGCCTGATGTCAAGTCGTAGCTCCTTTCCTCGCTCCATCGAAAATTGTTTTCGTTTTCCATCAAGGGTAAAAAGGGATACTTCTGCCTGATCTAAGGCAAGCTCTTTTCCAGCTATCGTAATAAAGTCACTGGAAGGATTGGGATAAACAGAGAGTCGCGTAGACACATCATCGACCGACAAAGCCGGCTCAGACTCCTCAATGAGGGGTTGAATAAATCCGGAAACTATGGTTGCCGTACCTACAGCACCGGAACCCGACACCACAACCTCCCCTACGGTGAAGCTGCTCTTTGTATCTGAAGCTCCTGCACTCGCAATGACCTGCCGCTCTGCAGACTGAGCGTGTACCTGTGTAAATACAAGCAGACACACACCCATTTTGAAAAATAAGTTGATACTCATGGCGAATAATTTAGACGGCCTAACTCCTTTGAGCTTAAGCCTAATTTTAACTTCCACCAAAATGATAACCACTTAGCGATTTCAGAAATAAATGTTGTGAATAGCAAGATTTTGTATGTGAATGACATCTTGCGAGATAGGGTTATATGACAACTAAATGACAATAAAAGAATTAATCGAAAAACTTGCTGAACTTATTTGAAGATCGGTCGATCTTCATTTATTTGGTGCAGTCAGGTTGACCAGACCTTAGCCAAAAACCTTAGTTTGAAACATTTACTCGTACTCCTTTTAGTCTTAAAGGCAGCAATGCTCATAGGCCAACTCCCGGGACAATGGAAGCCGCTACCGATTGTTAAGGGGACAAAGGCCATTATCAACAAACGAGTTGCAGTTATTGACACTATAGTGTCTAAAGAGAAAGCATTCATAGCTCAGGAAGTGTATAATACAGCAAGGCTTGAGTTTATATCCAAGGTAATTCCTGATACACTAGAAAAATTAAAATATGTGCCCTATGAGTTAAACTGGGCAAAAAGAGAGTCCGTTCCCAATGGTTTGATTTTTAAAGACAATGCCAGTCAAAATATTAAATATCTAGACAAGCCACATGGGCTACCTAATAAAGCAATCAGTTCCATAGCTGAAGATAAAGATGGACGCATATATCTAACCTCTTATAGTGGCCTCCTAATATTTAATGGTTCTGAAATAACTGTTTATGAAGACCATCCATATTTCTCATTTAGTCAATCAAAAAGCCTCTACTATGATAAGGATGGTAAAATGTGGGTAGCAACCGATGAGCAGGTGGGATACATGTATGAAGGTGAGCTTTACCTACCGGAAAAACAGATTTTCGGAGGAGTGCATCTGCAACCATTCAGAGAAGACAAAAATGGAGATTTCTTCATTTCCACAAATTACAATGGTCTATTCATCGTAAAGGAGGATTTCATTTTACATTATGAGGAGGGATTGCCTCATAGTATGATCGCTGATGCCATTCGTACGAGTGATGAGAAACTGTGGCTAGCTTTCCCACGCCACGGTGTTGGTTTTATTAAAAACGATAGCCTCTTTGCTTATAAGGAGTTTGGTGAATACAATAATTCAAGGGCTTTTCTCGAACATAATGGAGAATTATGGATTGGCAACTTTGCCGCCCCCCTATTGAAATACAGAAATGACTCATTGTTTACGATGAAGTTTAATCTTAAGACCAATTATGTATACACCTTAGAAAAGAATGCAAAAGGAGTTTGGTTTTCAGATTATGGTAGAGGTGTCTTTTTAGTTAAACCCGATGGTCAATACCATAGATTCTCGAGTGAAAATGGATTGAGCGACAGAAATGCCTATGATCTTTTTATTGACAGCAATGAAAATGTGTGGGTTGCTGACTTATTGAATGGGTTATCAAGAATAGATGAGAATTTGTTTTACAAAAAACCAGACAATCCCTTCATTGATAAAATCAGTGAAACAGAAATGGATAAGGATGGTAGCTTGTGGCATTTTAGGAATGGAAACCTGCTCACAAAGGAAACTTCTGAAAAATTCATTGTATACAGGAATATTCCCGATTCAGAATTCTTACTCCATGCTCATTGCCTCGATGGCTTCATCAGAGATGATGGGGTTTGGATGGGCAGTTACGACATGGGGATCATTCATCTGAATGACATGGAGTACACCTATTATGAGTTGGATAACAACAGCTATAATGACAATTCAATGTTCCACCTTGAATATGATGATTTAGGAGGAATCTGGACAGTAACTGATAGCAATCTTTTACTATACCTACATAATGATCACTATTACAATTTTTCAGATTCAGAAGAATGGAAGGACTATGTATTTGTAGCCATGAAGAAGACCCGAGATGGTGAAATCTTCGTGACAACCAGAAGAAATGGCATTGTTCAAATTCAAAATGGTCGTTACCGAAAAATAGCGTTACCGGAATCTCCTAATTCAGATCAAGTTTCTCATATCTACAAAGATTCATCCGGTGATTTTTGGTTCTTCATGAGTAACGAAATTCAACGAATGAAATCGGATGGATCATTTTCACAAAAAACAGATCCCATTTTTAAAAACAATCCAATTACAGACTTCATTGAAATAGATAAAGACAATTTTCTGGGGGTAAGTAGTAACGGAATAATCTCTATTAAAAAGAATAAGGATGATTTAGAACTAAAAATATATGACCGGGATCAAGGCTTATATATGGTTGATAATACTTCCATTTATCAAAATGATAAGGGTCAAATATTTATTGCCAATCGGGAGGGATTGGTCACGTGCGATAGTACTTTCATCAACAAAAAGTTACCTCCAAAATTAAGCTTCAATAGAGTTGTAGTCAATGACTCCACTGAAGTATTATCAATGTCAGACTTAAGATTTGACCAGCAATCTTCTCTAAGGTTTGCCTTTAACAACATCTTCTGGGGTGGTTCTTCGAAACTATTCTATCAATTAAGTAGGGGCCGCAGGGAAGCCAATTGGAATCAGGCAGTATCAAACACCATCCCATTCAATGACCTCACCTATGGCAAGTATGAACTCTCCGTTTATGCCGAAGGAGATGGTAAACGCAGCGAACAGCTACAATTCAATTTTGAAATCAAGCCCTACTGGTATCAAACCAGCTTGGCACATTGGGGCTTCATTGCGCTTCTCGCAAGTGCTGCAAGTGGTTTTTTCTACTACAGAGAAAATAGAGCCCTGGCAGAGCAAAAGAAATTGCAAGAGTTGGTAGATCAACGGACTGAGGAATTAAGAATTGAGAAGAACGAGGTAACCCAACAACTGGCTGAAAAAGAAATCCTGATGCAGGAGGTACATCATAGAGTCAAAAACAATCTCACCTTCCTGAAGAGCCTGCTTTATCTCCGTTCCAGATCGACCAATGATCCAGATGTTAAACTCATCCTTGACGAGTGCCAGACACAGATTCAATCAATAGCGCTTGTGCATCAAAAACTATATGATGTAGACGATGCAACCCATGTCGATTTTGATTTTTTCATTCGGGAATTATTTATGGCAGTAGAAGGCATGCTCGACCTAAAAGACATTGCATTGGATGTTGATACCGGAGAAATAAAAATAGATATGAAGATGTCCGTTTTCCTTGGGCTAATTATAAATGAGCTGCTTACCAACTCATTTAAATACGCATTTAGTCCAGAAAATAAGGGAAGAATATTTGTTCGGATGAGAGACCAAGGAAATGAGTTTGAGTTACAATACGGTGATACAGGTAATGGATTTCCAAAAGATTTCGATTTTACTGCTTCAACTGGTTTTGGATTTAAGCTAATTAATATCCTGCTCAACCAGATTGACGCACGGTTATCATACACTCACGAAACATGTTCATTTGAAATAAGAATACCTAAATGACGAAACGATTAAATATCCTTATTGTAGATGATGAATTGCTCATTGCAGAAATGATCAAAGAGATGTTGGAAGAGTTGGATTACTCAATAGTTGGCATTGCCAAAAACTATAATCAGGCTATCAGCTACCTTGATAAAGGCAAGATTGATCTGGCAATTCTGGACATAAATCTAAACGATAAAAAGGACGGGGTTGATCTTGCTATGGAAATTCAAAATAATTATCAAATCCCATATGTGTACCTCACCTCCTACTCTGACCCAATCACTATTCGCAGAGTTTCTAAGACATCTCCTTCTGCCTACTTGCTAAAGCCGTTTACCAAAGATGACCTTCATGTCACGATTGAATTGATCAAGAGTAAGCAATCCATAAAGCCAAAATCCATTGTAGTGAAAGATGGGGGGCTTAGTGTAAAACTCAATGCGGAGGAAATACTTTACATCAAATCCGACAACAATTACCTGGAGCTTATCACAATTAAAAAGAAGTATGTACTTAGAAAATCACTTGAAAAATTTCTGAAAGAAAATGAAAACCTCAACCTTCTAAGAATTCATCGATCTTATGTGGTTAATATCCAGAGAATTGACGCAATAAATGGACAGTTTGTGATCGTGGGCAATGATAAATGTCCATTATCCAGATCTTATAAAGAAGAAGTATTGGAAGCTTTTTCTAAAAACGGTTAATTGCATAGCCGGAATTGATTTCTACTTTGGGCGTAATGAAAACGTTATATATAGAGCAACCAAAGAGGCAAAAGTATCTGTTCCTGCTAATGGCAGGAACATTCATGCTACAGGGGATAATCCACCTCGCAAGAAACGAAGCAGGATTTTCATTTTGGTTTGGGCTTTTTATGATGTTTTTCTCGCTAACACTAATCATGAATGTGCTTTATTTCATGAAACCAAAATCGAACTTCATTCCCAGAATCCTTTTAGGCAATGCAAGTATAACGCTACACAGGGGTACATTCAGCAAACCTAAAACGATTTCAATTGAAGAAATCAAGCTAATCCAACTTAAACCTGAGCGACTGACAATCATGACTAAGGAATATGATTTTTCACATTCAATCGCGTATGAGGGAGCAAACAAAGATCTGATCAGAAAGGAAATTGAAGCATACTCCACTCAAATGAATCTTCCACTTGAAAAGGTGGGATACCGAAATGTTTAGAGGTTGGTTTGGTATTTTTAGAGCTTCTCTTCGTAAGCCCGCAACAGATCGAGAGTGCTTTCAACCTCTCCACGAACTCTTTCATAAAAATCGACTTTCGCAAGGAATAAATAACGATAGGAGTAAATAATATTTCTGAATTCGCTGGAAGACAGGAAGGCTTCATCCATTGAACTCCTACCCGTAAACACGATATTCTCCATGAAATATGGCTTCACAAAACCGTTGATGTGATTCAGCAATGAAACATCAAATTCTGATGTGCCCCAATAATACTGCTCGTACAATTCCACCACCTCATTTCTCAGCTCAAAATCTGAAATCAAGTCCAGCTTGCCCGAGGATTTCATGGATTCATAGGCCGTCCGCTGGGGAGCGAAAGGTGGATTGTATTGAATTCCAAACATAAAACCTGTCAATGAATCTTTCGGATATGGAGCCCCGGATGTAGCATTGGAAATCTTGATAAGCGCATTGGCTATCCTTTTATTTACATACCCAAGTGTGTCCAACGCTTCAATATCTGTCTCCAAATCCTCAATAAGGCTTTGCAAATACTCCTTTTCCTGCTGCCTATTATTAGCCTCTTCTTTGTATCCTTCCAGGTAAAATGCGATAGTGATGCCGAGAATTACGACCAAAAGATTTGCAATGTGATCGAGCCAATTAACCTTCTTCATGGAATAAAAATAAACTGATTAATCAAACCATAATAGGAAGAGTATTAACATACCAAGAATTTGGCATGACATTCGTGCATCATCAGGAAGAAATTTAAAAATTCTCCTTCCTATCTTTGAAGGCATAGGGTTAAATTAACTTCCGTAAAAATCAACACAATGCGAAAAATTGTTTCCTTTTCATCCATCCTACTGGCCATATTTCTTTTCCAATGCTCCAGCGTGCCCATGAGTGATCGCTCCCAACTTTCGCTGATTAGCAACGACAAAATTTTCCCGATGAGCTACCAGCAATATGAGCAGGTAAAGAAGGAAAGCAAAATCGTAACAGGAACGGACGATGCACGAACTGTCAAGCGCGTAGGTATTCGTATTCAACGGGCTGTAGAGCAATATTTTGCTGATCAGGGACAGGCCTCCTACCTGGATAAGTACGAATGGGAGTTTAATTTAATTGAGGACAGCATCGTGAATGCCTGGTGTATGCCCGGAGGAAAGGTAGCTTTCTACACCGGTATCATGCCGATCTGTAAGGATGAACTTGGAGTGGCCGTGGTGATGGGACATGAGATTGCGCACGCTATTGCCAATCATGGTCGCGAGCGAATCAGCCAGCAATACGCTGCACAATTTGGGCTATCTGCTGTGAGTATCCTGCTTACAGGGGGCAGTGGACCTACCATACCATCAGAAATAATAATGCAAGGCGCTGGTGCAGCCACATCACTCGGCATTCTCGCCTTTTCAAGAAAACATGAGTCAGAAGCAGATAAGCTGGGGCTCTACTTCATGGCCATGGCAGGGTACAACCCACAGGAAGCTCCGAAGTTTTGGGAGCGAATGTCTGCCAATAGTGGTGGTGAAGCTCCTCCTGAGTTTGTTTCCACTCACCCCTCTCATGAAACACGCATTTCAGATTTGAATGCCAATATGCCAAAGGCAATGGAGTACTATCGTAAAAGTCAGTAGTGAACAAGTCCAGGCCATTATTTAAGTTTTTAAAATCACTCAAGAATCTGCTCGGTAGTCGTGGGGAAGCAATCAGTGATATCACGATTGCCCGACAATCTATTGAGGTGAAGGAGCGAGTGAGCAGATGGATCAAAGAGTTCCTGTTCCTCATTCTTGGTATTTTATCTGCTGGTTTTGGACTGAAGGGATTCCTGCTACCCAATGATTTCATTGACGGTGGAGTGACCGGCATTTCACTATTGACCAGAGCGGTGACCGGCTACCCTCTTCCCATTCTCATTGTAATCATCAACATCCCCTTTATTGTGCTGGGGTATTTCCAGATCGGAAAGTCATTCGTTTTCAAGAGTATTCTGGCCATCATTGGCTTAGCGCTTGCCCTTATGTTCATTGAGTACCCAACGATCACATCGGATAAACTCCTGGTCGCTGTATTTGGTGGGTTCTTTCTCGGAGCAGGGATTGGGCTTTCTGTGCGTGGTGGGGGCGTGCTGGATGGCACGGAAGTTCTTGCTATCTACCTGGGAAGGTTGACAGGACTAACCATCGGCGATTTGATTCTTGTCTTCAATATTCTGATCTTCTCAACCGCCGCTTACCTCCTATCCATCGAGATTGCCTTGTATTCGATCCTTACCTATCTGGCTGCATCAAAGACCATTGATTTTGTGATTGAAGGAGTGGAAGAGTATATAGGAGTAATCATTATTTCTCACCGGAGTGAAGCCATTCGTGTAATGATCACTGAGCAGATGGGACGTGGTGTCACAATCTACAACGGGACCAGCGGGTATGGTCCCCGAGAGGACCTAAAGGATACAGAAATTCTTTACACAGTAATCACTAGATTGGAGATTGCCAGTCTTCAAAACAAAGTCCAAAACATTGACACTCAAGCCTTCATCGTGATGAACAGCGTGAAAGACCTGAAGGGAGGCATGATTAAGAAGCGTCAGTTTAAAGAGCATTAGAATCCCTAAAAAACCATATCGGCCAAATATTTTTACTAGATCAGTAAGTTTAAAAAACCTGAACCACACATTTCATTATTGCTTTGAAGTAAAAAAGAGTATGAAATAATTATTCTTTACATACTCATTTATCTCCCGGCATCCCAGCCAGTTTACGGTCAATATTATTGCTCAAAAAAAATGGCAAGATCAATAAAAAACTATTTCTTATTGCTAGCTATGCTAATGCTGGCATGTAACAATGATCAAGATAGCGAACCCGGTATTCAGGCAATAGAGCTAAACAAAACCCTGATCAACCTTGAAGTGACCGACAGGGATTCTGTAAAAGTAACGACAGATATCGGCGATCTTGATATCACATGGGAAAGCAGCAATCCTGATGTAGCTACTATTGATGAAGACGGGGATATACTAGCCCTTAACAGCGGTAGCACAACAATTACAGCAAACGTAGATGGTATCACTGCTACATGTGAAGTCAACGTTGAGGTCACCATTTTCGTCGGAGGTTCTGCAATGGAATTTGAAGCTGTCTATTGGAAAAATGGCAAAATCAATTATTTGACTACAACAGGAAATGATGAGGGTTATTATTCCTGGGTTAATAGCATCCGAGTCCTGAATGGTGATGTATTCAGCGGGGGGCTAAAATTGGAGCAAAATACCCTACTCTGGAAAAACTCTGAAGAAATCATTCTTGGAAATGGCTACAATGAAGTAAAAGAGATAGCAATTAAAGGAAATGACGTTTATGCGGCTGTCGGAAATGGGAAAGTCTTTAGATGGAATGAATCTGAAGAGTTGGAACTTCTATCCGATGATGCCTCAAGAGCCCATTCCATCTTTATAAAAAATGAAGACATCTACGTTGGGGGATTGAAAAAAATTAGTGAAGAGTTTAGACCAGCTATTTGGAAAAATGGGAGTGAGCTGATCCTGAATAATGATGAATACACATGGGTTACAGATGTTTTTGTTGATGGAGATGATTTTTACGTTTGCGGATATGAATACATCGGCGGTGGTTTGAGTCATGCTCGGTATTGGAAAAATACAGTAAAAACAAACTTGACAGATGGATCAACCAAGGCTATCCCACAAAGTATAGCTGTGAAAGACGGAGATATTTATATAGGTGGCAGTCTCAACAATCGTCCTGCGATATGGAAAAATGAAGAGGCCACTTTCTACGCTGAATCAGGAATCGATGGTTCCATAAATGAAATACAATTCCACGATGGGAATTTATATGCTGCAGGTGAAATCAGCTTAGAATCTAGTTCCTATGGTGTGGTATGGAAAAACGGTGAAGAGATCTTTCGTACAGATGTATTTGACCAAGGAACTATTAATTGCATCTCTGTTAAATAACATTTTATCACATTTTGGACCATTGTCTATACTTGAGTACTCAGTATATGGCAATGCTCATCTTGTATCAGAATTATTACTCATCTTAAAAACCTTACAATGAAAAATCTATCATTTTTAGTACTGACTCTATTTATCTTATCTGGATGCTCTTCCGAATCAAAAGAAATCAAAACATTTGAAAAAGAAGTGATGCTACTGGGTGTATATCACTTTAACAACCCAGGCTTAGACACTCATAACATGGAAGTTGATGATTATTATTCCGAAAAACGACAAGCAGAAATCAAACAGGTTGTATCTCGACTAAAGGAATTTCAGCCTACAAAAATTCTTGTAGAATTTCAGCCTCAAAAACAGCCAATCTTAGATAGTTTGTTTGATTTGTACAGCAAGGATCAAATTTCGTTAAATGAAATACCGAGAGGAAGAAATGAAGCATATCAGCTTGGGTTCAGATTAGCAAAACAGCTAAACCTATCGACCCCTATAGCCATTGATTACCCCGGGGTTTGGCTAGGTGATTACGTAGACTACATTGCAGACACTCTAGATTACGAATTATACAATACCAATCAAGCCAAACGAGCTAAGTATATCGCTCAAAGAGCAACAAACTTTCAAAGCCAATCTATTCTAGAAAATCTATCACAAATAAATACTTGGGAAGAAATCATGGCTAATCATGATTACTACAATAATCTTGCAATTGGTGTGAGAGATGAAGAAGGAATCATGTTCAAATATCAGGAGCAGACTACTGAAATAGATGGTCTCCCCTATTTTATGAGGTCTTTTGATTTCAACAATATAGGTGTCGAAATGATTGCTGAATGGTATAAACGCAACCTATTCATTTATCGAAATATTCTGGATCAAACTGAAAAAGAAGATCGGGTGTTGGTTATTTATGGATCAGGGCATGTGAGGTATTTGCACCAGATGTTGAGTGACAATCCTGATTACGGACTCATTGATCCAAACTTTTATCTTAAACCTAAGAAATAGTGGAGTAAAAAATGCACACCTATATGGTGTGCATTTTTTATTCAAACTGACTCACTTCCAATCCCGGAATAATCTTGCAGGCATTCTTGTAATAGATCTTTTTCAGCACCTCATCGGATAAGCCCAGCCCGTACATCTTCCAAAAGGCGTGGTACTTTTTGTAGTATGGGAAGTATTCGTCTTCCGTTTCCAGCACCCTGAAGTACGTATAGAACTCTTCCGGATTGTAGGCATCCTTTCCAAAGAGAAGTCGATCCTGATACTTCTCAAAAAAAGCATTGGCCTGCTTGGGCTGACGACCAAACTCGGCAATGACCGCCCCGATCCCAAAGTACACATTCGGATAAGTATCCAGGTGTTTTCCTGCCTTTGCTAAATCATTGGCCATCCAGCCCATGTGTGCATTTACAAAGGTGGTGTTTGGGTGTTTTTTGAAAACATTGTGCTGCTCGGCTATGATCTGATCAAATGGTGCAGGATCATCATCCCCCCTTTTTCTTCCCGGACGCAATTTCAATTCCAGCCACCGCTCATTGTCCGAATCCATCGGGTCCCAAAAGGAAGCCGGGTCCGCTGAGTGTATCAATACCGGAATCCCAAGCTCACCACACTTCGCCCACACCGGATCAATCCGTGGATCATCGATTGCTACTCGATTGCCATCCGTATCAGTATAACTTAACCCCAGACTTTTATAAATCTTTAATCCCCTGGCTCCTGCTGTCACGTCTTCCTCCAGTTCTTTCACCGCATTCTCCGTCCAGCCGGGCTGACCAATATCCTTAAAAGAAACATTCGTGAAAATGATGATCTTATTGGGTGCTTCCCCTTCTACCCTTCTCACCATGCCGGCCAGGTACTCTTGCGTCCCGATATCACGCGTCTCCCGATTAAAACCTCTGCCACTGAGATTTACCATTGCTCCCATGTTTAGCTCTTCCATTTCTTTCACGAGTTTGGCTATGCCTTCCTTGGTCAGGTTCCACTGATGACTATGTATATCAACGAATGGAAATTTTGCCCGTGTCACCGGATTTTCCGGCACAACTAAGGTGGATGTAGGGTTGTATTCCTCGAAGCTCATTTCCTGCTCGGCTTCCTGAGCTGTGACGAATGTGAGAGTAAGTACAGTGAGGGTAAGTAATAGTTTGCGCATATTTTAGGGTTTTAGTCAACGACAATAATACGAATCTCCGGCGGTATCGGACAACTCAATTATCTAATTGGTTAGATTTCACTTGGTGCGGATTAATTTAGCCACATGGAGCGACCGGAGTTTGACGATATATTTATGGAGCTGGCAGTAAACCTGGCCAAGCGTTCGCACTGCATCAAACGACATGTAGGTGCGGTACTCACCAAGGACACACGCATCATTTCCATCGGATACAATGGCCCCCCTGCCGGCACGCACAATTGCGACATAGAATGGCCCGAAGAAGGCTGCCCCAGGGACTCCAAAGGCAGCTGCTCACTGGCACTTCACGCTGAGCAAAATGCTATCCTTTACGCAGTGAAAAACAAAACCGATGTGGAAGGATCTACACTTTACGTTACTCTTTCGCCATGCATCGCCTGTGCGCGTATCATCTATACCACCAAAATCAAAAAGGTGATCTACCTGAAGTCTTACGCCGAGTACAAAGGCATACCATCCGATGAGGGGATTGACTTCTTGCAAAAGTTTGGTGTGGAAGTGGAAAAGTATGAGGGCAATCTGGATAATGTGACTGAGCTGGTGTAAGGTTCTTCTGGTCTATATTTAAAATGTAAATCATAAACACTGGGAGGTATATTACTATGTGGATCACACCCACTGATCAACTTTCCTGCTAATTCTTCGTAACTTTACCATTATGGAATGGCGAGAGCATGTGATATCGGATAACAATGTGTTGCTGGGTAAACCCACCGTCAAGGGAACAAGAGTTTCCGTTGAACACATCATCGGTTTGCTTGCCCAAGGATGGACTGAGCAACAAATTCTGGACAATTACCCACGCTTAACCCACGAATCTTTACAAGCCGTTTTCTCATACATACAAGAGTGTATGAAAGATGGTCTTCTTTATTCAAACGCTTAAACTTTTCATGCCTTGAAATTTCTAGCGAACGAAAATGTTCTCTTCTCGTCCTCGTTTGTAACGAGGATGCCTAAACCACAAGCATTTGCAATGCACCCTTTATAATTGCAACATGTCCGGCGACCGTTACTTTATATCCGATCAAAATGCAATCTATTTTTTGACATTTACAGTGGTAGGCTGGATTGATGTTTTCACACGAAGAGAATACAAGCTGGAAATTGCTGATTCTCTGAACTACTGTATCAAAGAAAAAGGACTAACCGTGTTTGCATGGTGCATCATGAGCAACCATATCCATCTTATCGCAAGAGCAAAGGAAGGCCACAAACTATCTGACATTATCAGAGATTTTAAAAAGTTTACAGCCAAACAGATCATTAAAATGATTGAGTCTGAACCGGAAAGCCGCAGAGAATGGATGCTCAATCAATTTGAATATGCAGGTAGGAATCTAAACAGGATTAAAAAGTATAAATTCTGGAAAGATGATAATCATGCTATTGAATTGGAAAGTCACATGACTGATGGTAGGCTTAACTATATCCACCAGAATCCGGTGAACGCTATGATCGTAGAGGAGCCGGAACATTATATATTCAGCTCAGCAAAAGATTATGCAGGTGTTAAGGGGATAGTTGAGGTTGAATTGATAAGTTAAAAACTTAAGGTTTTAAGAATCCTCGTTGCAAACGAGGACTAGTAAGCGGACACTTACGGTGGTTGACGCCAACTCACTAAGACAGAAAAAGTACTAATACTATCAAACCCGCTTTAAGGTATATTTGAATAGTAGATCAATAAATACAATGCAAAAAGAATCACAAACTCCTAAGACTTCCGGACCAATCAATGCCATTAGAGTAATTCATTTCGCGATTCTAACCGGTGCGCTTTTATTCGGAGGCCTGGTCTTTGTTTTAATTAATGCTAGTTCCACATTAACAGATTCAGAGAACCTGTTGATTTATGTACCAATAATATCAGCTTTGATTGCTCTTCCTGCATCTATTAAACTTTTTAACAATAAGATTCAGGACGGAATAGCACCAGGCGTAGAACTGAAAAACAAATTGATGACTTTTCAATCAGCTCACATTATTAGAATTGCTCTACTCGAAGCTGTTGCTCTACTCTCAGTTATTACTTGTTTGCTCACTAATACATCAGTGAACTTTATCACTTTTCTTCTAATCATCTTTTATTTGGTGTTGCTATTTCCAACATCATCTAGAGTTGCTGAACACTTACAACTATCCAATTCTGAGCGAATTAAATTGGAAAGTGATTAGTAGGCTAACACCCCCCACCTCCGAAGTACCCCCTCCCACCTCAGATATGAACTAGTTCGGTTCAGAGGGAAGTGAGTTCATATAAAAGGGAAGTGAGTTCGTATCAGAGGGAAGTCAGTTCGGTTCGGATATGAACCGGGTCATATAAAAGATGAACTGGGTCAGTTCAGAGGGGAGTGAGTTCGTATAAAAGATGAACCGGTTCGGTTCGGAGGGGAGTGAGTTCATATCAAAAACAAACCGGCTCCCCTAAAAGACCAGCCGGCTTGCTTATCAGGCTATTCTTCCTGACCATTCTGTGGCACGCCTGGCCGTCTGCCCTGCCCTTCAAAGCGCTTCCTCAGGTCCGTGTAGATTGCCTCTGCGCCGGGCATGTTCATCTTCTGCCCCATCTTCACGCTGTTGTAGTAGCTGAGTGCCGCCACATACGCCTCACTGCCCGCCAGCATGATGGTGTCTTCCAGCCCGTCCATGAGCTGGCGCAGGGGCCGCACCACACTATTGAGCGACTGCACACTGCCAAAGTCCACCTCCATATCGCCCACCTGCACGTAGGGCGGCAAAAACTGCGGGTTGGTCTTGGCATAGTCGATCGTCTTTTCCACAAACGGTTCCGTGCTGTCCCCCATCTTGGGCAGCTCGCGCCGCTCCTGGTTGTCCAGCGTCTTCAGGATAGGTGATAGTTTGGTGTGTAGCACGGCGATGGCATCCTGGATGGCCGTCATGTCCGCATCTGCAATCTCAATGTGTACTCTGTTTTCCATAGTGTTATGTTTTGTAGGTTTAACATAACGGCTAGGATACAAAACTTTTCATAAAATAGGTAGGTGCGAAAGGTGAAACAGATGAAAAATACCTCACTAGCGCAAGCGTCCGCTTGTGCTAACTGAAATAATGAAGATTCCGGCTCAAGGCCGGAATGACGCTTCGAGCATAGCGTATCTGTTTTCTACTCTCTCACTAGCGCAAGCGTCCGCTTGTACTAACTGAAATAATGAGGATTCCGGCTCAAGGCCGGAATGACGCTTCGAGCATAGCGTATCTGTTTTCTACTCCCCTCGCCCTCTACTAGCGCAAGCGTCCGCTTGTGCTAACTGAAGTAATGAAGATTCCGGCTCAAGGCCGGAATGACGCTTCGAGCATAGCGTATCTGTTTTCTACTCACCTCTCCTCCTCGCATCCAACAAGGATTTTCCAAACCAATAGCATTGCATCCCACCTTAACACCCTTTTCATACGCTCTCAACAATGGATTAATGAGGGATTTGTAATTTTCAGGTATGAAAAAGATCATCTACCTCACCATCCTGTTTCCTTTCATGCTTTCTGCTCAGCAGGCGGATGTGACCGTCAGCAAGGCAATCAACCGGATCGCTTTCGGGTCGTGCAGCAAGCAGGACTGGCAGGACAATCAGCTGTGGGCTGAGGTAAACGCCACCAACCCCGACCTGTGGATCTGGCTGGGAGACAATATCTATGCAGATACGGAGGACATGTCCGTGATGAAGTCCATGTATGCCCTGCAAAAATCCCACCCCGACTACCAGCAGCTGCTCTCCCGCACGGAGGTGATCGGCACATGGGATGATCACGACTATGGCGCCAATGATGCCGGCAAGGAATACCCAATGAAGGCAGAGAGCAAGGAGGAGCTTTTCACTTTTCTGGATGTGGATAAAAACCATCCGGCCAGAAAGAGGGAGGGCGTCTATCAATCGTACACCTACAAAAGCGAGTCGGGAAACCTCAAGGTGATCCTGCTGGATGTGCGCTACTTCCGGGACTCTCTCAAGTGGAGCAACTATAATACCCCAGCGAAAGCATCGATGGTTAATCCTACCGGGGATATCCTGGGCGAGGCACAATGGAAGTGGCTTGAAGAGCAGCTCACAGAAGAAGGTATCGATCTTTTTCTCATTGCCTCGGGTATTCAGGTCATTCCATCAGCACATGTCTGGGAAAAGTGGAGCAACTTCCCACAAGCCCGGACCAAACTTTTTGAAGTACTGAAAACTGCACAGGCTCCCACAGTTTTACTGACGGGTGATCGGCATATATCCGAAGTATCAAAATATGATTTACCGGGGCATCCTTTCCCGCTTTATGAGTTTACGTCCAGCAGCCTGAATGCTGCCTATCCTCCCAAGCCGGACCAGAATGAATATCGAGTGGGAAAGGTTATTCACCAGCAAAACTTTGCAGCGATGATGATCATGTGGATAGCAAACAAACCGATCATCCAATTGAAGTATTATACCAAAGGCAGCAAGGAGCTAGCATCGCATCAGATACAGTTTGATTAACCAAAAAACACCCCTATAATCCCCTCAAGGGGATATTTGGGATAGTTTAATAGAATCCTCATATACCAGCGCTAGCGTCTGTTTGTCCCAAACAAAAGGGTAAAGATTCCGACACAGGCCTGCCTACCGCAGGCAGGGCCGGAATGACGTTTTAGAGTGTGGGCAAAAAAGAAACCCTCCCCGCTTCGCAGCTAAGGAGGGTCTATCACCAACTTACTCAAAGTTTACCTTTTAGAACTCTCCACCATCAAAGTCTCCCTCTTCTCTATTTTCCCCATCGCGGTTGCGCTGTTTCTTTTGATTCAGCCGATAGGTAAAGGAGAGCGTAGCTGTGGTAGATCGCCATTGAAATTCGCTGTACTGAAATGAGTTTTCATTGAAAGTCTCACTTCTGTGTTTTCGTGTGTTGAAAAGATCCCGAACATTAAAAGCCAGGGTGCCTTTGTTTTTAAATACATCCCTTGATAGTCCCACATCCACCGATGTGATAGACAATGTCTTACCCTGAACTGTATTTCGTGGAGCTCGATAATTCACATTGATTTGAGCATCGAATAATTTCTTCAACTTAAAATTGTTGCTCACCCGTGAGGAGAGTGAGGTAGCTGTGGCTTCATCGTAATTCAACACCTCATCCCCAAACGAAACCGATCCCCCTGGAACGTAAGACCTGAAGAAGTTCATGTTTCCGCTCACACGGTACCAGTCTGCAAAGTCCTGTGAAATATTGAATTCCATACCATACGAACGCTCAATAGATACATTGTATGGACGTGTATAGGTGATTCCCTCCGAATCGGTGGTTCGTAGACGCTGCTCCACTCCCTCCGTGTACCGATAGTATACACCTCCATAGAATGAGGATTTTTCAAGGTTCAGCAAATACCCTAGCTCGTAAGAATCAGTAAATTCCGGCTGTAGGTTAGGATTGCCCAGATAGTAATTTCTGTTATCGGATATAGAGCTAAACGGATTCAATCTTCTACCTCTGGGTCTGCTGATTCTTCGGCTATAGCTTGCCTGAATTGCCTGAATTTCTGTCAGCTGATATGTCAAAAAAGCACTCGGGAAGAAGTTTCCGTAATTCTGTTCATTGCGCTGATTGTCGGTCTTCTGGTTGGTCACAAGCTTTGTGAGCTCATATCGCAAGCCAAGCTGCCAGGATATTTTATTGAACTTATTGCTCACGATTCCATAGACGGCAAACACGTCCTCATCGTATTCAAACTCATTCGTGAAATTTGTATCCACTTCATATTCTCCGTCTTCATTTCGCTCAGTCACCACATAGTCATTGCCTACCAGTCTGTCCGTATAGCGGGTTCCCAGCTCCAATCTTCCATCTTTTGCAAACGGATGGATGTAGTCTGACTGGATCATAAATCGTTCTTCAATTTCATCGTTGACCGCTCGCTGATAGAGGAATGGAACCTGATTATTGAAGGTTGTACCTTCACTTTGAACCAGGTCGCTACTCTCCTGTTCATTATTGTTTTGATATTGAAAATCAAACGTGAGCTTCTGTCCCTTACGAAGGAAATTTCTGGTATAATTCAGCGAGTACTCCAGGTTTTCATCACCCTCGCCCTCATTGTCATTTCGAAGTGTAAGTGAGTCCAAGCCTGAGGGCTGATAGAAATCTCGATAGATTAAGCTGGTCTTATTTTCCTCATCTGAATATCTGTATAAAAACGACAGGGTAAGTGTGTTCTGATCGTTCAGGTAAATGTCCGATCCAAAACGAGTTGAGTAGCTGATTCCTCCTCTGTCGTGCGTTCGGTCACGCTCAGTAAAGGAGGGTGATGTTGCGCTCGCATTGAAGAAGTCCTGCTCTGAATATCCATTGCCATTATATCTGCGATAATTCACTCCCACATTCGTGAAGAAATTGATCCAGTTTCTTCTCAGGTTTAGGTTAACAGATCCACCGTGATTATCTGGAATTCCGGTATTCACCTGGAAGCTACCATTCAACCCCTTGTTTTGATCTTTTTTCAAAATTATGTTGATGATACCGGCTAGTCCTTCAGCGTCATATCTGGCAGAAGGGTTGGTGATTACCTCCACACTTTCCACCAGGTTTCCATTGAGCTGTCGAAGCGCATCATTGCTGCTAAGTCCTACCAATCCTGATGGTTTACCATCGATAAGAATACGTACATTTTCGCTACCCCTCAGGCTGACGTTACCTTCTACATCTACCTGCACGGAAGGGAGGTTATCCAAAATATCTGTGGCGCTACCACCCAGGTTGCTGAGATCCTTGCCAATGTTGAATACCTTTTTGTCTAAGGTTAGCTCCATCTGTGTGCGTTCGCCTTGAACCACTACTTCTTCCAGCAAGGTTTCATTTTCACGCACCTGAACGCTTCCTGCATCATAGATCGGGGTTTCCTTAGATATCTTCACCTCTGAGATTATCACATCTTCAAATCCCATAAACTGGATTCGGATGTAATATTCGCCCGGTTTCACAGGGACATTAAATACGCCCTGTACATCGGATAATCCGCCGGTGACGAGCGTTGAATCTGCTTCATTAAAGATGCTAACAGTGGCAAACTCTACGGGATCTGAGGTGCCCGCCTGAATTAGCCGTCCCTTCACTGTATAATCCGGTGCAGCCATGTCTTTTGGCGCCTGACCATATGCACCTGCTAGAAGTGCCAAAAGATAGATAATTAATAGTAGTCCTTTTCCTTTCATAATACAAAACAAACACCACTCTTTGAAGCATGTTTGAGTGAAATTTGAAGCAAATCTGAAGTTTTAAAAAACTTTGTATTTGCGGTTAAAATTTAATTTGGATGGTATGTCGGTCTTCTACATTTTCATACCTGATCTCATAATCGTAGAAATCACAGATTTTCTTTACGATAGCCAATCCCAATCCCAGTGATTTAGCACTTTGGTTGGATTTCTTAAACCTGAGAAATAGTTCGTCCACAGGTATGGATAGCGCAGGACCCGAATTGCTGATCTTAAGCTCTGAGTCTTTGAGAAAGATATCGATCATACCTCCCTCCACATTATGTCGGATTGCATTGTTGATCAGGTTGGTCAGCAACATCTCCACCAAAACCCGATCAGCTTGGATCGTCACTCCTTTCTCTATCGCCACCGTTTTTGAAATAGACTTAAGATCAATTAGTTCCTTAAACTCCTCCAACATATTCTCTATCGCTTCTGATAAATTGATTTCAGATACATTGGCAAACTCACGATTTTCTATTTTAGTAAGCAGCGAAAGTGCATTACTCAGGTGGCTAAGGCGCTTTATGGTGGCCTGAGTAAAGCTGATCTGCTCCAGTTGTTCTTCTGTAAGATTATCACCATCCATCAACACCTCCAGCTTACTTTGCACAATGGCTATCGGTGTTTGAATTTCGTGAGACGCATTCTCTGAAAACTCTTTTAAAGATTGATAATCGGACTTCACTTTGTTGGTCATTTCAGTGAGGAAATGATTGAGACGCTTAAACTCTGCCACCGTTGACTTAGGAAATTCCAGCTGTTGATCAGGTTTAGTAAGAGAAAAGCTTTTGATCACGGTCAGAGTGTTATTGAATGGTCGCAGAATGAAATAGGAGGCAAGAAAACCAATAATCAATACAGCACCGAGCAATATCAAATACATGGTCACTAAGGATTCTACCAACCCATCCTTGATATCATCAGGTTCGATAATGATATCGTAAAGGCTAATAAAGTAGCTTTTGCCATCAACATTGCGAATAGCATCCACCCGAAGGTGCGGCTCCATCCGCTCCAATTGATTATGCATCACAAGTGTATCAGAAAATTGAGTTGACTCCTCGGTGGAATCCTCCAGCGCCACAATCCTCAGCTTTGTCCACGTTACAGAATCTTTTACTGGTCTTCTCTTCAGTCTTTCTTCTACTCCATCCAGTCGCTCTATCAAAAATCTGCGCTGCTCAAAATTGACTTCCCGAAGCATCACGTTGAAGCTAATAATCCCACCAATAAGAAACACTACCAGCGATACCAGTACAAAAATGATCGTTATGCGAACTATTAGATTCATGCTTCATCCTTCATTTTATACCCAGCTCCGTATACCGTCTTCAGATAGTCTTTACCTCCGGCCTGCACAATTTTCTTTCTTAGGTTTTTGATATGCTGATACACAAAATCAAAAGAATCCATGGTATCCATATAGTCACCCCACAGGTGCTCAGCAATAGCCTGCTTGGTCAAAAGTCGATTTTGATTCACCACAAAGTAATGAAGCAATTCATACTCTTTTCGTGTGAGTTCCAGCGTCTGCCCATTTACTATCACCTCATGGTTGTCCAGGTTCAGCTCAATTTCATTGAAACTCAATGAACGCTTGCCATCCTGCTTTCTTCGTCTGAAAACAGCATTCGCTCTGGCATTGAGTTCCGCAAGGTGAAAAGGCTTTGGCAGGTAATCATCTGCTCCAAGTTCCAGGCCATGTAGCTTATCATTTAGTGCGTTTTTGGCTGAAATGATCACCACACCCATATCCGGCCAGTTTTCTTTCACCACTTTCAAAAGTGATAAACCATCGCCATCCGGAAGCATCAGGTCCAGCAAAAGCACATCATAAGAAAAAGCATAAAGCTTATCTGTAGCCTTTGAAAAAGATTCAGCTACTTCGCACACGTCTCCTTCTTTCGAAAAATAATTTCGAACACTCTGTGCCAGTTCAGCCTGATCTTCTACTAACAGTAGTTTCATAAAGCAAACATACTAGGGCTTTTTGAAGCAATTCTGAAATTGCGATCCATTTCACTTTACACCAGCGGTCGGAAACCCAATCCATAATTTTTTAACTTCATGCTCTCAATCAAAACTAAACAGCTTGGATCATGAAACGAATTTTCAATTTTCTCTTACTCATCACCCTCTCCCTTACCGTCCTGTCCCAAGGTGGACTTGGCTATCAGGAACCTCCCAAGGAAATAAAAGATTTGGTGGATGCACCGCTTGCTCCATCCGTGCGGATAGATAATAAAGGGGAGAATGTAATACTTCTCTATCGAGATGCTTACAAAACCATTGCAGAGCTTTCAGAGGAAGAATTGAGGCTTGGTGGACTAAGGATAAACCCGGTCACCAACATTGGTAGCAGAACTACCTTTTACAATAACATCCAGGTCAAGAAAGCTTTTGATAGTGATGCCAGGCAGGTAAGTGGCTTACCGCAAAACCCAAGACTTGCCTACTTCAGCTGGTCACCCGACGAATCCATGATGGCATTCACTCACACAACAGACACTGGTGTAGAAGTGTGGGTGTTGGATGTAGCCAAAGGTCAGGCAAAAAGACTCACAAATGCTGGAGTTAATGCCAATATGGGGGGATCACTTGAATGGTTTGCCGATAGTAAAGCTCTTTTAGTAAAAATGCTTCCTGCCGATCGCGAACCGCTGATTGATACCGAAACCGCCGTACCAACAGGCCCTACCGTTACGGTGAGTTCAGGCGCAAAAGCTCAAAACAGGACTTACCAGGATTTGCTAAAAAATCCGGTGGACGAAAAGAATTTTGAGCAGCTGGCACGCTCAGAAATTCACAAAGTAACACTGGATGGTACCACGAGTAAATGGATGGATTCGGGAATGTACGATGATATATCCTTTTCTCCTGATGGAAACTATGTACTTGTGAGCAAGGTGAAGCGACCATTTTCTTACCTCGTACCATATTATCGCTTCGCTTCCGAAACGGCCATTTTTGACAAGAACGGTAAGCAGGTGAAAATGCTCCTGGATCAATCGGTGGATGAAGTACGACCTAAAGGATTCATGGCAACCACAGATCAGCCAAGAAGCTTCAACTGGCGTGCAGACAAGCCTGCTACAATGGTCTGGACGAAAGCTTTGGATGGTGGAGATCCGGCCCTTGAAATGGAATATCACGATGAGGTGTTTGAGCTGGAAGCTCCGTTTACCGGAAATGAGCGATCAGTTTTGAAAGTGAAGAACAGACTTTCTTACATCCAGTGGGGAACAGATGAAGTGGCCATCGCACATGATTATTGGTTTGACAATCGAAATACCAAGTCATACGTTTTCAATCCATCAGACAATTCGAAAGAGCCCAAAATCATTGTAGATAGAAACTATCAGGATGCCTACAGTGATCCTGGCAATTTTGTGACATCAAAAAACAAACTGAACCAGTATGTGCTTTCCATGAACAATGGCAATGTCTACCTGATGGGAGATGGTTTTACTGACGAAGGACAGTTTCCATTCGTGGATCAAATGAATCTGGCATCCGGTAAGACCACCAGACTATATCAATCCGCATACACAGACAAGGTGGAAGACTTGATAGATGCGATAGATATGAGCAAAGGAGAGCTGCTGGTACGCATTGAGTCACCTACAGAGTATCCTAATTATTACCTCAGAAATATCAAAAAGAAGATAGCGCTAAGACCGATCACTCAATTTGAAAATCCTTTTAAAAGCATTCAGGATGTTCACAAAGAAGTGATTACCTACAAACGTGACGATGGTGTGGAGCTAACAGGCACACTCTACCTTCCTATTGGATATGACAAGGAGAAAAAGGAAAAAATGCCGATGATTATGTGGGCCTATCCTGTCGAATACAAAGACAAAGCCAGCGCCGGGCAGAACACAACCAACCCGAATGAGTTTATCTATCCTTACTACGGTTCTCCGGTTTTTTGGGTGACAAGAGGGTATGTAGTGCTGGATGATGCAGCCTTCCCTATTATTGGAGAGGGTGATGAGCAACCAAACGATTCATTCAGAAAACAACTGGTGGCGAATGGAAAAGCAGCCATTGATGCAGTCGATGCACTGGGATACATTGACCGAAACCGTGTAGGTGTAGGTGGTCACTCTTATGGTGCCTTTATGGTTGCCAATCTGCTGAGCCACTCTGATTTGTTTGCGGCCGGCATTGCCCGAAGTGGTGCGTATAACCGTACGCTTACTCCTTTTGGTTTTCAACGGGAGGAGCGTTCCTATTGGGAAGCGCCGGAGGTTTACAATACCATGTCGCCATTCATGCATGCAGACAAGATGAAAACGCCACTCCTTTTGGTACATGGTGAAGCAGACAACAACTCAGGCACCTACCCCATGCAGAGCGAGCGTTACTTCAATGCCTTGAAAGGACTTGGAGGTCCAGCTAGGCTAGTTATGCTACCCAAAGAAAGTCACGGCTATCGTGCGAAAGAAAGCATCATGCATGTGCTTTGGGAGCAGGATCAGTGGCTGGAGGAGCATGTGAAAAACAGAGATGAGATGGAAACGACCGTAGAGATAGACAAATAAGATTTTCTAATTACCAACCTAAAGAAGCCGAGCCGAGAGGTTCGGCTTTTTTTATGCCATACTATCGTCCCGTTACCTGTTGAACAAGTCAATCTATCATAATTGAATATATTTATTGATTGGTGGGATTTCGTGCGATGTGTATTAACCATAAAATCAACCTTATGTTCTCATGTAAAAAGCCCTTGGTCATTGTATTCATTTTACTCATTTCTTCTTGCTCAAAAGATGATGACAGTACGCCTTCAATTGTCGACCTGGGGATAACGGCAAGCACCAATGCCAATGCCGGCAGCTCCTACACGAATGCGAAAACTGATATTCGGATAGATTACAATCACATACCTGCAGGAGAAAATACGGGTAATTTACGCTTCGGTATCGCTTACCTTGATGCCAATGGTGATAACCATACCGATGTATTTATGGCTACCGGAGAGTATTTACTTGATGGTGAAGTCAATAGCATTTTAGCCATTAATGACGGACAAAATAATTTCACAGTGAATACGTCAGCATTTAATGATAACATGCCGCCTGCGACACATGCCCGTAAATCCATTAAATGTGATTTCAATGGGGATGGACTGGACGATTTAATGGTTTTTGACCATGGATATGATGCTGATCCCTGGCCCGGCAGTCAAATTAAGCTGATTATGCAAACAAGTGCAGGATCTTTCTCCTGGAAAAAATTGGCTGACCAAACGGGATTTCACCACGGTGGCGCAGGTGCCGATATAGACAATGATGGAGATATTGATGTTTTTGTAGGTGGTTGGGATCCGTTTTTCTATGTCAACGATGGGAATGGCAACTTTGAAAAAGTGGATAATCGATTTGATCGGAGTACGGGGGATATATTCACCGCTGAACTCATCGATGTGGATAAGGATGGGTTTGTTGACCTGTTGATCGGTGGACATGAGTTTGAAAACACGAAAACGACGATCTACTGGGGCAGTTCTACTGGTAGCTACTCAACCGATTTACGAACGATAATTGACCCGGTAGATAGCTATGGTACCGTATTGGACATTGATGCGGAAGACTTAAATGGAAATGGAAAAATAGACCTTGTAATCAATCGAACCGGAGGAGGTAACAATAACTTTTACGAAGGTAGCTGGATTCAAATATTAAGCAATGAAGGAGATCGAATGTTTATAGACCGAACAACAAGCGTGCTCGATGATCCAGGCAGTAGTAACTATCCATGGTTTCCGTGGATTCGAATCCAAGATCTGGACAATGATGGTGATCTGGACATCTTTCCGGATGATGCCGGTGTAGGATTTCGTCTAATGAATAACGGGGCACCATACTGGTCTCGATTTATTGACTAGGTCTGACAATCTCAAACCACATTCACTTCCCGTTCCAGTTCTATCCCAAACTTTCCCTGGATGGATTTCATGATTTCGTTGGATAGTTTGTAGATATCCTTGCCTCTGCCCATTCCGTGATTTACCAGGACAAGGGCTTGCTTATCATGCACGCCTATATCACCATCCCGGTAGCCTTTCCAGCCTGCTTTTTCAATCAACCAGCCCGCAGGTATTTTGATCTTATCTTCATCTATCGGATAGCTTTTGATGTCTTCAAACTCTGCTTCCAATGCTTCATAGTGCAACTTTTCAATAACAGGGTTCTTAAAAAAACTACCGGCATTGCCTATATCCATGGGGTCAGGAAGTTTAGACTGACGAATATTGATCACCGCCTGACTCACATTTTTGAGTGTAAGCTCCCCCACCCCCATCTGCTCAAGTGTTTCCTTGATGGCTCCATAGGAAATGTTAAAGGTTGGCTTTTTGAAAAGCTTGAAAAACACTTTAGTAATGACAAACTCATCCCTAAGCTCTCCTTTGAAGATACTATATCGGTAGTCAAACTTGCAATCTTCTTTAAAGAAGGAGACGGTCTTCCCACTTTTAATTTCATATGCTTCAAGTGAGTGAAAAACCTCCTTCAGTTCAACCCCGTAGGCTCCTATATTTTGCATCGGAGCGGCTCCTACCGTACCTGGAATCAGTGATAAGTTTTCCACTCCCCCGTATCCTTTCTCCACACACCAGAGAACAAACTGGTGCCAGTTTTCTCCCGCTCCTACAGAGACAAGTACGTCCTCTTCCGTTTCATTTTGAATTTGGATACCTCGTATTTCATTCTTTGCTACCACACCAGTAAAACCCCGTGTAAAAAGAACATTGGAACCTCCACCGAGGATCATTTTCTTTTGCCCACGAAACCTTCCTGTCTGATAAATTTCATCCAAGTCATCGATGGAATCGACGATGGCTAAGAAGCCAGCATTTTCATCCAGCCCGAAGGTGTTGTATGGTTTGAGAGAAACGTTTTGCTGTACGATCAATGCAGTATGAGATTATTCAGCCTCGTAAACAACTTCCCCACCAATCACCGTCATGGCTACCTGAGTATTAAGGATATCATCTTCAGGGATAGTCATGATGTCGCGATCCAGGATGGTCAGGTCTGCCCACTTACCAACTTCAATGCTACCTTTCATATCTTCCTGAAAAGCACCATATGCAGCATCCAGCGTATAAGATCGAAGCGCTTGCTCGCGAGTCATTTTCTGGTTCGGTTCATAACCTCCTTCAGGAGTTCCTTTTAGGGTTCGTCTACTTACCGATGCATAAAAGCTGGCAAATGGGTTGATTGGCTCGACAGGTGCATCAGTACCATTTACGATTCTCGTACCAGATTGTAGCAGGTCCTGCCACATATAGGCTCCCCACTCAATCCGTTCTTTGCCTAAGCGATCAATGGCCCACGGACGATCAGAAGACATGTGAATGGCCTGCATTGCAGGGATAACTCCGAGCTCAGCAAATCGAGGGATATCTTCCGGGTGAAAATGTTGTGCATGTTCTATCCTAAACCGTGGCTCCTTCGGTGCACTCTCTGGGTAAAGTTTGAATGTACGCTCATACACATCCAGCACCTCTCTATTGGCGCGATCCCCAATGGCATGTGAACATACCTGAAAACCTGCCTTATAGGCTCTTGCCGTTATCTCCTCCATCTCGTCCATCGGCATGGTATTGTGGCCATGGACGCCCGGTGCATCTGAATACTCCTCTAGCAACCACGCTCCTCTTGAACCCAGCGCTCCATCTACATACAACTTCACAGAGCGAACAGAAAGTTGACCATTGTAGAGATTGTGTTCAATTCCATTTGAGAAATAGTCGTCGAGTAGCTTTTCATCTCTGCCTGTCAACATTACATAGAGACGCAACTTCAATTCATTCTTCTCCGCGAAGCTTTTAAACAAGTCGATTCGTTCCTGATCTTCACCCGCCGTGTGAAACCCTGTAATTCCATTCTTAAAGCACTCTTGTAGCGCAAGCCTTAATGCCTGACTGTCACTTTCTCTGGTCTCCTTTGGTATAGCTTTACCTATGATCCCCTGAGCTGTTTCATTAAATATTCCCGTTGGCTGATTATCCAATCTTTTAAAAATCTCCCCTCCATCCGGTTGTGGCGTATCAGCGTTCACCCCAGCTATCTCCATTGCCTTTGCATTGGCAAGTGCGGCATGGCCACTGGCATGCTTCAGGTAAACAGGATGGTTGGGAACTGCCTCGCTTAGCAAATCATGAGTTGGAAAACCATTGGTAAGTTCCGGCTGCTCGGTCCATTTATCCTGATGCCAGCCTCTGCCCAAAATCCAGGTACCTTCCGGTGTGCTTTTCGCACGTTCCACCACCATGTCCACCACTTCCTGATAACTCTTGGTTTCCATCAAGTCAAGATTCACGAGATTATACCCTACCCCCATGATATGGGCGTGACCTTCAATCAAACCGGGTACTACAGTTTTTCCCTGCAAATCCAACTCTTCAGTCACTGAGCCTTTAAAGGCATTTGCACCTTCTCGTGAACCAACGTACAGAAAAGTATCTGCCTTGATAGCGATAGCCTCCACCGTTGGCTGATTGTCATCCAGAGTGTAGATGATTGCATTGAAGATAATCTTATCCGCAGCAATTTCTGGTTCTTCTGGCTGACAGGATAATAAGATTAGACTTAAGAGGAATAGTTTTAAAAATTTCATGTTTCTGATGAGGTTGAGAATAAAGCCTAAAGTTAATCGTATAGATGGTTTTATAAATCAATTTCCCTAAATTTGCGCTCCGTTCCAAAATGGAACATTCTGGCGTATGCTGGAAGATTGTTAAACAAAATGCTGGTCGGTGCTGACTCCAACTGACACAGTGTACCGAATAGGAGTCATTTTTTATTATGGCAAAGAAAGAAGAAACTGCTAAAGCTGAGGAAAAAGAAACCAAAGCAAAAGCACCTGCTGCTAAGAAGACAACCACTAAAGCGGCAACAAAAAAAGCAGACGAAAAAGAAGTGAAGGAAGAAAAGAAAGCTTCTAAAACAACTGCAAAAAAGGAAACCAAAGAAAAGGCTGAGAAGAAAGAAGCTCCTAAGGCAGAGCCAAAAGAAGCAGAGAAAGTAGAGGCCGCTCCTGAAGAGCCTAAAGCCGAAAAGAAGGAAGCTAAAGCTGAAAAGCCGGCTAAAGTAGCTGTTCCGGAAATTGAGCCTGCAGGCGCTTTTGATTTCGACGATGATGGTTTCGATGATGAGTACTCAGAAGCAGATCGTAAAGCAATGGAAAAGCTTTATGAAGACACGCTTACTGAAATCACAGAAAAAGAACTAATCACTGGAACAGTTGTAGGTGTTACAGACAGGGAAGTGATTGTGAACATTGGTTTTAAATCTGATGGTCTGGTATCTCTATCAGAATTCAGAGATATGCCAAATTTGAAAGCTGGTGACGAGGTTCAGGTTTTCATTGAAGAGCAGGAGAATGCAAACGGGCAGCTAGTTCTTTCAAGAAGAAAAGCAAAAATCGTTAAAGCATGGGAATCTATTCAGGGTGCCCTTGATAACGATGAAGTAATAGAAGGTTTCGTGAAGAGAAGAACCAAAGGTGGTTTGATCGTAGACGTATATGGAGTAGAAGCCTTCCTTCCAGGATCACAAATTGACGTTAAGCCAATCAGAGACTTTGACATATTCGTAGGAAAGTCAATGGAGGTGAAAGTTGTGAAAATCAACTACACGAATGATAACGTGGTAGTCTCTCACAAAGTACTTATCGAGAAGGATCTTGAGCAGCAAAAAGCTGAAATCCTTAACAACCTTGAGAAAGGTCAGGTACTTGAAGGAGTTATTAAGAACATGACCAACTTCGGTGTATTCATCGACCTTGGAGGTGTTGACGGTCTTCTTCACATTACTGACATCAGCTGGGGTAGAATCAACCACCCTGAAGAAGTACTTTCACTAGACGAGAAAGTAAATGTTGTAGTGTTGGATTTCGACGACAACAAGCAACGAATTTCTTTGGGTATGAAGCAGCTTACTGATCACCCTTGGGATTCACTTGACAAGGATATCGATGTAGGATCTAAAGTGAAAGGTAAGATTGTGAATGTTGCTGATTACGGTGCATTCCTTGAAATCATCCCTGGAGTTGAAGGCTTGATCCACGTTTCTGAAATGTCATGGTCTCAGCACCTGAGAAATCCATCTGATTTCATCAACGTTGGTGACGAGATAGAAGCGGTGGTATTGACTATCGATAGAGAAGAAAGAAAAATGTCTGTTGGTATCAAGCAGCTTACTGAAGATCCATGGACTAAGCAAGACGTTCTTACCAACTATGCAATTGGTACTGAGCATAAAGGAACCGTGCGTAACCTTACTAACTTCGGCTTGTTTATCGAGCTTGAAGAAGGAATCGATGGTTTGGTTCACGTTTCTGATTTGTCTTGGACTAAGAAGATCAAGCACCCTTCTGAATTCGTGAAAGTTGGAGATGAGCTGGAGGTGAAAGTGATGGAACTGGACATTGAGAACAGAAGACTGGCACTTAGCCACAAGCACCTTGAAGAAAATCCTTGGGATACGTTCGAAACTGTATTTACAAAAGGATCTACTCATAAGTGCACGATTACAAGCGTATCTGATAAAGCTGCAACCGTTGAACTTCCATATGGTCTTGAAGGACAGGTAATACCTAAGAACTTGAAGAAAGAAGACGGAACTACAGCTACAGAAGGAGAAACTTTGGAGTTCAAAGTACTGGAGTTCTCTAAGGATGACAAGCGAATCGTTCTTTCTCACTCTTCTATTTGGGACAAAGAAGCAGAACAACCAAAAGAAACTTCAGCTAAGAAGTCTGGCGGTGGCAAGAAAGGAAACACGCTAGATAAGATCAACAAAGAAGTTGAGAAGTCTACGCTTGGTGACCTGGATGCTCTTTCTGCTTTGAAAGACAAAATGGAAGGTGGAGCTACTGCTGAGAAAAAGAAAGCAGCTCCTAAAGCAAAAGCTAAGAAAGAAGAGAAGTAAAATTTAAAAACACAAGTCGTCTGCCTGCTGGCGGATGACTTGTTTTTTATAGTTTTGCCATCATTAATAGGCGCTGTGGCCGAGTGGCTAGGCAGAGGTCTGCAAAACCTTTTACAGCGGTTCGAATCCGCTCAGCGCCTCAAAAAAAGCAACCTTAATTAGGTTGCTTTTTTTATTTGAAGCGATTCTTGTCCTATAGAATTCACACGATCTTGGACTCGCTATATAGATCATAAGCCGCTACAAAAACATCACTAATATTACCCCTATCATCCTGATACTTTTCAAGATCGTTTCTATCAGTTAAGTAAACTGGACGATAATCTTTCTCCATTTCATCCCAAAGAACAACTAACAGAGTATAACTTAGTTTACTCTTTCTCCCAGCTTCCAACCATTCCTCAAATCGAGTTTCTTCAAGAGGTAACAAGAATTTCAAATTTTCAAACATACCTAAACGCTATAAACCTAAACGCAAAGAAAAACCCGTTTAGTGAGTACTAAACGGGTTTCAAGTTCATAAATTAAAGCAAGATTTTACATTACTCCTACTTCATTTCCATATTTATCCACAAGGACTGGGTCGCCAGGACCATCAACTCTAAGCTTATCATATTGAGTTGCTTTATCCCCTACAATCACAAAAATATACTTGCTTAAATCAAAGTATTCATCAGCAGTTGATTGAATGCTTTCAATCGTAGCACTAGTCACTGCCTGCTGTTCCTGATCTATATAATTCTGAGGAAGTCCATAAGTGCTGATATTGTGCAAGATTCCAAGAAGATTAAATAATGTCTCGAAGTTCCTTGCGTTCTCCTTGATCATTGAAGTTTTGGTCTTGGTAAGATCTTCCTCAGTATAAGTGTCTGAATAATTTCCGATAACGTCTTTAAACGTATCCAGTGCATCTTTTGTGGTAGAAGATTTTACACTTGAAAATGCAGTGAAAGTTCCGGGAGTCATCGAGTTTCTACCTGGGAAGGAGTATGCTCCATACGTATATTGCTTTTCTTCTCTTAGGATTTGGAATAGCCTACCTGATGATCCATCACCAAGCCGATCATTAGCCACCATGATCTCATTATAAATCGGATCATCTGCCGGCACTGTTAATCGGGAAATTCTAATGACAGATTGCTTGGCATTTGGAACATCTACAAAGTATACTTCTGGCTCACTAGGCACTGGTGGAACATCGTATGATGGCATAGTTACCTCTTTCTGCTCCCACTCATTGCTTAACCTTCCTAAAGCCTTAATCGCTCTATCCTTACTGACATTTCCTGCAACATGATAGTTGGTCACATTTGGTACAAAATACTTATCATAGAATGACTTTAGATCATCGATAGTTATGCTACTAACATGATCCTCATAGCCAATGGATGGATGCCCCAAGATATGATCTTCTCCATATAGTTTTCTGTCCATAACCACCGTGGCAATGGAATTAGGATTCGTTTCACGCTGCTTAATGGATTGAAGTGTCTGATTTATAATTCGATCAAACTCTTTCTCATCCCATCTTGGCTCCAGCAAAATTTCCTGCACAAGCTCCATTGTTGCCTCAAAGTTTCTGGATAGGCAGTTTCCTGATACCTGTATATACTCATCAGAAGTAAACATGTTCAGGTTGGCTCCCAGTTGACCGATAGCATCCTCTAGTTCTTCTGGGGTTTTATTTGCCGTCCCCTCCATCATAATGTCAGTCATAAGGTTGGCTACTCCCACCTTATTGATATCATCCAGATAATGGCCTCCCATTATTCGCATAGAAAAGTTGACAAGCGGAAGCTCATTGGCTTCAACACCATAAACATCTATTCCATTCTCTGTCTGGGCTGTCCATATTGTTGGTGGAGTAACCAAAGGCTCCTCACCAAATGCAGGCTCTATAGATCTATCAAACGAAGATTCCGTTTTAACTATGATAAAATCTCCTTCTTCCTCAATTACTTCACTTTGCCCGAATTCATTGATGCCTTCTTCTTTGATATCAGCCATTGCTGCCCCTTCTATTGCAAGGTCAGCAGCTCCTTTAGGTACAAAGTTTGTCACAATATGATTTTTATCGAGAATGTACTTCCTAAACACCCTCATCACGTCTTCCTGTGTTACAGCTTTAATATTGGCTATATCTTTTTCAATGAAGCCCGGATCTCCAGCATATTCATTGTAGCTAGCTAGCTGAAATGCTTTTCCAAGGACACTACTTATTCCATTATAAAAATTAGTTTCAAGGCCTGCTTTTATTCTTTCAAGATCCTTGATATCAAAGCCTTCTTTGTCAAACTTCTCGAATGTTTGATTGATTACTGTTCTTACAGAATCTAGGTCAGTTCCTGCATTAGCTCTCACTCTTATTGTAAATGTTCCTGCTAGCTCATTAGAGCTATTATAGGTGGATACATCAGGAGCTACCTTTGCTTCCTCTACGATAGCCTTATAAAGCGGTGCTCGTTTTCCGTCATCCAAAATTTGACCTAAAACATCCAATGCCCACTGATCTGGGTGATACTGTTCTACAGTTGGATAGGTCATCCTTAGCTCAGGCAATTGAGCAAAGTTGTCTTCATAGTAAAAGGTCTTTGTTTCATTTAGAGAAACTGGCTGGGGATCCATCGGTGTATCAATACCTCTTGAAGGAATCTCACCGAAGTATTTATTTACAAGTTCTTTCACTTCGTCTTTGTTGATATCTCCCGCGATTACTAAAGTTGCATTGTTTGGTCCGTACCATTGCTCATAAAACTCCTTCACATCTTCAAGCGTAGCATTCTGCAAATCTTCCAACTCTCCAATAACCGTCCAGTTATAAGGATGTCCTTCAGGGTACATTGCCTTCAATATCACGCTCTGTGTATGTCCATAGGGCTGATTATCCACCCTTTGTCTTTTCTCGTTTTGAACGACAGGTTTTTCTCCTTCTAGACTAGCAAGAGAAACAGCATTGATAAAAAATCCCATTCTATCCGATTCCATCCAAAGTACTTTTTCCAACGCATCTTTGGGTACAACTTCATAATAAATAGTACCATCAGTCCATGTACCTCCATTGAATGTTCCTCCCCACTCGTTGATATTTTTAAAAAATCCTCCATCAGGTACATTCTCAGAACGCTGAAAAAGCATGTGCTCAAAGAAATGTGCAAAGCCAGTTCTTCCAGGTTTTTCTCTGTTCGATCCAACATGAACTAAGATAGATACAGCAACAATCGGATCAGAATCATCTTGATGTAGAACTACATCAAGTCCATTATCAAGAGTAAACTTTTCATATTCAAGAGATAGCTCATCACTACTCGTGTTGCTTCCTGATGTACATGATGACATTAAAGTCACTATGGTAAGAAGCATAATAGACAGGTTCTTAAAATTTTTCATTTTAAACGATAGGTTTTTTTTAGAAAACGCATGATAGTCATAAGTCAATACAGAATGAAACTTTTTAATATGAAAGGTTCTGTTTACATCCTAAAAGGAGCTTTTAGAATTAAAATTGATTACCTCAAAAAGTGGTTTTACTTTTGCACCTTCAAAATCAAAGCAAGATCACATGTCAACGAAAATTGGTATCAATGGATTTGGAAGAATCGGACGTTTAAGCTTTCGTGCTCTCCTTGAAAAAGACAATGTAGAAGTAGTGGCCATCAATGACCTTACTGATACTCACACATTAGCTCACCTGCTAAAATACGATTCAAACCATGGAAGATTTCCAGGTACCGTAGAAGCAGATGACAAAAATATTATTGTAAACGGAAAAGCAATCCCAGTGACTGCTGAGCGTGATCCAAAAAACCTTCCTTGGAGTAAACTTGGAGTTGAGATCGTTCTTGAGTCTACTGGCTTCTTCGTTGACGAGGCTGGAGCTGGCGGACACCTTCAGGCTGGCGCAAAAAAGGTAGTTATCTCAGCACCTGCAAAGGGGAACATTCCTACGGTAGTACTTGGTGTAAATGAAGATACTCTAACCGGTGATGAAACCATTCTTTCAAATGCATCATGTACAACCAATTGCCTTGCACCAATGGCAAAAGTTTTGGATGATGCTTTTGGAATCGAGAAAGGATACATCACCACAGTACACGCCTATACATCTGATCAAAGAATCCAGGATGCTCCTCACAAAGATCTAAGAAGAGCAAGAGCTGGTGCGGTTTCTATAATCCCAACCTCTACAGGAGCAGCAAAAGCTGTTGGATTGGTACTGCCTCACCTAAACGGAAAACTGGATGGTATCGCTATGCGAGTTCCTACCCCTACCGGTTCTTTGACTGATCTTACCGTGGTGGTAAAGAAAGATGTAACAGCTGAAGAGGTGAATGCTGCGATGAAGGCAGCTGCTGAAGGTCCTATGAAAGGAATTCTTGAATACACCGAAGATCCAATCGTTTCGATTGATATCGTTGGCAATCCTCACTCAAACATCTTTGATGCTAAATTGACTTCTTGCCAAGGGAATCTAGTAAAAGTAGTTGGTTGGTATGATAATGAAGCTGGATACTCAGCAAGAGCAGCAGACTTGATTAGCAAGATTGCTTAAGAAGGAAATATCTTAAAACTAAAAAGGGAGCATCTGCTCCCTTTTTTTATGCCTTACATTTAACACCTCAACTAAGCGATGTTGGTATATACCGCCTGTACATCATCGTCATCCTCAATCTTATCGAGCATCTTTTCTATCTCTTCAAGCTCCTCATCAGTAAACTCTACTGGATTATTGGAAATCCGCTTTAGGTTGGCCTTTTTCACCTCAATATTCAAATCCTCAAGCACCTTGCTCATTTCTCCGAATTGAGTATAATCGGCATAGGCATAGATCATTCCATCACTTTCCTCTATCTCTTCAAGTCCACCGTCTATGAGTGAAAGCTCTAGCTCCTCGATATCCATACCTTCTGTTTTCTCAAACTCGAAAACAGCCTTCCGATCAAACATAAATTCGAGTGAGCCATTCGGAACAAAGCTCCCTCCTGCCTTATTGAAGTAGGACTTAACATTGGCGACCGTCCTGGTGGTATTGTCAGTAGCACACTCAACGAAAACCAAAACACCATGAGGTCCTTTTCCTTCATAGGTTACTTCTGATATTTCATCTATGTCCTTACCTGCAGCGCGTTTGATGGCATTTTCAATGTTATCCTTCGGCATGTTTTCAGCCTTGGCATTTTGAATTGCCGTACGGAGTTTGGGATTCATTTCCGGATCCATGCCCCCATCTCTGGCTGCCACAGTAATTGCCTTGGCCAACTTAGGAAAGACTTTACTCATCTTATCCCATCGCTTTTCTTTAGCTGCACGCCGATATTCAAACGCTCTTCCCATTCTGTGTTTAGTTATTTTGGACTGCAAATAAAATTGAAGAACTAGTCAAAATCAAGGCTAGCTTCGTTTCCAAATCACATTCAATATTACCCCAGACAATACCAATGCCATCCCTCCATAGGTGACAAGGTTGTAGGTCTCATCAAATATGAAAAAACCAAAGGCTAGTGAGTAGATAATTCCTATATAGGTCAAAATAGAAACCTTGTTAAGTTCTTCTTTCTGGTAGGCCTTGGTCATCAGGAATTGGGCGATTTGGGTGGTAACACCAACTAAAACCAAGACAATCCAGTCATTGCCCTGAGGCTGCACCCACACAAAAGAACTCCATACTCCAGATATTGGGAGCATGATCAGTGGGAAGTAAAAAATGATAACAAGAGGATGCTCACTCGTTTTAAGCTTCCTTATGAAATTATATGCCAGCCCCATGAAGAGCGAGGCGGTGATCCCCATCACCACATGAATAAATGAAATCCGTGGATCAAACCCTTGAATAACCAAAATTCCGGCAAAGCTCATAGCGAAGAATAGCCATTGAATGTTTTTCACTTTTTCACCCACTAAAAATATCCCGAGTACTGCAGTAAAAATCGGAGCGAGATATTGCAGTGTTGAGGCAGTTGCTAGTGGAATTTGTTGTAATAGACTAAAGTAAATAACCAATGCAATTGCCCCAGCCACCCCCCTACCAATCAGCACGGGCTTGTTGTTTCCCCAGATATTGACTTTTTGATGCGAAAGAAAAAGCAGACTGATCACAAGAGAGATAGCAGACCTGAACAAGATGATCTCTATAGCCGGAATGTGCGGAACCAACTTCACACAGACCTTCATCAAAGTGAAAGTGAATGAGGCAAAAAGCATGTATCTAACTCCCTGACTCAAATACTCAAGAAGTTATAATTCCGTCCTTAATTTCCAGCTTTCGATCCGCCATACCAGCCAATTCCATGTTGTGAGTGACTATGACAAAAGTTTGCCCCATTTTGTTTCTCAAATCAAAAAAAAGATTGTGCAAGTCATCCGCACTTTGAGAATCAAGGTTGCCGCTTGGTTCATCGGCAAATACGATTGAAGGATCATTGATAAGGGCTCTTGCAACTGAAACACGCTGCTGCTCACCACCTGACAGTTCAGAAGGTTTGTGATCTTTACGATCAAGAAGTCCAAGAATTTTAAGCAACTCTGTTGCCCTTTTCTCAGCACCTTTGACTCCTCTTATATATGCTGGTATACAAACATTCTCAATTGCCGTAAACTCCGGGAATAAATTATGAAACTGAAAAATGAATCCTATTTGCTCATTTCTAAATTGCGACAGTCTCTTTTGACTCAGTGAGGATACTTCTTTGTCACCAAAGTACACCCCTCCTTTATCAGGTTTATCCAGTGTACCAAGGATATGAAGAAGCGTACTCTTTCCTGCCCCGGAAGAGCCCACTATACTCACCACTTCACTCTCTTTGATAGACAGGTCAATGCCTTTTAAAACATTAAGTCCGTTGTAAGATTTATGGATACCCTCAGCTTTTAGCATGGCGGCAAAGATATGCCTATCCGTCAGAAATGAGCCAATCGAGTGCCTTCTATCTTGGTTATACGTGCTCAATGATTTAGCTTCGCAAAAAATTTATTTCCATGAACATTCACGAATACCAAGCCAAAGAAATTCTTAAATCATACGGTGTTACTATACAGGAAGGTGTAGTTGCAGATACGCCCGACAAAGCAGTAGAAGCAGCAAAAGAACTAAACCGTGAAACCGGTACTGAATGGTACGTTATTAAGGCTCAGATTCATGCAGGTGGTAGAGGAAAAGGTAAAGTGAGCGAAACTGGATCAAATGGCGTGGTATTGGCCAAAAGCCTTGATGAAGTAGCACCAAAAGCGAAAGATATTCTTGGTGGAACCCTAGTAACCCATCAGACAGGGCCGGAAGGTAAAAAAGTAAACAAGGTTCTTATTGCTCAGGATGTATATTATCCGGGTGAATCTGATCCAAAAGAATATTACTTGTCTATTCTATTAGACAGAGGCACTGGTAAAAATGTAATCATGGCCTCCACTGAAGGTGGAATGGATATTGAAACAGTAGCTGAGGAAACTCCGGACAAAATCGTAAAAGAGTGGATCGATCCGGCTGTTGGACTACAAGGATTTCAGGCTAGAAAAGTAGCATTCGCTTTGGGTCTTGAAGGAGAAGCATTCAAAGGAATGGTGAAGTTCATCTTTGCTTTATACAAAGCTTATGAAGCAACTGATGCATCACAGTTCGAAATCAACCCTGTGTTGAAGACGTCAGATAATAAAATCCTAGCTGTAGACGCGAAAGTGAACATTGACGACAATGCTCTTTACAGACATAAAAACATTGCAGAGCTAAGAGACTTGACCGAAGAAGATCCTTTGGAGGTAGAGGCTGGAAAGTCAGGGCTTAACTATGTAAAGCTGGATGGAAACGTAGGTTGTATGGTGAATGGTGCAGGTCTGGCCATGGCAACTATGGACATCATTAAGCTATCAGGTGGTGAGCCTGCAAACTTCCTGGATGTAGGGGGTGGAGCAAATGCTCAGACTGTGGAAGCTGGCTTTAGGATTATCCTAAAGGATCCAAATGTAAAGGCAATCCTAATCAATATTTTCGGAGGTATTGTTAGATGCGATCGAGTAGCCAATGGTGTGGTAGAAGCTTACAAGAATATCGGCGACATCAAAGTTCCGATCATTGTGAGACTGCAAGGAACCAACGCTGAGGAAGGTGCTAAAATAATTGAAGACTCGGGGCTTAAAGTAACTTCTGCGATTGTATTGAAAGATGCTGCAGAGAAAGTGAAGGAAGTTCTTTCTTAAGAATTCACGTTATTTGACCTTTTAGGGGTCAATTGTAAAAAGCTTGCCATAGTTGTAAATCACTCAACTATGGCTTTTTTACGTTTAACCCTCCTCACACTAGTTTTATTTAGCTGTTTTGACAATGGTCCTGGTCCCATTTCAAAAGCTGAACTGATCGCAGGAACAAGCGAGTTTGGCAAAACCTATCAGATTGAAAGAATTGAAATTGATCTTGGAACAGTAACTCCACACAAATGTGTGACTGATAATTTCATAACATACTATCCAAATGGTACTTACGAGATTAACGAAGGGGCAACAAAGTGCGATCCTACCGATCCTCCTGGAATAATGGGTGTATGGTATATGGATGATTCGGAAACACAACTACATGTTGAGATAGATAACAGCAGGCAGGTATGGACCATAGAAGATAGCTCTTCAGATCAACATCAAATCAGCTCCTTTTTCAGAGATGGTCGTCGATTGTACACCCTTACTTTATCGAAATAATTGTGCTATTCAAAGAATCAATTGGGGGTATTTAAGTTTTGAGTGGACATATCCATGACAACAAAATGAAATCGATATGAGTTACGTAAGATTCTTTTTATCTGTATTAACGGTGGTTGTTTTGCTTGTCATGCTGAGCTAAATAGAAGAAATATACAATCACCGCTAATAAAGAAGCCCTCTCAAAAATGAGAGGGCTTTTATTTTGTGCACTCGGAAGGATTCGAACCCTCAACCCCCAGAGCCGAAATCTGGTATTCTATCCAGTTGAACTACGAGTGCAATTTTGGGTTCGCAAATATAGAATTAACCGGACTAAAACGAAATCTTATCTACAGAACTAAGGTTCATTGATTCAACCTTTCCATTTTCATTTGTTCCTTCCAGTTTTATAAGATCAATATCCACTTCAAGCTTGTCATTATTGCTCTTCACCAAGATAACCCGATAGGTAGTTACTCCTTTTTTCTTCTGAAGTGTCTCTTTCACACTAATTCGTTTCACCTCTTTAAAAGAAATATTTGAGTCCTCGCCGCGATATGAATATATCAATGCATCTGATGAAGATTGACCTTCACTCTGGTATACTTTAATGTTTTTCAAAACAACCTGATCTCCATTATTCTTAACAACAGTCACCTGTGTTTGAAACAGAGAAAAAAGAATTATTATAAGTGCCGTCTTCATAGATAAATCCAATTTTAAATAACTAAGTTACAAAACTCAATACATAGATTAGCTATTAGCTTGCTATATTTATGCCAAAAAAGGAATGGAAGAAAACGAATCGATGAAATTCACTGAATGGGTGGATTCACTTACTATCTCAGACGCATCAAATTTCTTTTTGATCGTCACTTTCACAGTGGTGATCATTTGGTTGGTGATCAGGACTTTTAGAGGTAAAGCATCGGCCTAGAGCTTTGCGGAGCAATTTTTACAGAAAATTGCATCATGATCATGACCCTTTTTCCCACAGGCAACACATTCCTTTCCTGAGGATTCAGTTTTTCGCTGATTTTTTTCTGCTTGAGCGATTTCGGAAGTAACAATTCCAGTTGGTACTGCAATAATCGCATACCCCATGAGCATCAGCATGGATGCAAATGCCTGTCCCAGCACAGTCTGAGGAGCTATATCCCCGTATCCCACAGTTGTAATCGTTACAATAGCCCAATAAATACTCCTGGGAATACTGGTGAAGCCACTCTCTCCTCCCTCAATCATGTACATGAGCGTGCCCATGATCATTGCCAGTGTAAAAACAGCCCCAAGAAAAACAAATATCTTATACCTACTCGCTGCTAAAGCATTGGATAAGACAGAGGCTTCCCGCAGGTATCTTCCTAATTTGAGGATTCTAAAGATTCGTAAGAGTCGAAGAGATCGAATTACCACTAAGTAGCTCCCTCCTACCATAAATAGTGTGAGATAAGTAGGTAATGTGGCCAGCAAGTCTACGATTCCAAAAAAGCTAAAAATATACTTTTTAGGCTGGGCTGTAATAAATATACGCAGCAAATATTCGACTGTAAACAAGATGGTGAACAACCACTCAGAAACAAAGAAAATGGTATCATAGGTCTCGCGAAACTCCTTGACACTCTCAAGCATGACGCTGAGTACACTTAATACTATTGCCCAGAGTAGAATGATATCAAACAACTTACCTGCTCTGGTCTCTGTACCAAAAACTACCACAAATAGCTTTTGTCTTAATTGTGGAAAGTGCTTGAACTGTGGCTCGGACATAGTTTAAAAATACTATGAAATAAAAAACCCCACGCTAAGCATGGGGTTTATATTTTGAGATTCTAAAAGATTACTCTTGAAATGTCACTCCAAGTTTCTCCAATACACTTATTGTTGGAATACTTGCATTCCAACGTGCATTGATAGTAGCAATAATTTCGTTGGCCACAATGGCATGTCCTCTTGGATTTGGATGGACACCATCGGTAGAAAATACTCCATTTGGAGCAAAATCAGGAGTTAACGTTACTCCATCCACCTCAATTCCTTTCACTCCATCAGCTGAACCAGTTGGTAATGCCAACGCAGCTGCAGTAGCCGCATCCAGACCTAACATATCAACAAAGAGTGGCTGTACAGTTACGAGTGCTATATCAGCTCCTGCATCGTTTAGACTAGCTACTGTTGCTGAAATAGCTCCGTTATATGTAGCTCTTGCTGTTACTATAGCTGCCTGTTCAGCAGCATTCAAAAAGTATTGATCTCCGTTAGCCGCTTCTGTAAATGAAAATCCGAGAGGAATAACCACTCCTATGGGAGTATCTTCTACACTATCGTCACCATCTGCCTCTGTACCTAAGACAGCACCCGCACTTAAGAGAACCAGTTCACCAGCTACAAGTGGTCTGGATTGTTCGTAAGGAACTAAAGCCGCTCTTTCTTGAGCTGTGATTGCCATTCCTGCCTCCAGATTATCAAAATAAGGCTCCAAATCCACTAATTCTTCATCGTGAACAAGAATTGGGTTATCTCCTTCAGAATAAGATATAAGTCTACGAGTAATATCATCACTATCACTATATCCGGCACTCAGAGTCCCCTGCAATGCTGTATTGACAGCTGCCAGACCATCATTCAATTGAGATGCTGTAGCGGCATCTAATTCAATTGCATCCCAAGTAACCGCTTGAAAGAATGGTAAAGTCACCACAGGTGGTAAATCAATCACCACACCTTCTGAGCCATTGGCTGTTAGTTGCGTTAATGCTGAGCCTAAATCAGTAGCAAAATCAGTGGAAGAATATGCCGTAAGCGGCTCAGTTCCTTGTCCACCTGCAAGTGCATATCCTAAATAGTCATTAGCTCCTAACCATAAGGTGAAAAAAGTGCGATCTACAGCAAGTGCATCACCTAATACACTAGAAGTATTTGGGTCTACAGCAAATCTCGTAAAGTAAGGATTACCTACGTCTGGAAAACCATAACCAGCAGTTTCGAGATCAGCAAGTTTAAGCCCTGGTACTCCAAAATTCCCAAGAGTAGTTTTATCACCAGAATAAGCGGCGATTAATTCACCGGAAGTAGGTACTGGTGCTTGTAAAGACAAATCCAGCACGGTACGTCCTGCAATCACTCCACTTCCAACATCTGAAAAAGTAGAATTAAATCCGTTTTCTGAATTGATATCTGGTTGGTTGAAATCGCCTCCGCCAACCATCGCAAACTGACCAGCTAAGAGATTAGGGAAGCTATTTTCCTGACCTTGATTATAAAGTGCTCCATCCGCATATCCTGCAGATAATGAGTTACCTATTGCAACATAGCTGGAGAGATCCAAATCTCCAGAAGTGCCAGGAGTAGGACTTTCCACCTCATTTACGGCAATCCAATCCTCTATTAATTCATCCTCACTGCTACAAGCAAAAACTAGTGTAGCAAAGAAAATTATAGATAGTTTATTAAATATTTTTTTCATCGTCTTCAATTTTAGAAGTTACTTAGAATGTTATCAAGGTTCAACTGAACGTAGTATAGAGCTCCTATACTTGGGTTTCCATGAGAGGTTGTATATCGCTCATTAAGGATATTTGAACCTCCAACCTTGATTCGTCCATTGATGTTTGGAAGACTATAAGTAACCTGAGCATCCAATGTTGCAAAATCAGAAATAACGCTAGATCCAATAGCTGATTGCCACAAGAAAGCATCTTGCCATCTATATGTCAATCCAAAGCCAATTCGCTCAGTCACCTTTCTATTACCAAACGTAATGTTGTATCTCCACTCAGGAGTGTTAAACGCGACGTTATAGGTTCTTGCAGTCAAGTCATCAAGGTCTTCAAGTTTATTGTATGAAGCATTCGCGCCGAAGTTAAACCCTTCAAGGAAGGTGTATTCTGCACCAAATCCGAAACCGTAGGAGTTAATATCTTCATCAATATTTGTGTCATATCCGTATCGTTGAAGGCTTATTCCTGTGCCTCCTCCATCAACAAAAGTCTGTAATTCATTATCATCATGCCGAGCACCAGCTGATGCAACAGTATAACCGCTAGGAACAGACTGGATATCACCAGTCACGACCGCTTGAGTTACGTCAATTTCAGCTCCAAAATCCTGATACGTACTATTATAGTAGAAAGCATCAATCAAAAGTCTTCCATCCATAAGAAGACCTTTATAACCTACCTCCCAGGTTGTTACTTTCTCAGTTTCAAATGGCTTATAAGCATCTGAAGCAACCACAAGATCATTAACATCACCACTCGCCTGAGCGGCCATCACACTTTGGGTAGTATATACTGTGTTTCTGTTGATGTTATAGTTCTCTGTTAAAATCTCGTTTCTTCCGATAAGTCTTCTCGTTACCACATCAAGATCTATATACTGATCCTGTGTTGTAGGAATTCTAAATCCTCTTTGATATGAAGCTCTCAAATTTTGATCTGCCAAAAATTCCCAAACCCCTGATAATCTTGGTGAAAGCTGACCGTCAAAATTCTCATTTTTATCAAATCGAATTGATCCTTGGAGCTTCACATTGTCTATTACATTTTTAGAAACTTGAAGGTACCCTCCAAATTCATTGAATGATATTTCATCACCATTTTCGTCCAGCGTAAACAGCGTACCCTCAGAATTAAGTGCATACGTTCTAAAGTTTGCACCTACAACTACATCCGCAAAATCAATTTCATTTTTGAAATTGTAGCTTCCCTCATAGTGCCATAATGCTGACTTATCTAGGAACTTAGCCCCACCTTCTGCAATTGAACGATTTCTAAATTCGTCAAAGTCAGACTGAAAAGTCTCAGAGTTTACTCCGGGCTGCTGAGCATCAGCTGCTGCTCTTGCAGCTGCATGAAGTGCTTCATAGTTATTCGGTGCTACTGCGCCAGTTGCAATTGCGCCGGCATACGTTTGGAAATATGCTGGCAGATATCTTCTCTGATTAATAAGTGATGCAAAAGTGTTTGCTGCATATGTATCTCCAGCATCTTCCTGCGTTGTGTATCCTCTAACAAAGAAGTTGTCTCCTCTTAGCTCAAGCTTTCCTGTCCAGATAGAGAAGTTGTCTAATATAAATCTGTCATTCGCAGTATATACTGAGCTTCCACGTCCCCAGTTCATTTGGGCTATCGCTTCTATTTTATCATTCAATCTATAGTGGAATGCACCACCTAATTTTAAACTCTCTGTTGTATTATCTACAAAATCTGATTCCTGATAACCTGTTGGAGAAAAAGCTCCATTAGCACCATTTGGCAATAAGCTTCTAATTGCTGCAATGCTTGGTCCATTTACCGGATCGGAAGCAATTGTAATGTCAGCAATTGTACCAATATCGATTAAAAAATCTCCATAGGTGTTGATACCATCATATGTTCTATTGTTGCTTCGGTTACTTCCGAGATTCCCTTCAACAGTTGCGCCACTTTGATCTCTTTGATCAACTCCAATAAAATCTTGAGCTCTCAGCCATGAAGCATTGATTTTGAAAGCCATTTTATTATTGAATGCTTTGGCATATCTAAAGCCCATATCTGTATATGGGGACATTTCGTGATCACGCTCATCTGCATGTGTAACCCCTACCTTGGAGTAAAAATCAAGTCCCTGATAATCAAATGCACTTTTACTTTTCATTAAAAGAATCCCCTGAATTGCATTTGGCCCATAAAGCGCCGATGCTGCACCTGGAATCATTTCCACACTTTCCAAATCCAGTTCACTAATACCTACAACGTTTCCAACCGGGAAGTTAAGACCGGGAGCCTGGTTGTCAATTCCATCAATTAGCTGAACAAATCTGGTATTTCCGTTAGAACCAAAACCTCTAGCATTAACTGACTTGAAGGTTAAACTTTGAGTACTAAAATCAACTCCATTAAGGTTTCGAATTGCTGAATAAAAATCCTCAGATGGCGTGTTTTGAATATCCAGAATATCCATTCGCTCAATACTAACTGGGGACTTAAGTGCGCTCTCCTCAACTCTGGAGGCAGAAACCACAACTTCCTGCCCTAATAATGTTGATTCTACAAGTTGTACATCTAATTGGGTAGTACTTGAAGAAACTTCAAGGCGCTGCGTTTCATATCCAACATACGAAACTATTAGATTGAAAGGGGGCTGAGCCTTTACCGTCAAGGAGAATTTACCATCTACATTGGTGATGGTACCGAGTACCGTCCCTTCAACGAGAACGTTTACACCGATAAGTGCCTCGCCCTCACTATCTACGATGGTTCCACTTATCGTGGTTTGAGCGAAAGCGGTGACCGATAAGAGTGTCAACGCCAACCCAAAAATCATCTTTGTCAAATTCCTAATCATAAGGTTGATGTTTTGTGAATAATTTTTTGATATTAATAATACTTAAAAAAGCGAACATACAAGCAATTATCTATTGCTTATTGAACACATGCATTGTAAATATTCCAATCCGGAAATATTATGCATGCATAATATTAGTGATTTTTCTTGAAATCAAGGAATTTATTGGCAATCCAATAATTATTTATCCCTGACTCTTCACATGTTCAACAAGGCGATCACATAGTGTAGAAATCTCCTGATTCATGTATTCATCACCTGTTGCATTTAGCACACTCTGAGCAAGCCCACCCAGACAATCGATGTAGAAATGTTTCATTTCATCCATGGGCATGTCCTTTGACCAGAGGTCAATACGCATGGTGTTCTTGTTCTCATGATCCCACAGATTTAGGCTAATGGATTTCGTTTCAGACAAACCTGGTTGATCCTTTTCATCTGCATCCCACATGATTTTCTCCGGAATGTTTTCCTTGTCCAATTCCACGACAAATTTGATTTCTGACTTCTTCATGAAAGGTTTATTTATAAAAATTTAATCACCAGATTGGCGATCTATTATGGCAATGAATTTCTAAAACTTTGGTAACGGCTTGTTGATCCGCTATCAACAGTCGTATCACATCCAATCTCATCGGACTTGGCGTTGATATTCTCTACTCTTGATTGATCAAGCTTATGCGCTCCGCTAAATGCGGATATTAATTCTGGCTGAACGTTTAAAGCACGATCCATAAACAAGCCCCAACCATTGCATGCCTGTCCGGAACCTGCTAATAAGGATGTGGAGAGAGTGTCAGAAGCCAACTCATTAGCGCGAGAAAAAACCAGGTAATTCCCCCTCAAATCCAAATCTTCAATAATCTGCTTTAGCTTTTCATCATCACCGGATGTTGCAATGGATTTAAGTCCATTTACCCCATACTTAAAAAAAAGACGCTCAGTAATGTATGAGCGATCCACATTAGCAACCAGGAAGGCAAGAAGACCTGAAAATTGATCCTCGTTAGTCAGATAAAAGATCATTCCAGTACTCACATAAAGATTGCCTCCTGGCAATGCGAAAGCCTGTCTTGTATCATCATCCAGTAATGTGATGCTCCAGGTGAATGACTCACTCTTAGTCAATGCCGCAGAAGAGGTTATTTCATTTAATCGTGAATTGACATACCCATAAGGGATCGAATTTCCTACTGATGGAATGATACTAAAGTCTGGGTCTTCCGAGATAGCCAGTGCGAGCTTCTCTCCTAATAAAACCTCATCTTCCTCGGTAAAGTCAATTAAAGATTCTGTCTTCGAACATGACGTCATTAAAGTCAGGGTGACCAGAAACACTATCAATATTTTAAAACCCAACAATTTCATTTTAAGATTTTTAGTGCTGCTTCTTTGTCCCTAGCTAGCTGAACTTTCAGGTCATCAATACTGGCAAATTTCATTTCCTTCCGCAGCGACCTTATAAACTCAACGGTAATTTCCTTACCATAAATATCTTCATCAAAATTAAATAAATGCGCTTCTATACTCCTATTGGTACCATTTACCGTGGGTTTAAAACCTATATTGAGCATTCCATTAACCATCCTTCCCTCAACTGAGGCACGTATAGCATAGGCTCCATCTGAGGGCAACAGCTTATATTTTTCAGGAACTTCGAGATTGGCTGTAGGGAAACCGATGGATCTGCCTTTCTTATTTCCGTCCACCACATTGCCTGTGATGCTATAATTTCTACCGAGCAGTGAATTTGCAAGGTGTATCTCACCTGTTTCCAGCGCATCACGAATTTTAGTAGAGCTAACACCTACATGATCAATTTCCTGTCTTGAAATTTCATTCACTTGAAAACCATATTCGTCTGCATGCTCATGAAGAAATTCAATGTTTCCTTCTCTATTGTTTCCAAAATGGTGATCGTATCCAATAAATAGATGCTTGGTACCCGCTCGGTTTATCAATATTTCCTTCACAAACTGATCAGCACTCAGATTTGAAAACTCGGGTGTGAAAGCAATCTTCAAAATATAGTCTACGCCTAAATCCGCAATCAATTTCACCTTCTCGTCAAATGTGGACAAGAGCTTCAGTTTGTCCGCATCTTTGTTAAGGATAAATCTGGGATGAGGCCAAAAAGTAATCAGAATGCTTTTTCCATTGTTTGCTTTAGCATCAGCTACCAGTCGCTTAAGAATAGCCTGATGACCAATGTGAACACCATCAAACGTTCCTATTGTTACAACCGAATAGTTGGGCTTTTCAAAAGCTTCAATATGATCAATTACTCTCATTGTGCTGGCGTACAAACTCATCCAAATCTACTGCATCTGACAACTGATATTCTCCCACACTGGTTCGAATCAATTTCTTTAAATATCCTCCCACTCCAAGCTTCTGCCCAAAATCATGTGCCAGACTTCTGATGTATGTTCCCTTGGAGCATGAAACTTTAAATCCGATGTTAGGTAAATCTGAGGTATCGATCTCAAAATTGTGAATGGTTACATCACGAGGTTCAAGCTTCACCTCTTTATTCTTCCGTGCCTTCTTGTACGCACGTTCCCCTCCCACCTTGATTGCGGAGTGGGCAGGCGGTACCTGTTGGATCGGTCCTGATAAAGCCTGCTTTACATTTTCTAATTCATCGAGTGTGATATGGGACCAATCAACTTCGGAATCAAATTCAGTTTCTAAATCATAAGACGGTGTAGTCTTACCGATCTCAATGATACCCTCATAAGTTTTATCGAGCCCTTGAAGTTCGTTCAGCTTCTTTGTAAACTTCCCCGTCCCAATGATCAGAAGACCTGTGGCCAAAGGATCGAGAGTGCCGGCATGCCCTATTTTCTTTACCTTTAGCGTATACCGAAGCTTTTTCACCACATCGAAGGATGACCAGTCTACTGGTTTATTGATCAATAATAGCCTCCCTTCCTCGTAGGTGTTTTCCATATATTACGACGCAATGATGGCGATAGCCCCAACAATAAAACAATAAATAGCGAAGTAAGTCAGCTTTCCTTTCTTAACAATTGCGATCATCCATTTGCAAGCGACAAACCCAGAAATAAATGCGGCTAGAAACCCAACAAGCAAGCTAGCAGCATTGATGCTGTGAGCAGATGGATTTTCAGAAAAGTCCAACATCTCCAAAAAACTCGCACCTAGGATCGGAATTAGCACCATCAAAAAAGAAAACCTCGCTGCTTTTGACTTTTCTACTCCCAAAATCAGCGCAGTAGCAATCGTAGAACCAGATCGGGAAATTCCAGGAAGAACGGCAACAGCCTGAGCAACCCCAATCACCATTGCGCTGAGGAAGCCGACTGATCCAGTGCCGTCCTTCTTGTAATGTGCATACAGCAGCAAGGCTCCAGTGATTAACAGCATGGAACCCACCAGCGCGAGATTGCCAACAAAAAGCGCTTCGATCTGATCTTTGAAAAAGATAGCCACCACAAAAACCGGAATCATCGACAGTAAAATTTTTGCAGCAAATTGAGTTGACTCATTCCACTGAAATTTGAAGATGTCTTTTAAGAGAACGACAATATCTTTCCGAAACACAGCGATTGTTGCCAATGCAGTAGCCAGGTGTACTACAACTGCAAAGAGTAGATTATCAGAACTTTGGGCATCCAGAAGCACAGAACCTATCTCCAGATGACCACTACTGCTCACCGGTAGAAATTCAGTAAGCCCTTGAATAATCCCTAAAATGAGGGCCTCTACCCAGCTCATTCAGCGTCAGTCTTTTCTTTGGGTTTGTAGAAAATGGCCACAAACTGAATAATAAAGCCCAGCATAACCACGATTGGACCAAGTGTAAGACCTAGAAAACCAAAACCATATGGTTCTGTATCCATGGTCATAATAATAAAGCCAATTGCCAGCACAACAACACCAGCTATCATGATCATATAATTAGCTTTCGAAAAAGCAAGTTTTCTTTTCTCTGACATAGTTTAGTAAAGTTCGTCCAAAGACATTTTTAAATATTTTCTGATAGCCCGAAGTGAGCTGAAGTATCCTACGATAATTCCCATGATAAGGATGAGCGAAAAGAGAATTAAGAAACCATTCATATCCTGAAGCTCTTCGAGTCCCTCGATGATACTATTCATATAGACTGTAAATCCGTAAATGATACTGCATGCAAGCACTCCTGCAAAAAATCCATAAGCCATGGAGCGATAAAGGAAAGGTCGCTGTATGAATGAACTTGTGGCACCAACAAGCTGCATGCTACGGATTAGAAAACGCTGCGAGAAGAGGGCCAGCTTAATGGTATTATTGATCAAGATGATCACAACGAGTAGGGCAAAAATAGCTATCCCCAAAAGAATGAATCCAATTTTAGCCAGGTTATCATTGATGCTCTCGATTAGGCTTTCTTCATATTCTACCTCAAACACACCTCGTATAGCTTCGATCTCAGCCTTAATTTTTTTAAGACTATCTAAAGCCTGATGACTACCTCTCACCTTTACAGCAAACAGATCTCGCAAGGGATTGTCGCCTAAAAAGTCTTTGAAATCCTCGCCTGTGGCTTCTACAAATTGTTGAGCGGCTTGCTCCTTGGTAATTAGTGAAATCTGAGGCTCTTCCTTAACAAGTATATATGGTTTAGAAGCAATGGCCGTCCTAATTTTGGTAATGTCTGACTGAGAAATGTTTTTGTTGAGGTAAACCTGAACTTCAATGTTTTCCTGAATGCGAGTGCCAAGTCTGGTGCTATGGAGTAGTAGCCAACCAAAAAGGCCTAAAACCAACAATGCCACTGTGATACTAAATACCACACTGGCAAAGGGATAACTTCCAAGTTTTCGTTTTTTTCTGACTTTCTTCTCTTCCATTAAGTCACGAATTTAGACAAAATGGAACTGCTTTGAAACGAGAAAGCGTCTACTTATTTTCTCTAAGCAGCTTCAACTCTTCAATAACCTCTTTATTGGTCACGAGTGGCAACTCAGTCAGCTTGTTTGCCATGCCGACGCTGTAGTAACTTCCCTGATGGTAAACGTAAATTCTTCTACCTGCAAGGCTGTTGATCTCAAGAATCTCATATGGAGATTTATTGAAATCACCACTTAGGAAGAGTTTACCATCAAAGTATTTATACTTGATTACGTTAGACCTGTTGTTTTCAGATTCTACGTCAATCGGCTCATTAGAAGATTCTGAAGAAGTATTTTCTGGCAATTCATCCAAATCAGAGCCGGAGAAACGACTTTCATCTTCAACACTAGCTACTGCTGGTGCATCGAAAGACGGCTTAAATTCCTCTACCTTCTCAACAACCTCTACTAGTTTTTCGGATTGAACAGGAGTGCTTTCCTGAACGACTGGTTTTTGATCAGTTGTATTCTCCACCTTAGCTACTGAAACTGCTTTTTCTAACTCAGTATCATTTTTTACATCCGTCTCGTCACCAAGCTCCAGTACATAGTCAGTCGACCCTGTTTCAACAGGAGCTGTAATGGTAATAGGCTCTGTGGATTCAATTTCTTCTTTAGACTCACCCATGAAATAAATACCTGTACCAATGATAGAGGCCACAATTACTCCTCCCATCGACTTCATTAGGGCAGACTGCTGAACAAATTCAACCCAGGTAGGGCCTACGTTTATTGCATCTAGTCTACTCTTAAGTTCGAGTTTTCTATACTCCTTCAATCCGCCAATCACATCTCCCTGAAGATCACTCTCAGCTTTCAATGCAGGATCGGCTTCCAGCTGTTTTTGAAAAGCTGCAATTTCCTGCTCACTCATTTGGCCTGAGTGAAATTTGTCGATTTGCTCTTGTTGTTGGTTCGTCATAATTAGTCAAAAAAGTCTTCGGTGGTGTATTTACTTTTTATTAAACTATCTAGCTTTTTCTTACACTTATATTTCTTTGTTTTTGCAGTGTCCGTATTGGCAAAATTCATCTTCTCTGCAATCTCAGGCATACCCATACCATCAAAATAATAGTAGGTCAATACCTTTTTGCACACATCTCCCAACTGCCCAATACAGTCCATCACAATCTTTAGACGCTCTTTAGCGTCGTGCGTTTGAAACTCTTCTTTATCTACCTCCTCCGAACTCAAACGGCTCTTTCTATCCAACTCCTTTCTCCACTGATTGAGACAGATGCTGTATAAATAGGTGCTGATCTTGGAAGTCAAAACCAGTTTCCCACTTGCAGCTTTCTGCCAAAAAGCGAGTAAGGCCTCTTGGTATACGTCTTTCGCCTCGTCCTCAGTCCCATTATTGGACAGAACAATCTTGGTCATCATCCTGTAATATTTCTTATACAGGTGATCAAGCATATGCTCGTCTCCACGACTAATTCGCTCCAGAATCTCACTGTCCTTCATACACCAAGCCAGTTTTAAATACGATTTAAACTCAAATAGTAACCCCTCATTGATGAGTATAGGGTTTACAATTGTAAAATACGCTAAATATCATGTTAATTCAACGATGGTTCTATCAGCAATCCCAAATACTCGATCATCCTTCTTCGGTCTAATCTTCTTAATTCCGGTGAATTGTCCAAACGCTGGAAGCACCCCATAGTCTTTCGAAAAATAAAAGCATGGCATAGTCATGCTCTGCCTACCTCTTCCCCTGATGGAAACTCCCGGATGAATATGTCCTGAGATATTATAAAGTTTTGATTCTTCCCTGATGTGTGAAAATGAAAAGGGTGAAACCTCTAAAAGGGGTATCATTGGTAGGTTTTCAGGGTAATTAGATAAAATATCATGATTTCCCTCCACCAGGATGAATTCCACAAAGTCATAAACATCCAGAAATCGCAGAAAATCATCCCATTCATTGTTTTCTACACTGTGAAACAAATCACCAAGCAGAATGACCCTTTCAGGCTTATGATTTTTGATAAGTCTTTCCAGCGTTTGTAGGTCGGTCAAATGTATTTTCCTGGAAATAGGGATACCGTGCTTACGAAAGTGACCAGCTTTTCCGAGGTGGAGATCGGACAAGATCAGTGTTTTTAGAGCTTCCCAAAAAATAGCCCGCTGAGGAAGCAACTTCAGTTTTTCGCCTTCAATGTCGATTATAAAATCACTCACCTGTAAAGGGTAGCCAGGTCTGTGTTCGATAAAAAAAGAGCAAATATCCTCTCACTTTCAGGTTTCCATCTTCTACCCAAAGTTTGCAATCGTAGATGTTTCCATTTTCGGGATCCATGATCTCTCCTTTATGATACACATTATCACCTTTATTATACTTCATATCGGTGATGATTTCCATCCCTATAACCTTCTGGCCCTTGCGGTGATCCTCGCATTCTTCACAAATAGGATCAGGGTCTTCACCTGGTTCACGGAAAAGCTGGATGATCTTACCGAAATACTTTCCATCTTTTTCAAATATCTCCACCACGGAGCGTGGCTTTCCTGATTCATCGTCAATGGTTTTCCATTTACCAACAATAGATTGTGCTGAAATAGAAGAGGCTATGCAAATTGCAATGATGAGTAAAACTTGTTTCATAGATCAAATTTAGTCGTCAGCGACAGATCGTTCAAGCTGCATCTGCATTTTTAAAATACGATCGGTGATATCTTCGGTACTAAGGCGCTCTCTTCGAATCATATCCACCAAAATCGGAAAAGCAAATGGGGTCGGTTTTTGAGTTTCTTTCACTACAATCTTTTGAGAATTGATCCTTCGTATGGCTTCCATGAATCGGGATTGATCCAGTTGAAGCGTTAAGACTTCATCCATGGCTTGTTTGAGTAGCAGATTGCTCTCATCATATTCTTTGAATGCCTTGAAAAGAATCCCCGAGGATGCTTGTAAATGGCGAGCTTTGATATTCTTGCCGGGATATCCCTGAAAAATCAGTCCTGCAATGGTCGCCACATCTCTGAATTTGCGCTGAGCCATCTCAGTCATGTTGACTGATTCCTGGATGTCCTGAAAAATGTTTTCCTCTGAAAATAAATCCAGTTCAAGTGCCTCATCTATAGCGATCTCCTGATCAGAAAGCAACTCAAAACCGTAATCATTCATGGAAATAGAGAAAGTGATTCGTTGAAGTTTACTAATCCTATAGGCAATCAAACCAACCAATACTTCATGCACAAACATGCCTTCGAAAGTGAAAAAGAATAGGTGATGCCCATGCTCAGTTTCCACTTTCTCAATCAGAAGTGAGCCCTTATCTGGAATCATTGACATCCGACTCTGGAGTTCTAAAATTGGTTTGATCTTTTGTAGCTCCGGGTCGGTAAAATTTCCCTCAATTACTAATTGAAGTTTATTCCTGATCTGATCTGATAGCAATGAAGACAGAGGCAATCTTCCTCCTCCCCATGCCGGAGTAAGGCCACTTTTTCGTTTTGATTTTTTTACCAGAACAGTCAAATCCTTGATCCTGATGAATTCAAGGTTTTGTCCTGCAAACCAAAACCTATCACCCGGATTTAACTTTGCCACAAAGCTCTCCTCCACTGTACCCAGGTGGCCTCCTGAAATTAGCTTAATGCTCATGGCAGGATCTCCTACGATCGTTCCAATGGATAATTTATGACGATGAGCTGCTTTATTGTTGATGATTTTATAGATGCCATTGTCGTTGTAGACCCGGGAAAATTCATCGTATTCACCCAGGGTGCTTCCTCCAGTGGTTATGAACTCCAAAGCCCAGTTCCATTCATCAGCAGTCAATAAGCGATAACAATACGTCTGTTTGATTTCCTCCAGAATTTCAAGCGGTCGAAAACCTCCACTAACCGAAAGCGTCACCAGATACTGAATGAGTACATCGAGACATTTCTCTAATGGTTTTCGTTGCTCAAACTTTCCCTCCTTTATAGCCGACCTTAAAGCTGCTCCTTCAATCAACTCTAGTGAGTGTGTAGGAACAAAATAGATTCTACTAACCTCTCCGGGACCATGACCACTACGTCCGGCGCGCTGTTGAAATCTGGATACACCTTTTGGCCCACCAATCTGGATCACCGTATCAACAGGTCGGAAATCCACACCTAAATCAAGGCTAGATGTACATACAACCAATTTCAGCTTTCCTTCATGCAAGGCATCTTCTACCCATCCGCGAATGTTCTGATCCATGGACCCATGATGCATGGCGATGATACCCGCCAGCTCGGGTGCTTCTTTCAAAATAGCCTGATACCAAAGCTCCGTTTGGGACCGGGTATTAGTAAACAAAAGAGTGGTGTTGCTTTCATGGATAATTGGCAGCACTTTATCGAGCAGCTTAACACCGAGATAGCCTGACCATGGAAATTTCTCAACCTCATCAGGCATGACAGAGGTCACCTCTATTTTCTTTTCAATATTGGACTTAATCGAAACCGCATCCTTATATAAATCCTCACCTAGTAATACTCGTTTTGCCTGAGGTAGATTGCCAATCGTTGCAGATATTCCCCAGATTTTAAGCCTTTGATCTGTAAGCTTCTTGATTCGCGAAATTGCCAACTCGGTAGCTACTCCACGCTTGGTTCCGATCAATTCATGCCACTCATCAACAATGATGCTTTTGATGTTTTTGAGATAGTTAGGATAATCACTCTGGCTGAGTAAAACATGCAAACTTTCAGGAGTAATAACTAAAGCTTGAGGTGCTGATTTCTTTTGTCTTTGTCTTTCTGAGGTTGAAGTTTCACCTGTTCGCAACCCAACCTTCCAACGGATATCCATTTCATCACAAACCAGTTGCATGGCTCGCTGAATGTCCTTGGCCAGAGCCCTTAGCGGGGTGATCCATAAAATCTGAACTTCCGGTTTTACATCGTATGGTTCGTGATTCCTTAAAAATTCCAAGAGGCAGGGAATCCACAAAGCATAGGTTTTTCCTGATCCAGTCGGAGCATTGAGCAAACCACTCTTTCCATCGAGGTACGCCTTCCACGTCTCTCGTTGAAATTTAAAAGTTTCCCAGTTTTTAGACTTAAACCAGTCTTCGCCAATCTGAATCAGGGATTTATTACTCACAGCAGGAAGTTAAAATAAAGGCACAAAAAAACCTCGATCCGCAACAAGCGAACCGAGGTTCTTGATAATTTAATACAGATGAACTATTGTTTCATTGCATCTATTTGCGCTTTAACATCAGCTTCAGCTCCTACCAACGTATCAACTCTGGTCATAGCCTCAGCATTTTCCATTGCTGTATAAGTTACAATTGCCTGAACCTGTCCATCTTCAAGTGATTGCATCTCAACTTTGAACTCCTTAGATACCTTTACGATCTCCTCAACCGGCTCCACTTCATCTACAACGATAATAGCCGCTTCTTCAACAGCAGATCCATGGCTACCTGATCCGTAAACCTCTCCCAAGATTGGGGCAATCACAAGACCTACAAGACAAGTCAGTTTGATTAGAATGTTCATTGAAGGGCCAGAAGTGTCTTTGAATGGATCACCCACTGTATCTCCTGTTACTGCTGCTTTATGAGCTTCAGAACCTTTATAAGTCATTTCACCATCGATCATAACACCAGCTTCGAATGATTTCTTCGCATTGTCCCATGCACCACCGGCATTGTTTTGGAAAATAGCCCAAAGTACACCCGAAACGGCAACTCCAGCCATGTAGCTACCAAGTGCTTCAGGTCCCATCAAGAATCCAATTAGAATTGGCGCTATGATGGTAATAGCTCCTGGAAGCATCATTTCTCTCAAAGCCGCTTTTGTAGAAATATCCACACACTTGCCGTATTCAGGCTTGCCAGTTCCTTCCATAATACCAGGAATTTCTTTGAACTGTCTTCTCACCTCTTTTACCATTTCCATAGCTGCTTTACCTACAGATCTCATTGCCAGAGCAGAGAAAACCACTGGCACCATACCTCCAATGAATAATGCAGCAAGTACATCCGCTTTAAAAATGTTAATCCCATCAATTCCTGTGAAAGTCACATATGCTGCAAAAAGGGCTAATGCTGTCAAGGCAGCAGAAGCAATTGCAAATCCTTTACCGATTGCAGCTGTTGTATTTCCAACTGAATCAAGAATATCAGTTTTTTCTCTTACATCGTCAGGCAGTTCACTCATTTCAGCAATACCACCTGCATTGTCAGCAATCGGCCCGAATGCATCGATGGCCAACTGCATCGCTGTAGTAGCCATCATAGCAGAGGCTGCTATACCTACTCCGTAGAATCCAGCCAGCTCATAAGCTCCCCAAATCGCACCAGCAAAAAGAAGGATTGGAGCGAACGTGGAAATCATACCGGTAGAAAGTCCGGCGATGATGTTTGTAGCAGCTCCCGTTGCAGAGTTTTGTACGATATCTAGTACAGGCTTTTTACCAAGACCAGTATAGTATTCAGTGAAGTATGAAATAAGACCTCCTACAGCCAAACCAACCAAAACTGCATAGAATACACTCATTGATGTTACAGTTAAGCTTCCTTCCCCGAAGAATACCATAGTCATTTGAGCAGGAAGTAACAGGTCAATTACGAAGTAACATGCAACTGCAGTAAGGATAATCGATCCCCAGTTTCCTTTGTTAAGTGCTGCCTGAACCTGAGGCTCTTTGGCATTATTACCTGAAACTTTGATCAACATCGTTCCAAGAATAGAGAATACGATTCCAAGACCAGCGATTACTAATGGAAGCAAGATTGGGCCTATTCCATTGAATGCATCGTCAATTGATCCACCCATATCACGAATCACATAGTTTCCTAGTACCATTGAAGCCAATACAGTTGCAACATAAGAGCCAAAAAGGTCAGCACCCATACCTGCAACGTCTCCCACATTATCTCCAACGTTATCAGCAATTGTAGCTGGGTTTCTTGGATCATCCTCTGGAATCCCTGCTTCAACCTTTCCTACCAAATCAGCTCCTACATCAGCAGCTTTCGTGTAGATACCTCCTCCTACTCTTGCGAAAAGTGCAATCGATTCAGCTCCCAACGAGAAACCGGCAAGAGCCTCAAGCACTACAGTCATATCATTAACTCCATTAGCAGTCCATTGTCCGCCCATGAAGAATTGAAACAAAAAGATAAATAGCATACTTAGGCCAAATACCGCAAGCCCGGCAACACCAAGTCCCATTACTGTACCACCAGTAAACGACACTTTTAATGCCTGAGGTAAGCTTGTTCGTGCAGCTTGTGTGGTTCGTACGTTTGCCGCTGTAGCTATCCGCATCCCTATATTTCCAGCCAATGCTGAAAAGAAAGCCCCAATTACAAAGGCTACAATGATGAACCAGTGAGTGGTTTCAACCATCATTGATATTACTCCTAATAGAGCTCCAGCCAAAACAACGAAGATGGCCAAGATTCTGTACTCTGCACTTAGAAATGCTAATGCCCCCTCTCTAATGTGATTTGCAAGTGTTTGCATTTTCTCATCACCTGCATCCTGCTTGTTTACCCAGCGGGATTTGATGATCATCACAAGAAGCCCTAGAAGCCCTAGAGCAGGCACTAAATAGATTAATTTATCCATGATTTTTTAAATGGTTTTTCAAAAACAGTGCGCAAAGATAGGTCATCAGGCTTTTATAGAAAACCCAGATTTAAATCATAGAAGAAAGAAATAATTAGAGATCAGAAGAATCAGTATTGATGTAATTCAAAAACTCGTTTTTAATATTCTGATCCTTGAATTTTCCATCGAAATAAGCAGTACCTGTTCGGCTATTTGTGTCGTTCACTCCACGCGATGAAACACACATGTGTGAAGCATCCATCACAACTGCTACATCCTCAGTTTTTAGAATCGATTTCAATTCCTGACCTATTTGCACGGTCAACCGCTCCTGAACTTGTGGGCGCTTTGCGAAATACTGAACGATTCGATTGATCTTGGATAGACCGATCACCTTCCCGCTCGAGAAATAGGCTACATGGGCTTTTCCGTAAATTGGCACAAAATGATGCTCACAATGAGAATAGAATGTGATGTCCTTTTCTACGAGCATTTGATTGTAGTTGTACTTATTATCAAACAGTCTGATTTTGGGCTTGTTTGCAGGGTTCAATCCTGAAAAGACCTCTTTCACAAACATTTTAGCCACTCGCTTAGGTGTCCCGGCAAGACTATCATCCTCCAGATCAAGGCCAAGAATCTGCATGATTTCCCTGAAATGCTTAGAGATCAGTTCTATCTTCAATTCATCATCCTGCTCGAAAGCATCAGGACGCAATGGAGTCTCGTACGATGATCCAACATGATCATCTCCAAACTCATCTACCTCAACCCGGGTATTCAACGAAGTTTCTTTCTGTTTCATAAAGTGTAATTTTCATCTCGTACCGGTCTTCTATTTCTGGTCGAAGTAAATCGTAGATGACTTTGACGATATTCTCTGCTGTCGGATTCAAATGTTTAAATTCGGCAACATCTAAATTCAAGTTTTTGTGATCAAATCTTGAGAGCACTCGCTCTTTTATCAGATCACTCAATTTTTTCATATCATAAACATAACCGGTATCCGGATTCGGTTCACCAGTCAGACTTACGACTATCTCATAATTATGCCCATGCCAATTTGGGTTGCTGCATTTCCCAAATACCTCCGCATTTTTTTCATCTGACCATTTCTCATTGTATAGACGATGTGCAGCGTTGAAGTGTTCTTTTCGGTTGATTGTAACTCTCGGCATTTGGCAAAATTACTGGAACTCTTAACAAACACTTTCATAAAGATGTTTCCCATCACTATGAATTTATTTTTGTGTGGGTTTGTTTTGCCTTGAAATTCATCCAATGGAGATTCCAGAAATCAGAAAAAAAATTGAGGAATACCGAATCGAAGGAAAGCGGCTTTTCACCACTTCTTCCTTTCAAACGCACAGTATTCCAATGCTGCACATCTTAAGCGAAATAGACAATACGATTCCCGTCTATTTTATAAATACTGGGTATCTCTTCCCGGAAACTGTCTCATTTCGTGATGAAATAGCTGAAAGATTCGGTCTCACAATCGTAGACTTAAAACCAAATACACCAAAATATATGCAGCGCGAGACGAACGGCAAGCTGTTGTTTACAACCGATCCAGATCATTGCTGTTATCTCAATAAAACCCAACCTATGGAGTCCGTACTTGCTAGCCATGATGTTTGGATCAATGGCGTTAGAGGTGATCAGAGTGCCGTACGAAAAGCCATGAAAGTAGAACAACCAGCTCCTTTTGAAAGTATTCGATTTCACCCAATGCTGGATTGGGACAATCGTAAAATATTTGCCTATATCAAGGAGCATGACCTTCCAAGGCATCCACTAGATGCGAAAGGATATATCAGTATTGGTTGTGAACCGTGCACTAGAAAAATGGATCTGGATATGCAGGAGCGAGAGGCAAGATGGTTTGGTCTGAATAAAGTAGAGTGTGGTTTACACACGGATCTAGTTAAATAATTGTCACATTGAGCCTGTCGAAATGGACATTCAAAAGACAGGTTTCGAGAACCTCAACCTGACACAAAAAATATGAAAGTACTCATCACCGGGGGAGCCGGATATGTTGGAACAAAGCTGGTAAAGCATCTGGTTGGAAATGCTCAAATTGAGAAAATTATCATTTACGATAACCTCAGCAAAGGACACCACAATTTTTTCCTTGGCCAGGATTATGAAAACAAGAAAAAAATTCAATCAGTCCGTGGAGATATTCTCGATACCCGGCAGCTTCAGCGACTGATGAAAGATGTAGATGTGGTGGTTCATCTTGCGGCAATTGTTACGACTCCTTTTGCGAATACCGACCCTCACTTCTATGAGCAGGTCAATCACTGGGGGACTGCCGAGGTAGTCTACAGTGCCGAAGAAGCTGATGTTTCCAAGTTCATCTACCTGAGTAGTACTTCGGTTTACGGAGCGAGTGATCACATTGCAAATGAGACCACAGTTCCTGCACCTTCTACTTTCTATGGTATCTCTAAACTCCGGGGAGAAGAGCATGTGAATAGACTGGGTGAGAAAAAAAATGCGATAGTGATCCGTGGAGGTAATGTGTATGGCTACAGTAAATCCATGCGTTTTGATGCGGTGATCAACCGCTTTATGTTCGACGCTAACTTTACGAACCGAATCCAAATCAATGGAAACGGAAAGCAATCACGGGCATTTATCCATGTGGATTACTTATGTAATGCACTCGCCCAGACCATCACCAATGATGTCCCGAATGGTACATACAACCTGGTGGATAAAAATCTACAAATCCTGGATTTGGTAGATGTACTGAAAGAAATCTATCCATCACTGGAGTTTCTTTTTACTAATCAACATATGAATCTCCGGGAATTGAAAATTGATCCAAATAGTGAATTATTCAATCATATCAAGCGTTTTCAGTCCAATGAGTTAAAGGCTGAATTGGAGGAGTTTAAAGGAAGGTTTGCTTTTTAGGTTACACTTTTCCAACACGCAAAAACAAAGGAAAATAAACCTGCCGTTTTCCAGACTTCCATACCTCTGAAAGGCTGGATCGTAGCTTATCAATTGGCGAATGACCATTTTGCTTGATGTAATGTTGCACGGCAGACCAGGTGCTGATGTAACCAACCAGTTCATCCAAAGCCAGGTCTTTTTGCATTTTGAACTTAGGAACCTCCATGAACTCATCGAAAGGGAAAGGAATGGTTTGATAGGCCTCCTCAATGTGATTACGCTCAGGGTCCCAATAAGGCTTAGTCACGTTCCAATAAAAGTTTTTGATAATTTCTCCAGCCTCTCCTTCTACCTGTACCAGACCATATCCAATTAAAGCAATCACTCCACCGGGTTTAAGAACCCGTTTCACCTCCTGATTGAACTTTGAATGATCAAACCAATGAGCCGCTTGCGCAACAGTGATCAAGTCAAAATGCTGGTCTGGAAAGTTCGTTTGCTCAGCGGGCTGCTTAGAATATTCAATGTTGGATTTCTGAGTGGAATTGGAGAGCTGCTTCGCGCTAATATCTGTCGCGCACACTTGCTGAAAAGTTTTGGCAAGCTCAACGGCCAGCTGTCCATTTCCTGTTCCACAGTCCCAGCAAGCTTCGTGTTTATCAGTTAATGAGAGGAGATAATCAATTAGCTCTTGTGGGTAGACCGGACGGAATTTCGCATAGTCGGCGGATTGAGTGGAGAAGTTGTCTTTCATTTCTAGTCGACAGTTTTTAGTCCACTGTCGACTGACGACTATGGACTTTAAAACTAATTCACCCCATCATAAGCACTTTCCACGCCGTATCCACCTCACCTTCATTCAAGAGATCAGCGGCAAGTTTATGAAGTTCCAGTTGGATATTTTCTTCATCATCGAAGGAATCGAGAATGGAACGAACCTCTGGTTCATTGGCAAAATCCTTTACTTCCTCATCTGAAGGAAGGGATTCTACATTTCCAAGCATCCCCAGGTGGTTGCCGGTAAGTACCGTACTGGTTCGAATTTGATCAGGTATTTGGTCTACTCCTATGCCCATGGTTGTCAGAGGTTTGGCTACTTCAAATATAGCATCTCCGCTCGCTCTGGCATACCAATTTCCACCCATTCTTGCCACAGCATCCAATTTATTGGGATCAATCTTGCCGTTCTCCCCCAATATCCGATCTGAGATGTGCATCAGCAGCACCTCACAAATCACGAGCTGTCCGGCTCCACCCTGCTCTCCAAGCGATTTCACTTCGATCACTTTGCACTCAAACGAAACAGGCGCTTCCTTCACTCGGGGTGGCTTTACTCGCTCAGACTTCTCCTCAGTGAACCCGGCCTTACTAAACTCATTCACTCCCTTTGCATACTCCGTGCTGCTCAGCGACATCTGCTGCACCATGCCGTAAGACACGATGTTCACCGTGCACTCTGCATGTTCCTTTACATTTTCCAAGGTGTGCTTTGTCGTGTTGTCTCTTCCTCTTCGTGCCGGGGAAAAGATCATGATCGGAGGGTTGGCACTGAAGACATTGAAAAAGCTGAAAGGACTCAGGTTTACATTTCCGTCCTTATCTACCGTGCTGGCAAAGGCAATGGGACGTGGCGCCACAGCTCCAAGCAAGTGTCCGTGTAGTTCAGGTACCGGTATTTCTTTCGGGTCGATTGTCATTTTCGTATTTCTCTTTAGATGTCAGGTTGAGCCTGTCGAAACCTGTTTTTTCTAATGTCCTCCTTCGACAAGCTCAGGATGACAATGTTACTTCGCTGGCAGCACTTTCGTACTCACCTCACCAAAACCGATACGTACACCATCTTGTTTTGCATGGCCTCTCATGATCACCGTATCTCCATCCTGGATAAACTTACGCTCACTGCCGTCAGGCATAGCTACAGGTTTGGTTCCCTTCCACGAAATCTCCAGCATGGATCCAAACTGATGAGGCTCTGGCCCTGAGATGGTACCACTTCCATACATGTCCCCGGTCTTGATGTTACAGCCATTCACCGTCTGATGAGCCAGCTGCTGCGCCATGTTCCAGTACATGTATTTGAAGTTGGAATTACCCACCACTTTCTCTTCGCTATCCTCCGGCTGAATGGCCACTTCAAGATCAATATCAAAGTGTTTGTTTCCTTCATATTGCAAATAAGGAAGCACCTTCGGCTCTTGCTTAGGGCCTGGAATTCTAAAGGGCTCCAACGCATCAAGCGTAACAATCCATGGAGAAATGGACGAAGCAAAGTTCTTTGCCAGAAATGGTCCTAGTGGCACATATTCCCACTTCTGAATATCCCTGGCAGACCAGTCATTAAAAAGCACCATACCAAAAATGTAATCCTCTGCTTTATCCACAGGTATGGACTCTCCCAGCTCATTAGAACCACAGGTGATGAACGCCATCTCCAGTTCAAAATCTAGTAGCTTACATGGACCAAAAACAGGTGGTTCATCATCATTTGGTTTTTGTTGCCCTTTAGGTCTGTGGATTGGAACCCCGGACTCTATAATGGATGACGCTCTACCGTGATAGCCTACCGGTATGTGCTTCCAGTTGGGCATTAGTGCATTGTCCGGATCGCGAAACATACACCCCACATTATACGCATGCTGCTCACTCGAATAGAAATCCGTGTAGTCACCTATCTGCACCGGCAAACACATTTTGACTTTATCCTGATCAAATAGCATAGAGCCTAGCGCATAATGACTTTTTAGTTCTTCATTTCCTTCTTGAAGTAATTCAGAAATTCTATTTCTTACCAATCGTCCGGTTGGTTTTCCCAAAGTCAAAAAGCTGTTGAGGTACTCCTTATCAAAAATACCTTCCGATAATCCCAGCCCATCGAACAACCCATGCTCCTGTAATCCCGCCAGGTCAACCACTTTGTCACCTATCGCTACACCTGCTCGCTGCTTGCCGCCTTCTTTGAAGATACCAAAAGGCAAATTCTGGATAGGGAAGTCAGAGTTTTCGGGTACTTCTACCCATGATTTCAAGGTTGGATTATTCGCAGCTATTTCCATTTTGTCTTTTTTTATTCCTAAACCACAAATATGCATGGCATAATTCCATTGACAAAGGGAAAAGAAGTGTAAGAGCTACTAACTTTGCGGCTTCAAAAAATTTAACTCGAAGAAAGAGCATCGATGAGCATTTCCGCACAATATGACCCGACCAAGGTAGAGGATAAATGGTACCAGTACTGGCTGGATCAAAACTTCTTTCATGCCACACCTAAAACCGGCAAAGAAGCGTACACGATCGTCATCCCTCCTCCGAACGTCACAGGTGTCCTGCACATGGGTCACATGCTCAACAATACCATTCAGGATGTATTGATTCGGAAAGCCAGAATGGAAGGCAAAGAAGCATGTTGGGTGCCCGGCACAGACCATGCCTCCATTGCTACAGAAGCCAAAGTAGTGAAGATGCTTCGTGAAAAAGGCATCAAAAAATCAGATCTCACCCGTGATGAGTTTATGAAGCATGCTTATGAGTGGAAAGACAAATACGGCGGGATCATTCTTGAGCAGCTGAAGAAATTAGGAGCTTCATGTGACTGGGAGCGAACTGCTTTTACGATGGACGAGAACTATCACGATGCAGTGATAAAGCAGTTTGTGGACCTATTCAATAAGGGCTATATCTACCGAGGATTGCGCATGGTCAATTGGGATACGGAGGCTCAGACCACCATTTCCAATGAGGAGGTGATTTACAATGAGGATGGAGAGAAAGCTGTTCTTTACCATGTAAAGTATCAAATCAAAGACTCGGATGAGTTTGTGACCATCGCTACTCAGCGACCGGAGACCATCATGGGTGATACCGGAATTGCAGTGAATCCAAAAGATGACCGATTCAAGCATCTGATTGGTAAGAAAGCATTGGTTCCATTCATCAACCGTGAGATTCCAATCATCGGGGATGACTATGTGGAGTTGGATTTTGGAACCGGTTGTCTGAAAGTGACTCCAGCACATGATCCAAATGACTATGAAATTGGTCAGCGGCACAATCTTGAGATTATCGATACCATCAATCTCGATGGAACACTCAATGAAAAGTGTGAGATAGATAAGTACGTGAATCAGGATAGATTCAAGGTGCGAAAAATGATCGTGAAAGATCTGAAAGAGGCAGGCATCCTGGTAAAAGAGGAAGAGTTTATAACCAAGATTGGACGTTCTGAACGAACAAACTCTGTTGTAGAACCTAAGCTCTCTCTTCAGTGGTTCATCAAGATGAAAGAAATTTCTAAGCGAGCGCATAAGGCAGTGATGGATGACGAGATTCAACTCTTCCCTGCGAAGTTCAAGAACACCTACAACCATTGGATGGAGAACGTTCGCGACTGGTGTATCTCCCGTCAGCTGTGGTGGGGTCAGCGGATCCCTGCCTACTATTATGGTGAAGGTGAAAATGATTTTGTCGTTGCGGAGAATATAGATCAGGCGGTTGAGGAAGCTCGAAAGACGACCGGTAACAATAGCCTGACTGCCAATGACCTGAGACAGGACGAAGATGTATTGGACACTTGGGCATCTTCAAATCTTTGGCCAATCGCCGTATTTGATGGCTTCAATTCAACATGCTACGATCCGGCCACCGGTAAGATCGATAAGAGCAAGAATGAAGAACTAAACTTCTTCTATCCTACCAACACATTGGTGACTGCTCCAGAAATTCTGTTTTTCTGGGTAGCGAGAATGGTGATTGCCGGGTATGAATACCTAGATGAGAAGCCATTCGAGAATGTATACCTGACCGGGATCGTTCGGGACAAGCAAAGACGAAAGATGTCCAAGTCGCTGGGCAACTCTCCTGATCCACTTGATTTGATCAAACAGTATGGAGCGGATGGAGTACGAACCGGTATGTTATTTAGCTCTCCGGCAGGAAATGATCTGTTGTTTGATGAGAAGCTGTGTGAGCAGGGACGAAACTTTTCCAACAAAATCTGGAATGCCTTCCGACTGGTTAGTGGCTGGGAAACTACTGATACAGCACAGCCTGAGGTTAACAAGCAGGCCATCACATGGTTTGAAAGTAAGCTGAACAAAGCATTGACTGAGCTGGAAGATCACTTCTCCAAGTTCCGAATGTCTGATGCGTTGATGACCGCCTACAAACTGGTGTGGAATGACTTCTGTAGCTGGTACCTGGAGTGGATCAAGCCGGAGTACGGTCAGCCGATCGATGCGGCAACTAAAGCCAAAACCATCGAGCTTTTTGAGAAAGTATTGAAGCTGTTGCATCCGTTTATGCCATTTATCACAGAAGAACTGTGGCATGAGCTGAAAGACCGAAAATATGGTGATGCGATCATCGTGGCTGAGTGGCCAAAGGCAGCCAGCTATGATGAAGCTATCCTGAAAGAAGCCGATCTGCTTTTTGAGATCACTTCCGGTGTTCGAAATATCCGAAGTTCCAAAGGCATCTCTCCCAAGGAAACCTTCGAACTAACTACCAATGCGAAAGCAGTTGGAACCATAGCTGACTCCCTGAAGAAACTGGCGAACCTATCTAGTATTCAGTCTGGAGACAAGCCGGTGAATGCCTTCAGTTTTGTGGTGGGATCGGATGAGTACTTCATCCCTGCCACAGACAATGTGGACATGGATGCAGAGAAGAAAAAGATGGAGGAAGAGCTCAATTACGCACGAGGCTTCCTGAAGTCTGTGGAGAAAAAGCTTTCCAATGAAAAATTCGTGAACGGCGCACCTGCTCAGGTAGTAGAGATGGAGCGCAAGAAGATGGCGGATGCCGAGGCGAAGATTAAGACGCTGGAGGAGAGTTTGGCTTCTTTGTAGCTGTCATCCTGAGCCTGTCGAAGGATAGACATCCCCCTCCTTCCCGCAATTACCCACACCCCCCTTCAAAGGGGGAATAACCTCTATGCTATGTTCTTGGTTCATTCCGAGGAACGAGGGATCTATACAGATAGAAGTAAAGATTTCTCCTATCGTCGAAATGACAGAAAGAAAATGCTTTATAAAGCCTTAAATTACACTAGCAAGATTCCGGCATTCGTTCCTCAGCCGGAATGACGTTCTAATTTTATTCCGTCATTCCTGATGGAACGTAGTGGAATTCAGGAATCTCGACACTTATTTTATCTCAAATCCTGGCTGCCATAAACAAACTAATATCCTTAAACGCAAGGTTGAAGCGCTTCGCTAGCGCAAGGTTGGTTAATGTGCCTTTGTAGGAATATACGCCCTTTTGTAGCCAAGGATGGGTATAAATCATCTCATCAATCCCACCACAGTCACCTGCTTCCAGCAAGATTGGCGTAAAGATATTTGAGATCGCCAATGAGGCTGTTCGGGCTACTCGTGAGGCAATATTCGGCACGCAATAGTGCGTCACATCGTGCTTTACAAAAACGGGTTTTTTATGATTGGTTAGCTCCGAGGTTTCTATACAACCTCCCTGATCGATACTCACGTCTATGATTACTGAACCGGACTTCATTTTCATCACCATATCTTCGGTTACCAGCATTTTACTTTGCCCTTTTTCAAAACGCACCGCCCCTATCAGCACGTCAGCTTCCTCCACTTCCTTAGCTAGGAGTGCAGAATCATAGGTGGAAGTATATATCTCCTGACCCAGCGAGTGCTTGAGTCGGCGCATCTTATAAATCTCATTGTCAAACACACGAACCTCAGCTCCATGTCCCAATGCTGCCCTTGCTGCAAACTCAGCCACTGTTCCACCTCCAATAATAACTACACGCGTAGGTGGAACACCCGTTATTCCCCCAAGAATCACCCCTCTACCATTATTGGCACTGCTTAGGTATTCCGCAGCGATAATCATCACATTGCTACCGGCAATCTCGCTCATGGCTCTTACAAGTGGCAGCCCTCCTACTTTGTCCTGTATAAATTCATAGCCTATGGCAATCAGCTTCTTCTTATTGATAGCTTCCAGGTATTTTACATTCTGCTTGCCTGCCTGAAAAGCAGAAATCAGCGTGCTGCCCGGTTTCATCATCTCTATTTCCTTCATCGTAGGTGGCTCCACTTTCAGCACCGTGCGGCACTCAAATACCTCCTTAGCACTATAGGCAATTTTGGCCCCAGCCTCACTGTACTCTTTATCTGAAAAATTGGCTGAATCTCCTGCTCCGGCCTCCACCAGTACCTCGTGCCCATTGGCGACCAATACTCCCACGGAAGACGGCTTGATAGGCATGCGTTTTTCCTGATCGGCAATTTCCTGTGGTACGCCTATCTGCAAGGATTGGTGTTTTTTTGAAATTTTAGCAGGTGCCTCCTGCGGATAAAGGGTCTGCTCTTGTGCCAGCTTCGCAAATCCGGATTTCTCGTTCATTTAGGTTGTGCAGTTAGTGATCGGGTGTTATCACCTACTAATTTAATGCTTATTTGGAGGTATTCATCGGGTAAAAGTGATTCGATGATGTCCGGCCACTCCAACAAACATAGATTTCCGGAGTACAGATAATCCTCCACCCCAATGTCCAGCGCCTCTTCAAAGTCTTTCAAGCGATAGAAATCAAAATGATAAATATCGACCCCTTTCTTAGTTTGATATTCATTCACAATGGAAAAAGTCGGCGAACTCATTTCATCCACCACACCAAGTTCCTTACAAATAGCCTTGGTGAGGGTGGTCTTACCTGCTCCCATTTCAGCATCAAAGCACCATACCTTGATATGACCAAAATTGCTAATCAGCTTACGAGCCACCTCTTGTAGCTCCTCTTCATTGTAGTTTGGGATGGTCATTTGTTTGCCAAAGTGATAAAGGGAATCATGATCTCTTCCATGGAAATTCCACCATGCTGAAAGGTGTCCTTATAATGCCTCACATAGTGATTGAAGTTGTTCGGATAAGCGAAGAAATGATCATCCATTGCAAAGACATACGTCGAGCTCATGTGCGGTCTGGGAAGTCCTAAATTCTCCGGATCACGAGTGAAGAAAACGGACTTCTCATCGAAAGCTAAATTTCTCCCTACCTTATACCTCAGGTTGGTGTTCGTATTGCGATCACCCACAATTTTCTGTGCTTTATTCACCCGGATCGTTCCATGATCCGTGGTGATCATCACTTTCACTTTTTGATTGGCTAATGCCTTCAATGTATCGTACAATGAAGAGTGTGTAAACCATGACTTGGTGATCGATCGGTAAGCTGACTCATCTGGTGCCAGCTCTCGAATCATTTGCATATCTGTACGAGCATGCGACAGCATATCCACGAAGTTGAAGACGATGGCATTCAGACCATTATTCATAAGATTGGTGATACTCTCACTCACCTGCTTACCTTCTTCTGCACGTAGAATTTTGTGGTAGCTAAACTTTTCCTGGATTCGATTTCGTGCCATATTAGCTTCCAGCAGCTCAGCCTCCTTCAAGTTTTTCCCCTCATCAATTTCTTCATCCACCCATAGGTCTGGGTACCGCTTAGAAATATCAAGAGGCGTCAGTCCGGCAAAAAGAGCATTTCGCGCATAAGAAGTAGTAGTAGGTAGAATCGAGAAATACATTTCTTCATGATCAATGTTGAAAAGCTCAGCTACCTCAGGCTCGATTACTTTCCACTGATCATATCGCAGGTTATCGATGATGATCAAAAAAACAGGTTCCTCTCCCACCGCAGGAAATACCTTTTGCTTGAGTAGATTGTGAGAAAGCAGTGGACGCTCTATATCAGGATTTGTTATCCAATCCTCATAATTGGAAGTAATGAAAGCTGAGAAGTTGGTGTCAGCTTCTACCTTTTGTGCATTCAGTACTTCCACCATGCTTTTGTCTTCGGTCTCATCTATTTCCAGCTCCCAGTACACCAGTTTTTTGTAGATGTCCATCCAATCATGATGATCCTGAGCATCCATCACACTCATAGCCAGCTGCTGAAATTCCTTCTGATAGCCCAGATTTGTTTTTTCTGAAATGATCCGTTTATTATCAAGAATTTTCTTAACAGAAAGCAAAATCTGATTCGGATTGAGCGGCTTGATCAGATAGTCAGCAATTTTAGCCCCTATAGCCTCTTCCATAATCTCCTCCGCTTCATTTTTTGTAATCATCACAACTGGAAGATTAGGATGAGTAGACTTGATGTAGTTAAGTGTTTCCAGTCCGCTCATTCCCGGCATATTCTCATCAAGGAACACAATATCAAAGTAATTGTGGTCAATTTCTTCCAGTGCATCAGCCCCACTATTTACTGGAGTCAGCTGATATCCTTTTTGCTCAAGAAATAAAATGTGAGGCTTTAACAGCTCAATTTCATCGTCCGCCCATAAGATTTTAAATTGCTGCATTAATTCAGTTTTAGCATTGGTTTGCTAAGTAAATCACAAACGCTGTTGAACAAAAAGAAAATTCTAAATGATCCGGTTTACGGATTCATCAATATACCCAACGATCTCATATTCGACATCATAGAGCATCGTTATTTTCAGCGGCTGAGGAGAATAAAACAGCTGGGGATTACAGATTATGTGTATCCCGGAGCGCTGCATACCCGCTTTCATCATGCACTTGGCGCGATGCACCTTATGAGTAATGCGTTGGATTCCCTACGGGGTAAAGGAATTGAAATATCAAACGCTGAATATGATGCAGTGATGATCGCCATCCTGCTTCACGATTTAGGACATGGTCCCTTTTCGCATACGCTTGAGTTTTCACTATTCAAAGGTGTGAGGCATGAAAAAGTGAGTCTCTGGATGATGAAGCAGCTGAATGAAGAGTTTGATGGAGCGCTGAACTTGACCATTGAGATTTTTGAAAACAGGTATCATCGACCTTTCTTTCATCAACTGGTTTCCAGTCAACTGGACATTGATAGACTTGACTATTTGAAGCGTGATTCTTTTTTTACTGGAGTGTACGAAGGCTCAATTGGTTCAGAAAGGATCATCAAAATGTTGAACGTGGTAGAGGGTCAACTAGTGGTAGAGGAAAAAGGCATTTACAGTATCGAAAATTTTCTCAGTGCTAGGCGACTCATGTACTGGCAGGTATACCTTCACAAGACTGCAGTAAGTGCAGAGGTCATGCTCATTGAGATCATCAAACGTGCCAAAGAGCTTACTCAGAAGGGAAAGAAAGTGATGGCCACTCCAGCTTTGTCGATATTTCTGGAGCAGAATATCACTTCCAAAGATTTTGAAGAAGATAAGGATATCCTGGAGGTCTATGCACTATTGGACGATAATGATATTTGGGGGTCTATCAAGTTTTGGCAAGATCATGAAGATGTGGTTCTGAGTAAGCTGAGCAAAATGCTGCTGGAACGTAAACTCCTGGGGATTTCCTTTTCCAATGAACCAATTGGTAGAATTGTGACAGATGAACTGTTGCAGAAAACAATGAACCTTTATGGTATCTCAGAGCATGATGCACACTATTTTGTGAAAACAGGATCAGTGAGTAATTCAGCCTACATAGCCTCAGGTCAGTCAATTAAAATTCTCAGAAAGCATGGAAATGTGGTTGACGTGGCGGATGCTTCGGATCTCCCGAATATTAAGGCAATGAGCAAGATCGTTACCAAGCATTATTTATGTACTCCCAAAGAGCTGGATAAATGATTATTAAAGGAGACGATATTGGGAAGAAGTTCGGTAAGAACTGGATATTCCGAAATCAGAATTTTGAGATTGAATCCGGAAAACCTACTGCTATTACTGGAAAAAATGGTGCAGGTAAGTCAACCTTACTACAGATTATTGCTGGCTTTCTGACGCCCTCAAACGGCACAATAACCATAGATGGAAAGTCAATAGATGATGCTAATTATTCCTCTGTGCTGATCGGACCTTACACGGAAATTGTGGAAGAGTTTACTCTCAAAGAATTTCTATCCTTTCACAGTAAATTTAAGAAACCAACTATTTCAATTGATGAAATGGCAAATTCAGCCTCTCTTCCACTAGAAAAAGTCATCAAAGATTTTTCTACGGGCATGAAACAAAGGAGCAAACTACTTACAGCCTTTTTCTTTCACAATGATGTAATCCTAATGGATGAGCCTACTTCCAACCTGGATGATGAAGGGTTTGACTGGTGGAAATCTCAAATTGACAATGTTAAAAACAAGACTTTAATCATCTCATCCAATGAGAAGAATGAAATTGCCCAGTGCGCAAATAAGATTAATCTTTAAAAAAAGAGTGATCGGCGAATAATTTGGAGAGCTTTTTTCTGTTTAATAGGTATTAACAAATAAAAATTCCTACTTTTGGATATACCTTATATCTAATCAGACAATTATTTAGATTCTAATTATGAAAAGATTATCAAACTTACTTGCTGCCTTAGTTTTTGCTTCCTTAGTTATTTTTATGTCATGCGGTGGCGGTGGTAGTGATCCAGGTCCGTCAGTTGGCGAAACACAAGCTTCTCTTTTCGAGGGTACGTGGAATGTTTCTGGTAATCCTACTTATGATAATCAAACAGAAGGCACTTGGACCGGCTTTACACTTACAATAAGTGGAATCGCCGAAGGCTCAAATGGTGTTTGGGGTGGTAATTTTACCGCTTCGGGAATACCAAGCGGCTATGGCGAAGTATGGGGTGGTGCAAGTGATGCCACTTCTGTCAGCGGAACTTGGGCGTTTGAAAGTGCAACTTCGGTAAATACTGTTATCAGGAGTAATGACGGAGTTGAAGTTACAATAACACCTAGTACAACGAGTTTAAGTACACAGTTTACTGTGGCTTCTACAGCAAGGACTTCCGGTATTTTTGATGAACTTTGGGTATTCCAATTCACCAAATGATATTGATCTTAAATTTCAATTAAAAGGGTAACTTTGTGTTACCCTTTTTTTATGCTCATCGAAGAAAAATACTTCCCTCAGGATAAGAATTATCTACTCAAGTCCGTCCAAGCCTTTTCCAAGGAAAGCCTCATAAATGACTGGCTTCAGCAAATTTTAATATCATACAATCTGCAACACAACCCAATGGGATTGGAGGATGACTTTATTATTGAGTTGAAAGAGAAGATATCTTTTAGCAAAGAACTACTGGAAGATAATTATGATATTCTTGCTGCCATTTATCGGCATGATCACGCAGACAATCAATTAGAAATAATGTGGGATGGGAGATCTCATATGGAAGCTTATGATGCCGACTGGAAAGAAATGTATGCTCAGTGGGTTGAAAAACTGTCGTTAATCAAAGACATCCAGCGGCCAATTGTCAAATTTGCAGTTTCAGAAGGTGGTGTCAATCACACTTTTCTTAAGCAATCCATTCGAAGAGCTATCCTTTCCCATTTTGATCTGAGAATAAGATCTCAGAAACTGTACCGAGCAAGTGCTTAGTGTTTTATTTTGCAGATTTTACAAAACTTCTGCTTCCCTGGAGGACGCTTCTTAGGTGGCCTTTTGTGTCCATGAAATTTCTCTCCTTTCTTCGCTTCCTTCTTTTTTATCTTCTGTGATTTGTATTCAACCTTGGCATTTTCTTTATAAGCTTGACTAACCCTCTTCCGAAAAGCCAGCCTCTCCTCTTCAGATGTCTTAAGCTCTGATGATTTCTCTTTCTTTAAGAATCCAAATAATGACTTTTTCTCTTTCTTAGCTGCCTGATATTGAGGTCGTGGGGGTTTGGCTGTTTCTGCTGTCCGAGTGTTTTGACTATAGGTATACCCCATGGTCAGCAGCATCAGAATCAATAAAGCAAGCTTTTTCATACACACTAGTTCTAAGTCAACAACGACTCAAGGTCAAATTATTGCCAAAACTGTGAAAAGATTCCGTGCTATCATAAAAATGGTTAATCTTTTGCTTTAATAGATCAATAACCCACCAAACCATTTTATTTTTCCGCTCGTTAGCAAGTCCTCATGAAGAAACTACTTTTTGTCATTTTATTTATTTCAACATTCATCGGTCAGGGTCAGATTGTGCGAGAATCAGAATTGATTGGCAAAATGGAGAAGGGTGCTGAACTCATGGCGCTGGGTAAGTACGATAGTGCCCAGATGTTATTCCAGTTTGTACTTCAAAACATGGAAAAGCTACCTTCTGAAATGGCGTATTTCTTCGGACGGAACAGTTTTCATCTTGGCAAGTATAAGCAAAGCATCAACTGGTTGAATAAATATATCCAACTAAAAGGAACGAAGGGTATTTACTACGAACCTGCCATTCAATACCTCCAATATTCAGAAGATGAATACTTGAAAATTCAACGATCGCAGGCAAAACGTTTCGAAGAAGATATTGCTACCGCTGAATATGATTGTGGAGGATTAGAAAAAATGCTGTGCCCGGTTTGCCATGGATCAGGTGTTGTGGTTCATGCGGGAATCTTTGATGAAGTATACAAAACCTGCCCCTATTCACTCGGAGAGGGTTACCTTTCGTGTAAAGAATACAATTTATTTATGCGAGGTGATCTGGAGCCTAAGCTTAAGGATTAGGAAAGTCGATTTTTAAAATCGCTGTAGCCAAATTTTCGAACAACATCTACCTCTCCGTTAGTCCTCAATATGGCAATTGAAGGATGTTTCACACCATTGAACGTGCTGGTCTTTACCATGGTGTAATGGATCATGTCTTTAAAAATGATCGAATTCCCTGGCTGCAAAGGTTTTTCAAACCAATAGTCATCCAAAAAATCACCAGCCAGACAACTAACTCCACCGAGCCTGTAAGCATGCCAGCCTGCTATCTCCTCATCAGATCCATTTTCCAATTTTGGTCGGTATGGCATCTCCAAACAATCAGGCATATGGCAGGTGAACGACCCATCAAATATGGCAGTCTTTTTGTCGCCATTTTCAACAACGTCAAGGACTGTCGTATAAAGATCTCCGGTTTGCCAGGCAAAGGCACTGCCCGGTTCCAAAATTACTTCTACGTTATTCTCCTTTCTAAATGACGAAAGTAAATTGATCAAGTGATCGGTATCGTATCCCTTTCGGGTCATAAGATGGCCACCACCCATGTTGACCCATCTGATTTGAGGTAGGGATTTACCAAATCGCTCCTTAAAATTTTTCAGCACATTTTCAAGTGCGTAAGAATCAGATTCACACAAAACATGAAAATGCAATCCCTCTATTCGATCCGGTAACTCCGTCAGGTTCTTGGCGGTAACTCCTAATCTGGAAACCGGACTTGATGGATTATATAAATCTGTGCCAACATCTGACCACTCGGGATTTACTCTCAAACCAACGCTAACATCGTTTGGAACCTGATCTATAAATCGATGGTATTGGCTGAGTGAATTGAAAGTGATATGTGAGGATTTTGATACAATCTCATCAAATTCAGCGTCATCATAAGCAACACAGTAGGTATGAGACTTCACTCCCATTTCCTCGTTGCATAGTTTCACTTCGTTCAATGAGCTGGCTGTAGCTCCTTTCACATACTTTTTTACCACAGGGAAAGCGCTCCACATTGAAAATCCCTTGAAGGCCAGAATGATTTCGATTCCGGCGCTTTTTTGCACATGATCGATTAACTCTAGATTTCTGATGAGTTTCGCTTCATCAAGCACAAAACATGGAGAAGGAATATTCACTTGGTGTATCTTTCGTTTAATACGTTCATGTGGTGAACCAAATGACCAGAAATGATATACCCCAAAGCTTCTACACTTATCTGCACCCCATTGGCGATTCCAGATCGCTTTCTAATTTCATCATTGAAAGAAGAAAAAAGGTCTACGGTAGCAGCTCGAACATTGGTAAACTCAGTGAGTAAATTGTGTATGGTGCGCTCATCTGCGTGAGCTTCTGGTACATAATCATCCTGCTCAAATCCCGAAAGTTCTGTTTTATCATTTCGTGCAAAACGCAAAGCACGGTAAGCAAAGACTCTCTCAGAATCTATTAAATGCAAAATGACATCCTTGATGCTCCACTTATCAGGTGCATATTTGTAGCGTCCCTGAGCTTCAGTGAGATTACGACAGAAACCAATAAAGTCATCGCCAGACTTAAGCAAAAGAGGCACAAGTTCTCCTTCGCCCAGCGTTCGGACATAGCCTTGATAAAACTCCGGAACTTCTTTGATATCAATCATTAGTCCATTCCTAAATCTATATCGTGCTTTTCATGCCACGGAAGACCTGAGCTTGCTAATTTTTCAAGGAATGGGTCAGAGTTAAACTCTTCTACATTGTACACACCTGCACCTGACCACTCTCCTGTCATCATCATATAAGCACCTACCATGGCAGGAACTCCTGTGGTGTAGGAAACACCCTGTGCGCCGGTTTCATCGTATGCTGCCTTATGGCTACAGTTATTCCAAATGTAGTAGGTCTTCTCTTTACCGTCTTTCACTCCTTTTATTCGGCACCCAATAGAAGTTTCACCTTCGTAGTTTTCACCCAAATCTCCAGGGTTAGGAAGTACGGCTTTCAAAAACTGAAGGGGCACAATTTCCTTTCCTTCATAATTCACCGGTTCAATTGAGGCCATTCCGATATTTTGGATAACTCTTAGGTGAGTAAGGTATTCATCCCCAAAAGTCATCCAGAACCTTGCTCGTTTGATGGTTGGGTAATTTTTCACTAAAGATTCCAACTCTTCATGATAGAGCAGATAAGAAGGTCTTTTTCCCACATTTGGATAGTCTAAATCTTTTCTAAACTCGAAAGGCTTGGTTTCTACCCATTTACCATCTTCCCAGTATTTACCTTTCTGAGTAATCTCTCTAATGTTTATTTCAGGGTTGAAATTGGTAGCAAAGGCCTTCCCGTGATCGCCCGCATTGCAGTCCACAATGTCTAAATAGTGAATTTCATCAAAGAAATGCTTGGCTGCTCTTGAGGTGAAAACTCCGGTAACTCCCGGATCAAATCCACAACCAAGAACGGCTGTGAGTCCCGCTTCCTTAAATCTATCCTGATATGCCCACTGCCATTTGTACTCGAATTTTGCCTCCTCTGGCGGTTCATAATTAGCTGTATCCAGATAGTGAACGCCAGCTTCAAGGCATGCATCCATAATGGTTAGATCCTGATAAGGAAGCGCCACATTTATTACCATTTTAGGATTGTGCTTTTTAAACAAAGCAACAACCTGATCCACGTGATCAGCATCTACCTGATCCGTCTTCACAGTAACTCCTATCTGATTTTTGATGTCTTTCGCGATATCGTCGCACTTCGATTGTGTGCGAGATGCTAATACTATTTCAGTGAAAACATCTGAATTCTGAGCGCACTTAAACGCTGTGACACGACCAACTCCCCCTGCGCCTATTATTACAACTTTGGACATATTTCTAATTTAAGATTTATGCCAAAGTTAGCAGGAAGATTCCTTACAAAATAAATCGGTACGTGTATTTAATTAAGAAGGTGTTGTTACCGGTTAATCCGGAAAGCCTGGAACTTAAATCACTAAAGCTATTTTGAGTTGATTGATCAAAATATGATCCATTATTAGCCCAAACAAGGAATAATGTAGACCCAGGAATGTACTCCCATCTCATCACAAAATTTGACCTGAACTGAACAATATTGAAGTTAGGATTTGAAAAGGTATAATCTGGGGTGCTCGCTCCACTTTCATAAACCTCGTATTGCTCTTCAGCCTGATTAAAAACAACTTCTGAGTCTGAGAACATAGTAAATCGACTATTATAACTCTCGGAGTTTGGTTCGTTTACTTTCTTAAACATGCTGTAAACACCAGAAGCTATAAAAGGCTGGCCCCAAAACTCTAGAGTTAAATTTGGGGTCAAATTATAGTTAGCTCTCACAGACATACTATAGGTCTCTTGCTCCACTCTTCCTAGGATATACTTTGGTTCACCGTTTAGCTCAGCTTCAGAGATGTACTGAAGGTCATCCCGGTTCCAGTTGATATTAGGAGATATGGAAATTTGCATAGCATCTACAGGACGAATATCGACATTGAGGGAAATACCTGAACTCTTGGAGAAATCATTATTTCCCCAATTAAACCAGTTGTTGAACGAGACACGCACTTTCTTTCTGCTATTAGAACCTATCCAATACCAATAGTTTACGTTTCCCGGATATTTAATAGAAGGTCCTCCTCTAAGGTCAGCATTGGAAGCTCTTTTACCTCCTATCCAGACGCCTTGACCAAATCCCCAATAATTGATGAATTCCCAGTTCATGTTGAAGTTCACCCCTCTGTTGGTAATGGCTCCTCCAAAATCATTATTGTACTCAGCATAAACATTATAATTCTGCCACCTGAACATCTTAGTAACCTTTGGGATTCGATACTGAGTCCAAAACCAGTTGTTTATATCGTCTGTCTGACGAAGAAACCCAGCATCATTTAGCACCAATTCGGGTGATTTATAATTTGATCCAAAGGTCCATCTCCAGTTTCCGCTTCGCTTACCAAACGCGAAAGTGGCTGCAGAACCAGTGAGAGATGTTCGAGTAGAATCCACCTCCTTGTAATTATTATTTGGACGCTGAAAGAATCTTTGAGACGCTGTTTGAGTTTTATAGATGGCACCTTGAGTACCCTCAACCTGACTAAACATCACTCTGAACTCCATTCCATACTTTCGATCCTTGAAGTTGTGATCCAGGTCAATACCTGCACTCGTCGCATTATCATGCAGGTACTCAAGGCCATTACCTCTATTATCAAATCGCTGAACGTGAGTAGCCAGGGCGCCTACTACTGTCTTTCCACCATCAATATCCTGCTGAGCTCTTGCCACCAAATAGTTTGTATATGGCGACACTACTTCTTCCCCTCGGTTTCCGTTGGTGTATACCACATCAGCATGCTCCCTGTTTGTCACAGATTCTAACAAACCCCATGAAAATCCCTTAGCATTTTTTCCTGTGATTTTAGCAGCTCCAATTATTCGAGTTTGATCAGGCTTATCTATGTACTCTATATCTTCTGGGTGACCAGGTGGTCTACCACCTACTCTCCTTGAGTAAAAAAGGTTATTAGGCCCGCCGCTCGTTCTGAAATTTAAAAGGCTACTTCCTTCAAGAAAGAATGGCCTTCTTTCCTGAAAGAATAACTGAAACGCAGAAAGATTTACCGTGGATGGATCAGCATCTACCTGACCAAAATCCGGATTGAATGTGAGATCAAGCGTGATGTCTGAAGTGATTCCAATTTTAGCATCCAGACCTACATTTCCCTTATATTCCTTGCCTGTGTCTCTAAATGGGTTCTCTTCCTCTTTCGGATATTTCTCCAATGAAGCTAGAACATACGGTTGAATTTCTAATTGTTTTTGAGGCTTAATACCCTTTATCCCCTTGAGTTCTCCAAACAAATGAACCCAGCCCGGTGCATTTGGATCTACAGGCTGCCAGGTGGATCTTGCCTCCTCACGAAACAAACGTCTTGTAAATTGAATTCCCCAAGTATGATTTTCTTTATTAGCGAATCGTAGTTGCGAAAGTGGAATTTTAAATTCAGCTATCCAGCCCTCATCATCAATGCTGGTTTTTAGATACCAGATTGGATCCCAGGTTGAATCCCAATTGTCTCCATTGTTTGATACATATTCATCGCCCTTTACCCCAGACACAGAAGCTGTAAAAGAAAACGCAGTTCGCTTGTCATTGTAGCTATCGATGTTGATTTCCACAAAATCTCCGTCAAAACCATCTCTTCTAGACATCCTCTTCACGATTTTTTCAGGCTCTGTATCAAAGGCCCTGATGCCCACATAAAGGAATTTAGCATCATAAAGTATTTTGAATTGAGTTTTCTGCGAAGGCTCAATATTGTATTCCGGCCTATGGCCGACAAAATCACCACCCCACTCTACCTGATCCCAAGCGGCATCATCGAGTAGTCCATCAATTACAATTTCGCTTTGGATACGATCTGTAGTATATGATTTTTTGGGAGGAAGGTCTGTTTGAGCTACACCAGTGAAACCAAACAATAGAAGCAAAGACACAACGCAAACTAGTCCTTGGGAGCGCATGAGTTAGTTTTTTGAGTTAGTTGACGAGTAAGTGACACAACACTTCTGGGAAAGTTGCATCCACAAAGAAATACTACCACCTGTGATAGATGGTTACATTTTTTATGCGAAATAGGACATTTTAATGATAGAAGGCTACTTCAGGGTATATCGAAGACCTGTTTGTATAACAAAACGAGAGGGAGCATTTACCGAATTACTGAGTGGAGTAATGGCATGTCTATAGTTGGGCTCTAGAGTGAAATTAAACTTATCAAATATTGAATAACCCAACTCCAATCCACCGATCCCATCAAAAGACCAGTCATTGTACAGTCCAAACTCACTACTATTTAGGATTTCTTTTGAAGGATCTGAAATCGATCCATTCACCAGATAGTTGGCAGAAAGTCCTGCGTTTAGCCTAAGGCTAAATTTCTTATTGACAACAAAGTATCCTGCTTTGACAGGTATGGATGCCAGTTGAACGTTGTTGTTCAATTCAACTTCATGATCATAATTCTCCTCCACTTCAATCAATCCTTCTCGTGATCGAGTGATTGGTGTTGGCTCTCCATTATCATCCAATCCTCCTGGATTATCTATGAATTCAGTATTATCAACAGTATAGACGTCCAAAACGTTGATTGAGGCCGAACCTTTATTGTCCATGCTTGTGTAGGCAAGTCCACTTTCAAGTGTCCACCGCTTGCCGAATTGCACTCCAAAATCAAATCCGACCGTTCTTGCCAGTCCATCATCCATTTCCTGTGAGATGTTCGTGGTTGGATTTACGAAATTTCCAGTGCCAACTGCTGCTGCCAGTCCTGAAGGATTAATAGCACTTGCTATGGCTCCAGAATTACTGAACTCAGAGCCAAAATTACCGGCCCCTGCTTCTAGTCCAGCCCATACTTTAGTTTCCGAGCTACTTGACCTTTTTTTAGTCTCTAAAGCGGACTGTAAAGTATAATATCTATAAATATCAGCATCAACCGTGGCAATCTCAGGAGTTGGCTTATACATAGGAATAAATCCTATATCCTCGCTGTAAAGCTGAACCTGATCAATGGTGGTTTCATCTTCAGCAATCAAATTATTCGAAGGATCACTTGATTCAGACGTTTTAAACTCAGGAAGGGAAACACCTGAAGTTGAAAAGTGAGGATAGAAAATAGTTTGATTATTATAGTCTCCAGATAAAAGTGCGTTATAGCTGGTTAATTCAGTGCTACTATTTTCTATAGAATCTTCAAGCTTAAAATACTGAGCTCCGAGAGTGATCGCGGCTATTAAAATTGCAGCGATAGATAGCCACTTATACCTGGTTTGCTTTTTGGAATACAAAACCAAAAGGTCAGCGTTGTTGGCTCCCTCAACCCTACTCCAGATTCCATTAGGAGCTTTTATCGTTTGTCCTTCAAACTTCTTACGGATATTATCTTCAAAGTTCTCTCGATCCATACCGTATTTTTTCTCTCTGCAATACCTTTTCCGCTAATAACGACTTGGCTCTAGAATACTGTGACTTTGATGTTCCTTCGCTTATCTGCAATTTTTCGGCTATCTCATGATGCTTGAAACCTTCAATCGCAAAAAGGTTGAAAATAACCTGGCACCCGGTGGGCAACTCCCTAATCAACTCAAGGAGCTCTTCATAACCTAAACTTGAGATCACTGATTCCTTTTCACTCCAATCATCCAAATCATTCACATCTACCATTGGGTAGAGGTAAAGCTTACTTCTCTGATGATTAAGTGCAGTATTCACAACTATTCTTTTGATCCAATATGCCAATGAAGAGTCTTTCCTGAAATTCTTAATGTTCTTGAACACCTTGATAAAAGATTCCTGAAGGATATCCTCTGCCTCTTGTTGCATTTTCGAATATCTCAGAGCTACCAGATACATTCCATCGCAGAATTTATCATACAGTGCCTGCTGATATTCTTTTTTGCCCTTCTGGCATCCTTTTATCAATTTTTCCTCAGTAACCGACATTCATGTTGGCATTTTAAAGACCCAAAGCTGATTGTTATAGTTGTAATCCCTAATTTGGACTTTCGTACCTCTAAAGTTATGAATAACCTAGCGATAATTGCAATAGCTCTCCTATTAGTACAATGTGAACCGGTAGTCCCCCAACAATCTACGGTAAGTAAAAAGATTATTTTCGATAATCATGACTATGAGACGCTTGTAGGTACAGTAAAAATCACACCCATTGAAAATGGTCAGATAAAAGAACTAGAAAATCCGATCGTAAGACTAAATGGTTCTGATCAGTTACAGATTTCTCTAGACCTACTTACCGATCAATTCGAAAACCTGAGTGCAAAGATTTATCACTGCAATAAGGATTGGAAGAAGTCCGTATTGCGTGACATGGAGTTCCTTAATGAAATCAATAACTTCAGAATTTCAGAATTTGACTACTCTGTCAATACTGTTCAACCTTATATTAATTACAGATTGAGTATTCCCAAACCCAAAATTTCAGGCAACTACATTTTGGCAATTCACAGAAGGGCAAACCCGAATGATGTAATCCTAACAAGACGCTTTATGGTAGTTGACCAAAGTGCTTCGATTAATCAGACAGTAAGAATTAGCACGACCATTGATAAGCGGGAAGAAAACCATCAAATAGAATACAGTGTCAATTATGGAAAATTGCTTGTGAACTCACCGACACAAGATATAAGTACAGTGCTTCTTCAGAATCACAACTGGTATACAGCCATTAGAAATGTATCTCCAACATTAATCCGAGCAAATGAAGGCTACATGGAATTTCAACATCTGGATCTCAAAACCAATTTTCCCGGATGGAACGAGTTTCGATTTGCAGACTTACGGACATTAAATGTTTCGGGAAGAAATGTGGGAAGGATTACCAATACTGGCACCCAAATAATTGCACCACTAAAGCTTGATGGCACTCGTGGGAATATTCCCTACACTCAAAATTTCCAAGACATCAACGGAAAATTTATCATTCAAAACAATGACCCAGGGGAAGGCTTCCTCAACGCAGACTATGCCAATGTCACCTTTGCGCTAAAGTCGGATCAAATAAACGGGAAGGTCTATGTGACCGGACAGTTTAACAACTGGAAACTCACGGATGACAACCTGATGAAATTCACCAATCAGAATGGGCTAAATAGATATCAAACCACCTTAAAGCTGAAACAGGGATATTATGAATATCTCTACTATGTAGATAGCGAAGACCTGCCTCCATACTTCTTTGAAGGAAGCCATTTTCAGGCTGAAGATGAGTATGAAATCCTTGTTTACTATCGCAAGCCTGGGAACGTCAACGATGAACTGGTGGGATATAAAAGATTTAGATCTATAGAGCGGTGATTACACATTAAACCTAAAGTGCATCACATCGCCATCCTTCACCACATATTCTTTTCCTTCGATTGCCAGCTTGCCTGCCTCCCGGCAGCCAGCCTCTGATTTAAATTGCTGGTAATCAGGAATTTTGATCACCTCGGCTTTAATAAAGCCTTTTTCAAAATCGGTGTGTATAACTCCGGCAGCTTGTGGTGCTTTCCATCCTTTCTTGATGGTCCATGCTCGTACTTCCGTTTCTCCGGCAGTGAAGTAGGTTATTAAATCCAGCAGAGAGTAAGATGCCTTGATCAATCGATTTAGGCCAGATTCTTTCAAGCCGTACTCTTCCAGAAACATCTGTTTCTCCTCAGGATCTTCAAATTCGGCGATTTGCTCTTCAAGACCTGCTGACACTAAAATCAATTGCGCATCTTCATGCTTGATGTTTTCCTCAAGTTTTTTACTCCACTCATTGCCGGTATTGATAGACTCCTCATCCACATTGGCCACATAGATGATCGGCTTGTCTGTCAGCAACTGTAGCGGCTTTATCCAAGCCCTGTGCTCCTTGTCCATCTCAAGCGATCGAGCATTCTGACCACTTTCAAGGTGAGCCTTAAACTTCACCAAAACCTCATGCTCCGCTTTAGCGTCCTTATCGCCGGACTTGGCTATTTTTTGCACACGCTCTATACGCTTATCTACTGACTCAAGATCTCTAAGCTGAAGTTCTGTATCTATTACTTCCTTATCCTCAATCGGGTCGACTTTTCCAGATACGTGAACAATGTTGTCATTATCAAAACATCTTACCACATGGATGATGGCATCTACTTCTCTAATATTTGCCAAGAATTGATTTCCTAGTCCCTCTCCTTTGCTGGCACCCTTCACCAGGCCAGCTATATCCACGAACTCCATTACTGTTGACAACACCTTTTTAGGATTAACAAGATCAGCAAGAATTTGAAGTCGCTCATCCGGCACGGTAATCACACCCACATTTGGTTCAATGGTGCAGAATGGAAAGTTTGCTGCCTCAGCTTTAGCGTTTGATAGTGCATTAAAAAGGGTGGATTTGCCCACGTTTGGTAATCCAACAATACCACATTGTAATCCCATATGAGAAATAATATTTTGAAATGATGCAAAGGCTTAATGCCCTTCGCGCCGCAAAACTACGTGATTATAAAATAAAAAAGCCTCCCGAAATTCATCGGGAAGCCTCTCTCTTCATACTTAAATAAAAATTATCTTATTAATCCCACTTTAGCTCGGAATCGGAATCAGACACTTCAGCGTTTGCCACCTCGTGTCCTTCTTCAT
>NZ_CAXPLV010000002.1:0-275761 GCF_964218185.1 Ekhidna sp.
ACCTAATTTCAAAACCACATTGCCAGTGTGCTTTAAAGTGCGTCTGTCACACTGAGCTTTTCGAAGTATGTGTTAGGCTATAAAAGCGTGGTTGTCATGCTGAGTCTATCGAAGTATGTGGGTGGGCGTTCATAATAGATCCTTCGTTTCACTCAGGATGACATCCGGAATAATGAACGTCATCGCGAGCATTGCGAAGTATATCGGGTTGGGGATCGTCCCATTCATTATATCAGAACACCCCTTCGTCCTCTAAAACCTACCCTTTATTCATTGGTTTAGCTTTTTCTTCACCATTGATATTAGTTTTATTCTTTTTGCCATATCAGTAATATTATCTTCTAGCAGATACATTGTTTATGAAATACCTAATAACCACCCTGTTTATCACGTCCACGCTGTTGGGACTATCACAATCAACAAATACATTGATAGTTGGTCTCGCTGACGGGACTACACTTTACCCCACTACTTTAAAGTATAAAACACCCACCTTCGGTGAAAGTCATTTATTGCTCAACAAAGAGCGAAAGATTTCATTGGATCAGGTCCGTTATTATCAGGATGACTCAGGCTACTATATTTTTGATCGAGTAGATGGATACAGTCAAACTCGCCTCAAGCGCGAAATAGTAGGGAAGGTGAGTACATATTCACGAGTTATCAGTACATATACCCCAGGAATGGGTATGCCGGGCACACCCGGAGCAACCATGGGGACCTTTAATTCTACAAAGGTTGAGTATTTCAAAAAAGGAACTGAAAGTATCCGTAAAATCAATTATGAAAATCTTCGTGGCGCTCTTGCCGATAATCAAAATAGCATGGCTAAACTAGCACGAGTAAAGTCTCTGAAACGATTGAATACTTTCGCTTATGTTGGTGGTGGTGCTTTGCTTGTCGCCGGGCTTGTTCACATGGCAAACCTAAATAAGACTGAAGGGCCACCACCTTATGATGCCGAAATGAAATTTTCTCCCTTAATTTTTGTTGGGGCAGCAGCATTTACCATCCCATTATTTACAGGAAAAGCTAAAAATGATAAGCTTCGTGAGGCCATAGAAATCTACAATCAATAATTCATATAATTTATTCTATTCAAAGATGAAACACTTAATCACCGCACTTTTACTGTTATTTTCATTACAAATATTCTCCCAACAGCAAGATTTGAAAATTGAGAAGGGGAGATTTTACATCAACGATGAAGTAACCTCTCTCAATAATTTTGTTAACGCTATGCAGTCCAATGAGGAAGCTTATAAGCTAGCACTAAAAGGCAAATCCGGATATTCTACCGGCAATGTCCTTGGTTTCATCGGAGGCTTTATGATAGGCTGGCCCATTGGAACGGCTATTGGAGGTGGTGACCCCAATTGGGCTATCGCTGGAGGTGGGGCAGCTGTTCTTGTAATAGCAATTCCAGTTATGTCATCGGCATCAAAAAAATTGAAAGAGGCCGTGGATATTTATGAAGGTAGTTCCAATGCTCAAGCCAGAAAACTGGATTTGAAGGTTATGCCTAATCAAATAGGTTTTGTATATTCATTTTAAATGAACATCGAAGAATATCGGGACTACTGCCTGGCCAAGCCCGGCACTACGGAGCACACGCCTTTTGGTCCCGATACACTTGTATTTAAGGTGATGGGAAAGATGTATGCACTCACCGGAATTGAATCTTTCGAATTTATCAACCTGAAGTGTGACCCTGAGTATGCGATCGAACTTCGTGAAAAGTATGATGGTTCTATACGACCCGGCTATCACATGAATAAGCAGCAGTGGAACTCGGTGTATACCGATGGTGCAGTCCCGGATGATTTAATTAGACAGCTTATTGACGATAGCTACGATCTTATAGTCGCCAAATTGCCAAAAAAATTAAAAGAAGAGCTAAAAGAGTTAAGTGATGAGCATTAAAATACAACACGAAGAAACCGAATCAAAAGGTGTCTACTTCGTCGAGGTGAACGGGGAGAGGGTTGCCGAGATGACTTATTCAAAAGCTGGGACAGATCGTATTATCATCGATCACACGGAGGTTGATGACTCAATGCGTGGTACCGGGCTTGGGAAGAAACTGGTGATTACAGCTGTGGAAGATGCTCGAAAGAATGGAATCAGCATCATTCCCCTTTGCTCGTACGCCAAATCCGTGTTTGAGCGAAATGAAGAATTGCGAGACGTACTCTAAACACTACCTACATGCGATTAAAAATATTTAATTTGCATAAAATCCCTAATCATGCGTTTCTTAACCATTCTTTCCCTACTTATTTTCACAGCGTGCGCGACACAAAAATCTGAACCTATGACTGAAAATGGATTCATTCACTTGGCTTTGGGTGATTCTTACACCATTGGAGAGGCTGTAAATGTGGATAAGCGCTGGCCTGTTCAGTTGGCAAAACGTCTAAGAAAAGACTCTATCCAGGTAGATCCGGTCATTGTCGCCACTACTGGCTGGACGACTGACGAGCTGAAATCTGGAATCATCAAGGCAGATGTGGAGGGCACCTATGATTTTGTTTCCTTGCTTATCGGAGTAAATAATCAATATCGAGGCTATCCGATTGATCAATATGAGCGGGAGTTTAAAGAACTATTAGATCAGGCTATTCAGTTTGCCGGAGGAAATCCTTACAATGTGATGGTGATCTCTATCCCGGACTATGGTGTTACTCCATTTGCTTCAAAGAAATTACTGGATGCCGAAAAGATTGCCAGGGAATTGGACAACTACAATGCAATAGCTGAGAAGAATGCAAAGCTGCGGGATGTGAAGTTTATAGACATCACACCAGGTTCCCGAAAAGCGAAAGACGATCCATCACTGATCGCATCTGATGGTTTACATCCCTCAGGCAAGATGTACAAAATGTGGGTGGATCAGATGTATGAACACGTATTTAACAACCTTTCATCCAGATAAATCTACTAAAAGTTCAATTTCGTCGTTGATTCATACGAATAAAAGAAAATACACCTATTTTTGATCCAAATCACTGCTTGTCACAACCAATCTCTATGAAGAGGCTGATCGTCGTTTTGTGTTATGCTTCTCTGATGTCTTGTCAGGACAAGGTGATATGCTCTGCCTATCAGAGTACCTACATTTTGGACGATTCCACCCGAAATGCTTATTTCTCCTACGTATGGCAGCTGGACGAAAACACACGATCTCAGTTTCTTGCTCAGCAGCGAGGAGGCAATGCAGAAGATACTTTGGGAGTAGTGGCTCAGCCCAAAACGGACTATTATGCCTATGCAGGTGAAAAAGTTGTGCCATGGCGGGTTCAAAACAAAACGAAGTACGGAATCATTAAGCCGGCATGGACGCCCATTAAGAAATACCAGATGCGCACGGCCCCTATGGAGAATGTGCTAGCTCCTGAGCCTATCACCAATGATTTTGTAGCCTCTGATTTCACAGATTCATTGGGTGTTGATTCTATGGCTGTGGCGATGGATTCAGTCAAGGTGGAGCCTGCAGTGGCGAAGCAGGAGACAAAATATTTGTATGGCTATGATCCCTCGGATAATTTCAATGTGGAGCAAGAGTATTACAATAGGTACTTTGGATATAAGTTAGTTGATAATAGACCTAAGCCTCAACCAGTTGCTGCTGACTCACTTGGATCAGTTCCGGATTCACTGCAAACCAAAGAGCCATTCTTCAAAGGGCTGTTCAAGAAGAAGAAAAAAGATGTGACCACTGACTCACCAGCAGAAGAATCAGAAGCTCCTGTTGAAGAAGCAGAGGAGGGCCTCACGCCTGAAGAAGAGAATGAGGGAGGTGATGGCTAGCACCAATCCACTGGTCTCAGTAATTATTCCATTTTTTAATGCTCCATTTTTGAAAGAAGCTATCGAAAGCATTCTTTCTCAGTCCTTCACAGATTTTGAATTACTCCTTGTGGACAATGCCAGTACTGATCAATCAGTTCAGGTTGGAAAATCATACGCATCACATCCAAAAGTTTGGCTGCTCGAAGAATCAAGGCAGGGAGTGGTCTTCGCGATGAATACCGGTATTCAAGCTGCGAGAGGTCAGTATATTGCTCGGATGGATGCTGATGACATTTCACTTCCCGACCGGCTGAAATGGCAGGTTGACAAACTGCAGTCAGATTCGTCCCTTGGTGTGGTTTCTGGACTAGTGGAATACGTGGGAGAAGAATCCAACGAAGGTTTTATTCACTATGTCGATTGGCTCAATTCGATTCAAACCAATGCAGACATTTATTTAAATCAGTTTGTGGAGTTCCCAATGGCGAATCCTTCAAAGATGTTCCGAAAATCAGTATTTGATGAGTATGGAATGTATAGGGAGGGCGACTTCCCGGAGGATTATGAATTCTTTCTTCGCCTACAGAGTCATGGAGTTCGTATGGAAAAGGTAACTCAGCCTGTCTTGAAGTGGAGAGACTCTTCAACACGTTTAACTCGAACTGACCCACGATACTCCCAGGACGCATTCTTCCGTATAAAAGCGAAATACCTGACATGCTGGCTCCAAAAGAAGAATCCGCACCATCCCAATATATTTATTTGGGGAGCAGGCCGGCTGTCCAGACGCAGAAGTGACTATTTGCTAAGTGAGGGTATAAACGTCCTTAGCTACATCGATTTAAAAAAAAGCAAAAAGACCATCCACTTTAGTGAGCTTCCTGATCCGGGTTCGTGTTTTGTGGTATCGTATGTAGCCAATCGGGGAGCAAGGGAAGAAATTCGCTCTTTTCTAAATGAGAGAGGCTTCAAGGAGGGGATTGATTACATTCTCGCATCTTAAATTCTAAAAATTTTAGTATTTAATATTTTTTACTAAATTTATCATCAAAATAGCAATCCATGCCGGCAAGCAAAGATTTGATATTAGATGATTATTACAAACTTCGGATTACCTCCAAGAAGCTTAGCTCAGGGAGGTATCAAGTCAAATTTTATGCGACTGTACAGCAAAACAAGCAGCTGTATGGATATGTCCTCGTTGAAGCGGACGAAACGCTTAAATCGGTCATAAGCCGAATCAGAAGACGCTTAAAAGACATAGACTATAGTGCAGAGTATCGAAACTTTCACCTATTTAATGTCGGGCAGGATTCTCAACCTTCAAATGTGATGATTTTTCAATAATGGCTCGAATACCAAAAAACATAAAGTACCTCCGCAAAAAAAAGGGATTTACTCAGGAGACTTTCGCCCAGGCTTTAGGCATCAACAGACCATCTGTAGGAGCCTATGAAGAAGGTCGGGCTGACCCAAGACTCACGACACTTTCTAAAATGGCGGAGCTTTTTGAGGTTTCTGTTGATGAACTAATCAATGAGGACCTCACGAAAGAAAACAGGATTCCGAAACAAAATGTAAAAATCCTGGCTGTTACTGTAGATGAGAATGCAGATGAAGAGTTCATTCAACTGGTGCCCACAAAAGCAGCTGCAGGCTACACCAATGGCTATGCAGATCCGGAGTATCTAACGGACTTGCCTCGGTTTCATCTACCCGTACTTCCAAAAGGAGGAACATATCGTGCTTTTGAGATAGCAGGTGATTCCATGCTACCCCTAGTGTCAGGAAGCATCGTGATAGGAAAGTACGTTGAGCAATTGGATTATATCCGGAATGGAAACACCTATGTATTGGTGACACAATCCGAGGGTGTCGTTTATAAGCGAGTGTTCAATTACATCGAAGAGAAAGGTAAGCTCTTTTTGGTTTCAGATAACAAGTCATTCAGTGCCTACGAACTTGATCCGGCAGAAGTGATGGAGATATGGGAAGCCAAGGCATACATCTCTGTAGAGTTTCCTGATCCTAATACGACCAACGACCTATCTATGGATCAACTAATGAACATGATTGGAAACTTACGAACTGAAGTGGATCAGTTGAAGAAGAGTTCTGATTAAAGGCTGAATTCCTCTACTTTCAATTTAACTTTGAATCCACTTATGCGTGGATTCATTTTAGCATTGATTTTAGTCGGAGCGGCTTGTTCTTCTCCTCAGAAGGACAGGATTGTTGTACCCACCTTGCACGCTGGTTTTTACAATGATGCGCTTGAACGAATCAATGATAAGCTGGAGTCTGACCCGGACAATGATCGACTGATAGATCAGAAGCTTTTTTACTGTGATCAGCTAGGTTGGCCTACGACTTGCATTTCTGCATTAGATACCTATAAGCAGAAACATGGAATGACCAATCAACTGGTGGAGCAGTACATCGTCTATTATATTCGTCACAAAAGATACCAATTGCTGCTCGATGTAATCGAAAGATGGGGACAGGAATATCATCTGGCTGATAAATACATTAAGACATATATTGAGAGTTTGACACGTCTCGGTAAGCGAAAGAGAGCAGAGTTAGAATTACGTATTTTTCTTAAGAATCATCAATCCTTAGATGATCTTGAATTCGCTTCCACCCAATACCTAAGGTTAAAGGATACGTTGATGGCTGCCTACAATCTACGAAAGGTATACCAGATGAACCCTGAGAGTGATTTGATGTGGAACTATGGCAACATACTTGTAAACCTTGGCTACAACGATGAAGGCCTGAGTGTACTGGATGACTATGTTAATGAAAAGAAGGATGATTTTGATATCCAGCTTCAATATGCCTGGCTTTTGGAAAAGTCTAATCGTTTATTCGATGCACGAAAAGTGATAAAACCTTTCAGTGAAAGGGATACGATCTCATATCTGCTGGTGGAATGGTACAAGAAGGATCAGATGTGGGATTCAGCAACCTATGTATTGAATGAAGCTATAGCCTCAGATTCATCTGATAGAAAGCCAATCTGGAAACTTGGCAGGATGTATGAAGACAGAGGTTGGTTGCTCACCTCTTTGCCATACTACGAGTATTTGCTGGAGTTAAACTCAAATGACACATTAGCCCGGCAAAGAATAGACCTTATACAGCGAAAAATTGCATATTTGCAGCGCTTAAAATTTGAGGAGAATAAGACTCCCACATTAGAATTACAACCTAAAAAAATAGAGAATTAATGAGTGATCAAATCACCATTACACTGCCGGATGGATCGAAGAGATCTTATGATAAGGGGGCAACTGCACTTGATGTAGCTCAGAGCATTAGCGAAGGGCTGGCAAGAAATGTATTAGCGGCTAAAATAAACGGAGAGGTGAGGGATTCATTTCGCCCCATCGAAGATGATGCAGAGCTGCAACTCCTAACATGGAATGATGATGAAGGTAAGTCTACGATGTGGCACTCTTCAGCTCACCTCATGGCTGAAGCGCTGGAAGCGCTCTATCCCGGAATCAAATTGGGTATTGGGCCTCCCATTGAAAATGGATTCTATTACGATATAGATTTTGAAGGAATAGATTTCGATGCAGATAATCTGGCCGCCATCGAGAATAAAATGCTTGAACTGGCTCGAGAGAAAAATGAGTTTGTTCGGAAGGACATATCTAAAGCTGATGCCATTTCCTATTACACTGAGAAAGGCGATGAGTACAAGCTTGAGCTAATTGATGGACTGGAAGACGGGAACATCACCTTTTACACACAAGGCAACTTCACAGACCTGTGCCGTGGACCGCATATCCCTCATACCGGCTACATCAAGGCTGTAAAAATTCTTAACGTGGCAGGTGCCTACTGGCGTGGAGACGAAAACAGAAAGCAGCTGACGAGGCTTTATGCGATCTCTTTCCCGAAACAAAAAGAACTTAAGGAATACTTAGAGTTACTCGAACAAGCCAAGCTTAGAGATCACCGAAAAATAGGGAAGGAACTGGAGCTATTTACTTTTTCTGAAAAAGTAGGAAAGGGGCTTCCGCTATGGCTACCGAAGGGTGCTGTGCTTAGAGAACGTCTGGAAAATTTCATGCGTAAAGCTCAGCTTAAGGCTGGGTATGACCAGGTGGTTTCACCACACATTGGTGGCAAGGAACTGTATGTGACGTCTGGTCACTATGCTAAATATGGGGAAGATTCATTCCAGCCCATTAAGACTCCAGCCGAAGATGAGGAGTTCTTGCTAAAACCAATGAACTGTCCGCACCACTGTGAGATATATAAAGCGAAACCAAGGTCCTATAAAGATCTTCCAATTCGCTATGCAGAGTTTGGGACGGTCTACCGATACGAGCAGAGTGGAGAGCTGCATGGACTAACGCGTGTGAGAGGTTTTACGCAGGATGATGCTCACATCTTCTGTCGTCAGGATCAGGTGAAGGAGGAGTTTGCCAAGGTGATTGATCTGGTCCTACATGTGTTCGGAGCACTTGGTTTTGGTGACTTTACTGCTCAGGTTTCATTAAGAGATCCTGAGAATCCCGATAAATACATTGGTAAGGAGGAAGACTGGGAGCGAGCTGAGCGTGAGATACAGGAAGTGGCTGATGAGAAGGAGTTGGATACCGTTGTGGAATATGGAGAAGCTGCATTCTACGGACCTAAGCTTGATTTCATGGTGAAAGATGCATTAGGCAGAAAATGGCAGCTTGGAACCATTCAGGTTGATTACAGTTTACCTAATCGATTTGAACTTGAGTATGTAGGTAGTGACAATCAGAAGCACCGGCCGGTGATGATTCACCGCGCACCTTTTGGATCTATGGAGCGTTTCATCGCCATCCTGATTGAAAACTGTGCGGGAGATTTTCCACTTTGGTTAGCACCAGAGCAGATTGCAATTCTTCCTATCTCAGAGAAATATCATGATTATGCAAAGGAAGTTTTCCTTGAGATGCAGGAGAATGATATCCGTGGCTTCATTGATGAGCGTGATGAAAAAATAGGAAAGAAGATTCGGGATGCTGAAGTGAAAAAGATACCATATATGCTCATTGTAGGAGAGAAAGAATCAGCTGATGGAGCTGTTTCTGTACGACAGCATGGCGAAGGAGATATTGGATCGATGAAAAAGGACGAATTTGTTCGTTTTTTCAACGATAAAGTGGCTGAACTTACCAAATGAGTTTTGTTAAGAGCAAATAATCACGATATTTGCGTTTTGTTTTTAATGTTCAACTAAAATAAAGGAGTACAATCGCTAAACTAAGAAGAAGAGGTCCTTCCAGAATCAGAAAAGAAGAACCTTACAAGGTAAACGAAAAGATCACTGCACGAAAGGTAAGAGTGGTTGGAGATAATGTGAAGGTTGATGTTTACCCAATCGAACAGGCCATAAAAATTGCTCAAGAGCAAAATCTGGACTTGGTGGAAATTTCACCAAATGCAGACCCACCTGTTTGCAAAGTGATAGACTACTCTAAGTTCAAGTACGAACAGAAGAAGAAGCAAAAAGAAATTAAGGCTAAAGCGCAAAAGACTGTCATAAAGGAAATTCGCTTTGGGCCTAATACCGATGACCATGATTTCAACTTCAAATTGAATCATGCCATCAAATTTTTGAAAGACGGAGCGAAGGTGAAAGCATACGTTCACTTCTACGGAAGAACGATCGTATTTAAAGACAGAGGAGAGATCCTACTTTTAAAGTTTGCGCAAGCACTTGAAGAGTATGGAAAAGTGGAGCAGCTTCCTAAGATGGAGGGAAAGCGAATGATTTTGTTCGTAGCACCGAAGCAGTTAAAGAAGTAATTAAAGTAGAATAGAATAAAGTAGAAATGCCGAAACTTAAAACAAACTCCAGCGCTAAGAAGCGATTTAAGCTTACCGGAACTGGAAAAATTAAAAGAAAGCATGCATTCAAAAACCACATTCTGACCAAGAAGGAGACGAAGCAGAAGCGAAATCTTCGATACATGGCAGTAGTGGATAAGGCGGATGAACCAAACATCAAGCGTCTTTTGAATCTGTAATTTTTTAATTGGTTAAATGTAAAACCCGGTTATTGGTTGAAAGACACTGAGTGAAAACAGTGCACCAATCGCCAAAACAAAACAAAAATGAGATCAGTAAATCATGTAGCTTCAAGAGCTCGTCGTAAAAAGATGATGAAGCACGCCAAAGGATACTTTGGCAGAAGAAAAAACGTTTGGACTGTGTCCAAAAATGCCATTGAAAAAGGATGGCAGTATGCTTATCGAGATAGAAAAGCTAAGAAAAGAGAATTTAGAGCGCTTTGGATTCAGCGAATCAACGCTGGAGCAAGAGAGCACGGGATGTCTTACTCTGTATTCATGGGTAAACTGAATGCAAAAGGTATCGAGATCAACAGAAAGGCACTTGCAGATTTAGCAATGAATGAGCCTAAAGCTTTCAAAGCTGTTGTTGACGCAGTGAAGTAAGATTAGCACCAATGATTTTAAAAAGCCTGACAGTGATGTCAGGCTTTTTTGTTGCTATAAGTTTTTGTATTGAATCTCAACTCCATGGGAGAATGATTGAAACAATAAACCCCAACTGACGGTTGAGGCTTTTCTCTCCTCATACTTAAATGTATCTTATCTAATCACCAATCGTTTGATGGTATTTACATCAGGTCCTTGCACTCGAATTAGGTACATTCCGCTCTCAAGGTTAGTCACATCAAATGTATGAGTGCTCATTCCTTCCTCATACCTGATCGATCTGAGAACTGTTCCTCCTAATGTAATTAGCTCTACCTGAGTGGCAATGCCATCATTTACTCTTATTGTTGCTCTCTCGTCAGTTGGGTTAGGGTAGATGCTGACGGATACACCATCAAAAGCACCCAGACTTACTCTTTTTATCTCAGAGTATTCAAACTGACCATCGAAATCAACTTGTTTCAAGCGATAGTAGCTAAAGCCTGATTTCAAGCCCGTGTGTGTAAAAGAGTACTCATTTACTTCGCTTGTGGTACCATTACCTTCTACTTCACCAATATTTTCAAACGATAGCCCATCCGTGGAATACTCCACCTCAAAGTGGTCATTGTTGATTTCCTGTGCTGTGATCCAAACTAGTTTAGCAGCCTGATTATTTAGGGTTACGTCAAAGCTTATTAACTCAACAGGTAGTGGTGTTGAGGTAATATCTGTGGAGGTAATTCGCCAGTCTCCTGCTATTTGAGCTGATGTTACTCCAGATCTATTAGCTGTTGGATTGGTTGACGACCCGGTGGCAGCTACATGAGTACCAACAGCAGTCACCGTGGTTGCACCATTGTTTTTCGCCAGTCTGTAATCATCTAATGTGCCTGAGCTGAACCCTGTCATTGTAATACTTACATCATATGTCCCACCAGTGGATGCGTTGGTGATATCAAATGAGGAATTATCCTTCACTTCAATATCCGTTCCTCCGTCATCATAGACTGGGGACAATTCAGTTGTGCCTGCGAAATCAGTGTGATTCACGCTAACTATTCCAGCACCTGTTTGACTTACCGTACTATTAAATTCGACTGGTCGGTAGGATGTAGCAGACGAAGTTCCCATTGGGAAGAGGCCGTAATGATTTCCTGATGAGCTTGTAACGGCTGTTGATGCTGGCCAATATCGTTCCAGAGTTCCACCATATACCCAGTTGGTAGTCGTGCTTGCAGTGCGGGAAAGGGTGGAAGCTCCTCCATTTCCTAAAGTCAGAGTAAATCCGTTCAAATTCAAGATGCCCTCTGTCATGGTTAGGGTGTTTGTAACCGTGACATCATCAAATAATGTAAGTGCTGGAATGGATGATGACGTGTTATTAAATATGAGATTGTAATATGTGAAATCAGCAACTGTCTGTGGAGATGAGCCATTATACTCTATCGTTCCTGTGCTGGCTGTCAAATCTCCATCATCGGAATCCAGGAAATCACCGGCAACCTGTAGTAATCCAGCTCCGGAAAAAGTAATAAATGCAGTTTGTCTAACTCCTAAAAAGTCAGGTCCGTTGTTGGTTGCATCCCCTGTTACTGTAGCTGTTCCAGTAGAAATTGTTAGTTCTGATACAGCTCCTGCCGCAAATGCTGGAATGAAGATTAAGTCTACGGTATTTAATGTTCCTGCTCCAACATTTAATGTGTTGGTGTCTCCATCATCTGAGCCAATATTTACTGCGTCTGAAACATCTAATGTGTTTCCGGAATTAATGGTTAATGTATTGGTATTACCAACTCCAGTTTCATATTCAATAAATGAGCATGCGGCATTAGCGGTAACAGTAATGGTAAATCCCCCGCCAATTCGCGCGATATCTCCAGCGATGGGGAAGGTACCAGAATTTGTAGCATTCCCATAATCAACAGTTGACCAACTGGTCAATAAATTCCAATTTCCGGTCTGGCGTGCATAATAAATGGTATTCGTAACGGTTACAATGCCGGAAGTTGCAGCAAAATAGGTGTCGTTTTGATTGACAGCTGCGGAACTAGAACTACCCCAGGTGCCAGGGGTTTGCCCGCCCCCGTCAAAAGCTAATGTTTTAGCGGTGTGAGTCAATATTGTACCGAGATTTGCAACACCTCCATTGTTGATAGAAAAAGTAGCATTGACAGTTGTTGCAAAATTTAGGGTGGTTGTAGATCCGTCTATGGTCAGGTTATTGAAAGTTGTAGCATTTGTTCCTCCAATGGTTTGGGTAGTGCCATCAAGTGTTATCGTGGTTCCGGTTGGTGTAAATGTTGCTCCGTTGTTATTCCAGTCACCTGCTAATGTGTGTGTATAAGAACCTCCAATGAATATTAGACCAGAGCCTAGAGTGAAATCACCATTGATGTCAATTGCGCCAGCAGCAGTTTTGTTTCCACCACCCGACAGAATCAGGTTATTATACGCAAGATTGCTGATGGATTGATCACCGGAACCATTAAACTCGACAGTGCCTGCTCCTGCAGTAAAAGTTACTACGTCTGCTTCCAGAAAATCTCCTGCTACCTGCAGCAACCCTGTCCCAGTAAAATTAATTACCGGGAAGAAAAGGCTAGCTTCGGTGGTCATGTCCCCGGTAACTGTAACTGTACCATCATCTATGATCAGTTGATTTTCTCCAAATAACCCACCACCTTCAAAAAAAATATTTGCTGCATTTAAGGTGCCGTCTCCAACATTAACTGTATTTACATCGCCCGAAAAAAATGAAGTTCTTGGAATTGTAACTGTTCCTGACACATCGAGTGTATTACCAGTTCCTATGGCAAGTGTGGGTGAATTACCATTATTTGCTAAAAATGATACCGAACCGCACGCTGAATTTACATTGACAGTGATGGTAAGATTGGAGCCTCCAATATTTACAATATCACCTGCCTGAGGGAATGTACCACTTGCATTTGTAGCATTTCCATAAGTCACAGTGGACCAGGTAGCTGCAGCGTTCCAATTTCCTGTTTGGCGACTGTAGAAAGTTGTAGGCCCATCAATTGCTGTTGTGATTATTCCAGTAGATGCGGCAAAGAAAGTATCGTTTGTATTTGCTGCCGCAGAGCTGGTACTACCCCAGGTACCGGCTGTTTGTCCCACATTGTCTAGCGATAATGCATTAGCTGTGTGATCAGTAAACGCACCTAAATCAGCGACCACACCTGCGATATTGAGGGTGCCATTAATTGTAGTTGATAATCCAAAAGTTTTGGTTCCAGTACCACTTAAGGTTAGATTGTTGAATGTGGTGCTATTAGTGCCTCCAATGTTCTGACCTGCTCCATTTAAGTTAATTGTGCTTCCGGTAACATCTAATGTGCCGCTATTATTTATCCAATCTCCGGAAATGCTATGTGTGAAAGAACCAAGATCGAGTGACCCTCCGGTATTGAGTGTGAAATCTCCACCAATTGTAAGATCTCCATCCACTTCCGAATCCCCACTTCCTGAAAATGTAACATTGTTATAGTTGTACTCGCTACTGATGGTTTGATTGTTTCCGTTGAAATTTACTGTACCAGTAGCAGGAGTGAGGTCACCACCAGAGATGAAGCCCTCAAGATTAAGCGTTCCGGCACCCGTAAAAGTTATATCGTTGACACCAAAGAATCCCGTACCCATTATTATATCTCCGGAAACATTAACAGTACCTGTTGAAATCGTTAACTCAGCACCACGGTTAAAGCCTGCACCGGCCGCAATATTGATTGATCCTGCGGTGAGAGTCCCCGCATTCACAGCTAATATCTTGTAATCACCGTTTCCAGTTCCACTATTGATTGTTACTGCATTTGTTACCGTAAGACTGTTTGAGCCACTTATTGTGAGGTTTTGGTCTGTTCCTCCACCATTTATGGTTAGTGAATTACATACAGCAGCAGTGTTGACGGTAATTGTTACAGTGACGTTGTTAGGAATGACAACATCGTGTGCGGCTGTAGGCACAAGGTTTAGTGACCAGTTTGCGGCAGTGTTCCAGTTTGCGTTAGATGATCCGTCCCAGGTGTTGGTTTGAGCAAAGAGGGATGATGTGATCAGAGTAATCACAATGTAGGTAAAACCAGTGATTAACTTTTTAATTTTCGTCAGCATATTTTCGGTGATATACTCAAATATATGCACAACGTATTAGCATTTGATAATTTTTTCGATAAATGCCTTTGTTTCAGGACTTTATGAGCTATTTCATCGGTCAAGCTTAGTTTATTGAATATAAAAAAGCCCCAACCGAGTGACGGTTGAGGCTTTTCTCTCCTCATACTTAAACATATCTTATCTAATCACCAGTCTTTTGATGGTTTTTACATCAGGCCCTTGCACTCTAATTAGGTACATACCGCTCTCAAGGTTTGTTACATCAAATGTGTGAGACGTCATGCCTTCTTCATATCTGATGGACTTAAGAACGGTTCCACCTAATGTAATTAGCTCTATTTGAGTGGCAATACCATCATTTACTCTTATTGTTGTTCTCTCGTCGGTAGGGTTAGGGTAGATGCTGATAGACACGTCTTCAAAAGCACCCAGACTTACTCTTTTTATCTCAGAGTATTCATACTGACCATCAAAATCAACTTGTTTCAGTCGGTAATAGTTGAAGCCTGATTTAAGTCCACTATGTGTAAATGAGTACTCACTTACTTCGTTGGTTGTACCATTTCCTGTCACCTCTCCGATATTTTCAAACTCAAGTCCATCGGTTGAATACTCTATTTCAAAGTGGTCATTGTTGATTTCCTGTGCTGTGATCCACGCCAACTCAGCATTATTGCCATTCTTTAGCGTGACTTTGAAGCTAATAAGTTCAACCGGTAGGGGAGAATCATGATTGTACAAATAATCAGGTACAGAAGCAAATTCTCCGGACTGACCTTGGGTAAAGTCATCAAAATAATTCCCATTTCCATCTGTATCCTCAGCTATTGTCAAGGTACCATCATCATCATCATCATCGTCTCGGAAGTTCGCTAACCCATCTCCATCAGCATTCGGAAGAGAAGCTCCAATACCTCCCTGATTTGGATCAAAAGCGTCCAATATACCATCACCATCCAAATCAATATTGCCTTCATTGGTATCCAAAATAAGATCACCGTCATCATCCCATGATGGAGTTCCATCGAAGTTTGAATCGTGTCCTTCAAAAAGATCACCTAGACCTGGGCTGCCAGCGCTATCTCCATCTGAGTCAGTATCTAAATAATCTGGGAATGCATCTCCATCCGTATTAATGATGGTTAATGCCGTTCCTCCGTTATCCGGATCTACCGCATCATTGAGTCCATCTCCATCCGTGTCCACAAAATTGTCCAGGATGCCATCACGGTTATTATCTGCTCCATTATTCTCTGCCGTATCAGTGATACCGTCATTGTCTGAATCTCGATCCAGGAAGTCAGGTAATCCATCATCATAGCCTGTTCCATTATCAGAATCCGGGTTGGCGAGAGCTGTTCCACCATTGTCAGTATCCACATCATTTGCCAGACCATCATTGTCGGTATCATTTGCTGATACATATGATGACAGATAAGCTCCCTCGGAGGTCATATTAGCCGGAAGCGATCCTCCATTCGCCTCTACAGCATCTGGAATTCCGTCATTATCTGAATCCAAATCCTGGTGATTTGGTACTCCGTCAAGGTCATGGTCAAAGTTGTCATTGATACCATCGCTATTGGCATCTTCGAAACCAGCATAATCAGGGTCAAGATAATTTTCAATTCCATCGCCATCTGCATCAGCCGTTGGATCAATCCCATTTCCTTCTTGGGTATCAGTTAATCCATCATTATCACTGTCGTTATCGCTATCATCTTGGACACCATCATTATCTGAATCTTCAGCACAGCTATTGAATGACATTGCATCAATATATGGTGTGCCAGTAATCCGATCAAACCTCAAATATCGAGCTCCACCTGCCGGAACTGTATAATTACTTGTTTGGGTATTAGTTCTTTGAGCAAGTCCTGCATAATTGACTGTATTATTGAAGTTGCCCAGTGTAATTGAAGATGACACGGAAACTTCTGATCCAGCTGCGTTGGATGAAAGTGTTAATGTAATAATCTCCCCTTCAGAGACAATTTCACCCAGATCATATATAAAATATTCACCAGCACCATTTAAGTATGCCATTGCAGTATTATTGTCTGAAGCACTAACATAATCAGGGGCTCCTAAACCAGCAGTCGATCTTTGGTTTACACCACCAGTTTCCTCATCAGCTACTGCTACCGCATACCCTGTTCCAACACTCACTTTACCAGGCCCACATGTGTTACCATTTGATTCAAGGTAATCTGGCGTTCCGTTTGCAGGATTTATGTCCACATTCTCATCTGCTGTAGGAGTGCCGTCCCCATCATCGTCATTATCTCTCCAGTCTGGTTCACTGTCTCCATCTGTATTTTGAAGCACTACTGGGGTAGCATCAAATGTATCATCGATTCCATTATCGTTGGCATCTGTTCCTGAAGGTGTTGCATCAGCCACACCATCGGCATTGTTGTCATTTCCTTCTATTAAGTCTGAAATTCCATCATTATCACTATCTGTGTCCTGAAAGTCTGGTGTGCCGTCTCCATCATGATCATTGCCTGTAATGGCGGTTCCTCCATTATCAGCATCGAAGCTGTCATCAATACCATCCCCATCTGTATCAGTGCCTGAAGGGACTCCAACGTAACCAGCGGTGGTTTGTCCTTCTCTCAAGTCTAGAATTCCGTCTCCATCAGAATCACCATCTCTGTAATCTGGGTTACCATCACCGTCGGTATCCGTAAATGAATCAGGGATACCATTTGCATTGGTATCGGTTCCCACCGATTCGATGGCATCAGGAATACCATCCCCATCTGCATCTGCATCCACTGCATCAGTCAGTCCATCTCCATCAAAATCATTGTTTGGTAGGGGAGTTCCAGCAGTGTAGCTGCCTACTGTATTATCTATGTCATCTACGATTCCATCTCCATCACTGTCGTTGGCAGAGGCATAGGTGGAAGAATATTGTCCATTTTCATCCATGTTGGCAGGTAACACACCATCATTCGCTTCATAAGCATTCGGTATACCGTCTCCGTCACTATCCAAGTCTAATTGATCAGGAATGCCATCTCCATCTAGATCGCTTGCTACGCAATCTGCATAGGTATAGGTGATTGCATCTAGATTATTACCCCTAGCATTTCTTGTAACACGAATGTATCTGGCATCTGCATTAAGGGTATATGCATAGTCTGAAAGAGTATTACTGGAGAGGGGGATGCTTAGGGCATTGCTGAAGGCTACTCCGTCTGTGGATTGTTCAACTATTACTCCAGCATCTGGACCACCAACTTGAAGTTTTGCCAGAGTCAGGTAAATTATTACATCAGCAGGAACGGTTGTGTTCATATCAATTATGATATTATCTCCACTTTGAATTGCAGCTACAGCTCCATCAGGAGCACCAAGTGCATTTGCAGGATTGTTAACACCAGTATTCGTTTGAGAAACACCATTACCTGTTATGAGCGAACAGGCTGCATAGTCAGCATCCGGTATACCATCGTTATTATCATCTAAATCTGCGATGTTCGGAATTCCGTCACCGTCTGGATCATCCGTGAATTGCAAATAATCCGGATTTGGACCACCTTGTGTCATATCATCGGCAAAGTTTCCGTTACCATTGAAATCTTCTGAAGATGTCAACACTCCATCCCCATCATCATCAGTATCCCTATAATCAGGACGTGTATCTGCATCTGTATCTTGATTGGCAGCAGCAACTCCAGTTACACTTCCACAAGGCGCACAATCCGTATCAAAAGCATCATCTAAGCCATCTCCATCTGTGTCTACACCCGAAGCAAGCTGGTCAGCCACACCATCGCTATCCGTATCTCGACTTTCAGTCCTATCAATTATACCATCACCGTCTGAATCTGTATCTCTGTAGTCGCTTGTACCATCTGTGTCTGTGTCAGGTAGAGTAGGAGCAGTACCTCCATTATCTGAGTCATAGCTGTCGTCCCATCCGTCACCATCTGTGTCAGCTCCGGCAGGAGCGGTGAAGCCAGTACTTGACTGAGCTTCTGCATTGTCAGTAATGCCATCACCATCTGCGTCTATATCAAGATAATCGGCGATTCCATCAGCATCAGTATCTCTAGCTCTTTTATTGATACTACCACGCAATAAGGTAGTTCCGAACATATCTGGATCATAGCCATCATGAAAGCCATCGTTGGTATCATCATAGTAGTTGTCTATCTGACCATCATTATCAGCATCAGTTCCACCGGCTTCTACAAGATCAGGTATTCCATCTGCATCGGAATCTAAATCTCTAAAATCATTTATTCCATCCGTATCTGTATCAGGATTGGTAAGTGCCGTTCCGCCAGTAGATGTATCAACATCATCAACTATTCCATCTCCGTCAGAATCATTTGCTAAAGCATAAGCTGGAGAATATGCTCCATCTTCATCCATGTTAGACGGCAAGAACCCTCCGTTTGCTTCCACTGCATTTGGGATACCATCATTGTCAATATCTTTATCAATGTGGTCTGGTACACCATCCAGATCTAAATCTCTTCGATCATCAATTCCATCTCCATTTGAATCAGTAAATCCAGCAAAATCAGCATCCATGTAATCAGGGATACGATCTCCATCAGTATCAAGTGAAGGGTCAACACCGCCACCAGCTACGATATCAGGAATTCCGTCATTATTATCATCAGGGTCATTAATATCAAGTATTTCATCATAGTCATGATCAACTCCACACCAAGTAAAGTCATTTAATCCAATGTATTGAATACTTCCGGGTGTATGATTGGCATAAAATACAACCAATGAGTCAACGGTCTGACCTAAACACAGTCTTACATTTCCATCATAGCCGGCATCATCAGCAAATGCCGTACCCACTATAAAGTTGTTTGAATTAAGCTGTACACTCCTTCCAGGAATAATATTGTCTGTATCCAGAACAATCACATCTCCATCTCTAAAGATGTTTACTGCCATTGAATCAAGGTGAGCGCCACGATCAATATCCAGCAGGTCGAAGCAAAATCCTTCTAAAGGTTTATTAAATAGTACTTTTAATTGGGTCGAGCTTGTGTTCGTGGACAACTGCTGAGATGCGAACACTGAATTTTCTGGATTATGAATTTGCTCACTAATCTCATAATCAACCGCACCTCCACTAGGGTCTATGAAACTAAATGTGATATCTACGTCATCTACAGTAAAAACTGGGCCTGGGGTACTTCCAACTGCGTAGTTTTCAAAGTCAAGTATAAAGCCGTCTTCACATTGTGAAATATAATCAGGAATTCCATCTCCGTTTGCATCAGGAATCTCCGCGCTAGTTAAGATTCCGTCCCCGTCATCATCCGTGTCTCGAAAATCTACAATATCATCGTCATCTACTAAGCTTGCTGCCACAATAGCGCGGCTTCCGGTATTGTTGTTGGCTGTCGATCGACCGTCAATTGTGTCAAAGTTATCGTCAATTCCATCCTCGTCTGCATCAGTACCAGCGAGGGAAGTTACATCACCAATACCATTGAAGTCAATGTCATTACCTTCAATAAAGTCACTTACTCCATCATTGTCAGAATCTGAATCCAAATAGTCATCTGTTCCATCTCCATCAGTATCAGCTGGTAATCCTCCACCTTCTGTGGGGAGATTTTCTACAAAATCAGGAATTCCATCATTGTCTGAATCTAAATCGAGATAATCCGGAAACTGATCATCGTCTGCATCAAATCGATCGTCTGTGTTGTCTCCATTTGCATCCACCCGACCAGGGAAGTCAGCATCGTATACGTTAGGAATTCCGTCAAGATCAAGATCAGTAGCATATCCTTCTACCGTGCTTAATATCCCATCACCATCCGCATCTGTTTCGTCTTCATCCTGGATTCCATCTCCATCAAAATCCATGGAGCAAAAATCAAAATCATAAATTCCGAAATTTTGCGCACCAGCATCAATGTCAGAATTGCCAAATACAATTTCAATACGCTGAATAGCTGTTGGGAAACAAATTTCTACGTTTGAGGGCTCCAAACCACAACAAAACTCTTCATCTATTCCTTCGAATTGGTTAGCACCATTAAATTGAAGATTATTACCATTGATAGTATAGTCAGCCGCTGAAAGAGTAACAGTAGCGCCCAAATAATCAATTCCATTAACAGTAACTAAATCTGCGAAATTTGCCTGATCTGAATCTATATCAAGAAGAGTGAAGCAGAAATCATAAAGCAGATCACCATTAAAATCAATAGTAAATGTGTTGCTTTCAGTGATATTGGCTAAATCTTGGGTAATTACCCAAGCGTCAGGATAGTCAAGGAATCCAATTGGAAATGAGCCTCCAATCGCATCACCAGTTATTCTATTGGTATTACCTGATGCAGTAAAACTAAATGAAACACTCTCTTCAACATAGGTATCTCCAATCACAGGTTCATTACCATCGTATGTATCCCAATCAAAATCTGATCGAATAGGGCAATCATTTTGGCCAAATGTGGAAATCGAGATAAGAAGACCTAATAATAATAAGTAAGTGGATTTTGCAATGACAATAGCTCTCATGGTAATCTTTTAGCGGAAATAGTATAAAATCTACGATTCATCATCACTCATTGGATTTATCGCAGATTATATATTGCTAAAATACCATAGATAATTATCAGATGATGATTATTTCGATGAAATGTCTATATAAAAGGGTGTTAAGACTATATTTTTATGTGAGGGTAAAGCCAGTAGTTGCAAAAGCAACTTTTTGGACATAAAACAAAAAACCCATCTCATAAGAGATGGGTTTCTGCTTTTTGCGGTCCGGACGGGACTCGAACCCGCGACCTCCTGCGTGACAGGCAGGCATTCTAACCAGCTGAACTACCGGACCGTGCTACAAAAGCGATGCAAAAGTAAAAGCTTATCTTTTCCTAAACAATACCTTCTAAGTTATTTTTCTTGAGAATATTTTAAACCCGTTTAGTCCTTTCACAGTAAGTTTGTTGCTGCAAATTCAATCCTATGTTATTAGACTTTGAAAAACCAATCTCTGAACTAGAGTCCAAGCTTACTGACATGAAGGAACTGGCCAAGACCAGTGACGTGGATGTGTCTGATGCGGTGGCTCAGCTTGAGAAAAAAATATTGAAATTGAAAAAAGAGACGTTTAGTAATTTGACCAGATGGCAGAGGGTTCAGCTTTCTCGTCATCCGGAGCGTCCTTATACCCTAGACTATATCTATGAAATCACCAATGACTTTATTGAGCTTCATGGTGACCGTACTGTGAAGGATGATAAAGCCATGGTTGGCGGTTTTGGAACAGTAGGGGGCGAGACCATCATGTTTATAGGTCAGCAAAAGGGGAGATCAACGAAGCAGCGTCAGATGAGAAACTTTGGGATGGCTAATCCTGAAGGATACAGAAAAGCACTTAGACTGATGAAGATGGCTGAGAAATTCAATAAGCCAATCGTTACGCTAATTGATACTCCAGGAGCATTTCCAGGGCTTGAAGCAGAAGAGAGAGGTCAGGGTGAAGCAATTGCCAGAAACCTGAAAGAAATGATGATGTTGAAAGTGCCTGTGATATGTATTATCATCGGAGAAGGAGCGTCCGGAGGTGCTTTGGGCATAGCTATTGGAGACAAGGTGCTGATGATGGAGAATACCTGGTATTCTGTGATATCTCCAGAATCATGCTCATCTATCCTATGGAGAAGTTGGGACTATAAAGAACAAGCTGCCGAGGCGCTGAAATTGACAGCTGAAGATATGCTCAAGAACAAGCTAATCGATGGAATAATCAAGGAACCATTGGGTGGAGCGCATACAGATCTAAACAAAGCTTCGAGTGAGCTTAAAAAAGTAATATTGAAGGAGCTAAAGGCATTATCGGCTAAAAAGCCTGAACAGAGAATCAATGAACGAATTGAAAAGTTCTCTTCTATGGGTGCATATAAATAGCTGTATCGAACTGAAATAAATCAAGCCTATAAGTGGCAAAAAAATCCTTAGTGAATCATATACTGGCAGGGCTTTACAAGCTCTCCAGATGGAAGGTTGATGGCAAGAAACCTGAGATAAAAAAATATGTCATCATTGTGGCTCCTCATACGAGCAATTGGGATTTTTTTGTTGGATGGGGAGCGCGAAATGTTATTGGTTTTTACCCGAATTTTCTGGCTAAGAAAGAGCTATTCAAGATCCCACTGGTAGGCTGGTTTCTATCTTCAATAGGAGGGGTTCCAGTCGATCGAAAAAACAAAAGGAAGAGTACTCAACTTGTTCAGCAGGTGGTTGATTTGTACAAGGAGCGGGATGAGTTTATCATGACTATCACTCCGGAAGGAACCCGAAGCTATTCACCTAAGTGGAAAACAGGGTTTTATCGGATAGCTATGGACGCTGGTGTGCCTATTGTAAAAATTGGATTTGATTACGCTACAAAGACGGTGTTTGTGGATGAGCCGTTTTATCCGACCGGAGATATGGATAAAGAAATGGAGGAAATAAAAGACTATTTCAGAAAGTTTACCGGAAAGAATCCTGAAGATGGTGTGAAATAAAAAAGGCTTCCAATTTGGAAGCCTTTTTTATTGTATCTATTCTGCAAACTACTTCTTGGCGGTTGCCTTTTTTCTTGTAGTTCTTCTTTTTGGCTTTACTTCTTCCTCGATCACATCTTCTACATCAGAAAGGATTCTGCCACAGTGCTCGCACACGATGATTTTCTTTTTCTCTCTGATCTCGGCTTGCTTTTGAGGTGGCACCACGTTGAAACACCCACCGCATGCACCTCTTTTCACAGGTACAACAGCCAGTCCGTTTCTCATGTTTTTCCTCACCTTGTCATAAGATTTTAAAAGTCGCTCCTCTACATTTTTTGTAGCCTTAGCACGATCTTTTTCCATCTTCTCTTCATCAGCTTCAGACTCTTTAACGATGTTGGCAAGCTCTTCTTTCTTGCTTTTCAAATCTTTTTCTCTCTCAGAAAGGATGGCTTTTGTTTCTTCCATTTCTTCCTTCTTTGCATCAATTTTCTCGTGAGATTCTTTGATTCTTTTTTCAAGGATTTGAATCTCTAATTGCTGCAATTCCATCTCTTTGGTGATTGCGTCATACTCACGATTGTTTCGTACGTTCATTTGCTGCTCTTCGTACTTCTTGATCAGCTTCTCAGCATCTTTGATTGCAGCTTTGTTAGCAGCGATTGATTCTTCCAGATTCTTCTGCTCTTCTCCTTGCTTATCAATACGAGTCTGGTATCCTGCTATTTCATCTTCCAGATCCTGAACCTCTTCAGGGAGTGCTCCCCTTATTTTCTTTATCTCGTCAATCTTTGAGTCTAGTGCTTGTAGTTTTTCTAAAGCTTCCAGCTTTTTAGCTACTGTATTTTCCATTCAGTTTTCTATAGATATTTGATAGGATTCGTGTCTACCTTCGACAAACGGAACGCAAACTTAGTGAAATTTTTAGTTAAAGCATCTAGTAATAATTCTTTCGTGTACACTTCACTTTCGTAATGTCCAATATCTGCAATAATGATTTGATTATTGGCCTCAAAAAAGTCGTGATATTTGAAATCACCTGTGATGAACACATCAGCATTTTGATGAATGGCATCTTGTAAAAGAAAGCTTCCAGAACCTCCGCAAAGTGCTACTTTCTTTACTTTACTTTTGACAAAATCAGTACATCTAACCACCTGTAGGTTCATGGATTTTTTTAGATGATCGATGAATTGATTCGTACTTATCTCATCGGGTAGTTCTCCGATCATCCCCGAGCCAATTTCCTGATTCACATTTGAGAGGGGCGTGATGTAATGAGCCACCTCTTCATAAGGGTGCGCTTTTATCATACTAGATAGAACGGCTCGTAGGTTGTAATTTGGTACAAGCACTTCAGCTCGCACTTCTTTGACTACTTCATCCTTACCTTGTTGTCCAACTGTAGGGTTGCTGGATTCGTTACCGCGAAAAGTGCCGGTTCCTTCCAACTGGAAGCTGCATCGGTCATAGTTGCCTACACTACCGGCACCTGCATTGTACATGGCTTCCAGCACTTCATCTTTATTTTCCACTGGAATAAAAACAGTCACTTTGGATAGCGTTTCTTTTTTAGGACGAAGTATAGAGAGGTTGTTTAGGCCAATCTTGTCCGCAATTTTTCTATTTACGCCAGTATATACATTATCCAGGTTTGTGTGGATAGCGTAAATACTGATGTCATGTTTGATCGCTTTGCGAATGCACCGATCGATCCAGTGGGTGTCGCCGATCCTTTTCAGATCCTTGAATATAAATGGGTGGTGGGCGATGATGAAATCGGATTGAGTATCAATTGCTTCATCTATCACATTCTCAGTAATGTCTAGCGTGATAAGTGCCTGATTTACTTCAGTACTTTTTTCACCAATCAAGAGACCCGAGTTGTCATAGGATTCCTGAAGACTTGGTGGAGCCCATGACTCCAAGAAGTTTAGAATTTCTCTGATTTGCATAGTATGTCAGCAAATCTACCCACCAGTTTGCTAAAATAGGAATGGTCTCTGTGAAGTTATTCGGAATGCTTTTTGCAAAAGGGTGCCAAATACATTTATTCAATGTAAGCAATCATTAAATTTGCCCGTGCGAATATTTTTATCATTAATAGCGGTTCTATTAGCTTTGTTGATCTCTGCCCAAATTGTAGATGATTCCACTAAATTGGTTTATGGTCCCGAAACGACAAAGTACACCACAGAAGCCAGTCTTCTAAATAATCTTGAAGCCTATCAGCATGTAGATACTTCCATTTATCTATTTGAAAGGCAATCCTTTGTGGATAATTCTGGAAGGAAATTCCAGAACCTTGGAAACTTTGGAACTGCTTTGTTCCCCATCTTTTACACACCTCAGCAGCTATTTGGTCGGACATCAGGATTTAATGCTTATAGTAGATACGCATATCAGCCTTCTGATATTAGGTACTACGATACCAAATCACCATTTATTGAGCTCTTTGTTTATTTAGGTGGAGGCAATAGAAACATTGTAGATATTGGCTTCTCCAGAAATGTGAATGAAAACTGGAATATTGGTTTTGATGTACGCAAGATCACGGCGAACAAGCAGTTGGCACCTGAAAGTCAAACGGACAGGCAAGTGGTTGGATCGTCATTTAGTGGATATACACATTATAAGCATGGAAAGCTTCCTTATCAATTGACGGCAAGCTATTCGAGCATGAGCCATAAGGTGGTGGAAGTGGGGGGTGCACGACCTACTGGCGATTCCTTGCGAACGGATTATTTTCTTTTTGACAATGCGCTTGTTCGACTTGAAGATGCACAAAGCATTGTGAAAACATCTCAATGGCATTTGTATCACGATTACCAAATAGCCGATCAATTTCAGCTATATCACATATTTGATTACAGAAAGGAAACGAATATTTATCAGGACTACCGAAGTGGAAATGCCGCAGACGGCTACAACACCTACACGGATTTTTACAACGAATTTTTACTTGATACTGACTCCACACACGAGCGATCCATATTTACTTCATTGTCTAATGAAGCTGGGTTGAAAGGGGATTTATCCAATATCTTTTATCGTTTTTATGCGCGACTAAGAGCAGTCGATTTCAATTATCTTCTTTATGATCCAGGAGAGGAGACAATTGAGAAATACTTGGGAGGATATGTGAGGTTTGATTGGAAAGATAAGTTTGCCGTATCAGGAAATGCTGAATATTTGGTGGGAGGTGAGTATCAATTTGGTGGGAATTTATCTAGTGACTTGTTGAATGTTTCATACACCTCGATGAAGTTCAATGTGCCGTTTATTTATACGGACTACTTTGGAAACCATCATGAATGGCACAACGATTTTGATCCGGTGTTCTCCAATAAAATCGAAGGCCAATTGAATTTGGACTTCAAATCTTTTGAAATAAAACCAAAAGCCGTCTTGTCGGCCTATAATAATTTCATTTATTTCAATGAAGACATAGAACCAAGCCAGGCTAGTGATGGAGTGCTGATTTCTTCCATAGGTGGAGATTTTAATCTTCGACTATATAATGACAAGCAGGAAGGTTGGCACTTTGAAAATGAAATATTGGCAACAAATGTGTCTGGTGGTGCTGCTGGACATGTAAGAGTTCCTGATCTGTATTTCAATGGACGATATTTCTGGCGTGGCAATTGGTTCAATGATTTGGTGCCTGTGGAAGTGGGGATAGATGCTCATGGGCGCTCTGCCTATTTTGCAAATGCATATGCGCCCGAAATCCAGCAATTCTATTTGCAAGATGAACAGGAAATCTTTGGTTATGTCGCTACGGATTTGTTCGTCAATATGAAGGTGGATAAGTTCTTTTTCTCTTTGAAATGGACACATTTTAACCAGCCGCAGGACGATGGTTATTTTACAACGCCAAACTATCCGGGCCAGAAGAAAGCAATTGATCTCATAATAAGATGGATGTTCTTTGATTGATGGAACCGAACAAAACTACACTTGGACTTGAGCTGCCCACTGATCCACGTTGGGTAAATATTGCTGAGAAGAACATTGAAGATATTTTGGTGGATCATGCCTTCTGTGAGCAAAAGGCAGCTTCTTCGTGTATTTCACTCATCATCATGTTTCCGGAGCGAGAAAAGCTGGTGGATGTCCTTACACCTGTGGTTGCAGAGGAGTGGGCTCATTTTGAATTGGTGATCGAGCATCTAAAAAAGCGCGGATTTAAGCTTGGGAAAGCGAGGAAGGATGAATATGTGTCTCGCTTGAATGGCATCATGAAAAAAGGAGGGACACGGGATGAGCAGCTGGTGGAGCGATTGCTCATGAATGCGCTGATTGAAGCCCGTAGCTGTGAGCGTTTCAAATTGCTATGGAAGAATATTGAAGACGAAGAGCTTCAGCGTTTCTATTATGACCTCATGGTTTCAGAAGCAGGGCATTATCATAACTTCATTGACTTGGCAAAAGAATATCTGCCAGAGGATAAGGTGGAAAATCGCTGGAGGTATTTCTTGGCAGAGGAAGCTAAGATTATGAAAGACCTGGAGCCTCGCGCAGACCGGATGCACTGATTATTTCCGGTTCCATTTCAATTTTTGGGTTTATAATAAGTAGCTCATTCACGAATTCATCTTCTTCTTCTGGTGATACCGGAAAGTCATCAAACCGCGTGTATCTAAGTAATAATGGGCTTTGCGATAAAATGGGCTTGATAGTAGAATCGATCTCCCAAATAGACTTTGCCCTTTTAACCTTTGTGATATCCTTAATTGCCAATTTCCCTTTGAACGGACCTGTGACCCAGATAATGTGCTCATCTTGAATCTGATAATAGGTGCCGAAATAGATACTTGACATTAATACTGTAAATAGACCAACTAAGCCAGCAACAATGAAAAACAATGTGCTGATTTCCCCTATTAGAATAGGTATAATCGAAATCCATGCGATTGCTATTGAAATTAGGAAAGTCCACTTGGTGAACCGACTGACTTCCGAATAATACCTTTTCATTAAGTCTTTTGCTTTTTCTTTTTAGCAGCGGGGAACAGAATGTTATTCAAGATAAGCCGATAGCCTGGAGAATTGGGGTGGAGATTTAAATCAGTAGGAGGTTCATTCACAAAGTGCTGATAGTCTTCAGGATCGTGTCCTCCATAAAAGGTCCAGAACCCTCTACCCATCACTCCATGTAAATATTTAGCTTCATTTATACTCGGAGTTTGACCCATGATGATGACATCACCTTTCACTAGCTGTTTTTTAAATCCAGTTGTCTGTCCCATAAATCCATGAATGATTTGCTGGTGATTCTGAGTCAGCATGGTAGGGATGGGATCCCATTTAGCTGAAAATTCGAATAGAGTGAAGTAATCGTTGTTTTCCACAAGTCCTCTTTCATTAGCCTGGTTGTCAATGTTTGAATATTCGTAGCGCATGGGATCACGTTCAATTGTGAAATTTTCAAAGGCCATGGTTTTTGAGAAGTCCAGCTTTGATTGAGCCCGTGGGTCTGCGGGATCGCCATCATAGATGCTTTCCACAATGTCCAGACCTTCTGCAGCTAGTGCAATATCATATGTGTCTGTGGCTGAGCACATGGCAAATAAGAATCCACCACTAGCCACGTATGCTTTGATCCGCTGAACTGTAGCAAGTTTTAATTGTGAAACTTTGCTGAAGCCGTGCTTCTTGGCTGATTCTTCATATTCTCGCTGCTGCTGCTGGTACCAGGGGAAGTGATGGTAAGCACGATAAAATTTACCATACTGTCCTGTGAAATCTTCATGGTGGAGGTGAAGCCAATCGTATTTGGGCAATTCATCGCCCATGATCTCATCATCAAAAATTACATCGTATGGAATTTCGGCATAGGTAAGTACGAGTGTTACAGCATCGTCCCATGGCTGCTTACTTTTAGGTGAATAGACTGCAATTTTTGGAAACTTCTCCAGCTTCATCACATCCATATTTGAGGATGGGCTGGCAATCAGGTTCAGGATGTCATTTGCTTCAGCATCAGAAATAACCTGATAAGAAACACCACGAATAATGCACTCGTTTTCAAATGCTTGCAGGTGCTTAATCATAAAGCTTCCACCTTTGTAATTGAGCATCCAATCCACCTCAACCTCCTTGGTAAGAATCCAATAAGCTATTCCGTAAGCTTTCAGGTGGTTGGTTTGTGTCTCATCCATTGGGATAAGGATATATGCCGCCCGGCTGGCTATACAGACATTTAAGAAAATTAGTAACAATATTCCCCGCATATGCATCACTTTTGTCTATACAACGTTAATCAAAACCTTGTGTTTTACTAGACCTCATCAATGAACATTCGCGAAAACATCAAAGAAGGCATCAAATCTATCAAAGCCAACAAGCTGAGAACATTTTTGACAGCCGCTCTTATTTCCATTGGGATTACATCATTAGTTGGAATTCTCACAGCCATAGATGGAATCCAAAATTCCATTGATAAGAGCTTCTCAAGCTTAGGTGCAAACACATTTGATATTGAGGATAGAAGGAGAGGGCGTGGATCATCCGATGGGAAAAAGGAAAAATCTTATCCAAAAGTAACCTACGACCAACTATTGACTTTCAAGGAAAAATACGAAGGACCGGGTACTGCCTCTATCTATACAGTGATCACCGGACAGGCAGAGGTGAAGTACGGCTCCAAGGTTACAAATCCGAATCAGATCGTGAGGGGTGGCGATGAAAATTACCTTACAGTAGATGGATATGATGTAGCTGAAGGTAGACCTTTTTCCGCCGATGAGAGTCTAAATGGAAGTTATGTAGCACTGGTTGGTAGTGATGTGATTGATGAGTTGTTTGATGAAAATGAAAGCCCGATTGGTAAGAAAATTAGTTTGATGGGCTCAAAGTTTCGAATTGTAGGAACGATTGCAGAACAGGGTGGAGCTAGCGGAAATTCTAATATTGACAGAACGATCATTATCCCAATGCAGACGGCCAGGATCATTGCCCCCGAAAGAAATTTTGGCTATGAAATTGCGGTATCGGTTCCAGACCCAACCCAAATGGAAAATGCTATGGCGATAGCGAGAGGTTTGATGAGGAGGATAAGGAAAGACAGACCGGGCCAGGAAGATTCATTTGAACTTTCCGCTAGCAAGTCGTTAGCTCAACGGATAGGCTCCATTACTGGTGATCTCCGAATAGGAGGCTTTGTAGTGGGCTTTTTAACCTTGCTGGGAGCCTCCATTGGATTGATGAATATCATGATGGTTTCGGTGACTGAACGTACCAGAGAAATAGGTGTGCGAAAGGCATTGGGAGCGACTCCATTGAAAATTCGTCAGCAGTTTTTGATTGAAGCTATTGTAATCACCCAGATGGGCGGCATTGGAGGAATCATTTTTGGAATGGGGATAGGTAACCTTACTTCTACCGTCCTCTTTAAGTCGGACTTTATTGTACCCTGGCTATGGATGTTTGTAGCTGTTTTGATTGGAATCGTAGTAGGACTTATTTCCGGTTATATACCTGCACATAAAGCCTCCAAGCTTGATCCTATTGATTCGTTGAGATTTGAATAATAAGAAAAGCCCCATTTCGGGGCTTCAATTATTTCAAGTAAACTTTTTCTTTTTTGTTGTACTTATTTCGATAAGTAAGTCTAAACCCATCTTTTCCCCACTTTTTGATTTTGTACACGTAAGGGATTCTTCTTCTTTCTTCAGTGAAGGAGTCGTAAGTGAGGATCAGCTTTTTCCCGTCAAGTGTCCACTCTCCGCCGAGTTTTGCATAATTGTTTCGGTCATGGTAGAACTTACGGTCTATTCTGATGGTGAAAGTCTCGCCGATTTCAAAATATGGACGAGAGCACTTCACATCGATCACGGACCATTTCTGCTTTGATTGAAGTACTTCTTCAAGTTTAGACAGCTTTTGAGCCTGAGTTGATAAAGTCAGGCAAAGAATAAATAGTGTTAAGTATAAATTTCTCATGGTCATTGAGTTTTTTAGCGGTTGTGTTTCAAATACTGTGCCTCAATTTTAAAACCTATTTTCATAGCATTTCATGAATCTACAAGAAAGAATTACTCAAACCATCAGAAATGTGCCTGATTTCCCTAAGGCAGGTATCATGTTCAAAGACATCACACCGCTACTCAAGGATGTGAAATTAAGCGCAGATATTACAAATGCTTTTGCTGAATATTGGGTAAGCTACAACATAGATGCGATCGTTGGGATTGAGTCTCGTGGATTCATTTGGGGCAATTCCCTGGCTCAGAAAATGGGCGTGCCGTTTGTGCCAATTCGCAAAAAGGGAAAACTTCCGGCAGAGACTTACTCATTCGAGTATGATTTGGAATATGGAAGTGCTGAAGTGGAAATCCATAAGGATGGCATTGCTGCTGGCCAACGTGTATTGGTGCATGATGATCTCCTTGCCACAGGCGGTACAGCCATTGCCGCAGCAGAATTGATTAAGATTTCAGGTGGAGAGGTAGCCGGATTTTCCTTTTTGGTAGAATTAGAATTCCTGAATGGAGCGGAAAAGTTGAAAAGATATAATTCAGAAATTAATTCTCTCGTGAGCTATTAGGATTCGCGAAGCATCACCTGAACCAGATTAGCTCTTCCAATGGCATTGAAACGAATAGAGAGAAACTCAATTGTTTCTTGTTGAACACAGGAATCAGGAGGGGTGAGTCTGTAGTGAAAGAACTTTTGATTTCGCTGATAGAGCTCGTGCTCTTTGGCTTTACCTAATAAACTTTCCACTTCATTTTGAGTAGCACCTAGGAGAATCTCCTGATTTTCAATAATTAGACTGGAAGCCTCAATTCTGTAGCTGCTACAGTTTGCTTCATAGTTCGTCCATTTTTCCTTGTCAAAACCATCTATAGTCAGTGTGCTATAGCAAGAGGAGAGTAGAAGGGTGATGAAAATTGGGATGAGATTCTTCATTTCTTAAATCGGACGATTAAATAACAAATTGCGAAAATAGCACCGGAAACGGTCACCATCGCACCTGCAATGGATCCATCGAGCAAATAGCTCAACCAGTATCCCAAAAACGAGCTAATTACTCCAAATACTGAACCTAAAATCAACATAGACTTTAGCTGATTGGTAATTAGGTATGCAGATGCAGCTGGGGTTATCAATAATGCTACAACAAGTATTGCTCCAACAGACTCAAACGATGCTACGGTTGTCAGTGACACCAATCCCATGAGGGCATAATGCCACTTTGAAGTGGAGATGCCAATGGCGCTGGCAAAGGACGCATCAAACGTGGTGATAAATAACTCTTTGTAGAATAGGAATATAAAAAGCAATATGATAATCAAAACCACAGAAAGGATGATTACAGCTTTAGGACCAATAGGATTTCCTGCCGAATCATAAATAAGATCTATTGGCACATAGGCGATCTCTCCATGCAAAATGCAGTCTTGATCGATGTGGGTGTTTCCAGCATAATAGGTCACAAGTATTACCCCAAGAGCAAAAAGCCAGGTAAAAGTCACTCCAATAGATGCGTCGGTTTGTAGTTTGCCTTTCTGATGAAAGAACTCAATGAGGAAAGTGGTGAGTACTCCTAGGATTCCGGCACCTACCAGCATCCAGATTGATTGCATACTTCCTGCAATAAAGAAAGCAATCACAATCCCAGGCAACACTGAGTGAGAGATGGCATCACCAACCATTGACATCTTTCTGAGTATCAAAAATGATCCAAGTAAGGAGCAGCTTACTGCCACCAATGACCCTGTCAATATGATCCAAAAAGCGTCCATTTCACTCAATTAACAATATGTAATTAATAATGATCAATGTTCAGATGATTTAATAATCTTCCACAGAATTTTTAATATTTCCTCGCAAGAATCTAGGAGCTCCTGAGCATCTTCAGCTGGTAAGTAATTAGTATCCTTCAGAAGCTTGAGCCAATACTTCGTTTCCCTGGCTTCTTTATATGCTATTCTCATTTTGAATTTAAAATCCTTTTTCGAATAGCCTCCATTGGCTTCTTCAACATTAGCTCCAATTGATGTTCCGCTTCTTAATAGTTGCTTAGATAAGATAAATTCCTTTGAATCATTGGTTAGGGTTTTGTAAGTTTCAATAATTGCAACTGCGAATCGGTAGGACTTATTTAGTATAATATTTTCTCTCTCCATAAGCCAAAATTGTTAATTACCCATTGCTAATTGTTCCTAGGAATGTTTGATAAGTGTGGGTCAGAAGTTGGATACTCCAAAAGCTTTTCAAGTCGTGCTTCCAGCTCCGGGGTAATCACATGCTCGATAGTATCAGCATCTTCGTGTACGTGATCGGGAGCGATGCGTAGGTATTTTGTGAGATACAACTCCCATAATCGGTGAAGTCTCGTTATTCGCTTTCCTTTTTCGAACCCTTCATTGGTGAGAAGCCACGAGTCATTACTTCTCTCAACATATCCATTTACACGGAGTTTTCTTAGTCCCTTCGCAAGTTGCGCAGGAGAGAAGTTTCTAATGAGCCGAATATCATCGACAGCTACCCCACTAAAATACTCGCCGCTATTTTCGCCAATCCGATAGAAAGCTTTTAATAGGTTCTCTTCAAGCAGTTGCTTTCTAATCGAAAACCTTCTCCACTGGCGAATCAAAATACCACGTCTAGGAGCTAAGAAGAATGAAATCAAAGCAATGATAGAAAGTATCATTACCATCCAGGGACCGGTAGGCATGGATGGAGCACTATAGGAAATAAACGCTCCGCTTATTCCTGAAAAAGCTCCAAATATGGAAGCAAGCAGTATCATGCGGGAGAGACGATTGGTCCAAAACCTTGCAGCTGCTGCAGGAGTGATGAGCATAGCTGCCATAAGCACGACACCTACAGCCTGAATGCCTGTCACAACTGCAAGAACTGTAATGGATGTCAAAATCATTTCCAGACGCTTAATGGGAAGTCCAATCACCTTAGCAAACTGGGGGTCGAAGCTGATCAGCTTAAATTCCTTGTAAAAAATCAAAACCGTGAGAAGAACAATAACCGCTATGATACTAAAAGCAAGTAAATCCTTCCCAACAAGTGCAGCAGCCTTCCCGAAGAGGAAGGTGTCTAATCCACTTTGAGAAGCATTCCCAGAGTGTTGGATGTAGGTCATCAGTAATATTCCAATTCCAAAAAAGACCGAAAGAGATAGTCCTGTAGCTGCATCTTCCTTGATTTTGGTGTTTTGGATGATTGCATCCATAACCATAATGGAAATCCAGCCGGAAATGAATGCTCCAATAATCAGTAAAAAGGGATCTTTACTTCCTGAGACCATAAATGAGATGCAGATTCCTGGAAGAACGGCATGGGATATTACGTCTCCCACGAGTGACTTTTTCTTAATGAAAGTAAAACAGCCAACTACTGCGGAACTAATGGAAAGTAGAATGGTGCCAAACACCACATATTTTATGTTCGGATATTCAAATGATAAGAATTCAATCAATGTTTCCATTATTGCTTTTCTCTTGCTTTGAATTCACCTTTTTGCACCAATTCACCAACCTCTGAAAGCAGCGTGAGCTTGCCTCCATAAGTTTCTTCAAGTAGGGAAGGAGTGAAAATTTCTTTGGTTGGTCCGGAGGCCACTAAGCGTAAATTGAGTAGGATCACCCATTCAAAGTAAGTTTCCACTGACTGAAGGTCGTGGTGAACCACAATGATGGTTTTCCCTTCTTTTGATAAATCCTGAAGGATTTTAAAGATGGCTTTTTCGGTTGCGGCATCCACTCCAGCGAATGGCTCATCAAGGAAATATATGTCAGCATTTTGAGTAAGTGCCCGTGCTAGAAATACACGCTGTTGCTGACCGCCCGACAATTGAGATATTTGACGCTTGTAGTATTTCTCCATCCCAACCATTTCTAAAGCCTTGAGAGCAGCCTCCTTATCAGCTTTTCTAGGATTTTTGAAAAGACCCAGGCTTGAATACCTACCCATCAAGACTACATCAAGTACCGACGCTGGAAAATCCCAATCAACAGACTCACGCTGCGGTACATAGCTGACACGGCTCCTTACTTCATCAAGCGATTGATCAAAAAGCTTTACATAGCCTGAGTTCATATCCACAAGATCCATTATAGCCTTGATGAGCGTTGATTTTCCTGCACCATTTGGCCCTATGATTCCGCAAAGCGCCCCTTTAGGAATGGATAAGTCTATTCCCCACAGCACAGGTTTTTTGTCGTAGCTTACTGTGAGATCGTGAATCTCTAATGCCGGATTTTCTACCTGATGTATCATTTCAAAGCTTCTACAATAGTTTCAACATTCTTCTTAAACATTCCGATGTATGTTCCTTCTTCGGTACCAAATTCACCCATGGCATCAGAATATAAGTAGCCCCCGATGCGTACTGCATGTCCCTTTTCTTTACAGCCAGTCACCACGGCATTGATTGACTTTTCGGAAACACTCGTCTCAACAAAGATTGCCTTGATGTTGTTTTCGATGATGAGGTCGATAATGTCAGCAATGTCCTTCAAACCGAAATCGGCTACTGTGGAAATACCCTGGAGTCCTTCAACCCTCATTCCGTATGCGTCCCCGAAGTAGACGAAAGCATCATGAGCTGTCACCAGTATTCGGTGATCTTCTGGAATTTCGGCAATGCGATTCTTTATATAAGCATCCAGGCTGTCCAATCTCTGAAAGTATTCACGAGTATTTGCCTCATAAAAATGCTGATTGGCTGAATCTAGTGTGATGAGTGCATGGCTTATGGATTTGACGGCATATTTCCATCTTCGCACATCAAACCACACATGAGGATCATAGGCATCCTGATATCCAACTGCCGATTTCAGCATTTCTTTTGGAATCGATTCTGCTGCTGCAACTACTGGCTTTTGTCGACCCAACTTACCTAAGATTTCACCCATTTTACCTTCAAGCAATATTCCATTGTAGACGATCAGGTCAGCTTTATTCAGTTTTGCTAAATCCCCCTGAGTCGCTTTGTATAGGTGAGGATCTACTCCGGGTCCCATGATTGCTTCAGCAGTAACTTTATCTTGCGCAATGTTGATCACCGCATCGTACAGCATTCCTGTAGTGGCAACAATGTGAGGCTTGGTTTTCTCATCATCCTTTGCATTCGAACATCCAAAGGCCAATGCAGCTACAACGAGTATTGATATTAAATAGCTTTTCATTTTTTATCTGTGAGTGTGATCATTAAGTTTTCCGCCACAGTCTTAGAGATAAACTGTTTTGGCCCCTCATCAATTGATATAGAAATCGATCCGTCAAAATTCATTCGGTCAATAATGTGAATCCGAGATCCTAGCTTGATGCCTATCTGGTCAAGATGCTGTAGTAGGAGGGTATCGTCATTGTTTACTGCCACCACAATTCCGCTTTCACCAACCTCAACTTCCGAGATCGATGCTCTGACAGTTTCTTTCATTACACCATCTTCATTAGGTATAGGATCACCATGAGGATCCATTGTCGGATATCCCAGAAACTTATCCAGTCGCTTGATCAAATTGGGTGATTTGATATGTTCAAGCTGCTCCGCGATCTCGTGAACCTCATCCCACTTGAATTCAAGTTTTTCAACCAGAAAAACTTCCCATAGCCTATGCTTTCTGATAATGTTGAGAGCTACTTTTTTTCCTTTTGAAAGGAGGGTAGCTCCCTTATATTTCTGGTATCCAATAAGTTTTTTTTGAGCCAACCTTTTCACCATGTCATTGACTGATGCGGGAGTTGTGCTCATGCTTTCCGCAAGTGAATTAGTATTTACACTTTCACCACCTTCATTGGAAAGATGATAAATCGCCTTGAGGTAATTTTCCTCTGTAAAACTTAGCTCCGAAATCATATTGCAAAGCTAAATAATATTTAGATTAACCTAAAAATAAATTTAGAATTGTATTTTTATGGATACATAAGATTCTATAAATCAGCATACTTAATCTTGATCAATTAATTGATCAATTGAGATTAGTAATTGCTGAGATTCGTACTCCCAGGTTTCATTGGCGGGATAGGAATCAGTAAACAGTTTCTCAGAATTCCTGTGCTGATCGATAATTTTTTGTGCTTGAATATTCATGAAATCCATTGGAATAGCTCCTCCAAGCTCTTCACCTTTTTCAGACCATCGTGTGTTTTCTTGAACCACATACGGTATCCGATAGCGTGAATATTCATAAAGCTTAGTTGGTACCTTATCTCTATTTACCGGATTTGGCATGTAGCTAATTACTCCCAGATTCGCCTTTGATATTGCAAATAAAATGTCGTCATGCGGAACAGGTTTTTCTGACACTGTAAGTTGAATATTTTCATTTGCAGACTGTTGATGAACGAGCCATTGGAGAAGATTAGGATCATGAACCTGCCCTATAATATGAAGCGTAGTTTCAGGCTCTTCTTCGTGTATCTTGTAAAATAACTTTAAACATTTCTCAACTCCACCATAGGTGGAGACTGTTCCTGAAAAGATCATCTTTATTGGATTCAACTTAACATCATATGGAGAATGATATCCAGCCTTATTTTCAATGATTCTGTATCGGTCTCTTACGAAACGTAATTCATCTTTATAGCATTCTTCTGCAAGCCAGTATTCACTAATGAATGTACGACTAAAGTGTTCTTTGATCTGAACAAGGGAAGCTAATGCTTTCCTGAAAACATTGGGATTGATATACCTAAGATTGGACGCATAGTTTTCCTGAACATCATATACCACCTTACATCTTATAATTAATTTGACGATAAATGCGATGTTGATGAGCTCATGGGTTGAAATAACGAGCAAGTCCGGTTTTAACTTCAAGATCTTAAAGAGAATTCTTTCTCTTATAATCCATCTCGATATCCAGTTGCCGGCGTTAACAGGAAAGGAATGTGACGTGATATTCTTTTCATTAATTTCTTTTTTCCCCCGATTTCCTATGATATTAACTTCATATTTATTTGTTTTCGCAATTGATTGAGAGAACTTCCAAAATGCCCGTACATCATCCACGGGTTTTAAAACAGAAGCAATCACAATCTTTTTCTTCATATCACTGTAAATATTGGGTATTCAATGGAATTAAAAAACCTCATAGAGGCTGCTTGGGAGGATCGATCTCTCGTAAACAAGAAGGATGTTGCTGTTGCTATCAAAACGGTCATAGAGGAGTTGGATAATGGTAAGCGAAGAATTGCAGAGCCTTCTGGAGATGATTGGGTTGTGAACGAGTGGCTAAAAAAAGCGGTAATCCTTTATTTCCCGCTTATGAAAATGCAGTTGATTGAGGTGGGACCGTTTCAATTTCATGATAAAATCAAGCTAAAATCAGGATACGATCAGCTTGGAGTAAGAGTGGTACCACATGCTATTGCCAGGTATGGAGCTTTTATTCAAAAAAATACCGTGCTTATGCCGAGCTATGTCAATATCGGAGCATATGTAGATGAAGGTACCATGGTTGATACCTGGGCAACAGTCGGAAGTTGCGCACAAATTGGTAAAAATGTCCATTTAAGTGGTGGAGTTGGTATTGGTGGTGTTTTGGAGCCCGTACAGGCAGCACCTGTTATAATCGAAGATAATGCTTTTATAGGCTCCAGATGTATTGTCGTTGAAGGGATTCGTGTGGGCAAGGAAGCAGTACTGGGAGCAAATGTGGTGCTCACGGCAAGCTCCAAGATAATAGATGTGACTGGCTCTAAACCCAAAGAATACAAAGGATATGTTCCCCCAAGATCAGTAGTGATTCCTGGCACTATTCCCAAAAAATTTCCAGCAGGTGAATATCAAGTGCCCTGTGCGTTAATCATAGGCACACGTAAAGAGAGTACCGATAAAAAGACCTCATTGAACGAAGCATTGAGAGAAAACAACGTCTCTGTTTAAATCATGGCATTTTAGTTGTAGTGATGCAATGTGTACCAACTTTTAAAGTGATGAAAACTTTTGCATTATTACTCATAGGGCTGCTTACCCAAGCCCAGCCAATGATGAAAGAAAAACCTGTAAGCAAAGGGGAACTTCTTGAATTCAAGCTTTCTTATGGATGGTTTACTATTGGTCGTGGTTCTTTTCGGATTTCGGATGAACCTGTTTACAGAAATGGTAAAGAGTGCATTGAAATAAATGTGGAGGGCCGGACAGCCGGACTTGCCGGTGTTTTTTCAAAAGTTGATGATAGGTGGGGAGCTGTGGTTGATAAAAAAACCTTTTTACCTCACTATTCATATAGGGATCTTTCAGAGGGTGACTATGATCTGGACGAGAAAGTGTACTTCGACTATGACTCTATGAGGGTGAGGGTAGAAAGTTCTACAGCATCCGAAGGTCAGCGGCCAACCAAATTCTTTGATATGGAGAAGAACAATGTGTTTGACATGATGGGAGGACTGATGCATGCAAGAAGTATTGACTATCGAAGTTTGAAAAAAGGTGACACAGTCAAACTAGATGCTTTTTTTGATAAGAAATTTTATGATTTCAGCATGGTATACCATGGAATTGAAATGATAAAGACTAAAGTGGGAGAGATCTACTGTCATAAGGTTGTCCCAATAATGCAAAAGAATAGTGTTTTTGATGGAGAGAATGCGGTTGAGTTTTGGATTTCTGCTGATGCAAACAGGCTTCCATTGAAAGTTTCGGCAGATATGAACTTCGGCACAGCCTATTGTGAACTTACTTCATATAAAAATGTTAAAAGCGGTATCGATTTTAATTAATGGGCCTACTTTTGCCGACTTTATACATTCACATGAAATACATTGTTCAAGCCTTTATCATTTTAGCTGTTTTCAGCTGCAACACCCAAGATTCCTTCAATGGAGATGACTTGTTTGAAGATGGAAAATATGCTGAGGCAATTGAAGCATACACCTCATATCTTTCTACTCATCCTGATCACGTAAAAAGCCTTTACAATCGTGGAAGATCCTATGAGGAAGTAGGACAAACTGATGAGGCTATTAAGGATTTTGAAGCCATTATAGATTTGGATCCAAAGAACATTTCAGCGTATCTGAGTCTGGCAAAAATTTCCTATAACAACCGTGAGTATAATAAGGTACTCATATACACCGGCGATGCTATCGATATCAATGAAAACTCTGCACAGGCTCACTTCCTTGCTGGTAGGGCGGAGCATCAATTAGGCTACTTTGATCAGGCACTTGAATCTTATAATAATGCTATCACTATCAATCGAGATTTCGGTGAGGCGTATTTGTATCGTGGTGCGGTGAAGGTTGGTAAGGAGCGCATGCGATCTGCATGTGAAGACTTCAAGTTTGCAAAATCTCTAAATGTTCCTGAAGCTGATGGAGCAATCAGGGAATATTGCAAATAGCTATAGAATAGCTCCAAAAATCAAGTAGAAGATTACCGCCAGTCCACCCGTAAAGAGGGCATAGGGCAACTGGGTTCTGACGTGATCTATATGATCACACCCAGATGCTACGGAAGCAATCAGAGTGGTGTCTGAAATAGGAGAGCAGTGATCCCCAAACACACCTCCGCCCAATACGGCCGCAATGACCAGGTAAAGGTTGGCATCCACTGCAAATGCCAGGGGCACACCAATAGAAATCATAATAGCGAAAGTCCCCCATGAAGTACCCGTTGCAAATGCGATGAAACTGCTAATGATGAAAATAAGTGCGGGGGCAATCTCAGGAATTAACCATGAGGACGTTACCCTCGAAACATAAATACCAGTGCCTAGTTCGTTGCATAAATTTCCAATGGCGAATGCAAGAACCATCAACACCGCCATGATCACCATGTCATTCATTCCTTTGAATGACTCATCAATGAACGACTTAATGGTTAGAATTTTTTGAAAACCATACATGACGGCAGCAGTGAGGAAACCAGCAAAGCAGGCATTCAATACTGCTTCAGAGCCAGAGCCATTACTAATGCTATACCATACTTTGTCAGCAAATCCTCCTGCAACTGATGGATCCCAGCCTCCATGAATAAGGAAAAAAGGCATGCTAAGCACCATCACTGCAATAGGGATCACCATATTTAGCGGTGATGAGGTTCTGTCAGGTGAGACACTTTCAGTGTCCAATTCAGGCCGTTTCTGTTCTGTAACCTTCTTCATCTCACTAAACTCCTTTCCAGAGAATGAAAGCCAGAAAACGAATATCAGTGTGAGGATGGCATAAAAGTTAAATGGAATGGAGTACACCAATGTCTTGAATGGATCAACTTCTGGAAAGGCCACAAGAAGCCCCATTACATAAGCACCCCAGGCATTTAATGGAAAAAGAACGCAGGACGGAGCAGAACTTGAATCAGCAAGGTAGGCGAGCTTTTCTCTAGGTATTTTATGTTTGTCGAATAGAGGTCTAAAAATGGTACCGACGGTCAGGATGGAGATGTTGGACTCCACGAAAATCAGGAAGCCTGTCAGGGCAGAGGTAGCTTGAACCTTACCCTTAAAGTTGCTTTGGCCGGCAAGCTTTTTTTGTACCCAGTTGATAAATCCATTGATGCCACCAGAATATTTAATCAATTGGATGAGTGCTCCAATAATAAGAGTTAGAACAATGGTTCGGGTGTTTCCTTTGCTTTGGAAAACATTCACAAAAGCGCCAATCGTTGATAAAAAACCATCGAAAATATTCCCCTTTTGTATAATCAGGTAACCCACAAAAATCCCTAGTGAAAGAGAGAAAACCACCTGCTTTGTTCTAATTGCTAATCCAATGGCCAGGATGGGGGGAATCAAAGACCAGAAACCATAGTCACTCATTTTGCGTCTTCTTTCTTTTTCTTTTCAATTGTTTTCAGCGCCTCATCCGGATCCTTTGTAAGAGCTCGATAAGGGTAGGTGGTGAAGATATATCCAACAGCTTTTTCTATCGCTCTTGCCATCTTTTTTTCCTTCTTTTCCTGGCTTAAGTCATAGCTTCCCTGCCAGACCAGCTTTTCTTTAGAATCAAGGAGCTCAAGTAGCAAGACGGACTCATATATAGTTCGGCTATTGATTTGATAAGGTGTAAAGGAATAGGGATTTACCTGATTTGATCTATTCTCAACTCTTGTGCTGGACGTAATCTCGTATCGGAGTGTGAGGTCCGGAGTGATGTTTGATTGCTCATAAGATCTGACCTTCATTTGTTTATGAATGTTCTGTTTGATCAAATCTAAAATCATCGTATTGTCGGGGGTCACATTCTTAGACTCAAGCTTTGCACTTACAATTCGATAAGTTTCGAACTCAACAAATTTTGCCTTTGGATTGATGTAAGAAACTACTTTGGGATTGCAACCAAAAGAAAACAGAATTATCAGGTAGAGCCACTTTTTCATGAGTGGCTAATTTATCAATTTACCCTGACTAAAAATTGAGCATCTGTGGATTAGTTCTCAGTTTATTTAGGGAATTCAAAATCTTATTGGCAACACCAACGGTCTCAGAACTAAACTCATGGATCACTTCAAACCTATCCTCATTTCTGCTGCCAGAAGAGGTGGTCTTGAAGTCTAAATAGTGCCCAACTTCATAAAATTGGGAGTCAGGATTGAACCATATAAGAAGAGTATCTCGCATAATCGTGATTTTCTTATATAGCTAGTTGATACTTAAAAATATGAATAAATAATCTTTAATTAATGCTATTAACGAAATATTTTGGTGGGTTATTACGCATACTCATCGAAATAATTGATACTTTTCATTGAGATAGCATCATGTTTGAAGTGACAAAGTCAAAAAATTAAAATGGTTAACCGGGCGTGTTTTTTTGCACTTGTTGTTTTAATATCAACTTCTATCTTTTCACAGACAGGCACTGATGCTGAAACAAACCTCGCGGGTGTCTATCAGGGGAGAACCCTTTTTATTCAAAACCCCTTTGACAAAAAGGATCGCAAATTCTGTATAGAGAGAATTTATATCAACGAAAATGAGTTGAATATCAATTACCGTGTCAGTGCTCTTAAAATAGATTTTGATGGTTACGATCTATTCACACCTATTAAGATCAGATTAGTACATAAGGACACACTTTGCATCCCAACAATAATTAATCCTGAGGCAGTGCTTTTCCACACAATCTTCAGATTTGTGGATGTCTCCTTGACGGATAGTGCATTGGTATGGAATACCAAAGGAGAGTCTGGAGTAGGAGAGTTTGAGATTGAAAAACTTTATAATGGTGTGTGGGTTGATCAGGAGGTGAGACCAGCCATTGGTAGATATGAGGGAGCGAATTACACTTATTATCCTAACATGGAAGAGGGTGCCAATAAGTATCGAATACGATATAATTTCCCACCTGGTAGCAGAGTGAAGTACCTCTATTCAAGAGAGGTAGATTTTGACCATTATCCAGAGCCAGTTGAATTTACTCCTAAATCTGCTAAGACAAAACTCTACCTATCTCGATCTACACACTATGAAATATATAATGCCGGACGCAAGTTGGTCTTAGAAGGGCAGGGAAAAACAATTGACGTAACTGTCCTGCGTCAAGGACAGTACGTCATATATTTTAATGGAAAAGATCCGGGTACTTTTATTAAAGAATGATCTAACCTAATAGGTTGATTCCAAAGAAGTTATTGAACACCACTACGACAAAAAGTAGAGCAAGTACCACCGGACATAGGTAAGAGATACAGAAATTTAATAGTTTCTTGATTATGCTGTCGTTAAAGCCTGGGTATCCCTGTGAAATTTCTTCAGCAAGATTTTCTTTCTTCCATACGTAAGCCGCAAATGTCACAATCAGGAAGCCGCCAAACATTAGAAGCACATCGGTGATGTACCCAACCAATGTCATGAAATCTGTAGACCCGCCTGGTAGCTTAAATGCATTGGAGAAAAACTCACTGTAGCCATTTCCTACCAAAGAAGGTAGACCAATAATGAAGATAATAGCCGACATAATGATCACAGCTTTGGTTCTCTTCATCTTGTATTCGTCAACTACGTACGAAACAGGCACCTCTAAAAGCGACACTGTAGAGGTTAAGGCTGCAAACGAAAGAAGCAAGAAGAAAAATCCTCCCACTATCACTCCGAGTGTTCCACCTAATGTCTCAAAAACTCCCGGTAATGTCACGAAAATCAACCCGGCACCTCCTTGGACGTTGCTCATTTCGCCACCAAGGTTGTAGGCTACTAGCGGAAACATCATTAGTCCTGCTATAAATGCAATGCCCACATCAAACAAGGTGATCATGGCTGATGAGCTCACAATATTCTCCTTTTTTGAAAGATAAGACCCGTAGGTAATAAGCGCTCCCATACCTAGCGAAAGGGAAAAGAATGCCTGTCTTAGCGCACCACCAATGGTGTTTACATTAGTCAATTTCGATAGATCTGGAACAAGGTAATACTTGACGCCCTCAATCGCATTTGGTAGTGTGAAGGAGTATGCCACCAATGACAGAATCATGATGATCAGGGTTGGCATCAATATTTTAGCAAGTTTCTCTATACCGCCGGAAACTCCTTTGGAAACAATGTAGGCTGTAGTAAACATGAATACGATGGCATATGCGCTAACCTTTACAATGTCTGAAGTAAATGACCCGAAAGCTTCACCAATACCGAAATTTCCCATGATCATTTCAAGGAAATAGCCAAAGGCCCAGCCTGCAACAACATTGTAAAATGAGAGGATCAGAACTCCGCAAAGGATACCGAACTTTCCAATTATGTTCCATTTTTTGAATCCCAATGCGTTGAATGCTCCAATGGGATTCTTTTCAGTTTTTCTACCAATGGCTACTTCAGTCACCATCACAGGAAAACATAGAATGAACGCAAAAATCAAATAGATGAGCACAAATGCAGCACCACCTCCGTCAGCCACTTCAAATGGGAATTTCCAAATATTACCCAAGCCAACTGCTGATCCAGCTGCTGCAAGGATAAATCCGATTCTACTGGAAAAGTTTCCACGTGCGCTCATATTGTATACTTTTAGATTTAGGTTAAAGCGTCAAATATAGCAAAAGGAGGGTACCTTCAAAGGCTAATTTTACAGATGGCTACATCAAATCTTCTTCGTCCACTTCAATTTGGTATGGATAGTTGAATAGGTGGTTGGCTTTGATCGATTCTGCCACTCGGTTTGGTACCATTTCTTCCCAACCCTCCTCATCGTTTTCTATCATCTCCAATACATGATCTGATATAATGTGAAGGTTGTCTGTCTTGGCATCCGGGATACTTAGCACTTTATGATTTTCAACGAAGTAGTCAAACAAGCTCTGCAAATGCCTGTCTGGCGAGAAGTCATTTCCCGTTCTAATTTTTCCGGTTTTGGAATCAATGATAGGATAGATGAACAGCTTCACATTACTTCCAAATAGTCTTGCAAAAGATTCTAAGATTCCACCATCCAGATTTTGATAATATTTCTCGTCAAATATTTGAGTCAGATTATTAAACCCTATGATCATTCCCAGAGTTTTATCTTTGATGAACTGGGAAAGGTATCCGGCCAGTTTGTAGTGTTCCTGATAGTTGGATATCATCACATTTTGACCAAGTGAACAAAGTAAATCCACCCGATCAAGGTAATCTTGTTCATCCAGCTCTCCTGCCAGTGTCAAATCCTTGAGCGTAATTTCAACCACCGAAACAATGTCTTTGGCATGCCCAAGCTCCTTTTTAAAAGCACGCATTCCGGTGATCATCATATCTACGTTAACATGAGTAACTGGGCGGAATCTTCCTCGAAGCACGATAGCATTCTTTCTGTAAATGATTTCAGATGGAAGTGCGACCTCTTTATCTGGCCCAAACATGGCCACCTTTGTTAGTCCGGTTTTCACCAGCTTCAATGTCATCAGTCGATTGTCCACATGGTGGAAATCGGGCCCTGAAATACTGAACATATCGATTTCGAGCCTATCCTTTCGAACATTGTCCACCAATGAATCAATGATTTCCTCTGGCGTATTATATGTATAGCAAGAGTGAATAAGATTTACTCCAACAATGCCAAGCACCTGCTGTTGCCATTCAGCGTCTCTATCTTTCAATGAAACGTGGATGATGCATTCGTTGGGCTCGGTTTGTGAATGGCGCTGAAACCTCAAGCCCATCCACCCATGACCAATATTGCTACGATTGTAGTTGATTACCTCAACGGTATTCGAAAACGCAAAAAATGTGCTCTTCTTAGCTCTATGTGTCAGACGCTGATCCAGTAGAGAATACTCTCTGTCCAGCATTCTGTGCAACTTCTCTTTCGACACATAGCGCTCACACTTCCCATAGATTGCATCACTAAAGGTCATGTCATAGGCAGACATGGTCTTAGCGATTGTGCCTGATGCAGCACCTGCTTTGAAAAAATATGAGGCAACTTCCTGGCCTCCACCGATTTCGGCAACTGTGCCGTAAATTCTGGTATCAAGATTGAGCTGTAAAGCCTTCTCTTTTGTGGTTAATTTCTTATTAAACTCTTCCATTGTGGATGCTTATTGCGTCCAATACAAAGCTATTTTGAATTGCTACCAAAACAAACTTGTATACAAAAAAAACCGACCAATGGCCGGTTTTGTTAGTTACGTAAAGGAAGTTATTTAGTTGTAGAGCGAATAAGGGAATTTATTTTCCTTAATCATCACATCGGCAATTGCCTGTCTAAGCACTTTCGTATTCACTGGATCCATTTTTGTGAAGCGTTTCATTCCCATTAGCATTACCCTCAATTCATCGCCTTCTGCAAAACATGCAACAGCTTCATCACCAGAGTTTTTGATTTTGGTTACTGCCTCGTATAAATAAAGCTTTGCCATGTTTTGGTATAAGGAACTGCCTTCATCACCATACTTGCCTATCAGTTTCTCAGTTCTCAGAATGGTAGATTCAGCTACATAAACCTCGATAAGCATATCAGCAAGGTTCATAAGAACTTCCTGTTCATGATCCAGCTTTGGACCAAACTTTTCAGCAGCTTTACCAGCCGCCATTAAAACTGCTTTTTTAAGATTCTTGATCACCTCCTTTTCTTTTGCAAGAGGGGCGGAGAGATCAGGAGTTTCAAATGATGGAACTCCGGTCAATTCTTTTCCAACTGCCATCGCAGGACCCAATAAATCAATTTCACCCTTCATGGCTTTTTTGAACATCATGCCTACTAAAAGCATTCGGTTGATTTCGTTGGTTCCTTCATAAATTCTGGTGATCCTGGCATCTCTGTAGGCTCGAGCCATTGGTGCTTCTTCAGAGAATCCCATTCCTCCATAAACCTGGATTCCTTCATCTACACAGTAGTCAAGAACTTCCGAACCATGGATTTTGATCATTGCACACTCGATAGCATATTGCTCTACTCCTTTTAGCTTAGCGTCACTCGGACTAAGTCCGTCACTCTGAAGTTTAGCTATCAAATCTTCAATATCCTGCCCTGCTCGATAAGATGCTGACTCAGTAGCATAAGTACGGGTGGCCATGTTGGCAAGCTTTTGCTTGATCGCACCAAAGCTGGAAATAGAAACTCCAAACTGCTTACGATCATTCGCATACTGAGTTGACTTGGTGGCTACATCCTTACATCCGTTGATACATCCAGCTCCTAGCTTGATACGACCAACATTCAAAACATTCACCGCTATTTTGAAGCCATTTTCTCTTTCTGAAAGAAGATTCTCCACGGGCACTTTCAGGTCATTAAAGAAAACCTGACGTGTGGAAGAGCCCTTGATCCCTAGCTTCTTTTCCTCATCGTTCATGGTGATACCATCCCAAGTACGCTCTGCTATAAATGCTGAAAGCTTTTTATCGTCATCGATCTTTGCAAAAACTATGAGTAAGTCTGCGAAACCAGCATTGGAAATCCACATCTTCTGGCCATTGATTACATAGTGCTTTCCATCGTCCGAAAGTTTAGCCTTTGTTTTACCAGAGTTGGCGTCTGATCCTGCGTCTGGCTCAGTCAGACAATAGCAGGCTTTCCATTCGCCACTTGCTAGTTTTGGTAAGTATTTTTTCTTCTGCTCCTCAGTACCATAATATAGGATAGGGAGGGTGCCAATTCCTGTATGAGCACCATATGCAGTTGAGAATGACCCAGCTACAGCCATAATATCGGCTATTAGCATTCCTGTGTTGAAGCTCATACCCAGTCCTCCATATTCTTCAGGGATGTTAACTCCTAGAAGACCTAACTCACCAGCTTTGTCCATTAGCCCAGGCATAATGCCTTCTTCCATGTTTTCAATCCGCTCTGTTATGGGGTTGATTTCCATATCTATGAAATCTTGCGTGGCGGCCGCCATCATTTTTTGCTCTTCAGAAAACTCTTCAGGGATAAAGATATTTTCTGCTTTTGTTTCTCTGATTAGAAATTCACCGCCCTTTAGTGCTGTTTTTTCTGCTGCTGATTCCATTTTGGTTTATCTATTGTGTTTTAATTCTAAAAATACTCTGCATGCATAACAAATATAATTCATTTACTCTGCATGCATAATATTTTTAAAATATTTTTCACGATTTCATGATCTATAATTGCTGTTGAAACTGATTCATACAGTTCAGCCTCCAAAATTGACAGTTGAGTCATGTAAAATTGTGTCGCCACTTAGGTCAGGGCAGTTTTGAAGAAAAAAAGACAATGAAAAAGATATTTCTGCTATCAATCGCTTGCTTCATATTTTTAAATGCTCATTCTCAGGAGGAATGTGAGCTTATCGTCAAAGTTGAAAACATAAAAAAAATGAAGGGGTCTCTAATGATCGCTGTTTTCGATCATGCAGATCACTTTCTTTCCAAAGAGATTATGAGTGAGGGTAGACTTATTGAATCGAATAGTATCAAGTTTACTTTCAAAGGGTTAGGGAAGGGGATCTATGCAGTTTCTATTTATCAGGATGAGAATGATAATGGAAAGCTAGACACAAACCTGCTGGGTATACCCACCGAACCTTATGCCTTTTCAAACAATGCAACCGGCATGTTTGGTCCGCCTAGTTTTGAGCAATGTCAGTTTGAAATATTGGGTGGCTCTCAGGAAATCAACATTTCTCTATGATGAATAAATTGATGCAATATTGCAAGAACAATTGGAAGAGCCATTTGCTTAGTGCTCTTCTAATTTTTCTTTTCGGTGGAACCACGAATATGGTTGTGTTTTGTGACAACTGCATTGAAGATCCGTTTTTATTTTCTTACAATTTCTGGCTTAGTTTTTCATATAGTGGAATTGCCTGGGTTTTTTTCTGGAAGGGCAGTGAGTTTTTAGTAGATTTTTGGGACCTTTATGTTCCCTGGGTCGTTTCGCCTGTTAAGCGTTTTTCAGCAAGTCTTCTCTCAATCATTGTACTTGTTTTTATTGCTGTTTGGGTCTTAGATTTATTTTTTGACCTAGTTATTCTTGGTAAAACATGGACGGAAACTCTCAAATCTACCGGTGCTCCATTTTGGCCAACTTTAGGGATCACTTTAGGTATAAATGTCTTTATGCATGGCAGGGGGTTTCTTATTGCATGGCGCCAAGCTGCTATTGACAATGAAAAATTAAAAACGGAACAGATTGCATCACAATTCAAGAGCCTGAAAAACCAAGTCAATCCACACTTCCTTTTCAACTCTCTAAATGCATTGAGTTCACTAGTATATGAGGATCAGGATAGAGCCGTGGAGTTTATCAGGAAACTATCACAGGTTTATCGGTATGTGCTGGAAAATAAGGATGAAGAAGTGGTGGCGTTAGAGAAGGAAATAGCTTTTGTCGAAAGCTTCATTTTTCTACAAAAAATACGATTTGGGGATAATCTTAAAGTCACGGTTCAAAATTCCAATCCGCCATTATTTGTGCCTCCGCTTGCTATCCAAATCCTGGTAGAAAATGCCATTAAGCACAATGTGATTAGTGAGAAAGATCCACTATCAATAAATATAGAGATCAATGAGGAGGACTGTATTGTCCGCAATTCACTGAAAGAAAAAAAGGTAAAAGACTCAACGGGTATCGGCTTACAAAATCTGAAGGACAGATATCACTACCTCTCAGATAAGAAGGTAGTCGTAAATATTGAAAACCAAACATTTGAGGTAAAACTCCCACTCCTAAAAGTAATTAAATGAGATACATCATAATTGAGGATGAGCAGCTGGCAGCCAAAAGACTGAGATCGATCATCGAGGAAATACGACCAGACTACCAATTTGTGGCAAAGTTTGATTCGGTTGAATCTGCATCTATTTCTCTTCCAGTACTTTCATATGATTTGTTATTCATGGACATACAACTGGCTGATGGTCTCTCATTTGACATATTTGACCAAATCCATGTAGACAAGCCCATCATCTTTACTACTGCTTATGATGAATTCGCTCTAAAAGCATTCAAAACCAATAGTGTGGATTACCTTCTTAAACCCATAGCAGAGGATGATCTGAATGCTGCAATAGTCAAGTTTGAAAAGAATTATAAGAAATCTGACCCTGCACCAATTAGTGATTTGAGTGGTTTGATCAATTCACTACAACCATCTGGAAAGGAGCGGTTTGTGGTGAAGGTGGGGGAGCATTTGAAAACAGTGGAAAGTGCAAATATTCAGCTCATTTACAGTCAAGATAAAGGGACATATTTATTCACCAATGAAGGGAAAAGATTTTTGGTGGATTATACACTGGATAGTGTTGACGAATTACTCAGTTCGAGTCATTTTTTTAGAATTTCAAGGAAATACATCGTAAATCTGAACTATATTAAGGACATTATTGCTTTTACAAATTCTAGATTAGAGATCGTCATAGATCACTTTGAAGAAGATCAAATAATTGTAGCTAGAGAGCGAGTTGGTGAATTTAAGTCGTGGCTTGACAGATAAATATGGCCATTGATCAAATTATTACCGAATGTCAATCGTTTCTTAGCTATCTTTGAATGAATTGAACTATATTAATTACATATGTCTATAGCTACGATGAACCGAAAGGTTGTCAGATTTAAAAACAATTTGCACGAGGAGTTTAATAAAACTTTGAACCAGCGTGTAAATCAATATTTCAAAAACTCTAAGTATGGTAGATACGCCAATGCAGAAATGGTTGTGAAATCCATTTTCATGTTCACTCTGTACTTCGCACCATATTTCTTATTTCTTTTTGGTGTAATTCAAAACATCTGGATTTTCTACTTGATGGCTTTCTTGATGGGATTAGGTAAGGCCGGAATAGGCCTTTCAGTGATGCATGATGCAAACCATGGAGCCTATTCGAGAAAAAAGTGGATCAATAACTTGGTTGGCTATTCATTGAATCTTGTAGGAGCTAATGCAACGAACTGGAAGATTCAACACAATGTGAAGCACCACACTTATACCAATGTGTCCGGAATGGATGAAGACATTTCTCCTAAAGGTGGGATATTAAGATTTGATCCGCATACACCTATCAAAAAGCATCACAAATGGCAGCATATATATGCATGGTTTCTTTATGGACTGATGACCATGAGTTGGATCATTGTGAAGGATTGGAGCCAACTTGCTGAGTACACCAAGGATGGTCACCTTAAGAAACAAACTAAGAGCGTTACCAGAGCATGGATTTGGTTAGTTGTTACCAAGGTGTTTTATTATTCATACATTTTAGCTCTTCCTATTCTTTTTACATCACTTCCATGGTACCATATATTACTTGGATTCATTCTGATGCATTATGTAGCGGGATTCAGTCTGGCATGTATATTCCAGCCGGCTCACGTGATGGAAGATCACTCATTTGAAAGTGTAGAAGGAAAGGACTTTGTTGAAGAAAACTGGGCTGTACATCAGCTTAAGACTACATGCAATTTTGCACAAAAAAATAAAGTGCTTTCCTGGTTTGCAGGGGGTCTTAACTATCAAATTGAACATCATTTGTTCCCGAACATTTGCCATGTTCACTATAGAAAAATTTCGAAGATTGTGAGAAAAACAGCGGAGGAGTATAATATTCCATATCGCTCATACCCAACATTTATTTCAGCGTTGGTATCACACGGAAAGATGCTCTATTCATTAGGTAGATAAACCAAATGGAGGAGTTAATGAAGGAAATAAAGAGTTGCACAGTGTGTAACTCTTTTTTTTTGCATGAACCCCGTCCTGTTGTTAAAGCTTCACCCAATGCCAAGCTCCTTATCATTGGTCAGGCTCCTGGAAGAAAGGTACATGAATCTGGTATTCCGTGGGATGATGCTAGTGGAAGAAACCTGCGTGACTGGTTAGGTATTTCTGAGGATGTATTTTATGATGAGTCGAAGGTGGCGTTGATTCCTATGGGGTTTTGTTATCCAGGTTCAGGAAAATCAGGCGATCTACCGCCACGACCAGAGTGTGCACCGCTATGGCATAAGCGGTTGTTGGATGAATGTAAATCCATCAAGCTTACTCTACTAATAGGGCAATACGCGCAGAAGTACTATTTGGGGAAAGGTGTCAAGGTAAACCTAACAGAAACAGTTAAATCATTCAAAGAATATCTTCCAGCTCAGTTTCCTTTACCTCATCCATCTCCACGAAATAGAATCTGGATGAAAAAGAATGAATGGTTTGAGAAGGAGTTGCTGCCTGAACTGAAGCAACACATCGAAAATCTAAAGTTGTAATAATCAGATTGCCTATCTTTCTTTTTTTAATTCCACTATAATTATGAGAAGGCTAAAACTTATTTCAATATTATTTCTTTCTGCTTTTGGGGTAATGCATTTAATAGACTCCAGATCAACATCGGATTGGAAGGATTACGTTCAATCTCATCCATATAATAATAAGGGGATTAGCCTTCATCAGCTTGAAGCTTTGAAAAAACAAGATAGGCCGGATTTGGCGATGCAACAAAATTTTCTAATGACTGTTGACCCTAGAACAAAAACTATCCCGATTGATCGCCTAGTGAAGGTATTTGAAGACCAAAAGAATAACAGAATGGCTATAGCACACGCGGCAATTGAAGGGGTCTCATGGGTAGAAAAGGGCCCAAACAATGTAGGTGGTAGGACCAGAGCTCTCATGTGGGACCCCAATGATCCAAATGATGAGAAATTGTGGGCAGCAGGAGTAGCCGGTGGAATTTGGTTTAATAATAATGTAACTGATGAAAACTCTTCGTGGCAAAACGTAAATGACTTCATGGCAAATCTTGCTGTAACATCACTTGTATATGATCCAACCAATACTCAGGTCTTCTATGCTGGTACTGGTGAAGGGTATTTTAATGGTGGATCTGTCAGGGGTGCAGGTATTTTTAAGTCTACAGATGGTGGAGCAAACTGGTCACAACTTAGTTCCACATCCAACTCTACTTTTAATTATGTTCAAAGAGTAATTGTTACTACTTCAGGCACAGTTTTAGCATCTACTAGGGATGGGGGAGTGCAGAGATCGACAGATGGGGGTGCAAGTTGGAGTACTGTACTAAACTCAAGTTCAACAGGAGCCAGCAGTTCACGAGCAAATGATCTTGATTTGGCCACCAATGGTGATATTTATGCTACACTAGGGATTTTCAGTGTTGGGAGTATTCATAGGTCAACAGATGATGGAGCATCATGGGAGCCAATTACACCTTCTGGTAGCCCTGAAAGAATAGAGATTGCTGTGGCTCCTTCAGCCAGCAGCTCAACAGGCAGTACCGTGATATATGCCTTGGCATCCAATTTTAATGATGAAGTAGAATGGTTCAAGAAGTCTACAAATGGCGGTTCTACATGGTCGAACTTAACAATTCCTCAATATAGATCTCAAGATTGTAATCTTAGTGGTACAGATTTCACAAGAGGTCAAGTATGGTATGATTTGACTATTGCAGTTAAACCAACAGATGAAAATGTGGTATTAGCAGGCGGTATTAATGTGGTGAAAACCTCAGATGGTGGAGTATCAACAGCAGAAGTATCCTACTGGACAGGAAGTTGTGATTCCTATGTTCATGCGGATATACACAATATTGTTTTCAGGCCCAATCACCCAAATGAAGCTGTAATTGGAAGCGATGGGGGAGTAAGTTATTCAGTTAATGTGGGCTCCTCGTCGGATCCTAGCTTTTCTGATCGCAATAAAGATTATAATGTTACGCAGTTTTATGCTGTTGCAGCTCAAAATTCTGTCGATGTTGGATATTTTATTGCAGGTGCTCAAGATAATGGAACGCAGCAGTTCACAGAAGGAAATGGCATGTCTACTGTTGCTATAAATGGTGGAGATGGTGCATTTTGTTTTATCGATCAGGATGATAATAATTTCCAGATTTCATCCTATGTATATAATGTTTATGATCGACATAATTCCAATGGATCATGGACAGGAAATTTATCAAATAATCAAAATCAAGGTAGGTTTATTAACCCAGCGGATTATGATAATGAACAAAACATTCTCTACTCTGCTGGTGATGAGAACCAACTAATGCGTATTAGTGGAATAACTACTACTCCTAATTCACAAGAAACATTGCCAGTCAGTTTAGATGGAGGTAAAATTTCAGCAATTCGAGCAAATGCCAATACTAATAATCGAATTTATGTAGGAACTGGTAGTGGAAGCATTTATTTGATTGATAATGCCAACACTACACCATCAGTAACTAACATTACTTCAAATATTTCAGCAGCAGGATACATTTCATCCATTGATGTTGGTTCATCAGATGATGAGTTAATTGTTACTTTTTCAAATTATGGAATTGCCTCTGTCTGGTACACAGATGATGGTGGGTCTACGTGGATTGACAAAGATAATGATGGAAGTCTTCCCGATATGCCAATAAGATGGGCACTTTTTAACCCCAATGATACAAGGGAGGTGTTGCTAGCCACAGAACTAGGTGTGTGGTCTACTTCGAATATTACAAATGCAAATCCTGGATGGGAACAATCTTCTGCAGATCTGGCTAACGTAAGATGTGACATGCTTCAATACCGTTCGAGTGATAATTTGGTTATTGTTGCTACACACGGAAGAGGTGTATTCACCTCAACGGTTTTTGACGGTTTAGCTACTCCATCTGACTTGATTATTACCCAAAATAGCCTAGGCATTACATTAAACTGGACTGACAATAGTGATGCAGAGGATAGCTATGTGATAGAACGTTCATTAGGTGATGAATCTGCATATTCAATTATTGCAACACTACCGGCCAATAGCGTTTCTTTTGTTGATGAAGATTTTGAAACGAATCAAACACATTATTATAGGGTTTATGGAAGCTCATTGACAGAAGCTGATTCACGGACTATTGATGGAAATATACTTAGCATACCAGAGGTCCCTATTCTAGGTACTACTACAGATGAGAGCTCTACTCAGTTTACAATCAATTGGTCGGTTGTTGATGATGCACCACAAGTACTATTGGATGTTTCTGAAAATGATGATTTTTCTACATACCTACCAAATTTAGAAGGAAGAATTTTAACGGGATCGAGCTTTACAGTTGATAACAGACCAAGTGGCACTTATTATTTTAGATTAGCAGCGGCTAATTCTGCTGGAAGCTCTGATTATTCAAATGTTGGTACTATCACTTTGGATCCTTTATCAATTTCTCAAAAGGATTTAATTGTTTACCCCAACCCTTCTAAAAATGAAGTCTTCATTAAAGGAGTCGATCAGAACTCAAAAATTGAGGTGGTCAATTTGAGTGGTCAACAAATGCGGGTGAATTCTAGTCGTGAAAAAAATGGTTTACGGATAAACATTTCTCAGTTCCCAACAGGGACGTACTTTCTGTGTATTATAAACGAATCATCAGAATTCAATAGGAAGATTATAAAAAAATGAAGTACATCAACATAATTCTTATTTTAATAATTGGTTGTAAATCTGTTTCTTCTACAACTAATCAACAATCAATCCCACCTTCTTCACAAACCGTATTCGAAGAGATTGATCGAATCATTACAGATAATTCCGTAACTATCAAGTTTAAGAATATAACAGACCAGGAAATTGAAATCTTAAATCCGATGGAGAAGAAAATTGAAATCTGGCAAGAGGGGCAATGGAATAAAATTGGTGTTTTGTATTGTGATTGTGGAGGTCCTCCTTGTCCTGCACCCCCCGAAGTAAGATTGGTTGAACCGAAAGGTGGTTTTGTATTTTCATGGGATAGGAATGAAGAAAAGTGCTTGGCTACTGATTCAGTTAAGGTCACTGAAAAGAAAAAAGTTGAGGCAGGAGAGTATAGAGCACTATATTCGTATAGATTGCCTGATGGATCTGTTGAAGAAGTCGATGTGAGATTTACCTTGGACTAGGTGAATTTCCGGGCATATAAAATACCAAAAATGTGGTATTGAATTTGATAGGTGTACACTGTTATTTAGCCTTAATTAAATATCACGCTATGAATACGCCTAAAGAATCTTCATTCAAGCTTAGCTCTAAAACAATCACTAAAGCACTTGTGGAATTAGCGGAACGCCACCTTGAATCTCCAGAAACGAGTAAATTTATCTCCCCATCAGGACTGGAAAAAGTGAAGAGAAAACTCGCAACATCATAAAAAAGGGGGGGCGTAAACCCCCTTCTGTTGAATACTGTTGCTAGTTAGGAAATCCTTCACTACTCATTATTTCTTTGATTTGATCAGTATGTCTCCGTGTATGACCTGACATAAACAGTATCCCTTGGTAGCTATCGATTAAACCAAAGGGAAATTGCAGGTAATGATTTCGTAGATCTTCTCTCGTGGATTTTACAAATTGCAAATTGGCCTTTCTTCTTTCTCTGAAAGTTTTCATGGTTTCTGCGTAGCTCCCGAAACTATTGGTGGGTTCAAATTCAGTTCTGGTTTTCACTTTTTGTTCTCTACTCTCGATCAAACCAAGAATTTGATCGTCCGTCATTTGAACTTCTGATCTTTTTGAAGGATCGGAATCCTCTTTGAGGCTCATTTGGATCATCCCAATCAGGTTCTTTTCTGAGATTGCGATATGTTCTACACACTCAGCGATCGACCAGGCAGTGTCATCTTCCTTAAAATTCAGTTGTTGTTCGCTCAGACCCCTGGTTAAAGAAACAAGATTATTCTCTGTTTCTTTTAGATGAGCTATTGCTCTCTTTCGTTCATCTGGATTTAGGGTGTTTTGAGCTAGTGCAGAAGCAAGGACTAATATTCCTGCAAGGTTTAGGATAATTTTTCTCATGATTATGATTTTTTAAATTTATCCTAGTGACGAACAAGCAATCGTATTTAGGACACGATTAGTATTTTTCTAATTTAAGACTGACCAGATAGCCGATAGAGAAATTTGATTGGCTATCAAAAATATAGGAATATGTAGGTTCCGAATAGATTGCTCCATAAATAACATTACCTGCATTTAGCTTTTCATTGCTTTTGGGATATGCACTTGGATGCTTTAAAACATAGTATCGACCATTCTTTTCACTTACCTCGTCTTTTACAAGTTCATAAATGGCACCCCCGAGGATGAAACAAAGGTTTCTATTTTTCTCTGGGATATTCAACACGACATTGCGCACCTCCCTAAACACGGTCGTGTCCTGCGTATTATTCAGAAAATACTTAGAACCATGAGTTTCAACGCTAAGTGTATCCGCTTTGTCAATCCATGATACTTTGGTGTTACCAGACCCTATGTCTACAAGGTATGATTCCTTGATAAATTCTCGAGGTATGGTCGCCATCATTGCGTATTTTCCTTCCAGTGAAGCGTCTACTGTTTTCAGTTTGATCCCTTTCTCTGAAAGTTGTTCCCTTAATCGATTTACATCTTCTGTCTTTACGAAGGTAGAACTCGCAACAGCAAATATGTTTTTATCTTTTACTCCAGCTTTTAAAATAGTTGACTTAAAATCTGAGATTTTATCAATGATTTGATTGGTAGTAGTTGCCCCGTAAATAATGTTAGTTCTTCCATACTCAGATTTAACCAACTTCCATCTTCCTTGATTGTCGATATTTACTACGAAATAGTTGAGTCCAAGAGAGCCTAGTTCAATGACAGCATTGAGTTCACCATTAACCGGAGATTGTGGTTGATAATCAAAGACCCTCTCTGCACGCGCTACAGGAGGTGCAATCGTTTGATTTTTACTTTCTGAAGTAGTATTCGTACAGGCTGTCGCAATTGCTATAATTAAAGAAACTTGGCTTATGAGCTTCATTGATATATTGGTTAAGCTAACTCACGTAAATCTACTGGAACCACTTTAGAAACACCCTGTTCTTGCATAGTTACACCATAAATTACATCAGTGCTTGCCATGGTTCTCTTATTATGTGTAACAATTATAAACTGTGATTCCTTAGAAAACTTTCTAATTATTTCATTGAACTTATCAATATTGGCATCATCCAGTGGTGCATCTACCTCATCGAAAATACAAAACGGCGCTGGTTTTAATAAATAAATAGAAAATAGGAGTGAAGTAGCAGTCAGCGTCTTTTCCCCTCCAGATAACTGATTAATAGTCAGAGGTCTTTTCCCTTTCGGCTTGGCAATGATGTCAATTGAGCTTTCAAGCGGTTGATCAGGATTTGTTAGTATTAGATCACAGTCATCTTCTTCTGTAAATAACGTCCTGAAGACTTTAATGAAGTTGTCTTTAATATGTTGGAATGCCTCCATAAATGTCTCCTTAGCTACCTCGTCAATCTCTCCGATGGTTGTAAGTAAAGACTCTTTAGCCTCAATAAGATCTGATTTTTGCTCTGTAATGAAGGTATGACGCTCCTGAATTTCCTCAAATGCCTCCATGGCCATGGGGTTGATAGGTCCCATGTTGTCAAGACGATTTCTAAGCTTATCTACTTTATTTCTAAGCTCCTCTTCAGTAAATTTTTTATAGTCTTCGACATCCTCATCTTTTACTTTGCTAAGGTCAATGTTAAACTCTACAGACAATCTGTCTTTTACGGAGTTCAGCCCCATTTTGGCATCATTCAATTTGTTTTGCCATTCCATTAGAGCATGATCTATTCCCTCACGCTTGCGCTGTGTTTCTCTGAGATTTTTCTCTTCCTCGTCAATCAGCCCACGAGCTTCGTAGTATTCTTTTTCAGCCTCATTTACTCCTCCTTCAAGTGATTCTTTTTCTTCGTACATCGAAACAAGTTCATCATCACTAGCCGTACTTTTCTTTACCAACTCGTTTAGGTTGGAGGTTGCACTTTCTAGTTCTTCCTTGTTTTTCTCAACCCTTAGTAATGAACTTTCATAAGACTCTTCCTTAAAAGATATTTCCTGTAGAATGCTGTTAAGCTTGTTTTGTCTTTGATGGAAAATCACGTTTTCCTCGTTGTAAGCTGTAGACTTTAAATCAAGAGCCTCTTGGAGTGTCCGGGTTTCTTCTTTTTTAGCTTCCAGACTTTTTTCTAGCTCTGCAAGGTCTTCCAGTTCTTTTTCGGCCTGAGGTTTTAGGGTTTCGAGTGCTTTCTCAAGTTCAACAATCTGCTGCTGTATATCTTCTCTGCGATTTTTGTTAGACGTCAGAAGCTCAAGGAACTGCTCCTGCTTGGTCTGAACAGAAACCTCCATCTCTTTGATCCGGGCAAGATCTTCTTTAACCTCTTCCAGTTGGGATGCCTTGGAGGATTGCTTCAGTTCCTCAAGTTGCGCTTGAAACTTTGATACAGATTGCTCTGTTGAAGCTTGCTTTTTCTTTAGGTCTTTAATCTCAACTTCAAGCTTTTCGAGATTTTTTGCTCGTCCAATTCGCTTACCTTCAAACAACCCTATGGAACCTCCGGAGATGCTATATTTCCTGAATGTGACCTTGCCTTCCTTATCCAGCAGGATCACATTTTCTTCACCAGAGTGAGTTGGATTTGAAGTGATGAATACGTTCCAAAGAAGATGTTTTATGAGATTTTCATACTTGGCATCATAGTCGATTAGGCTAAGTGCTGCTTTGCTTCCTTCTGGTGCTTTGATACTGTCAGCACTGTATTTTGTGAGATTCTCAAGTATGAAAAAGTTTGCTTTTCCTCGAGTGGATTCACTTAATAAATTAACGGCCTTCAGAGCATCCTCTTTTGTTTCTACAATATAGTAGTTCATGAAAGGCTCCAGGAAATTCTCAATAGTCACCCGGTACTCCTCAGGACAACTCAATACATCAGAAAGGAGAGGGGCATCTTTCCATTGAGGATTCTTTTTCAGAAACTTGATGGCCTCAGGGAAGCCCTCAAGATTATCAACTAGAGATTTCGTTAAACTGAATTCATTTTGGCGGGCATCAAGCGTACGGTTGATTTTGGCCAATTCTTCTCTTAACTGAGTTACTCGCTCCTCCGTATCGAAAATTTGATCCTTGAGACTTTCCTCTGCCGACTTTAATTGATCATAAAGCTCCTGTTTTTCATTTTTTTCCTTGCCGATTTCTTCAAGCCGATTTTTAAACTCCTCTAGGTTTGCGCTTTTCTCGCTCGAGTCTTCGCTGGTTTTACTCAACTCATTCAGCATAGATTTTAGCTGAATGTCCTTGATCTCAATTTCCTTGCTTGTTTGAAATCGCTTGTCTTTTTTCTCAGAATAATATTGATTGAGTGAGTTGAGTTTATTTTGAGCTTCGGTGGTTAAGTTTTTCTGAGACTCGTAATCTTCTTTAAGCTTTTCTACTTTGGATAGGATAGAGGTAACATCTTTTTCAACTTGCTTGGCCTCATTTCTCAAACCCTCAAGGGACACAGCTGCTCGCTCACTACTAATCTTATCCTGGCTAATCTGCTCTTTTAACGTGTCAATCTTATCATTTAAAAACTTTTGACGCTCATTTTTGATTTTCTTATCACTCTCGTACTGTCTGATTTTGCTGACATGCTCGTTCAACGTTTTCTGACGCGACGATAAGAGCTTTTCTTTATTGATGAGATCAGCCTTAGCTTTTTCGATAGCAGCTTCTTTTTCATTTACTAAAGCATTGAGAGAAAGTTTCTTGTCATTTTCTTCCTGTATCTGTTGTTGGATGGTGTCAAAGTGCTCTTGCTGATTGTTCATTGCCTTTTTTGCAAGGGCAATACTGGAGTTCTTATAATCGTCCTTCAACTCGTAGTACTTTTTGGCCTGAGTTGCCTGTTTCTCCAAAGACTTAAGATTCTTCTCAATCTCAAAAAGCAAATCTTCCACACGCTCAAGGTCAGCATCTGTGTCACTTAGTTTACGCAGTGTTTCCTTTTTCCGGATCTTAAATTTGGAAATACCTGCCGCTTCCTCAAACAAGGCTCTTCTTGAATTATCCTTGTCATTCAGGATATCGTCAACCATTTTCAGCTCAATGATGGCGTAGCTGTTCGAGGCAATACCTGTGTCCAAAAACAGGTTGGTTATGTCTTTCAATCGACACGTAATTCCATTGAGCAGATACTCACTTTCACCGGAGCGATAATAGCGGCGAGTGATGGTCACATTGGTGTACTCTGTGGGGATGAGGTTTTTAGTATTGTTGAAAGTCAGTGATACTTCAGCTAGCTGAGTGGGCTTGCGAGCTTTCGTACCATTGAAGATTACATTCTCCATCTTGTCAGAGCGTAGCACCCTGGATTTCTGCTCTCCAAGTACCCATCTGATGGAGTCTACAACGTTAGACTTACCGCATCCATTTGGACCTACAATTCCAGTTATTCCTTCATCAAAATTGATGACCACACGATCGGCAAAGCTTTTGAAACCTTTTATCTCTAACTTGGTTAACTGCATGAAAAAATGTTTGTTTCAAACTAGGTGAAGCAGACAAAAATATAAGATTCAACTGCAAGTAGACGACTTGAGGGGCATTTTGTTTAGGCTAATTATCCACCATTTTTCCCCAAATCGGTCTAGAATTTTTTTTTATGTAATTATTTAAAAGTTTGATCGAATGATTGTCATGGAATTAAAATGTTCGTTGCATTATTGTAACATAAGCGAAGCAATTATCAGAATGTCTTAACTTTTTGGTAAAAGTCATTTATTTTTAATAGACGAGAGATAACAATATGGATAAACCCACCATTCTATACGTAGACGATGACCAGTTTAACATTACCCTCTTTGAGTTCAACTTCAAGAATGAATTTGAGATTTTGAACGCAACCTCAGGTTCTGAGGCTTTGAAGCTAATCAAAGAGCATAGTGAGATTGCAGCGATTGTCAGTGATGTACGTATGCCAGAAATGGACGGTATTGAGTTTATCACTAGAGTGAAGGAGACTAGAGAAGGGTTACCTTGCTTCCTTCTTACAGGATACGGTGGCGCACAAGAGGTAGTAGACGCCATCGATCAAAACCTGATTGTTGGATACTTCAGTAAGCCGTTTGATAAAGAGAACATCATTACTACGTTAAAATCTACCATTAACGAATAAGTCTCATCACCAATTTTTCACTTCTTATTCTCTAACTTAGCCACATGGACGATTTTAGTTTTTGGTGGTATATCATAGCAGCAGTCATCTATTTCCTCACCAGGGGTAAGAAGAAAAAGGAAGACCCCACCTCTCGTCCGGGATCAGAAAATAATCCTCCCCCAAGCCAGCCAAAGTCATTTGAAGATTTATTAAGAGAAATAACAGAAGGGAGACCTACAGATGAGCCCACCTATAAACAGGAGCCTGTAGAGATAATCAAGGAGGATAATAAGGAAGAAGAAATAGAGAAACGAAGGTTTGAAGGGGAGCGAAGAGCCTTTGCTGATGAGGAGAGCAGGAGAGTGTACGAAGAGTCAATTAAGATGGCGGAGGGTGCGGATATTGAATTTGAGCGCGATGAGCACTTCCAACAGCCACGAGTTTTAAAGGGAATCCATAGAAGCACAGAGGAAGAAGAGTGGTCCATTGCTGACGAGATCAGGGATGGATTGAATTCATCCGAAGCTAAGAAGGCTGTGATCTATAGTGAGATCCTCACTCGGAAGTATTAATCATTTTTTAGTTTAAAAGCATTGGCCAGCAATTCGCTCATTTTGTGATGTGTGCTTTGCTCGGAATCACAAAAGCTATAAACGTCTGCATCTCCAAACTCATGAATAACTTGTCGACAGGCACCACATGGAGGTGTGGGTGATGATGTAGGTGTGTAAACCACAATCTTTTCAATCTCTATTTCGCCTTCCACATTGATAGCGTTGGCGATTGCGTTACGTTCTGCACAAACGGTGAGTCCATATGAGGCATTTTCAACGTTGCAACCGGTATATACATTTCCGGATTTTGTAAGTAGCGCAGATCCTACTTTAAAGGCGCTGTATGGAGCATAAGCTCTGGAAGCTGCTTCTTTCGCTTTTGCTTTTAGTTCAGTTTCTGACATTGCTCAATGTTAATGAAATCTTAAATAATATACGTAGGGATTTCAAAGCCTGTGTTTTTTTGTAGTTTACACTTCAAATTTAAAAACCGACCTATGAAATACTATTTATTGATACTTGCGGCAGTCGTAGCAGCCAGTTGTACTACTTCTTCGACTAATGCAGTTGTAATTACGGATGATGATGAGGCAACCCTGCGTGAATTCAAAACTGTATTTTGGCCAAAAGCATATGCTGAGCAGGATACGATGTTACTAAATCAACTCCTTCATGATGATTTTCAAATGATCGATGATAATGGCGATTCATATACTAAGGCTGATGAGATGGAGTATATCTCAAACTATGGACCCAGCTACAATGAGTTTGATTATGAAATCACCCGTTTGGACATCTTTGAAAATGGTACGGCTGTAATCTCAGGAACAGGAACTATGAAAGGTGTTGAAGGTGCCGAAGCATACATTACCAAATACAAATCCAGTAACTCGCTGGTGAAGGTAAACGGAAAATGGAAAGCGATTAGCAGCCACGTAAGTGGGGTAAAAGAAGAACGCTTCCCGATGGCACCTGAAGGTTACGAATAAAAAAACTCTGACATGGCAGTGTCAGAGTTTGCGAGCTAAAATAAGGATTATGAGAAGATCAGAGTGATTAGGTGATAAACCTTCATCGTCCTTTAATAGCGCTACAATATTACGTCTGATCCTTGTAGAAAAGATTCAAATTTCAATCTAATGAATGAGAGGTAGGTTTGAGCGGACGAATGGTAGCATCCATTGAATAAACAAAAAAAGCCCTGATCCGTCAATAGGTGGGTCAGGGCTTTTAAAGTGTGTCATTTTCAGATTATCGCTTGCTCAAATCAACGTAATCTCGTTCGTTTTGCCCGGTGTAAACCTGTCTTGGGCGCCCGATAGGCTCACCCATTTCTCTCATTTCTTTCCACTGAGCTATCCAGCCCGGTAGCCTGCCGAGGGCAAACATCACAGTGAACATGTCGGTAGGGATGCCAAGTGCTCTGTAGATAATGCCTGAGTAGAAGTCTACGTTAGGGTAGAGCTTTCTCTCCACGAAATACTCATCTCTAAGGGCTTCTTCTTCCAGACCTTTCGCAATGTCCAATACGGGATCATGTACGCCTAATTTCTCCAGTACATCATCAGCGGCCTTCTTGATGATTCTTGCTCTCGGGTCGAAGTTTTTATAGACTCTGTGTCCAAAGCCCATCAGTCTGAATGGATCGTCTTTGTCTTTTGCCTTGCCCATCCACTTCTTCGTGTCTCCTCCATCAGCTTTGATGTTTTCAAGCATCTCAATTACCGCCTGATTGGCACCACCGTGAAGGGGTCCCCAAAGAGCATTGATACCAGCAGAGATAGATGCCCATAAGCTTGCCTGACTTGATCCTACAATTCTTACTGTAGATGCAGAGCAGTTTTGCTCGTGATCAGCATGAAGAATCAATAACTTGTCCAGTGCGTTGGCAACAACAGGATCTACTTGGTACTCTTCAGCAGGCAGAGCAAACATCATATTTAGGAAGTTGCCACAGTAATCTTTGCTGTTACTTGGATAAATAACCGGATGACCTACTTTTTTCTTATATGCCCAGGCAGCAAACGTTGGCATCTTAGCCAACAGCCTGATGATACTTAGCTCTGTTTCTTCTTTCGACCTGTTCGGGTCAAGACTGCTAGGGTAGAAGGCCGTCTGAGCAGTGATGAGAGAAGAAAGCACACCCATAGGGTGAGCAGCTGATGGAAACCCATCGAGAATCTTTTTAATGTCCTCATTCACCAGTGTGTGATGAGTGATGTCTCCAGCAAATTTGTCAAGGGTCTGCTTGCTTGGCAGATCACCGTAGATCAAAAGGTAAGCAACTTCAAGGAAGGTTGAATTGTCCGCCAATTGTTCGATAGGGTAGCCTCGGTATCGCAGGATTCCTTTTTCACCGTCAAGGAAGGTAATGGCACTTTCGCATGATCCGGTATTCTTAAAACCACGGTCTAATGTGATAACGCCGGACTGACCTCTAAATGAACTAATATCAATGGCTTTTTCCTGCTCGGTACCTTCTATTACCGGTAGTTCATACGTTTGGCCATCGATGATAATTTGGGCGGTTTTTGACATTGTTTATTTTACTTTGCTGATTTTAAAATTTCCACGAAATTAACGATTTAAACTCGATTTTTCAATCTAATTACCATTGAGAATTAGTGGAAGTCCACCATCTGCTCCGCCTATCACTATTACCTTAGAATTTGGGGAGTTGGCGATATTCATCGTGGCTTCTATTCCACGCATTTTCAATAGCTCATCTGTCAAACTGCTGTTGATGATTTTGTTTGCTGCAGCTTCTCCCTCAGCGGCAATTCGCTTACGCTCAGCTTCACTTTTCTCTCTATCCAATCTAAATTCATAGGCAAGTGCTTCTTGTTCCTGCTTCAGCTTATTTTCAATTGCAGTTTTAATTTGCTCAGGCAATTTGATTGAACGAATCAAAAGGCTTTTCATCTCTACTTCATTACCGGGAGCACCAAGAACTAATCTGGTTTCCTCTTTTATAGCAGATTCTACCTCCGGTCTTTTCGTTGAATAGATTTCTTCGGCAGTGTAGCGCCCCATCACTTGTCTTACGGTAGATCGAGCTTCAGGAATTACTAATCGCTGAATGTAATCTCCTCTGAAATTTTCCTGGATAGTTCCAATAGCATCATACTTTGGATGAAAACGGACTGTTACATCAACACTGATGCTCAACCCGTTCTTGTCCAATACGTCCATTGTTTCTTCAATCTTGCTTTCTGAAACTTCATAAATGTAGATATCATTCCATGGAGCTTTCATGTTCCATCCCGGACCTATGATATTGTCTTTTTCGAGCGTACCGCTGATAGATCTAAATAGTACGGCTCTTTCAGATGCTTCTATTCGATAGAAAATTCGATTGAATGCTGAAAGCAAAACAATGAATGCAATGATCCCTATGATGACAAAGGGTAAATATTTTCTGTTGTCCATGATTGATTAAGGTTGTTCTTTAAAACACAAATGTAACATGTGTTGTGAGTCTCCGGTTCAGTCTTTTGGAATGAGGGTGATTTTATTTTCAGACTTTCTAATCTCCTGATTATTCATAATCATTTTTCTAAACGTTCCATTTGCATACATTTCAGCTTGATCGGCATAGTGAGGGCTGAAGTAATTCCCAGACTGACCCGTAGGGAGGATGCTCCAGCTATTATTTCTAAGATCATTGAAATCCACAATTCTTCTGGTAGATGGACCAAATAGAATGGTTTGTTCAGCTTCTTCATCATAGGTGTAGCCCATGTTATTAAGTACTTCATTAGCGCCTGAAATCGGGAAGTGACCAACGTTTAGGAATGAGAGGATATCGCCCATCGCATGTTTGTGTTTCAGTTTGTGGGCATCACCCCATTTCCATCTCGTGTAGTCATCACCCCATTGTGCGGAGAGCTGAGCGATGGTAGTTTCAAAAGCCTTGCGTATAATATCGCTTCTTGTTTCAGCTTCTTCTGTGTTGATGTCGTCCCACCACCTGGATTTCTCATCCTTAATTAAATGCTCGGTGGCTACTTTATAGGTATGCGTTTTTTTGTAAACAGGCCAGAGTTCATCACCAATTTCATCTTTTTGAGCAGCGAGCAGAATTTCATTCACCCATTTCTGGAAGATTAAAGCTCTAAAGTCATCTCGATCGAAAGTGGCTTGCCATTTGAGAAGTTCGCGAAGCAAATCTCCTCGTTTAGTATTTTTTATAGCCTGGAGTAAAATTCCTTTTATTGCTTCCTGCATCATAGACTTGTCGTCGAGCTGCATGGCCTTTACGTGATCTACTTTTATTTTCACTGCTTCATCAAGTAATTCTGTGATACGCTCTCCACGATCATCCGGAAGGTAGTATCCTGAGTACACTATACCGTTTACAGTATCAGGTTGATTATTAGCACTATGTACATAACCCCACGGTGGGTTGATCGCATGTGGGTTTTTATCGAATGAATAGGTGCTGTCAGGATCGTCGAGACCTGAAGATCCATCGTAAAAGGTTTTACTGGTTCGTTCATTCCTTCTTTTTATCAATTTTCCGGCGGCCCACCATGCCACATTTCCTTCTGCATCGCCATACATGATGTTCAGGCCAGGGCCATGAATCATAGAAGCTGCTTTTTCAACTTCATCCAAGCCGTTGGCTATTGTGAAACCATATACCCCCTCAATCATGAAATTGGGATGATTTGAAGTAACCCAGTGCATGCTAACTACATCCTGTAGTGGTTTTTCTTGTATGATGTCAGAGACGATAGGCCCATGGACTGTCTTTCGTATAGTGAAGTTGACCGACTCTTCGTCCTTGACTTTGATCTCTTCAATAACCGCCTCAATGTCTTTCCATTCTCCGCGGTGCATATACTTCATGGAATCTTCCGGGTGGATTTCTTCTACATAAAAATCCATATCATCATTTTCAAACATGGTCAACCCTGTGGCCAGTTTCTCATTATGAAAGAGTAGGGGGAAGGGTGCTCCGGCAATGTGATAGCCGTAGTACTCATTGTCCGGCATGATCAGGTGAGACTCGTACCAAACTGATGGCTGAGAGAATGCTATATGTGGGTCATTAGCCAGAATCACCTTCCCGCTTTCCGTTTTTTCTCCTGACAATACCCAGCTATTGCTCCCAATGAATTCAGGGATTTTGAGGTGGTCTAGTATCTGAGCTGTCTGCAAAGCATGCTTACTATATCGGTCATCGAATGATCGGAGCACTGACTCTCCGGGGTAGTGATAAATATTAAGGTCCTTTAAATAGCTGGAATCTAGTTTGGCTGACAGCTCAGTCAAAACAGGATCAGTGATATGAGCATTGGAAAAACTGAATGACATGTAGGTCAGTGTCTCAAATACATTCTTGATTTCGAACGGTTCGATATCCAAACCCAGGATGGTGTACTCAAGCGGTTTGGGATTACTTTCTATGTATTGATTAATGCCTTCAATATAAGCTTCAACTAATGGCAAGCTTTCGTGATTTCGTTGGATGTATAGCTGAGCGGACTGTTTAGCGTACTCACTCAATCCCATGGTTCTGAGAAAGATATCTGCTTGGACCATATCAGCTCCAAACAATTCAGACAATCGACCACTGCCCACATGTCTCAATAAATCCATTTGCCAAAGCCTTTCCATGGCGTGGATGTACCCCAGTGAACGGTAGGCATCTTCACTACTCACAGCATAAATATGTGGGATGCCAAACTCAGTAAAATAGACTTCAGTTGGTTGATTGAGTCCCAGAACTTGTATTTCGCCTTTGTAGGAAGGGGTGAGGTTACTTTTCAGGTAAAAGAAATAAGCTGCTATTCCTGCTATGATTAGCAAAAAGATAACAGCCAAAATTTTAATGATCTTCATTAGATTGATTTTGAAGTAAAATAAAAAAAGCCGCTTCAAATTGAAGCGGCTTTTCATGTTACTCTTTTATTTCCTCATAATCCTTGAAAGGAGAGGTGTCAAGGGTTTCAACGGCTGACCTGAACTCAGGCCATTTTTCGTTGTAATACCCATTGACCATGTCCATGGCTTCTTTCAAGTCATCTTCAAACTTCTTGATGAGCTTATTCTCGGTATCACCTGGAGCATGAAGCGCATTGGACGTGTATCTCGAAGCAGCAAAGTACGAGTTATTTACACTGTTTGGCGTACCTCGTGTGATACCTTGCCTGTCATCTTCCTCGCCTAAGAATACATCCAACATAGCATTAAGCGTATCAATCGTGCTTTTACACAGTTCCAATTGCTCTTTGTAGCCTTCCTTGTCTTTCTTTTTCAAAGCACCCTGGATATCCTTGGCAATATCAAGACTTTCCTTTAATCGATCTACTGCCTTTACACCCATTGCGTACTTAGCCTCCAGGTCTTTCAATGTATTGTATTGTGCTCGGATAGCTGCATCAGACAATTCAATTCTTGGATCATACTTTACCTCAATATTGGTTGAATCTTTCTGATCACCCAAAGTGAATCGAACCTTGTACGATCCCGGCAGCACAGTAACTCCGCCAGGCTCGCGGTTTCCTCTTCGGTCTCTTCTGCTCATACGATCCGTTCCTTTCTCGTCCATGTACCAGAAGGTTCTGTGAATTCCATTTTTATCTGGAGCCTTTGATTTTAGTGTTCGGATCACCTCATCACCTTTGATGATTTCGATGGTCAACGAGTCATATGACACTTTCTCTTCTTTCTTCTCTTCTTCAGGCTCTTCAGTATTCTTTCGTTTTTTACCTTTCTTGTCCTCGCTTGCCTCGTCCTTTTTCTTTTCTTCAGGTCGATTTATTGAGTATGAAAGCATGGCGCCATACGGTCTGTTTTCTCCATTGTAAAGTGCATCTCCTCCAAATCGTGAGCCCTTTGGCTGCTGATTGGAAGCTACATATGCTACAGGAGGGTCATATACATTAAGTATTTTACTCAGAGTAGAAGAACCATTTTTGGCAATCTCTCTCAACGGACGAATATCATCCAATACCCAGATAGCTCGCCCAAATGTTCCAATCACCAAATCATGCTCCGTCGGGTGGATCACCAAATCATAAGCATTGGTAGTAGGGAAGGTTTCCGAATCCCATTTTGTCCAGTTGGCTCCAGCATCTATTGATACATAAAGCCCATCATCAGTTCCAAGGAAAAGAAGTCTGGATTCTTCCGGATCTTCAACGATAGAAAGGGTGTAGCTCACTACGTCATTTCCGTCTACAATACGCTCCCATGTTTGACCGTAATCCCTGGTTCTGTAAGCATAAGGTGTATAGTTGAACCTTCTGTAATCGTTTGCTACCAAAAGTGCTTCACCCTGGTTTTTATTGGAAGCTTTGATCTGAGTAATCCAGGTACCTTTTGGTAGGCCGGGCAGGTTGCCACCTACATTGGTCCAGCTTTCACCACCATTCCTTGAGATTTGCACATTTCCATCGTCAGTTCCAACCCATAGAAGGTCTGAGTTAAGTGGTGATGGCTCTATAACAATCACTGTGCAATAGTTTTCAGCACCTGTTGCATCCATCGTCAGTCCGCCGCTTTCACCTTGTTTTTGTTTTTCAGGATCATTGGTAGTCAGGTCGGGAGAAATGATTTCCCAGTTCTGACCACCATCCGTACTTTTATGTACAAACTGGCTTCCGAAGTAAACAGTTGATGGATCTTGCGGATCACGAGCCATCCCAACGTTCCAGTTGAAGCGAAGCTCAACATCTCCCTCAGGATAGGTAGGGCGAACAGTCTCGTTGTATCCTGTTTTACGATCATAGATCGAAGCATATCCTTGCTGAGAAGTAGAGATTCCGTATCTGCTATCTCGAGGATCAGGAAGCACATCGAAACCATCTCCGAAGGAAATCTCCTGCCAGTAATGATTTCGGATACCTTGTGCTTTCCAGACATATGCAGGTCCGGCCCAGGAGCCATTGTCCTGCATTCCTCCATATACATTATAAGGAGTCTCATTGTCTACATTGATATGATAGAACTGACCAACAGGAAGGTTCTCTACAAATCGCCAGGTTTTACCTCGATCACGCGTGATATTAAGTCCACCATCGTTTCCGTCCATCATGAAGTCTGGGTTAGTAGGATGGATATACCAGGCGTGGTGATCAGGGTGAACACCGTTATCCACACCGTAAGCTCCCATAAGCTGAGAAAAGGATTTACCCCCATCAACAGAGACGTTTACATAAGTGAATATGCTGTACACTCTGTTTTCGTTTATTGGATCTACATAAATTTCAAAGTAGTAGAAGGGACGGTTCCCAATATCACTATTGTCGTTGATTTTATTCCACTTGAAGCCTCCATCATCAGATCGGTAAAGCGCGTTCTTTTTTGACTCAACAAGTGCGTATACCACTTTTGGTTGAGATGGCGCTATCGCTAAACCAATTCGGCCAAGCTCACCTTTTGGTAGCCCGTCTTCATCGGTTCTTTTTTCCCATGTTTCACCACCATCAAAAGTTACATACAGTCCTGAGCCAGGACCTCCGGATTTGAAGAACCACGGATCTCTTTTGTGCTCCCACATCGCGGCGATCAGCTTGTTTGGATTGGTTGGGTCCATGATCAACTCTGCTGCGCCCGATCTGATGTTGGTGAACAGGATTCGATTCCAGTTTTTACCACCATCGGTGGTTTTGTAAACGCCACGCTCTTCGTGCTCTCCCCATGGAGATCCGATTGCAGCCACATATACAGTATTTGGATCATCCGGGTGAATGATTACTCTGTGAATATGACGGGTCTTTTCTAATCCCATCTTCTTCCAGGTTTTCCCTCCATCAAGTGTTCGATAAATTCCATCTCCACCGTTTAGCGAGTTTCTTGGGTTGCCTTCTCCGGTACCCACCCAAACCACAGAAGGGTTGGATTGCTGGATTGCCACCGCACCAATAGAGGCTGTTGTTTGGTCATTGAAAATGGGTTCCCAGTCAATCCCTCCACTGGTTGATTTCCAAACTCCACCGGATGCCGAGCCAACATACATTACATCAGGATCATCCGTCACCACATCTATAGCTGTGATTCTGCCTGACATTCCCGCTGGTCCAATGCTGCGTGGCGCCATGTTTTTGAATGCCTCCATGTCCAGCTTTTGCGCGAATGCTACTGAGCTGATTGTGAGAAGCAACGTGAGTAATTTGTTCTTCATATCTATTAGGTTTCAATTATTTAGAGTTTGGTAATTTAAAAACTATAGAAGAGACTAGGTAAACGAATCTTGATGAATGGTTGAATCAAAAGATGGACGCCCGAAACCGGAAGGATAGATCATCGTTAATTTAGTGGTGCGTCTCCTAACGTTCATATTGCTAGCCTCTCTGACCTCCTTTGTGAAAGGGCAGGATCAACCACAAGCCTACATTTTAAAAAGCATCTATTTTGGGGGAGGGAGCTACGCCATTGATGAATATCAGTTTGACGAACTGAAGCATTTAGTAGATTCCGTAAAGGATATTAGGGATTACACGATTACCATCCACAGTCATACAGATAATATTGGCGGTGCGGCATACAATGAATGGCTGTCACAAATGCGTGGAGATGCTGTGATTGAAAGACTCCTTTTTCTGGATTTTAAATCCAATCAGATTGAAAAGCGAGATTTCGGACAGTTCAATCCGGTTTATGATAACAACACATGGGAGGGAAGAAGACGAAACCGAAGGGTCGATATCATCTTCTGGCCAGTTGTGATGTGATTTTAGTTCTTCGGAGGATTGATCATGATATGCGCCCTGTGTGTACCCGGATCCATGATCCATGGAGCACCCGGTGCAGGTGGACTCAATGGCATGCCGGTACTTTCTTCAGTGGCATATGGAATGTAGATCACATACCTGGTATAAAGATTATCAATCTCACCTGTCTCTTCGTTCGGGTCACCTGTAGTCACATACAGTGTTGCTTTGTCTGGCATAGTTAACGTACCGGCTTTTACTTCCTCTTCACGTTTGTCGAATACGGCTTTTGCATCCAATCCTTCAGCTTTCAACTGTCTGCCTCGTGTCATAAATGGCTCCAGGCTTTTATGATAGGCTGCTACACTGAATCCGTCACGAGTAGGGTCATCTGCAATGCATACAAAGTCATTTGTGCCTTCCCTCAGCGTTACAAGCTCACCATCTTTGTCATACCCGAGAATGGTTGCAGCTTCTCGTTGATGCTCAGGAGCAGCCAGTACTGCCGTTTTTATCTGGTAATCTTTGTTAGGTATTTCCTGACCTGTGCAGCTAAGAAGCAACAATAGAAGGATGGGAGATGTTAAGTTTTTCATGATCTTGATTTTGGGCTTATTAAAGTTAATCGTTTCCTGAGTAAATCAACTATTTTGCAGACATGAGTTCACAAACCGACATGGAGCGATCGTTACGGCATATTAAAATTATCCTCATGATATTTCTGGGTATAGCTACGCTGTACCTGATGAGGGAGTTGTCCAACCTGCTTGTGCCTTTGTTTTTTGCACTGTTTTTTGCCGTACTATTTCAGCCGGTGGTGCAGTTTCTTCAGCGGTTTTTCTCTGTAAACCTGAGTATTGGGATCACGACACTATTCACTATGACCATCTTTTTCTTCATTGGTGTGGGGATTTTCAATGTGATACAGGCACTCATAGAGAATGGTGACACAATCCTCAATAGTATTTCTACCGATTTGCGTCCTTTCATCAATGACTACACGGTCTATTTTGGTGTGACCTTCAAAGAGGGTGAGCTCAGGGATTTGGTGGTGGAGATGCTGCAGACGGGGCAGTTCTGGTCTGCCTCCGGCTCCTTTATCAATGGTCTGAGCGGGATGGCTGCCGAACTGCTTATGACCATCTTGTATTTCGCTGGGTTATTAGGGGCGATTACGCAATACGATCAGACAATTAGCTACCTGATTGGGAGCTCTAGCAGGGATAAGGAAAAGTCACTGCAGGTTTTTCATCGCATCAAAAATTCGGTGGGGTCATATATCAAAGTAAAAACACTAGTGAGTTTATTGACCGGCGTAGGAGTGGGGCTTGTGTGTTTGTTCTTTGGAATCGACTATGCACTGCTATGGGGATTCCTGGCGTTTGTGCTAAACTACATTCCCTACATCGGTTCCCTCATTGCTATCATTCCGCCGCTTGTTTTGGGCATCATCGATTCCAGCTCCGTATCTCAGGTTTTGATGATTTTTGTATGTCTGGAGGGAGTGCAGCTGATCATGGGCAACATCATCGAACCGAAGCTCATGGGAGATTCCTTCTCCATGAATACCGTCTCTGTCTTGTTCGGGTTTGTATTCTGGGCCTTTCTCTGGGGAACTGCTGGGATGCTTCTGGCTGTTCCGCTAACCTTCCTTTTCAAGGTGATCCTTGAGAACATGTCCGATGCAGGCGTGCTGGTACGATTGATGGAAAAGAAACAGCTGGTGAAGAAGTGATCATTGAAGGCATTGCAAATGCCATTTAATTAATCCTCGTTGCAACCTTAGATTGGTGACATTGAATTATTCAGTGAACTTGTAGATAGTTGAGGAGACTTATGAGCCTATGTTACTCATTCTTCCTTTTACCTTGTGCTTATTGAAAGTGAGGTTCTTACCTGAATTATTTTTCTTCACCATAACCATTGAAATCAATGTTGAAATCAATGAAATAATGAATCCTCCTTCGATACCAATTAAGAAAAAGCCAAGAATAAAAGTTGTCACCAAAACAATTATAAAAACTGCTATTCTATTTTTTACAATTTCTCCAAAACTGTAGTCAACAGCTTTAATGTCATCGACTTCATATGTATCAGTCTCATTGCAGGAAGTACATTTCATTTCAAATTCTTCACCATACTTCTGGACAATGTTAATTCGTGTAGAAGCCTTATTGGGGCTGTCATTTTCGGCTCTACATTTTTTACACTTTACAATTAGCTTCATTACTGTTATTTCGTTATAATAATTCTGTAACTATTAAATATTCCCTTCCTGCAAGAGATCTACCTTCCAAATAACGCAAAGTGAACGCTTATTTCCAACTAAGCGAGACTGCTCAGACTACTTTTATCAAATAGTAGTTCTTCTTGCCTCGCTGGGCCAGAAGGTACTTATTCTGAAGTAAGCTGTAGTTCACTTCCTGATCAGGTGCTTCTACTTTTGTTTTGTTGATGCTCACACCACCACCTTGTATCATCTTTCTGGCTTCTCCTTTTGATTTGAAGATGATGTTTTGTGTGGTGTCGCTTAGGAAGGTCGTCACATCGTTTCCTGCAACATCACTTTTGCTGACCTCCGTTTGTGGCACTCCTTCAAAAACCTGAAGTAGTGTCTTTTCATCCAGGCTTTCCAGGTCTTCAGTGGTTGATTTTCCAAACAAAATGGAGCTGGCTTTTATGGCTGTTTCCAGGTCTTGCTTGCTATGCACTCGCTCGGTCAGTTCTTCCGCCAGTGTTTTTTGAAGCAATCGCTGGTGAGGGGCTTCTTTGTGTTCAGCGATCAATGCCTCGATCTCTTCTCTCTCTTTCAAACTGAAAATCTTGATATATTTTTCTACATCTTCGTCAGACGAGTTGATCCAGTATTGGTAAAATTTGTAAGGAGAAGTTTTCTCTGGATCCAGCCAGATATTGCCACCTTCAGACTTCCCAAATTTAGAGCCATCAGCCTTCGTGATAAGGGGAGTGGTCATGGCAAAAGCTGTACCTTGTTCCTTACGTCTGATCAGCTCCGTACCCGTAACAATGTTGCCCCACTGATCTGAGCCTCCAAGCTGCAATTTGGCGTTCTTATGCTTCCACAAGTAGTAGAAATCATACCCCTGAACCAGCTGGTAAGAGAATTCGGTAAAGGACAGCCCTGTCTCCAGCCTAGACTTCACCGAGTCTTTAGCCATCATGTAATTCACGGTGATGTGCTTACCTACGTCTCTGATAAATTCCAGGAAGTTGAACTCCTTAAACCAATCATAATTATTGACTACTTCAGCAGCATTTTCCCCCTCGAAAGAAAGGAAGCTTTCAAGTTGTTTTTTAACACACGAAAGATTGTGATTGAGTGTCTCTTCATCAAGCAGGTTTCGCTCCGCAGATTTTCCGGAAGGATCTCCCACCATGCCTGTGGCACCTCCCACCAGCGCCAATGGTTTATGCCCGCATTTTTGAAAATGCACGAGCGTCATAATCTGAACCATGTTTCCGATATGTAAAGAATCTGCCGTAGGATCAAATCCAATGTAGGCTGCAGTCATGCCTTTATTTAGCTCCTCCTGAGTTCCTGGCATGATGTCATGCACCATTCCTCGCCACTTCAATTCTTCTACAAAATCCTTCATTGTGTTCAGTTAAAAATGAGCTGGCAAAAATAGGAGGGTTATCTGTTCAGGTCAACTAAATCATGCATATAAATCAGAAAGTAAATCCTAATGGTAAATTATTTAATTAACTTCCAATACACACTCAACATTTGTGGCTCATCCTATATTTGTTGCCTAAAATAATTCGTCCATAAATTGGACTTTAAACTATAGCAAAAAAGAAATGCGAATTGCGGTATTATCCCGAAATCCAAAGTTGTATTCCACCAAAAGGTTGGTAGAAGCGGGTGAGGCTAAGGGCCATGAAATGATGGTAATTGATCACACCAGGTGCAACATAGAAATCGAAAAAAAGAAACCGAAAATCTATTATAAGGGTGAAAAAATTACAAATGTTCATGCTATAATACCTCGGATAGGTGCTTCTGTTACATTCTTTGGAACGGCGGTAGTACGCCAATTTGAAATGATGAATGTTTTTTCTACCACCGAATCGGTAGCGCTTGTGAGATCACGAGATAAATTAAGGAGCTTGCAGATTTTATCTCGTGCCGGATTGGGGCTTCCTAAAACTGTTTTCACCAACTACTCGAAAGATGTTGAAACGCCTATAAACGCTGTAGGTGGAGCACCTTGTGTGATCAAGTTGCTTGAGGGAACACAGGGCCTTGGGGTAGTCTTGGCAGAAACAAAGAAAGCTGCAGAGTCAGTTCTGGAGGCCTTCAATGGATTGCAGGCACGTGTGATTGTTCAGGAGTTTATCAAAGAGGCTGGAGGAGCGGATATTAGGGTATTTGTAATTGGAGATAGGATAGTAGGTGCTATGAAGCGACAAGGGAAGGAAGGGGAATTTAGGTCAAACCTACATCGTGGGGGATCAGCAGAAATTATTGAATTGACAGATGCTGAAGAACGTGCAGCTCTTAAAGCTGCCAAAGCGATGGGACTGGGGGTTGCAGGGGTGGATATGCTGCAGTCTTCGAGAGGTCCGTTGATATTGGAAGTCAATTCATCACCCGGACTTGAGGGCATTGAAGCCGCAACTGAGAAAAACATCGCAGGAGAAATCATCAAATACATCGAGCGAAATGCCGATTATGATGATTGATTAAGTTGCAGGTTTTCAGACGTTTATGCAACATGCTATAGCAGGTGAATTTATTGTTTTGAGTATTATAAAAAATTAATAATCAATTAGTTAAGTATATTTACTTTGATTAATAATTAAAGATTTTTAATTTTCTGCCTAATTCAGTAAATTCATACTCATGCGGGCAATCTGGAAAGGACATATTCGATTTTCAATGGTCACCATTCCGATCAGGATTTATAATGCCATTGATACTGCTCAAAAGGTTCAGTTTAACCTGCTATCGAAAGAAACCAACAATCCGGTTAAATACGAAAAGCGAGACAAGGTGACTGGAGATGTTCTTCGTCAGGAGGATATCGTAAAGGGATTTCAGTATGAGCCAGGTCAGTTTGTGATCGTGGAGCCCGACGATTTTGAGAAAATAAAGCTTAAAAGCACCAAGGTTATCGAGATTGAGGGATTTGTGGATGCCGATGAAGTGCATGAGACACTGTACGATTCTCCATATTTTGCCGGACCCGATGGTGATGTGGCAAGTAAGACATATGCATTGCTTAGTCAGGCACTTCGCGAGTCAGGCAAGGTAGGAGTTGGCAAGGTTGTGCTTCGGGATCGTGAGAGTGTTGTTTTACTCACACCGCATGATAGGGGCATTATGATTTATAAGCTCAGGTACCCCAACGAAGTGCGTAGTATCAAAGATGTCCCCAATGTCAGAATTGAGGAAGATGCTGATGAAGAGCAATTGAAGCTGGCGAATATGCTCATCAAGTCTATGACTAAGAAATTCAAAAAAATAGAGCTGGAAGATAAGTACAATGATGCCCTTCGTGAGATGATAGACAGTAAGATTAAGGGTAACGAGATTGTATCCTACGTTGAAGAAGAGCCGGAGGTGGTTGATATCATGACGGCCCTGAAAGCCAGCATTGATCAAGCTAAGCAGGCTAAGAAGCCAATGAAGAAGGCAGATAAGAAAGATAAGGACGAAGAAAAAGAAGTCAAGCGAAAAGCCAGTTAAACCATGACTAAGGTTGTTCAGTTTCCGGTTAGCCCTCCTGAAAAACTCGGCCCTAAGAAGGTTCGCAGGAGAAGAAAGCCTAATCCGGAAGACTATGGGCAACTCAACATCTTTGATCAGCTGCCTGATAAAACACCGGTTGTTTCTCTACCAAAAGCCGGATCATTTTTCGAAGAAGCCTTACAACTGGATGAAGACGGAAATGCAGATGCGGAAAAGTATTATTTACTCGCCATTGAAAATGACCAGTCAATTGAGGATGCCTATTGCAATTTGGGCATTTTAAAATCAAGCCAGGGAGATTTGAGCAAAGCGATTGACTATCTGACTCAATGTTTAAAGAAGAATCCCCGACATTTTGAAGCGCATTACAACCTTGGAAATGTGTATTCTGACTTGGGCAATTTAGAGCTCGCCAAGGTTCATTATGAACTGTCTACCCAGATAGAACCTGAATATCCTAACGGTTATTATAACCTTGGTTTGGTATTGATTTCATTAAAAAAATATAAAGATGCCATCCAGAGCATCAACAAATTCGTTGAACTAGCTCCGAGCACGGAGCATCAGGTAGCGAATGAACTCATCAAAACACTAAACTCCATAGCCAAATGACCAAAGACAAGCACCCTGTACTAAGCGAGCATTTTGATCGACTAAAAGAGTTGATGCCCGACGTTTATGCCAAGCATTTTCGTGAAGAGCGTGAGACTAAGAATCAAAAGCTATTTCGAATGCTAAAACACTCTCTGGGTGTCATTGAGGCAGTTTATCTTCAAAATTCTGATAACTTCTCTTTTTCTAAAGCAGAGGAGTACAGCAAGATCATAGAGGAGCTAAAAGAGCTGGGTTATAGTTATTCAGGACAACCAGAACTCTTGGGAATGGCTGCTAAGTTTATGATTATGAAGGCCAAGAAACCAATGAAAAAGGCCAAGGGTTCTAGTCGTAAAGAGGATCAGGATCGCAAGGCGATGTGATTTGTGGTTTGAAAAGCCAGCTCATCATTTTTTTCGTATATAGCTGAAAATCCGGCGGTGTTTATCAGTATCATCATACCTACCCTCAACGAAGAAAATTACACTGGTGCTTTACTTGAGTTTTTGTCTACTCATCCTGAGAAGGATCGATTTGAAGTGATCGTAGTGGATGGAGGAAGTAATGATGCGACGGTTGAAAAAGTAAGTGAGCATAGCTGCAAACTCATTGTCACATCTATTCAATCCCGGGCTCACCAAATGAATGCTGGCGCCAGTGCGGCAAATGGTGAAGTTCTCTACTTTGTCCATGCGGATACAAAGCTGTTACCCAGCTTTGTTGATGACATTCAAGAGGCAATAAATCAAGGGGTTATGAGCGGTTGCTATCGCTTTAAGTTCGATGCTCCCAGGAATCCACTTCTCCATGTTAATGGGTTTTTTACCCGCTTCCCTTTTATGTGGTGTAGAGGTGGAGACCAGACTTTATTCATTAACAATTTTGATTTTGAAAAGATTGGTGGATTTGATGAGCGATTTGTGATCATGGAAGATTATGACCTGCTGGAGAGAATACAAGCTCAAGGCATTTCATTTAAGGTCATACCCAAAAGTGTGAAGGTCTCTGCCAGGAAATACAATCGGAACTCTTACATGAAGGTTCAACTCACCAACCTTCAGGCCATGAAGATGTATAAACGAAGGATAGATCCGGCTGTAATCAAAGAGTATTACCTTAATTCTCTAGATTAACTTTTATCCATTCTGCTGTTTTTGTTGCCAGCATGTTCAAAACATCATCCTTGCTTAGTCCGCTTTTCTTTGGCACATTAAATGAGTGGTCTGCATCTTCAAATACTTCCATTTTAGCCTCCTTAAGATCGGCAACAACTTCTTGCATCAACGCTAAGTTGGCCAGTTTGTCTTTTGATCCTTGCAGGAAAAGTTGAGGTATCTCAATACTGCTCAGATGGTCAGCCCGATCTTTAGAATCTTTGCCGGGTGCATGCAGAGGGAAGCCAAAGTAGATTAAGCCCCTAACTTCTGATGGTCTCTCATCAGCCACAAGGTGGGAAGCCATACGGCCACCATAGGATTTGCCTGATAGATAGATTTTGGAGTTCTTATACTTGGAAGAAATGTGTTCCACAACCAATTTCCACGTTTCAATGTTTGTTTTTGGTGAGCCTGGGGATTTTCTTCCCTGCTCCATGTATGGAAAATTGAATCGAACCGCGGTTATGCCAAGATCGCAGATCTTCTTGGCCAGGTTATTCATAAATGGATGGTGCATGCCTGCCCCTGCACCATGTGCTAAAATGATAATGGTGTCAGCACCTTTATTTTCATCAATTTCAAGGGTTATTTTTCCCAGTTTTTCATTTAAGAATAGCTCCATTGGGTAAATTTAGCGAATGGAATTAACTGTACTTGGTTGTGGAGATGCATTTGGAAATGCGGGGAGAAACAACACGTCATTTCTGTTATCAGAGGGGGCTGAACATGTTTTGTTAGATTGTGGTGCCACCACGCTTGTACGGCTCAAGCATTTCAGAATCGATCTGAATCAGATTTCAACCATAATTATTTCTCACTTCCACGGAGATCATTACGGTGGACTTCCTTTTTTTCTAATCAGCAGTATGTTTGAATCTCCTCGTAAAGCCCCTTTAACCATCATTGGGCCTAAGGGAGTTGGTAAGAGGGTTCATGAACTGCAAGAGGCTATGTACGCAGATACAGCCGGAAGAATGGAAGATCTGGATTTGACATTTCTGGAATATGAGCAGGGGACTCCTTTGAAGGTAGGAGATAAGACTATAGAGGCATGGGAGGTGGATCATAGTCCATCATCCATTCCGCATGCTATTCGATTAACTTGGAAAGGTAAGTATGTTGCTTTCTCGGGTGATACGTCCTGGTCTGATAATCTCACCTCGCTTGCAAAGGGGACCGATTTGTTTATCTGTGAGTGCAACTTCCTCAATCAGGTAAGTTTTGGTCATTTAAGTTATCAGGAGCTTCTGAAGAAATGCGAGATGTTTGAGACTAAACAACTGTGGCTTACTCATATGGCAGAAGAGGTTATTAATGAAAAGAATTTCGTTTTCAATAGGTTGGAGGACGGCCTCAAAATCAAGATATGAAAAGAGATCTAATTTGGTTTGTGCCGGCAGTATGTGTGGCTCTTGGGATCTTTTTGCTCTCCACTTTTTTGGCCTTTCCCGTCCAGATTGAAGAGGTAAGTTATTTTGATAAAATAGAGCATTGCTTTGCTTATTTGGTACTTATCCTAAGCTTTTTGATTGCATTTAAAAAGACAAATCGACTGACCAATGGTATGTCAATAAAGCTTTTGCTAATAAGTTCTTTGTACGGATTTGGGCTGGAGTTCACACAATATGTTTTTTTCCCTAATCGCTTTTTTGAATGGGTAGATGCTATTGCGAACGTGCTTGGTGCGGTGCTTGGTTTTTTGGTTTTCAAATTGTTTGATCGTGGCTAGAAAGAACCTCTATTTTATTATTCATAAGCCTTTTAAGGTTCTGAGTCAGTTTACGAATGAGGGTGATAATATTGGATTGAAAGAAGTATTTCCTGATTTACCCAAGGATGTCTATCCGGTAGGTAGGTTGGATTTGGATAGTGAAGGACTACTGATTTTAACTAATGATAAGTCGCTGAATAACAAACTTCTAAATCCTAATCACGGACATTCTAGAACCTATTGGATAGAGGTTGATGGTTCTCCGGATGCTGCTTCACTTGATCAACTAAGAAAGGGTGTTGAGATCAAAGTCAATGGTAAAGCTCATCGAACAAAACCCGCCAAAGTTGAAGTGATCAGGCCAAATATTGGAGAAAGGATTCCACCCGTTAATTACCTAAAGCATCCAAATAGAACCTGGCTGCAAATAAGCCTTACGGAAGGTAAAAACAGGCAGGTAAGGCGGATGACGGCTAAAGTGGGCCACCCTACTTTGCGGCTCATTCGGATAGCCATAGAAGGATTGTCGCTAGAGCCACTAAAATCAGGAGAGATAACCCAGATCAGCGAAAAAGTGATTTATAAAAAACTAAACCTTCTTTAGCTTCCAATCGAGCGAGTATCTACCACTATTCAGTAGAAATATTGCAGCAAAACCAACAAAGTAAATAAGAGGTAACTCTTGCCTTCTGAATGGGTCATCGCCATGAACAATTAGCGCCGCTACAAGCATTGTAATTGCAGGAGGAATGGTAGAAAGTCTGGTTTTGAATCCGAGGATGAGAAGGATAGGACATACAAACTCACCAACGACCGCAAGAAAAAGGCTTGGTCCCTCACCAATGCCTATGGGGTCTGCAAATGAAAAATTTCCGGAAATAAGTTTATTAAACTTCCCCCATCCATGTGTTAGCATCAAAGCACTTAGGCTAACGCGTAAGAGGAGAGAAGCAAGGTTTGAATATAACATTGAATCTATTTTGTTTTCTTGATTTTCAGGGCTCTTCTATATACCCTAGGTGAGCTTATTACGATTAAAAATGTATCCCATAGACGAATCCATGCATTGGGTCTGCTTTCATCTTTACTTCTCGATTCGAAGAATTTGATGATCTTCTTGAGTGTATTATCCAGCAGTGCCAGGTAAAGTATTACGGACATAAACCAGATGAAAGCGATGTTGAAATAGAAGGTAGGAATTTCCCAATCTCCCAACACTTTTATAGGAGCGTAAAATTGGGCTCTTCCAATCTTTGAATAGGGGCGCATGAAAATAGGATCTTTCTTCTGGATGAGTTGATCTTCACCTCTATAAACCATGTCCAGGTGAGCACGATTCATCAGCAGGTCAGCCAAGAACTCATTGTGATACCTTTTCTCCATCTCTACAAATCCTTCTCTCCCCAATTCATCAACCAGTTCTTTATATAGCTTATCTCGAGATTCCTGTGCTTTTAGGTAATTTTCTGCAAAATGCTCTCTTGCATATAGAAGGTAATTGTGCAGACGATCCGATATTGACTCACTAAAATAGTCAGGGGACAGTTGTTCAGTATATGGGAACGTTCTTAACCCATGAATGACAGATAAATTAGTCACCTCGTTTTTAAGAATTTTAAACAACCTTTCTTGTCTATCCCAATTAGTACTATCTCGCAATACTTCTTTATTTATGCTGATAAGCTCAGGCACCATAAATGATCTGTAAACTGAATTCTTACTGATCTCTTTGTTTACTTCGAAAAAATGCTTTTCATAATCGTTGTACCTGAACTGAGCCACTGCAAGTGCTTCATAGGCCCATCTGGAGGCCATCATATCACCCACAACCGGAACATTTTTTTGATTATTCAATGAGTGATGAAGCTCATCAAACTTAATCATAGCACCTCCGAGTAGAAGCTGTGGAACCAAGATGAATGGAATAAGAATGTAGATGTTGATGACAGAGTTGAGTGCGGATGATATGTTTAGGCCAATCATATTAGCAAAGCAGGAAACCGTAAAAAGTACTGCCCAATAGTACAGGGTCATTCCATGTATCTCCAGGATGTAATTACCTATAAGCACAAACGATAGGGTCTGTATCCCTGACAATACGAACAGGTAAACAACCTTTGAGTTGATATAGCTAAATCGTGATAGATTTAGGAATGATTCACGCTCAAGAATTTGTCGATCTTTGTATATCTCCTGCGCACTGACAGTCAGTCCCATAAAGAGGGAGACCACAATTGACATGAACAAGTATACGGGCAGATTTATATTCTCCGAAAAGGCATAGACTTTTTCTGGTGAGTACTTAGAGAAGTATCCCAGGATAAAAGCGAGTAAAGGGGCTTCAAGCAGGTTTATCAGTACGTACTGCCTGTTTGAAATCTTGGATAGAAGGTTTCTGTGACTAAATATTTTAAACTGATTCCAGCCGTCAGGAATTCGGAAGTTGGAAGGGGGAAGGACTGAATCGTACTTTAGCCGCACCAATTTTGGGAGAATATTCTCCTTGTATTTTGAGTACCAAACGGATGGATTTACTCTTCTTTTTTTGGTAGATCTTCCCCTTTCATCAATTTCTCTTGCCTCAATAATCTGAAGCACTTGCTCTGGAATTACATTTCCACATCGTGGACATTCGCTTTCCGCGGCATTCACCTGTGTATTCATCGTTTTGAAGTAAACCACGGAATCAATTGGATTCCCATTGTAAATGGGGTAGCCGCCTTTATCTAAAATCCATAGTCTATCAAACAGTTTGAATATTTCTGAAGAAGGCTGGTGAATAATGGCCACTACTAACTTTCCTTTGCGTGTCAAGTCCTTCAGAAGCTGCATCATTTTCTCAGAATCCATGGAAGAAAGCCCGGAAGTCGGTTCATCCACAAAGAGCACGGAAGGCTCTCTCATCAACTCTAGTGCTATGTTGAGTCGCTTTCTTTGCCCGCCTGATATGGTCTTGTTTAGCGGATCACCTACCTTCAAATCTTTGATGTCTTCAAGGTCTAGATCCTCCAATACCTTGAGAACTGTACGTTCAATGAGTTCCTCAGAAAAATCACTAAAACACGTCTTTGCGTTGAAATAGAGGTTTTGATAAACAGTTAATTCCTCAAATAAAAGGTCATCTTGAGGCACATAACCGATTACCCCTTCAGTAGATGCTTGTTCCAGTGAGAATCCATTGATGTGAAGTCTTCCACTATCCAGGTGTAATTTCCCATTCAAGATATTCATTAGTGTGGTTTTCCCCGTACCACTACCTCCCATAATGCCTACAAGTCGCCCTGAATCTTCCGAAAACGAAAATGGTTTTAATCCATTGCTACTATTTCTGAACTTAAACTCTACATTCTCTCCAGCCAGAACTACTCGTGTACTGGTTTGATCCTGAATGAACTGCTTGGTGATTTCAGACTCATAGATGGATGAAATGTTTGGACCCTTGATTATAGATCCCGGTCTTAGAATGTAAGATTTTGCTGGGATAATCTTTAATCCTTCCAGGTAAAGGTTCAAGGGGCCATCATATCTGAAGACGAATGTTTCCACACTCTTCAGGTAGAGGACTGTGATCTTTCCAAAAAGATTTTGAACAAATAAATGTCTTGGCTGATTTTCCGTTTTCTTCTTGCGAATGATCCAGGCCATCTCTTCCGGCCATTCGGTTTGTTTGTTGTCTATATAAAGGATTCGATTTTTATCAATTTCCTTTTCATCTGGTTTCAGAATAAAGTTTTTGAGATTGACAACATCATCCTGATCCAGGTTGAAGTTAAGGGCAACTAGTGCTGCGAATTCTTCCTCTTTTGGAGTGATCTTCTCATCTGCACGGATCAGTTCCATCAATTGCATGAAAACAATTAGTCGTTCGGATCTCAGTAATTCCTTATTGAGCTGGTTACAGATTTTGGCTATTTGAAGGATGCTGGTGCTATCAATTGTAATTCCCTCGCTATCTCGCGCTGTAGGCTGATCTTTATAAAAGTTGAGGTAATCGTAAAACAGCTTGATGTACTCAGCTGTTAGCGTTTCGTTGTTGAGGTTTTTTTGCAGATATGGCCGAATGACCAATTCACCGGAATCAACTACATCGGTATCTTCTTTAGCGCTCTCTATAATGGCAAAGAGGTGTACCAGTGCATTGATTATGGATTCGGTCATTAGCTATGCAATAAATATAAAAAAAGCCTCAACTTGGGGTCGAGGCTCTAAAAATATAATTTCAATAATGATTATCCAACGATGTGATCTCTCATCTCTTTCACATTGTTAGCAATATCAGTGAATTGTCCTTCAGTCATCTCCGTTCCTTCACCCAGCTGATCATACGTAAGGCTGATAAACCTGAGATTTGGAAGAACTTTACTTACATCTTCGTCATCCTGATGTGCTTCCATCAACTCAACCAACTTCACTACTTGTGACTTTTGATTAGCTAAAACGGCCATTAGCTCACCTTTGTTTTCACTCATTTTTACAAGCTCACACGTAATATGTAGTCCTTCGATCACACTTCCGGCGATTACAAGGATTGATGTTTTTTCTTCACCATTCTGGTTAAGGTAGTTGTAAGTGTCATAGAATGACTCAGTTACAATGAAAATAAGAGAGTCAATGTTATCCATGTTATTCTCAATTCGCTGAGCCATGGAAGAATTGAAAGCAGAAGTGATGTTTAGATCATCAATCAGCTTCTTTGAAACATCTAGGAAATCAATAGTTTCCTGTGTTTTGTCAAAAGTCGCAGCATAGCTAAGGTCAGCACCATAGACACCAAGGTTTGCAGCTTTTTGCCAAGTAGCGACATACTGATCTGCTTTGGTAGGATCGTTTACTATATCCTGAGAGTATGAAGTGTTTGCATTGCTTAGCATTTGAGATACTTCGAATGCCGTAGGAAGTGGGTAGGTAAACTCTTTTTCTACAAAATCTTCGATCTCCTCTTTTTTCTCTGCGGTTGATTCTTCAGAAGTGCCTTTGCCACCTCCACATGAGATTAGGAAGAATGCTGATACGAAAAGTGATAGATGTATAAAATTCTTTTTCATGAGATTGGTTTGTTTATCGTCAATTCAAATTCAAGATTAATCTTTTAATTACTTTGTTCAAAACACTTGTTACGTGTATTTCCCTATTTTGGATTATTTAGACCAAATTTTGACATATACCAAGCTCTTTCATGTAGATAATAAAAAAGCATTTTTAACACACTTTCCACAAGAGCTATTCCTGTGGCCTTTTCCATTGCATTCGGATCTTCTCTGAATATGAAGAAGGCAATTCCGAATGTAGTAAGAGACGCAATCACCCTCCATGTGATGGTCTTTAATAAGTGCCGAACGGTGCTTTTTAATTTAGTGACATAATTAAACCAAATCCTTTCATGGTAATAATAAGTCACCATCTTAATAGTTGTCTCGATGAAAGCTACCCATGATGCTTTTGAAGTTGCTTCCGGATCCTCACGAAAGAAAATCATTGTTAATACGAATGTGGTACCTGTGGCAACTATTCTCCAAGTAATGGTTTTTGCTATATGCCTTTTCCGACTGTCCATTTGTTTCGGTTAATGCGGCGACAAAAATACCATTGCATATTTACCTGCGACAACAAATACACAAAAACATTATTTTTCAATTATTCGATGAGATAATCAAATGATTGCATTAAGAATCTATTTGCTTCTCGTAGCTTTGCAGTTCATTTTAAAACATGCTCTTTGAATAATTTCCAAAACTTAGGACTTTCAGAATCTATAGTTAAAGTCCTGGACCAAATGGGGTTTACAACTCCAACCCCTGTACAAGAAAAAGCAATTCCTTTACTACTAACTGAAAATCCAACAGACTTTATTGGTCTGGCTCAGACCGGAACTGGTAAAACAGCCGCTTTCGGATTGCCATTAATTGATCTGCTTGATACAAGCAATAATGCCACTCAAGCACTCATAATGGCTCCTACACGTGAATTAGGTCAGCAAACAGCCAAGCAGCTGAATGACTTTGCCAAAAGCAAACCTCAATTGAATGTTGAGGTGGTCTATGGTGGTGCAGCAATTGTAAATCAGATAAAGGCACTTAAAAGACCAACTCAAATTGTAGTTGCAACACCCGGTAGGCTACTCGATTTGATGAAGCGTAAAGCTATCAAACTTGATCAGGTCAAATATGTAATTCTTGATGAAGCTGATGAGATGCTTAACATGGGCTTTCAGGAACCCATTGATGAAATTCTGTCTCACACCCCAGAAAATAGAGTTACATGGCTTTTTTCTGCAACAATGCCTCCAGAGATAAGGCGTATCGTGAAGAACTATATGTCGCAACCTAAGGAGGTTTCTATTAATTCTTCAGAAAAAAGCAATAAAGACATATCTCATAAGTATGTGATTACCAAGGTCAAAAACAAGATACCAGCTTTGAAGCGTTTTATGGATAAACAGCCTGAGATGCGCGGTATTATGTTTTGTCGTACAAAGAGGGAGACCCAGGAAATTGCAGACGAACTAAGCAATCTAGGATACGGCGTAGAGGCTCTTCACGGTGATTTGTCACAGTCTCAACGAGACGCAGTGATGAAAAGGTTTAAAACCAGATCTATGCAATTATTGGTAGCAACCGATGTAGCGGCGAGAGGTATAGATGTGAACGACCTAACACATGTTATGCATCATACTTTGCCTGATCAATTGGAAAGTTATACTCACCGCAGCGGAAGAACAGGCAGAGCAGGAAACAAGGGAGTTTCTCTAGCATTTATAAATCCTCGTGAATCACGAAAAATCAGTGATCTGGAAAGAAAGATCAATGTGAAATTTGAGCAAATAGAAGTGCCTAGCATTGATGATATGCAATCCTCCAGGATCAAGAACTGGGCTAACCAACTGCTCTCAGTAGAACTTAAAAGCGAAGCTGATGCGCTGTATGAGGAAGTTAAATCCGAATTTGATTCGCTTACCAAAGATGATATTTTAAAGAAACTGATCAGTACTCAACTCGAAACGGTTTCAAAAAATGGTGGTGAAGATGCTAACCTGAATGAAACTAAAGGTGGATCACCCGAAAACAGCGATAGTGGACAGTTCAGAAAGTATTTTATTAACATAGGATCGGTTGATGGTTTTATCAAGGGTGATATGGTTCATTTGTTGGCTGATCTGTCAGGAATAGATAAAAAGTATTTCGGGACTATTCGTGTACTAAAAAATCGATCATATTTTGAGATAGACAAGAATTATGATCAGGGATTGAGTAAAAAATTCGAAGGCGTAGAGTTTGAGGGACGAAATGTCAGAGTACATCCTGATAATGAACCCAGAAATGACCGAAGAAGTCAAGGAGATCATTTTGGCAGAAAACCTAAATTCAAAAAACAAGGATCCGGAAGGAGACAGGATGGAAGAAAACCACCAAAGAGAAGAAGAAGATAGTCGAATCTTTTTAACTTCGAAATCTTAGCTAATTTTTAATTTTTAACACTTTATATGTCAAATTCACAAAACAAATTCATCAAAAATCAAAAGGAGAAGAGAAAGCAGCAGAAGAAAAAGGAGAAGGAAGAGCGCAAAAAAGAGCGTCAGGAGAATAACGCGAAAGGGGGCGATCTGTCCGATATGATTGCCTACGTTGATGAATTTGGAAATATCGTGGATGAAAAACCGGAAGAAGTTTCAGATAAAAAGAAACCGGGTAAAAATTAGATCAATCTGAGCATTTTGACTAATGGCTATTAGGTAAAAGTCATCTGAATTCATTTTATTAGATCACTCATTTTTGAGTAAATATCAGGTGATGGCATTAGGCGAAAATCTTACAAAAAAATCAAGCGATCAAAAATCTGAGAAGGTTGAGGGAAAACCGACCGAAACGGAGCATCTGAAAACAACTGCTTTGGAGGATGTAGATTCTGAGGATGAGGGCTTTGTGACTCTTGAGCAGTTTTGCGTTTTTAGAGCCGGTAAGGAAGAGTATGCGCTACCCATTCATATGGTTAAGGAAGTAGTAAAGCTTCCTCCTATGGCCTATGTGCCTCAAATGCCCGATTACCTGACAGGGATGGTCAATGTACGCGGGAGTATCTATGGAATCCTAGACCTCACCACATTTTTCAAAGGGACTGATAATCAGGTCAATGAAGAGTACAAATATCTACTGGTTATTGATCACGAAGAGTATAAGATGGGTATTCTGATAACAGATGTGCCAGATACTGTTTCCATCCCGGTCGATTCAATTGAAAAGCTAACATCCTCCACGATAAAATCTGTAAAAGGGCGAAAATACCTGCAAGGAATTATCAAAAAGGATAAAAGAATGATCATTCTCTTTGATATATTAGAAATGATTTCGAGTCCCAAGTTCACTGAAGTTATGGTTTGAGGCCATTGATAAAAACCAAAAAAGATGCTTAAAAACTTTACAATAAGAAGAAAAATGATGCTGTTCATCCTTGGATTGACAGTCATCATCTATGTCATAACCCTTGGTTATATAAGTTTCAATCTAAGAGATAATGCAATAAGCGAGGCTAAAAAACTTGCTGATGCATATGCTAGTGAGAAGGCCAACGAAATTAAAGTCATCATCGATGAAGATCTGGCCGTAGCAAGAGTGCTTGCTAACGCTGTGGTGGAATATACTCTTTTACCGGACGAAACTAGAAACCGGCTAAGAAGAAATCTGTGTGATAACGTCCTTAGAGACTATCCAAAATATGATGCAGTATGGATGAGCTGGCAGTATAAGTTTATCAACAATGACTGGGAGCATGATTATGGACGAGAGCGCTTTAATTCTTATTGGGATGGTGATCAAATAAAATCATCTACGGAACTAGCAGAGTTAGATGGCAGGCCTGGTAGTAGTACATATGAGTTGTTTAAAAACTCTTCAATACCTGATCATGAAATCCTTACCGAACCATATTGGTACTTAGACTATGATTATTCTTCTGAAAGTAGAGATTCTCTGCTTGGAATATCTCCAGCGGTAAAATTTGAAATTAATGGTGAATTTGCTGGCTTGATAGGCACTGACATGTCTGTAGATGATTTCCAAAGCATCGCAGACGTTGATTTTTATAAGAATGGCTATGCCATGCTTCTCTCAAACAAAGGGATAATCACAGCTCACAAAAACAAAGCCCTATTCAATAAACCGATGGATTCACTGAGCGTAATCAAGAATAGCTCGATTGATGTCGCTTCCAAGATCTCAAATGGTGAGTCATTTGCATATACAGTATTCGATAATGATTTAGGTGAAGAGGTGTATATATCCTTCGCCTCCATAGAAGTAGGCAGGTCAAATTTACCTTGGTCAGCAGCTATCGTGGTACCCACATCGGAGATAAAAGCAGCATTTAATGCTACCTTCAGACTAACCCTAATTATTGGTATTGTTGGGCTAGTACTACTTACTTACACCATTTGGAAGCTGGCCAATAGAATTACCGATTCTCTTGACCAATCAAACACACTCTTGAAAAACCTGGCAAAAGGAGTATTGGACAACTCAATGGTTATTAAAAATATTTCTAAGGACGAACTTGGAGAAATAGCACAATCGGTGAATGTTCTTTTGGAAGAATTAAGAAAGAAGGCAGATTTCTCAAGAAAAATCGGTGAAGGAGACTTGAATGCGGATTTTGAAATAGCAGGTGAAAATGATGTGCTTGGTGCTTCATTGATCATGATGAGGAATAACCTTCGCACTGTAATCGATGAAACAAATGAAGTTGTACGTCATGCAGAAGGCGAGGGGGATCTTTCGTCCCGAATGAATCCTTCTGATAAGATGGGTGCGTGGAAAGAGCTGAGCGAATCAATCAATAACTTACTTGGATCTGTATCCAAACCATTCGTTGTTTTGAATGAGATGGCCAATAGAATGGCAGAGGGTGACCTTACTGTTCGATACACGGAAGAGGCTAAAGGAGATATTTTAAATCTGGCAGAAAACTTAAATAAGGCCTTGACCAACCTTGATGAGTTGCTAGATGGAATTGTGAAGAACGCTAATATCATTGGAGATTCATCTATGGAAATGCTATCGGCGAGTGAAGAGATGAACACCAATACAGGTGAGATTGCGTCAGCCATTGCTGAGATGAGTAGTGGCGCTCAAAATCAGGTATCTAAAGTGGATGAATCATCCAACCTGGTAGAAAATATTCAGCGTGCAGCTACGGTCATGAGCAATCAGGCTGAGGAAATCAATGCTGCAGCTCATAACGTTTCCGAAAGCTCAGAAAAAGGACTCAAGATGGTCAATAAGGTCGGATTCAGCATGAAGGACATTAAAGCCTTTGCAAATGATACCGATAAGTCCATCCAGGTATTGACCGAAAGATCTAAGGAAATCACACGAGTTCTTGGAATCATTACAGACATTGCATCGCAAACCAATCTTCTCGCTCTTAATGCTGCTATTGAGGCCGCACAAGCTGGTGATGCGGGAAGGGGTTTTGCAGTGGTGGCAGAAGAAATCAGAAAACTGGCTGAAGACTCACGAAGCTCAGCAAGAGAGATTGAGAAGCTGATCACAGATGTTCAGAACGATACAGCAGCTGCTGCTAAAGTGATTGAGGTCATGAACGAAAGCATCCTTGGTGGAGAAACGGCATCCAATGATGCGTCCGAAGCATTCAGGGAAATTGCTTCGTCATCTAATCAAAACCTTGAAATATCTAAACAAATCCTGGATGCTACCAAAGAGCAAATGGATAGCATCAAAAACGTGGTGACCATTACCGAAGGTATTGTAGTAATTGCAGAAGAAACAGCCGCGGGAACCGAGCAGGTAGCTAGCTCAGCCACAGAACTTTCTGCGGGAATGGAAAGCTACACCCAACGATCTGAGGAAGTGACTGAAATAGCTCGTATGCTGAAAGAGAAAGTAGGCATGTTTAAGTTGACAAAGAAAGGTGATGAATAATGGTGGTTTATTCCATTATAAATCAGAAGGGAGGGACAGGTAAGACGACAACCGCAATTAACCTGGGCAGTGCGCTGAAGCGCAGAGCAAAGGACGTATTGTTGATTGATCTTGATTCTCAAGGAAACCTAAGCTACTCATTAGGGATCAACGAATTTGATAAATCCATGGCCGATGCACTAATTGGTGAGTGCTCTATAAGTGATACGCTTCAAACCAGCGGAGGCCTACAAGTGGCGCCATCTGATAATCAACTAGCGGATGCGGAGCTCTCACTTGCCAGAAGTGAAGGACAGGAGCATGCTTTGTCCAACCTTATGAAAGAGATTTCTGGTTTTGACTATGTGCTGATTGATTGCCCACCATCTTTATCCATGCTCACATTAAATGCTCTTCTGGCATCCGATAAAGTTATTATACCCATGCAAATGGAGGTGTTGAGCTTACAGGGACTGGACCAGATTGTTCATACAATTCATAAGGTTCAAAATTCCCTTTCCAAGAAACTGAAGATCGAGGGGGTTTTGCCCGTGATGGTAGATCAAAGGAGGAAGTTGAGTCAGGAAATTAAGGACTATATACTCGAGAATTATGAGTTGAAAATTTTCAATTCTTTGATCCGAAACAATGTCAAAGCGTCTGAAGCACCCTCATTCGGCAAGAGTGTTATTGACTATAAACCCACCTCCAACAGTGCGGTTGACTACATGCGATTTGCTGACGAAATACTAGAACTAAACGCATAGAAGAGATGGCACTGGGCAAAAACTTAAAGAAGCAGCAACTCATCTCAAGCGAAAAGAAGGAGGTAAAAGCAACCAAGAAAAAGGTTGAAAAGAAGAAGTTGATAAAAGCTAAGCCCAAGAAACGTACTACCAAGCAAGACTTAATTAATTACATAAGCGAGAAAGAGCTTGAGCGAAAAAAGAATCTTCGAGAGAGGTATAAACGAGAGATAGCAGCGTTCTCTGATCAGCAGATGCAGCTTGTCGTGTTCAAAATCGAAAAGGAAGAGTTTGCTATTGACATTTCAAAAGTAAAGGAGATAGTTGTTGTCCCTGAGTTTTCAGAAGCTCCGGACTCTTCACCACATGTCAAGGGAATAGCTTCGGTTCGAGGAAAGACATTGGTTGCCATTGATCTGGCACTCAAAATGAAAAAACCAGAAACAAAAGCCCAGTTTCTTCTGACTATCAACTCCGAACAGCCTATTGGAATACTGCTTGAAAATCTGCCTGTGACGCTCAAGGTCTCAGGAAATAGCATTTCCAGCGACTTGTCCATGCTGGATCAAACCTCCAGGGACATAACCTATATAAAGGGTCTTGTGAAGCTTGAAAAACGAATCATTTTTTACCTCGATATAAGAGAGCTTGTCGAGAGTGACAATGCTATTGTTGTACCTGATGAGTTTATCAAATAGATGGGGAGCAAAATCAAAATATTAGTTGTCGATGATTCCGCATTTATGCGGTTGCTGATTACTGATTTGCTTTCTGATGACAATCAGCTTGAAGTGGTAGGTACGGCAATAAATGGGCTTGAAGCTACCGAGCAGGTGATGGAATTGAAACCGGATATAGTGCTACTCGATCTCAACATGGCAGAGTATGACGGATTATATGCCGTCAAGTCGATCATGAAAAAGCAGCCTACTCCAATCTTGATTTTAAGTTCAGTAGGCAATACAGATCTTCAGCCGGTATTCGAAGCGTTAAAACACGGTGCGGTTGATTACATCAATAAGCCGGATCGTAACAAATCCAAAATGAGAGAGCTTCAAACGGAGCTAATTCAAAAAATTAAAAGCACTTCGAGAGCCAAACCTAAAAAGATTTCCAGCTCATCACTGACAACCAAAATTGTCAACAGAAAAAGGAAACGTAATGTCGACTTTGACTTGATTGCCATAGGGGCATCAACCGGGGGACCTACGGCTATAGAACGTGTAATATGCTCTTTACCTGCAGACTTCAACATTCCAATCATTGTTTGTCAGCACATGCCGTCTGTTTTTATCCCACAATTTGTTCAGCGTCTGGGTTCTCTTACCGAGCTTGAAGTGAGATCAGCAGTGCAGGGGGAGTCGCCACAACCCGGTGTAGTATTGTTTTGTCCGGGTCATGCTAATTTGATTTTAGTAAAAGATGAAGGCACGGTCAAGGTTGATTTTACAGATGAGGTGTATCCCGAATACAACAACCCTTCCATAAATGCCATGATGCTGAGTGCGGCTGGCATTTTCAAAAGTAAAATGGTGGGGGTGCTTCTGACAGGGATGGGCAAAGATGGAGTGAAAGGAATGAAGGCCATCCATGATGCTGGAGGGCGTACAGTAGCTCAGAATAAGGAAAGTAGTGTGATCTATGGAATGCCGAAAGCAGCCTCAGAGGCAGGTGCCGTAGAGTCTGTTTTGGATATAAAAGACATTGGTAACTATTTAGTTAATGACCTCTAAATGAAGTCGAAGGAAGAAGAATATCGACAATTATTTCTTACTGAAGCTCTCGAGAATTTCGAAGAGCTAAATCGGTTGTTTGTTGATCTGGAAAAGGATCACACAAATAAAAAGGTAATTGCCAATATCTTCAGAATAGTGCATACACTGAAGGGAAATGCCATGGGTATGGGGTATGATAAGATTGCAGACCTCACACACACGGTAGAAGATGTGTTTGGAGCTATTAAAAGTGGTGAGATATCTCCCGATAAAGACCTGGTGGACAGCCTTTTTAGGGCTAATGATAAGATTGGAGGATTGATTAATGCTATTACTACCGACCAAAGGGTGAGTTACCTAGGCATTAAGACTAAGCTTGCAGTTTACCTCAAAAATGCCAGAGAAGAAGGCGATGGAGAAGGAAGTCCACAAGAACAGCCTCCAGCGGAGACGGAGACTAAGTCTGAAGAGGTTGTAGAGGAAGAATCTGGAACTGAAATCAAGTTTGCAGATGTCATCCAGATACCTGTACGGAAAATGGATGAGCTACTGAATATGGTCGGAGAACTGGTGATCGAACGAGATAGGTTGATATCATTGTTTGGTGCGGAAGGCAAAAGCACCTTGGAGTTTGAAAGGCTTAAAAGAATCTCATCAAATCTTCACTATGGCATTATGAATGTCCGCATGGTGCAGATGGGATTCCTTTTCAATAAATTTCACCGTGTGCTTAGAGATGCCGCTTCTACCGAGAATAAAAAGGTTGAACTGGTATTGAAAGGTACGGAGGTAGAGATTGACCGGAATATTCTGAAGATTATAAGCGATTCATTGGTTCACTTAGTGAGGAATGCTGTCGGTCACGGTATCGAAAGCGCTGAGGAGCGAAAAGACTCAGGCAAGGATGCCACAGCAAAAGTTACTCTTGCAGCTAAGCTGGAAAAAGATAATGTGGTCCTCACCATTTCAGATGATGGTAAAGGAATAGATACCGCAAAAATTAAGGAAAAGATTGTTCGCCAAAAGATGGTAACAGAAGAAGTGGCCAATAGTCTTGCGGACAAAGAAATCATAAGATACATTTTCGAACCTGGCTTTTCCAGCGCAGATAAAGTGACAGAAATATCAGGTCGCGGGGTAGGTATGGATGTTGTGAAAAAAGCCGTAGAATCTATCGGCGGACAGGTTCTGGTTGATACTGTCCTGGGTCAGGGTACATCTATTCACCTTCTTTTGCCATCTTCTTTGGCACTAAAAGGCGCACTACTGTTTGAGGTGGAAAATCAGGATTATGCCATTCCTCTCACATACATTGACTCAGTAACCTACCTGAAAAAAGATGAGTTGCATCAGGTTGCCGATAGCTTGATGATCGATTACAATGATCAATCCATCCCGGTAATATTTTTGAAAAGCCTTCTGGCTATAAAAAATTTGTCGGACATCAATCAGCGATTTCTGGCCAATGACAACCTGGAAAATATTAGTGATTCTGATCAATTGAACGTTATCGTTACTACGCATTCAGGTAGATTGTTGGGTATAGTAGTCGATCGTTTGAATCGGCAAAAAGAAATTATAGAAAAGAAGCTACCTAAACCACTGGATAGTAGTAAATTATTGAGTGGATCAACCATACTAGGATCTGGAAATGTGTGCCCTGTATTAGATGTGGCATCCATTATGGATATTCTATTTCAGTCAGCAACTAAATCCATACAGACATAGCAACAATATCAACCGATACCATCAGTGATGAAGAGCTAACAGCTTTAATGCAGGCGATAAACAATCGTTATGGTCTGGATTTCACTAATTATGAACGGACCTCACTAAAACGAGGTATCATCCGTTTGATGCTCAAGCACAACATGGAGTCAATCATTGAGCTTTGGTCGGTGGTGCTGAAGGATAATGAGTTTTTTCTAAATGCCATAGATGATTTATTGGTTAACCTGACTGAGCTATTTAGAAATCCTGATGTGTGGATAAAGCTTAGAGATATTGTCATTCCGGAAATCGAGAATAAGTCATTGAAGATATGGCATGCTGGATGCTCGACTGGTGAAGAGGTTTACACCATGAATATTGTGCTGGAAACACTAGGCTTATTGAATCGGTCAAAACTAATGGCAACCGATCTGAGTACCAAGGCCTTAAACTCCGCCAAGAAGGGCGACTATTCGCTAATTACGCTAAAACAATATCTGGTCCCATTTCTTAAGTTTTTTCCAAATCGAGATATGGAAGATTACTTTGATTTTCATGATAAGCATGCCACTATCAAATCAAAGTACAAAACCAATGTGACGTTCAAGAAGCACAATCTGGTCATGGATCAGATGGAGGAAAAATTCGATATCATTTTTTGCAGAAATGTTATGATCTACTTTGATGATGCCTTAAAGCAACGGGTATTAGACCTTTTGCACGGCTGTCTCAAAGATGAGGGATATCTGGTCATCGGCTATTACGATATCATGCCTGATTATGGCAAGACCAAATTTGGAATCTATGATGTAAAGACCAGAATATATAAGAAACTGCCAGCAGGCACTAAACAATGATTGCTTATGCGAGTATTAATTGTAGATGATTCAACTTATATCCGCACAACACTTCGTACATTGTTGACAGAGAATGGGTATGAAGTGGTTGGAGAGGCTAAAAATGGTGAAATGGCTATAGACCTTGCTATAGAGCTAAAACCAGATGTTATCACTTTGGACAACATTTTGCCAGACATGACAGGATTAGATGTGTTAAAAACGTTGAATAACGATGACTTCACTTCAAAGGTGATAATGATTAGCGCGGTGGGACAGCAGTCGGCTGTAGTGGATGCCATGACAAATGGAGCCAAACATTATCTCGTAAAGCCATTTGATAATGATGAGTTAATCGGTATTTTAAAGCAACTCGATGAAGAAAGTTAAATGTTCGCCTAAAACATTTATCAGATTGAGAATAAAGGACTATTTTGACCAAAAAACAGTGCAACCATATTTGAGAAGTATATGATTGAAGATTTGAATGATAGTGAGATGAAAATAGCCACCAAATTGATATTTGATGGCTTGTCCATGGCCAAAGCGTCTATGGAGCAGATTCTTCAAAGCCCTATAAGTATTGAGAAGATTGACTATGTAAATGCAGAGTTGGATACAGAGCGATTTGGTGGCCCTAATCAGGACGTGCATTTGATCAAAACAGAGCTTATGGGGGAGCTAAAAGGCACCAGCCACCTGATTTTCTCAGAGAAAGAAGTAGCCAAACTATACGAAGCATGCTTGCCAGAGAAAGTTGTGAAGGATGACTCGAAAGAAAGCATGATTATGAAGATGGGCTTTCTTACTGAAATTGACAATATGGTGTCAGCGGCTGTGATTACAGAATTTTCTAATTTTTTGGATGTAGAAATATATGGCAATGTGCCATCTTTGAAAGTATTAAAAGCAACTGAACTAAATGAATTTATCGTTAACGAATCCAGCGAATTTGAATCTATTATTCATTTTAAGGCAGTTTTTCATGGAAAAGAGCTAGATATTTGTCCGGATTTTATCTGGGTGTTCCACAACAAGTTTGTGGACAAAATCAAGAATCTGGTTTAGTTACTCATTATCACCCTAATCAAGTTTGCAAAAGGCATAAATAAGTGATAAAACAGTAATAAAAAGTAAAATGAGCAAGACAGTTTTGATAGTTGATGATTCGATCTATATGAGATCGTTGATCAAATCAGCATTGGAAGGTGCAGGTTTTGAAGTTGTAGGCGAAGCACAGAATGGCGAAAGCGCCATAGATTTAGCTGTGCAATTGCAGCCAGACTTAATTACACTTGACAATATCCTTCCGGACATGATGGGATTTGAGATTCTTAAAGTTTTGAAAGATGAAGAAGTACCGTCGAAAGTTATTATGGTAAGCGCTGTAGGGCAGCAGACAGTTGTAAATAAAGGACTTTCGCTTGGCGCTTCAGAATATATTGTTAAACCATTTACCGAAGAGGACTTACTCAAGGTAGTAGACAAAGTACTCGCATAAGCATTATGCAGTTTTCATGATAAAACGTTTAACCAATCTACCTATACGCCAAAAGTTTGCGGTGATCATTATACCGCTTATCGTTATCATTTTGGCATTTGATTACCTTCAGGTGAGGTATCATTATCTGGACTATTCCGATAGTGTAAGGCTCAATAAAGCCATCACTGTTGGTATAGAAATTAATCATGTTGTACACGAGATTCAGAAGGAAAGAAGTATTTCTTCAGGATTTCTGGCTAATGAAGGTGAAAGTTTTGGCATCAAATTAAGTCAGCAGCGTGATCGGACTGACAGCACAATTCAGAAGTATTACTCTGAGATTGCGAGCGAGGAGTTAGCTGAGCTGCGTGATCTTCACCGTACAGATTTGGATGAGCTGAATGCCTTTTTTGACAGACTCTCCGCCTTAAGAAAAAGTATCGATCAGCATCGCATTTCATCAGAAGAGTCAATCAATCGCTTTTCTGAGATAAATGATGCAGCACTAAACACTGTCATTAAGCTCATAGATGAGACCCGAGATAAGGAAATAGCGCAGCAGATTCATGCTATCATCTACTTTTTGAAATCGAAGGAGTATGCAAGTATCGAACGTGCCATTGGTACTCAGGTATTTTCTCATAGCCACATTGGTTTTGATCTCTACAACCAGTTTACCACGCTTGTTGCCCGCCAAAACTCTTACCTGGATGCATTTAAAATCATCACAAACGAAGAGTCCAGTGTTTATTACAATCAAATTGTAAGAGGGACTGAGATAGAAGAAGTGGAGAGAATGAGAGAGGTCATTTTTGAGAATGATACACTTTCCGAAGATCCAAGCGCATGGTATGATGCAAGCACTTTTAAGATTAACTCTTTAAAAAGGGTGGAGGACTACATGTCTGATAAGATTCAAGCGAAGACAGAAGTAATAGCTCAGCGCTCTGTTCGTAACTTTTGGACATTCCTGATTCTTGATATTACCATTGGAGCCATTGCCTTATGGCTGATGACCACACTGGTTACCAACCTACTAAAGAATGTTTCTATACTTGAAGCTTACACGCGTAGGATCTCAGCTGGAGACCTCACTAAGAAGGTAGTAATCCCTACAAAAGACGAATTAGGACAGTATGCGAACACCTTTAATAAAATGGTGTTGGAGATAAGAAAGTCTCAATTTGAACTTAGAAAACAACGCGATAAGGCCAAGTTTCTCTACAAGAACATTTACGGCGTTTCTCTTGTGGTTTTTGAAAACATACAACAAGGTATTTTCTTGCTAGATAAGGAATTCAAGATCTCAAAATTCCATTCAAAAGCGATGAAAGAGATATTCAGCAATGATCATATTGCTGGAGAGAATTTTGCCAATTTCATGCGACCCCTGATCCTCCCAAGAGAGCTTGAAGCCTTAGAAATGTTCATGAGACACCTCTTCAATGAGGATATGGATGAAGATGTGGTAAATCAACTCAATCCTATTGACCAGGTGAAGATTCATACCGAGCAAAACGGAATTGTTGCTACAAAGTATATCCGAGTTGAGTTCACCCGTATTTTCCGTAAGGATAAGATTCAAAACATCATGGTGACTGTTTCGGATGAAACGGAATCGATCCTATTGCAACAGCACCTGAGCGAAGCAGAGAAGAAGAAGCAGCAAGAAACAGAAAGAGTATTAAGCATTCTGAAGATCGATCCATCAATTTTGAGAGGATTCCTGCACAACTCGAGAAAAACGCTTAAAAGTATTTCAGAGAAGTATGAGAAGAACGAAGGTGATGAATATTCAGAACTGCTGAGCTTTACTTTCGATATCATTCACAACTTAAAGGGGAATGCTGTTGTTATCGGTATGGAGCTGATGGCCAACAAGTTTCATGAGATAGAAGAGGCTATTACAGCTCTGCAGTCCAAGGAGGTGAGAGGAAAGGATTTCCTTGCGATACTCTATGAAGTAGATGAGGCTGATCGAATGATTGCAGAGATTGCAGAAATGCTTTATAAGATTATCAATATCTACAAGAAATTCCCTGCAGAGGGTGATTCAGTATCCAATATCATGGTGATTGATTCACTAGAGAGAGGTGCAGAGTTGATAGCTAAGGAACTTGGAAAATCAGTTAACCTGACTTTTGATGCTATTGACAATGTTGTTCTCCCTGAGGCTTATATCGAGCCGTTTAAGGACATGATGATCCAATTGGTGAGAAACTCTATTGTGCATGGTATTGAGGCTCCAAGTGTTAGAATGAACGAAGGGAAGGTGATCATGGGTGAAATCCTGATTGAACTTTCAAAATCAGATAATGAAATGTTCATAAGATATAAGGACGATGGACGTGGTGTTGATTTAGAGCGTATTAAAAGGCAAGCGCTGGATCATGGTCTGGTTACAGATACGGATTTGAAGAAAATGGAAGAGCGCGAGATCGTGGATCTAATATTCCACGAAGGATTTTCTACAGCCGATAAGTCTGATGCTCATGCAGGAAGAGGACAGGGCATGCATTTGGTGAAGTCAATCATCAACAAGAACAAAGGAGCCTATGAAATCACATCCGTTCCTCGCAAATCGTTTGAGATGATGATCAAATTACCAATCATTAACGTAGAGAAAGAGGGATGAAAAAGCGATTATTAATTGTTGATGATTCGTCAGTGATGCGCAGGACGATTGAAAAAAACCTGCAAAACTATGATCTGGAAATTATCGGTCAGGCAGCAAATGGTGTCGAGGCTGTTCAAATGGTGATGGATGAAAAACCGGATGTTGTGACCTTGGATATAACCATGCCGGAAATGGATGGGATTGCTTGTTTGGAGCAAATAATGAAGATCAACCCTGATACCAAGGTGATGATAATAACAGCGCTCGCTGATAAGCTTACAGGGCTTATTGCGCTTGATAAAGGAGCACGGGGTTTCATGTATAAACCGGTGAATGCTGAAGATCTCTCTCGCTCATTTGATAAATTATTGAAACGGGATGGAGAGTAGGAAAGAAGAATTTGAAGCGACCTGCAACTTGTTTATCAATTCGGTAAGCAATTATTTCAAGCATTTGACTGAAATCGACTCTGATATGAAGGTGCCATATTTGAAAGAGTCTGATGGGTTAGTTCTCAAAGATTTTACCGGAATGATAGGCATATCCGGAAGTAGGCAAGGTTTCGTATATATCTCAGCAAATCGTGAAATGTTTGCTGATTTGATAAACCTATTTATTGGAATTGAGGATCCTTCCGAGGAAGATATACTTGATATGGCAGGAGAGATATCGAATGTGGTGGCTGGAAATGTGAGAGCTAACCTTGGAGCTAATTTTATGATTTCTGTGCCTACTGTGTTTGAAGGAATGCCTGAAGAACTCCAGATTCCGGATAATGTAACCATGTATGTGATTCCAATCAAATGGAATAATCATGAGGCTTTTGTAGTATTAGGCTTAGATTGAAAGAGATGTCGGAAAGCAGCAAGGAGAAGAAGGTAAGCAATGAATCAAAGTGGATCATCAATTTTGATAAAATTGAAGATAGCACAAGGAGAAATTATTTCTCCGTGTTACCTCAGGAAAACAAGTTGATGGAATTCTTTTCTGAGGCGTTCGTCATCAACAAACCCAAGGGTAGAGTAGGCGGAGACGGATATTGGCTTCATAATCATGGTAACGATGTTTATTTGGCGTTGTTTACCTGTGTGGGAGAGGGGCACCTGGCCAGTATGATGATTCGGATCTATATGAATGCACTTAAGAAAATGGTGGATGGTTATTCCATTGATTTTCCCGGCTCCATTCTTCAGTTTCTTCACAGAGAAGTACAGGCAAGATTCAAAGACAAGAATAACATCCTGCTTAACACCAATGCAAATGTGGGAATTGTGAAGCTCAACACGCAGACAAAAGCAATGGAATTTGCGGGTGCAAATATGGATTTGCTGCAAGTGCACAGAAGAGGCATTCAGGTCATTAAAGGAGAGCAAAGTCAAGTAGGAGAGACCGGAGAACATCGACAAAGTTATACATCCATATCACTTGAAAATACTGAAGACTCTAGTTTTTACCTGTGCAGTACCGGGGTTTTTAATTTGATTGGAGGAGCAGAATACAAAAAACTTAAGGTGGAACAACTCGGTGAGTTCTTTAGGGAACGTAGGAAGACACCAATGACAGAGCAGCGCACAATTGCAGAAGAACATCTGGTTTCCTGGACGGGTGTCAACCGCCAAAACGATGACATCATGATCATCGGATTTAAGGCATAAGTATATAAGGGTTAGCTATAATTTGATTAGATTAAGTAAACTTATTCTAACCAAAATTATGGACATGATCAAAAACCTAATTATTCCTTTACGGTATAGCCAATATTTCTTTTTGGCTCTTTCCCTAATGGCTGCACCAAGGGTGTTTGCGCAGGATTCAAGAACAATTCGTGGAACAGTTACTGATGCTGAAACAGGTGAAGCAATCATTGGGGCAACTGTGGTGATTCAGGGAACTACCTCTGGTGATGTGACCGACATTGAAGGTAACTTTCAATTAGAAGCAAAAACAGGAGATATTCTTGAAGTAAGCTATGTTGGCTATCAACGAATGACTGTTGGCGTTGTTGATAATCGCTCTAATTATCAAATTCAGTTAAATCCTTCAGCTGAACAATTATCTGAAATTGTGGTGGTTGGTAGCAGAAATCAAAATAGGACCGTCATAGACTCACCAGTGCCAATTGATGTAATTGATATTGCAGATTTAGCAGCTAATAGTGGTAAAGCTGAAATCAATCAAATTCTACAATATGCTGCTCCTTCGTTTAATGCAACCAAGCAATCAGGATCAGATGGAGCGGATCACATAGACCCGGCATCACTTAGAGGATTGGGACCTGATCAGACTCTTGTGCTCATCAATGGAAAGCGAAGACATCAGTCTTCTCTTGTGAATGTGTTTGGAACGAGAGGAAGGGGAAATTCAGGTACCGATTTAAATGCTATTCCCGCAAGTGCGATTAAAAGAATTGAGATTCTTAGAGATGGAGCATCGGCTCAATATGGTTCTGATGCCATTGCAGGCGTTATCAACATCGTGTTAAAGGACAATGATGAAGGTGTCACAGGTGGAATTACTTACGGTGCTTATAGCACGAATGTTGGAGCTGGATACGAAGATGCTACTGGTGAAACCATGTGGAATATTGAGGGGAAAAACAGACTGGATGGAGAGAACAAAAGCTTTGATGGAAACACAGTGAAGCTTGACATGAACTATGGTGTTTCCTTAGGAGAGAAGGGAGGCTTTGTCAATTTCACCACTGAGTTCCTTTCCAAAGAAAGAACCTTGCGCCCAGGTTTTGCCTGGAGAAAGGGCTATGGATCTGCGGCAGTTGATGGTTTCAACTTCATGGTAAATAGTGTACTCCCGATCAACGAGAATACTGAGTTTTATGCGTTTGGTGGTCGAAACTTCCGTCAAACAGATGCCTATGCCTTTTCGAGAGACAGCTTTGCTGATGGAGATAATCGATCTGTACCAAGCCTGTATCCTAATGGATTTACCCCGCACATCACCTCAGATATTACGGATGTGTCAGCATCTGCAGGTGTGCGTCACAGAATGGAAAATGGATGGAATGTAGATTTCAGCAATTCATTCGGTAAGAATAACTTCCACTACTACATCACAGGTACAAATAATGCTTCCATGAAAGCGGCTTCACCAACTGATTTTGATGCTGGAGGCCATAGCCTGGCCATGAATGTTACCAACCTTGATTTTAGCAAGTTCTACAAGGATTTTGCAGCTGGTTTTAACCTTGCCTATGGTATGGAGTATCGTACAGAGCGTTTCATGATCTTCTCAGGAGAGGAAGCTTCTTATGCATTGTATGATAATAATGGAATTGCAATCAGAAATCCTGCAGACCAAACACCTGCCACAGACACAAATGGTGATGACTTACCTGGCGGATCTCAAGGCTTTCCTGGGTACAGCCCAGACAATGAAGTAGATAGAAGCAGATCCAACCTAGGATTGTATTTGGATACTGAATTGAATTTGAGTGATGATTTTTTGATAGGAGCGGCACTACGTTTTGAGAAATACAGTGATTTTGGCGAAACCTTCAACTTCAAATTGGCATCACGATATAATATCAATGATGACTTTTCACTGAGAGGATCATTCTCAACCGGTTTCCGAGCTCCATCACTTGCTCAGATCCATTACAATTTGATATTTAACAATATAGTAGCAGGTGCATCTGTTCCTTCTTTACTTTCTGCAAATACGAGCACAGTAACTAAAGCCTTTGGTATTGGTCCATTGCAAGAAGAGACAGCTACAAACACTAGCATAGGTTTTACCTACAAAATGGATAATGGCTTCAATATTACAGTAGATGCCTATTCCATTGCTGTTGAAGACCGGATTGTGCTCACTGATAATTTTGATGCTTCTGGATTGGGACTGGGGGTAGATGCGGCGCAATTTTTTGCAAATGGTGTAGACACCAAGACCAAAGGGGTGGATATCGTACTTGGCTATACGTATGACATCAGTAATACAAGTCGACTGAATCTTGGTATTTCAGGTAATATCAATGATTTGACTATTGAGAAGATTAATAATGGTAGCTTGAATAGATTCACATTCTTTGGGCCTTTTTCTCAGGCTTATCTAAAGGCTGCAGCACCAGATTATAAGTTTGGGGCTAACATCGGGTACACTGTTTCAAAGCTGTCAGCAAATCTGTTTATCACACGATTTAGTGAAGTTGTGATTCAGGATTTCCAATGGGTGGATTCTCCCGCGACCACACAAGCTGAAGCAGACGCATTATTTCCAATAGCTACAGACACCTATGAGGCAGCTACAACTGTTGATTTTAGCATGACCTACTCATTCACTGATAATCTCAGATTGACGCTAGGGGGTAATAACATTTTCAATGTATATCCTACAGAGCAGTACGATGGCTGGACCGATCAGGGTAGTTTGTACGATTCTGTTCAGATGGGATCTGATGGAGCTTATTTCTTTGGAAGGATTGGATTCAACTTCTAAAAGTGAGGATAATCAAAACAAAAAAGCCGTTTCTTAGAAACGGCTTTTTTTATTACCCTGCCACTAAAGCCTTGCGCTTTTTCTCCAAAAATTCATCATAAGTACTTAGCGTATCGGTATATCCGTCAGGACGAATCTCAAGTACACGATTGGCCACAGTTTGAGTGAATGTGTGGTCATGTGAAGTGAACAAAATAGTACCAGGAAAATCTTTCAAGGAGTTATTGAGCGCTGTGATTGACTCAAGATCCAGGTGATTGGTAGGCTCATCCAGGATAAGGAGATTGGCACCCTGAAGCATCATGCGAGATAACATGCACCTTACTTTTTCACCCCCTGACAAAACACTGCACTTCTTCAATGTTTCCTGGCCCGAGAAAAGCATTTTGCCCAAAAATCCCCTAACATAAACTTCATCCTTCTCTTCTTCAGAAGAGGTGTACTGTCTCAACCAATCGATGAGGTTGTCGTCTGACTTAAAGTACTCCGAGTTATCGTTAGGTAAATAAGCGTGTGTAATGGTTTGACCAAATTTGAATGTACCGGAGCTTGCCTTTTGTTCATTCATTAGCACCTGAAAAAAAGTCGTTACAGCCAAGCTATCATCACTTACTACTGCTATTTTATCTCCCTTATTTACAAAAAGATCTACGTCTTTAAACAGATACTCTCCATTTATCTCTTTGCTCAGTTTATGGGTTTCCAGTATTTGATCTCCTGCAGTTCTGTTTTGTGTAAAAATGATTGCTGGGTATTTCCTGTTAGAAGGCTGAATGTCTTCAATATTAATTTTATCAAGAAGCTTCTTCCTACTGGTCGCCTGCTTAGACTTGGAAGCGTTGGCGCTAAATCGTGCAATAAATTCTTGAAGTTCCTTTTTCTTCTCCTCTGCCTTTTTGTTTGCCGAAGAACGCTGACTGAGCGCCAGCTGGCTTGATTCATACCAAAATGTATAGTTACCGGTAAATAGCTTAATCTGCCCAAAATCAATATCAGCTATGTGTGTGCAGACGGTATCCAAAAAGTGACGATCGTGAGAAACCACGATAAGCGTATTGTTAAACTCCAGGAGGTAATCTTCTAGCCATGATATGGTTTGGATATCAAGATCATTGGTAGGCTCATCTAGAATCAGAATGTCAGGGTTTCCAAACAACGCCTGAGCCAGAAGGACACGCACTTTTTCAGTTCCGTTTAGTTCTTTTACCAGCTTGTAATGATCCGCTTCCACAATTCCCAAGCCACTCAACAAGGCAGCCGCATCAGATTCAGCATTCCATCCATCCATATCTGCAAACTTGGCTTCCAAATCCGAAGCTCTGTTTCCATCTTCTTCTGAGAAATCAGGCTTGGCATAGATAGCGTCTTTCTCTTTCATGATGTCCCAAAGCTCTTTATGACCCATCATCACTGTATCGAGGACAGTCACTTCATCATACTCATGGTGATTTTGTTTCAGCACTGCCAACCTTTTACCCGGCTCTATTTTCACGCTACCCGAGTTAGGTACAATCTCACCGGATAGGATTTTTAGGAATGTAGATTTCCCGGCTCCATTGGCTCCAATTATGCCATAGCAATTGCCTGGTGTGAAATTGATGTTTACTTCATCGAAGAGTATTCTTTTGCCGTACTGTAGTGATACGTTTTCTGTAGAGATCATAAGTTCTAAAAATTGAGCCGCGAAGGTACAAAGAATGATGACGATAATGAAAGTGAGAATGTTCTAAAAACGTTCATGTTCAATTAAAGTCACTTCACCTCCAAAGTGGGTCATCCTACCGAATAAGCCGAGTTCTGGTAGCTCTAGAGTGGTAAATTGAGCTCGTATTCACTTATTATTAGAGCGTTGACCACATGAAACAGTCGAGTGAGGATTATTCAAACCCCAGGATTCGCAAACTAACCCTCAAGATAATTCTGATTTTTACCGTCGGGGTAGCAATGGTCATTTCCACAGTATACTTTGGTAACGAGAAGATAAACCGGTATGGTCAGACCAATCAATTACTGGGAGATGCCTTAGAAGATTGTCGAAATCAGCAATTTATCAGTCAGTATTTATTTAAAAGTGGCCTTATGCTTGCTGAAGATTCCGGCTTAAAGACCGATAGTCTACTGAATAGAATCGACTCAGCACTGGTTGAATTTAGGCAATCTCATGTGCGTATTCAGGAGGCAAATGAGCGTCTTAAAGCTACCAACACTGAATTATCAGGAACAGATGAAATTCTGAATAAGTTGGATCCATTGCTTACTGATTTAATCAGGAGTAGCTATGGTATACAAGAGGCTGGTGGATCAGTCGCATTCAAAGATGAAATCTTTAGGTATGAGGAAGACTTTATACCGTTGCTTAATGAGCTGACTAAGATTTACCGAAATACTACAGCTACTAACAATGCAAAGCTTGCGAAGGCAATTAATACACAATATTGGCTTATAGGAGCGGCAGTTTTTGCAGCAGCATTGATGGTATTCATCTTTTCATTAAGACATTTCAAAGACTATATCCGGAAAATGAATGATCGGGCCTTAAACGCCATTAATCTTCGAAAAAGATTCGAGAATTTGATTCATGGAACACAGGATATCGTTTATGAGCTAGACAGCAAGGGGAATTATATATATACCAATAAAGCGCTCGAAGCAATTACCGGATATTCACTCGATGATTTAAACAAAAAGCATTGGTTTGATTTTGTAGCAGAAGATTATCGTCAGGAAGTAATTGATTTCTATCAGGGTGTAGCAGATGCTAGACAAGTATCAAGTAATTATGAGTTTCCAGTAATTTCTTCTGATGGAAAAACCATCTGGTTATCCCAAAGTGTTGATTTTACATTTGATGAAAATGGTAATGTCATCAACTCATACAATGTAGCAAAGGATATAACCGAGCAAAAGCTGACGGCTCTGAAAGAAGAAAGATATAAAGAAGGACTTAAGCTCCTGAATGAGCTGAGCTCAAAATCCACCCTCAATATTGAAGAGCGAATTGTAGAAGGATTGAATCTGTGTTTGGACTATCTCAATTTGGATGTGGGTATCGTTAGTGAGATTTGGATGGATGAATATCAGGTGTTTGCATATGCTCCGGCTGATTGCGGTTTGGAAAAGGGGCAGAAGTTTTCGCTGGGAGATACCTATTGTGACATCACACTGGCTAGTAAAGGAAAGGTGTTCACAGTTGGTGAGATGTCTAGTTCAGTTCATAAGGATCATCCATGTTTCAAAAGCTTTAATTTAGAATCGTACATTGGTGCGGCATATCGGGTGGATGGGAAAATTGCCGGAACAGTCAATTTCACAAGTCCAGTTCCTAGACAAGATCCATTTTCAGATTTTGAAGTAGACTTCATTGCGCTCGTTAGCAGGTGGGTTGGTTCGCTGATGGAACTGAGAGCTAACCGTCAAAAGTTGCAGGAGGAACAAAATCTGTTAAAAACCTTTGTCTCCAATGCTCCAGCTGCTATAGCGATGCTGGATAAGCACATGAATTATATTTCAGCGAGTAAGCGGTGGTATAATGACCTTGGTGTTGAAGGAGATATAATTGGTAAATCTCATTATAAAGTATTTCCGGAGATTCCCAAAGAGTGGAAGGACATGCACACTCGTGCCTTAAAGGGTGAAATTGTAAAACCTGGGATAGAATGTTTTGAAAGAGCAGATGGTACTCACCAGTGGGTGCAAGGTGAAATTCACCCGTGGTTCACGGCAAAAGACAAGATAGGAGGCATCATCATTTTTACAAATGACCTAACTGATATCAAGCGGCAGGAAGTTGAACTTCTGCAGGCCAAAGAAGAAGCAGAAAGGGCAGGAAGAGTGAAAGAGCAATTCCTTTCTACAATGAGTCATGAGATCAGAACCCCTTTGAATTCAATTATTGGTGTGACCAATTTGCTGGAACTAGAGCATCCTGAACTTGCAGACAGCAACAGGCTGAAAATGCTCAAGTTTGGTAGCAACAATCTACTTTCTCTGATCAATGATATTCTTGATTTTCAAAAAATAGAATCAGGACATTTAGAGATTGTCCATGAAAATGTCAACCTAAAAGAGCTAGGTGAAAACATCATGTCTAGTTGGAGGGCAGTGCCAAACAGTGAGAATATTGAAATCCATTTGGATTATGCCAAAGAACTTAACTCTAACTATTTCTGTGATAGTGTTCGCTTAACTCAGATTCTTAACAACCTGATAAGCAATTCTTTAAAGTTTACAGATGAAGGAAAAGTAGAATTAAAAATTACGGTTCGTGAGGATGGGGATGTGCTGTTTAGTGTAATAGATAGTGGGATTGGTATACCAGAAGATAAGTTGGGAACCATCTTTGAATCCTTCAAGCAAGTCCATGATCAGAAAACCGTAAAAGCCGGCGGTACAGGTCTTGGGCTGTCAATTTGCAAGAAATTAGTAGAACTCATGGGAGGAGAATTGAAGGTGACCTCTGAAATAGGGGCTGGTACCAACTTCTTCTTTAACATCCCAATGGTGGCTGCTGAAGCAACGCAAGATTCCTCAAAACACATGATTCCAGAAGAGATTAATCTCGACATAAACATACTACTGGTAGAAGATAACATGGCTAATCAGGAGATAGCCAAGGCTTTCCTCTCCCGATGGGGGGTAAGGATAGAGGTGGCCAATAATGGACTTGAGGCTGTAGAAATGATTTTGAATAAATCTTATGATGTTGTCCTTATGGATTTACACATGCCACAGATGGACGGTTATGAGGCCACTGAAAAGATTAGAGCAATGAAAGGTAAGTACTTTAAAGACGTTCCAATCATAGCTCTAACGGCAAGTACACTGGCAGAGTCAAAATCAAAAATGCAGGCATGTGGGATGAACGATATTGTTTCCAAGCCATTCAATCCGGACGACTTATTGAACAAACTATTTAGCTATTCAAACAAAAAACGAGGAAATATGAATATCAGGACGAATAAAGCAAGCAATTCATTTGTCATGTTAAATGAGATCTTAGGAGGTGATCAGGAAAAGGTTTATCAGATTGTTGACATGACCATGACCTCAATCGAGAATAGCCTCGGAGAAGTGCATGACTCAATAAGATCAGAAGATGTCACCAAAGCTCACAACGCGTTCCATAAGATGAAGACAAATCTTGCGCATCTTGATTTGACTGAGCTCTCGGAAGCGGTTCCGAACTACAAGTCTAATGACTTTTGGAGCCAGATTCCAACCTTTCTAAGTTCTGTCGAAGAAGAGTTAGACTCGATCAAATCAAGCTTACATTGAACATCGACTAATTGCTGCTGAGCTCAATCATACCTACTTTTATACTCTATGAAGAGGGTAATGATCTGGTTCCTGCTGGTTTCCTTTGTAGCAGGCTGCAATGGTGCAAAGGTGGCAACCAATGCTACACAGCTTAGAAGTCTTAGGCTGAATTTTAAAAATTGCGGTGAGAAGCTAAGCTTTCGTGAAATCTCCATTCAAGTCCCCGAAGGTTATCAGCTTAGTAAAGAGATAGACACCCACGGTTTTTGCGAATACCAGTTGTCATTTGAAAATGATGGCGTGCTGTATATCTCCTCCAACATTTACACCGGCTCCTCCCTTAATTATGAAAATCGATTGAAAGCGGGGATTGAGACTTACTCTGATAACCGTAGCGTAAATGAACAAATTAAGGTTAAAGGCACCCAAGCTGACGGCAGATACTGGATGGAGCAAATTGAAGGGAATTATACGGTAGGTTATGTGAATGTCTTAGATACCACTTTCTTCTCCGGTTCGCTTCAAAACATTAAACTAATCGACTAACTCAATATCTGGCTGGAACAGGCAGGGGATAGGTAAAAGGCATGCCATCTGCTATAAGTGAGCTTCCACTGGTGAGCTCCTTTCTCAGTTGTCGATGCAAATCTTTTCTGATCATATTTTCATGAAACAACGCACGGATTTCGCGTGCCGGCATGATCTCACCATATGCATGCATGAGGCGATCATCTACCAGTCCAAAATTTGCATCATATGCATGCCCTAATTCATGCGCCAGGCATATCTTCTTTTGCTTGGGAGTCCAGCGTATTTCGGCACCACTTCCTATTTTATCAAAGGGCGCATACTCCACGATAAGTTTTTCACCTTCTATGACCTGAAACGCATAAGCATTATTATTCAGGACACCTAGCCTTCCATTTGGGAGAGGGAAAAGCGTATAGCTTCTGCTTGTTTTAGTCAGTGATAGTACAAATTTGTTTTCTGATTGTTGTAGTGTTTGAATGATGTTTTTAGCATATGGTGATCGCCTTTCCAGCATGCGAAGGGTCTTTACCGCTCTGTTTAGTGTTCGACCAAATAAGCGGGGCTTTATTTCTTTGAGTGTATTTTCATCTGCGAGGTAAATTGTTTCATTTTTATACAGATACTCGATCTGATTATACCTGATCCAAAAGCCACGCTCACCCTCGGGTCCTTCTTCACAGGACGCTGCATAGCTTTCCTTTCTTAGTAATTGAGCAGTGGGACCCAGGGGATTATGGAGATGTGAGTGAGGCAGCACTTCAAATCTGTCTGCCTGTAGCTTGTTGGGTTGATGCAGAATAGAATCGAGTATGTTTTTAAACTGGCAGTGGCCAGCTAAACATATATTCAGCATCATAACAAACATCAAGCCTTTCGGAAGGTTGGTGATTACATACATAGTCCTTTTGAGTTCTGAGAATTTTCAACGAGTTCTCAGTCACTGTGGGCTATGATCTGATAGATTATTTTGTGATTTTGTAAAAAAGAAGATAAAACTGTAGGTGTTTGATGATTGAGAATCAGGCTGTCTTTTGCTGATGCTCAGGATGATATTCAATAAACCTAAATGGTAGATCAAGCAAGTCGCTATAATCTTCTCCAGCTTCCAGCATATCCTCATCATCCTCATCGTAATACCATCGCACAGTTACTTCCTTCCCTTTGGTTTCCAATGATTTAAGCTCCTTGAGTAGATCGTAAATGCACTTGGATGAGCTTGTGTTGAAGTACTCCATTTTGATTCTGACATCCACCTTATCTACAGTGATATTACTTGAAATGGCTGCTCGGAGTGGTTCATAAAATTGAAGTGAGTTTTCTGGACTTGATCTTCCATACATCTTGAAAACTCCTCTGGCAGGATCGAGTAAAACAGCTGGAGTATTTCTAGTAGGATATATTTTGATTGGTTCCATTGGCGATTTTAAAACTTAAAGAGACTTACTTTTTTGTTAATTAGCGTTGATTTTAGTTGAAAATCCAAAATTGTTCGTTCAGTACTTCAAGTGTCCTGATGAACGGGAAACAACAGGTTTAGTTCAAATCCAGATGATGAATATGTTCATCGATGATGTCAATCCTGGTTGTAATACTCAGCACGTATTTGGCCATTTCCTTTTCTAATTTTTTCATCTCTTTGTAATATTCCGAGTCTTCCTTGGAGTAGTTCTCCTCAACCTCCGTAAACCCTTCACATTCTTCTTCCAGGAATTCCTTAAAACTAGCCGTGGTATAATCTGCCTCCAGTTCTATGATGTCTTTAAGTGTAGCCTCCGCTTCTTTATCTTTGGTATTCGCATACTTTCGTGTCACTATCCCATATAGGAGAGTATCGTAGTGGTGTATCTTATCAAGCAACTCAATTGTCGTTTCACGGTACTTTTCTGAAGTACAGTAATATTTTAGCCCAACATAGGTCTCAAGTTGAAGAGCTTGCTTGTCCCATTTAATTGTAAGGTCATCGACTATGGCAACAATATCTTCATCCTGGGCGGTGGCAGTAATGCTAACTATGCTTAACAGGGAAATGATAAATAGATGTTTCATGGGTGTGGTTAAGTTTTTTGATAAAGATATTTTATTCTCTATCTAAAGTCGAATAAACCAAACCGAGTTCATCGGATTAATTACATCGTAGACCGAAAAATATCGCTAAAGTATGGCGGCAAAGGCATGGTGATACCTAAAAAGGCCTCTGCAAAAGTGGAGCAGAGGCCTGAAAATGTTACTTATTCCTTCCCGGCGATCATTCCTATGATTCCTCCGGTGATTCCCATCATGATCATCCCCACTAATGGATCAACAAGTGTGGCAGTGAGGTTCATCATGTTGCTGGTGGCATACATGATCAGGTTAAATCCAATTCCCAGGATCAGTCCAATCAAGGCTCCAGCCTTAAACCCTGCCCCAAAAGAGTTGATTCCTTCCCATTTGCTGAATACAAATACAAGAAAGTAAGCCTGAAACACATTGCCCAAAACAAGTGCCCACCAGACCATGTCTGCTTCCTCACGCATCACGCCAATAGCAGATCCTGCATTTTGCTCATAGAAGCCCATCAGAAGCATTCCATAAAACACCCATCCCAATAGGAATAAGGAAACTGTGCCAGCTAGTGTGGCAATAACTCGGTTTTTTGCTGTCATAATTATTTAGGTTGGTCTATATAAATATACTTCATATTTCTTCAAACTATACACACCAGTCCTCTTTTGCATAATTTTCCCTATTTCAATATTTTCTATCATTATATTGCCATTTAGTTACCTTTAGTGAAAAGATAAGTACGTCAATGAACGAATATTCAAATCGAAGCAGCAAAACGGGAGTAGTTATTATCATCATAGCGATAGTGCTACTCGTTTCTGCAGGTGCCTGGTATGTGTTTAGTTTTAAGCCGGAGCAGGAGGCCAAAGAAAAAGCTCGTCTCGAAGAGATCGCAAAGGCTGAAGCCGAGAAAAAAAGGCAGGAACAAGCAGCTCAACGAAAAGCGAGGTATGACCAGTTGATTGTAGATGCAGATGAAGCATATGCACAGGAAAACTGGGAGTCAGCCCGGTCTTTGTATTCGGAGGCGTTATCACTTTACTCGAATCAGCAATATCCTCAAGATCAACTTGCAATCGTTAATAGCAAACTCGATGAAATAGCTGCCAGAGAAGCCAAGAAAGCAGCCGGAGTTGTGGAAACGGTCTCCTCACCGACAGGCAGGTTCTACCTGATCGTATCCAGTAGCATCGATGACGATCTGGCGATGGACTATGCCGGCAAGTTGGCTAAAGAGGGAAATGATGTAAAGCTCGTGGCTCACAATGCAAATGAGCTGCCATTCTATGGTGTATCATTGGGTGACTATGCAACCTGGGATGAGGCTGTAGCCGCCTCCGCGTCATTTAGCGGTTATGAAAATGGCGTTTGGGTGTTAAAATATTGATCAATAGTTTTTCCAAGAAGCATGCCCAAACGTATCGTCCTCATTGATGATGACAGCAACACAAATACGCTCAATAAGCTGATCATAGAGCGATCAAATCTGGTGGATGAGATCATCATTTTTCACTCACCAGTAGAAGCACTGGATTATTTCAACAAAAGATCTGATGATAAGAAAGGCTCATTGGTATTATTGGATATCAATATGCCTATAATGGATGGCTGGGAGTTTTTGAAGTACTACGCCTCACAAAACAAGAATGAAAAAGTTGACAATGTCGTCATGCTCACCTCATCCATAGATCGGGGAGATCAGAGGCTTGCAGAAGAGAATGAATTCGTTTCAGAAATGGTGTCTAAGCCATTGACACTTCGGATGATTAATGTACTGGTGAAGACTTATTTGAAGTGATTCCTAAAGGGAATGAATCATAGAAGTATTGATGATCAATTCTCTTTATCTAACTACACCCTAGGTTCTATCACCCTTACACTTTGGAGGCATTTATACTTTTCTTGTTGAGTTATCATTTGATAATATGCGCGACCATTAAAATTGAATGTTAACCATTGATAGATTTTATATGTCTGTTTCCTTGACTAATCTACTAAAAAGGTTGTTTCATTGAACGATTTTCGTTTCTTTTAATTGACTTAAATTAATTATTAACCAAAAAATAAAGTATGAAGAGGATAATACTTCTGAATTTTTTGGTTCTTTCCGCTGCATTTTTTGCTGTAGCGCAAAGAACTGTGTCTGGGAAGATTACCGATGATACCGGTGAGTCTTTACCAGGAGTGAATGTAGTGATTAAAGGCACTACTACAGGTACTACAACTGACCTTGATGGAAACTTTCGACTTCAAGTTAATGATGGGGATATTTTAGTATTCTCATTTGTCGGATTTGAATCTCAAGAGGTTAGTGTTGGTACAAGAACAACAATTGATGTGACATTGGGTGGTGTAACCGAATTAGACGAAGTGGTTGTAACTGCCTACGGTACCTCAACAAAAAGAGAATTTACCGGTGCAGCACAAACTGTAGATTCTAGGCAGCTTGTAAATAGACAAGTGACCAGTCCACTAGCTGCAATAGAGGGAAATGTTTCAGGGGTGCAGTTTACATCTCCTGCCGGCCCGGGAGCTTCTCCTGGTATCGTGATTAGGGGAGTTGGGACATTGAATGGTACTACGGCTCCTTTGTTTATAGTTGATGGTGTTCAATATAATGCACCATTAAATACTTTGAATCAGGATGATATTGAGTCATTTACTGTTTTAAAAGATGCTGCATCAACTGCACTTTATGGCTCAAGAGCTGCTAACGGCGTTGTGATCATCACTACGAAGAAAGGAAGTAAGGGTGAAATAAAGGTGAATGCTTCATCACAAATTGGCCGGGTGTCCCGTGGTGTACCTTTCTACGATCAGGTTACACCAGGACAATATTATGAGACATATTGGGAGGCACTCAGGAATACAAGTGCTGCAGGAGGTGATCCAGCTTATGCATCTGCAAACATTTACAATCAATTAGGATACAACCCGTTCAATGTTCCAAATGACCAAATTGTTGGTGTAGATGGAAATATAAATCCTAATGCTCAGGTTATATACCAGAGCTTGGATTGGTTCGAAGAATTACAGAGAACAGGCATTAGATCCAATAACAATGTTAATGTTTCGGCAGGTGGTGAAGATCACTCTGTTTTTTTCTCAGTATCACACCTCTCAGATGAAAGCTATGTGATTAAATCTGGCTTTGATAGGTTGTCAGCGCGCTTAGGTACTGAATTCGATATAAAGGATCGTTTTAAAGTAGGAGGTTCTGCTAACATTGCTCTAACAGAGACAAGAGGGCCAAGTTCAGCAGGTACAGGAAGCATTGTAAATCCTTTCGGATTTTCACAAAATATGGGTGCCATTTACCCAGTATATGTAAATGATAGAGATGGAAACATTGTAAGAGACGCAGAAGGGAACCCTGTTTGGGATAATGGAGAAGGATATCCAGAATATGGAATAGGCTCTAGACCTAGAAATCAGGGACGTCATGCCATTCAGGAACTAACATTGAACAATGAAGGTGATAATGATAATACCTATGGCTTTAGAGCTTTTGGAGATGTGAAGATCATTGATGGCCTTAATTTAAGATTAACATATGGTGGTGATTTCACTGATTTTAATGAAAGTGAATATGAAAACCCTGTGATTGGTGATGCCCAACCGACAGCTAGGCTTAGTCAAACAAGGTTACGTCAAACCACTACAACTTTTAATCAAGTTTTAACTTACAATAAAGACTTTGGAAATCATACAATTGACCTAACAGCGGGACATGAAAGTGTGGAATGGGAGCGATCTTTCATAACAGGACTAGCAACGAATGAAACAGCAGGTGGAATTTATGAATTCGCAAATTTTTCAAACATTGTAAATCTGAACGGAGATACTCAAGAGAGAGGTCTCGAGAGTTATTTTTTCCGTGCTAATTATGATTTCAGCAATAAATATTTTCTAAGTTTTTCAGTAAGGAGAGATGGTTCTTCTGCTTTCTCTGATGGTTTTAGATGGGGAACCTTTCCTTCCGTAGGAGCTTCTTGGTTACTTGATCAGGAATCATTTGTACAAAATATACCTCAGATAAGCCAACTGAAATTGCGAGCGTCTTACGGCCAGGTAGGACAAGATAACCTTGGGCTAAATAACTGGTTCATATCTCAAGCGCTTTTCCAGATTACCTCTAATGCCGCAAATCCTGCTCTTTTAATTTCTTCGTTTGGTAATAATGCATTGCAATGGGAAACCTCTGAGACCTACGATGTTGCACTTGATTTTGGCATTTTCGATGATATATTAGAAGGTTCTGTAGAATATTATCAAAGAAATGTGACGGATTTATTGGTACAACTCCCAATTGCCCCAAGTAACGGAATAAATGAAGTGCCAGCCAATGCCGCTACGATGGTTAACAAAGGCTTGGAGGTATCATTAACTGGTAATATCATAAGAAATGAGGATTGGAAATGGAGCATGACGCTACTTGGAAGTACATTTAAGAACGAGATTACTGAAATACCTACCCCGTTTGTTGATGGCAGCAAGCGTTGGGATGATGGACGATCCAGATTTGATTTCTTCTTATACAATACAGCAGGCGTGGATCCAGAAACTGGAGATCAATTGTACTATATGTATGAGTCTGATGGCACCCCAATATTAGACGAGAATGGAATGCACCAAGATACTACTGATTGGGCAGTAGCTCAAAGAGGTTATACGGGCGATTCAGCTGTTCCTGATTTTCTTGGGTCTATTTCCAATAGTGTTAGTTACAAGGGTTTTGATTTTAATTTCCTAATTACTTTTGGAGTAGGCGGTGCAGTACTTGACAATGCCTATGCAGGTCTAATGCTTTCAAGTGACTATGGACGTGCATTACATCCAGACATCCTAAATGCGTGGAGACAGCCTGGAGACATTACAGATGTACCAAGATTAGAAATTGGCAATCAAGATTTGGTTCAGACACAATCAGATCGATTCATCACTGATGCTTCTTTCTGGGCTATTAGAAATGCTAGCTTAGGTTATAATTTTAGCCCTGCCATACTAGACAAGTTGGGCTTAAATAGCTTGAGAGTTTCTGTTATTGGAGAGAATCTATTTCTTAAGAGTAAAAGAGACGGGCTAGATCCTCAATATAATTTGGCAGGTACAGCACCTGGTGATGATTTTGTCCCTGGTAGAATTGTATCCCTTGGGTTGAATTTGTCATTTTAATTCATTTAAAATATTTGATTATGTCATATAAATTAAAAACTTCACTTTTGGTGTTTTTTATATTTCTGTTATCCTCTTGTAAAGAGGATTTTCTGGAAAGAACACCGACAGATGCGATATCTGCTACTGATGCATTAGCAAGTGTGGAAAACATGCAGCTTGTCCTTAATGGAATGCATAGAGGTATGTATTCTCAATCTCAGACTGTATTTCCTGGAGGGAACACTGCTGTTGCAAATGACCACTGGTATGTGCCTCAGGGAGACAATTTAACAGGTATTCTCATTCATTCAGCCAACGCAAATAACTTAGGGTGGCGGGATAATATGCAGTGGAATGGTCATACTATACCAACTATACTGAGTAATGAGATCATGTGGTATCACCGTTATAATATTATCGCTCATGCAAATCTTTTGATTAATGGTATTGCTGAAAGTGGCTTTACAGAGACTCCTGAGCTCAATGAAATATTAGGTCAGGCGCATACGTACAGGGCTTTTGCATACCTGTCATTGGTACAACATTTTGCTCGTGGCTACATAATTGGTAATCCAGCTTCAGATCCGGGAGTTCCTATACTTTTTGCTACAGAATCACCCTTTACAAGTGAACCAAGATCTTCTGTACAAGAGGTCTATGATCAGATTGAAGCTGATCTAGATGCAGCTATTGCGGCTTTTGGAGCAGGTACAGGTAGAACTGGAAGTGGCGAAGAGGCCAAGTCGCAACTGAATATTAATGTAGCACATGGCCTAAAGGCACGTATGGCTTTATCTATGGGTGATTGGGCTACTGCTGCTTCTGAAGCTATAGCTGCTCGAGCCGGATTCCCTTTGATGGACGAAACTGCATGGCTTTCTGGATTTAATTCAAATCTTTTATCAGAGGTTATTTGGGGAAGCCACGTTATAGACGCAGAAACTACATTCTTCCGTTCATATTTTTATCTTGCAAGCAATACTTTTAATGGTAGTAAAATTAGAAATAACCCGAAGATTGCTGACCGTAGAATGGTAGAGGCAATTCCCGCTACTGACTTTAGAGCCCAAGTTTTTGAACCGGATGCTCCAAATACCAATACCTCTGCAGCAAACGGTGAAGGTGGATGGGAAAACAACACCAATCCTGCATACACTACAGAGGCGGAGTTTGATGCTGCTGAGGCTGCTATAAAGGCTAAATATGGTCTGACTTCCGGCCATAACACACATCCTTATCAGGCATTCAAATTAAAGCAGGCAAACCCTGGAACAATTGATCCTGACGATATTATCTACATGAGAAGTGCAGAAATGTATTTAATCGAAGCAGAAGCAGAAGCAATGCAAGGGAATATTGTTCCGGCGCAAAATGCTCTTCAAGCTTTAGTTGGTACACGTGATACGGGATTTGATGCTACTACATTAACAACGCAAAATGATTTGATGGATGAAATCAAGTTTCAATGGCACTTGGAAATGTGGGGCGAAGGTTTCGGTTATACTAACTATATACGCTGGGATGACCCTATTGATCATGCGGCCAATGGTGGTTCAGGAGCTTCTGCAGTGTTATATCAGGATGCCTATCAAGTGGAAAGGCCCTCCCTTAATGATGACTGGATTTTCAAGATCCCACAAGCTGAGATCGATGCTAATCCTAACCTAACTGGAGATGATCAGAATTAATTAAGTCTATATAAGAAAAAAAGGCCATCATTCAGATGGCCTTTTTTTGTGCTTGCTAAACAAGCTGGCTCTTTGAGCAAGAATTACTTCTACATTACTTTAAAGTTCTACTGTGATATAAAGAAGGTCTCTTTACTTTATAGTCTTTGAGACTTGAAAGTATTTGGCTAGGTTAATAGGACTCCCAGATTCAGATATTCCAGTAATGGAAATTTTATAAAGTCCGTCAAGTCGAGGAGTAGAGAAGTCAATTATCAATTGACCATCATTATGTCTACGAATCGGCTCCCAGTAAATATTAGGGTCATAAAGCGGGAGATTGCTATTTATCTTTAAGGTATTGATACTTGCTTTATAAGGTTGATAATCTGTAAACTGTCTACTCTTAGCAAAGGAACTTAAATCTGATTTTTTCTTCCCTGATGTAGTCTGAATGGAAATAATACCTTTATATACAATGTCTTGGACAAAGTAATATTTTGGGATTACTTCTATTTTTTCAATGTCATTTGGTGATTGATTAAATATACTCTCTGGGCTAACCTTCAACCCATCCAATAAAATAAGTGGGGGTTTATCCAAAGACTCCATGCCAGGAGGTATTTCACATCTAACATTCATTTTGTAATTGCTTTCTGACTTTGAAACACCCACATATGGTATTAATTCAATAAATGTGTCCCTAATAGTTGCAAATCGCTTATAGTCCGATAGGCGATATACCTTGGCATATGGTTCTGTGAAAACATCTATATTAGTTGATTTATCATTTTCCAAATTAGCATAAGCTATTTTGATCTGACTATTGACACTTCTATCGACTAACTCAAATACACTTGAAGAATCTAGAATAGACACAACAGATGTATCTAAAGGGTCATGGTTTTCATAAAACTCATCTAAAATGATTATTTGCTGAATGGAATCACCCTCCACTTGAATTTGCACTTCACTTTCATTAGCTGACAATTCAGGATTATAGCTCATCCAAAATCTACCATATGTATCTGTTTTTGTTGTGGACACTTGCATAAAATCACCCTTTATTGTCATGTTTACTCTAAGTTGATCCACATTTCCCAATAATTTCATTACAACACCTTGAACTAGGCCATATCGATATTCTGGTAGCACATCAAATGTTGACATATTTACAGCAGGATTCTCAAGAGTTATTTCATTTGGAAAATAGAGTCTTTCTACCTTGTTGACTGCAATCGATAATGTTGAGGATTCTAAATGACCTAAATCCATAGATACATTTTTTAGTTGACCATAAGTATCTATATCAGATTTGATATTCTTCGAATTTTTTAATGGGTTTCCTGATATTAACTCATTTAAAGTTATTCCCATATACGGGTTTAAAACCAAGATTTTTTGCTCAAAGAATGACTGATAATTTTTCATCCATCGTGTATAGGCTTTAATTCGATAGGTGTTAGACCTCCAAGCTGGATCAATATACAATTGACCAGCTCCTCTACCTTCTCTTAAACCAATTTTAGTTTTGTAGACAGAACTCCCACTTTCATCAACTAACTCTAAGTATAAAATACTGCTGAGACTACTTAATCTCTTCGAGGTATTGCTGTAGATAAATGCTGAAAAATAAAGTGTCTCCCCAACTAGAATATTAGTCGTATTTACGCTAAGATGAACTTCTTCTTGATAGTCTTTTACTTGCCCTTTAAGATTAAATAGGGCAATTGCACATGAGAGATATAATACACTTCTTAATTCCAAAATATAGGTTTTGTCAAAGACCCCAAGGCTCTACAATCAGCACACACTTCTGGAACTATCAATGTCTCAGTATTGTATGTCGTGCCAGGAACTATGCCATCAGTAGGAGCAAAATTGTAGATAAGTCTACCGTTAAAAGAAATATTTCCATTAAGTATTTCAACTGTCCGAACAGTATCTATTGAATTCTTACAAGACTGTAAAATCTCCTTTGGGATATAGCCATCTTCTTTCCAAGATCCTGCTTCAAAGATTCTAAATTCCTCAGATATCCCGGATACTTCAAAATATCCAAGTACAGGTTCTGATAAGTTATTAATGTTCATAATATTGCCTATCAGTGGTCCCTTTTGTCTGTCAAAAAAAGATCCGCCAGATTCATTATTTTCCTTAAGATCTTTATAATACTGATAAGCGCTAGAAGAAATTCTGTTGGCTATGACATTTAATGAATATCTTCCAATCAGATTTGGCTCATCTTCCGTAATAAATCGCACGGGAAATTCTCGCAACTCATTATTTATTTGCCCACCGGTGCTAGCAATCAATAGGTTGTTGGATTGCTCATTTATGTAACATAGTCTCAATGATTGACTTCTTCTTTCAATGGTGCGTGTGGATGGGTAGTATTCATACTGGGAGGGATATGGAACCATAATCTCATAATCTTCTTGATACTCTAGCCTATAACTAGAGCTCTCACTATTTCCTCCTACGATATCAACCAAAAATTGAACACCTTCATCAAAGCCACCACTAGATTCTGATCTTAATGAAAGGTATCGTCCATAGATGGCTGAGATTTTTGCTGGTTCTAGTAATTCCTCTTCTTTTGATTCATATTCATCCCCATCAGGAGTCTGAATGAAGATTTTATATTTTCTTCCAACTATACCAGCAAACGAAGGTTCAGGTTGATATGTACCTAAACTCGTTTCATTGAACTCTATATTATTACCCATATCATCTGATAACCGCACTAATGCGCCACTGAGTAATTCCGGGTGAGAATTAACTAATGAATAAGAATACTCCAATCGAACACTTTGCCTACCCGGTATATTTGTAACAATAGCATCCACCACTAGCGCTCTACGCTGGTCATGCATCTGAATATCATGTGGTTGGATACAAGATGGAAGCGTAACAATTAGGATTATGGCCAAATATTTTATCAAAATCTAAAATTATATGTGATAGTTGGAATAGGAGTGGGGAATATGCTTAACTCATATCCTTTTATTTCGTTTCCATCTACTTCAAAGAATATTGAGTAAATATTGTCTCTCCCTAAAATGTTATAAATCGAAAACGTCCAAGAGGAATGAGTGAATTTCTTAAGCTTGTGGCTTGCATTAATATTTATGCCTAAATCGATCCGGAAGTAATTGGGAATTCTAAACTTGTTTCTATTGGAGTAAAGTATGTTTTCTGAGTTTTTAAAATTCCATTTTCCCACGGGGTACGTAATCGGAATACCGCTGGAATAAACTACGTTAAGTGTCGCGGTGAGTCTTCTCGTAAATTTATAATTTGTAACCGAGTTCAGGTAATGTGGTTTGTCATAGCCAGTAGGAAAAAATACACCTCCGTTCACAATCTCGGTAGGGTTGTTGCCATCTAAGCGAATAAAAGATCTGGAATAAGTATAATTCAACCATCCATTCAGCCATCCGGTAGACTTTGACAAGGAAAGCTCAATCCCGTATGATCGTCCATCTCCTTGTAGAAGGTCTGTTTCTATTGTAGGATTAAACTGTAGCTCAGCTCCGGTTTTAAAGTCAAGAAGGTTGCTTATGTCTTTATAGTAAGCTTCCACTGATGTTTCTAAAAGATGTTTTCCAAAGAAATTCTTGAAATATCCAACAGATACTTGATCTGCAATCTGCGGCTTGATAAAAGGACTAGATAGTCTCCATACGTCGGTTGGAGCAATTGAAGCTGCATTGAGAAGCAAATGAGTGTTTTGTCTAGTCCTGTTGTAGCTCATCTTAACTGAGCTTCCCGCGCCAGTCAAATATCTTCCCTGGATTCGAAATTCAGGACCATGATTGCTGTGTAACACCTCTTTTTTGTCAAAACGTCTAGAGCCGACAATTGTAGAAGGTTGCTTTGGTTCTCCTTCTAAATAGATATTTATTTCGGTTGGACCAAAAGAATTGAAAATTGAATACCTGATTCCTGCATCAAGGGCAAATTTTTCTGTTATGTTGTAAGAAGCAGAAATGTAAGGAGCTAATTCCAGAGCTCTCTCTACATCTATACTTTGTTCTTCCACTAATGAACTAGGCCCTTTGGGTGTTTTTTCTCCCGGGCTGAGGGTATATGCTTTTGACTCAAGACCAAATTTATAATTCAAATCTTCACTGATATTATAGTCAAACTTTATCGCAGATCTAAATTCATTTATAAAAAGATTAACATTAAATGCCTGTGTAGGCAATAAATCGTAGCTGGATAGATAATTGAAATGGCTGTTTGAAATCTCAAGAATACCAAACAGGTTATCATTAAAAATATGTTTCCAATTTGCTCCTACTATTTTGTTCTCATATGAGAAATCACTGAAAGAAAGAAGGGTGTCTGATTTGATTTTGAAGGCGTCATAGCTGTAATAACCCATCAATGAAAATTCATCCTTTTCACTAAGTTTAGTGGTAGTTTTCGTCATAAAATCGTAAAACGAGACTTTATTATTACCAATGGATGAATCTTTAAATCTATCTAACATGTATTGAGAATATGTGCCCCTTCCATTAATTAAAAAACTAGTTTTAATTTTTTCAATTGGCCCCTCTAATTGCAATTGTGAAGTAACTAAGCCAATACCTCCATCAAGCTCCATACCTTCATCGTTAGGTTTTTTAGTCTTTATATCAAAAACAGAAGAAAGCCTGCCGCCGTATTCTGCTGGAATTCCATTTTTATAGAGCGACAATCCTCCAATACTTCTTGAATTAAATGCAGAGAAGAACCCAAAGAAATGATTCGTGGTAAAAACGGTGTTGTTGTCTATTAGAAACAAGTTCTGATCAGCTTTGCCGCCTCTTATGTTAATTCCAGCAGAACCTTCGCCCACATTTTGCACCCCTGCCGTAGAAATAGCAACCTTAATAATATCTTTCTCTCCAAGAAAAGCAGGCAATACCGATATTTTCTGAGGATCAATATTGGTCATTCCCATTTGAATGGAACTGAAATTCTTTTCCCTTTGAGCACTTACAATAACCTCCTCAAGAGCCACCACATCTACCCTAAGATTTACTTCAAGTTCACCGCTAGAATATACATTGAGCTTTCGCTTTGTGTCAATGGTTGAAATGGACTGAAAGTTTAGTTCATTGATACCATTTGGTAAAACAATATTGAATTGTCCTTGCTCGTCAGTTATAGTGCTTACAAATGGCTCAACATTAAAAATATAAACACCCTCAATGGGTCCATCCTCAGAAATCACCCTGCCTCTAACTGTACTGTTTTCTCCTTTTTTATATTTTTTGATATCACCAATTAGGTGCATTTTATTTTCTGGATTTTCATCAACTGAATTATTCTGGAGTACAAAATTTTCTAAATAACCAACGTCTGTATTTATTCCTATTTCTCCTTTTTGTACGATAGGGGTAATAATCTTTGTATTGAAAAGTAAAATGACATCATTACCTTTTAAATGATATGTGAGAGGTGTATCCTTTAGAAGTAGTTCAATGAATTGATCGATGGGTAATTCTGTTTTTACATTATCCTTATGAATTTGAAGATTAGAAACCCATTCAGATTTATAAAAGAAGTTGATATTTTCATTGTCAGTATTGAATTGATCTAATGCATCTATCAATGAAGTGCTATCGCTCGTGACCTGCTCATTCTGTCCAAGACAAGATAAAGTGACTGTTATGCAGAATATGTTGAACGCGTATCTCATTCTTCTTTTACTAAAGAGTCACAATAGGATAAAATCAATTGAAGCCTATTCTCTTTATCATCCTTAAAGATGAAATGGTTTTCTTTTAGAAAATTGCGTATCTGCTTCTTAAAATCGGGAAATATCTTATACAAGGAAGAAATGCGCTTATAATTAGTTAGCGAATTCTTATACTTTATCCAGTATTTCCTTTGTTCCTCATACTCATAGTCAAAACCCTGAAGACTTCCCGTCTTAGTAACTTTAGAGTAGCAGATTATATGCTTTCCATGCATCATCTTTCTGTAAAAGCCTTGATCACCAATTTTTGCATGTCTATAGTTCAGAAATTTATGATCATGAATCGTGAAAGAATCTATTTTACTTTGATTGATTAATAATGATTTCAGCCCGTTTTTGCTCATTTCTGAACTCCAGACTAAAAGTTGATCTGAAGATACATTGTAAGTAAGGTTCATATTTTGATATAGGCGCCCCTCATACGTCATACTACCATTATAGTCCCAGACTTCTTCATAGAATGGGTTTTGATCTGGAGTTATCATTTGATCTTCTTGGATATAGAAATAAACTCCTTTCAAAACTGGCGTATTGATATTATTTGCAATTGAGCTATACCATGAATCCAAATCACCGCCAATAGTAGGAAGACTATTAAAATCTTGCGCCACACCTAAATTGAAAATGAGGGCAATGATTATAAATAAAAACTCTTTTAGGCTTTTAATGATTAGCAGTTTTGTTAAACCTAAGCTACTATCTAACTTCTGGTATTTTCGATAATTGGATTTAATTTATTTAACTGGAAAAACCATGGACACTAATGGTAAAAACCTAGTGTAGAATACCGAAAATTAAATTCCTAATTCCAGCATTTCCTAATGAAATGCCTTGCATTTGGTGGGAGTACTAAGTGACTTTATCCATTTCTTTCGTCCAATGGGTATAACCTTACACATGTGATAAAGGCAGGAGCTAAAGAGAGAAAGAATGTCCTAACCCATAGGTTAACCAAAGCAATTTATCTCTACTACTTCTGATATTCTATTTTCAGAATTTTCCAGACAAAATCACCCATTTTGGTTTTGACAATAGCTTCGTCACCTACCTTTTTATCCAGTAGTGCTTTGGCCATGGGGGAGTCCATAGAGATATAATCTTTATTACCGATGAGCTCCTCATAACCGACAATTCGAAAACGCTTTTGGAGGCCTTTAGCTTCGTTTTTTATTTCTACCCAGGCTCCAAAGCTCACCTTTCCTTCTTGATTGGGGTGGTAGCCGATCACTTTAAAATCATCAATACACTTACGCAAATACCGAAGGCGACTATCAATCTCTCGGAGACGTTTTTTGTTATAATGGTAATCGGCATTTTCTGATCGATCTCCCAATCCTGCGGCCCATGCCACCTTCGCGGTAACGTCCGGACGTTCAATGCGCCACAAGTGATTATGTTCTTCCCTTAATTTTTGCAGGCCCTCGGGCGTAATCATTTGCGAGCGATTGAGTTTGGGTAACGTCGATTCCGGGATTTTTCGCTTCATAATAAATGATCTTGTTTTTTAAACGTTCGCAAGATAATGATACGCTCATCTGTCTGATGCTTCGGGTCCTGGCTTACAGCCGTCTCAGCATGACAAATATTATTAATGTTGCAATGGCATGCCCGCCAATCAAGTAGAAAATGAAATACCAAAGAGACCAATTGATGAGCCATAGAGAAATGGTGTATAGTGGAGAAGCAACAGATCCCCATTTTTGATATTGTTTGTAGCTATTTATTTGTATACCACTTTGGGATATGAAATTGGTTGCTTTCCGATAGTCTGATTCGTCCAAATTTTCCGCAATACTTTGATGATTCACGTCTGACATCATGCAATTCAGTAGTCCTCCTTTTGGAATATAAGGATCTCCCGGCTCATCTGATTTGGCATGGTGGACATGGTGAGAGATGACGTAAATCTCCTCCGGAAATGTTTTTATGACCAGGTTTTGCGTGATGATTCTCCATAAAGGGTGTGAGAATTTGTACGCACCATGTGTACAATATCGATGAAACCTGATGGTGCCGTGGGTGCTCATGATGATCATGGCATAAAGAATAAAAAACACAACACTCACTACACTTAGATGATATACCAGAAAGGAAATAAAGAATGGAAGCATACAAAGAACCATAATCCAGCTGATGGATGAGATCCAGTTTTTACGATGTTTAAACACGTTCAGTCTGGAAAAAAACTCCTGATAAAGTTGCTTTTTGCTAGGCACGACCAACTCATTATTATCATCTGCCCAACCATAAGAAGGGACCTTAAGCACTTTATCAATAAATGTCTGGGATAAGATTCTTGTTTAGAAAAGTAATAGAGCTTGTAAGGTAGTGATTGCTTTATTAGAAGTACCTTTAATGTATTCTTTTTACAAGAGCGACAGGCTTCATCTTCCGACCAGGACTTAGCAAAAGTCTTATTCTCAACATATCAAAGTAGTCCTCGTGTCTAAACCTTATATAAATGAAGCAACTACAAATCCTCACTCAGGTCACCAAAAGAACTCCCTCCATTGAGAAGTACTTTAAAGAGATTGATAAAGTCCCACTAATTACCGCGGAGGAAGAAATTATTCTGACAAAGCAGATAAAAGCAGGGGATCAGCAGGCTCTACAAAAACTAACCAAGGCGAATTTGAGGTTTGTGGTGTCAGTTGCAAAGCAATATGATCGTGGAATTCACAATTTATCATTGAATGACCTTATCAGTGAAGGCAACATAGGTTTGATAAAAGCAGCGGGCAGGTTTGATGAAACCAGAGGCTTTAAGTTTATTTCGTATGCGGTTTGGTGGATACGACAGTCCATTATAGCAGCGATTTCGGAGAACTCAAGAATGGTAAGGCAGCCAATGAATAGGGTGAGTAGCTACCATCAACTAAACAGGGCAGTATCTGTATTAGAACAAAAGTATGAGCGTGAGCCTACAGATGTCGAGATTGCTAAATATTTAAACGTAACTCCTGATTATATAATTGATATTAGAAAAGTTGGAAATAGGCCATCTTCACTTGATGCACCTCTTATAGCTGACGAGGTAGTCAGTTTAATCGATGTTTTAATCAATCCGGAGGCAAACAATCCTGAAGCTAATTCAATTAATCACTCATTAAAGTTAGATATTGGTGGTGCGTTGAAAACATTGACTCCCAGGGAATCTGAAATTCTTGTGCTTTTTTATGGACTCAATGACGAACCAAGTTTGACCTTGAATGATATTGGTATAAGAATGGAGATCACCAAAGAACGGGTGAGACAAATCAAGGAGCGAGCACTAAACAAACTGAAGCTTAATCTTAATAATACTAGTCGTCTAAAATCATACTTAAGCTAGGCTATACGTGCTTACTGCAGGTATTTTGAAAGTGCATTATAGATACGGACGTAATTATTCTTGAACAGGGAAACGATAGATCAGTAGGTTTGTAACTCAGCAAAAAGTAACTCCAACTCTGCTCTTGTCTTTTTTAGTTTAATGGCTAAATCCATGAGCATATTTTCTCTTTGTCCTTCTTTAAACTCAAAATCTGAATCATTTAGAATGGAGAATCTTCGCTTGAGCATTACTTTTTGCTCTCTCCAACTTCTGGTTATCTGCATATCATCATTCTTTTTCTCCTTGTCCTGAATTTTTATTCTTTTCAATCAATGCCATGTCCTCCACCAGCTCTCTTTCATAATAGACAAGTTCTTTTTTTTCAGGATCATCCTTCACCTGGCAGTAGTACACCTGGTCTATATATCGTCTGATGACTAGCTTTTGGCTCGTTGCTGACTTGGCTGTCACGGTATCACCAACATTGTATTTGTTTGGACTGAATGTTCTACTCATTTATTTGTTATTTGGAATCGTGTGTTGAGATCATTCGTCACTACGCTTCGTTTTTTGTTTTTCTTTTTTGGCGGCTCTTTTCTCCTTGAGCGTTTTGGAAGGTGCGGTTTTATCCGATTTACCCTTGCCATCCTTTTCTTTTGACATGTATTCTTTACTTTATGTTTAGCAGAAAAAAAGGACAAGATTGAATTCTTGTCCTTTATATCATTAACCCTTAATTAGAGACTAATTTTATCAGAACTCCAGAGTAAAGATGGCATTTACTTACTCCATAACTCTTACACTTTGATGATAACATGTTACATATATCACACAAATTGAATAGCGATTTTTTATAGCGACTATAAGAGCGTACATTTGTACAGCCCAAGAAGTTTTGGGTCCAATAATTTAGTAAGTGCACTCCCTGGAGTGAGTAGTATCCGTTTAGTTAGTTTTTCCTCAAAGAATTCCTCTCCCAACGTTTCCGGCAGCCAGTTTATTTAAACTGACTATTATCCGCAACATTTCCTTCCTTATTGAAGCAGTTTTTACGTAATTCTAATTTTATTAAAAAATTATCGCTCTCTAAATCAGTAGACTCTGATTTTTCCGTTGCACTTAAGTTTCGTGTTTCGGAATACTTCAAAAGCACTAAAAAATCACATACGGTAGTTGTGGATTGGTTTTCAAGGCCATCGTCATGCTACTGTTTCAGATGCCCCTAAACCATGGATAGCTCTATCCACCGAATAGGAAGAACATGTAGGGCAGAAGTACGGGTGCAGCTTACCCACCGTCAATTAAATAAATAAAACAATATAGTACATACAATTATGCAAGAAGGAACAGTAAAGTTTTTCAACTCTGAGAAAAAATTCGGATTTATTACACCAACCAATTCAAAGAAAGATGTCTTTGTTCATTACAGTGGACTGATTCATGAGATCATGGAAAATGACAAAGTGGCGTTTGAAATAGCAGAAGGTCAAAAAGGACTTCATGCGATCAATGTTGAGCGCATCGATTAATAACAATCAAATACAATAATTAAAACATATCATACAATGCAAGAAGGAACAGTAAAGTTTTTCAACACGGAAAAAGGATTTGGATTCATTAAGCCAGATAATTCTACCGAAGATTTATTCGTACACGTTAATGGATTGATCGATGAGATCAAGGAAAACGACAAAGTACAATTCGAAACCGAACAAGGTAAAAAAGGTTTGAATGCCGTGAACGTTGAGCTGTTGAATTAATTCAACATGCGATACATCTGAAAAGGTGGATATGCAATTGAGCATGTCCACCTTTTTTTTGTTTGGAGTGGTTTTCCGCTCAACAGCCGGGATTGCAATTGTGGTATTTTTTACGGAGTAAATGTGTGGAAGACCAGGGCTGGCCCCACACACATCATCTATTTTAAGAGCGAACTACTATTCCTAATTTTTCTAACAACTGAGGGCGACCCTCAAGTGCTAGTTCTGCGATGGCTTTTAGCTCTGTGGTATAGTCATCCAGCTCATCTAGCTTTTCATTTCTGAGACGTGTAGCCTCCTGGGCTTGTCCTTTCTCAGCAGTGGCTTCATTGCGAAGTTGCTTAAGGTTTTCGATTGCTGTTTTCTCCGCATTTAGTTGCTCAGTAGTTACTTTGAAGTTTCCTAGTTTGGTAACGAAATCGGCTTCATTTAAAAGCCTGTTGTAAAAGTCTACTGCGCTTTCAATCCATTCTTCAATTGCATAAACTTTGCCAGCTTGTAAGCCCAATCTATTCTGTAAGTCCTTGTCATTTCGTGAAAGTACTTTCACCAGTTTCAATGTACGATTGAAGTCTGCCTCCGCATCATCTTTTTCAAGGTAAAACTTGTCATAAGCAAGGCTCTGTTCCTGATATTCTTTCTTTTGGTTATCAACCAATTGAATCGTCTCATTGTAAAGGGCTTTTGAAATAACAGTTCGCCGTATAACATAACATTATGTTAAGTAGAGTCCAATCTCCATCCAGGAGGGCTGGTTGACAGAATAGCGGGCCATGCGTTGGCCTAGAGCGTGGAAGCTTTCTTCTGGCGAAACGTCGCACCGCTAGATTTTTGCAGGACCTCCGTCAAAATCACGTGTTGGACTGGCGGGTTAGCTGGATTGATTTTGACTAGAATTTTTGAATACTTTTTCACCGAAACGTCGGCCCGGCAATGAAAAAAGTAAAAGCCCAGCGGCTTGAGCGATTAAGCGAAAACGGATAGAAAAGGCATATGTAGAGAAATATTTATATATGGAGATTTTAATTTAACTTAATGATCTTTTAACCTTTATTAATACTGAACATAAACAAAATGAAGAAAACTACAACTCTTATTGGTATTGCTTTATTAATTCTGCTCTATTCGTGCAATGAAGGCAGTGAAGAAATTCGTCATCAAGATGGAATTTTTGATGAAATAAGTCAGATTTTAATTGACAGTCCTAGTATCATAGTCCTATCTAGCAATGTTGATCCGTCTTTAAGTAAAATAAGTTTTGAGTTTCAAAATGATGAATCCAAATTTGAAATTTTAGAATTGATTCAAAAGACAATGATAGAACATGGTCGTCCAAATGGTTTTATTGATTTATTATCAAATGATTTAATAAAGAGAGGAAGAACTCAGTCATGTACAGAGAAATGGGAACTCTTAATCTATCCAAGTGGTAATGAAATGATCTGTGTTACTCAAAACTGCAATGGCAATATAGATGCGATGTGTTATTATACATTGATCCAATAAGTTAGGATTCTTTTAATGAACGAAAAAAGTAGCGAACACAGATGAAAGGAATATCAAATCGTGAGCTATACTGTACTGCTACTAGCTTGAAGATTGCCACGTCACCAATACTACGCAAAGGTTCCTCGCAATGACGTTCTAATTGATGGCTTGTGCTGTGAGCCAAACAAAGCGTTGGCCAGCAAGACTAGGCGTCCCCGTGTTCACAGGCAAATTCCAAATCGCTGAGAATCACGAATTTGAAATCAACCTGACCAATCGTACGGATAACGAAAAATAGAACGATATACTTTGCCTGAAAATCTCTTGCATTTGGGTTGGAGATCAGGCCTTTTATATAACACCTTAGCTAGAAGCACAATCTCAAAGTTTAAACTTTCGAAGCACTACACGTCAAAACTCGCCGGCCTTGATGCCGTCTTAGCATAATATAGAATTATATAATGGGTTCTGGAGTTGGGCGTGATTTGCTTTCGTATATAAGAGCAGGATCGAGATTGCCGTGATTTGCCTTAACATAAGATCTGTACCGATATACAACTCAGCCACGCCAGAGCCAGCACACAGTTATATATCTGATCTTATGTGTAAATACTCGCAAATGCTCGTATTACGGCAAATCACTAGTATTGTTATATAATGTCCTGCGTTATGTTAATATAGCTTCGGTTCAGGGGCGGGATTAATAGTTTAGGGAAGGCTTCTAGCATCAATTAAAAACGCACTTATTATTCCTTGGCAGAAACGAGCACTCTTTTGCCACTCGTCACGAGAGAGGAATTACCATGCCGCAGCGAGGAATGTTGGTAGTGGGGCAGGAGAGTGGCAAATGTGTGCGGTATTTAAAGGCACTGTAAACAATATCTAATTATATTACAGTTGACTAATCAATGAAAGTTGAAACTGAATAATAATCTTGTAAATATCATTTGGATAGTTGCATTCGCTATTGCAATAGTTTTCATTGGAATAACTACGTTCGGAATGTACTCATACCACAAGAGCAATTCAAGTCAAGATCTCGTATTAGATATTAGTCAACAATTTCTTGTTCTTAATAATGACCTATTGCAAGCAGAATTAAAATCAATTGATTCACTTAGCAACGCCATTATAGAAATAAAATTTCTTGATAGTGCCAAATTAGAATTGAATAGGTCCATCAGGACAATGGATTCTATAAACAGAGTCAATCATAGCCTCTTTACAAGGAAAGTCGATTCCTTAAATATCATGATTGATAACTACAATGATCGAATTTCCAATTTATCTGAAGTTGAGGGAGACTATACATTCAAGGCCAATTTCTTCTATTCAATAATCATTTTCATAATCACCTTGTTTGCTTTTTTTGGCTATCGGAATCTAACGACGTTAAAGGAAACTGCAAGACAAGAAGCAAAGGATGAAGCTCGATTAGTATCCAAGGTAGTGTTAACAGATGATGTAAAAATTGAAATAGAAAGAATATTGAGAGATGGAGATGCAGCAAACAATTTCTTCGCCGATTTAGAAAATCAAATGAAATCATCACTAAAAGTAGAAATGGAAGAATTTGAAAAGAAGTATCCTATTAATGATGTAGGAGAAAAGCAATCACAAATCGAAAATGAAATAAATTGGCTAAAGGATCAGATTAAATCCTTGATAAAAAAAATTAATGAGCAGTAAATGAACTACTCGGTAATAACAATAAAATTTTTAAATCAAATCCTTAATCGTGGAAGAAGGATTGGAATAGCTCATGTACCGTTTGATGATTTAAGAAATATTGTTGCCTATACTAGAAGAGAAGATAATGAAGAACAATATTATCAAAGAGCAATTAATGAAGGTAAAATTGAATCAATAAAGTATTTCTTCATTGAACAACTCAATAAAAAAATTAATCAGAACCTTAATTCGACAGCTCTTGGTACTTTTCCGACATCAACATTGATCGCATTAAACCAATCTGATCAAAATTCATTGAAGGAATTTGAAGCGTATTATAACGATTTGAATAAAGAAGAACGTTTTACTGTCTTAAATGAATGCTTCCTCCAAAATGATGATGGAATAACAGCAGAGATACATGTTCCGTACGGCCGTACAGCACTTATCGTTGATGGTCAGCATAGATTGAGAGGTTTAACCAAACTTTACTCAGATGCCCAAGAAATTATTAGTGAGAATACAAGAGACAGTCCTCAAAATATTATTAATAGATTCTATTCAAAAAAATCTAATAAGAGCAATGTAACCTATAATAACAAGGTTACTCCTGAGCAGATAATTGCTGAACTTAAGGAGTTCGAATTCCTATGCACAGTCATGTTGGATTTTGATATTTACGATCAAAGCAGAGTATTTGCAGATGTCAATTTTAACCAAAAGTCTGTCAATAAATCCTTGTTTTATGACATTTTTGGCACCTATCCTGATGTTGATAATAACGAAATTGTTCTCGCTCATCAAGTTACAGAGATGTTCTTCAATCGAGAAGATTCAATATTCAGTGATAATATAAAAATGCTAGGATCAGGACCTGGCCTCTTTTCTCAATCATTCTTTGTAGAATCATTACTTAGGTATTTTAAAGTAGATTCTATATGGGGACTTGAGGTAATGGAGTATCTAGAAATCAGTAAAGAACACTCTCAACTATTAGCGAAGGAATCTGACCAAACAGATCAATTAAAAGTATTAGAAAACAAAAAAGACAAAATTGAAGAAAACATATTCAATTTCATCAATGACTATTTCTCGGTAATATTTGATTATTGGGAAAAATTAGTTCCAGATCAGGAAGATTCAGAAAATAAAAATGGTGATAAAGTACGCAGGTACTACAATAAAGGAAGTGGTAAAAAAGATCGTTATGATCATATCTTATTGAAAACGGTCGGTATTGGTTCACTTATGCGTTTCATAGAATTCATATATCCTCGTATTTCTAAACTTGAGAGGGAAGGTCAAAAGGGTTATGTACTTAAGTTAGTAAAGAGTGTCGATGAAAAAATACCAAATTTGTTTTCTAACAAAGGGCCATATGGAGGTAGCTCGGGTTTTGGAACAAGAAATAAAATTTTTGGGGAACTTGTATATTATAACGCAGAGCTGTTATATCAATTAAAGCCATTTAATTCAAATGAGAAGAAATTCTTAATGAAAGTAATAGAAGATAAAGAGGAAAATGATCCTTATCGGAGCATTGTTAATGAATTAGTTACTCAAGACAAGACTACTCAGTCTAAGTTGTTTTAGCATATAATACTTATCAGTACATTAGTTATTCAATGGTTGTTGTGTTAGTAGTAAATTATCAATATGGCGAACTTCTATGAGAACCGCGTTGTAATTGAAGTTAAAGGTTACGAGATATATTTTACTCGATTTTCTGATTCAATTTTAAGTGATCACTTTAAAGAAGCTACTGATGATCTTAAATATGTACTTGATGGGTTTCATATATCCGAAAATCAGATAGTAGAAGGTGGTGGTGGGCTAAGTTCAATAACTCAGAACTTAAGAGATCGGTTATATGAAAAAGGATGGAATAAAATAAACATCAAAAGTGAGCAACGAGTGAGAGATAGAGTACTTTCATCAGAAAGTCATGAAATTGATCACTATAAAGAATTTGAAAAAGGAAACATTGGGTTAGAAATTGAATGGAATAACAAAGACCCATTTTTTGACAGAGATCTTGAGAACTTTAGGAAATTGCATCAATTAGGAGAGCTCACATTAGGTATTATAATCACGAGAGGAGAAACTCTTCAAAAAGAGTTACTAAATGTTTTTCACAGATTTTTAATCTCATTAAGGCCTGAGAAAATTGAAGAAATTTCAGAACATATAAGTCTCTCGGTAAAAGATCAAGCAATCATAAAAAATATGCTTACCGATACAGATGTTAATACTTATATGGCAATAGCAAGGAAAATATACACATCAAAATTTGGGAGTACTACTACACACATGGATAAGCTCCATTTAAGAATAAATAGAGGAGTTGGAAACCCATGTCCATTAATCATGATCGGAATAGGAAAAGATCGACTGACTTAGGTTGTTGATGAATTTTAAGTTGATAAATTTTGTCAAACAATTTTTTATCAACATTTTTACGATCAAATGGAATCTTTAGGTACACACATTAGAAGACTGAGGGAAGAGGCTGAATGGCCACAAAGAAAACTCGCATATGAATTAGACATTGATGTTTCAGTCTTGAGCAGAATTGAGAATGATAATAAGTTTCCAAAGAAGCGGGTTGCTGAAATCATTAATAAGGTTGCCGTCCTTTTCAACAAGTCAGAAGTTGAATTGAAAAAAATGCTACTCAGTGATGAAATTTCAGAAATGTTACTTTATGAGGAACAATATGAAGAAATACTAAAAGTCTCTGAAGCCAAAGTTCAATACGGTCGACAAAAAAAATCTGTTCAATCAAATCTCAATTTTAAATGAAAGCAATTGATCTTTATAGTGGGATCGGAGGGTGGACACTGGGCCTAAAAATGGCTGGTATTGAAGTTATTTCATCATTTGAATGGTGGAAAGATGCTAATGATACACACAACAAAAATTTTGGGACAAATCATAGGGAAAAAGATATTCGTAAGCTGGATTTACAATCGGATTTACCTTCACCGGAAGACGTAGATTTTGTTGTGGGTAGTCCACCTTGCACACAGTTTTCTTATGCTAATCGTGGTGGAAATGGGGATTTGGCTGATGGGCTAATCGACATTCACAAATTCTTAGAAGTTGTTGATTATCTCAAGCCCAAGTATTGGGCTATGGAGAATGTACCTAGAGTTGCTGGTATATTAAGGTCAGAAATTCAAGAGAGTGGAGCCTTATACAAATTTAAGCATCTCTTTGATGGAGAATATGGTACTATAGAAGTTTATGACTCAAGTGAATTTGGAGTGGCTCAAAACCGGAAAAGAATGATTGCTGGTAGGTTTCCTAGAAATCTATTTGAATCTTATCGGCAGACAACTCCTGAAAGACATCTAGGATATATTATTGATTCTCTTAATGGTGATGATGTTGTAGATCCTAATTATGATCACTCAATACCTAAACTAACAGATCATATTTATGAATCACCTCTAACAGATGAGGAAAGGAGAATGAATCATGACGCTAAGGCCTATCATCCAGTGTACAATAAAATGTCATTTCCTGATCGACTGGATAGGCCTTCTAGAACTGTAACGGCACTATGTACCAGAGTTTCAAGAGAGAGCATCATTGTTCCTGAAGGTAGTGGTTTTCGAAGATTAACAGTAAGAGAAAGAGGATGCATACAATCATTTCCAGCTGATTATCAATTCTATAGTAATTCTTATGGAGGAAAACTAAAGATGATAGGAAATGCTGTTCCGCCTATGCTTACATACTATTTAGCAAAGAGCATGCTCGAAACTCCACTAGAAGACATAAAGCCCCCAGAGAGTAAAGACTTGATTAAGGATAATTCAAATAACCTTCCTAAGTTCTTCGAGCCAGACTTGCAAGGAAGTAAATTCTCATGGAGTCGATCTTTTTGGTTGGCGATACCAGGATTAAGATTTGGTAGTGGAGTGAGATTTGAATTACGGAATGTGAGTAATAAGGAGATTGAAAAAACCTTTTGGTGGATCAATTTTCATTACGGAAACTCAAAAAAAATTAAACAGCTTCCGCTTGAGAAAGAGAGATTTAGTGTGGTGTGGGAGTCCCTAATTCTATTGGATATTGACCTTGAAGATAAAATTGGTAACTACATCAAGTTTATTGAGACTATAGATGTTGATGGGCTTCAACAAAATTGGACTAACAAAGATCGTAGTAAGAATAGCCCAATATGGTTAGTAGATAGAATAGGGGAGTTTGCAAATGATTTAATCAATACGTTAAAAGGGACTTACTCGGATAAACACGAGAAACTAGCAGAACTTACTGAGATAATTCTTAGAAATGGTAACGGAGAGCTTGATAACAAGAAGTTGGTCGATTTTCCAGAAGTTGTACTAACAGGAATATTGATAGGTTCAATTTTTAATGTTCTAATGACAGGAGAGCAAATTAATTTAAGTACTGTCGAAGCGTAATTGTATGAAAATAGGAGCGATTTATTCCCATTTAAATGGATTTGAATGGATTCAATATCATCAAAAAGATTTGTGGGATGAGATCATGGCAGTCATAGATGCAATTGATGCTGAAGAATTTAGAACCAAGGTCAGCAAAGAAAAGACAATGAAGGGTAAAAAACTCTTCAGTCCAATTGACTTAAATAAGAAATTTGAAAAAGAGCTTGAGGCATTAGGCTGGTCTGAAAGCCGAACATCTTACTGGGTCACTGATGATTACGATCTAATCACAAAGACACTTCATCTACCTGCCGAAGATCAAAAAAATTTGATTGAGAAAGAGGGAAAAACAGCAATTAGATCTTACAATCAAACTGATTTCATGAAAAGCCGAATTGCGATTGAAGTGCAATTTGGTAAGTATAGCTTCATAGCGTATGATCTTTTTGTTAAGCATCTAGCATTTTATGTTGGCAATTCAATTGAGGTTGGGATCGAAATCCTACCAATGAAATCAATGCAATCTGAAATGTCGTCAGGACCAGGTTATTATGAAGGAGCTCTTTATGACCTTGCTAGACAAGGTCGTGGCGTTCCTGCAGTGCCGTTGGTGCTAATTGGTATTGAACCTTAATATTATGTTAAGTAGAATCAAATCTACGTCTAGGCGGGATGGCTTGACAGAATAGCGGGCCATGCGTTGGCCTTGAGCGAGGAAGCTTTATTCTGTCTAGATTTTTGCATCCTTTTCATCGATGGAAAAGGATGAGCCCAGCGGCTTGAGCGACACAGCGAACTCATATGAAAGACAGATTACCTGTGAGTTATTCAGATTCGTCTAAGAGTTTAAAGAGATTCCGGATATCCGCTGCGCTACTTCCGGAATGACGTACTGGTGGTGAGTTGTGCCAAAACAGAGCTTTGGCCTGCAAGTGTTTTACAGGCAAAATCCTAATCGCTGAGAATGGCGTATTTGAAAACGAATCGAAAATTACCCGAATAACGAAAATTTAAACGACAAGCTTTGCCTGAGATTCTCTTGTATTTGGGCTGGTCATCATCCGACCAGTTGGCGGATGAAAGCGGGTGGGAAAACTATTAATAGCCGTTTGGTCAGGGAACGGCCCAGCGATGGAATGTGCGCTGGCCGAGCGGCTATTTAATATAACGACTAATTATATAACACCTTAGCTAGAAGCACGATCTAGAAATTTAAACTTTAGATGCACTGCACGTCAATACTCGCCGGCCTGGATGCCGGCTTAGCATAATATAGAATTATATAATCAATGGGCTGTAGCATTGGCCGTGATTTGCTTTAACATTCAAGAGCAGGATCATGATGACCGTGATTTGCTTTCAACATAAAATCGTAACCGATATGTAACTAACCAAGCGCACAGGCAACCACACATTACATATCTGATTTTATGTTAATTGTTCGCTGAAGCTCACAAACAGCAAATCACTAGTCTTGTTATATAATGTCCTGCGTTATGTTAATATAGCTTGGGTTCAGGGGCGGGATTAATAGTTTAGCGCAAAGGCCAATTTCATCAATCAAAAGCAATCACATCATTTCTTAGCAGTAACGAGCACTCTTTTGCCACTCCTGCTGAGCGAGGAATCACCATGCCGCAGTGAGGAACGCTGGAAGGAAAGGAGAGTGGCAAATGTGTGCGGATGAAGGTAGATTAACCTATTACCTGTTTGTTATTTATTGTTTGTAAATCAAATAGTTAATCAACTAATGTCAGAGTTTTAAGTGGATATGTATGTGAACCGTTTTCCAACTCGAAATCTATTACATATTCATCTATCGAATCCAATATTCGATCAAAATTATTTCGTTCCATTTCCTTTTGCTCATCATAAGTTTTTCCAATTGTCTCTATCCCTTCCTGAATTGAAACAATTGACGAAAATTTATATATTCCTGCATGGTCAACAATCCGGATGAATTTGTTTCCACCCTCATCTTCAAAACTTACTAATGATAAGTATTTAAAAATTTGCCGAACCTTTCTGGGCTTATTGTCATTTTCCTTATCATTAAAAGGAACTCTAAATTCAACTCTAAGTATTGGCTTGTCATTTTTTAAGTTTTTGGAACAATTAATCAAAGAGGTGTACAGCTCTTCAACGAACTGATCTGAAATAGCCGGACTAATAAAATACTTTTGGTATTGTTCGGAAACGATTCTTGAAAGAATCATTTTAATTTCTTCCGGTAACCCTTCTTTAAGTATGTTGAAATTGATTTTCTCGGGCATCAAACTAAAAGAATAATATTCTTGAAGCTTACGGTAATCTTCGGGCAGAGAAGATCCGAGAGACCAACCAGAGACAAAAGGTTTAGTTGTTGAAGAAATAACATATGAACTTTTTTTAAGCTTTTTGTAATCTTCAGCTACAAATTCTGTTTCATCTATACCTGAAATGGACTTATTAAGACATATTGAGACGTTATTATTTGACTTTTGACTAAAAGATATCAATGAAGTTATAAGAAAGATTGTTTGAATTATAGATCTTATCATTTTTCAGAATCCAATAGGTTATAATAAGGTTAAAGCTGAATAGCTAGTATGATACCAGAAGGAGATGGCCAGGAAAGGACTTTACCTGCATCAGGTTCCTCTTCTGACAAGATATTTCCAAAGCTATCTACTACTTTGTACCCTGATACCCAAGGAGTACTGCATGTATTCAAAATAAATAGACATTGCCCTTCAACATTTGAAACTTCAGTTCCCCTATTAGTAGCTAAAACAACATCACTATTCACACAATTATCAGATGTCCAAACAGTAACTCGCACACCACTGACAGGTTCATTGGTTTCTTGATTTTTGACAGTAGCGATAACGGAGAAATCCTGAAATCCTGATGTTGTAGGTTCATCCTCTTTGCAGGAAAAGAAAACAAAAATGTATGCAACAAATAATGCGATCTTCTTCATGGCTTTTAAGCCAAAAGAAAGGAAGGATTATATAAATTGAAATACGAACATGTTCGTATTTTCAGAGCAAATCAAAATGAAAAGCAAATTGGTGAAGCTCAGTAAAAGTCTTTACTTGAAGTTTTTCGAAGATTCTTTGGCGGTGTGTTCTTACCGTGTTTTTTGATATGAATAGGATTTCACTTATTTCAGGACCAGTCTTTCCTATAGCTAAAAATTTAAGTACTTCTTTTTCTCTTTTTGTTAAGCGAGAGAATTTGGTAAAGTTTTTTCTTATAAACAGATTATCGTCGAGGAGTTTGTGTAATTGATTCCCAATCTTAATCGTGCTTTTGATGTCAAATGATAACGAAAGCAGGCTCGATGAATCACCAAACCCCTTTGTTGTTGTAAACCACCATTTAAATTTATCATCATTAACATCGTCCTTTAGCCTTTGAAAAAAGCTCATTTGATCTGAATGTTCTTTCTCTTTGAAGTACTCAATTATCTCGCCAGCTAGATCTTGTACTGTTTCAGGGTGAGCGATTTTCATTAGGTTGTTGAATCCGTCTTTTATTATTTCTTCATTATTTAAATCAAAAATTCGTTCGAGTTCTCTACCGCAGAATTCAAGTCCAATATCATTTTTATTATTTAAATGAATCATTCCTGGAAGTACTTTATCAAGCTCTTTGATCATTTCCAAATCTATCTTTTTGCCCATTAGGGAGATGCCTATTTGAATAGATTCTAAAGATTCTCTTTCAGTGTTTATCATTTTTGGCATGGTAACATGTCGCTTTTATAGCTAAAAGATAAAAAAATCTTAATTCATGGGTTTGGTTACTTTGAAAACAATTGAAATAGAGGATAGCTCTATCATGCTTTATACTACAGATCAAATGAAGCTATCGGATTTTGCAAAAAGCAAAAGGAGGGAAGGGGTGAGTATAAAAATATATATGTAGCGGGTGAGCATGGTTCCGGCTGTAAAGAACCATTATCTTTTAGATAAAGTCAATACCTGGAATATGGTAAATATTATATTGAACGGAAAAGTAAGATTGTTTTTCATTAAATTTCGCCTTCTGAAGTTCACCAACGATTTCCTTTATGAGTGAAGATTACACCCATATTAAACCAATTGATCAATTCTTAAAAGAGTTATACAACAAATATGAGCTTAAGGAGAATCTTCTAGCCTATGTTGTTGCCATCAATGTTGATAGCCTTGATAAGAAAAGAAAAGATCGGTTTTTTGAATCCACTCTTGACCTGATGAAAAGTAGTTTGAGTGATGAAGGGCGATATTTTAACGTTGAGGAAAAATCTCTCGCTAATCATGAAATATCTGAGAAGGATTTAAGACTATTATCATTAAGGTTAGCCAACATCAAAGGTATACCAGAGCCAAACCGAGAGGGTCAAGATTATGGAATTGATTTTTCATTGGATAATGAACCCACCTCTATGTTTATTCTTGGATCTAATGGAGCAGGTAAGTCATCTCTTTTTGAAACAATGGAGTTTCTCTATACAGGATCGATTGGAGAATGTAAACTCAGAGAGTTTGGAAGTGATAGAAAGGAGTCTTATCAGGATTACCTAACACATCTCAATTCATCTTTTAAAAGCTCTAAAGCCACCCTGGCAACTAAAGCAGGATCTTTTAATCTTCACGAAGATTCAATTTTATCAGATGAAGAAAGAAACGCACTTAATCCGAGTACCAATTTCATAAGTGCATACAGTATTTTAGTCAATGGTCAATTGGACTATAGTTCTGATTCATCGCATTCATTTCATTGCCTTGTTGCCAATAGTTTAGGATTACAGGACTATCTAGATATTAGTCAAATTCTAAATCAAGTAGCTAATTACAATCGAAAAAAGGAAACTACAGAGCTTTCGAGATTGAATTCGAGCTTAAAGGACAAACTCTCAAATATTGATAATTGGCAAAAAGAGATTCAATCAAAACAGTTAGAGATTAATAATCTTGAAGCTGAAGGTGATAAAGCTCCCAAAACACAAAAAGACTATTCGACGGAAATTTCGATACTCAGAAATCCTATTTCTTTTGATTTGAACACAGATAGTTTTAATCAATCAGTATCAGAAATTACTAGTACAATTCAGAAATTGAATGAACTTCCAGAAATTGATAAGGATGCTGCTACCGATTTTCTTGCTCATGGTTTGAAACTATTAGGCACACATGATGATTGCCCGTTTTGCGAGAGTTCTAAACTTAGTACATCAGAAATCAAGAATAATGTAGAGAAGAAGCTTGCTCTTCATAGGGATTATCTTAAAATCCAAGAAGATATTGAATTAGGATATCAAACAATAAGAAATCTTCTCCTGTCTTTTAGTAATAAGGTATCGCAAATTGTCCAAGATGTTAAGTCTGAATCTGAACAAATAAGAAATACGACCCAGTTCCTTGATCTATTCAATTTAGAGGTGAAGCTTATTGATGAACTCAAGAATTATAAAGAGGTCTTATCGACTGATTCAATAGACGATACCGCAAGCCTATTAAGTCGTCGATTAGAAACTTTTATCCAAGAAAATTCACACAGTGTCATTGATGGATTTAAAGAGATCACTACGGAAATCAGTAAAATCAATCAAATCCGCAATGATTTGCTTAACAGACTTCAGAGTAAAAGCATAGTTGATTCAACAGGGACCACAAATCAATTGCAGTATTCTCTTAGAAAAGAAATAAAAGAATTTGAACAGCAAATTAGCAGTGAACAAAGAAGTATCGAAACTTTAAAATCTCAAATTAATATCGTTGAGAAAGATATTGCTTTAATGAATCGCATTAAAAGTGAAAGCGAGACTTTTAGCAAAATAATCAATGACGAAGTGAATAAAATTGTTAGTGAAAATTTTAATCCAATCCGAAAAGTTGTTGAAGAGATCCTTAACCAATATGTTGAGCAAGATGAGTTAAAACTGCTTATTGATTTTGAACCAGTAATCGATTCAATGACAGGAGAGGAGACTTCAAAGATTATCACAGCAAAAGTATTCAGTGAGAAGAAGTCTCTATTTGTGGATCCCAAGAAATACTATAACACTTTTAGGTATAAGCTTTTTTCTACAATTGTTGGTCTGAGTATAGCCATCGCAACTAGGATACAATACAGGGTAAACCTTCCACTTTTATTTGACGATGTGTTCAACTCTGGCGATTTTGAAAATAAGGCCAAAATGTATGGCTTCATTGAGAGTGTTCTCAAATATTTTAATGAGTACACGCCAGACTTACCGCTACAGATGATATACTTTACTCACGACGAAACCTTATTTGACAGTTTGTATTCGAATCTGGAGAATGAAGATAGGATGATTTTCTCAAAGCTGTTTGGCCATGATCAAGCTGTTTTTAATGGGCAATTCAATGAATTAACCTATCGATTAGCAAACCGAGAAAGCCTATTCGCCTAATGAACCATACTACGAAAGCGGCAATAATTTTCTGTTCAATCATTTTACTGATTGCAATCATAGATATCATCTATTGGAGAAATTATTTTATTGAAACTAAAGAGGAAATTGAGCAGAAAATCACAAAAAATATTATTTCTAAGTATAGACTAGATCTTAGTTCACCCTTTGTAATTAGTGTACACAATTCAGATTCAATTCAGAAGCAAATCAAAGAATTCAGCGGTAGAAATGCTATGGAGAAACTAGGAGTCATTCTTGATTCGATCAATTTGAAGTCCAACGACTCATTAAAAAATACTCTGGAATTCAAGCAATTTTTAGTCAATACAAACTACATAGACTCAAGTAGCTATAAAATTTCGGGGAGAGATCTACTAGATCTCAAGAGTCATATTTTGTACTTAAGCTCTGAGGCTGATAAGTCAATTGAGAAGGCCAATAATGATTTAGAACATCATATTACTATAATGAGTGTTTACTTGTCTGTAGTAATATTGTTATTTGGGTTTTTAGGTATTGGGACTCCTATTTATTTGAATTTCAGTCAATCAAAAGACCTAATACAGGCTAAAAAAGATGCTGAGATAGCGAAAACTAGGGCAGAAGAGGCTAAGGAAAATTCCAGACAATTTGGCAAAGCATTTCCAGTAATTAAAGCTCAATCATATCTGAATCGGCTTGATATGTCTAAGGTGAGATCAGGATCAACCCGTCTTCAATATTTACTTGAAACGTTTCAGAAAATCAGAATCTCATTTGAAGAGTGTCAAAAGAATGGAATTACTCTTGAAGATCAAGATGACGATTTTTATAATGACTATGTGCAAGAATTGGTTTTGCAGTTAGCTTCATTTAGGACTCTTAATGTTTTAGGTGAATCAAGAGATATTTTCCAGACTTTCGACAAATTGATTTTAAGTCTAAAAGAACTAATCAAACGTGAATCTGAGGATAACTATAAAAAAGTTGACCAGTCCTTATCTTCACTAATCAAAGAATTACAAGAGGAGATTAATAAGGAAAAAGAAAGTCAAACCTCATAAAAAGAGCTCAAGTATTCTTAGCAATGATCGATGATGATGGTACTTATAAATCAGTAAGAAAGAACTTCTTCGCCATAAACATTTTGATGTTCGTTCTAATGTACCTGAATATCTCAATGGAGAAAATTCAGTTTTTGAGTATTGACATAAATGCCACAAATCCAGAAATATATGCTGGATTATGGATAGGATATATTTATTACGCATGGCGCTATTCACAAGAAATTAGCAATCAATTCAATATTTACAAGACGGAAGCTTTTAAGTTTTACCTACGAAGAAATGAATCCCAATTCACGAATCAAGTAAAAGAGGAAATCAAGAATCAGATATTGAAAGAGTACGATATGGAAGATTCATCATTTGAAGATGGTAGTATAAATGTATCATTTGATAATCTTAAGCCTGCCGATAATTCAAATGGATCGATATTTAGATACAGGATAGGCCCAATAAGTGTAAAGCATGGTAAGGGCTCATCAAGTAGTACATCTAAAGATTTTGTTATAGATATTTCAAGGTATCTCAATTTCACTTTATTCAAAGTGTATTTTTCACCCAGATTCGTCTTCAAAAAAAGTAGTTTCTTGTATAGTGCTTTACCCTTTTTCTTTTCAATAGTTTTCATCATCTGGGCATTTCTTCGGTATTCATGGTATGGAAATCCAATTAGGATAGTTTTGAGTTTTTTCTGCTGAACTCTTCTACAAAATGACAAAAAAAAGTCCCTATTCATAAGGGACTATAGAAACACCAAACTCATAGCGACCGATTCGAATGACGTATGAAAATAGCCACTGATGCCGCTGAACTAAATAGTCTATAATCATGCATAATAAAATAATATAAAAAGTGAACCCCCGATAACCACACCAGGGAATGCGGTTTAACCCGGAAGGTCTGACGTAAAAGCAAGGGGCAAGGCTGGTTTTGGTGCGGTTGGTTTTAGCGATGGCTAAAGAGCCTTGATTCATTCCTGCCTGACGGCAGGCAGGTTACCCTTGTCATTTCCTGAAAGAGCAACCGGAACTTTGCTTTTCTTATGGGGAATACCCAGGTATTATATTATGTTAAGTAGGATCGTCAATCAAAAAGGCGGGTGGGTTGCCAAAACACCGGGCCAGTGTCGGCCATCATTATATAATCAAGCGGTACGATAATCGTCAAACAACCACACAGCAATAAACTACAGCTTTGTTATATAATGGCCTGCGTTATGTTAATATAGCTTTGGGTTCAGGGGCGGGATTAATAGTTTAGGGAAGGCCTTTTTCGTCCTTATAAGCAGTCACATCATTTCTTGGTATTAACGAGCACTCTTTCAGCTTTATAGAGGTGGGATAGAGTAGAGGTGAAAGATGAATGTGTGCGGCATTAGAAACGATTCACTAATTCTTCAACAAGCTCATAAGCTTTCTGATTTCTTTCTTCATAAGTACCGGTCAGTTCCTCAAATTCAACTCCAAAATGCCTTAAGGTATCACGGTGCGAAATATCGAGTTTATTCCTTTCATTCTCATCAAGTCTCGTACCGTCCTGAATGTATGGAACGTTCTTATTGAGGTACAAATACAAGTCAGCTCTATTACGATTATAGATTGACTGTGGGAAATCTAGATACTCACCAAATGTGTGTTTGGCATAAGACTGAGTAATATGAATATCAGTATCTACAATTATTAGTGGCTGCAATTGGCTAGTTTCAACGTTAATATTCTGGGCATGACCTTCGGCTATTTGTCTGAGCTGATCTACAGAGAAGCTCTTAGAATCTGGAATTACATCTCGCCCTAATTCATGGACCACAGATGACTTAAATCGATTTGAAAGATGATCAGTGAGTGTACTTTTCCCAACAGATTCGGTTCCAAGTATGGTGACTTTCTTTTGGAAATAAAGCTTCACACTATGGGGTAAAAATTGCCAATTTTCATAGAGTGATTCTCTTAAATCAGAACCAGAGATTGAAACCTTACTTCTGACATTGTCAAAGGGTATATGATGGACTTCCATGCACTCAGCAACATATTCTCCATAAGGCTCAGAAGTAAATAAAATGCTCATATCAGGAAGTAACCTGGAAAACTCCTTTGCCCACACCTTCGAAATGTCTCTAGAAGATTCTGATGTATTTGGAAGTACAGATTCGTCATAGTTATAAACAGATACTTTTATCTTAGGATTAGTCAAAAAGGTTTCGGATATCCATTGTGATCTAACTGCGCTGGATATAGATTCCTTAGAACTTGCACATACTAAAACCGTAAGTTCATCACATTTGCTTGCTCCAAATTCAATTAGAGCTTTATGACCCAAATGAAAGGGCAAGAATTTTCCAAAAACAAAGCCTTTAGTCATAGTTTGTTCCTCCAATTTCTCAATCCTACGACACAAATAATGAGGAATATGAAGTATTCGATTGCGACCAAATGAATACCCTTAAGAAGATATAGAACAACTGAAATAATGTCTACGATAATCCACAGCACCCAAGTTTCGATAATCTTTCTAGAAAGTAGCACGGTAGCGACAATGCTACTCATGGTTGTCAGTGCATCCCAATATGGATAAGACGCAGGTTGTGAGAATATTTCAGAAAAATACAAGTGAACTTTACTTATCAAATAGCCACTCATAAGGGTAGTAATGACAAGAATTAGTAAGATTCTAAATCGCCACTTTTTTGATAGATTGGTTATGCTTCTTGAGCCATTTTGATTCTTCCAATAATACCATCCATAAATTGTAACACCGAAAAAATAGACCTGGAGGTACATATCTGAGTAAAGTTGTACCTGATAAAAAAGAATGAAGAATGCTACCTCATTAATTATTCCTGTAGGCCATGTAAGAATATTTGCTCTGGCGGCTAGAATTACGGATATAAATCCGAATAGGGTACCTATAAGCTCAATGTAACTAAGGTCGTATCCTAATATTGTAAAGGCGATATTTTCGATATCAAAGAGACTCATCAAAAACTGTATGTAATTAGGCCATAATAGTTCCTTGGTGCTTGAACAAACAGCTTTCGTGAACCGTCAAAATCCACATATCCATTATTGAAATACTGAGTGTTAGTTAGATTATTTATGAAAGCTGAAAACTTAAATCTATTTAGCTTGTATGAAGCACGTGCATTAAGTAACATGTAATCATTAACCTCATTTTCATTAGCGAAATCAATGTAAGAGCTACTTTGATATCTGTATTCCAAGGCAACTTCGAACTTATTTTTGGAGTACATTATATCCTGATTTAGGATTACTGATGGAGTCAAAATCGGCTTAAAAGTTTCTGACTGTTGTTTGATTTCACTGTCGTTAAATGAAAGGTTTGTTTCAAGGACAAATGAGTTGATTTCTTTAGTAAAGAAGTTCAATTCAATACCTCGTCTAAAACTCTTGTCAACATTGCTGTTCAATGCTAATCCATTTGGTCCAAACTGGCCATTTAGGACTATTTCATTGTCAAAGCTCATATGGAACAAATTCACTGATAAAGAACCAAACTGCTTGTTAAGTCTTAGTCCTAGTTCATGGTCAATAACATGCTCTGGGTCTACAATGAATAGGATGGGATCATTGTTTTCATCTGATTGAAGGTCGTCCCATCCACCGAAAATATCCGTTCTGGTAGGTTCTCTTCCTGTTCTACCAACACTATAGTAAGCCTCAACATCATTTGAGGGCATGAAAGTTATCCCTGCAATTGGATTGAAAAAATTCCAAGACATTTTATCAAGTTCAACCGATCCTTGATAATCAAAAGATGTATAGCGGTATTGTAGGTCGGTAAAGATTAATAGTATAGGACTTAAATCGATGCTCAATTTGCCAAAGGCACTGTATTCATCTTTATATCCTGTGTTCTCATATAGCTGTCCTGCAGATCTTTCGCTACCTAAATGATCTCGAGCATAGTTATTTACATGAATACCAACAGTTAAATCAAGTCGTTCAGTTCTATAATTCAGGTTTGAAAGAATACCTATGAAATGAGACTTAAGAGCATAATTGAGCATCTCATCCGTTGATGGAAATCCAAGGAAATTGTTCAGATCAAAATCATAGTTGCCCTTAAGGAAATTATAATAGATACTTGAGCTAACAAGAATATTATCATTAGGAACATACTGATGTTGAATCTGGGTATGGGATTGAGTGAACTCATCATCTTCATTGGTATTAGCATTTGATCTTGGATCGAGTTCAATTTCTGATTCTGATACACCGAGCCATGCTAATTCATTTTGTTGATTACCAGCAAATCCAATCAGTTTAAACTTATTCTTCTTGCCATATACACCAGCGGCATAAAATATTGATTTTGAGTCATTTGAAGATCGGTATTTATAGCCATCAGAGTGAAAATTAGTGGCTCTCAAATAAATAGACTTGTTATCGTACCTAGACTTATGTTCTCCAAATAACCTGTATGACCCAAAGGAACCATAGCCAGCACCAAAATTTGTTGAAGAAGATTCATCAAATAATCTGGGCGAACTAAAATCTATACTTCCCGCATAACTTGCAGATCCATTTTTGGTAGTGCCAGTACCTCTTTGGATTTGGATACTACTGACAGAATTGAGAAAGTCAGGATAATTGGAAAAATAAGCTCCCTGATCTTCTGGTTCATTTAAAGGAACACCATCTAGGGTCATGTTTACCCTGGTTTGATCAATTCCTCTAAGTCTGAAATATGAGTAACCCTGATAACTTCCAGCATCAGAATAGACAGTAATAGATGGTGCAGAACTTAGAATAAATGATGGCTCTTGACCGATATTCTTTGATTCAAGAAGTTCAATTGACAAGTTCTGAAAGGATAGGGGGTCGCTCTTCTTTGCTAGATAGGTTTCAGAAATAGTCACCTCTTCTAATTCATAAGTAAGTGAGTCAACCTTTTTCTGTGCGTAAGCTTCAACAAAAACTAAAATGGATAAAAATGATAAGGTTAAGTTTTTAATCATACTATCAAATTTCAAAATGCATTCCTCTTTTTACTAACCTTTCATAATTCTTCTTATTGAATCGGAAAAGGCTTGCTGGTCTACCAGCTCCTTTAAGTTTCACTTTCTCGTTTAACTCTTCCAAAATATCGAGATGCATGATTTTCTTCTTAAAGTTTCTTCTATCTATCGGCCGGTCAAGTAATGAGGTGTATAGATGCTCTAAATCCGAAAAAGGAAACTTTTTATCTAACAATTCAAAACCAATTGGCTGGTAGGTGATTTTAGCTCTCAATCGGTCAATTGCCATTCCAATAATATCAGCATGGTCAAATGAAAGCTTAGGTAAATCTTTGATGTTGAACCACTTGGCCTCACTTGCATCAGTTGTGGCAGAAAGCTTTTTAAACTTTGATGATTTTACTAGTCCAAAATAGGCCACAGAGACTACCCTTTGTCTGGGGTCGCGATTTAGTTCCCCAAACGTATAGAGCTGTTCTAAATAGCTAATTGAAATACCCGTTTCCTCTATTAACTCCCGCTCAACAGCTTGCTCAAGCGTCTCATTTTGTAAGACAAATCCACCTGGCAATGCCCAATCACCTTTAAATGGAGAAAATTTTCTTTTAATTAGTAATATTGAAATACCATACTCCTTATCATACCCGAAAACAACTGCATCAACAGCTAGCTTTATTTCCATAAGAATCACATCTATTAGTGTAAAAATAACACAAATAATTTTTAATATTGAAACTGCATGTTTTTATTTGCGTAATAAATACACAAATAAAACAATTGAAATATGAACGGATTACTTTTAACAGACGGTTATAAAACAGGTCATCACTTCCAATATCCAAGAGGTACAGAAGAAGTTTACTCAAATTGGACACCAAGAAGCGCTAAATATGCCCCAAAGGGAATCGATAAAGTTGTTTCTTTTGGTCAGCAGTACGTTATGAGATGGTTGCATGATTATTTCAAAGAGAACTTCTTCTCCAAGCCAAAAGAATTAATCTGCAATGAAATTAAGAATGAACTATCAACCTACCTAAATGCAGATTATGATGTAACTCACTTTGAGCAACTTCATGATCTTCAGTATTTACCGATTAGAGTAAAATCTATTGATGAAGGAGAAGAAGTTCCTATCCGAGTGCCTATGGTTACGGTGGTAAATACCAAGCCTGAGTTTTACTGGATTACGAACTTCCTTGAAACCATTTTCTCCGCGATGCTATGGCAGCCTATGACATCAGCTTCTATTGCGATAAAGTATAAAAGAATTTTTAAAAAATGGGCGCTTGCTACTGACCAGAATAACTTGGCTATTATTGATTTTCAAGGTCATGATTTTTCCATGAGAGGAATGGGAGGATTATCCAGCGCGTTAGCGTCTGGCATGGGACATGCTGCTGTTTTTTTAGGATCTGACACACTTCCTGTAATCGGAGGTATGAGAAAGTACTATAATGCAGACGGGTTCGTAGTTGGTTCTGTTAACGCCACCGAGCATAGTGTTATGTGCGCTGGCACTAAAGAGGATGAGCTTGGTACCTTTCGTGAATTAATAGAAAAATATCCAAATGGAATTTTATCTGTGGTTAGTGATACATGGGATCTCTGGAAAGTCATCACATCGTATCTGCCTACCTTGAAGGAAGAAATTTTAGCAAGGGATGGTAAGTTGGTCATCAGACCAGATAGCGGTGATCCTGTTGATATAATTTGCGGTATTAACAGAGAAATAAGTGATGGTACACCACCTCAAAAAGGAGTTGTTGAATTACTTTGGGATGTTTTTGGAGGAACTGTTAATGAGCAAGGATTTAAGGTGTTAGACCCTCATATTGGTGCTATTTATGGAGATAGCATCACTACAGAAAGAGCCGAAGAAATTTGCCAAAGACTCTATGACAAGGGATTTGCTTCTACCAATGTGGTGCTTGGGATTGGTTCCTTTACGTATCAGTTTAACACAAGGGATACGTTTGGATTTGCTATGAAAGCCACTTCAGTAGTTGTAAACGGAGAAAGGCGTGAAATATTTAAAGATCCTATTACGGATGATGGAGTGAAGAAATCAGCAAGGGGATTACTAAAGGTCGAAAAACTGAATGGGAGTTTTTCATTGATTGATCAAGTAAGTGAAGAAGATGAATCTGCTGGAGAATTGAAAATAATCTATGAAGATGGCAGGTTTCTCAATGAGGTTTCTTTGCAAGAAATAAGAAATAGAATCAATGGATGTATTTGAATATGATTACTATAATCGTTTGAGAAATGATTATTTGAAGCATAAAAGTTTATTTGTTGCTTATGATTATGATAACACTGTTTATGACTTTCACGGTCATGGTATATCGTATGAGAAGATCATCGAGTTATTACGCGAATGTAAGTCTCTAGGCTTCACTATGATATTGTTTACGGGGAATGAAGGGGAGAAACTCAATGCAATTCTAGAGGATTTGAAACGTAGGGAAATACCCTTTGATCTAATCAATGAAAATCCGTTGATGAAAACTAGAAAACCCTATTACAACATTTTGCTAGATGACAGAGCAGGATTGAAAGAGTCATATAAACATCTTAAGAAACTAGTCGATGAAATACGAAACGAAAAAATATAAAGACGGGCAGGTCACATCAAAAATTTTGGAATTTGGTGATTTGGTTGTGACTTGCCGAGGAAACAGTTACGAAGATCTGTTTAGTGTTGCTTCAATTAAAGAAGCGTGGGATAGATTGGATTACAATGGTCACTACTCTGAACTAAATATCATGTCACTAATTGGGCAGAGATCAGATCGTAGGTTTAATGAAGGAGAATCTTTTGACTTAAAAGTCATCAGTAACTTCATTAATGGCATGGACTTTAAGCAAGTGAATATTCTACATCCGCATAGTTCTGTGACTCTTGCCTTAATTCATAATAGTGAATCTATTTCACATTTTGAATTTGTAAAAAAAACTTATGAAAAACTAAATCATCCATTGCTTATAAGTCCTGATGCCGGTGCTTATAAAACAACTCATGAAATTGCTGAAAAACTAAATGCAGACTTAATCCCATCTAATAAAGTTAGAGTTAATGGGGAACCAAAGATTCAAATTCAAGGGAATCTTGACTCTAAGGACTGTTTGATTGTTGATGATATTGCGGATGGAGGTCGAACATTCGAGTATTTAGCTAAGGAATTAAAGAGGCAGGGCGCAAATAAGGTATTTCTTTATGTAACACATGGCCAATTTAATTATGGGTTTGATGAATTGAGAGAATCAATAGATCATATATACTGTACCAACAGCTTTAGGGATATTGAGGATGATTTTGTAACTCAATACAAAATTGAGGGATTGAGCTAAAAAAGTGACTTGTGAATTCAACTTTACTCATGATCATTATTATGTTAAATAGACTTTTATCTTTCCAGGCGGGCTGGCAAGGCAAAATACCGGGGGTGCGATGGGTTGTGTGTTGGGAGTGATTATTTTGCCTAGATTTTTGCATACTTTTCATCAATGGAAAAGTATGAGCCCAGCGGCTTGAGCGATTAAGCGAACACAGATAAAAGAGTGATGACCTGTGAGCTATTCTAATTCGTTTACAAGCGTCTGTGAGATCCTTCGATAAACTCAGGATGACAGACGCATGGTGAGCTGTGCCAAAACAAAGCATTGGCCTGCAAGTGTTTTACAGGCAAATTCCTAATCGCCGAGAATGGGGTATTTGAAATCAATCTGACCAATCGTACAGATAACTAAAAATAGAACGATCACTTTGCCTGGAAATCTCTTGTATTTGGGCTGGTGAGTGAGCCATAGCTCACAAGCGGGTGGGAAACTATTAATAGCCGTTTGGTCAGGGCAAAGGTGCGTGATGGAATTGTGCGCTGGCCGAGCGGCTATTTAATATAACGTCTAATTATATAACACCTTGGCTAGAAGCACAATCTGAAAATTTAAACTTTAGAAGCTCTACACGTCAATACTAGCCGGCCTTGATGCCGGCTTAACATAATATCATTATATAATCGAAATAGAACCAATCATGGCTCCATACAAAAGTTCTGCAAAATTCGCAGTTGAATAAATTCAAGTTAGCCCCGTCATTGGCCTCTATGGTCTATACGGGTGTGATGTATATTTGCGATTATAAAACGTACACTCTAACCACCCTTTCACACCATCAATAATATTGATCAATTAGCTTAAGATCTTGAGGTAGCTTTAAGCCCAATTTAATTTCCGTTATACTAATTGGTGAATCTATCCCCGGTTCATCATTTCTAGAATACTCACAGAGCCAAGAATCAAAACCTTGTAACTCTAATTTCATTTTCCTATTAAAGTGATTGATGACCACATACTTTCCGTTCTTAGCTTTTCTATAGAATAGCATGGCGTCTTGGCTAAAGTCATCGTTTTCGTCCACTCTATTGGCATATCCTCTTAACCTATAAAGTGTCTCCGAGATGTGATTACTGCTCATTAATTTCATATCCTCTTAATAAAATCTTGGACAATTTTTGAAGACAAAATCTCTTTATTTCTATTCCAATACTCATATGCTTCGTGAACAGAACCTATAGGTACACCTTCTGGAACAAAGTTTGGCTCACCAGGTATTCTGTATGGCATTGGCTTATTGCGACCATTTTCAATTATAATTTGAGGAAGGTGTTTGTTAGAAGCTAATGCCTCATTGACATTCTCTAGTGCTAAATCCTTATTGTTAGTAAGAACGTCAACTAAAACTCTTCCATAGGTAAACTCTATTGAAGTGTCATAGTGCATTTCAAGAAATTCACGGCCTTTTTCCAAATTTCGTTCATGCAGATAGCATTCAAAAATAAGGTACCTCACTCCTTGATTATCTCCTGGATTTTTTATCAAAACATCATGATAAAGGTCAATCGCTTGATGATATTCATTCCTGTCCTGGTATTCTAAGCCTAAAACATGGCACGACCTTAGATACTGTCGGTTTTCCAAGATCGACCATTTTAGCATATCTTGTTTGTGGTCAAATTCTTTAGGAAAAGAAGCTCTCCCAATTTGGTATCCTTCTTTCGCAGTTTCAAAACTCTTATCTCTCAAATTGAGGTTTTTGTAGGCAATACTTAAATGATTATGAGCATCAATGAAATACGGGAATCGGGTTGCTAATTCAGACAAAATCTCTGCGGATTTTTTAGTATCTACATCTAGCAGTTCTATAGCTTGCCAGTATCTATCCTGCACATCCTCAGATTCAATATCTTCAGGAAAAATAAACTGCCATAAGCCGTCTAGCATTTCAGCAACAATCGGTTGTGTGGCCATTTAGTAAAAATATGAAGTAGAGGATTAAATTCAATTCTATGTATAGAATCGTTCTTTCCTATCGTTCGCTTTATTATCTAAGGAGATGAGTCTCTATATGTAAGTTTCACAAAGAAAGGATCAAAAATACCTTAACCTACCAGCCTTTTCCATAAGGATCAAATCCTCACACTTCTCCATTTCATACATATATATAAAGTCTGGAGTTATTTCCAAATTCGCAATAGGATCAATAATAGTACATACATGCTGACTAATGATCTATTAATTTGGATTAATATTTAATTCCTCACATGTCTTGAAAATTGCTCATGAATTTGTGAAAAGTTTAAAAAACTCATTTTTCCTTTGAAGACAAATCAAAAAGTTTCTTTTTCATATGTCCTATATGGATTCTAAGGATTGGTTCGAATTTTATTTTTGCAGGCTCAGTCAAGAATCTTAGGTGACTCAAAAAAGAAATCTGCAATTCTAACCATTCACGTTCTGAATATTTAGATCCAAGTAAGTATTCCCACTCTTTTCTTAGTGCCTTGGCTCTCCTCTCCATATCTAAAGTTCCGATATGACTCAAATCTGCATCATGAAGGATTTCTTCCATTGTGGTTAAGCATGGTGAAGTTAGTTTTGTTGAAAGAATCAAGGATTTAACTGTTTCAATTTCTTCCTTTGCCACATCTCTAATTTCTAGAAACTCAGCTGCAATCCTTGCACTCATTTCTTCATGATTGGTGTAGCTTTTGACATGCCCAGTGTCGTGAAAATAAGCCGCCACTTTCAAGATTGACAAATCCTTTTCTGAAAGACCACATTGTTTACCTAATTCCATTGACACTTTTACAACTTCCTGCGTATGATTCCAATTATGAAATAGGTATTTGTGGTCTAAACTAATAAGCAGTTCATTTGTATATTGTTTGACTTCTATTATGGTTGACTCAGAAATCATTGTTAAAACACGGTCAATTTCCTTTCTAAATCTTCTTCAATATTGATTACTTGTAGTTCTATTTTTTAATTCATTTTTATCAAATTTGCATACAGTGGTTTTACGGCCTTCCTTTGGCATAGTTCGAAATATAATATCCCATAATGGTGTGCTTACACCGAAAGCACGATCGTGTTGTTGATAATGATGTATATTATGATGTTTCCACCAGAAATTAAATCTACTGGGCACAGGTAATCGATGGATCATTGTGTGTATCCACATGTAAACTGAGTATCCTATAACAAATCCCGGACTGAAGATGAGTGCTTCATGACCGAGGATAACATAAAACAAACAAAAAAAGAATCCAGCTATAACAAGTGAAGGTACTGGAGGTAAAACAGTTTTGCTTTTGTCATTGGGGTAGGCATGATGGATGCCATGAAACATATAATGAAATCCTGTGTCATAGCTTGCATCTTTAATTTTATGATAAATAAAGCGATGAAGTAAATATTCAGCAAATGTCCATGAAAACAGTCCAGATAAGAAGTAGATGATTATCAAATCAATTCTCGCATTAAACTCACTATAATATATAAACACAGCTACAGCAGATAGCAATAGATACATAGTGAAAATCAGGGCTGGATGGGACCATGTTAATGCATTTAAAATCTTGCTCCTGAACAAGCTAGGTGCTTTTTGATTGGGATATATTACTGCTTCTTTCATTCCATCTATCTTTTAAGTTTACGTTTGAGTCGCATTCAGCTCAGTGGTATATTTCTCTTTTCTCTCCGTCAATCCTAATTTTTCTACCAGTCTATCAGCAATCAAATAGACAACTGGGACGACCACAAGGCTTAAGAGCATTGAACTGGAAAGACCCCCGATAATTGCCCATCCAAGGCCATTTTTCCACTCAGCTCCAGCTCCACTGGCGAGAGCTATTGGCAATACACCAAATACCAGGGCAATGGTCGTCATCAATATCGGTCTTAAGCGCGCTTTAGTTGCTTCTATCAAAGCGTCTCGTGTATTAGAGCCACTTTCTTTGGCTTGATTAGCAAAGTCAACCACCAAAATGGCATTTTTAGCTACAAGGCCAATTAATACAATGATCCCCAAGATGGAAAAGATATTCAGTGTTTGTTTTGCGAGCGCCAGGGCTAGGAGTGCTCCAACGATGGCTACAGGTATGGAAAAAAGAATGACCAACGGATAGATATAATTATCGTATAAGGCCACAAGAATTAGATATACCAGGATTATTGAGAAAAGAAAAGCAGAACCTAAAGCCCCGAACGATTGTGATTGCCTTTTCAAATCACCATCAAATGAATACGTTACTCCTGGAGGTAGATCCTTATTATCAATGATGTCCTGTAATTCCTGACCAACAGCCCCTGCTGGAATACCTATTATCTTAGAAGATAGTTTGACCGAGTTGATCCGGTCTTTTCGTTCCAGCCTTGATGGACCTACCGTATCAGAAACAACTGCAAACTGATCGAGTGTTACCGGCTGATTATACCTATTAATAAATATCAAGGATTCTACATCTCTAACTTTTCTCCTATCAAATTCATTCAGTTTCACATTAATGTCATATTCATAGTTTCCATCTTTATAGGCTGCATCAGTGTTTCCAGAAAAGGCTACTTGCATGGTAGCACCAACGGTACCCAAATCCAATCCCAGGCTAGCCATTTTGTCTCTGTCTATATCCACTTTTACTTCTGGTGTTCCCTCTCTAATACTCAATTCAAGTTCTGTAGTACCCGCTACTTTTGCCAAGTCATTTTTTATGTCATTAGCAAGCTTCATCAGCTGATCCAGGTCCGGTCCGGCAAAGATCACTTGTATTGGCGCTTCAGTAGCTGTACCTAGTATACTTGTAGGCGATGAATAGACAATAATTCCTGGTATATCTTCCTGAAGCATGAGCTTGACTTGCTTTGAAAATACGGTTGCTGATACATCACGCTGATCATAAGGAACCATCTTTACATTGATCTCAGCTTCATTTGGTATAGCCTGGGTTCCACCAAAACCCTGACTGGTCTGACCAACAGTGGTGAAGGTACTCACCACCTCTGGTAATTTTGAAATCAGGTTCTCAGCAGTCCTTGTTGTAAGGTTGGTTTTTTCCACCGAAGCGTTTTTCGGGAGCTCAATGCGAATCACAAACTCGCCTCGATCTCCTTGTGTAATGAACTCGCCACCAATGAATCCAAATCCAACAAGCAAAAAGGATCCAATTAACAATCCCCCAGTGACAATAAGTGTGATTGTCTTGTTGTTCATTGATTGAATCAAAACCCTGTTAATCCATCCACCAAAAGAGTCTATAACACCTTCAAAAGTCCTGTTAAACCGAGCTGCGAGACCATTAGGATTGAAGCTTTCTATTTTAGCAAAACGAGAGGTTAGCAGGGGAATAATTGTGAATGCCACCAAAAGGCTCAATAGCGTGGCTACAACGATCACCAGAGAGAAGTTCGTCAATATCGGGGATATAAGAGATTCTACCAGTGCAAGCGGTAAGAAAACCACAACAATCACAAGTGTGATGGAAGTGACTGTAAACCCAATCTCTTTCACCCCGTCAAAAGAAGCCCTGATCCGGTTTTTGCCCATCTCCATATGCCTGTATATATTTTCTATAACAACAATGGCATCATCCACAAGAATACCCACCACTAAGGATAGTGCCAGAAGGGTCATCAGATTTAGCGTAAAGCCGGCAAGGTACATCGCAGTAAAAGTGGCAACAAGGGAAATCGGCACAGCTATCATTACAATAATAGCATTCCTTATACTGTGCAAAAACAAAAACATGACTATGGCTACAAGAATGACTGCTATGTACAGATCGTGTATTACACTATCTGCTGCTTCAAGTGTAAATTCTGATTGATCTTGGGCAATGTTAAATTTGAGGCCTTCCTCACTGTATATTTCTTCCAGCTCCTGGATTTTATCTCGTACAAGCTCACTAACCGCTACGGCATTTGCATCTGTTTGCTTGGTGAGGAGTATTCCTATTGAGTTTTCAAGATTAAAGCGTGCTACCTTTTCCACCTTGACTTTTCCGTCCACTACCTCGCCTATATCTTTAACCCTTATCTCTGCTCCACTTGGTAAAGAACCAATGACTAAATTTCTTATTTCTTCCAGGTCTTGATATTTACCTGAAAGCCGTATGGTTCGCTGCTCTTCATTGGTTTCTATTTTCCCGGTTGGAAAATCAAGATTTGATACTTCAATCATTTGTACCAACTGTAAAATGGAAAGGTTGTATGCTTTTAGCCTTTCCCTGTCAATATTGACTTTGATTTCCCTCTCTTCTCCACCTACTAATTGTACCTGAGCCATGCCGTCTATCCTTGAAAGCTCGGGAACTATTCGTTGATCTACAAGATCAAAAAATGCCGAAGGGACCAAGTTGCTTGCTGTACTGGCCAGGCTAATAATTGGCAAGTCATCAATTGAAAATTTTGATAACGAAGGTTGATCAGCATCCTCCGGAAGTTGAGATATGATTCCGTTGACCTTACGCTGAGCTTCCTGTAGCGCCAAATCTACATCTGCGTCTGTAGTGAGCTCAACCGTGACAATTGAAACAGACTCTAGCGAAGTAGAACTGATAGATTCCACATTTTCCATGGAGGAAAGTACATCTTCAATTTTCTCAGAAACTGATGTTTTCACTTCGCTGGGAGCCGCACCTGGATAAGTGGTAGTGATGGTAACAATGGGTTGAGTAAACTTGGGGAGAAGCTCATAGCCTAAAAGCGAATAAGAGACTAAACCCAGCAATGTAAGTACTATAAAAACCACAACAGGTGCTGTGGATCGTTTTATTGATATTTCAGTGATTTTCATAATGAGCTATTCTTTAATCCCAACTTTAGCACCATCTGTTAAATTAATTTGACCGGAGATAATAACTAAGTCTCCTTCATTAATGCCGGAGACTATTTCTATGTAGTTGTCATTTCTTTGGCCAATCACGATTTTCTTCAATACCGCTGTGCTGTCCTGATAAATATAGACCTGTGGGTTTTCAATGCTACCTGCAAGGACATTTCGATTTAAGGCTAATGCCTCACTCGTTTGAATATTGAAATGGGCAGTCCCAAACATTCCAGTCTTTAAATTCTTTGATGCATTTGTAATTTTAATTTCTACTGGAAATGTAAGGGCCTCTGAACTTCTGACTCCAATTCTGCTTACTGTCCCTTCAAATTCATTACCACTCATCGCTTGTATTGTAATAGTAACAGACATGCCCAATTCCACCTGCTGTATGCGATTTTCAGAAACCATTACCACCATTTTCATCCTGTCTACATCTACAATGTCAAAAAGTGGATCTCCACCTCGCACATAACTTCCCTTTTCAATGTATCTTTTGTCATTTATTCCTGAAAATGGCGCTCTAATAAATGTGTCATTATAAGCCTTTTCTGCTGAAATCAAATCAGTCTTGGCCTTTACGTAAGCCAGCTGAATATTATCCAAGTCCTGCTGGCTAATTCCACCAGCTTCAAATAGGTTCTCAATACGTTTCTTTTCTTTTCCTATTTTCTCAAAATTGGCCTTCGCTAAATCCAAAGCTGCTTTTATAGTTTGGTCATCAAGTCTGGCAAGTACCTGGTTTGATTTTATATATGTACCATCTTCAATCTGTATTGATTCAATAACCCCGGGCATTTCTGATGAAACAGTAACTTCTTTGTTCGGAATCAGGTTACCATTTACCTGAAAGCTCCTCTCAATCGTTCTTTTTCTCAATGGCTCTACACTCACCGGAATGAAGTCTGGTTTTATCTGGGCCAATTTCACTTCCTCTTTCATTTCTTCTTTGTTGCTCTTCAGTATAAAGGCAACCAGAGCAATCAGGGCTAGGAATATTATTGAGTTAATTATTATCTTTTTCATATTTTTAATTAATAAGATTCGAGGAGTTTACCTGTTGATTTGAGTATTTCTATTTCTGATATTTTCACTTGAAGAAGTGCTGCTGAGTAGTTGAGCTGAGCGGTAGTAAGTGCAGTCTCTGCACTCAATAAGTCTGTCAGGTCGGACAACCCTTCTTCATAACTTTTCTGAGAAAGGTCATAGACCTTTTGTGCCAGATCAACACTTGTTTTTCTCGTCTCAAGGGTGGATAAACTCTGATTGAGTTTATTCTGAGCATTGGCATAGTCGACACTATATTGTTCTCTTGTAAATTCGATGGACTCCTCAACCTGCTCTTTTTTCAGTTGGGATTGCATGCTTTGGGCACTTCTCCTAAAACCATCAAAAAGTGACAGCTTAAGACTGAGCCCAATGGATGAAACGTCATACCAGTTGGTAGTTGCATCCGAACCCGAAAATAGCGCATCGTTACTTATGCCATTGTAGGCATAGTTGGCAAAAAAACTCAGCTTAGGGAAATACCCTGATTGAAAATTTATTTTTTCCAGTTCGTATAGTCTCTTTTGAACATTAAGTAGGTTGAGATCCGTGAGATTTTCATTAGTCATAGGCGGTACATCAACCAACTGCACTTCTTTATCTTCATCGTTTTCCAAAATGAGGATAGTCCCCTGATCCATCCCCATGATTAGCTGCAGTTGCTTTATGGTGTTTTTTCTAGTAAGGGACAGGTCGGATAGTTGTATTTCAAGGTTCATTTTAGAAACCTTGAGACGATCATGGTCAACTTGCTTGATGAAGCCCTGATCTAATTGCACTGAGGATATTTCAAGAAGTTTATTGGTCTGATCCAAATTACTTTGAAGGATATCAATATTCCTATCTAATATGGAGACATTGTAATAAAGGACTACTGCTCGGTAAACGACCTCTTCTTTGGTTTTTTTTACCCTTAAAGCATACAACTCTTCAGAGGATCTTGCAGCTTTCAAAGCAGTAAATACAGATTTATCAAAAAGAGGTTGGTTAAGCGACAATGCAATAGAGTTGTTGTAATCCAACCCTACTTCTAAGGTGCTAACCTCACCCGGATTGCCTGTAAGTTCTCCAGGCACAACCAAAACCGGAAGAAGCAGGTTATTAGTGTAATTCCCACTTGCCATTACCTGTGGTAAAGCCGTACTTCTGACTTCTTTAGTCACCTCGTAACCTATCTTTTCCTGTATCAGGCTTTTCTTGATCTCGCTGTTGTTTTCCAGCGTATATGCTACCACTTCAGGCAATGAAAAAATTTCCTGACCCGCTGCACTATTTCTGAAAACAGATAAAGCGAGTAGAATAAAAATAGTTTTATAAAAGATTTGATTCATCGATGCTATGATTGTATTGAATTTTTAGCTTCCCATTCAGAAAGAATAACGGAAAGCTTATTCTCAAAAAGTTGATATAAATCTCGAATTTCAGTGAGTTGTAAATTGCTTTCTTTTAATTTATTAGATCTGAGTTCCAATGCTTGATCCAGCACCACCCTATAGCCTTTGTATTCTTCGCTAATTGATTTTAACAATTCAATCCAGGTCTTAAAATTCAGGCGGAAGTACCTCTTACGATCACCTATATTTGTACTAGCCTCTATATATTTTTTATCAAGAAGATAGTTTATTCCGTTACTCACTGCTGATTTACTGGCTTTCAGGGTTTCTTGTATTTCATAGAAATTCATCGTTTCAGAATCAGATACCAATAGCAGAGAAAGTACCCTACTCACTATAGGGGAGAATCCTTTTTTTTCAATGAGAGCACCAGTAGTCTCAATAAACTGAGCTTTTTCTTTTTCCATGAGTTTTTTATGAAGTGCAAATATGTAATTTTTAGTTCTGAAACAGAAAAACTAACTTTATTTTATTAATTGACAGTATGAAAAAACTTAGGATTCTGGCGACAATTCGAAAATTGATTTTAGAAGAGGGTTTTGAAAATGCAAGCCTCGATCGTGTATCCGTTGAATTAGGAATTTCAAAAAAAACCATTTATAAGTACTATGATTCTAAATCAGACATACTTACTATTCTTCTAAAAAGGTTTATTGTTAAGCACATAAAATATTACGAAACCAAAATAGATTACCTAGATCCAACACAAAGAATTATTCAACTCTTCTATATGTGTAACGAAATATACATGCTTATTGACGACAAGGTTTTGAGATTTATAGCCATTTATATACCTGATGGGAAAGATGAACTCAGCACCTTTGAAAATAATTTTATTGTTTCTTCATTTGAAAAGGCAATTAGTGAGGGGGTTTCATTGCAATGTTTCAGAAGAGAGGTTGATGCACGGATTTTGGCTATAATGGCCCTGCAATTGGCTAAACTGCGATGTAGAATTCCTGAACTAAAGAAAAGTAATAAGGACTTACCTCAAATAATAGATCATTTTATTGCGGGATTAAAAAATCACCATGAGGAAATGAAAATATGATTATTATAAGTTTGTTAGCTGATCAGAAAGATTCCGAAACCCATTCTATCTGTGTACTTTTTTTACAAGAAGAGAAGAAATAGACATTGAATTTAAAAAAAATGAAAATACTTGTTCCTCCCGATTTCTCAGTCTTTTTCTAGCTATTTTGATTTTAAAACACTATAAACACATCGCGCAACAGCTATGGGATCATCTTTTTGATCTTGAAATAATTGTATATCTACTTTAACGATGGTCTTTCCATTCTTTATTACTTTGGCAGTCGCCTTTACATCCCCCTTTTTAGCGCCACGTAGATAGTCTATGCGCATGTCCACTGTATTAATTCTATCCGACATAGCACTGAGCATAGTTGCTCCGGCAATTCCCCCTGCAGTATCGGCTATGGACGCAAGTATGCCGCCATGCCATCTTTCTTGTAAAAAATCACCGATGAACTCATCTTTGAAGGGAACCTTTATTAATGCGAAACCTTCCTTTAACTCCTCTATCTGCAGTCCTAAAATCTTGTTGGCCGGCATTAAATCTTCTATTCCTTTTTTTAGAAGATCGAAAATCTCCTTTTGTTCCATTATTTAAAATTTAAAGGTTAAAACTTGGTCATTGTCATCTAGTCATGAAGGATTGAAAGGTATCAAGCTCGAACATACTACTTATCCACTTGTTCGATTATAAAACTTCTGTTACTAAACCCGGGAAGCATTTCTGAATAAGTATGTATAATTTCATCCCGACTATCAGCCAGCGCCATTGAGTAGATCAGCGGAACATAATGATCAGGTGTCGGAGCTGCTAACAGACCCAGTTTATTCGTTTCATAGTTAATGATGCTTTTCAAGTCCCTTGCATCAATTCGCTGTTTAATCCAACTGTCAAACTCCATTTCCCAACCGTATAGTTTGGTGTCTCTCCTTTGCATTTTTGCCATCGCCAATTGGAGATTATGCACCAGTGCACCGCTTCCTATAATTAACACTCCCTTTTTTCGATACTTCTTTAACTGTAATGCCAAGTCATAATGATACTGTGGTGGCTTGTAATAGTCAATACTCAACTGAAAAACAGGAACATCGGCTTTGGGAAAAAGATGCTTCAGCATGGGCCAGTTGCCATGATCAAAACCCCAGTCTGTAGTTTCATTGATAGTAGAAATATTGGAAGCTATCACTTTTGCGATTTCTGGTGCTCCCGGTGCAGGATACTTTTCGGTATAATAGTTTGCAGGGAAACCATAATAGTCATAAAGCGTTTCAGGCCATGGTGATGTATTTACGTAAGTACCATTCGTGCACCAATGAGCGGAGACGACCAAAATAGCATTTACTTTATATTTTTCCCTGATCTGCTTTCCAGTATCTCCCAAATAGGAGGTGAATGGATTCCCATAAGCTGGTATTGGTATATCCATTGGGTTTCCGTGAGATGTAAACAATACAGGTAACACTTGATCAGTACGTTTCATATCTTGGATCGACTTTGCAAATCCCTTTAACCCGTATGTGGTTGCACCCATAGTTCCTATAATTGATAGTTTTAAAAAAGTGGATCGATCCATAATAGTGTTATGACCTGATCTTGTCTAGTAGCATATTTAAATGTTGCACCTCTTGTTTGTTCAAATTAGAAAGGATGGCGTCTTCCTCTTCCTCGCAAAAAGACATTTTCTCAAGTAAATCCAAACCCTTTTGGGTAATGATTACTTCCTTTTGTCTTCGATCAATTTGACTTTCGGTACGGTTTACTAACTCTTTTTTGTGTAGCCTGTCCACAATTCTACTAGCATCGGAGTTTTTATCAACCATTCTATCTTTTATAAGTCCAATAGTGGCAGCCTTAGGATACTGGCCTTTTAGAATTCTGAGTACGTTGAACTGCGGGGTGGCTAACCCATGCTTGTTGATTAGCTTAAAAAATTTTTGTCCGATTAAACTATTGGTATAGTACAAGTTGACAAGAGCCTTGTGATACTCGTTTCTAAAGCTACTTTTTATTTCGTCTTCTAATCTCACTATAAGTCTTTTGAATCTAACTAATCATTATTCCCAATGGCGAAATTATATGATTGGGTAAGGATGATTTTGGCTACCTCCAATTCTTCATTGTTTCTGGGAGCATAAAGCATAATGAAATTTGGTGGAAGCCAACCCTTGTACACAACAGGGTGCATTTCACCCCATCCCTTGTCGATGACTTCTTTTACGTCATTTTCTGGCAGACTTAGGTGCATGCTATAATCCGGATAGGGATGAAAATGCGCGAATTCTGTACCTACCATAAACGCATTGCAGTGCTGGCAACTTTTATCATGGGGTAAGCACATAGCTTGAGCTCCGGGTACCGAAATTCTGCTTTGCTCCCTAGAGATATATGGGAGGGAAAAGGCCCATTTATTTAACTCTTCTATAAAGGTTAAATCCTCAGGCTGCTGATCTAACTGTGTATGAGGGTTCGTGGGGGTGGTTTTGGGTTTTGCTCCAGGCCTATAAGAGGTTAATTCCAATTTGTTCATAGCTTAATGTCATATTCAATTACGTAGTAAATGAAAGAAGGCAGCTCAAAAAAATCAAAATTTCTGAGCTGCCCTTATCTTAATCGTTAGAAATACTAGGGGCTTTCCTAAAATATTGCTCATCTTTTAAGATACTCAGCATAAACTTAGCTACGTCCTTTCTTCCAATTGTCATGCGAAGTTTTTTTGAACCATCTATGCTTACACGTGTTGGTTTATGTTTAAGACTATTTGTTAATCCGACAGGTCTTACAGACGTCCACTCCAGGTCGCTCTCCTTCAGGATTTTTTCCTGTTGCTCATGCCCCCTATAAGCAGTGCCTACATTGGTTTTGTTGATCAATAGTTTAAACATCCAGTTGGTTTCTTCATAGCTATCCGCCACTCCCCAGGCAGACACAGTCAATATCCTTTTAATCCCTTTCTCTTTCATTACCCTCACAATATTGGACATGGACTGTTCTAAAAGGTTCTGAGGTGAAACAACTTTTGACCAGGGATTATCAGATGCCCGTGCGATGTTTAGCGCACAAAATACAGCCTCACAACCATCAATGGTTTTCTTTACATCTTCATATTCAAGTGGTGACCCGGTTACGATGGACACCTTCTTCGAAGATAGTTTTGAAGAAGATTCGTCACGCACCAGGCAAACAGGATTATGGCCCAAAGAAACGGCTTCATCTACAAGATGAATGCCAGTTCTTCCTGTAGCTCCAAAAATTGCAACGTTCATGTTACTCTACCTTTTGATAATTGTTTTGTTTCCATATTAACTAATGATTAGATGCTATTTTTTTGTAGCTAATAGCTCGATGCGAAGCTCAATTTCATCTGCCAGGACCATGTCTCCCATTGTGTTTTTATATGAAATCCCATAGACCTGACGGTCAAAAGTCAGATTTCCGCTTGCACTTAACTTCCCTCCGTCTTCATTTATGGAAACATTCGTAACCGTCTCTTCATTTGTTACCCCTTTAATGGTCAGATCTCCGGTGATTGAACCTTCTGTGGCACTTTTTACCGTAAAACTCGATGTTGGAAAAGTCTCTACGCTAAAAAAGTCATCAGACTGAAGGTGCCCGATCAACTTTTCACGAGGAGCCATTTCATACAACGCATCATCATCTGTAGTGACCATTGATGACATGTCCACTACAAAGACACCCTCAGACACAATGCCGCCTGTAATTGTAAGTGATCCTTCTTTGAAGCTGATAGTTCCTTCATGGGCATATACGCCAATCATGCTACCCTTCCAGTTTACTAAACTGGTTGTGTCAATTGCGTAAGAAACTGAGGTGACTGTGTCTTCATTTGCTTCTTGTTGTTCCCCAGAGTCAGACGACTCATTTTTGTTTGAATTGTTACACGCAAATAGCCCTAGGATAAGTAAGCTTGCGATCAATCTGGTTTTCATTTTCATCGTTTATTGGTTTTAGATAGTTTTCAAATCATGCTATAAGTAAAAAGTTGAATATCTATATGAAAGCTCTTTCATATTAAGAAGAATAATAAAATCGTTCATGGATTATCTGTCCATCCTGCCACCTTTGGACAGCTACTTGGCACATGGTCATCCGAGGCGCTCCTTTATAGGTCACATCCATTTCCCATTCTACCATAGTCACATCGTCTCCAATCGCTACACTTTTTACTTCTGCGCCATGGAATGTTTCAATATTTCCCATTGACTCAATTTCACGTTCCCTGTTAGCGTCTTTTCCAATTGTCGGTGGTTGACTATTTTCTTGCATAGAAACATCGGTATGGTAGTGCTTTTCAAAAGCCTCCATCATTTGTCCGGACAAAATCATCTGATTCAGGTCTTCAATTTTTTCTTTTAAACTCATTTCTCTCTGGATTTAAGTGATTAATTAAGTATTAATAAGTGAATCTAATTAAAAGTTTAAACAAAATATGTCTAAACATATATTATAAAATCGTAAATTAAAAGGAGATTGTAGGCTCAGTTTGTGAATCCTTTACTTTATTAATTGGTACTCATAATATATAATTTTCTTTCTTAGATGTTATTAAATAAATAATGTTATCATTTTTTTGATGTTTGACCAATTCCTTAATCATTAGCTTTAAAAATAGATACTATTTTAGCTAGTCTTTAAATGATAACATGAAAGCCATTCTTTATACTAGAGTTTCAACCAAGGATCAATCAACCTTAAGACAGATTAACGATATGAAGTCTCTCAAAGGCTTTGAGGTTATCAAGGTGTTCTCAGAAAAGATATCTGGATTTTCGGTTTCTCTTAATGAGCGTCCTGTTCTTCAGAAGGCATTAGCATTTGTTGAGTCTAATAATATTGAATGTATCATGGTCTCAGAAGTTTCAAGACTTGGAAGGAATACTCATGAAGTCCTCGGACTGATTGAAAAGCTTAAAAAACAATCAGTAGCCATATATATACATAACCTGGGAACTACTATCAACAAATCAGATTCATCGAGCGAAATATTTACTAAATTGATTGTGACGATCATGGCAGATCTGGCTAGGCTTGAAAGTGAACAAATGAGTTATCGAATCAAGTCCGGAATAAGATCGCGGAAAGCTAAAGGGCTAACTACCGGAAGGAAGGTCGGATCAAGGGAATCAGTTGATAACTTTCTCGCAAAACATATGGATATTCAGAAGTATCTAGCGAAAGGCTATTCGTCTAGGGAGATTCAGAAATTGTGTAAGTGTTCACCTAATACAATTAAAAAAGTGAAGGATTCATTATTTTCAAAATAGGACATGTCTAGTAGGTATCGTTTTTTAAGTAATTCAGAAATTGCCACTTTTGATTCTCCTCAAATAATTGAGGAAGATAAAAGAAGCCTTTTCTTTAAAGATTCAGACAGAAGGTTTAAGAATATTGAAAGTAGAATTGGCTATATTCTTTTACAAGCATATTTTCTATCCCAGAATAAATTTTTTCCTCCATGCAAATTTCTTAAGGAGGATATAATATTTGTTTCAACACTTGTTGAATATGATTCTTCCTTAATAATTGAATCAAAAGACGAGTGGTACAAAGAATCAACCCTGAGGCTTCATAAAAGGCAAATACTAGATGAGAGTGGCTTCCACTCATTTGAAGACTCAATTGCCGATGCAAAGACTGAGGCGTTTAATTTAGTAGAGAAAGCTATTAGACCTAAAAAAATCTTTTTTTCACTAGTCAAGTACTTAATTGAGCATAAAATTGAAATCCCCAATTACTCTCGAATCTCAACATTAATAATGGACACCTTCAATACTTATGAGGGCAATATAATACGAGAAATAGATCAATGGTTAGATGATGAGAAGAAGGAAGTACTCGACCAATTTATTACAATGCCAGCTGAGGATGGAGAACTATCCCCACATAATCCATATTTAATAACAACGCTCAAATCTCCAAATCAAGAAACGAAGACATCAAAAATTAAAGAGAGTGTCAAGAAATTCAACATTATTTCTGATTTATTCCATCATTTTGAGCCTGTATTAAATGACCTAACGATCTCAGAATCTCTAGTTAATTATTATGCTAGTTGGATGATAATTGCTGAACAACCTCAGTTTAATGCCATCAAAAATCCAGAAAAAAGATATCTATATGTTCTATCATTTATTACATATCAGTATAGGGTTAGACAAGATTTGTTTGTAGATATTTTTCTAAAAACTATTCAGTCTTTCCTTAACCAAGTTGAGAACAGAGTGAAGGAGGACTTTATAAATCAGCGAAAAGCTCCTTCTAAACAAGTTCTTGAAACAAAGGATAGGATTATAAGAAGCATTGACAAGCAAGAGACAAAGCTCCAGAGAGTAAAGAAGATTCTGACATCTCCAGGATATAGTGCTGAACAAAAAGTAAGATCTTCATTGGAAATTATTCAATCGAACAACCAGTTAAGAGACCAAATCATTAAGGAATTTCAGAATCTTGAAGAGTCTATATCGGAGAAACTTAAAGATGAAATGTATTTTGAAAAGATCAGTACTGGTTCTTTGAGAATTTCAAGAAAACTTAAAGATCTATTCATATCAATCAGATTTAATGAAAAAGCATCTGACCCAATTATTTATATGCCAGTATTTGACTATCAATCAAAAAATGGAAATATAGGGACAAAACCAAAAGTTGAATTCTTGTCAGATACCCAAAATAAGTTTCTGATAGATTCTGATGGGCAATTTGATGGAAAACTATATAAAGCTTTACTTTTTATTGAATCCGCAAACAATATTAAATCCGGTGCTTTAAATCTTAAATACTCTAACAATTATAAATCTATCAATGATTACATGATTGAGGAAGAATTATGGTCCACCAATAAGATAGAACTTCTCGAGTCCGCAAATCTTCTGCATTTGATGGATGGACGAAAAGTGCTGAATGATCTTAAAGAAGAACTTCATTCTAGATATATTGAAACTAATGAAAAGCTTGTTAAAAATGAGCACGTAAAAATTGACAAAAAAGGTAAGCCGGTTGTTAACACTCCCAAAAATGAAAACAATACAGAACAATCTTTAAGATCATTAATTTCAAATGATCAAATCTTCCCATTAGTTGATATCTTATATGATATCTCTGAATCAACGAACTTCATTGACTCGTTCATCCATTTCAGTATGAAAAGGGGGACCAATAAGCCCGAAAAAGAAGTATTAATGGCTGGAATTATTGCCTTAGGTTGCAATATTGGAGTGAGAAAGATGGGGAAGATTACTAAAGGGATTGGTTCTGAAAAATTGGAAAATACTGTAAGATGGTTTTTTAGTCAAGAAAACCTAAATGAAGCCAATAGAGTTGTAATTGAACTTATTGATAAACTATCTGTTCCTAGATACTTCAAAGAGGTTGCTGAAGAACATCATACGTCAAGCGATGGACAAAAATTTGGGGTCTCCGTACCATCTATCCATTCCAGTTATTCATATAAATATTTTGGAACAGGAAGGGGAGTCACAGCTTATAGTTTTATTGATGAATACAGTAGACTATTCTATGATACTGTAATCAGTGCTTCAGAAAGGGAGGCAGCCTATGTACTTGATGGATTACTATATAATGATGTGGTTGAAAGTACTATCCACAGTACTGATACACATGGCTATACAGAAGTGATTTTTGGAGTTTGTAATTCCCTAGGAATAAAGTTTGCTCCAAGAATTAAAAGCCCAGGTAATCAAATACTATATACTTTCAAAGATCATCCTTCAAGGAGTTATAAGGATAAAGGGTACAGGCTGATTCCTGAAAAATCTAAATACATCGATGAAAATCATTTATTAACTCAGTGGGATAATATTTTAAGACTTTTAGTTTCCTTAAAAACTAAAAAAGTCACTGCATCAGTACTTATGAAGCGGTTAAGCTCTTATGCGAAAAACCATCCGTTGTATCAGGCTCTGAAAGAATTAGGCAGAATTCATAAATCTTTGTTTTTGCTTGAATACTACGATGATCCTGAATTAAGGCAAAGAATAGAAAAGCAACTAAACAAAGGCGAGTTATGGCACAAATTTGCCAAAGAAATATTCTTTGGAAATAATCAAGAATTCAAGGTTGGCACTAAAGAAGAGCAAAACCTAGCGGTAACATGTAGAAACTTAATTCAGAACTCCGTGGTATTATGGAACTACTTAAATCTCACGAAGAAAATATCAAATGCTAAGAAGCAAGTTCAAGAAGAAATATTAGGTTCTCTTAATAGCAACAGTATGATTTCGTGGCAACATGTAAATATCCATGGTGAATACGATTTTGAATTGATGGGATCTAATTCAGAGAAATTTGATATTGATTCACTAGTTGGATATGAGTTTGAGTCAGATGGTCAAATTATTTAACTGCGAATTTTGCAGAACTTTTGTACAGGGCCAATCATGCGCCAGCAGCAACAAAACCTATTTTGTTATATAATTTATATTATGTTAAGTAATAAAATAAAGGATTCTCCTGTATGGTATTATCTTAGCATTTCCCCTATGTCTGGAGTTATGCTGGTTGGACGGAAATCACTTTACCTATATATCGCCCTTGCGCTTCTTTTTATTCTTAGTGGCGTTTACGTGCTCTACATGAACCAGGTGATTGCTGAGCGTGAACGAGAAGCTTTGCAGGTAAAAAAAGAAATTGCTCACATGCGAGCTATTCAGCAGCTACAGTCCTCTGTAGAAAAGTTCACCATTCTCATCTCTGGTATTCGTGCGCATATAGTCTTAAGTGATGAGATGCCCGGCACGTATGAGTTGCAATCATTCACGAATCAGGCGCTTGATAAGATTGCTTTCAAAGACAGTCTTGTCATTTCGTATGTCAATGCTTCTCATGTGTTTATCTATTCCTTCACCAGAAACTCAGTCAATGAAAATGATCTCTCCGGTGTAAATGTGGCTTCTATACGGGACCCAGAAGAAATTGCATTTCTGGAGAATGCTATGAAGGATCAGGAGCTGCATTTCAATTATCCCATCAACCTTGTGGAAGGCTGGCTGGGTATGCCTATTGTTTTCAACGTAGAAAAAGGTGGCAAATCCATTGGCTATATCGCGGCAATCATTGACATGGGTACCATTTTGGATGCTATTTACCAGCCTAAAATGAATGATGATTTTGTATTCAAATTCACAACGGACAGAGGCTTTGATTTTGACCGAAGGGCTATTTATGATGGTTCTGTAATCTACAATCAGGAGAATGATCCGCTGTTTTATAAATCTTACAGCAATACGGATGACTTTATTACTTCCAAAGTAGACATACATGGCGTTGGTGTTCAGGTAGGTACAGCATATAAAGAAGCCCCCACTCCTAATGTTTACCGTGTGGTATTTGTCTTTAGCTGGTTTTTACTCATTGCAGCAGTACTTGTTTATGTGGTTGTTAATTACCGAAGAATGAAGAGAACCAGATTGAAAGCTGAACAGGCCTCTATAGCCAAAGCAAACTTCTTATCGATGATGTCTCATGAAATTCGTACGCCGCTCAATGGAATCATCGGCACTACGCACCTCCTACTAGCCAAATCACCCAGTCACGAACAGATTTCCCACCTGAAGGTACTAGAGCAGAGTAGCAATAACCTGATGTCTATCGTCAACGATATCCTGGACTTTGAAAAGATTGAAAAAGGAAAAGTGCTGATTGATCAATCCGCATTTAGTCTGAATGATCTTGCGGAAAGTATTTACAACAACTACAAGCTTCAGGCGGATGAAAAAGGTATTGATGTAAGGCTTGATTATGACCAGCACCTCTCCGATTACTATCTGGGAGACTCGGTTCGTATTTCGCAGATTTTACATAACCTGATGAATAATGCCGTAAAGTTTACTCATCAAGGTGAAGTGCTTCTTAGTATTAGAATGAATAACTCGGTTGGTGATAAAGATGAGATTTTCTTTAGCGTCAAAGACTCAGGTGTTGGAATTCCTCAAGAAAAGCATGCCGAGATCTTTGAGGTCTTTACACAGGTAGATAAAACCACTACACGAAAGTACGGAGGATCAGGTCTAGGCCTAACCATAACAAAGCGAATACTTGAACTCATGGGTAGCGAGATACAATTGCAGAGTGCAGAAGGAATGGGTTCTGAATTTTCGTTTATCCTACACCTTACCAGAACATCTTCTCCTACTCAAGGTGAATCCAAACATGTGAATGATCAAGTACTGGAAGCTAAAGTTTTACTGGTAGAGGACAATGCGTTCAATCGCGTCATAGCCCGGGATTTCCTGGAGTCCTGGGGCTGCTCTGTGTTAGAAGCAGAAAATGGCAAGGAAGCACTTGAAATTCTATCTAAAAATTCCGTCGATATTGTTTTACTGGATCTACAAATGCCGATAATGGATGGCTATGAAACCATAGCGGCTATTAGGGGGCATCATAATAATTTGATAAACAAATTGCCTGTGATTGCTCTAACTGCTGACGCAATGGGTGATGTAGAAATCAAGGTGCTCCAATCCGGGATGAATGGATTTATATCCAAGCCCTTCCATCCTACTGAATTTTATCAAAAAGTAAGTAAACAGCTGGCTGTAGCAGAATAAGTTGATTTATTGGTGGTGCGGGCCTTCGTTTCTAAAGATGTAATACACAAACCAAATAATACCAGCTAAGGTCAGAAGGAGCAGAATAGTCAATAGCATGGCTTAAAGGTATAAGATGAATAGCTAAAGACACTTTGATTGTGAACTTATTCCTCGTTAGCTGCAAGGAGTTCAATTTCGTTAGCCACAAATACTTTTCTTGGCACGGTCTCTTTTAGGTCAATGAAGACATATTCACCGTCGGTGCTGATTTGATATTGGTATAGGCTGGCTTCTTTAGAGGCAGACTCTTGTTGAAATCGATCATCGATAACTACTGCACCTTCATGATCTACAAACTTGATTGTTTTCATCCCCATCATATCGCCTTCATATTCAAGGTGATGTGTGTTGCTTAGTAGTTCCTTTAGTGCTTCAAAAATAAGCTGGCTGTCAGAATGTTTAAATGAAATTGTTGCCTCAACATCTCGGATGTAATCCAGATCCACCATTTTATAGTAAGCCCATTTAGAATCAGATGAGTTATCATAAACCAGACTTGCTACTAAGCTTGTCTTAGGGACGTCATTGACTTCTTCCTTAGAAAGACTAAATCCCATTTGCTTCATCAAAGCTTTGCAAGAATTTTCGTCACGCTGCTTATAATAGTTGAAGCTCTCAATGATTTTCATGGCCAGACCTTCAATGTTTTTCCTTTTAGTAGGCACGTTATCAGTGGCAAACAGACTGCTGGTAATTCCAAGAACAAGTAAAATGGTTACTAAAGCTTTCATATTATTCAATTTCTATGCTACAAAAGTGAACTCTTATGATAAGCTATACATCCGTATTTCAATGGTTTTGCCAAAATACGTAAATCACGTAGGTACCATAAAATAGCTGCTGATCAACCCTCTAGTGTGGTAATCGATGCTTAATCCTCCCATAAACATAAGTACCAAGCGTTGCAGCGAGAATGGTTATTATTATGGTACCCACTCCATTGCCAATCAATATAAACATTGGCCCGGGGCAAGCGCCTGTAAGTGCCCAGCCTAACCCGAATATTATTCCACCAAGTAAATAGCGCATTATACTACGATCTTTCGGCTCTATTTGAATTGGAGTGCCATCTAGTGCTTTTATCTCTCTTCTTTTGATAATTTGGATAATTAATATGCCAAGCACCACAGATGAACCTATTACTCCATACATGTGAAACGATTGGAAGCGAAACATCTCATAGATACGATACCATGAAATGACCTCTGATTTGGTAAGTGTGATGCCAAATAGGATTCCAAAGAATAAGAATTTGATGAATTTCATATTTTTAATGCTTATAGATTGAAAAGATGTGGCGTCACAAAGTATGTAATGGCTAGTCCACCTATAAAGAATCCTATGACAGCTATTAGCGACGGTACTTGTAAGTCACTTAGACCGCTGATTGCATGTCCTGATGTACATCCGCCAGCATACCTAGCTCCAAAACCAACTAAGAATCCACCTAAAATGACCGCTATCAATCCCTTAATAGTCAGCAAGTTATTCCATCCAAATAATTCCAATGGTACAATGTTTTCACCCGGATTGTTAATACCGATGTTTTCTAATTCTTCTATTGTTTGCTGAGAGATGTTCACTCCATCGGTGCTCATCCACTGATTAGCAATAAATCCACCGATGATCAGCCCTATTGCAAATACAAGATTCCAACTCTGAGCGCGCCAGTTGAAATCAAAAAAGTCACAATGCTTCCCGGCTCCCATGATTGCACACATACTTCTCAAGTTGCTGCTGAGTCCAAAGCGCTTTCCACTAAGCAAGAGGCTGAGCATTGTAAAAGCAATAAGCGGTCCTGCCACATACCATGGCCATGGTTGGCTAATAAATTCCATTTGATTTTAAGTTTAAAGTGCTACCCTATACTATTTCTGGGTGGTTGGGCATACAAAATTGGTGGTAGGGATATCTGTTTCCTTGATGGCTTTGAAGCCACCGGCTACATCTACCAGATTGTGAAAGCCCCTGGATTTCAAAATAGAAGAAGCTATGACCGACCTGTATCCTCCTGCGCAGTGGATATGGTAAGTTTTGTTTTCATCTATATTATCCATTTGTTCACTGAGGAAGTCAAGCGGGATACTTTCTGCATCTTCTACATGTTCGGCCTCAAATTCACCCGGTTTACGTACATCCATCACATGCAGATTCCCTGATTTATATCTGGTAGCAAATTCAGCAGCAGAGATGGATTCCATATCCTGAAGCTCCTTTCCTGCTTCTTTCCATGATTCAATTCCACCTTTCAGGAAGCCAAGCGTATTGTCATATCCCACTCTAGAGAGCCTTGTTACAACTTCTTCCTCCCTTCCTTCGGGAGCTAAAAAGATAATTGGTTGCTGTAAATCAGGTATCAAAGCACCTACCCAGGGAGCAAAGCCACCATCTATTCCTATGAAGATGGAGTTTGGAATGTGCCCTTTTATATAATCTGCCTGATGACGGGTATCCAGCACCAAAGCGCCTTCATGGTTGGCTATTGCTTCAAATGTTTCTACATCTAATGGTACTGTTCCTTTTTCCAATACTTTATCCAGTCCGATAGCTCCAGACTTATTCATCGCCACATTTTGCGCAAAATATTGTGGTGGAGGCAACAGTCCATCTGTTACTTCCTTAATGAATTCCTCCTTAGTCATATCTTCTCTTAAGGCGTAGTTGGTCTTTTTCTGGTTGCCCAGCAGGTCATGCGTCTCCTTGCTCATATTTTTTCCACAGGCCGAACCTGCACCGTGAGCTGGATATACGATGATATCATCGGGTAATGTCATAATCTTGCTTCTCAAACTATCATACAACATACCAGCCAGATCTTCTTGCGTCATGCTTCCTTTTTGAGCAAGATCCGGGCGTCCTACATCTCCGATGAACAAGGTGTCTCCGCTAAAAATGGCGTGCTCCTTCCCTGTCTCATCCAACAATAAATAAGTGGTGCTTTCCAGAGTGTGGCCTGGCGTATGTAGCGCCTTAATGGTGATCTTTCCAATTTTAAATTCTTCACCATCTCGAGCCTGATGTACATCATAATTAGGATTGGCATTAGGGCCGTATACGATAGTTGCACCCGACTTTTGTGCCAGATCTACATGACCAGATACAAAATCTGCATGAAAGTGTGTCTCAAAAACGAATTTGATTCTTGCTCCTTCTTTTTCGGCTTTTTTTAGATATGGAGCAGACTCCCTAAGCGGGTCAATGATGGCAGCTTCTCCATTACTTTCTATGTAATATGCGCCTTGAGCAAGGCATCCTGTATATATCTGTTCAATGTTCATAATCTGAATAATTCTATTGCAAAGGTACTATGCTTAAATGATCGAGTTTGTAACAATTGTTACGTTTTGACATTCGATTGAAGTGTGACTTTTTTATAGGGATCTTTTGCATTGGTTAATGCATTTTCCAAAGCTTCGCTGAGACTTAGGAATAGATTTTTCTTTCCAATAACCTGAGTAAGTCCTGTTTGCTTCATAGTATCGCGTACTGGGCCTATAACGTCGCATAAAACCAGCCTCACTCCTTTTTGGTTCAGCTCATCCAGAATGGTATGAAGGCCCTCTGCTGCAGTTGCATCCAGATGACTAACCGGCCCTGCATCTATGATGATCTCCTTCACTTTGGTTTCTTTGGAAATTAGATCACCGATGTACTCACTTATTTCCTGAATGTTAATGAAACTCAGGGGTGCATCTATTCTGATGATAGCAATCTCTTCCCAGGTCTCCAGATTTTGAAATCGGGTGACATTTCTAAACTCATGGTGTCCTTTTATCCTACCTAATCTCGCAATGTGTGGGTAGGCTGCACGATAGAGAAAGAGTAATATGGAAAGAATAATTCCGGTCACAATCCCTACCACCATTCCGATATTTAATGTGACAAGGAAAGTAAATAATAGAACCAGGAATTCCTTTTTACTATCATGCCAAAGCTTTCTAGCGTACTCCAAATCAAACAAATTACTCACAGCCACTAAGATGATTGCTGCCAGAATAGCGTGCGGTAAATAATAGAATAGAGGTGTTAGAAATATGAGTGTGAGCGCCACCAGCCCAGCGCTAACAATGGAGGCTAAAGGTGTGTTTGCGCCTGCCTGGTGATTAACAGCGGTTCTGGAAAAACCGCCTGTAACCGGGAAAGATTGAAAAAGTGATCCAATCAAGTTTGCAGCTCCTAATCCAATTAATTCCTGATTGGGTATCACTTTGTGATCTCTCTTTTTAGCTTCTACTGCTTTTGCAACTGAAAATGCTTCCATGAACGCAACTACAGAGATCGTGAATGCCAAGGGAAGTACTTCACCGAATTTTCCTAGTGAGAAGTCTGGTAATTTAAGATTAGGAAGTCCGTCTGGTATTGTCTGAACAATACTTACTCCGGAACTTCCCAGTCCTAATACATATACCATACCGGTTCCTATAATCACAGCTATTAAAGCTCCGGGGATGTTTTTATTTATTCTTTTTAAGAATTTAATTAAAACAACCCCTCCAATACCAATAATTAGGGTAACGAGGTGGGATTCATTTAGCTTTTCAATAGCGTTGATGATGATCTCATAAAAGCGATTGCTTTTAATAATTTCAGTCCCTAACAAGTATTTGAGCTGATTGAGTCCAATGATCAAAGCAGCAGCTGAAGTGAAACCACTGATGACAGGTTTTGATAATAAGTTGGTGATGAATCCCAACCGGAAAACGCCTAGCATCAGCTGAAATGCTCCCATAAAAAAAGCTATTAGAATGGCAAAGGCAATATAGCTGTCGGACCCTTCGGCTGCTAAAACTGAAACACCAGCTGCTACTAATAATGAATCCATTGCAACAGGTGCAACGGATAATTGTCTTGAGGTACCTAAAAGTGCATATATAATCTGAGGTACAATGGAGGCGTAGAGCCCATATACTGGTGGTAAGCCTGCAATTAAGGCGTAGGCCATACCCTGTGGTATTAGCATAACACCAACTGTGATTCCGGCAAAAAGGTCTCCGCTTAATTGCTCTTTTTTATAAGAGGGAAGCCATTGTAGAACAGGGAAATAATGCTTGATGTTCATGATACCTCAAAAGTAGCAGTCCACAAGATAGTTCCTTGTAACTTTTGTTACATGCAGGCTCATAGAATTTCAATGCAATTCCTTCGCTGGCGAATTTTGCTTTCCTGCTCTAGCTTCTTCAAGAGTCTTGACACCACCACTCTTGAAGTATTTAGCTCGTCGGCAATCTCCTGGTGTGTTTTGTGTATTTCAAAAGATTCTATGGCCTGCTTGGTGTCCAGAAGGTATTTTAAGAGACGATCTTCCATATTTGTAAATACCAGGCTGTCAACTGTCTGCATCAATTCATCAAAGCGAGACTGATAAGCTCCAAAAACATATCGTCTAAATGACGGGTATTTTGAAACCCATCGATCCAAATTTGCGCTGGGGATCATCCAAATTTTAACATCTGTTTCTGCTATTACCTTTACTTCAGAGGGTTTGCTATCAAGGCAACATGTGATGGACATGGCACAAGTCTCTCCCTTTTCCAGATAGTATAAAAGAACCTCATTGCCACTTTCTTCTTTTCGATAAACCTTTAATACTCCATCCAATACAATGGGAATGCTTTTATCTTTAAGACCCTCACCGATGATGTGGTCATCTTTCTTTGCAGTTTTCGTAAACCCGGAATCTATGATTTCCTGAATAAGTTGAGCTTCAAAACCAAGAGAGCTTAGAATTTCTTCGATCATGTTTTCAAAACAAAAAAGGCCAATCTAAAGATCAGCCTTTTTTATAATTTTTATGAGATTTAGTTTCCACTAAGCGCATCAATTTCATCCTGAATTTTATTGTACTTATCTTTCATTCCTAGGTTATTATAGATATATCCCAATGTTTCAAGTACTGTTTGATCAGTATTTTTTAGAGAGTAAAGCTTCTCCCAAATTGGTAAAGCTTTTTCTAGCTTCACGTTAATTTTTTTAGTTAGTTCTTTGTTCTTAGTCGTCTCTTTATAGCTTAGAGCATTTCTTTCTTTAATTAACTCATTCGCTTCGTTAAAAACTGCAACACCCAAGTTGAAATTTGAATTATAATGATTAGGATCAATTTCAAGGGCTTTTCGGTAACTTTCAATTCCAGCCTCCTTGTCTTCTAACTCTTCCTTTAAAACACCAAGACTAAAATACAGATCTGCGTTTTCTGGATCAGCTTTTATTGCCTCTTCTAAGCCTGCTTTAGCTTCTTCAGTTTTTTCAAGTTGAATTAATAAATTAATCTCATATTTAGCGAGTTCAATATCTCCAGGATAAGCTTCTTTACCCTTTCTAATAACTTCTAAACCATCTTCATATCTTTCCTCTTTGATGGCATAGTTATATAGCTGAAGAAATATCATCTTATCTCTTACCCCAGCATCGTATGCCTTCTTATAGTTAGCTACTGCTCTTGCATCATCGCCATCAGCTGCTGCTGCATATGCAGCATTTAGAATTGCATTGGTATCACTTGGAAAGATATAGAAAGCAGTCTCAAAGTTATCTGCAGCTTTACCGAATTGCTCAGCGTTGTAGGCTTCAATCGCCTTGTTGTAATAATGTGCGTAATAACCTTGTCTTTTTGAATCTACATTTACAACCTGTCCTGAGTTGAAGTCTACAGAATTAACTGACTTTTGCTCAGGATCTAGTTCAAGAACTTTATCAAAAGCGGCTAATGATTCATCAAGAGCGCCAGGCTCGTTATTAGCTGTATCAAGTGCAGCATAAATTTGACCTCTGTAAAACCACGTTTTAGGATCATCTTTTGTTTTTTCATGTTCAATGGCAGCATCAATGATAGATTTAGCTTCTGCCAGATTGCCCTCTTCCATGGCGGAAAGAGCCTGATTGATTTTGGGCTTCTTCTGCGAGTATCCCACTACACATACAGCCGCTAACAAAATGGTTAATAATGTTCTCATTATTCGTTTTGGTTTAATCGTTATCCGTTTGGTTTTCTTTTTCATTTGAAGGTTCCTCTCCTTCTTCATCATCATTCCCAATATTGGAAATTTTCTCTACTGCAGAGATTTCATCTTCATCATTCAATTTTATTAAGCGAACACCCTGAGTGGCTCTTCCCATTACTCTCAAGTTGTCGACCGACATTCTGATGGCAATACCCGATTTGTTGATAATCATCAGTTCATCTCCATCAACTACATCTTTTATTGCTACTAATTCACCTGTTTTATCCGTAACATTCAAGGTTTTAACTCCCTTACCACCTCGTTTGGTGATACGGTAGTCTTCCAGGTCAGATCTCTTGCCATATCCTTTTTCGGATACCACAAGAAGGTTTGGTGGGTTTTTATGGTCTACACAAACCATACCAACTACAAATTCCTTGTCTGTGATGTTCATTCCCCGAACACCAGATGCCATTCGTCCCATTGAGCGGACATCTGATTCATGGAAGTTGATTGCTTTGCCTGTATTACTCGCAATTACAATGTGATTATCACCATCAGTAAGACGTACATTTAGAAGTTTATCATTTTCCCTGATAGTAATGGCATTGATGCCATTCTTTCTTGGTCTGCTGTAAGCTTCAAGTGATGTTTTCTTTATGATACCTCGCTTCGTACACATCACCAGGAAGTTATTGTTGATATAGTCTGGATCTTCAAGTGTTTTCACATTGATCACTGAACGGACCTTATCCTCAGATTCAATATTGATTAGGTTTTGAATTGGCCGTCCTTTTGAGGTCTTGCTTCCTTCTGGTAACTCCCAAACTTTAATCCAAAATACCTTACCAAACTCTGTGAAAATCAATAGGTAATTGTGTGCAGAGGCAATAAACAGGTGCTCTGTAAAATCATCATCTTTAGATTTTGCAGCACGACTTCCAACTCCACCTCTTCCCTGCGTTCTATACTCTACCAAAGGAGTTCTTTTGATATATCCTTGATGAGAGATAGTAATGACCATGTCCTCATCTGGAATCATATCTTCTGCTGTAAATTCATCAGCACTATGCTCTATTTCTGAACGTCTTTCATCACCATAGCGCTCTTTCATTTCTAGAAGCTCAGCTTTGATGATCTCCATTCGTCTCTCCTCGTTACCCAGAATGTCTTTTAACTCCTTGATAAGCGCCTGAATCTCTTCATATTCTTTCTGAATTTTATCTCTCTCAAGACCGGTGAGACGCTGAAGTCTCATGTCCAATATTGCTTTGGCTTGAATTTCAGATAAACTGAACTTTTCAATCAATCCAATTCGCGCTTCATCTGGATCTTTGGAAGCTCTTATTAAGTTGATCACCTCATCAAGGTTGTCAAGTGCAATGAGATAACCTTCTAAGATATGTGCTCTTCTCTCTGCTTCATCAAGTTCAAATTCAGTTCTCCTTACAACAACCTCATGTCTGTGGTCGACGAAGTGAACAATTAAATCTTTGAGATTGAGAGTCTTAGGTCGTCCTTTTACAAGTGCTACATTATTTACACTAAATGATGACTGAAGTGCAGTTTGCTTGTAAAGATTATTGAGGACAATGTTAGGAATAGCATCTTTCTTCAAGTCATAAACGACCCGCATTCCGGCCTTATCAGACTCGTCTCGAATGTCGGCTATTCCTTCTATTTTTTTGTCATTGATTAAGGCAGCTGTCTTCTCAATCATGTTTGCCTTATTCACCTGATAGGGAATCTCGGTCACAATGATTTGCTCTCTACCTGTGCTGGTAGTATCAAATTCAGCTTTAGCTCGAAGTACAACTCTACCTCTACCTGTCTCAAAAGCGGCTCTAACACCCTGATACCCATAAATAGTGGCACCAGTAGGGAAATCGGGAGCGGTGATATGCTGCATCAGCCCCTCAACTGTAATGTCATTGTCTTCAATGTATGCGATGGTACCATCCACCACTTCAGACAAGTTATGTGGCGCCATATTGGTCGCCATACCTACCGCAATACCACTTGCACCATTTACCAGAAGGTTGGGGATCTTAGATGGTAGAACACTTGGTTCCTCAGTACTGTCGTCATAGTTTGGAACGTAATCAACTGTATTCTTACGAATGTCAGCTAAAAGTTCTTCCGATATTCTTCGAAGACGCGCCTCGGTATAACGCATTGCAGCAGGTGAGTCTCCATCCACAGACCCAAAGTTTCCTTGCCCGTCTACCAACGGATATCTCATGGACCAATCCTGCGCCATACGAACCATGGTATCATATACTGCAGTATCTCCATGAGGGTGATACTTACCTAATACGTCCCCGACTATCCTCGCACACTTTTTATAGGACTTATTGTAGTTCACACCGAGTTCGTCCATTCCGTACAGGATACGTCTGTGAACCGGCTTTAGGCCGTCTCTTACGTCAGGAAGTGCTCGGGAAATAATAACGCTCATCGAGTAATCGATGTACGCCCCTCGCATTTCTTCTTCAATATTTATTGGGATAATATTTTCCTCGGATGAGGACAGGTTATCAATATCTCCGTCTGCCATTTACGCTTATTTGCTTGAGCTAAAAATCAACCCGCAATTTAGCAAAAAACTAGCTGAAAAAGTAGTCTTAATTCAACACAAATCGTAAGGATTTTGGAGGGAGATCAGACCATCAATTTTTAGTCTTTAACTTCTTGATGGCCTTTTTCCTCTTTGGCCACATTCTGCGATTGTTCTCACCAACTTTTGGATTCTGACGCTTCCAAATCGGTTGGCCTCTTACTTCCATCCTTTTACCTGTCACAGGGTCTGTATAAACATGTTTTAGCTGCACATGATCGCTATTCATTGGAGAACGTGGAATGTCCGGAATATTGATGCTCACTCCTGCTTGAATAAAGAATGTAGGATATTTATGATTGACTGTTGATCCATCCGGAATACTGATGCTGTAAGACTTGAACTCTACGCTTGGTTTAATGATCACCCGAAAGTACTCTGACCAATTGTTTTCAATGCTCACACCAAGACTGGTGTATATCCCTCTGGATATTGCACCACTATTAAATTGCTTTCCGGCTGTGATTCTACCGAACTGAAGCTCCCCCACAAAATCATAGCTCCAGAATTGGTAGAATTTGTAGCCTACCATCCCAAACAGCCTGGAATATCGTGTTTTAACAAAGTTTGGCTGATAATCTCTCACCTGATCACTATAGGTAGTTGGTTCTAAACGGCGGAGAAAATGAAACTCATACGAGTAACCTGCCCCTATTCTGAATTTCTCGTATTCGTAATGAACCATCAGGGTAATTGGGATACCTCTGGATCCACCTTTAAACCCAAAATCTGTGGTATCAGTATTTACCAAAAAGGTTTGATCACTAAGAGATGGGTTGTAGACCGGGTTTGATAGATAATCAAACGGAACATCAAACGGATTTTCTAGTGAAGTCTCAAATCCCAGCTGAGGATCATTGAGCCAATCTGTGTAGCCTGAAAACGAACTCCCCAAATTCTCTATCTCGTTTGAGAAAATAAACTGGTTTTCTGCATCCTGATAGAAGTACACTCCCTCCAACCTATGACTATAGTTGGTAATTCCAATTCCAGTTGTAGCTGTAATACTGAATTTATTTAGAACTACACGAATAGGATTTCTATAGATATCGTATTTCTGATAGATATCCTGAGATGTCGCTTCCGAAGCGATTAGCCAAATCAGGCAAATAAGTCCATATCGTTTGATTGTGGAGAGCAAATCATTTCAAAATTAATGGATTAATCGACACGTGTTATCTCAAATAATAAGGTTCGGTACGGAGGAATCCTCGTGACATAGTCTGGAATGATGGCATCTTCAACCAAATCATCTTTGATGAAATCAGGAATAACAAGAGCACTTTCACGATAAGCCTGGGATGAAGGGATCATTACCAGTGCCTGCTCGTTCGTCTGCATGAGTGAAACTCCAAATTCAAAGCCTGTGAGCAGCTCTCTTGGTTCTCCAGAGCCATATATCCACTCAAATCCACTATCACTTCCGAAACTTGTATCATCAATAAATCTACCTGAGTAATCAACAACTATAGTGTCACCATTTAATGGCAGAGTTCCACTTCCTGCTCTACGCCGTTTATATGAAATCCCTGAAGCCGGGAATTGCTCTACCATGTCAAGGGGATTTGCAACCACATCATTTAGGTTGTTATCGGAAATGTAGTCGTCTATATCAACAAGTTCCTGAGCGAAGAGATCATTTTCATTATGAACTCCAACCAACTGTATTTGCAGATGAGCAATAAGATTCGGGTTGATTGCTCCTGAAGACAAGTCCTGATAGGCTTGACTTGGGGGTAATATGAAATTGTAGGTTTCCCCCACTCTCATCAGACTCACTCCAAAATCAGCACCAAGAGGATAAACTGCAGACGAACCAACTTTGAAGATGAGTGAATCACCATCTGATTGTTGATGACTAGCAATAACATTTCCTTCAAGATCGCTTAGTGTGTAATAGATGGCAGCTACACTACCATCAGTCGCCTGAGCGCCAGTGGGATTGATTATATCAGAGTAATAAAAAATACCTGAATTGTCGCGTGTTGCTGTAATGTTCATTGTATCCAACCATGCCTGAATCTCCTCATCCACTGAGGTGATTGAAATGTCATCTTTGCTGCACGCAAAAAGTATAGATAAAAGGAGGATTATGAGTGTGTTTCGATTCACTACCATCAACAACGCCAATGTGCGTTATTCATTATTTGAACGTCTTACAAAACATCTGAAACACGGGAATGTGATCCAGTTCTAGCTTCTCACCGATGATGATCATACGCTGGTATTCTTCTTTACCAATCTTATGATTTTGATTGATGATGTCTTCATCATTTTCCAGGAAAAAACTAGCGATAAACCTGATCAAAAGGTACGGTGAGTGCAATACTGCCTGACGATATTCTTTATAGTCCACTTCCCCTTTTTTCTCAACCGGGGCGTGAACGATAGCATCAAGTCCACAAGTTACTTTGATGGTCAGCTTTAGCACATCCAAAAATTTATCAGACCAGTTGTAGTAATTTTTGATAAGGAATTTCATGGCATAAACAACCGGGTCCTTCTTCATAAAGTAACCACCCTTCGATAGTTTCCTGGCTTTTTTATTAAGTGCCATTTCTTCAAACAACGATATCTTACCGTCCGCCATGGCAATTCCTATGGTAGGAGTCATGATGATTAACGAGAAGAAATCCTCATCTTCAATTTCCAGATATGGAGCTTCTGTTTTTAGAAAATCTTTCTTTAAAGCTTTCGTAGCATCCTTTACTTCAGGATACTCGATCATTGATTCTATTTCGTACTCGGTGAACATTGCCAGGATGGTTATTTATGTGACCTCAAAATAAAGCCTTTTACCTAAATAGGGAAAAGACAAGATGTAATATTGTAAGAATTATTTTCGTAGGAAAGCAAATAAAATGACTGATAAAAATATTCAACTAGCTATACAGGTCGTGCCCCTAGAGCGTGAAGGTAACATCTATGAAAAGATTGATGCTGCCATAGAGGTCATTCAAAATTCAGGAGTAGAGTACATGATAACTCCAATGGAGACAGTAATGCAAGGGCCGTATGATAAGCTGCAAGCGGTGGCAAAAGAAGCTCAGCAAGCACTGGTGGATGCTGGGTGCAAAGAGTTTTTGGTAAACATAAAAATGCACATCCGTACTGAAGCTGATGTGACTATGGAAGAAAAAAAGTTAGACAGGTAAAAGAGCTAAAAAGCAACATTGCTTTCGAGTGATTGATAGGTTTGGAATTGAGTTTTACGCTTCTCTCCTATAAACTTAAACGTCTGTTCACTGGAGCCGCGTTTACCTTCAGTGTGAAGAACAATCTCATTTTCACCTTCCTTTAGTGGCACTCTGGTATAGTGTATACTGTGGGGAATGGTCTGCCAGTTTCGGGTATCGGCCTGCTCGGATGCAAAATTGAGAACACCTACCAAAAAGCCCAGTGTTTCATCTTCTTTCCGAACTTGTCTTTCAATGGTTTTTTTCAGTGCTACCCGTAACAACCCCTTACCTAGTTCTTCCAGCATCCTCTCTCTTAGTGTTTTAAAAGCTATAGCATTGATATCTTCTGCTTTTTCTAATGGATAGTAATAGTTGTTAATTTCCAGACTTGCTGAGTTGAAAAAAGGCTCCCTTTCCACATATTTTGGAAAAGCCACCCGTGTTCCGGTAAGATCAGTAATGCTGGCATTTCCTTCTTGATTTGTATCATAGAAAAATGGAAAGTTCAAACCATACTCCTCATTCTGGAAGAATATCTGTCCACCATCACCTTTTACTGCCACGAAGTTGATTGACCACTCATCTTTTACAGGTGCCAGCCCATTGTGCCAAAAGAATACCAACTCCCCTCCTTCAGGTGGTGGTAGATTGGTATACTCGATCCCAAACTCTTCGCTATAACGATCAACCTCTTCAGGAAAACCAGCAAGTGAGCCGGTTCGGAGCAAGTCTTTTTTTAGCTGCTCAGGAGCTGACAGTCCAAACATCTCAGAGAATTCATTTTGATAAACTTCCAACGAGTTACGATAAGCTATGAAAGCATTATTATAGTCACCAGCAGCATCATAAATAATTCCCATGAGATTTTGAATGAAGGCATCTTTCTGGTATTTATTCTCCGAAGTATACTTGTCTCCCAGCTCATAAAGTCTTTGGTTCAATCTCCTGCATTCTACCAGTGCCGATTCATAATCCTCCATCTTAAGGAAATTCAGGGCTTTGTAGTAAAGTAGCATTAAGTGCTCATGATCCTCGCCTGGGTAGACGATGAGGTTGGGATTCAGGAAATAAGAAGCGGCAAAGTTGAGGTAGTTTTTCTGATAGTCCTCACCGAAAATATATGCTTGCTCCAGCCAGTTGTTACTTTCCTGATAATTGCCTAGCAGATGCTCTACTACTCCTTGATTTGCATAATAAAGAAAGCGAGTTTTACTCTTGGCTGCTTTCTTGTTTTGATTCAATACAGTGGCCGCCTGTTCTATATTCCCCTGCTCAAAATTCTTATTGAATTCATAATTGAGCTGATAGAATGATGCACAACCTGTAAGCGCAATCAGTGTGATGAAAACGTAAATGGTCTTGGATGAAACCATGAGTCTGATGTGGTGATTGAGAGAAGGTTAAAAATCGCAGGTCATCTCTAACCTGCGATTTTAATGGTATTAGTTTTTAATATATTTCTTGATTTCCTTATCACCCAACCACACTTTTTCGTTGGTTTCGATGCTCACAAGCTCAAGGTTTACTTTGTAGTTCACCACTTTTTCTTTCTTATAAGAGTCCGTCACGGCGGTGATAACACCAAACATCATGAAGTCTGCACCAAGCTCTTTACCCCACTTTGCCTGAGTTTCCGGAGACGCGAACTCTCCTTGTTCCGCACGCTCTTCTCTTAATTTTTCACGAAACTCTGAGTTGGATACAACCCGCACAAAACCTGAGTTAATGAACTCTCTTTCTATGTCTTTGATGAATGTTTCAGATTCGATGTGCTCAGCGCTTTTGTTCTGAACGTATCCTACGATTACGACAGGTTTGGTATTTTTTTCAATTCTGAAATTGTTGTGCCATGGACGTCCGGTTACATCCTGAATCATTTCTTCGGCTACCAATTTAGAATCTGTGTCGTTCCAGCGACCACTAAGGTCTACTTGCTGATCAGGATTGATTCGGGTTACTTGTCTATTGCAAGATGCCAGCACTAAAACAGCTAGCGCTATCATGGATAATTGAGTGATCTTTTTCATTTCTTTAATGTATATGGTGAAACAAAGATAGGCGAAACCTTCACCTAAAAATCTGCTGAGATTCTGAAATTCAAAAACCTTGCCGATAATGAATTGGGGATGGCTAGTTGAGCTCCTGTCACATCCTGAATCCATGAATAGGATAGCGTATTATCAGCTCCTAAAACATTCAGTACTTCAGCTCTTAACCAAAAGGTTTTCAGGTATTTATGGTTTGTTAGTTCAAATGATTTGGATAACCCGAGATCTACTCGATAATACTCATCACCAGAAAAAATATTTCTTGCATTTATTTCATTAGGTGGTCCCAATGGATAACCGGATCCGAAAACAGAATTTACATAAACCCGCATGGTTGGATCGTTTGGTAGGTGATCTTCAAAGAAAAATGCCAGATTGATTCGCTGATCTGAAGGCCTTCTTATAAATCCTTTGTCATCTTCAGCAATGTCCTCTTGTGTGTTTAGAATACCCAGACTAAACCATGATTGAGTACCCGGAATAAACTCACCATTGATTCTAAAATCAAAACCGTAGGCGAATGCCTGAGCATCATTATTGGCAAAATATCTCAAACGAACATTGTCAATATCGTAGGCAACCACATTCTTAAGTGACTTATAGTAAACTTCCGTTGAAAATAAGAATGGGCGATTCCACCAAGTTAGCATACGCTCCATCGCTCCGATGACATGAATGGATTGTTGCGCCTTTACATTTTCTCTAATGTCACCAGATCGATCTCTCAACTCACGATAAAAAGGAGGCTGACTGTACTTACCGATTGAAAATCTAAAAGAAGTCTCTTTTTCCCATCTTGGCTTATACCGATAGATGACCCGAGGACTGAAAAGAGTCTCACCATTATAATCCATGTGGTTTATACGTCCTCCAAAATTCACAGCATGCATAGAGTCCTTACTAAAGATGGTTGCCTGCAGATAGCCAGAGATTGTATTTGTTGTTAGATCAAGAGCATTGAAAGTGCTTTCATTTAGATTTACAAAGCCAGCAGAATCCAGGAATGCGTATTCATTCAGTTCATCACTAATCACATTTCTTGCAAACCCAATACCACCCTCAAGAATAGACCAATCAGACAGCAGATATTCATTGCGCCATTCCGCATTGTATATCTGAGCCTCAAGCCTGTTACGACCATAGTTAAAATTGGTGCCTATACCACGCACAACCACACACTCGTTGAAGCTATTGGAACCGGGATTATTGTCTACATCACAGATACGATAAGCTCCCTCTACATTATAATTTTCACGTTCTGATGTATGCACAGCTGATCCAATCCATCTACTTAGAAACTTATCTGACCAGCGATGCGACAGATTAAATCCACTTTGATAGGTATCATAATCTAGTTCCTCCCTCCCATCAAAAGCCGTTTGAATGCGGAGATTTTGACTCACGGAACCAAACTCTGTGGTTTGTGAAGCTGGTAATGTTAGATATCGGTTGCGTCCATAAGCCAGCAACCAGTTTAGCTTCGTCCGATTGAACTGCTTGCTATTTTTTCCGGTGAGATCGAATGTGAAAAATGCCTGAGCGTCAGTGTAGGTCGGAAGGTATTGGCCATCAGTTTCCAGAGTGTTTAGTAGATACCTGGAGTCTCTGTGCCTGGCTCCAAAGAGGAACTGAACATCATCACTGATTCGGTTGCCGATGTATGCTGAGCCACCAAGCAGCCCCCCATTCAACTGACCTTCTAGTGATTCGGGCTCTTTATAATCAATGTTTAATGATGAGGAGAGCTTATCACCATACTTAGATTCCCAACCACCAGCATAAAAATTGATATCTCCTACTAAATCAGGGTTGATGAAGCTAAGCCCTTCCTGCCTGCCGGCATTAGCTAGAAACGGACGGTAAACGGGTATATCGTTGACATAAACCAGATTTTCATCAAAGTTTCCTCCTCTCACATTATAGGCAGACGACAGCTCATTGTTGCCAGCCACACCAGGGAGTGTTAGTAAAACCTTATTGAAATCGCCAAATGCGGATGGTAAATTCTTAGCTGATTTAGGATCAATTCTTGTCGCTGGATCGATGGCATCTCGTTCTCTATTACCTTCTACCTGTACATCATCGAGTTGCCTTGCCTCAGGTTTCATTGTCACTATGAAGTCACTAACTCCGGTTGGGATACCTGACAGTTCATGGACACCATATTGAACATGCGAGAAGATCAGATCATAGGTCCCGGGTGCTAATTCAATCAGAAAATATCCATCAATGTTTGAAATTGTTCCCTTAGATCGGTCTGATTTCAATATCACATTGACTGCAGGAATAGGCTCTCCTTCCTCATCAACAATTCTGCCTTCAATAATTGCTTGCTGAGCCAATAGAGAAGCTGAAAGACAGATTAGAAATAAGGAAATCAGTGATCTCAACTGATTAGGCTTTTTTGAGGTTAGCGATGGTTTGAGCTGGGTCATCTGACTTGAAAACGAAACTCCCTGCAACAAGCATATCTGCACCTGCATTAAAAAGTTCACCTGCATTTTCATCATTCACTCCACCATCTATTTCTATGATGATTTCGGGATTGATTTCATCCACCATTTTCTTCAGCTTTCCGACCTTATCAAACGTAGTTGGAATGAATTTTTGACCTCCAAAACCCGGATTAACGGACATAAGAAGTACTAAGTCTACATAAGGTAGGATTTCTTCCAGTGCACTAACCGGACGATGCGGATTGATTACCACCCCTGCCTTGGCTCCTAGGTTTCTAATTTCAGAGACCGTTCGATGGAGGTGTCTACATGCTTCCTCATGCACTGTGATGATTTCAGCACCAGCTTTCATGCACTCTTCCAGGTATGGATCTGCATGCTCTATCATCAAATGAAAGTCCATTGGCTTCTTTGCGTGCTTATGAATGGCCTGACAAACAGGAAAACCAAACGAAATATTGGGAACAAATACCCCATCCATGATGTCGATATGAATGTAGTCGGCCTCACTGTTGTTTAGCATTTCTACTTCTTGCTGAACATTGCCAAAATCAGCGGCGAGGAACGATGGAGCGATTAGCTTTTTGGACATAGTGACTAATTAAGGTGCTTGAGAATCATTGGTTCTGGATCTGCAACGGCTTTATCAATAATGACTCCATTTGGGTCAACTAAGAAGTAAAGGGGAATAGCACGTTTATTGAAATAACTTGCTAATTCGTCATCTTGCTCCGAAATCGCAAATTCTAAAACATCATTAAAATTATGCTTTGAGATAAATTTTTGAATCTTGTCAACATCATTTTCTTCCGTTATACAAAGAATCTCAAGTTCTGTGTTTAGACTACTCTTTAGTGATGGTAGCTTTTTCATAGACTTGATGCATGGTCCACACCAAGTGGCCCAAAAGTCAATCAGAAGATACTTGCCTTTGAATGAGCTTAGTTCTATTGAAGAATTGTCAACTTTTCTAAATGTGAAATTCTTAATCTCTTCACCAATTATGGAGTTTGCCTGAAGGTTCTTAAACTCAATAGCATACTGTTTTAGAACATCAGAATTTGAAGTTTCTATAAATTCCAAAATCGCTTTATCAGCCTTTTTTTGATCAGTCCATTTTCGTTCAAAACCGATGGTTATCAGATCCAGTTTTAGTGCCTCCTGGATAGTTTTATTGGATGTGACATTCGGTACTGCTTGATCAATAAAATCAAAGTAATCAACTGAGTTAATCTTATTTCTGAAAAAATCTAACTGGAGGTTAATCGTGTAAAGAATATTGACAGCCTTGATTCCCTGTAAGCTTGGCTTAAAATTATCGCTAAATGTATTTGAAAGTAATTCCACAGAATTGGCCTTGTTGCGCTTTAAAAATGACAATGCGTATGCAAAATCAGTAGAATTTGTAAGAGAGGTTATGAAAGCCTGATTTTCATTTTGAAGTTGCTTAACTAAATAATTCTCTAATTCTGTCACATAGTTTTTAGACAAGCTACCATTCCGTTTTCTATTTCTATTCCTAATTGATTCTAATTCGGTTTTTGAATTGTAAATCTGGGTTTCAAGTTCATTGTTGGATTTAATGCTCGTCAATTTTAATTGACCAGACCTTCCAAGGTCATCAGGCTTGTCAAATTCTTCATATTCCAAAACAATATCCAGAGTGCTTCCTGGGCTTAAGAATAGCTCTTGTGATTGATCATTTATCAGTAGAAGAACCTTTGATTCTACCTCCGATTCTAGTGAGAGTTCAAAATTGCCATCGCCTGTTACTTTGTCACTATCCAATAAATAGATATTATCTGAGTATGGGTTTTCAAAACCCATTAATTGAATTTCGAATCCTGGCAAATTAACTGATCCTCGAACTTTTGTTGTATTGCCATAAACTGTTAAAAAACAACAGAATAAAGCGAGGAGTGAGAAAATCTTCATTTAAAAATTGATGAGTTTGACGATCTTTTGATTCTTTCCTGTTTGCAAGAATAAGAAATAAACTCCTTGTTGGCTACCATCAATCGTCAATTCCATGTTTTCCTTTATTTCCTTCTGCTTGAATTCCTGATTGAATATCAAACTCCCTTTGGGGTCGATGATGCGGATGTTCATTCCCTGATCAAACAAACCTTCTGTAATCAAGTACAGCGTATCACCGTTGAAAGGATTGGGGTAGATGGTCACTTTATCTTCCAGGATATCTTTGACCTTAAGTGCCGTCTCGCCAGCTACTGCGTACGAATAGTTTGGCACTCCCCATCCTCTGAGGGAATCCGGGTTATGATTTCTATGTCCTGAATTTTTTATAGCTGCGATTACCTCTCCACTCGTCCAGTCCGGATTGGCTTGCCAGATGCCTGCTGCAAACCCTGCAATAAGCGGTGATGCGAAACTGGTTCCATTCCCCCTCTGGATGTTTCCCGAACCTCGTACCACGGCTGTTTGAAAACCCAATGCTGCAATGTCAGGCTTTATTCTATCATCTGTTGTATTACCAACCGAGCTAAAAAGTGTGTAGGAGAAATCAGGATTTACACTCCCGACAGTTAAAATCCCATCTGCATCTGCTGGAGGGCTTATCAGGTTTCTAGGATACGGATCATCTCCGCTGTTCCCAGCGCTAGTAACTACCACCATCCCTTTTTCGGAGGCTATCCTCGCTGCTTTGGAGATGACAGCAGTATTTCCATCCAAATCATCAACACCATAGTCATGTTCGGAGATATCAAAAAACTTATACCCCAGCGAGCAGTTAATTACATCTGCTCCAAGACTATCAGCAAACTCAGCACCCAACAGCCAATTGTACTCTTCCACCCGATCTTCACTACCTCCCTCTTCAGTAATGCACAGAATAAAATCTGCCTCATAAGCAATGCCATAGAGATTGCCATTTGATGATTCGTATTTTGAGGCTATGGTGGAGAAAACGGACGTGCCATGATCACCAAATTGATATACATTACCAGTATTCTGGACAAAGTCTTTGGTGGCAATGATTTGATTATTTTCCCACAGGTGCTGAAATGGCGTATATTTATTCACTCCGGTAAATCCATTATCTAACACAGCAATGAGCATGCCCTGCCCTTTTATGTCATCCGCATGCATATGATCGGCACCCAGCATGATTAGTTGAATGTCAGAATCTCCATTCACTGATCCAGGAGGGTCAAATGTTTCAGGGTTAGCAGGTATGTCCTTTTCATATGTCAGCCTCGTGGTGTCCGCTATCCAGGCTATACTATCTACAAATGAAAGTAGCTGAATGTCGTCAAGCAAGGTGGTGTCTGCGTTAACCAACGCCCCATTGAACCACTTGGATGTGAAAAACACATCAATCCCAATATTTCTTAAACCCTGAACATAGCTTGGATCTACTGGTAGGTCAGTCTCAACTATGCTTATGTTTTGCTTGGTTCTTCGATCAATTGCTCTTTGTGTGAGAAACTCTTCTGGATTAGAGATAGTGTATGGATACGACTCACTTGACTTATCAATGAAGTATATAAAATACCTGTTAACCTGACTTTGACCAACGCTAAGATTGGAGGCTAAGAGAAAAATGGTTAACCAGACTAGTTTATTCTTCATTTCCTATTTCTATTAAAACTTGCTTTAGAGATCTACCTGCAATAACCTCTCCCAAATCACCACCACAATCGCTAGAAGTACATTTCTTCTGAACCAGGTAATCTTTTTCAACCAAACCTATTCCTCTCGCATATACTTCGCTTCTAAGATCAACTCCTGTCACATTCTCTTCAATGTCCTCGATAATAACTCTCATATGGCTTTCAGTTCCTACAGAATCTATGATCGAATTACTCATAGACTGATAGTAGGAAGTTGAAGGGTCTTTACTATTTAAACTATTCGCATCCCAATCTCTTCCTTCTTTTACAGGAAAGGTGAGTTTTATATATGGGATGTTGTTTTCTGAAATGGAAAGATAATTGGAAGTGCTCGTCACAGACCAAACTGAATCGCTTTTCCAGGGAGCAGTGTCATCTGCACGGATATCTCTTCTGAGCAAATAAACTGTCTGGTCAATTGAAGAGATTGAGTCGAAGATAGTTTCTCGAAGTTGAAACACAGTGGTATCAAACCCTGAAACCAGATACTTGATCTCCTCAACATCATAGATTCTGTATTGCCCAATATTTAGGGGGTAGAAATCATATCCTAAAGTTGATGGATCAGCTTTTCGGGATTCACTGCAGGAAATACCCACACCAGCCACTAACAATAATATCCCCCTCAGCCACTTAAAGAGAGGAATTGATTTTGAAAATGAATTATTAGCTATTTTCAATTCTGCCTGTTCTGATGAAAGCTTGAAGTTATCCAACCGCCACCAATTACATCGTCTCCTTCGTAAAAAACTGCGGCCTGGCCTGGAGCTATTGCGCTCACACCATTGCCAAAGTATACCTTCATGGTATCACCCACCTGCTCTATAACGGCAGGATTCCCACTATCATTATATCGTACTTTTGTGATTGTGTCTTTTCTCTCTCCCTCGATGGAAGCGTACTTTTGCATATTGAGCTGCTTCACGTACATACCGTCCCGACTAAGCTCATCAAAGGTTCCGAGAATCACTCTATTCGTATCTTTCTGTATTTCAGTCACATAAACAGGATAACCTAAAGCGATTCCAAGTCCTTTTCTTTGTCCCACAGTGTAGAAAGGGTATCCTTCGTGCTTCCCAACGACTTCACCTGTTTCCAGCACAAATTCACCTCCAGCAACTTCCTTTTCTAACTCAGGAACTCTTCTTTTTAGGAATCCCCGGTAGTCATTGTCAGGAACAAAACATATTTCGTAAGACTCAGACTTTGACACCAACTCATAGAACTCACGCTCACGAGCCATGTCATAAATCTCAGATTTCTTTAAATGTCCCAGTGGATATTTCGTTCGGGCCAAGCTTTCCTGTGAAATGCCCCACAGCGCATAGGATTGATCCTTGTATCCATCTACTCCTCTTGATACGATGTGTCTTCCGTTTTCCTCTCTAATATTGGCATAGTGCCCAGTTGCAATGTATTCACAGTCCAGCTTATCAGCTCTTCTAAGCAGTGCGTCCCATTTGATATGGGTGTTGCACATCACACAAGGATTGGGCGTTCTACCAGCGATGTATTCATCCGTGAAATAATCGATGACAGCATCACCGAATTCTTCTCTGATGTCCACTATGAAATGTGGGAATCCTAAGCTTACCGCAATGTTTCTTGCGTCGTTGATGGAGTCTAAGCTGCAACAGCCTGTTTCTTTGCTACTTCCTCCTGAAGATTGATAGTCCCATGTCTTCATGGTCATGCCTATCACTTCGTATCCTTCTTCGTGTAGCATCACTGCAGCGAGTGAGCTATCAATGCCGCCACTCATGGCGACTAAAATTCGTCCTTTTTTACTCATTGTTTTGTACTTCTGCCGGGTTCACAGCCACGGTTTATACATTATAAGTGCAAAGGTAGTTGCTTGACCTTTACCAGTTTACAAGATTATTGGAATAATTAACAACATCCACCCCCATCATAAAAGAAAGTACTTTCGCTGACATAGATATCCTCACTCCCAATAGCGGATAAGTTTCCTGCGGTTTTGTCACAAACAGAGAGTGGCTGGTTGTACACAAGTACATGACCTGCATGATCATCAAAATACTCTTTATTGCCTGTGTAAATGGCTGTTTTTCCTGTAAATACACATGGTCCATCAGCTGGGATTGGATCTTTAATCGCGCAGACTTCTACACTTTCAATGTGGATCGGTTGATTGGTATCATAGTGCTTAGTATCCAATATTCTGTATGGGCGCTTGGCTCTAATCTCGACAGTACCAAATCCTACATCAGTAATCATCTTGATATAGTCTTTCAGTGGCAAGGCTCCACTTAAGCATAATCCCCTTAATTCCGGATCATTCTTCAGGTTTTCAGGCATAACATCCTCACTAACTGGATCGGACAAAACCAATCGACCATGAGGTTTAAGTACCCGATACATTTCTTGCAAAGCTTTCTTCAGATCCTCTTCATGAAAGATGTTAAAGAGACAGTTTTGAGCGGCTACATCAATGGATTCATCTTCTACTGGAAGATTAAGGGCATCACCCTTTCGTAAGCTTACGAAATCGGATTGAAACCACTCGTTGGAAGCCTCTGCTTCTATAAAATTTCGTTCACATGCCTCCAACATTTCATCTACCACATCCACTCCTACTACTCCATTTGGCTGCCGGCTGAAATAGGAAAACTGCAACAACTCCATACCGCCACCTACACCCACGTACAAGACCTTAGGATTATTAATCAAATCTCTCGGATGAACGGTACTACCACATCCGTAATTCATCTGCTGCATGATTTTAGGAATGTCCAACCCCGGGAATGCCCAGATTGGTGTAGTAGTGCAGCAAAGCCCAACATCCGGTGTTTCTGCTGCCCGCTTATAAATATCTTTGGTGGTATCTAAGTATGTTTCCATATTGTCTTATTAAGATCAGTAAGCTAATTCATCAATTACGTAAAAATTCTAGCATCTGGACTTTTACGTAACCAAGTGTCGTATATCTACCTTAACTAATGGAATTTCGAACTCGACCTGTGTATTCTCTAAGAGCAGTTTTAAAATCCACATCATTTTCTTTCATGCTCTGCAAAATCTGAATAGCTGCATAAGCATGTGTCAATTGCTCTCCTTCATCATCTCCGGGAATTTCAATCTCAGGTTTTTGTTCTTCAGCTATTGCAGATTCTGCTTGGGTTAGTTCCTCAATGGTATAGCTTTCTACCAGCTTCTTTATTACAGGTATCTTCATCTTATAGCTCACTTATCATTTCAACAACAGACTCTTCTTTGCTCGTAGGTACTGACTTTAGTAGCTCCCCATTCTTGAATGTAGCAAAAAATGGCAGATTTGTCACACCGGCTAGTTTTCGAGCCTCAGGACTTTGCTCTGCATTCACATCTAAGAACAAAACATCTCCAAATCGTTCATCCTCTGATAGTCTTCTGAATTTTGGGGCGAAAAGTCTACAGCTTCCACACCAGTCTGCAAAGAATTTTACCACCACTTTATCATTTTCGCTAATTGCTGTTTTAAAATCTTGATCTGTCTTTAATTCTACTGCCATTTGAATGTTTTTTGTGCAAAACCGCAAATTTGTTCAAATTGTTTCGTTCTGTACCCTTTCTTTGCGACTGAAATTTTTGAATCTATGGCACTCAAAACATTTGTGAAAATCAGTAATGTTTCCAATCTCTCAGATGCACGTTATTGCGCCGGAATGATGGTGGACGTTATTGGGTTTAACATTGATCCTACCACAGATACATTCGTTAGTGAGGGAGACTTTGGAGAGATTACAGATTGGGTGGCTGGTGTGAAGTTTGCGGGTGAATATTATGGAGCGGGAATTGACGAGATTCGCAATTCCATCAAAAATTACCCTGTGGATTTCATCGAGATTGATGATCTGGGTATTGTGGAAAAGGTTGGACTGTTGGGTAAACCGATCATCTTTAGGCTGAATGTCAATTCAAAGGCAGGTTTAGATGAACTAAAATCCAATTTGAGCTATCTGGATGAGTTGGTAAAAATGGTTGTTATCAGATCAAATAACACTGAGATTCATGATGAGTTAGACGCTCAAATAGGCTATTACAATGGAAATCTCAAGCTTTTGAAGGGGTATGGAATCAAGGCAGAAGCAGGTCTAGAACGTTACCCTGGATTGGAGCTGGAGGCAACAGAAGAAGAAAGACCAGGATACAAAGACTATGGTCAGATCATGGACGTTTTAGAGGTGATCGACGAAGATTAACTTTAATTCAAACACACTATCATGCCACGATCCTTCTTACTACTCTTACTATTAGTCGTTTTAGACACATCCTGCTCTAAAGACGATAGTCAGCCAGACGATTTAACGGAAGATGAAATTGTTGAAGGAACCTTTGTGGATAGTTTTGATGGGTCAGGTGATCTTGTAGATTTCACAACCAACAATGCTGAAGCCCTGCCCAATGTACAGCAGGTTGATGGTAGATACAGGGCTGAACTTACCGATAATGCTACTAATCAAACTCTACATTTCAATGAGGATCAAGGAAGACTGGATGCTAAACGTGTGAGCTTTCCTTTCGAGTTTATTGCAAGGAATATTGGAATAGGAACACTTGAGGATTCACAAACTGCTCCGGCTCATTCTGGTGAGCCTTACAACTTTGCAGGAGTTCAGGTGCACGTTTTAGATTTAGATGATCCTAACTCTGCACACGTAGTAGTTGGTCACCGTGGGGCAACTGGATTTACCATTGAAGGAAAAAACACACTGAATGGCACTTCTACTGTAAATGACATAGGTGCAAACACAGTTCCCGTAGGTAGAGCAGATATCCGAATTGTTGGTAATGCAGATCAGACCATTACGGTTTACTGGCAACAGCCAAAAAGCAGCGGAGAATCCGACGAGTGGATACTGTATAATGGAACCGGAAACTTACCCGGCACGGCACCCACTTTTGAAGAAGAGGTATATGTAGGGCTTATCACTTACGCTTTTTATACTACAGGAGTGCCTTTTGTTGGCACATGTGATCAGATAGAAATCATTGAGTAAGCCTATCCCCTGTTTAATGATATGCAGAACGTTGTTCCCTTGCCAAGCTCTGTTTCATAAGAAATCTCCCCTCCCATCCGTTCTGTGAAAATCTTCACTATGGAAAGGCCTAATCCGATTGAAGTTTCTCCTTGTGTAGGCTTTGCACTCAGGTGCTGATATTTTTCAAAAAGCTTTTCCTTGTCTTCCTCCGTAAGCCCAGGGCCCTCGTCTGAGACAGAAACCTTAACCATGGATTTATCATAAACAGCAGCAACCTCAACATTGGAACCCTCCGTGCTATACTTGATTGCGTTTGAAACTAAATTATCCATCACCTGAATAAGGTAAACCTTATCTGCTTTGACTTTTATACTATCCTCCAATCGTGATATCAATTTGATCTTTTTGCTAGTGGCTCGGGAGATGTTATCCTTTAGTACTGTAGCTACAATATCATTGAGGCTCAACGATTCAATTTTCAGATTGTGCTTGCCCGTCTCGATTGCGTCTACATCCAGAATCTTATCAATCATCGCGCGCATTTTTTCGGAAGATTGCAGGATAAATCCAAGTAGCTTTTTACCATCATCGCTAAGAGTCTCACTAGATTCGATGATTTGAGCACCACCCAGAATGTTAGACAATGGTGATCTCAAGTCATGCGCGAGAACCTGAATGAGATTGTTTTTCTCCTCATTAAGTTCTCTTAATCGCTTGTTTGCTTCCTCGTTTATCTTTTGTTGAGAAACCAATTTTTGAGTGGTCTTCGACTTTATCCAGTAGAGAAAATAAAGAAGCGCTAGGATGATAATAATGATAAATATTATGGACGCTAAAATGATAGTCAGGCGCTCCGCATTCTGATCTCTCTTTGCTGCTTCAATCAGTCGTTCGTATTGAGACTCCTTCTCTCTATTGGAAATCACAATTTCTTCCAATGGTCCGATTTCAGCTGATTTTGAAATACGCTCGATGATTTCGGAGGCATTTGATCCCAGATATTTTGTAATGATGCGAACTTTATCTCTATGAAATTGTCCACTCTTAAAGTACCTGTTTACAGGCTCAGTCCAATCACTATTCTTAGGGTAAATTATTGCCAGTCCATCTAACTTGACTGGATGGAAGAACTGCCTCCTGACATTGGTATTGTTGTCAATGGCAACAAGGAAATTGGCGATATCAACGTATCCAAAGCTGCCAGGCGTTTCACTTATAATATCAATGATGTCGCCACTGTTTTTAACATATGTGATGTCAAAACTAATCCCCAATCTCACTCTAAGTTTCTCAAGGGACTCTACAAGCGTAGTGTTTGTGATGGATATTGCGGTTTTATTGTGGAGGATAGATGTTAGTTCTTCTTCAGTTAAAGCTACTGGTAACTCGGAATTGGATATGAGAACCGCAACATCTGCCATGTATGGTTCAGTGAAATTGAGATACTTCATTCGCTGAGGTGTAATGGAGATAGAAGATGCACCGAAAGTTCCTCCTGTTCCGGTTCTAACTGTACTCATTACCTCATCAAAGCTTTGTGTCTTAATCCATTTTAGTTCAATTTCAACGCTGTATTCCTTATTTAGATAATCTACAAAAGCCAGAGAAAGATCATGCTCTATCCCATCAATAATGTCCAAAGAGTTTTCAATAATCACATTATTCGGATACCAGTATACCTCAACCGTCCCCTTGCCCTCTCTCAATATTTTCGCCCAGCTATCGCCTGACCCCAGCGTTACAAAGGGAATTAAAATGAAGCCGATAAGAATATATAACCTGATCATACTGGCGGTGAATGACTGCTTAGCCTAACTAGGTAGCATGTTAAATATACTTATTTTATATCTAGACTGATGCATTAAACTATGAACATCATTTCGGTTTGGATTAAGTTTATTATTCGCTGGATGAAACAGATTTACTTCATAAATTCTTCGCAATCCAGCTATATTTAAGTCATGCCTCTAGAATCCTTTTCTGCTCTTGATTTTGAAACTGCAACATGGAATCCGGCAAGTATTTGCCAGATCGGGATTGTGCGTGTAGTGGATGGGGAGGTTGTAGAGAAAGTAGATCGGCTGGTTCAACCCCCACGAAACGAGTATTTCTACAAAAACATTGAGGTACATGGAATCCAGCCAGAGGATACGATGGATGCTCCCCTTTTTGAAAATGTCTGGTTTGACATTAAGCACCTGATAGAAGATGAAGTGGTGGTGGCACACAATGCTAATTTTGATGTAAACTGCCTGCGAAATACGCTCGCATACTATGATATTACACAGCCAGATTTTGAGGTTAGATGCACGAGAGTGATCTATCGCAGAGGGCTAGCCTACCTGAGTAAGAAGTATAAAATTGAGTTGCAACACCATAATGCACTAAGTGATGCTAACGCCTGTGCACAACTCTACCTGAAGCACTTGAAAAGACAAGCCCTGCCAAAGACTGGAAGCCTGTTTTAGTATTTCCTTCACATAGTGCAGTCAAAGTTTTGTTAACTTGAAAGTAAACCGATCACATCATGAGCAATCCCGATTTCTCCAACCTTTCTGCCCTATTCATTAATTGTACCCTGAAAAAAACTCCTAGACAAAGTCACACCCAAGGACTGATGCAAGTGTCCATGGATATCATGAAAAAAGAGGGTGTTTCGGTGGAATTCTTACGTTTTGTAGATCATGAAGTGCCCTATGGGGTATATCCTGACATGACTGAACATGGGTATGATAAAGATGATTTTCCAACTATCTATCGTAAGGTTATGAAAGCTGACATCCTGGTAGTTGGTACTCCGATCTGGTTAGGTGAAAAATCTTCAGTAGCAACAAAACTGATAGAGCGACTTTATGGCATGAGTGGCAAGCAAAACGATAAAGGCCAATACATTTATTACGGTAAAGTGGGAGGATGTATCATTACTGGCAATGAAGACGGCATCAAGCATTGTGCTATGGGTATCCTCTACGCACTCCAGCATCTTGGATACTCTATCCCACCTCAGGCGGACTGTGGCTGGATTGGAGAAGCAGGACCAGGCCCAAGCTACATGGATGAAGAGTCGGGAGCTATAAACAATGATTTTACAAATCGGAACACCACCTTCATGACCTATAACCTCATGCATCTAGCCAAAATGCTAAAGGAGAATGATGGCTACCCTACCTATGGCAATTCGAGAAAAGACTGGGATGATGGAAACAGATGGAATTTTGAGAATCCTGAGTATCGCTAATCCTCAAATCTAAACTTCATGTACTTGATCTTCTCTCCTTTCTCCGTCCAGATACGTTCGTATTTGGTTTTAATGTCATGATGTTCTGCCAACAGCTGTGAGTTGTATAGGTCAAAGGTGAATTCATGGTCTTTGATATCAAAGTCAGCAAGAACCTGAAGCGTATACTCGAAAAGCTCGGTATTATCTGTTTTGAACTTAAACCATCCCTCCGGTTTCAATAGCTTCCGGTATTTCTCTAGGAAGCTTTTATTGGACAGACGGTGCTTTTCATCTCGATCTTTAGGGCGTGGATCAGGAAAGGTGAGCCAAATTTCATCCACCTCATTTTCGTCAAAGAGATTTAGTATTTCAATAATGTGTGTACGAAGAAAGGCAACATTGTCTAACCCATTTTTTTGAGCATACTGGCTTCCTCTCCATATTCGATCCCCTTTGATATCAATCCCAATGAAGTTTCTATCAGGAAACTTTTCTGCCAGTGAAATCGTGTATTCACCCCATCCACAAGCAAGTTCTATTACGATTTCATTATCATTACCGAAGAATTCACTCCACTTCCCATGGATTGATTCATATAGTTCTTTTCCGGGCTCTATGACATTTTTGCTTGCCATATTTTCGGAAAACTTTGCTAACTTATTCTTTTTACCCAATGTACTATCTATTCAACCTAACTCTTAAATCAATGAAACTAAAAACTCTGCTCCTTTTACTTTTCTTCTTTTCGTTTTCATCCTTCGCACAGGAGGACGAATCTGAAATCGTGAAAGCCATCGATGATCTCACCATGCGCTGGGACAATGAGGCAGAAATGCTGCAAACTTATGAAGGCCTGGCGAGTTTTTGTGCCCATTCTACCTACAGAAATATGATTACGGAGATGTTGGACGAAATCCACCATTACGACACCCTGCTATATGGTATTGTGACACGTAAGTTTAAAAAGGATAAAGACAAGGAGGCAAAAGCCACACTCGATGACATAGAAAAGCTGGAGGTAGATTATACCACCAAGTCATTCAGGATATTCATCCGCAAAGAATGCCAAACATACAACGACATAGAGCGAAATCTTGGAGCTGAGCAGGGCCCGGAATATGATGAAGAGGTGGAAGCATTAGAAGCTGAGCTAAGTAAATATGTGATTGAAATCACCAAGCAGATAGATTTGATTGATGAGCACGTGCATCACCTGCATTTAGGGGAAGATTAGAGGTCATTGATCTCCGCAACAACAAAAGTGCTTCCTGTAATCAGAATGAGATCATCGGGGAGCACTTTTTCTTTTACATGAGTGATCGCTTCATTCACGTTTGTGAAGCATTCTCCCTGAATCCCATTTACAATTGCCTGAATGGCCAACTCTTCCACTGACAATGATCGAGGAACACTTGATTGAGTCCAGTAACATTTGGCCCCCACCGGAAAAAGCTTAAAAATAGGGCTGAGATCTTTGTCTTTGACTGACCCGAAAACTAGGTGAAGTGTTCGTTTACAAATCTCATTCACCTGCTCAAATAGAACTCTGAGTCCATCGGCATTATGACTAACATCAGCAATGATAAGCGGCTGATTTTGAAGTACTTGTAATCTTCCTTTTAAGCCCGTTAGTTCATTTAGTAGGTCCAGACCGGTTTCAATATCATTTGGGCTAATCTTCCAACCCTGATCGATCAATACATCTACTACAGCCTTTATCCCGGGATAATTCCTAACGAGGTAAGATGGTACCAATCCTTTCGGCTTCCACGCCTCCCTCCTTGCGTATGAAAGTGGTGAACCTTGCTTTCGGGCAATCTCCTCAAACACAAGTGCTGTTTCTGGTTGCCTCTCACCTATTACTACTGGTACTCCTGGTTTGATAATCCCTGCTTTTTCAGCAGCTATTTTCTCAAGGGTATCTCCCAACATATCCATGTGATCAAACCCGATATTTGTAATCAGCGAAACTTCAGGATTAATGACATTTGTGCTATCGAGCCTACCACCGAGACCTGTTTCAACAACAGCGATATCCACCTCCTGCTGAGCAAAATAGTCGAATGCCATGGCAACTGTTATTTCAAAGAAAGAAGGCTCTATTTCATCAATAGCTTCGTGAATACGATCAACAAAATCAGTAACAAAAGACTCAGAGACCTCTTTTCCATTTATTCTGATCCGCTCTGTGAAGCTTTTGAGATGAGGTGAAGTGTACAAACCCGTTTTATAACCTGCAGTTTGCAAAATAGCTGCAATACCATGTGCAGAGGTTCCTTTTCCATTGGTCCCGGCTATGTGAACGCTCTTGAACTTTCTATGTGGATTGTCTAGCTTTTCAAGGAGCTTGAGTGTATTGGTGAGGTCTTTTTTGTATGCAACTTTCCCAACGCGCTGATACATAGGAAGCCTGGAAAAGAGATAGTCTAACGTCTCCTTATAGGTCATTTGGACTTGATGATGAACGTAATGGTGCCTGTTGAAACAGCAGCGGTATTATAATCGGCAGTTTTACTAAACGTTAGCTTCTCTACTGCAGAGCGATATTTTCGTTCAACAGCTGGAGAAACAGTTGATGTTATTGTTTCTATTTTAACGAGATACCCATCTTGGTCTACGGCAATCTTGTATACGATTTTTCCTGACTCATCAGATTGATCATCCGGCTTAGGTTTAAAATCCCAAATCCATCCGGAGAGTGCGAGATTAGCACCTTCAGACTCTCCTGTATTTGTTCCCTGGCTGCCATAAATAGCACGCTGATCAACTTTCTTTTCTTCCTCTTTTCCTTCAGCAGGATTAGTGCTTTTATCTTCTGAATCGGTCTCTGAAGGCTTCATCACAGCCCTGGAATCTACCTTAGGCTTTTCCTCTGCAGGCTTAGTTTCAGCAGGTTTCGTTTCTTCTACCTTCACCGGAGTTTCTACTTTGGCAACAGGCGTTTGTTGCTCCTCCACCTCTTCCTGAACATCTTCTATTTCTTGGTTGGACTCTGTTTCCGCCTCTTCTTCTACCGTTTCATCGGGGATCTCCTCCGTTTCAGGGGCTTGTTCTGAAGGGGATGAAGTAGGTGGTGCACCAGCAGAAGTAGTGAAGCCAAGCTCTATTCCATACTCAGGAATAGGTGGAAAAGGTTCTTTCCATGCTACGATGAAATAAAAAAGAACCAAAAGCACCAGTTGCACACCGACTGATGTCAGCCATCCGATACGCTTATTTCGTTCTTCCTTTTTTTCTCGCTCGTCCATTCTACTCTGGTTTCGTTGCAATGGAGACTTTCGCCTTCAGTGATGTGGCAATGCCCGCCACTTCTACCAGACGCTCTACAGGCACGTCAGCATCACAGTGCAACACCACAATGCCCTCTTTGCCAGACAGATTACTTCTTAGTACGGATTCCAGCGAAGATCGATTCACTCGCTGATTATTGACGAAATAGGTTAGATTTTTGGTGATTGTTACACTCACCTTCTGCATCACTATTTCCGAAGACTTGGATGAAGGTAAATTGACCGGCAGACCCGAAGGTGTGATAAATGAAGCTGTAAGCATGAAAAAGATCAATAACAGAAATATGATATCCGTCATTGATGACATGCTGAAATTGGCACTCACCTTATGTTTTGACTTCAAATCCATAGCTCCTATTTTTTAGGTTCTTGCAGCAGGTCGATGAAATCTATCACATTTGACTCCATTGTGTGTATGACCTTGCCCACCTTAGAAACAAGATAATTGTACCCCAGGTATGCCAAGATACCTACAAACAATCCTGCAGCGGTCGTAATCATCGCTTCGTAAATCCCTGAGGAAAGTAGTTTTGGACTAACGGCACCTTCCTCCTGCGCTATAGCAATAAATGCCTGAATCATACCTGTAACGGTACCTAAAAAGCCAATCATCGGTGCAGCACCTGATATGGTCGCCAACAAATTCAGGTTTTTCTCCAATCGGTAGATTTCGAGTTTACCTATGTTTTCGATACTAACTTCGATATTCTTCAATGGATGACCGATGCGGCTGATGCCCTTCTCAATCATTCTGGCTACTGGGGTGTCTGTTTTGCCACACAGAACCATTGCGCCACTGATATCTCCTGAGATAACCAAAGACCTGATTTGATCCTTAAAAGATTCGGGGGTTTTTGCTGCCGCACTCAATGTACGGGTTCGTTCCACAAATATGTAGATAGCAACCATCCAAAGAAGCAGGATGGGAATCATCATGTAGCCTCCATTGGTAAGAAGCTCCAATAATGATATACTTTCTTCTGATTCCAGACCCTCTAGCACAGGATCTTGCATAACACTAATTAGCATATGTTCTTTTTATCTTGACGTTTTATGAATGGAAGCCCCACTCAAACAGACTGAACGTAATATACTGAAGATTAGTGCTTCAATATTTTAGAATCCAGATATCCTGTCCGTACTCACCTTGAAAACCGCCAATTGCGTTTTGAGCAGCAGCTATGGACGGGTATCCAGAAATGGCTACTCTGTGAGTAATGGCATTCCCAAAAGGTGGAATGATTGAAGGACTCTTACCTTGTCCAGCCAACTTATTCGCATAATCCATCGCCATATCACCATCTACGAAACTGGCAATAATGATGAATGCATTGCCGGTTCTGGCCGACAGTGAGTTTACCGTACCAGGATTAGATGCAACTTGTTGTTGCTGTTTAGGTTTAGTAGTATTTGCAGCGGGTCTTTGAGCAGGCGTTTTAGGCTTAGTCTCTGCTGGCTTGGCAGTAGCGGCACTTCCACCTGATGTTCTTTCGGTAGACGTACCGGAGTTGGCAGTTTCTTCCGGCTTTTTCTCTACAGGCTTTTTAGCAACAGGTTTCTGAGTTTTTTCAGCAACTGGTTTTTTATCTTCTTCTCCACCTCCTAGCGGCGACATAAACCAGAATATTGTACCTAAAGCTGCAAAAATTATAATTCCGAAGATCACTACTTTGGCAAACTTTCCTTTACTTTCAGTAGCCGCAGGTGAATCATCCGCATCAAAAGAAGACATGTCCGCCATATCCCCCTCTTCGGTTTCCATCAATTCTTTCTCAAACTGAGCAAATTCGTCCTCGTCAAGAACATCACTGTCAAAAACCGAATCAGGAATGTCCTCTCCATCATCCTCGGATACATCAAAGTCATCAAACGACTCTTCTTCATAAAAGTCATCCATTTCCATATCCTCATCGGATGCATCTTTGACGTCTGACTTTGCCTTCGGCTCATCCTTGAAGTCATCCTCTCCACTATCATCGGCTAAAGAAGCCTCTAACTCCTCATCGGTCACCTGGTCAGGGATATCTTCCTCATCCAGATCATCTAATCCATCCAGATCGCCGATATCATCCATATCCATGTCGTCCATTGACTCACTATCAAAGACAGAATCATCCTCTGCACTAACGCTTTCCTCCTCTTCTACCTTAGGCTCCTCGGCAGGTGCTTCTTCCGCTTTTGGTTCTTCCTGAACATCATCAGAATCGTCATCATCTAATGCCTCATAGTCTAGCTCTGGTAGACCAAAATCCTCATCATCGCCGAAGAAATCGTCCTGTTCTTTGTCTGTGTTCTTGTCGTCTTTAGCCATAGTATGTTTTTTGACCGAACCAAGATAAAATAAAATTCATTATTAGGAAATATTACGGTCAGAAACGGTACTGACCTCCTATTTTAAAAGCGAGTCCTCGGGTCGGGTACCCCAAATATCGTTCGTATTCGTTATTAAGCAAATTATTTATATCAATGAATGCTGATGCGCGCTTTGTGAATAGGTATTTGGCACTAATGCCAACATCCGTAAATCCATCCAATTTCAAGTAGCCAAAATCGACATTTGCAGGAGCTCTAATACCTCCAATACTGGTTAAATAAGCAGAAACTATAAGCTTTTCTTTGATATTGTGACTTGTGAAGGCCTTAAAAATGAAACTGGGTTTATGCCAAGGTTTATCCAATGATTCGGTGGAATACCCGTTGATTTCTACACTTGCTCCATAGGTACTGGTGGAAGTGGGCATATAGGCAAGCTTTGATTTGAACGTTATGACATTAACAGCATCTGTGTCATAATCAAGTGAATACCTGGATGAGTCACTTGATGAAGGAGTAAAAAACGGCATTCCATTTACATCACGATAAGACACACTCCCCTCAATCAGCATGTTTTTCCACGGATTACCCTTTATCCCACCGCCAAATTCAATTGCATTTTCAGAAAAACTCAAAACCAAAGAATCATCCAAAAATTGGTTTTCGCCAATCATATCTCGGAGGGTATTCATCGACTGTCCTCCTGAAAGTATTCCATAAACTACCCATTGATCGGCAAGATCGTACTCCATTCGTATGTCAGGATAGATACTTGTCTTTGATGATTCGGCAATCTTTCCGGATGAAACAATCAATCCGGCATTGAGTCTAAGCAATTCCTTTTTATATGAAACCCATGGTTTAATATTGATTAGAGAGCGATCATAGTCTGTGCCGCTTTTATAGGAGGCGCTAGAGGCATCCAAGTCAAGACCAGTGCTAAAGACCTTGCCTATTTTATAATTGAAGGCACCAGCCAGCTCCAAAACATCTTCTTTATTAAACTCAGATGGGGATATCTGCTGGTTTACCGTAGAAAAAATTGGTCTAAGTCCATAGTTGATATCTTCACTTCCTCCGCTTAGGTTAATACCAATTCCAAAATCTGAAAAGGACGCTTCATTAGGATTATCAGGGAAGTTGGTAGAAGCTGTACTGCCATAAAAATTGTATTCCTTTCTACTGTAGACAATTGATGGTGTAACGGATATTGATGGTAGTTTATAATCACCCGACAGTTCAACACCAGCAATGGAATTGCCACTATTATCTCCTTTTACCGGACCGGAATTAAAACTCTCATAAAACAGCTTAGCACGGCTATCAAATGTGCCAAAACTCTGAAAAAGGCCTGCTTCAAGCAGTGGAGAGTTGAAATTTCCATAGCCTAGCTTTACGTAATTTTGATACTCCGCTAGCGGATATGCATCTCTGACTGATTGGAATGGAACATCGGACTTATAGTCTGGCCATTCAAATGAAGGCTCCTGGATTTCAAATGTGAGATTTAGTGGATCGTTCGAAAAGGTCTTAGGCTCACTTCTAACGAAAATCTTGTCAGCCTGAGGAAGTGTTATCTTTTTATCCTTCTCGATCACAACCTCTCCTGTCAGGATTTCGCCTTGATTACGAGTGCTGTCTGTTTGAGCCATAGACTGGATAAAACCCAAAAGAAGAATGCCTGTAACTATTATTCTCATCTTAATTCTTGTTTTGAGTAGAGTCCGACATGCTTACGTTTTGTTCTATCGCATTTAAAAGCTGCTGCGATTCATTCACAATTTCCTGATTCTTAGAATGTTGAATTATTGATCTGAGTGTTGCTTTTGCCTGAAACAGCTCTTCCATGATGATATAATTTCGAGCAATCAGCAAATAAGACTTGTCAACCCATTGCGAATAGTTGCCAAATTTTGAGTTGAGATCAAATAAAGTATTCAGTGATGCTTCATTTTCATTTTGAGTAAACTGAATGTGGCCTATGTAGTAATTCGCCTCTGCGGCAAAGACATTATCACCTCCTGCCAGAATCTCAAAATTAGACTTTGCAGCAGGAAGACTTTCCAAATTGAGCCAGCTTTTCGCCTTGATCAAAATAGCCTCATTTTCAGCATTTAATGGTTTCCATTCTGCTTTTAGAATCTCATCTGCCAGCTGGATGGCTTTCTCATATTGACTATTTTCAAAATACAGATACATCAGACCCTGTCTGGCATTATATGTATCCTTTGCTGTTAAGTTGAGGTCAACCAGAAGCTGATAGGCCTCTTCCGATTCCTTTACATTTTTCAGTTGTCTATTTATATCTCCTAACCTGCTAAGGATTCTTCCTGTGAAAGAATTTTTTACATACTTAAGCTCATCAAAGGCGGATTTAGCCTCCCTTAAGTTGTTGAGCCTGTAATATGAATCAGCCAGATAATACTTAGCTTCCTGCTTACTACTGCTGGTGGTGTAATCTTTTAGAAATTTCTGAAGAGCTGACACAGCCTTCTCATAAGCAAAATCAAAATAGAATCGCTTAGCTGCCTCAAACTCGATGAGTTCCAGACTTCCATTCTCAGGATTAGCTTTTTTGAAGTTAGCTATATGCTTATCTAGGTTATTTACCGACTGGCCACTCTGTTGTAATTCCTGAAGACCAAGAATGGCGTTTAGAGCCACTTCAGAGTTTATATAATCACTTAGAATTTTCTCATAGTCAGTTTGTGCCTCTTTTAGCTGACCCAGATTTTTTCTGGAAACACCACGATTCAATAAGGATTCTATAACATAGGTTGAGTTGGGGTGGTTGCTGATCACCTGAGTAAAGTATCGTTCAGCTTCTGAAAATTCAGCACTTTCAAAGTGGATCATTCCCACCTGAAATCTGGCATCTGCCCCATATTTCTGAGAAGAGAAGACATCTTTAAATTCCTGAATCGCATTTTTACGATCACCAAGATTCTTATATGTCATTCCTTTCTGAAAGATCACATATGCAGAGCCTACCTGAGTGGATACACCAGAATAGATCGTCAATGCTTCCGAGTAGTTTTTTGTTGCAAATAGGCAATCTGCCAGCCTAACATTAGCATCTTGCTTGACCGTTTTATCCTGAGCTTTTGTAGCGGATCTAAAATAAGGAAGGGCTTCTGGGTATTGCTGCTGATTAAAATAGGCATACCCTATCCCGTAGTTGGACATTGGATCGAGCTGTGATTGGTTTTTGTAATGACCTATGGCTTCATTAAATCGGCCATTCCTTAGCGAAATCTCGGCTAAATGATAGTTGGATGAGTTTTTCAAAGATTGATCAGGAGTAAAACGCAAGCTTTGCCTAAACCACTTCTCTGCATCGGCAAAGTTGCCATCGTTGAATGACTGAGCCGCCTTTTGAAAAGCTACTTTTTGATATACTTCTTTTTGAGTGTTAGTGGTAACACCAATAGCGTTCAGGTGCTCAATAGCCAGATCATAGTTGGAAGTCCTTAAATACGATTGAGCAATCAGGTTCTGAATTGCTTCCACCTTACTTCCATTTTTAAAATTCTTTAGATAGTCAGTTGAATAATTGATGGCGTCAGCAAAAAAACCAAGCTGAGCATTGATCATGGCAGCCTGATAATATGATTCTTCCTTTATGGCCATATCGTCAGACGTGGAAGCCTCAATGTAAGCTGTGAGCGCACGCTCAAAATCTCTTTTCTTGAGGTAAAGTCTTCCGAGCTGGAACGCACTTAATTGTGCATATTCCCCACCTTGTATTCCGGCACTAGTTAAAAAAGCTATCGCCTTATCTTCATTTCCAATTTTGAATTTTGCAACACCTGCCTGATAATACAATGCAGCTGATGGTTTACCAGGGTGCAATTCAATTGCCCTTTGGAAAAAAGCATCTGCCTTTGCTACATTGTTTTTCAATGCATATGCCTCTCCAATGAGTTGGTGAAAGGCAGAGTTTGTCCGGGTCTTGTCATCTGAGAGCTCACCCTGCGATATACTTATCACATCGTCGAGCTCACCATTGTCCAACTTGATTTTGGATATGAAAAATTTAGAAGACAATCCAAAGTTTGCATCATCTTTTGCCTCAGCAAATCCCTCTAAAGCCTCATCAATGTTTCCTAAGTGATAGTCTGCGAATGCTTCGAAGTAGGAAAGTTTTAATGGTTCTTTAAATCCATTTGCCCTGGCAAACTGAAATAGATTTTTGGCTTGCTTATAATTTTTGGATGAAAGCTGAATAACGCCATAGACAAATCCATAGGAGCCCTTATCCTGACTACCTAAATCTGATCGTGAAATTGTAGCTAAATTCTTCTTTGCGCTTAGAGTGTCTCCGGAATAGAAATAGTATTCACCTAGATGAAAAGTCGCCAAAGACTTTAGAGGATGTTTGGCATTATCCTGAAGCCACTGCTCAATCTCTTCGGACTTTGCTTTACCAGTTTTAAGCTCACTTAGCAACAGCAAAATCTGCTCATCCTGAGTTCGACTGCTACGATTTTTCAGTTCGCCTACAACCTCCTGATAATTTTGAGATTGGAAACTTTCAAAAGCCGATAACTCAGCATATTCCCCAGACTGAATTGAATTTTGAGCCCAACCAAAATTGATGGCGAGTGATAATAGAATGAATACTGATTTCTTCAAGAATGAATAGTTTTTGACCATCAAATGCAACGAATATTTGGCTCCAAATTGTGTTAATTCATCAATTTATATACCAACTCTGTTAAAACCGGACCTTCCTTTTTTGTAGCAAAACCTATGCCCTTTGATTGCATATCTGCTTCATGTAAATACTTAATGTTTTGAACGACCTTTCCTAATGGATAATTCCTGGCTGCCTGCATATACTCCTTCACAAAAAAAGGATTCACACCAATTAGCGAAGCAATGGCTCTATCATTTTTGTTGTCTGAATGATGAATCAGAAGAAGCTTGCTGAAATAAGAAAACAAGCTATAAATCGTGAGTACTAATGGATTATTACTAGGATTTGATGCGAAGTAATCCACAATTTTATGAGCCTTTTGTTTGTTCAGGCTACTCAATGCCTTTTGCAACTCGAATATGTTGTAGTCTTTGCTAATTCCAACGTATCGCTGAACCATTGCTGCGGTAATGCTTTCTCCTTCTTTTACATTCAGTAGCAGTTTTTCTATTTCATTGGCCAGACGCTGAAGATTATTTCCAATGTTTTCAGAAAGCATCATCACCGCACTATCTTCTATTTTCACCCCATCGGCCTTGCAGAAGCTTCTTATCCAGTCAGGGATTTGATTATCATATAATTTTTTGGAGTTGAGAAATACTGAACTTTTTTCAATTGCTTTGCCAAATTTGGTACGCTTATCAACTGATTTATACTTGTAACCAAAAACCAATATGGTACTGGCAAGTGGGTTTTCCAGATAATTAATAACAAGAGTCTGCTTCTCTTCCTTTGTCCAGTCTCGCATCTCCTGTGCTTCCTTTACGATTACGACTTGCCTCTCGCCCATCATTGGGTATCTTCGCGCAGCTCCTATTACATCAGTCAGGGATGTATCCTTACCATATAAGATGATCTGATTGAAGCTTCGCTGGCTTTCATCTAAAGCGTTATTTTCAATATTTTTAATAATATTGTCGATGAAAAATGTTTCTTCTCCCTGTAGGAAGTATACTGGCGCGAAAGTTCCATTGTTAATATCCCTGAGTATTTCAGTGTATTCTGATGCCATATTTTCCAAAGGTAAACGCTACCTTAGATAATTGTAATGCGCAAATTCTTATTTCTTTTCCTGATATTCCTTTTACCGACAATCACAATCGGTCAGCGCAACGAAGTAGATAGCTTGTTGGTGACCTTAGGGGATTTGAAAAAGAAAGACTCTACCTATGTGAACGTTGTTAACGATATAGCTTTTCGCCTTTCTCTAACCGATCAGCAACAATCAATCTATTATATAAATCAGGGCATTTCTATAGCAAAAGAAATCAATTATGAAAAGGGGCTTATCCGAGCTACTACGATTAAAGGAAGTAGCTTTTTGATAATAGGTCTCACCGATCAAGCACTTTCTTATTACCTGGAAGCCTTGTCTTACAATGCTGAGAAATACCCAATGGAGTTCGTGAGGCTCAATAATAATATCGGAGAAGTGTACAGGAGAAAAGGCGTCTATGACTCCAGTCTTAAACATTTTAACAAAGCATTGTTTCTCGCAGAAAAAAAGCTGAAACAATATCTGCCCGTTATTATTCTGTCCAACATTGGTGAGGTACTACTTATGCAAAATCAGATTGATTCTGCTAAAAGTTATTTCCAAAAGTGTCTCGAAAATGCTGTATCATCCGATCATTTAAGAGGACAAGGGTATGGTTATTATGGTTTGGCAGAGTGTACTTTTAAAGAGGGCAATAGTGATCTTGCTATTGATCTACAGAAACAATCCATTCAAAGTCGACTCAAGGCAGATCATAAACGTGGGCTTATTCAATCTTACCTGAAACTTGGTGAGTATTTTAAATCTAAATCGCAAAGAGATTCTGTTTTATACTATTGGAAGAAAGCAGAGCAACTTGCCTCGTCGAATGAAGCTAATGATCTACTCAATGAAGTCTACAATAAGCTCTATACATTCTACTTCAATGAAGATAATATAGCTGAGGCGGCAGCCTACTTAAACAGGCATAAAAACCTAAGTGATAGTATTCGAAATGCGGAGTTTATTGGTAATGTGCAAAAAATCAGATCTGCACTACAAGCTGAGCTAGTGATCGCTGAGAATGAAATTTTGAGACAGGAACAGCAAAAGGCAAAAGCGGAAGAGGATGCAAGACTGATTGTAATTGCCTTGGGTATTCTGATTATTGCCGGTCTGGGAATCACCACTTATCAGTACAAAAAGAAACAACGAATAATCAATGAGACTACAACAGAGTCCAACTATACCAGCTCGCTACTTGAACTTTCTCGGAAACTAAATCACGAGAATCTGGATATTGATTCCTTTATAAAAGATTTATTGGTCAGTTCCAGAGAAAACCTAAGCTGTGACAGGGCCACTTACTGGGAGTTAAGTCCTGAAAATTCACTTGTTCTCAAGGGAGAGAGCGTGAAACCAGGATCACCTCATATCCGAACCGTAGAATTCTCTAATGAAGAGTTTCCTGATTTTTTAAGCGAATTCCTACAAAACAGAACAGTGGCTGTTAGCAGAATGAGCTCAGATCTCAGACTGCAGGATATTTATGAAAGATATTATAAGCCAGCTGGAATTGAAGCAGTTATAAATGCTCCAATCATTGCTGACAAGAAATTTATTGGATTTCTCTCTTACGTAATACTTCACAAAAAAAGCAGAGAGTGGAGTTTGCAAGATCAAAGATTTGTAGGTTCTCTGGCCGACCTTATAGTTGCAGCAATGGCAAAGAAAAGAGGTGACATACTTGAAATAGAAAAAGAGGAGCTGATCCAGAAATTGCGCATAAGAAATAAGAGTTTGCAGGAATTCAATAGCATAATCAGTCATAATCTGAGAGAACCCCTTACTCAAATCATCGGTCTCTCTGATCTATTAAAAGACAACAAAGGCAAAAACCAGGAAGAAGCTTTTGAAATAGTTTCACGAATATCCACCGCATCGAATCGTATTGACACGGTCATTAAAGAACTGAGCACCATTCTGAACGAGAGTGACCCCAAACTTTCTGATTTTAGATCCATTTCAATTGATCGGCTTATAAAAGAGGTTTTAGATCTATTAAAAAGTGAGATGAAGTCCCGAAACGTGACCATAGATCAGAACCTGAAAGTAACGAAGATCAAGAGCTATAAACCCTTCTTGTCGGACGCTTTATATCACTTGCTTTCCAATAGTCTGAAATTTTCATATCCTGATAAGCGACTTCTTCTAAAAATTGAAACTTACGAAGATGAGTTGCACAATCTTTTAAAGATATCTGACAATGGTAGAGGGATGAACTTAGCTCAGGTTGGAGATAAAATTTTCAAGATGTATCAGAGATTTCACCTGGATACCGAAGGTCGTGGCATTGGTCTATTCATTGTAAAAAACAGAATCAGCGCCATAAACGGATTAATCGACGTAGATAGTGAGGAAGGTGTTGGCACTTCATTCATTATGAAGTTCCCGAAAAACCCACACTTAGTTTAGGTAGGACTGCACGAGCTCGTCCAGCATTTCCATCGACAGTGGCTTTGACTTATAATCCATGATGCCATTTCTTTCTTCTGCCAATAGCTTATCGGCCGGATTTATTGATGATGTGAGGATTACAATCTTATTGGTACTGCTGTTTTGAAGGTTTTGATACTGATCTAAAAACTGCCATCCACTCATGATAGGCATATTTATGTCCAGCAATACAAGGGATTGATCTTCAGCAGAATTACTGTGATTAAAAAAGTCTAACGCATCCTGAGCTGAATCAAATGAAAGTACTTCATCTACTAAATCAGATCGCTCAATGATTAATTTATTGAGGTAATTAGTTGTAGAATCATCGTCAATCAGCACAATTCTTTTCATTCTATTCTCCATTAGCTGGTCGGAAAATTTAGATTAAGAATAATAATGAATTTTGATATTCGCAAGTTTGTCATTTCCGCTCGGTGGCTTGTTTAAACCGATTAGCTTTCTCTGTGAGATTTAATTAATACCAATCTTTAAATTACAATCAAATTTTTAAACAAAAGTCATGAGAAAAATTCAACTAATCGTAGCACTCACCTCATTTTTTGCATTTACCTCTATTTCAGGTCAGGATGTAAGTGTAGACGAAATAATCAATGGGTATTTTGAAAATACCGGAGGCATTGAAAATTGGAAAGCTGTCAAAGGAATGAAAATGACAGCAAAGGTTAATCAAGGTGGAATGGAAATTCCAATCGAAATTGTACAAATGACTAACGGTCGTCAATACACAAAAATTTCACTACAGGGCAATGACTTCTATCAGGGAGTCTTTGACGGAGAGACAATGTGGAGTACAAACTTTCAATCTTTGAAAGCAGAAAAAGCTGATGCAGAAACAACATCAAACGCAAAATTGGATGCCAATGACTTTCCTGATTCCTGGCTTGACTATAAGGACAAGGGATACACAGCAGAGTTTATTGGCAAGGAGACAATTGATGGTGCAGAAACCTTCAAGGTGAAACTGATCAAAGAGCCAAAAACAGTAGATGGAAAGCAAGTTGAGGATGTATACTACTATTATTTTGATGTAGATTCATATGTACCTCTAGCAATGGACTCTGAAGTTAAAGCAGGACCACAAGCTGGGATGGTTGGTAGGGTAACTTTCAGTGATTATCAGGAAGTGGATGGATTATACTTTCCATTTTCAATGACTCAGGGCGTAAAAGATGGCCCATCTCAACCTATTACTTTAACTGAGATAACCCTGAATCCAGAGGTTGATGAAAGCGTCTTTGCTTTCCCATCAGGAGGTGAGTAATTAAGAACTTTTGAAAAGCATATTATGAAGAAATTACTCACATTATTGATGTGTGGAGCAATGGCTATGGCTACCGCACAAGAGGGTGAAATTACGCTAAATGGTAAAGAACTTTTTGGCGACATGCGTGCCCGGCACATTGGCCCTGCCCTTATGAGTGGTCGAATTATTGATATGGAAGGACATCCTACCAATGGTCGAATTCTATATGCTGGAACAGCTGGTGGTGGAGTTTGGAAGTCAGCAAACGGAGGCGCCTCATTTCAACCTATTTTCGATGATTATGCACAAAGCATTGGTAAAGTAAAGGTTGATCCTAAAGATCCTGACAACACAATATGGGTTGGGACAGGTGAAATCTGGACCAGAAACAGTGTTTCCGTAGGCGATGGTTTGTATAAAACTACTGATGGTGGCGTAAACTGGAAGAAAATGGGATTTGAAAAATCTGAACGAATCAGCAGCATCGAAATCCATCCTGAAAACACCAACATCATGTATGTAGGTGTACTTGGAGCACTATGGAGTGATAGTGATGAAAGAGGTGTTTATCGTTCGGAAGATGGGGGTGTTACCTGGGAGAAAACACTCTATATTGATCAAACAACAGGTTGTGCGGATGTAATTATGGATCCTAATGATCCAAACATTCTATATGCATCCATGTGGGAGTTCAGAAGACAAGCCTGGGGTTTCAACTCAGGTGGAGACAAAAGTGCACTATACAAATCAGCAGATGGTGGCAAAACATGGAACAAAATTCACAATGGTTTTCCGAAAGGGAAGCTTGGAAGAATTGCCGTTGCTGTGGCTCCATCGAACAGTCAGATTTTATATGCGGTACTTGAAACGGAGGATGAAACTAAAAGAGGTCTTTATAGATCTGATGATGCTGGTTCAAATTGGACTTTATTAAATAGCGATTTTGGATTGGTTGTTAGACCTTTTTACTTCTCCAGAATTGTGATCGATCCAAGAAATCCCGATGTAGTTGTAAAAGGAGGATTGCTTGGCTCTATTAGTAGAGACGGTGGAAAGACCTTCAAAAATATGGGCAACATGCATGCTGATATCCATGACATCCTGTTTGATTTAAATGATTCTGACAGAATGTATGTAGGCACAGATGGTGGCGTATATAGAACTTGGGATGGTGCTGCCACCATGGAAATTGTAGCTAATATGCCTGTTTCGCAATTTTATCACATTAGTGTTGACAATGCTGAACCCTATAATGTATATGGAGGACTTCAGGACAATGGCTCTTGGTACGGACCGTCAAGCTCACCTGGTGGTGTTGAAGCGAGAGATTGGAATGTAGTAGGTTATGGTGATGGATTCAGGGTGCTACCCCATCCTACTAAGAAGATTCTTTATTCTGAAATGCAGGGAGCTCAGAATGTGTGGAGGTATGATATGGACAAGCAACAGACCAAAACCATCCAACCTCTTCAGGTCAAAGGATATGATAAGCTAAGATTCAACTGGAACGCACCTATGGCTACCAGTGAAGCTCAACCAGATCGCTTTTACATGGGAAGCCAATATCTCCATATATCTGAAGATATGGGAAACACCTGGAAAATCATTTCTCCGGATTTGACTACAAACGATAAGTCAAAACAAAATCAAGCTGAATCCGGGGGGCTTTCCATGGATAATTCAGGTGCTGAAAATCACTGTACAATTTTCACTATTGCTGAGTCTCCATTGAATGAAAAGGTGATTTGGGTTGGTACGGACGATGGTAATATTCAGGTGACAAAAGATGGTGGAAAAACATGGACAAACACAACAGCTAATTTATCAGGTGTTCCAGCTAACACATGGGTATATCACATTGAGGCAAGTGTTCACGGTGAAGGTACTGCCTATGCGGTGCTGGAAGGACATACCTCTGGAGACATGAATCCTTATACCTATAAGACTACCGATTATGGCCAAACATGGACGTCAATAATCACCGATGAAGTATATGGGTTTGTGAGAAATATTCAGGAAGATTATGAGAATGAAGACTTGCTTTTTCTTGGAACAGAATTCGGCTTGTATGTGACCATTAATGGAGGAAAAAATTGGAATCAATTTACCAATAATATGCCACCGGTTGCCGTGCATTTCATAGATCTGCAAAAGCAAACCAACGATCTGGTAATGGGGACACATGGGCGTGGCATTATCATCATCGATGACATAAGTCCACTCCGACAAATCAATCAGGAGGTGTTAGCGAAGGATGTTCATTTCTTTGAAAGTAAACCAATGATCATGAAGGAGACAAGTCCTTTTGGTGGCACTGCCACCGAAATGGAATTTGTAGGAGCAAATAGCTCAAACAATGCTCAAATCAGGTATTACCTAAAGAAAAAGCACATTTTCGGCAAGATGACTATGGAAATCCAGGATCCTTCAGGAGTTAAACTTATTGAGTTAACACCCGGAAAATCCAAGGGAATAAATATTGTAACGTGGAATGGATTGATAAAGCAACCCAAAATGGCTAAAGGTAAGACCCTTGCTTTCGGTGGGTTTACTTCACCAAGGGTGCCAGCCGGAACCTACAATGTGGTAATGACTAAAGGCAAAGACACTTATACCACAACTGTGACCTTAAAGAATGATCCAAACTCTATACTTACTGATGCAGATAGAGCACAGTATTACCGAACTGTTGCCAAGCTTTATGATATGTCTCAGGAGTTGGCTTATATGGTTTATGAAATGGATGAAATTTTGCTAAAGGCTGAAGAGGTTTCCAAAAGTGGTGGCAATAAAGTTGCCGAAGGGGTGATCAAAGATTTAAATGCCTTAAAAGAGACATTGGTAATTACAACGGGAGACAACTATGTTGCCTCAGCAGAACCACAGCTTAGAAGTAAGATTGGTGAGCTATATAGCAAAATTGCTTCTGGATTCGAGCCCCCATCCGCTTCTGAATTGGAAAACCTTTCACTGCTTGATGAGCGCTTTGAAAAGGCAAAGAATGATTTCAGCTATATCAAATCGAAGAAAGTTCCGAAAATGGAGAAATACATGGAAGGAAAAGGAATTACGAATATCCAATTGAAAACTTTCGAAGAGTTTATAGAGGATTAACCTTATAAGTTTACTTGAAAAAAAGCCATTTCGAGTTTCGAGATGGCTTTTTAAATTCTAATCCACCAATTTCTTAAAAACCGGATCTCTAAAAGTCCCATTATCGGTAATCATCGAATACTCTACTTCACACACCAATTCAGGCTTTAGCCATACCGTCTTCTTCTCCTCATGCACATCAGCATCCACAGGTTTATCCGGCGATATCATGTCAACAAATTGAGCAGCCAGACTTTTTAGAAGCACATCATCAAAACCGGTACCTACTCTCCCCCGATATATCAACTCATCTCCATCTTGTTCTGCTAGTTGGAGCGATCCAAATGATCTTTCACGCTCACCTTCACCCTGAGTAAAACCAATAATCAAACAATCTTTGGTTTCCTTCACTTTCACTTTGATCCAGGCATCACTTCGTTTTCCCACGGTATACTTTGCATCAATTCTTTTGGCAACTATGCCTTCAATACCATGAGCTTTAGCCGCAGCAAATAGTGCTCTACCATCCTCTTCCGATTGGCTGATTCGGTAGTTGGTCTCTCCTACTCGAGTTGAATCGATCATCCACCACCGTCGACGATCCTGAGGGTCATTCATCAACGACCGTCCATCCAAATACAGGCAGTCAAATAAATAGCAATAAGCTGGCGAACGTTTCGATTCATAGTCAAAGTTTTTCTTGCTCATTAAGCGTTTGATCACCTTTTTAAAATTGGCTTTTCCCTCCTGATCGAGACATACAATTTCACTATCGAAGATGGCATTGTTGATTCTGAAGGCTTGTTCCGGAACATTTAGTTCGGGAAACTGCTCGGTGATGTCATTACCATTTCTACTATAAATCTTAAGCTGACCTTCGTTCAAATAGATCAACGCTCTTATTCCATCCCACTTTACTTCGTAATAATAGTCTCCGATGGGCACACGCTTGGATGCATCTGCCAGCATAGGACTCAGCACCACCTCCAACAAGTTTTGTTGTGGAGTATCAACACGTTCTAGCAACCACTCTTTATCCTTCATCAAATGCATGCGGTATTCAGCACTCAATTGTTTCCCCGAAAGCCTGAAATAAAATCCCTGTTTCTTTTCTTTTGTGATTTCATATCGTCCGGTCGCGTATACCCACATCATCCCGCCACCATACTCTCCTTTCGGAATCTCACCCTCAAATGTGAGGTACTTTAGTGGGTGATCTTCCGTTTGAACAGCCAACCGTTTTACACCTGGCACAGGTGGCATGCCTCGTGGTATCGCCCAGGATTTTAATACTCCATCTTGTTCAAGTCTCAAATCGTAATGTAGGTGCGACGCATGATGACGCTGGATGCAGAACCTACTTCCCGGTGCTTCATTTTCAGAAAGCAAAGGTTCTGGAGTTTTATTAAAATCCCGTTTCCTTTCATAATCCGAAAGTTGTTCAGGTGTCTTGTGTCGTTTATTTGGTGGCAGCTCTTTTTCTACCACCGCACGCTTATCCGTATGAAGTGGAACAGCCCAACCCCTGATCTGCTCCCAAGCATCTCCGTTATTGATCACTCGCTCTAGTGTGGTCTTAATATTCCACTGATTTAGATCCTTTAGCTGTTCCAACTCCTCCCACTCAAGTGGAGTAGATGCTGTAGCACCAACCTTCCCTCTCAAACTATACGGGCAGACAATTGTCTGAGATGGCCTGTTACGATAAATATCAACCAACACCCGGCCTTTTCGTGATTCCTTTTTGATGTGTAGGGTGGTTTGATCGTGTTTTTGAATGAAGTCCGATGCGACTTTTTTGGCAGCTTGAAAGCATTCTTCAAAAGTGTATTTTGCTTCTATCGGCGTGACAAGATGAAGCCCTTTTCCACCTGTTGTTTTTACAAAAACGTGGTAGTTGTATCGTTCCAGGTGTTCCTTTAAAGCAAAGGCAATTTGTTTCAAATCTTCCAGTGGAAATGAACCATCCTCCGGTGGATCCAAATCGTACACGATATAATCCGGTTTATCACTGTGCTCTGAAAAGCTATGGATCTGGTGAATTTCCAAGCAAGCAAGGTTTGCCAGCCAAACAAGTGTGGCTTCTTCTTTTGCTACCACATATTCTTTCTTACGCTCCTGGCCTAACCTCTTATAATCAATCCAGTCGGGTGTCCAGTCAGGACGGTGCTTTTGAAAAAACTGCTCCCCGTAGATACCATCAGGATAGCGCACCAATGACAGTGCCCTGCCTCTAATGTGATTCAGGATGGTCGGTGCAAGCTTTAGGTAGTACTCAATGATCTCAGCTTTCACAATCTCATCCTCCGGATAGAGTACTTTATCCAGATTGGACAGCTCTATCACCCGCTTTCCTACCTCCGCATGTATCTTTTGCTTGGCCATAGAGTAATATTAGTACTTATTCTCATTTTGTCATTGCGGACTTGGTCCACAATCTGCCTTATTTAAGGAAGAAAAGGTTGTATCAAAAGGTCTATTAATATTAGCTGTCATTCTGACGAAGGAAGAATCTCTTACAACATGTGGTTATTGGCATTCTTAACAAAGAGATCCTTCATAAATTCAGGATGACAGACCTTTTGAGACACCCTCATGACAGGGTAGAAAGTTATCATTCTTTATTTAGACCCTGAAATAAATTCAGGGTGACTATCGTATGAGATTTCTTTGAATCGAAGGTCATTCTGAACCGTCTTCCGACAAAGGCAAGCTTGTTTCAGAATCTATGCGAGTCAAATACGACAGATAATGTAATTGCATTTATCTTCGTCATATGAACCAGTTCAGTGACGCAGCAGAGCTAGCTGCCAACTATGTTAACAGCACCAATCGTCACATTTTCCTCACAGGAAAAGCGGGAACAGGAAAGACGACTTTTCTTAGAAACATTGTAAAAAACACATACAAGAATGCAGTAGTAGCAGCGCCTACAGGGATCGCTGCTATCAATGCGGAAGGTGTTACACTCCATTCTTTGCTACAGTTACCATTCGGAGCATTTGTTCCGGAAGACATCCCCTATTCTGATCGGAATATACTGGTCAACACTCCTTCATCACTATTCAGAGAGGCCAAGTTTGGCGCTCAGAAACGTAAACTGATCAATGAACTGGAATTACTAATCATCGATGAGGTAAGTATGCTTCGCGCTGATCTTTTGGATTGTATTGACGCTACACTTCGACATTTAAGAAAGAGAAGGTTTGATCCTTTTGGTGGATTGCAGGTTCTTTTCATCGGTGATTTGATGCAGTTACCTCCTGTTGTTAAGAGAGAGGAACAAGGGTTGCTGCAGCAGTTTTATGCTTCTCCTTATTTCTTCGATGCGCGTGTGCTTAAAGACAACCCTCCGATTCGCGTTGAATTGAATAAGGTCTATAGGCAAACTGATGAGGCTTTTATAAAGTTGCTCAATCGATTGAGGCATAATGAACTGCTGGAAGATGATGTAGAACTACTGAACGAACACTATGATGCTGAAGTAGTCAACAAGAACCTGGACGGATACATCCACCTCACCACACACAATCAAAAAGCAGACAAAATCAATACTTCAAGGCTTGCTGATCTGGATGGAAGGGATGAACTATTCACGGCTGATATTGATCGCGACTTTCCTGAAAATGCGTATCCAAATGAAGTTAACCTTAGACTTAAGGAGGGTGCACAGGTGATGTTCATCAAAAATGATCCATCAGGTAAAGGACAGTTTTTTAATGGAAAGATCGGAAGGGTTTCAAGCTTCGAAGATGGCATTAAAGTGAAGTTTGAAGACGGCACGGAAGTCTCAGTAGAGCAGTATGAATGGGAGAATGTTCGCTATGTTCTGGATAAGCAGACCAAAGAGGTGGAACAAAAGGTCATTGGAACGTTCAAGCAGTATCCGTTAAAACTGGCATGGGCAGTCACTATTCACAAAAGTCAGGGGCTTACCTTTGATAAAGCCATCCTTGATCTTGAAAATACGTTTGCTGCAGGACAGCTATACGTTGCTCTTTCCAGGCTGACTTCCTTGGCTGGATTGATTCTCTCGAGTCCACTTCCTAAACGCTCTCCTTCCATCGATGAGCAACTCCAATACTTCATAGAGAACTTTGAAGGTCAGGAAAAGCTCGAGAAACAATTTAAGAATGATCGCATCGGGTTCATTCGAATGTTTGCTGAACGTGCTTTTCTATTTGATCCATTACTGAGGGAGTTGGTGAATCATAAAAAGACGTTCAATAAAGATGAAAACCGATCACTGAAGCAAAAGCAGCTACCCTGGACGGATGAGCTTATCAATGATACTTTTCCCTTGAAAGAAGTGGGAGAAACCTTCATTCGACAGGTCAATTCACTGTTATCAAAAGGAGAATGGCATCAGCTAGCTGAGCGAATGACCAAAGCGTCTGATTATTTTACAGAGCAACTTACGGATAAAATAGATCGTGTCACCACACAGCATCGCATGCTCAAAACCCAAACGCAGGCAAAAACCTATCGAGCTGAGTTGGTGGAGATTAAGGATTTACTTAGCAATCAGCTGAGACAAATTGTCAAGCTTAACCTCCTGATTCAGCATATCAATGAAGGGAAACCTCTCACAAAAGAGGCGCTGCATAAACACAACTCAACTCAGCAAGTAAACAAGGTGGCTTCTAAAGACAAAACCCCTACTGCCGAGATTACTTATGACATGTACAAAGAGGGTAAATCCATTAAGGTGATAGCAGAAGAAAGAGGTCTGGTGGAAGGCACCATCGAATCTCACCTGGCCAAATATGTTGAGTCAGGTGAATTGGATGCATCGGAGTTTGTGAAACCAACCAAGCTCAAGGCCATTCTAAAATGCTATAATGAAGGCTTGACACGATCCGGTGAAATAAAAGGCGCTTTACCAGATAGCTATACCTGGGGAGAGATTAAGATGGGGATTGCGCATGCTATAAGAAACTCATAATTCAAGAATTTCTGTGACTACAGTCAGTATCATTAATATCAAAAAATCGTTTATTGAATGTAATTTTGTGAATTGATTCTTTTATAGAAAGTGGGTAATCTAAAGAAAATAGCTGCTGTTTCTTCCCTTGTCATTTATTTCATGACTATTGGACTGGGCTATTCTGCTCACTTTCAATCTGGCCCTCAAAAAAACCATGGAAACGACTGGTACCAAATTGATGATTTAAAGGATCATTTCAATCATACCGTACCGGTTAAGTTCAACCTCGCTGTTCAGGTAAAACCCTCACCAAAGCCATTCCCTTCAGATGAAGCTCAGCTATGGGCATTTCCGCGCACGGATTCAATCTATTTTGATCGACTATTCAGCAGACTTTCTGCTGATTTGCTCGATCTTCTCATTGAGCAAAAAAAGGTAAATCTCTTATTTTCCTTTCACTTCTTCATGTAACTCCCAATGATAGTCTAAGGCTCTCAGTTAGCCTTATATACACCCTTCTCTTGAATTTTCAGCAGTCTTGCGGCGTGCTGGGATACTATCATTTATAAAAATTAGAACATGGGAATAACCATAATTGGGCTAATTGCACTAGCCCTGTGCATCATTCCGTTTGTACTGGTGCACAACAGTATAAAAAATAACAAACAAGACCTGATCAATGGACTGAGATCTATAGCAGATTCATACAACAGTGACATCTCTTCGTATGACTGTGGTATTGAATTCTCAATTGGGATATCTTCGGCAAATAACTACATCTTTTATTATAAGAAAAGAAAGGGGACAATATCCGAAGAATGTGTTCCATTGAATGCTATTAGAAAATGTCAGGTGGACAGTGCCAAACGAACAGTCAACGCTAAAAGTGGCAATGAAACCATAATCGATAAGCTTGAGCTCACTTTTATCCCAAAGGATGGAAACGTTGCTCCCTCTCGATTGGCGTTCTTTGATTCTAATGAGCATTTTAAGTTAAATGGAGAACTACCTCTCATTAGGAAATGGGAAGCAATTACTAATAAATTCATTAGTCATTGATGAAGAAAATTCACTGTTAACATGATAATTTGGAGCTGATTTCAGGCAATTGAGATCAGCTCTTTTTTTTAATCTAAAAAAGCTTCAATTAACCCCTCTGATTATCCTCAAAGGTGTCGGGTCTGATTAAAATCCTTCAGGTAAAACGAACTGCCTCGATAACCTAACACATAATAAGAGCAATTCGCATGTGGGAAGCCATCCATAAAATTTAGTGGATAATTCAACGTCCAGCAGAGTAACACCCGCATCGCTCTGCCATGCATACAAATGAGAATATTCTCACCATCGGCTTCCATAACCAGTTGCATAGCTTTTTTCTGCCTTTCCATCACCTGAATAGGATTTTCACCTCCGCCCACATTGAGGTGAAGCTCACCTCTTCGCCAGCCATTCACCGTATCAGCATACAGGTTTTTCGCATCGTATGAGGCCACCTTACCTTCCTGATTGCCCCAGCTGATCTCGTCAAATCCTTCCAAAGCAGTCACTTGTGTTCCGTTTTGGACGAACTGTCCCACGGTTTCTTTGGTTCGAATCAAAGCAGAAGTAAACACCTGATCAAAATGGATGTCTCTGAAGGAAAGGCCAGCTTTTCGTGCCTGCTCTCTCCCAGCTTCATTGATTGAGGCATTGACGCCTCTACCCTGCACCATTCCTTTTTTATTAAAATCTGTTTCTCCGTGCCGAAGTATGTAAATCGTCTTGCTTTTCAAACTGTCTTTATCTTGGTTTGCTGATCAAATGGCAAAAGAACCAATTTTTCCCGACTACCTCGAACTTGATGCAATCAATAGCATGGGTGAAGGGTGCATGGTGTCGCATCTCGGCATTGTTTTCACTGAAATCGGTCCCGACTATTTAAAAGCGACCATGCCGGTGGATCACCGAACCAAGCAGCCCATGGGATTGTTGCATGGAGGCGCTTCCGTAGCACTTGCTGAAACGATGGGAAGTGTGGGTGCCACCGTATGCATCGATTTGAACAAACAACATGCTGTGGGACTGGAAATCAATACCAACCACATCAAATCAGCTACCAGTGGAGTGGTGACCGGCACTGCAAAGCCTATCCATCTTGGAAAAGGAACGCATGTTTGGAGTATTGAAATTCATAATGAAAACAATCAGCTTGTGGCGATCAGTCGGATTACCATGGCTATCTTAGACAGAAAAAAGTGAAAGAACTCACCGCCATTTTAAGCTTAAAACAGCCGGAGGAGTTAATCAGACAACTCGCCGGATCCGGATATTCATTCGCAATGTGGCGCATGCCGAATGAAACTGAAAGTCATTTCATAATATCTCTCTCAGAAACCAGGCAGGAAACGGACCTTCAATTAGCTAACTCTAAAACCGGATTTTTAATCAATGCCTATGATGCTAACCATCCTATTGCACCTTATTTCATTGAGGCGGATATCGTTATAAAGAATCAGGAAATTTCGATTAATCCAAACATCAGTGATTCGCAAATAGACGCATTCAAGGAGGGAATTCGCAAGACTGGACAATCAAAGCCATTGCCAAAATCAGAGATAGCCGATACCAATGATTTTGAAGCTATGGTACAAAATGCCATTTCAGAAATAAAACAAGGCTCATTTGAGAAAGTGGTGTTATCGAGATTCAGAGATGAGCCCTTACCAGAAAATTTCTCCCCATGGCTTTTCTTTGAAAGCATTTCGAAGACCTACATCAATGCTTTTTGCAGCTTGTGCTTTATTCCCGATAAAGGGATGTGGATTGGTGCAAGCCCTGAATTACTCCTCTCAGATACGAAAGATGCATTTAAAACGGTATCCCTGGCAGGGACTAAGCGATTGGAAAGTGGGCAGAAACTTAGTGAAATAGCCTGGACACAGAAGGAAATTGAGGAGCAGGCACTTGTTAGTCGATATATCATCAATTGTTTCAAGAAAATACGGTTAAGAGAGTTTCATGAGCACGGCCCTAAAACCATTCAGGCAGGCAACCTGGCACATCTCAAAACTGAATTTGTTGTTGATTATTCGGAGGTCATGTTTGAAAATTTGGCTGATCAAATGCTGGAACTGCTACATCCTACTTCAGCGGTCTGTGGGATGCCCATAGAAACTGCCAAGCCTTGGATTGCAGCCACAGAAAAATACGATAGGGAGTTTTACTCCGGCTTTTTGGGCCCTGTCAATTTTGAAGCCAAAACCCAGCTTTTTGTGAATCTTAGATGTATGAAGGTATTTGATGGTTCCATTCGGTTTTACGCAGGGGCCGGGCTGACTGAAGACTCTGATCCACAGAAAGAATTTGAGGAGACGGAGATGAAAATGGATGTTTTGAAATCCATACTTATCAAATCTGATTCCCTTTAGCTTATAAAGGGAATCAGATTATTAAATTAAATTGTGAAGTTGTAGCCTACTCCTATAGCAATGGGTAGGGCCTCATTGAATGATACACCTGAATTTTTTAAATCATCCATATCGTCCTGAAACTCGGAGCTTCTCACAGGAATAGAAAGGGATATTCTCCAAATGTTATTTTTTCTATTCTTAATATTTACACCACCACCGAAAGACGGACCATAATAGATTTCGCTGAATTCATTACTGTTAGAGAATGCATTTTTAACAACAATGGCTGCATTATACCCATACATTGCCATTAAAAAGGGATGGGTCTTATTTTCAGGATTGAATGAGTATTGGATACCAGCGTTTATTCCAATGCCAGCAATAATATAGCCCGCACCAAAAAATCCACCAAAACCACTCTCTGAAATAAAAGTACCATTAACGCCGAAACCGCCATATTCTAAGCCCATGCCAATGCCAATTGAGTTATTTTGGGAATAGGTTGTTGATAGAAACATGAAGAGAGAAAAGACAGCTAATAATAATTTTTTCATTGGTTAATATTTAAGTGAAATTTGGTGCGAATATAGGGCTATATTTTAATCAACAGTTAACTGTGCTTCATCCCCCCGTTTTCAACTCATCTCAGGTATGCGCTCAGCTTGGCGTCAAGCATGCAGTGATGTCTCCAGGTTCCAGAAATGCACCGCTCACCATCTCTTTTGCGCGACAAGAGAAGATTAAGAAATGGATCATTCCGGATGAGCGTTCTGCTGGTTTTATCGCGCTAGGTATTGCTCAGCAGACAAAAACGCCGGTTGTCTTGTGCTGCACAAGTGGCTCAGCCCTACTTAACTATGCCCCAGCAATTGCCGAAGCATATTACAGAGAAATCCCATTGATTGTACTTTCAGCAGACAGACCTCCAGAATTAATTGATCAACGTGATGGACAAACAATTCGCCAGTATGAAGCTTTGAAAAATCACGTAAAGGGTTCGTGGAAACTGCCTACCATTCTGTCCGATATTGATGAAGAAAAATATACCCTGGAACTAATAGATGCTATTCAGGTAAGCCAAAATCTACCACAAGGTCCAGTTCACATCAATATTCCTTTCAAGGAGCCATTCTATCCTACTCCTGATCAGGACTTAAAATTTGAGGATATAGCCCTCCCGGAATCAGAAGTTTCAATAATAAAAAGTGAAATCGACCTTAACATCAGTGACTTTAGGAAAATCCTCATACTTGTAGGTCAGCATTCAAAAGATATCGATTTAAGTTTAAAGCTTCAGGGTGTTTCAGAAAAGATTCCTATTATTAAATCACCTCTCAATAATCTGAATGTAGGGTTGGATCATGTAGATGCTTTCATTGAAGCACAAAGTGAGCTGAAACCAGATCTTTTAATCACGTCGGGACTTTCGGTCCTTTCCAAAAAGCTCAAAACATTCTTGCGTCAGCATAAACCTAGTCGGCACATCCATTTCGATCCTGGCGGGGTAAAAGTGGATACTTATGGTACTAACCCACAGTATATCAAAAGAGATTTGAGTGACTTTTTAAGTCAGCTAAAAGCAAATGAAGTTGACACAAAATATTTGAAGGATTGGCAAAAGTTTGAGAAAACAACCAAGACAGCCATCATGGACTTTATTCCACAAACTTCTTATAGTGAAACCAAGGTTGCTCATACGATTTTAGCATCAATTCCTGAACAATCATTTCTTCATTTAAGCAACTCCATGCCAGTTCGATATGCTGATTTGTTTGGGGTTAAAAAGAATATTGAAGTTTACTCAAATCGAGGAACAAGTGGCATTGACGGATGTACCTCTACCATGATTGGATCTGCGCTTGTAAATGACAATTTACACGTATTGCTGACCGGCGATCTGGCCTTTCTATACGACAGGAATGCGTTCTTTCACAACCATCTACCAGCCAATATTCGAATCATTGTACTAAACAATCAGGGTGGTGGCATTTTTAGATTGATCGAAGGTCCTGTTAGACTTCCTGAGTTGGAAGATTATTTTGAGACACGACACAACCGCACAGCTGAATATATTTGCGCCGAGAACGATTTGGAATACCTGCCAATTAAAGATGAGCAATCACTCGATTCTGTCTTACAATCATTTTATCAGCCAAGTGTAAAAGGTAAGGTGCTGGAGGTATTTACCGATCCGAAAACCAATCAAGAACAATACAAAAAACTAAAGCAATTCATACATGAGCGAATCAACAATTAAGTGGGTCACCGCAGAGGGATTTGAAGATATCACTTATAAGAAATGTGGCAAGGTGGCTCGAATCGCCTTTAACAGGCCGGAAGTAAGAAACGCCTTTCGTCCAAAAACTGTAGCGGAACTCTACAAGGCATTTCTTGATGCAAGAGAGGACGTAAACATTGGAGTGGTTCTTTTAAGTGGTGAAGGACCATCTCCTAAAGATGGTGGCTGGGCTTTTTGCAGCGGCGGTGACCAAAATGCTCGAGGGCATCAAGGTTATGTCGATGAAGACGGCATGCCTAGGTTAAATATTCTTGAAGTACAGCGATTGATTCGATTCATGCCAAAGGTGGTGATTGCAGTTGTGCCGGGCTGGGCTGTAGGTGGTGGTCACAGCTTACACACGGTATGTGATTTAACACTTGCAAGTAAGGAGCACGCCATTTTCAAACAGACTGATGCTGATGTTACCTCATTTGATGGTGGCTATGGTTCTGCTTATTTAGCAAAAATGGTTGGCCAGAAGCGAGCCAGAGAAATATTCTTTCTTGGTCGAAACTATTCAGCTCAGGAAGCTTTTGAAATGGGGATGGTTAATGCGGTAATTCCACACAATCAATTGGAAGATGAAGCCTATCAATGGGCTCAGGAAATCTTAGCTAAGTCCCCTACCTCAATAAAGATGTTGAAGTTTGCATTTAACCTGACCGATGATGGCATGGTAGGTCAGCAGGTGTTTGCCGGGGAGGCAACAAGGCTAGCCTACATGACAGATGAGGCGAAAGAAGGCAGAAACGCTTTCTTAGAGAAACGCAAGCCTAACTTTGATGATATTAAGTGGATACCTTGATAAGAACAATAAAAAAGGGGTGTTTAGCACCCCTTTCCTTTTAATACTGCCTTGTTATTTGAGTAGTTGTACTCTACGTTGAATGTACGAGCAATAATCTCAATAGCATCTTTGGCTTTCTTCTTATTGAATTTAGCGGTGAGCTTACAATTCTTGAACGTAGGATCTTCAAACGAGACTTCAATCCCATAAACATCTTCAATCACCCTTTCAACCTCAGCCATTGTAGAGCCATTGAATGTGATGATCTTAGTTTTCCATGACAGGTAGTTAAGGTCATTGATGTTCCGCTTTATAATTCCCTTGTTGTTATTGCTAACTAGTCCAACTTCTCCTTCACCTAGTTTGACATTGACATCATCATCAACCTTTGCAAGCTTAACCAAACCGGACTCTACCGAAACCTCCGTTTTACCACCATAAGTATCCACGACGAACGAGGTGCCCAAAACTTCAACGGTGGCATTATCTGTGTGAATGATAAAAGGCCTGGACTCATCCCTTTCAATATCAAAATAAGCTTTTCCGGTAATCTTAACCTCCCTTACTGCTTCATTAAAATTAAGGACTTCCATCGAAGAGTTTCCATGAAGCGCGATTCGGCTTCCATCAGACAACTTCTCGTTTGAAAAGTTTGATTCTGAATTTTGGTTGAGAATAAATAAAAGCGAAAGCGCTAATACAAGTACAGCAGCACTTGCATACTTTATCCAACTCCTCAACATAAAAGGAACTTGTTTGCCTTCTTTCTCTCCTAAAATTTCACTCAGAACATGAGCTGGAGGAGCCTCTGAAGGTAGGGATTCCAACCATACAATTTTAGCATCTAAAAATGCTTTTGCATTCGAATCTGATTCTGATCTCCATGTTTCAACTGAGGATATTTCGTCCTTTGATGCATTGCCAGAAAAATATTTTGCTAGTACTTCTTCCATTTTCTTCTTATCGTCTGGTTATTAACAACTTAACTGCCGTTATACCCCTAAGTCTTTTTTACAAATTATCGAATTTTGGATCATAATTTATTGGTACTAAATCCGATGTTCTCTCCCACGACCAATACCCATAGGTTGTCATCCCAAACCGGTCCATAATTTCACCTGACAAATCTAGTCTAACAGATCCACGAAGCAATCTGATTACAGAGATTTGAGGACCTGGTTCTCGAATCAAAATTCCTTCTGGAGATATTGATTTTGAATAGAGTATATCCACAAATCCACTCTTTCTAAGAAAAAGTTCGCTTTCTTTTTCTTTTCTAAACTCAACCACCAAGTGGTTTTTGAAATCTAGCTCATAATGATCTCCCTTAAAGACAATTATGTCAGACGCGTCCAGTTCATTTTCTTTCAAAATCTCAAAATTATCAATGCTTTTCAGTCTATAAATTCTAAACCCTTCTTTCTTGAGATCTCCATTGAGTAGAGATTGCTTGAAGTGGTTAAAAGACCCGTAAAAACTATCTCGCCTATTCTTTCGCCACTCCCTTCGCTCATTACCATTCAATGGTTCAGAGTTTCGAAACCTGATTTTCCCGCGATATCTTAAGTCAGTTTTTTCCTTTTTGAACGACTCAAGGAAATATGTGATTCTGTAACCCAATGCATCATTTCTGATTTGTAATGGATGTTGAGTAAAAGCTCTTAGGATATCGTTGGATTCATCGTAGGTAAAATTTAAAACCTCCGGATTCTCTATAACGCACTTTTCAGCGTTCTCTGATTGCCCAAGGAGTTCTTTTTTGAAAGTAGTGTAATGAGCCAGCCAGCTGTTTTCATTCCTTCGTATTCTGTTGGAAATAACCTCAACCTCCTCAAGCTGCCCTAGATCCAGCTCCATTTGATGGTTCTGAATTCTTGCACCGCCATTGTTTTCAGAAACTTGATAAACAGCATTTTCATAGCCCACGTGAGAAAAGACAATATCATAGTATCCAGGTGGAATGGATTCCAATTTATAGTTTCCGTCTATGTCACTTGATACCCCAATGGTTGTGCCGTCCAAAAATATATTTGCACTGCTGAGAGGCTGATTGTTTTCATCGAACACAGTTCCTGAAATTGTAAAGAAATTCTTCTTCTTAATTACCTGTTGCGGTGGTTCGTAATTGAGAATAATCTGATCCTTGAAGAAGGAGTACTTAAGCCCAGTGCCAATCAAGAGTTTTGACAGAAACTGATCTATAGGTAGGTTATCCCCGGAAATGGTGTACAAGCTTCCTTTTGGAAGCAGCTCTGAATTGTAGCTGAAAAAGTAATCTGTTTGTGCGGTGAGACTATCTAAAATGGTCTCCAGGGTTGCGTCAGTAAAAGATCCGTTAATTCGATCGTTTTTTCGAGATTGACCATGTAAGACTCCCGAAACGAGTAGGCAGAAAATAATAACAAGCCTAGCTCGCATCCCTGAGGTTTTTTAAGTCATGCAGGCTCTCACGAAGAACCTTCAGCGCTTTTCCCATCTGCACCTCTACTGTCTTTACGGAAATACCAAGATGATCTGCTATTTCCTGGTATTTAAGTCCTTCGAATCTGCTTAGCTTAAATATTTCAGAGCACCTGGGTGGAAGCTTATCGATCTCTGCGTGAATCTTTTTTCTTAAAGCATCCGGATCATCTTCCTCAAATTCATTTTGGTATGAAGATTCCATTACATGAATGACATGCTGGCGATAGCCGTCCTTAACCTTTTCATGCTTAATGGTATTCAGGCATGAATTGTGAACAGACCGATACAAATAGCTTTTAATGGAAGAATCTGCCGATAGCGACTCACACTTTTCCCAAAACTTTACGAATACATCCTGCGCAATTTCCTCTGCTTCCTCCCTGGTATCCATGAAGCGGGAGGCATACAAAACCATGATATTATAATATTGATTGAAGACGAGTTCGAAAGCCCGCTTATCTTTGTTTATCAGTCTACCTACAATTACCTCTTCGTTTTCCAAGCGCAGTGATTATTTATTCAAAAAATTTCCGTTTAAAGTTAGAAGAAATTCTAAAAGAAGAGCTTCCAACAGAAACTTATAACGATACTGAAAAGAATGTGTTAAAAATCGTTCGAAATTGGCATTCGGACAAGTCCTATTTTTTCCATCAGACTTCTGGCTCCACGGGTGCGCCAAAGCAAATTGAAATCTCCCGTGAGAAGATAAAATACAGTTCACAGGCTACAATGTCATTTATAGGTTCAAAGGCTACTATCAATAACAGTTTACTTTGCATTAACCCTGAGTTTATTGGTGGCGCGATGGTGATTTACCGGGCATTAATTTATGATTTGGATATTCACATAGTAGAACCAGAAACAGATTTCATGACGCACCTAGATTCTGAATCCAAGTTCGATTTGGTTTCGGTAGTGCCGATGCAATTCGAAAAACTTACTCAAGATCAAATATCAAGATTTAAAGTCATCCTTATCGGAGGTGCTCCAATGCCTATAAAAAATGAATCTTATAGAGCTCAAGTGTTCTCTACTTTCGGCATGACTGAGACAGTATCTCATATTGCTTTGAGACCTTTGTCTGATGAAATTTTTACAGCAACAGGTGATACGGAAATTGCGATTGAGAAAGATCATTCGTTGAAAATAAAAGGAACAATTACAGATCATAAATGGCTAAAAACCAACGATTTAATTGAGTTAATTTCAAATAAATCTTTTAAATGGTTAGGTAGAAAGGATTTTATAATCAACTCTGGCGGTATTAAGCTAAATCCAGAAACAATCGAGCAGAGTTTGCAAGACCAGATCGAAGGAGACTTTATGGTTGGATCAATGGCAGATGAAAAACTAGGGAGAAAGGTAATTTTGCTATTAGAACAGGATCATAAGCTTATTGATTTCTCAAGACTGGAAACCTATCAAAAGCCAAAGGAAGTTTTTTTCAACCAGCGAATATTCAAAACAGCATCCAATAAAATTGACAGATTAAAAACCCAAGAATTCTTTGAAGCTAGCTTATGAAATTAACGCTCTCATATCAGCCACTTGAACTCCTCCCTCCTTTTGCCTATGCAGCAGTTTTCAAAATTGAAGTGGAAGATGAAGTTATTTCCGCACAGCTCGATATTGAATACTTAGGAAGAGAACATGTCAGTGATGATGAGTTAAAAGCAGAAGGATTCACAAAAAATGATGACTTTTCCTGGAGCGGAGAACTTGATGCTAGATGGAAGCAGGATTTAGTGTATTTCGAAAATCAAGACACACAGTCTGAGCCAGATGAACATACCTATCTTCACATCCATATGAACGGAGTGGACAAGGGCTTTCCAAAGCATTCAGGAGAAGCAGAAATGAGATTTCAGGAACTGATGCAAGCTGTGCTAGAAACATCAGAAATTGAGTCCCCTCTTGAAGCTGAAGTTTTGGTCGGTAATATTCATTATGCCCTTCAATGGTCATTTCAAAAACGACAGGTTTCAATAAATAAGTTGTCCAGCTATAACTGGGAAGTGGGCAGGGACCTAATGTCTATCCTATTTAATCGTGATTTCGAATCATTGAAGCCAAGCAAAAAGACAACTGCCAATACTATTAATCCTGGAGATGGATTTTGGTATCCTATTGAGGAAACCAAATCAATAAATAGTATCTCACGTTTGGTGAATCAATTGACATCCTGACCAACCGGACTTTGCTATTGAGAAGCGAATCGGTTAACTTGATGGACTATTAACCTTAACTATTCAACCTCAAACCAAATCAAATGAAAAGCTTAGGATTTCTTGGGAAACTCATGTATGCGGGACCAATGGCAATGTTCGGGATTTTTCACCTCATGGGAGCCGACGATATGGCGGGAATGGTTCCAGATTTTTTCCCCGCACCAGTCTTTTTTGTTTACCTAGCAGGGGTCGCATTCATATTAGCCGCAGTGGCTATAATCATCGGTAAAAAAGCAAAATTAGCAACACAGCTTTTGGGACTTATGATAGCATTGTTTGCCGTATTGATACAATTACCAGGATTCCTAAATCAGGATCCAGTTAGCTCAGCTATGTTTTTGAAAGATGTCGCATTGGCAGGTGGGGCATGGTACATGAGTGCTCACCTCACAAATTAAAAATAAACCTTAATCTAGGGATTCTAGATAAGTATGAAGAGGAGCCTCCTGATTCAATTCAGGAGGTTTTTTTATTTAAAACAAGCTATACGATCCACCACTTCGAAAATGTGAAGTTTCAAGTGGCGGCATCTCCCTATTTTTAAAATATTTGCGCTTGCTCACCTCAAATAGTTTTCGAATAATTTCTGCAATATTCCCCTCTCCCTTTATCCTCCGACCAAACTCACTATCACTTACATTTCCTCCATGCAATTCCTGTATCTGATTCCACACTTTATCAGCTCGGTCAGGGTAAGATTTTGTGAGCCAGTCCTTGAATATCTTACCTATCTGACCATTCAGTCTCACCACAGTATAGCTGGCAAATCGAGCACCAGCATCTGCGCTCAATCTCAAAATCTCAGGTGTTTCATAATGATTGAGCCCCGGAATAATCGGAGCGTTCATTACTCCAACAGGAATGCCATTTTCAGCCAATGCTTCCATGGCTTTTAGCTTTTTCACAGCACTGGCAGTTCGCGGCTCCAGCTTCTGACGGAGTTTCTCATCCAGTGAAGTGATAGAAAAAATAACATGAACCAGGCTTGATTTTGCCAACTCTTTTAGAATATCTAGGTCTCTCGTAACAAGCGCATTCTTTGTTATGATTCCGACCGGATTCTGATACTTGTTAAAAACCTGGAGCAATTGTCTGGTGATCCCAAACTTCTTTTCCAGTGGTTGATAGCAATCTGTATTGCCACTTAGCATAATAGTCCGAGGCTTCCATGAAGGACGGAGAAACTCACGCTCTAATAGCTGAGGCGCTTCTGGTTTCACAATTATCTTAGTTTCAAAATCTAACCCGGCACTAAACCCCCAGTACTCATGGGAATTGCGAGCGTAGCAATACACACAGCCATGCTCACATCCCTGGTAGGGATTGATAGATGCTGAAGGGCCAATGTCAGGACTGCTATTGGTAGAAATGATTTTTTTGGGTGTCTCATGGAAAATTTCTGTTCTGGGTTTCTCCAGCATTAGCTCCTCATCCAATCCATCCAATGAGTCAGTGGATAGACTGAGCGCTGAATACTTATTAGGAACGTTTATTTGGGCACCTTTTCCCTTCAAATAATCCATACTTAAAAATACTAAAAATATTAGTATTTTGTAATTATCTTGATTTTGAAAAAGTAAAGGCGCTGACCAAGCCAACTACGGCACCCATCAAATGAGACTCCCAGCTGATTCGATCATCAAGGGGAAAGATGCCGTAAGCCATGCTACCATAAACAAAGATGACCACCGCACTTATGATTACCGATTTAAAATTTCTTTTGAATAATCCGTAGAAGACAAGAAAAGAGGCAAGCGCATAAATGAGGCCACTAGCTCCGATGTGATAAAAAGGTCTTCCAAATACCCAAACAAGGATATTGGTAAAGAAGTATGCGTGAAGGAAAACCCGTGAGGCGATGCTAGGGTAAAAGAAGAAAACACTACCTCCCAGGACTAGCAAAGGAACTGTGTTAGAAGCGAGGTGATTGAAGTTGCCGTGAAGCAGGGGTGCCATTACCACACCAACAAGTCCAGTTATTTCCCTTGGGTAGATCCCTAGGTACCCTAAATCAATTTGCAGATAAAATTCAATTGTGAACACAAGCCACATAAAGAAGCAGAGCCTGAGTGGGGGGACAATTCCTGACTTGTGCATACGGTTAAATTAAATAAAAAACCCTGACTCCAAGGAAGTCAGGGTTCATATTCATTTTACTGAATTTCTATTCAATCTCTTTGATCATCTTTAGCTCCATAAGCTTGGACTCTTCATAGCTTACAGACAAATACCCCAATACCCCACCTGATGCCTCAGCAATTCTTTTTGCCAAGTCTTTGAGGCTTGCGTGGTATTTAATGGCAAAATTCTTATCAATCTTAGGTAAAATAAAATTAAGCTTTCTTAATTCTGTTGTAATCGCAGAAATTCTTGCTTCGGTACCTGAAGGTAACTCGTCAATTAACCTATTGAAGTTAGCCTCAAACTGCTCACCTACCTGAACGTAAAATTCATGCAATTGCTCTCTTGATCTGCTCTGCTTGCTTCGTGCTACATCAATAGCCTCTTTACGCTCAGACTTGTCTATCTTGCCATCAGCACCGGCAATCAAAATTGCAACATAAACAGGTGCCTGAAGCATAACCTGAATTTCATCTTCTCTTAGTGGTTCAAATTCTGGGATCATTCCTTTTTGGGATTTCAAATTTAAGGCTCGAAAATACGAAATTATTTCTGTGATGGTAATGACATCATCCCTAAATTTTAGTTATGTTTTTTACCTAGAGAGCCTTAGTTTTATCTGCAAGATTAAGCGATTATGTAAAAAATAGATTTTACTTACCTGGAAGTGCTGAGTGAAGATGATGAGGACTTCAAGGAGGAGTTTATCACGACCTTTGAAGACACTTATGTTTCGCTGGTACAAAAAATGAAAGATGAGCTTGAGGCGGGAGATTTAGATAACCTATCCAAGTCAGCTCACCAGTTGAAACCTTCGGCAAAGATGATTCAACTGAGATGTGGAGAGATACTGGAGGAACTTCAATATGATCCCACAAAAGCTACAAAAGAGATCATTGAGGATATAAACACCCAATGTGAAGATGCTTTGAAACAGCTCAAAGATTGGGCAGGAAAATGATCAAATAGAAAGCTGGATCTCCTCTCCCAGGTATTTGGGTTTGCGCTGAAGTACATAAAGATCCAGCACAGCCATTGTTCGAGCCAGTACTTCTCTGAATGCTAACATGTTTCCAACAGGGCCCCCATCGTCTGCAGACACTGCGACTGCCTCCATTTCAAAATAGTTGGCGATGAAGAGCGAACGATAACAATGAAATTCCTGGGTGACAATGGTCACTTTATTTTGTCCGAAAACTTCCTTGCACCTGACTACAGAATCGAGCGTTCTCAACCCGGCAAAATCAAGTGAGATATGCTCCTCCGGGATATTAAGATCACCAAGCGCCTTAAGCATGTCACGAGGTTCATTATAATACTTCGTTCGGTTGTCTCCACTGACCAAAATGTGTTTGACTTTCTCACCCGCATGCAATGCCGCTGCAGTTTGCATCCGCTCCATAAAAAATCTATTAGGCTTACCCTCTGTGGTGCGTTTACTCGTGCCCAATACAAGCGCCACGTCATTGATTGGGCTGTTCATATCATCATAAATGAGGTCTTTGGTGGACTGAACCACCCAAATATTGGTGCCTAACACGAATAAAAAGATGGTGATTGATATCCAGGCTCCCAGGCGAATGAGTTTTTTGGCGGTGGCTTTATTCATACAGCAATTCCTTTCGATTTCAATATCAGATCGGCCTCCCTCACGATTTTGCGATACCACTCAGAACGAAGAGCCAGCTTCTCTTCTTCTTTTAACGGAGGCAATCCATTGAGTTTTGATTTTAACACGGTTAGAAAAATTGCAGCACTTACGGACAGATTGAAACTCTCGGTAAAGCCACTCATAGGGATATGAACAAATCCATCAGCATTCTCCCCTGCTTCCCGTGTAATCCCATCGGCCTCCGTGCCAAAAACAATGGCTGTCTTCATGGCAGGATCAATATCATCAATTGATCGGGAAGTCTCATGAAGGGAAGTTGCAAAAATCTGATAGCCTTGCTCTCGAAGTGACTGATAGCACTCAGCAATATTGTCATTCGCTTTATTGTGATGATGCATGGTCACCCACTTTGCAGCTCCCTGGCTGATGATTGGGTTTACCGTGTAGTCATTTTTGTTTTTTATAAAATGAAGATCCTGGATACCCATACACTCGGCTGTTCGCAATACGGCACTTACATTGTGAGGCTTATCGATATCCTCGAAAACAAGTGTCAAATGCCTGGTCCGCTGACTCAATACACGATCGATGTGTGTTTTCTTATTTTCCGAGACAAATTCTCCAAGGATATCGATGACCTGTTGGTGATTCATTACTCCTTCTTTTCACCGAACAACCCCAATTGATTCTCCTCTTCTTCTACTTCACTTTTGATTGTATTCTTAATTGCGTCCAGATCAATTTCAGATTGCTTTGGTACTTCTTTTGCCTCCTTGATCAGGTCCACAGAAATCACCTGCTGCACCGGAAGCTTATTTCCTATGGCTTTCCATCCTTTGATATCAATCAGACTCATCAAATCCAGCTTTTTCTTTTCGTGCTTACGCCCATCCTTGTACGTCACTTCCACATCTGTATCTATTCCCTTCGATATGAACATCAGCTTGGAGCTTCTAGCCTCCGTCACAAAAGAGAATTTCTTATTCGGTGTATTAGTCTCAATGATGAATCGCTTCACGAAGTAATTCTTAGTGTCGCCATCATAGTGGATCGCATTGAATGAGGCATCCTGATCTAATTTGTAGATGCCCATCAAACTATTGAAGTCATAGTGATTTGTTAGCTCAAAAGAGGTGGTCTCATAAGTTCCGTCCTTATAAAACGCCACGATCTGATCTTCAGACATAAAGTTCCCCAATAAGTTACCTCGCTCCTCTCGGTTTAGCCTTCCTACGGTAGGATCGTACCAAATATCCACACCCCCCAGAGTCGACTTTCCTTCTTCTTTCAAAACAATCTTACGAACCGGGTACTTAGTTAGAATATTACCTCCGGCTCCCCGACCTTTGATTTCCAATTCAGAGAAGTCAAAGTCAAACACCTTTTTCCTAGCTTTGCTTGCCTGAGTCAGCGAAACGGTTACAATCTCTGCCTCACCATTCGGATTGGCAGTGAAATAGTGGACCCTGCCTTTTCCTCCTTTGGTCAGGTCATATTCCCTATCTCTTGTTACTGACAATACCTGAAAGCGCTTCACATATGAGTTACCAGACTTGGCATCAACATAAGCCATGTTGTAGACCATACGCTCGTCATTTTTCTTGAAAACTCCAGCATATAAAATATCCTTACCTACGAAAGTCTTGTCCTGTATCTTGGTCACCACACACTTACCATCTTTCGTAAAAGCGATGATGTCATCGATATCAGAGCATTCGCATACAAACTCATCTTTTTTCAAACCATAGCCAACAAATCCGTCTTGCCTATTCACATACAGTTTGGCATTATTCGCCGCTACAACGGTTACATTGATGGTGTCGAAATTGGTAATTTCCGTTTTACGCTCCCGACCCTTTCCATACTTATCGAGTAAATTCTGATAGTAGGAAATAGCAAATTCAGTCAGGTTATTAAGGTTGTAATCTACCTCAGCAATCTTTTCCTGCAGCTCTTTGATCTGCGCATCCACTTTACTTGTATCAAAGCGCGTGATGCTACTAAGTGGCTTATCAATTAGCCTCTTATAATCTTCATTGGTTATTTCCCGGTAGAACTGATCAAAGAATGGAGAGAATAACTGATTCAATACCTCATAGCATTTTTGAAGATCGCCAGAGTTCTCGTATGCTGAGTTTTTATACATCCCCTCATTGATGAAAATCCTAAGCAAATCGCTAAAAAAGATTTTCTCCTTCAGTTCTGCTTTTTCAATTTCTAGCTCTTGTCTGAGCAAATCAACCGTCTGATCTACAGACTGCTTCAATATCTCTGAAACCCCAATGAAATGCGGCTTATCATTGATGATGACGCAAGCATTAGGTGAAATAGATACTTCGCAATCTGTAAAAGCATAAAGGGCATCCATGGTAATGTCAGGCGAGGTACCTGATGCCAGGCTCACTAAGATCTCGATATCCTTGGCGGTATTGTCAATTACCTGCTTGATCTTGATCTTGCCCTTGTCGTTAGCTTTTACAATGGATTCGATCAATGAGGTGGTGGTGGTTCCGTAAGGAATGTCACGAATGGCCAATGTGGATTTATCCACTTCTTCAATAGTCGCACGAACACGTACTTTGCCGCCTCGCTGACCATCATTGTAGTCCGTAACATCAATTTTACCTCCCGTAAGAAAATCAGGATAAAGCTTTACTTTCTTTCCTTTCAGGGTGGCTATACACCCTTCCAAAATCTCACAAAAGTTGTGAGGAAGCATTTTAGTAGAAAGTCCAACAGCAATCCCTTCCACGCCTTGCGCAAGCAGCAATGGGAATTTAACAGGGAAAGTGACCGGTTCCTTCTTTCTGCCATCGTATGATAGCTGCCATTCAGTAGTTTGAGGGTTGAAGATTACCTCCAAAGCGAACTTTGAAAGTCGGGCTTCAATGTATCGGGCTGCTGCTGCAGAATCTCCGGTTCTCACATCTCCCCAGTTACCCTGAGTATCGATAAGCAAATCCTTCTGACCCAGATTCACAATGGCATCTCCAATGGAAGCATCCCCGTGCGGATGGTATTGCATCGCACTACCGATGATGTTTGCTACTTTGTTGTAGCGTCCGTCATCCATTTCTTTCATGGCGTGCAGAATCCTTCGCTGAACTGGCTTCAGTCCGTCATTTATAGCCGGAACAGCCCGTTCAAGGATTACATATGATGCATAATCCAAAAACCAGTTTTCGTACATCCCCGATATCGGGATCACATCATGAATTTCTTCCTCTTTTTCGTGTTCTTCTCCCATTTACTAACAATATTCAATCAACTTCTTTTTAATTATTGACCAGATGATGGATTAAATCCTTACACATCTGGTACTCATCAATTGCCAAACTTTTGCGCCTTCTCCACAAGGTAGACTCATCCTTTTGCTGGATTTTGGCTAATGCTTTATAATCGTGTCCTTGCAAGAATCCAGAAACCGTACTTCGGTCTTTTGGATGCCACCCATCGATGAAATGCTGAGTAACCCTCATCATCTTGTTGATCTCAATTGAGGACTTGGTGGAAACAAAAAACCGATTTGTATCTTTCTTCATTTCACTCAACCTTTTTCTGGCATTCGTAAAACCAGATCCTGTCATTTCAGTAGCATTCTCCCGATTAATAGCTGATTCTACAACTCCTTCATAAAGGACATACCTAAGCTTAAAATCAAACTCTTCTTCCAATATGTACTCCTCCATGGCAAGTATGATGTCTATACCCGATTGCGCTGTTGATACAACTCCTTCAAATCCCTCACCAAATACAATGGTTAATGGAGATTCTAGGGATTCACTGTAAATCTTATTTGTGTAGCTAAGAACCATTTGGAAGTCTGTAAACAGCTGACTCCCATCCACTTCGTGGCTCACCACATCTCCTATCAATATGAATCGCTTCTTAGCTTCCATAACCCTAAATCAAATTTATTGCGTTTTTTATACAAAATTTTATGTTTTGCATAATTTATACAATCAATTACTTGGTAATGACATATCCGAGCCGATTTTATCCTTGTACTCCCTATGAGCCTTACGTACGAACGAACGAATACGATTAAGCTCTGCATCTATTTTCTTGTAATTAAATGGATACCAAAGTGATGGTTTACATATCACTTCATCACCAAATTGATCATGGTGATAGAGCTTGAATTTATACAAGCCATCCAGACTCATGATTTCAATATCCTTTACATCGTGAAAAGGAATTTGTATCTCATAATCCCCCTCTTTTACATAAAGATTCTCTTTGTCGTACGCTATCTCTCTAATTCGATTCATTGACTTTCTAGCTTCAGGAAACCAATAAAAAATCAAGAAAATTGGATATGCAACCCCCATTAAAACTCCAATGAATCCTCCTTTAGAGCCAAAAGCAATGACATAGAAAGTCACGAATAATGTCATCAATACAATTATCATAATCTTATATGCCTTGACATATCTTGATGAAAGTGACTTGGATCGTTCCATTAAGTCATCTCTTCTACTACTTCTTTCTCTACCTCCTTAATTAGGTCTTTTTCCACTCGCAACTTATCAATGATGAACTGCTGCCGATCCGGGGTGTTTTTACCCATATAGAATGTCAGCAAATCAATAATGCTAGTGTCTTTCTGCAGAATAACCGGGTCCAGACGGATATCATCGCCAATGAATGCAGCAAATTCATTCGGTGAAATCTCGCCTAATCCCTTAAATCGCGTAATTTCTGGCTTGTTACCGAGCTTGGCTATCGCATTTCTGCGTTCCTCTTCAGAATAGCAATAAATAGTCTCCTTCTTATTCCTAACTCTGAAAAGTGGTGTATCAAGGATGAAAATATGATTGTTTCGCACCAGTTCAGGGAAAAACTGAAGAAAGTAGGTAAGCAATAGTAAGCGAATATGCATACCATCTACATCGGCATCTGTTGCTATAACGATCTTCCTGTAGCGCAATCCCTCTAACCCATCTTCGATATTTAGCGCATGCTGTAGCAGGTTAAATTCTTCATTCTCATATACTACCTTCTTGGTATGACCAAAGCAATTGAATGGCTTACCTCGAAGTGAAAAAACAGCTTGAGTTTGGACATTTCTCGACTTAGTGATCGAACCACTGGCCGAGTCTCCTTCAGTAATGAAGATCATCGTTTCGTCTTTGATTTCATCATCACCCTTCTTGTCATTAAAGTGGATGCGACAGTCCCGAAGTTTTTTATTGTGAAGGTTTGCCTTCTTCGCTCGCTCATTAGCCAGTTTTTTGATGCCGGCAATTTCCTTTCGTTCACGCTCCGATTGCTGAATTCGCTTCAGAAGTGCATCAGCTGTATCCGAATTTCGGTGAAGGAAATTATCCAATTCTGTTTTCACAAAATCATTGACGAATGTCCGCATTGTAGGCCCATCAGGTCCCACGTTTTGAGATCCCAGTTTGGTCTTGGTCTGACTTTCAAACACAGGCTCCTGTACACGAACAGCAATTGCACCAATGACCGCTGATCGCACATCTGAGGCGTCAAAGTTTTTACCGTAAAATTCACGAACGGTTTTAACTACTGCTTCTCTGAAAGCAGCCAGGTGTGTTCCGCCCTGGGTAGTATACTGACCATTGACAAATGAGTAGTATTCTTCACCATATTGATTGGCATGCGTGAGCGCAACCTCAATATCATCTCCTTTAAGATGAATGATTGGGTAACGTAAATTCTCAATATCCGCTTTGTTGGTGAGCAAATCTTTCAACCCATTTTCAGAGTGATATTTCTTCCCATTCAAAACGATCGTCAACCCGGCATTTAGGTAGGCATAGTTCCACATCAGGTTATCCAGATACTCCGGAATGAAGTGGTAATTTTTGAACACAGAATCGTCTGGTTCAAATATGATTTGAGTTCCGTTTCTTCCATCAGCCTTCTCAACTTTTGCATCGTTGATCACCTCTCCTCTTTCAAACTCTGCAACCTTGGTTTCACCATCCCGAAAGCTTTGCACTTTGAAGTAATTGGATAAGGCATTTACTGCTTTAGTACCAACCCCATTCAGACCAACTGATTTCTGGAATGCACCGGAATCGTACTTACCTCCAGTATTGATTTTACTCACACAGTCGACCACTTTTCCTAGCGGAATTCCACGACCATAATCTCTTACCGTCACTCGATGATCGGTCACCTTCACCTCAATGGTTCTACCATGCCCCATCATGTGTTCATCTATACTGTTATCGATGATCTCCTTTACCAAAACATAGATGCCATCATCAGGCGAACTACCGTCACCTAACTTCCCAATGTACATACCAGGTCTGAGCCGGATATGCTCCTTCCAGTCCAGAGATTTGATACTATCCTCGGTATAAATCGCTTCAGCCATGCAATAAAATCGTTATAAATGATTTAATAATCTCTAATCCAAAGTAATGATAAAAATCCAATACTTACACGTAACAACCTAACGTGATAAAGTAGTTTTACTTCAAATAAGTCAATTTAAGAATCTGAAATAGAGTGAGTTCTATTTCTTTTTGAGAAACAAAAAAATCAATCCAATAACCCAAATTGCTATAAAAACTGGTCCCAGGTAATTCAGGTATGCATAGCTGGATGGGTCTATATGAGCAGGGTTGTTCCACACTCCGATAAAGCCAACAAGCAAGGTAATATTGAAATTGATTACAAAAATGATAGCACTAAGCCAGGCTTGTGGTTCATTAGGTAAATGCTTAGCTCCTAATGATCTGATGAGCCTTAAAATAATGTTTACTACCACGAACCCTCCAACGATATAATAGAAGAAAGTCTGCTTATGAATGTCCTTCAATCCCTCAACATTTACATCTACCATTATTGGTAAGTAGGCGTACACCAGCAAAAGGATAACCATAAAGAAAATGATGGATAAAGTATTGAGGACTTTGACGGCTTTAATCATGAGCACAAATCTAACCAGCCGTCTCACAAATTGTTAGACCCAATCATTAAATTTGGAAGATGGATTTCAACCCAGTTATTCTCTCTATCCCACTCTACTTCTTCCTTATCGGAATTGAGCTTGTCTATCAGCTTATCAAGAAAGTAAGAGTCTATCGTACAAACGACGCAATTTCTAACATCAGTTGTGGCATCTCCTCTCAAGTAATGAATGCAGTTTGGGGTGTACTCTCGATTGCGATGTATCAGTTGGTGTATGAATATGGAGCAGTCTTTCAAATACCCGATACATGGTGGTCATGGCTGATCCTTTTCATTCTAGTTGACTTCTGCTATTACTGGTTTCACAGAGCAAGCCACGAAATAAATTTCCTATGGAACACCGCTCACGTGGTTCATCATCAAAGTGAAGATTACAATTTGTCTGTTGCGCTGAGACAATCCTCGTTTGGTGGGGTCTTCTCTATGCTATTTTACCTTCCATTGGCTTTGATGGGGTTTAGCGCCTATGCTTTTTTAACAGTCAAAGGATTGAACCTTATCTATCAATTTTGGATTCATACAGAAGCTATCGAAAAGCTACCTAAGTGGTTTGAATACCTATTCAATACTCCTTCTCATCATCGAGTACATCATGGTAGAAACCCAAAATACATCGATCGAAATCATGCCGGAACATTGATGATATGGGATCGAATGTTTGGCACGTTCCAAGCCGAAGAAGAAAAACCTACCTATGGAGTAACGAAACCAACCAACACCTGGAATCCTGTATGGGCTAACGTGTTGCCTATTGTTGATATGACGAATCAACTGCGAGCTACTCCGGGATTTTGGAATAAACTGAAAGTGCTATTCTACAAACCCGGCTGGCAACCCGTGGAGCTTGGAGGATACCAAATGGCTCCTGAGGTGGATAAGGAAACTTATAACAAGTTCGATGTACATCCTCACATGCCGATGATTCGGTACGTTTTTGTACAGTTCATCCTAGTTCTCGTGTTTACATCCTATTTCTTATTCAACACTACATCATATAATCTGCCCACTAAATTGGTATTGGCAGGATTCATCATGTGGTCTATCGGGCAGCTCGGGATACTAATGGAAAACCGGAAGAGCTGGATTCCATCTGAATACATTAGACTCCTGGCTTCTGCGATTCTCATCGTTTTCTTAACTGGTGGTATGACCTCCTACCTTGGAGCAGGAGGTTTTGTTATTCTTTTTGGGTTTTGGCTTTTCAAAGCATCAAAAAAAGTCTAAAAATATTTTTCTGAATATTCATGCTCAAGATGCATATGGACAGACCAAAAGCCCTTAGGCTCCTTTTTGTTCATACGATCAACCAGAATATCCAAATGCGTATGCCACCCCCCAAGGGTACCCACAATTGCATCTTTTGTTTGCTTTAAATTCTCATGAGTTAGAACCATTTTCACTTGTTCTCCTTGTTCCTCTAATTTGAAAGTGACCAATCCCTCCCATTCTAACACCAATAAATAAGGTGGCTCACACTCCCGAACAATAGCCACTGATTCAAACCCATCCCCAAAGTCTTTGTACTTTTCTGGAGTTGGCTCTGCAGGACTACCGAGTTGAGAATTGTGAAATATCAACTTCATTTCTCCACCAGATTTTAGACTTGTTTTACCTCCGGCAAACCACAAAGCTCTTTTCTTTTCATCGGTCAGATACTCCCATACCTTTTGAATTGGGCCGGGCAACATCCGCTCAAATTGCAACGTGTTATCGTTAATCAACTTTCCGTATTTATCCATAATCGTATTATTTAGTATCATTTTCTTTTAGTAAAGCTTCCAATTTGTCTAAACTGTTATTCCAGAATCTACGATACTGATGCACCCAAAGCGCAATTTCTCCCAGCTTGTCCAGGTTCGCATGGCAATAGCGCTCTCTTCCTTGCTTCACCGTAGATATCATCCCACATTCTTTCAGAATCCTCACATGTTTTGATACAGCCGGTCTGCTCATATCAAAGCTATCGGCCAGTTCATTCACGTTTCGTGGTTGTTCGGAGAGGATATCTAGTATCTCTCTTCTAGTCGGATCAGCTATTGCTTGAAATACATCTCTTCGCATAATATGAAACCTTTTGGTTACAAGTATACTAAAAAGAAACCAAATGGTTACATTTTAATAAATAATATTTAAGATCATCTTTGCACCCATGTCGCACATCAATGACACGATTACAGCGCTGGCAACTCCTCCCGGACAAGGAGCATTAGGAATCATCCGTGTATCAGGTTCTGAAACGATCTCCATTGTAAACGAACTTTTCCGTGGAAAAGACCTGACCAAAGTCGACTCTCACACCATCCATCTGGGCACCATACGCGACGATGAGAATACGATCATTGATGAAGTGTTGGTATCAATTTTTAAAGGACCTCACTCCTACACCAAAGAGGATGTGATAGAGATATCCAGTCATGGATCGCAATACATCCTACAGAAGATATTGAGCCTCCTGGTAAGCAAGGGTGCTCGATTGGCCAAACCAGGAGAATTTACTCAAAAGGCCTTTCTCAATGGCCGATTTGACCTGGCACAGGCTGAAGCGGTAGCCGATTTAATTGCTTCAGAAAATGCTTCGATGCAGCAAACGGCCATGAAGCAAATGCGTGGTGGATTCAGTGATGAGATCAAGAAACTCAGAGAAGAACTGATCCATTTCGCCTCTATGATCGAGCTTGAGTTGGACTTTGCGGAAGAAGATGTAGAATTTGCTGACCGACAGGGATTATTAGATCTCATCAGTAAGATTCAGAAGCTGATCCAGTCGCTGATTTCAAGCTTTGAATATGGAAACGCCATTAAAAACGGTATCCCAACAGTTATTGCCGGAAAACCTAACGCCGGAAAGTCTACTCTCTTGAATGCCTTGCTAAATGAAGAGAAAGCCATCGTCTCGGATGTAGCGGGTACTACACGTGACTTCATTGAAGACTCCATCTACCTGGATGGAATTGCATTTCGGTTTATAGATACAGCGGGCATCCGGGAGACTGAAGACAAAGTGGAAAGTATTGGAGTACAGCGCACATTGGAAAAGATGCAGCAGGCCAGTCTGGTTATTTATATGATTGATCTGGCAAATGATTCCGTTCATGATGTGCAGGAACAGATCAAAGGTTTGAAACAATCGGAAGTGCCTTACCTGGTGGTTGGTAATAAAGAAGATGAAGCAAATCAGGAGTTGATAGAGGTTCTTTCCGGAGAAAATCCCGTATTGATTTCTGCGAAGGGAAAGACACATTTAGACGATCTCAAATCTAGACTGAAAGATTTTGTAGCCGAAACCAAAAGCTCAAGCGACGTAATAGTGACCAATGCCCGTCACTTACAGAGCCTCCAGCAAACGGACGAAGCGCTCAATCGTGTAATAGAAGGGATCAACATGCAGATGAGCAACGATCTGGTGGCCCAGGATATCCGCTCCGCCCTTTTCCATCTTGGTGAGATCACCGGTGAGGTGACCACAGATGATCTACTGGAGAACATCTTTAGTAAGTTTTGTATCGGGAAGTGAATTTCCTGCCCATACCAATTACGTAGTAATCATTTAAAATGAAGTTATTTATAACTCATTTTAAAAGCTGTCTTTAAGGTAAATGGATCAATTGTTTGTTCTTTGAATATTGACTTTAGTAAATTGAATAAGGATCAAAATTGGCTTACACTATTTTTTGAGTAGCATCTATGAATGAATGATGAAAGTCTCGCCACACTTTAGACACTCCTTTTTTCCGGTTCAGCCAACCATCAAGCCTGGAGTAAATGCCATTTATAAAGAACTAAAGCCTTGTGCAGCATTAGTCGATTACATTTATTGTTATTGGCAACTGAAGTCATCGGGCCCTCTTTTGGATTCCTTTAACTACCGAGTAGTGGCTGACGGATGCATTGACATTTTCTTTGAGAGGAATAATTTGGAAGATGCCCTTGTGATGGGTTTTTCAAGCGGACATACAGAATTTTCCCTGTCAAATGAATTCGACTACATCGGTATCAGGTTTTTACCTGTAGCATTCTCTCAGTTGTTCAATATCGATGTATCTGAATTGACGAATACTGTGGAGCTGCTAAAGGAAGTGGTTCCAAAAGTGTCGTCAAAAATGGTCGGATCAGTTTCCAGTCATGAAGACTTCAGTCAACTCGTAAGAGAAATTGATGATTTTTTCCTGAAACAGCTGGAATCTGTGAGGGCATTTGATCCCAGAATCATCAGAGCAATTACGGAAATCACCCAATCCAATGGGAATCAACAGATTGAGAATCTGGACATAGGCCTGAGCTCTCGACAACTTAGAAGGTTATTCAATTTTTACGTGGGAGAATCCCCAAAAACATTTAGTCAGGTCGTTCGCTTTCAGAAAATCCTCAATGCAAAACCTTCAGTCGAAAGTCTTAAAAACAATAAACTCTTTTATGATATTGGCTATTACGATCAAGCGCACTTCATAAAGGATTTCAAATATATGTACGGACTGACACCAAACATTGCCTTTAAGTAGTTTGTCCGTTTTTTACAATAACAGGTTGCTTCTTTATCAGAGCTTTGAATTACCAAAATAAATGAAAAATGAAAATGGCAATTCCCATTATAGCTCTGTCGCTCACGTTCGGCATGGGCTATTCACAAAATGTTAAACCTGAAATCAAAAAGAAAATGGAAATGAAAATGAATACCGGAATTATTACGGAGAAGCTTACTGAAACTAAGAAATTTTATAGTGAAATTCTTGGTTTTGGTGTGACCTTTGAAAACGAGTTTTATCTGCTCATGCACACACCAAATAAGCAAGCGGAGATCAGTTTTCTGCTTCCGAATCATCCTACGCAGCAGCCCTTGTTCAAGCCGGCGTTTGCAGGCAAAGGAGTATACATAACCATTGAGGTGGATGATGTAGATGCACTTTATCAGGAAATGATATCGAAGGATGTTCACATTGAGATTCCCATTCGAGACGAGCCCTGGGGTGATCGGCATTTTGCAATCAAAGATCCCAATGGCATAGGTATCGACCTTGTGAAGTACCAACAGCCTGAGTAAAGCATGAAACTCAGCACAGAGGTATATACACCCCTGATAAAGGAGAGCAAGGAGTTTTATTGTCGTAATTTCAATTTCAAAGTAAAGTTTGAGATAGATGGATTTGTGGTGTTACAACATAAAATTGATACGGCATGCAAACTCCTGTTTTGTGTACCTGATTCTCCCTTTGTAAATGAGATATTCCGACCAAAATATTCTGGTGAAGGAATCATATTTCAAATTGAAGTAGATGAGGTAACGAAAGTGTATGATGATTTTAAGAACAGAGGTGTGCCAATCGCGTTAGATTTGGTAGATGAGCCTGTGAATGGCAAACATTTTACTGTTTCAGACCCCAATGGAATTCTCATAGATATCGTTCAGTACTGATTTAGCATGATAGAACTATGGTAGTAAACAAATGATCCAAACATAAGAAGTCTCTACCCTTTGATAACGCAATATCAAACCTATGTTAATCGGTACTTTCAGTTTCTCGCTCCTCCCTAGGTAGCATCTCCTCCCTCATCGCAGTATTGTAAACAAATCCGGCAACAATGGTAGCGATCTGCTTCAGATCATCGATCACCAGACGCTCATAGGTGTCCATGTTGGTATGGTGTGTGCGAGACCAATACTCTACGGGATCCTGAATGAATTGAAATCCGGGAATACCGATAGCATCGAAACCTAGGTGATCGGTACCACCAGTGTTTCGTAAAGTAATTGTGGTGTTTTCCATGATATCCTCATATGGCTTAAACCATTCTTCGAATATCGGTCCAACTTTCTCATTACCTTGAAGGTAAATTCCACGAATTCTTCCCGTTCCATTGTCGATATTATAGTATGCTGATACTTTGCTATGCTCAGGCTTTAAAGCCATCGTCTCAGAGTCTCCAAAATGATTCTTGACATAGTTTCTTGAGCCAAATATTCCTTGCTCTTCACCTCCCCATAGAGCTATTCGAACGGTTCGCTTTGGCTGTAAGCCAGTCGTCTGAAGAATTCGTACCGCCTCCATCATCACAATACACCCAGCACCATTATCTGTAGCGCCTGTTCCACCGTGCCATGAGTCTAAATGACCACCTAGCATGACGATCTCATCCTTTAAATCAGGATCTGAACCGGGAATTTCTGCTACAACATTATATCCTTGAAGATCTTCAGTATTAAAAGTGGTCTTCACCTCTGCCTCAACTTCAACTTCTACCCCGTTTGCCGTCAGCCGCGCCATTAAGTTGACATGCTCAGGAGCCATCTCCAGCTCACTTGCACCCTCAGGTGTATCCATTCGGTATCCACGAGGACTGCTGGTGAAAAGCGTTCCATGCTTACCATTTACTCCTTTAATAATAAGTGCAACTCCTTCTTCCGTTAGGAAAGTGTTTAATGTATTGCTGAATTCTCTTCGCTTCCTGAAGGCAGCTATTTCATCTTCCGTCCATTGTCTCCTCTCTGTCCGAGGTTCTGCCATTTCATTAAGATCTTCTTCAGTGTATCTTAGTGCATCCGCTTTGAACGTCGGCGACTGATCTCCTCGTGGTTTGAATGCTACGATCGCGCCTTTCAGCTTACCTCTATACTTTTCAAAATCTTCTTCATTGTTGATCTCTACAAAGACGACTTTTCCTGATACAGGCCCATCTGTACTTTCCGTCCACGCTTTTGGAATAGCAATAAAGGGCATATAGTAGGGTTTGGTCATGGCTACATAGCTCTTATTTACTTCCCATCCCCTGCCAAACTCACCCCATTCTTCTTTCTGAGCATTTTCTAATCCCCACTCAGTGAGTTGATTGATCGCATACTGTGCGGCTCTTTCATATCCTGCTGAGTTAGACAAACGAGGACCAGCTTTATCGATAAGCTCAAATGCAATCTGTTCTACTTGAGAGTTTTCAAGACCTTCTTTTTTTATTTTTCCGATCGCATCTACATCGATCTTTTCCTGAGCATATGTTATAAAAGCAAAACAAAGAGCCGGAATGAATAGGAAACGTTTCATAGGTATAGGTTTAGAGTAAAATGATTTTAATCAAATATATCTATTCATAAAATAGAGAAAATAGAGTTTTTGATGAGTGGTACGTAATGAAAGGAATTCTGTTAGAAGTGTTTCCAGTTAATTACCGTGCTCGAATGCCTTCTAAGAAGAGACATAATTTATTTTTGCAGCCCAAACTTCAACAAATGAGACTAGGACAACTCGCGCGTAAATACGACATTCCAGTCCAAGATATCCTTGGTTATCTGGAAGAAGAAACTGGTGAAAAATTTCATGCCAACGCTAAACTTTTTGATGCCATTGAGGAGAAGTTGTTTCAGCATTTTGACCTGTACCCTGATAATCCGGTTGTGGTAGAAGAAGAAACTGAGGGTGAAAAAGTTAGTGATGAGATTATAGCAGATTATGAAGTCAGCTTAGATAAATCAACTAAAAATGAACCTGAATCAGCTGCAGATGATATCGCTTCAGTTGATGGAGAATTGGAGTTGAAGCCTATGGAGGAGAGTGGCGGTCAAGAAGATAAAACCACAAAACCAGAGCAAAGCAAACCATCACACGGGGATGATGAGGTTATCCAAACGGATCGGCTTCTTGAGTTGCTTGAGTCTGAAGATATGCCTGCTGATTTAGATAAGATCAAATTGATTAAAGCTCCCAAAAAAGAACTCTCCGGGCTGAAAGTACTAGGTAAGGTAGATCTTCCTGAACCTAAGAAAAAGAGTAAGCCCGCAGCAGAGGCTAAAGAAAGTGACCATTCACGAAATCGTAAGAACAAACGCCAACAACTTTCAGAAGAAGAACGAGAGAAAAGAAGGCTCAAGGCCAAGCGAAAGAAAGAAGCTTTTGAAGCTAGGCAGAAAAAAAGACGTAAGGAGCAGGATGCTCAACGGTTAAAAGAACTGAGAGAGGCTCACTACAAGCAAAACCTCCAGAAATCAGAGATCAAAAAGCAGAATCAAAAGAAAAAAATAACTTCTCCTCCTGCTCAGGAAAAGAAGAAAGACACTCTGCCGGCACCAAAGACCTGGTTAGGTAAATGGTGGAGATGGATGAACACCTAGCCATCTGGCATTTCCTAATGTTCATCCTAGAAAATGAGTGCTAAATCTAAAATCTCAAATCAAGAATAGGTAGAATTGTAAGAAGCGTGACTTTTTATTAATTTAAAAAACACCTTACAATGAAATCATTGAGCCTAAGAGTTTTAAGTATATCTTTTCTGTTGGTTATAGTCACTCTGGCTAAAGCTCAAAATGAATTTGATAGTTTAGCTCAAATTGTCCGATCTTCTCGAGACACTGTTGTTCAGGTCGATGCTCTCAATGAGATGGCATACTTAATGCGTGTGACAAACCCAGACACGACTGTTCGAATAGCTAAGCTGGCCGAGCAACTGGCAAAGACTTACAACTACCCTCTCGGAGAAGCCGATGCTCAAATGAGGCGCGCTATTGGCCTTACACAACTTGGCAATTACTATGATGCTCTTCAACTGTATCTAAGTGCCAACTCTATTTATGAATCACTTAAAAATCAAGCAAGAATAGCTTCCAGCCTCAACAACATTGGAAGGTTGTATGGACTTATTGAGGATTATGATAGAGCGCTGGATAATTATAAGGAAGCCGCAAAACTATTTGCAGAACTTAAACACATCAGAAATGAAAGTGCTGCGCTTAACAACATAGGATATTTGTATAAACTGCGAGGTGAATATGACACTTCGATAAGCTTTCTAAACAGATCAAGAAACTGCTCACAATTAATCCATCGGCCCGAATCTGAAGTCTATCCCATTTACAATATTGGTAGCGTGTACATGCTCCAGAACATGCCGGATTCAGCCTTTCGGTATTTAAATAAGTCACGAGATATGGCCATACAACAACAAAATCAATACATTCTGAGCTTATCATTGATCGATCTGGGTCTAATGTATTCGAAGTTGGGACAAATCAAGGAAGCAGAAACTTCATTTAGTCAAGCTTATGATGTGGCTTCTTCTGCCGGGATGCGTTCCGAAAAAAGCACGGCTGCTTTACATCTTTCGGAGGTTTTGGAAAAACAGCGTAAGTATAGGGATGCACTCCAATTTCACAAGGTTTATAAAACAATCACCGATTCATTATTCAACAGAGACCTGGCACGTCGAATGGCATTTCAGGAAGCTGAATATGAATACAACCAAAAACAAATTCAAGATGAAGTAGCGCGAAAGAAAGAAGAAATAGAGCAGGCCAAAATATTATCAAATGCACTTTGGATTCGAAATACGCTCATCGCTGGTATCGTTGCAATGATCCTTATCTGCTACCTCTTTTACATCAATTTTAAACGCAAGCGCTATGCAAATGAAGCTTTGAAGAAGTTGAATCAACAGATTGAATCTCAAGCTGAAGAATTGCGTCGTGCTAATCATGAAATAACAGTCATGAATACCAACCTGGAGACTATAGTAAACCAGCGCACCAGAGAGCTAAAACGCAGAAACAAACAACTAAAAGAGTATCTATCGTCCAACTCTCACATTGTCCGCGCTCCCCTGGCTCGAATACTAGGTCTTGTAGATCTGTATGATCCTAAAGATTCGGAAAACCTAGACTTCATAACTAAGAGCCTGCATACTTCTGCTACAGAGTTAGACAATGCACTGCGCCAGATCAATGAGAAGTTAAGTGATGAAAATGTAGAGAAGAAAGAAGTATCATCCTAAAGTTTAGAACGCTTCTTGATTTTTCCAATCCATCGTTCCAACTCTTCTCCCATCCCATAAGCAAGTGAAAGGTAGAGCAGCGTAACCATAGAAAAAGCAATCCATATCACATCATCCACGCTAGTTCCAAACACCACCCTGGTTATCATTGCTCCAAGCATCACAACTGCCAGTGTAAAAGCAGCATACTTATTAGCTTTTGGCAATAAGATTCCTATTCCTCCCAGAAACTCCAGCACTCCAATAAAATACATAAAATAGAGTCCATAGCCCCATCGCTCAATAAAAGCTGTAGACCAAAATCCATCCGCATCAAACTTCTCCCACCCGTGGGTGATATAGGTATTGGCAAAGTAGGCAGACATAAGAAACAGTAGTACCTTCTTGAGATTTGTCATTTTTCCTTTTAAAGGTATCTAACTCACTATTAATAAATCGGATATGCTGGTGAATTGTCTATATACATAAAAGTATGAGTAAGCGACCCGCTTGATATAATATTGCCTTTTGGAAAATAACCAGCGAAGTTTGAATAAGAAAATACTAGGTCTCATCAGCTGGCTACTGTTAGCCTGCGCATTTCCATCTTGGGGGCAAACAGAGTCTGTGACTGTAAAGCGAAATCAGGTATTGATTATTGCCGACTCCCTTTACATCCCCAAGAAAGACACCATACTTTTCATAGACAAAGGCACTGAATATCAAATCTACGACAACAAATATATTCTCTCCGAAGGCTTTTATGATTCCATCTATTCCGTCGCGAAAAAAAGTAAGGTCACTAAGGAGCTATTTAATTTGCTCATCACAAACAAGCCGCCTGAAGATCCCTTTAAAAATAAAGAACCGGTTAAGAGTGAAGACTTCTTCATTGGATATCAGGGGAAGACTATCAGCTCAATCAATTATGCGTCCGTTGACCTATTTGGCGGCTCAGTAAGCGATACCACACTCAAGGCAACATCCAACATAGGGAGGATCACCAATGAGCTTCATAAAAACACCTCCAAAGAGGTCGTCTTCAAGCATCTGCTTTTCAATGTAGGTGACCAGGTAGATCCATTCAGGTTAGCCGATACTGAACGTATTATTCGATCGCTACCCTATATTGAGGATGCTCGGATTATGCTATCCATTGATCCTGATGATCTTTCCGCTGTTCAGGCAACAATCGTTGTAAAAGATCGATTTCCATGGACTGTTGATCTTTCCATTGATGAAAATGATGCATTCCGATTTGGATTTACAAATCAGAATATATTGGGTACAGGCAATGAATTTGGTGTTGGCTATTTGTATCATAGTGAAGAAATCCCAGCCCATGGATATGATGCACACTATACGGTAAGAAACATTGAAAACACATTCATTGATGGTACGGTATTCCTTTCAGATAATTATAGAGGGAAAAGCAAGGGAATCACCTTTCGCAGAGACTTCCTCTCACCCAACATCAAGTACTTTGGTGAGGCAACCTTTGAGCATGTTGAGCCTATTGCAGATTTGGTATTTGCAGATTCACTATATGAACAAGATTTCAGGATAGATCGTAAAAGCTATGACGTCTGGGCAGGTCGATCTTTTTTGCTTGGTGATAGAAAGTCGATAAATATGGCACTCCGGTTACAGCATGATAATTTTGATGCACGACCAGCTGTCCAGGCTGATAGTAACACCATCTATCATAATCATCATTTTTTAGTTGGTGGCTTGTCTTATAGTAAGATAAACTTCCTTAAAACCAGGAACATCTTGTCTTTCAATATTACGGAGGACGTACCGGTAGGCTTTATTTATGGTATTCTGATCGGGAAAGACTTGACAGAATTTGGAGAACGAAACTACCGAGGCTTTCAAACTAGCTATTCTGTGTACAGAAAACCATATGGATATTTTCTTGTCAACCTGGAGTCAGGGTATTTTACCATGGACAATAAAAGATCAAACCAAGTCTTTCAAATCGATGGTAGGCACTTTACACCCTTATTCGATCTCGGGGCGGCATATTCAAGGGTATTTACCAGGTTCCACTATTTCAACGGAGACCAGCTCTCCATCCCCCTATCTCAAAGTTTAGCTGGGGAAAATAGAATCAGAAGCATCGATGGATATCAAATTAGCGGAAATAGACTAATCACATTGACTTCAGAATATGTAGTGTTTCAGCCGTGGTACTTTTATGGATTTAGGTTTGCAACATATGCTGATTTGGGCATTGGCAATGTAAGTGAATCCAGAACAATCAATCCTTATAATAAAACCTATTTTACGGCAGGATGTGGTGTGAGAATTAGAAACGAGAGTCTAGTCTTCAACACATTCGAATTTAGAGTTTCGGCGTTTCCAAACGCGCCAATAGACGGCCAGAAATTCTATTTCAAAGTAAGCCTTTCTGCACCACAGTTTTTCCAAAGTCCAAATGTCAGGAAACCGACCATTGTAGGATTAGACTAAAGCAAAAATGTAAAACCAAAATAAATTATCAGTTTTGGTAAAAAAGCGTAATATTTTTTTGAAACTTTTTTTACCATCAGGAGTTTATTCGAATAATCATATCCTCTTCATAAGAATATTTTCTTTTGTTAAGGATTAAGTTACTAAAAACGCCGGATGGTCTAGGATCATCCGGTTTTTTTGTTAGGAATAAAAAACCCCATTACTGGGGCCTTTTGTTTACATCTTGGCTCTATATGCCAATGCCTGCTCCGGATTCATCGGTTCAGGCACATAGTTATCAACTGGTTTTAGTGTCTGAAGGTACTTAAAAATGGCTGTTAGATCTTCATCTGGAAGATCCTTTAAATTCTCCCATGGCATAGGTGGCATTAAAGGTCTGGCCGTTTCCATTCCAAGGTGTCTTCCGGTTCGCATGGTCGCAATGAATGTTTCAGGCGTCCAGCCCTTCAGTCCGGTCCCGTGAGGAGTTAGATTTTTGGAAAAGGTCATACCCCACATCCCGACAGCTGCGGTAAAGTGTTCATTAAAGTACGTCCAGTGACCAGGTTTGAACACATTTTCGTCAATTACTGGAAGTGGTGAACCATTTGGATGACCTGAAAGAAGACGTGATTCATCTAAATGCATGCCTCCTGTTTCAGTAAAAACCTTGGGAGTGTGGCAGTCATGACAGGCGCCCAATGAAACAAGTTGCTTCCCTCTTGCAATAACCTGACCCTCAGTAAACGTTACAGGCTTGCTTTTTTCCTTTTGTGTACAGCCGACCACTATGGCCAGCATTAACACCAATACTACATTTCTCATTGTGGTAATACAGGGATTAAGTAGTTGAGTTATAAAAAATCCCGCAATCCCAAACTCAAGATTTATACCAAATTATATTTTATACATCTATGAAATTTTCTAATCAAAATCCACCAAAAAACTAATCGTCCTCGAACAGGCCAACTACTAGATATATCTGTAGGAGCTTATGGATACGTCTACTAACTTTGTTGCCATAACAACCTTTTAATCATGGCAACTAAATCGAGCGTTTTTCATTACGGTGAGGATCATTTAACGGCCGGGATCGCACTATCCATCTCGAGAGGACACACAAAAGGAATTCTGTCTTCCTCAAGCCGTGAAGCAATCCGCAAAAGTGCCAACGATGTAAAGGCCATTGCCGAGGGTGATAAGGCCGTTTATGGTATTAATACAGGGTTTGGGCCACTATGCACCACCCAGATTTCTAAAGCGGAGACAGGAACATTACAAAAGAACTTATTGATGAGTCATGCTGTAGGACTCGGTGACCCCATCAATGATGAAATAGCAAAGCTGATGCTAATTCTAAAAGTACATGCATTAGCTAAAGGTTATTCCGGCGTGCAGGAAGCCACGATAGACCGGATCATTTTGCATATAGATGAAGACGTCATTCCATTGGTGCCGGAGCAAGGATCAGTAGGAGCTTCTGGTGATTTAGCACCACTTTCACATTTGTTTTTGCCTTTGATTGGGTTAGGCAAGGTTAAGATTAATGGTGAGTTTTTACATACCGAGGATTGGTTGAAAAGACAAGGATTGTCTCCCATTTCACTCGGCGCTAAAGAAGGACTTGGGCTCATAAATGGAACGCAATTCATAGCCGCTCATGCGATTAAAGTTGTAGAAAAACTGCAAAATGTAATGGCGCATGCTGATATTTCCGGAGCTATGATGGTGGAAGGATTGCTAGCCTCTGTAAAACCATTCTCACCTGAACTTCATGAAGTCAGGGCATACAAAGGAAACAGACACGTCGCATCCTTTATTAGCAATCTGCTGGATGGATCTGAGGTGGTTCATTCCCACGCCAACTGCGCGAGGGTTCAAGACCCCTATTCACTGAGATGCATGCCTCAGGTTCATGGAGCTTCACGAAATGCATGGCTTCATGTAAAAGAGATGTTAGAGGTTGAGATCAACTCTGTAACTGACAATCCGATTGTTTTTAGTGCTGATCACACAATAAGCGGTGGAAACTTTCATGGGCAACCAATGGCACTACCATTAGATTATGCCTGCTTTGCTGCGGCGGAAATCGGAAATATTTCAGATCGCCGTATCTATCTATCCCTGGAAGGAGACACACCCGGAGTACCTAAACTACTACTCAAGGAAACAGGCACCAACTCTGGCTTCATGATCCCACAGTATACTACTGCGGCATTGGTAAGTGAAAACAAAGGACTATGTTTCCCTGCTAGTGCTGACAGTATTCCCACCTCTCTCGGTCAGGAAGACCATGTGAGTATGGGTTCCATTGGTGGTAGAAAGGCCCTACGTGTCATTGAAAATGTGGAGAAGATCATTGGTGTAGAGGTGTTCTGCGCCGCTCAGGCATTAGACTTTCACAGGCCATTAAAGTCAAGTAAGATCATGGGAGCCATTCACGACCATGTCAGAACAAGAATCGATCACATAACCAAGGATGGAATTATGAATGAATTGATGGAAACAGCTATCGAAATGGTGAAAAACAAAGAACTAATCGAAGTGGCTAGAAAGACTGCAAATAACCACTCAATCTCTTTAGAGACACCATTCAGTAACGATTTTGACACCTACTAATCACCGAACCGGTATGACATTCAAAGAGCAGATACTTCTAGGGATTCCGAATACACTTCCTCAAAAAAAGCCGCTAAAAGAAGGTGTAAATCGAGCGCCTAAGCGAAAGGATATTCTTACTGCAGAAGAAAAAAAACTAGCTGTGAAAAATGCCCTCCGCTACTTCCCTACTGAGTGGCATGCAGAACTAGCTCCTGAGTTCCTTCAGGAACTAAATGATTTCGGCAGAATCTACATGTACCGATTCATGCCAGAGTACGATATGTATGCTCGCTCTATTGAAGAGTATCCTGCTGTATCACAACAGGCAGCTTCTATCATGCTGATGATTCAAAATAACCTGGATCCTGCAGTAGCACAGCACCCTGAAGAACTCATCACTTATGGAGGAAATGGAGCAGTTTTCCAAAACTGGGCTCAATATCTGCTTACCATGCAGTATTTAGCAACTATGACCGATGAGCAAACATTGCATATGTATTCAGGTCATCCGATGGGTCTTTTCCCGTCTCATAAGGACGCCCCACGCGTAGTTGTCACCAATGGCATGATGATTCCGAACTATTCACAACCTGACGACTGGGAGAAATTCAATGCTTTGGGTGTAACACAGTATGGTCAGATGACTGCCGGTTCCTACATGTACATTGGTCCGCAGGGGATTGTGCATGGAACAACCATCACGGTTATGAATGCTTTTCGAAAGAAGCTTGGATCAGGAATTTCTCCGGCAGGCAAAATCTTTCTTACGGCCGGATTGGGCGGCATGAGTGGTGCTCAGCCAAAAGCTGGTAATATAGCAGGGTGTATCACTGTCTGTGCAGAAGTGAATCCAAATGCAGCTCACAAACGTCATCAGCAAGGCTGGGTAGACGAAATCATCGAAGATATTGATACGCTTGTTTCGAGGCTAAGACAAGCCAAGGAGGCAAAAGAAGTTGTTTCCATTGCTTATGTAGGTAATGTAGTGGATGTATGGGAGCGCTTCTACGATGAGGAGATCCTAGTAGAGCTTGGATCTGATCAAACCTCTCTTCACAACCCATGGTCCGGAGGTTACTACCCGGTTGGACTAAGCTTTGAAGAAGCTAATGACCTGATCAGAAACAAGCCTGAGCAATTCAAAAAGCATGTACAGGAAACCTTGAGAAGACATGCAGCTGCCATTAACAAACATGCAGAGCGAGGAACATACTTTTTTGACTATGGCAATGCCTTTCTACTCGAGGCATCACGTGCCGGAGGAGAAGTCATGGCTGATAATGGCATTGATTTCAAGTATCCTTCCTATGTGCAGGACATTCTCGGGCCTATGTGTTTCGATTATGGGTTCGGACCTTTCAGATGGGTGTGTACGTCAGGAAACGCAGAGGACCTAAGAAAATCAGATCAGCTGGCTTTAAAAGTAATGCGTGAGATTAAGGCTGAGGCACCAAAAGAAATCCAGCAACAGATGCAAGACAACATCCGATGGATTGAGGAGGCTGAGAAAAATAAGTTGGTCGTCGGGTCACAAGCAAGGATTTTATACGCCGATGCTGAAGGAAGAGCTAAAATCGCGGAAGCATTCAATCAAGCCATAAAAACAGGTGAAATCTCGGCACCAATTGTGCTAGGCAGGGATCACCATGATGTAAGCGGCACTGACTCTCCATACCGTGAGACCAGCAACATCTATGATGGCAGCAGATACACGGCAGATATGGCCATTCAGAATGTGATCGGTGATAGTTTTAGAGGCGCTACCTGGGTTTCTATCCACAATGGTGGCGGTGTTGGCTGGGGTGAAGTGATCAATGGTGGATTTGGGATGCTTTTGGATGGCACTGAAGAAGCTGATCGAAGATTAAAGTCAATGCTATTCTACGATGTAAATAATGGTATAGCCAGACGAAGCTGGGCGAGAAACGAAGAGGCACTTTTTGCAATTAAACGTGAGATGGAGCGCACTCCTGAACTGAAAGTAACGCTACCTAATTTGGTAGATGATGAATTGTTGGATAGCCTTAATTAGAGATCCATCACGTGCGGCTCTGACTCCCAATTTCCAAAAATCCAGTTGCCAGGTAACGTCTTATCACCGGATGCGAAGAACTCTTCAACTGCGGTCATCAGATCGTACCTTGAAAGCTTGTAGCTCTTCGTCTTATCCAGCAAGCTAAAAGCCTTATCACTGAATGCTCTGTCAATCCCGAAAATATCGTAAAAGTCATCATACTCCTGCTTTGAGATAAACCCGTCCCTATTCTGATCGAAGAAGTCAAACATAAAGTTGAAAATCAGCTCTTTATAATCATCTAATGTGTCTTCATCCTTTGACAGGATTACCTCTTTCAGAAAAAACTGAACCCACTCATCTTCTGTTACCTGATTAAAAGAAAAAGGCTTGATATCTTTTACAAGCGTTTTGAAAAGCTTCACAGCCTTATCGGTAATACGCTTATGTTCCTTACTTCCCGGCTCATATCCGAGCTTTTCACGAACTTTCTCCACCATTTCTGTGAAGTCGTCCATTTGGAGGCTTCCGTTGCTGTTTAAGTCTAAAATTCGAAAGAAATAACCAAGCTTTTTACGTTGGAATTCTGCAGACATGGCGAGTATAGGTTTTGACAAAAGTAGAAACTATTTCCAATTTTAAACCACTCGCTTTTCGATATAGCCAGAATTGAAAATACTCAGTGCCCCCATGTATTTAAGCCTGAACGAAATAAGATCACCAACTTTGTACTTCTCACTTGAATCTCCCAGATCAACGATTAGCATATCGGAGCTGGCTCCAGTAATTTCAATTGATTCGTCTTCAGGAATTAGAAAGTCTTCTGAAACATCCAATAATCCAATATCTAGTATTGCCCGATAGGAAGTTTTACCATAGTCTTCCTCATTGATTTCGAATACTTCCCCGGAAGGATTAACATCCATGTAGCCCGTTGGAACCTTAGGTTTTTCAGTGATTTCAATAATTTCAGAGTACAGCTTAAATACATCACCCTCCATCCCTGGCACCACCTTCTGAGTGAATAGATCAAGTCCAAAAAATAACATCTCACCAATCCTAAAATGATTGATCCCCTCCGGAATTTGCTTCCTGAATATAAGTGGAACCACAACAGAAGTACCACCGGAAACCCATGGAATCTTTCGGTTGAATTTAGCCTCTATAAGTTGCTCATAAAGAGACATTTGTATCAACTTATCTTCTGATGGCATGACCCCATACAAGCAGTTTAGATTCGCACCTATTCCAGTCACTTCTATGTTTGGCAGATTAAATACCGACTCATAAAAATCCATAAGGTGATCCCCCATCACTCCTTCTCTCAAGTCACCCAACTCGATCATAATGATCACCTTATGCTTCTTGTTCTGCTTTACAGCTTCATCTGAAATCCACTTGATGGTTTTGTATTCTGTATTGAAACTGGCATCCGCAAATTTCACCAGCCTTGGAATGCTTCGTTTCGCAGGTGGTTTGATATAGACTGTCTGAACTTCAGGACTTAACTTCTTGATTGCTTCCAGATTACTAATTCTAGAGTCGCATATCTCCTTGGTTCCGAGAGCTATAACTTCTTTAAGGTATTTCTCATTTCCACAAAGGAGCTTAGATACCACTGCCCACTCTATGTTATTCTCCTTGAACAGGTTATCCAGAAACTGATAATTCTTTTTCAGCTTGTCTTTATACAATTCTATAAATGCCATTTGCTAGTTTATTATGCGTGGTATTTTGGCTGGTAGCCTGGTTAGTAATTCATAATTAAGCTGATCACTGAGTTCCCCGAAAGAGGCGACACTTATTTCAACATCCCCACTTTTCCCGATCAAAGTTACCTCATCTCCTTTAGCAACTTCTTCAAGTTCGGATACATCTACGGCCATGTTATTCATATTCACCATCCCAATTACTGGAATACGCATGCCATTAATCAAAACACGACCAGTGTTGCTGAGTGAGCGACTGAATCCATGCGAATAACCTATTGGCACGATAGCGATCTTCATATCCCGCTGCGCAAGGTAAGTAGTCCCATATCCTACAAATTCGCCCATTTCCACATGTTTTACACTCATGATCGTACTCTTCCAGGTTATTAACCTCTTTAGAGGCTCAGTCTTATCAGCTCTCCCTTTCAGGTGTTCAATGAAAATCTCTCTACTAGGCCAAAAACCGTACTGAAGAATACCTATCCTCACCATATCTTCATGCATATCCGGAAGTCGGATAGATGCCGCAGAACAGCATGTATGTCTCATTTTTGGCCTGATATTGTTATCAACCAAGAGTTGAGTCATTTGGTTGAATTTATTTTTCTGATCTTCAACCCGGATGTAATTAGCAATGCTTTCAGCTCCCGCATAATGCGTGCATATCCCCTGTATTTCGAGCCAATCATGATTTTCATTGAGAATAGGAATAAGTCGACTGATTTCTTCCTCATCAAAGCCAGTTCGGTTCATACCGGTTTCCAGCTCAATATGAACTCTAGCTTTCTTATTAACCGACCTGGCCATTTCTATAGCCGTTCGCACTCTGTCAAACTCAAACACAAAAAATGAAATGTCATTAGCGATAGCCCAGAGGATATCCTCATTTGCAATGAATCCCATGATCATAATCTCTGTATTAGGATTATTTCGAGCTTCCAGCACTTCTTTGGCCTCATCGGCGCTATGAACGGAGAAATGATCTATCCCCAATGACTCTGCCATTGGAATAAAATCCTTTATGCCGTGACCATAGGCATTTCCCTTCACTACGGATGAAATACGTGTTTCCTTTTTGATGTATGACCTCAAAAATTTGAGGTTGTTTTCGTAAGCCTCCCTGCTCAACTCAATATACGACGTACTATTCATTAATTGCATTTTCGACGATGGTAGTAAACATTTTTACAGCCGTAGGGATGATCTCATCAGGGAAATCATAGTCCGGGTTGTGAAGAGCAGGGCAATCTACCCCTGAACCTATACCAAACATGGCCCCAGGATATCTTTGGGTAAATAATCCAAAATCTTCTCCCCACTTAAATGGTCTTTCTCTTACCGTAAAATCAAATCTACTTTGAGAAATAGCCTCTTTGATAAACCTAACCGCTTCAGGACTATTCTTATTCGCTTCAAAAGCCTCCGTCCAGTTGATCGTGCTTCTTAAGCCATGCTTTTGACTAATTCTCTCAACCTGATCCGTAATTCGCTTAGAAAATGCATCCATTACTTCACTGCTCCAGGTCCTCAACGTATAGTGAACTTCTCCATGCCCGGCTGAAACCCCATATGACTTCTCTCCCATATGAAGAAAAACAGGCGTGGCTAGTGCAAAGCCATCATCATTCAACTCTGGCTTACTTTCCTGTTCAAACATGTTTATGATCTCAGCAATGGCTAAAGCGGGATTTATACCCAACTCTGGCTCAGCAGCATGTGAGGTCTTTCCATCCAATTTCACGATTATGCTTTTTGCTGCCGCAGTGAAACTCCCTTCTTTTATCACTGCCTGATGGAGTGGGTATCCAGGCAAATTGTGAAGTGCAAACACATAATCTGGTTCAAAATCAAATCGGCCGTCAGCTAAAACAGCCTTGGCTCCTTCACCATTTTCCTCTGCGGGCTGAAAGATCAAAATTAGCCTTCCTTGTTTCAGGGGATTGTGCTTAAAGTAATGCGCAACCCCACACATGATGGCTGTGTGTCCATCATGGCCACATTTATGTGACACTCCTTCATAGATTGATTTATGCTCAAAGTCATTGATCTCCTGAATAGGAAGTGCATCATGATCTGAACGAAGCATGACCGTCTTACCATTTTTGCCAGAATCAAACTTTACCATCACCCCTGTTCCTCCTATTGGCTCGCCTGAAATGTCAAGCGTTTTTAAAAACTGGATAATTCTATTCTGAGTCTGTTTCTCGTTTTGTGAGACTTCAGGATGTCTGTGCAAGTCCTTTCTAAATTCAATTAATTCTTTCATTGGGGTCTTTTCCATCTCATTTCGAGGTATTTATTGGTAAACCCTAATTTTTCATAAAGTCCTTTAGCCGGATTGTTAGGTTCTACATGAAGGGCAATATCGCCCTCTGTTTCCTTAAATGCGCGCTCAATCAATTGCCCACCTATTCCTTTTCCACGATACTCAGAGTGGGTAGCGATGTAGACAAGGATGTTTTCCGGGATATACCCGGCCATTCCTGTTTTATTGATGATGGTAGCACCTACAATCGTGTCACCATCCCAGGCAGAAAGTATCAGTCCCCCTGGATGCTTGCCGGCATTCAGTGCATACTCGATGCACTTTCTGATGTCCTCCTTAGGATCACCAAATTCATCCAAAAATCGGTGAAGGAAACTAACAATCTCTTCTTTTTCGTAAAGTCCTACCGTCTGCGCAGGAGAATATTTCTTAAAGGTTAAATTCATTTCTTATGATTTTTAATTAATCCAATGCTTATAAACACAACTGCAGCCACAATTATTCCATAGAGGTTAGGATCTAATCCAAACCACTGAATTTTAAAAAGGGTGAGCGTAGTTGTGACTACACCACCCAAAATCATGGCTAAAAATGCACCCATTTTTGTGGATTTCTTCCAATAAAACGCTCCCAGTATCGGGACGAACAAGCCAGAAACCATGAAAGCATATGAGAAAAGCATGGCCTCCAGTACATTTTCCAGTGAAAGTGCGATGATAAGTGCAATGACTCCAAGTACCAGCGTGGCAATCTGAGATGCTCTAAGCGATCGCTTTTCCATCTCACCCTCACCTGCGTCTTTAAAACGCATAATGTCAGTTAAGAATGAGCCGGAGCAGGCCATCAGGCAGCTATCAGCTGTGGACATTACCGCTGAAAAGTAAGCAGCAAGCACCAGTCCCATCAGCCCATGTGGGAGTACTGTTCGCAGTAACACAGGCAATCCGAGCTCAGGATCCATGTTGGTTGTCGCTGCAAAACCTACTGCTTCAAACATACCCTGCTCGTAAGCCACCCTACCAAAAAGCCCTAGTATCACTCCAAGAAAGGCCATCAAAGGCCATTCAAACAAACCAGCAATAAACCAGGCCTTCTTTGCTTGCTTTTCACCTCGACTTGCGAATATTCGCTGATAGAGCGTCATACCCACAAACCAGATTGGGATGATGGTAATGGACCAGTTCACCAGATCCCTCCAGCTAAGGTTGGTCAACGTGAGGTAATCTTTATCCACAATAGCATAAATAGCCTCCCAGCCTCCTATGGCTTCAAATGCAAAAGGAATACCAGCAAAAAGCAATCCTGCCATCAGGATGATCCATTGAAAGGTGTCTGTATAGATCACCGCTTTCAGCCCACCAAGAATGGTGTAGCCAACAGCTACTATGCCCATCACTAAAACTGCATGGGTAAACGAGAAGTCAACAAATGTTCCTGATGCAAGTTTGGCTCCTGCTATAATCTGAGAGCTGGTAAATCCTAAATAGCCAATGGTGGTGATTACTCCAGCAAGAATTGCCACATGCTTGCCATAAAAGAACTCAAAAATCTGTGGTAAAGTGGTGAGTTTTTTGATACCGGGAAGTTGATATACGCGAGGGATAAGCAAAACGGCTGCCATCCAAGCCCCTATCAGCCCCGTAAATAATAACCATGAGCCCGAAAGCCCCATCGTAAATCCAAGACCTCCAAGGCCGATGGAGAATCCTCCACCAACATCCGTAGCAACCACGGACAAACCTATATGCCAGCTGGACACATTCCTTCCAGCCACATAATAATCATCACTGGTTTTGTTTTTTCGATAGAAGTGAAGTCCTACGAGAAAAACCAAAACAACATAAATAGCAAAAATTGCTATATCAAAGATCACAGACCACTCCTTTCTTTTAGGAGATGTGGAAATAACTGCTTTGTGGTCTTTTGGTCTTTAAAAAAGAAGATAACTTCTTGCTACTTTGGTTTAAGTGAGCCACAAAGGTAAAACATCGCCATTCGCTCTAAAAGTTTTTAGGCTATTATCGGGCTATTAAACAAATAGTATAGAGATTTAGGCATGAAATTCGGTCAAAAGCTAATCGCAGCGTTTCTTTTTGTGCTTTCCTCGTGTGCTCCGTTGAGCAAAAGTCAGTTAAAGGTTTCTCATAATTATTTTGAGGCTGTTGCTAACTATCCGCGTTATTACCGAGCATTGAACGTTACAGTCGCCGATCTTAATCTCGAAGCTAAGAACCTGGAAAGCTCACTTCATTCCTCTGACTCTTTGAGGGTGGCTACTATTATCCATTCAATCAATGAGTACGAGGAGTCTATGATTGTGCCTGACAGCATTCTGATCCATACAAAATACCTGGATACCTATATTCAAAACTACTACTCACTCATTCCGAATGGATTTAATATCTATCGGGCGCTAAAGGGCACCACAGAAACCATCGGAGGAATTTTTGGACTTGGAGGCGTAGTGAGCGGAATACTACCTAACCAAATAAATGGGTTAAATCCAGCTAAGAAAGGTAAGATACAATCACACATCCTTTCATCAGAATCTTATTTGATGGAGTCTCTTTTGAAGTTGAAAGCGTATATCAACGAATCGTATCTTCCGCGGCTGGATGAGGTAGACAAGCAATCAATAGTTCACTTTGAAGCTTTGCTGTCAAGCATCAATCATAAAACCCCACCCCTGGAGTATTATACTAAACACAATAGAATGCTGACACAATTCTATCAGCGACTGTACCACACCAAAAGTCTGGTTAAGCAGCTTTCCAAAGCTATCGATTCATTCATGGTGGTGGAAAAAGAACTGACAGCCAGCTTTAAGGAGCGAGGCAAACTTGACATGGAAAGTACGCATATCAATGAACTACTGAACGATATGCAACGGATCAACTATCTACTTGTTGAACTGAATGATAGGAAATAAAAAAGTCCGCTAACGCGGACTTTTAAATATTTAGATCATATCTCTTAAGCAAAATCTACCTTGCCACTGCCCAAATTGTAGAAAGCAGACACAATTTTGAGCTTACCCTTATCTACCGCTCCCTTCAGGATTGCAGATCGATCATACAAATCTTTAGCAGAAAGCTCAGCATTCTTTTTCACGACCACATTTACATCAGAACTTCCTGCCTGAGCTTTTGCAGGCTCTATTTGAGCCAAAAGGTGATTTAGATTATAGCCATTGTCACCACCAGCAAGCGCCGCACCAACAGCGCCGCAGCTTTCATGACCCATTACGACTATCACCTCTGTTCCCAAGTGCGCTATGGCGTACTCTATACTGGCTATTGTATCTGTATTCGCAATATTTCCAGCCACACGAAGCACAAATAGCTCGCCCAGACCTGTATCAAAGGCTAGCTCTGGTACCACACGGCTATCTGCACAGCTAAGCACCACTGCCCATGGAGCCTGACCGCTTACCAGCTCCGACCGTCTGGAATCGTCCTGAAGCTCTCCTTTTAGCTTATTTTCAGCGAAGCGCGCATTTCCATCTTTTAATCGTTGAATTACTTGTTCTTGAGTCATGTTAAAAAAATTTAATAACCGTTAATGTAAAATAATATAACTATTTCAATAAAATTCGTTCTATTTGTATCAGGATTCATCGCTAATTATTAATCTTCTCATAATAAAAATGTTGAATCCGAGCCGCTTCGTTTACGGAGCGGCTCTTTTTTTATCTAAGTTTTTGCTCCCACTGAAAGGCCCTCCGCTCCGTTTCAATCCGCTTCTGAACTTCTGAATCATCGAATAGATCATGTTTTGACCCTTTCGACGTAAAGTGCCACTCATTACAGTATTCACACTGATAAACGTTGATTGGCCCCTCTCCGTGTTTATAATCGTTGCGTACATGATGTTGAATCAGCGCTTCTTCAGCCAATTCAAGGCTACTAAACGACCGCTTTCCTGATGTACAACTACTCAATGTCCAAACCGTTTGATTTCCAATCAGAGAATCCACCGGAATAATCATAAATCTTTTTGAAACCTGCTTCGGAGAGCATTTTTGATGCTTTACCACTCCTCCCACCACTTGCACAATGAATGACAATGGGTGCGTCCATGTCCTGAGATTTCATACGATCAAGAAAACCATCCGCAAGGAAATCAATATGTAAAACTCCCGGAATATGCCCCTCGTCATACTCTTCCTGTGTTCGAATATCCACCACTACAGTACCTTCTTTCTGTAATTCAATAAGTTTATTAGCTGAAATCACTTCAATAGGCTCCTGCTCTACCGCTGAACATGCGAATAAGGCAAATAAAAAATATATTGTTCGAATCATCGTATTTATTATATATGTTGTAAAAAGACTAAGGCTAAAATCAGGTTTTATACGTAGGACTGAAATAGCACCTAATACGTACCTTAGCCCAAAGTGATCCATATTTGGATCGAAATTTGATTGACCAGTTATCCTTATAGCATAAAATTATGAAAACCATTCTTTTAGGCATACTAGTATTTATAACAACTTCGATCTACGCGCAACAAAATGAGCGTTTGGATGAGAAAATTGATGAAATAACGTATGATTGGGACTTAGAGGCAGACAAGCTTTCAACCTATGCCGGGCTACAGCAGCTTTGCTCTGATGAGGAATATAGAAAGAAGATTCTGGATCTTTTAGAAGAGATTCACCACTATGACACGGTATTATACGGCGTTTTAGTAAAACTTTCCCGCACCAGCGATGATAAAGAGGTGAAGAAAACACTCAAGGACATCAAGAAATTTGAAGAGGAATATGATACTAAAAGCTTTGTACACTTCATGAATGAAGAATGCAAGGCGATGCGAGACATTGAAAGACATGCCGAGGAAACCGCAAACGATGTTGGCATTAACTCGTACTCCGGACAGGTATACCTACTTGAAACTGAACTATTTAAGTACGTAAAGCATGTGACTGCCAGAGTGGATAAAATAAGAATCCACGTTCATCATCTGAGTAAACATTACAACTAGCTCAGCTTTTCAGCAAATACCTTTTTGAATTTTTCAACCTTAGGTGCCACTACCAGCGCACAATAAGGTTGATTCCCATTTTGGTTGTAATAGTCATCGTGGTTTTCCTCTGCCGGATAGTAGCTGGTCAGTGGACTGATCTCAGTTATAATCGGATCAGGCCAAATTGCTGACTCGCCTAGCTTTTGTTTATAAGCTTCTGCTAAGGCTTTCTGAGTATCGTTGTGATAGAAGATTACTGACCTATACTGTGTTCCAACATCATTTCCCTGCCGATTCAGCGTAGTAGGATCGTGTGTTTTCCAGAACACTTCTAACAA
>NZ_CAXPLV010000003.1:0-150520 GCF_964218185.1 Ekhidna sp.
GATTTCCATGACCATGGAGCGGGCCACGACGTCACGTCCGGCCAAATCTTTGGCGTTAGGCGCATAACGCTCCATAAAGCGCTCGCCATTTTTGTTGATGAGATAATCGCCTTCACCGCGGCAACCCTCGGTCACCAACACACCAGCGCCGGCGATGCCTGTCGGGTGAAATTGCCACATTTCGATGTCTTGTCAGACTTTACGGGCTTAGGCGATCAGACGGTATCGGTGACGGTGACGGATGATGATGCTGCCGGCTTTACACTGTCACCTATATCGGGGAACACAACAGAAGCTGGCGGTTCAGCCACATTCACAATTGTGCTGGATGTCCAGCCGATTGGCAGTGTCAGTTTGAATGTTTCAAGTAACAATCTGAATGAAGGATCTGTTGATAGTCCATCGATAACATTTACAAATGGCAACTGGGACATGACTCAGTTGGTTACCGTTACCGGAGTGGATGATAATGTTGATGATGGGGATATTTCTTTTAATGTTATTATCTCCATTGATGATGCTTCCAGCGATGATTATTTTGATCCCTTACCTGATCAAATGATATCTGTGACTAATGAAGACGATGATACTTTTGGTGCAATTGCCAGCGCGATAAGTGGTAATACTAGGGAGGAGGGTACAACGGCTACTTTTACGATTGTACTTAATTCAGAACCCACTGATGACGTGGAGTTCGGTTTAAGTTCCAGTGATGTTGCTGAGGGAACGGTGAGTCCATCAAGCATAACATTCACTAATGCAAACTGGAGCGATGAACAGATCGTGACAGTGACAGGAGTTGATGATGCCGTAGACGATGGCGATGTGAACTATTCGATAATCATTGCTCCTGCAACATCCACAGATATTAATTACAATGGATTAGATATTCCTGATATTTCGCTGGCAAACGAAGATGACGAGAATACTCCTCCCGCCATCGTAGGACAGGTTGCAGCTCATTCTACCAATGAAGATACACCGTTCAGTATTGCGCTTAGTGACCTCCTTGTAAACGATCCAGACGACACTTATCCGGAGAGCCATACTTTGATTCTTGAAAATGGAGCGAACTATCAGGTTGATGGGGTAAACATAATTCCTAGTGAAAATTTTTACGGATCACTTCAGGTCAAGGTCAAGGTCAGTGATGGCATAAATGAGTCCAATTTCTATGATTACTCCGTAGATGTGCTGCCGGTGAATGATAAGCCGGATCTGGAAGCAGATGTTTTGATAATTGCGTTTGGAAGCCATGGAGAAGGAAACCTCCTGATAAATGATTCTGATATTGAAAATGACAACCTTGAACTGACTGACATAGACCCATTGCCAGAGGGACTAACGTTTAGTGCAAATGGTGATTATTCATATGAAGGAAGATCGGAGATTGGAGTTTTTGCATTGGATTATGTGGTTTGTGATGATGGGGATCCTTCGGAGTGTTCACAGTCAACATTTACATTGACCATCGAGGATGGTGACCTTGATTCTGATGGAATACCGGATTCCTACGAACTTCAATTTAAAGATGTGGATGATGATGGAACACTAGAATACCTGGACGAAGACTCTGATAATGATGGCATTTTAGACGCAATCGAAGCAGGCAGTGATCCTAGAAATCCCGTAGATACGGATGGCGATGGCATACCGGATTTCGTGGATTTAGATAGTGACAATGATGGAAGATCTGATCTGGAAGAAGGTGTTAATGATTGCGATTACGATGAAATTTTGAATTATGTGGATAGCGATGATTTATGCGATATAAAAGTGGCCGTTGCTATCTCGCCTAATGGAGATGGAAAAAATGATGTGTGGATTATTCAGGGTATTGAGAAATACCCTAATAATAGAGTGATGATTTTTAATCGATGGGGAACCAAAATCTATGAAATAGATGGGTATGATAATGGGAGTAAAGTTTGGGGCGGAGAAATGAACAAGAGTTTGGGGGCAGGCAATGAGGCGGCCTATTCAACCTATTATTTCATAATAGATTTTAAGGATGGGTCCAGACCACTGGCAGGAAATATCCTAATTAGCAGATGATGGTTCGAAAGTTTCTATTTATCATCTTCCTCTTGATCATTGTTCAGTCAATGGCGCAACAACAATATGTGATTTCCCAATACATGTTCAATGGTTTGGTGGTCAATCCCGCCTATGCGGGAATTCACGAATCATGGAGTTTTACCATGATGACCAGGAGCCAGTGGAGTGGGATTCCAGGTGCTCCAACCACACATACCTTTTCCGCCCATGGCCCAATCACAAGAAATAAGGAGTCCTCAGCTGGGTTAATTTTTGTAAAGGATGAGTTTGGAGCCATTTCATTCAATAATGTATTTGGTGTATACACCTATCGAATATCTTTTGACAGAGGGCAGCAACACTTGTCTATGGGATTACAAGGTGGATTTTCAAACTTTCATGTTGAACTTTCACGAGAGGACTTGATTGACCCGGATGATCCTGCCCTGAATAGTGATTACAATTCGACCTTTCCAAATTTTGGAACCGGGATATACTACAGCGATAAAAAATTCTATGCTGGATTATCCGTGCCATTTATCGTTAATAATCGGTTGAACCAGAATGAGCAGGATTTAAGTCGTCAGGTGAGGCATTATTATCTGACAGGCGGAGGAATATTCATGCTAAATCATGACATTAAATATAAACCCAGCTTTATGGTTCGGTATCTGGATGGAGCAGCTCCGGATATAGATATTACCAATAGTTTTCTTTTAAAGGATATCATCTGGACAGGCATCACTTACCGATGGAGTAACTCAATTGATTTCATTCTTGAAATTCAATTCACCGATAATCTCAGGTTCGGATATTCCTATGGGTTGATCACGTCCGAGCTTAGTCAGGTTAGCACAGGATCACATGAGTTGGTAATTAACTACAGAATAAAAAAGCAACATCCAAAAGTCAATCACCCAAGAAGATTTAGATGAAGTTGGTCTATCATATCACGTTTTTTATTCTACTCATTCTTGATGTTCAGGGGCAGCATATTAAGCTTTTGAAAAACCTTGACCCGATCAAAGAGAGGGCCGATCGTCTGTATGAGACAGGCCACTATGAGGAAGCCGCGCTATTGTATGAAAAGGCATTTGAGAAAGACACCTCGGAATTGAGTATCGCCATTGCGACGGGTCAAAGCTATTATCATATCGATCAGTATAAAACATCTGAAAAATGGTTCCAGACTGGTATGAAGGAAGACCACACCGTCGAGGAAGACATCCTGGGTTTTGTTCAGGTATTGATCGCTAATCAGAAGTATGATGAAGCGAAAGAATGGCTTCACCGATACAAGGCGTTGAAAGGGGAGGATATTTTGATCACCAAAAAACTAGATGCCATCAATGAAATCCATTCACACTTCGAAGATTCTACAATCGTGGATTTTCATCCATTGAGCATCAATACAAAATATGCAGAGTTTAGTCCTTTTTATTATAAGAGAGGGATCATATTCTTGTCAGATCATCATTCAAATGATGTCACAAACGTGATGAATTGGAGTGATGAAGAATACATTTCGATCTTCTATACCGAAGAGTTAGAAAGTGGGCGGATGACTGACCCCATTGAGTTTCACAGCGGATTAAACTCTAACTATCATGAGGGACCATTGGTCTTCTTTGACACAAACAAAATCATTTTCACGAGAGCTGGAGTTCCCAAAAAAAAGAAGGATGAAAGTCACCTTGAATTGCATTATGCTGAATATGATGAGGCGCGTGACAGGTGGGTCAACATGGAACCATTGCCGTTTAATAGTAAATATTATTCCGTTGGTCAGCCAGCAATTTCGCAAGATGGCTCTGTTCTGATATTCACCTCAAATATGCCAGGTGGATACGGGGGAGCTGATCTTTATATCTCAAAGAAAGTAGATGGAGAATGGAGCGTGGCAAAAAATCTTGGTTCCTATATTAATTCATCAGGTGATGATATGTTTCCTTTTCTGGTTGATGATCAGTTGGTCTTTGCTTCTGATGGACATGGCGGTCTTGGCGATCTGGATTTGTTTCGAACACCGCTAAATCCCACAACTCACGATGAAGTTAAAAACCTGGGTTATCCCTTTAATTCACCTTATGCTGATTTTGGATTTATCTCAGATCCGCTTGGTAGGTCAGGCTACTTCACCTCCAATAGGAAAAACGGAGGGATGGATGATGATCTGTTCAGGTTTAGAATAAAGTGGTCAAAGATTAGATGCTTGGTGCTGGATGCTGAAAGTCAGAAACCGATTGAAAATGCTATCGCACAATTTATTTCAGGTGAATCCCTTTTAGACACCAGATATACAGACTCTACCGGAATGGTTGACTTTTTGGCAAAACCTGGTGAGGAGCTACTTATTGAATTAAAAAAAGAAGGATATGTATCCAATGCCACCACAATTTTGACCGATGATTTGTTTGCGGGTAAATCTCATGCAACAACTGTACTTTTAGAAAAGAAGGTAGAAGTTGCGGAGAGAGAAATGACCACCAGAGAAAAGCTGGAGCAGCTCTACAATAGAAAGAAGGCCATGATTCAGGTAAATGGTCGTGTATACGAATATCGGGAGATAGGAAATAGTAGCTTCATTGTAAATGCCGATGAGAGCATCTTGCTTTCTCACGATCCCCCCAATCCCGAATTGACATTGGAAGAAAGAGCACGAGCTTCAGTGGCTGCACAGGGACTCCAAATGGAGGAAGTTTACATGGTAAAGAACATCTACTTTGATCTGGCATCTGCTGAGCTTTCGGAAGAGGCAAAAAAGGAATTGAGCAAGGTTGTGAAGATTATGACTGTCGATCAGAAAATTGCCTTTGCAATCAATTCATATACGGATAGCCGTGGTAGTCTTGCAGCCAATGACGAGCTTGCTTTCCGCAGATCGCAGATGATAGCCAGGTATTTTTTGGAGAATGATATTCCAGGTAGTCGATTGATTCTGGATAGCTATGGTGAGCAGGGGCTTTTAAATGATTGCGATGACGATACGGAATGTGAAGAATTGTATCATGCCGTTAATAGACGTGCTGAATTTGAACTTGTAATGCGAAAAATTTATAAAGGAGAATGAGAAGAGTTTGCTTTCAGTTTTTGATTTTACTTGGAGCGATTTCTTTTGGAGTTGGTCAGGAAAATGCGGTGAGCTGCAATGAAGCTGAGATGGCGTTCACCAAATTTAATGATCCCTGTGTCAGTCGTATCGCTTCCAATAACTGCGTGAATCTGGACATTACCGACTCATATGATTTTGAAGGAAAGGAGTTCACCTTCATTTGGGATATGGGGGATGGAACTGTGCTGGAAGGGTTAAATATTGATCACTGCTATAGAAATCCGGGTGCCTATCAGGCTAAGCTGAATCTCAAAGATCCGATAACTAAAGTGATCATTCGTGAAGAAGCGGTTATCGACATTATCATCAAAGGTTCGTTTGAACTAACGTTAGATCAGTTGGAGGATGTACGTACTGAAATTGAGGAGACGACTTCATACGAATTGGATTACCCCGACTCTGCCTATCAGGTGAAGGAAATCTATTGGGATTTTGGAGACGGCATATTCTCATGTGAGCCTAGGCCTGCACACACCTATGCCCAAACCGGAAACTATCAGCGTACATTACTCATAAAATTGACTTCAGCTATTGATAGTTTAGTGCTGTGCGCAACCGATAGTATTGAAGTGAAACTATCAGACCCAACCGCAGGGTTGCTGGTTTCTACCATGAATGGTATAGCGAGTGATTCCCGATTTTTGGAAGACAAACCAAAGTATCGATTATTAAAATCAGATTCCGATCAATACACTGAGGCTACAAGTTTGGCAGAGCTCTTAGATAGCCAATTTCTTCGTGTAATTACATTTCGTGGTAACCTGATTTTCGACTCGGGACAAATCGATGTGTCTGCGGAGGAGGACATTAAAAGCATCCAAAATAAAATCAGTGAAAGAACAATTCAGCTTGCGGAATCTGTGCCATCTAAAATGGATCCTATATTCTTTGAGCTGGATCAAGATGAGCTAAGCAGGAAAAATAAGAAGACCCTGAAGGACAATGCCGAGCTTTTGCTGAATCTGCCGATGCTTAAAATCGGCATAGGCGTGTATACGAGTTCGGGAGGCTCATACAACAAGAGCCTGTCACTATCAATGAAAAGAGCTGATCTGATCAAATCCTTTCTAATGGAAAGTGGAATTGAAGAAAATAGAATTGTCATTTTCAACCCAAACAGTGCAAGAACTTTAATTAACACCTGCATCTCCGGAGATTGCGACTATGTGGATAAAGCTTTGGATAGGAGAGCAGATTTTAAATTTTTGGAGAGCATCCCTTGATGAATAAAGTAAAAACGATATTGTTTACTCTTTTGATTTTGGTGGGAAGCTTTGCGTCTGGTCAGCGGATACCCAATGAGATTGAGAATATAGATTACCTGGTCACTTTTGGTAACGAGGCACCTGCTTCCTGGGGAGATGATGATCACGTTCAGGTTTTCTTTTTCCTGATCCCCGATGAATTTACAGAGCCAATCTATTTGAGAGTTTTTGATCCTGATGTAGGCGGAGAGATTGATGAAATTAAAGGAGAATGGAACTCAGCACATAGGATATCGATCTACGGAGGTCAAGGTGCTCATTCAAATAAAGATGCCAAGAAAGTTGATCCTGTGGGAGAGTATAAAAGTGGCAATCTTCTCGCATCAAAAGTATTTAAGGACAATCCTGAGTTTGATGGAAAGTGGTTTACTTTCGGCCCGTTCAACCCGATTGAAGGAGAGTCAGATCCTACTTTACCAAATGGTCGAATTTTCAAAGTGATCATGGAAGGAGTGAAGGGAGATGATGGAAATCTTTACCAATACTTTTTAAGTGCCGATCCTGATGTGAATGAAGAGGTAGAGGGCTCAAACGCATTTACCTATGAATATTCGTTCCGACTACCCGTAGCAAGTGGAGAGATTAGTCACATCTATCCATTTGTAGACAAGAATGTAATATCCATCACACAGCACAATTTTGATTTTGATTATGACGGGGAATTGGTACTCTATTCCGTGGTGAAAAATCGCCATAAAATCAAAAAGTCGGGAGATCTCAAGTGGGCAAGTTCAGTTCATGAGATCACACCGGAAGAGCAAAATTCAACCATTGAAATTCAGATCATCAAACAAGGAAAGCCGAACAATAATATGGTTTTCTTTCTTCGGAATCAATATGAAGAAGCCATTCGATTTTACGGAATTCCGATCGGGGGCCCACCTAGATATAAATATGTTGTTAACCTGAAATATTACCAGAAAGATGATAACTAGAATCAAAGCTTCTTTCATCGGTATATTTTCATGTCTGGCGCTATCGGCATCTCTCCACCAGTATGACATTCGCCATTTCAATCCTGAAACTGGACTAAACGGGACATACGTGTATACCACCATTCAGGGGCCTCAGGGATACAAATGGGTGGGTACTGACTATGGCCTTACTCGATTTAATGGATTGGATTTCGAGTTGATGGATGGAAATGATTCTACAAAGAAAAACTTCACAACGGCCGCCTACAGCGATCAAGGAGAAATCTATTTTGGCTACTTCAATGGACAGATCAAGCGATTCAATGGTGTAGGTTTTCAAGTCCTGTATAAACCGGAAAATGAACAGAATTCAATTGTGGGTATTGTGAGAAGTAATGATCAGCTAGTTGCACTTACTCAAAACAATGGGCTTCTTCTTATTTCAAAGGATTCTGTAAGATATGCACAGTTTGCCGAGCTTAAAAATCAAAAAGCCAACTTCATTTATGAATTTCAGGATTTCTTGTTGATCGGTACAAACGAGGGATTGTTAGTATTTGAATATCGCCAAGGTACAATTCAGTTTACCGGTCGTATTTCTGGTCTGGAGTATATGTCAGTTCAAACCCTTGAAAAGAGCAAGGAAGTTGATAATGCTTTTTGGGTTGGGACTGATTATGGGGTCTATCACTTGGAGCTGAATGGTGATGGTAGAGGTGGAGAAACATATAAGACCGACTACCTCGAGACAGCCTCAATCACATCAATAAAGGAGACTGCCAATTTTGATCTTTGGATTGGCACAAAGTATAGCGGGCTGGTCAAAATAGACTTTAATCGCAATAACTCAAAGTCTCGACAGTTTACCTACTTCAATCGAAAGGGTGGGTTTCCGGGAGATCAAATTTCAACACTATACAGAGATGCTGATGAGAGTTTATGGATAGGAACGATCGGAGATGGGCTGATTCAGGTTAGAAAAAAAGGTCTCCTCTTTTACAATTTTGAATCGTTCAGGGCACGATCAGTAAACTCCATTTCTGGAAACTCAAGGCATGAATTTTTCTTCGGAACCGATGTGGGACTGATTAAAGGTTTTTATACCGGGCAGTTGGATAGTGTGAATTTTGAGCTGATAGAGCACCGAGCAACCTTAGGCAATAACATTTCAGCAGTTTTTGTAGATAAGAAAGATCAAATCTATTTCGCGGCAGATGATAAAGGGCTTTACGTTTCGGACGCCACGCTGAGGAATTTTAAGAAAATCAATTTCGATCATGGTAAAGGCTCCTTTAAGGTCAGACAAATTTTGAAGGATTCTGAGGATAACTTATGGTTGTCATTACATCAGAAGGGGGTGTATGTGCTTGACTCACAGCATAATGTCATTAATCATTTTTCTACCCGAACAGGATTTTACCACAATGAAATCTATCATATTCATTTTGATAAAAAAGGAAATACATGGTTTGCGGCACATGGTGCGGGATTGGCCATTATGAAACCCGATAGTTCTATTGTCTATATGACCAAAGAAGGTCTATTCCCAGCTCATGATGTCAATGACATTTCGGAAGATGAATACGGAAATATCTGGATTGGAACACATGGAAATGGGATTTATGAATATACAGGTGATGAGTTTGTGCGAGTTTCTACGGAGGAGGGATTATTAAACAACTATTGTAATTCAATCATAAGTGACAAGAACAATCATGTTTGGGCTACCCATCGAACAGGGCTTAGTAGGGTGGATGAGTTTACAGAAGCGGTCTCTACCATTCAAAAAAAGGATGGACTAATGGTGACTGAATTTATCCACAATTCCATTTACAGAGATGTCGATCACAATATCTGGATTGGGAATAGAAATGGAGTCACCTTTTTGAGTACACCGGATGAGATTTTTGAATCACAAATAATTAAGCCGATTATCTCGGATGTTAAAGTGAATTATGCACCGATGGATCTATATCGATTCAGCAAGCAAACTGAGGCGACAGGGAAGGTGCCTGAAGGTCTTGTTTTTCCTTATAACTACAACAACCTCACCTTCGAGTTTATCTCTATCAATCTGAGAAACCCTACTTCAAATCTGTATCAGTTTTGGCTGGAGGGGCAGGAGTCCGAATGGTCCCCAATAACGAATGACAATCACATAACATTCACAAACTTGAAGCCCGGTGATTACACTTTTTATGTTCGTCAGTCTGACAATCCTAATCATTGGGGAGATAATATCGCCAGTCTGAGTTTTCAGGTGAAACCTCCATGGTGGAACACCTGGTGGGCCATTTTACTTTTCATTTTGGTGGGCTCTTTAATGATTTATTCCCTCATAAAATGGCAGACAAGTCGATTGAGAAATCGAATGAACGAAAAAATGCGATTGATTTCAATTACGGAAAGTCAAAATAAGCGGTTGAAGGAATTTTCATTCATCACCTCTCATAATACCCGATCCTCCGTTTCAAACATTATGGGGCTTATCTCTGCGTTGGAATCGGATCCTAGTAATAATGAGTTTATTAAAATGCTTCGGACTTCTTCAGATCGGCTAAACCTAACCATTCGTCACATAAATGATTTGTTGAATTTTGAAAATGATCGGGAGAGTTTGGATCGGGTTCCGTGCAACGTAAAAAACACGATTGAAAACATTTTAAGTGCGAATGATGAACTAATACAAGAAAAGCAAGCTCAAGTTGTAGTGAATGTTTCGGATGATCTTAATGTATTTGGTGCACCTACCTATTTGCAAAGCGCGCTGAATAATTTGATTTCAAATGCGCTTCATTATGGTATTACAGATGAGTCTAAAGTGGTCAGAATTAGTGCTGAAAAGCAAGTTGATGAAGTGGAAATCCAAATCGAGGATCATGGAATTGGGATCGATTTGCAGCGATTTGGTGATAAGCTGTTTAGTCTGGGTGCTCGTTTCCATCAGAAAAAATCTCAGGGTGATGGTTTGGGTATGTTCATATCACGAAACCAGATTGAAGGGATGGAGGGAGAGATCTCTATAAGCAGCCTACCTGGGAAAGGCACAACCGTTCACATTCATCTCAAGAGTGCTGGGTAAAATGCCTTTTGGCAGGGATGTTTCCGTACTTCAGAAAGTCGGTTTAATTCAATTAAAATATAAACACATTGAGTATTTTGGATGTGAAGTATGATGAGTGAGACGAAGGTGTTTTTAATAAGATTTCAACTAGCAGTCTTATTTCTTTTTTTAGTCTTTCATTCTAGTGGTCAGGTCACTTTGAATGAAAATGAGCCAATCTATCAGCTCAATTCAAATTGTTCCGTATTTACCACTCCTGATACCTTGAGTGGACAAGCAGCCTGGAAAGCAATTACAAATAATTCGCTTAAAATCGTCAAAGACCGAACAAATCCTGGTATAAGTAATTCAGCTTATTGGATTCAAATCCCAATCATCAATCAATCTCAGGAGACAAGCTTCTATTTAGAGATAGATTATCCTCAATTGGATTACCTACAGCTTTTTGAGATACAAGAAGATACAGTGTTGAAATTATATGAGACCGGAGATCGGTTTGTTTTTGATCAGCGTCCGGTGAGCTACAGAAATTTCGCTTTTCCTCTCACCATCCCGAAAGGTCAGCAAACGACCTATCTGCTAAATGTGGACAAGAGGCTTTCTGCTTCTCGCTTCCCACTGACCCTTTATAGGGAATCAGCATTTTGGAAGATGTACAATCAAGAAACAATTTTCTATGGATTTTGCTTCGGATTTATAGGTTTGGTAGCTCTCATGTCCCTCATCGTAGGCATCCGCATGAAGATGTACATTTTTATATGGTATGCTCTTTATGTGCTCACGTTTGGTTTGAGATGCTTCGCAAAACTGGGCTATGGGTATCAGTACATCACATTTAACCATCCTGAGTTCAATACCCATTTCTTTCCGTTCACCACTCAGCTGGCGATGTTTTTCCTCATCATGTACATTCAGAGGTACTTCAATTCGGAGAAACACATGCCAGTTTTTAATCGGGTTATGGATGTAATTCTTTTCCTATTTATTTTAAGCTCTTTAGCTTGGGTACTCTTTCCTGGATTCATTATTACTGCCGGTCCAGTTTTGATTTCGATAAGGTATGTAGTCCTGATCCTTACGATCGTTTTTGCCTACAGCAGTGCGATCAACCATCTTAAAATCGATGCATTCAGGTCAAAAATATTTTTGGTTGCATACTCTGTTTTCTTTTTGGGAGTAGTAAGCCAAATACTAATCGAATATGGAGCCATTACTTCTTCTCTAGTACCTGGAGATCCGTTGTTTGCCGGATTTTTCATCGAGGTGGGTGTGCTTTCATATGCTATGATATTTTTAATTCTGGAGATCATCAAAGAGAAGAATGAGCTTTTTAAATCAAACCAAAAACTCAACGAACTGGTAAAGAAGCTGGAGGAAAAATCACAGGAAGAGGAGCAACAGTTTGTAATACTAAAGAGTAAAGCCGTGGTGGATCCGGGTCGTATCCGCTATATACAAGCAGATGATCATTACCTGGAGTTTTATTTGAATGACAAGGATCGACCGGAGGTAGACAGAAATAAACTAAGTGCTATCCTGGAAATTTTGCCGGCACAGTTCGTACAGATACACCGGTCCACTATCGTCAATCTGGAATATGTGAAGACGATCTATGGAAGCTACCTGCTTCTCAAGAATGGAGAGGAATTGAAGCTATCCAGGACATACAAGCCAGAACTGGAGGAACGGCTGGCAAAGTGATTATGCATTTCGCGTTGGCCTTTGTGTCATTCACGACAAAAATTGCGAAATACCGAAATAGAGCTACTTAATTAGGGGTATAAATCAACCACTTAGTTTTTATGCCACTATCCAAATCTACTATTGAGGACAACCTGACCAACCGTGAAATTCAGCTCATCAGATGGCTGAGAAAGGGGTACACTCGAAGTGAAATATCCGACAAGATGGCCATGAGTGTTCATACCTATGATGGCTACCGTAAGAACATAAGAATAAAGCTACAAATCAAGAGCCAGGCGGATTGGGCTCGAGTGCTAATGCAGGTGGCTTGATGATCAGTTAACCGAGTAGAAATTTTCTTTAGCTTTCTCCAAATGAGCCGACTTATCATTGGCTTTTTCATTCATTTCAAAATGATCTTTTGACCACTTGGAATCATAAAAATCGATTTTATATACTTGTGGCTTTTGAAAAAATAACCCAAGAAAATAACGATGAAGAAAGTACTACTGATGATGTGCATCATGACTGGTCTAAGCACAGCAAATGCACAGGAAGAATCCAGCTTTACGGACGATGAGCTCAAAACATATGCGACAGTGATGGTGTGGGCTGAGGTGGAGAAGGAGCGAATGACGGAGACCTACAATGACTGGATCAATAATGATGAGACATTGGAGGCAGCACGCTTTGTGAAAATTAAATCAGCAAAAGGAGATTCGGTTAAGCTTCAGGAGTTTGAGGTAACTGATGATGAACTAACTGCATTTGAGCAGATACAGGCAAGCTATGATAGCATGACCTCATCTTTCAAAGAAGTATACATAGGAAAGATAAAAGAAGATATCGGAGTTGGACTGTATAATTCACTCAAAAAGGAGCTGAAGTCCAACGCTGAAGTGAAGTCGAGATATCAAACCATTTATGATGGACTGTTGGAGGAGACCACCTCTGGCGAAGAAGACGAGACAGAAGAGTAATTAATGAAGGCCCTGATTTATCGGGGCTTTTTTATGCTTTGGTTATAAGCTCTATTCCATCTTTCTTCAATGCAATGAGCTTTTTCTTATACAGGATTCCAACGGATCGTTTAAAGTTTTTCTTGCTCATCTGCAAGAGGGATTGAATCTCCTCAGGGTCACTTTTGTCATGCAGTGGAAGAAAGCCATTGTTTGACTTCAATTCATCCAATATTTGCTGAGCTCCCATTTCCAGGTTTTCCAAGCCTTCTTTTCTAAGGCTCACATCTATTTTTCCATCTTCACGGATGGACTTTATATATCCCTTTATCCGATCGCCTTCCAATACATCATGGAAGAGGTCACTTTCATAAATAAGACCTCTATGGCTGTTGTTGATCACCACGTTTACTCCTAATTCTGTGGTATTAGCAATGAGTAGGTCTACTTCTTCACCTTCTTCAACTGTAATCTCTCGCTTGAAATATTTAGCAATCTTGGCTGTGGCGGCCAGCCTGTCAGTTTTTACATCCAGGAAAAGATAGACCAGACACCAATGGCCTCTTTGCAGTTTGTTGTTTTGCTCTCGAAAGGGCACTAGCAAGTCTTTATCGATCCCCCAGTCCAGAAATGCACCAACACTGCTGGTGTCCTTCACTTTCAGATAAGCAAACTCATTGACCACCGCATATGGTGTCTGTGTAGTGCAGATGATTCGATCTTCAGAGTCACGGTAGACAAATACTTTTAGTTCATCGCCTTCTTTTGTGCCGTGAGGAATGTATTTGGTAGGGAGAAGCACGTCCGTCTCACCGTCTGTAAGAAAAGCTCCGGGGCTTGTGATACGATCTACTTCAAGGGTGTGATATTCTCCAATGGTCATGTGAATGCAAAAATACCTAGTCCCGCATTACCAAAAATGAAAAAAGGTCTCGGATGACCAAGACCTTTTCTATAGATGGCTGTTTGTAATCAGGAGAGTGCTAGCTGTATGTTTAAGTCAAGCTTAACCTCATCACCAACTACTACTCCTCCGGCCTCAGTTACCATATTCCAGGTCAGCCCAAAATCTTTTCGGTTGATTTTACCTTTAATTTCGAATCCCGCTTTTGTGTTGCCATATCCATCTTCCATAGTACCGCCGTATTCCACATCAAGCTCAAGTTCTTTGCTTACATCTTTGATAGTAAGCGGTCCTACAAGCTTATAGTCGTTCCCGTTCTTTTGGAGCCGTCCTTCGAAAGTGATGTTTGGATAATTTTCTACTGAGAAAAAGTCATCGCTCTTTAAATGATTATCCCGATCCTTTACATTGGTGTCGATGCTGTTAACATCGAGGCTGAATGAAACTTCAGCATTATCGAAATCTTCTTGCTCTGTTTCTAAATGTCCTTCAAAGCTCTTGAATGTGCCGGTTACTGTAGAGATCACCAGGTGCTTTACTTTAAATTGAACCTCGCTATGTGTTGGATCAATTTTCCATTGTGTTTTAGTTAAAGTTTCCATTTTTATTCTATATCAATTTTAATATGTATTAACATTAAATGTATATACATATAAATGAATAAAAATGTTTCAAACTCTGCTAAATATTTTTAAATTTTCATTTCGGGGATATCACCTTCTACTACCAATCGGCCAGCAGTGGCATTTTTTATTTCCTCTACTGAGATACCGGGAGCTCGTTCTATTAGTTTGAATCCTTGGGGTGTTATATCTAACACTGCAAGATTGGTTACTACTTTCTTAACACATTTCACTCCCGTAATAGGTAGGGTGCATTCGCTGAGGAGCTTGGATTCTCCTTCTCGATTTGTATGCATCATGGCAACAATGATGTTTTCGGCAGAGGCAACCAGATCCATAGCTCCGCCCATTCCTTTCACCATTTTTCCTGGAATTTTCCAGTTGGCTATGTCCCCATTATCGGCAACTTCCATAGCGCCGAGCACGGTCAGTTGAACATGTTGTCCTCTTATCATTGCAAATGAGGTGGCTGAGTCGAAGATGGACGCTCCTGGCAGTGTGGTCACTGTTTGTTTTCCCGCATTGATTAGGTCAGCATCGACTTGCTCTTCGGTGGGAAAAGGCCCCATTCCAAGTAATCCATTTTCAGATTGAAACTCCACATCGATTCCTTCAGGAATGTAGTTGGCTACCAAAGTAGGGATGCCAATTCCAAGATTTACATACCATCCATCTCTCAGTTCCTGTGCGATTCGTTTCGCTATTCCGTCTTTATCTAACATTTCAATTTGATGATTTGGAGATTAATAGATTTGATGATTTGGCTCTTTTACTTGTTGCAATAATTTTGGAGAGCACTTTTATTATTGAAGTTAATTCACTTCTTAAGTCTTCTGTATTTGGATATGAATCTGATTCCTGACAAATAAGAAGCCAGTATTCAGTTTCATCGGCCTCTTTTGCAGCTATCTTAAGCTTGTGAATGAAGTCAGCTTTACTTTCTGCATTTTGAGATTCCCTAACATTAGCACCAATCGATGTTCCGGATTTAATGAGCTGCCTTGCAATAACATATTTCTTATCACGTTCCAGATTTTCTGAGAATGCGACAATTTTCAAAGCAAACTGAAAACTTAGTTCTACAATAAGATTTTCTTTATCACTTCTCATTTCCAAATCATTTCATTTCCAAATTGATTCATCGAGTAGTTCTCTGTTCAATTCTCTTTTCGTATTGCTCTCCCTGGAAGATACGCTGCACGAATATGCCGGGTGTATGAATGAAGTTGGGATCCAGCTCTCCAGGCTCCACGAGTTCTTCCACTTCTGCAATGGTAATCTTTCCTGCCATTGCCATAGGAGGGTTGAAATTTCTCGCAGTTCCTTTATAAATCAAGTTTCCAGCCTTATCACCTTTCCATGCCTTCACAATGGCGAAATCTGCAGTTAAGGCAGACTCAAGGATGTGTGGCTTGCCATTAAACTCCCTCACTTCCTTCCCCTCAGCTACTTCTGTTCCGTATCCGGCAGGAGTGAAGAAGGCTGGGATGCCTGCACCTCCGGCCCTGCATCTTTCGGCTAGTGAACCTTGTGGTATGAGGTCTACTTCAAGTTCTCCGCTAAGCATCTGCCGCTCAAACTCTGCATTCTCACCAACATAGGATGAGATCATTTTTTTGATTTGTCGCTTATGAAGCAATAGTCCTAAGCCGAAATCATCTACTCCTGCATTGTTGGAAATACAAGTGAGTCCTTTCACTCCTGACTTTACCAGTGCGGCAATTGAATTTTCCGGAATACCGCATAGTCCAAAGCCACCCAGCATAAGGGTCATATTATCTTCTATTTCGCGGATTGCCTCCTCCGCATTAGCTACTACTTTGTTAATCATGATTTGAAGTTAACCAGTATGCAAATTAAAAAGCCATTCGTTGTTGGACGAATGGCTAATAAAATTATTTGATTAAAAAGACTATTCGTCTTTCAGGCATTCAACGGGATTGACCCGAGTCGCTTGTAAAGTTTGATATGCAATTGCCATAAGAGTCAATAGCACGGCAATTACAGCTGGCATTATGACCAGCATAATAGAGATGTTGGTTCGATAAACAAATCCCTCTAGCCAATCACTCATGAACCAATAGGCAACTGGTAACCCAATCAAGAATGCAACGCCGATGAGAATCAAGAATCGATTGCTAATGATTAACCAGATGCTTTGTGTAGATGCGCCCAGTACTTTTCGCACACCTATTTCTTTAAGTTTTGTTTCGATTATAAATCCGACCATTCCAATAAGTCCCAAACAGCTAATGAGAATTGCAATAGCTGCAAATACTTTGATCATGGTGCCGAGCCGTTCTTCTTTTTGATATTGCTCATTGAACAGGTCATCTACAAATCGATAGTTTGGGTCACTTTCAGAGTCAAATTGAGCGAAGACATTTTCAATGTAGTTGAGTGTTTCTCGTAAATTTTCCGAACTAAGCTTTAAACTGATACGACGATACCTATCTCTTGTAAGAAACAATGTAGGAACGATAGGACTATGTAAAGATTCAAAATGAAAGTCTTTCATTACGCCGATGATTCGTCCTTCTGATGGGCCGTAACCTAACTTTTTACCTACAATTTCAGTTGGGTCATTAAATCCAAGTGCTTTTGCTGCCGCCTCGTTAATAATGTAATGTCCTGTGACCATTGTATCAGGCAGTAGATTGGTTTCCATTCCATCTCTAAAATTTTCACCCGCCAAAATGTCAATACCATACGTATCCAGAAAATATTTATCCACAGTAACCACAGGGAGTCTAAAGTTGGTAGCAATGGCAGAGTCTCCTTTAAAGAAACGGGAACCCCAATTATCGGCCAGCCTTCCGGTTGGTATCCTGGAAGAAAAGGTAGCCTTTTCAATTTGGGGGTTTTTCAAAAGCTCATTTCTAAACGTTTCATTATTGTGATCTCCTCTTGGCAAATTCAGCGTGACCATGTATTGCCTGTCAAAACCCGGATCTGAATTTTGAATAAATTTCATTTGACTTTCAATCACACCTATCGAAAACAAAAGTCCAATTGTCACAATATATTGAAACGTAACAAGGAAGGATCTGAAATTCCATTTGCTGGCATTCATAGATTGCTCGCCTTTCAATGCCTGAACCAGATTGATCTTTGAAAGAAAAAGAGCTGGATAAAGTCCGGCCAGACTACCTACCGTGATCAATAGGATCAATAATCCAAAGAAAATATCTGTTTGGATGAAAGGATTGAAAGCCAGTTCCTTGTCCATAAAGTTATTGAGGTAGGGGAGTGCCCATAGGATCAATATTATTGCCAGAGGTAAAGACACGGCGACTACCAACACAGATTCAGATAGAAATTGTTTGATAAGGGAGGACTTAAAAGCTCCAATAACCTTTCGTACTCCCACTTCTTTCATTCTTCTGGAGTAGTGTGATGTGGCAATGTTCATATAATTGACACAGGCGATAAGCAAAAGGAGTACACCAACTATTCCAAATATATAAACCTGTTCAATAGAACCATTTGTTTCATACTCGCCTTCCAGGTTTGATTTCAGGTGGATATCCAGCAATGGTTGAAATTCGAAATCATAGAAGTTCCTAGCATCAACTCCTGAATCAAATTGACCTATGTATTTATCCCAAAATTCTTCATTTGCAGCTTGAGTTAAACGAGGAATATCAGCCCCTGGATTGGTGCGAATAAAGGTCATCCAATTGTAGTTACCACCAACATTATTAGCGGCATCTTCACCCATAATCATTTCCACAAATCGGATAGGCGCTAGATAATCAAAGTGGAAATGCTGCTGGGCAGGCATATCCTCAATTACCGCTGTTACTTTGAAAGGAGCTTCATTGTCATCTCGTGAAAGGGTGACAGTCTCTCCAATAATATTCTTTTCTTCCCAGTCATTACCAAAAATTTTAATGGCTGTAGCTCGTGTTAATACAAGCGAATAGATGTCAGGAAATACAGATTCTTCAGCGCCAGCCAGAAATTCAAAATCAAATATTTCGAATGCATCCGGATCGCAGAAAACGACCTGTTCACTTCTAAAAGTTTGATCTTTATATGCCAGATCTGGAAGAGCCCATGCATAGAATCTTGTTGCATGAGTAATCTCACTGTAATCTTCTTTTAGCCGACTGGCATGTCCGGCAGAAGCAAATGCCCATTGCCGACTTAGATCACCATCTCGAGTATAATTTTTTACTGTGACTCGATAGATGTTTTCGGCATGTTCATGATGCCGATCATAACTGAGTTCATCCTTTATAAAAAGGGCGATGAGCACAAAGGCGGCTATCCCTGTAGATAGGCCTATTACATTGATAACCGTACTGGATTTGTATTTCCAGAGGTTTCTTAGTCCGATTTTAAAGTAGTTTTTAAACATAGTAGTTTCCTTTTCAATTGAGTTTTGAGCTTCGATTTTTTTTGCCATGTCTGGCTTAAATAGCCGAATGATTTGCCAGTTGTACCATCTCCTGGCCCGGCTTAGTCCTTTGCTTTTAATTAATAATTGATACTCCTCCTCCAGATCTCCTTGCACATCCTCGTAATAGTCTTCCTTTAGAAACCATGCTAGGAATTTAGTAGACCAGGATGGGGGAGAATGCCGCTGCTTATCCATGCTTTTGAGTATTCGTATGATATATCAGGGATTGCAGACCAAAGCTTCATTCGAGTTTCTTTGGTATAGTCCAGAGCCGCTTTCCCCGTTTTTGTGACCTTAAAATAACGTTTTCTTTTTCCTCCGCGAATTGCTGTCGCTTCTCCAAGTTCTGATTTTAAATACCCTTTTTTTTCCATTCTTCTAAGAGCGGTTTGCAACGCACTTACACTTACACTTCTATTCAGGCGTGCTTCTATATCCTCTTTAATGGATACACCGTAGGCATCTTCGTGGAGAATGGCCACTGTGAGTAACACTATCTCTTCGAATTCACCAAGCTGATATTCTTTCATATTTCTTTATTTACTAAATGTAAATTAAATGATAAAATTTCTAAACGTAAATAATATGATTGGGTTATAAAAAAAGCCGCTCCGAAAATCAGAGCGGCCTACAAATTGATCTAATTACTTAAAACTAGATTGTTAGCTTAAAGTTAACAGGAACTGCTATTTTTCCTACTACTGCTTCGCCCTCTTTATTTTTAGCAGGAACGAAGGTCAAATCTTTCAAAACTTCTTTTACGGCATCTCGAAGGTCAGTGCATGGGTACGAATCAAATTCGTGATTGATCACTTTTCCTGCCTGGTCTACCTTCAGGGTTACAATTACTTTCCCTTCAACGCCTTTTTCCTTGCATACTTGAGGATATTCTATTTTGGAGATTACTTCTTTGTAGTTAGTAGCTTTTGGGCTTTCAGATTTGTCATTCCCATTGTTAGCTAGTGCACCCAGTACAAAAAACACCATTGTTAGTGCGAGTAGTTGCTTTTTCATATCTCCGTCTCTTTTAATGTTTCCTAAATGTTACGTTATCAACACTGTAATGTTATCTTAAGTTTATCTAAAATCAAAAGAAAGTGTGTTAAGTCTTAACATTAACATAACATTGGGGATTTTTATCGATAAATAAGCCCTTATAAGCGCCCAAATAGAGTTTTGTGGATAACTATTTTTGATTCGATGACGAGATAATTTGGCTCGACGCTATTTTCGTATCATGTCACTCACCATTTATCGGTCTTCCGCTGGATCTGGAAAAACATACACGTTAGCTAAGGAATATCTCAAGCTGGCCCTTAGATCTCCCGATTATTATCAGCGCATCTTAGCGGTAACATTTACCAACCGTGCTGCGGAGGAAATGAAGGAGCGAGTTCTTGAGTTTCTGATTGATATTTCGAAAGGAAAACACGAGCTAATAAGAGTGTATGCTCAGGAGCTAGGTAAGTCTGAGGATCAAATACAGGCGGCTGCCAAGGATGCCTTGACCCATTTGCTGCATCACTATGGTTATTTCAATATTACCACCATCGACACCTTTTTTCACCGGGTGATTCGGGCGTTTTCTCGTGAGATAGGATTGCAGGGGAGTTTTGGCATAGAGCTGGATACAGACAAAGTAGCTGAATTCATCACTTCCAATGTTTTTCAGGGAGTGGAGGAGAATAAGCAGCTGCGAAACTGGCTGGTTGATTTTTCAATGAGCAAATTGATAAACGGGAGCAGCTATGAATTTAAGAATGATGTGGGTGAGCTTGCGCGTCAACTTTTCAAAGAAGACTTCAAGAAACTACCCAAAGGTCAGTTTGATGATGATGCCCGTGAAAGAATAAAAATTCTCAAAGATGACTTACTTAAGCGTAAGTCCATTTTTGAGGATAGGCTGAAGAAGTTTGGCGAGGAGTTTTTTGAAAAGCAGCGAGCATCTGGCATTGGACTTGATGATTTTGCTGGCGGAAAGAAGCAGACCATCCCCAATTTTTTTAACCGACTGATGGAGGGAGACTCAGCTCTTAACAAGACCATGCAAAGTGCCGCAGAGGATGCTTCAGCCTGGTCTACAAAAACGAGCTCGAAGAAGGATTTGATTATTCAGTTTGCAGAGAATACCGGCATCCCGTTGCTAAACCAGATCACAGAATATGTCGAAAAGAATGAGAAGGATTACCTCACTGCTAAGGCGATTTTAAAGCATCTTTTCACAGTTGGCCTGATCACCAATTTATCCCAACAACTACAAGAGTATAAAAAAGAGGAGGAGGTGATCATGATCTCAGACCTTCCTGATTTTCTCTCTCAGATCATTGACGATTCAGGATCACCTTTTATCTATGAAAAAGTAGGAACTCGCTACGCTCATTTCCTGATTGACGAGTTTCAGGACACTTCGCAGTTTCAGTGGAACAACTTTAAGCCACTCCTCGAGGAAAGTCTTGCCAATGGCAATGAAAACATCATTGTGGGAGATGCTAAGCAGTCGATCTATGGCTGGAGGGGAGGAGACCCTACACTGCTCTTGAAAGGAGTAAAAAACGATCTGCCACAGGCACAGGTGGATCCATCAAAAAACACCAACTGGAGGAGTGCTAAAAATGTGGTTCATTTCAATAACCACCTGTTTGCCTCATTGCCCAAAATCATGACCGACGAGATGGGTGATGTGATTACTGATGAAGAGCGAGCTATGATTTTATCTACGTATGATGAAGTGGAGCAGGAGGTAGCGCCATACCATCAAGATGTGGAAGGTCTGGTTCAGGTTGAATTTTTGGATGCTGAGCGGGGCGAGTGGAAAACCAGAGCTATGGAGCGATCTGTGGAAACCATCGAACACTTGTTAAAGGAGGGGCACAAGCTCAATGATATTGCCATTCTTGTTCGATCTAATAAGGATGCCGCGGATATCGTGGAGCATGTATTGGAATACAGAAGAAACACGGACACCCAGGTGGAAGTGATTTCTGCGGAAGGCATGTTGCTTTCCAATTCATCCGTTGTTCAGTTGCTGCTCTCGGCCTTCAAGCATTTGCTGCACCCGGATGACGATAGTATTCTTGCAGACCTGGTTTTTAGATATCAGCAGGATAGCAAAGGCAATACCTTTCAAAGCCATCAGGATTTTGCAAAACTGGGTTCCGGAGCTTTGCCTTCCAGTTTTACCAAATTCAAGAAACATTTACTACACCTACCTATTCTGGAGTTGACGGAGGTTTTGATCCGCTCTTTTGAGCTAGATAAAGTCTCATCTGAATTTGCCTACCTGCAGGCTTTTCAGGATGCTGTGCTGGAATACACTAAAAATCATCGTTCTGATCTAAGGCTATTTTTGGAGTGGTGGGAAGATGCCGGAAAGAAACGTTCAGTTCAGCTGACAGGCACGCTGGACGCTGTGGAAGTTATCACCTCGCACAAGTCGAAAGGGTTGCAATATCCGATTGTGATTGTGCCGTTTTGCAACTATCGATTTGACGCAATGTCTCAGCCTACCTGGTATCAATCACCGTATGATGCGAGTGAAGCATTGCCTGTTGATTACAAGTCTGAGCTGGACAAAACCCACTTCTCATCAAGCTATAAAAAGGATTTAGCTAAATGGCATCTGGAAAGCCTGAATGTGCTTTATGTTGCCTTCACCCGTGCAGAAAATGGATTGTATGCCTTCTGCGAACCACCACCCAAAAGTCAGGAAGGCATGTATGGTACAGCTTCGAAACTTCTGTGGAAGTATTTTGATTTGAATAAGCCTGACGGGTGGCAGGAAGGAGCCAGCATATTTAAGAGAGGGTCATTACCCGTGAAACATAGGGAGTCAAAAGATGAGTTGATATCACTTGCAGGGTATCCTACATTCAAGTGGAGCAATAAGCTTTCTGTGAGAAAAACAGGAAAGGCCTACTACGACGATGAGGTAGAGAAGCAGCGAAATGAGGGGATACTTCTTCACCAGATATTATCTGAAATTTATCACTGGGAGCAGACAGGCGATGTACTGGACAGGTACGAAAAGCGAATGGAAATTACATCGGAGGACAGGTCTCGATTTGAAAGGATCATCTCCAATCTTTGGGGTAATGAACAAGTGAAACAGTGGTTTGATGGTGCCGGCGAAGTGAAAACAGAAGTGGTGGTACTACCGAAAGATGGGGACACTAAGCGAATGGATCGCGTGGTGATAGATGGAAACAACGCAACGGTGATCGATTTCAAAAGTGGGCTGCCAAAATCTCAGGACAATAAGCAGCTAAACGAATATACCCAGCTACTCAAAGAGATGGGATATGAGGTAGATGGATATCTGCTGTACTTGAAAACGGGGGAGGTGAGAGAAGCTTAGAGGTTGGTTTGCGGCTTTCATCCTCGTTACAAACGAGGACGAGAAGAGGGTGCGGAATAATAAAACTCCTTCCCAACGCTGAGAAGGAGTTTTTTAAAAACCAATTCTGTTTTAATCTTTGTCTAATGTCTTATCAATCAAATAGGTCAGGTACTCCCTATGACCTTTTGTTGAGATGTCAGGAGATTTTGCTTTGGATACCATCTTATTAATAGATTTTAGCTGTCGGAAAGCTTCTGCTTTGGATATGCTATTGTAATTATCACCCTTCATCACCTCCGCTAGTCGATTGACATATTCTGTTTGCAGGTTTTGTCTTTGATAGTTTACGCTTCCGGAAATATCATCTTTGAATATTCCGTTTGTCAAGTCGGTAGCATATTCTGCCAGCCTGTAGGTGTTGCCATACATCTCAGTATCTATAATCCTTTGCCATGTACGTGCATGCATCATGTGATTCAGAATGTTTTGCTGAAAAGCCAGAATACGATCATGAATTTTTGGATCTTCAGTCTGCCCCCAAAAGTCAAACCCTCTGCGCTGATTTTGTAGATAGCTATACACTTCCGATGGAGTTTGTAGTGCATTAGGACTAAAGCCATAAGTGTTTAAAGCATTCATTGCCTGTTTTTGCACAGCATATGGCACAGGAGTGAATGGCTGGGAAGCACCTTCCTGCCCAATAAAAGATCGATCCACATAAACTCCACCCGGGTATCTACTGATGGCCGTAAGCCCTTGCCACCAGTCTCCGGTAAGGAAGTAGTAGCAATTATTAAAATACTGGTAAGAAGTATTCTCTTTAGCTACCTTATCCATAAGGCCTTTTAGTGATTGATCAATCAGTTTGAAACGGTCAATGGCATATTGGATCGGCTGATTGGTCTGATCCCAGGTTTGGGCACGTGGATCAATTCCTATCCCTGGTGAACGCATGTCATCAGCATCATTGCCAAATAGGAGCTCCGGCTGAGTAGAACGAGACAAGATATCATTTAGCCCTGCTTCTTCTTCTTTGGGATCAAATACTTTATAGCCGTATTCAATTGCCCATTTATCGTATGGTCCTGGAGTCACTTCATAATACAGTCCTTGCTTCTCAGGATCCAGCGCAAGGTTTACCCCGGAGTAATCCATTACTGAGCCAGTCATCCCATAGGTGCTGGTGAACTCTTTATCATGAATCTTTTCATTGTCTAGAAAGTGACTTGCTTTAAAGTTGTGGTTCAACCCAAGGGTGTGACCTACTTCATGAAGGGAAAGCATCATCAACGATTGATTGATCAGTTCTTTTTCTTCTGCCTCTCCACGTCCAAGTGCCTGGATCATGGTTCGACCCGCATTGAAATTGGCTGCCAACTCTGACGCGAAAGCACAATGTTTGGCATTGAATCGTTCTGGCTTAGTGGAAGCTGTACGTGTATAAATATCACTCTCTGTGATCTCAGCACGAATAAATCCATAGTACATGATTACATCTGCTCCCAGCATCTGTCCAGTCCGTGGGTTGAAAAAGCTGGGACCAAAGGCACCACCATATAGTCCACGGGGTAGTGAAACCCATCGAATCACATTGTAACGGATATCGTCTGCATCCCATTCGGCATCATCTGGTTGAACCTTTACTACCATTGCGTTTTTAAAACCTGCTTGTTCGAAAGCCCGGTTCCAGCGGAGTATGCCTTGCCTGATTGGCTCTCTGAAATCTTCAGGTGTGGTGTTTTCAATCCACCATACGATGGGTTCTACAGGCTCTGATAGTTCAGCGTTCGGATCTTTTTTTACAAGGTGCCATCGAGAGATCATATCTCTGTACGGTGTAGCAGAGCGATCCACCATGTCAGTAACACGTTGGCCAAAATAGCCGACTCGTGGATCATCAAAACGAGGACGATAGTCATTCTCAGGCATCTTGATAATGGTATTGTAAACTTTGATACTTAGGAACCTGGGATCCGTTAAGTCATCATCCCAAACCGGCCAAAACATGCCGGCAGTGGAATTTTCATAAACCATTTCTACCCGGAAGTCTGTATTCTCTTCAAAGCTTTTGATTTGCAAAAACTTTGTTTTGCTGTCACTAAGGCTGCCGAACTTCAAGGCATTGGGGTTATTGTTGGTCGGATCAGGTCTGGGGGTTATTTGCACAAATGCTTCTTTTAAGAATAAAGGCTCTGCTTTAATAAGATGCGTTTTGCCATCTTTCGATGATGCCTCGATCTTTTCTGAATAGATAATTGGTCGATTCAGGTTAGCATCTTTCGCCCTGCTTAGAGGGTCATTTACATCAAAATAGGCCGTAATGTTTTCCAGAGTGATCTCAATTCGTTCGTAGCTCTTACTAATTGTAAAAACCTTCTCATAACCATAGCTGCCCCTCTCGTAAAAATCGAGCGGCGCATCCATAATCTGAGAAAAGTGGATGTACTCAGGGCCCATCTGATCCTGACGCACTTCCATGTAAACACTGCCTTTGACGGTATCCTGATAGACTTTGAAAAGCCCATCGTAAACCTTACATGTCTTGGTGATATCTTCGATAGTTTTCTTGTCAGATTTTTCTTCTTTGTCTTTTTCTTGAGATTGAACAGTCATGTAAAGTCCCAGCCATAGAAAAGCGATAGCAATTTTTTTGATCATGAGTGAAAATGGTGTTTGGTAAGTGGTTCAAGTTACCTAATTCTATGCTGTTATTTACAAGATTGTTTTTTTGAAAACTGCTTATGGTTAAGTTGTGTATTTACGCGCAACTATTTCTGCTTTGTGAGGGTGGGTAGTTAAGATATTGGCCAGCGAGGACGAGGAATAGAATGTGAGTATTGTCCCGATCCTTAAGATTGTTTCCATCTGAACTTTGATTGATGGATATGTGAAACATAACATGAGGATTTCCGATATAGAGCTCAGTGGAAATAATTGATCTACGAGCGGTTCTATCTGATTTATTTAAAAACGCAGTTCTTCCTTCTTGTATCCTGATAATTCAATCGGGAATTAATCGGGAATTTACTAACCTTGCCACATGACCTTCCTCTCACAAGTTGCCGAGCATTTGATCACCCATCACAATGAAAATCTGGGTGATGTTACGGTAGTTTTTCCAAACAGAAGGGCTGGTCTTTTTCTGAAAAAACACCTCTCTAAAAAGGTGGATAAGCCAGTCTGGTCTCCCACAGTTTTGAGTCTGGAAGATTTTCTTTTCCGCTTTTCTAAAACGAAGAAAACGGATACCCTCACACTTGTCTTTGAGTTGTTTGAGGCATTCAAAGAACACCAGCCTGCCAGCGAGGGGTTTGAATCATTTTACTTTTGGGGCGAAATGCTTCTGCGTGATTTCGAGGAGGTAGATCACTATCTGGTCAACCCAAAACAGCTTTTCCACCACATTAAAAGTGACCGTCAGATTGCCGAAGACTTTTACTTCCTTGATGAGGAGCAGGAGCGTTTGATTCAAAAGTTTTGGCAGGAGTTTTTCCCATCAGCAAGTAAGTCTCAGGAGCAGTTCGTAGAAACGTGGAGAATCCTAGCACCCGTGTATGAGTCATTCAAAGCACGGTTGGAGAAAGATGGAGTAGGATACACGTCTCACATCTACCGGGAGCTGGTAGATCGTTTGGATCAGGAAAAATTAAATGTAAAGGGAAGTATTCTATTCGCTGGGTTTAATGCTTTAACGCCTGCTGAAGAAGTTCTGGTTAAGCATTTTGTGAGCGAGCACAATGCGGAAGTTCTTTGGGATGTGGATGCGTATTATCTGGAGAGTGATATACAAGAGGCCGGTGGGTTTTTGAGGCAGTACCAGAAGGACAGCATACTCGGGCCAACATTCCCGGAAAGCATAGATGATCAAATTAATCGAGCTAAGCAGGTAGAGGTGACGGGTGTTTCATTGGAAATTGGACAGGCAAAGGCGATAGGGGAGTGGGTGGATGAATTGGTGAAGCAAAAAGTTCCTCTTGAAGAGATTGTCATTGTATTGCCGCAGGATTACATGCTGTTTCCAGTCCTGAACGCCATTCCCGAAAATGTCGACAAGCTGAACGTTACCATGGGGTATCCTCTGAAAGAAACACCACTGTTTGGATTGCTGGAGGCGGCTATAGAGGTGCAGGAGCATCTGCAATTATCGGCGGAAAACGGAATCACCTTTTATCATAAGCCTACACTTGACGTATTAAGTCACCCTTACCTATACACCGATGAAAAGGGGCCGCTGAATAAGCTGATTAAGGATATAAAGAAGAAGAATCAGGTACGCATCTTTCATCAGGATATCCTTGACCTGAATTCTACAATCTTAAACACCATATTCCGTCAGCTAAAGGACTCAGAAACTCTGGCGGGCTATCTTAAAAGCATCGTGGAGGTGCTTGGTCAGTTTGTGGTAGAGCGCTTCGGTTTGGAAAGGGAGTACCTTTATCATTTTCAGCAACTGCTGAGTCGGTTGCAGGAAATCCTGGAAAACCAGACAGTGCAAGTTGACCTCAAGACATTCAAGAGTCTTTTCAGAAAAGCCACACGTTCAGTTAAGATTCCATTCAGTGGTGAGCCTGTGGAGGGCTTGCAAATTATGGGTGTGCTGGAAACCAGAAATCTGGATTTCAAGCATGTCTTCATGCTTAATATGAATGAAGACATTTTCCCTGCCGCACAGCGAAATGGGTCGTTTGTTCCCTATCGAATCCGAAAGGCGTTTGATCTTCCTACCTTCGAGGTTCATGACGCCATTTTTGCTTACCTCTTTTATCGACTCTTTCAGCGATCAGAGCAGCTTTCCTTTTGCTACAACATGTACGCCGATTTTGGCATGAGTGGTGAGGTCAGCCGGTTCATCAGACAGCTGGAGCAGGAGTCTAAATTGACCATCCAGCGAAAGAAGCTTTCGAACTCAATCCAGGTAAAAGAACGATTTCCGATTTCAATAGAAAAGACAAATGAAGTGATAGATCGGCTGATGATCTATACAGACAAGGTGGAACCTAAGGAGCGGAAGAGACTCTCAGCCTCTGCGCTTAATACGTACTTTGACTGTAAGCTCCGGTTCTATTTCAAATATGTGCTCAGGCTTTTTAGTGGGGATGAGTTGGAGGATGAGTTGGACGCTAGAAACTTCGGAAATGTGCTGCACATGACCTTGGAGTATCTATACCTCGATGCAGTTCAAGGTAAACCTGATAGAACCATAGATCAGAATGATTTCTTTAAGATGAAAAACTCGGTGGATGGAGCAATAGAGAAGGCTTTCAGAAAACACTTTGGGATGGGAGATAAGCGAAAGTTTACACTAAAGGATCGTAATCTGGTGATGGCAGATCTGATCCGGAAGTTTGTAGAAAAAATCCTTGCCTTCGATGAGGCGTATGCTCCATTCACTATTGTCAGCCTTGAAAAAGAAGACAGCTACGAGCGACTATTTACCATTCAGCCAAATGGCACTCCTTTCAATGTTCGTCTGGGTGCAGACATAGACAGAGTAGATAAAAAGGATGGGGCTGTTCGAGTCATCGACTATAAGACGGGTAGAGACAATAAGGAGATTGTGAGTGTAGAGAAAGTATTTGACCCAACTCCAGGCACTCAGTGGAAAAAAGGAAGGAATAAGGCTGGCTTTCAGACGCTATTTTATGCATGGCTATACACCTCCAAACATGGAGCGAATGATTCTATCACTCCGGGGCTATTTAATATGCAGGAGCTTTTTCAGCAGCACTTTGACTATCGGTTGACGCTGGAAGGGGAGCCTCTGTCTGACGCTAGGTCGTGCCTGTCCGAGTTTGAGGTACACCTTTCTAACCTACTATCTGAAATATTCGGTAGTGACGCACCTTTCAATCAAACCGAAGATCAAGGCAAATGTAAGTTTTGCGATTTCAAAGGAATCTGCGGACGATAATTTTCGCTTTTAACACTTTTTAAGAATCACTGGCATTCTTCTTGCCAATATATTCTTGCATGATTTGTTATAAATAAAACTAAGTAGAGTTAGGTTAGGTTGGTAGTTGACCTCTGTCTGTGATGCAGGCAGGGGTCTTTTTTATGTAAAGAAGAATATTCTGAAATAGAATTTAAAAAGAATGCCAATCGAAAAATTATTTCGATATCAATCGAACATTAAGAATATATGAATATTTAATGGAGTGGTGCAACTTTTCAATGGGTTGCTTCATCTTTGTATTAAATCACAACAAAAACAATTGACCGCCATGGAATTATCTAAGTCTTCATCCTTTAAAATCAGAATTGGGATGCTCGTAATGATCAGCATCTTCTTGATTCGAGCTTATGCGGAAACACTACTTTAAAGACAGAAAAACAATCCTCTTCATACTTATATGATTAAGTTCTTGCAGTCTTTTGCAAGGACTTTTTTTGTTTATACCTCAAGCAATTCTTGGTGTCTTTTCATTATTATCCATAACTTGGAGGAGAATCATCAGCTTGGAAATACATGTTAGAGAAACTCAAAGAATGGCTTCTCAGGGATTATAATGTCCCAAAATCAGAAGGAGTCCAATTTATCACTATCCTTATCCTTACCATTTTAACGGGGCTATTGGCAATCGGGGAATTTATTGTAGATCTCAAAGCGACTACCCTTCCTTTAATCCTTTCCTTGTTCGGAGCAAATATTACTTTACTCATACTTGCTAAAAGATACAGTAGGATTCAATTGATTGGGAATGCTCAATTGTTGGTACTGTATTTAATGTTTCAGTTTACTTTCTTTTTACTTCCCAATGTGTTTCATGCCATTATTTATTGGATGCCGTCCATTCCTCTTCTGGCTTTAATTTTTGGTAATCTGAGAACATCCCATATATGGTTGGTGGTGATCTTGGTCACCCTTGCATTTAATGCATTGTATGGAAGCAGTGTAATGGGAGACTCGTATATAGCAGACATTCCATACTTGCCGTACGCTGTTGCAGCATCCATATTTACTATTACACTCGTGGCTTGCTTCTCTATCTTGTACAATCTTTTAGGTAAGTCCTACAGTCGTCTGATGTCCAAGAACAGAGAAGTGGTTAAACTCATACGCCAACTGAAGGAGATGAATGAATCTTTGGAGGAAAGCGTGAGAGATCGCACAAAGGATATAGAAGAGCGAAATGAGAAGCTGAAACGATATGCTTTTATGAATTCTCATATGGTGCGTGCCCCGCTAGCAAATATATTGGGAGCTGTGAAGCATCTGGATGACAATCATGATGAGAGGAAGACCAAAGAACTGATGGATATTGTCAAAATATCAGCAAACAGTCTGGATGATGTAATAAAGGAGATCGGAGAATCTCTGGCAGAAAAAGCTTAAAGTTTTTGAGTGCATTTCTTTGTCTATTCCTTTGATGTCATTTTAAAAAATAGTAAATTCATTTAAGGGTTTAGTTATACCTGACTAAGTCCAACAGGAGGTTAGATTGGACCTGGTAATCTTGCATTATTCAGGCCACACCAACCCAAAGGCGAGCAACCCTCGCCTTTGGATTTTTATAGCCACCATTCAACATTAATTTTTTACCGATCTCTTTTTTTGGTGTAACCATTGTCGTTCATCGAGGTATTCATAGTGTGATGCAACTATTTGGGATTTTCTGCATCCTTATTAAAACACCTGAAAATTACGATCATGGAAATATCTGCTTCATTATCCACAAAACTAAGAATAGCAATGCTCCTATTGTTTAGCATTTTCGTTATTCGTGCATTTGCTCAAAATACTGTTCAAGCTTCTAAAATCATGGAAGACATTAGAGACGGAAAAAGTATTGTGTACGAGAATACCGTCATTGTTGGAGAGCTGGATTTTACCTACATGTCAGAAAAAATGCCTGACTTACCGCAGAAATCGAAGTGGTGGAATAACGGAGGAAGCAATACCGTGGAGGAGTCTATTGATGTGATCATCTCATTCAAAGGGTGCACCTTCGAAGGGGATGTGCTGGCGTATATTCATGATGATCCTTCAGGCTACACCTTCACCGCCGATTTCGATAAAGAGGTGACGTTCAGCAACTGTGAGTTTAAGAAAAACGCAATGTTTAAATACTCAGATTTTGATGACCAGGTAAATTTTTCAGGTTCTCAGTTTCAACGTAAGTCTACATTTAAGTATGCAGAGTTTGATGAAAAAGCAGATTTTTCCAAAACTCGATTTGAAGATGATGCCACGTTCAAATATGCTCAGTTTGATGAAGGAGCAAGTTTCAATAGTGCCGTTTTTGAGGAATCATGGAACATTAAATATTTGAAGGCTAGAGGTGAGTTTGACATTGCAGGACTGGATGTAGGGGACGATATCGATGCGAAATACACCAAAATCAACGGAAGAAGCTTCACCAATTATTTAATTGAATCCAGAAACTAATTCTCTCTTCATATATACACGACACCAACTCGTGACTTTAAGCCTTTACCGATTCGTCGGTTTAGGCTTTGTTATTTTCTTGCGTTCCGTTCCCAAATGATACCCTGAGTGGTACAATCCGCATGTACAATTCCAGCTTCTTTGAGTGAATACAATACACCCTCAAGCATTTTATTACTAACCCAGCCATTCACTGACCACTCCGTAGCGTGATACCATCGCTCAGCATCTTTAATGTTCAAATTATATCTTTCAGCCACAAGCGTGGGTGCATCGTTCAAATCCATAAAGTGCTGATTGGCTCGGTGGATGATTTTCAAAAGTATAGAAAGTGTCTGGGCCCTTTCAGTAATCATTTTATCAGTAGCCGCAATCATAAAGCAGGGCCAGGGTGAGATGAATTCACCGATTTTCTTCAACTTACCATTCTCTACAAATGGTTTTGTGGTGAATTTTTCCCAGTAAAAAATGTCCGCACGCCCTTGTTCCAAAGATGATATTCCTCCATGAATGTCGCTCACTTCCACGAGCTGTTTTTCTTCGATGGATTGATCCTGCATCATGGCATGCACGATAGGCATGAGGTGCGAGCCGGATCCATATCGGCTTATCGCAATGTTTTTGTCAAAAAAGGAACTTGAGTCAATCTTGGTTTCATCAGTTCTTGTATGAATACCCCAGGTCAAAGATGTTTTAACATGGCCACTTACGATTTTTGATGAATTGCCCTTTAGGATGTCGGTGACAATCCCTTCCGTAAGTAGGATGCACATATCCATATCTTCATTCCTGAGTGCCTCTTTCATATAGCCTGAGCCACCGGGAAAATCCTGCCATTTCAGATTTATGTTTTCACTTTCAAACCATCCGTTTTCAATGGCCAAATGTATTGGGAGGTTGAAGTGCTCAGGTACACCTCCGATTCTGACGTTTTCCATGAATTTGCTAGATATGAATATAATTAGGTAGTAGCACCCCCACAGCTGGAACCAGCGCCAGCCGTACAGCCATAGCAGTGTTGGTTCAAAATTATATCTCTTTTCTGAAGGGCTTCTATGTCAAACTCACTAATATGGCTAGGGGCATTGACTTTGAGTTCCAGCATTTGATTGAAGTCGCAATCGTAGAGGTAGCCATCCCAGCTGACACTCAGGGTGTTCCTACACATCACACCTTCAGCCGCCATTGGGTTAAATGCATTAACCAACTCGTTCATGTAGTCTTCATATTTCTCTGTTTTTACCAGATACTCTAAGAACCGACTAACCGGAAGATTAGTAATGGCAAACAAATCGTTGAAGACAATATCGTACTCCAGAAGTTTTCGCTTGAATTGAGAAGTAAGTGTATGCTGATCACCAGGTAGGAATGCTCCAGCTGGATTATATACCAAATCCAGTTTCAAACCTGATCCCTCTTTTCCATAACCTACTTCATTAAGCATCTTTAAGGCTTTTATTGATTTGTCAAAAACGCCATCACCCCGCTGAGCATCCGTTCTCTTTGCCGTAAAGTATGGCAGACTGGAAACCACGTTTACGTTATGCTTCCGAAAGAACTCGGGCAGGTCGTTGTATTTAGGATTCGCAAGGATAATGGTGAGATTGCATCGCACAATAATGTGCTTGCCAAGCTCTGAAAGTTCTTCTACAAACCACCGAAAGTTTGGATTCATTTCAGGTGCTCCACCAGTTAAATCAACTGTTTGTATGTTCGTATCTCTAATAGCATCAATACAGGCTTGCATTGTTTCCCTGGTCATTATTTCCTTCCTGTCAGGGCCTGCGTCGACATGGCAATGGGCGCAAACCTGATTGCACATTTTCCCCACATTCACCTGAAAGATTTCTATATTGGTTGGTTTTAGGGGATACAACCCAATGCCTTCCATTTTATCTTCAAACGATGAAATATTGATTGATTCAATATCATCTAATACTTCAATTTGACCCTCAGGGGAGGATAGTTTATGATTTTGTCGCTTTAGAGATTTTAGCATCCTTACATTAGTTTATCATTCACCTGGTTCATCATCTGCACTCCATGAACCAAGGCTGCTCCACTTTTGATGGCGGCTGTCACATGCACGGCCTCCATCATTTGCTCTTCATCCACACCTTTGTTTAGCAAATCAGATGTGTAGGCTTCTATGCAGTAGGGGCATTGTACCGCATGTGCCACAGCAAGGGCTATGAGAGACTTCTCTCTGCTGGTCAGGGCCCCCTCTTTAAAAACACTACCATAGTAATCAAAAAACTTGTCTCCAAGTTCTTTTTGCCACTCGGTTATTTCACCAAATTTTTTAAGATCTTCTTTATTATAATAGGTCTCTTTCATGATCTGATTTTTATCCTTTAGGTGAAGTTAAAACATTAAATTGCCTGCTCATTATTAATCACCATAAACGTCAGGTAAATTACGAATGAAGGTATATCAACTACGAAGAACAGGTAAGCCCCAGATTTTAAAGATGGAGGAAATCGCAGAACCAAGCCCTAAATCTGGTTCAGTAAAGGTTAAAGTTGAGTGTATCGGGATAAACTACGCTGAAATCCTTTCAAGGAAAGGGCAATATAGTTGGGCACCTAAAAAACCATACGTGATGGGCATGGAGTGTTTTGGGGAAGTGGTTGAGCTTGGAGACGATACTTCAAAGTTTAAAGTAGGCGATAAGGTGATTGTTGGTCAGCAATACGGATCCTATGCAGAGTATGTGTGTGCACCTGAGCACCTGTGCTTTCCTGCTTTTGATAAATTTTCCCCAGAGGAAAATGCCGCTTTTTTGGTGAATTTTATGACTGCCTGGGTTGCTCTAAAAAAGATGGCAAGGGTTGAGACTGGTGAGCGTATTTTAATTCAGGCTGCAGCCGGCGGAGTAGGTACTGCGGCTGTTCAAATAGCAAAAGCGCTCGGTTGTGAGGTGTATGGAACGGCCAGCAAAGACGAAAAGCTGGATCTCATCAGGAAACTGGGAGGCACGCCGGTGAATTACAGGACTCATGATTTTCATGATGAGATATTAAAAAATGGTGGAAGAGTTGATTGTGTGTTGGAAACAGTAGGGGGAGAGGTGTTTAAGAAAAGCAAGAAGCTTTTAAATCCTTTTGGGCGACTGGTTGTGGTTGGCTTTGCTAGTATGAATCTTAAAATCTGGAACCCTTTTTCATGGGTAAAAACATACTTAGATGCTCCTAAGGTGAATATGATGAATATGGCTATTGAGAGTAAAGGAATATATGCCACTCATATTGGCTACCTCACCGAAAATGAAAACCTGACTGCTTCGATTTGGGATGAACTTTATAGTTTTGTGAATCAGCACAAGCTTAAGCCAGTAGTAGGGAAGGAATTCCCTTTTTCAGAACTCCCTGAGGCACACAGATATATGGAATCTCGAGATTCCGTTGGAAAGTTGGTCGTAAAACTTTAGCCATCCAACGAAAATAAAGTTTTATCTAAAATACCTCTTTTGTATTATCATTTGATAAAAAAAATCTCATAATCCTTTGTAGGATTATAAAATCCTTATAAATTCGAGTATAGATAGTGAGTATCTATTTTCCATAGCTGGTTCTTAATGATGAAGGGTTGCCGATAAGCAATCCTTCTTTTTTTTACTCTTCATAAGTATTTATTAAATTTATCACATGATAAATGATCGTATACATAAGCTCATCAGGGTTCTTGACATGAATCCTACTTCTTTCTCGGAAAGCTTAGAGGTTAGCGTAACGGTGATTTTCAATATCATAAAGGGAAGAAGAAGCAAACCCAGCTACGATTTAATCTTAAATATCCTTCAAACCTATGAGAAGCTCAATCCGGCGTGGTTGATCAAGGGGGAAGGATCCATGTGGAATGATGATATTGTCACTTCTGCAGAAATAGCACCCTCTCAGGTTAATCTTCAATCAAGAATTCGAGAGTTGTTTGTGAAAATGAGATTGGATCATCCTGATTCTCACGAGGTTTTTGAATTGGAGGAGCTTGTGACTTTCATGATGGATGAAACTGTGGAGCAAAAGCACAAACTGATTCTACTGCACGAAAGACAAGAAGGAATGCTGAAGGTCTTGAAAGAGAGGCTGAAATTAAAAGTCTAATCTATTACTTTGAGTGCCATAAGCTCTCGCACAATACCCTTTCTCATCTTTACTTTTTGATACCAATTGAGGCCTATAGTAAATAGAAGTAGTGCAAGTAGGCTGCCTGAAATTAGCTTTGAGTAGAAAAGGATGGAAGCGATCCGTTCTTGCTTGGCTACCTCATCAAAGTAGCGTTTCGTGATCAAATCCATATTGTATTTCTTATCTGAATCTTGAATGTTTTCTTGAAGTTCTAAATACTGATTCAACTTAGCTGCGTAGGCATCCTCAAAAAATTTCGCATCATTATACCTTTCTAACTCAAACAATGCATTGGCTTTGAGTTTATAAACATCTATCTCAGAAGGAATAGATGTTTTATTGTCAATTATTTCAATAGCTAAGTCAAAATATTCGATTGATTCAGCTACTCTGCCTGATTCGAGCATAAATCGTCCCAAGTCAAAATAACTTGAAAATAGAATCGTGTTGTTATCGTGCTGTTTTTTCAGCTCAATTGATTTTCGATATAGATTTTCAGTATGGTTTCTATCTTCCCCAAGTCCTTCGTAGGCTAGGGCCATATTGTGATATAGATAACCAAGCATCTCATAATTTTCATTCGAAGTAACGTCTTCCAACAAGCTGTAGTAGGTCAATGCCTTTTCATAATCCTCAAGTTTCAGATAGACACTGGCTATACGATTGTAATGATCATCAACTTTATAATTAAGCTTCTTTGCCAGTGTGAGATTTTGATTCAATGAATTTAGTGCTTCTTCATAGAGCTCATTGTCAATGTAAACGCCTGCAAGGTTAAAATTCAGGAGATTTATCATTTGCTGATCTCCAATCTTATGAGCAAGTGCTATACCTTTTGTATAATATTCGGTTGCTAAATCGTAAGCCTTGAACTGCCTGTATATGATGGCACATCTATTATAGAGAGATATCAAATCTTCGGTGAGATCAGCACTAGAGTTTTCAGCTAGTCTTATCGATTCAAGGTAGTATATGATTGCCTTCCCAAAATCTCCCTCTTCTTTATATATGTAGCCCAGCAGGTAATTAGTTCTAAAATAAGATTCTCCTTCTGCGGAGGTTTTTAACTTTTCTTTGAGGGTGAGAGCCAGTGATTTGGCTTCAGATAAGTCATTCTTAATCAAACTTCTTATCTGTTTAAGGTCATCTTCATCACTTGCAGAAACAAACGTAGAAGATAGCAGAAGGCAAAAGAGTAGAATAAATTTCCTCATTCCTAATAACTGATCTACCACAATTATAAACAGAAACGCCGAAAGAATTACTAACTCTTTCGGCGAATGTCTTAACTAATTAGTCTAATCAGTAATTATATAATTCCAATATACTTTCTGGGACTTGTTAGCCAGGAAGATTAATCGGAGGAATGTCACCATCATCATCCGGATCATCTGGATCACCAGTAGTTGCATTTAGTTCAGTATCCTGAATCAATTCTTCCATAGCTGCATCTTCTTGGCAAGCTGTCAATGACATAGCTCCTGCAATCACGAGGGCTGTAAATAGTTTTCTTTTCATAACTCAATAAGGTTTATAATGATATTTCAAATATAACTTAAAAAATTAATTTTACACATAACTAAAATAAATTTTTAATTTTATTTCTGCAATAAGGTAATTGATTGATTATAAGTCAGTTATTTGCAAAATAAATTCAATTTGCAAAGACTAATTTGTTAATGAAATAAGTCTTTTATCTTCGCATGAAATATGAAGAATATGAGATATACCTTTCTACTACTTATTGTTGCCTTTGCCTGTAACTCTGTGAGTGAAAAATTCAGTACACATGGCTCAGAAATAACTTCAGATAATGCCTTATCGATTAAAGATTTTCTTCAAAAAGTAAATGAGGAGGAATCGACTTTTAAAGTGCGGGGAACGATAGAAGAAGTTTGTCAGATGAAAGGTTGCTGGATGACGCTAAGAAACGAAATGGGAGAAAATGTGAGAGTTACATTCAAGGACTATGGCTTTTTTGTGCCTAAGGACATAAGTGGACGTGAAGTAATCATTGAGGGAACGGCCTCTAGAGAAGTTTTGGAGGAAGATGTGGCCAGACACTACGCCGAAGACGGTGGAAAAGAATACGATGAGTCTATGAGAAACTCAATATCATTTGTGGCTCATGGTGTCCTAGTGAAGGAAGGCTGATTTAACTATATAGGCTTCTCTTCTTTTGTTTTAGAAAGAGCTGACGAAAGGTTGTGCCCGATAGTGATGCAAATCCTCCTGCCAACCCCCCAACTAAACCTGTTGCAAAAACCAGAAAGACTGGATCACTCAGCTTCATAATTTCTGCAATGGTGGTGGAAAAACTGGATTCGTTACTCACATCTATACTCCAGGCGTGCCCCATCCAAACAAGTCCAACACCTAAGAATCCTGCAACAAATGCATTCAATCCAGAGGAAGGTGACACATAACAAACGATAAATGAAACAATCATAGCAAGCCACCAAACAGAAAATGGAGATAAAAAGTAGGTGAGTGAACCAATGACGATAAGTCTTATAATAAGTTTCATTTATTAGGTGTTAATGTCACGTTATACTTTATTTCAGGATCATTAGGAGACAAGGTTTTTCTAAAAAGCAGCTTGTTGTATTCACCACTAGCCCAGTCATCAATCATATGGCCGTAGGTTGGATTGCCGGGATTACCGGATTGGCTGCCTGGGTATACCCCCCATGCATTTACTTCCCCATCTCCCAGCTCGACCACCATTCTCCAGGATGGGCCATGTGTAGCTGAAGCAGCATTTACAATTGATCTATTTCCTCCAATTTTAACCTTTTCCTTATTAAAAGGGCTTATTCTCAGCAAATGTCTGATGGTTGTGTTTTTAAATTGATACCATAAAAGTGAATTATCTTCTTTTTCTAGATACTCTTCTAATGATTCAATTGTTTCTTTGAAAGTTTGTCTATATAGATCTCCGGAGGTCTCCACCACTTCGGTAAACTGATTATCTATCATCTTGAAACCTGGCTTATTCTTAAGAATATCGACGGTGTTGTACCAGTTTGGTCTGTAGACTTTCACATCGCTACTATCTATTTCGTCCCAAAGTTTCGAATTCAACTTTCTCCACCAAACTTCATAAATAGATGGTGCTTGTCTGTCCGCTTCATTGAAGTAATCCCATGCTTTTAAGCGATTGTAGTAATTCCACTCCAGATCTGTAAATGAAGCAGAATCCAGACTGTCAAGCATCATAGGGAGCGCTTCAAAAGCATTGTAATTGAAATTGTCATGTTGAAGCGCCATCATGTCTTCAACCTCAATATCATCCATGACTCTTAGGCGGTCATTGATTCTTCTGCCTCGGTAGTACTCATAATTGTAGTCAAATTGGTAGTATGGGTAGAGCGTATCCGCCGCATGCTGATTCGCTGAACTCACAAAATTTTGAGGAGGATTCTTTACGTGAAGGTTGTGAGAGTGGGGCATGTATGACTTCCATTCATGGTCAATATTACTCCCATCCATAAGGAACTTACCTTGCTCTTCCCACTTTACAGGAAATTTGCCATTGATCCAAAGTGCAATATCTCCATTGACAGCTGCAAAAGAATAGTTTTGAGGAGGACCCGCGAAGTACTGGAAAGCTTCTACAAACTCATCGTAGTTTTCTGCCTTATTGCCTAAATAGAGTGCTTTAATTTCTTTGCTGGCCTCATGAGCTGTCCATTTCATTGCCAAATTGGTTATATCGCTTCGTTCTCCATTGAAGGTTCTATCATAAACAACAGGCCCGTGATGGGTGTAGACTATCGTATCATAGTAGCTAAATGACCCTCTTACTTTTATTTCCTCCACTACTTTCTTCGTTGGCACCCAGTTGCCATTGTAGAGATACTCGTCTCGTTTTTGATCTTTAAACTGAATGTAATACCAATCTACAAGATCTCGTTTGGCGTTGGTATTACCCCAGGCGATAGAATCGTTGAAGCCGATAATTACTCCAGGCCCTCCGGGTAGAGTGGCACCCATTACGTTTATAGTAGGTGAGTTAAGGTGCATGATGTACCAGATACTAGGTGCGTTTAAGCTCAGATCAGGTTCGTTGGTAAGGATTACCCTACCATTGGCTGTTTTCTCACCATTGACTACAAAGCTATTGCTCCCATTGTCAGGATCTGGCTTGTTTATGATTGGATTTGTAAATTCTAAGGGGAAAGAAACATCAGGTTTTTCAACCACTATTGGGTCAAAATCGAATTTAGTGCCGGATGGAATTACCGGGTCTACTACCTCTGGTCTTTCGGGGTATAAAATGTCAAAAGTTTCTCTTCCCCATTTTTTAAGAGCATTTGTATGCTCCAAATCCATTTCTCCTCTGGACAGCATGTTATTCATGTTGGCAATGAGCAGGAAGCACTTTAGAGGGGTCCACTCTTCCGGTTTATAATCAAGTAGCTTGTATTCGATAGGTAAGTCTTTGTATGATATCTGGTCGATGTAAGCATTTACGCCTAGTGAAAAAGATTCGATTAAAGCATAGACCTCTGGTTCCTCCTTTTTAAACTTTTCCTCAGATTGTTTTGCGCCATACATCAAACCGATTCTTCGCATTTGCCGATCTATCTCAACTAAACTAGTGCTTCCGATTTCTGGACCCAGAATTTCTGCAAGCCTTCCGGCAGCCGAATAAAGCTGAAACTCCATTTGCCATAGGCGGTGATATGCAGTAACATACCCTTGAGCGAAAAAAAGGTCACTCTCATTAGTTGCAAAAACATGAGGAATGTAAAGCTCATCGAAATAGATATTGACTGAGTCGGTTAAGCCATCATTCACCTCATTTGATGAAAGATCGATCGGTTCGTTCTCGGCATTTTGCCAAAAACCATGAAATGGACTCAGGAATTTCCCTAAAGGCGGGACAGAACCTATTTTAGTATTTAAAGCAATTCCCAAAGCAAGTGCGAGACTGAAGGAGAGAACGAAACGAAGTGTTTTCATGTGATATATGGCCTACTGTCGGCCTGTTTCTAGCTGATTGATTTGCGAACTTAATTTGCAGGTGAAAAATATTAAATAAATAGGGTAATGCCTATTTTAACGAGATGGGATACCACAATTTCTATTTATCTGTGATGAAACCAATTCTGGATTGGGTCTCAGCCATACTTATACTACTCATTTTATTCCCTCTAATTTTATTCATTGCATTGATCTTGTTCGTCCACTTTAGGAGAAATCCCTTTTTTGTGCAAAAGAGAATTGGGAAGTCTGAGCGAGCTTTTAGATTGATCAAATTCCGATCTATGAGAGAAGATGAACTGGAGAGTTCTACCACTAGAATAGGGCGTTTTATCAGGGCAACATCGCTTGACGAGTTACCGCAATTGATCAATGTGTTGAAATTTGAAATGTCGTTGGTAGGGCCCAGGCCATTACTCGAGGAGTATCTACCATATTATAATGAGAAAGAAAAACTACGTCATACGGTGAGACCTGGTATTACAGGGTTAGCTCAGGTGAATGGACGAAACTCGATAGATTGGGGCGAAAGAATGAATTATGATATTTCCTACGCAAAAGAGGTTTCGTTCCTGTTAGATTTGAGGATAATCGTGCGGACTTTCGGGCAATTGACACAATTGGATAAAACGACCTACAAAAAAGGAAGTACGATCAAATTCAGTGAATACGCGAAAAACAGGTGAATAGCAAGAGAATATATCTTTCACCACCGAATGTGGATGAATTGGAGAAGAATGAGGTTGCCAAGGTGTTGGATTCAGGATGGGTAGCTCCCGTCGGGGACGCGATCGAAGAGTTTGAGCGAGAACTGGAAGTTCACTACCCAGAAAAGCATGTGTTGGCTCTGAATTCTGGAACCTCGGCCCTGCACCTCGCACTTGTTTTGGCGGGGGTTGAAGATGGAGATCAGGTGGTAGTTAGCAGTTTTACTTTTGCAGCCTGCGCAAATGTGATTTTGTACGAACGAGCAGTTCCTGTTTTCCTGGATAGTGAGAGAAAGACCTGGAATCTGGATCCTGATCTCTTAGAGAGATATCTATCAGCAACTGATAAGTTACCTAAGGCAATCATAGTCACTCATCTTTATGGTATGCCTGCCCAGATCGAGCGTATCGTTTCGGTGGCTTCAGAGTATAAGATTGCTGTGATTGAAGATGCGGCAGAGGCGGTCGGTTCTAATATTAATGGCAAACATGTTGGTGGTTTTGGTGCATATGGCATCCTATCTTTTAATGGTAACAAAATCATTACAACGAGTGCTGGTGGGGCATTAATCTGCCACAAAGAAGGTAAAGTCAGAGGGCTACACCTTGCCACTCAGGCTAACTTGGGTTCATTCGGATATGAGCATAAGGAGGCTGGATACAATTATCGAATGAGCAACGTATTGGCCGGAATCGGAATTGGTCAACTTGGAAAACTGCAGGATTTTGTGAGAAAGAAGCGATTAATTTTTGAAAAATATAAGAATGCTTTTTCAAATGATTTTGATTTTTTAGAAGAACCAGAAAACTATTTTTCTAATAGATGGCTGAGTGCAGGTATTTTGAAAGTGGGAGAGGTAGAAAGCCTAATAGCTTTTTTAGATAAAAAGAACATCGAGACTCGCCGCTTGTGGAAGCCTCTTCATTTGCATGAGACCTATAGGTCGGCAATGTTTCACGGATCTGGCGTGGCAGCAAACCTTTATAAAAAAGGAGTTTGTCTACCTTCAGGAACAGGGATAACAGATGATCAGCAATCTTATGTTATCGATCAAATTTTAGATTGGCTCAATAAGCAGAGGGCTTCTTAATAATCGCCTTATTCTTTCTGGAAAACAGATCTGGTGGTAAGAAAATCTCAGCTCTGATACTGATTTGCAAAAAACTATCATTATTGTCTGGATTTCCTCTAGGAGAACCAGGTTGAATTTGATCGTAATATTCTGGATTTGTAACCCCAACCTCATCTTTACGATCGCTAAGTAATTCTGCTGTTGAGTTTGGAAACTCCATTGCGTACGTATTAGATACGTCATCTATGTAGTCTGTAAAAGTGAAATGATAGGACACTTCCGCATTCACATTAAGGAACTCATTCACTTTGAATTTTGCACCAACACCTACTGGAATTGTAGTCACCCACTTCTTATAATCCACACCCTCCGTGCGGGCCTCTCTAAGTAAATATCTTTCCCCCCCCAGCTCGGCAGTAGGGTTATATTTCAAATATCCAACTCCGGAAAATAGAAATGGATCAAAGTTCCAACGTTTGTAATAATCGCCCTGATATGGTTTTAAATAATAAATAGTATGGAGTTGGAAGTGTAAATTTCTTGAGTTAAAGGAGAGATTTCTTTGTCTCTGAAATGAGCTGTCTGCTGCATTTCTATCAGCACCAGATAGCGTAAAATAACTAGCATCAATTCGTGCTCCTATTCTATTCAATAGCCTTGCTTCAATAGCAGCACTTATTTGAGAAAGATCGTCATTGATACTTTTATTGTAGTTGAGTTCACCGAAATAAGTTGATGTACCAGTCCCTATTGAGAATGAGAAGTATCGATCGTTGAACTGCCAGGAAAGAAAATTCTGAGAGCTAGCGGCAATACAGATTAGCAAGAAAAATGCTGTGAGGAGTTTTCTCATTAGGATTCAAAAATATTGCAGAAAAGTTTCCGACCATTGCTGATCGGAAAACAATTTCTACAAATAATCACCCTAATCGTTTGCTTTTGCGAGTAAACCATGCTTGTTCTGTTGCTACAAACACGGCTACTAATATTAATGAGAAAATTAATGTTGCCATAACTAATTGTTACAATACAAGGTTAGCGGATATTGTCTAGAGGAAAGTTGGGGGGATTATCCTAAATATTATTAGGTAAAATGCTTATAGTCCTTGTAATTATCCAGCTGATTTCTAGGAGAGTCTGAAAAACCGTCACCTTCTCTGATCTTTTTCCGTTACTTTGTAATAAATCCTGGGATTACGGTACTAATTACTAAAAAGTGAAATCATGAATAAAACTCACCAATTGAAAAGTAAGGTAAAATCATTTTTTCTGGCTTTAGGATTTATCGTTAGTTGCATGATTGTAATGGAAAGTCTCAGCCAGGGAAGGAACGAGTTAACATCTACCAAAAATTCCTACGACTCACTTAAGAATACGATCCAAACAAACAAAAGCATTATCGCTAATACCTACCTAATAGGTCTGTCAGTATATAAAAAGACAATGGAATAGGTCAATCATCCTTCGAGTATGTAACCTTTCCCATGCACATTGGTAAGTTGCACATTTGGATCCGCGCTCAGGTATTTGCGTAATTTCGAAATGTAAACATCCATGCTTCTGCGTTTGAAGTAGTCGTTCTGACCCCATAATTCTTTTAAAATGTGATCGATTTCAACGAGTTCTCCATAGGAGATGCAAAGCATGTGCAAGACTCTTGATTCCTTCTGCGTCAGTTGGATGGTTGTTGTGGTCTGATCGTTTTTGAGTTTTTGTGATTTTGGGTCGAAGGTGAATGAACCAATTTCGAATTGATTTTTCACCTCTTTCAAATTATTACTTCTTCTAAGTACGGCATGTATTTGAGCAATTAACTCCTCTTCATCTACTGGTTTTACAATGAAGTCGTCACAACCGGCTTTGAAGCCTTTTAGCTTATCGATCTTTAATGATTTGGCAGTGAGGAAAATGAGAGGCATTTCAGGACTCTTAGCTTTGATCTCATGAGCAACCTCAAATCCATCTTTTTTAGGCATCATGATATCGAGAATGCACAGATCAAATTTCGACGATTCAAACATCTTAATCCCTTCTTCTCCATCTTTGACCCACTCCACTGTCAAATCATTCATCTGGAGATACTCTTTTAGAATGTATCCTAGGTTTGCATCGTCTTCTACAAGCAAGATCCGGTTCATGAGGAGATTGGTAAAAATATTTTGAACATACTTCCTTGTCCGGGCTCACTACTTAGACTAATGGTTCCTTTGTGAAACTCTATGATTTTTTTAACATAGCTTAATCCCAATCCAAAACCTTTAACGGTGTGAACATTGCCTGTTTGAGCACGATAAAACTGATCAAAAACGTATTTCTGAGCGGTTTTGTCCATCCCGATACCGTGATCCTTAATTGTCAGGAGTACTCCGTTTTCAGAATCCTCTGTGATGATCTCAATATCTGGTTTCTCATCCGAGTACTTTTGGGCATTGTCAATCAAATTGAATAGCACATTGTTTAAGTGTGTTTCATCCGCCACTATCTGATGATTGTTGGCATGCAGATTGAATTTGATGGATCCCTGCTTTTCTGATATGATCATTTGAAAACCTTCCGCCACATTTTGAATCGACTCGTGCAAACCGATCACTTTTTTGTCTAGCGTGAGATTTCCGGAATCCAATAAGGCCATCTGCAGAATCTTGTCTACCTGCGTTTGCAGGCGCTTGGTTTCGTTGTTAATCAGATTAAGATAAGCATCAGCTTTTGGAGCTTTTTGTACCCCTTCCAATCCACCAAGTGATTTTGAAGCGAGTGAAATTGAAAAGATGGGCGTCTTGAATTCATGTGTAAGGTTGTTAATGAAATCCCGCTTCAGGTCAGACAGCTTCTTTTGCTTGCCAATGGTTCTGATCGTAAACCAGAATGAAATTAGTATGATCACTATTAAAAGAAAGCTGGCCTTTAATATGCTCGCTGAGTTTCCAAGGACTGTTTCGTCCTTATTGGTATAGGTCATTGAGATGTCCAGCGTATTAGGTAGGATCATGCAAAAACACATGTGATTATCAGCCTCCATGACCTTTTTCGCTTTCGGTAATTCCGGTCTATGCCCTCGGTGGATCATGCAGCCATATTCATTGGAGACAAAACCATCTACCTGATATTCCAGGTGTGGATAGTTCAATGAAATCACCTCATCCAATCCGTTTTTCAAAACAACCTGTAGGGGGTCAGAAGGTTGAGAATCAGATGAAAATTGAAACGACTCGGTTCCTTCATGAATTCTGACCAGATTATCTAAATCTCGATTAAACATCATGTTGTCATAGAGGTCAGAAAGGATGCCCGGAATAGCGAGCTCCATAGTGCTTCGATTGTTTTTGATGTCTTTATCCAGAATTTGAAACTGAATAACCAAGAGCACTCCAAGTGAGCTGAGCACTACAATAAAGAGAGCAGTGAGTGTGTATTTATTGATTTTCATTTCCAGTAGATTATTCGAAATTAACCCTATTTGAGACTTAAATAGCTGATTTTAACTTTTTCTTAACGCTTTTAACATTTGCTTAAGTGACTTTAACGTGGGGTTAACGCAATACTGATTGGTTGTTTTACAAATTGCTTGAAAAACACAATCATCATGCAAAAACTCAAATTACTAATCTTGTTTTCATTGCTCATTCCTTGTCTTGGAGTGGCTCAAAAATCTTCCATTTTGGTCGGTCCCGAATGGCTGGATAAGCGAATGCAAAATGAGAACCTGGTCATTTTTCATATTGGCAAAGAGGAAGACTTTAAAGAAGAACACATCCCCGGAGCAATTTATCTAAGCTCTCGGGATTACACCATTGGGACGGAGGACCGAAGCATTGTATTCGATCTACCGACCGATGAGGATCTAAAAGCTCTTTTCGAGAAAAACGGGCTAACCAACGAGACAGATGTGGTTATTTACACACCCGCAAACTGGATTCCTCTGGTGACTCGATTATACTTCACACTGGATTATCTTGGCCATGGCCATAAAACCTACATTCTGGATGGAGGCATTGTAGCCTGGAAAAATGGTGGAAGGGCGATAAGTACGGATGTAATCTCACCAAAAAAAGGCGTGTTTAAGATCAGTCCGAACAAAGCATTGTTGGCAGATGAGGACTACATGCTGGCCAGCATTGAAAACACTGGTAACACGATTGTTGATTGCCGTTCTGAGGTTTATTACAAAGGCATTGAGCCTACCCATGGTGCAAGACCAGGTAGAATCCCGACAGCCAAAAACATCCCCTATACAAGCTTGTATGAGCCATCTGATATAGGTGCATACCAATTCAAATCACTTGAAGAGTTGGAAACCATTTTCAAAGCGCAAGGGCTAAGTAAAGATGAGCCATTGGTACTTTACTGCCACATTGGGATGCAGCTTACGGTGGTGTATACCACAGCCAAGTTGCTGGGATACAAAGATGTACGGATGTACGATGGTTCCTTTCATGAGTGGGGACCAAATGAAAATCTACCAATTGAATTGGACTAATGAATAAACAGATGAAGAACCCTAAGCCTTATTGGAATCCCTACATCTGTGGGATTGGTCTGGGACTAGTATTGCTTGCAGCATTCCTGGTAATGGGGCGGGGCATAGGAGCTTCCGGGGCTATGACTTCAGTGGTAGTTACAGGCGTTCATACGGTCTCGAAATCGCATGCGGAGGCCAGCGCTTTTTACATGGGCTATCTGGGGGATGGAACCATTCACCCACTTAAGGACTGGTTGGTTTTTGAAGTGTTAGGAGTGCTGATCGGTGGTTTTATCTCTGGCAGGCTGGCAGGAAGAAACAAAATTAAAATTGAGAAAGGACCTCTTATCTCGAATAACCGAAGGTTTCTATTCGCTTTTATTGGTGGCATTATCATGGCATTCGGAACAAAGCTGGCCCGGGGATGCACCAGCGGACAGGCACTGACTGGCGGAGCGATGATGAACGTAGGCAGCTGGCTGTTTATGATAGCACTATTTGTGGGCGCATATGCTATGGCTGGGTTTGTAAAACGACTATGGATATGAATGGACCATTTTATGACTTTGGCTGGATAGGTGAGGAAGCGAGTCTTGCTTTTGCACTTGTTATCGGGATCGCCTTTGGTTTCTTTCTTGAACGGGCCGGTTTAGGTAGCGCTAAAAAGCTTTCTGCTCAGTTTTACCTGAAAGACATGACAGTCTTCAAAATGATGTTCACTGCGATTATCACGGCAATGATCGGGGTGTTTTGGCTCAACTGGTTTGGTTTGCTTCATGCCGACATGATCTACCTGACTCCAACCTTTGTGTGGCCTCAGGTAATCGGGGGACTGGTCTTTGGAGTTGGATTTATCATTGGCGGTTATTGCCCTGGAACATCATGTGTGGCATCTGCCACCGGCAGTCTGGATGGAGTGATGAATGTGGCAGGCTTGCTCCTGGGAATCCTTGTTTTCGGTGAAGTATACCCGTGGATTGAAGGGTTTTATACTGCTGGAGGTATGGGTCAAATCACCTTTGTTGAGTACCTGAACCTACCCAGCGGATTGGTGGTGTTTATGCTAGTGATTATAGCTCTGGCTGGATTTTGGGCTTCAGAATGGATCGAATCAAAAAATGCAATCAAATGAATGATATATCTATAAATAAGCGTCTGGCATTGATCGGGTTTGGCATTGTATTGGCCGGATTGGTAATGGCACTGGCATTTCCAGATGGACTCTATAATGTCAACAAGCAGCCTTCATTCATTGGAGTGGTTGAGCTGGCTGAGAAAATTAAGAATCGTGAAAAACTCAATATCATTGACCTAAGAGATGGTGAGTCATTCGAAGAATTCCATATTCCAACGGCAACCAATATTCCATTGGACGAATTTGATCTTGCATCCATTAAAGAACAGATCATTGTTTATTCCGGAGGTGATTTGCTAACGCGAAGACTATGGGATGCCCTGCCTGATTCTCTAAGAGAACGCACGGTCGTCGTTTATGGAGGCGTGAATGACTGGTATGATCGGGTGTTATACCCAAAACTGCCCTTTGGCAAAGGAGTGACCAATAAGCGCATGGTTGATAAGGTTCATAACCTCTGTCAATTCTACGGAGGCTTTGCAGATTTTGAAAATGATGCTGCTTTAATAGCCTATTATGAGCGAGACTTATCAAATGCATCCTGGCCTAAGGTTCATCGTTCGGGAGGATTAATTCGAAAAGGATGCTGATATCTGATTCACCTTTCACCGCTACTGATACCTCACTCGAATCGTATTTCGATAGTTTCCGAGAAGGAATTATTGGTCAGGATCAATATATCGAAACGAACGAAAAGGTGGTGCAAATGCTCTATGCAGACTGGACAGCAAGTGGCAGATGCTATCAACCAATCGAAGATAGTATTCAAACTGAAATACTTCCATTTATTGCCAATACGCATACAGAAACGAATTATGTTGGTTCATACATTACGGAACAATATATATCTGCACGAAACCAAATAAAACGTCATGTAAATGCCAGCGAAGATGATGTTTTGATCTCTTATGGATCAGGAATGACAGATGTCATCAATAAGCTGCAACGACTGCTTGGATTAAGGATGCCTGATTCAAATCAGTGGGTAACACAAACTTTGGTGGATGAACCTCCTGTGGTATTCATCACACACATGGAGCACCATTCGAACCATACCAGTTGGCTGGAAACGATTTGTGAAGTGGTTGTAGTGCCTCCGGACGAAGATGGACTGGTGTCGATCAATAACTTCCGAAAGACGGTTGAGAAATTCCCGGAAAGATCACTCATTGCGTCAATCACGGCCTGTTCCAATGTGACAGGAATTGAGACTCCTTATCATGAAATTGCACAGCTCATGCATGAGAATGAGGGATTATGTTTTGTGGATTTTGCCTGTTCTGCACCTTATGTCGATATGAATATGCACCCTGATGATGCATCTTATCTGGATGCTATTATGTTTTCACCTCACAAATTCTTAGGTGGTCCTGGTGCTTCAGGAATTTTAATCGTTAATAAGAATCTTATTAATCATGCCATTCCGGATGTAAGTGGAGGAGGCACGGTAGATTGGACCAACCCGTGGGGAGGACGAAAATACGTCGATGACCTGGAAGCCCGAGAAGACGGTGGGACACCTGCAATCCTTCAAACCATCCGATCGGCAAAAGCCATTGAGCTAAAAGAGCAAATGAGCACGAAAATGATCCGTCAAAGAGAAGTGCAGCTCATGGAAATCCTGTGGGATGGACTTGCTGACATCCCGGAACTGGTGGTATTAGCAGACCAGGTACGTGACCGATTGGGCATCTTTTCATTTTACATAGAGGGCGTGCATTACAACGATGTGGTGCAATATCTCAACGATCATTATGGCATTCAGGTGAGGGGCGGATGCTCATGTGCGGGAACATATGGGCATCATTTATTAGGGATAGACAGAAAAACCTCCAAGCGAATTACAGACCAAATTGATAATGGGGATTGTTCACAAAAACCCGGATGGGTCAGGTTGTCTATTCATCCAACTATGACAGATACTGAGGCCTACTATGTTTTGGATGCCATTCAAAACATAGTAGCATTAAAGTAAGATCGATTTACTTATTCTGGCTTTGATGCTATTTTTCTTCCTCGTTTTTTTTAAAAGGTCTCACAACTGGTATGTAGCTTACTCATTGACCGCTTCCTTTACGGCTTTTTGATACTCCGATAGATCGCATGCTAAAGATTCAAGAGACCCGCCTCCACTCAATATATCCATGACCTTGCTATGATCTGTAGAGGGGTCTTTTGAAATAATTTTTGCGCCTGTTTTTTTCTTGATCAAATTGAAATTTCCATCATAAACGAAAGTTTGAGGAACAGAGGTACTTTGAGATAATTGTCTTAATAGTTCTTGATTCGGGTCAAAATAAGCATCGAAAGGCCAATTGTATTTGTCGATCATTTTCTTTGACATACTTTGCATTTTCTCATTATCGATAGAGACAATAATGATTTTAACACCTGTTTCTTTTTGCCATTCCTCATAAACTTCTGCCATTGAATGGTATTTGATAATACAAGGTTTACAAAAGACTCCCCAAAAATCAATAATAAGTGGTGATCCTTGATTATCAAATGTATTGCTGTTGATTTCATTACCATTAATATCTGTGAGCAAAGCGCTGTATGGAAAGGACTCTTGAGCTTTGACAGACAATGAAAATAGAATAGTAACAGCGATGAGTGAGATGAAAGACTTCATGAATTAGATTTTGTTGTTCACCAATTTAAGGTTTTGATAACAATTTCTATTTCTTTCTACTTTATCGAAACAAATAAAAACCTCCTTTCGTATATTAGTCTGCAAAATAGAAACTAATGAAGGGAACCAATCTAGGTGAATTTGAAGAACTCCTGCTTTTAGTAGTTTTAATACTGCAGGAGGAGGCATACATGCTTCGCATCAAAGACGAAATTAAAAATCAGGTGAATCGGTCCATTTCAATGGGCGCTATACACACCACACTTGCGCGTCTGGAGCAAAAGGATTTCTTGAAATCTGAAATGGGAGGAGCTACCAACGAACGAGGAGGGAGAAGGAAACGCATTTACGAACTTACTACTGCTGGGAAGGCAGCACTCAATGAGGTAAAAGAAATGCGTGCCAGCTTGTGGAATCAGGTGCCTGCAGTGGAATTAAAATTCAGCTATGCCTAAGGATCAGCATCCACCGAAGCTTTCATTAAAACTGGTTCGCTGGTTGTGCAAAAGTGAACTGGTGGAAGAGCTGGAGGGGAATCTCCACGAATACTATACCACCCACAATCAATCGACTTTCAAAGGACTAAAATATTGGTACCAGGTATTGAACTACCTGCGACCATCCACACTCAAATCATTCAAAAACTCAAACTCCGGAGCTATGTTTATATTCAATCCAATCCTCACATTGAGGAATCTCAATCGTCACAGATCCACTTCGCTGATCAGTATTTTCGGCTTCACGTTTGGACTGGTGGCCACTATTTTTCTATACTTCTATATTCACAGCGAGCTCACTGTAGATGCATTTCATGAAGATGGAGACAAGATCTATCGAGCTGTCCGTCAATCGGAAGTGAATGGTACCCCATACGATATTGGTGTGACTTCAGGTCCTTTTGCAGGGGCCCTTGCCAATGATTTCCCTGAAAGTATTACAGATGTTACACGAGCAATGACCGAATCAGGCCTGGTATCGGCTGGTGAGCGTAAGTTTTATGAAGATCGCATCCTGATGGCTGATGCCAATTTCTTCGATTTTTTCTCCTATCCGCTTGTATCAGGTGACCCGAAAACGGTTTTGGATAAACCCAATTCAGTGGTTCTCTCCAGCCAGATGGCAAAAAAATACTTCGGTGATGAAAATCCGATTGGTAAGGAAATTAAGGCAGACAATATGTTTACATTCATTGTGACTGGTATCATGGATGAAATGCCTGCAAAAACACACATTCCATTTGATTTTGTTGCTTCCATAGAGTTATACAATCAGTTTGACTGGTTCAAAAACTGGTGGTCAAACGGGCTTTTAACCTATGTGAAGATACCATCTCCACAAGTGGCTGAAAATGTGAAAGCACAGCTTCCGGGGTTCATGGATAAATATTTTGGGGAAGATTTTCAGAAGTCCGGACGAAGGATCGATTTGACGCTTGAACCTTTAGAAGAGATCTACTTCAATAATAAAACAAGATATGATTTCGCACTGCATGGAAATATCCGATCGATTTACATTTTGGGTGTGGTCTCCCTTGCTATTCTATTTATCGCATGTTTCAATTATGTAAACCTCTCAATCGCTCAATCTTTCATGCGAGCTAAAGAGGTAGGAGTGAGGAAAGTGTTAGGTGTACATAAAAAAAGGTTGATTCTTCAGTTTTTTGGGGAATCATTCATGATATTATTATTCTCTATTCTGTTGGCCATCGCTTTGTGTCAGTTGCTTTATCCACTTTTCAATCAGGCGTTCGGAATTGAATTGGACCTTAACTGGACGGACTTTAATGTACTCACCTTCTTTGCTGCTCTTATTGCTTTGGTATTGATTACTTCTGGACTGTACCCTGCACTATTACTTTCTTCCTTCAAGCCAACCGCCATTATGAAAGGTAACCTTGGTACAGGAAAAAATGTGGGGTTGAGAAAGGGACTTGTTGTGGTGCAGTTTGCCATCTCCATCTTCCTAATTGTGGCAACTGTACTCATTTCAAGACAGAATGCTTATATGAATAACAAGGACCTAGGCTTTGATAAGGAGGCCGTAGTGGTAGTGCGACTATATAATGAGGAGATTCGAAACAATAAGGAGACGTTTATGAAAAATCTTCGCTTATTGCCGTCAGTAAAAGCCGTATCCAACATGTCAGGTGAGCCGGGGGGCTTCCACGATGTGACTGTTTTTAAGATCGCAGGAGTGAATGAGGACTTTCGTTTTCGAACGGTATTTACAGATACTGCATATCTGAGTGTTTTGGGTATTGACGTCTTGGCTGGAAGATCATTTTCTCCGAATCTGGCCTCAGATGCTACAGATGCGATGCTTATCAATGAAAAAGCCTTGGTTGAAACCGGTCTTTCTGCCAATGAGATTATAGGAAAGAGGGTGAGCTTGCCTAGCTGGAATGATATGCAGCGAACAATCATTGGTGTGGTTCCTGATTATCATTTCAACTCTCTAAAAGATGAAGTGGAGCCAGTCGGGATTGTTGCAAGCCAGAATTTTGGTGGACGAGTGGTGGTAAAAGTGAATAGCAGCAATTTGAAAGAAGCCATGATTGCCATTGACGAGACTTACCGGGAGTTGTCACCTGGGTTCCCATTACAGTACGATTTTCTGGATGATAGTTTGGAGCGATTATATGAAGAAGAACAAAAGCAGGCACGTCTATTTAGCGCCTTTTCAGGAATTTCTATTTTTCTCGCATGTCTGGGTATTTTCGGACTGGCGACCTATTCTGCACAGCGCAGACAAAAGGAGCTGGGCATACGTAAGGTGCTGGGCGCAACAGCACAGCAAATCATTGGATTGATCTCTAAAGAATTTGTTTGGTTGGTCATCGTGGCTTCAATGGTAGCCATTCCAGTGGCGTGGTATTTCATCAGCCAATGGTTGGGAGGATATGCCTATCGCATTGAAATCCTCGACTATTGGTATGTGTTTGTAGTCGGTGGTTTAATGGCCGTTGTTATTGCCTTGATTACGGTAGCCTTTAAAACGTATGGTGCAGCCATTTCCGATCCTACTGAGAGTATCAGGAATGAATAGTTGTCATTCTGAACGAAGAGAAGCGGAGTGAAGGAACTATTATTTTGGTTGCACTTAACAACCCCCTGCCCCCCTTTTATTAAGAGGGAATAGCTCAAAAAGAATAGTTCCTTTATGTATCCCCCTTTGGAGAGGGTTGGGGGAGGATTTATACAGAATGGAGACAAACTTTCCAGATGCGAACACTCACAAACATTTCGCGGTAGACGTCCATTCATGGATGCCAACCAGAATGAGCACCATCGGGAGGTAGATATACAAGCTCCTGATCACGAACTCACCGGGTGAATGAGAGCCAAGGATGTCGATAACTCCCAGACTGAAATTAAAAGTCAAATGAAGCAACACGATCACTAAAATGGATCCCTGCGAATGATTGTAAATCATGGACATCAGGATACTCAATAGAACCACATTGACAGCAAAAGCCCAAAAGGGAATCTTTGCCTGTGGCGAATCCAAAAACCAAAGTGGGGCATGCCATAAAGCCCAAATCACTCCGACAAGCAGGGCGGCACCCATCCACCCATAGCTAAGCTTAAAAGTCGGGTACAACAATGCCCGCCATCCCAGTTCTTCACCAAGTGGACCCATGAACAGGTTGATCACTAAGAGTGGCAAGAGGTAGCTCATCTTAAAGTTCGACCATTCAATGGCATGGCCTTTTCTCGCCTCGATAAACAAAAGCAGCCCGGCCACAAGGATTGGAATGAAAACCAAAAGCATACACCATGAAAATGGTGGAATTGAAAATGCTTGTCGTATACTCGACATCACCTTATCCTGGGCGATCCAGATGAAGATAGCAGCCACATTCGGGCTCCAGATAGCAATAAGCCACACGGGCAAACCTGTCAATGATTCCGGAGATTGAGCTCCGGGAATCTTCAGCATCAACATGAAAGAAAACAAAGAAACCAGAAGTGTAATCAACAGGAATCCATATACCGGATATGTAACAAGAAAATCATTAACCTTACTCATCGTAGTTTTTCAATGTTATATTATTGGTGTGAATCAATAAATTGGTATTGTAAAATCATTGTGTTAAAGAACAAAAGAGATGACCTTCGTCACCTCCTTTTAACCCAAACTACAAATGTAGCAATCATCCAAAGTCCGGTCCATATCACATCGTTCAATGGCCGGTTCATTGTTTCTCCTACCAATCCCACATTGGAAATCTCTGCACTGATATTGACTGCCCCGTGGAAGATCACCGGCACCCAGATTACGCGCTGTTTGTTGAAAGCCACACCAAATGCAATGGAAAACAGGACGGTCACCATAGGCATGAGCACGATCCCTCCAAGCACCGGGTAGTCCGGATAGTTGTGGCCCAGCAAAATACCCGGCAGGTGCCACCAGCCCCATATCACACCAATGATCAGGAATCCAAACAATGAGTTGGTGGATGCCCATTCCTTTTGCAGATAGCCTCTCCATCCAAACTCTTCTCCAAAGGCAATGAACAGGCTGTAAAGTAGCATTCCCACAAAATAAGAGAGGATGAAATTAGGGACGAATACATACCAGGGCTGTGGGGAGGCACCCAACAGCATGGCCATGCCTTTCAGGGCAACCAGCCCCTCTTCCATGGTGATAAATCCCTCCTTGAGTTGTGCTGCTCCTGTGAGTACGCTAATAATGATGGTCAGAATCTCAATAGTAAACGGAATAAATGCCGCAAGCAAAATCCATTTCCAGCCTTTGAATGGGTTCCAAACCAGATTACTAAATAACCCTTCCTTCTTAACCAACCTAAGAATAATGGCTGCCAGTCCCGGCATCCACATCAGCAAGAGGGTCCAGCTGGTGCCGGTATCGCCATCGCTGATGATGAAGTAATATGGAATGGAGGATAGTGCCACCGTCAGAGCGACAAACTGCCATCCTTTGTTGCTGAGTTGTTTTAGCTTATTCATTGATCTTCTTTAGTTTGTTACCAAATGCTTTGATGATTCCGTCGTTGTAGGTGATCGATTGTCCACCGTATCGGCCCAGCCCAAACACCTTCGCACGTTTATCATCGATGATGTCCATCACCATTTCGATTTTCTGACCATCAGCGGTTGTTTTGAAGGCGAACACCAGCAGTCCGTCTTTTTCAATGATTTTGAAGTCTCCAAAGAAGGGGATTTCACCGGGAAGCGGATTGACAATCTCATATTCACCTGCTCTGGAAGACCAGACTTCCGGTATCTCTTGCTTATCAAATCGGGTCGCAATCAATTCTTTGGGACTTCCTTCCTCCAGATTGGTCATGAGCGGGTAGCCATCCACTTCTTCGAACATCACCCGCTGGTCACCCAGGCGTATGGGAATCAGGTGGAGGAGGATGACTTTAGGGATAAACTGGTTGTTCTCCACAGGGATCAGCTCCAGTCGCAAACCTTGTAACTTCATGAATAGCTTTTTGTTTTTGCGATACAAATCGAAATAAGCTCCTGGTGCGGCATAGATGCCGGTATATTGATCCAGCTTTTCTGGGGCCGTTTTAACTCGCTTCTTGGCTCCCATTACTACGGATTCACGCTCAGCTTTTGGCAGTCCTTTACTTGCTGCCACCTTATCAATGATGCTATGCACTTCTTTGTACACACTTCGGCCATTGGCTGAGTTCGTCAAAATGATAACGCCCACATCAGCCGATGGAGAGAAGGCCATGGCCGCATTGAAGTACAGTGTAGTGCCGGTATGGTAATAGATGTCTCCGGCATGTGGACGGCTGGTCATGCTCCAACCCAGGGCATAGCGATCACCAAAGTCCAATGGGGTGTCTTTGTGCTGCTGCTCCAAAATCTGCTGGTAGGTGTCGGGTTGCAACAAATCCGAGGATTGACTTAGGAAGGCTTGCAGGAATTTAGAAAGGTCTTTGGATGAAGTGAACAATCCGCCTGCAGGGGTGTCTCTGAGGTTCACATCTGACTTTTGCTTGCCTTTGCCGTCATAGGTCTCACTGGCTTGATCCAGCATATTAAAAGCGGAGCTTTTCATGCCAAGGGGCTGTAAGATGTTGTTTTGAACATATTCCGGGTACTCTATTCCGCTCACTTCGGCAATCATGTGTCCCAGCAGGGTATAGCCAGGGTTTGAGTACGCCCTGATTTGATTCGGTTCACCAGCCATGTATTCCTCGTTGATGTAGTTGACCAGATACTTGTAGTCTTCCGGCTGCTCGCTAAACATCCCTTTGAAAATGTCTGAAGGCAGTCCGGAGTGGTGGGTCAGCATGTTTCGTGGAGTCACACCATCGGAATGATCCTTCATTTGAAAGGAGGGTAGGTATTGACTGAGGGGTTGGTCAATGTTTAGCTTTTTCTGCTCTGCCAATTGCATCACTGCAGCAGAGGTGAATACTTTCGTCACCGAACCAATGCCAAACAGCGTCTCTTCGGTAATCGGTTTTTCATTTTCAGCATCTGCATAGCCGAAGTTGTCGATCCAGAGTACACCATCGGAAGAAACCACTGCAACAGTAGCGCCCATAACCTTGCGTTTTTTCATGCTTTTGGTGATGCGCTCCTTAAATTCTGTCTGTATGGATGCAAGATCGGTTTGTGCTGTCAGGATCTGCTGGCAGCAAAGTAGAAGCAATAGTAGAATGGATTTTTTCATCGTTTTATTGAGTTTAACCCAAGGTTCGAGGGAATATTCAACATCATAAAATGAGATACACCAGCCTTTCTGTTTTCATGATGAGTACCCACAAGAAATTGATCGGTGTGTTCGCGTAGTTTTTGGATGTGTTCATCAAGTATGCGCACGTGTTGATCAACCACAGACCGTTCGAAAGTGGATACGACGTATTTTTGGATGGTAATGAAAGAAATAAAAGCTTTTGAATGGGTTGTTCACCTGGCAGTTGTTGTGCTTGGCTTGTTGCTGCTGAACTATCAGCCCTTTGATCTCACCTTTGGGGTGTTTAATTCCGGCAATGGCTCGTTGCTTTGGCCTTCGCTGGTTGGTACACTATTCAATCTTATCCTGTTTTATGGCATAGCCTTTTACCTGATCCCTGTCACCTTGAAAAAGGGTACAAGTATATTCATTGCCCGCCTGATTGTTCTTTTTGTCCTTGTTTCTTCGGTTGAAGTACTCATTGATGCTGCATTTTACCGATCCGATGGATACCTCATAGACAGTATCGTTTGGTCAGAGCTGGTGGTGATGGTGCTGTTTACGCATATCCTTGTCGTGATTGTAGCATTTGCTTATCGTTTTTCTAAAGATTGGTTTGCCAATGAGCGCACTAAAAGAATGATCAATGAGCATCAGCTACGTTCAGAGTTGGACGTGTTAAAAAGTCAAATCAACCCTCACTTTTTATTCAACGCATTGAATAATCTGTATTCCATGTCGCTGCAGTCAGGTGATGAGCAGACGGCTGAAGGGATCAGTGTTTTGTCTGAAATGATGCGTTATGTTTTTGATAAAACGGGAGAGGATAAGGTAGCGCTGCAGGAAGAAATTCAATACATCAGCGACTACATCTACCTGCAGCAGCTTCGGTTCAACAAGCAAGTAAAGGTACAATTTGAACATCCAGAGACAGTCTCCAGTTTTTACATTGCCCCGATGCTGCTGATCCCCTTTGTGGAGAATGCATTTAAGTACGGCGTATCAAGCCAGGCCAAAACGACGATCGAGATACGCATTGCATTTGAGGAATCACACTTTGTTTTCGAGGTAAAAAACCAAAAGGCTGAACGTACGGAGACGATCCCTTCCAGCGGTGTAGGATTAACTAACGTGAAAAAGCGTTTGAATCTCATTTACCCGGACCAACATTCGCTGAAAGTGAATGAGCAGGAGGAGACGTTTAGTGTTAGATTAGTTATTTTCCAGTCGTTATGAAATGTGTTGCGATAGATGATGAAGTACATGCGCTCAAGGTGATTGAGATGCATGCCGATAAGGTGGATAAGCTGGAGATGGTTGCCACATTTACCAACCCGGTGCAGGCGGCAGACTTTCTCGAAAAGAACCGGGTGGATTTGATCTTTCTGGATATCAACATGCAGAGCCTGAATGGATTCGAATTGCTGGAAACGCTGACACATAAGCCCAAGGTGATTTTTACAACCGCGTATAGTGAATATGCAGTGAAAAGCTACGCTGTTGATGCGCTGGATTACCTGATGAAGCCTATTGCATTCAGTCGCTTTCTGAAGGCAGTGAATAAGGTGGAATACGCAGCTAAGCCCACAATGACCTCTCCGGTTGGCAATGCATCCGAGGAGGAGAAGATCATCTCCGTAAAAAGTGGCACTACGATCCATCGGATTAATTTGCAGGATATCCTGTACCTGGAGGCAGATGGTAACTACACGAAATTCGTCACTGATAAGGAATCCATCATGGTTTTATGCACCATGAAGGATGCACTGGCGAAGGTAGACGACCGGTTCATTCAGACCCATCGATCCTACGCGGTTTCCACTGCTAAGGTGAACAAAGTAGAAGTACATCAACTCAAGATAGGAGAGAAGGTCATTCCCATTGGTTCGTCCTTTCGGAAAGAAGTGATGGAAAGATTCCAATGATCTATATCCTACTCTGATAAGTATACAATTCAAAGTAGCGCCCTTCTTTCGCAATCAGTTCATCGTGAGTGCCACGTTCGACGATCTGTCCATCCTCAATGACCAGAATCTGATCAGCTTTTTTGATGGTACTTAATCTATGGGCAATGACGAACGTGGTTCGGTCTTTCATCAGTCCATCCAAACTTTTCTGGATGTACGTCTCACTTTCGGTATCCAGGTTGGAGGTGGCCTCATCCAGGATGATGATTTTCGGATTGGCAAGCAAGGCACGGGCAATGGATATTCGTTGCTTTTGTCCACCGGATAGCTTTACACCTCTTTCACCAATGACCGTATCCAGCCCATCCTCAAATCGATCAGTGAATTCATTTACGTATGCACCTTTCACGGCTGCCTGCAGTTCTTCTTCTGTTGCATTGGGTCGCGGGAAAAGGATGTTCTCCCTGATAGTGCCTTCAAACAGGAAGTCATCTTGTAGTACTACACCTAAATGCCTTCGATAGCTCGAAAGGTTCACCTTAGTGATGTCGTGTCCATCGATGGAAACGATTCCTTTTTTGGCACTTAGGAACGTTGCAGCAAGGCTTGCTGTGGTTGATTTGCCCGAACCGGAACTTCCAACCAGCGCGGTAACGGAACCCGGAGGGGCATGGAAGGAAATATTTTTTAACACTTCTTTACCTTCTTCATAGGCAAAAGAGACATTTCTGAATTCAATATCTCCTTTCACTTCTTTCAACATGATTGGGCGGTCTTCGGTCATGTCTTCCGGATCCATTTTCATGATTTCCTCTGTTCGATCCAGGCCAGCAAAAGCTTCGGTTAGTTGCGATCCAATGTTGCTCATCTGTACAATGGGAGCGATCATAAACGCAAGCAGTGAAATGAAGGAGATAAGCTCGCCAGAGGTCAATTCATTTTCAATCATGAAATAACCGCCCATGGCCAGAATGCCTGCACTGGCAAAACCAATCAGGAACGTACCCGAGCTGGTAACAACAGCAGTGGCGGTTAGGCTTGATTTTACATTTTCATACAATCTTCTTGCTCCGTCTTCGAAGGTCTTGTTTTCCGATTCCTCTGCATTGAATCCCTTGATAACACGAACACCATTTAAGGTTTCTGTTAGTCTACCAGTGACTTCAGCATTGAGCTTGCCTCGTTCTCGGAAGATAGGTCGGATTCTTCCAAAAGCTTTAAGTGCAATGACTGCAAAAAGACCAACCGGGACCAATGTGAAAATGGTCATCGAAGGACTGATGTTGATGAGGAGTATTAGTGCCAAGATAGAGGTGATTGTACCTCCTATGAGTTGGACCAATCCTGTCCCGACAAGGTTTCTGACCCCTTCCACATCTGTCATAATTCTGGATACTAATGCACCGGACTTATTGTTGTCAAAGAAGTTGATCGGGAGGGAAAGGATTTTCTTCTGGACTTTAACCCGAAGTTCAGAGATCAGAAACTGCGCTTCAACACTCAGGATACGGGTGAGCAAAAAGGATGAGACCGCCTGCACAGCAAGGGAGATCACAATAACAATGACAATCAATTTGAGCATTGCAAAGTCTTTGTTTGGGACCGCATCATCTAATAAATACTTGGTTGCCGCAGGTAAGACCAGTCCTGCTGGTCTGCTTATGATGATTAGTAGAAGCCCAATGAGGATGGTTTTTCTTCTTGGCCAAATGATATTTCTGACCGCCCAGGCGAAGGTGACGTTTTTGTTTTTGCTCATTTATTCTGATGATAGGTATATTCGAGATTTACTACTAACCCCAATCGATTAAAAATAATTCTCGTGAGTCTTACATCTCATCTAAGAAAGCAAGGAAAATTGATTTTGAATTTCCTAAAATCGCCTGGAGACTTTAAATACAATGATGTTTCCAATTCTAATAAGTTAAAAGCTGTTTTAAGAATAGTTTTAATTGAACTGATTGTTGTGATTCCGGTCGGTCTTATTGTTTATGGAATGGAGGAGGCTGGAATTTTATTCTTTCCTGATCATGCTATTGAAGAACTGGTAGACAAAATGTCGATCGCTCTGGTTTTGTTAGGTGCAGTGGTATTTGCCCCAATTGTTGAAGAAATTCTCTTCAGAGGTTTTATCACACTTCGAAGATTTTATCCACTTATTCTGGTAATTGACTTAGCAGAGGCTTTGGGTAAAAATAGATTCAGAACATTAAGAATCGTCTTGAGGGTTTGGACCAATTGTTTTCCAATAATTGTTTACGCTTCCATATTTGCATTTGGATACGCGCACGTTTGGAACTTTAAAGAGGAGATGCCCTTTTGGCTGATTCCTATTGCTGTATCTCCTCAATTAGTAGCAGGATTGTTTCTCACCTATACTCGAGTTAGGTATGGATTAATCTGGAGCATGCTATCCCATGCAACTACCAATCTGATTTTTCTAGTTCTGTACTATACGGTTCCGCTTGGCTAATTGATTAAAAGTACTCTTTATCACATCAACCATATAGTCCACATCTTCTTCCGTCCTTTCAGGATTTCCGTAATACACCCTCAAATGAGTTTTTCCATGCAGTTTGGTTCCTGTTATGAAAATATTGCCTTCTGATTCAATCGTTCTTAATGCCTCGATATTGATGCGCTCGTTATCAATATCATCCTTTGAAGGATCATCGTATCTAAAGCAAAGGATTGATAAATCATGATTAGGTTCTACCTGAAAATCTGTCGCTAGTTTTTCAGCTAGATATTGAATCATGTTTATATCATGCTTTATATAACTAGTCAATTGATTCACACCATAATACTTTAGTGTAAACCACACTTTAAGCGCTCGAAACTCTTTTGATAATTCGATGGTATGGTTTGATGACTCCCATCGGTCTCCCGGGTTTTCTGTAAAGAGATAATCAGGAGAAAAATGGATGGCTTCAGGTATCTCTTTCAAAAGAACACAACTAGCTTCGAAAGGTACGTACATCCATTTATGTGGATTGATGATGATTGAATCTGCTTTTTCAACACCTTGAAATTGCGAAGAAAGTTCTGGTAATCGGATGGCCGGCAGTCCGTAAGCTCCATCCACATGAAACCAGATATCATACTTTTTGGCCACTTCTGCTATTTCGTTCAATGGATCAATCGATCCGGTATTGGTTGTACCTGCATTTCCTATCACGACGAGCGGTACATTTCCAGCTTTTAGGTCATCCATTATTGCCTTCTCAAGAGCATCAATATCAATGTGGAAGTGATCATTTGTTTGAATTTTACGCAATTGATTTCTACCCAACCCAAGAAATACCATCGCCCGATCTATACTGGAATGTGTTTGATCTGAGGAATAAACCGTGAATTTGTAAGAACCGAACAATCCGTTCATTTCCCGATTCGGATACTTTTTAGCGAGCGCAAAATGAATGGACATTAGGTTGGACATGGAACCTCCTGAGGTGAGAACACCAGTATTATGATCAGCCACCATGCAGAATTCAGCAACCCATCTAATCACTAATTGCTCCAACTCAGAGGTAATCGGCGAATTGTTCCACTTAAGCCCATTTTGATTATAGAATGATTTTAAAAAATCAGCCAGTGCACCTACCTTATTTCCACTTCCTGTTATGTAAGCTCCAAAATTTGGACTGGTATTGTAGTTAAGTCCTGGAAGTATTTGTTGTTCAAAGTCCGTAATGAGATTCGAGAAATCAGTAGGGTTGATGGGTAAATCTTGCGACAGCAGCTGCTTGATTTCAGTTGGCTCATTTTTAAGAAGTACTTTTTTAGGATTATCAAATCCATTTCTCTGGATCATTTGCCAAGCCTGATCCAGATAGTCTTTTAGTTGATTTTCATTCATTTACATAAGATCAATAAACCAAAAATTAACGTGACCATCTCCGGATGGTTCGGGATAAGATCGTTTCACTTTTTCACCCAGTTTAAACTCAATAGGTTTTTTGAAAATAGGACCATCATAGCAAAAAGTGTGAAACTCACCATTTTCACCACACGGATCTATTGAATAGGGAAGGTTGTTCAAGAATTCATTGTCTATCTGGCGACCTAGAAACTTGCTGCCGAGCTCATCATTAACGCAGACAGTTATGGCTTTGAATCCTAGCTCAATGAATTCATGAATTAAGGTTCTCGTATCTTTTTTCCATAAAGGAAATTGGCAATCAAATCCCAGGGCTTTCATTTCGTTCTCCCGGTATGCCTTGAGATCTTCCAAAAAAATGTCTCCAAAGGCTGCATGTGTGATTCCTTCGGATTTTAATTTTTGCATATGATCCTTCATACATTCTTCATATACTTCCATCGACGGGTTTTCAGGTAACTCGATAAATGAGAAGGGGAGGTCAATGGATGCTAATTGACGTTTAACTAAATCTACAGGGGTACCATGCATGGTGACGCGCTGTAACGATTGATTGATGGTAGTAACCAGATGAGAGACTTCAATTTCCTCTTTTTGAAGTAACTGATGGAGTGCTAAAGCAGAATCTTTTCCTGAACTCCAGTGGAAAACAGTTTTCTTTTTATCGAGCACAATTCACGCATTTATTGCTTTCTGGCATCAATAATATTCTGCCAATTGGAATGGGTTGTTTGCATTTAATGCAAAGACCAAAACCTGGTTTATCAAAATTATCTAGCGCCTGATGAAGTTTGGAGAGTTTAGCCTCAGCCTGACGAAGTGCTGACTCAGTTATGCTCTTGTTGTTGATGGCGTCCATACGAGAAATCCGACCTATGGAATTATCAAGTGCTACAGGTTTAGATTGTTCCTTGTAGTCTGCTATTAGCTGTTCGGTTTTAGCGATTTCTTCCTCGATCTTTTTCCTGATTTCATCGACTTTCATTTCCTAAATGTATGTAAAAATGAAGTTTTCGTTTTCGGACTTGACGTTTTGAATTAAAAGAAGAATAATTTTGAATATTAATAGACTATTATTTATGAAAACTATTCAAAAACTCACTTTTGCGCTGATTATTTTCAGTTTAATATTCAGCATTTCTTGTAGTAAGGACGATGACGCTACTATTGAAATTATTGACGTTGAATTTTCATTTGACGCCACAAATCCACCAATAAGCCAAACGCTGATCAACAACCTGCTTGCAACCACTGACGCCAATGCATCTTTGATTGGATCTCAATTGTCAGTGGCTAACCTAATGTCCGTGTGGTTTTATCTTTTTGATCAACCAGAGGGAGCAGCACAATCCAATGTACCTGTTGGAACATGTGGTGGAAATGCGCTGGTGTATACCTATACCATGAGCGAACAAGGTGAAATATTCTCAGTAGCTTTTCAGATATGTGAAACATCCAGCAAGTATACTTTCCAGATTTTCTTCTCCGAAAATGGATCACCTTTTGAGCTTTTCTTGTATGCTGAAGAGTCGAAAACAGAATTGAAGCAAGGTTACATGGAACTTTATACTTCCGATCTTAGCGAAAGCAGCATTAGCTCTAATGTTATATTAAAGTATACTTGGAATGAAAATGCAGATGGATCATTTGATTTTGTTGTGGAGGATTCTGAAGGTGACTTCAAGCTAACAATAGAGTTGGGAGCTGATGAATCAGGTTCTATGGAAATAGAGCAAAGTGGAAGCATCTATTATCAGGCAACATGGAACAGCACTGGTACAGCAGGAACTTATGCCTACTATGATAGCGAAGGAAACGTAACCGACTCAGGAAACTGGCCTAGCTAATTCAAACTTAAAAAATTTAAAAGGCGCTCAAATCGAGCGCCTTTTTAGTTACTGGTTTCTTGGTAATCTTCTCTCACCGGCGCAAACACATCCATGAGCTTGCAGTCTGTTATGGCCATACCTGAATGGAGCACATTCGACGGAATAACCGCCACATCTCCGGGTTTCAATCTTCTTGTTTCGCCATCTACTGTCAATTCGTATTCCCCCTCAAGCACATTAGCTACTTGTTCATGCTCATGTGAATGTTCGGGAAGAGGACTTCCAGCCTTTACATCCCAATAAGCTAATGTCATGCGCTCCGAATGAACAAAACGAACAGTGTATCCCGGAAGTAATTCTTTCGGATTTATTTGGTCTAGGTTTCTAAAGATCATTTGAGTTGGGTCCACATTCTTGAAATAATTTTCCAGGTTCCATCAGTTTGTTTTTTATAAACAGTGGAAGCATGGGAAGTTGACGCTCTGGTCATGGTAAAATCATCTTTGGTATAGGTGAAATTCAATACTCCTTTTTCCAGTGAATAAGCCATGGAATCAGTTTCTTTTAACTCTAAAAGCTCAACCTCATATGAATGGATTGTGGTTATAGAACTGTCATTGGGAAACCAGTAATCCCTTATATTTTCTATCCCTAGAATCGGCTCCATTCCACTGGGGATGATCGTGGCATCTTCAGCAAATAGGTTCAATACTTTGGCACTGTCACCATCAAGCCATCCATTTACATAAGTTTCACTAATGTTTTTAATTTCTTCTGGAACCAATTTTGAATGTGGTTCAGTAGCGCAAGACAAGCAGATGAGCCCAGTGATAATGATTAGTGAATAGATTCTTTGCATACCATTCTTACGATGAGATAAGGCTATAAGTTAATCCAATACGTCATTTTTAGGATTAAGGCGTGGTTTTTTCGTCTCAAGCCCATGTCAGAAAACTGTTCCGTCCCATAGTTGTCCGTGTACACAATGAAGAGGTCAGAAACCGGTGCAAAACGCCATTGAAAACGTGAGTTAATGTTGATGTTATCAATTTGGCTATTGTACTGAATGAAGTTGGTAAAGAAAATAGATTTGGTAAGCGTAAGATCCAGTCTCGGGCCAATCAGCCACAGGTTGACATCCTTAAAGTCTCCAGGTAGTCGGATGCGATTGTAAACCATGTTGACATTGATATCCAGGATGGGTTGAAAGCGGTAACCCAGGTTTGCACCTATGCTTTGTCTGTTTCCATTAAAGTATTCACCAAGGTATCCATTGATATTGTAATTGAATACTTTTCGTTGATCAGAACTGTAAGAAAAATTAAAACTGTGATAGGTATAACCAGTAAATGCATTCAACTCAGGACCATTTGTTTGAGTAGGGTCAAAGGGATCCAAAAGAAAGGTGTGATTTTGTTCAATTGAGGCACTTAACCTTCCGGTATTTGATAATCCGGAATTGAAATTGACTGCAAACTTCCGATCGGTGATTTGTCCATCCACTGTCCAGATGTATTCGGCCTCTGCCTTCAGCTCAATCGAATTGAAATATCCTCTTGAGGGGAAAAAGTTTCTCCCGAAATCCGGATTGATACGGAAAATGCCAGGTCGTGGGACAAATCCCACTTCTGCATTATGGTTCTCTCCAACATAAACATGTGCCCAGCTTCCAATCCACTTTTTTGAAGAATATCCAAGGAATCCCGTGTGCGATCCCTGACCTGGTTTGCTACCACTCTCATCAAAAGAATGATGATACATCACTTTTCCATTCCATTTACCATTGCTGGAAGCAATGTTATAGTCAACACCAGCCAGTCGATTCCACCCGGTGTAGGGTGTAGTGTCATTTTCTGCGTAGCTTTCAAACGTTTGTTTGTTTACGAAAATGGCGCCAATGTTAGAGCGTCCAAATATCTTTCTTTGAACAGCACCTACAGTGTAGTTGATGCTGGGGAGATTTATTTCATTGTCTTCGGCAGATTGCATATTCAGAATTCCTATTCGCCAATTCTTATCAAGCTTCCCACTAAGTCTAGCTCCTGCATAGATCTGATTTTGAATGTTCTGTCCCGTTGATTCATCGCGGGCAATCCCGATTCTTCTAGAGAAAAATGGACGAGAATAAAACGGATGGCCAAAACTTTCAAAGAGGTCTGCATTTTCTAGGAAGAACTGTCTTCTCTCCGGGAAAAAGAGCTCAAACCGGTTCAGGTCAGTCACTTGCTGATCCAATTCAACCTGAGAAAAATCAGGATTAAAGGTTAAATCAAGATTCAATGATGGACTTACTGCAATTTTGGCGTCACCACCATATGAAAAATTATTTATACGGTTAGTGTTCTCTGCGTCATTGTCTTGCTTGGTACCAGCTGAAATGTAGGGAATTAGTGAAACGTTTGGCCCTGATTTTTCGAGCGGTTCGTCCCAAACCAGCTCCTTCATGAAGGCCAGTGATAAAATCAGAAAGTTACGTGGTATACGTGTCCAGGTCGATCGCTCTCCTTCTTCAGAATCAATTCGATAGAAATTGATGTTCCAGCGATCACTACCGGGCTTAAACCTCAGCGTCTTGAACGGAATTGCAGCTTCGGCTATCCAATAACCCGGATACTGCTTTGCTTCCGCCAACCACTTATTGTCCCATGACAAGGCCAAATCATCACCTCTGACACCCCCATTGCTGATGAGCCCTTCACGTTGCACACCGTACGGATTTATGCCGAATTGAAAGGCATTGGTATTGTCCTGAAATGGATCAATTTCTATGGTGATTCCATCAAAATTTCCTCTGTAGTCTCTTCGAAGGCTAGGAACAGCATAGATTCGATCATCTGAGAGATTATACATTTTGGCACTCACATAAAGGTAACTCTCATCATAGGTCATGCGTATCTCAACGCGTGAGTTAGCGGGTACAGAATCACTAGGGAAATACTGATGAAAGTTTTCGATGACCTGGACATTGCTCCAGGTGTTTTCATCCAATACGCCATCAATTTTGATGGGTTCATTGGTAGACGTAATGTGATAGGCTTCTTCTTGTGCATTTAACCATATAGGTACAATGCAAACCAGCCAAAAAAATCTCTTCATCGGGGGCAAAAGTATTGGCAGGTCTAAATAATTAAATCCACTTTCTGATGAGCGGAAAAAAGAGGTGAAGATCTATCGGGGTTCAGATATACCCTTTTCGTTTGAGTTGATTATAGATAGCCAGACAAATCCACGCATCGGTGGCGGCATATTTTTGCTGTGATGGGGTGAGGGTCTCGGCTTCCCAGTTTGAAACCTGCTGATTTTTGGAGATTCTTGATTCCAGGAATACAGCTGCAAGCTTTTTTACACCCATGTGTTTCACACCGAGTTCGCGAACCACATCGTTGAGGTCTGTGAAGTTTTTAGGTTTAAACTTTCGAGCCTTGTTAAGGTCTTTCAGATCATCATCAATGCTAATACCTAGCTTCAAAATGGATGGATCGCTCATCAGCTCGAAAAGTGATGAGGGATAACCCATATTATTCAGCCTGAACAAGTAGGCATCTTCCATGGTCGAGAGCTGCACCATGGCAGTATGATTGTACTCACCCTTGTTGAAAGTTGGCTTTTTCTCTGTATCAAACCCTAAGGTTTCAAACTTTCTAAGCTCTTGAACTGCTTTTTTGCAATCTTCCTCAGTATCCAGGATGTGAATGTTCCCTTCGAATGCGAGCAAAGGGAGTGCTCGTATGTCTTCTTTGGTGATATGTTCGGCAAAGCGACTATTCACCTTTTCCGCTCAACTTTTTGATTTTATACCCTGTGTACGCCACCAGGATGGTCATGAATGGACTGATAATATTGAAGAAGCAGTACATGAAATAAGTGCCTGTGGAAACACCCAGGACACTCGAATGATATGCGCCGCACGTATTCCATGGAATCAATACCGATGTAACAGTGCCCGAGTCCTCAAGTGTTCTACTCAGGTTTTCGGGAGCAAGTCCTTTTTTCTTATAAGTATCCGCATACATTCTTCCAGGCACCACAAGTGCCAAGTACTGATCAGAAGCAGTACCATTGAAGAAAATACATGTTCCTACTGTAGATGTGACAAGCGATCCTGTAGAGTTCACTTTGGATATAATTGCTGCTGCAATTCGCTTTAACATTCCTGCACCTTCCATCACACCACCAAAGATCATCGCTGAAATGATTAGCCAGATGGTGCCTAGCATACCAGCCATACCTGAAGCACTCAAAAGTCCTTGATCGTCCAGCACTGCATTGCCCGTCGTAAATGCAATATCACCAAACATGGCCTGCATGGTTCCGATAAATCCATTGGTAAGCGTAGGGGACATGCTATAAAATTCATCATAAAGTTTACCATCGAAGCTTGCCGTTGCTGCTACCTGAGCCACAAGATCAGGTTGGAATATCAATGCGAAAATCGCTCCTAGTAGAGTTCCAATTAAAAGAGCTGGGAGGGCAGGCATCTTTTTCACAATTAATACCACAACTACGACAGGTACAATGAAAAGCCAGCCATTGATATTGAATGCACCATCAATAGCGGATAGGATTGCAGCCTTGCCTTCGATTGCTCCGTCAGCGGAGTTTGTAAATCCAATGACAAGAAATATGATTAGAGCAAGAAGAATAGAAGGTACAGTGGTGATGGTCATGTAGCGAATGTGAGTAAACAAGTCTGTCCCTGCCATCGCTGGTGCCAGATTAGTTGTATCTGAAAGGGGCGACATTTTATCTCCAAAATAGGCGCCTGATAGAATCGCGCCGGCAACCAACCCTTCTGAGATACCGAGTGCCTGACCAATACCGATTAATGCTATACCTACGGTAGCTGCTGTAGTCCAGGAGCTACCCGTTGCTACTGAAACAATGGAACATACGATACATGCTGCCACCAAAAAAATCGTTGGGTTGAGAATTTGGAGTCCATAGTAGATCATAGCCGGAACAACCCCACTCAGCATCCAGGTGCCAGCCAGAGATCCTATTAGCAATAAAATGAGGATAGATGCCATCGCTGAACTGATGCTCTTGACGATACCGTCTTGAATTTCCTGCCACTTAAACCCTATCCTAAAAGCGACAATGGTTGCTACACCAGCGGAAAGAATTAGTACGATTTGATTGGAACCTCCGAGCGCCTCACTACCGAAAATTCCTACGTTTATCACAAGGAGAAGGATCAGGAAAATAATGGGGATAAAAGATTCGAATAAAGTGGGTTCGCGTTTTGTTGTCATTCCAGGTGTTTTCTCGAACCCTCGAAAATAGGACATTTGATGCTATTTGAGATAGCAAATTTCAATTAATCGAACTTCAAAGTACAGAATCATCCGGTTCGTCGGGGATGGCGATAGGCATAGTAGCCCAAAACCACTTTGATTGCTTCTTCGATTGCTTTGTTGATTGGGATTAAATTCCGACCCAAATCAGGATCGATACCTCGAAGCTGATCATAGTATCTACTGATAATTGGTACTGGTCTTCCGGATTGCAAGTGATTGTTTGCAGAGGCTACATTTTCCGGAGATTGGCTTTTGATGGTTTTACAGGTCACCAGTTGGGGAGTTTTATTTTTGCCCAGCATTGCCGAAAAGCCAAATAGCCTGCAGATCATCCCACGGTATTTATAGTTCTTGCAGAATCCTTCCGAATCGCTGATAGTTAAAGCATTGAGATTCATACAAATGGAGCTACCTGAGTTTTGAATTTGATTAAGCCATTGGTGTGCCTGGTCTTGCTTGTATAGATAATAAGCCAGCGGCATAAACTCCAAAATAGTGGCAGAAATATCAGGTTTCAGGCAGCACATACCACAACCTGTTTGACATTTTAAACCAGTAGCTTGCTGAAAGGTGGCTACATCCTTTTCCGCCTGACGAAAAACCTTTTCCACCATTTGGACTTTGCGATACACCGACATGTAAATCGCCGCGAATATAGTGTTGGTTATTGAATTTAGGTCACTCCATTTTTCGAGCAATCTACTTCAGCTTTTAAAGAATGAAGAATGTTGTAAAGCCCAAAGAATGTGCGATTGAAATAGATAAAGTGTCGAGAGCCACGAGCTTGAAGCCTACTCATCTCCGGATCCTTCGAAATAGCTTCTCCTTTGAGATAGATCTCCGTGAAATAGGTATCATCACTAAAATCAAAATGTCCCTGATTAAATGGTCGCGACAGCAATCGAATCAAATCGGTGAACATCCTGGTGACGATTTTGACATCTTTTTCAGTATCACTTGAACGAATAATCTCCAGTTGTCTGAACAGCTGATTGACCCTTTCCGGATTATTTAGCACTTCGTAATTCGCTAACTCAAAGTAGGCCTCATAAAAATCGTTCGGGATATGTTTGATGCATCCAAAATCAATAACACCGAGATTATTTTGCTCATCAATAATAAAATTTCCGGGGTGAGGGTCTGCGTGCATCATCCGCAGCGTATGCATTTGAAACATGTAAAAGTTCCAAAGTATCTGACCCAGCTTGTTTCTGTCGTCTTGCTTTTGTTCTCTCTTCATCCAGGCTCCTATAGGTTCACCCTTAAGCCAACTCATGGTCAGAATTTGATGGGATGATAGTTCAGGAAGATAAGTAGGGAAGAATACCCCATTAATAGTTTTGCATTTTTGTGCGAAATCCATCGATTGCCGGAGCTCCAGATTGTAATCAGCTTCCTCAAGAAGCTTTTCTTCTACCTCATTCATGTATGGATCCACATCTTTGCCTTTTACATTCATCAGTTTTAAGGCAAAGGGCTTGGCTAGCTTTAAGTCACTTTTTATGCTATCTGCCACACCCGGATACTGCACCTTCACTGCGAGTTTTTGTCCATTCAACTCAGCCTTGTGAACTTGCCCCATTGATGCTGCGTTGCTGGCAGTTTTACCGAATACATCAAAAATCTCGTTTGGTTCTTTCCCAAGATTCTCGATGAAAGTCTTCTTGACCAATGGGTAGGATAGAGGAGGAGCACTATATTGTGCCATAGCAAATTTATCTGAGTAAGCTTTTGGCAGCACGTTTTGATCCATGCTAAGGAGCTGAGCCATCTTAAGTGCACTCCCTTTTAGTTCGCTCAAGGAATCATAAATATCTCTGGCATTGTCATTATCAAGCTCATTCTGATCCAGCTTCCCTTTGAAGGCAGCCTTGCTGTAGGCCTTCACGTAATTTGCACCAACTTTTGCTCCTGTGGTGACGAACTTACTTGCTCGCCTCACTTTTCCAATCGGAATTCGATCTAGTTCTTTTGACATTATGCTGATGCTTTAGAAAATCCCATTCTTTGAAGGAAAAATTTGCTAAGGTCAATGATGGAATCTAACGCTGGTAGTTCTCCAATGTCAAAAGCAGTTCGTGTCGTCTTCTCAATGAAAACATCGGTATCGGCAGCATTTGCGGAATCATCTCGGATCCAGAAAAAGAGGGTGGCTATGGTATGAGACCACAAAACCTGCTTGTAGGCAGATTGTGTGATGTTTTGAGCTTTGCCAGGTAGATAATCAAAAGTTTTAGCCCATTCAATTGTTGCATGGGAGATGATTTTTTGAGTCTGAGCCAGTTCAATTGGCAACTCATGTGGCTTTTTATTTTCTAGCTTGTATAAGATATAGGATCTGTCAGATTTAACGATTTCTAGAAATGTATAAAGAAAAGAGAGGTGTTTCTCTCTAGCATCCATTTCCTCAAACTCAGGATCGTTTTGAACGATCCTAAAGGTCTGCTGATAATATTCATCCCAAATAGACTTCTCTATGTTTTTTAGAGATCCAAAGTGTTTGAAAAAATCATCATCTGAGATTTTCATATGCTTTGTGAAAATCCTCACCGTTTGGGGAGCTTTGCCTTCAGTTAAGAGGAAGTCCTGATATCCTTTTTGAATCGAAGATTTTGTTATTGGTTTTTTTGCCATGGCGAATCGTTTGAGATATAACACTCCGGCTGTAGCTATGGTTTTACTTTTTAGAGTTATTTCTCAAAAACAGTAAGTGGAAATTTTTAGTAAGTAGCAAATTGTACATCTTTAATGCATGCACCGCCTTTTAGCCTTTTTATTAGCATTATTCTGCTTTTTGTTTTGTTTGTTGGGTTCTGAAATATCCAATCAAAATCAGCGGAACCTTGAAGTTGTTTGGTTTACCTCTACACCTTTCATAGAGGAAGATGGAAATGGAAATATTTCCGGCATTGAGCCTGAAATGTTTGAACTATTCAAAGAGTATATGAAAAATATGAAGGGTGAGTCTATTGGCTTGACCTTCACCAAGGCTGAAAATTTCATCAACATTTTAGATCGGGTAAAGGCCAATGACGACCCGAACATTGTGGGTGCTTCTGCGCTATCGATCACTGCCGATAGAAAAGGTTATGCCCAGTTTACCGAGACTTATTTGCCGGACATTACCGTATTGGTATCCAGCGAGGGGACACCAATTGTGAATACGATCGAAGAAAAACTCGAGATGATCCGTAGCTTAACCGCAGTTACAATCCGCGGGACAAAGTACGAAACACTTTTAAGAAACTTAAAAGCAGATACAGGAATAGACTTTGAAGTGGTTTATATCACCAGTGATATGAATATTTTGGATGGAGTGATGAGCGCTCCAAATCGTTTTGGCTTTATTGACTTACCTATTTATCTCATGCTTATCCAAAAGGGAGGTGAAGTTACCAGACAAAATTTCTTCAATACACAAGGTGATGGATACGCTTTTATTCTGCCGGACAGCAGCATATGGAAAAGTGATTTGGACGAATTTTTAACCGACCCTAACTCAAAAGCGGCCATTGCAAAGATCATCTCGAAATACCTGGGTGAGGAACTTTATGAATTTATAGATAACCTGTATGGAGGCCCTGAACTCAGTACATCGATCCTGACTAAGGAGAAAGAGTTGCAGTTGGCACTGATAAAGAATGCTAACCTTAAGCTAGAGGAGGGACAAGCCTTTCAACAAACGCTAATTGTGGGTGTGATAGTTATATTGATCTTCTTTGTCGTCATTGGCTACCTCTTTTATAACAATCAGAAAACCACACGATTGCTTGTAGGACAAAAGGACAGAATTGAAGAACAGCAAAAGGATATAAGGGTTAAGAATCAGCAGCTGATGAATAGAAATGCGCAGCTCGTCGCACTCAATGAAGAAAAAAACAATCTGGTAAAAATCCTGGCTCATGATATCCGATCTCCTCTCAGCCAGATTATGATGGTAGTTGATATTGTAAACCAAAACATGAAGGATCAATTCTCAGAGGTGGAGGTAAAGATGCTTTCTCAAGTCTCAATAAGTGCGGAACGAATCAATCAGATGGTGACGAAAATTCTGGATGTAGATGGACTTGAGGAGACAAGAATCAAAGTGCTGCAGGAGCGTGTGGATGTTTCTGAAATCATGCGAGATGTAGGGCAGAGGTATAGGCCTATTGCAGCTAAGAAGAATATTGAATTAACTGTTGAGCTTTGTGAAAATCACAATATTATCCGAACGGATCACCTTCTGCTTCTGCTCGTGTTGGAGAATCTAATTTCCAATGCAGTTAAATTTTCCGAGCCAAATACAATGGTCTCACTTTCCTCAAAATGTGAATATGATAATGTGCTCTTCAGAATTTCAGATGAGGGTCCAGGATTTTCTGAGGAGGACAAGAAGAAGGTATTCAACAAATTTCAAAAGCTGAGTGCAAAGCCTACCGCCGGTGAGGTGTCTACCGGGCTTGGCCTATCCATTGTGAAAAAATACGTTCAGGATTTGGGAGGAAAAGTATGGCTGGAGTCAGAAGAAGGTAAGGGGAGTACGTTTTTTGTGAAATTGACCGTTTAGGAGTTGATGATCAGTTCTGCGACTTCCTCACCAACCAGGCTCCCAATAGCTACACCCATACCGCCAAGCCTTACACCCAACACAATGTTTTCTGATGCCTGCTGTACAATTGGCGACTTGTTAGCCCCAAAAGCCATGATACCAGACCATTCCATTTCAATTTGATAGCTCTGATCCGGCAGGATCACATTTTCAATATCCTTCACCAACTTTTCTTTGATTACGGAGTTAATGCCAAACTCAAATGTCTCTTCGTCCTTTAATGCCAGGTTTCTAGCACCACCAAATAGAAGTTTGCCATAGTAATCGCGGAAGTAGTAATAGCCTTCATCATAATGGAATGTGCCTTCAAACTTTAAAGGCTTTTCTGTCCGAATACTCATCACTACTCCACGCCCGGGCACAATATCAAGTTGATGATCTGGTAGGAGCTTTTTCGTAAATGCATTGGTACATACGGCGACTTTCTTTCCCTTAAAGGCATAGTCTCCGCATCTAACCGTCACACCATTATCATTCTCTTCGATTGAATCCACTGTACATCCCGTGTGTACCTTGATGCCTAATTGATTGCAATAGTGCCAAAGAGTTGCCATCATCCTCCCGGTATCGATTTGCCCTTCGAATGTATTCTCAATCAGGTGTGAAGTGTTTCCAAAACCAAACGAGGAAATCTTATCGTTGGCCAGGTGGAAGACTTCCTTTCCAAAGAAATCATGAAGCAAATCATTTACTTTCTCCACCTGATTTACAACTTTTGAATCCTGATCAAAGATCAATTCATAGCCGCTTTTAACCTGTAGGTCAATTTCACTTCTGCCTAGCCTTTGGCAGGTCTTCTGCAACCCATCCCAGCGTTTCATCACCAGGTTTACCATTCCTTCCTCACCCAGAGAATCAATATCATTCAAAAGTTCAGAGACACTTCCAAAGCAGGCAAATCCAGCATTTTTAGTGCTTGCTCCTGTTGGTAGAATCCCTCGTTCCAATACGGTCACATTGAGAGCCGGATCTAGCTCCTTGAGGCTGGCAGCTGTAGATAATCCGGTTATACCCGCACCGATAACTATAATGTCGGATGAAAGAAAAGATTGTTGTTCCCAGAGGCTATGCACGTGATTTTATTTAATGAAGCTGAAAATTACTCATTCAAATAGTGAACTCTCAAAACCTCTGTTCTGATTTTGGCTGAAGATAAAAAATCCAGCCAAAAAAGCTGCTGGGCAGAGAGTTGATCGTTGGGGGACTTCACTTCATAAAATTGATAGCTAGCATCATTCCACAGAAACAGATCGGGGAACCCAGCACTGTTTTCTTTCATGTTCTTGGACATTTCCAGCAGCACCTTTTTGAGCCCGGCGAGAGGAAGCTTCTGAATCATCAGGATGAGGGTGGGAAGTAACTCCTCATGCCATGTCACAAACCTGTTCGCAATCCCATGTTTTAGATCGTGCAGATGATTGATGTGTTTGGTAAGCTGATCTCTGGTTCTGAATTTGCTGAGCTGATCCTTAAGGAGGTCTTGTCTTGCTTCAAAAAAAGATGCATCATTCAGGTCAGATGGTTGTCTTTGCAGGGGGTGATGAAAGGAGCCGTGCGAAGTGTCAAAGATGATTTCCCAGAAAGTAAGTCCGAAGAGTCCTCTCCAGATGTAATTTTCTGCGTGCACACCATGCCATCCCTCTTTTGAGAAGTATTCAAGCACCGCATCTTCCACACGATTTTCGGGGGTTGGAATGGAAATACTTGAAGCACCTTTTAATCGCTCTGTCATGCTGCGGTTAATTCTTACTCCTTTTCGATTCAGAAAATCCGTAGCAAAAGTGAGCTCAGATGCGTTTACAGCTTCCTCCAGCATTTCCCTGGCTATATTCACTGCCTCTTCTTTTTGACCCAATTTTTCAAGTATTCGTACTTTTCTTTCTCTGGCCGGGGGCTTATTTGTGAAGGAATAGTAGTGTAGGGCATGATCAGCCATTTGCCGCTGCTCAAAGTAGTAAGCGATTTTAAGCAGTAGTTTTTCAGCTGATTTGGCAGAACGTGGAAAAGAAAGCCAGGAACTCCACGGCATTTCTTCCAGATAGTCTTCCAGGGGTAGCTCGGCTTCCAGAATTTCATAGATCATCCGCCGGAGCTGTGAAATATGCATAACTGCGAGTGCTTCCTCCCGTGACCCAAACCAGGGCTGAAAGTTAGCCTCATCCAGTTTTTCAATTTTCACATTGCCAACGTCACGAACGACAAAATCTGTCATGCGTCCACCGCGATGACCAAAGAAGAGAAGCTTGATGAAATCAACCTCATCGTTTTTGAGTACCTCGACGATCTCTTCACGTTCATAAATAACAGGTAGGTCAGCTTCAGTGAGTTCTGCTAAGATTTCGTCCTTTTTTTGCGAAGGATGAAGGAAGTCAAAGTATTCAGTTAGCTCTTTTTTGGTGAAGAGATTGAACTGTGAAGGGTCATCGCTTTCATTGATTTGAATGAACTCTTGATTTAGGAGTTCTTCTTTTGCTTTATGAACATCGGGAATCTCAGAGTAGTTAATTTTGCTAATTCTAAAAAATATACCTCTTCGATTTGAGAAGCGCAGATAAAGGCACTGGGCTGGCTCAGATAGGTTTCTAAATGCCTGATAAAAAAGGTGTTCCGGCTGATCAAGAATGTGATCATATTGTCTTTCTACAAAATCCAGTACATACTTGAAGTAGTCTAAATAGTACTTTTCAGGCAATATGATTGGATCTTTTTTAGACATTGAATGATTCTTGATGGCTTTAGGGTTACTGAATTCGTTAAATTGGTATTATTATAATAAACCGCCACTCATAATTCGCATGAAAGCAATTTTAATTGTATTATTTCTCTTAACGGCACTGTTGTCCTATACTCAAAGTTATGTCGATTCAGGCATAAGACATTTTAGTGTGGGCGAGTATGATGAGGCATTGGAAGATTTTGAAAGTGCGGATGAAATCAAATCCATGCTTACGCAAACTGCGATTGCTAAGATTTATTATTACCGAGGGATGATCTGGTTGAGTAAAGCTGAGAAATCCTCTGGTAATTATACAGAAGTTGATCCTTTGCAAATGGCTTTTTCAAACTTAACCGTGGTACTCAATCACGATGACGCCTGGAAACCGCAGATAGATGAGGCCTATACTAAATTGAGTCGTCTCCTTATGGCAGAAGCGGATAACTACCTGAAGCTGGAAAAGAAAGCTGGTACAGTTGATGAAAAGACCAATTTGCTTGACAAACGAATTAGTTATTTGCTTTTAGCAAAAGAGCTTGGGGTTTCATCTTTGGTAAGTCTATATCTGGGGCAAACAAACAAGCAGGCTGGCGACATAATCTTTGAGAGTACTACGAATGTGACCACCATGCTAAAGGCAAAGGGCTATTATGAGGAATCACTCAAGCACTACGAACTGGCAAGGTATGACGACCCTTTCTCTAAGGATATAATCAGAAATCTCCTGACCATTTCCAAAAGACTAGGTGATGTGGAGCGCATAGCTGAATACGAGAAGTTACTGGAGCTGGCTGGGGGGTGATGAAGAATAGGTAATTGATTTGTAACGCCACGCTAGCAGGAGTGCGCCCCGAACGTGGCAGAAAGACTCTAAGATAGCGCAGGTACCCGACACCTACAACGGTAGCTATGAAACACTGCAAATAGAAAGATTGAATCCAGAAGCAAAACAGTTGCTAGGAGTATAGATACTTTCAGAATGGGTAGCGGAGCGGTGAAGCTCAGATGAGATTAGTAGAAAAATGCACAGGCGCATTCTTGCTAGCAACTGTTATAAGCCTACTGCTCTAAAGTTCTTAAGTTGTCGATCCGCTCTTTAATGACGTCTCCATTTTTGTAGCCAAGCATTACTGCTTGCTTGAGTTCTAAATAGGCTGAATCAAATTTTCCAGTCATAGCAAGTGCTAGTGAGTAGTTAGAATGCGCTAGAGGAAGCTGAGGATCGATTTGTATTGCTTTTCTTAGATTCTTTACTGCTTGTTCGATATCTCCTGTGTGAATATATAAAGCTCCAAGGCTACTATATAAGTCTGGGTTGTTAGGATCTAGTTCTTTGGCTCTTAAATATTGTTTTTCAGCTAAATCAAATTTTGAAGTTAGCCTGTAGAGTACTCCTAAGTTGACTATTGCATCTACGTAGTTAGAGTCAATTTCAAGTGCTTTTTTATGATAGAATTCAGAGCTGTCGTACATGTCCGTGTCGTAGTATAGATTACCAACAATTGTTAGTACTTCTTTACGAGAGTATTCTGTTAATTCTTTTGTTAATGCGGTTTTGAGTTCAGTCTCTGCTTTGGAATATTCTCCGTTCCGGTAGTACTCGGCTCCAAGTTGAACATTTGAATCGCCGTTAGGAGTTGAGCACGAAACTACAATTATGATGATTAAGGAGAGAAGGATTGTTTGCTTTACTTGCACAGTTCTAAGTGGCTTATAACATTAATGTAACTCGCACAGTGCGCGTTATTTATCTTATATCTTTTTTGTTTGTGCTATTCCTAACTATCTGAAAACCAACTTTAAATCCGTTTTTTAGTTACTTGTAAGCATTTGTAGACAGGTATAACACACACTTCAAATATACAAAAAGCGGTTTTGCATAGCTCTCTGATTTATTCCTGAATAGGCATAACCTGATCGACTTGAAAACCTAACCATATGGTTCACACAAAGTAACAGGTCACTTTGCCCAAAGTAACAGGTCACTTTGCCTAAAGTAACAGGTTACTCTGCCTAAAGTAAGCGGTTACTTTTAAGCTGCTCTAACATTAATGCGCGAACACAATTGGTGCAAACATTACTTTTCATTAAATATACCCTTATCTGTAAACAAAAAGCCGATCCAAATAGATCAGCTTCTCATACAAGTCTTGATGAAAAACTCACATCTGCTTCACAAAATCCCTAAATACTTTCTTATGTAGTTCCAGGTTTAAATCCGGAGAAACTGAAACACGCGCAATGTAGTCTTTGTCAGATTCTTTGGTTGTCCCCTGGGTGGAGGTGGCTGGGATCGTCCAATAGCACCCTTTCAGCTGGCCATAGCTCACGCAGTATTTGCTCTCATTTGGGATTTCAGTGATCATCATAGTGATCAGCTTATTATTGAGTTCACGCTTGTGTGCTTCCCGCTCTATTTCGGTATCGCCTTTGGTAGGCAGATCCAGCGAAAATACGGATGGAGTGAAGCCTTCTTTGGCCAGCTCTTCTGATACAAAATTGATCCTGGCTGCAGGCAGAACGTCTTTGATGAAGTTTACAAACTCCCGTGTATTTTTATAGGCTTCAGCTATTCGCTCATTCATAGATGGCATCTGCTCGGCGAGAATAGCTACCTGAAAATCAGTGGCTTCATTATCACAAAGGACCAGATGCTTTTCGATCTTCTCCATTAAGCCGGAAGCTTCCTTGTTTGCTACACAGTACCCGGCTGTACACTTTCCACCGCTCGGAAACTTAGACCCGCTGACATAAGAGATAGCCTGCACACCTGAGAAGTAGCCATTTTCAGCTAGAAACTGAACATTAGGGCAAAACGTTTGGTCAAGAATGAATACCGGATCAATTGCATCGCTACCACTGGAAGTTTTCCGCTTTTTACTCAGAGCGGCTTTTAAAGCCTTCAGGTCAGGAACTTCAACTCTCGGGTTCGTGGGAATCTCAGCGATGATGAAAGGTATGGCATCTTCATTGGCCACCTGTTCCAGCACCTTGTCCGTGCTTTGTACCATGTCATGCTTGCCGTCTACGGGGAGATCCAGCACCTCCACATTGTCCAGGCAAGCTGCTACCCGTCTGGCTTGATCATTGGTACCCCCATAGCAATTGGGAGGAACAATAATTCGAATGTCTTTGCCGGGATGAGCTTCCAGCGCATGATCTACCAGCCCCATCATGATGGCGTACTGAATGGAAAGTCCACTCGATCCAAGAAGCGCCCTGGTATCCGTGCCGGTGATCTCTCGGATGGTATCCAAAACCACTTTTTTATTTGAATCACTGTCACCTGACGATACAGCTGGATCTGATTCACCAATCAATCTTCTTAGCGCAACAACACAGTTGGCAGGTGTCATGGCAATGGTTTCTCTTCTTCTCACATGCTGAATAGCAGATACATAGGAGGCGTTTTGTTCGCCGTTGATCAGCAGGATACTTCCCAGCCCATCGAAAATACTTAAATGAAAATCAATAGCTGGATTTAGCTCAATTGCGTCAATGTCATCCTGTATCGAAACGAAAACGGTGCTACCATCAAATGCCGGTATTTCCGTTGCACTTGCCACCTTCTTCAACTCGAAGTGGTAGCCATATATCTGCTTTGCAATCTCAGAATCAAACGCCTCAGGTAATTTATCGGTGTAGACAATTTGGGTGTTTTCACCATCGGTAAGATTCTTTCGTAGGACTGCCAAAATGGGAATCGTAGCTGACCCAAAAGCGATGACTTGATCCGCCTTTAGATTGTGTTCTTTGGCAAGAGCCCACTCCAAAACGGTGGATAGGGGATGTCCCAGGCGGATGTAATCATACGCCGTTGGAAGCTTGGTTAAGTCTGATGTCTCGGAATTATTTTCAGCATATAGCTTTTCAAACTGTTGTAGAAATTCTGTTTTTGCTAATTCCTCATTATAAATATCCAGCCGGTGAGTGGTCAGGTTTAGCCAGTCACTCGGCATGTTAGTCAATACATCTTTGATGTAATTCAGTACGCTACTTTCTTTCATTGTCATGTAAAGCTTGTCTTTGCTTTATTCTAGAATTCTCAACTTGGCGAAGCTCAGCAAGAGGGTTTTTTCTCCGGCCTTTTCAAAGTCAACCTTGGCTTTCTTATTGGCTCCCTGCTCGTCAATATTTGTCACTACACCAAAACCAAATTTTGGGTGCTCCACGTTCATTCCTTCAGCAAGATTGGTCGTATCGCTTGGTTGGAAATCGGCACTTGGAGTATGGTTGACTTTAGCTGCAAATCGTTTTGTTGAGTTCTCTTTTTTGATGTTGTTAACAAAATTCTTTGTCACATAGTTGATTCCGGGGGAGACGGGATCTTTTGATGAGAACTTGCGATTTACTTTAATAAATGCAGGATCTACTTCTTCCAAAAATCTACTTGGCTCACAAGTCTTTAGTCGTCCAAATCGGTACCGATTTAAAGCATAGCTCATGAAAAGCTTCTTTTCAGCACGGGTGATGGCTACATAAAACAAGCGTCTTTCTTCTTCCAGATCGGCACGGCTACTTAGCATCATTTGAGATGGGAAAAGCTCTTCTTCCAGCCCAACGATGAATACATAGGGAAACTCCAGACCCTTAGCCATGTGTATGGTCATAAGCGTCACCGCTTCCTCATTCTTTTTGTTTCGATCTTCATCGGTGAGCAAGGCTACATCCTGAAGAAATGCCCCGAGACTTTTATCTTCTCGCTCCGGATCATCAGTAAATTCTTTTATCGCGTTGAGAAGTTCCTGAGTGTTCTCGTAGCGATTCATTCCCTCTATGGTCTTGTCTTCATAGAGTTCTTTTAGCAAGCCGGAAGTCTTGGCAATGTGAGAAGCCGTATCATAGGCATCTTTCTTCTCATCGGTCAGTCGAAAGGATTTGATCAATGTTGCAAAGTTTTCTACCTGAGTGCCGCCTTTACCCCCAACATAGGAGCTGGCCTTTTCCATGATCTCCCACAGTGTTTTACCTTCTTCATTTGCAGCGACCACCATTTTGTCAATCGTACCGGGACCGATTCCTCTTTTGGGAAGGTTGATGATTCTGCGCATGGCAGTTTCATCATTGGGATTCACGGTATATCTAAAGTAGGCGAGGAGGTCCTTGATTTCTTTACGCTGATAGAATGATAGCCCACCTACAATACGGTACTTGATATTGTTTCTCCTCAGCGCTTCTTCAATGGCTCGTGACTGGCTATTTGTTCGATACAATACGGCAAATTCCTTCTCAGAGGCATGGTTGTGCATTTTGGTCTCGAAGATGGCAGAGGCCACCAGCTTCCCTTCCTCATTGTCGGATGTGGACTTGATGAGTTCAATCAGGTCACCTTCCTGGTTTGCAGTCCAAACGCTCTTTTTTAGCTGAGCAGTGTTTTTATTGATGACCGAATTCGCTGCATTTACGATCGTTTTGGTCGACCGATAATTTTGCTCCAGTCGGATGGTTTTTAAATCAGGGTAGTCCCGTTCAAAGTTCAGGATGTTTTGAATGTCCGCACCACGGAAAGCATAGATACTCTGCGCATCATCTCCCACCACACAGATATTTTGGCGTACTGCTGCGAGCCTTTTAGCAATCAGGTACTGAGAAATATTTGTATCCTGAAACTCATCAATCATCACGTAGTGAAAGCGCTGCTGATATTTATTCAGGACGTCCGGATGTTCCTGAAAGAGAATGTTTGTATTGAACAATAGATCATCAAAATCCATGGCATCCGCGGCAAAACACCGCTCTGCGTAGGCTCTGTATATCCGACCCATCTCGGGTCGCATATTCTGCGTATCATCTTCCAGATAGATTGGATTGTTTTGATATTCTCGCCAGGATACGAGCCGGTTTTTTGCACTGGAGATTCGGTTGTAGACAATGTTGGGTTTGTATACCTTATCATCTAGGTTGAACTCCTTTACGATCAGCTTGATTAGCGATTTTGAGTCATCGGTATCGTAGATTGTAAAGTTGCTGGGGTAGCCTATGCTTGCGGCCTCAGCTCTAAGTATTCGGGCAAACACTGAGTGGAAGGTGCCCATGAAGAGATTTTTGGCATCTGTGCCCACCATCTCCTCAATCCTTTTTTGCATTTCCCTGGCAGCCTTGTTGGTAAATGTGAGTGCCATAATATTGAACGGATCAACATTATGAGCCCTTATTAAGTGAGCTATTCGGTAGGTGAGTACTCGAGTTTTTCCCGACCCTGCACCTGCTATTATCATGCAAGGACCTTCTACATTTACTACACCTTCTCGCTGTGGGGGATTGAGTTCATTGAGATAATCTGCCTGCGCTTCTGCCATGTGGCAAATCTATCAGATTTGGGCATTAAAAATTTCAGGATAACCTCCTAAAATCAAGAAACAAACTCGAAAATATTGTTAAGGACGATGAAGCCTAGAAAAGCCAGAAATAAAATCACCTCTACAATTAAAATAATGTTGCTCGCTCTAAAGAATGGCTTTTTCACGGAAGTCAGAGATGAACGGATTTTAGTTGTCTTTTGCAAGTGTTAAAATTAAGCAACATTAAATAAACGTTAATACAAGATTAGGTTCAATGCTTGACTTGATGAAGCTATCGGATTGATAATTTGCAAGTATTGAAAATGATCTGATGAATGGAGTCGATAGTGGAGGAATATCCTTATCTTGTTTTTGACAAAAACTAACTTAACAACATTTGATTATGGATTTTTCAACAATTAACTGGCTGGCAGTTGTGGTAGCGACTGTTTCAGCATTTGTGGTAGGAGGTATCTGGTATGGTCCTCTTTTTGGCAAAGCCTGGATGGCGGAGATGGGATTCACAGAAGATGACCTCAAGGATGCCAACATGGCAAAAATCTACGGGACTGCATTTGTTCTCGAATTTATTATAGCTCTGCAGCTTGCGCTATTCCTTGGCCATGGAGGTTCTGAACCATCAGTGGGTCAAGGTGCTGCATACGGTTTTCACATAGGCTTCTTTTTTATTGCCCTGTCTATGGGAGTCAACGCGTTATTTTCACGAACATCGCTTAAGCTGTGGTTTATCAATGCGTTTTACTTTGTGATTCTGCTCACACTGATGGGAGTGATTCTTACCGTAATGTAATATTGAATTTAACCTCCACTATCTCCCTTCATCGGGAGATAGTGGAGGTTTTTTTAGATACTACTTCACTTCTACAAATACAGGAGCTTGTTCGAAAAGCGTGTCTGTTGTGACCTGCGTGATCGCTCCGGTTTCATAATTCATTGTGAAAATGTCAAAGTTCATTTTATCGTCTTTTCCCCCTGAATTGGAATCAAAGGTAATAAGCTGACCATCTGACGACCATGAATGCCAACCTACCAAAATAGAGTCTGGAGTTAGCTTTTTCAAACCTGTACCATCTGGATTAATTTGAAATAGGTATGACCCTCCTTGCTGTTTTGAGTGGTAGGTGATGATGTTGCGATTTGGTTCCCAATACGGAGGACCTGCATGGTAGCTGTACCAATCTGCTGTAGTGTCTCCCTCTGGGTAATAGGTAAGCTGCCGCAGGTTGCCGCCATCAGCGCCAACAATATAAAGTTCATCCTGGTAGCCGATATTTGCCTTAAATCGCTTTTTTGATCCTCTGAACACAACCTCTGATCCGTCTGGCGAGAAGAATGGATCGCTATAATAGGGGAGTCCGGTATAGACTTTTTGGATGAGTTCACCTGATCTGGTAATAATATAGAAGGCGCTATCACCTTCTACTCTAGGGTTTACAATGATCTCTTCACCACCTTTCCGCGTGCTCATCCAGCTGTCTCGCAGTTGCGGGCCGCCAATTTTTCTGTGTTCCTTTCCAAGAGCATCTGTTTCGTACAAGAAATAGCAACGGTGGCAGGTGTCTTTATCGGATATGTACAACACTTTATCATTATAAGCTCTGTATGTCCATTCCACTCCGTTAAGATTCGTGATATTTGCCTGGTCAGACCCATCTAATTTCATAGTGAAAACCTCGTAATTATCTCCTTCACGATCTGTCCATACATTGTAGGCGATTCGATATTCTTTTGATCGTTGCTTGGCTTCTTTTTTAGCACACGAAAGAAGTAAGAGGGCAAGTATTATATAGGTTAGATTCTTCATTTTATCTCCAGATTCCGATTATAAATCCAATTAACGTAAAGTAAACTACAATATAGCCACCATTGATGAGCATGTATCGAATGGATTTTTGCTCATACATTGCAATGATGATGAAGATCATGGCTGCCCAGCCAAATCCAGCTAAGAATCCAGCTGTGGTTCCCCATACCCAATCTGTATTAGCGTCACCAAGAAAAAAAGCCATGTTGTAACACAAAATGATGGATAGCAAGGTGGATATGCCGTATAGTTTACCAATGTTGATATTTTTGAAGTCCTCATCTGTTTTATTGTTTTCAGACTTCCAGGCATTATAAAATAATACTGGAGAATACCAGATAGCACCCACAACAAGATTAGCAACAGCAGCAACAAGTACTGCCCAATGATTGATGTACATTTCTTCCATAAGTTTTTTTGAAGTAAATGTAGAGCGGCGTGAGATATCTGTATTGGAAAAAATTTACCTCAGTGGGATATAATTGAGATCAGGTCCTTTTTCCGTAAGATATTGGTTGGGATTGTATCCAGAGAAGATTTTAAACTCATTGATGAAATGAGCCTGATCGTAGTATCCGCAATCAAGCGCTAGCTGTGTCCAATTGATTTGATTGGTGTTTTGCAGGTCATTTACCACTTTCTGGAATCTCATCACTTTCTGAAAGCCCTTAGGAGTCAGGCCTACATATTTCTTGAAAAGAGCAATGAAATGCTTTTGACTATAGCCGCTGTTTTCAGAAATCCATTTGATGGTACCGGAAGTAGGATTTTTAGCAATCAAGGCGGTCGTTTGTACAATTGCCAAAGGAATGGTTTTGGAAGAGATTCGTTTCGCGAGAAAGTCCTCCATAAGTTTGAATTTTTCTAACGCTGATGATTTTTCCAGAATATCCTCTCTGAGATTTGCGATGGACTCATGGAAAAGTAAATCTGCATCCACTACCGAGCCTTGAAGTTGATCTGTTGGTTGCTGTACAAACGCATAAGCACCTGCATAGGTGAAATTGACCACCATCATACTGGACATACGCCCGCCAGAGTCAATGGTTAGTAGTTCATTCCTTGCACCTGAAAACCAGAATCGTTTGCATTGTTGCTTTTCTGCCAGATTGGAATTATCAAAAATACTTTTCGGTCGTTCGGTGAGATCGATAATTAGTGTCTGGCGCCCGTCAGGCAGGAGTCGTTCCTTTTCATGATCAGGTGAATAGGAGTCAAAGTAGACGATGGACTCTACATACAAGGCAAGAATACCCTCCGGAATATGAAAATGAAAATTCATCTACTCATTTGGATAAAGTGCTCTGGGGATTGTCATAATTTCTGTCTGTCTGCCATCGATGTATCTTACTGTCTTGCCATCAAAAAATGCATCTTCTTCTAGCATAATCCTGATTTCTTTATCCCATTCTTTCAGGTAAACGCCAGCATTCAACTCAATGGAATGGGCAGTATTCGCGTAGAGCGGATAATCCCCTTTGCCAGGTACACCGTCCTGCTGATCCCAAAGTCCGATGGTAGGCCCTGCAGCATGACCATGGAAACCAATCGGGTGGGTATAGATCACTCCCTTCAATCCCTCGGCCTTGCATTGATCCAGTGTTGCTTTCAATATCTCATTTCCACTTCTTCCTTCCTTAAAGTTGGAGGTCAAAATATCCTGCACACGATTCCCTTCCTTAAATGCATCCTTCAGGAACTGAGGGGCTTCACGTTCTCCTGGCTTCAGCACATATGCATGCTGCTGTGTGTCGGTGTTGAGTCTCAAATAGGTAATTCCAAAATCTACATGCAGCAAATCACCGGGGTAAATCACTTGATGCTCAGGACGCTCAGAAAAGGAGCGAAGATGATCAAATGATTCAGGATCCTTCCGCTGAATTGAGACGGAAGGATGAAACCATGCAGTGAATCCAAGCTCTCTGATGCGATCACGATACCACCATACTACGTCATCGGTTGTAGTCACTCCAGGTTGTATGACCTTTTCAGAAAAACCCTCAGCAATGATCTGATGAGCCATTCGGACAATGTTTTGATAAACAGTCATCTCGCTTTCGGTACGTGTCTCGAGCCATCCGATCGCTACATTTTCAGCTCCTACGACTCTGTCTTGATATTTTTTTGGCAGAACTTTCATCAGCATGTCATAGTGCGTGGAGGAGATGCCGTCTGCCAGTGCAAAAGTTTCTGATTTGTTGATACCTATCTTTCTTGGATTTTTTTGGATAATCATCTCTGCCAGTGCCTTCCACTGGTCTGGCTGTTCCTCTTTGTTCCAAACAGTCTTGAAAAGATCTCCTGTATTGTATCTGCTCATCCCAAAAGTCTCCAGCGGTTTCCCGTTACCCGGATCGTATGCTATTAGCATGGTGGTTCGCCTGGCAGACTGCCAGGTAGCCGGAAGTAGTGTTTTGATCACGGGATCTTCATTGTACTCTCGAGCAATGACCACCCACATGTCTATATCGGCACGGCGCATCACCTCAGGGAGTACTATTTGCACTCGCTCGTTTAGCCATTGATCAATGACCTCAGCACGCTCACGCATGGATAGCGTTTTTGGGAAATAGGGATTTTGGGCTGTAAGCCCAAAGCTTAAAGTAAGAAATGAAATAAGTAAAAATGATTTCATGCTTTAGTGTTTAGGCACTAAAGATAGTCATTCAGCTCGGAGGCTTAGTCTACAATTATACGAGTGGATAATTCAGCACCTTCTGAAGAAACCACTTTCAACAGATAAATTCCTTTACTCATTTGAGATGCATTTACCTGGTAGTTCAATGGATTTTCCTGAATGACATTCTCCAGTAGACTCTTAGCTTCACCTCCAGATAGACTGTAAACTGTCACCTTTTTAATTTGAAAAGGAGTGTTCGATGATAGCTTAATTACACCGTCTTTAACTACGGTAGGGTAGGCGCTAATCTTTGTTTGTGCAGTCTCAATTCCGGTACTGATTCGCTTTACCGAGAAGTATTCATGCTGACCATCAAAGTCAACCTGCTTTAATCGGTAGTATTCCACAGATGCTAATGGAAACTTGTCTTCAAATGTGTATTCGATCTGCTCATTTGTATTTCCATTTCCACTCACTCTACCTATCTCGTAGAAATGCTGACCATCCTCTGAGCGCTCTACCTGAAAATAGTCGTTGTTTATTTCAGAAGCTGTAGCCCATGAAAGTGAAATGTGATCTTTGTTTGAAACATTGAAATATAGCAAGTCTACTGGGAGCGGAGTAGCACCACCTCCGTTTACAAATTCTTCAAGTGAACCGTAACCATCATCGGAGAGTTCATCAATTGTAAATGAGGAGTCTCCATCACCATCCCCACTATCATCAATCTCACTCTGAGCATTACCTCCATACCCTCCAGCATAAACATTGCCTGTCCCTGAATAATCATTCTGAGCTCCAGATCCCGACATAGTAAATGTACCAGTTACAACAATAACCCCATCAGAATCTACTGAAATCTTATTGTTCATTGTTAAATCACCAAATACAATTAGTACTCCATTTGAGGTGACAGTTAATTCCATCGATTTGTTTTCAAAAACCACATCTCCGAAAATTACCAAGGTGTCATTGACAATAAACTCTCCAGCGAAGTTGCTGTTAGCCACATTGATATTAACTCTGCTAACATTTGAGCCTAATGTGATGTAATCATTGAAATTCAAGGTTTCCCCATTTAGGTTCAAAGTACCATCTCCATCCGTCCCCGAGCCTGGGTATGTAGCATTCCAGTTGGAATTATTCTGCCATGAGCCATCCTGCGTTGTTGTTTGAGCAAAAGCAATGGCACAAATGGAGAATGATATCAATGTGATCAATGATCTCATTTGTCAATTAGTTGTTATTGCAAATATACGTGTATGTATACCTATTTGGATTTACTATGTAACTCAATTGGGACATTTATTCGACAAAAGTTTTCTGGTGGTTGTTGAACTGCTTTTTTCTACCTTTGTATTTTATCTACAACATATTAAATGAAGTATCTAAATAATTTAACGGAGGGAATAGGAAATACCCCACTTTTAAAACTAAATAGTGTCAATAAGGGCATAAAAGGAACTATTCTGGTCAAGGTTGAGTATTTCAATCCAGGTAACTCGATCAAGGACAGAATAGCCCTGAAGATGATAGAGGATGCTGAGGAGAAAGGAATTCTCAAGCCTGGTGGAACCATCATAGAAGGTACTTCTGGAAATACGGGAATGGGCCTGGCCCTTGTGGCCATTTCTAAAGGGTACAAATGCATCTTTACTTTAGCTGATAAGCAGAGTAAAGAAAAAATGGATGTTCTTAGAGCCATGGGAGCGGAGGTAGTAGTTTGCCCCACCAATGTAGCTCCTGATGATCCTAAGTCTTATTACTCTGTAGCTAAGCAGTTGGAAAAAGATATTCCCAATTCATTCTACCCTAATCAATACGATCATCCAGCTAATGCTTTATCGCACTATGAAACTACTGGTCCGGAAATCTGGAGAGACACGGATGGCAAAATCACCCATTATGCTGCAGGCATGGGGACTGGAGGTACAATCAGCGGGGCTTCAAAATACTTAAAGGAGCAAAATCCAAATGTTATTACAGTCGGGCTAGACTCTTACGGGTCAGTTTTTAAGAAGTATAAGGAGACAGGCGAATTTGACGAAAAGGAAATTTACCCATACCTAACTGAAGGAATAGGGGAAGATATTCTACCTAAGAATGTTGATTTTGATATGGTGGACCACATCGTGAAGGTAACTGATAAGGATGCTGCCATCATGACCCGAAGATTGGCTCGTGAGGAAGGACTCTTTGTAGGCTGGTCGTGTGGTTCTGCAGTGCATGGGGCTCTTGAGTATGCCAAGGAAAATTTGAACGATGATGATGTGATGGTGATCATTCTTCCTGATCACGGCACCAGATACCTGGGTAAGGTCTACAATGATGACTGGATGAAGGATCATGGATTTCTGGAGGACAGAAAGTTTGCAACTGCGAAGGATATCATCATGAGCAAAAACGGATCGTCTGATCTTGTATGCATTGATAAATCATTGAAGGTGGGAGAGGCTGTGAAACTGATGAGCCAAAAAGGTATTGACCAGGCGCCTGTGATTGATGGAAATGAGTATGTTGGAAGTGTTTCTGATAGTTTGTTGCTCAAGAGTTTGGTAGAAGACCCTTCGCTAAAGGACAAGCCTGTTTCTGAAATTATGGAAGCTCCTTTCCAGTTTATCTCTTCATTGGAACCGATCGATGTGATGTCATCTATGCTGGGTAAGGAAAAGAAAGCGTTAATGATTCGCGATGAAAACAATAAGGTGCATATTATCACACAAAGTGATCTTTTGGTAGCGATGACGAATTGATTACTTTTGAAATAGCACAATTTAAAATAGTAACTCTTTACTTGCAGTCCCGACGGTAGTACGTCGGGATTTTTTCATTCAAAACGATGAAATCAAATCAACCAATTGGAATTTTTGATAGCGGTATAGGTGGCCTCACAGTTGCTAGGGCTGTTAAAAAAGTATTGCCAAACGAATCGCTGATCTATTTTGGAGATACGGCTCATCTTCCTTACGGTGATAAATCCACGGCAGCCATTCAGGCCTATTCTGTGCGTATTGCTGAAATGTTATTGAAACAAAGATGTAAGGTCATTCTGATTGCATGCAATTCAGCTTCTTCAGCGGCGTATGATTTGGTTACGGAGTATGTGGGTAAAAGAGCCAAGGTTTTTGATGTAATCAATCCTACTATTGACTACATAAGAGAAAATCACAATGACGATAAAATAGGACTTATCGGCACGAAGCAAACAGTATCTGCAGGTGTTTATGGTAGAAAGATTGAGGAATTGAAACAAAATATCACTTTCACATCGTTGGCTACCCCGCTGTTGGTTCCTATGATTGAGGAGGGTATTTACAATGACCAAATCAGTCATGATATCATCAAAAAATACCTTAATGACCCAGCCTTAGTGGGTATAAAATCACTGATTTTAGGATGTACGCACTATCCAATCATCAAGACCGAAATTAAGGCCTATTATCAGGAACATAATGCGCATGTAGAGATCATTGACTCTGCCGAGACGGTAGCACAGGCACTCAAGTCATTTTTAGAATATCACCAGCTGGTAAATAAGGACCAGTCACCATCTTATCAATTTTTGGTTTCCGATTTTACCGAGGCTTTTGAGCATACCACCAAGACGTTTTTTGGTAAAGAAGTTCATCTTGAAAAGATTCCTATCTGGGACGAATTGGGTTAGATTTACAAATATGAATAAGGCTTTATTTCTAATACTGGTCGTTTTAGTTTCAGCATGTGCAGTGAATAAAGGCACGAAAACGATACATCCCTACAACGGAGGGAGCGTAGGTTGCGGAAACTTTATTGTATACAAACTAACAGATGACAATACTGAATATGTGTCTGTAGTGCTTGACGCATCATCCATTGAATTGGAGCAAACTCAAGCTTATGCCATTGGAATAGCTGATGTGGTGAAAGTGACCCGAAAGAAATATGCTGGCTCGATCGCTTCATCCCTATGCAATGATGTGATGGCGGATAAGCCTGAAGAGTTATTAGAAGAGATTGCCTCCGAGGGCATAGTCGAAGTTCGTGTAAGTGAGGTAGAGATTAAAAAGGCAGAAAAGAAGGAAGCCTATAAGGCAACTATCATTCTGAAAAACGTTGTTTTTGATGGTGTGGTAATCGATTATCTTCGATTAGAAGATGTAACGGTAGGGTGGCTGCCAGGGTAATTCTCATTTATTTCCAGATATAGTTTTCTTAGACTCACCTGAGGGGTAAATTCGAGCGTGATTTCGTTCGTCTTCTATCTCGGATTCCTGCTGATCTTCGTCATATTCGCTGTATATGCCGAGCGGAAAACTGCCGCGTTTATCCAAAATCGTTTGGGGCCGATGGAAGTAGGGCCGAAAGGTATCCTGCAGACCGTTGCAGATCTTTTGAAGATGTTGCAAAAAGAAGATATCCGGGCAAGTGCTGTGGATATCATTCCATATCTGATTGCCCCACTCATAGTTTTCATTGCAGTTTTTGGTGGTTATGCCGTGCTTCCGGTCAATGCTGATTTTTCAGGTTCTACCATCACAAGTGGAGTGTTCTTTTTGTTAGCTATTGTATCGCTGGATGTTTTAGGAATCCTAATGGCGGGCTGGGCTTCCAATAACAAATACAGTCTATATGGAGCTATGAGGTCTGTCGCTCAAATCATTTCCTATGAAGTGCCTCTTGGTCTCAGTGTGTTGTGCGTGGTTATTATTTCAGGCTCATTGGATCTTCAGCAGATGAGCCAAATGCAAGGAGGGGGAATATTATCCTGGTTTATCATTTCACATCCGGTTCTCATCATCCCATTCATCATCTTTTTCATTTCCGGGCTGGCAGAGGCAAATCGAACTCCCTTTGATCTGCCGGAATCTGAGTCTGAACTCATTGGCGGATACCACACCGAATACTCCGGCTTCAGGTGGGGAATCTTTATGCTGGCAGAATATGGTATGATGTTGCTTTTATCCATTCTCGGGTCGATTCTCTTCTTTGGCGGATGGAATTCGCCGGTTTCAGGTTTTGGTGAGGGAGTTATTTGGGGGACATTTTGGTTGTTATTCAAATCAATGATTTTGATCTTTATCCAAATGTGGGTGAGGTGGACACTTCCTCGCCTTCGTGTGGATCAGTTGATGAGTCTTTCATGGAAATACCTAACCCCAATAGCCATAGTGATGTTATTTGTTTGTGCATTGTGGAAGCTTTGGTTAATCAGTTGAAATGAGCTATTTCAGTAACATATCGAATGCCATTGGCACCACTCTCAAGGGGTTATCTCTTTCAATCAAATACTTTTTTGAAGCTCGAAAGAAAAGAAAGAAGGAGTCTGTCCTAGATGACAATTATTTTGATAAGGCGAATGGCACCTTTACAGTTCAATACCCGCATGAACAAATACCTATTCCTGATCATGGAAGGTATCAGTTGCACAATGAAATCGATGATTGCATAGTCTGTGATAAATGCGCTAAAATTTGTCCGGTTGATTGTATCGACATTGAACCAGTCCGATCACCAGAAGTCTTTGGGCAAACATCAGATGGCACACCTCTCAGGATTCATGCAGCCAAATTCGACATAGACATGTCCAAGTGCTGCTTTTGTGGACTCTGCACGGTTGTATGCCCAACCGAGTGTTTAACGATGACCAAAGAATTTGATTTTAGCACCACGGATATTTTAGATCACAACTTCTCTTTTAGCAAAATGACTGATAAGGAAATTACAGAAAAGAAGAAGGAGTTTGAGGAATATCAGGCTGAAAAAACTAAGGCTAAACCAGAGCTTCCATCTTCCAATAAGGATGTAGAAGTGATGAAGAAACCGGCAGCAAAACCTGTTTTTAAACCTCGCATACCAAAGAAGAAATGATTGTCTCTATTCAAATATTTCTTTTGCTTTTAGTGCTTTCGGGTGTCGGTATCATTCTTTTCACCAAAAACATTGTGCATGCAGCATATGCTCTCTGTCTAACTTTGATCGGGGTGGCAGGTGTATATGTGCTACTGTCTTCGGAGTTGCTAGCCGTGGTGCAGATCATGCTCTATGCTGGAGGGGTAGTTATTTTGCTTGCATTCGGTGTGATGATGACCAATAGATTGAGGGGAGAAAAAGTCCTTTCGGGATCGAACAATAAATTTCTTGGCACCCTAATTTCGATTAGTGTTTTTGGAGGGCTTTGTTATATCATCTCATCGGCTTCATTTGAAACAACAGGAGGCGCACTTGCAGAAGATCAGATCGCCCAAATAGGTGTGTCTTTTTTGACAGATCATCTGGTGGCATTTGAGCTGATTGCATTTACTCTTTTAGTGGCATTAGTTGGTGCTGCATACTTAGCAAAAATGGCTGCAGATGAGTGAAACGATGCTAACATACACCCTATATCTGGCTGCACTTCTTTTTAGCTCAGGAACCTATGTGGTGATCACCAAGAAAAATTCAATTTTCGTTTTGATAGGGGTTGAATTGATGCTAAATGCGGGCAATGTGGTGCTTGCAGCTTTTTCACAATTTGATCCATCAATCAATGGACAAATCATGGCAATTTTTGCTGTGGTTTTGACGGTGTGTGAGGTATCAATTGCATTAGCCATTCTCCTGAACATTTATCGTAAATCAGGTGTGTCAAATCTGGATGAATTAAACGAAATAGGTAACTGATGAACGATATCGTCTCCACACATTGGCTCGAACAACACCTGAATGAAGCAGACCTGATTGTGCTTGACGCCAGTCAATCCACAAGTGTGAAAAAACAAGAAAATGCCTATGAAGGAAATTACATTCCAGGATCGATAGCTTTCAGTCTGAAGGAGTTTTCGGAGCAGGATAGCGAATTTCCTAATACTCTGTCAAGTCCTGAATGGTTCAGTCAGAAGTGCCGGGAACTGGGGGTAAATCATAGCAGTAAAATTGTGGTTTATGACAATGCAGGTATTTACTGGAGTCCAAGGGTTTGGTGGATGTTCAAGGTAATGGGACATAACAATATCGCAGTGCTGGATGGTGGTTTGCCAGCCTGGATTAAAGATGGTAAACCGATTACTGACACTTTAATCACTTCACAAGATCAGGGAGATTTCAAGGCAGATCTTCAACCGGACCTAGTGAAATACTTTGAAGATATTCAATCAAATCTTGAAAGGGACACATTTCACGTTGTAGATGCCCGTTCTGCTGGCAGGTTTGACGGATCATCTCCTGAGCCTCGGGAAGGATTGGATTCAGGACATATTCCCAACTCGGCAAATATACCCTTCGAGCATGTGCTGCAGGATGGCTATTTCAAATCAGAAGATAAGCTAAAAAAGATATTCAATGGGGTGGATCAAAATAAAGAGTTGGTCTTTTCCTGTGGGTCAGGTCTAACAGCATGCATCACCATGCTGGCCCATCACAAAGTTTCAAATCACATCAGTCCGATTTATGATGGTTCATGGACCGAATGGGTGCTTCGAGGAGGATCAATCGCTAAAGAAAAATGAAGGAGCTACTGATTATATTGTCATTGTTTCTTCCGGTGGTGGGTGGATTGCTGTCAGCAATATTTAATAAGCCTGTAGTAGCTATCATAGGTATGGGAATGTCGTTGATTGCCTCTGCTCTCACTCTAATTCTCGGGGTTAATCTGCAAGTTACTTTAGAATGGTTGCCTGGATATTCCTTAGGGATTATCGTCGATGACACCACCTTAATTTTGACTTGCCTGGTAATTTTCATCTCGCTGCTCGTCCACATTTTTTCAATGGAATACTTGAAGGATGATTTAGGGAAGAATAGGTATTTCGCAAAACTCGGCTTGTTTACTTTTTCAATGATCGGCTTGTTGCTAGCAGATCACCTGATTTTACTTTTTATTTTCTGGGAATTGGTTGGTCTTTCTTCCTATCTGTTGATTGGGTTTTGGTATAGAAAGGAAGGAGTTCCTTCCTCGGCTCGGCTTGCATTCATGGTCAACCGAGTAGCAGATGTCGCTTTGCTCATTGGTATCCTAATGCTCAACAAAGATGGTTCCCTTAATATTTCTGAGATGAATGGGATATGGCTGTTTGTGCCATCCATTTTGATGGCTATTGGAGCATTTGGAAAATCTGCACAATTGCCGTTTTCAGGCTGGCTTACCAAGGCAATGGTAGGTCCAACACCTGTGTCGGCACTCATCCATGCTGCTACGATGGTGGCTGCCGGAGTTTATTTACTTTATCGGGTAGGCCCATTCATGCATGAGGTTGCATTGACGTGGATTGCGGTGATTGGTACATTGACAGCCTTCTATGCCGCAGTATGTGCTTTGTTTCAACACGATATAAAGAAGGTGTTGGCGTATTCTACTATTTCTCAACTTGGATATATGATTATGGGAGTAGGTGTGGGCGCAGGATCAGCTGCTATTTTTCACTTGTTTACTCATGCGTTTTTTAAAGCAGGACTTTTTCTTGGTGCCGGAGCAATCATTCACTACATGCATCAGGCCACCGATAAAGATGCGCAGGACATGCGAAATATGGGTGGACTTAAGGAGAAGATGCCCTGGACATTTCGGGCATTTCTGATTTGCTCATTGGCATTAGCTGGAATTCCATTTTTTAGTGGATTTATGTCTAAAGAAGGAATTATTCTAGCCGGATGGGAGTGGGCAAATCAGACAGGAACCTGGAGCTACATGATCCCGGATATAGGATTGATCACAGCTTTTATTACAGCACTTTATGTGGGCAGGATGGTTTTGCTTGTATTCTTTGGACAGAGTAGAATTAGTAGCTCAGTTTCTTTTACTGAAAATCTACAGATAAAGCTTCCGTTGGTTTTGTTGGCTTTAGGTTCAATTTGGATTTTCTTCAATTGGAATCCACTCGCCCATGAAACATGGCTTCAAGGTTTTTGGATGGGTAATGACTTACCTGTTGAAGTGTCATCCATGCTGGTGATGCTCCTTTCTATCATTCTGTCTTCTGCTGGACTGGCGCTCGCTTATTCATTCTTTAAGCCTGGTTCTACTTATGCGGAATCCTATGCAGGTTTTGGTCAGAAAAAACTCAAAATCCTGCTTGAGGGATTGTATCTGGTTGCTTTGTATGAATACCTAGGAAAGTTTGTAAGCCAATGTGCTGAATTTCTTAGTAAGATTGATGAGAAAGTGGTGGATGGAATTCTTCATTTATTGGGAGTAGGCACAGTAGTGCTTGCCAAGGTAGCAGCCCTGATCGATCGATTTGTAGTAGATGGGCCGGTAAATCTTACAGGCTTTGTTTCAACAGCTATTGGTGATAGACTGGCTGGCCTAAGTTCCAGAAGTGTACAAGCGCAGATGATGTGGTTGATTGTGGGGGTTATTTTGATTTTAATTTGGATACTATTTTTTTAGCAACGCATGCAAAACATCCTAACCTATATTTTCATCCTACCGCTGATAGTTGCACTAATGATGCTGTTTATCCCAGCCGAACGATGGGGCATTTTTAGAAGGCTATCATTAGCCACGGTAGGAATACAACTCGTTCTTGCGGTGCTGTTGATGATCAACTTCGACAGCTCTCTTATTCCGGAAAATTGGGAAGGAGCATTTCAGTTCGTTGAAAAAGTCGACTGGATCAGCATGTCGTTTGGTAGTATGGGCTCCATAAGCATCCAATATTTCATAGGTGTTGATGGCATCAGTCTTCCTCTTGTGGTGCTATCTTCATTTGTGCTCCTTATTGGTGTAATTTCCTCTTGGAATATCCAGGAAAAGGCCAAAGGGTATCACATACTATATCTCATTCTCAGCTCGAGCATTGTAGGATGCTTCATCGCATTAGACTTTTTTCTTTTTTATCTCTGCTTCGAATTCATGCTTTTACCCATGTTTTTCCTAATCGGGATATGGGGGGGAAAGCGCAGATCTTACGCTTCCATCAAATTTTTCCTTTATACTCTTCTGGGCTCGCTATTCATTCTGGTGGTGATGATCGCTTTATACCTCAGCGTAATGGATGGGGAAGTTCACACCTTTAGTATGGTGAAAATGCTTGATGGAGCTTATGCTTCTAATACAGTTCTTGATCCTGGATCTCCTCAGTTGATTTTTGGGTATTCCGCACGTGTGCTTGCATTCCTGTTTTTAATTATTGGGTTTGGTATCAAACTACCCGCAGTACCTGTACACACCTGGCTGCCGGATGCGCACGTGGAGGCACCTACGCCTATTTCTGTAGTTTTAGCTGGGTTGCTACTGAAAGTTGGAGCCTATGGTTTGCTGCGGATCGCATATGGAATCTTTCCTGACGTTGCGGTGGAGTTTTCTGGCCTGGTTGCGATCCTCGGAGTTATTTCAATATTATATGGAGGGATGAATGCACTAGCTCAGCGAGACCTGAAACGTATGGTAGCCTATTCATCTGTGTCGCACATGGGCTTTGTGCTAGTAGGACTAGCTTCACTGACAGCTGTGGGATTTTCTGGGGCTCTGTTCCACATGATCTCTCACGGGCTGATTTCTCCAGCGCTCTTTCTGATCGCAGGGGTGATCTATGATCGCACCGGAAATCGAGCCATGGAGAACTTCAGCGGATTGGCAGAGAAGATGCCGGTCTATACCTTTTTTATGGCTGTATGTTTCTTTGCTGGTCTAGGGCTTCCGGGATTGTCGGGATTTGTAGGTGAGCTAATGGTGCTGATAGGAGCATTTGGTAGTGATCAATTCTCGATGTGGATTGGGATTCTTGCTACCTTGGGGATCGCTATCTCAGCGGCCTATTTTCTTTGGACGATCCAGCGAATGTTTTATGGAAAATATTTTGTTAGAGAGGCTGCCTGGGAGCAAAACATGCTTGACTTGAATGCAAGAGAAAAGCTCATGCTGATCCCACTAGCCTTATTGATCATAGCACTCGGCGTGTATCCTCGATGGATATTGGACTTCAGTGATGAAACCATTCGCTTTTTTACTCAACAGTTTAGCCTCATACAACCATGAGCCTGATTGAGCAGTTGAATAGCATTCTCAATGAACTTCAAGGCGTGTGGACAGAGACTGCATTGATGCTTGGGGCTATTGTCACTTTACTCGTCGGGCTGATAAAGAGACTGGACAAACTGGTCATCGTAGTATACCTGCTATCTATTGTAGTTAGCATAGCCCTTAACTACAACAACACTCTTTCAGGATCGATCTTATCCGGTTCACTTGCCCTATCCAGCTTAAGCTCGTCCTTTGGTTTCATCTTTTTGATTATTGGTGGTCTCTTGCCACTTTTTGGAAGGGCAAAACAGCATCGTACGGAATTCTTTTTTTTCATACTGGCAATGCTTGTTGGGAGTCTGTTTATCATGAAGGCCAACAACCTTCTGATAATCTATCTTGCAATTGAGCTGGTTTCATTCTGTTCTTATATCCTAACAAATTTCACCTTCAAGGAAAAATCCTTTGAAGCAGGCATCAAATACCTCTTATTTGGGGCCATCTGTTCAGCAACCATGCTATTTGGTTTGGGCATGATTTACGGTGCAACGGGCACCATTCAAATTAGAGGCTGGAATGAGGTACTATTTTCAGGACTGTTTGCGCAGGTTGGTTTTGTTCTTTTTTTGGTTGGCATTTTTTTTAAAATCTCTCTTGCACCAGCACACCTATGGGTGCCAGCCACCTATCAAGAAGCACCAGCAGATGCTGCTGCTTTCATGTCTATCGTTCCGAAACTGGCAGCTCTTGTGTTATTGCAAAGGCTATTCAACACGGAGATATTCAGTGATGATCATTGGGTTTTAAGGTTAGTATTTGCTCTGGGAATGCTAACGATCATAGCCGGAACATTGGGAGCTTTTAAGCAGCGTAATGCAAGGCGGATGATCGGTTTTGGTGCAATAGCTCATTCAGGATTTTTACTACCTTTTGCCTTACTGCAAACGACCACTTCATCTGATGCTTTTTGGTATTACTCGCTTATTTATGGGATCATGAATTTTGCTGCATTTTTTATGCTGGATCGCTATGAAAAAACAGGAATTTATGAAGTGGCAGATTACAACAAGTCTCATAAGGAGACTTGGATAGGGGTAGTATTTTCGCTAATTCTCGTTTCGCTGGTTGGACTTCCTCCATTGGCGGGTTTCACTGCTAAGTTCTTTCTTTTTAGTACCCTTTGGGAGTCCGGATTGATGATGTACCTGGTGGTTGCCTTACTGGCCACAGTGGGTTCACTTTTCTTTTACTTCAGGATACCAAAAAGCATATTCCTTTCAGCTCCAGTCGATGATCGGTCAATCAATTTCAATTTCTCAACGAAAATTTTAGCAACTCTTTTCTGTATTGTGTTGTTATTGTTGTTCTTTGTACCTCAGATGGTAATGGAAGCGCAACAATTGCTTAACAACGTCCATGAGTGACCCGATAAAACACGAATGTGGCATAGCCCACCTCCGCTTAAGGAAACCCCTCCAATATTACATTGACAAATACGGCACGCCTGCGTATGCAGCCAAAAAGATGTACCTGCTGATGAAAAAGCAGAGTAATCGCGGGCAGGATGGTGTGGGAGTGGCCAGCATTAAAATCGACATTCCACCGGGCTTACGATACATTTCCAGATACAGAACGATCAATTCTAATCCCATTGAGGAGATCTTTGGAAAAATCAGTAAGAAGTACCTAAAAGCCAAAAAGGACCCAAGTGGCGATGAAAACAATGCGGAATGGCTGAAGGAAAATTATGCTTTTACGGGTGAGTCCTGGCTGGGACACCTGAGGTACGGGACGCACGGGAAAAACAGCATTGAAAATTGTCATCCATTTCTAAGGCAGAACAACTGGAGGAGCAGGAATCTGGTCATGGCAGGAAACTTCAATATGACCAATGTGGAGGAATTGTTCAACATCCTTGTTGGCTTAGGACAGTTTCCTAAGGATAAGGTTGACACGGTGACCGTCATGGAAAAGATTGGTCACTTCCTTGATGAAGAAAATCAACGAATCTTTGATAAATACAAGGACGAACTATCCAACGAGGAAATCACCTATAAGATCGAAGAGGAGATTGATCTTCAGCGTGTTTTGAAGCGATCTTGTCGTGATTTTGATGGCGGGTATGCCATGGCAGGGATCATTGGTTACGGCGCATCGTTTGTTGCCCGGGATCCTGCTGGAATTCGACCAGCTTACTATTATGCAGATGATGAAGTGGTGGTGGTCACCTCTGAAAAACAGGCGATTAAAACCGCTTTTGGCTGTGAATACTCAGAGATTGAAGAAGTGAAGCCTGGCCATGCGCTTATCATTTCTAAGAATGGAGACTATGAACAAAAACAGTTTATAGAGCCAATCGAACGAAAATCATGTTCATTTGAGCGAATCTACTTCTCTCGCGGTACTGATCCGGATATTTATAATGAGCGAAGAATGCTGGGAGAATTGTTGGTTCCTCAGGTTTTAAAAGCTATAAATTCTGACCTTCGAAATACTGTTTTTTCATACATCCCCAATACTGCTGAGACATCCTTCCTTGGACTAATGCGAGGGGTGGAAAAATATCTGATTGCGAAAAGAAAAGAAGTAATTCTCGAAGGAAAGCCATCTGCTGATTCCATTGAGGAGATGCTGAACTTTCAGCCGAGAGTTGAAAAACTGGTGCTGAAAGATGCTAAACTAAGAACGTTCATCACGGATGATAAGGGAAGAGATGAATTGGTTTCTCATGTATATGACACCACGTATGAGGTTATCAATAAACATACAGATACACTCGTTGTGATTGATGATAGTATCGTTCGTGGTACTACACTGGAAAAAAGTATTCTTACCCTTTTAGATAGGCTGGAACCCAAAAAGATCGTCATAGTTTCCTCTGCTCCTCAGATTCGATTTCCGGATTGCTACGGGATTGATATGAGCAAAATGAGAGAGTTTCTGGCCTTTAGGGCAGTGTTGGAGTTGCTGAAAGATCAGAATAAAGAAGAGCTTCTCGATATCGTTTTTGATAAGTGTCTGGCCAGCCAGTCAGAGGCCAATCCGGTGAATCATGTAAATGAACTGTATCAGCAATTCACTGATGAAGAAATCTCGAAGAAGATCACTGAGATTGTGAAGCCAGATGGAATCAGGGCGGAAGTTGAGGTGGTTTATCAGACAGTGGAGAATCTTCACAAAGCTTGTCCAAATCACTTAGGCGACTGGTACTTCACAGGCGATTATCCAACCCCAGGAGGAAATAGGGTAGTCAACAAGGCTTTCATCAATTTCATGAAAGGGGTGGAGGTTAGAGCTTATTAATCAATCCTCACCGGCTCTGTAGCTATACCACGAGCACTCCATTGTTCTCCATAGACTGATTCATAGATTATTTCCACTTCTATTGAATCGGTTTGAGCAAACCAGCGTCTTAAAATGGAGGCATTGACGGAATCTTTAGATACTCCTACAAGCTCGATATGTTCCCCAGCAGGAATCAGCCTTCCTGTTTTGATATTCGAGTAATGAACATTTGTGATCGAGTCTTTAGGCTTAATTACACGATGAGTGAAAGTGGCCGGATCATCAATATAGACTGAGTCTCCATAGTGAACCCTTACTTCTCGAATAAATGCCGGACCTATTCCATTGTTCATAAGGAGATAAAGATAGGTCTCACCATCCTTTCCAGGATTAGAATTCCACATTTCCAGGTAGGGAAGCACGGAAGCATATTGCTGCTTTCGGATCAGGTTAGTTTGGTAGACAATAGTAAACAGTGTCCCAAGTGACGCAATAATTGCAACAATACTTAACCATCTGTCGGAGGACCATTTTTTCATGTGACTAAAATAGTCACATCATAGGAAATGCCTAAACTGAGAAACTCTCTCCACACCCGCAGGTTCTGGATGCATTCGGATTCACGAATTGAAAACCTTTTCCATTGAGTCCGTCTGAAAAATCCAAAGTAGTGCCAAGCAAGTAGAGCAAACTCTTTTTGTCTACCAGTATTTTCACCCCTTTGTCTTCAAACACCTCATCAGCATCCTGAATTTCAGGATCAAAAGACAGGTCATACATCAACCCGGAGCATCCACCACCTTTTACAGATACCCGGATGTTATGCTCTAATGATTTCCCCTCCTTACCAAGTAGGGTCACAATTTCTTCTCTCGCTTTATCAGTTACGTTTATCATCAGGCTACCGGATTTAATACAATACTGAATACAGTCAGGTTATTCATATCTCTGCCATAATAAAGCTTATCCATGGCATCATACATATTCTTTGCTCGGAAATAGGAGGTCTGAAGCTCGTTCATTCCCTTCATCATCCACTGAATGGTAAAGGAGCTCTCTTTTTCTTTGTGAGTACGCACATACTCCAACATCTTGTGAAGCGCATCTGTCTTGTCAAATCCATTGATCGTTTTGAACAGAAAAGATTGATTATGCCTCGGGTTGATGGTAATCAAGTCTAGTTTAACTTTCCCTTCGTTGTTTGAAAATTCAAAAATCACCTCGTCACTTCTTAGCCCCAGGAAGTTTTTTATTTCGTTTTGAATCTTGGCAGATTCTACATGAATATCTGATCTTAGCTCCATTTCCGTCAATATGTTGGTAAACTTTTCAGATCGACTGAAAGTTCCTGCATTTTTGCAAACTTACTTAATTGATCGTGTATATGTGGAAAAACGTAGAGCATATTGGTATAGCTGTAAAGGATCTGGAAAGTGTAAACGAAATTTATACGAAGCTTTTTGGAGAATCTCCCTACAAGATGGAATCGGTGGAAACAGAGCAGGTCGATACTTCATTTTTCAAAGTAGGTAATACTAAGATTGAGTTTTTAAGTGCTAGTAATGAAAATAGTGCAATCGCAAAGTTCATAGAGAAACGCGGGGAAGGGATTCATCACATAGCTTTTGAAGTTGAGGATATTCATTATGAATTGGATCGTTTGCAAAAAGAGGGATTTCAGTTTACACGACCAGAAGTATCCAAAGGGGCAGACAATAAACTGGTATGCTTCATACACCCTAAGAGTGCCAATGGAGTTTTGGTGGAGTTGTGTCAGGAGATTAGAAAATAAAATTTAATAGATTCTTCGTTCCTCAGAATGACATGATTAGTGTCACCCTGAACACAGTGAAGGATCTCATCAGAATATGAGCGACGAAAAGAGAACAGAAATAGGAGAGATCGGAGAGTTTGGTCTCATAGACCGAATTGCCGAAAAATTTGAACCTAAGAATCAAAAGGTTGTCAAAGGAATTGGAGACGATACAGCCGTGTTTGATCTCGGTGATAAGTATCTGCTTACCACCACAGACATGCTGCTCGAGGGTGTGCATTTTGATCTTTCCTATATGCCTCTCCCTCATTTAGGGTATAAGGCAGTTGCTGTGAATGTTTCTGACATTGCTGCTATGAATGGAACACCAACGCAGATTACGGTCAATCTTGGGCTAAGCAATCGTTTCTCAGTGGAAGCCGTGGAAGCTATCTACGAGGGAATCAAAGCGGCATGTGATGAGTACAATGTGGATTTGGTAGGAGGAGATACTACATCATCGGCCTCCGGTTTAGTTATCTCTGTAACTGCCATTGGTGAAGTAGATAGAGATAAAATCGTATACCGAAATGGAGCGATGGAGAGCGACATCTTATGTGTGACCGGTGATCTGGGTGGTGCATTTGTAGGCTTGCAAGTGCTGGAGCGAGAGAAGCAGGAGTACCTGGCCAATCCTGATATGCAGCCGAAGTTGGATCAGTACGATTATGTGGTTGGGCGTCAACTGAGACCAAAGGCGCGAATGGACATCATCCATGAGTTTAAAGATTTGGGCATTCAGCCAACATCTATGATAGACATTTCGGACGGACTGGCTTCAGAAGCGTTCCATTTATGTAAGCAGTCAGGGCTAGGGGTGGCTATCTACGAAGACAAAATTCCAATTGAAAAGCAAGCGTTTGAAACTGCGGCAGAGTTTAGCATTGATCCGAACTCCTGTGCGCTTAATGGAGGAGAAGACTATGAGCTTCTTTTCACCATCGGACAGGATGATTTCGAGAAAATCAAGAACCACGCAGATATCCATACCATTGGCTATATGCAGGCCAAGGAAAAAGGGAGAACATTTGTAACGAGAAGTCAAAATGTAGTAGAGCTACAGGCTCAGGGCTGGAGACATTTTTAGAACAAAAAAGGCCACCCGATTGCTCGGGTGACCCTATCACCTAATCACTAACTCAAAGTCTTACTTGCCTGCCACCAGATTTACAGTCAGGTCAAAGTTATCATAGATTGTTCTGTCTCCCAGATTATCGAAGAAGCTACCTGATCCAAATCTCACATCGAATTTAGATCTATCAATGGTGATGTTGGCAGAGGCCATGATCTTTCCATCTTTTTCCTCAACTGTTGCTGGAAACTGAATTTGCTCTGTTTTTCCTTTTATGGTAATGTTTCCAATCACTTTGTATTTGCCAGGTCCTTGAGGTACTGCTCTGGTAATCACAAATGTGGAAGTTGGGTATTTTTCTACCCCGAAAAAGTCATCAGATTTAAGGTGTCCTTCTAGTTTTTCCTTTGATCCACCGGAAAGATCAAGATCTGTAATAGTAGTCATGTCAATCGTGAAAGAACCACCGGTGAGTTTTCCATCTTCCATTGCGAGTGTACCGTTTTTCAAGGCAATAGTGCCGTTATGCTGCCCTGTTACTTTCTTACCCACCCATTCTACAGTACTCTCTGAGGTGTTTACTTTGTAATCTTTTGCTTCGCCACTTACTAGCGCTGCGAAAACAATAAATGCTTTAATCATGGTTTTTTGTATTTATTTTTCTTCAAATTAAATGTACATACATTAAATGTACAAGCATATAACGCCTCAACTCCAAAATTGTTCCATAATTTTGAAGAAAATTTGAATAATCGGTCAAATTGATATTTTATTGAGTGGCTTTTGAAAAAGAGATAGATGTTTCGACAGACTCAACATAACCGTGCAAGGTGAAAAATGGTTTGTCATATTGCACCTGCCTGCGGTAAGGCAGGTTTTTCGAAGTATCTATCAATTGAATATCAAATCCTTTATTTAGGCCAAATGGCCAAATTGATTAAAACTTGAGAATATGATTGAGGTAGGGAATACGTTGGTTTCGGATGATGTGATAGAGGAAGCATTTGTTTGTGACTTAACGAAGTGCAAGGGTGCCTGCTGTGTGGAGGGAGACCTGGGTGCACCACTTTTGGAGGAGGAACTGGAGGAGATAGACAAGGTGATAGAGATGGTGAAGCCATACCTGACAAAAGAAGCCATTGCTGTGCTGGAAAAGGAGGGAGGCTACTTGTTGGACGAAGATGGGGACCTGTCTACTACCACGATCAATGGAAAAGAATGTGCCTTCGCCTTTTATGATGAGAATAAAATTCTGAAGTGCAGCATCGAACAAGCACATAAAGAAGGGAAAACGGATTTTAAGAAGCCTATCTCATGCCACTTATATCCTATTCGCATTTCTAAGCTCCCGGACTTTGAAGCACTCAATTATGACCGCTGGCAGATTTGCTCTCCTGCCTGTGACCTGGGCAAAGAACTGAAAGTGCCCGTGTATAAATTCTTGAAGGACGCCCTGATTCGAAAGTATGGTGAGGACTGGTATAAGGAGTTGGAGGAGAAGGTTTATGACTTCAAAAAATACCCCTAAATAGGTATTTCGACTCACTCATTTTTTCAATTATTTTATTGTGTTAATTGAAAAAAGGTACAATGAGATATTCTTTAATCATACTCACTTTAGGGGTACTTGCTTCTGTCGTTAATGCTCAGGAGGTAATTTCTTCCCAAGGAGATTCATATTCACAAGTGAATGGAAGTATTGATTTTACGATCGGTGAAGTAGTAACTAATACATTAACTGGAGACAATGGTTATCTGACTCAGGGATTTCATCAAAGCACATTGACGATTTCTGAGGTGCTGGGTTATCAAGAACATGAAATATCAATATTTCCCAATCCTTCTATGAATGTGCTATATATCAATAGTAGTGAATTTAAGGATGTTGACTACACTCTCTATGATTCTAAGGGGAAAATTGTACTTCAGAGTAGGCTCTCAGAATCTCAAACTCAAATTCAAGTTCACGAATTAGGTGCTGGAGTTTACTCATTGATTCTGAGAAGCGAGTCATCCATTTTGAAAAGTTTTAAAATCATAAAATCCAATAACTAATCAATCATGAACTGTCTTTACACACCAATTTTTGAAACTATGACTTTAAAAAAACTCTTATTCACATTGACTATTGTAGTTTCGATCTGTTCATATGGTCAGGCTCCAGAAGGATTTAAATATCAGGCTGTAGTTAGAGGAAATGACGGAGCGCCGATGAGTAATGAGGCTGTTGGAATTAAAATTACGCTACGTCAGGGAACAGCCAACGGAACATCGGTATATGCTGAGACTTTTACACCAACGACCAATGACCATGGATTAGTTAATATTCAGATTGGAAGCGGTACTTCAAGTGATGATTTTTCAACTATTGATTGGGAAAATGGACCATTCTTCATTGAGACTGCTGTGGATCTTTCGGGTGGCACAAACTATGATGTTATGGGAGCTAGTCAGCTGTTAAGTGTACCTTATGCATTGCATGCAAAAACTGCTGAAAGTGTAATTGCAGATTTAGTTGATGATGCGGATAATGACCCGACTAACGAAATTCAAACTATTAGCCGAATAGGTACTACAGTAACTCTAAGCAATGGAGGTGGATCATATGCTGATAGTGTAGGAGTATATACAGCCGGAAGCGGAATAGAGATAACAGATAATGTGATTAGTGTATCTGAATCAGAGACTGAACATTATGTGGGTGAGTTTTTTGGTGGTGGAATTGTGATACATGTTGATCATACCGGACAGCACGGGTTGATTATGAGTCTTGAGGATTTAAGTACTTCAGCTCAAGCGGGAACATTTTCTTCGAATTCTCCCTGGGATGGAGCATCCAATACCTCTGATGCTTTAGCTGGTTCTGCAGCTGGTTCCGGGGTGGTTCTTTGTTCTGATTATGATGCAGGTGGATTCACTGATTGGTATCTGCCATCAAGAGACGAAATGCGCATCATAGTAAATAATCTCTATGAAGTGAATAAAGCATTAGATTCAGATGGAGATCCATTAACAACAATTATTTTTGAGGGACTTTATCACACATCCTCACATAAGGCAAGTTCCGGTCATTATTACTACAACTTTACACTCAACAGTGGATATCACTATAATAATGGTGGTTCAGAGTCAGCTAATGGTTACATAAGAGCCGTTAGGGCATTTTAAAATACTCTATCTCTGTTACCTAAGAAAAAATAAAAACCCTCACTGTTTCCAATGAGGGTTTATATCTCTAAAGACTATTTCTTATTTAAGAACGCTAAAGTCCCAGGTATCCAGGTACTTTGTAGTGAAGTTACCAGACTTAAACGCTTTGTCGTCCATCATCGCAAGATGGAAAGGAATGGTTGTTTTGATTCCTTCAATCACTGTCTCCTCCAACGCGCGCTTCATTTTAATGATCGCTTCTTCTCTTGTCTGTGCACTCACGATTAGTTTACCGATCATAGAATCGTAAAAAGGAGGGATGGTGTAGCCTGCATATACATGACTGTCAATCCGCACTCCATGTCCACCCGGGAAGTGAAGGTTAGTGATCTTACCTGGGCTTGGTCGGAAGCCATTCGCGGGATCTTCCGCATTAATTCTAACCTCGATTGAGTGAAGCTGAGGATAGTAGTTTCTTCCCGAAATCTTCTCACCTGCAGCAACTTTGATCTGCTCTTTAATCAGGTCGTAATCAGTTACTTCCTCTGTAATTGGGTGCTCCACCTGGATACGAGTGTTCATCTCCATAAAGTAGAACTCTCCGTGCTTATCCACAAGAAACTCAACGGTTCCGGCTCCTTCGTATTTAATCGCTTCAGCACCTTTAATTGCAGCAGCACCCATCTTTTCTCTTAGTTCCTGAGATACGATAGGGGAAGGAGTTTCTTCAATGAGCTTTTGGTGTCTTCGCTGGATGGAGCAATCTCGCTCAGACAGGTGACAAGCCTTTCCTGTGCTGTCGCCCACGATCTGAATCTCCACATGTCTCGGCTCCTCCACAAACTTCTCCATGTACATGCCGTCATTCCCGAAAGAAGCTGCTGCTTCCTGACGGGCACTATCCCATGCTTTTTTGAATTCGCTCTCTTCTTTGATGAGGCGCATACCCTTACCACCCCCACCGGCGGTAGCTTTGATCATCACAGGGTATCCAATTTCTTTTGCAAGACTCATTCCTTGCTCTGCGGACTCCAAAAGACCCTCAGATCCTGGCACAACAGGAACTCCGGCAGCAATCATGGTCGCCTTCGCAGTTGCCTTGTCTCCCATCTTGCTGATCATCTCCTCACTAGCACCGATGAACTTAATTTTGTTCTCCGCACACACTCGAGAAAATTCTGCGTTTTCTGAAAGGAATCCATATCCAGGATGGATAGCATCCGCATTGGTTACTTCTGCAGCAGCAATGATATTTGGGATCTTAAGATAGGAATCTTTACTGGCGGCCGGGCCTATACACACTGCCTCATCAGCAAATCGAACATGCAAGCTATCCGCATCAGCTTTGGAATAAACAGCCACCGTCTTGATGCCCATTTCCTTGCAGGTACGGATAATACGTAATGCAATCTCGCCTCGATTGGCAATCAAAATCTTCTTAAACATAGTGCTGTTGTTTTACGATGGATCAACTAGGAAAAGCGGCTGGTCGTATTCAACTGGTTGAGCATTATCAACCAATACTTTTACGATTTTACCTGACACTTCCGACTCGATTTCGTTGAAAAGCTTCATGGCTTCAATGATACAAACTGTATCGCCAGCCTTAATTGAGCTTCCTACTTCTACAAATGCAGGAGACTCAGGGTTTGCGGATCGATAGAATGTACCGATCATAGGGGATTTTATTTCTACAAGGTTGCCATCTGAAGCGGGAGCACTTCCACCACCATCCGCTGCTGGAGCAGGTGCCGGTGCTGCCTGAGGTGCTGGAGCAGGAGCAGCTTGAGGCATAGGTGCCGGTGCTGCCATCGCAGGAGCAGAAGCGATCACATGCTGCTCTGCACTTCGCTTGATGCTTACCTTAAAATTTTCAGTTTCAATATTTACTTCTTCCAAGCCTGACTCGGAAAGAAAATTGATCAATTCTTGAATTTCTTTGGCCTTCATAGGTTAATTGTTGATTAAAAAAATCTTGAGAACTAAGGTAATTAATTTCTTTTAGGGAGCGAGTAAATTATTTAACTCGCTCTACATAGGTGCCATCAACAGTATTGATCTTGATGACTTCATCCTGCTCTATAAACATTGGCACCTGGATAGTTGCTCCTGTTTCTACCATAGCATTTTTCGTTGCGTTCGTAGCAGTGTTGCCTTTCACGCCAGGATCAGCTTGCGTCACTGTCATGATCACATGTTGTGGCAATTCACAGCTCAGAATTTTTTCTTCTTCAGCATGGAAAAGGATTTCGACCTCCTGTCCATCTTTCAGAAATTTAGGAGCATTGATCAGGGATTCCTGCACGGCCACCTGCTCATAGGTGTTGGTGTCCATGCAGTGGTAGCCCATATCATCTTTGTAAAGGAACTGATAGGGTCTTCGCTCTACACGTGCGGTGGTGATTTTGTGACCGGCAGAGAACGTATTGTCTATCACTTTACCGGTGGTAATGCTTTTGAGTTTGGTTCGTACGAAAGCAGGACCCTTTCCTGGCTTTACGTGCTGAAATTCCACTACACTAAACAGATCATGATTAAACTCTATCACCAATCCATTTTTGATATCTGCTGTAGTTGCCATTTTGGAATGTTAATTATTTGGTTATTCTTGATTTTGATGAGGCATATCTTTTATATCTTCCTCACGGGTACCGCGGTTATTTAGGATCGTAAGCCCATTTCACCCAGATCGCTCCCCAGGTAAATCCACCACCAAAGGCGGCAAGGATCAGATTGTCACCTTTTCTCAGTTTGCTCTCGTAATCAAATAAGCACAGAGGAATGGTGCCACTTGTTGTGTTTCCATACTCCTCAATATTGAGCATTACTTTCTCATCGCTTACTCCCATTCGATTAGCAGTTGCGTCAATGATTCGTTTGTTGGCTTGATGAGGTACAAGGTAAGCTACATCTTCGGCAGTAAGATTGTTTCGTTCCATCACCTGAGCAGCCACGTCTGCCATATTCTTTACTGCAAACTTGAATACAGTTGAGCCCTCTTGATAAGCAAAGTGCTCTCTGTTTTTAACAGTCTCCTCTGTTGCAGGTCTACGGCTACCTCCAGCCTTCATGTGCAGGAATGGCTCACCTGAACCGTCAGATTTTAGAACCGAGTCTTTGATTCCATAGTCTTCCTCGGTAGGCTCCAGCATCACAGCACCAGCCCCATCACCAAAAATGATGCAGGTAGCTCTGTCGGTATAATCTACAATGGAGGACATCTTGTCCGCTCCAATGACTACCACCTTTTTGTACTTGCCTGTCTCAATGAACTGAGAGCCAGTGGCCAGGGCATAGAGAAATCCAGAACATGCTGCCTGGATATCGTAACCAAATGCATTGACTGCTCCAATCTGGTTGGAGATGATGTTTGCAGTTGCAGGAAAAACCATATCTGGTGTAGTGGTTGCACAGATCACCAGATCGATATCTTCCGCTTTGGTATTGGTTTTTTTCAAGAGTCCTTCCACGGCTTTTACGGCCATCACGGAAGTTCCCTGATTTTCACCTTTTAATATGTGTCGTCTTTTGATGCCTGTTCTGCTGGTGATCCACTCATCGTTGGTATCCACCATCTTCTCAAGGTCTTTGTTGGTGATTACATCCTCTGGGACGTAACCATGAACGCCAGTTATGGCTGCTTGAATTTTAGGCATCTGACTTAGCTTAAGCTAAAACTTCTTTTTCCATCACTACTTTACCTTTATAGTAAAGTTTACCTTCATGCCAGAAGGCTCTGTGTGGAAGGTGAGCTTCACCTGTAGTAGGACAGATCACAAAGCTCTTTGGAGTAGCTTTATAATGCGTTCTTCTCTTGTCTCTTCTGGTTTTCGAAATCTTTCGTTTTGGATGCGCCATCTTCTTTTCTCTATCTAAATTTTTCTTATTTCAATTTTTTCAGGGCTTCCCATCTGGGATCAGTGCTTTCTTCCTGTGATTCTCCTGCAGTTTCAGAAACGTAAATCATCTCGTCGCTTTCAGGTTGGCCTTTGAATTTTGGATGAAGTTTTTTCATCGGTATTTCAAGACTGATTGATTCGTACAAGAACGATGCGATATTGATTTGTTGCTCACCTTTAAGGATGACAAATACATCTTCACTTAGCTCTTTCTCCTCGTCACCGTATTTGTAAATGATTTCCTTGTTTACCGAAACTGGGAAATCAAAAAGCTCCAAACTTCTGTCACATTCCAGCTCAATGGTGCCTTCAATCTTCAAATCGAGGGTAATCATTGAGTCCGTTTTTGTCAAAATCACATCACAAGTGCCTTTGCCCTTGCTCACCAGGCTGTTTTCAAAATGAGTGAAGAAATCATCATTAAAGGTGAAATTGAAGTCGTGAGTACTGTTGCTCAGGCCAAAAATCTCAATCTTGAACTCTTTCAATTCCTTCATTTCCGTCCACTTCCCGGTAAAGACCCGCAAATTTAGATAGAATCCAAGTACTACAAAAGCTTTATGAATTACTTTTCATCAGCACTCTCGCACTGATTTTCATTTCGCTGGCGAATAATGTCATTTGCCAGGTAGAGTGCATTGCGAAAAGAGGTCTCGTCGGCTTCATTTTTCCCCGCTATCGCAAAGGCTGTTCCGTGATCTGGAGATGTGCGTACGAATGGAAGTCCTGCTGTGTAATTAATGCCTTCCTCGAAGGCCAGTGTCTTGAAAGGAATGAGCCCCTGATCGTGATACATGGTCAGCACTCCATCATATTGCTTGTAAGTCTGCATACCAAAAAATCCATCGGCAGGGAAAGGGCCAGCAACTATGTGATGACCTGCCTTTAATTCATTGATGGCAGGCAAGATGACTTTCTCCTCTTCATCACCCAGTAGTCCATTTTCTCCGGCATGTGGGTTGAGACCTAAAACTGCAATTCTTGGTTTTTTAATACCGAAATCCTTCTGCAAAGACTTGATCATTTTTTGCAGCTTGAAAACAATCTTTTCTTTGGTCACTTTTTCGCTCACTTGCTTCAAAGGAATGTGCCCCGTCACCACACCCACTCTGAGTGTATCATGAACCAGAAACATGAGGCTGTCATTTTCTCCGGCTTCCTGAGTAAGGTATTCAGTATGGCCAGGAAATTTGAAATCATCCGACTGAACTAAATCTTTACTTAAAGGTGCCGTAGTTATAGCATCAATCTTTCCCTCTTTTAAATCTTGGACAGCACTTTGTAAAGAGAGAACAGCATATTTTCCACCAATTTCATTGGCTTGGCCGGGAGTTATTTCTACAGCTTCATCCCATACGTTTAATACATTGACTTTTTTGTGAAAAATCTTGTCGATGGATGAAATCTGCTGATAGTTGAAGTTTTCTTTGTCTAGTTGTTTGCGGTAAAACGATATCACCTTTGCTGATCCGTATATAACAGGAGTGAACTGCTTTAGAATTCTGTTGTCTTCCAGTGACTTGATAATCACCTCCGGGCCAATCCCATTTACGTCACCAAGAGTGATTCCAATGACAGGTTTGTTTTTTTTGCTTGACGATTCCCCCATTTGCAGTATACTTAAATCGAAATTGAATCAGTACTGAAGAGTGCAAATATAAACGGAGCATAAGTTGGCAGGCGTAAAACCAAAGAAACATTTAGGGCAACATTTTTTGAAGGATGAAAACATCGCTTTGAAGATTGTGGAAGCTCTGAAGAATATAGAAAATCTCCCTGTTTTGGAGATAGGTCCCGGTACAGGTGTGCTTACCAAATATTTGCTGGAAAAACCAAGCTGGGAGTTTTACGCATTGGATGTAGACTTAGAGTCTATTGATTATTTAAAGTCCACCTATCCCGATCATGGAGAGCGATTTCAATTTCAGGATTACCTGAAATATGATGTGCCGTTTGAACGATTCAATGTAATAGGGAATTTCCCTTACAACATTTCTTCACAGTTGTTCTTTAAAATCTGGGACGACCGGGACAAGGTGGATGAAGTCGTTTGCATGATTCAGAAGGAGGTAGCGGATCGGATTTGCGAAAAGGAAGGATCAAAAACGTATGGCATCCTGAGCGTGTTGCTGCAGGCATTTTTTGATATTGAGTATTTGTTCAAAGTTCCCCCAGGGGTATTCAACCCGCCCCCCAAGGTTCAGTCCGCCGTAATTAGGTTAAAGCGAAATAATGTAGCTCAATTATCATGTGATGAAAAGCTATTCAAACGAGTGGTGAAGTCCGGTTTTGGGAAGCGGAGGAAGACCTTGCGCAACGCCCTAAAAGACCTAAATTTGCCTGACGCTGTGACTAGCCTCGATGTGATGAACAAGCGGGCAGAGCAGCTATCTGTTCAAGATTTTATCTCTCTGACTGAAAAAATCACCTGACATGGAAGCTTTGATGCCTTTTGAGTTATCCGTCGAATTCAAAGACCGATTTCAGCAAGCGCTGGATGAGCAGGATGAGGCGTTCATTAAATCTTCACTTGATGGAGTAAACCCGGCTGATATTTCTGCCCTGCTGGACGAGTTTGACTCTCAGGAATGCAAGTATGTTTTTGACCTGTTGCCTCCGGAGGTAGGAGCCAGAATACTCGAAGATCTGGAAGAAGATGTTCGGGAGGCATTTATCAAGGAATTTTCTGCACCTGATCTGGCCGCCTTTGTTGAGTTGATGGACTCAGATGATGGTACAGATATTCTCTACGAAATGGGTGTGGCTGACCGGAATGAGGTGATTCGTGAAATCTCTGATGAAGAGAAGGCCTCCAACCTTATGGAACTCTTGGAGTATGATGAGGATGTCGCCGGGGGACTCATGGCAAAGGAGCTAATCAAAGCCAACCTAAACTGGAGTATTTCGCAGTGTATAGAAGAGATCAGGCTTCAGGCAGAAAATGTGCAGAAAATCTACTCGGTTTATGTGGTAGACGATAAAGATAACCTACTTGGCAAAGTGGGAATAAAGAATTTGATCCTTGCCAAGGCAGGATCTAAAGTGGCACATATCTACGATGATCAAATCATTTCAGTAGAAACCTCAACCTCAGAAGAAGAGGTGGCCAGCATCATGCAGAAGTATGATTTGGAGGCTGTGCCGGTAGTCAATGCTCGTGGGAAGCTAGTAGGGCGAATCACTATAGATGACGTCATAGATGTCATTCGTGAAAACGCAGAGGAGGAAAGGCAACTCATGACAGGGGTGAGCTCCGATGTGGAGGAAGATGATACGGTGTGGAAAATCTCACGTGCGCGTTTGCCATGGCTCATCATCGGGATGGCAGGCGGTTTGGTAGGGGCACAGTTTATGGGATTTTTCAAGGATGAAATCATCATCGTGCCGGCACTTGCATTTTTTATTCCGCTTATTACTGCATCTGGGGGTAACGTAGGTATTCAATCTTCATCCATCGTAGTGCAGAGTTTGGCCAACCCAAATGTTTTTGCAGATAGCATGTGGAAAAGGTTATTAAAAGTCTTTATGGTAGCCATTGTCAATGGGGCCATTCTTTCCCTTATGGTTTTTGGAGCTGTGATCTTGTTTATGCGTGAGCAACCTCTGGCTGCTACTGTTGCTATTGCGCTTTTTGCCGTCGTGCTTTTAGCCTCTTTTATGGGCACGGTGACCCCTTTGGTCTTAAATCGCTTTGGAGTGAATCCGGCACTGGCCTCCGGTCCGTTTATAACTACTACGAACGATTTGTTGGGTTTGGCTGTCTATTTCTCGACAGCACACCTATTGTATAACTTATGACGACCGAAAAGCGAATACTTATCGCCGATGATATGCACGAAACGATCATCCCACTCTTGAAGGAGCAGGGGTATGATCCTGTGTACTTACCTGTGATTGATCGGGAAGGCATTTTGAAGATACTTCATGAGTTTGAAGGGCTGATTCTTCGCAGCAAGACCGCTGTGGATAAGGAGCTGGTAGATGCTGGCCCAAATTTAAAATTTGTAGCTCGGGCTGGTGCAGGGATGGATAAAGTGGATCAAGACTATCTGAATACAAGGGGGATCAAAGCAATCAACGCGCCGGAAGGAAACAGGGATGCGCTCGGTGAGCACGCACTGGGGCTTTTGCTCTCGCTACTACATAAAATTTCAACTTCCTATGACGAAATAAGACAAGGTACGTGGAATCGTGAGGGCAATCGGGGCATAGAGCTGAAAGGAAAGGTGGTGGGCATCTATGGTGTTGGAAACATGGGGATGTCCTTTGCCGAAAAGCTTAGAGGTTTAGATTGTGAGATACTTGGATTTGATAAGTTCAAGGGTACTTTTCCCGGTGACTTCATTAAAAATGTAGAGCTGGATGAGCTCATGGAGCGTACAGAAATTCTTAGCATTCACATTCCACTCAACGAAGAAACAAGGCAGCTTTTCAATGAAACCTATTTACGAAAGTTTAAAAATCTGAAAGTACTGATCAATACAGCTCGTGGGGAAATTCTGAGCACGGATGCATTGATTCAACTTTTAGAGGAGGGCACGCTTTGGGGTGCTGGATTGGATGTGCTGGAAAATGAAAAGCTGGAAAGTCTCACAGAGCAGGAAAGAGCTCAGATTCAAAAGCTTACTTCATTTTCAAATGTGCTCATTTCACCACATGTAGGTGGGTGGACGTTCGAATCTTACCAGCGTATCAGTGAAGTGATTGCACAAAAAATCAGCGAAGAGCTTTAGGCTGATTTTGTTATTAAGGGGCAAATTCTATATATATTTGCATCATCAAAATAAGACAACACGAAGAAACGGCTTCACTGTGAGGCCGTTATTTTTTGTTTAAAGGGGTAAGAACAATTATGGCAGTTAATTACTACACAAAGGAGGGACTTGATAAGCTCAAAGCGGAATTGAACGAACTCAAGACCAAGGGAAGAGCCAACATGGCAAAGCAAATAGCTGAGGCTCGTGACAAGGGAGACTTGAGTGAAAATGCTGAGTACGATGCGGCTAAGGAAGCTCAGGGGCTTTTGGAGTTAAAAATTTCCAAGCTGGAAACAGTGGTAGGGGATGCTCGTGTAATTGATGAGTCATCAATCGATACGTCCAAGGTGTCTATTCTTTCCACCGTAAAAATCAAGAACAAAAAGAACAATATGGAGGTGACCTATCAGCTGGTGGCTGAGGAGGAGGCTGACCTGAAGAGCGGTAAGATTTCCGTACAATCTCCAATTGGGAAAGGGTTGCTGGGCAAGAAGAAAGGCGAGAAAGCCATGATCAAGGTGCCTGCCGGTGATATCGAATTTGAAATTCTGGACATCACCGTCTGATGGCGAGCATCTTTACTAAAATCATAGAGCGAGAAATCCCTGCACACATCGTAGCAGAGGATGACAACTACTTGGCTTTTTTGGACATTAACCCACTAACGGAGGGACACACGCTGGTAATCCCAAAGAAAGAAGTGGACTACATTTTTGATCTGGACGATGATACCTTGGCTGGATTGCACTTGTTTGCAAAGAAAGTAGCAGCAGGAATAGAGTCTGTGATCAAGTGCGAACGTATAGGGGTGACAGTGATGGGACTGGAGGTGCCTCACGCACACATTCACCTGATACCTATGCAGACCATGGACGACATGAACTTTGCCAACATGAAGCTCTCCCCGAGCAATGAAGAAATGGCAGAGACAGCTCGCAAGATTAGCGAAGCGGTTAAGTAAGTTAGAGATTAGATTTTTGGATATTTGGAACCCACCGGAAGGTGGGTTTTTTTGTTTGCTGGTTAGAGGAGAGTAGTACTCTCATTGTCAGTCTGAGGCTCTCGAAGACGACATTATCTTATCTCTGTAAGCGATGCTTAAGTCAGGTAATTTGCTCCAGTCCCTATTTATGAGTGCTTCCTTCTTTTCTCTTCTCCACCCTTTGACTTGCTTCTCGAAAGCTATCGCTTGATTAACGTCATGAAAATGTTCTTCAAATACTAATTGGACAGGTCTTCTTGAATAGGTGTAGGCTCTCCTGTTGAGTCTCTCATTGTGTTGAACAACCCTTTCAGAAATGTCATTTGTTACACCTACATAGTAGGAGTCATCTGAGCATTTTAAAATATATACGGTATAGTGCATTTTCTTTCCAAAATTACGCCCACTTCTCAACCCCACACCCTTCGAGTCCCTCAGGGTGACACACTCTTTTATGAAAAGGCAGAAGTACTGTCACCTCCAAAATCACTTCACCCTCCCTGGATTATCCGCAATAAACGATTTCCAGCTTTTTTTGCCGCCGCTTGGGATGCCGGATTTAGATGAATAATGATGACAGATCGCCACGGCTAGTGCATCGGTAGCATCCATCAGCTTGGGTGCATCTTCAAATTTTAACAGCATCTGGATCATATTGGCTACCTGCTCCTTGCTGGCGTTACCATTTCCGGTTACAGACTGTTTCACCTTCTTGGGTGCATACTCATGAATGGGCATGTTTCTGTTCAGGGCGGCAGCCATGGCCACTCCCTGAGCACGTCCCAGCTTCAGCATGGACTGTACATTCTTCCCGAAGAAAGGGGCCTCTAGCGCTACTTCGTCTGGTAAATATTCTTTGAGTAATTCTGTGACCCGATCAAAAATTTTCTTGAGTTTTATCTCGTGGTTTTTATACTTGCTGAGGTGGATCACCCCAAACTGGATGACGCTCATTTTTTCACCTTTGCAATGGATCAATCCATATCCCATTACATTCGTGCCTGGGTCTATTCCTAAAATGATTCGCTCTTTTATCGCCACAGGTGCAAATTAAAGTCTTTACCTAGAAGTTAAAGAAAAACCCTTCGAAAAGGAGGGAGGGTATGAAAATTTGGCGTGGTGGTGATGGGATTGTGGGCAAAGGCTTTAAAATTTTCTTGATTTTTTTGTCACTTTTTTCATCAAGGAAAAAAGTGAGAGTAAACTTGGAGACCTAAGCCTCAAGATCGAAGTGCAAAACGGAAAGAACAAGCTGTCTTTTTTAAATAAGCCTTGGCTTATTGCTATAATCAAGATTTTAATTCTCGGCGGTTGCCTGTATTTTCTGATCGTCAAATTTCATGAACAATCCATCTCATTTAAAGAGGTGATCATTCCTGATCAGTTTGCTTTCATACTGGTTGTGGTGCTTTTACTCATGATATTTAACTGGTATCTGGAGGCTCTGAGGTGGAAAGTGTCGCTCCAGCAATTCGATTCCATTTCCATGAAAAAAGCCTGGCAGGTGATACTTGGAGGACTGGCGCTCAATTGGGTGCTGCCATTTACCTCAGGCGATTTGCTGGCTCGCATTTCTCAGCAAAGGGATAAGTATCAGGCTACCTCAGCTGCTATCCTGAATCGTGGGATCATGCTTTGTTTCACGCTTGTTTTAGGATTGTATGTGCTGAGTCAGCTTGCTTTGGAGTATGAGATGAATGGCTGGTTTGCATTAGTCATCCTGATTGGAATACCAGTTTTGAGGAGGTTGTTTAAAAAGTCTGAAAGTCGATTTTTAACCTACTTTAAAGAATTACCTAAACGGTTTTTGATTCGAATCATCGGAATCTCTTTTGTGCGTTACCTGACTTTCGTGTTTCAGTTTTACTTGCTGCTCACAGCATTTCTTCCCTCACTTCCTGCTGATTCAATCATTGCAGGGATAGGTTGGATTTTCCTTGCACGTACGGCACTGCCGTTGTTTTTTGGTGGAGTAGGTGTAAGGGAGGTTTCCGGCATATTATTTTTTGAGCCTTTGGTGAGTGATCTTCAGCTAGTAATCATTCCTATTTTTCTGATCTGGGTTATCAATACGGTGGTGCCCTCACTGGTCGGGTTAGTTTTTGTCTGGCGAATGAAGCTCACCTCAAATTATTCAGGTTAACATTGCGTGATGATGATCCTGATCACGGCATTTACATTACTTCATGTCCTCTTTTACCTTCGGTTGGCACAGGGATGGAGAAAAATTCCTGCTGTGGAGAAAAGTGAGGACCTGATTCCATTTTCAGTAATTATCCCTGCCAGAAACGAGTCTGCCAATATTCAAACTATCCTTAAGAATCTGGAAAGTCAGGACTATCCGAAAGAGCTATTTGAGGTGATCGTAATTGATGACTTTTCTGAGGATGATACAGTTCAGGTTGTACAACAACTCATTGCATCCATCAATCTAAACCTTCGACTGGAGCGGCTTAGTGATCCAACAAAACAAGGTAAGAAACATGCCTTGACCGCAGGTGTAAAAGCAGCTAAGTATGAAACCATTCTCACCACGGATGCCGACTGCTGGTTTGGTGAAAGTTGGATTCGGGCATATAGTGATGCATTCAGGAAGGATGTAAATATGGTTGCAGGCCCGGTAGCCATTGAGGGAAAAGGAATTTTTGCCCGACTGCAGCAGGTGGAGTTTGCTGGATTGATCGGTTTTGGTGCGGTGACCATTTCGGAGGAAAACCCAAGCATGTGTAGTGGTGCTAATCTCGGCTTTAAGAAAACTGCTTTTGAAGAAGTTGGAGGCTACACCAATAACCTATTTACTCCGTCGGGTGATGATGAATTTTTGCTTTTCAATATCATGCGAAAGTTTCCGCATTCTACCATCTTTCTCAAATCAGGGGATGCAGTGGTGCATACTTCTGCGCATTCAAAACTTCGTTCTTTCATGAATCAGAGAACGCGATGGACGAGTAAATGGAAGTACAACAAAAACTGGAAAGTAAGAATGAGTGCCATTCTTTTCTTCCTCGACTACCTGATTTTTTATGGAGCGATTGCTGCAGCTGTTTTGGGCAAGCTTGACGCTACGTTCATCATGGGTATTGCAATCATGCGATTCATGGCTCTTCTGTTTTTTGTGTCTCCGGTGAATAGATTCATGAGGGGGAAAAGTAGCTTTTTCCCTTTGCTACTCTTCCAAATTATTTATCCGTTGCACGTTTTATTCATGGGTATGAATTCTATCTTTGGTTCATACACCTGGAAAGGAAGGAAATACGGATGACAGACGAAGAGTTTGATATAATTGACGAGCTTTATTTCGTTACAGCCTACAAAGATCTAAAGGAAGCAATTGATTTGACGGACGAGGAGCTGGCTAAAAACCTGATCGGTATGGCTAAGAAGGGATGGATCAGGGTGTATAAGAATGTGGATGAAGAGTCGGAGCTTGACCAACTGAACATGGAAAAGGACTACCAATCATATTTCTACCTTGCATCAAAAAAAGGACTATTTAAACACAACACTCAGTGAAGGAAACTTCCATTGACATAAAGGATCTACAACTCAACGCTTTGCTGGAAGTCACCCAGGCGGTAAACAACAACCTGCCTGAAGATGACCTGCTGAAAATCTACAAGTTCACGCTTCTGGCAGACCTGAAGATCAACAAACTGGCTTTGTATACGCAGCAGAATGAGAAGTGGGTGTGTAGGGTGAATTTTGGTACAAAGAATAACCTGATCGGAAGCGAGCTACCAAAGAAATATCAGGGGCTTGAAAATAAAATGGGTGTTACTGAGACCTCATTCGATGAGTTTGACTCGGTGTTCCCCGTTTATCACAAAAGCAAATTGCTGGCTGTTGTTTTCATCGAGTCGGATTCTAAACTTGGTGTTCAAAATCGATTTCTTAATGCGCTTACAAATATCATCTTGGTGGCCATTGAGAATAAACGACTGGCTCGTCAGCAGATGGAGCAGGAGGCTTATCGTCGAGAGCTTGAAATTGCCAAGAAGGTGCAAAATTTTCTATTTCCGAAAGAATTACCCAAGATCGAGCGGTTACAAATCGAGGCATTTTATCTTCCTCACCACGATGTAGGTGGAGACTACTACGACTACATTCAGATTGATGAGAATAAGTTTTTAGCCTGCATTGCGGATGTGTCCGGGAAGGGGGTGCCGGCCGCATTGTTAATGTCCAACTTTCAGGCCTCATTGCGAGCTTTGGTTCGTCAGACAAAAAGTTTAGAAGAGATCGTAACGGAGTTAAATCACAGCACTTTTGTTAGTGGTAACGCCGAAAATTTCATCACCTTTTTTGCCGGGATATATGATTTCAAGACAAAGAAGTTGGAATACATCAACTGTGGGCATAATGAAATCATCCTAAAGCATAGAAATAAGATTGAGTTGTTAAATGATGGCACCACGGTGCTGGGGATGTTTGATCCATTGCCCTTCATTGAAACAAAGCATCTGGATGGCTTGGATGAATTCTTTTTATTTACTTACACCGATGGTCTTACTGAGACATTCAATGAGGCCGATGAAGCTTTTGAGTTTGACCGATTGCTTGAGATCGTGAAGGAAGAATGCCCTGAGGATTTATCTGAGTTTCACAATCAAATTCTGAAAGCACTAAATGAGTTTAAGGGAGCAAAACCTTATCATGATGACATCACCATGCTTTCCTGCCGCATTCAAAACAAATGATTCGGTTTTATAAAACACCGTGGATTACACGAGCCTTATATTCATCTCTGACTTGGAGAATCCCGTCCAAGGATTCCATCTTTCTCACCTTTGACGATGGCCCTCATCCGGAAGCCACGTCATGGGTTTTGGATCAATTAGATCAGGTAAATGCAAAGGCTACTTTTTTTTGCCTTGGAAGAAATTTGGAAGCACATTCGGATTTAGCGGAAAACATTTTAGTGAAAGGTCATAAGCTAGGGAATCATAGCTTCAATCATTTGAAGGGTTGGAAGACTGATGATGTGGATTACCTGAATGATCTTGCTCTTTGCGATCAGCAATTGAAAACCTTGGATTCGCAAACCAGCTTATTTAGACCTCCTTATGGGAGAATCAGCAGAAGCCAATTAAAGAAACTCTCTGATAAGCAGGTAGTGATGTGGTCTCACCTCTCGTGGGATTTTGATCCCGACTTGAATGTGGAGAAGTCACTTAAAAAATTAAAACAAGCAAAGCCAGGTAGCATTCTTGTTTTCCATGATTCCGCCAAGGCTTTTAAAAACCTAAAACAGATTCTTCCGGAAATCCTTGCGCATTTTCATGCAAAAGGTCTGAAATTCGAGGCTATAAAGTCATAGCCGAATAAATGATAGACACCCACGCACACATATATCTGGAACATTTTAATGAAGATAGAGATGAGGTTATCGAGCGAGCACTCGCGCAGGGAGTAAAAAAAATACTTCTCCCCAATATTGATAGTTCGTCCATTGATTCAATGTTAGATCTAGAGGAAAAGTATCCTGATATCTGCTATCCAATGATGGGGCTTCATCCCTGTTCGGTGAAAGAGGATTTTGAAAAGGAGCTAGAGCTTGTTGAAGAGTGGCTGAATAAGCGAAAGTTTCTGGCGATTGGGGAGATGGGTACAGATCTCTATTGGGACAAGACCTTTTGGGAAGAGCAAAAGACAGCATTCCGAATTCAATGCGATCTGGCATTGAAGCATGATTTACCGATTGTGATCCATTGCAGAGAAACCATTGATGAAACCATTGATTTGGTTACTGAATATGAGGATAAGGGATTGAAAGGTGTTTTTCATTGCTTTACCGGAAGTGTCGAGCAAGGAAAGAAAATCACGGAAATGGATTTTTACTTGGGACTAGGAGGGGTGAGCACGTTCAAAAATGGAGGCATGGATCAGGTCATCCCACACCTTGATCGCTCAAAAATTATTCTTGAAACCGATAGCCCATACCTCACTCCAGCACCTCACAGAGGCAAGCGAAATGAGCCTGCATACACTGCTCTTGTTGCCGATAAAGTTGCCGACTACTTAGGACTTTCAAAAGAAGCATTGGATGAATTGACAACAGCTAATGCAAATGCGCTATTTTTCCCCTCTGAAAAGTAACAGACTTGAAATACAAGATTGTAAATATCAATGACACGGGTGATCGATCCGTTCTAATCATCTATACAGGTGGTACGTTCGGCATGATTCAGGATGCCAGCGGAGCACTTGCTCCATTCAATTTTGGAAAAGTAGTGGATCGTGTACCGGAGCTAAGGCAACTTGGTATTAAGCTTACTGTGATCTCGTTTCCCAAGCCCATCGACTCATCCAATATTGGCATTCAGGACTGGAAAGATATGGCCTACATCATTGAGGAAAATTACTCTCAATATGATGCCTTTGTCATTCTTCACGGAACGGATACAATGGCTTATTCTGCCTCTATGCTAAGCTATATGCTGCATGGTTTGAATAAGCCTGTGATTTTCACTGGGGCTCAAATGCCCATCGGCTCCATCAGATCAGATGCACGAGAGAACCTGATTACTGCTCTGGAGATTGCAGCAGCACACCATGAAGGAAGGCCCATCGTAAGTGAAGTGTGCGTTTACTTCAACCATCTTCTCCTTCGTGGTTCACGATCACAAAAATTAAGAAGTAGTACGTTTGCCGCTTTCGAGTCGGAAAATTATCCAGTGTTGGCCGAGGCTGGTATTGAGATCGAATTCAACTACTCAGCTCTAAAGCCACATGATCCGGATGCAATCTTGGAAGTAAAAAATAAGCTTGACGCAAATGTGACAATCCTGAAGATTTTCCCGGGGATAACAGAGCATGCGGTGAAAGGTATCTTGAGTGACCCCTATATCAAAGGGGTGGTACTGGAATCTTTCGGTTCGGGGAACACGATGAAGTTTGATTGGTTCATTGAGTGTCTTAGTGAGGCTATTGAGAGCGGAAAAATCATCCTGAACGTTAGTCAATGCATTGGTGGAGAGGTAGAGCAAGGGAGATACGAGACAAGTAAAAAGCTGAATGATATAGGGGTTTTAAGTGGTGGAGACATTACTACTGAGGCCGCAATCACAAAAATGATGTTTTTGTTGGGTTCCGAGTCGAAAAAAGATTCGATTGAAGAACAATTGACCTATTCGCTGGCAGGAGAAATGGATTTGTTGCCAAAAGAATAAGAATCATTACCTTGATGTTAGTATAAAACTTGCATAAAGGTATTTTTCATGATTTATTTGTAGCCCGTCAAAAAGTGGCGGCCTACAGAGAGGTGGCCGAGTGGTCGAAGGCGCACGCCTGGAAAGTGTGTATACCCCAAAAGGGTATCGAGGGTTCGAATCCCTTCCTCTCTGCGATTTTGCAGAGTCCAGGTCTCTAAAAATTCGACGATTTTTGATGAGTGGTGTGAATTTTGTGGGAATGAACATGCAAATTTGGATTTTACTAAAACTTAAATATTTAAACTAAACCGAAGACTTAACTTACAAGACTGAATTATGAAAAAGTTATTGACTCTCTTAATGTTGGCAGGTGTATTTACCTTCAGCGCTACTGCGCAAGAGTTTTCTGACTCTGATGCGGCAACTGACTCTGCAGCTGTAGACTCAGCACAAACTGAAGAAGTATACGAAGAGCCTGTAGAAGAAATCGCTGAGATCGTTGCTCCTGTAGAAGAAGAAGCTCCATCTAAAGGATTTCACCAAGTAGTAAAAGAACAATTCATTGATGGTGGACCTACTTTCATGGGTATCGTTCTTGCATGTTTGATTCTTGGTTTAGCTATCGCTATCGAAAGAATTATCCACTTGAACATGGCATCTACTAATACAAAGAAACTTTTGACAGACGTAGAGGATGCATTGAATGCTGGTGGAGCTGATGCAGCTAAAGAAGTTTGCAGAAACACAAGAGGCCCAGTAGCTTCTATCTTCACTCAGGGATTAATGAGAATGTCTGAAGGTGTAGAAATGGTTGAGAAGTCAATCATCGCTTACGGATCTGTAGAGATGGGTAAGCTTGAAAGAGGAATGATTTGGATATCTCTTTTCATCTCACTAGCACCGATGCTTGGTTTCATGGGTACAGTAATTGGTATGATCGAGGCATTCGACGCTATCGCGGAAGCTGGTGACGTATCTCCTGCACTTGTGGCTAGTGGTATTAAAGTAGCACTTTTGACTACAGTAGGTGGTTTGATTGTAGCTGTAATTCTTCAGCTTTTCTACAACTACCTTGTGTCTAAAGTAGATTCAATCGTGAACAGCATGGAAGATGCATCTATCTCTTTGGTAGACCTTCTTGTGAAGCACAATCTTTCTAAGTAATCTAAAAATAGATTAGACTATGGTTGATGTAGGATTATTTATATCATATATACTCATTGGTGTTTGCGTTCTTGCAGCAGTAGGAATGCCACTAATGAAGGCAATGGGAGACCCGGATTCGTTGAAGAAGATGGGAATGGGAGTAGGAGCACTTGTTGTGGTTTTTATCGTGTCATTCGTTTTGGCAGATGGAACTCCTCAGGGTGACGCTTCTGCTACTACAGCAAAAATGGTAGGAGCAGGACTCACTACTTTTTATATACTGGCAATCGCAGCGATTGGCGGAATTGTTTACACAGAAATTAAAAAAGCAGCTGAATAATGGCGAGGAATAAAGATAGAGGCACTCCGGAAGTGAGTTCAGGCTCTATGGCGGACATTGCCTTCCTTTTGCTCATTTTCTTCCTGGTTACCACCACGATAGCAAATGACAAAGGGATCTTGATGACACTGCCTCCTCCACCAGATCAAGAACAAGAGCAAATTGATATTCCTGAACGAAATATTTTCAAAATATTAGCCAACTCGAATGATCAGCTTTTGGTGGAAAATGAGCCATATACGAAACCTATTTCCGAGTTAAAAGAGGAGATTAAGGAGTTTGTTTTAAATTTTGGTAACCCGAATCAGGAAGGTATTGATACTTACAATAGCTTACCTACTCATATGAAAGCCAGAGCAAAACAACGTCCTGAATCTTCAGATCATCCAGGAAAGGCAATTGTTTCTTTTAAGGCAAATAGAGGTACTAGCTATGATTTGTATATTCAGATCATGGATGCTGCTCATGCTGCCTACAATGAAATTTATGCTGAGCGTGTTGGCTTAACCGCTCAGGAGTTTTTGGAGCTTGATCAAAGCAAGGACGTAGAGAAGAGAATGTATCTCCAAGGACGTGCTGGAATTCCTAAGGCGATTTCAATTGCAGAACCAGATAAATAGATGTACTATGTCGAAGTTTAAGAAAAATTCAAAAGCATCTCAGGATATACCTACGGCAGCATTGCCGGACATTATCTTCATGCTTCTATTCTTCTTCATGGTAACTACTGTGATGAGAGAGCAGGAAATTCTTGTGAAGCAGGTTTTGCCTAAAGCGGAACAGCTTTCTAAAATCCAGAAGAAGTCATTGGTGAGTCATATTTACATCGGAGAGCCGAAAAATATTGGCACATATGGTGAAGAGCCAAGGATTCAAACCAATGATGTATTCATGGAGCCTGATGAGTTGACGCTTTTTGTAAACCAGGAAAAGGATAAACTTTCTGAGGCAGAACGTGATCGTATCACGATGGCACTCAATATTGACAATGAAGTGAAGATGGGTATAGTGTCTGACGTTGAGCAAACATTGAGAAAGTCAAACGCAAGAAAGATTCTTTACAAATCCCTAAGAGGAGTTAAAGATTAATAACTTTTATAATTCAGATATTAAGCCTCAATCATTTGATTGGGGCTTTTTTTATTGCTAATTATTTAGTTGCTTTTTCTTCTCTTTTAACCACTCGTCATATTCTTTCTTTGCTTCCTCTAGTGCGTTTTCCAGTTCCTTTTTAGTTGCTTTTCTAAGCTTGTCCGCTTCATCAATTATTTTTTCTCGCTGCTTTTTCATCTCCCTCAGCGCAGATTCTATTTCTCTTTTTGCATCTTCAGCAGCTTCCTTTGACTCTTCCTTCATCTCCTGTATCTTTTCCTCCAGTTCTCTCTGCTCCTCTTCAAATCTTTCTAAAGCATCCTCTCTCTCAGATTCTTTCTCATTTTCCTGTGTGTTGCAGGAGAGAAAACATATCCCCATCAACACTATTGTGATGTATTTCATGGTTTTACTTTTTACGTAAAGGTAGGGCTAAGCGCTTACTTTCTTTGGGTTGAGGTAGGGAGCCCAATCATCTCGATATACTCCTGTATTCATCTTTAGGAAAGAGATATATGATGGCTTGACCGGAGCTTTTAATAATTTCATTCCAACACTATCTAGCGTGTAATCGCTTTTTTTAGAGTTACACTTTTTACATGCCGTTACCAGGTTTGTCCATGTAGACTTGCCACCCTTGGAGCGAGGAATTACATGATCGATTGTGAGATTTTTGTGCGTGCCACAGTACTGGCATTTACCTCCATCTCTTTTAAAGATATTGTGTCTACTCATCACCACTCCTTTATAAGGAATGCTGATGTAGTATTTGACTTTGATGACTGAGGGGAAAGGAAAAGACTGACTGATAGATCTCAATCTTTTGTCTTTGATTTCGGTGATAAGATCTGCTTTTTTAAGAAACATAAGCATAAATGCACGTTGTACTGAACACACGGTCAGGGGTGTGTAGTCTTGATTGAGTACCAGTACAGAATTCATGCTAATCATATCTTCATGCGTTCTAATTCACGTTTCTGATCTTTCTTTTTAATGCTATCTCGCTTGTCATAGATTTTCTTTCCTTTGGCTAATGCAATTTCCAGTTTAGCCAGTCCTCTACTGTTGATGTAAATTCGAAGAGGAACAATCGTTAAGCCTTTCTCCTCCATCTTAGCCTTGAACTTATCGAGCTCACGTTTCTTAAGTAGCAACTTCCGGTCTCTGGTCATATCATGACTTTCGAAACTAGCCTGAGAGTAAGGTGAGATGTTCATACCTTTTACATAAAGCTCTTCTTTTTTGAAATAGCAGTATGCCTCTTGAATGCTTGCTTTACCTTCACGTAGCGATTTGATCTCCGTGCCTTTCAGCATAATCCCTGCCTCCACTTTTTCCACAAATTCATACTCATAACCGGCCTTTCGGTTTTTGATCTGAATGTTGTTCGAAAATCTGCTCTTATCCTTACTCATAGGTTAAATATAAAATATCATTAACTAAAATGGCATTCTGGGTAACGGGCTATCACTCAGTTTACCAAAAGCCTGCTTTTCATATAGCAAGTGTCCACTGATCGCGATCATGCCTGCATTGTCTGTGCAATACTGAAAATCCGGGATGAATACTTCCCAGCTGCGATTTGTAGCCTCATTGTTCAATGCATTTCTAAGTCCACTATTGGCTGAGACACCCCCAGCAATTGCAATTTGTTTTATATCCTCCATTTCTGCTGCTTTGATGAGCTTATTCATAAGCATCGAAATCAAAGTATGTTGAATGCTGGCCGCTAAATCATTGATGTTTTCCCGAATGAAATTCTCATTCAGCTTCATCTCTTTCCTTAGAAAGTAAAGAATTGAAGTCTTGATTCCGCTAAAAGAATAATCCAGCTCTGGCATTTCAGATTCCGCAAACTCAAATTTGAGCGGATCACCTTCCTTAGCAAGTTTATCTATCATTGGTCCGCCGGGGTAAGGAAGACCCAAAAGCTTAGCGGCCTTATCAAATGCTTCACCCACTGCATCGTCCTTTGTTTGACCTAAAATGATCATCTCTGTAGGGCTATTCACGCGAAGAATTTGGGTGTGCCCTCCACTTACAGTGAGGCAGATAAACGGATATTTGGGTTTGGGATCATCAATAAAATGAGCCAACACATGTGCTTTCATGTGATGAATAGGAATCAAAGGAATGTCAAGTGAGGCGGCCATAGATTTGGCGAAACTAGACCCAATCAGCAGCGCTCCGAGCAAACCGGGCCCTCTGGTATAGGCAATCCCATCAAGCTCACTTGCGTTTATTCCAGCATTATCCAAAACATGCTGAACAACTGGCACGATATTTCTTTGATGTTCACGCGAGGCGAGTTCTGGCACAACACCTCCGTACTGCTCATGAATTGTTTGATTAGCAATCTCATTATTGATTACTTTGCCGTTGATACAAACAGATGCTGAAGTTTCGTCGCAAGAGGACTCTATACCAAGAATAACCGCCACCGTTTTTTTTGAAGGCCAAGATAACCATATCAAAAGTTCGCTGGGTACTCTGGAAGTTTTTTTCAGGGGTTTTCTTCTATTCTTTGGCTTTGTTTCTGGTATTAATGCTACTCCTTCAACTTCGTCCGGTACAGACTTTCCTTGCCCAGAAGGTGTTGGAACTGGTATCAGGTAAGACGAATCATGAGATTTCAATAAGCAGAGTTAAGGTTTCCTGGCTTGACCGGGCCAACCTTGAGAAGATTTTAGTTAGGGATCTTAAAAAGGATACTCTTCTTTATTCGCAGGATTTATTGATTAATTACAAGGTTTGGGACTTGATCAATGGCGACTATCTAAATGTAGAAGAAATTCAGGCCAATAGCCTTCGGCTTAAGCTGACAAAACATGACAGTACATCTCAGCTAAATCTTTCCGAATTTTTAAATGCCCTAAAAAAGGACACGGTGAAGAAGCAGAGTAAGCCCATTTACCTGGATCAAGTGGTTCTTTCAAATTTAAAGATGAGCCTAAGAGATAAAACCAAGGCCATGGATACTTCGAAACTTGATTTTTCAAACTTAAACTTTAGCATACCTGAATTTACTTTGGCTGAATTAAGCTTGAGATCAGACACTATCAAGGGTGATATTTTGCAGATGCGTGGCATTGAACACAATTCCAAGTTTACCATCACAGATTTTAATACAAGTTTCAGGGTGTGCAATCAATCGCTAAGTGTGGATGATCTTAATTTCAAAACCCCTACAAGCCAGGTGTCAGATAGTCTAGAATTCTTTTATAATGGGTTTGACGATCTAAGCTATTTTGTGGATAGCGTTTCATTTATCCTTCATTTTAATGACACAAAAATTTCAAAAGAAGACATTAAAATCGTTTCTGGAATAGATGCGGTAAAATCTGATATTTCTATAGATGGTATCATCTGGGGAACAGTTGGTGACTTTAATATTGAACAAACTACGTTTGGTTTTGGAAAATCTTATTTTGTAGGAGGGGTAAGTTGCTTTGGACTTCCGGACATATCTCAGGCATTTATTCTGGCAGACCTGACCGACTCACACGTTCTCCCGGGCGATCTCAGACCATATATCGGAGGCTATGCTGATAACCTTCAGCAAATGGGAAAAATTGATTTTACAGGAAGTTTTGCAGGATTTGTGAAGGACTTTGTAGCCCGTGGAGATTTCGTCACGGATCAGGGCTCAGTGCACACAGATATCAACCTAAAAATACCTTCAGACATTAATAAAATGTCCTATGTCGGAAATCTGGAATTTAAGGATGTAAATGTTGGTGCTTTTTTTAGAAATGACTTGGTTCAGCGAGTGAATCTCAAAGCAACTGTGAATGGTCAGGGGATAACTCCACAAAATGCCAACTTCGAAATGAAGGCATTGATTACGGAAAGTGGAGTGAAAGGATATGTTTATGATAGTCTGATGATTGATGGTCGCTTCGCTCAAAGTTTCTTTGATGGAAACTTCTCAGTGTCTGACCCTAATTGCCATTTGAGTGGCAGGGCTCAGATTGACTTGAGGCAGGCAGAAGAGATCCTTGAGGTGGAAATGGATATTCAAAATCTCAATGCTCAAGACTTGCTTCTCAGCTCCAGGCAAATCTCGAGCTCGGGGAAAATTCAATTTGAAGTTCATAACCTCGATGTTGATGCTTTTACAGCGGAGTTAAAGGTTGACTCAGGGTTGTTAGTACTTGATGACAAACAAATTGATCTGGACTCCATTCGATTCAGCGCCTTTTTCGAAGATGATAGCAGCAGAGTTGTGAAGCTTGCATTTCCTGGGTTTAAATCTACTCTTAAGGGGGTGTTTAAAGTCTCAGATGCAATTAAAGATATTCCTATTATGGCCTCTGGATATTTGGCCAAACTCAAACTTTCGGAGGATACTGCAAGAGTAGAGAATAGTGGGAAAAACTATAAGCTCGCATTGGATGCCGAGATAGATAATATTTCAAAATACATTGACTCGTTAAGGTTGCCGATAGCTTTGGGCGGCAAAACCATCATCGAGGCTTCTTTCAGACAAAGCAAGAATGCAAATGTTGGTCTTTATGTAAAGGCAGATACATTGTTTATAGCTGAAAATGAATTTCATGGACCAGTACTAGAGATCAACGGATCAAAGGAACTGGAGTCTTCCGGGATCTTGACGAACTTTATTTTTGAGTCGAAGGAGCAGGTCTATGCGGATATACCAAATACAAAGGATTTGCTTTTAGAAGGTGTTTGGTTTGATGACAATATAGATTTCACTACTCACATAAGTCAGGTAGAGACAGCCAGTGAGATCAGACTAGAGAGCAATCTGAAACTTTACCAGGACTCCATCGTCCTCAAAATGCTTCCTTCAGATATTCAATTGTTGGATGATAGGTGGAAGTTCAACCCTACCAATAAGGTTGTTCTCACTTCAAAAAAAGCTACTATTACTAATCTTGAGATTTACGATTCGAGCGAATCAATAGCATTGGAGGGTGTTTATGCCGACTCTATTCCTACTTCCATCGTGGTTTCAACCGAAGACCTCAATATGAACAAAGCAAGTCTTTTTTCAGAGTCTACAATCGGTGGATTTCTTAATGGAAATTTCAGGGTGTTTCGTGAAAGCAGCTCAGAAGGTTTCAGATTTGATGGAGGTTTTCTTTTGAAAAATTTAACCTATGACGATTTTGAGGTAGGAGACGTGAGTGGGTCTTCAGAGTGGAATCCTGTAAGCCAAAGTGTTTTTGCAGAAGTTGAAGTAGAGCGGGAAGATATCAACGCAATTCAGGTCAAGGGGTATTATTACCCGCTCAAAGAACAAGATCAGCTTGATTTTGATATCACTTTTGCCGAAGCAGACTTGAAGATGGGACAACCTTTTTTAGAAGAAAATTTTTCTGAAATTGGAGGATTTGCTAATGGCTCCCTTAAGCTGACTGGGGAAGTTGCTAATCCACAAATAAATGGAGACTGCAGAATCTCTGATGGTAGAGTTATTGTAAACTACCTAAATACCCGATACACCTTTGATGGACGAGTTGATTTCGATCCGAGCACCATAAAGCTTTCCAATTTCCATCTAATAGATAGAAAAGGATCCAGTGCACTCGTTTCAGGAATTATTCGGCACAACTCATTTAAAAATTTCGTCACTGATATTACGCTCCAGGCAAATAATTTCGAATTTCTGAATACTACCTCATTAGATAATAGCCTTTATTATGGTTCGGCGTATGGAACAGGAACCATATACGTAGATGGACCACTAAATGATCTCCACATCAATGCAAACATTAGGACTGAATCAAATACCCGCTTTTTTGTCCCAATATCGGAGGGTACTAGTGTATCGCAGGAGGATTACATTTTATTCAGAAATTTTAAGGATACTACTGAAATAGACACAGAAGAGAATTTTAATATTTCTGGTCTCACATTGAATTTTGATATCGAAGTAACACCTGAGGCTTATTGTGAGTTGATTTTTGATATAAAAACAGGTGACATAATCAGGGGGCGAGGTAGAGGCAACCTTAAGCTTAGGCTCGATACAGATGGTGATTTCAATATGTTTGGACCTCTTGAGATTACTGAGGGTGCGTACAATTTTACGGTACCTAACTTGCTCAATAAAGAATTTGACGTGGTTCCGGGAAGTAGAATTACCTGGTATGGTGATCCATATAACGCAACGCTAGATCTTGACGCTACCTATCTTCAAAGAGCATCATTTGAAGAGCTGGATAACCCAGCGGATCAGGATCCGAACGAGTTATCTAATAAAGTTCCGATTTTGGTAATTCTGCGGATAAGTGGAGGAATGTTATCGCCTCAAATCGATTTTGATTTGGAATTGCAGAATCAATCTGATGCCACACAAACTAATATTCCAAGACTAACTCAAATAACCAGTGATGAGCAAGAGTTGAAAAGGCAAGTGATAAGTCTCCTTTTCTTAAAGAGGTTTTCTCCCGAGCATAGCTTTACATTGAGCGGTGGAGGTAGTGTTGGTAATAGTGTGAGTGAGTTTCTGTCGAGTCAGGTGAGCTATCTTGTAAGTCAAATAGACGAAAACCTGGAGGTGGAGGTAAATCTGGCCGATCTCAACAATGATGCATTCAACACATTCCAACTTCGTTTTGCATATACTTTTTTGAACGGGCGTCTTAAAGTGACCCGAGGTGGTGATTTTGGAAGTCAGAATGATAACAATGACAATGTTCTCAACGATATTGTAGGAGACTGGTCTGTAGAATATTCGCTAACCCGTGACGGGAGATTAAGAGCTAAAGTTTTTAGAACATCTGATCAGAGAATCATTACCAATGAAAATCAGCAAAACCAGGAAACAGGCATAAGCTTACGGTTTGTACACTCCTTTAATGATATCACAGAGCTTCTCACCATGAAAAGAGATGAAGCTATTCTAAGGAGGAAAGAAGAAGAAGATGAGCAACCGGTTAAACCAGAGGAAGATCTACCGGAAAATGACTCTACAAGCATCTATTAGTCTCTGATAGTATGTAATTCATTTAGGAATCATTATCTTATGTCTAGATAAATCTAAATCGCCATGAATTACAGAAAGTTTAGCCAAAATTACGCCAAGGAAATTGGAGGAGAGTATCGTGATTATGATGATACCCAATCCGTAATTATTGTTCCATTAAAGAGAGGTAGGTTTCAAACGGTCACCGGCCATATTGTAGAACATACTGGCTATGGGAGGGAAGTAGTTCATCTAAAGTCCAAGGTGTGTGAACTTACATATGACATTCCCTACGGAGAATGTCTGGCGGCATCCAAAGACTATCCATACACCAAGTTTATTGTTGAAGATGGTTTTTTAAAAGTGGAGGCAATTAACTTTTTGGTAAACCTGAAAGATCACATGGTGAAAGAAATGATTCAGGAAATTGCTCAGCATGCCGATGATTGGGAATTAAAAATCACCGGAAAAGATATTCATTAATATTTTTGCCATGCAAGCCGACTCATCGCTCTTCAATAGTGAAGGGAGGAAAGTCCGGGCAGCATAGAGCAGCGTACTTCTTAACTGGAAGCGTCCGCCTTTGGTGGATAGAGAAAGTGCCACAGAAAATTAAACTACCTGTCTTTGATGGGAAAAGGTGAAAAGGTGAGGTAAGAGCTCACCGGGTTGATGGTGACATGAATCGCACGGTAAACCTTGCGCGCTGAAAGACCAAATAGGTTCTACACTTGAGGGTAGCTCGCCCGAGTAGAATTGGGTAGGTCGTTAGATCTTGCTGGTGACAGCAAGGCTAGATAAATGATGGGATAAAACAGAACCCGGCTTACTGGCTTGCTTTTTGTACTTATAGCTTCAAAAATTTCAATATGGCTAAAATTCTTATTGTTGATGATGAAAAAAGCATTCGTGATGCTCTGAGTGATATATTGTCCGAAGAAAAATATGAGGTGCTCACGGCTGAGGATGGGGAAGATGGCTGGGCAAAGCTGGAAGCAGAAAAAATTGATCTTGTCTTGTGTGATATCAAGATGCCCAAAATGGACGGGATGGAACTGCTCAGCAAGGTTTCAAGCGAAGGACTGGATGTTCCCTTTGTGATGATTTCAGCACATGGTACCATTGATACAGCAGTGGATGCAACCAAGAAGGGAGCCTATGATTTCATTCAAAAGCCACCTGATCTAAACAGAATTTTACTTACTGTAAGAAATGCCCTCGAAAGTTCTTCGCTGGCTTCAGAAACGAAAGTCTTACGAAAAAAAGTAAGCAAAGGACTTGAGATCATTGGAGAATCCAAAGGCATTGCTGATGTTAAAGAAACCATTGAGAAAGTGGCCCCTACAGAAGCCAGAGTTTTGATCAACGGCGAAAATGGTACAGGTAAAGAATTGGTCGCCAGATGGTTGCATGAGAAAAGTGCCCGCTCTAAGGCACCATTAGTGGAAGTAAACTGTGCGGCAATTCCTTCAGAACTAATAGAAAGTGAACTTTTCGGTCATGAGAAAGGATCGTTTACGTCTGCTCATAAGCAACGAATTGGGAAGTTTGAGCAAGCCCATGGAGGCACACTTTTTCTGGATGAGATTGGGGATATGAGTTTGTCAGCCCAGGCTAAGGTTCTACGAGCACTTCAAGATAAGAAAATAACGAGAGTAGGTGGTGATAAATCCATCAGTGTGGATGTGCGTGTGCTGGCTGCAACAAACAAGAACTTAAAGAAGGAGATTGAAGATGGGAATTTCAGGGAAGATTTGTATCACAGACTTTCTGTGATGGTGATTACTGTGCCACCATTGCGAGAGCGAAAAGAGGATATTAAGTTATTGGCTGAGCACTTTTTGACTCAGGTGGCTGAAGATTACGGAACAATTGCAAAATCAATTGATGACGCTGCAATAAGCCAGTTGGAAAATTATGAGTGGACGGGGAATATTCGAGAACTCAGAAACGTAATCGAACGATTGGTAATCATGTCTAAGGACACCATTACCAAGGAAGATGTGAAAAAGTATGTTGAAGCTTAAGCGTTAGCTTGCTGCTTTGTTTTAACTTCTTTAGTGTCCTCCTGAGCGTAAGTAGGGCATGTTCTCTGAGTGCAAGCACTCATTGCCAAGATAATTACTGCTAGTATGGTAAGTTTCAATTTCATAAGCGGTTTAATTCGATGAGCAAGCTATTTATTTAACTAACCCTTCAAAAATAGAAGAATTTATCTACTATACAACAGCGATTTGTTTAAAATATTTCATGTTTTTCGCTAAATCATCAGGTTGCATCCACGAATGTCACTATTATCAAAACGACCAAGAACTTCAAAGTAGTCGTCATTTAGTCTGCCTAGGTCTTTGGTCTCAATAAAGCAGCAGGAATCAATATTTGCCAGATCAATTACATTGATGCCACCAGTTTTACTATGGGATAAATAGGAGAAAGGATCATTTATGTCCCTGATTAAACATTTAGCCCATGCTGGGAATTTAAACTTTCCGCTTGTTCCATACGACTGACTTTGAAGCTCTGTCATTCCATATTCAGACCAAATTTCATCGACAGAAAAGCCATCACACAATTCGTTATGTAATTCTTCCCTTGTCATTTCTTTTCGTCTCCCTTTCATGCCACCTGTTTCCATGATTATGGCATTTTTTGCCTTTATCCCAGAGGAAGCAATATCCAATAGGGCATATGAAACACCTATCACTAGTTTCTGTCGAGAGCTCTCCAATACGCTCGCTAAATCATTATTTCGGAGGTAGTATCCGGATCCTTCGCTGGCATATTTAATGAAATGATCGACCATGCTGATCAAAGAGGAGTCACCTTGTTCTTGATAGGAGGGTAGGATGGCGATGATTTGATACTCCGATAAATCCCCAATGATCTCTTCGATAGCAACTTTAGCTGTATCATGATAATGGTCTAAATCCTTTATGAAGTGTTGACTTCTCCCGGTAGCTGTCGTTCCACTGCTTTTGAAAATTTTTTCCTCACTCCATGATCCGCTTTTTATAGCATGATTTTTGAAGAATTGGATTGGTAGAAATGGAATGTCCTCTAGATTGATGATGCTGTCAGGATTGATGTTTAGGTAGTTACAATATCGATTATATACACCGCAATTTTTATATTGGAAATTGAATGCCTGCAGCGAACTATCAAGGAATGTTTCCTCGTTTATTTTTAAAATTGACTGTTTGAAATCTTCAGTGAAACTCATGAGATAGTTTCATTAGGGGCAAAGTAGATTAATTTTGTTTTCAGCATATGAAAAATCTCTTCAAAGGTATTTGGCTTTTTCCAGTGATGGTACTTTCTGGGTGTTTTGAAAAAGATATTTTTCCTGATACTCCTAGAATTGAGTTTGAGGAGATTAGTTTCATTGATACTGAAACAACGGACTCTCTTGTTCTTACATTCACTTTCGAAGATGGAGGTGGAGATGTGGGTTTGGGAAATGGACGTGATCTTTTAGTGCCATATGAAATTTATGATGTAATCATTGATAGTGATGATAGTACTGTTACAATTAGCCAAGATATAAGCACGATCAATCTCCCGCTCTTTAAAGCACCCGTACTTATAGATCAGGAAAATGGTGAATTGGCTTATTTCTTTTTTCCTGAAGAGAAAGTACCATTTTCAGATACAGACAACAGGCCTGCTTACAGCTGTGATAGTTATGAAATTATCGAAACAGATACTTTCTATATAGCTCGAAATGAGTTTCATTATAATTTTCACATTGAGTTTCAGCGTAAGATTAATGACTCCTATGAAGTGATAAACTTTCGGGAAATATTTAACAACCCTGATTGCTCCTTAGGAAACTTTAATGGCAGAATCCCATATTATGACCCGGAAGGCAAGAGTGGGACAATTACCTACTCTATGCTCTCTCAGGCTTTTCGTCTTGCGTTCTTAGATGATGTGATCAGGGTGAAATTTTATATTTACGACAGAGCTTTAAATAAGAGCAATGAAGTATTTTCTCCCGATTTCATTCTCGCTGATATCACTCAATAAATAGATGGAAACTTGTCCGGATTAGCTTCGGAGATCAAGTTGTAAACCTTGTCAAACACCTCTTCCACGTTAGGCTTAGAGAAGTAATCACCATCGCTACCATAAGCAGGACGATGATTTTTCCCTGAGATAGTGAGTGGTTTTGAGTCCAGGTGGAAGTATCCGTTATCTCTCTCCAAAACTTGCTGAAGAATAAACGCGGAAGCGCCACCTTCAACATCTTCATCCACAACCACCAATCTATTGGTTTTCTTTAGTGACTCTACAATCATTTGTGGTCTGTCAAACGGAATCAACGTTTGCGCATCGATCACCTCTACTTCAATCCCCTCTTCAGAAAGCTGATTAGCTGCTTCCATCACAATTCTACATGTTGACCCATAAGTGACAATCGTGGCATCTGATCCACTTCTGAGAATCTCAGGCTCACCAAGAGCCAGCTTAAAGTCTTTTAGGTTTGCTGGGATGCGCTCCTTCAGTCTATATCCATTTAGCGATTCGATAACCAATGCTGGATCATCGGATGACATCAGAGTATTATAGAATCCTGCTGCCTGAGTCATGTTTCTAGGAGTCAAAACAAGCATGCCTCGCAACGAGTGAAGGATCATTCCCATCGGAGATCCTGAATGCCAAACTCCTTCAAGTCTGTGTCCTCTCGTACGGATGATAAGCGGTGCTTTTTGACCTCCATAGGTTCTGTATTGAAGTGTTGCAAGGTCATCTGAAAGTGTCTGAATTGCATATAGCAAATAATCCAAATACTGGATTTCAGCAATTGGCCTCAATCCTCGAATTGCGGCTCCAATACCTTGGCCAATGATTGTAGTTTCTCGGATTCCTGTATCCGTAACTTTGAGTTCTCCATACTTTTCCTGAAGTCCGGCAAATCCCTGATTTACATCTCCAATTTTTCCGACATCTTCACCAAATGCAAATATCCTCGGATCAGCCTCAAGCAAATGATCAAAGCATGCATTTAAAACTTCCCGACCATCTACCAGCTCACTGTCATCCGCGTACTCAGCAGGTAGAGTTTTTACATTCAAAGCTGATTCTGCAGACTCGCTGTAAAGTTTGGAATTAAACTGCTCACCATATTGAGCAGATTTTTCTTCCAACCAGCTTATTAAAGTTTGCTTATCTGACGAAGATTCCTTTTTCAGAAGTCTTAGCACCTTTTTGCTTGCTTTAATAATATGAGATTTTTCCGGGTTAAGCTCTTTTCTTAGCTCATCAGATATTTTAACAATCTCTGATTTTTTGCTTGATGAAATCCCGGCTTTATCAATAAGGTTTAAAGCTTCCTCTACATCTTTTTTGATATCTGCACTGTATGCTTTCCATGCTGCATCTTTTGCTTGCTTTGCAGCTTGTTTGGCGTCCTTCTCAAGTTGATCCAGTTCTTCTGAAGTCGCAATTTTTTCGCCCTGAATCCATTCACGCATCTTTAGAATACAGTCGTGTTCTTTTTCCCAGTTCAGACGGTCTTTGGATTTGTATCGCTCGTGTGAGCCTGAGGTAGAGTGACCTTGAGGTTGCGTTACTTCAATGACGTGAATAAGACATGGAGTATGTGTCTTTCTGGAGGCTTCAACCGCTTTTTTGTAGGTTTCAAGTAGAGCTACATAATCCCAAGCTTTCACTTTAAATACCTCAAACCCAGGTTTGTCTTTTGTTCTTTGAAATCCGCTCAGAGCTTCGGATATACTCTCCTTAATTGTATGGTACTTCTGAGGTACTGAGATGCCAAATCCATCATCCCAGACAGACATAACCATTGGCACTTGCAACACCCCAGCTGCATTCATGGTCTCCCAGAAGTGCCCTTCAGAAGTAGATGCATTTCCAATTGTACCAAAAGCCACTTCATTTCCTTTGATTGAGAAATCTTCAAACTCATGTAGTGATTTATTCTCACGATATAGCTTAGATGCATATGCCAGTCCGAGTAGTCGCGGCATCTGCCCTGCAGTGGGTGAGATGTCGGCACTGCTGTTCTTCTTGTCGGTTTGAGTGAGCCATTCGCCTTTGCTATTCAAATATCTGGTGGCGAAGTGACCATTCATCATCCGTCCGGCAGAGGCAGGGTCAGCCTCCACATCTGTGTGAGCATATAGTTGTGCAAAAAACTGCTGAGTATTCAATTGGCCAATAGCCATCATGAAAGTTTGATCCCGGTAATAACCAGATCGCCAATCACCGTTTTGGAAATACTTTGCCATAGCGATTTGTGGTAGCTCTTTCCCATCACCAAAAATCCCAAACTTAGCCTTACCCATAAATACTTCTTTACGGCCAATTAAGCTCGCCTCTCTGCTTTCGATAGCCAGCTTATAATCTTGAAGTATTTCTGTTTTAGAAACAGGTAGTTTGGTTTTGTTTTTTGCCTCGCTCATGATTTGTATTTAAGAGTTTGTAGTCTTTGGCACTTTCAAAAATACGAAAAAAGTTTCATTTTCTAAACTCACAACCACCATATAATCGCATTGTTTTTGCAACTAGTTATGATTTGATTGATATTTTATATTGAAAATATTATTTAATTGGAATAAAATATTGAAAATATCTAAATTTATTATCCCTGTGTTTTGTATTTTGATATCCTTGGTTTTCTATTAAACGGACACCCTATATTTGCCGTCCCATAACATGAATCACGATGATAATAGGCGTTCCAAAAGAGATTAAAAACAACGAAAACAGGGTGGCGGTTACTCCATCAGGAGTGGTAGAATTCACCAAGAGAGGTCATGAAATTTACATCCAATCTACTGCAGGAGAAGGTAGTGGATTTACGGATGATCAGTACATAGAAGCAGGTGCTAAAATTCTTCCTACAATTGAAGAGGTCTATGGTATTGCTGAAATGATCATTAAGGTGAAAGAGCCAATAGAGCCTGAGTATAAGCTTTGTAAGAAAGACCAACTCATTTTCACCTATTTCCATTTCGCTTCACATGAGCCACTAACTAAGGCTATGATAGAAAGTGGAGCAGTTTGCTTAGCGTATGAAACGGTGGAGCGTCCTGATAGATCACTTCCTTTGTTGATCCCAATGTCAGAGGTTGCCGGAAGGATGTCTGTACAAGAAGGAGCTAAGTACCTTGAGAAGCCTCTAAAAGGTCGTGGAATTTTGCTTGGTGGAGTACCGGGTGTGAGACCAGCTAAGGTGATGATTCTCGGTGGTGGAGTTGTTGGAACCAATGCAGCAAAGATGGCAGCCGGAATGGGTGCAGATGTAACTATTCTTGATCTAAACCTTCAGCGACTTAGATACCTTGATGATGTAATGCCTGCGAACGTGAATACCTTCATGAGTAGTGAGTATAATATCAGAGAGCTGATTAGTACACATGATTTGATCATTGGTGCAGTATTGATTCCTGGAGCCAAGGCACCCCATCTGGTGACAAAGGACATGCTGAAAGAAATGCAGCCCGGAACGGTATTGGTAGATGTTGCTGTAGATCAGGGAGGATGTATCGAGACATGCAAGCCTACTACGCACGAAAATCCAACGTATATCATTGATGATGTAGTTCACTACTGTGTGGCCAACATGCCGGGAGCTGTGCCTTACACATCTACTTTGGCACTTACCAATGCCACACTTCCATATGCTATTCAGCTAGCTAACAAAGGCTGGAAAAAAGCATGTAACGAGAATGACGAGTTGAAATTGGGATTGAATGTAATTAATGGTGAAGTGGTATACAAAGGAGTAGCTGATGCATTTGATATGCCTTATACTTCAGTGGAGAAATTCCTTTAAAACTAGAATCTAAAAATATCTTTTGAGCCCATTTGCTTTTGTAAATGGGCTTTTTTGTTTCCATTCATATGGTTGTTATGACCACTCGCTTCAAAGCTATATGTGTAGACCTTAATCAGAGTTTTCTTTGTGAAAAGAAAATTGAATAAATGACCCGAAATAGTTCTTATTGGCTTTTTCAATCCGTCGGCTGGTTTGTCTACGGTATGATAGGAGTGATAGTGGCACTTCTGTTTTATGAGAATGTTGACGTCTGGGTCATATTAGCTCAATTCTTCAGCGCGGCGGTTATGTTTTTGTCCACCCACTTACTTCGGTATAAGATGAAGTTGGATGGCTGGTTGAAGCTTAAAATTCAAAAACTAATCCTCCGCCTGATTCCTGCGCTGGTCCTACTGGCTCTTCTTGCAAATGGGATTGTGGTTGGATATACAATGCTGACTACAGAAATTATTGATGCTGAGAGATTTAGCATTACGGTATTTATTCTTTTCACTTTTCAGACATTCGTTTACTTCTGCCTCTGGACAGCTGTTTATTTGATCATTCACTTTTTTAGAAATTATAAGAAAGAGGAAGTAGAAAAATGGCAGCTTCAAACAGCAGTGAAGGATGCGGAACTAATCGCATTAAAGGCGCAGATCAATCCTCATTTTCTTTTCAATGCTTTGAATAACATTCGTGCCTTGATTCTTGAGGATCATATGAAAGCAAGGGATATGGTTTCGCATTTATCTGAGTTGCTGAGGTACTCCATTCAATTCAATGATAGTGAGAAGGTAACGGTAGAAGAAGAGCTTGAAATAGTGAATAAATACCTGGAATTGGAGAGTATTCATTATGAAAGCCGACTACATTATGAAATTCTCAAGAATGATGAATTGCTTAAGTGCAAGATTCCCCCAATGCTAATTCAGCTCATGGCGGAAAATGCAATTAAACACGGGATTTCGCAAGTGAAAAATGGAGGCGATATTTTGATATCCATAGATAAAGAAGGGAAAAACCTTGTTTTGGAAGTGAGCAATACCGGAAAGCTCAAAAAGAATGTAGGGAATGGAATTGGGCTAAGAAACGCCACAGAACGAATTAGAATATTATTTGATAGTGAACCAGACCTGGATCTGATCCAGCAAGGAAATATGGTTCGGTCCAGATTAAAATTACCAATAGAGAAATGAAAGCAATCTTAGTAGACGATACCAGGCTGGCACGTCAGGAATTACAATTTCTGTTGCAGAAATATAAGGACATAGAGGTGATAGGAGAGGCTGAGAATGCTGATGATGCCAAAGCTATGATCGAGGAGTTAAAACCTGATTTGGTTTTTCTGGATATTCAAATGCCGGACAAGGATGGGTTTGAATTGCTGGAAATGCTGGATGAGGTACCGCAAATTATCTTTACCACTGCATACAGCGAGTATGCAATCAAGGCCTTTGATTACAATGCGTTGGATTACCTCAAGAAGCCGATTACCGACGATCGTCTTTCCCTTGCATTACAGCGAGTAAGAGAGAATATCGAGAAGAACGATGAGCCTAAAGATGTCCTGAATGAAAACAGTCAGGTGTTTGTGAAAGACGGAGAGAAGTGCTGGTTTGTGACATTGAAAGAAGTACGATTATTTGAGATCTGGGATAATTACACACGTATCTATTTTGACGAACATAAACCCATGATTCCAAAGACACTTCAATACATGGAGAGCAGACTCGACCCAAAAGTATTTTTTAGAGCTAACCGTCAGCAGATTATCAATATGAAGTGGATCGATAAAATTGAACCATGGTTTAGCGGAACCATCCGACTTTATTTGAAAGATGGAACCGAAGTGGAGGTGAGTCGCAGACAAACCTCACGTTTTAAGGATTTGATGAGCTTTTAAGTAAATCCTGTAGTTTCTTAATTGCCTCCTTGTTGCTCTGGATGTGAATATTTTCAAGGATGTGTTGCTTTTCTTTACTCGTTAGGTGCCAGCTAAGTGAGGCTCGTTCCACCTCGGTGGTTTCGCCGTTTTTCTGATAAGAATCGTACGCAATTTCCACCACATCTAAATCCCCCTCAAACCATGACTTCATTTGCTCAAGTTTCACATTATTGTTGATGTCTTGCATGTTGGTCAGGTTATTATAGACACTCGCGATGGGGTAGGTGATCCGATCAATTACTGATGGGTTGGGTGTGCTTTCAATTGGTGCATTTGACTTTGTATCTCTCACGATGAGTATAACAACGCCACCTGTATTTTCTGCTATCCAGTCTTTGAAAACATTAATAAATCTCACAGCGTCTGATACACCAAAATTGTCAGAAATACCTGCATCCATGATCTCCACTCGGGGTTCGGCCGGTAAACTGATGTTGGGTGTAATGTATGGAAATGAGGCAGACATTCTTAGCGCCGAAAGGAAGCTCAACTCATCGGGGCTATTGGCTCTGAAAAAGGTTTGAAAATCGACCCCCCGAACCTTTGTTTCCTTATCATTTAAAATCTCTGAAGAGATAGCCATGTACGAAACAGGCTGTGATGAAATGTAAAGTTTCCGTCCGTCATTGGCTATCGTTGGTGACATGATCAAAGTAGGAATCTCAGCGTTTTCCTCAGCTTCCTTGTAGTCGGAGATTTGCTTATCAAGTATGTAACCAAGGTTCCTATTCAAGTTTTTTTCAAAGACGAATCCACGATCCACGCTGTAGGTTCGTCCTGCATATTCATGTGTGTGCATTTTGAAAAACAGGTCATTTACCAGCAAACCAAAAATGACTGGGTTCAAGTTATCTCTTCCCATTCTTTCAAGTAATTCATCTCGATGGGGAGATAAGGCAAGACGGGGATTTCTCATAAACATCTCCCGATAGTATGCCGCTCCAATCACTCCACCGGAAGCCCCTGTAATAAGGAAAGTCTGGTTCATGAGAGATCCATCGAGTGCTTCATCTGCATTCATAAGCGCATTAACAGCCCATAATGCTGCCCGTTGACCACCCCCACTCACACAGAGAAAGACCATTTTTTGATCTTTAGAATTCTCCCATTTTGATTTCCAGTTTTCAAGTGTTTCCAACATATGGAGCTTATCGTGCACAAACTGTTCTTTGGAGTGAATTTTCTGTAGGTTTTCAATGGTATAATCCGTCTGAATGGTATCATAATTCAATCCTGTTGCCTGATTTATGCCTTTCCCAAATCCAGTTTTTACACCGGCATTCACAAGAATGAATATGGCTATAGCGAACGTGAGACCCCAGCCTTTAAACCAATAGCTGATAGCTCCAACTAGCATAACAGCTATAGCGAAGATGAGGAGGGAACTCGCAGCTGCCGGAATCTGCAAAAATTCAATATTCATGAAAAAGCCAAGAATGAGGATAACCCCAATAATGCAAAGCTCTACAACAACCGAATTGAAGTGATTTTGATCAAAGACCTTAAGGATGGCTTCTCGATTTCCGATGTTAGCAATATGTTCTGTTGATCTGACTTTGAGTTTTAAGTCGAAGTAATTGGTCACATTATATTCATCTGCTTTGTTCTCTCGCACTTTCTTCATCACCCTGTCTCTGCTCAGTACATTTTTTCGCAGCTTCTTGTCCAATGTTCCCGCAACAAAAATGAATATGTCCTTATTGGTAAACCTGAAGTACAATATCATAAACAGGTGCATGGCCACAATGCCCAGAAGGAGGCCAGTGACGAATAGAAAAATATCAAGTGGCTTGGCTAGTCCATTATCTATTTGAAAGTAGACAATTAGAATAATGTACGAAAGCAATGAGGCTAACGGAATAAGGCTGTTGTTAATAGAGAACTTAGTGAATGGACGCTGCAAAACGCCTATAAATCTAAACCTGTGACCATCCAGGATATAGGTTGTTATATGCCAGGCCATTATCAGATTGCCAAAAGCTACTCCAACGATGAAGAAGCTCCAAAATCCCACTGATCCCATATATTCCGGATCAAGGAAGAGGTAGTGTATTCCATAGACCTTACCAAGTCCGCCGGAGAAAGCGGCAATGATGATTACCCAAACTGTCAACAGCGCCAAGTTCTTCTTGAAATGGTGGAAAGTAAGCTGAATCATCAGCGAGTGGAGAACTTGATTTAGCACGTGTTTAAGTCTGGTCATTATTTTCTTTATCGATTAAAAACTACTCTACGATGGTTTGCTATATGCCGTTGATCGAAATGGTGACTTTGAGTCCTAATATAGTTACTATCTTCATATCAATTATTACCACTAATTCCGGAATAAGGTCTTTTCGACATAGCATAAAAAACCCCGCAATTGCGGGGTTTATTGTTTTTAATGTAAAGTTAATTAATGGCTTGTTCCAGATCAGCAATTAAGTCTTCTATATCTTCAATACCTACACTCAGCCTAATAAGGGAGTCAGTCAAACCGCTGACGATCCGCTTCTCCTTAGGGATGCTTGCATGAGTCATCCCGGCCGGATGGCCAACCAATGATTCTACTCCACCAAGGGACTCTGCAAGACTGAAAAGCTTAAAGCTACTCAGCGTTTTTTCTGCTTTCTCTAGAGTGTCTTCTTTTTGAATAAATGAGATCATTCCACCAAACCCCCTCATCTGCCTTTTGGCAATGTCATGGTTTGGGTGATCTTCAAACCCCGGCCAGTACACTTTACTCACTTTTGGATGATTGCGTAGATAATTCGCAATAGCCTCTCCGTTTTCACAATGACGCTGCATTCTTAGGTGCAAGGTTTTGATGCCTCTCAATACAAGAAAACAATCTTGTGGACCCGGAACTGCACCACTAGAGTTTTGGATGAACCCAAATTGCTTATCTATCTCCGGATCATTCGTTCCCAGAAAGCCCATAATCACATCGGAGTGTCCGGCTATGTATTTGGTAACCGAATGCATCACGATATCAGCCCCCTGATCCAATGGGTTTTGAAGATAAGGTGAAGCAAAGGTGTTATCGACGGCCACTTTTGCTCCATGTTTATGCCCAATCTTGCTCACAGCTTTAATGTCTACGATATTCAGAAGAGGATTGGTAGGTGTTTCAAGCCACAGTAGTTTGGTCTTGTCTGTGATTGCTTTCTCTACATTTTGGGCATCTCTCATATCCACGAACGTGAATTTGATACCAAACTGTTCAAAAATTTGAGTGAATAGACGGAAACTTCCACCGTATAGATCTCCGGTGCTAATCACTTCATCACCAGGCCTGAGCGTTTTGATCACGGTCTCTGTGGCACTCATACCCGAAGCAAAGCACCTCCCAAAGTTTGCATTTTCAAGTGAAGCCAAATTCTTTTCCAATGCAGTTCTGGTAGGATTCTGTGTTCGAGCGTATTCATAGCCTTTATGAATTCCAGGTCCATCTTGAACATAGGTTGATGTTTGAAAAATAGGGGTCATGATTGCTCCTGTAGAAGGGTCAGGTTCTATACCGGCATGAAGAGCTTTGGTTCCGAATTTCATTGAATTGAATTTATAAGTTCTGTAGAGGGTGAATTTATCAATTAAGTTTCTGCCCGTGAAATCATAGATATTGACTGTTTGGTTAACTGATTTCTTAGTTTTGTCGAAATAGAATTTGAAAAAGATGTATTTGTAAGGCTCGATTCTATAAATATTTATATTATTGAGTTGTCAACGAGCTATTGAATTTTTTGAACCACCTATCAAAAAAACATAGCAATGAGAAAAGTCACCACTTTAATGCTGCTAGCCACAGCACTCCTTACCCAAGCCCAATTTTATACTGGCTATTATGTCAGCGCCCCTCAGGTTCACTCATTTGACCATTTTAAGATAAAGCACAAGCATGATCATACTCAGCTTGATGGAGATCTTACCATCCATGCATATATAGGTCACAATGAAGTGTGGGAGCAAACAGCTCACTTTGTACAGGATGAATCAAAGAGAAAGGCACTAATTAAAGAATATAACCATGAAAAAGACATCATCTCTACGCATATCCTAAAATTTATGTGGGATGGAAATGAATGGGAATATATCTTGCTCGGGTACATCGGAGAGGACAAACACCGTCATTTCGTCGTGATTGAAGAAATATTTAATGATGAGACTGAAACTAGACTGCTAGAGTTTAACCGATTTGACTGGGTCAAAGGGCATCACCTTGCCAGTGCTGAAAATCATTGATTGTCTAAACCGGGGAGATTAATCTCAGCATCGTCGAAATAGGACACTCTCAACTGCACGCCTCTATGATCAAATCCGATGAAGGTCAGGTTGCAGTGTTCCTTCCAAACAGCCCTTTTGTCTTTATTTAGATGAGCATTTTCGAAGGCTGAAAGTATTCCTATGATCCCATGACCTTTAAATACTTCAACCTTATTTAACTCATCATATACCTTTTGATAAATCAATCCGGCAATTCCTTGATGACGGTAATCAGGGGTAACATATGATCTGTAAACGAGGAAATGATTTTTGAGTGCTGGGTATATGGATTTTACACCTGTGGATACTCCTATGATATTTCCATCTTGGTCTTTGCAAACCGCCAAAAGTTCATTCGATCTGCTTATGGCATCTTCTTCTTGTTTAATTGCTCCTTCATTTATCCAGAAAGCAACCACTTTCTTTTTCAGTTCTTCCGAAGCATTTTGCCATATAAATTCTACCGAGAAGTTTTTATCCATCTTTAAAAGTTTTGAAAGAGCCAATATATTTAATTCTACCTTACAAGGTTTTAGTAAAACATTTAATTTAACGAAAAAGATAAGTGACACGCATGGAAGAAGTAAATCCGCCTAAAGTAGATCATACTCAAGAATTAGATAAAGAAAACCCGTTCAATTATCAGCATACCAAATCCTTTGCTCAAATCATGTATGCTTTGAAAAGTAGTTTGGTGCTAAGTACCTATCAAACAGGTAAGGTGGTCATGTTCAGCCCTAAGAATGAGACCCAGATGATTCAACTTCCCAGAAATTTCAGGAAGCCAATGGGGGTGGCATCACATGATAAGCACCTTGCAATTGCCTGCTTAAATGAGGTTGTACTTACACACCGATCTACTAATGCCGCAAAAGCATACCCTAAGAAACCCGATGTTTATGATGCGATTTATCTACCTCGTTCTTCACATTATACTGGATCGGTTGATACACATGACATTTCCTATGGCAAGGGAGGTTTGTGGGCAGTGATTACTCAATTTTCGTGTATTGCTCAGTTGGATCCGCGCTTTAGTTTTCTGCCAAAGTGGAAGCCAGACTTCATCAGTGATCTTGCTCCCGGTGATAGATGCCATCTGAACGGCATGACGATGAAAGATGGTTTGCCCAAATATGTGACTGCTCTCGGAAAGTCCGACAAGCCGGGTGGATGGAGAGATAATAAGCTCAAAGGAGGGATTTTGATGGATGTGGAGACGAATGAAATCTTACTTGAAGGATTGGCTATGCCACATAGCCCCAGACTTGTTGGCGATGATATATTTTACTTGCAATCTGCCGATGGTGAACTGTGGAAGTATCATGTCCCTTCAAAATCCAATGAGCGAATTTGTGATGTGCCAGGATTTGCTCGTGGAATGAGTTTCTATCAAAACTTCCTGTTCATTGGATTGTCAAAAATCAGGGAAGACAGTAAAGACTTTGGTAAGATGCCTATCGCATCTAAAAATCCGATAGCAGGCGTGGCAATTGTGAACTTACGAACTAGAAGGGTCGAGGGCTTACTAGAGTATAAGAATGCAGTGAAGGAGTTGTATGATGTACATATACTACCAGGCATTATGC
>NZ_CAXPLV010000004.1:0-371476 GCF_964218185.1 Ekhidna sp.
TTTTGACTTGCTGGATATCAATGGGGATGGACGTATCAGTGGGGGAGAGCTGGTAAAAGCTTTTGAAGAGTTTTTTCTATCTCCGGATGAAAAAGCACCCGGCAACTGGATTTTTGGGGATTGGAGGAATGGGTAATAAAAAAGCCACCTTGCTCAAGGTGGCTTAATCTGAACTTTGACTTTCTTATTCTTTTCTGCCCGGACGCTCCCTTGGAGCTTTAATTGTCATAGGTGTTTCAACATTCGTACCTCCGACTGTGATTCTTACAGTGTACTCACCCACCACTAAATGATAGTCTCCATTCTCCGCAGCTTTATAATCTTCTTTTTGCTCATCATCCAGAAGATCCTTGAAAGACTCATCTGTTTCCAGACCTAGTTCTATGATATTCAACCCCTTGTCCGCTTTGATGTTTATGGATGAAACCACCTGATCTTTGTAAACCACCTCGATTTTGCCATCACCATTTGCATTGGAGTAGAATGAGACATTGGTAGTTGGTTCGTAAGGGTCTCTCCATGCCCGTGCACTTCCCCATCTGGAGCTGTGCGTGATTTCCTCAATAGGAAATGCATGAATTTCTTTAGCAAGAATATCATTGGAAAGCTGCTGCACCAGTGATATGTTACCAATGTAAATGCCTCTACCATGAGTGCCCAGTACCAGGTCATTCTCTCGTGGATGAACAATCAAGTCATGTACCGGTGTGTTTGGCAAACCAGACACAAAAGCATTGTAGTTTCTTCCTCCAACCACTGAAACGTACACGCCGTGATCAGTGCCTACATAGATGATGTTTTCGTTTACAGGATCTTCTTTCACCACATTCACTGGCTCTTGCGGGAGATTGGAAGAAATGTTTTTCCAAGTCTTCCCATAATCCTCGCTCATGTAAACCATAGGTTGGAAGTTATCCCATCGGTAGCCATTTAGGGAAGCGTATACTCTCCCTTCCTTATGTGCTGAAGCTACCACGGTACTCACCCAATAGTTGGCTGGCAGGCCTTCGGTGATTCTGTTCCAACTTGCTCCTGCATTGTCTGAGCGGTGAATTAACCCGTCATCACTTCCAACATAGATTAATCCAAATCGAGTAGGTGATTCGGAGATTGTTGTAAGTGTTCCATAACTCACATCTCCTTTTTTTCCACCTTGAGTTAAATCGCCACTCAAGGTTTCAAAGTTTTCCCCCTTGTCCATTGATCGATGAAATCGATTGCTGCCGAAGTAGACAATGTCCTGATTGTGACTGGATAGGGCGATTGGTGCCTCCCAGTTCCAGCGGTAAGGTGCATCACCTAGCTTATGACGAGGAGTGATGTACTTTCTGTCACCTGTCTTGGTGTTAATTCTAAAGTAGTTACCAAATTGATATCCGGTGTACACTGTTTCATTGTCCCGGGTATCCACAGCCACTTGCATACCATCACCACCCATGAGTCGTTCATATGGGTATCGTCCTTCCTGATACCACCCTCTGGAATATTCGTAAGTGCTTGGTCCCTTCCACACTCCGTTATCTTGTAATCCACCGTAAACATTGTAAGGCTTGGCCATGTCCACTGCGATGGAGTAAAACTGACCTACAGAAGGAGAGTTGCAATTGATCCAGGTAGCTCCCGTATCGTAGCTCACATATACTCCGCCATCATTTCCTAAAATCAGATGTCGAGGATCGTTGGGGTTGATCCAAAGTGCATGATGATCAACATGCACATTGTCTTCATTGATGCTTTTGAAGGTTTTCCCTCCATCATCTGACCGAACAATCGGTACACCCATCGTGTACACTACATTCGGATCTTGAGCATCCACTCTTACCTGACCGAAGTAGTATCCATAAGAGTAGATCATACTTTCAATATAGTCTTCATGTGTTTTTGTCCAGGTTTTTCCCGCGTCATTGGAGCGATACATCTCGCCCCCTTTCACCGGAGTGTCAAAAAGCAGTGAGTTGGCATCTTCTGTGTATACTACCAGATCTATGGGCTTTACTTTTCCAGCCTCCACATCTTTTTTAATGTCTACCGCATTGTATTCCCTTGGAAATCCATTATCATCCAAAAACTGATTGATAGCTTTATTTTCCAACGCCAGAAACTGAGCATTGTTCATGCTTCTCAATTGATCTTTGGTTAGTCCCTCGTCCTCGTTTTCTTCTGGCTCTCTTCTATCCTGATTGTCCAAAATAGCGTAGATGATGTTTTGATCGGATGGAGCGAACGCAAGCCCGATACGGCCTGTACCATCAGTATCCGGGAACCCGGAATCATCCGAGATTTCTGTCCAGGTATTTCCACCATCTTCTGATCTGTAAAGTGCAGTTCCTGGACCTGCCTCTTCGAAGTTCCAGGCTTTTCTGTCCTTTTCCCACGCAGCAGCAACAAGGGTGTTCGGGCTGTCAGGATGCATCACCAAATCAACAATTCCGGTTCGGTTGTTGACGAACAGGGTTTTACTCCAGGTTTTACCTCCGTCTGTGGATTTATAGACTCCTCGCTCAGGGTTTTCAGAATAGAGATGTCCAAGAGCTGCGACCCAAATCGTGTTGGGATCAGAGGGGTGAATGAGGATTCGGCTGATGTGATGGGTTTCCGTCAAGCCAATATTCTCCCAGCTTTCACCATTGTTAGATGATTTAAACATCCCATAGCCAGAGTAAGATGATCGGCTTGAGTTATTTTCTCCAGATCCCACATAGATGATATTATTTTCCCAATCAACTGCAATATCACCTATCGTCATCACGATTTGGTTGTCAAAGATTGGCTCGAATGAGGTTCCGCTATTCTTCGTTTCCCATAGTGATCCTGATGCGTAGGCAACATAGAAATGAGAAGGATCAGCTGGATCTACTGCAAGATCTACAACACGACCGCTCATGACTGTTGGACCTACATTTCGGAATGGAACGTTTTTTACTAGAGAATTTTCTTCCAGCCTTAGTCTTTGCTGAAAGCCGTTCCATCTTTCACCAGCAGGTGTAGCAGGGGGTATGTCATTCGTTTTTTTCTTCCGCTGAGCAGGTAAAATAATTACGATACTCAGAAATAGAAGTAAGTAAAAGGTTTTCATGTGGATGTGTTTGTTTTTTATAGGACACATGGAATTCACATATTATTAATCATCCTAAGTAGATGTTTTATTAATCATGCTCATTTCATGGGGTTAGATTTTTTAATAAGTTAGTAAGTATAAAACTTTAGCCTTGTGAAAACAATATATAAATACATGAAGCAGCATTTCTGGATTTTAGTGGTAGCCGTATTTGGGTGTACCACTGTCGTTAATGATAGTGATGAGGTAGTCAATGATAAGATCTTGCCCGAAGCTAACTATTCACTTACATCAGATCAAACACATAATAAATGGAGTAGGTCGATTGAGCCTGTTTTAACTATTAATTCTGGAGAAGTAGTGGAGATCAGCACTGAGGAAGCCACCGATGGCCAGCTTACGCTTGACTCTGACACCTCAGATTTGATGAATTTAAGCTTTGAGCCTATACATCCATTAACCGGACCAATTTATATCAATGGAGCTCAGCCTGGAGATGTGATAGCTGTTACATTACATAAGATTGAAATTGGAGACTGGGGTTGGACTGCCATTCTTCCTGGTTTTGGTTTTTTAGCCGATGAATTTACCGAACCGCATTTGAAAACTTTTGAGTTGGCCGGAAAGAATAATGTTCGATTTGCTGATGGTATTAACATTCCTTTGAAGCCTTTTCCCGGTGTGCTAGGTGTGGCACCAAATACAGATTCGCTTCTTTCTACCATCCCACCTCGTGCCAATGGAGGCAACATGGATGACCCAAATATTGTGGAGGGCACGACTGTGTATCTTCCGGTATTCGTTGAGGGTGCTTTGTTCTCCATAGGGGATGCACATGCTGCGCAAGGCTTGGGTGAGGTGTGTGGAACAGCTATTGAAGCACCCATGAAGTTCCTTGTTGAGATTGAAGTGTTGAAGGGATCTTCGATATCAGAACCACAGTATGAAAATGATGATGTATATGCGGTGACTGCCTTTGCCACTACCATAGATGAAGCTGCAAAAAAGGCTACCAGATACATGATTGATTACCTTATGTCCAATCATGGCCTAAGCAGAAATGATGCTTACATGCTTTGCTCGCTGGCAGGTGATCTTAAAATAGCTGAAGTAGTAGATGTTCCACACATGTTGGTGACAATGTCCATTTCTAAGGAAGTTTTATAAAAATGATTACAATTTATCACAACCCCAGATGCAGTAAAAGCAGGCAAACACTTGGCTTGATTGAAGAAAAAGGTCATGATTTCGTCGTAAAGGAGTACCTCAAAAATGTCCCCTCAAAGGAGGAATTAAAGCAAGTGGTTGGACTACTAGGAATTAAACCTGAACAACTTGTCAGAAAAGGGGAGCCTGAATTCAAAGAAAATTTTAAAGGGAAAAACCTCTCTGATGATGAATGGATTGATGCCATGGTCCGTTATCCTAAGTTGATAGAACGACCTATCGTAATCGATGGAGATAAAGCTGTGTTGGGTCGCCCTCCTGAAAATGTTTTGAAACTTTTATGAAAGCCATTCTGGTAGAGGAGCTTGGTGGGCCTGAAAAATTAGTTTATCGAGATCATGATATAGGTTCACCTGGATCCGGTAAAGTTAAAATAGCTGTAGAATATGCTGGTGTCAACTTTCCGGATACTTTAATTATTCAAGGGAAGTATCAATTTCAACCAGAACTCCCATTCTCCCCTGGAGGAGAGGTTGCGGGTACAATCATAGAGGTAGGGCCTGATGTTTCAGAGTTCAAGCCAGGCGATCGGGTAGTTTCTGGAACTTCATGGGGCGGATTTGCTGAGGAAGCCATTGGCTTTGCATCCAACACTCATCATCTCCCAACTGAGGTTTCTTTTAAAGATGCTGCCGCTACGCTAATGACTCATGGTACAGTTATTCATGCATTGAAAGACAGAGCCAAACTTCAAGCTGGTGATACCATGGCGATTCTCGGTGCTTCAGGTGGAGTAGGAACAGCGGCCATTCAGTTGGGAAAAGCCATGGGAGCTAAAGTCATTGCGTGTGCCTCCACTGATGAAAAGCTAGATTTTTGCAAAAAAGTCGGTGCAGATATTGTACATAAATATTCACCCGAAAATATAAAAACAGCTTTAAAGGATTTAACTGATGGACGTGGGGTTGACGTGGTTTTTGATGCTGTAGGTGGTGGCTTTACTGAGCAGGCATTCAGAGCCATCGCTCCGATGGGAAGATACTTGGTTGTAGGATTTGCTGCGGGGCATGTGCCAGCGATCCCTCTCAACCTTCCTCTGCTCAAAAGTGCTTCTATAACAGGTGTTTTCTGGGGTAACTTTTTTAGGAATTTTCCGGAAGAGAATAAGAAAAATATTCAGGAGTTGTTAGGGATGCTAGCCACAAAAAAAGTATGTCCATTTATTGATGAAATTATCCCTTTGCATGAGGCTAGAAATGCCTTAGAAAAAGTTGAGAATCGGAATGTGAAGGGGAAGATCATACTAGAGGTTAATGCTGAATGAAAATATTCAGAATATAATACTGAGAGTGTATTGGTTTTCAATTGGAAGTTGCATTAACAATTTTATTCCTCGATGTTTTTTTGGTATTCATCTGATATTTCGTGATTTTTAATGGAATGTTAAATCAATTTTTAAGTTAAAAACTCTACTATGATGAAAAACTACTTAAAAAGAAAACTGATGGTTTTGGCGTTAATGCTACCCATTAGTTTTTTGATGGCCCAGGATGTAAGGGTCAATGGAACGGTTACGGATGCCTCTAACGGAGAGCCGTTACCGGGTGTGACTGTATTAGTAAAAGGGACTACAAACGGAACTATTACAGGAATCAACGGAGAATACGAACTGTCAGTACCTTCAGGTGCAACATTGGTCTTCTCATCAATAGGATATGCAAGTCAGGAGATAGACGCTTCGAGTGCTGGAGACGTTTCTATGAAGACGGATGTGACTAATCTAGATGAGGTGGTAGTGACAGGTCTGGCCACTTCAGTGAAACGTTCGAATTTGGCTAATTCGGTCAGTACAGTTTCTTCTGAGCAACTAACAGGGATGACCAATCAGGGGACTGTTGATGGAGCTCTTTATGGTAAGCTTACTGGTGTGAATCTTACCTCCATTTCTGGAGCCCCCGGGGGAGGAATTGCAATGAGACTTAGAGGTATATCTTCAATTAAGGGGAATAACCAGCCATTAGTGATAATAGATGGTATCTATATGAGCAATGCGGAAGTGCCTTCAGGTTTAAGGTTTGCTTCCGGCGCTAACAGGCCTAATGAAGAGCAAGCATCAAACCGCTTAGCTGATTTGGATCCAAATGATATTCAAAACATTGAAGTTCTAAAAGGTGCTTCTGCAGCTGCTATTTATGGTACCCGAGCTAATGCCGGTGTAATCATTATTACCACTAAGAGGGGTAGTCAGGGTAGAACTCAGTTCAGCCTATCTCAGGATGTTGGCTTTAGCAAAGCGGTAAGGTTGAAAGGACTTAGAGATTGGAATGCAACTAATGTTGCATCAACTTTTGGTGATGCGGAAGTAGCTGCATTTAATGCAGGTGAGGTGGTTGATTATGAGAAGGAGTTGTTTGGTGAAACCGGCCTTATCACAAACACAAATTTTTCAGCTCGAGGTGGAAGTGATAAAACCTCATTTTTTATTGGGGGATCAATCAGAGATGAAGAAGGCATTATGAAAAACACTGGTTTCCAGAGGTATAATATCAGAACCAACATTGATCATAAAATCAGTGATCGAGTAAAAATTGCAAGTTCATCATCTTTTATTCGTTCAGAGACACAAAGAGGATTTACTGGTAATGAAAACGAGGGTGGATTGGCAGTGATTTATAATTTGGCCTATACACGTCCATGGTACAACTTATTCCCTGATGCAAATGGAAATTATCCTGATAACCCATCAGCCTCAGGAAATATGATCCTTGTTAGAGATCAAGCTAAAAATGATGATAAGGTAAATCGAGTACTTCAGTCACTTGCGTTTGACGCAGACCTTATTAAAAAGGATGATCAAGTATTGAAGTTTAAATGGCAAGGTGGTTTAGACCATTTCACCAATGAAACTTACGTTTATGTACCGGAATACCATCAAGCTCAAAGAGGAAAGCAAAATGGTTATATAGGAGTTGGTAAGAATAACTTTACCAACCTTAACTATACTGCTTTTCTGGTTCATGATATCTTCTTAGGTGACATCTCACTTAGTACCAGTGCTGGTATATCCTACCTTAATTTTAAAAGAGAGTTTGTTTACAATCAGGCTACCCAATTAATTCAGGGACAAACAAGTCTGACTCAAGCAACAGCTTATGATATAGTTCAGACTTTTGAAAATGAGGAGGAATTCGGTTTTGTTTTTCAGGAACAAGCCAATTATAATGATCAACTAATTGGTACCGTAGGTATCAGAATGGATAAGTCAAGTCTTAACGGAGACCCAAACAAGTATTATTCCTTCTTTAAAGGGTCACTTGCAGCGAACATTCACAATTTTGATTTCTGGAGTGTAGACCAAATCAATCAGTTGAAAGTAAGAGCGGCATATGGAGAAACAGGATCTAGTGCTACATATGGAGCCTTATTTACAACATTTGATAGAAATAGCTCAGGAGGAATAGGAGGTAGTATTATCGATCAGCAACGTGGAACTCCGGGTTTGGAACCGGAAACTTCACAAGAGCTGGAATTCGGTTTTGATGTAGGCTTGTTCGATGGAATTGTTGGACTTGAATTCACAGCCTACAATAGAAAAGTGAAAAACTTGCTATTCGATAGAGGGTTACCTTCTTCAGTAGGATTTAGCACACAGGTACTCAACGATGCAGATCTTGAGAATAAAGGAATGGAGATTGCTTTAAATGCTCGTCCAGTAAGTAATGAGAACATTACATGGAATTCTACAATTAACTGGTGGAGAAATGAAGCAACATATACTCGTTTAGGAGTTCCTCCATTTGCCGCTCCTAACAATGGTTTTGGTACATCATTGGGAACTTTTTATATAGAGCCGGGAGGATCGGTAACTGGTATATATCAAGATGTAGATGGTACTCCTGTTGAGGTAGGAAACACAGCTCCTGATTTCCAGATGTCATTTTATAACACAGTGAACTTTATGAAAAACTTTGATTTTTCATTCTTGCTTCACTGGAAAAAAGGAAGCGAAAACCTGAACTTATCAGATTTATTATTTGATGATGGAGGAACCAACCCAATCATCGATCAAAGAGGATCTCAGTATGCCAGCACATGGATTCAGCCAGCAGGGTACTGGAGGTTGAGAGAGGTTGCACTATATTATACAATACCTAAAAATGTGTTGAATGTGTTCAATGGGACGATTGAAGGTGTGAAAATTGGTGCGTCAGGAAGAAATCTTTGGACCAAGACTGACTATCTGGGTTATGATCCAGAAGTTTCAACTAATGGTACCAACGCTTTGGGAACAGGTTTGGATGTTGGGCCATACCCAAACAACAGGCAAATTTTCTTCCATCTCAATGTTAACTTTTAATAACTACTGAAATGAAAAAAATATTAATAACAATAATTGCTGCTTTTGTGGCATTTAGCTGTGAAATAGATGAGCAAATAAATCCAAATGCACCTGCTTTGGATGATATTCTTGAAAGCGCATCAAAAGCTCAGCTAAATAACTTAACAGCTGGTGCGGTTGCAGGAATGCGAACAAATCATTCAATATTTGTGACTGCCGTTGGAACAATAACACGTGAGCTATACCTATTTGATGCGGATCCTAGAAATAGAACTGATCTTATTGGAACAAAAGGTACTCTTAGCCAAAGTGTTTTTTATACGACTGCTAATTGGACAAGTCGATATAGAGTAATTAAAAACTGCAATATTCTGTTAGAAGCATTGGATGTTGCAGAAGCAGATGTTACGAATGCAGAAAAGGCTGGATATCGAGGCTTTGCACAAACTATTATGGCGCATCAGCTTTTAGTGCTGTGGGGCGCTTACTATGATAGTGGGGTAAGATTGGATGTGTCTGATCCTGATAATCCTGGACCGCTAGTGACAAATCCCAATACTGTATTGCAGGAAGTGAGAGACCTATTGGATGACGGACTTGCTAGTCTATCAGGGGCAGAATTTGCCTTCTCACTATCAAGTGGTTTTGCAGGGTTTGATACACCCGCGACTTTTTCTGAATTTAATAGAGCTCTTGCAGCTAGGGCAGCATTATATGCTGGCGATATGGCCGCTGCTAGAGCTGCACTTACTGCGTCGTTTTTTGATATAGACGGAGATTTGAGCGTAGGCCCAAAAATGGCTTTTAGCACAAGCCCAGGCGATCAATTGAATGACATATTTAAACCTTCTGGACAGAATGGTGATCAAATTTTCGCATCTGATACATGGGTAGATGAAGCACAAGATCCAAACGATCTAAGGTTAAATAAGGTAACGGAGAGAGCTGAACCCTTTACAGGTTCAGGTATCACTGTAAATTATGAAACCAATCTTTATGAAAGTGCAATTAGCCCAATTGACATTATTAGAAATGAAGAGCTGGCACTGATTTATGCAGAGGCTAATATTGGATTTGATAATACAGAAGCTCTTGCTGGAATTAACGCTGTTAGAGATGCGGCAGGTCTTACTCCATTAGCGGGGACAGTGACCGTTGAGGATGTTCTTGTCGAAAGAAGATATTCACTTTGGGCAGAGGGTCATCGAATGGTGGACTTGAGAAGAACAGATAATTTGAATGAGACTTATATTACTCTGGATAATATTACCACAACAGATTCTGATGGAAATGTTATTCCAGCTCAGCAAATTATTTTCACAAAATTCCCACTCCCATTGACGGAGGAGGGTAGTTAAAAAGGTGTTAGAATCTTAAAAAAAAAGGCTCACGTCAATAGTGAGCCTTTTTTTATTTCAGCTCACCCAGCAAATTCTCCATGTTTAGAGGCCTGGTATACATATCCAATGAGCCGTCCTCTTTTTTAGGCCATTCTTCCCTTGGTCTGTCCCAATAAAGTTCAACTCCATTTTCATCTGGATCATTAAGGTAAATGGCTTCCGATACTCCATGATCTGAAGCACCGGATAGTGGATATTTTGCTTCTCTCAATCTCATATAAAGCAGAGCTAAATCCTTTCTGGTTGGTAAAAGAATAGCGGTGTGAAATAATCCGGTAGCCTCTCGTGGAGACGGACTTCCGCCTTTACTCATCCATGTATTTAAACCAATGTGGTGGTGATATCCACCAGCTGAAATAAATGCTGCATCCTCACCATAGGTGGTCATGAGTTCAAAGCCCAATAGATCGCAATAGAATTCCAGTGACCGCTTCAAGTCGGAGACTTTCAGGTGAACATGACCAATACGTGTCCCACCTGGTATTTTGTATTCGTTCATATGCGTCATATTAAATCATAGGCACTTCAATGAACAATAACCTGGCATTGGTACTCGCGGACACTTCCAGTTTTGAGGTGTCAGATATGCCTAATGCGTCTCGTTTCTTTAGAAGCTCACCTGCAACAGACACATTCCCATCAATTACGAATAGGTAAACACCGTTTCCGGATTTATGAAAATCGTAGGTGATAGATGTGTTTCTATCCAGGTCAGTTAGTGAAAACCAGGCATCCTGATTGATCCATAGTGCATTCTTATTATCCGGAGCAACTACCACCTGAATCTTATTCTTTCGAGCATTTTCATCAAAAAGTTTCTGTTCATATCGTGGATTTATGTCACGTTCTTTCGGAAGAACCCATACCTGAAGGAAGTTTACCTCCTCAGTTTTGCTTGCATTGTATTCGGAGTGGGACAATCCACTCCCCGCACTCATTATTTGCACTTCACCCGTAGCAATGATTTTTTCAGTTCCGGTGCTATCCTTGTGGGCAAGAGCCCCTTCCAGAGGAATGGAAACAATTTCCATGTTATTGTGGGGATGCGTAGGAAATCCGGCACCACCTACCACAATATCATCATTAAGTACTCGGAGCGCTCCAAACTGGATTCTTTCCGGATCAAAATAGTGACCAAAGCTGAATGTATGACGGCTGTTGAGCCAGCCAAAATTTGCTTTTCCCCGAGTATCTGATCTATGTGTTATAGTTTTCATTTTTTTTGCTTTTATATCACTGATGCTAAATGTACGTAATTACATTATATGTAGTTACATATAAATATATCCTCCTAAAAATCACCCTTCATATTTTTTGTACCTTTGCGTCAATTATTTCACAAGAAAAGAAAAATGATGAAGGCTAAAGCTAACGACAAGGTAAAAGTGCATTATACAGGAAAGCTTACTACAGGAGAAGTTTTTGATTCTTCTGAAGGACGTGAGCCCCTAGAGTTTACAGTTGGAGGAGGACAAATGATTAAGGGATTCGATGAGGCTGTAAATGGGATGGCGATCGACGAGAAAAAGACAGTGGAGATTCCATCTGCTGAGGCATATGGTGAGCGAAGAGAAGAATTGATTCAGGAGGTTCCGAAAGATCAGCTGCCTGCAGATATGAAACCTGAGGTAGGTCAGAAGCTTGTGGCTACAAATGATTTGGGACATCAGACATATGTGAGTGTTACGGCTGTTACCGATGATGCGATCACAGTAGATGCTAACCATGATTTGGCTGGAAAGGATCTGATTTTCGATATTCAGCTGGTAGAAATCGGATAGAATACAAAAAAGAATTAGTACAAAAGAGACCTTATTTCAGGGTCTCTTTTTTTGTGCTTTTTTTATTGTAAATTCAATCCCAACCTTTCATTAAATTCAGCGTTGATAGCGCAAATTATTGCAATGAATAAATTATTCCTCGTCGTTACCATCTGCATTTTCGCAGGGTCTTCCCACGCTCAAACCAATGCAGACAGTTTAAAATCTGATAGTGTTCAGCGGAGGTTGAATAGCTTGAGTCAGCAGCTTGAGACATATGAGCGCCTGATTTTACAAAACAAGCAAAAAAGAAAGCAAGACTCGCTGGCTAGGGTAGATCTGATGCGTCGCATTCAGCTTTTGCAGGAAAGTGGGCAGGTGAATCAGGCTACCTTAAAAGAGCAGATCAGAGAAATAGAACTTCGCGATTCGATAAGAAATTCGGAGCAAAAAAATCGCATACTTAAGTTAAAAGAAAGTTATAAAGGGTATGTGGTAGCTCCAAGAGGAGATTCATTGTTTACAATCTTTACGAAACTCGGGCCGGTAATGGCAGAAGATCGTGCGGCGAATGTTACTGAAAAGATAGAGTTGCTGGTGCGAGATGATTATTTCTTTCCAGACTCTTTGTATGTGGAACCGCATGAGGGAACGGTTGATTTAATGTATCAAAACTTGATCGTCACCAGTATTTCAGATTGGGATGCACTTTGGGTTGATGGAGAATCCAAAGAATCCCTTGCTAAAATTTATCGTGAGCAGATTTCAAACTTTGTGATATCTGATCGTAATCGAAGCAATATCAGAAATATTGCCGCTCGTATCGGACTTGTGTTTTTGATTCTAGGTATTGCTGTTCTAATTATCTATTTCTTAAACAGGCTGTTCACAGGCATTCAGGGTTGGATGGTCATGAATAAGAAAAAGTACTTTACCGGAATTAAGGTTGGTAATTATGAATTTCTACCTCCTGAAAGACAATTAGATGTTAGTGTGCGAGTGGTTGGGGTGCTTAAATGGGCCTTCTTTGCTATTGTTCTTTACTTCTGTCTGCCAATTATTTTTGGGCTCTTCCCTTTCACTAAGAATTGGGCGGAAACACTCATGGGCTGGATTTTAAGTCCAGCGCAGAGCATATTCCTATCTTTCTGGAATTACCTTCCGAATGCATTCACTATTGCGGTGATTTATGTGATCACTAAATACCTTGTGCGTTTTCTTAAGTTCATTTCACATGAGATTGAGACCAGCAGGCTGAAAATCACAGGTTTCCACGAGGATTGGGCCATGCCTACTTACAACATCGTTAAGTTTCTGGTATATGCGTTCATGTTCATTGTGATATGGGATTATTTACCAGGATCTGATTCTGATATTTTCAAAGGTGTTTCAGTATTTCTGGGTATCCTTTTTTCACTGGGATCATCCTCAGCAATCGCTAATGCAGTAGCGGGATTGGTAATCACCTATATGAGACCATTTCGCCTGGGCGATCGTGTGAAAATAGGAGAGGTAACAGGACAGGTAGTGGAAAAAACCCTTTTGGTAACCAGAGTACGGACTACCAAAAATGAAGATATCACTGTTCCTAATGCATCTATCCTAAGTGGGCATACTGTGAACTATACTTCAAGTAGCAAAGAGCTGGGCTTGATCCTTCATACATCTGTGACGATTGGTTATGATGTTCCCTGGCGTCAGGTACATGAGTTGCTAATTGAAGCAGCAGTGGCTACAGAAGGAGTGAATATAAGCAGGGAACCTTTTGTACTCCAGACGAGCCTTGACGATTGGTATGTGGCCTATCAGCTCAACGCCTATACCGACACTCCTGAGAAAATGCCTAAAATTTATTCTGAACTTCACGCCAATATTCAAGATAAGTTCAATGCGGCTGGTGTAGAGATCATGTCACCTCACTATCGTGCTGTGAGGGATGGAAATGCCATTACAATTCCTAAAGAACCTGATGGAAAAGATTGAATCCAAAAAACGATATCTTCAAAGAAGTAACTAGTCGATTGATAAATCTGAAAGGAAAGTTATTCTTGCTTCTATCACTTTTGAGCTTGTAGGCATACCGGATATTTCTTTGAAAAAGCAATTCTAATAGTTTTGCTTATACTTGTTTAGGTATATGCAATTATGGAGACAATAGGCTATTTTTAGTTTATTGCAGTTGTTTATTTCCTTCACCGAGAAAAGTGTATTATCTGCCGAGACAATACTGCGTGCCAGCGATTAATTGAACCAATCTTTAATCCTGAATCTAAGTTTGTGTGACTTATCACCTGTTATAATGAAAATAGTAATTTTTCTTACCCTTTTAACATCTTGTGCGTTATTAGATGTACTAGAAGCCTCTAATCCGGATCAAGAATTTGCTAATTCAGGACAGATAGCTGATGCATATGATCACTCAGTAAAAAGTGTTTCCCAATGTTCTTCCAATTATCAATCGCTTGATTTTTCACTTTCAGCTTATTTTGGAGCATTGCTAAGTACAGAAAACTGGCCGGCAAGATGGACCTGTGGAAACTGGTCTTCGGTGGAGGGCTGGATGTATATATCTGCTGATTTTTCCATTTTTATTGCGTATCTCTCAATACCCATTATCCTTTTTTTGTATATAAGGAAGCGTAACTTGGGGAAAGCGAGAAGGTTAGTCGTGTTATTTGCTGCATTCATTCTTTTATGCGGATTTACGCACCTTATAGATGTAGTACTTTTTTGGGAGCCTATGTACAGGCTCAGTGGTTTCGTTAAGCTACTTACCGGTGCTATTTCACTTACAACAGCTATTGTGTTGGGATTTATTATTCCTAAGGCACTGAAATTTAAGAGTCCTGAAATCCTTCAAGCTGAGATTGATGAAAAGAAAAGATTGCAAAATCAGTTTGAACTTTTTGTAAAGTTTTCCCCTGGAGCTATCGCAATGGTTGATACAGAGATGCGATATATCATGGCGAATAAGGGGTGGTATAAAGATTATGGGATTGAAGAGCAGGAAATTATTGGAAAATCACACTATGAGGTTTTCCCACAGATTTTAGAAATGCCTCTGTGGCTGGATTACCATAAGAGAGCGCTTTCTGGAGAAAAATTAAAGAATGATTTTGACTCATTCCAAAATGGAGATGATATCACCTACTTAAGATGGAAACTGGAACCCTGGTATAATTCTGATGATACTGTAGGGGGCATAATCATGTTTACTGAGGTGATAAATGAAGAGGTACTAATACAGAAAAAACTAAAAGAAAGCGAGAGAAAATTCACCAATATTTTTAATAAGGCACAATTTGCAATTGCATTAGTAGGTGATGAGGGGATTCCATTTCTTGTTAATTCCCAATTCTGTGAACTGCTTGGTTATTCAGAAGACGAACTCACCAGTATGAGCTTTGTTGAATTTACCCATCCCGAGGATGTGGATAAAGATATGACACGGTATCAGAAGCTATTAAATAATGAAATTGATAGCTATACGATCGACAAACGATATATCACAAAATCTGGTGAAATTAAATATGTGAAGCTAAACGTGACCTTGGTTGATGAGGGTACCGAAAAAGAATATGCTCTTGCCCTAATTGAGGATATCACGGAATCTGAATTGATTAGGATTAAAGAAAAAGAAGCCGAGCAGAAAATGAAAGCAATGAATAAAACGTTTGTCGAGATTTCGTCGCTGGCAAAAATCGGAACCTGGGAAGTTGATGTTTTAGAAGGCAAATGCTATTGGAGTGATACCGTTTATAGAATTCATGAAGAAGAACCATCTAAAGTGATATCACTTGAGGATGGAATTAACTATTACCATCCAGATCATAGAGAAATAATTAATAAGGCCGTAGAAAATGGGATAGCAAAAAATCAACCTTGGGATCTGGAATTGAAGATTATTACTGCTAAAGGGAATGTTAAATGGACACGAGCTATTGGTAGAGCCGTTTTTAGAAACGACCAAGTAGTCAAACTCCAAGGTCTCTTTCAGGATGTGGATGATAAGGTAAAAGCGGAGATAAAGATTAATGAAAATACTAATCGGCTAGAACTGCTCAATCAACGATTCAGTATGGCAAAACTTGCGGCAAATTTGGGCGTTTGGGATTGGGATATCATAAACAATAAGCTCACTTGGGATTCTGAAATGTATGAGATTTATGGAGTGGAAGAAAGTGAATTTGAAAATACCTATGAAACGTGGAAAAATGGATTGCACCCTGAAGACAGAGAGCGATCTAGTCAAGAAGTCCAAGATTGTTTTGATAACAATAAAAAGTTAGATACTCATTTCAGGGTAATAAAAGGAGATGGAAAAGTAAGGTACATCAAAGCACTAGGAGAAGTCATCCGCAACAAAAAAGGTGATCCTGTTAGAATGATTGGTGTAAACTGGGATATTACACGAGAGATTGAATGGGAAAATGAAGTAAAAGAGCTTAATGAATCATTGAAAGCCCGTGTTGAAGAGCGAACGAAAGCATTACAGATAGCTAATGAAGAATTGGAAGCTTTCTCATACTCCGTCTCTCATGATTTGAGAGCACCACTAAGAGCGATCAATGGATACTCAGAAGCACTTATTGAGGATTATTCATCAACTATCCCTAAAGATGCACAAAACTACCTTTCAAGAATTTCAGCCAACAGCAAAAAAATGGGAGCTTTGATTGATGATTTGTTAGAGTTTAGTCGGATGAATAGGAAGAAGGTAAATTATAAGGAAGTGGATCTCAACTTGCTAATTAAAAAGCTAATTAATGACCTTTTTCCAATGGAGAAAGAGCGAATTATAATTCATGGTTTGCCAATTATTACGGGAGATCAGGAGATGTTGGGTCAGGTGCTTTCAAACTTGATCTCCAATGCAATAAAGTATAGCTCAAAAAATAAAAATCCAGAAATAATCATTTCTGCTATGAATGAAGATGATTCTGTTGTAATTTATATTAAAGATAATGGTGTCGGATTCAATATGTTGTACTATGACAAATTGTTCAATGTATTCCAACGGTTGCATAGCGAGTCTGAATTTGAAGGCACAGGGGTAGGCTTATCTCTTTGTGACAAAATCATGAAAGCTCATGAGGGAGAGATTTGGGCAGATTCAACTGAAGGAGAAGGTGCTACCTTTTATTTAAGATTTAAAAAAGAATAGCTATGTCACTTACTAACGACGTGCAGATAGTTTTAGTAGAAGATAGTTTCGATGATGCTGAGTTAACGATGCGGTCGTTGAAAAGCTCAAATTTTGTTAACGAAATTGTTTGGCTTCAAGACGGTGAAGAAGCTCTTAATTATTTGCAAGGAAAAGGTAAGTATGAAGACCGGGATACTTCTATTAAGCCAAAATTGATTTTGTTAGATCTAAAGCTTCCTAAGCTGAGTGGAATTGAAGTTTTAGAAAGGATAAAGAAGGATGAGAATCTATGTAGGATTCCTGTGGTTGTGATGACTTCCTCTAAGGAAAATAGAGATTTAGATAGGTGCTATGAGCTGGGAGCGAACAGCTACGTAGTGAAACCTATAAATTTTTCCAATTTCATGGAGGTGACTAAGGAAATTAGCATGTATTGGGTATTGATTAACCAAATTCCTGAGGAGTAAGATAAAGGAGAAGAGTATTAAAGGGAATTAACATGACTATATGGAAAGAAAAGGTTAGAGTACTTCATCTGGAAGACAATGATGACGATGTGGAGTTATTGAAGATGGCTCTTAGGAAATCTGGTCTGAATGTTGAAATTGACGATGTAAGTACAATGGAAGCATTCCAAGAAGTAGACTTATCTAAATATGATATTGTCGTAACCGACTATAATCTTAGGGGCTATGATGGCTTGTCTGCTATTAAGTATGTTAGAGCTAACATGCCCATTTTACCTATTATACTTATTTCAGGTACAGTAGGAGAAGAATTGGCTGCAGATTTGTTGCGCGCGGGTGCTAATGATTTTGTTTTAAAATCAAATTTGAAGAAAGCACCTATTGTTATGGAACGTGTACTTCATGAAGCATCCATTGCGCATGAAAAAAGGCGCTTCCAAATGGAATTAGTAGAAAAAAATCTAATTCTTGATTCAATATTTGACAGCTTCGAGGATATGATTTTTTTGAAGGACGGAGGTGGAAAATACGTCAAAGTAAATCGTCCTTTCTGTGAGTTTTTAAAATTGCATGAAGCTGAGATAATTGGATGCAGAGAGTTGGATATCTTCCCCGAAGATATAGCCAATGAAGCCTTGGAAAAAGATGATTATGTAAGGCTTTCCAATAGTTCGCTTACCTATGAAGTAGAGTACAATCACAATGGAGTTTTGAAGACACTGGAGGTAACCAAACACCCTCTTGTCAGTGATGATACAGTTACCGGTATAGTAGGTAAATGTCGGGATATCACTTCAAAAAAACTTCTTTTGGAGGATGTCATCAAATCCAAATCCATTCTGAGTCAAGCCGAGAAACTAACAAAATCAGGAAGTTTTGAGTATGATTCCGATTTGGATCTAATTAGCTGTAGTTCACATTTCAAGCATATTTTAAAACTCCAGATAACAGGAGATTCTATCTCGTTTCGAAAATTCACTCAATTAATCAAGGAAGAAGATCGTACCATTTTCAATGAAGGTATCAATAGAGCCATAGAAAACTATGAGGAATATAACAACGAACATCGGTTCTTTATCAACCCAAAGGATAAATCGGTAATCGGTTATTTCAAGATTGTGTTGAGACCGGATTATAAAGACAGTAAGGCGAAAAGATTTTATGGCACTCTTGTAGACGTAACGGCTGAGCATGAGAATCAAATATATCTCATGAACAAGCAGGAGAATGACAGAAAGGAGTTAGCTCGTGAGTTACATGATAATTTGGGACAAAAAATTAATGGCATCTCCATGTTTATTAGCAAAATATCTGATGACATACCTGAAAATATGGATTTGAAAAAGGTGAAAAATCTCACTCACGAAACGATCGATGATCTGAGCTATCTCATCAATAACATTTCAGTTAAACAGATAGAAGAGCATAGTTTGAATTATGCCATTGACAAACTGGTGAGCTATATGCCTTCAACTATCAAGGTGAACAAGAATTATGAAATCGTAGAAGGTGAATTGTCATCATTTGTGAAATCACAAATCTATCGTGTCATTCAAGAGGCACTCAATAATATTGTTAAGTACAGTGAGGCATCAGAAGTATTGATGAACCTTCGACAAGGTGGTGGAATCCTCACACTAGAGATAAATGATGATGGTAAAGGTTTTGAAGTTGAAAAGGTGATCAATGGCAATGGCCTTCAAAATATTACTCACCGCGTAAAACGCAGCAATGGGCTAGTTAACATTAATTCACAAAAAGGGCATGGCACTCGGGTAACCGTAAAGATGCCTGTCTGCTAAAAAGAGAAAAGTAAGAAAATGCGAACACTATTATTAGTAGATGATCATCAAATCATAAGGGATGGTATCCGATTCTATTTTGAAGGCGATGAGGAGTTTGTCATCAAAGATGAGGCTGAAAATGGGCTTGAGGCACTAGAGTTACTTAAGGAAAACGAATACGATATTATTCTCACAGACATCAATATGCCTAAAATGGACGGGCTTGAGTTTATGAAGAGCGTAAAGGAAAATTATCCCGATCAGAAAGTACTGGTGCTATCCATGTATAATGAGGCTGGCTATATCAATAAGATGATAGCCTATGGAGCCAATGGATATGTTCTGAAAAAATCGGACAAGGCGGAGCTGGTATCTGCCATCAAAAAGGTGTTGGATGGTCAGGATCATTACTCTGATGAGGTTTACAAGACAATTATTGGAAATATTGCTGGAAGAAAGCCAAAGGAACGTCTCACCTTGGAAATGGAACTGTCAGATAGGGAGAAAGAAGTACTGGTACACATTGCTAATGAATATACCAATCAGGAAATTGCTGATAAACTGTTTATAAGTATTAGAACGGTAGAAACACACAAAAGGAATTTGCTGGAAAAGACTGGATGCAAGAATGTGGCGGGTCTTGTCATGTATGCGGTTGAACGCAATTTGGTTTAAGTGAATGAGAGAAAAATTTTATTAAAATATTAAAGTCCCGGATCATATGGGACTGTGAGTATGGATCACCAACAAATCATACATAGTATTAGTAACCCTGTCGTGATCATGGACATGGATGCAGGTCATTTTGTTGATTGCAATGATCTTGCACTTGATTTATTCAGTATGCCTAGGGAGGAGTTATTAAAAACAAGTCCATCAAAACTAAGCCCTACAAATATATTTGGTCGCGATGCTGAAGCTTATAGCAGACAACTTATTCAAGAGGCCCTAGCAGGGGATAACCCCTCTTTTGATTGGATTCACATCGATAAAAATGGGAACGAAATTCCATGTGAGGTTAGACTAATTAGATTTCCCCCATACAATCGTAATCTAGTTCGAGGGACAATCATTCACAAAGACGATAATAGCCGCATCGCAAGGAGAGCTAGTGAGGGACGACTCATTTTAACCTTGGAGTCAGCTAAGATTGGGACCTTTGACTGGTTTCCGCAAGTGAATCAGTTAACCTGGGATAAGAGATTATACGGAATATTTGAACTTGATCCCAATTCCAAGATCGACTTAAATGATCATTTCTTCAGCATCATACATTCTGATGATAAGGAACGGGTTGGGAAAGAATTTGAGAAATCTCTTATGCCTGGTGGCCCAAATCACCATCGTATTGAGTACCGAGTAGTTACAGATGGAAGGGTAAAGCACCTATTGGCACATAGCCGAATGATTCGGGATGACAAAGGGGAGGTGATTCGTATGCTTGGTACTACTCAGGATATTACAGAGCTAAGAGAAACCGAAAATTTTTTGGATTTGGTGCTAGATTCTGCTGGTATTGGCACCTTCGAGAATTATCCTACTGAAGACAGATCGGTATTTGATCATAGATTTCGGTCAATATTTGGTATAGATGAAAATCAAACTGAAAACTTGCTTGAAACTTTTTTTAGCAGAATCCATCAAGAAGATTTGGATTTAGTTAATGAACGTTATGAGAAGGTATTACAAAAAAATGGACTGGATGATGTTAACCTGGAATATAAAATTGTAGTAAATGATTCCATCAAGTATGTCTTAGGTTACGGAAAGGTTTTTCGAAACAAAAATGGAGAAGCCACACGATTGGTTGGAACAGTTCAGGATATCACAGCTCGAAGAATTTCAGAAGAAAAAGTAAGAAAAAATGAGGAGCTCCTCGACTCCATCGTTCAGGATCAAAAAGAAATGATTGTTAGGTGGAGGCCAGGGGGGTATCGCACATTTGTAAACAGAGCCTATTGCGAAACTTTTAATTTGGAGCCTCAAACTGCAATAGATGAAAGCTTTTTTCCTCTTTTAGAAAAGACCTTTAAAGAAAAATTCATCAAGGATATAGAAAGCCTTACACCTGAAAATCCTGTAAGGATCTACACGATTCAAAATCAATTACCAAATGGTGAAAAAGCATGGCAAGAGTGGTCTGATCGTGCCTACTTTGATAATGAAGGAATGACTATCGAGTATCAAAGTGTAGGAAGGGATATTACAGCTTGGAAGGAAAGCGAACACAAACAGCGGGCGATATCTGAGCGTTTAAAAGCTATCTCGGATAATTTGCCAGGTGTTGTTTTGCGCTATAAATTAAATTCAGACTTCACAGAGGAGCTCGTATTTGTAAGTGATGGTGTTCGTGATCTTATAGGAGTAGAGGTTGAGGACGCTATTGCGGATATTAACATTGTATGGTCAAAATTTCATCAGGAAGATTTAGAGACGGTTAAACAATCCATTCAGGAGTCATATGTAAATATGACAAGGTGGTATGCTGAGTGGAGAGTTCATTTAGTTAATGGAAGTATAGGGTGGGTACAAGGAACAGGGCAGCCTAAAAAATTAGAAGATGGCAGTGTGATATGGGATTCTGTGATTTTGGATATCACTTCGCAGATGCTCGTCAAAAGACAATTAGAGGAAAGTGAGAAACGATACCGAAATGTATTTAATCAGCAGTTTCAATTTACTGCGGTATTGGATTTGGATGGTAAGGTCATTCATATAAATGATCTTCCTTTGAAAGTTCAGGGGTTGAAAAAAGAGGATTATTTAGGAAAATATTTTTGGGAATCACCTAGCTGGTCTGGTAATAAAGAGTGGCAGGAGAAGATTAAGAGTCAGGTACTTTTTGCAAAAAAAATGGGTGAAACACTTATTGTGGAGGATCCATTTTATGGTTCCAATAGACAAATACATTGGGCCATGGCAGCTTACAGTGTAATCAAGAATAGCGGTGGTGAATTGGAGAATATCTTGGTTCAAGCAACGGATATTACCGCGGAAAAACAAGCCAAACAAGAAATTGAAGAACGGGAAAGAAAGCTTTCTCTTATTTATGAAAATACCAATGACTTTATTCTACTGATCCGATGTGACGAGGAAGAATATGTATTAGAAGAAATAAATGAGAGCAATTTCAAGCTTTTTGACTTTTTTAATATTAATCGTTCGAAAGAGGAAGTTATTGGGATCACTATGAAAGAAGTGTATCGCGATTTACTCCAACTACCTGGGGGAAAAGTAAAAGAAAGGTTACTGACATTTGATCAAATAAAAAGTAAAAGAACCCCGATTTCATATCAACAATTGATCGAAAACGAAAAGGGACTCCTTGTGACCACTGTTGAATTAGTGCCGGTTATTCAGAATAATCTTGTTACGCACATTTTGATGGTGGCTAAAGATATCACTGAAACTTACTTAGGTCAGAAAAGGCTAGAAGAAGCTTATCAGCAGGTAAATAAATTGAAAGCTCAACTGGAGCAGGAAAATATTTACCTGAAAGAAGAAATCAAGCAGGCTAATGATTTTGAAAATATGGTCTTTAAGAGCAAGGAGTTCAGGGGCGTACTCAAAAAAGTAGAACAGGTAGCTAAAACAGATGCGACGGTCTTGATTACAGGAGAGACAGGTACAGGTAAAGAACTGATCGCACGCGCTATTCACAATGTGAGTAAGCGATTGGAAAAACCAATGATTAAGGTGAATACAGCAGCCATTCCAAAAGATTTGATCGAAAGCGAGCTTTTTGGTTATCAGAAAGGGGCTTTTACTGGTGCCTTGGGCGAAAAGCCAGGTAAGTTCGAGCTTGCTGATGGAGGAACCATATTTCTAGATGAAATAGGTGATATGGCATTGGATCTTCAGGTAAAAATTCTTCGTGTCCTTCAGGAAGGAGAAGTAGAACGATTGGGAAGTACCCAGACTAAGAAAATAGACGTAAGAATTATTTCCGCCACCAATAAAGATCTTGAAAAAGCGGTGGAGGATGGTAGCTTCCGTGAGGATCTTTACTTTAGACTCAAGGTATTCCCCATTGAAATTCCACCGTTGCGTTCAAGATCTGATGATATTCCAATTTTGGTAGAGCATTTTATATCCAAGTATGGAGTGAAATATGGCAATCCGATTAAGATAATACCAAAATCTGTAATGGACTACCTGCGAAATAACTCCTGGCCTGGGAATGTACGAGAATTGGAGAATACGATCGAGCGTGCCGTTATCTTATCCACGAGCGGAAAACTGGAATTGCCAGAGGTAATAGACAATACTAATGCAGTTCCGTGGGAGCATAACAGCTCGCTAGATGTTGTCATGGAAAATCACATACGCAAAGTACTGAAGGAATGTGATTGGAAAGTAGAAGGTGAAGATGGTGCAGCTGCACAGTTGAAAATCAAACCTAGCACACTTCGCGATCGAATGCGAAAATTTAGCATAAAACGCCCAAGGTAGTCTCCACGGGATACCGTGACGCACTCAATATCTAACGGTTTTACCCACGGATTTCCGTGGAAAAATTTTAATAAGTATTATGCTTAATAAAATTTAATCATACTGATTATCAGTTAGTTATGTGGTTTTATTTCTCAATGCCTATAACTGGCACGCCTATTGGAAATAAGGTTTTGTGTCTGTTAATAAAAATCAAATTGAACTGAAAACGGGTAAGCACTGGGTGTCAAAAAATCAAATTTTTCATTCGGAATTTATGATACCTTCAGGGTGTCCAATGATAGACAGCAGAATGATAAAGGAGCACCTGAAGGAGATAAGCCAATTTCTTAGAGATAAAAAGCTTCCATTCTTAATTGACTTAACAAATGCAGAAAGTGTTCTCAGTTTTGATGCTCTGAAAACATGGGGGCAAAGCGACCTCTTGAATGAATATCGTATAGTTGAGGCCTATGTAGTTAACAATCTGGCCGATTTAATTTTCATAAAACAGCACATACGATTAAATATGATTAAGTATCCAGCAATGGTCTTTCAGGGTCTGGCACCAGCAAAAGACTGGCTTAAATCACACACTATTAATAATATCCACCACGCAACAGTACGAAATGACCACTAACTAGCATGAAGATGAACAAGGTATTGGAAAGGGAGATCAGAATTTTAGCATTAGAAGATAATCCTGATGACGTTGAGTTAACAAAAATGTTATTAGATAAATCCGAGATCAATTATACTATACGAGTGATAGATACGGAGAATCAATTGAAGTCAGAAAATTTGAATGATTATGACATAGTTCTCTGTGATTATAGCATCACAAATTATGATGGGTTGCGATCCATCAATTACATTAAACAGCATTCCAACATTCCTGTGATTTGTGTGTCTGGATCTATTTCTGAAGAGCTAGGGTTTGACCTTTTAGAAGCGGGAGCAGATGATTTTATTACCAAATCATTCTTAAAGAAGCTCCCTATGGTGATGAATAAATCATTATCAACAACCAAATGGAAAAGACAGGCAGATCAGTGCATGAGAAAGTTAGAGGAAATCTCTCAAATGTTTGACAACCTGTTTGATGGCCTAGACAACCCTCTATTTCTAAAAGATGCAGAAAGACGATATGTCCGAGTGAATGAGGCATTCAGTAAACTATATGAGCGTAGTGAAAATGAAATCATCGGAAAGACGGATGATGAAATCGACTGGATGGACCAGAGTGACATGTACTATCAAGACGATATTAATATTCTCAGTAAAGGTGTTTCATCCCAATTCGATACATGTTATATCGATGATAGGGGTCGACGTGTCTGGCTTGAAGTGACCAAGAATCCAATTTCGATTGATGGGGAGATTACGGGTATTTTAGGGCAGGCTAAAAATGTAACGGATAGAAATGATGCAATAGTCACAAAGGAACGGTCACAACACATTTTACAGCAAGCAGAGGAGTTGACCCAGTCAGGTAGCTTTGAATATGATGTGGATCTGGATTTGGTAACTTGTTCTGTAAACATGGTGAAAATGCTGGGTACTCACTCCAATCAGATATCTCTCGGAAGATTGGTGCGCCTGGTTAAACCCGAAGACAGAGCTATGTTTTTGGAGGGTATCTATGAAAGCATTGAAAATAAAAAGGAGTACCGTATGGAGCATCGGTATCAGATAAACGAAAAGAATCAGGGATATTTTGAGATTTTATTTCGACCGGATTATAAAGATAGCTCAGGTAATAGGTTTTACGGAACAGTGCTGGATGTAACTCGCCAATCAAAAGAGAGCCGATCACGAATAGAGCATCAGGAGGAATCCCGAAATGAAATAGCCAGGGAGTTGCATGATAACCTCGGACAAAAACTTAACGCAGTGTCTATGTATCTGAGCAAAGCAGCTAATTGTGATCAGTGTGCTCCGATATTAGGGAAGAGCACAGATCTACTTCATGAAGGAATCGACGATTTGGGGAGATTGCTGACTAATATTTCTGTAAAACACATCGATGATATTTCCCTAAGATACGCATTAGAGAAGTTGACTTCATACTTACCAGAGGAAATGAACCTCACGTTTAATTGCAGTATAGATGAGTCTAGTGTAGACCGGTTTGTTAAGCGGCAGGTGTTTCGTGTAGTGCAAGAAACAGTTAACAATGCAATTAAGTATAGCAATGCGAAAAATATGAGCATTTTGCTTCAACATGAAGGGAGCATATTGAGCATGGTTATTGAGGATGATGGCAATGGTTTTGATATGGAAAATAATGAGTTGGGGAATGGCTTGATGAACATTACACATCGAGTAAAAAGATCCAATGGTCTAATAGATATCAATTCCCAAAAAGGAGCAGGCACAAAGGTCATGGTGAAGATGCCTGTGGCATAAATAAATAATAATAGTGATGCCTCTACTCGGAGGTAGTGATTAGGTGAGGGCCTGTCCGCCAGTTGGTAGACGGGCTTTTTTATTGCCTGCTAAGAAAGAGTACCTTTTTTGTCCTCTTGATTGACGGCTGATAAGGCCAAGGTTATGGAAGAACGGAAATAGTGCAGATGTTAGTCAATAAACCAGTGTATACTAAATTTTAAAATCATCCTCAATTCAGCATTCGTACTTCACACTAAGTGATACACTTATTCAGCTAAGTATTAGCCCTTATACGTATCTCACGTAACTTTCTACGCACTTTTCTGAATCTTTTCAAATCCGAAAATCCCTCTCACATACAGAGCTGCTTTTTCTGACTTTTGAATTATCAAACAAACAAAAACACATAAGAAAATGAAAAAGCAATTATTATTATCTCTTCTTTTTGCCACAGTTCTGGGAACAGTATCTGCTCAAAAAGTAGTTGTGAGAACCTATGTAGAAAAGACCAATATGAGTCTTAAAACCGGGACTGCTATTGGTTTTGAAAACAAATTCAATTGGGAGTATGGAGCATTCTTTCAGGAGGCATCTTTAATGGAGTCATTCATGATGAGCAAAGAAGATTTAGAGGAATTACCGCACATGTATGAAAAGGATTTTGTCGGAATATACTTCGCCGTGCCGATTGTTTCCAGAGAGCAATATTTAGTAAAAGCTAATGTGCGAACAGGAATAACAAATGGAGAAAACTTTGTGATTACACCATCTGTCCTGGCTGATTACAAACCAATAAAGCACCTAATAATAGGTATGGGGGTTGGAGTAAGGGGATTACGACCTACACTACAAGCTTCCGTGGCTTTATCATTCTAAAATAGATCTTCCAAATTTTTAAACTCACAGTAAAATGACTGCACAGATTTTATCGAATAATTGTCATGAGGAAGTTTCCCCTCTTAGATTAATAAAAAGTGAATTGAAGGTATTCAACGTTCGCTACCTAAAAACCCTAGACCTTATAATGGTTACAGGTTGGAGCATTACGGATGATGCCTGGATCAAATACTGCCAAATGATGGCGGACATTGAACTCCACCTTAAAAGAAATGAGGTGCTAAAGATTTATTTTAGGCTGGAAATAATGAATACCTCATCTGCGGGATATCTTTTCAAAATCATAAAGCGACTTAATAGAGCACATGCTGAGGGGAAGGCAATAAAAATTTTTTGGAGTTGCTCATCTGCTGACTATGGAAATGAAATGGTGGAAACAGGCCTGGACATAGCAGGCATGTGTGACTTCAAATTCCAGATTACAGAAGCCTAATAGTTGGGGCACAAGCCTATTCTAATCGCCATAAAGGCGTCTAATAACAAAGGATATTACTATATGTTATTCACTATTTCGGTGGAGATGAGGTGGCCCCTCATGATATTTTGAACCACTAACCAAATATTAAAACACAATAACTACCGCCATGCAATTGCTAAAAACACAAACACCAAATTTCAATGACAAGATAGATCAGTTTGATGGGAGCATATTTCTGAATGTAGGAAGGCAAATCCAACGCATATCTCTGAAAAGTATTGAATATGTAAAAGGCTATGGAGACTATATGAAAGTAAGATGTAAGGAGGGAAGTCACACTGTACACATCACGATGAAAAATCTACAGAAAATCCTCCCATCTGCAGATTTTTACAGAGTTCATAAATCCTACATTATTAGGATAGACAAGATTCAAAAAGTTTCATCTTCTCATGTTGAAGTTAATGAAGCACAAATACCCATTAGCAGAAACAACAAGCAGGAATTGCTCTCGCTAATTCCGTGGGTAAAATAGAGATGTGTTTTTTGGTGGTTAGTAAGGGTGACTCAGTGATGGGTCACTTTTTTTATTTACAACCTAAAACGTCACCTCCAGCGCAGAGAAAGTATTGAACCATAGCTTGTCTACAGGAACTAATGGAGCAAAATCATAAATGGTCTGAAGGTTCACAGCAAAAGCGATGTTTTCTGTGAATGAATACGAGAGACCGAGTGCCCCGGCCCACCTTGGCTCTTCAAATAGCGTCTTAAAATCATCCTGAAAATACAAAGAGGCCTCCATTCGTATTTTTTCAGATAGATTTCTTTTCGTACTTACGTACCAGTTTAGCTTCCAGGCTTTATTGTCAACACTGGATTGATCAAGCGGGAGCCTTTCCTCCGGTACTCCTCTATAATCCCACAGTTCAAACTCAAAGAATGGCCCAATCCCAACGAACGCTCCCCCTGTTTGTGATTTGAAGATTTTGTACCTCAGGTTTGATCCTACAGCTACTTTTTCATCCAGTCCTCTGGCTTCTGCCCACTGATACTGCACATAGTGCTCAAGCACAAAGGGATTATCGTAAAATGTCTTAAACTTTCCGTAGATAAACCCACCGCTTAAAATAGTCTGATCCCCATCCCTTGTAAGCTCGAACTTGTTTGCCAATGTGATGCCGTGATTCTTAAATCGAAAAGCTACGTCCGCCCTGTTGGTGATTTCTACGTAAAGCTGTCGCTGTGTTTTGATCTCAAGCGAGGGAGCTACCGTTCCTTTGAAATGGCGTGTGGTGTCAAAGATCACTACAAAACTTTCTGGAAAGAGGAGTTGAGACTGTGCCATCAATGGGATAGCACAAGTCAGGGTTAGGAGCAGCCTTCTCATGTTTTCCTTTAAAATTAGACATAAGAAGATCAGATAAAAAGCCGACCCAGGTGGGTCGGCTTTAGTCTAGCTGGTCGAAATGATATAGGATTTTAGCTCTTTAATTTTGGTGGAGCCTGCACTCACAAATCGATACATATCACAGAAGGCATAGGATTTTCCTCCCATTTTGATCTCCCCATTCAGCGCAGCTTCCGCTCCATGCGTCACTATGGAATGAATGGTCACCTCATCTGCTACATAGTCTTTCATGATGTTGATCTCTTTTGCGAAATCCTTCTTGCCCTTCAGTTCTTTGTCGCCATACATGATCCACCTAATATCATCACTTACCTGACTGATGATGAAGTCAGCATTTCCTGTAGCAAAGGCTACATTAAAGTCCTTCAAAAACTCTTTTTTCGATGAGTTGCTACAGTCGGTCTGTATATTAATTTTAGTCATAGATAGCTTATTTAATCATTGGTAAATACTTCTCTCTATTTTCAATGATCGCCCACACCAGGATCAAAGCCATCACTGCTGGTATTGGAAAAAGGCCAAAACCAAGTGTAAGTTGGTGAATGATTATACCGGTCATGATTGGTACAAGAACCATTGCTCCTAAGGCACGAAAACGTGGGATGATGAAAAGCACGCCACCGATGATCTCAAATGTAGCAATCAGAGGCATCAGCCAGGTGATCTCCATCATGGCCATAAACATCTTCATCACTGACTCAGGCAAATCTTCAGGTACAGGGATGTAATTGAAGAATTTGTTAAGGCCTGCGTTGATGAACATCAGCCCAAAAAGTAGGTAGATTACGAATAGAATTTTATTTTTCATTTAAGTATAATTTAGTTTTCCGTTAATGACTAAGCGGGCATCTGACCAGGGTCCATCCAAAAGAATTCCCAGCAGTTTCCATCCGGGTCCTCAAAGCTCCGACCATACATAAATCCATAATCCTGAGCCTCTTTGTATTCATTAGCGCCCGCATCCAACCCCTTTTGGATGATAGCATCCACATCTTCTTTGCTGGCCATCTGAATGGCATTGATAGCTCCACAAAATTTCGCAGTATCAGCTACCTTTTTATGAGGAATAAATGATTGAAACTTCTCCGTTTCCAACAGCATGAAAATGATACCTTCATCCACGATCATAGCTGTGGATGTCTCATCAGAAAATTGCTCATTGAATGTGAAGCCCAGCTTAGCGAAAAAGTCTTTTGAACGCTTCAAATCCTTGATCGGAAGGTTCACATATAGTTGTTTTTTCATAATTATTCCTTTGGCATTTTATCCCAGTCCATATAGATAATGTTCCACCGGTGGCCATCTAAATCGATCATGGCCATTCCGTACATCCACCCTTGTATTTCCTCAGGTTCTGAATACACTGTTCCTCCTGCTTCTTTTATTTTTCTTGTAATCTCATCTACATAGGCCCGATTTGGTGCACTCACTGAAATAAGAAACTCACTTCCTTTAGATGTATCTGAAATCTTGTGCCTGGTATATTGCTCCAGCTGTGCTTCCAGTACCATCATTACTGGTACTTTACCAATCCGAAAGCCGATCATACCGGGTGAATCCCTCAGATTCTCAAAGCCCAGTTCATTAAAAAATGCTCTGCTTTTTTCCAGATCCTTTACTGGTAAGTTGATCCATAGTTCTTGTTCCATAAGTGATAATCTTGTTTTTTAGTTGCCCACTGAGAGCGGAATAATTTTTACATAAGTCAAAGCTAGGGGTGATTTTTATAGCATGTGAAGTGTAAATACGGCAAACTGTGGGGTTGATCCCGACAAGCACTTTCAGTACTTTTAACTTATGAAACATGTATCACTAATTGTCCCAAATGGGGAGTTCAGTATCACCAACCTAGATCTCACCCGCCAGCTTTTTAGCTGGGTAAATGAAAACCTGCCATCTCCAGTCTTTGATTTAAAGATTGTAGGCATGACTGAGGAAGCCCATGTAGTAGGAGGCCTTTATACGGTGAAAACCGATTGCCGGATAGATGACATAGATCACACAGATGTGGTGATCATCCCTGCGATGTTCGGTGATCCGCGCGGACTGATGGAGCAGAATGCTGCCCTGGTGCCATGGGTAGAAAGGCAATACCACAATGGAGCTGACCTGGTGAGCATGTGTGTGGGTGCATTTTTCCTTGGGGGCATGGGACTGCTCAATGGCAAGCGATGCTCTACGCACTGGGGAGCAGCGGAGGATTTTCGTAAGCTTTTCCCGGAGGTGATTCTGGAAGATGAGCGCATCGTTTCCGAGTCACACAGGATATATACGAGTGGTGGCGCGCTGGCATTTACCAATCTCCTTATTTATTTGATTGAGCGCTATGCCGGGAGAGAGGCCGCTATTGCAGCAGCTAAAGCTTACATGATCGACGTGGATCGCACCAGCCAGTCACCGTTCATGATGTTTTCCGGGCAAAAGTCGCATGAAGATAAAGAAGTGCTGAAAGCGCAGGAGTACATAGAGACACATTTCAAAGATAAGATCAGCGTAGAGGATTTGTGTGATGAAATAGGAGTTGGTCGGCGCACCTTTGAGCGTAGATTTAAAAGCTCTACGACCAACACTATATTTGAGTACATCCAGCGGGTAAAGATAGAAGCCGCCAAGACCGAACTGGAAAAGGGCGTCAAAACTGTGTCTCAGGTGATGTTTGAGGTAGGGTACAACGACACGAAAGCCTTTCGGGAGATTTTCAAGCGTATCACTGGCATGACGCCAGTGGCATACAAAGAAAAGTATGTGCGCATGCTGCAAGTAGCATAAAAAAAGCCGACCCAATACAGGTCGGCTATCATTAAAACCCTATCACTGATAGTGAAAGATGCCTCACCTACGAAAGATGTGTAAGGGTTGGATTTACAGATTTTAAAGAAAACACCACCTCAAAATAGCCGTATCATCTCTTCAATTCACTCAACTACGTATCATAAGTTTTAATCTATTCGTTGTTCGTCTATCTATGTCAATGACTTATCTAATTGCTTGCGTTGGCACACTTAAAATGTCTATATTTCATGCTGTCACCGGTCCTATATATGAACATTAGAAAGGGAATACAACTCTTCTTTACAACGGTTTTAATATCGCATTTCGCGGAGGCTCAAACGGATCGCCAAAGTCAGTTGGTGACGTCTACTTATTCTATTGCCAAAAATATTGAGTGGCCCAAAAAAGAAACTCCGTTTAAAATCCATGTGATCACCACGGATGAAGCACTAAAGACACAATTTAGAAGTACAAGTCAAAGCCAAAAAATCGCGGGAAGAAACGTAGCTGTAAGTTTCACCAGCTATGTAATTACGCCACAGGATGCTGACATCATTTTTGTGACGAACCAATACAATACGACTATCCCAACACTATTGGATCGAATAAGCGGGAATGGCCTGTTGTTAGTGACTGATAGATACGATAAGCAGCGAGATGTGATGATCAATTTCCTGGACAAACCATCAGGAGAGCTGACTTTTGAGTTTAACCGAGCTAATATCACGAATCAGGGCCTGAAATTAAAGCCAAACATCACGGACATGGGTGGTTCTGAGGTTGATCTGGCAAAGATTTTTAAGCAGGTGAGGGATTCAGTAAGGGCGATGGAACTTAGGGCTAATGCATTGAAGCTGCAATTTGATACGCTTAATATGAATGTGGCAATTACTCAACGTATTGCACGTCAGCAACAGCTTCTAATGGCTGAAAAGGATCAGGAAATTGAACAGAAACAGTTAGAAATTGATAAACAAACAGGTATTCTTGATAGTCTAAGAGTTGAATTTGCCGTATCTCAAAAAAGACTGGATGACTTAACTCAAGTATTAGATGCCCGCGAGCAGGAGCTTGAAGTTCTGGGAAACGAAATTGATGAACAGAAAAACAATCTAGCTGAGGGAAATAGAATATTGGAGGAGCAGGAAGATCGGATAGCACAGCAAAATCAGGCTATCGCCCAGCGAGAAGATCAGCTAAAAGAAATGTCCACGGTGGTTGACTCGCAGCAGAGTGCGTTGATTTTCTTAGTGCTCTTTTTGGTAGCTGTGGTAGGCTTCTCCTTTCTAATTTTTACAGCCTATAGAGCAAGAAAGCGAGCTGCTAGAAAGCTTGCGGAGCAGAAAGAAGATCTTGGCAGACTGGTAGAGGAGCTCAAGGAAACTCAGTCCCAACTAGTTCAGTCTGAAAAGATGGCCTCTCTCGGTGTGCTTACCGCTGGCATTGCTCATGAAATCAACAATGCGATCAATTTTGTCTATTCTGGTATTCACGTTCTTAGCGATAAGTTTTCAGAGATTAGACCGGTGATTTCTCATGTGACCGAACTGAATGAGGAGGACAATAATCTGAAAAAATCAATAAAAGAACTCATTAAAGAACGTGAAGAAGTGAGCTATGATGAAGCGCAGGGAGTTATTGATCAAATGATCACAAGCATTAAGGTAGGAGCAGAGCGAACTACAGAAATTGTTAAAGGTCTGAGGATATTCTCCCGGTCTGAAACTGAAAAGAAAACGAAAATTGATATCCACAATGACTTGGATGTAGCATTGCTACTGCTCAATAGTCGCCATAAAGATTCCGTGAAAATAAATAAGAACTTTACTAAAGAATCATTGGAAATTGACGGGTACAAAGGGCAGTTGAGTCAGGCCTTTTTAAATATTATCAGCAATTCGATTGACGCGGTAGCTGATAAAGGCAAAGAAGGAAAGATTGATATTTTCACTTCTATGAATGGCCAGCGGATAGAAGTGAAAATAGTGGACAATGGCATAGGAATGACTGATGAAGAACGTCAGAAAATATTTGATCCTTTTTACACTACAAAAAAGGTCGGAGCTGGAACAGGTCTTGGTCTGTCCATCACCTATGGAATTGTGGAAAGACATGGAGGGACGATTGCGGTGAACTCTGTAAAGAACGAGGGGGCTGAATTTATAATTAAACTACCAATAGCAGGCCAAAATCATGAGTGAGATGAAACCGTCACTGATATACCTGGACGATGAGGAAATTAACCTTATCCTTTTTAAAGAGATGTTTAAAAGGGATTTTGACATTGTGACCACTACATCACCACAAGATGCTATTGATTATGTATCCAAAAACAGTTTGGACTATATCCTCACAGATCAATTGATGCCTGTGATGACCGGAGTAGAGTACCTGAAGGAACTGAAACAGCGTGGTGTTTCAGACAACTCTATGAAGGTAATAATATCTGGATTTACGCAAGAGGGAGAGGTAGACGAAGCGCTCGAAACGAAGCTGATTGACCATTTTGTGAGCAAACCATGGTCTTATCAAAACTTAAAGGAACTATTACTCAACAATCAAACCTAATTCATCGAAAATGAAATTGATTGTTTAACAAACTAAATCTTTAATCCGTTAGATTTGTTCATCAATCAGCGCAATAACATAATTCAATGAGTCAAAGTAAACCAGCAGTAATATACTTAGACGATGAAGAAATCAACCTCCTTTTGTTTAAGGAGATGTTCAAGAAGGATTTTGAAGTCTTTACAACTACCTACCCTGAAGAAGCCCTGGAATATCTAAAAAGCCATAATGTGGAGTATGTCTTTACAGACCAACGAATGCCTATTATGTCTGGGGTGGAATTTTTGAGAGAGATGGAAGGAATGAAAATAACTACCTCTCCTAAAAAAGTAATGATCTCTGGCTATGCCGCAGAGGGTGAAGTAAGTGAAGCGATCGCTACAAATCTCATTGACCGATTTGTAGACAAGCCATGGACCTATCAGGGTCTCAAAGAGGTGATTAGCACCATTTAAGCGTATCTCAATTTTATTGGTTTTCTGGTTAGTCATGATTTCTTAAATCATGCTGAGGTATTAGATTGCACATACTAACCGAACCATCATACCATGAGTTCAACTTTCGATATCTCAGCGATCGACGCAGATTTGCTGGCTTCCTTTCGAAATATCACAGATCCACTTGCAGATCAGACGATTGAAAAAATCATTGAAAGCGGTAAAAAGGAACATGTCAATCAAATGATGATGATGCTTTTTCGGAATGAAAGTTTCGAAAAAGGAATGTTTAGCACCCTTGGAGATGATGTCTCTAAGGTGCTCGATGCGTACATCGAAACCACGCAAAAATTACCTGATTGGGCTGAGCCCCAAAAAATAAAAGATGGAGAAAGGCTCTTTTCTTTGTATGGGCCTGAGATCTTCATGCTGCTCAATGTGAGCTCCTTGCCATTATGCTACACCTGTGCCAATGGAGCCCAGGTTTTGTATGATACAGGCCGACTACTTGTTCATAATAACAACATCGACCCGTTGGCGAGACGTCTGATGGAAACCGCTCAAATGGTGGTGAATGTGCTGGCTGAAGGAGGACTGTCTCCTCAGGGGAAAGGATTGGTCACAGTACAGAAAGTACGCCTGATTCATGCCTCTATCCGATACTACCTTAAACAAAAAAGACAATTTGATACAAAGAAGTTTGGTGAACCCATCAATCAAGAGGATCTGGCAGGCACATTAATGTCTTTTGGACCGGTGATCCTCTCCGGTTTAAGGAAGCTAAATGTAAAACTATCTGATGCGGAGGAGAATAATTACATGCATTGCTGGAGGGTAGTGGGTTATTTGATGGGGATTGACGAGCGACTCCTTCCGGACAATTACCGCGATGGGTTTGAGTTGGCAACCAGAATCCTGAAAAATCAATCTTCTGAATCAGAAGCTGGCAAGGCCTTGACCGACTCATGTATTCAGTTCATAAACTACCTAATTCCCGGTAATGCTTTCAGTGAGGTTCCGGCCTATTTCATGGATTACTTTCTACAGGATTTTGCGGCATCCTCAGGAAAAAATCTTTCTCAATTTATTGGTATTTCTGGGCGACAGGATAGAAAAGAGCGGATCATCCTTGGGCTTGCAAAATTGATAGTAGGAGGACTGAGTCATTTAGAGGAGCACCACTTTGTTCAGAAGATTTCGGCGAGATTTAATAAAAAGCTACTGGAAGGGGTCATCCATCACTTCAATGATGGTAAAAGCGTTCAATTCTTCATCCCTCCTTCGCTTAAAAAGGATTGGGGGTTGATAGACGAATGGGATAATTTGATAACTTCCCCATCTGTATTTGGGAAGCGACTTTCTTTGCAGAAGAAGATTAACCAATAATTACCGATATGAACGAGATATCAGGATTGGATAAGAGAACCACTATCACCATACTTGTATCATCAGGAATTTTGATAGGATGGTCATTTGTATCCTCGATGCTTCAAAGCGGTCCAATATCGGCCAGCATCATCACATACGGTCTTTATCTTTTTTATTGGTTTTACGCGTTAAAGTTTCGTAATCCGTTGATTCAAAGGCTTTTGGTTTTTGGTACCATTGCCGGAATACTTGAGCTGATAACTGATCACTATCTGGTAAGCACCATTGATAGCCTGGTATATCCCGGAGGTGAGCTGATGGTGTGGAGCTCTCCAATGTATATGCCTTTTGCCTGGTCTAATGTGATTCTTCAGCTTGGATTTGTAGGTGTTTTGTTGACCAAAAAGAAAGGTCTTCTTGCTGCATCTATTATTCTTTGCATAGCTGGGGGAATGTACATTCCCTTGTATGAACATCTGGCTAAGGATGCCGGATGGTGGTGGTATCATCAAAATGTGAAGATGGTTTTTAATGCACCTCTTTATGTTGTTGTTTGCGAAGCGCTTATCTCTCTTTCATTGCCATTCCTCATCCAGTATTCTGAACATCATCATCTACGGAAAACAGTTTATCTGGGTATCATCGAAGGAGGATGGATTTTGCTGAGTGCGTTTATCGCTTTTTCCATCGCTCATTAACGGTTAGATTTACTTTCCATGAACCTAGCCAGACTCGTCGATTTTTTTATTCATCCTTCTTATCACGAAGATGATCTGGCATTGCGAAAGGCGCGCCTATTTGTAAGAGCCGCACTTCTGACAAGCCTGTTTTCAAATTCGTACATCTGGTTTAGTCTGCTTTTTGAATATCAGCTGGGGGTGTACCTCATGATATTCAACGTGGTTGGATTCCTCGTATTAGCCCTTCTTGTCAAGACAAAAGTCAACCTCTTATTGATAACCAATCTGTATGTTCTAGTTGGAGGTGCTGCAGTAGTCATACTGACTTATTTTTCGGGAGGAATATGGTCTGCAGTTTACCCCTGGATTATCTCCATACCTGTATTGGCACTCCTTGTGGTAAATAGAGGATATGGGATTGCATGGGGTATCCTATCCTTCCTCATCATGGTCTGGTTTGGCTGGCTGGAACTGCAAGGCACTCAACTGCCGGTGTTATACAATACCGACCTAAAGGCTGAGTGGTTTGTATCGGTATTGCCAGGACTACTACTTATTATTTTGGTGATCTCTGCAGTTTTTGAATCCGTTCAAACCAACGCCTTAAGAAATTTGCAAAAGCAAAATGATCAGCTTGAATCCCAAAAGGAAACCATCGCTGAGCAATCGAAAAAACTGGAAGAGCTGATAGATGATAAAGATCATATCATCAGGATTTTGGCTCACGATTTAAAAAACCCACTAGCCAACATCACTACAATTTCTAATATTCTTAAAGAGGAACGAGATATTGATGAGCAGAAGAAATTTATATCAATGATTGAGAAGGTTTCTGCTCAGGCCCAAGGTCTGGTCAATAGTGTCCTGAATATGGCAACCTTGGAGCAGGGAGCTATCCGTATCAAGCCGGAAATCCTGGATGTGAAAAAGGTGGTGAATGAAGCCATTGAGTCTATGTCTGAGCAAGCAAGACAAAAGGATATTAAGATATCGATCTCAGGTGCTTCTACCACGGTCAATACAGATCATACTTATCTGCTTCTAATCCTCGAAAACCTGATTTCAAATGCGCTTAAATTTTCACCTAAGGGTACAAAAGTGGAGGTGGAAATGACAGCAGGTGAAGGAAAGGTGATTGTGAAAGTAATGGATGAGGGGCCGGGTATTAAGCCGGAAGAAGAGGGGCAGCTATTTGAAAAATTTTCTAAACTAAGCGCCAGACCAACAGGTGAAGAGAGCTCATCCGGGCTTGGACTTTCACTGGTAAAAAGGTATGTGGAAGAGGTCGGTGGCGAGATAAGATATGATCGCGAGGGTGCAAAAGGTGCAACTTTCGTTCTGGAGTTGCCAACAGCCTAGCTATTTGATCAAATGTTGTTCTGTAATGTGAGCAACCACATTGTCAATAAATTTCTTTTTGACTTGAGTGTTTTGAGCTGGATTTACAATCAAGCTTGATGCTCGCCAAATCACCGTTTCCTCATTTTCTTCATGTTTTTCCTTGAGATCATATAGCGTGGCGATCATGTAATATTTATCCGGACGTTCGTAATAGTTGGCATTATATGTATGAAATGATCGCCTCCGAAAGTAGACTTTTTTGAATTTGCTATAGTCTTCCGGCATCATGTATTCATCGTCGTTTTCATGAAGGATCTTCACCACCAAAACGCCATCTACTTTGTTCTGAACGATCAAGCTGGTGATACTATCCTGATTGTGATCCAACTCGGTCACCTCTTGAGGAAAAATATTTAGTCCCTTGATCGCATGAAATCCTACTTTCTCCAACTCTGTTACCGCCTCTTCTTCATAAAACTTACGAGTGTCTAGTTCATGCGATAATCCAACCACAACGAGCTTATTGAAGTGTGTTCCTTCGTATGGTTCCTTTCTCCATTCGTCATCAAAATCTGAAGAACAGGAAATACAAAACAAAGCAGATACAATGATGAGTAGGCGAGTAATCATGCTACAATTATAGGATATTGATAATAACTGAACAATGTAGCTATTACTTTTAGGCCTGCTCAAACTATTACTTAGTTGGTTAGGGTTTATTAATTTTTCCTCGTCATTGTAAATGATTGACTCACAAGCAATCTTATTACTCTAAATATGATGCGTACACCATTAACTCTAATAATCACCTTTTTATTCATGATTCAGGCCTCTGCTCAGGACGAGGATTTGTTAAAATCAGAAAAGTGGGTGAAGTTTTTTACTGAAAGACCCTACTTGGAAAAGGCTAAAAATATCAATGATGAAACATTTTGGGAGGTAGATGAACAATATACGTACTATACAGGCTATCCACTGCTGCTCATCTATGCAGATGGTGGAACTCGGGAAATAAAGTGGTCTTACAGTGGATTGGCAAGCCTGATTGATAAAAAACAGCAACTTGAAGACGTGGATTTTGAGCGTTATGCAAAGGAGAATATCGTCTACATTGTCTTTGATGGATACTTATTCAAAAATCCGGAGGTGGAAAATGCCATTCATGGCAACTTTATGCTTGTTTATGCGCAGGGTCCTTTGAGTGTTTATCGTGAGTGGATTACCAATCCGATCACCCGTGATAACATTGCGTCAATTTTTGCGATCTACAAGGAGAGTCAAAAAGATGACACCTTTTATTTAGGCAAGTTTGAAAAAAAAGCTGCCAAGCTGGTAGATGACTACCCTAATTTGGCTAAGAAAATTGAAGATAGAATCATCGGGTACCGAAATGAAGAGGACGATATCGTGCGAATAGCCCAAGAGTATAATGCACTTGTAAAAAAGAACAATCCCTATCGGTACGATGATCACTACCTGTTTTCCTGGCAGAGGTGGTATTGATCCAAGTTAGTCCCACACAAACTTCCAGCTACCATCAGGTTGACGCTTCCATACGGTATGGAAAATCCCTGTATCGCTTTGGATGTTCCCAAGCGAGTCAGTCTGTGAGTAGACATATTTTCCATAGGTATAAGCCATATCTCCGGATTCGGATACATTCACAAAGTCCGGCTTCCAGGTGAGTGAAGTTCCTGGTGTGGGATCCAGGTTTGAATACCGGGCTCTAAGCGCTTCCTTCCCAATTGTCAGCTTATTGTTTCTCATCAGCACTACATCTTCCGCTGAGAAGTGAAGAAAAGCAGCGGGAATTCCCTCTTCCTGAGACATTTTTGAAAATGCAGCTTCGACATCCATAATTTCTTGCTTCCACTCCTCAGATTTTGATTCACTTGGTTGACAAGCCACTGCGATGCTGGCTATGAGAAAGCAACGTATCAAAATTTTCATATTGGTAGTTTTTAGCTTAATAAGCTTAGAACCATTTAGGGATTAGCAACCCCACAAAAGTTTAGAGTTTTCTTTTTTACAGTAATAAACTTATCTAAATCCTCCTTAAAGGAGAGGGACTAATTGATTGTTATTGTTGGCAAGGAAGCTGGGAATTTTATATCTTGAATGACCATGAAAAACTTACTGATCCTATTATCGCTTGCATTTTCTCTTTGCGCATATTCGCAGAAGAAGATCAACATTGTTTCGGTGATCGATAACCTGACTGTGAAATGGGATATGTCTGCCATCAAACTGAAGAACTATCAGGGCATTCAGGAATTTTGCCTTACTGAGGAATATAGAACTGAGACCATCAAATTGCTTGATGAAATCCACCACTGGGACACGACCTTATATTTTATTGTGAGCGAAAAGTTCGACACTAATAAAGATGTGGAAGCAGCCGCAACCTTGCGAGATATTGAAAAACTTGAGACTGAATACTCTACCGAGAACTTCAAAAATTTTATCTCGAAGGAGTGCGAAATGTTAAAGGTAATTCAGGACAGCTTTGATAAAGAGACCGTAAAGCAGTACGAGAAAGACATTCGCAAATTTGAAAAAGAGCTAGTCAAATACATCAATAGCATCACCTACCGCATTGATATTATAGATGAGCATATTCATCATTTGAATTTTGATTAACTACTTATTTCAAATTCTCTCTAAAAAACTCAATCGTCCGGTTCCAGGCTAGTTTAGCTGCTTCTTCGTCATACCTTGCCGTGGTGTCGTTATGAAAGCCGTGATTAGCGTTGGCGTACATATGTGCTGTGTAGCTTTTTCCATTCTCTTTTAGCGCTTTCTCATAAGCCGGCCACCCGGCGTTAACCCTTTCATCAAGCTCACCAAAATGCAGTAGGAGTGGAGCCTGAATCTCAGGAACCATCTCGGCATCTGGCTGTCCGCCATAAAAGGGTACTGCAGCTTTGAGGTCAGGAACTTTTACAGCCATCATATTAGATATCCAGCCACCAAAACAGAACCCAACAACGCCAATATTTCCGGTACATTCCGGGTGATTTCTTAAGTATTCAAATGCAGCAATGAAGTCTTCCAGCATCTCATTTCTATCTCGTTTTCGCTGCATGGTTCGTCCATCGTCATCGTTCCCCGGATATCCACCCAAAGGAGATAGGGCATCCGGTGAAATGGAAATGAACCCGGCCATGGCTGCCCTTCGGCCTACATCGGCAATATGAGGATTAAGCCCTCGGTTTTCGTGCACAACCACAATCCCCGGAAGCTTGCCTTTCGCATCCTTCGGTCTGGAGAGTTGTGCTTTTATCGTGCCGCCACCTTTAGGAGAATTGTATTCAATCGTCTCGGTGTTGAGCTGAGGATTGTCCTGTTTGATCTGGATCGCATCATAATTAGGCATGATTGAACTCATGAGGGAGGTTAGGGTCAATCCGCCCACAGCATAGAGAGAGAGCTTTTCAATGAATTCGCGACGTTCCATACGATTGTGCGCATAATCGTCATACAGTTTGAATACCTGCGGATCAATTTCTTCTTTGTTTAGCTTTTTCATAGATGTATGGTAAGTGTTTTCACTATTATTTATTCTCAATATTCAACTTCCCAACTATTGGCAGTTTAATCTGTGATGGGTACTCGGCAGAATGATGAATGGTGTTGTGGGCTACAATTCCTTCGGTTTCGTCATAATTGTTTCCTCCGGTATTTAGGTTTCTCATGAACCGAGGAAAGTTGCTACTCGAAACTTCAATTCTTATTCTGTGACCTTTATCAAAATAATTGCTGGTAGAAAGCGGTGTTAAATCGATTTGATAAACTTCACCTTCTTTCATGAATACTTCTTTATCATAGCCCTCTCTGTATCTGGCTCGTTGGATCGTTTCATCCAGATTGTAAGCAGTTCCGTCAGGGTAAACATCAATCAGCTTTACTGTAAAATCTGTATCCTTCACATCTGACGATACAAATAACGACATTTCAATAAACCCTGAGACCTCAATCCCTTCAGTCAATGGATCGGAAGTGTAAACCAGGATATCACTTCTGGTTTCCATTTCTCGTTGATCTCTGGAGCCATTTTCGATGGCATTACCGGTACAGCAAACGTTTCCTCCATAAGAATAAACCGGATTGTTAGGATCATAGCTATAGTTGTCTTGATTTGGCTCGGCAGGAGGGGAAAGGGTGAGTTTGCCATCTCCGAATAGACTATTTGCATTTCCATCGCTATCGAGATAGAATGATGTCATATTGGCTTCTTTTGGTGGCCAGGTTTCAGAGGTTTTCCATTCGTTCTTACCCATCAAATAATACTGAATTCGAGGTAGATCCTTAAGGAAATCACTTTTGCCATCGTTTTTCAGCCAATGATCAAACCACCCATAAACTAACTCGTCGTAGTTGAGCCTTGCATCGCCCACACTTCTTTCTCCAACAATTGTATTTTCGGTAGCCCTGGTATATCCGCAGTGTAGCGTCGGTGCAATCACCAGGTATTGGTTGTTCGCTACTTCTGGATCTTTATGATTTCTCAGGTGATTAAAAAGTTCAATATTCGGACTTACCGATACATCATACCAGGATACAAACCAGAATCCCGGCTTTTTTATCTCCATATCGTCATGATAGAGTCCTCCTTCAAACCACGCAGGATCATTTGGTTTTCGGCGAATCATTTTGTCAAAAATCTCTCGCTTTCCTCCCATATTGATCAACATGTCCTGCACTGGTAAGTGAGACATTGCAGCAAGCATATCATCTATTTGAGGATTTTCCGGAGCAAGATCATAAAATCGTGAGATTCGGATCAGATCCTCCTGAGTGGCTCCTGCGGGAATGCGCGGTTTGAATTTATCGTGCTCCACACTGTAAAGCCAGGAGGCAAACAGCATTTGAAAAGCACCACCTCTGTACCAGTTGCCCTGCTCGTAATAGTCACCTACTGTACCGATTCCTGCTCCAAAGCCTTGAGGTACCATAGCTGCATGTGCCGGGTGATCTAAGGCAGCAACTGCCATCTGCCATTCAGCCGTAGATGAGCAACCCAAGGTTCCGATTTTACCATTACTCCAGTCCTGATCCTTCATCCAGGAGAAAGCATCGTATCCATCAGTTAGAGGTACACCCAGAATGTCCCATTCACCTTCAGAGAAGTATCTGCCTCGTTCATTTTGAACCACGTAGGCATACCCCCTTTTCACAGCTTCAAGAGCTCGTTCATATGTTCTGGTTCGCTCCTCACCATCTCCCCACGAGTTGAAATTGTAGGGTGTTCTTGAAAAGATGATAGGTACTTTTTCGTTTGTCTTAGGACGATATATGTCTGTAGCCAAGCGAATGCCATCACGCATCGGCATCATCACTTTTTGGTCGATTATGGCAATTTCTTCAAGCTGTTCACGGATGGATTGAGCATTGAGTAGACAGCTAAAGGAGATAAATAGAACGAAAAATTTGAATGCTTTCATACTTAGTTAGGAGTTAGGTTTAGTGAATATCAAGTTAAGCATAATCGAGGAGCAAGTCACTTGAAATGATATGAGTGGCTGATTTTATGTATAACTTGTTAAAAAAGGCCAGATGAAAAGATTGATTACTACCATATTCGCTGTGAATCTATCCTTTGGAGTCACAGCTCAGACGGGTTATCTCAGTAAGGTTCAAACGCTTGACAGCACCATTGAAACACTCTACAGTGTTATATCCGGGGAGGCAGGTGAAAAACGAGATTGGGAGCTATTTAAATTCCTCTTTACAGCAGATGCTTTGCTCATTCCATCAGGACCAAATGAGGAGGGAAAGGTGGGTTATCGTGCCATGACACCTCAAGGTTATATCGAGACCTCTGGAGCATGGCTTGAGGAGAATGGTTTTTTTGAAAAGGAAATTTTCAGGGTGACCGAATCATTTGGTTCAGTTACTCATATTTTCAGCACCTATGAATCTTACCGAAGTGAATCTGATGAGAAACCATTTACTAGGGGGATTAACAGCATTCAACTGATGAATGATGGAGAAAGGTGGTGGGTAGTAAATATCTACTGGACAGGAGAGCGCAAAGACAATCCTATTCCAGCAAAATATTTACCTGATTAATCTATTGAGGCTTTTTAGCGTATGCCTGTGTTGCCAATTTGGAATCGGAAAGATTGAAATAGGCTTTCACAGCTTCATAATCCGAATAGTCGATTCTCCCTGAAAACTGGGCGGGTACCACAACAACCCGGGCAATCCAGTTATCCGTATATGCTGCACCAAGACCATCCAGGTTTACGGTACCATCAAGAAATACCCGGGCGTCAAGCTTGGTGTAATCATAATTGTAGGAGAGTGCTCCATCTTCGAAATAGAGGGTCTGAGGTAAGGCTCTCCACACTTCAATGTCATCTTCGGTTACTTCCCATAGAAAGTATACGAGCATTGCATCCGAATCAAACATAGTGAAATCATCCGGTAGCAGTAGCAATTGACTGTAATCGGGAGCAGTGAAGCTAAACTCATATTCAAAAACATAGCTTTCCTCACCGTTTGCCCCGTCGATTCCATCTCGTCCATCATAACCTCGCGGACCCCTGGGCCCATCACCAAAGTAGCAGCCTGATAGCCCGATCAAGCAAAATATTAAGAGTGTGTTTAGTCCTTTCATGGCGATTTCATTTAGTGAAACATTAACCTTGTGTAGGTTATAAAAGGAAAAATGATGCCAGAAATGGGATACGCTTGTTTTAGAGCCGAACGAAGGGCTTTGGTATTTACAATGTTGTCACTTTCTCGATAGCCTTCAGAAATCGAGCGTAGGTTATTTCGGACTTTTGGAGGTAGTCAGCTATTTCTTTTTGAAAAAAGGATCGAAGGTACTTGGGGTTGGAAGAGATGACGATGACTTGTTGGTTTGGACTTTTGTCAAGCTTAAACGCTGAACCGTAGAATTCTGTATCTATAAAAACAACATCAGCTTGATCAGTATCAGAAGGTTTCATGTTCGAAATCCCTTCTGTTTGATCAATAAAATTGCAAATTAGCTCTTTAGTGAACTTATCTTCATCATAAACGACACACTTTAAATCTCTCTCACTCACGATGGTTATTCGGGGTATTAGATTACGAATTTACCCAAGTATCTTATCAAATGATAAAATAGTCGGTGACTAGGGAAGAATGTACGCTGACTTGCTCTAAAACTACGGTAGAAGAAAGCTGCTAAAAAGTGCTGATTTTATTCATCAATTTTGGGCGCATGGACTTACTAATTGGAATTATTTTATCGGTAACCTGAAGATTTCCCTGATCTATATTATCTATTTTATCTATTCGAACAATAAAGGATCTGTGAATTCTCATGAAATCTTCATTTAGGCGTTCTTCTATTTTTGAGAGAGTAGAATGTATAACGTAAACCTTTTTGTCAGTGCCTATTTTTACATAATCACCATATGCCTCGAAGTAAAGGATGTCCTTCGTTTTGATGTTTACAAGAAGTGATTTATCTCTCACGTAGATAGACTCACCAACCTTATTATTTGCTGGTTTGAAACCCTCCTTGGCTTTCCCTACCGCCTTCAAAAACCGAGAATAATCATCTACCGGCTTTAGGAGATAGTCAAGTACATTTAGCTCAAAAGCTTCAACAGCATAATCCTTCTTTCCGGTGATAATGATTGTCTGAGGTACCTGATTTAAAGATTTGATAAGGTCGAATCCTGATAATTCTGGCATCTCTATGTCCAAAAGAATAAGGTCAGGATTTGATCCAATGATGGCGTCTAAACCTTCAAGTGGCTTGTCATAGGCTCCTTCTAGTGACAAGAATTGTGTGTTTTTCACAAATGATGAGATGATTTCCAGCTGAAATTTATCATCATCTACTACGATTGTTTTTAGGATTTCACTCATAACACTTTCAATTCACTAAGTATTTTATCAACTCCTTTTTTGTGCTTTAACGCCTTTTCCAATACTCTGGATTTCACTGAATTTTTATCAATCATATCTTCCAATTCTTCTGCTTCTTTGCTTAGATTTTCTAAACCTCCCAGAGCTAAACTTGATTTATTTTTATGTGCATATGCTTTTAATGCCGGAAGGTTTTCTCCTCTTATGCTTGCATTTAGTACCTCACTTTCTTCTTTCAATGTTTTGATAAATACATCAAAATACTTCTGGATTTGCTGCTCCCCAGAGCCTAGCGTTTGTTGTAATTTATTTATTATTTGAGAGTCTACATTGCTTTCAGACTGAATATTTGAAACTGGATTTATTTGCGTGATTATTTTTTGATAGAAGTCTGAAGGATGAAATGGTTTAGTGATAAAATCATCCATTCCAGATTGATAAACCTTGTTTTCGATATCACCCAAAGCAGCCGCCGTTAAGGCTATAACTGGTAAACTCTTAATGGATTCAGAGCTGTGTGATCGTATGATACTGATTGTTTCAAAGCCATCCATCACGGGCATTTGTAGATCCAGTAACACAACGTCTACTTCCTTAGATTCCAGAATGTCTAAGGCCTCTTTACCATTCCCAGCTTCCAGCACTTTACATTTCCAGGATTCAAGAAAATCCTTGGCAATGGCTCGGTTAAAAATGTTGTCTTCTACCAGTAGGATGGTAGCATTTAGCGCTTTGAATCCTGTGGTGGCGGGGGTTGCCAGCTTGGCAAGTTTGGCAGATGATCTGGGCATTATCAGCTTAAAAGAAAATGTAGATCCTGCGCCTTCAGCACTCTCCAAATTGATCTGACTATTCATTAGCTCCAGCAGCCTTCTGGTGATTGCCAATCCAAGGCCAGAGCCGCCAAACTTTCGGGCTGTCGTCTTGTCTGCTTGAATGAATACATCAAAAATCTCATCTAGCTTGTTCTTGGGGATTCCTACTCCAGAGTCCTTGATGAGAAACTCGACCTCATCAAAATTGTCATGCTGATTGGTCAATTTAAGATCAAGTGAAACTTGTCCCTCGTGAGTGAATTTCACTGCATTGTTGAGCAGATTGTGTAGAATTTGACTGATACGTACCGAATCTCCTATGTAAAAATTAGAAAGAGTTTGATCGTAATTCAGAATCACCTCTAAACCCTTTTCATTCCCCTGTGTTTTGTAATTTTTAAAGATGCTGTTTACCAGCTCGCTCAGGTCGAAAGCGGTTTTATCAATCTGAATTTTGCCTTCCTCAATTTTATTGAAATCAAGGATGTCGTTTACGATTGCCATCAGATTGTTGCTACTCTGTTCAAGCACTTTCAGGTGTGGCACCTGTACCTTGGATGGCGACTTGGATAGTAGGAGATGGGTCGTGCCTATTATTCCATTGAGTGGGGTTCTGATCTCGTGAGACATCATGGAAAGGAAGCTGTCTTTTGCTTCTGATGCTGCTTCAGCATGTTTTTTGGCTTTTTCCAATTGCTCTTTTTCTTCCTGGGCTTCTAGTATATAGCCTACCCAATTGGCAAACAATTGTAAAAATTCTTTATCATATGTGCTGACCTTTTCGTTTTGCTGATAACTTATCAGGTCTACAGTGCCATACTTTTCTCTGTTTTTGAAAATACATGAACCCACGTATGAGGTAAACGTGCTTTTACGAAAGCAAGGGTGATCTTGATGAGTGACTTTTTTGTCGGTGAGCAATATTATTCCTTCTTGATCATAGGTAGTTTGAGAATAAGTATTTGCAACTGGATATTTTTTTAAATCATCAATTTCATCATTTTTAGAAAAGTAATGTTTTACAACATAAAAATCATCCCGGATCTGTCCGATGATACCAATATCCATTCCCAAGTGTAGGGTCACTTTCTGTATTGCATTGTTCAACACATCCTCATCTCGAGCCGGTAAACTTGCCAGTTCATTGAGTAGGGTAAGTCCATCCAGATGCTTGCTTATTTTAAACTCCTCATTTTTCTTCTCGCTAATATCTCTGGCCGAACTTTGAAATGAGACAACATTACCCTCTTTGTCTATGATTGGATTAGCATATGACTCCAACCATACCCACGTGCCGTCTTTCCGTTTTGCTCTTCTTTCAATTTTGCTTACGGCCTTTCCATTGAGGGCTTGTTGGTGCGCTCCGTTTTTTAGCTGTTCAATGTCGTCAGGATGAATAAATTCGTATGGGTTTCTTCCGATGAGTTCTTCGCTGGTGTACCCTAAAATATCTACAGCTGATGGCGAAACGTATTTGTAAGTGCCATCCAACTCATGAAGTGCAATCAAATCTGAGGAATTTTCAGATACTAGTTTGTATAATGACTCCTTTAAGGCCAGCTCTTTTTCCAGAGCTTTTGTTTCGGTGATGTCTCGGGAAATACTTCTCAACCTCACCATTTTTTTGCCTTCATAGGCCATGGTTGTGCTTTGTGAAATCCAGATTGGATCAGCATTCTTGGGCTGCAAACGGTATTCGTAATAACATTTTTTGGATAGTTTTTTGAATTGCCCCCCATAAAAACGCTTCATTTTATCCACATCCTCTTCATAGATCATATCCCAGATTGAAGTATTGAGCACCTCAGTACTGCTTCTCTGAAGCATTTGGAGCATTTTACTATTGGCATAGGTGCAATTACCCTTCTCATCAAGCTCAAAAACCCCATCGCCAAGATTTTCAACCAGTTCATTGAAATTTTGATCCGTCTGCGAACGCATTCGAATTTCCTTCCTCAGCTGCAAAAGCGAAACAACCTGCCTGGAAAGTGCCCATAACGTGTCCTTTTGATCTTTTGTCAAGAGCCTCTCCTCATGATCGATGACACAAAGTGTGCCTAAAGTAAATCCGTCTCCGTCTGTTAGCGGGGCGCCTGCATAGAATCGTACATGCGGTTCTCCCACGGCCAGGGGATTATCGTGAAATCGATCATCCTTTAGTGCATCAGGTACTTCTAATATTTTATCTGGCTTGTTGATCGCATGCGCACAGTAAGCCAGTTCCCGGGGAGTTTCTTTCGCATCAAGTCCATGATTTGATTTGAACCACTGTCGGTCTTTATCGATCAGGCTAATCAAAGCGATGGGAGTACCACAAATTTGAGAGGCGATTTTAGTAATGTCATCGTATTCCTGCTCTGGAAGTGAATCCAGAATTTGGTAGGACTCAAGAGCTTTGAGCCGGTGAGTTTCGTTTGGCGGAATAGCTGGGCGTTTCACTAAATGGTTTTTCTTGAACTTAATGATGAAAGCTGAAAATATAAAACGTTACACTTCAAATAATCATTTATCAATGATTTAAGTAGTCAGCGAGTCTTCAGCTTTGATTCTTAAGTTAATTCCAAACAGGGTAAAACACCAATATATGTTCTTAAAATTATATTCATCGAACATAAATAAGTACTCGTCTTTAATTGCAAAAAGATTGAAACACTGGCATGAATATTCGTTTACAGATGCAGGACTAAAAATTCAAAATAGATGAAGACTAAAAAGATACTCCTCCTGGTGTACCTTACCATTTTGGTAGTTACTCTGATACTTGCATAATTCTATCTATTCATCCTTCAAAATAGCAGCAGGATTGGTCCGTGCTGTTCTAGATGAAATATACCCTGAGGTAAGTAATACAATAAGGATCATTGCCACAGTGGAGATGATAAAGAGTAGTACCGGAATTTCGGTTTGATATGCAAAGTCCCTGAGCCACCATTTGGAGAGAATAAATGCACCCGGCAGACCAACAGCAATAGCGAAGAGCAAAAGATACAAAAAGCCACGAAGTAGTTGCCAGAGCATCTCAATATAGGAAGCTCCCAAGACCTTTCTCACCGCAATTTCTTTTGATTTTTTACGGGCATTATAGGAGGCTACACCAAATACTCCTGATATGGTTAAGAAAATGGTCAGCAGGCAAAATACCCAAATGATGGCCTGTAGTTTGGTTTCGGCATGATATAGTTCTTCAAACCTTGAATCAAGGAACTCTGTTTCAATATCAGGTAGGTTAGGATAAACTTCATCACTGATTTCACTTAGATTTAATAGCACATTATCAACAGCCTGAGGGTTAAATTGAATGGATAAATATCTATTGGCATGACGCGGTAATTTTACCATGGTGAGAGGTTCTACAGAAGTATGCAAGGACTGAAAATTGAAATCTTTTACTATACCGACCACTCGTCCAGTGTCATTCCATATTAATTGCTCACCAATAGGATTCCTATCAGGAAAGCTTAATGCCGCCATAGATTCATTGATGATGAATTCTGTTTGATTTCTTGATTCGCTAAAGTTTTCTCCGGTCGCGATTTCCATACTATAAGTATCAATGAAAGATTCATCTACGATTAGAATTCTGCTGGCTTTACTTTCCGAATCACCTATGGTTCTCACTCCTTCCATCATTATCCTATATCCTGGAACCGAGCTGCTGATGGTTAGATGATTCACACCGGGAATATCACTAATCATTTCTTTGAATGTCTCGATTTTCTGATTTAATGAATAATTGAGTTTTACCAATAGGATTTGATCTTTCTCAAACCCCAGGTTTTTAGTTTTCAAAAAGTTCATCTGATTGGTGACCATAATGGACCCAATAATGAGAATCAAAGAAAGGCTGAACTGAAGGATAACTAAAGCCTTTCGCGTGAGCCCCACTTTGCTAATACTTGTAGGAGCATTGATAGAAGAGTGGATAATTTCTGCAGGTCTGAATTTTGATAAAAGCAGCGCAGGGTAAAGACCACTTAATAGCTGCAATCCAACCAAAATCATTAAAAGCACCAAACCAATCGACGGATTTTTAATTACGTTAAGAATCACATGCTTACCAGTGAAATTCTGAACCAAAGGCTCTACCAGAATAAGAAGCAAAAGTGATGAAATCCCTGCGATCAAAAGAAAAACAAGATTCTCCGAAAGAAATTGTGTTATAAGGCTGACTCTACTCGCACCTACCGTCTTTCTAAGGCCCACCTCTTTGGATCTGTCTAATCCCTTGATTATCGTGATGTTGATGAAGTTGATGCATGAGATAATTAATACAAACGCACCAATAGACAGCAAAATGTAAATCGTGTATACATCGCCATTGTCAGCCAAATCCTTTTCCTGATTTGTATACAAGTGGATGCGATGAACTGGAGTCAGGACAGTTTTAAATCTCTCTCGATCTTCATCATCACCATTATATCTGGCAATAAATTCTTCTTTGACCAGATTGTCTATCCTGAAAAAGTCAGGGTTATCGTATGTTTCGATGTAGGTATAGACGAAATAGTTTCTCCAGCTCCTTTGGTATTCTTCATCACCATATGCATAGACTGATCTTAAAAAGTCAAATGATAAATGTGATTGATCAGTGATGTCTTTGATGACTCCAGTAACAATACTTGGGTCGTCTCCATCAACTAGAAGCTGCATTTGCTTACCCATCGGATCTTCATTGCCAAAATACTTTTTTGCCATGCTTTCTGTAATGACAATAGAGGAGGGGTCTTTTAAAGCAGTTTTAGGATTCCCTTGAATCATCTCATACGAGAACATATTAAAGAAAGAAGAGTCAGCATAGAAGATATCTCTTTCGTAAAACTTCTTATCCCCGCTACTTATCCAGGTATTCCTTTCAGGAATTAATCTGGTAACACGTTTGACATCAGCTACATTTTCCAACAAGAATGGGCCAAGTCCAAATGGTCCTGCCGCCCAGGCACGATCTCCTCCCTGATCTTGCCCTATTCGATAGATATTTTCTGCATTCTTATGAAACCGATCATAGTTCAACTCATAGTCGGCATAGATCAAGGCCAGCATGAATACTGCAATCCCTATGACCAAATTAGAATATCGTATGAAGCCTGAGATTTTATCTTTTCTAAGGTTGCGGAAAGTTATTTTGATGATGCTTTTCATAGATAAGTATTGAGGATGTTGAACAATATTTTGAAATGTTTTTGACCTTTCGAGCGAGAAATAGCGGATGACATTCAGGAGATATTTTAAGTTTCTAAATGTGGTGCCACTTTCACCAGCCTGTGCATACCATTCATGAAGGTCTCCTTGAACTTCTTCCAGGTAATATTCAGAGCAATACCACTCTAGAATTCGATCCATCCACTTTGGTGGGTTTTGGTAGTCCTTTTGCATATTAAGATCGACTAAATTCAAATGTTAAAGCCGGTACTTTGTCCCACAGCTGAGTCCGAAGCTCTTTTGCTTCGTTCATTGCTGCATACCCTGAAGCAGTGATTTTATATAGCCTTCTTCTGCGTCCACCCCTTTCATTTGTAGCTCCACCCATAAATGATTTTAAGAATCCCTTTTTTTCAAGTCTGACCAGAACTGTGTGCACCGCACTAAGCGTAAGTTTTCTCCCAGTATTCGCCTCAACCTCATTCACAATAGATACCGTGTAAGCATCCCCTAGTATAGTGGTGGTGATTAAAACCAATTCTTCTAGTTCTCCCAGGTGTTGTCCCTTCATTGATATTAGTATTATAAATGTAAGACTAATACGAAGCAATCAAATGAAGGTTTAAATAATGTTGAAAAAAATCTTGCGGTTACTCTGTTACTTTCTGGAATTCCTTCGTCTAAGCATTAACTCAGAAAAGGATGTGAATGTGAAAATGAGAAGGGTATCCAGAGATATTGATGCGATGATTGAAACCTTGAGACGGAGGGAAAGTAGGGCGATTGCCAAGTTCAAACCTATCTATCAAAGGAGGATCGAGGAATTGCAAAAATTAAAAGGTCATTGTCCTATATCAACTCAAAAACAGATAGAGGAGAGTGACCCCTTGCAATTAATGCCATGAAATACCCTGATTTGACCTCTGATTATTGTTCGCTCACTCTTAACAAATTACCTAAAAATATTCTCTGGTAACCAATTATATGCTTCAATCATCTCAGCAATCGTGGGGTTCCAGAATTGGGTTGATCCTGGCCATGGCCGGAAACTCTGTAGGGTTAGGCAACTTCCTCAGATTTCCTGTTCAGGCGGTGGAAAATGGTGGAGGTGCCTTCATTATCCCTTATCTGGTTTGCTTTCTATTAATGGGAATTCCTCTTCTTTGGGTGGAATGGTCAATGGGTCGGAGAGGTGGTGCAAATGGCTATCATGCCACACCTTTTATTCTTCAATCCATTGGCAAACGAAAGTTATGGGCTTATATAGGTGTCTTCGGAATATTCACCAACATTGGAGTAGCTGCATATTACTGCTACATTGAGAGCTGGACCTTGTCTTATTTTCTTCATTCCATGAAGGGCACATTCCAGTCACTGGATCAGGTCGGAATCGTTCAGTTTTTTGATAGATACATTCAGTTTGAAACGTCTTTCTTGGGCATTCCTTATGAGGCTGTATTCTTCTTCATTGTCTGTGTGTTTTTAAATAGTTTCATTCTGAGTAAGGGTTTAAAAGGGGTGGAGATAGTCGCCAAGATTGGAATGCCATTGCTTATCCTTTTCGGAGTTTTTTTAGCTGTCAAATCATTGTCACTTGGAACATCAGCTGCATCCGAACAATTTCCTCAAGGCAATGCATGGGATGGATTAAACTTTTTGTGGACTCCTGAATATGATTCACTCTGGAAGCCCCGAGTGTGGCTTGCAGCTGCCGGACAGATATTTTTTACACTCTCTGTGGGAATGGGTACCATCCATTGCTATGCTTCATATTTAAAGTCAAGAGAGGATATTACGCTTAATTCTACTTCAGCGGGATTCATGAATGAATTCGTAGAGGTGATTCTGGGCAGCTTAATTGTTGTGCCTCTTGCCGCTGGATATCTTGGACTGGATTGGGTTAAAGAAAATATTGGGTTTGGAGTTGCTTTTCAGACCATGCCTTTTCTCTTTGGTCAGTGGGGGCCGTTTCTATCTGTTTTAGCTGGAGTAATGTGGTTTGGTTTGCTTTTTTTCGCGGGGATCACATCGTCCCTTGCAATGGGTACGCCCTGGATAGGATTCATGAGAGATGAATTCAAATGGACACAAACCAAAGGAGCGTATTCGTTTGGTTTGCTCACCCTGCTTCTGGGAATTCCATGTGTGCTCTTTTATCACCTGGGAGTGTTTGAAGAATTTGACTACTGGGCCGGAACGGTATCCCTGGTCATTTTTGCTACAGCAGAGATCATTCTGTTTTCATGGGTAATAGGTGTGAACGAAGGATGGAAGGAGATCAATATCGGTGCAGAGTTAAAGCTGTCTGTGATATTCAAATTTGTTCTTAAATACGTCACTCCAATATTCCTGATTGCAGTTTTCCTTGGTGCGCTTTTTACACCGGTGGATAACAACTGGATTAACGCATTCAATAATTTATCAGATGGAAATGGCTGGCAGTTGGATCATTCATCTATTATCAGCAAGATCATGCTAACTGATTTAAGGGAGCAGATTACAAATGCAACAGACGCAGCAGTAATGGCCGACCTAAGGAAGCAGCTATTTTTTGTTAGTGGTGCTCGAATTCTACTGGCTTCATTATTCGTGGGTATTGCTTATTTGGTTTTTAGGGCGAATAAAAAACATAAATCACAATGACACAGGAGGCGCTTATCTGGATGATTTCCGTGCATGGCCTGGTTGCGATAGCCACTGGATATCTGTTTTACAAGGTGTTTAAGAAAGATGGAAAACATGGCAATTGACTCGCTTAAAAAATACTTAAGCCCTTGCCTCATCGACATTGATAAATTAAGCTCGATAATATTTGAAATGTACCATCAAAATAAAAATGTGAAAGATTACATTTGGCCAATTTTTTATTGTACAATACTTAGAATGAGAAGATGATTTTAGCCTATTCCTTATTTGTTATCGGGTTTATCATTCTTATTAAATCAGCCGATTGGTTGGTAGATGGTGCCTCATCAATTGCTAAGCGATATGCCATACCTGAACTTGTTATTGGGCTTACCATTGTCTCTTTTGGCACAAGTATGCCGGAGCTGATCGTAAACGTCTTGGCCAGTTTGAATGGTAGCTCTGAGTTAGCTATTGGAAACATATTTGGTAGCAATATTGCCAATATCCTTCTCATATTGGGAGCTTCCGCTTTAGTAAAGCCTTTGCCTATCCAACGGAGTATTTATTACACAGAAATTCCAATTTCTTTGGTAGCCACATTTATGGTAGGCTTTCTTGCCAATGCCAACTTATTCGGAAGGAGTGAGGGACTGGCTATTAGCAGGATCGACGGACTGTTTCTATTGCTCTTCTTTGGACTCTTCATGACATACATCTATGTAGTCAGTAAGGACAAGAAAGAGGAACTGATGGACACCTCCGGTGAATCATCCATGGAAATGATGTCGATGGCGAAATCACTCGTTTTGATAGCGGTGGGACTTGCAGGTTTGTTCATAGGAGGTAAATGGATTGTAGACGGAGCGATTGTAATTGCTACCTCATTTGGGTTGAGCGAATCATTTATTGGATTGACTATTATCGCGGTAGGAACCTCATTGCCAGAGCTTGTCACTAGCGTAATGGCAGCCAAGAAAGGAAAAGCTGACATGGCAATTGGAAACGTGATCGGATCGAACATCTTCAATATTTTCTGGATACTAGGACTTAGCGCCTCTATAAAATCACTTCCTTTCAACGAGTTGAATAATGATGACATCCTTATGCTCATCTTCTCCAATACGGTTTTGATTTTTGCAGTGATAAATGGAAAGAAACCAGCTGTCAGCCGTTTTGAAGGAATGGTTTTTGTGATTATTTACTTTTCGTACATTACTTATCTGGTAATGAGAGGGTAGGGTTGCCTGTGAGCAGCTTTACCTTCTTAAATCTATTATCCCGCATCCGATAAGCATTCATTGCAGTCTTTCCCAGCTTGTTTGTAAGCATGTGGTTAACTAATGCACCAGCGATTGCACCGACTCCAGGGATAAGTTGAAGCAGCTTCGCCAGGTCTATGTAATCACGGTATTCCAACTGAAAAGTACGCCAGTCAAATGTGTTTAGATCGTCTGGCAGTTGCTCTTTGATCAAATCCCAGCTTTCCATGTTTTCAAAGATCATGTTTCGGTGTTGCTGGCTGGAAAACGTTAGCTGAAATATGTATAGAATATATATCCGCTCTTTATAATCTTTGGTATCGTATCCATATCTGGATGCTATTTCAAATAGCATCTTCATCTTCAGTGTCAGCCACAGAGGAAAATCAGCCAGACTAAGCAGAAATCCTCCGAATCCTGTCGCCGCTCCTTCAACCGCTGCTGAAGAAGAGTAAAAGTTGATTCGCTCCTTGATTTTCGCTTCTGTTTCTTCGAGCGAATTGATCTTTCTTGGTTTTCTTGTCGTAAATCCAGATCCGAAAAGCACCCCTCGTGTGATCTCTTTGATTGCTTTGGTGATAGCTAAATGTACTTTCTCAGGGATGATATTGTTGATTTTCTTTTGAACCTTTTTGGTTGTCTTGTTCCAGAACGAGGGCCTTTTTCGCATGGCTTGCTGCCATTTATGTAGTTCGGTTGCTACTAGTTGTTCATAGATGGAGCTGGTGCTTGACATTAAAGTGAATATAAAACTTTTGGCGCCATAATATTAAGATCGTATTTGACAAACAAATTGTATCACTTTGCGTTTTCAATCCTTCGAAATGATCAAGCGATTTTCCCACCTCCGACTTGTTGTAGCTATTACCTTTTATATCGGATTGATGAATCCAATTCAGGCACAGAATGCCGGTTTGGTCAACCGTGTATGGAATTCCATATTTAATGATACTACTTCAATAGAGCAACCTAAATTCATCGCCTATCCAACCATCGCCTATTCTCCCGAAACCAAATGGGAATTTGGAGTGAGCGCCGTGTATGTATACTATGCCAATCGGGATATAAAAAATCGATTGAGTGAGATTACGGCATTTAGCTTTATCACCCTGGAAAATCAATATGGGCTCTGGATGGATCATGCCCTGTACAGCGACCAAAGTAAATGGTTTTTTCTTGGAAGGATCCGCCTTCAGCAGTTTCCGCTTCTTTATTTTGGAGAAGGACCAGACACAAGAGGAGAGGAGTTGGCGCAGATAGATGCTGGCAGTATCAGCATACGAGAACGTGTGCTCAGGAAGGTTTACAAGAGCCTGTATCTGGGATTGGAAACAGACTTTCAAAGGTTATCAGATGTGAGTCTGACCTCACTAACTTCTGATCCCTATGTGACACCCAGTGGCTTACAGAAATTCAGCAACATCGGTCTGGGTCTGGGATTGGTTTATGACAACCGTCACAACGTGCTCAATGTTCGTGACGGCTTCTTTGGTGAAACAGGATTTCTGCGCTACGATGATGTTTGGGGAAGTGATTTTGAGTTTACCTCATTCTTTTTAGACTCCCGATATTATTTGCCGATGAATGAAACTCAGGTGTTAGCTTCTCAGGTCTATTTCTCAGAAGTTCAAGGCTCAGCTCCTTTCAGTCAACTTTCACTGATGGGAGGGGAATCACTTATGAGAGGATACTATTTAGGTAGGTATCGAGATAATACGTTGTTGGCAACACAGACAGAATATCGGTTTCTCCCATTTCCATTCAGTGAGCGCTGGGGAGCGGCGGCATTCGTTGGAGTTGGAACAGTTAGCGATGGAATATCCAAACTTGATTTGCGTAAGCTGAAAGTAGCAGGAGGAACAGGAGTGCGCTTTTTGATCTTTAGAAGTAAAGATATATTCACCCGTTTTGATGTGGCCTTTACAGAAGATGGCCTGGGGTATTACTTCTTTATCGGCGAGGCATTTTAGAATTTTAAGAAGATTTTTTTGATAGCTGATTAATGAGTGACATAAGGTTGTCACTCTATCTTTTCTATTTGTGATTGAAATGAAAGTTTTGACGCAAACAGCCTCTAATTGTGGCGTTTTTGCACCTTAAAAATCACGATATTACAACCCAACTTTGACGAATGGAAAATCAAAATGAAATAGCGGAGACACCAGCTCCAAAAAGATCTCTGTGGAGAGCCCTCAATGATGCCATCCGTGGTACGGATGCAGACTATACCAAAATAGATTTGAAAAAGGCCATTTTTTTGCTAGCCGTGCCAATGATTCTTGAATTGGTAATGGAGTCCACGTTTGCTGTCGTGGATATTTATTTTGTGGGACAGCTTGGATCTTCAGCTGTAGCTACTGTTGGTCTCACCGAGACTTACCTGTTTTTGCTCTACTCTATCGCCATGGGGCTTGCCATGGCGGTCACCGCTATTATTGCACGAAGAATTGGTGAGAAGAACAAAGAGGAGGCTGGTAAATCGGCTGTACAGGCGATCTTTCTATCTATCCTGATTTCGCTTCCATTTGCCATTGCCGGAATATTCTTCGCCAAAGAGCTCCTTGCTCTCATGGGCGCTGATCAATGGGCTATTGAAAATGGCTATGGATACACTCAATGGATGTTGGGCGCCAATGGGATCATTATTCTGCTTTTCGTAATCAATGCAGTTTTTAGAGGTGCGGGAGATGCCGCCATTGCCATGCGTGTACTATGGATTGCCAATGGCTTGAACATCATACTTGATCCATTATTCATTTTTGGCTGGGGACCGATACCAGCTATGGGTATCGAGGGAGCTGCCATTGCAACAACAACAGGAAGAGGTATCGCAGTAGCCATTCAACTTTGGACTTTATTCAAAGGAGGAAAGCATATCCGGGTACTGCTCTCACAAATCAATTGGGATGCTAAAGCAGCTATGAACATCATTAAAACTTCCCTTGGAGGTATTGGGCAGATGATTGTGGCCATGACCTCCTGGATATTCATCATGCGAATACTTGCTGATGTGGGGAGTGAGGCAGTAGCAGGATCTACCATTGCTCTTCGAGTGATGCTATTCACGCTCATGCCTGCCTGGGGACTTTCCAATGCAGCAGCAACGCTGGTAGGCCAAAATCTTGGAGCAGGAAATGCAGAACGAGCAGAGTCAGCGGTCTGGAAGATTGGATTTTACAACATGATTTTTCTGGTAGGTGTTTCATTTGCTTACTTCTTTTTCAATGAGCAACTGATGGGCATTTTCACCAAGGATCAGCGTGTAATTTCCATAGGAGGGGAGTGGTTACGAATCCTGTCTTATTCCTACTTTGTATATGGATGGTGGATGGTTTCTGTGCAGGCATTCAATGGTTCAGGCGACACAAACACTCCTACAAAAATCAATCTGGTCTTCTTCTGGATGATTCAAATTCCATTGGCTTATTTACTTGCCTTGAAGCTGGATTGGGGCCACTCCGGAGTATTTTGGGCGGTATTCTTCTCAGAGACAGGAGTTGGGTTGTTTACTCTTTGGCTCTTCAAGCGAGGTAAATGGAAAACAGTGGAAGTCTGATTTATGAAGATCAGCGAATACAATCAAAGTCAATCTGAGAACGATCAGCAAATCTGTAAACAGCTGATGAACGCGATCAATGAGGGGCTTCCGGAAGCTGAGAGCAAAATCTGGCATAAACATCCGGTGTGGTTTCTGGAGGAGAATCCAATTGTTGGGTACAGCAAGCTAAAAGGTGGAATTCGATTGATGTTTTGGAGTGGGGCAAGCTTTAATGAGCCAGAGTTGAAGCCGGGCACTGGTAAGTTCAAAGATGCCTCTAAGACCTATTCATCTGCTGATCAGATCAAGATTGAAGATGTGAGGCGATGGTTGGAGAAAGCAAGGGATATTCAGTGGGATTATAAAAACATTGTAAAGAAGAAGGGGCAACTAGATCGTCTGTAGTAAATTGGATTAGCAAAAAAATACAGAATGACCAAGCACAGAATCTATACCATGAGCTTTGCTGGTGTGTATCCGCATTACATCACAAAAGCGGAGAAAAAGGGACGTACAAAAGCGGAGGTGGATCAAATTATTGAATGGTTGACGGGATACGGTGAAAAGGAACTAGAAAAAGTCCTCGCAGACAAAACCAACTTTGAAGATTTCTTCGCCCAGGCACCTAAGCTTAATCCCAATCGTAGCTTGATCAAGGGAGTGGTGTGCGGTGTTCGGATCGAAGAAATTGAGGATCCGCTAATGAAAGAGGTACGTTACTTGGACAAGCTTATTGATGAGCTTGCAAGAGGTAAGAAGATGGAGAAGATTCTCAGGGAGTAATAGGGGATGCTAAAAATAAACGCCATCATCTGAATAGATGATGGCGTTTTTGCATTTCAGTATTCTTCATTTTAGAAATACTGAACCGATGAAGCATTGATCACATGAAGATGATTCCACGATCCTGCAACCCCGATGATTGAGAAAGTTCCTCCCGGCAATACCTGCTGACTAAAATCAACATGATTGTAGGTAGTGACTATACCTTTATTAGGATTCACACCATCAGACAGCTGGTTTGAACCACCCCATTTCCTAACGCCATCAGCTTGTGGGAAGTGAACTCCAGTTAGTTTCACCAGGCGCCCGGAATATGTTCCGGCAATCAGGTCGTCGATCGTGATTTCCACCGGCTGTATATAGGCGTTTGTAGCTAGTGTCGTCCCAAGTCTGTCTTCAACACCCATCATCGCCTTTTGATTATTCACATTTTCGCCAATTGCATTTTTCAGATTTAACCGAACCTTGGTGCCAACTTTCAGCATATTTTCCGCATTAAAGATGAGCATAATCCCAGCAGTTTCGTCCTGGATGTAGATGCTCTTGTCATTTATCACATTCCTGGTGCTTGTAACCACACCTTCAATGTAATAATCAGTGGGGAAGAACCAGCTTCCTTCATGTGTTTCAAAGTGATCTCTTAAATCCTGGATTGAATGAACTTCAGCAACAATATCTTCTTCATCGTCGATGAGGGAAATGCGGGTGTCAAACTGCTGACCAGGTTCTACGCCTGTACTCCAGTCATTGATAGTGAAAATGAATTCGACATCATTAGCCAGCACATTATTGTTGATTGGATAAAACATAAAACCCTTGCTGATTTGACCTACTTCAAAGTAGATAGGGATAAGGCCATCCGCCATGGCAGGCTCTGTGTAAAAATGCACTCCGTACTCTATGCCTGTTGGGATGCCCACAGCTACCATAACAGCCTCCTGCACCCGAGTGGCTTGAGAGAGAAGTAGATTTACTTCAATTCCATTCGAGTTGTTTTCTAAAATAGACTCACTATTAAAGGAGAAATTAACAATGGCCACCTCTCTGGAACTTCCATCCTCATCGTCATCAGCAATGCTCACCTGCAGCTGTTTATGATGTCCTAGCTCAAACCCATCCGAAGGATTGGAGAGTTCTATTGTCACAGACTTATTGCCTGTGTTCAAATCGTCATTGATTGGGAGTAAAAGAAATTGTACCTCATCATCTCCCTTTTCAAATTCCAGAATCAGGATGTCATCCTCAAGTTCTGGCAATACAATGTAGTGTTCTGGGTTTGTTGCAGTTCCACTAAAAGTTACCTCAACCTGCCCATCTGCTTTGGCAGGTTGATCAAAAGATACGGTCACTACGAGTGACTCGTCAGCTTCATTAAGTGCAAGCGTGCTGCTTGCAAATGCTACCACGGTCTTAGCCGGGTTTACTCGATCATCGTTGGAACATCCAAGAGCCAACAATGCAATAATTAGGGTTGTGAATTTTGACCTCATAGCTCATCAGAGATAAACTGAGAGCGGCTTGGCAAATCGAATGCCAGATTTGAAAAGGTCTCAAAAATTATGATTTAAATGATGTGAATTTCTTCATTTTGTCCGTTTATGGACGCTGAGAGGTGATTATTGATCGTTTTCGATCATGTAACTTAGAGTAACCCTCAGCGGATATTGACTTTAACGATCCCTTCCGAAAAGAAATTCTCGTTCCTTATAAGTTGCTTTTCTAAAGTCAAAATGAAATCTTTTTCCTTCATGAGGGAAGGTGATTCGATGATAGTTCTTCACTTCTGAAACTCTTCTAAACAGAACCTTGCCGTAGTAACTCTCACCTGGATATATCACATCCTTGTGAAATAACTCAGCAGGTAGATATCTCAACTCATCTTTTGCCGATTCTCCGCTTTGTAATGCAGCCTCTGTTAAAATATCCGTAGCTAATAAGGTAGTAGCCGTGGCAATATCGCGTCCTAATGATTTCTTCTCATCTTCTTTCGTCCAGCTAGACTTTCTATTGTCCTGCTCATCTTTGATAGCATCATAAGTAGAAATGGCGGCACCCACTAAAAAAAGAAATACTGCAGCAGCTTGAGCATCCTGTTCCTTTTTCTTAAAAAACCGTTTTACTTTATCAGGTGTCATTGCGATTGTGATTTCCTGAAAGGCTTTTGCTTCTTCGTCCTGATAGGAAAGGTGATGTGCATACTTTCGAATTTGTTCCAAATCTATAAATACTGGCTTGTCACTATGATTTTGTACCCCCATCCCAAAAACATAATGATCACTTTTAATCTCAAGGTTTACAAGTGATACAGAGATGGAATCAACTTCTACATAGGCCTCATCATTATTTTGCGCGATGCTAAAGTCATTAGGAACGAGTAGCTTGGGTAAACAACTGGAAAAGATGAATGGAATTAAAGCTATGGTGAGTTTCATAATTGAGGGTTTTGCAATTATGAGGCCAAAGTGCCGAAAGCTTATTAAAAAAGCCGACCCATTTGTGGGTCGGCTTTTAGAAAATTTATTCTGATTGTTAGCCTATTTTTCTGACTGAATTACAAGGTAGTTGCCGCTTTTCCAGAAGGTCTCAGGATCCTTGATGGTCAACTTACCTCTTTTATCTCCAGCTAGTGTCCACTCATATGAGCCATCCGGGTGCTGAGAAATTAATTGTGAATTTTTGCCAGTCATTTCAAATTCCAAATGTTCATCTTTTCTGATTTGAATGAACAAACTGTCTTGTGTATTGGCGCGGATCATTTTTACCCGTCCAATGCCAATGAATCCACCTTCATTAGTTACAACTCCAAGTGACTTAAGCTGCTTTCCACTTGCATTTATATAGTAGGCTCTGTTTAAGATTGCTTTTAATTCAGCTGCATACTTAGCCTCCATCTGATACAGTTCTTCCATCTGATCCAACTCATTATCAAGAAGCTCTATTTCAGCATCCTTGTCTAGTAAGTTTTTGGTCAGGCTTTTAACTTGCCTATCCAACGCCAATATCTCATCACTTTTACCGGCAGATTCTTTTCTAAGCGCATTCATGGATTTGTCCAGCGTCATAACCTTTAGTCTACTGTTCTCCATCAGAGCTTTGATGTTTGCAATGTGATTTTTGATTTCTGAACTCACATCTTTTTTTCCACCTTTAGCCTCCTGGTTTAGTTTAGTCACCAGGTCCTTGCTTTTGTTTATCTCGGCAAGGTTCTGCTCAATTTCTTTTAAAAATTTATTGTACTGATCTACCGATGTTTTCAGTTTCTTCTCACCGGCTTTCAGTTTGGTGTTCTCACTTTTGAGAGCCTCAAGCTCAATTTTCATTTGAGCCATTTCCTGATCTTTCTTGTTGTCTGAACAGGCGATTGTTGCCGTCATTGCCAGCAGTACAATCATAAATTTTATTTTCATTCTCACTTTATAATTTCTAAACCACTTAATTTAATGTGTAGCTATTTGACTGAGTTTTAAGGAAAAGTCACATCGTTTTGAAAACATTCTTCAGCATTTTCTTTTAAACGAAGCAACTATTTGAAGCACTGAAACATCAACAAACTAAACAACCTAATCATGCATACACTATTAGAACAAAAGAGCGCCGTAAAATGGCTAAGAGTCATCTATCCACTGTGGGCCATTCTTGGAATATTCAGCCTTTTGTATGTTCCTTCCGAATTGATAGATCTTGAGAATGCTCAGCTTACGGTAGATAATATTACCTCAAGCGAGCTCCTTTTTCGTTTGGGAATAGTCGGCAGTCTGATTACCCAATTGTTTGTAATCGCCGCAGTGTGGTTTCTCTACAAGCTATTCTATACCAATTATAAGGATGCGGTGATTCTGACTGCCATTTTCGCATTGGTGGGGATACCCATCGATATGCTTAGTACAGCCAATGAACTGGTAGTGCTTGAGGTTTTGGATCAGCCGAACCAGGTGGTTTATCTACTTACGCAAAGTAGAAAGGGTACTGCGATTGCATCCATTTTCTGGGGATTGTGGCTGCTACCAATCGGCTATATGATAATTAAGTCACCGCTTTTTCCTCGAATCATTGGTTGGCTGGTGGTCCTGGCCGGAGTAGCCTATACGATTATTGCTTTTGCCTCCTTTCTGGGTATCAAAGGAGCATTTATGGAGATACTTGATTATCTCACCTTTGGTGAACTGATCTGGATGTTGTGGATCATGATTATGGGAGCAAAGTGGAAGGCGGTGGAGCATTAACTTCTCAGTGAGTCGTACTTTTCATTTACTGTATTAGAATTCCCCTTTAAAAGGGAGAAGGGGATTGTTTGTATTAGTTTAACACAAAAAACATCCCTATGTACGTCATCGATTTAAATTACATCGTGTCGCTAGAAGAACTTGATGCACACATGACCGAACATGTGAAATACCTCCATCGATATTATAAGCAAAATAAATTTGTGGCTTCCGGGCGAAAGGTACCCCGGACAGGTGGGATCATCCTGGCACTTGCCGATTCAAAAGATGAGGTGGAGCAGATCATTTCTGAAGATCCATTCTTCATTCATAAGTTGGCAGAATTTAAAATCACCGAGTTTCAAACCTCCCAGATGCATCCTGATTTGAAGCCTTTGCTTAAAGCTTAAAAACTACTTTATCGTCATGCCGGACCTGATCCGGCATCTTCCACTGTTGTTTCTAATTCCCCCTTTGAAGGGGGCGAGGGGGTTGTTTTGACAACCTTGCCAAAAATTTCTTGTATAAACTTGCGCAAGTAAATACTTGCATATAAATTAGCAAGCACTTACTTGCATATTATGGAGCAACGTAGAGATATTTTTCAAGCCATAGCTGATCCTACTCGTCGTGAGATTCTGTCAACGCTTATTGAGGAGCCTAAGAATCTGAACACACTGGCAGAGCAGTTTTCAATTTCTCGTCAGGGGGTGTCGCTGCATGTGAAGGTGCTGGAGGAGTGTGACATGATCTCCATATCAAAGGAGGGAAGGGAGCGGTATTGTCACATCAAGCCCGAAAAGCTTTTGGAGATTATTGAGTGGTTGGAACCCTTTAAGCAATTATGGCGCGATCGATTTGATCAGCTGGATGACCTATTAAAAAACATTAAATGAATTTATAACAGATACTACTTCAGTTCTTCAAAAACTGTCATATTGAATGCAATATCTACATCGACAATTGTTAACTATTTTCAATGTCAGACACCACTCGAGATTTTAAAGATTTCTCCTTACGTCGAAAAGACAGGTTTTAAAGAATTGTATTTCTAAAACAAAACTTCAAAAATCAAATCCTACAACAATGAACAAAACCACATTCACTGAAGATCTGGAAAACAACCAACTAATTGCTGTGCGCACCTTTGATGCACCGGTTGAAAAAGTATGGAAAGCCTGGAGCGATCCTGATATCCTATGCCAGTGGTGGGCACCACAACCTTACGTCTGCAAAATCGATAAGATGGATTTTAGAGAAGGCGGCTACTGGATTTACAGTATGACAGGACCGGAAGGTGATGTGCACCGTGGACGCATGGACTATCTGAAAATAGAGCCACACAAGCGACTGGAAGCTGAAGACTATTTCGTGGATAAGGATGGCAATGCATCAACCGGCATTCCACCCATGCAAATGTCCGTGAAGTTTGACTCAAATGGATCATCTACTACCGTGACATCCATTACCACCTTTGCCTCAGCAGAAGCCCTCAAACAAATGTCCGAGATGGGCATGGCAGAAGGCTGGGAGCTGGCTTGTAATCAGTTGGAAGCGCTATTGGTTTAATTGAAACTTTAAAGAGATTCTCATGACTCGAACATGTCTGCGACTGAAAGTGAGGTACGAACGAGACCCCTTTAAGTCTGGTAAGATAAGTAATGTCAATTACTGCACAAACCTTCTGAAATCTCTTTCAGCGACGGATTATGGGCATTGCCAGTAATAGAAAATGAGTAAGCGCTTGGTTCTTCTAAGATTAATGATTTAGCAATTTCTGTTATTCCGCATAAGTTATTCAATGAAGTGTTACCAGATATTCTAATTCCCGAAAAATTACTGGAAAGACTTATAGATGGTATATTTTGTAGCGCATCTAATGATAAAAGTTTTGAATTATTTGTAATTGTTAAATGCTCAATCTCGGAATCTAAATTTTCAATTCCTTTAAGACTGGTCAGATTCTCATTACGATCTATATGTATCTTAGAAACTTTTGATAGTTCTAAGCCCTCCAAATTTATCAACTGATTATTTTCTATTATAGTCAGCTCGCTAACTCCAATTTTAAGATCGAATGATTCTAAAGATGAGTTTCCATTAATATAAAGAACAGGTATGTTGAAATCGGTGAAATTAGCTGTGATATGCTTTAAACTATCATTGTTGTTGAAACTAATTGAACCATGAATTAGCACTAAATTCAACGGCCCATCTATTATTTTCAGTGAATGGCATCCCCCTATTAACAAATTAGAGACCACTTTGAGCATTGCGAGTTCATTAATTGATTCAAGCATTTTGTTGTCAACGACTAAAAGATCTCCTCCGATTTTAACAATATTTTCAAGACCAGCTAAATCATTAAGCTGATTATTGAGTACGATTGATAGATCTCCTCGCACTTCCTTTATGGATTCTAATCCATTCAAACTTTCAAGTTGAGGATTATTCTCAATTGCAATATTTCCGCTAAAAATTCCACCAATTTTATTTAAACCTTTGATTGACTTAAGTGAGTTACAATTTATTATTGAAATATTTCCAGCCACATTGGTAGATCCGTTGAGTCCATCGAGATTTTTTAGCTTACCACTATTATTGATTTCTAGATTACCGGCTATTGATTTTATTTGATTTAAACCATCTAGGTCTTCAAGATTATGACAACTTTTAATGACAAGACCAGAGACTTCTTCAATTGTACTTAAAGGAGAAAGATCGACTATTGAATAACTATTTAAGATTTTTAATACTCCATTAACCTTTCGAGGTGACGCATTGCCCAGTTGGTTGATTTCCTCTTGAGTTGTAAGAATCAAGTCTCCTTCATAGATATAAGTCTGATCTTGATCTTCTTTGCACGCTGAAAGCAAAAGCAACAGTAAGGAAATTAAAAGGTTTTTATAAGTGTACAGCATGATTAGAATAAAGATAAACCATAACAAGAATTTAATAAGAAGTTGTATCGACCTGAAAACACGTTACAAATTAAACATATAGTCCTACATATAACCCAATCTAATCCTCGTTGCAACGAGGATCCTAAAACACCTACTAATCCTACTCCAAATTTTCCCATTTCCAATCCTCCTTTCTTAATCATCCCCCACCATCTCCCACCAAACTCCCTAAATCCTAAATTTCTGCTGCATAATTCTGAAAAATTTTCAAAATAAAGTGGCTGAAGTGGCTGATTCTCATAACTCTCTCATTCACAGAACATTCATTTTAAGCTCAAAATCATTGATTTAATGCTCAAATAAGCAATTTTTTGTATTTTGTGTATGAAAGTGGGGGAAAGTGGAAGAAAATAGGAAAAGTTGATTACATTTGTTCCGGTGGTTTATATTTTTCAAGGCTCAGTATGACGTTTTTTACAAGCGAATATGAGTGTAAGTTGGATACTAAAGGAAGGTTGGTCTTGCCTGCAAAGATCAAGGTCAACCTTCCGGAGGTCTCCACTGCAGAACTGATAATTCGGAAGGGATTCGAGCCGAACCTAATCCTCTACCCAATGGTGGAGTATAAAAAGATACACCACAAGATCTCATCACTTAGTGAATTCGATCCTGAACAGCGAAAGCTGAAACGGACATTTTTCAGGAGCATCGCGCAGGTGGAGCTGGATAATGCTAATCGCATCCTGATCCCGAAACAGATGCTCGCTCATGCGCAGATAGACAAGGAGGCTCTCCTCATCGGCACGGGCAATTATATAGAAATGTGGAATCCTGAAGTATTCGAGAAGCATATGATCAGTGACGATAGCGAATACTCAGAGCTGGCACAGAAGTTTTTGGATGAATAGTGTGATGGCAGTCTTCGAGAGCCTCAGACTGACAGCTGAAAGTTTCATACAGACACAAGTGGGTTGTCATCCTGAGCTTGTCGAAGGGTGTGCGGGGGAAGGAGGAGAAAGATGAGTCAATACCACAATCCGGTGATGCTGAAAGAGTGTCTGGAAGGATTAGACATAAAACCAGATGGAGTATACGTGGATGTGACCTTCGGAGGAGGCGGGCACAGCAAAGCGATACTTGAAAAATTGACAACCGGCCACCTCATTGCTTTTGATCAGGACAAAGACGCTGAACAAAATGCACAACAGCTGGCAAAAGAAGCCGGCAAACGTTCTTTTACATTCATTGAATCAAATTTCAGATACCTGAAAAAATTCCTCAGACTACATGGCATCACGGAAGTGGATGGCATTCTGGCGGATTTGGGAGTTAGCTCCCATCAGTTTGACGAGCCATCGCGTGGATTCACCATTAGGGCAGAAGGTGTGTTGGACATGCGCATGGATCAGGCCGCTGCTAAAAGCGCCAGGGAAGTAGTCAACGAATATGAGGAAAAGGATCTGATACACATTTTGAGTGCGTACGGGGAAATCAGAAATGCACGAACACTCGCAAGAGAGATAGTGAATTTCCGAATGAACCAACCCATTGAGACCAACGAGCAATTGAAAGCCATCGCGTTGAAGAATGCTCCTAAAGGTCGGGATCTTAAATACCTCGCACAGGTCTTTCAGGCCATTCGTATTGAGGTAAATGAGGAGATGGAGGCACTCAGGGAATTTTTGGTACAGGCGGGCGAGGTGCTAAAGGCAGAAGGCAGACTCGTGGTGATGAGTTATCACTCATTGGAGGACCGGCCGGTCAAGAATTTTATAAATAAAGGAAATATTAAAGGGGTCGATGAAAAAGACTTTTATGGGAATCCAATCAGGGTGTTAGACCCGGTGAACCGAAAGCCGATCGTCCCCACAGCGGCAGAAATTAAAGAAAACAGCAGAGCGAGAAGCGCTAAGCTGCGTATTGGCAGAAAAAGAAGTAAGTAACAAGCCTCAAGCCACAAGCTTGACTTGAAACTTGCAGCTTGAAACTTGTAACTAACAAGAAATGAAGAACACCTACAAATTACCCCAAAGAGAAGAGCGAGGAGGCTTATTCCGTCTCATCAATCGCTTTCTACGCATGGACTCATCCATGAGCGAGGTGATACACGTGCGTTTTCTTCCCCAAATTCTATTTCTGGCATTCTTATGTCTGCTGTATATCGGCAACCGCCACTACGCAGAAAAGAAAGTTCGTGACATCAGTCATCTCGAAAATGAGGTAGAGGATTTGCGTGCGGATTATACCACTCTGAAGGCTGATTTTATGTATGAAAGTAAGCAATCGGAAGTGGCAAAACGAGCTGCAGAGCTTGGATTAAAAGAGAGTAAGGAATTACCGGTACTTATCAAGGAAGTTCGGAAATGAGTATAAAAAGGGACATAGTATTACGCGTGCGCATCGCTTTCATCCTCACCTTTCTGGTGGCGGGAGCGGTCGTTTTTCGTATTGCTAAAATCCAGTACATCGAAGGAGAAGAGTGGAGAAGCCTGGGTGAAACACTTGGTATGCAGGTGATGAATGTGAAAGCTACACGTGGCAATATCTATGCGGATGATGGTAGCTTGCTGGCCACTTCACTTCCTTTTTACCGATTAGCGATTGATCCGTACTTGCCTTCCAATGGACTTTATAAGAATAATATCGATTCACTCTGTTATTTACTGTCCCGATACTATGGGGATTTAAGTCCAACTCAATACAAGCGAAAAATTGATGACGCCCGAAAAAATGGTCGCCGCTACCTAACGCTCAATCGAAAGGAAATTGGCTACCAGGACAAAAAGTACATGGAAAACTGGCCACTCTTCCGGGAAGGCCGGTTGAAAGGTGGGGTACTCTTTGAAAAGGTGGAAAAGCGATTTCTACCTTTCTCTCATTTAGGTATTCGCACCATCGGTAGTGTCAATGCCAACGATCGCGGAACAGTGGGATTGGAGTATAGCTTCAACAAGCAGCTTGCCGGAGTAAATGGAAAGGGATTGTACCAAAAAATGGCTGGTGGAGGCTGGAAGCCAGTCTATGACGGTACAGAAAGACGACCAGTCGATGGATATGATATTCAAACCACGATCAATGTAGACCTTCAGGATGTCACTGAGTCAGCTCTGCTCGATGAGTTGCAGAAACATGATGCCGACTATGGGGTAGCCATTGTGATGGAGGTGAAAACGGGAGAAATCAAGGCGATTTCCAACCTAAGTAGAAATAGTCAAGGCGATTATTACGAGCGATACAATTACGCGGTGGGTAGCCAGGGATCACGTGAGCCGGGATCTACTTTTAAGCTGGCTAGCATGATAGCCTTATTGGAAGAAACCGATATCAAACTCACTGACACAGTAGACACTGGCGATGGTAAGCTTGAGTTTTTTGATAAAACCATGCGGGATCATACTCCTGAGGGATTCGGGAAACTCACCGTGCAGGAGGTATTTGAAAAGTCATCCAACATTGGTGTGGCAAAGTTGATCTCTCATCATTTCGGAAATAATCCGGAGAAATACATCAACTATCTCAAGCGTATGAACCTTCATCAACCACTTGATTTTCAGATGGTAGGAGAGGGTAAGCCATACATCAAAGATCCATCCGATAGCACATGGAGTGGGGTTTCCCTACCCTGGATGTCTCATGGTTACGAGCTGAAAATGACGCCTTTGCAAATGCTAACGCTGTACAATGCTGTGGCTAATAATGGCAAGATGGTAAAGCCAATGATTGTGAAGGGAGTAATGAAAGCAGATCGAATGGTTGAAAGGTTTGAAACCGAGGTGATCAATGAGCGAATCGCTTCAAAGGAAACATTGAGAAAAGTGAAGTTGATGATGGAGGGCGTTGTAGAGCGAGGTACTGCAAAAAATATCAACCATAGCCACTACAAAATAGCTGGTAAGACCGGTACTGCCAAAAAGGTGAAAAACGGACGGTATGTACGCGAATATTACACCTCATTTGCTGGGTATTTTCCAGCAGAGGCACCTCGATATAGCTGCATTGTAGTGATCGACAATCCGAAAGGCTATCAGATTTATGGTAGCGATGTGTCAGCTCCGGTTTTCAAAGAAATAGCTGACAAGATTTACTCGCTTGAGCTGGATATGCACGAAATAGGCACCCAGGAGCGCACCTATGTGACTGGCGTTTTCCCATACATCAAGGCAGGAAAGCGCGATGAGCTCACCATGATTTGCAATGAGCTAGGAATATCAAATCATGCAAAAGCTGAAACAGAGTGGGTGAAGACGGATGTGATCAATGATGCGGTTTATTGGAAAGGAAATAATATAAAATATGAAGTGGTGCCGGATGTGAGAGGTATGACGCTACGAGATGCAATCTATGTACTTGAAAATCTGGGGCTAGATGTAGAAGTAAAAGGCAGAGGGCGTGTAGCCACTCAGTCTATGACGCCAGGTGGAAAATTAACCAAAGGTTCAACCATAAAACTCCAACTAAGCTGATGCAAACGCTGAAAGACATATTGTTTGGAGTATCGCTGCAGTCTATCACTGGAAATCGTGAGGAGGAAGTGAAAGGAGTTGCATTTGACTCCAGAAAGATTGAGCCAGGATTCTTATTTGTAGCTGTCAAAGGACTTACAGTGGATGGCCATGATTTTATCGAATCTACTATCGACAAAGGTGCGCGAGTAATCGTGTGTGAAAAGGTACCTAAGAATTTACCAAATGACATAACCATCGTTCAAACGGATAATTCAGCGAAGGCTTTGGGTGTCATCGCTTCGAATTTCTATGGACGACCATCTGAAAATATTAAGCTTGTGGGTATTACGGGCACGAATGGAAAAACCACTTGTGCAACGTTGCTATTCGAGCTTTTCCAAAACCTGGGCTACTCGGTGGGCTTACTTTCAACTGTAGAGAATAAGATTAACCATAAGGTCTTAGACACCAGCTTTACCACACCGGACGCGATACAACTAAACCAGCTTTTGGCGGAGATGGTCGAGAGTGGTTGTACGCATGCTTTTATGGAGGTAAGCTCCCACGCCCTGGTACAGCATCGGGTGTCCGGTATTCATTTTACCGGTGGTGTTTTCACCAACATCACCCACGATCATCTGGACTATCACAAAACATTTGACGAATACATCGCAGCAAAGAAGCTGCTGTTCGACGGCCTTTCGTCAGAGTCTTTTGCTTTGGTCAACGTCGATGACAAGCGTGGAATGGTGATGTTGCAGAATACAAAAGCAGACAAACACCGATTGGGCATTCGATCCATGGCGGATTTCAAAGTGCGAATCATCCACAATACGCTGCAGGGGTTGGAATTGAATTTCGATGGGGTGGATGTGTGGTTCAAACTGATTGGAGAGTTCAACGCCTACAATCTACTCACAGCTTATGCAGTGGCTATTTTATTAGACGAGGAGAAAGAAGATGTACTTAGTGGACTTTCAACTACCACAGGAGCAAGTGGACGATTTGAGAAGGTGGAAAACACCTCCAATGTGATGGCAATAGTGGATTATGCACACACACCGGATGCGCTTGAAAATGTGCTAAAAACAATCGATGATCTCAGAACGAAAAATGAGATGCTGGTGACTGTAGTAGGATGCGGTGGAGATCGGGATAAAGCAAAGCGACCAAAAATGGCAGGTATAGCCGCTCGATTTAGTGACAAGATCATTTTGACATCAGACAACCCAAGAACGGAGGATCCTCAACAGATTTTGGATGACATGAAAGTGGGAATACCCAAATCAAAAGAGCGAAATGTGATGGTTATTGCAAATAGAAAAGAGGCAATAAGAACGGCATGCAATCTGGTGAGTGATCAGGATATCATTTTGGTAGCTGGAAAGGGACATGAAACCTATCAGGAAATAAATGGAGTTCGTCACCACTTTGACGATAGAGAAATACTCAAGGAATTATTGAATTGATAAAGACAAGGAAAAATATTGTAAAGAAATATTCCCCCTTGGAAGGGGGGCGTGAAGGCCAGTGTGCTGGCAGGGGGATGTTTAACAGCAAACAGATTAGTGAATAATGCTGAATTACTTATTTGAATACCTAAATCAAATAGACTTCCCAGGGGCGGGAATGTTTCAGTACATCTCGTTCAGAGCGGGGATGGCGGCTCTTCTGTCCCTTTTGATTACGATTACTTTCGGAAAGTACCTGATCGAAATGCTCCGCAAGTATCAGCTTGGAGAATCGATCCGTGATCTTGGGCTGGACGGCCAGATGGAGAAAAAAGGAACCCCTACTATGGGTGGTATTATCATCATCTCAGCTATCGTCATCCCTACCTTGCTTTTTGCTGATTTAGGAAACATCTACATTATCCTTTTGATTATCTCAGCTCTTTGGATGGGAAGTATAGGCTTCCTTGATGATTACCTGAAGGTGAAAAAGAAAAACAAAGAAGGTCTACGCGGTAAATTCAAAGTGATTGGTCAGATTGGGCTGGGACTACTTGTAGGTCTGGTGATGGTTTTTCATGACGATATTGTGGTTCGTGACTTCTCAGGAGAGGCATTCAAAGATGAGAATTCATTACTTACCACCATTCCATTCGTAGCTAACAATGAGTTTCAATACGATTGGCTGCTACCTGAATTTTTAGTTGATTACTCATGGGTGCTTTATGTATTGGTTGTGATTTTCATTGTCACAGCTGTATCCAATGGAGCCAATATCACTGATGGTCTGGACGGGCTTGCAGCCGGAACATGTGCGATCATCGGACTAACGTTGGCTGTGCTTGCATACCTGTCTGGTAACGCCATTTTTGCCAATTACCTCAACATTATGTTCATACCAAACTCAGGTGAGCTGGTGATATTCTGTACCGCTTTTGTTGGTGCATGTATTGGATTCCTCTGGTACAATTCATACCCGGCACAGGTTTTCATGGGAGACACTGGCAGTCTTTCATTGGGAGGAATCATCGCGGTGTTGGCGTTTGTCATTCGAAAAGAATTATTGATCCCGGTGTTGTGTGGCATTCTTGTCATCGAAAATCTATCGGTAATCATTCAGGTGTCCTATTTCAAGTACACCAAAAAGAAATACGGTGAAGGCAGACGCATCTTCTTGATGTCGCCACTCCATCACCACTATCAAAAGAAAGGACTTCATGAAGCGAAGATTGTAGCTCGCTTCTGGACCGTGGGGATCCTATTAGCCATTTTCACATTAGCAACTTTAAAAATCAGGTGATGACAGTAACGCAAATTCATGAATTAAATGAAAAGTTTCAGAAGAGTGCAGTGCAGCTTTCTGAACTTATTCCTTCCGGCACCTTGGTGCAGGCCACTTCTATGTTGATAAGGAGTGCCAGAAAGATAGATGAGCAATTTTTAAGGTTGCTAAAAGCTCCAACTGAGGTGGTATTCAACCAGATTATGGACAAGCTGGAAGACGAAACTGATGAAGTACTATTCATCCTTGATCAGTTGGAAATAGCTAATAAGAAACAGAAGATCAGTCTGATCAATGACTTTTTGAAGGATGGTTACGACCTGATTTCCATCTACTCAAAATGCTTTGACGTGATCATCGACGGAAAAGTAAAAGACGAAGAATAATGAATGAACGCATAGTCATATTAGGCGGTGGTGAGAGCGGTGTTGGTGCCGCTGTGCTTGCTCTGCAAAAGGGCTATGAAGTTTTCCTGTCGGATGGCGGGAACCTGGCTTCTGAGAGGAGGCGTGTGCTCAAAAGTCAGAAGATCGATTTTGAAGAAGGAGGTCACACGGAGGAGTTGATTCTCAATGCGTCGGTGGTAGTAAAAAGCCCGGGGATACCTGATTCTGCCCCGTTAATTAAAAAAATAGTTGCTAAAGGGATACCCGTAATCTCTGAGATAGAGTTTGCTTATCGATTCATTGATAAGGCGAAAGTCATCGCCATTACAGGTACGAATGGAAAAACAACGACCTCATTGCTGACCTACCACCTGCTAAAAACTGCAGGCTATAAAGTGGCTTTAGGAGGCAATGTTGGCAAGAGTCTGGCGGGACTGGTTGCCAAGGGTGGATATCATTACTACGTGGTGGAGGTGAGCAGCTTCCAGCTGGATGGCATTGTCAATTTCAGACCTGATGTGGCAGTATTGCTCAATATCACCCCTGATCATCTGGATCGGTATGAATACAATTTCAATAAGTACATCACCTCCAAATTCAGAATTGTAGAAAACCTGACCAACGAGCAGGCATTCATCTACAGTGCAGATTCTGAACCGGTTACAGAGGAGATCAGCAGAAGGAAAATTGAAGCGAGCATGTTTGCCATGTCAGCATCAAACAACAGCAAGCTCAATGCCTACCTGAAGGATGAGCATTTGATTTTCAATTTCCAATACAAAGAAGACAGGAAACAATACCAGATTCCGATTTCTGAAGTTTCGCTGATTGGCAAGCACAATATGGTCAATAGCATGGCGGCTGTATTGAGTGCTTTGAATATGGATGTACCGATAGAAAAAATCCTTAAAGGATTAAAATCCTTTAAAAATGCACCGCACAGATTAGAATTTGTGAAGGAAATAGACGGAGCTGCATATATCAATGATTCCAAGGCCACCAATGTGGATTCAGTTTACTATGCATTGGACGGAGTGAAAGGAAAGATCATTTGGATTGCCGGAGGCATTGACAAAGGAAACGACTACACGCAGATCGAAAAGTTGGTGAAGAAAAAGGTGAAAGCACTGATCTGCATGGGTAAGGATAATCGTGGACTCACCGATTTTTTCGGATCAAAACTGGACATGATTGCCGAGGTGGATAGTGCGAAGAAAGCAGTGGAGCAGGCTCACGAATGGGCAGAAAAGGGAGATGTGGTATTGCTGTCTCCGGCTTGTGCCAGCTTCGATTTATTCAACAATTATGAAGATCGTGGTGATAAGTTCAAGAGTGCGGTAAATAAGCTGAGTAAGAAACTAAAAGTAAACGAGGCATGAACGAGATAAAAAATTGGGCATATCGTAACCTGAAAGGTGACCCGGTAATATGGTTCATCGTGTTCATCCTTTCACTGTTTAGTATTCTGGTGGTTTATAGTGCCACTGGTAGCCTGGCATACAAAATGATGGATGGAAATACAGAGTATTACCTCATCAAGCATTCATTATTAGTGATCCTCAGCTTGGTAGCCATTTGGGTGGCACACCGCATTGACTACCGATACTACTCTAAAATTTCAAGACTTGTACTGTGGCTATGTGTGCCATTATTATTATTCACATGGTTATTCGGATCAACCATCAATGAAGCCTCTCGCTGGCTCACTGTACCTGTGATCAATCAGGCATTCCAGCCATCAGATCTTGCGAAGCTTGCACTTTTGGTTACACTAGCCAGTATGCTTTCTAAACGTCAGAGATCGATCGATGACTTTCAAAAGGCTATCGTGCCTATGCTTTTCTGGATCGGTTTGATCTGCGGACTAATTGCATTGACCAATTTCTCTTCAGCGATTCTATTATTCCTGACTTGTATGCTCGTGCTATTCATTGGACGGGTGCCGGTAAAATACCTGGCCATGCTGGTGGTGATCTGCATGTCATTTGGGTCTGTCGCTTTCATGATCGGTCAAAGAGGCGGAACCGCAATTTCCAGGGTAGAAGATTTTGTTAGTGGTGATACTCCCTATCAGGCCAAGCAGGCATATATAGCCATTGCTTCCGGTGGGGTGATCGGAAAAGGACCGGGGCAAAGTGATCAAAGAAACTTCCTGCCACACCCATATTCGGATTTCATCTATGCAATCATTTTGGAGGAGTATGGAATGATCGGGGGTGTGCTTATCCTGTTTTTATACCTCGCTCTTTTGTATCGGGGAATGAAGGCAGCCGAGCAAAATGATCGGGCTTATGGAGGCCTACTCTCTGCCGGACTGAGCTTTGCGCTGGTCGTTCAGGCATTGGTAAATATGGGCGTGGCTGTTGGCCTGGGACCTGTTACCGGGTTGACACTTCCGTTTATCAGTATGGGAGGAACGTCACAGCTATTTGCCGGGGTGGCATTGGGAATTATTCTCAGCGTTAGCCGGGGTGAGATAGACAATTTCGGAGGAACGATAGGTAATCAATATAAAGAAGCAGCATAATCGAAAAGGAACGTACATATCGCATTATGATAAGCGGTGGCGGCACAGGTGGCCACATCTATCCTGCTATTTCCATTGCGCAGACCCTAAAGGATATGCTGCAGCATGTAGAGATTCTCTTTGTAGGTGCGAAGGACAAAATGGAGATGAAGAAGGTGCCGGAAGCAGGCTTTGAGATTGAGGGATTATGGATCAGCGGCATCCAACGAAAAATCTCTGCAGATAACCTGATGTTTCCAATCAAGCTGTTTTCGAGTTTACGTCAATCTGCGCGATTGATCAAGAAATTTAAGCCGGACGTGGTAGTAGGTGTTGGCGGATTTGCCAGCGGTCCTTTGCTTTATGTTGCCAGCAAAAAGGGCATCCCAACGTTGATTCAGGAACAAAACTCCTATGCAGGGCTGACCAATAAGTGGCTGTCGAAATCAGTGAATAAAATCTGTGTAGCTCACGAGGGAATGGAAAAATACTTTCCTGCGGAGAAGCTGGTGGTTACAGGAAATCCTGTGAGAAAAACCATCAAGCTAAATCCAAACAGGAGGGGAGAAGCTTACAAGCATTTTGAGTTGGATGAGAGTAAGTTAACACTACTTGTGATCGGCGGTAGTCTGGGAGCAAGGACGCTAAATGAAAGTGTGATGGCTGGGCTGGATAAGCTCAAAGAAGAGGACATTCAGTTGATCTGGCAGTGTGGAGGATTTTACAAAAATGAAATGACCGAGCGAGCGGAAGGCAAGGGAGGCAAGGTGGTTCTCAAAGATTTCATTTTGCAGATGGACTTTGCTTATGAATGTGCAGATGTGGTGATCTCAAGAGCAGGGGCTCTGTCGATCGCTGAGCTAATGCTAACTGGTAAACCATCCATTTTGGTGCCTTCACCAAACGTAGCGGAGGACCATCAGACGATCAATGCAAAGGCATTGGTGGATAATGACGCTGCAGAGATGGTAAAAGATAGTGAGGCGATGGACAAGTTGATCAACGAGGCTATCGCACTGTTAAAAGATAAAGATCGGCAGCAAAAGCTGTCTAAAAATATAGGAGCCATGGCGCATGAAAATGCCGCTGTGGATATTGCCAACGAAGTAATGAAACTCATTGCATAATGAAACTGAACGAAGTAAATAACGCCTATTTCATCGGTATCGGAGGTATCGGAATGAGTGCATTGGCTCGTTGGTTTCAGGCCAAAGGAAAAATGGTGGCAGGGTACGACAAGACAGAGTCCGACCTGACCAAAAAGCTGATTGAGGAGAAGATAGATGTACACTATGAAGATCAGCTGGATCTGATCGATGATAAATTCCTTGAAAAAGAAGGGACGCTTATTGTGTACACTCCTGCAATCCCTGCAGATCATTTTGAGTTGAATTATTTCCGTGACAATGGCTTCACAGTCATGAAGCGCTCAGAAGTGCTGGGCATGATTACTGAGAATCATTTCACCATCGCTGTTGCTGGTACACATGGCAAGACAACAACCACTTCCATGATTGCACACTTGCTGAGCCATTCCAGAAAAGGATGTTCAGCATTTGTCGGTGGCATTATGGCCAATACAGGCACCAACCTAATTATCGGTGACGACAATGCACCAATTGTTGTGGAGGCCGACGAGTACGATCGGTCCTTTATGCGACTGAATCCAAACTATGTGATAATCACCTCACTTGACCCGGATCACCTGGATATTTATGGAGATGAGACAGCCATGCTGGACACCTACGAGGAGTTCGTGAAGAAAACGCCTAAGGAAGGTAAAGTCTTGATGCACTCAGAGGCAGGTTTTAAAATCAATCCGGGCAATAAATACATTTCTTATGCCATTCGAAATGGAGATGCCGTAGCAGATGCACTTCGTATTGTAAATGGAGCTTTTGTCTTCACTTACCGATATGGCATGGAGAAGATTTCAGACGTTCATCTCGAATTCCCTGGCTACCACAATGTGGAGAATGCACTTGCTGCAATCACGGTAGCTGTTGATCTGGGAATGGAAGGTCGCGAAATTAGAAAGCTGATGCGATCCTATAAAGGAGTAAAGCGTCGCTTCGAATATGTCTTCAGAAGTCCGCATGCCACGCTCATCGATGACTATGCACATCACCCGGAGGAGATCAATGCCTTTTTGAAATCAGTTCGGTCATTAGCTGGTAAGCGAAAGATCACGGCTATTTTCCAGCCGCACTTGTATTCCCGCACCAATGACTTCAAGAAAGGATTTGCTGAGGCCTTGGATAAAGCTGATGAAGTGATATTACTGGATATCTATCCGGCCAGAGAAGAGCCGATAGAAGGTGTGTCCTCCAAATCAATTTATGATTTGATGGAGAATGAAAAGAAGGTGATGGTGACAAAGGATTATCTCCTGCAAGAGCTTGACGATCACAACCTGGATATCGTGGTAACAATTGGCGCAGGGGATATTGACAGAGAAGTGCCAAAGATCGCTGAGTATATGAAGAATAAGTTCAACCCTAAATCTGAAGAAGATGAGTAAGGAAGAAAAGAAAAATATTCTGATCTATTCTTTCAGTGGATTATTGTTGATCACACTGATCACTTTTGCGGGTATAAAAAATAATGGACGAACTGTAGAGGAAGTAAAAGTTGAAATCACGGATCAGGAAGGAAACTTCTTCACCGACCAGCTGGAAGTGGTGGATCTGATGACGGATAAAAGCGCAGACTATGTGCTTGGTGTGGAAATGGGCAACCTTGATCCTAAAGTGTTGGAGGAGCGGGTGGAAGCAAACCCATTTGTGAAAGATGCGCAGGTATATAGGGACCTTAAAGGCAACCTGCAGGTGAAGGTGGAGCAGAGCAAACCGATTGCCCGACTGTTTATCGATGGGAAGAAAGATCGATACATCGATGCTGATGGAAGGGTACTTCCGGTGAATGCCAAGCATACTGCGAGAGTACCATTGATGGAGACTGAGTTTGAGTTTATGTGGGAGGAGAATTTGAGCGAAAGCAAATATGGAAAGCAGATATTTGAACTGCTGACTTTTATAGAAAAGGATAAATTCTGGAAAGCCCAGATCGCACATATCTTCATCAAAAAAGATGGAGAGATCGAATTGTACCCGCAGGTGACAAAGCAGGTAGTGGAGTTTGGTAAGCCTGAGGATTTAGATAGGAAGTTTTCGAAGCTGATGACTTTCTACAAAGAGATTTTACCGAAGAAAGGATGGAACACCTATGATCGGGTAAATCTGAAGTTTGAGAATCAAATTATTTGTGAATGAAAAAGCCACAAGTCATAAGCGACAAGCCACAAGCTTACTTGAAGCTTATTACTTGCAACTTATAACTAAAGAATTATGGAAGATAAAATCATCGTTGGATTGGACATAGGCACGACTAAGATCTGTGCCATTGTCGGAAAGAAAAATGAATACGGTAAGCTCGAGATACTCGGCATGGGCAAGGCAGTATCTGATGGTGTAATCCGTGGGATCGTGACAAATATCGACAAGACCGTTCGGGCGATCGAGAAGGCCATTGCGGAAGCAAGTGAGCAGTCTGGAATCGACATAGGAGTGGTAAATGTGGGTATTGCCGGTCAGCACATCAAGAGTGCAGTCCACCATGGAGGGATCACGCGTGAGGATAAGGACGGTGAGATCACCATCGAAGATTTGGCTCGCCTGAATAGCGATATGCACCGAATCGTGACTCCTCCGGGCAGTGAGATCATCCATGTGATGCCTCAGGATTACATCGTTGATTATGAGGACGGTATCATGGATCCTGTGGGCATGACCGGGGTAAAACTCGAGGCAGACTTCCATATCATCACAGCACAGACCAACGCGATTAACAACATAAACAAGTGTGTGAAAAAGGCTGGACTCCAGATTGAGAACCTCATTTTGGAACCACTCGCGTCCAGCTTATCTGTTCTTTCCGAGGAGGAGAAAGAGGCAGGTGTTTGCCTGGTAGATATTGGGGGTGGTACCACCGATGTGGCGGTGTTCTACGACAACATCATTAGGCACACGGCAGTCATTCCTTTTGGTGGCAACATCATTACTTCAGACATCAAGCAAGGATGCATGGTGATGGAGCATCAGGCGGAGTTGCTGAAGACGAAGTTCGGTAAGGCCATCTCTGAGGAGGCCAGCCCGAATGAGATCGTTTCGATCCCTGGCTTGAGAAACAGACCTCCTAAGGAGATTTCCATCAAGAACCTTGCGCACATCATTGAAGCGAGGATGGAAGAGATCATTGAACTTGTGCACACCGAAATCATTAGCTCCGGCTACAATAAGAAGTTGGCAGCCGGTATCGTGGTGACTGGTGGAGGCTCACAACTGACCAACCTGAGCCAGCTATTCGAATACATGACTGGGTTGGATACACGCATTGGCTACCCGAATGAGCATTTGGGCCGAAGCAAGGTGGATGCGGCAAAGAGCCCAATGTTTGCAACGACCGTCGGACTGGTGCTTTCAGGATTCAAAGCGCTGGACATCCGTCAGGCTAGGTACTCCGAATCTCCAACCTATAAAGGAGAAGGAAAGAAAAAGATGAAGCAAGGCAACAAGTTCTTTTCCAACATTTTGGAGAAAACGAAAGGCCTTTTAATCGATGATTTTGATGATAAGATTAATTAAGTAGCAAGCTGCAAGAAACAAGCTACAAGGTGACTTGGGGCTTGAAGCTTGAAACTCAAAACTTTATAAAAATGGCAGAAAATATGTATCAATTCGACTTACCGTCACATCACAAGTCCATCATCAAGGTGGTGGGAGTTGGTGGTGGTGGCAGCAACGCTGTTAATCACATGTACAGCCTGGGGATCCGGGATGTAGAATTTGTGGTTTGTAATACAGACCATCAGGCGCTGGAAAGCAGCGCAGTACCGAACAGACTGCAGATTGGAACTAATCTGACTAGTGGTCTGGGAGCAGGAGCAAATCCTGAACGAGGCAGAAATGCCGCAATCGAAAGTAAAGAAGAGATTCGTGACCTACTCTCGCAAGACACGAAAATGGTCTTCATCACCGCCGGAATGGGTGGAGGTACTGGCACAGGTGCTGCCCCGGTTATTGCGCAGGTGGCCAGTGAGCTGGATATCCTTACCGTGGGTATCGTGACGGCTCCATTTGCTTTCGAAGGAAAGAAAAAAATGAAAGCTGCTGAAGATGGAATCAAAGAGCTGAAGAAGTACTGCGATACCGTCTTAGTAATTATGAATGACAAGCTGCGTGAGATTTATGGAAACCTATCCATCAGCGAAGCATTTGGTCAGGCAGACAATGTATTGACCACAGCAGCGAAAGGAATCGCGGAGATCATTACCGTTCCGGGTTATGTAAACGTTGATTTTGAGGATGTGAAGACCGTGATGAAAGGAGCAGGACCAGCTGTAATGGGCTCTGCAAAAACCATTGGTGACAACAGAGCGAGAAGAGCCGCTGAAGAAGCGCTCAACTCTCCACTGTTGAATCAGCAGGATATCTACGGTGCTGAGAAGATTTTGCTTTCCATCATCTCCGGTGAGGAAGCTGAGCTTCAGATGGACGAGCTTACAGACATCACCGATTACATTCAGGAATATGCCGGCGACAATGCAGAGGTGATCTTCGGTCACGGTGTAGATAGCTCACTGGGTGAGAATATCAGCGTGACGGTGATTGCCACAGGTTTTGGTAAAGTGGATGAGCATGGTGAGTACATCTCTAAGGAGGAGGAAGCCAAGCGATTTGACCTGAACTCTCAACGGGAGATTGACGAATCAAAAAGACGCGGAAATACTTCAGACTTCATGTTTGAAATTGAGGAGGAGAGTGACAAGGAAGGTGTGGAAGACTGGAACTATGAATTCAGCTCGCTGAAAGATGAAATAAAGCGCGAAGTAGAAGAGGAAGAGCAGCGTAGAAAGCGACCTGCTGAGCAGTCTTCTTTTGAGTTTGATTTTACCAATGGATTCGATGACGAAGAGGAAGAAATACACGAAGATGAAGTGAGCATAGCCGACGCATTTGATGCTTCGCCTAGCTCCAAGCAAGTGAGACTTGCACAAGAGCGAGCAGAGCGCGAGGCGATGTTCGCCAGCAAGAAGTTCGACATGCCAACGGAGGAATTCAAGGAAAGACTGGATGTGCCTGCGTATGAGCGTAAGAAAATCAAGCTTCAGAATGTACCTCACTCAGCAGAGCGAAACATTTCCAAGTTCAACCTGAACGAGGAGAATCAGATTTTAGGCAACAATAAGTTTTTGCACGATAACGTGGACTGATTGAAAGGCTAGTCCTTCAATCTACCGTCATCACGAGGAGCAAAGCGATCCTAATTTTGAGATTGCTTCACGAAATGAGTGTCATTCTGAGCTCAGCTGTCATCCTGAGTTTATCGAAGGATAGACAGCCATCGAGTGCCTCAGGATGACATTAAAGACATGGTTAACAGTAGGTGTTAGTCATACATCGCTGGTCTAGAACCAGCATTCTGCCAAGAATAAGCCCCGGCCATGGTCGGGGCTTGATTGTTTTTGGTACACGCTGAATCCAGCTATTTGATTGAGATTTTTTGGGCGTAGAATCTTTCGGTCGTCTCAATGATAATGAGATAAACCTGACCATTGGACTTTTGAAGTTCTGGAATCTTATAACCATCAGATCCATTCTTTTGTAGCTTTGAAATAACAGCACCATTCAGGCTATTCAGGGTTACATTCACGATCTGTTCGTAATTATTCTGTAGTTCAATAGTTACAATTTCTCCCGTCGATACCGGGTTTGGATGAATAATGATCCTCCTCATGGGAATAACCTCTTCTCCTTCAATTAGAATTACTTCATGATGTTCAAATTGACCATCAAAATCTACCTGCTTCAACCTATAGTATGATGAATTGATGGGCTTTACTACATAATAGTAGTAGTCTATTCGGCTATTGGAATTTCCGTTACCAGGGATGTTGGCCACTTTACTCCATGTAATACCATCTTTGCTAAGCTCCAATTCAAAAAAATCATTGTTCACTTCACTGGCAGTAGCCCAGTGTAGAAGGATTTTGTTATTCAATTTTTCACCCCTGAAAAACAGCATCGTTACCGGTAAAGGATTGCTTGATTTATCACCACCAATACCAAACTCACCAAAACCTGACATGACTGTTCTTCTAAGCACGGGTGCTACGTTCGAACCTGTGGTTGTCTGATGTGTTCCATCGAGAAGCCAGGAAGAAGCTGAGTTTGTTCGCTTGACCAGGTGTAAGGTTGAATAATCGAGGACCCCAGTGAAGTTCGTTCCCGTAAAAGTCCCGGTGTAATTACCTCCGGAAAGGGTGATAGGTGTAAGTTGCCAGACTCCTGATTCACCTGCTTTGTTTATATCTACTGCGGATTCATTTAATGGGAGACCCACATTTCCGGGATCACCCTCGATAAATTGGGCTGTTAATCGTCCACCTGTTGTTGGCGAAGAAGTGAATTCAATGGTCACCGGGCGATAATCGGTTAGCGTTCCAACAGGAAAATGCCCCGTCGTGCCGGAGTTGGTTGCGTTGGTAAACCAGCGGGTGAAAGAACCAAATATCAGGCCCGATGTACGAGTGAGTGTACCACGAGATGATGTAGATGTGCCAAGAGTGAACGTGTTTGATCCAGTGTGAATATCACCTGAAGTCATTGTAAGGATATTCCTTACATTCAAGGCTGTACCTAGTGTCACAATTCCGGAGGAAGTTCGGTTTACAGTTAGATTGTTTAGACTCTGCGACCCTGAGGTGAAATTTAGCGTACCTAAACTGCCAGAACCTCCAATAACCATATTGGAATTAGTCCCTCCGGAGATGGTTCCATTCACGTTCGTTATTGTTCCGTTCAAAGTTAAGGTATTGCTTCCGATAGCCAGAGCACCCTCTTCCAGGAGTAAATTCCCCGAAATCGTTATGCTGCCGGAGATAGTCACTCCGTTGGTGTTGTAAATTTCAAGATTTCCAAATATGCCATTCCCTGTGATGGTTTGAGAGGAAGCTCCGTCAAGCAGGAGTACCCCATCCGGACTACTCAAGTGGGTGCCTGAATTTGTGATGTTTCCCTCAACGGTGAAGATGGAACCACCATCAGAAAAAGTGGAGCTACTGTTTATGGTTAATGTTCCTTCGGTACTGCCTGTGCCTGACAAGGTTTTAGTGCTTGCGCCGGAGATAATCAAATTATGGTACGCCCGTCCCGAGACATTCTGGGCCGTAGAGGCACCATATGATATTGTAGAAGATCCTCCGTTGCTTGTTCTGGAAATCTGTCCGAGGGTAGGCAGGGTAGCGTTATTTAGGTTTACCGTAGCGTTATTGGATACGTCCATTTCTCCCGTATAAGTGAATCCGGATGGGATGGTAAACTCTATCGCATTACTTCCATTGCCCACCACCAGCCTTGATCCGGTACCTGAAATCGTCAGGTTGTCAGCAAGGGTTACTGTAGCTCTATTTCTTAAATTAAATACCTGATTGTTGCTAGTGAAGTTGCCGGGGGCTGTTCCTGAGCCATCAGTATTTGTACCCCAGCTGCTTAGCAGGTTTAGATTTCCGGTGGCCTTGGAGTAAAAATTGTTTTGATTGAAGTAGACAGTGATCCTCACATATTCCACCCTGGGTGTAGCCGTATTTTTCCTTGCCTTAGCAGCTATATCAATTCCAAATGCGCTGTTATTAATATCTGAGTGCGACCAGCTGGTTCCCCACAGATCAGCAGCCCCGCCAAATCGAACATACCTGGCGCTATTTTTTGGCCAGGTAGCTTTCTTACGGGCTTTATTCGACCCAACAGGACCAGCTGCTTTTTTCAGTTGGATGGTTTGATCACGGCTCCTTCCATTTGTGCCTTGCATTCTTATTTCTACCAATATGCCGTTGATCGTAGCTCCGATGGGGATGCTGAAACCAAAGTTGGTAAGCCTTAATAGATTGGTGGTATTATTAGCACCAACGATAGTAGCCGTAGCTGCAGATGTATTATCTGTTAGGGCATTGGACGGGTTTGTCCAGTTGTATGATGTGCTGCCTGAGGTAGTGGCTGTTCCGGGTCCAAATGGACCCTGCTGACCGTATATGAAAACAACAAGGCCAAAAAAACAAAGGGACAGAATGCTTTTCATGGTGGTATTAGAAAAACCAAAGATAGTCTGAGTTTGGTCAAAATTATTATGTGAGCTAGTCGGCTGCTTAATAGTTTCGATGTAATGCTAATGTCTTGCGATCCGCCATTAGCGGAGAGCCGATCATAAAAATGTGATCATAAATGAGTGTCCCCCTGAGCCTATCTGGCCCCCTGAGCCTGCCTGTCATCCTGAGTCTATCGAAGGATAGACAGTTTTCGATATCAGTCTTCGATAAACTCAGTCTTCGATAAACTCAGTCTTCGATAAACTCAGACTGACACTTTATCTCTTGATACCCGACGGAGCATCTCCGAACCTCAGCCTTGAGTATTTTATATGCGGCGTTGAGTCTTTTTATGTCTCGCTTGAGTCTTTGATGCTCTCCGTTGCACCTTTTATATGCACGCTTGAGTCTTTTTTACTCAACGTTGAGTCTCTGAACCTCACGTGTTAGTCTTTTATATGCTCGCTTGCATATCAAACACTCAACGGAGCATATCTGAGCTGGGAGGGGGTACCTCGGAGGTGGGTAGGGGCACTTCGTAGGGGTAACGAAGGAGATCGGGCCATCCTGCGATACTTGCTAGAAGCAGTCTGACATCTGCATCGCTAGCATATGTTAGTCATCGTTTTTCAACTTCAAAATTCTAGAGCTATGATGCACAGTTAGGATGAAGATATTGTCGTTGATAATCTCATAGATAATTCTGAAGTTGCCCTCTATGAGTTCTCTTAAATTTTCCAACTCCATTTCAGGAACTATGCGTCCAACTCGTGGGTGCGTTAATAGTACTTCAACCTTATGATAAAGCTTTGATACAGTTAGTTCGGCATACTTAGGTGAATCGGTTGCAATGTATTCACCAATTTCACTTAAGTCAGTTAGTGCATTGCTAGTCCATACTACTTCAGCCACTTGTCAAGTTTGCTTTTTGCTTCGTCATGGGAAAAAGTTTGTCCGGTTTCAATGTCTTTTCGACCTTTTTCGATCTTATCAAGAACAACTAACCGCTCAATCAATTCATCAAGTTCGAAATCTTGAGGCATGTCTTTTAGCGAATCAATAGCTACTTGTCTATTCATAGTATAAAGTTACTGAAGATCGATGATAAAAGTTGCAAAGAGACAGATGATGACTAGCGCTCAGGTAAAATGCTGTGTGGCCCGAGCTTTTTAAATTTCGATAAAAGTAGCGATTCTGGCTCAGGCTCACAACGGTTCAGATACATCACGTTTCACAAGCATTTTTCCGAGTGGCAGTAAGAAAAGTAGAAAGCACTGACCTCTCCAAAAGCCAGAAATCGCGGTTCAGTTGCACAAAAAGTGGCAGATGGGCAGTAGCCACATGCATTTTTACCGCTTGTTAGCACCAGTTATTTCTTGGTTACTTTGAGTTGTCCGTTCGTTAAAATCTCAACTTCTAGAAGTTCATCGCTCTCAATGAGTTCAAAAGTTCGAAAGTCGGTCCATTGCTTAAAGCTGAGGTTGGTCAAACGTCCATATTCGAGGACGTTCTCTGCTAGGTCAAAACCTGTATAGAAGTTACGCTCAATAGCTTTCTTTGCTTCACCTTCTTCGTTAGGTAGTTCGATTTTCTCTACTAATAAGTTGTAATAAATCTCACTGACGACAAATGAAATGCGATATCTGAAAGATCCTGCATATTCAGTGTCATTCTTCCAAGTCTCGTATTGATCGTTGGAGTTTGCCACCTTGTAAAACCGTTCGCTCGTTGTTAAAAAGTCTACGTCAATATCCAAGTCGATTCCGTTCTTGGGGAATTTGTAGGGTTCTACAGTTTGCGATTGGCCTAGAAGTTCAGCCGTTGAGAAGATAAGAAGGGAAAGCAGAATTAATCTCATTGCAGTCTATTGGTGCTAACGCCCAACTAGCGGGCTGTGACCTAAAAGTAGCAAATACCGATGAAAGAGCGAACCTGAACGGTGCGATAAACTCTCAGAAACCACTGCGAAACACAAGAAAAACAAACCAGTAGAAGGGCAGAGTAGAATGCACTAATATTAGTTTGGCGGAAGGTGAGCGGTTTAGCTCGATGAACTCTGCAAATGGCTCATGTGGCCATGCCCGCTAGTGTTTGTTACACACTGTACTTTTCGAGCAGGTTAAGGTGTATTTTTCGAATAGGTTCAAGTTCAGCTACGGCCAAGTCGATTTGCTTGCATTCGAAAGTCAAAGTTGTAGAGTTTCTAAGGTCAGATGGCCAACCAAGATGATGTTGTCCAGTAGTCCATTTAAAAGACCCAATTCTCTTTCCTAGTTGACTTAGCAGTTCTAGAAGGGTCTCGGATAGTTCGAAATTAGTCTTGATAGCAGGCTTACCGATCAATCTTGTTTTTACTTGAATTGAAAGTTCGCCCGTAGAATTGGAGTAAATTGAAAGTTTACTACCGTACTCGGCGATTGGTTTGGAATGCTTGAGTTCGTAAAAAATGTTATCCTTCTCTTTGAGTTGATATGTTGTTACAGTTCCGCTCCCGTATGATAAATCTGACTCTTTTAATTGAATTTGATGTTTGTTAGCAAAACCGGTGATGTCGTTATGTAGTTTCTTCCAGTCCAAATCTACGGTGAGCAAATGGTGTGTAACATTAATGTAACGAACATAAACCCGTGCAAATTAGGGTTTAATAGCATTCTATTTGATACAGTCAAATATACCGTTTTATCAAATTACGTCATCGCGAGGAACGGAGCAATCTTAATAATGAGATTGCTTCAACCGCCTGTCAGCGGATTCGCACTGACGGAAAGGGTTTAAGACACACTTTTGACTTTTTATAGGAGCCAGTTCATATCGGAACCGAACCAGTTTCCCTCTGATATGAATTCACTTCCCTTTTATACGAACTCACTTCCCTCGGAACCAAACTAGTTCATCTTTTATACGAACCAGTTCATATCTGAACTGAATTAGTTTCCCTTTGATATGAGTTGACTTCCATTTTATATGAACTCACTCCCCTCTGAACCGAACCAGTTCATATCTGAGGTGGTAGGGGGTACCTCGGAGGTGGGTAGGGGTACTTCGTAGGTGGGGGTAGATGGCTGGTTTAGTCATTTCTCAAAAGCTGCCTCCCATGAGCCAAGGGCTTCTTTCTCTGCGCCATCTTCGTTCACAATGCCGGTGCTGATCCATAGTTTTCCCAGGTCTTTTACATCGTCTGGGAAAGTCTCCCAAAGTACGTCATAGTCTCTGTGTGTCCACCAGATCACGTAGAGGTAGTTTTCTTCCTGCGCGTTGGTGAGAAGCGTTTCCAGGTAGTCCTTTTGTTCGGTCTCATTTCCGGGAATGAAGAGATCAAACGATTCCACTTCCAGGTCTTCAGACAGGTGCCCTGTCTCGGCAAAGGCAATGGGTTTGGTAATCTTATCGTGCAGGAAGTCCAGCGCATCCTGAAATCCTGCTTTATCATTCAATCCTTTGAAAAAAGGATAAAAGCTAATCGCCGCAAAGTCCAGCGCATTGGCATAGCCGGCTACCTCGTTGATGTACTCATCAGGGTTATCTACTGAGGGTTGGTATAGGTTGTGTAGCGTCATCGATTCGGAGATCGGAAGCGTGGGGAATGCGGCCTTCATGCGGGTGCGGATATTCGCCATCACCAGCTTGTATTCTTCCCATTTATCAGGATCGTGCATCAGCAGTTCATTCCCTTCAATTGACACAATCAGGTAGTCTGGGTTTAGCTCATTGGCAATGTATTGCAGGTGTTTGAAGTAGGCATCCTCTATTGCCTGATCATTCAAAGCGGTATAGGTAGGAGGTGCTCCATTGTAATCGGTGGCAATGTCATTCCTCGAGAGATTTAGAAAGCTTACCGATACGGCAAGCTTGGCATTAGCGATTTTTCTATTCTTTCTCGAAACGATTTCATCCGTAAATGCTGTCGGGAGTTCCGTGTCATTCATCCAGGCATCCCATGGCACGCTCAGATCCAGGTGTTCGGAATACACGTCCGCATGATTGGCGATAAAATTGTAAGTGTCGTCAACTGATTCTATTGAGGGTTCATAAGGCCAGGTACTGAATCCCATTTCAAAGCTTCGCGAATCATACTCACTAAAAAAGCTTGTGATATCATCAGGAGCACTGTCATCTTTGCCGCAGCTGATGATAAAAGCAGTTGCCATTGCAAAATGGATAAGTATCAGATTCTTTTTCATAATGGGCTGTGATAAACAATGATGATGCCGAAATGGGTTATGCTGCCGGGTGATCCTCCCCAATCGCCACCCCGATCTTCTTGACCAGCACTTCCACAGAATCATTCTCGTAATCGATATCCAGTGGCTGTCCGAATTTTAGAGATAGCTCTGTTCCTTTTTTCAGTCGCTTCAGTCCGGTCTTATCAAAGGCGGTGCGGAAACCATCTACTCGTACAGGGATCACGACAGGCTTGTGTTGTTTGATGAGGTGTGCTGTCCCCTTTCGCACCGGAGCACCTTGTCTGGTAGTTCCCTGCGGGAAGGTCACCACCCAGCCGTCTTTGATCGCCATGCCAATAGATTTGGTATCATCCGGATTTACATCCCGTTTGATCATCTCTTCTCCTTTTCTCCACGTTCTATCCACAGTCACTGCTCCCGCTAGTGCCAGGATAGGGGGTAAGATTCCTTTTTCCATGGTTTCGCGTGCAGCCACATAGTACACGTTCACCTTTGGATTCTTGAGAAAACTCCAGTCATCAATGGAATCAAGTTGTCCGTTTAGCGCAGCAAACATGGCCTGAAACATGGCAATCACATCGGTGAAGATGGTCTGGTGGTTGGCTACAAAAAGCACATTTTCACCGGGTATTTTCGTGAGTATTTCGCTTCCAGTGATTTTTACTTTGTTGGGCTTAAGCAGGTACCACATCACAAACCTCCCCACGGTTTGAAAGATCTTCTTCTTGACCCAAATAGACTGACCGAATACGTTCTTCTTTCCCATAGTTTTTCTTTTCCCACCTCGAAATTAAATCAACCTTGTGAATGAGTTCGGAAAAAAGAAAACCCCGCCGAAGCGAGGTTTCTAGTAGAGTAAGTAAGTGATTGGGCGTTTCTTTATTCTGTTCGAAGTGATTTCACCGGATTGGTTCGTACGGTTCCCATCACCTTAGAGAAGATGCTCAGCAGTGCCAGGCCTATCACAAAAGCGATCGGGATAACGATAAACCACCAGCCAAGCTCAATTCTAAAGGTATAATCCAATAGCCACTGTGACATGATCCACCAGGCAATAGGCAGGCTGATAATGCAGGCAGCACCAACGAGGATCATATACTCTTTTGACAGTAGCAGCATGAGGTTTTTGGCTGTAGCTCCCAGCACTTTTCTGATGCCAATTTCTTTGGTTCTTTGTTGCACGCTAAAAGAGGTGAGTCCAAATAACCCAAGGCACGCAATCAATATGGCCAGCCCGGAAAACCCGGAAAATATTTTACCAAAGCGAATGTCTTCTTTGTATTGCTCATCAAATGCACGATCGAGGAAGAAATAGTCCATCTGATAATCAGTAAATACCTGATTCCATTCTGCTTTTACAGTAGCAACCAAATCGTTAAGCTGATCGTTTTTCGATTCCCCACTGGTTTCATCCAAGCGAAGTTTAATAAAATAGAACTCTGTCCATGAACTAAGTATATAAGCTAGTGGCTGATAATCATTATGGAGAGAGGTGTGATGATGATTTTCCAGCACGCCCTGCACCTTGAGGGTGGGGCCATAGAATCCTTCGATCTCAGCACCCAGCGCATCTTCCGGATTGGTAAACCCAAGTTGCTCTGCAAGCTTTTGATTGATGACCACATCACCCTTTGCCCAGGGGCTATCTCCCTTTCTCAATCCTCTTCCGGCAATCACGTCAATACCAAAAAATTCAGGGAAATCTAAATCCATTGAGATCAGTCCGGTGTATACTGAGTTTTCATCCGATTCATTCTTGAGCTTAAGCGGCGCTCCCCATCCCACCGGCTCGCCTGGTATTTCACCTGCATTCGTGATTTGTTTGATGCCCGCATATTTAGACAGCTCGGTTTTTAGTGTGCTGAATCTTTTTACGTCCTGACGATCTTCGTCTTGCACAGATCCGGGAGGAGATTTAATTACCAGAATGTTTTCAATGTCAATTCCAAGATCAGCCTCACGCATGTAGTTGATTTGGTGATAGACTGTGACTGTTCCTGCAATAAGTATGAACGTGATCATAAACTGTACGAAAACCATACTTTTGCGCATTTTCACTCCACCGACTTTACCCCTGTTGCCCACAAGGATATTCACGATATCCATGGTTTTTAGGAGGATGTAAGGGTAAAAGCCGATGAGCAAAGTGCCAACTCCGATTAGTCCTAATAATAGAGTTAAAACCTTCAGGTCCATTAAAGCAGCAACAGGCAGTCCCGTCACCTCAATCAAATATTTTTCGCCGATCTGAGTAATGAAAAGAGCAAATAGGAATGCGATCACGTTCATTACAAAAGCTTCCAAAACGAAGAGCTGTGTAATTTGCTTCATGGATGATCCCATACACTTCCGAATGCCCATTTCTTTGAGTCGCTCCATGGTTCTCACCAGAGAGAGATTCATGTAATTGATCCAGGCAATCACCAGGATGATAATGGCAATGAAGCTTAGCACAAATACCGTTTTGCTATCTACACCGGCACTATTGGCCCATTCGGTTTCAGCATTTAGGTGGATGTCTGTGAGTGGACGGAGAAAATAGTCTACTGCATATCCATTGGAGGCGTAAGATTCTTTTGAATTTTCTTCATGCAGCTGATTTACCACGGACATAGCCTCCGATTGTCTCTCCGGGTTGGAAAGCATTAAATAGGTAGTTACGCTACTCCATGTCCAGCTGCTTCTGGCCTTTGTGTAATTGTCCATCGATGGGTAGGAGAGCAGCAACTCAAACTGGATGTGAGAGTTTTCAGGTATATCTTCCAAAATCCCAATGAGCTCATATTCGTGAGGGCCATTATTTCCACTGAGTGTAAAGGATTTCCCAATTGCTTTTTCAGGATTGTCAAAGTATTTTCTTGAGGCTTCCAATGTAAGGATAGCCTTTTGTGGCTCTTTAAATCGTGATGCACTACCTGCGATGAAATCGAAATCAAACAGTTTGAAAACTCCATCATCCGCAACGAAAACACCAGTCTGCTCAAAGCTGACTTTATCATTCCCGTCTGTATAAATGATGGAATTGTTGGCGTAGTTGTAATCATAGAACCGTGCCACCTCTTGTACCACAGGAGATTGGTCGCGGACCGTTTCTCCCATCAGTGATGGTGCATTGTATGATTGACCAAGAGATTCTCCATTTTTATAAGCGTTGGATTCCAGCCTGAATACCTTATTAGCATTGGAGTGAAATCCATCAAAGGAGGTGTGAAAATTTACATACTGGGTAATAACCAGACAGGCAGCCATCCCCAAAGCCAACCCCAGAATATTAATTGAGGAAAAGACCTTGTTCTTTTGGATCTGTCGGGTGATCGTAATCAGATAGTTCTTTAGCATGTCGATTTTGGTTTGGTTAATACTTAAAAGTCAATCCGCATGCCATGAATTATAAAACTCAGTAAATCAGCTACTTATATGCAGCAAACAAATTCAACTCTGTGCGAAATCGCACAATTGACTGTACACTATGAGCAGATTTTGACGTTTTTTGTTGAAATTTCAGCTATGAAAAAATTGATTACGATCTTTTGTCTGATTCCGCTTCTGGTTGATGCACAAATCAACTTTGAGAAAACATGGGACGAGGCAGTTTCCAAGTCCAGGATGTCAGGAAAGCTGATTTTTCTGAATGCCTATGCGGAGTGGTGTGAGCCATGCGAAGAGATGGAAGAGTATACTTTTTCAGATCTCGAAGTGATCAATTATTACAATGCCAACTTTATCAATGTAAGCCTGGATATGGAGGATTATCCAGGGGTGGAGTTGGCTGAAGATTATTCCATTGGCGTGTTTCCTTCCATGCTTTTTGTCAATGGAAATGGTGAGGTGGTGCACAGAGGATGTGGCGCCATGGATGCTGCAGAGTTTTTGCAGCTTGGTGAAGTGGCACTTTCAGAAACGGGAACTTTAATGTCTATGGAGGAGAAGTATGATGCCGGTGATCGCTCAGCGGACTTCATGCTCGACTATTTGGAAATGCTGGAAAATGCATGTCTTGATGCTGAGCGATTTGCTGCAAACTATCTAAAAGGAGTACCACTGGATCAACTCACTCAAGATACTCCATGGGAAGTTTTTGCCTCCTATCAGTGGGATATTTACAGCAGGGAGTTTCAGTATGTTTTGAAAAACAAGTCTGCTTTTGAAGAAAAAGTAGGTGCGCGACTGGTGAGTGCGAAGCTTTACGATACTTATTTGGCGCAGTATCAGGAAGTGTATGAGGCTGAAGAATTGCATGACTATGGCATGCGAGCCTTACTTCACTCCATCAGGGATGTGACTTTTACGGGGGCTGACACACTCAAGCTGATGATGAACCTGCATTATGCCGAATTCACTGAGAATTGGAAGGAGTATGCTGAATACGCTGTTGATTTGGTGGGCATGAGTGGGATGGAAGATCCAGAAGAGCTTAATGAGCTTGCATGGAAATTCTACTTGTTTGTGGATAATAAAAATCAGTTAGAGATCGCTTCAGGATGGGCACAGCAGGCAGTGGATAAAATGCCTCAACCTTCGATAATAGATACTTACGCATCACTACAGTTCAAGCTCGGCAACAAGAAAAAAGCCATTGATTTGGAAAAGCGAGCACTAGAGCTTGCCCGTGAACTGTACGATGACACCTCACATTATGAGTATCAGTTAAAGAAATTTGAGGGCGGATAGCATAATCACTCGATGCATTGCTGCCTTAGCTGAAATTGAAATTATAGAATTTGAGTAAGGTATACTTTCCTTCATTTGAAGTGCCTTGAGATACTTTTTTCCATCCATTATTAAGGTAAAAATTCATTGCCCCCTCATTGAGGTCAAGACACTTTAGGGTTAATGGTTCTTCTACCATTTCCTGTGCCTTTTGTATCAAGGCTTTACCAATACCTTGTCGCTGATGTGAGGGTAAAATGTATAGGTGATGTAAAAAGCTGTCAGGTAACCAAATGGAGATAAACCCAACCGGCTGATTGTTAATTGATGCGACAAGAATCTCTTCACCAGCAGTATCATCGTCGAAAGAGGCTTGCGCTAAATAGTTTTGATCCATCCAGGTAAATGTGGAGGATCTTACTCTCAAATAAATTTCGCGAAGTACAGGACGATCCGTTTCTTTAAAGGAGGAAATTAATAGCTCTCTCAAGTTTTCAACCCCAATTTCCCGGATCTTCTCGCCACTCTTTCAGAGTCTTCAGCACCTCGTTTTCAAACATGCGCTCATCTTGTGCATGATTCAGTAGATGATGATAATCACTTAGCACCACCAAGTCTACACCTGCCTTTTGGAAGTTTTCCTCAGATACAGAAAATCCATAAGTGAAGATGGCTACCATGCCAACCACCTCTGCACCAGCTTGTCTTAGTGCCTCAGCGGCAGCCAGCGAACTGCCTCCTGTGGATACCAAATCCTCAACCAAAAGCACTTTCTGCCCCTTCTCAACCTTCCCCTCAATCATATTTTGCAACCCATGTCCCTTTGACTTGGAACGAACGTAAATGAATGGGAGCCCCAACTCTTCTGCCACTAAGGCACCTTGTGGGATGCCTGCAGTAGCAACCCCCGCAATCACATCGATTCCGTCAAATGAATTTGAAATGGCGAGCGCAAGTGCGGTTTTGATTTTCGATCGGACGTCAGGAAAGGAGAGGCTTAGTCTGTTGTCGCAATAGATGGGTGACTTCCAGCCAGATGCCCAGGTGAATGGTTCTTTTGGACTCAGTTTGATCGCTCCGATTTTCAGTAGATCTGCGGCTATTTCAGCGGCAAGTTTAGAGTTGTAGATTTTGATGCTCATGAGAGTGCAAAAATAAAACGCAAGTATTACCCATCAATAGCATAAACAGCTTGTTTCATTTTTAATTTATAGTTTAATTGCTGCTTCAATTTCTCACATGAAGATTTTTATCAATGACATCCCGGTCTACATACTTTCTGAGAAGAAGGTGAACATGAACCGGGCTTATGGGCTGATCGTGCGTGAGTTTGAAACCATTGTGCCGGATGTACTTGTGGATGATACGCTCATAATGAATGCCACTTTTGAGCAAATTGACAGCCTGCTAAAGCTTATGACGGATAAGAAGTTGAAAAAAGTGCACTCAATCTTTATTTCTTCGAGGGAAAAACGAGCGCTGATTGACTACCTGAAAAGCAAGTTTAAGGTGATTGAAGCAGGAGGGGGGATCGTTGAGAAAGAGGGAAAACTACTAATGATTTACCGCAGAAAAGTTTGGGATATACCAAAAGGTAAACGAGATAAGGGAGAGACCTTGGAGGAATGCGCCGTGAGGGAAGTGGAGGAGGAGACAGGAGTGCGGGCTGTTATCGATAAGGAAATTGATGCGGTGTGGCACACATACACGACCAAGAAGAAATACATCTTAAAGAAAACACACTGGTATGCGATGCATTGTGTGGATGATATGAATATGGCTCCCCAAAAAGGCGAGGGTATCAAAAAAGTAGAGTGGATGGACTTGGAGCAGGTGCGTATAGCTCTGCATGATTCTTATCGATCTATCAGGTATGTGATGCAGGAGTATACTAAAATGATGAGAGAGGCCTAAATCGTCCTAACTTATACTTCGTACGGCAAAAAGGGATTTACATCTCCACCATATCTATGTACCTCTCGAATGATGCTGGAACTGATGGGAGCGAGCTCCGGAGAAGTAATTAAAAAGATCGTTTCCAGGTCTTCATTCAGATATCTGTTGATTTGGGAGATGCTGTTCTCATATTCGAAATCGGTGGTATTTCTTAATCCGCGAACCATGAACTGAGCATCGAATTTTTTAGCAAGAGAGGCAGTTAGCTCATCATACACTTCGATCTCCACCCGGCTTTCATTGGCAAATGCTTCATTGATTTTATCTACCATCCAATCCAGTTCAAAATATCTGGTGTTTTTAGAGGTATTGTGCCCGATGGCGATAATTACACGATCAAACAAATCGAGGCTCCTTTGCACAATATCAAAGTGACCTTTAGTAAACGGATCGAAGGAACCGGGGAAAATTGCCGTTTTCATATTCGTGCTCGATTGTGATTATACACAAAGATACCCACTCAGTACGTCAAAGTACTGGTGGTCTTCTACTTCATCGTAGAGGTAACTAAACTTGAGGAAGGAAGGCTTAGAACCAAAGGAAATGTTGCGTATGTATCGTTTGAGCAGAGCCATCTCTTCTGATGCTGGCTTGATAAAACCCCAGAGAAACACATGGCTTTCTTTCCCACTCATTCCCAGCTCATTGAACACCAACATGATATACTTAAGGTAATCTTCTTTCTTACGTGCTGCAAACTGGTTGTAATAGAGTAAATTTTTACCTTCAGTTACAACCAAATGTAAAATACCTCTATCGACGTACGCATACATGCTTTTCTCATCAATGTGATCTGCATGCTTCATGAAACCCTCAATAAGCGCACTGCCTTGATGGATGATGTGTACCTTCTTCTTTTTATAGATCGATTCGATCCATCGGCAAAGTTTGGTTTCGGCGGCAAATACGTTTACGGTATCCACAGCCACCTGTTTGTAGTAGTTTACTTCTTCGAACGCCGTTTTTATTTCGCTATTCAGAGCTAGGTAGTCAGCGGCAGACTCTTGTACAAACATATTGGAGGGAACCAGGGAAAACTTATGCGTTTTCAGGCACAGTTTTACATCCTTCCAAAACCCAGCCGTCATGTATTCGTGAGTGTCAAGGATCTCCTTGATTAGTCTGAGGCGACCATTTACCGTTTTTATTCCTTCGAGACGGTAATCCTCGAGACCCATCACCACATTATCCTGAGAGTCTACAACTGCAAATTGCAGGTCGTATATCCCAACCTGCATGATAAGCGAGTAATGGTCAAGTTCATCAATTGTGAACTTGGTGTCCTTTACTCGCTTAATCAGCTTGTAGGTCGATGTGTCTTGTGCAATCAAAATATTTTATTCCCAGTTACCAGCGGTGGTCACACTCGTGCGCGATCCAAATCTCAATGGCTTTCGGGTATTGTATTCACTTTCTTCGTCTCTGCTTGGATCCACAGGTCTTGGGTTTTTCACTTCAATAGCGTTTACCAATAGACCTGCCTTTAAGATTTTATCAGCCCAAATGTCAAACTTCACAGGAGGCTCTACACCCGGTACGTAAGGCAAAGTAGCAAGATTAAATCTTGGCCACTTGTTGTTGCCAAAGAGTGAATCCATCACAGCTTTGGTGCCCAGCGTGTCAATCTCTACGTAGATGCTATCTTTTCCATAGGGCTGAGGGATGATGGTTTCAGTCTTCTCGGTAAGGTAGAAACTACCTGTGTCGATGAAGGCTAACAGTTTATCCCAGTCGCTAGTGTATTGCCCGTTTACAGACATGTAAGCAATTTCTGCTTCGCGGATCATCTTGAGTTGCTCAATGATTCGAGCTTCGGCTCTTTCAATTCGTTCCGCTTCATCGATGGATGATTTGATACTGTATACTAAAAATACGGCCAATGACACCCATACCACGAGCATGACCACAGAAACAATTTTTGTTTTACTCATTGCTAAATTTCTTTTTCGCTAGGTTTTTGCAATTATAAATATTTAATGGTGATTCTTGAACACCAGAATACTATTAATGCTTAAAAGTAATCAAACCCCTAAGTTCGGTAATTTTATCTCTTGCACCAGCGGCATTAAATGCATTATGAATGGCATTTTCAGGAAGTGAAGCTAAATCTTCCGCTGAAAAGAATCTAACCTCTGTCAAAATCTGCTTTTCTGCGCTTAATTCAGGATCACTTCCTAGCTTTAAATTACCTGAGGGCCTTTTCACCTCAAAAAAAAGTTCGATAGCGTGATGGTTTCCCCCAATGTATTCATTCGTGAAAAGATATTCCCCTACTTCCACATGCAGGTTGGTTTCTTCAGCGAATTCTTTTTTAAGTGTTTCCGTAATGTGTTCGCCAAATTCCACACCACCACCAGGTGGAGACCACAAATAGCCTGCTGGCCCTATCGAGTTGTGTTTCAAAAGCAAGATTTTGCCATTTTCCTGTAATATGCCGCAGACTCGTACTCTCACTCTATCCTGAAACGGATTTTTGGAATGATTTTGATTTAACATTTGCCAAATATGTTCGTTAACTTTGGTTCTGGAATTACATTTTAATTAAAAATACTATGAAATACTTAGCGTCATTGCTGTTGATTGGATTTGCATTTTTTGCGACAGCACAGGAAGAAGATGAGCCAATGACAGGCCCAAAGATTTCTTTTACGGAAAAGTCATTTGATTTTGGGGAAATCACTCAAGGTGAGAAAGTGGAGCATGTTTTCGAATTCGAAAATGTGGGAACTGAGCCATTGATCCTGTCGGATGTGAGAACTACATGCGGATGTACAGCACCTGAGTGGCCGAGAGAGCCAATTGCTCCTGGTAAGAAGGCCAAACTAAAAGTGGTGTTTAATAGTGCCGGAAAAATGGGCATGCAAAACAAGGTGATTACTGTAATGTCAAATGCGGTGAACAATCCGGAGCGTGTGAAGATCGTCACCAATGTGATGCCTCCTGATCCAAACAATTAATAATTTCTGGAGCCAAAGATTGCGCTCCCTATTCTGACCATATTACTTCCTTCCTCCAGAGCGATTTGATAATCCCCGCTCATTCCCATGGATAGGATGTTCATTTGAACATTGGTATGGTCAGAATTTTTTATTTCATTGAAGAGGTTCTTAAGTCCTCTAAATTCCCTTCTCACCTGTTCTTCATTGTCTGTATTGGTGGCCATGCCCATGAGTCCGGCGATACGAACATGCTTCATTTCCTTAAATTCTTCGCTGGATAGAAGCTCAGTTAATTCATTTTTGTCTAGTCCGAATTTGGTGTCTTCTTCTGCAATATGCATTTGAAGAAGGCAGTCTATGATGCGGTTAGCTTTTCTCCCCTGTTTGTTTATTTCTTTTAGAAGTTTAAATGAATCGACTCCATGAATAAGGTGAACAAATGAAGCTATGTATTTTACCTTGTTTCTTTGAAGGTGACCGATCATGTGCCAGCGAATATCTTTGGGAAGCTCTTCTGCCTTTTTGGTTAGTTCCTGAACTTTATTTTCACCAAAATCGAAATGCCCGATTCTATACGCCTCCATGATATCTTCATTAGGTTTGGTTTTGCTCACCGCCACCAAAGTGCATGATCCTGGAAGGCTTTTCTTTAAATCTGTCAGTTGGTTTGATATTTCGCTCATTATTGTCTCTTTTACATCCTTAAATTTGAAAACGAAAAAATAAGTTTCGATAGGATTGAATGGCAATTTTAGGGACATTACTCAAGAAGGGGATCATGTTGCGCGAAAGTTTGGAGCAGTTATATACTTCCCCACTGGATTTGCAGAAGCAGGAGCTCAGAAACTTACTCATCCACTGTCAGAATACTAAGTTTGGCAAGGCATACTCGTTTGATAAAATCCTTAGTTCCTTCAAGCGAAGAAACGATCAGTTTTACCAGTCATTTAAGCAAGAGGTTCCCATTTTCGATTATGACAAGCTTTACGAGGAGTGGTGGCATATGGCGAAAGAGGGGAAAAAGGATGTGTGCTGGCCTGGTAAAATCAGATACTTTGCGCTGAGCTCAGGTACCTCAGGTGCGTCTTCAAAATATATTCCAATAACCAGAGAGATGGTGAAGTCTATCAGGAAAACCTCCATGAGACAGATCCTGACTATGAGCAAATACGATCTTCCGGCCTCATTGTTTTCAAAGGGGATATTGATGCTGGGTGGCAGCACAGACTTAAAGAAAAGTGGTCACTATTTCGAGGGGGATTTAAGCGGCATTACAGCAGCTCAGATTCCGTTCTGGTTTCAGCATTTTTATAAGCCGGGAAAGAAGATAGCGAAGACGAAAGATTGGAATGACAAGCTTGAAGAAATCGTCAAAAGCGCACCGGAATGGGATATCGGGATCATTGTTGGTGTTCCTGCATGGCTTCAGATTCTGATGGAAAAGATTATTGAAAAGTACAACGTGAAGACGATTCATGACATCTGGCCTAACCTGCAGATTTTCGTACACGGTGGAGTATCCTTTGAGCCATATAGGCGAGGCTTTGAGCGCTTGCTGAGTCGTCCGCTTCACTACATGGAAACATACCTTGCCTCTGAGGGTTTCATTGCTTTTCAGGCGTATCCCAATCAGAAGTCAATGAGACTTGTGCTTAATAATGGGATATTTTATGAATTCGTGCCATTCACGGTAACAAACTTTGATGAAGACGGAAAGATCAAAGAGGGTGCAGAGACTCTGAAGATTGATGAGGTAGAGGAGGGTAAGGAATACGCTTTGTTGATCACAACCAATGCAGGCGCATGGAGATACCTTATTGGAGACGTTATCAAATTTACATCTGTTGAGGAAAATGAGATTGTGATTACAGGCCGAACAAAGCTATTTATGAGCTTGTGTGGCGAGCATTTGAGTCTGGATAACATGAACAAGGCAATTGAATTGGTGGAGGAAGAAATGAAGATTGATATTAGGGAGTTTACACTACTTGGAGAAAGAGCAGATAGCTTATTTGCTCATCATTGGTATATTGGAACGGATGACCCAGTAGATGAAAATCAATTGAAAGATAGAATTGATCACTATCTAAAAGAATTAAACGATGATTATCGGGTGGAGCGAACCTCAGCACTCAAAGAGGTGAGAATAAGCGTGTTAGCATCAAATACCTTTTATGAATGGATGGAGTCTCAAGGTAAGGTTGGCAGTCAAAATAAATTTCCGCGTGTATTAAAGAAAGAAAAAGCCCAACTTTGGAAAAATTTTCTAACCGACCAAAATACCCAAGCGAGCTAGATGCCACCAATTATTAACGGACTGATCTTTGGACTGATCTTCATTTTTGCTCTTGGTCCTGCATTTTTTGCACTTATCCAAACCAGCATTCAGCAAGGATTTAAAAAAGCTATCGTACTTGCAGTCGGTATATCTATAAGTGACGTGTTTTATGTGGTTCTGGTCTTGCTAGGTATGGCAAAAGCTCTGGAGACAGATGACTTCAAATTTTGGATGGGAATTTTTGGTGTGATCATGCTGGGAGCATATGGTCTCTATAGCTGGTTTAAAACACCAAAAATCCAAAGTGAGGAGGCTATCATGAACGACTCAAACTACGCGAAACATTTTGCGAAAGGGCTTTTTTTAAATGGGCTCAACCCCTTTATTATCGTTTCGTGGGCTACCTGGGTGAGCGCTATAGCAATCAATTTTGAGTACAGCTTCAATGAGCAACTTCAGTTTTTCGGAGGCATGCTCATTACGATCTTAAGTATGGACATTGGAAAAGCGTTTATTGCGCATCGTTTGAAACACCTGATAACAGTAAAATTCGTTCGTAACATGAATAGAACAGTAGCTGTAATACTGATTCTCTTTGCTTTCCAGATTCTATATTTCCTGCTAAATAATTACGTATAAAAAAAGCGCGTCCCGAGATCGGAACACGCTTACTTTTAACTTACTAACCTAACCTAATTATTGTATTGTAAAACCAAATACCTTTTCGTCTGCATTGGTATTTACTACTAATGTGTAAGTACCTTCTACAAGGTTTGTGATTTTAGATAAATCAATTTTTTCTTCGTTGATTTCTTTTTCTTCCTCGTTGAGGTAAAGTTTTATTTCTTCTTTCTTTGGATTGGTAATCCAAATTTTAGTTCCTTTCGAGAAAACCGGCTGTCCGCTTTCGATGGCAACAGCGCTATTGCTAAACTCTACCTCCAGTTCCTGAGGCTGAGACGAAGTGGTGAATGATACAACAAAATTAAATCCAACCACTGACAGTAAAATTGCTACAAACTTTATCATAACCTGCTTTCTTTAATAGTAGTGTAACACAAACAACGAGAAAAACCCTGACTTGGTATCAGGGTTTTAGTTTAGTTACAATAAAGTATAGTCGAAATGCTAAATATTGTCGTTTAGGCCTTTAAGTCTCTTTTATTGAGAATCCAGGTGATAAAAAGCATGAAAATAGCTCCCCAGCCGATAGCAATAACCCATTCGTGCCAATAGATGTCATCTTTAATTTCTTGAAAGAAATATCGTGCAAAAGGACTTTCGTAAGCTTTACCGCAAAGCTTCTCCATGGAATAGATTGGGAAAAACTTGACTATCCCTGCTGTATAGTCTTTGGTAAATGGAGCAAATTCCAAAATGGAAGTGACAATAGGCTCAAAGACCAGGCTATACATCATCGTAAATACGATTGCAAAACCTGCCTTTTTAATGACCATTGCCAAACTGAAAGCAAAGAGACAAAAGATGACCAACTGGAAGAAGTAGGCGAGAAGATACTCCATCTCGTCAAAGATGTATTTGAAATCGGTGACATGTGAGTATAGGAAGCCCGCTATAAGTCCGGAGGCGAATAGCACCAGCGTACACACTGCAGACAGAAAAAGAATTAACGAAAGCTTAGAAAGCAAAAACTCCTTTTTACTCACACCATCTATAATGTTTTGGCGGAGAGTGTTATAGGATAGCTCATTGTTTACCGAAACAATCACGATAAATGAGATGAGAACCTTGACGAATGATGCCAGCCAAACAGAATTTTGCCAGATGTCCGGGAAATCGTAAATCGGTAGGATGGTTGGATCAATGCCGTCAAAGTCAACATCCTTGCTCTTGAGCCACTCCAGGAAGAACACACCTCCATTGGTAATGATCAATTGAGCGAGTAAATAGAGCCCAAACAGAATCCAGAATACCCTGTAATGCTTCAGTTTCAGCCATTCAAGTGTAAAAGCTCTAATCATTTTCTTTTAAGATTTTTAGGAATTCCTGTTCTAGTGATTTGGATTGTGGAATTAGTTTTTTCAGAGCTATGCCCTGATCAAAGCAGAATTGGTTTAGGTGATCCGAGGATTGTCCTTCTTTTAGGTAGGCCATTAGTGAACCATTTTGACGCTCCATTTTCTCCAGGCCATCAAATTTTTCAATGGCTGTCGAGAGCTGATCGAGATCAGGCGATGATATTTCTACCGCGTTGGTCTCACCCAGAATTTCATTTACGGATCCTTCGTGTAGTTTCACTCCTTTTCTCAGGATGCAGAAATCTGTACATACCTTTTGTACTTCATCCAGCAAGTGGCTGGCCATGATGATGGTTTTTCCCTGTGCAGCGATATCTCTGATTAGCTGCCTCACTTCTGCGATTCCTTCAGGATCAAGCCCATTGGTTGGTTCGTCGAGCATTAATACCGGAGGATCGGAGAGAAGGGCTGCCGCTAAGGATAGGCGCTGCTTCATTCCTAAGCTGTAAGTCTTAAATTTATCGTCCTTGCGCTCGTACAGGTTTACTTGCTTCAAGATTTCATCGATCCTACTCGTCCCACATTTTTTGATGTGAGCGACAATTCTTAGATTTTGAACGGCGGTGAGATAGCTATAGAAGCAAGGAGTCTCCAGGATGGAACCGATCTTTTGTCTGGCCTCTACATTTTTCATTCCACCAAACCACTCAAAGCTTCCACTCGATGGTGCTACAACTTCAAGTATCATTCCGAGTGTAGTTGTCTTTCCACTTCCGTTCGGCCCCAGTATACCGTAAACCTGACCCTCTTTTATGGTGAGATCTAGTTGGTTTACAGCCGTGAGTCGGCCAAATTTCTTGGTGAGTTTATTGATTTTTAAAACACTCATTTGAATTGCTCAGTTATCATTGGTAGCACATCATCACTTTGGAAGGTTTGAATCAGTGTGGGAATCTTAGCAAATGGAATATCTCCTCTCAGGTAAAATGCCATAGCTCTTCCTTCTGAAGCCATCACGCCAACATACTCTTGTTTTTTCCCGATGATTCGAATCTCCTGTTGACCGAGCATAGTCATATACTCTTCATATCCGACAGCCTCATAATCTTTAAGGAAGCTTGTATATGTTTTTGATGCAACTGTTGCAGAATCCAACGTATAGATCAATACCTTCTCTATGTCGTTCACAAGCTCATTAAAGTTAGGATCTTGAGTGATATTAATCATCCGGAGTGTGCTTGGGTAGAAACACAGTGGATTCATCCATCTTGTGGGTCTTCGCGGCTCTGCAAAGTCTTTGATGATTGATTCCTGTGCTAGCAGGCTGCAGCTGAGAAGCAATGCAAAAGCAAGTAGTGATAGTTTTTTCATTGTGATTTAATAAAGGCAGGGGAGATATATCTCACCCCACCTTGTCAACTAACTGTCTTTAGTTCTTACCGTCTTCTTCCAGATTTTTGAGGTATTTCAGCTCGCTCATTCGCATCATGCTTGCCAGCTTAGACACCTGCTTTAGGTCTATAATTCCGTACAGACTGACCATGGCAAATTTCTCTTTACCACCGGCTACCAGAATCAACTCCTCAATGATGCCGTCTTTCTCTTTGATAGAGATTTTCACATTTTCCTCGGCATCTTTTACAGTCATCAATTCCTCATATCCTGCTTTGGCAACATCGCTGATGGCGCTGTTGTAAAGCCCTTTAGGGTCAGATACCTTTTCGCTGGCTACTACTTTCATGCCTTTCAGCTTACTGATAACATCCAGAAATTCCTTTTCATCTTCGGTGTTTCCTTCCATCTCTGTGAATAGCGAAAACATCTTGCTACTCACAGATACCTTTGTGAATGTTTCATCATTTTCATACTTGTCAAAGTATTTGGAAACTACGGCTCCCTGTCCGAAGGCATAGCCTGCAACAGAAAGAACAAACATGGTTAATACAATCTTTTTCATCGTTTTATTTTTTATGGTCTTAAATCGAGGTTTTGGTTTTCTGTAGTAAAAAGTGCTTTAGGATTCTTCCTGTAGCTCTTCTTTAGCTTTATTAAACTTTGTGAGCTCCAACGTGTGACTCTGCCCTTGATTTAGCTCAGAGCCAATCATCATTAAAGCATCTTTGGTTGCCTGGAGTGCAGTTTCAGGGTCATCAATATCAAACGGGTCCTTACCTGCATCATTGAAAACCAACGCTGCTGTAATAACTCCGATCGTAATTGTGGCTGCTGCTGAAAGCCAGGCTTTTTTTCCGCTAAGGCCTTTTGATCCTTTGTACTTCACCTCTTTTTGCTTGGTGAGGTATCGGAAATAGTGACTTTCATTGTTGAGAGCAGGGTTGGATTTGAAGTGTGATTTAATCACTTTCTCTTCTTCCAGGCTGGTCTCACCGTTCCAGTACTTTTCCAGTAGTTTATCAATTTGCGATCCCATATGCGTCTATTTTTTGCATGGCTTCCTTCACTTTCTTTCTGGCCCGATGAATGTTGACTTTTACGTCACTCTCACTGAGGCCACATGTATCAGCTATATCCTGATAGCTCATGTCTTCCACTTCACGAAGGTGAAAGACCTCCTGCTGCTTGGCCGGTAGCGTTTTGAGCACTTCATTCATCAGTGACATAAAGTCATCTGTGATGGCCTGCTCTTCTACCGTGCCTGAATATCTCATATTCACCACCTTTTCATCCAGGTCTGCATATCGGTTCCTTCGCAAGATCTCGATGCATCGGTTTCTGACAATACGAAAAGCCCACGCGTTGACTTTTTCTACTTTGTCCAGATCCTTGCGAATACTCCAGATTTTCGTAAGACAGTCCTGCACTACATCCTTGGCAGTCTCCGGTTCATGTACTATTGATAACGCGTATCGGTACATGCCGTCGCTGGCTGGTAGGATGTGTTTATGGTAAAGGTTGTGTGACATTCAGCAAGATGATGTGGAAGCCGAATGAAAAGTTACAGATTAGTTTAATCTTTTTTAATCCGTCAACACATTAGTAACGAAAGTCGACTTAGTCATCAGCCAAAGCAGCAAGAAAATAGCTGCCCATTTCAGGTATACATAGTAGAAGTCAGTCGTGTCCTTATATCTGGTTTCTTTGATCTCTGCTTTTTCAAGCCTGTCTATTTCGTCAAAAACCTGAACCAGGGCTTCTTTGTCCGACACCCTATAAAACTTACCGTTTCCGATCTTGGCAATTTCCCTGAGGGTGGTCTCATCAAAAGTATTTTCCACTAGCCTTGGCCGTCCAAAAAAATCAGTCCCAAATGGGACCTTTCCTTCTCTACCAATGGCAATCACATACATCTTGATGTTGTAGGCGTTTGCCAGATTGGCTGCTGTGATAGGATCTACATTGCCGGCTGTATTGTCTCCATCGCTAAGCAAAATCATCACTTTAGACTCAGACTCTGATTCGCGCAAGAAATTTATCCCAGAAGTAATGGCATTACCAATGGCTGTGCCCCTGCTTTCTATCTTGTCAAAGTCTATGTCCTCAATTAGTTCGTAAAGAAGACCATAATCGGTGGTGAGAGGGCAAGAAGGCAAAGCATCACCAGAAAAGATCACGAGTCCAATTCTATCTTGAAAGCGACCGGCAACAAAGTTTCGCGCTACTTCTTTGGCTGCTTCCAGACGATTGGGGAGGAAATCCATGATTTGCATTGATTCTGAGATGTCAATATTCAGAACTATGTCAATTCCTTCACTCCATTGCTCTACCTGCTCATTGGTGGTTTGAGGCCTGGCCAGACTGGTCATGATGAGCACCAGACTTAAGATGAAGAAAATAGGTGGAATGAATCTTAGGTAAGTAATTGGATCACTCTTTAGATCCTTCTTAGTAAGCGCTACAGGTAATTTTTGGCTAAACCGATTTACAATTAACCATCTAAGTATAAAAATTAATGGAATAGACAGCATGGCATAAAACCATAGTGGGTTGGCCCAATCAAAGCTTTGGAGTCTTGCAGGGCTAAACCATTCAAGTGAGAGCCAGTTTGCTGTTTTACTTTCCATTTTTGATTTCCTCTACTTTTTTAGAATACCTGTCCTGAGTAAAGTCTTCTATCTGCTGAAAATCCTGAAATACATTTTCTTGCACACGCTTACCATACACCACCCGATCAATGGCTTTGAGTGGTTTTTCCAATTCTTGTGCAAAATCATGGCTTAAGATTTCCTTCGTTGTAAGTACTGAGAAAGGCACCTGATCCAACTGCTCCTGATAGTTTTTCCAGAAAACGAGCGTTTTTTCTGCTAATTCCGGATCTGGGTCTACTTTAAGTTTGGTTACATAGGAGTTGAAAATCTCAGAGAACTGCTCGTATCGTTTCCTCAGCCTCATAAGCTTAAACCATTTCGCAATTCGCTTTCCGAAAATCAAAAGCAATGTGATTGTCAACAGAATCAGTCCACCGAGGATGTAGTACATCAGTGGATAGTTGAACTGCCTATCTACAGCCTGGTAGTCAAGGTTAGTTTTAAGTTTTGTTGAGTCTGAAACAATTGGCGCCAGTTCCGTCAGGAAAATAGAGTCTAGCGGGGTTTCGATCCTGGTGGAGTCTTTTCCTTTCAAAATGACGGCCGGCAGTTTGAGATACTGTACTAGATCAATCTCGAAGGATTGAATCGTGTACACCGTGCTGTCATATGCCAAGCCATCCTTTATGGATGTAGGGAAATAAGTTTTGGAACTAAACTCAAATGGCGCAAATGAATATAAGCTATCCGGGAACACCATTTCCAAATCAGGAGGATAAGACGCTGACATCCAGAAATTCACATCCTGCCCAATAAGCAGGCTATCCTCTACAAAGCCGCCCTTTACAGAAATTTCCTGTGCGCTCATGTTTATGGAGCACAAAAGGGCAATGATCGTCAACCAACGTTTACCTTGTCCTTCTCGCATTGCTTCTGTTTCTGTGTCTGAAAAGTTTGATGAGTTTAGGAACGTAATCATCCTCTGTGCCAATGGAAATGTAGTTTACGTCATTTCGCTTACAGAAATCCTCAAGGGATTCTTTATTCTGCCCATGCGTCTTTTCCACGGCATTTTTAAATTCTTTTGATGAGGTGTTTAGCCACACTGTTTTGCCGGATTCCTTTTCGTAAAGGGGTACAATGCCCAAATGAGGAATTGCAGATTCTCTTTTATCTGAGATATGCACAACCACCAGGTCGTGTTTACGTGCCAAACCCCGCATTGAATGGGTAAAGTTTTCATCGATGAAATCAGAGATAACAAATACGATGGCTTTTTTATTTAGAAGATTGAGCGTGTACTTGATGCCTTCGTTGATGTTGGTCTTTCTGGACTTTGGCTTGAGCGAAAACATTCGATTGATGATCTCATATGCATGCTTTACCGTCTTGCTCGGCTTCACATAGTCTTCTACCTGATCAGAATAGCAGAGCAGACCCACCTTGCTGCCTTCACGTATAGCCGAAAGTGCCAAAAGCCCGGTCATTTCTTTCGCCAAATCTATTTTTTGTCGTTTGTCTTTCCCGATTTCCTGAGAGGCTGAAACATCCAAAAGAAAGAAAACAGTCTGCTCTTTCTCTTCAATGAATGTTTTCATGAAGGTACCATGACCTTTGGCGGTTACTCGCCAGTCTATGTTTCTTACATCATCTCCCCATTGGTAGGGACGAACGTCATCAAACTCCAATCCCGATCCTTTGAAGATGGAATGGAAGTCTCCCTGCATCTGCGAATTGATCGCTTTTCTGATGCGTATTTCGTACCGTCTAAGTCTTTTGAGGATGTCCTTCATGTCGAGTTTTTTGCTTTATCAAGTTTGGCAAGAATATGGCATCATTGATAATTGCATTGCTTGTATGATCTTTGCTTTTAGATCAAAACAAGCTTTGACCTTCAAAATTATATTTTCACGAATTTATAGACCGATTTGAGAAACATTTTTTTAACCGTTCTTGTAATAGTTTGCTCCTGCACAAGTTCAGACACTCCTGAGGATCTGATTACGCCACCCAAGATGGTGGAGGTGATGATCGAAATTCACCTACTTGATGCTAAAATCAACAATGTGCCGGTGGTTCCTTCCGATAGTACGCAAGCGGTTTACGAACACTATGAGAAATTGTTATTTAAGGACCTAGGTATCACCCAGGAACAATACGAGCGTAGTTTCAACTATTATGTAGATAATCCAAATGATTTTGAGAAGATCTACACAGCTGTAGTGGATACTTTGATGGCCAGAGAAAAGAGGTATAAGTAGTGAAAGTATATCCGCAGGATATTGAAGAAAAATTAGGATTTGATCAAATCCGCAATCACTTGATCGGGTTTTGTCAGAGCGACCGGGGGGAGCAGCTCGCCAAAAAAGCAAAGCCAACCGATAATTATGAGGTACTGATAAAGTGGCTAAATCAAGCCAAGGAGATGATCAGGCTTAAACGGAGTTCTGAAGATAAAGTGTCTTTCGAATTTCCGGATATTGATGATTATCTCACCAGAATAAGAGTGCCGGGTTCATTTCTTGATCCACAGGATTTTCATGAGCTCAAAAGGGGTGTAAAGACGCTAACATCCTGGGTATTGTTTTTTCAGCAAAAAGGAGATGGCTACCCGGAGCTCTTCAGTCTTTCCAGCAGGATTGAAATTGATTCGAACCTTGCCATCCACATTGATAAAACAATAGATGATAGGGGAGAAGTAAAAGACTCAGCTTCTCGAGAGCTTGCTGAGATCAGATCAAAAATTACAAAGTCCGAGCAAGCGGTGCGTTCGGCCATCCAAAAGATACTGAAGAAGGCAAAGGAGGATCAGTTTACAGAGGATGATAGTACGCTTACGGTACGAGATGGACGGCTGGTTATTCCTGTAAAAGCAGAGCATAAGAAGCGCATTCAGGGATTTGTGCATGACGAATCCGCAACAGGGCAAACGGTCTATCTTGAGCCTGGAGAGGTGCTGGATTTGAACAATCAGGTGAGGGAGCTGAAATATGCGGAGAAGAGAGAGGTTATTCGCATTTTGATTGAGTTGTCAGATCATGTCCGAGCTAATCTTTCAGATTTAAAGAATGGTTCTGACTTACTGGAAAAGTTGGATTTTATTCATGCGAAAGCCTTATTGGCTGACTTGATCAATGGAGTGATTCCAGAGGTTGGTAAATCAACCAGTTTTTCAATGATTAACGCTATCCACCCGCTGCTCTTTTTGTCGCATCAAGCTAGTAGCAAGCCAGTGATTCCATTAAACCTGACTCTAGATCAGGAGAAAAGAATTTTGATCATATCAGGACCTAATGCTGGTGGTAAATCTGTAGCATTAAAGACCGTTGGGTTACTTCAATACATGCTGCAAGCAGGATTACCGGTTTCCATCAATGAAGAAAGCAAAATGGGCATTTTCTCTTCTATTTTCATTGATATTGGAGATACTCAATCTATTGAGGATGATTTGAGTACATACAGTTCTCATTTGGCCTCCATGAAGTTTTTTCTTAAGCAAACGAATAAAAAATCCTTATTCTTAATCGATGAGTTTGGGAAGGGAACCGAACCGCAGTTTGGCGGTGCTATTGCTGAATCTGTTTTACATGAGCTAAACAAGCAGCGTGCATTCGGGATTGTGACAACACATTATCAAAATCTGAAAAAGATTGGTGATGAAACCCCGGGGTTGATCAATGGAGCAATGAAATATGATCTGGAGGCTCTGGAGCCACTTTTTGAATTGGAGGTGGGTAAGCCGGGAAGCTCGTTTGCGTTTGAAATAGCAAGTAAAATTGGATTGCCGGCTGAGATCATCGAATCAGCGAGGAAGAAGATAGGTAGCTCACATGTAGCCTATGATCAGCTTTTGAACCAACTGGAGAAGGAGAAAGCTCGATATGAAAAGTTGACGAAGAAATTGGAGAAGGATCAGGGTGACTTAAATAAGGTTCGCAAGGACTATGAGGATCTAAGGAGCATGCTGGAAGAGGATAAAAAACGAATCATTAAGGAAGCTAAGAAAGAGGCTAATCACATCCTGGAAGCTGCGAACAAAGATGTGGAGCGGGTGATCCGGGAGATAAAGGAGAGCAAAGCATCAAAGGAGAGAACAAAGGCTGCCAGGGAAAAGCTTGATCATAAAAAATCTCAATTGAAAGAAAAGCAGAAGCCCCGAAAAGCTGAGATAAAAGAAGGTGATGTTGTTAGCGTCATTGGTCAGGATACAACTGGTACGGTTCAGAAAATAAAAGGCAAGCAGGCTGAGGTTTTATTTGGATCTATGAAGTCCATCGTATCAACTGACAAACTGCAAAAAGCGAACGCTTCGCCTCAGGTGAGCTATCAAAAGAAGGTGAAAAAACTGGGGATTGATCTAAGCAATAAGATGGCCAACTTCAATCATGAAATAAGCATCAGAGGGATGAGAGCGGATGAAGCTATGAGTGAGGTTGAAGCTTTTATTGATGAAGCTTTGCTAGTGGGAGCAGACGAGATAAGAATCGTACATGGAAAAGGACATGGTGTGCTTAGAGAGATTGTGAGGACGGTGACCAAAGGTCATCCGAGTATTGCCAGCATCGAAGATGAGCATGCAGATAGGGGTGGAGCTGGCATTTCAGTGATTAAGCTACAATAATGGAATTTACCAGGCAGCAACTAGCACTTAGAAATGGCAATGATCGGGAAGAAATCTGGATTGCATACCGAGGAGTGATTTATGATGTGACGCATTCCAGATTATGGAAAAACGGAAAGCACTATGAGCACTGGGCAGGCCAGGATCTCACAGACGAATTGCAAGATGCTCCCCACGATACAAAAGTTTTTGAGAAATTGCAGGTAGTAGGGAAACTTGTTAAATGACTTCAGGTAGTGTTACGAACGTTATTTTTCCTTTCATCATTCAGCTTTTTAATTGGATTGTCATTTTCACAATTTCCAAATTCTATCAATTATACTATTAATGATGGCCTTCCTTCAAACACCGTTTATTGCATAATTCAAGATAATCAGGGCTTTATTTGGTTCGGGACAGACGCTGGATTAAGCCGATTTGATGGTGTGGAATTCAGGAATTATGGATTAAAAGAGGGGTTACCGGATATGGATATCCTTTCCTTTTTTAAGGACTCCAAGGACAGGATATGGTTTTACACCTATAATGGGAGAGTAGGGTACTTAAAGGATGGAAGGATTTATAATTCTAAAAATGAAAGCTTTTTGAAAAATGCTGATTTTAAATCCCGAATCTCAAGTATTGTTGAAAGCCAGGGAAAGATTTATGTTTCAGCTCTGGTTGATGGCATTAAGATCTTGAATGAAACCACCACTGACTCATTAAAATTTGATGGGTTTACCTATTATTTGACCGAATTAAATGGAAAATGCAATTGGGTCATTGTGAGTGGTTATGATGTAAAATACACGATCTTAGAAGTTGATAAATTAATGGAGCTTGATAGCTTATCTAACTCCGATTTAAAATTAATGGGTCAGGGAAAGTGCCATTCTTTCTCTTACCTTAAATCTTATGATGAAAAGATCTACACTTGCTTCCCCTCGCTCAATCAGGGGTTGATGAAAATTGATCCTCAAAAAAAATCTATTGAGGAGTTTATCATCCAAGACACCAAAATCTACAATTTTGACAGAGGTGAGGATGATTTTTTATTATTCACTGACAAAGGAATTAAGTCTTTAGATCCTCATATACTCAATAGTACTGATATCTTAAACCTTGATGAGACAACCTCTAGCATACTGGATAATGAAGGAAATCGATGGGTATCAACATTGGATAAGGGAGTTTTTTTTCTACCAAAAAATGAGGTAAAAAAGCATGAAGACCTTGAAATAGAAGGTTTGAGTGCTTATAATGATTCGATTCTTTACCTGGTCCACTCAGACAATAAAGTCGGGTATTTAGATCATGGTCAAGTAACCGACCTATATGACGTGCCCAGTTCTTATTTGAAAGCCATCTATGTGGATTCTCTTCAGGATATATGGACACTTCATTCAAATTTTTTTTATAAAAATGGTCGAATTAATGACAATCGCTTCAAAGCAACCAATACAAGTTTTCTAAAAGGGCACATATTCATTTTTCAATCACCAAATGGGCTTAAGTATGTCCATTTGCTGGATGGAACAGAAAGGGATTTTGCATACCATCAAATCGGTAAAATCAGAGATCTAGAGTTTTTATCAGATGAGGAAATCTTCATTGCGAGTTCCAGAGGGTTGTTTATGATGGATTTAGGTAAGAATACCATCAAAAGCTATCGAGCATTTGATAACCTTCAAATTACAGATATAGGTATGGATCGGTATGATTTTATCTGGGTTGCAACAAATGGATTAGGCCTATTGAGAATTAAGCTTAGTGCATTAAAAGATCTAAATCCTGATCAACTCAACGCTTTTCGGGCCACTAATTATTCCAATGTGTATGGAAAGACATTAATCATCGATACAATCATCTATGCCGCCAGTCCCAAAGGAGTGAGTAAGTTTTATTTCGATGAAAACACCATTTCCAAACTTTCACATATTTCCGAATCAAACGGCCTGATTCCTGCCAGAGTGAATGATATCAAGTATTTTAGAAATGATATATATATAGCTCAGGATAACGGACTATTTACTTTTTCACATAGTCAGGACTTTGACGAAAGTATGGATTTTCCAATCATTATAGACGAAGTAGTGGCGGATGATTCGTTGTTTTCAAATACAGATGATATAATTTATTTTCCTTACGATGTTGGTCCTATTCAGATTAATACGAAAACTATTTATTTCAAGGATCATAGAAATCTGGCTTATCAGTTTCGGCTAATCAAGGACAATGAACTTGAACCTGTTTGGTCAGGGAGCCCCAACAATGAATTTATTTTCTCAAAGCTATCACCGGGCAGCTATACTTTTCAGGTCAGGTCAAAGTCAATCAATAGTGAATGGTCCACTCCACAAATTTTGAAATTTCACATTGATAATATTTTTTGGCAAACACAATGGTTTCTCTTAGTTGTCACTTTGGCGCTCCTATTATTTGCTTACTTAATTTATTTCTTTATTTCAAAGGCAAAGAGGAATCGGCAGATGCTGATGCGTGCCAAGATTGAATCTGATCTGAAAGCGCTTAAAGCTCAAATAAATCCTCATTTCCTTTTCAATTCGATTAATTCAATTCAGACGTTTATCCTGGAGGGTAATAGCTCTATTGCAGAAAGCTATTTGGTTAAGTACGGCAAGCTAATGAGGACGATTTTAAATCATTCTGATTCTCTCACAGTATCCATAAGTGAAGAAATAGATGCGATGAGGTTATATGTTGAGTTGGAGAAACTGCGATTGTATAGACCTTTAGATTTCGAGATTTCAGTTGATGAAAATATCGATATCTATCTCGAAAGAATACCATCAATGATAGTGCAACCCATAATTGAAAATTCAATTTGGCACGGTATTCAGCCTAGCGATTCGGCCAATAAAATTCTGCTAACATTTGAACTTAAGGGAAAGCAAATATTTGTCAAAGTTGAGGATAATGGTGTCGGTTTTACCTCTAATGAGGATTTGCATAACAATCCTCATGGTATTCAACTGATAGAAGAAAGAATAAGTCTAATTAATAAATTACACGGTGTAGAGTCCAAATTTGAAATAAATTCTGATGAAACAGGCACAAGTGTGACATTTTGTTATCCTTCCATAAGTTGAATAGAATGATAAAAGGATTAATTGTAGATGATGAACCAAGAGCCATCAAAGGCCTCCAGATACTCATTGAACAATATTGTCCGGAAATTACTTTGATTGGTTCTGCAAACAACATTAATGAGGCATATAAAATTATAGTACAGAAAGAACCAGATCTTATATTTCTTGATATCAATATGCCGAACGGATCAGGAATTGATCTACTGAAAAGATTAAACAAGACCAGTCAAGCTAAAGTCATATTTACTACTGCTTACGATGAGTTTGCGATTACTGCACTTAGGCTGTCAGCCTTAGATTACCTACTCAAGCCGGTGGATAAGGCAGAACTGATAAGTGCGATTGAAAAATATAAAGAGCTGGCTAAAACCGACGAGAGGCTCAATATTCTATCAGAATTGATAGAGAACAAAGTTTCGGACCGATTTTCCATTAATACTGTAGATGGTATTTACATTTTGAAATATGCAGATGTGAATTTTCTATCCTCTGAAAAGAATTACACCAAATTTCATTTAGCAGATTCCACCATGATTGCTTCTAAACCTTTGGGAGAGTATGAGAAGCTTTTGAGTGACAAAAATTTTGTTCGCCTTCACAGATCATATCTAGTCAATATGGATAAAATTGTGGAGTATGATAAAAAGCAAGGAAGTGTGGTTCTTGAGAACGGTGTGTCTGTGGAGGTATCACGAAATAAAAAGGATTACTTGATTGAAAAATTGCAGCAGCTATAGCTGTCTATTCATTGGATACGACACTTCATCCGCTAAAACTGGCCTGTTATTCATTTGATTCAAGATTCGTTGTAGGTCATTTTGCTATCACCTTCCTTTGTAAAATGAGAAAACTTCAATTGGTCTTAAACAATCCGAATTTTAGTTCAAACGCCACCTTTATTGTGAAGGCAGTAATATTAATTGGTCTGTTTTGGTTGATTGGGAGTTGAGAGAAGTTAATTCTAATCTTTTTTACATCCTTACCTTGTTCACTAATTGTGTCACTTTTTATTCACGAAAAGTAAGGTCTATTAATTTCGAAAAATAGGTTCAAATCATTCGATTTCCGGGATATTTGTAATCATATTAGATTGAAATCCGATTCGGTTTTCTTTCAAAGAAAGTCGTTTGTTATTATAAGATATTAAATCTTGAGTGAAAGCGTATAGACTTTACTTGTGCATCGAATTCAAGGCTGAAAGAGAAATTGGGATTGATTAATAATCAAATGAGTGTTCCATTCACAGATTTAAAGGCACAGTATCTTTCTATTAAAGATGAGATTGATGAGGCTGTTTTCTCGGTGATCAATCAAGGTAGTTACATTCAAGGGGATATAGTCCATCAGTTTGAATCGAATTTTGCTGATTATCTCGGGGCAAAGCGCTGCATAGGTGTTGCTAATGGAACAGACGCTCTGGAAATCGCGCTTAAGTCTTTAGGAATTGGAATAGGGGATGAGGTGATAGTTCCGGCCCTTTCCTGGATGAGCACTGCAGGGGCGGTGAGTAATGTTGGAGCAAAACCGGTATTTGTGGATGTTCTCGAATCTGAGAAAACCATTGATCCGGACGGAATAGAGATCAAAATATCAAATAAAACCAAAGCGATTATTCCGGTGCATCTTTATGGATTACCTGCGAGAATGACCGATATCCTTGCAATAGCTAAAAAACACAATCTGAAAGTTGTGGAGGATTGTGCACAAGCTCATGGCGCGGAAATAGATGGCAAGCGAGTTGGAACATTTGGTGATGTTTCAGCTTTCAGTTTCTATCCAACTAAAAACTTGGGAGCCTATGGTGATGCAGGAGGTATAATCACCAATGATAACGGGATTGCTCAAACATGTAGAATGATTTCAAACTATGGACAGATGTCTAAACATGACCATCAGGTTGTTGGAAGAAACAGTAGGTTAGATTCTCTACAAGCAGCAATTTTAAAAGCTAAACTTCCCCACTTGGAAAAATGGATAGATGCCCGTCAGCAGGTGGCAGCTTGGTATGCGGATAAGTTGAGCGGAGTTGTACTACCAATCATCCCGCAAGATTTAAGGCATGCATTCCACCTCTTTGTGATTCAGAGCAAAGACCGAACATCATTGATTAAAAAATTTGATAAAGCAGAGATTGGCTATGGAATCCATTATCCAACACCTTTACCATTTCAGAAGTGCTACGCAGATCAAAATCATAAATTGGGTGATTTTCCCATAGCTGAAAAACTTTGCAATGAGGTAATTTCCCTTCCAATTTATCCTGAGATGAAAGAAGAGTGGGTGGGTAGGGTTTGTGAAGTTTTAAACAATTCAACTTCTGATGAATAGTATTTCTCTTGAAAAGATGCAGCTTCCAAATCTTATCATTGTTGGTCCGCCAAAGACAGGTACTACGTCAATTTTTAATTGGCTGAATGCACATCCTGAATGTTTTGGGACGCAGCAAAAGGAGACGCATTTTTTTGCTGATCACATAAATTCCTATAATCAGAGTTGTAATTATATTGAGCACGGTATGTCTGCTTACAACAGATTATTTTCAGAGGTTGAAAACGAGAGAATAATCATGGAAGCAACAGCAGGGTATATAGACTCTACCAACGCATTCGAGGCAATACCATCTTTAGATAGCAATCCATTATTATTCTTTATTTATAGAAATCCTGTTGAGCGAATTTGGTCTGAGTATGTTTTTATGAAATATAAGACTAAAGACTTTAAGGGTGATTTGATGGAGTATTTAGGATACGATGGAAATCGGTTTAGTGGTAAAAATTTTGAAAGAGGCAAGATCGTATCCTTGATAAATAAGTGGATTGAAAAAGTCGGGAGAGATAGGGTTTACGTTTTTGATTTTTCAGACTTGAAGAGGCCTCTATATTTGATGAGGATGATGTGTGGAATTCTTAAGATTGAATCTGGTTTCTATGATTCCTTTAGCTTTGAAAAGCTTAATGAATCATATCGGGTACGAAATAGAGCTTTTCACTTATCAGCAATGAGTATTAAGAAGATCATACCAAAAAAAATGACTCAGTTTGCGTCTGAAATATATTTCAAGTTAAATGGCTCTTCTTTGCCAGAGATTACAGCTAAAGAGAAACATATACTGTCCGAACTAGGAAAACATTACGCTGATCAAGATGCTCGGAATCTTTTAACTCCTATAGTAACCCTTGATAATTGAATGGTTTTTAGAAGTAGATTTTTAAGTTCTATAGTTCCTGAACTCTTCAATGAGAGACTTAATAGGTCAAGTGTTTACAAGAACTTTTATGATAGAAATGAAACTATATTCATTCATACACCCAAGACAGGAGGGACAAGTGTATCTAAGCTGATGTATGGCGATGATCCATGGCATTACTCTGCCTGTGAGCTCTCACTAATAAACCCTGAAAAATTCAAAAGATATCGTAAAGTTGGCTTTGTGAGAAACCCTTTTGATCGATTGGTTTCTACCTATTACTACGGACAAGAATGGATAAAAGTACATCCCACTACATCTTTAAAATTTCTTAGTGAATTCAATTCTTTTGAACATTTTATTGAGTCAGGTCTCAATAGACGATTGGTGGCCAACCACTACTTCTTCTGGCCATATACCAAATATCTATTTATAAACAAAAAGCTGCCAATGGATGAAGTTGGACGCTTTGAAAACTTGGCCAATGAGGTTAATCGGATTTTTGATTTACCGATGGACAAGATTCCATTTGAAAATAAATCTTCAATAAAGAGGAATTATAAAGAGTACTACTCGCCCTCTACCGTTAAAAAGATCAATCAATTGTATCAAAGCGACCTTAGAAATTTTGACTATGACTTCTGACAAAATTTTAACGGTTATCATTTGTACCTATAACCGAGCCAGCCTACTTAAATACTGCTTGGACTCCTTAGTCAATCAGAAGTGTAATGACTTTGATGTATTGGTGATTAGCAATAATTGCGATGATAATACATCCGAAGTTGTAAAAAGCTTTCATAAAATCCTTTCAATTAGGGAAGTCATCGAAAAAGAACAAGGACTAAGTTTCGCAAGAAATAGAGGGTATAGAGAAGCAGCTACTTCTTGGGTCGCTTATCTTGATGATGATGCAATGGCACATAGCAATTGGGTGAAAGTGATTTTGTCAACCATTAAAAGCTATGATTTTGGAGCTTTTGGAGGTATATATCTTCCATGGTATAAGGAAGGCAAGGTCAAATGGTATAAAGACTCTTACGGGTCGAACCAGAAGTTTTTTAAGCAAAAAGGGGTTTATGAATTATCTGGAATCCAGTTTATAAGTGGAGGTAATGCGGTATATGATAGAATGGCACTTATGTCATCCGATGGCTTTCCTACTGACATAGGAATGAATGGAGATATTTTAAGCTATGGTGAGGAGATAGTTCTTCAACGGCAGTTGAAAAAAAATGGACTTAAGCTTGGTATAAATACAGATCTTCTGATAGATCACCTAGTGCCTTTAAGGAAACAAAAAGTATCCTTTTTCATTGAGAGCTTTCAGAATAAAGGGAAGGTCTATTGGCATGGGAAAAAGACAAATCCTGGCAAACTTATCGTTTTCACAATCCAGGGGATTCTTAGTGTAACTTTTACTGTTTTCTTTGCATGCTTCAAGCTTTTTAAAAGGGATTTTTTTAAAGAAAATGCTAAAGTTGAGATTTACTCTAAGTTTCAATTTTACCTGCAAAGCATTCTAAATTATAAATCAAGAACATGATCCCTCGGAAGATACATTATTGTTGGTTTGGGAAGTCGGCATATCCACTTCTAGTTGAAAAGTGTCTGGCAAATTGGAAAAAAAAATTGCCTGACTATGAATATAAGCTTTGGGACGAGAGCAACTCTCCAATGTCAGAGCCGGTAATTCAAAGTGCATATAAAAAGAAGAATTATGCATTTGTATCTGATTTTGTAAGATTGCATGCTGTACACTCCGAGGGTGGTATTTATCTCGATTCGGATATAGAAATTGTCCGTGATTTCGATCCTCTGTTGTCAGAAAAGTGCTTTCTGGGATTTTCTCAAAGAAACTTTGTGAATAATGCAGTAATGGGGGGAGAGAAAGGTTTTGCCTTGCTACTTGAAATGATGGATTTCATGAAAAAGATGTATTTAGAAGGCGAAGAACAACTAACCTCCCCGAGAGTAACGACGGCTGTATTAAGAGAGCATGGATTAAAAGACTATGGAGATCAAATCATAGCTAATGCTAGGTTGTTACCCAGAGAAGCTTTTTATCCATACAACCCTTATGATCCTGAACGACCACTCAATAATTTCTTCTTTGAAGATGTCAAAGAGAACACGTTTACCGTGCATCACTACATGGCTAGCTGGAACAAGACAAATAAGCTTAAACTGATTTTGAATAAGATAAAGAACACGAATGTTTTTAAGAAAAATTAAGACATTACCATTGGTCGGACCTCTGGTAAAGCGAATTCATAACCAATACCTATTAAGAAAGCGAAGTAAGAATTTTAAATCATCAACTCAGTTTTGGACCGAAAAGTATGTTCAGGGCGGACACTCGGGTTTCGGATCCTATAATGAATTAGCAGAGTTCAAAGCGGATGTGATTAACGAATTAATTAAGCAAAACAATTTTTCCACATTTGTTGAATTTGGAAGTGGAGACGGGAATCAGGTTAAGTTGATTGATTACCCAAATTATGTCGGATATGATATAAGTGAAGTTGCTGTTGAAATGTGTAGGGAGCATTTCAAAGGTCAGGATAACCGGGACTTCAGACTGATGAGTGATTACGGTTCAGAAAAGTTTGATGTATCCATTTCTTTGGATGTGATCTTCCACCTTGTAGAAGATGATGTTTACCAATCCTATTTGAAAACACTGTTTGGAGCAGCTGAAAAAGCAGTAATTATTTACTCATCCAACAATGAAGAAAACACGGATAATTACTATCCTCAGGTGCGCCACAGAAAATTCACAGCAGATGTGGAAGCAATGTTTCCTGACTTCTTTTTAGAAACTCACATTCCCAACAAGTACCCATATAAGGGCAACTCTCTTACTGGATCATTTGCAGATTTTTACATCTATAAGCGGAAGTAACTGCGAATAGCGAAACCGAGTGTAATCAAGAATGCTGCTAAGATTATTATAGAGCTTAGTAGCATAATGTTATTACCAGACTGATAAATTTTCGGCTTAAACTCAAACACAATCTCGTGAGTGCCTTCAGGTATCTCCAATGCCCTGAGGACATAGTTAGCTCGGAGGATGTCTACCTCAGTCCCATCAATGGTGGCTGTCCACCCCTTAGGATAGTATATTTCTGAAAATACACCCAGCGCAGAGCCTCCGGTTATTGTTGCTGTATAGCTCACCTTGTTGGGTGTCTTCTCTGTAAGTTGGATCGATCCGAATCCTGAAACCTGAGGAATGGCAAATTTGGTCTGATCTATTAAAGCTTGAGATTTGGTATTGATAGCGCAAACTTGCCCCACTTCTTCATCGGCGGAATTAACAGGAATAATTTCCGAAACCACCCAGGCATTTCCGTTAGCAGCCGGATTGGGGATCACTCCGTTTTGCTGCGTTCCAAAATACAGGTAGCGCGTATTTAGCATATTCAGAACCTGCAGATCGGAAAAATCAGTCGACTGACTTTGAAGATTCCCAATGGCCGTTTGCAACTCGGACTGGATGCAGTAATCAATTAAATCCTGGTAGCGACGAATCTTCGCGCCATGGTATCCACCAATCGATTCATGGTAGTAGGATGTTCTGTTTTCATTAAACGGATTTTGTAAGTTCAGCACCCGCTCACCGTATAGAGCCCTCGAGGCAATGGCTCTATCTGCCTCTGTCATTTGGAAGAATTCCTCAGATGGATCTTTTGCAAATTTTTCCTCTCCGAGAAATCTTTTTGTCAATGAAAAGCTATCCACAAACACAATGAAAACCAGCCCTAACATAACCTGGTTGGTTTTTACTTTCTTTTTGAAGATTGCCCAGGCCATCACAGCAAAGGAAACGACAAACATTAAAGCTCTCAAGCTGTCTTTAATCAGCAGTGATTGTCGGTCTTCTCTAATCGCATCAATGAACCAGTCAGGTAGCTGAGCATCAATAGCACCTCGGTATCCTAGTGCGCCGGAAAAAACCAAAAGTGCGATCAAGAAACCACCCCCTATTCCGAACAGAATATAGATTTTCTTTTTCAGCGCTACATTCCATTCACTGCTCACTAGCTTTTCTAAAGCAATGGACCCTAGCAGATTCATAGCAAAAATGGTGATGATGATGGTGAAGGTGACCGATCTGAATTTGTTGTATCCCGGTAGGTAGTCGAAGAGGAAGTTGTTAAATCCTTCGAAATTTTTCCCCCAGCTCATCATTATGCCAAGAATCACTAGTGTGATCAGCCAAACTTTATGTTTTTTAGGAAGCAGAAGTATACCTAATATAAATAGCAAAACGGTCAATGTACCAGCGTAGTACGGCGCTGTTAGTGGCTGATCTCCCCAATAGGTGGGGATCGCCTGAATCTGCTGGGTGATCTGCGAACGATTGTAGCCCGCACTTCTAAGTGCATCGGCTACCGCAGATTTTGGAGTAAGCTCCTGCTGCGATGAGCCTCCGAAAATGTTTGGAACAAAAAGAAAAAGGGGTTCTGCAATTCCATTGCTGTAGCGGAAAGCATACTCTTTGTCCAGACCTGAAGATGCTTGCTGATCACTTTTCAGTTCTGATTTTCCTCTGATTGTATACTTACTATATTCCAATGTGGTGGCCAGTCGTCCATAGTTAGCACCCACAGCCAGCACAGCTGCAAGTATCATTAGGGCAGCATTGATTCCAAATTCCTTGTAGCTTTTTTCTTTGATGACATTGACTATCAAGTTGATTCCGTAGGCCGCCACAATGATCACCAGGTAGTAGGTAATCTGCGGGTGATTTGCACGAATCTGCAACCCAAGTGATAGAGCAGTCAGCCCAAAACCAAGCCAGCGTTTACCTGAAAAAGTCAAATGAATTCCTGCAAGCACCAATGGCATCAATGCTACAGCTGCAATTTTCGCATTGTGACCAGCCATGATTCCTATGACATTGAAGCCATTCAAACCAAAAGCAATCGCTCCGGCAGCCGCAATTAGTGGTCTCACTTTGAAGCATAGCAGCAGAATGTAGAAGCTTACAAATGATAGGAACATGATACCCTCCGGATGTCCCATCCCGATCATAGCTGCTTTGTACGCATATCTTAATAGATCTCCGGAATATTGTACTCCTGTCAAATAGGCCGGCATTCCGCTAAACATATACGGATTCCAAAGTGCTTCTTCACCAGTTCCACTTCGGTGCAACTGAAGCTGATTGTTACCACCCTGCCCTTGCAAAATGTCATGCTGGTGGATCGTTTTATCACCTAAAAAGGAAGGGTAGTGAACAAGAATGGTGATTAATAAAAAGCCCAGAATGATCAGTCCGTGGGTGAGTAGATTTTTCTTAAGTGCTGCGTTCATTTTGGAAGGTTAATTTTCAAGAATCGCTCAAAGGTAGAATGAATGATTTTATTGATATCGGCTGAGATTCTAAATCGATAAATAAGGAATACATAAACGATGACCGTAAGTATGGATCTGATGGTGATATCAAAAACAGGATGAAGACCTGTTTTGAAAAAGTAGGCAGAAATGGTTACCAAAGCGCCAATTATGAAAAGTGGAACGTGAGACTTCATGAGCGGATGAATCCCAAAGTGATATCTCACAAAGGCTACCTTTAGCAAGATGTGAAAAAAGATAGCAGACATGTAGCTGATCACAGCACCATTGAGTCCCCACTGCGCAATGAAAATCGAATTGAGAGCAATCAGAATGACGGCTGCCAATACCTGAAAAATCAGGTTGTATTTATACATTTCAGAAAAGTTGATGATCTCACCTGCAAAACTTGAGGTCATCAAACTCAGCTTCACCAGACACACGCCTATTACTACCCAAAATCCTGTTTGAAAATCTGACCCTTTTGGAATGAAATCAAAAAGTGATTGTAGGTTGGTGACGATACCGATGAAAAGAAGTAGGCCAAGCACAGACATGGTGATGGAGCCTCGTTTGTAAAGCTTCTCCACTTCCGCCATGTTATTTTTTTCAAATTCTGATGACAGAATCGGAGAAATCACCTTGGCCATATTTCGCCTGGGCATTTCCACGATCATTGCTATAAAAAAACAGGTGGTGAATATTCCATTCATTTCCGGCCCAAGAATAGTCGTAACCTGATCGTACGAGACATTATTTAGTAGAGCAAAGCTTCCTGCCAGCAGCATGGAGTAGCTGCCAAATTTCAAAAGATTAATACGCCATTTTTTATCAATAAAGCCAAAGGAGAAATTGAATCGGAAGCCGTGGTAAACCACCAGCTGGATGAATAAGAAAACGAATGCCAGTAAATAGATTAAGCCCAGTCCAATCACAGCACCATTAAAATTCCACCAGTCGATCGCATAGCCAAAGACAAGAAGTAGCGAAGCAATGCGCAAGTACACATCCCTTAAAAAGGAAGGGAATATCACCTTCATGATCGTGCGGCTGTAGCTGAAAAAGAGTTCAAACAAACTATTAGACACAATGATGATGGCCGTAATTGAAAGATAGTTGATGTAGGTAGGTGCCGTCTCAAGGTATCGTGCAGCTATATGATCTCTCAGTAAAAAACCCGTGAGCAGTACTAATCCATTTCCGATAATGGTGATGAGAAGGAGGAAGGTAAAAAACTGATTTCGCTTACCTGCCTCAAAGGAGGGGAAGTACTTGATAAATGAGCTACCCATCCCAAAAGATGAGACCGGTGATACAATCATGGCATTGGCAGTGATCAGGGTGAAAAGACCAATCTGAGAAAGATCGAAATACTCCGCACGCAAGTACAGTGTATTGAAGTATCCAACGATGACCCCCAGGTAGGCGATCACTGTTCCCCAAAAACTTTGCTTAATGACTACTCCCACAAAAGTTCTGTTAGAAAAACCACAATTTAATAGAAAGTGCCACCACCATCACTAGCAATATCATACGGATGAGTTTATCACTTTTCTCCACCGACCACCGACTTGCAATCCATCCTCCTGTTGCATTGCCCACTGCCAGCACAAGTCCATATTCCCACCTTATTTTATCACTGAGATAAAAGACCACAAGTGCTGCAACAGTATAGGTTAACGCTACAAACACTTTGATAGCGTTGGTTTTGGCCATTTTAAACCCGTGGATCGCGGTAAGAGAAGCAATGATCAAAAAGCCTACTCCCGCCTGTATAAATCCTCCATAAACTCCCAAAAAGAAGAAAATGATTACACTCAGCCACACCTTTTTTGTGGTGAGCATCTCTGACGCCTCTTTTTTTACATTGGGCTTAAATACCGTAATTCCCATGACCATCAGCATGATCACTGCCAATATTTTGTTGAATACATCTTCATTGATATCTACAGCAATTTTTGACCCGACGATGGCGCCAATAGTAGCCGGGATAGCGACCCACACTGCAAATGGAAAGATTCGAACGCCTTTGCTTTGAAAGCCTGCGACAGAAAAAATATTTTGAACAAAAATGGCTACCCGATTAGAAGCATTGGCTTCTGCCGATGGTAAGCCAAGAAAGATAAGCAACGGCAAAGTAATCAGTGAGCCGCCACCAGCGATGGTATTAATAAACCCTGCAAAGATTCCGGTGGCAATTAGAAAAGCTCCTTCCAGTACAGTCATATCAAAGCTTATAGTCTGTGAGCTTGCAATCTAATTCATCCTTACATGCAGCCAGCAATTCCATCTGATTTTGGTTGAGTGTTGGGTGAATTTCTATAGGACACATTTCTACAAGGGGGATTAGTGTGAACTTCCGATCGGGGATGCCCGGGTGTGGTACGGTCAGTTGGTCAGTTTCAACGATCTCATCATGAAAGTAGAGTATATCAATGTCGATGGAGCGCTCACCCCATTTTTCCTTACGGATTCTACCCAATGATTTTTCAATACTTAGTATGGTGGTTAGTAGCTCTTCGGGACTTTTAGAGCATTCAATTTGTAGAACCACATTTAAAAACCAATCCTGATTTTCCTTACCCCACGGCTCAGTCTCGTAAATAGACGACTCATCAATCACATGTATGCCATGCTGAATGAGCAGCTGCTCGGCCTCTCTCAGGTATTCCAGCCGGTTGCCCATATTGCTGCCCAGTAGGAGATAAATTCCGTTCATATACTTTCTAAATCCAATGTTTGCAAACCTCGTCTTACTTTTGCTGCTTTCAAAGACTAATTAAACGTACTAAAAAATATCCATGGCTTTTTTAAGGAATCTTCTGGCTACCATAGTGGGCCTCATCATTTTTTCAATCATTGGCTTTTTCATGCTGATAGGAATTGTAGCTTCAGCCTCGGCTGATGAAGCTCCTACGGTAAAGACCAACTCTGTCCTTTACTTTCCTATGACGGGCGTTTTACAGGAAAAGGCAGTAGAAGATCCGTTCCTTACTGTATTTGCTGATGCTCCTCCGGCTCAAAGCCTGCTTGACATAATATCAGCTATTAAAAAAGCTAAGACCGATGATCGGATCAAGGGAATCTATGTAGAGCCGATGTACCTGGCAGCCAGCTACGCAGGATTGCAGGAGATCAGGGACGCGCTGCTGGATTTCAAAGAGTCTGGAAAGTTCGTTTATGCCTATGGTGAGTACCTCAGCGAAGGTGACTATTACGTAGCGTCGGTAGCTGATAGCTTGTTTTTGAACCCGACGGGTGCCATCGAATTCAATGGGCTGGATGTGAATATCACCTTCTTTAAAGGGATGTTTGATAAACTTGACATCAAGCCGGAGATATTCAGGGTTGGCGAATTTAAAAGCTATGTGGAGCCCTATATCAGAAAGGATTTAAGTGCAGAAAACAGACTTCAATATTCTGAGCTGCTCAATTCTATGTACAACATCTATTTATCGAACGTATCAAACTCTGTGCAGATTCCGGTAGATAAGCTCGCAGAGATCTCGGATCAGATGAAGGTGAGTCTACCGAAAGATGCCGAAGATGTGGGGTTGGTGCATAAAGTTGGATTTGAAGATGAACTGAAGAGCGTGATGAAGCAGAAGCTGGGCTTATCCGAAAGTGCAGAGCTGCGAACGATGAAGATGAATAAATACATCCAGGCTATCGAGAAGGAAAGTAATTACTCCCGAAACCGCATAGCTGTAATAGTGGCCGAAGGTGACATTGTCATGGGAGGTGATGAAGGCATTGTGGGAGCAACCTATGCGGAAGAAATCCGAAAGGCTAGAAATAATGACCGAGTAAAAGCCATCGTGATGCGGGTAAACTCCGGAGGAGGGAGCATGACCGCTTCGGATATGATCTGGAGAGAGCTGATGCTGACCAAGGGTAAGAAGCCAATCATTGCCTCGATGGGTGGAGCTGCGGCTTCAGGCGGATACTACATAGCCATGCCAGCGGATACGATCATTGCTCAGCCAAATACGATTACAGGTTCCATTGGAATCTTCGGGATGTGGTTCAATTTCGGGGAGTTTCTGGAAAATAAAATAGGGATCACGCATGATGTAGTGAAGACCGGTGAATACTCGGATATCTATACCCTGACTCGTCCGCTCAGAGATGCCGAACGAGCGATCATCCAGCGTGGAGTAAATGAGGGGTATGAAGTATTTACCCAAAAAGCGGCGGATGCCAGAGGCATGACGCAGGATGACTTGAAAAAAATAGCGAGTGGCCGGGTATGGAGCGGTGAGCAGGCATTGAGCAATGGACTGGTGGATCAGCTGGGTGATTTTTATGATGCCGTTGAACTAGCGGCCAAAGCTGCAGGTATAGAAGATGATTATGGTATTTCGTACTACCCTAAAGAAAAGCCATTCATTGAGGAGTTTCTGGAAAAGATGAATGCCAAGGTGCAGTTTACGCTGTTTGGGATGGATGCCGACCCTATGGCCAAAGCAGTGAAAGAACTAAACCAACATAAAGGACTGCAAGCGAGGGTGCCGGGGAATCTTGAGGTGAGGTAACGCCCAGATATGGCGCTGTGGCCTCCGAGCTTTATTAATTGCGATAAAAGTAGCTTATCTGCCGGTGCATTCAAAGTATCAAACTGACACTGCGCCAACACAAATAAAAATCTCCCACGAGCAGAACTCAGTAGAAAGCACTTCACTTTCTTGGTGGCTGCTAAGCGGGATGTTTCGCAGACACTTTGCAGATGACTAAGTAAGGCCATGCGCAATATTGTCTGTTAGCAAAAGTTCATTCTTTGTTCAGGAAAGTAGTTACTAGACTATTGTCTTCAGATTCCATTTCAGTTGTCCAACTGTCAATCCACCAACGACCGTTTTCGTAATGCAATTGTATGCTGTTAAGTCCTCTAATAGAAGATTCAATGTTTGGGTCCGTTCGTATTTCAAATGCACTCCATACTTGTGCAATGTTACCATACCGACTCACTTTCCGTTTTAGTTCTTTTTCAAAAAAATCTTCTCTTGGGGATAATCCAATGGGTATATATTCTGCCTCCAGCGAATGGGTATCAGCTCGTCCGTTTTCATCGATTCTTGTGATAAATGCACTTTTTGAATGAATGTATTTATCTCTTTCAAATCCCAGGGTTCATTACTTGAACCTGAAACAACATCGTAGTAGGCAGTTATAATAGCGTCTATCGACTCAACATCCTTCGCATATTTTTGATCCAGATTTTGTCCAGTAACCCCTGAGGAAGTTATTATGGTAAAAACGAAAAGCATGCTTTTTTTCATAGCGACTATTTTTGCTAACATTAATGTAACGCACACAAACCCGTGCAAAACGTTACTTCCTTTCAAATATAGCGGAAGTGTCCGCTTTTTAGTTTATGAGGCTTTCTTTAAAACACAAACAGATACAACAGCATCACAACAATCAAGACAATAGCGATCCACTTGTAGTTGGTGCTTGTTTCAGCAAACTCGTATTGACAGATAGGGCAGACGGTAGAGGAGATGTCTACCTCCATGGCACAGGATGGACATTCTTTGGTTTTCATCACAGTGATTTTATGGCCGTCATCAATAGACACAGCCAACCGGCTATAAACATCAACCCACCGATAGGCGTGACAGCTCCCAGCCACTTCATGCCGGTAAAGCACAATACATAAAGTGATCCTGAAAATATAAGAATGCCTAGTGTAATGCTATAGCCTGCATAGGTGAGCCACTGGCTTTCTATTTTGGTCATGAGCAGAGCTATGCCCAGCAGCGCCAGCGTGTGATAAAACTGATACTGTACTGCTGTTTGATAGATGTCCAGCGTGCCTTCTGTTTCCAGCTTGGATTTGAGTGCATGCGCGCCAAAAGCCCCTAGTCCTACTGCCAGTATGCCTGAGATGGAAGATATGATGAGGAAGAGTTTATGCATTACTTCTGTTCTGTGTAGTATTCAGGAAAAGTAAAAAGAATGGGGTTCGGAGAGACGTCCAGCTTTACTTCAGTCGCTGTGGCTTCTATGTCGCGATCTCCTAGTTTTATTTTTCTTTTTAGTACCAGACCATTCCACACCCATAGCTCCTGAATGGCTTTCCCTTCAAAGGTCCATATCTGACACTTTTTATCTAACAGCATGGCATCCTCTGCCTGCTGACCACCCATGGAAAACAAAATGGCTTCCGAAACCTGATCCGGTGTTTTGTAGGATGCCTGCTGGCTCCATTTAAAATCTTTTTTCAATGTGTAGGTAGAATCTTCCTCATTGAGCCGATAGACAAAATCCCCATCAGTGATTTCATAAACAGACTGGGTGCTGGTAATACCATACAGCTCGAATGTCATGGTCTGCTGCTTCAGACTGGTCCATCCAAAATCTGTGAAAACCATGGATTCCTCGCCTGAGGCGTCTCCCGAAATCTCATAAGTGATTTCAGCACTTTCGATGGTGTATTTTTTCAAGTCCTGAGCTCTGAGTTCTTCGGCTGTTTTGGCCTGAGAAAAGCCAAGGCAGGGGATGAGGACGAGGAGGGAGATGGCTGATTTCATTTATGGGTATGTGTTGTTATCTCAAAGATAAAAAAACCCCTGACAGTAAGAAGTCAGGGGCTGTCAACCAGCTATAGTCCAAAAATCCCTAGTCAGGGGATTACCTTAAGCGCGAGAGCTGGCACTTGTTCAGCTCTGCCACAATTTTTATCAATGTTCTTTCCGATGCATCTCTGAATCGCTCCAGGGCTAATATCTCATGTGGTTTCCCGGAGATTTTGGCTTGAAATTCTTCATAGCTTCCAAACTGGTAGGACTGAACGGCGGTGTTGTACCAAATAACTTGCATGATGGTGGATTTAATTTGGTTTCGTAATTCGAATGTGAGAAGATTTGATTTTCAAATCCTGCCAAGTGTCTTTCAAATCCTGCCAAAGTGTATTTAATTGCTCAATACCTCCTTAAAAGGCTGTCCGAAACGTTTTTCATACTGAGTAGCAAAAGAGCTGGCATTGTTCATACCTATGAGCTGTGCCGCTTCGGTAGCAGTTTGCACCTTGTGATCCTTCAGGTAATTTTCCAGATATTGCCATCGCACCTCTTTGATCAATTCATAAGGTGTGAGTCCCGAGATTTTCTTGATCATCCGATAGACTTTACGCTCACTTGCTGCCATTTCATCAGCCAGATCGAGGACAGATAGGTGAGGGTCATCCACGCGTTTGATGATGAGTGCTTCCATCTTTTGCATGATATTTTTCTCAAATTCCTCAGCTGTTTCACTATACAGTTTGGTGAGCGCTTTGTTGCTGTCCCATTCGCGACTCATAATGTTTTGAATCTTCAGCATCAGTTCTTCTTTATCAAAAGGCTTGCTGATCACATCCTCAGCACCCTTTGAAATCAAGTCCAGCTTTTCTTTCTTATCTGTACGAGCACTCACTACCATTACTGGGATCTTTTTCAATGTTTTGTCCTTTTTCAGGTGATCCACCAGCTCAAATCCATCCATGTACGGCATCATGAGGTCTGTGATGATCAGGTCGATTTTCTCGGCCTGCAAAAGCTCCAGGGCACTAGCGCCATTGGCAGCAAGGAAAACCCTGAACTCACTATTGAGGATGCTCTGGAGGTACGTTCGCAACTCTTTGTGATCTTCTACAATCAGTACAGCTTTCGCATCAGGGTCTGCATTTTTTATTCCGGGCACCTGTAGTCGTTCCTTTTCTTCCTGCAAATCCATCCAGAGGGAATTGCGTGTGACTACATCCAGGGATCGTTCCGGAATGATGGCTTTTGAAACCCAATCGCTCTTTTTGAATGGAAACCGAATGATAAATACAGATCCATTGTCTCCGCTTGCCGCTTTTATGCTGCCTCCATGCAACTCTACCAACTCCTTCACCAGAGCAAGACCTATCCCAACACCCGCCTGTGCAGCATTTGCAGCCGCTGATTGATAATAGCGATCGAAGATCAGATCGAGGCTTTCGGCAGGAATGCCGGGACCTGAATCTGAGATGGCGATTTCAAGGTATGCCTTGTCCGTGTTGAGCTGCACATCAACAACTCCATTTGGTGGAGTAAATTTTATAGCATTGGATAGGAGGTTGTAAATGATTTTTTCGAACTGATGTGGATCTATTTGCAGAGTAGTTTCATCCTCCGCATGGCTGGTAAATTTTAGTTTGATAGACTTAATGTCTGCGGCACTGCTAAACATCTTGGTAAGGAGTCGTAAGTAGGGAACGATCTTGACGTACTGAAGGTCGAGGTTGATCTTACCTTCTTCCAGTCGTGTCAGATCCATGATTTCGTCAGCAAGATAGAGCAGCCGCTTCCCGTTTTTAATCCCCAGATCCAATAGTTCTTTTGATTCCTTATCCAGTATTTCATAGTCACGTTCGGTGATTTTGTCGAGTGAACCCAATATGAGTGTGAGTGGTGAGCGTAGATCATGAGAAATGTTAGCAAAGAAGCGTGTCTTGGCCTGATCCAGCTCTTTAAGCTTGGCTGATTGTGCCTCAATCTTTTGAAGCAGCTTCTTTCGCAATGCCAGTTGATTTCTGAGAATAAATGCGATAACCAGGAGCAGAATGACGATCACAATCGCTGAAATGATCATAATGGTTTGCGTTCGAATTCTTTGATTTTGAATGATAGCTTCCTCACGCAGGATTTGATTTTCCTTTTCCTTTAGTTCATTCTGGAACTTTGCTTCGGCATCTTCAGCGGCTTGTAGTATCGCTTCACTTGTTATTTTCTCTCTTATTTCTGTGTATTCCTGAAAAAGTTTGGCCGCTGTTTCAAAGTTTTTGAGACCGGCTTCTGCTACGCCCAAAAACCAAATGGCCTCAGAAAGTCGTTCAGGATTATCATATTGCTCTGCAATACTGACTGCCTCAGTAGCGTATTCTTTTGCCTTGGTATGATTTCCTAGTTCACTGTAAATTTTAGTCAGGGTGATGGTGGCATAGGTAAGCGTGAGTCCCTGACCGAATTTCTTTTTAAGATCGTACGATTTGTGAGCGTAGTACAAGGCAGAATCGTACATTTTATCATCCTGAAAGGACTCTGCGATATTCCCGTATGTGCTCGCAAATCTCAATTCGTTTCCTTCTGAGCTTAGATTGCTTACGGCCTTTTGTAAATAGTGTCGGGCCTTGTCGCTTTGACCAAGCTTTGAGTAAGCGATACCCATATTGTTAAAGATCCCATTGGCTCGGCTACTTTCTTCCCCAACAATAGCGAGTGCTTCCTGATAGTATTCCATCGCCTTTTCTGCATTCTCTAATTTCATGTACACCAGGCCCAGATTACTCATCGTGCTGGCTGCCGACTCTTCCCGCCCGGTTTCCATTTTGATTTGGATGGATTTACCATAGTAGGTGATGGCAGAGTCATAGACTCCCATGCTTTCATAGGCATTTCCCAGGTTATTATAATTGGAAGAAATCCCTCTTTGATCGTTTGCCTTGAGATTGAAGTAGAGCGACTTCCTTAAGTCACCTATACCAAAATCAGCGATGTTGTTTTGCATCTTGATGACTCCATTGGTAGAAAAAGCAATGGCGGTCAGTCGATCATCTTTCAATTTTTCTACTTGCTCGATAGCCATTTTCCCGTACATCAGTGCTGAATCTGCGTCCATTCGCCTGTAAGTCCATGCCAGTTCATCGAGTACTCGAAACCTCAGTGAATCATCGGTGACCACCTGAAGATCGTTTTTCAAACTATCCAGGAAAGGACGTACCTGAGCAGAAAGAAGAAATGTGGCGGTAAAGAAGCAAAGAGTAAGGATTATTTTTTTAAACATGGTGTATATGCTTGGTGACTAAAGATATAAAAAAAGCTCCCCTGAATAGATCAAAGGAGCTTTACTTCTACCCACGGTGCTATGCGTGATTAGGTGGATTTCGAAAGTGAAGGTAGGAGATCAGTATTTAATTATTCTGCCAACTTGCTTCACAATCCTGCCATTCATTCATAAAACACCGCTACTTCTTCTAATGGCTTCCTATCCAAATCGGGTACGTACACCTCATCTTTCGGATAGCCGATGGGTAAGAGGAGGTAGGGACGCTCATTATCCGGTCGGTTGAGAATCTTCGTGAGGAAATTCATTGGGGAAGGCGTGTGTGTCAAAGTGACCAGGCCTGCTTTGTGAATAGCTGAAATGATCATCCCGCATGCGATACCTACGGATTCATTCACGTAATAATTGTTGCTCTTCTCACCATCCACCATTTCAAACACCCGCTTAAAGATTACCACTATCCAGGGTGCTTCCTCCAGAAAAGGCTTGTTCCAGTCCGTGCCGATAGGAGCCAGATCCTTAATCCACCGCTCGCTCATACGTCCGTGGTAGCTGTCGTACTCTTCTTTCTCAGCTGCTTCACGAATAGCCTTCTTGATCTCCTTATTTGAGATGGCACAAAATGTCCAGGGCTGCTTATGTGCACCGGATGGCGCAGTGGAGCCAGCCATAATGAGACTTTCAATCAGTTTTTTACTAACCGGCTTATCTGAGATATCCCGAACAGTCCTTCGAGTATCAAGCCATTCGTGAAACGCCTTGGCTCGCTCCTCAGCTTCCTTCAAGTCATAGGTATCCCGCTCATAGGAAACATGCGGGTATCCATTAATTTCTTTTTTACTCATTACAATCCTAAAACTTCTACTCCTTGTTCAAATACAATATCTACCGGGATGTTCTGCTCTGCCAGCCTGTCCAGCTCTGCTTGAAGCACTTCTCCGATTTTCCCTTTTTCAGCGACCAGCTGTGCTACGCCATCATAGTCACCATTACCCTGTAGTGTCAATATTTTTTCTGAAAGTGCATCCATTGCCTCTCTCATTTTATCAAAATCAACCATGTAAGTGCCGGTCTCCTCATCCTTAGCAAAAGCGCCGTACTCGTTAAAGAAATTGAATCGGATCATGTTGGCTTTGCCATGCGAGCTAGCCGCACCGAATCTCACGGATCTAAAAATTCCAGCCATAAACGTGACATAGTAATCATTGAGGTCACCTTCAATCTCGCCTTTCTCATGGAGTTGGGTGATCATGTAAAGCCCAAGAATGTCTGCTTTTCCTTCTTCCAAAGCTGAAGAGTGTTCCTTCAAAGCATTTCTAACAGTACCATTTCCATTGATCGTGTTTTTGATACCCAAGCCGTGAGCCACCTCATGAAACATGGTATTTCCGAAGAATGCATCGAAAGTGATGTGCTTTCGCTGATCCGGGTGAATTAGAACATCTGCGATCGGAACAAGGATGTGATCGAATTTGGCCTGCATCGCGTTCTTGAGTTGTAACCTTCTTGAGCCTTTGGCCAATTGCACTTTTTCATCGTTAGGCAAGTTGATGGCAATGGTTTTCGAGCCAGCGTTGCAGTCTCCCGCGTAGTAAACCACGTCATAGGCATTCAGGTCTGCATCGGTTCCCGGTGTTTCAGCCTTGTATTCATCAGCTACTGGTAATCCCGCCTGTAGCTCTGGGAGGAAGTCGGCATACTTGGCTAAGCGCTCGCTCCAGCTTTTGTCTTTCACCAAAACGTACGCTTCATGTGCTGCTTTGTAGTTGTAGAGTTGATCTTCATAGTTTTCTATCGGGCCCACCACGAAATCAAGGCCATTCGTTTTCATATCCATCCAAGCCATATCACTTGGCTGGTAGTCATCGGTTAGCAGGGCATCTGCTCGGAGTGTTAGGTAGTTTTTTAATCCCTCATCCTCTGCCAGTTCAGCACATTGACGAAGGAGCTCTGATGCACGTTGAACTTGCTCCGCAAACATCTCATTGTATGGAACAGTGATCAGGTTTCCATCCTCATCTCTTCGAATGAATGTATAAAGACTGGTTTTCCCTTCCAGATCTGCTGCTTCAAACTCTTCTTTAGTCATATCCACAGGATAGAAGTTGGCACCTTCAGGCTTGGCACCTACACCATCCAGAAATGGTTCATTGTTGGCCAGCCTGTCCCATGGACCATAGTTAATTTGAACATACTTTCTGGTCGCCGGATCGGTCATGGCGGATAAAAGTGAATCCTTCTTCCCATACGCTTCATACCAAAATAATTCATCCATGATCTTGGCAGCTCTAATCATCAGAGGGATCATTTGTTTCTCCTTTTCACTCAGCTGCTCAATATTGGTTGTCAGCTTTACATTTTTATAGATTGCTACTTTCTCCTGCATGGGAGTGAGCTGAGTCTCAGGTTCATCTTTGCTCTCTGGTGCGGTACACTGACTAAGGAGTAGGCCAATGAGACCAATGCTTAATATTTTTTTCATTTTTCTAAAAATAAGTCTGGTTAGTAACTCCGAAGTTAAGAAGATTATCGTGTTCTTAAATTCAATTAAATTGGCGACTTAGAAATTAACCTTACTATGAAGAAAATTTTAACCTTACTGGTACCGGGAATGCTTGTATTTTCTTGTACCAACTCCGGCGAAGAAGCATCGCCAGCTATTTCAGAAGCATCGCTTAAAACCCATATCGAGGTTCTTTCCTCAGATGATTTTCAGGGTAGAAAACCTTTTACCGAAGGGGAGATCAAAACAGTGAATTATCTGACTGATCAGTTCAAAGCATATGGGCTGGAGCCTGGAAACGGAGACTCTTACGTTCAGGAGGTGCCAATGGTAGAACTGACGGCTATGCCTTCCGAGACGATGACCATTACGGGAGGGAGTGAAGATGTGGTGCTTAATGTGCTGAATGATTTTGTGGCCTATACTGAGCGTGTAGTGGAAGAGACCTCATTGGATGCTTCTGAGCTGGTATTTGCCGGATATGGGGTAGTAGCACCCGAGTACGGCTGGAATGACTATGAAGGGCTTGATGTGAAAGGAAAAACTGTTGTTGTACTCGTTAATGATCCGGGATTTGCTTCCGGTGATTCCACTTTTTTCAAAGGAGAGACCATGACCTACTATGGTCGCTGGACATACAAGTATGAGGAGGCTGCACGACAAGGAGCTGCTGGCTGTCTGATCATTCATGAGACTGTGCCGGCCGGATATCCATGGTTAGTAGTTCGAAATTCATGGTCTGGAGCCAGCCTCTATCTCGATCAATCTGGGGATAGCTATCAGCCGGATGTGCTGGGATGGATTACGCGTGATGCAGCCATCAAAATCTTTGAGGCTTCCAATCAGGATATGAAAAACTACAGTGAGATGTCCAGAAGTAAGGACTTCAAACCTTTTAGCCTGGGATTGAATGCTTCTGTGTCGGTAAAGAACAAAATCAAAAAGGATCAATCTCAGAATGTGATCGCAAAGATCACCGGCACTGAGCGACCGGATGAGTACATCATTTACTCTGCTCACTGGGATCATTTAGGAATAGGCCAGGAGATTGACGGAGATAGCATCTATAATGGGGCTCACGACAATGCTTCCGGAACCTCCACGATGCTAGGCATTGCGGAAGCCATGGCTAAGATGGAAACGAAACCAAAGCGATCAGTTGTTTTTCTCGCTGTGACGGCAGAGGAACAAGGACTGCTCGGTTCAAAGCATTACGCTCAAAACCCTATTTACTCACCAGCTCAAACGGTTGCTAATATCAACATGGATGGCATCACGGCCTGGGGTCCCATGAAAGACCTGACCGTGGTTGGATACGGACAGAGTGAATTGGAAGATATCGCTGAGGAGGTTGCTAAGAAACAGGGGCGCTACATCATTCCTGATCCTGATCCGGGAAAAGGTTATTTCTTCCGATCAGATCATTTCCAATTTGCAAAAGTGGGGATTCCGGCACTTTATGCTTCAGGAGGATATGAGCACATGACCAGGGGGGTAGACTATGTGGATAGCCTCAATCAGATTTACCTTTCTTCCAAGTATCACCGTCCTCAGGATGAGTATGATGAGTCATGGACCTTTGATGGGATGGCGCTGGACGGTGAACTATTGATGGAAGTTGGATTGAAAATCGCAAACTCTGCCGATTGGCCTCAGTGGAAAGAAGGGTCAGAGTTCAAGGCAATAAGAGAGAGTAGTAAGAAGTAAGTTGTCACACTGAGCCTGTCGAAGTGTGTTGATCTTTCGACAGGCTCAAGATGACACACAAATCAAAACACAATGAAAAACCTAATCTTAACCCTAACGCTTTCCACACTTTTCTTTGGCTGTCAGCCGGAACATGATCATACCCATGAAGATCAGTCGAAAGAGCAAGAAGCGCTTTACAGCTATGATGTGGAGGAGAAAATAGCTTCCATGGGCATTACGCTTTCTGAGCCGGGAGCACCAGTCGCCAACTATGTCAATGCTGTGCGGACAGGTAACCTGGTTTTTATGGCCGGGAAAGGCCCTAACCTGCCTGAGGGTGGCTATGTGACCGGAAAAGTAGGAGAAGACCTGACTGTGGAAGAGGGCTATGAAGCTGCAAAGCTGGTGGCTGTTGCTCAGCTGTCCGCTTTGAAAGCAGAAATCGGCGACCTGAATAAAGTTGTGAGAATTGTGAAAGTATTTGGGATGGTCAATTGTACATCTGATTTTGGTGATCAGCCAGAGGTGATCAATGGCTTCTCAGATACCATGGTCGAGGTGTTTGGCGAGCGGGGCAAGCATGCGCGAGCGGCTGTTGGGATGGGATCACTGCCTCGAAATATTGCGGTGGAGATTGAGATGATCGTGGAGGTACAGGATTAGATTTTCAGAATTGTTTAATTTCAAATCCTAATCGCCTAACTGTTATGAAAGCTAAATTTGCTGTTGCTATTTGTTTCTTACTCGCATGTGTGACCCTGGTTTCTGCTCAAAGTAGGGAAGAAAAAAACAAACACTTCTCTCACAAGATGGGGTCATATACCGATCCCAGGGATGGAAAAGTGTACAAGACCATCACTTTCATGAGGGAACATCATGGTGCGATGATCACACGAACATGGTTTGCAGAGAACATCACTTTCAATGTGCCAGGCTCAAAGGCCTATAACAATACGAGCGAGTACGCTAAAACTTATGGCAGGCTTTATAATTATGAGCAGGCCAATTTAGCATGTCCTGAAGGGTGGCATGTCCCTACCATTCATGAGTGGAAGCACCTGTTTCATTTCTTTGGAGGTTGGCATCACTCTGGTCAGTACCTGATTGAAGGCAAGTCCAGTGATATGGATATGCTCTTTGGTGGATTTGGCAATCCGGATGGCACTTTTCAGGGTATCGGTGTTCACGGAAACTGGTGGGATAATGAGCTGAAAGACAGCAACTCTGCCGGGATCATTACACTGAAAAAAGGAGATGAAAACATCTATCACTCCAAGGTGGGAGATAGCCATTACCTGAGCTGCAGATGCGTGAAGTTTCACAATTGATCGAGTTGGTGAGTGCGTAGACTATTAAATGTTCTCTTTTTGGTGCCTTTCATTTCTCTGGCTCAGGAGCAGGATACTGTTGCCGACAAAGGCTCATTCGCCATTTTCCCAGCAATTAGCTATGCGCCTGAGACGGATTTACAGCTTGGAGCTGTCGGGATTTGGGTGCTGAAAAATGCAGACAACTCTCAATCCACTTTTCAGCGACAGTCCACCATTACACCTTACTTTGTCTACACACTCAAGAAGCAATCGATAGCGGTTGTCAACCTGGACTACTATTTCCATGAGGGGCAAAACCTGAATACTGCCATTCGGTATTACAACTTTCCGGATTCTTACTATGGCATTGGGAATGACAATGATCCCGATGTGTCCGAGCAATATACCAACCGATTTGTCCAGCTTGAGGGGCAGTTTTTGCATCCACTCAATGAAAAGATTTTCGTGGGTGGAGCGTTTGATGCGCACTTTACCAGCATCAGAAAAGTCATTCCAGAAGGGCTGCTGGAAACACAGAATCCAAATGGTGCCGATGGTGGCAACCTTTTCGGTTTTGGTCCGGCTTTCCGTTATGACACCCGGGACTACACTATCTACCCAACGTCCGGTTATTTTATCGCCAGCAGACTGGTGTTCAATCTGGTGGGCGATTTTAACTATACTACCTACATCGCCGATTTCAGAAAATACATGAAGATTGTGAATGAGGACAACATCCTCGCCTTTCAGTTCAGATCGCAGTTTACCATGGGCACGGATGCTCCTTTTTACAAGCTCCCACAGCTCGGTGGGGATGAGCGATTGCGAGGCATTGCCAATGCAAGCCTATACCGTGACCGACAGATGATGTACACGCAGGTGGAGTACCGCAGGCCTTTGTTCTGGCGATTTGGGATGACCGTGTTTGCCGGTGTAGGAGATGTAGCCTATGACCTGGACGACTTCAGCTTGTCCGAGTTTAAGTATATAGCCGGGATAGGTGGAAGACTCGCCATTATGCCGGACCGGAAGCTCAACGCGCGGTTGGATATCGGTGTGGGGAGAGGCGGACAGACCGGCATTTACATCGGGATTAGCGAGGCATTCTAAACTGCAATCAGCCCATTTGCTCTCAGTACATTCACAGGCTTGCTGTACCAAAACGGCTCAAAATCCCCAAACTGCTTTTCAAATGATTCCTTCAAAGATTTGAATGAGGTTGACGATTGATCAACTCGCAAGGTTTCCAGTTTATCCAGCAGCCACTGACCTTCATCTGCAGGCATGGAAACCTGAAACGACTCAGTATTAGAGTGGAATTGCACTTTCATTTTTCCTTTTTTAGAAGACTGAATAATGGGTTTTCCACCCAGCCAAATGATTCGGGCGGTTGGCTTAATGATGTACCCTTCCGGTTGGTTCAGGGCATCTTCAATAAAGGTGGGAGGGATTGTCGTCTTCGGCATCTGCTCCTCAAACCACTCGTGCACAGGCCAATCAAAACCCACTCCATGCATGTAGTTGTACAGGGACTTCTTCAGTCCAAAGCTGAAGATGCTGTGATCGATTCCGGTCTTGTCCTCAAAGGCAATGTCATTGTTCGCAAACAGGATTTCGTTTTGTTTTGGGATCACGCCGAAGGCCTCCGGATTTAACCCTACCGGGCTGTGTGCCGTCATGGCAAACTGGTGCCAAAATCCTGACTGAATGATGCCCAGCTCAAACATCTGCTTCACCATCTCCAGGCTGTCGATCGTTTCCTGAACGGTCTGGGTAGGGTAGCCATACATCAGGTACGAGTGCACCATGATACCGGCCTGGGTGAAATGATCAGTCACACGTGCCACCTGCTCCACCGTCACCCCTTTATCGATGAGCTGAAGGAGGCGATCTGATGCTACCTCGAGTCCGCCCGAAACGGCAATGCAGCCACTCGCTTTCAGTAGAAGGCAAAGATCCAGGGTGAAGCTTTTCTCAAATCGGATATTCGTCCACCAGGTCACGGAGAGTTTCCGCTTCAGGATTTCAATCGCCAGCTCCTTCATCAGGGCGGGAGGTGCCGCCTCATCCACAAAGTGGAATCCGGAAAATCCCGTCTGCTCGATGAGCTGCTCCATCCTGTCCACCAGCGTCCGGGCCGCAATGGGTTCATATATTTTAATGTAATCCAGCGAGATATCGCAGAACGTACACTTGCCCCAGTAGCACCCATGTGCCATGGTGAGTTTGTTCCACCGTCCGTCGCTCCATAGGCTGTGCATGGGGTTGGCTACCTCGATGACCGAGATGTAATCTTCCAGCAGCAGACCTGCATAGTCTGGCGTGCCAATCTCACTCTGCTTGAAATCCGGTTCGGTGGCATTGTTTACATACGTCACCTCGCCACCTTGAATGCAAAAGGTCCGCTTAAGGTAAGATTCAGCTTTTAGATTCTGAATGTGATCCAGCAAGAGCTGCATGGGTCGCTCTCCGTCATCCAGCGTGATGTAATCGAAATAGTCAAACACCCTTGGCTCTTTCAGGTTGCGTAGCTCGGTGTTGGGGAAGCCACCACCCATGGTGATGTGGATGTGCGAATGATGGGCTTTCAGGTACTGTGCACAGCGAAAGGCGCTGTACAGATTGCCGGGAAATGGCACAGAGAATCCAACCGCTTTAGGTTGTGTTTGCTGGATGCGATTTTCTAAAAGCCGAACGGTGATCTCATCAATAAAGGTGGATGGTTGCTGTAGCTCGGCTTGCAGCTCGTCAAACGAATTGGCGCTCCGGCCCAGCCGCTCCGCATATCTGCTAAATCCAAAATGCGAATCTACACACTCCACGATCATGTCGGAGAGGTCTTCGAGGTACAGGGTGGCCAGGTGCTTGGCTTTATCCTGCATGCCCATGCTGCCAAACGCCCAGTCCATTTCTTCCAGCTGCTCAAACCGTGAAGCTTGCGGCAGGTAAGGGTCTGCACAGATCTGACGTGCAAGTGCCAGGTTTTTACCTTGCAAAAAACCAATGACCGGATCGATGGTGCTGAGGTAGCTTTCCTTCAGGGTGAGGATTCGCCGGGCATTTTCTGAGGGCGCTGGAAAAGCTTCTGCCTTGGTGAAAAGCTGCTCCAACCCTTGGCGTGAAAACAGCTCCAGGATCACCTCGATACCCAGATCCTGCTGATCTACCGATACCTGCTGCGTATTGAAAAAACCTTTCAGGTATGCCGTGGCAGGGTAGGGTGTGTTTAGCTGGGTAAACGGGGGCGTGATAAGAAGGAGCTCTGCCAAATACTTTTTTGGCAAAGGTAAGGAGGCAGGCTGTGTCATTAATGTTGTAGAGAACTATTCTTCATTGTTAGAACTATATGTTTTTATATTTGAAAATTATAGTTAACGATGGAGATTGATATTTTTGAAGCTTTAGAAATGTGGATTCAAGGTGTAGATTTATCCACTTATAAACTACATGGTGTATCAATTCTCTGGCTAGGTCGCTTTGGTAAAATGATTCAGATTCTGGGAGCATTTGTGGTTTTAGTGGAAATAGTTGGAATTCAGAGGTTTTCTGAGTTCAGTATCAATTTAAAGGAAACTATCAATTTCGGGAACATTAGAAAGATTGCATTTTACACAATAAGTAATACTAAAAGATGGTTTCAAAGGATTCGTCAGGGAAAAGGTGAGAATGAAATTGAAATTGACAATTCTTATGTTCTTATCCTTGTTCTATTTGCGGTTGCTATTTCTTTTTTTTCATTTATTAGATTAAATCAATCAATTCATTGGTTTTGGGCTTTTAATATTTCCTCTTTGATTTTTGCTTTATCTGGGTATCTTATACCAGTCGTTATCGCCTTGTCTCTTTTTTCGTTTTATATCATTGCATCTGTTATAAATGTGGTTTTCATAAGCCCTTTAATTTGGGTTATGGACAGAAGAAGACTAAATACAATTGTTAAATTAGTTGCCTTCCTATTGGTAGTTATTGGTAGTGCTCTGGATCTTTTAGCTTCCTAATAAATTATATCCCTTACACCTCATCCGTCAATTTCCATCAGCGGTTGTGGCTGTGCTGCAACAATTCGTTTTCTTTACGGATCATCTTATTCAAACAAACTATACTATGAGAAAAATAGCAACACTAATCACACTCATGCTTTGTGTGTCGCTGGTGGCGCAGGAGAAGCGATTCTTCATGCCTAAGGAGATGCAGCAGGCATACGAAAATGGCACCCGCTCGTATGACGGAAAGCCGGGACCAAACTATTGGCACAATACGGTAGACTACACCATCAAGGCTACCATCAATCCGGAAACGCGTGGCATCTCCGGGGAGTCGGCCATCACCTATACCAACAACAGTCCGGATGATCTAAGCACCATCGTGGTGCGGCTGTATAATGATGTGTATCGCAAGGGCAACCCGCGTGCCTCCCGTGTGGATGAGCGCGATGTGGATGATGGCGTGACGCTGAATATGGTGCAGGTGCGTGGTGATTCGGTAGACCTGGAGAGCAGATCGGTGACCAGAAACGGAACCAACCTGTTCATCCGTCTGAGTGAGTCGCTCAAAAGCGGCGAGAGCATAGACCTGGCCATCAATTGGGAGCAGTTTATACCTTATACTAACCGCAGGACGGGTGTTGCGGACAGCACGTCGTTCTTTGTGGCGTACTGGTATCCGCAGGTGGCGGTGTACGACGATGTGTTCGGCTGGGATACGCAGGACTATTCGTTCCGCACGGAGTTTTATAACAACCTCGCCAACTTCGATGTGGAGTTTACCGTGCCGAAATCCTTTACCATGTGGGCGACAGGCGTACTCCAGAATCCTGAAGAGGTATTCAATGCAGATATCCTGGAGCGATACAAGAAGGCTCTCACTGCTACCGAACCGATGGACATCATCAATGGGGATGACCTGAAGGATGGGTTTGAGCACAAGTCCGGCACGTGGAAGTTTAATGCAGATGAGGTGCCTGATTTTGCGTTCGCAATGAGTGACCATTACGATTGGAATGCTGCTTCGCAGAAAGTGGAGGGCAAAGACATTCTGATCAGCTCGGTATACCCTACAGGCAATCCTCAGGGCTTTGCCGCGATGACACCCAATCAGCAAAAAACGATGAAGCACTTCTCGGAGGATATACCGGGTGTAGCTTATCCATACCCACGATTTACCACGTTCATCGGGCTTGGTGGCGGAGGCATGGAGTTTCCGATGATGGCCTACAATGGTGGTCCGGGGCTTGGTGTGACGGTGCACGAAATGTTCCACATGTACTTCCCGATGTATGTGCGTGTGAACGAGCGAAGATTTGCCTGGATGGATGAAGGCTGGGCTGACTACATCACCTCTTTGGTGACCAGCCGGTATTTTCAGAATGACAATTCGGACCTGTTTACTAACTACAAAGGAAGTGTAGGAGGAATGCAGGGGCAGTATGAGGACTTGCCGCTGTTTGCTTCTTCCCAGTTTATGGATGGCACCAACTATGGCTACTCTGCTTATCCGCTTCCGGCATTCATTTACTCGATGCTGCATTTCCACCTGGGTGATGAGATGTTTTTTAAGGCGTACAAAGAATATATCAATCGCTGGGCAAAGAAGTCACCGATTCCGTATGATTTCTTCTACACGTTTGAGAACGTAAGCGGGCAGGATCTGAGCTGGCTATGGAAGCCATGGTTCTTTGAGTTTGGTGCACCGGATGTGAAGATCGGCGGCATCAAGAAGGATAAGCTGACCGTGATCAATGCGGGCAACCGGCCTGTTCCGATAAAAGTAGAGGTGAAGTACAACGATGGTACTGACTATGAAACCTCCATGTCTGGAAAAGCAATGGCAGGCAAAAGTGAAGTAGTGCTGAGCATTCCTGAGTACAAAAAGATTGAGACGATTTCTGTGAATGCAAGCCTTCCTGATCTGGACGATACAGACAATTTTTATCCTCCGCTAAAGGATCGCATGGCAGGTGTAGAGGTGCCGGACTACTTGTATGGTACGTACAACATTGCGAACTTCAACATCCAGGCGATGATGGAGGATGATGGTGGACTTGTGAAGGTATTGGTGCCTGCCGCTGGTATGAATGTGGTGGTGATGCCAAAGGAAGACAAGTGGGTTTCGCTGGACGGACAAATCGTAATTGAGTTTGACAACTCAGGAGACAAAACGGCCATGACGATGGAATTGAAGCAGTTTGGCGTGACCGTTCAGGGCACGAAGGAGTAACCCTTTTATTAAATCAAGAAGCTGTCTTAAAAGGTCTTATTTTCATTTGAGTGTCATTCTGACGAAGGAAGAATCTCTTTTTTAGTGTATAACTACACACTTATAAAGTAAGAGATCCTTCATGAATTCAGGATGACAGACCTTTTGAGGCAGCTTTTTTTACTTGCTAACGAATTGAAATTTTACTTCTGATCGGCTGGAAAGATCTTCTCCAAGCTCCTTGTGGTCTTCATCGCCTTCGTCGCTAAACCACCTGACCATGATCATAGCGCCCATCTTCTGCTTTTCTTTCAGCTCCAGCATTAGCTGGTACAGGCATTTCATCGTTCCCGTATCGAAGTGTTCCAGCTTTAGCTCCACAATGAAGGTGGGAACGGTTGTGTTTTTCACTTGCTCGATAATTGGAAGATAAAAGTCTTGTACATCCCGCATACTGGATCGACCTTCAATTTTCAAAAGGCCTGTATTGGGATTGAATCTTACACTAGGTATGATGTCCTCATGTTCTGACATGGCACGGTGGTTTGGTGTGTATTCCTTTTTCTACTCAAATTTATCAGACTTAGTTGCTTTTCGAAAGTTGGGATACAAGAATTAGATTAAGCAATCAAAGATAGCCATTGACTTACCTCAGCGGAATTAAAATTATATGAGCGGAGTTTTTGGAACAAAAAGGAAAGGCTAACTATCATCATTAGCCTCTCTCACTGTCTCTTAGTTAATCTTACTCCTCCTTCAATGCATTCGCAGGATTAGCCACTGCCGCACGATAAGATTTGGCACTGACAACTGCCCAGGTAAGTAAAAGAATGAGAATAATTGGAAGTGCCAATAGATACCATTCCAGATCAATTCGATAGCTGTAACCCTCCAGCCAGCTACTCAGCCAGTAAAATGCTGCTGAGATGCCTATTGCTCCACCAATGAGCACAAGGATGGAAAAGTCCTTGAGCATCATCCTTAGCAAGGAAGGAATAGTAGCTCCCAGTACTTTTCTAACTGCAATCTCCTTGAATCGTTTCTGCAATACAAAAGTGGTGAGAGCAAAAAGACCAAGCAGGGCTATGAAAATTGCCAACAGGGCAAAAGTTGTGAATACTCCTCCAAATTTTTGCTCGGCAGCAAAATGTCGCTCGAACGAATCATCAAGAAAGAATGAATCCAAAGGGTAATTTCTAGCATGTTCATTCCAGAGTTTTTCCACCTGATTCAAGGTTCTAACCAGGTCTTCGGCAGAAATCTTGGCCAGAACATAAGCTTGGTGGTGCTCACCAATTTCCTGTGATGCTATACCACCATATCTAAAGACCATAGGGCCAATGTCATGCTTTAATGAGGTGAAATTGAAGTTTTTCATTACCCCAACAATTGTAAACTCAAGCTTGTCCTGCCTCGCAATCTTTTTCCCGATAGGGTTATCCCATCCCAGTTCTGCAGCAAGGGACTCATTGATCACAACCGAGTTTGTATCGGATGGCATATTTTCCATAAAAAACCTACCCTTTATCATTTCCAGGTCCAAAATATCGAAGACCTCAGCTGATGTGAAACCATTGTAGGGACCTACCGATCTTTTTTCTTCGGATGGAATATTGTAAGACCAGTCTCCAAAGCCATGAAACGGCACATTGCTGGCTTTCCCTACTTTTTCAATTCCAGGTATTTTCTCAAGCTGCGTTTTGAAAACTTCGTATTTATCGCCGAGCACCCTGCCACCGTTTATGACCAGCGTTTGGTCAATGTTTACACCGAGCTCATGCGATCTCATGTGATGAACCTGCTTGTAGATAACCAGCGTGGCAGCAATTAGAAAGACGGAGATAGCAAACTGAAAAGCCACCAGTCCACTCCTTAGCCCTCGTTTGCCTGCCTGCTGTTTTTGTCCTCGAAGTGCTTTCAAAGGAGAAAAGCCTGACATGATGTAGGCAGGATATGAACCCGCAAGTAATCCAGCTACGATAAGAAGCAATCCGATGTAAACCAGATTTTGTCGGGTAAATAAGTCCTCTATTAAGAATTCCCTGCCCGTCAGTTGGTTAAAATACTGGATCGATGAAGATGCGATCACAATCGCAATGATTATCGCAATGAGTGTGATTAGAATAGATTCAATGAGAAACTGAGAGACGATATGCTTTCGATATGATCCCAGGGCTTTTCTAATGCCCACTTCTTTGGATCTCAGTGCGGAGCGGGCAGTGGCCATATTGATGTAGTTTACACAGGCAATCAGCAAAATGAATAGGGCAATGAGGGAGAAAATGATCACATTCTTGTAGTCCCCGCCTGGAGCCATTGATAGTCGAGACCTGTGCAGGTGAATATCTTCTATTGGGAAGAGGGTATATCCAAAATGGCGGTCAGGAAACTCGGCTTCCAATTCCTCAAAAGAGCTGTGACCACTCCATGATAATGACTCAGGTCCTGCATATTTTTTGTAGAGGTCTTTCAATTTATTCTCTATCAATATGATATCCGGATTTTGATACGTCTTTGCATAGGTCCATACGCTATTTCCTGTCCAGTATGAGTGGCCTGCTTCCAGACTTGCAATCATGTATTTGAATGGAAAATGTGTATTGTTTGGTCTATCCTTGATAACACCAGTTACTTTTAGGGCTTCTTCGTCTACCATGAGCGTCTTTCCAAATGCCGATTCATTTGGGAAACACTTCTTTGCCATTGATTCGGTTAGCACAATAGATTTTGGTTCCGATAGGGCTTTTTCAGGATCACCGTACAAAAATTCACATTCGAAAACTTTGAAGGTGTTTTGATCCCCATATGCTGCTCCATCCTGAATGAAACTCCTATCACCGATTTGAAAAAGGGACTCCCACAGCCCCATGATTCTAGTGGCTACTTCTATTTCGCTCACATCTGCTTGCATGGTTTCGGCCAGAAGTGGAGGTGTCCATGGGCCGGTCTCTCCATTCAGTACCCTGAAGATTCGCTCGGAGTTAGGATAAAACTTATCATAGCTTCGTTCATGCGTCACATAGATTGTAATCAGCAGGCAGGAAGCCAAGCCGATGGCTAATCCAATTATATTGATGGATGAGTATGATTTTTGTCTTAATAAAGTCCTGATTGCTACTTTGAGATGGTTTTTGATCATGGCAAGTGTGGTTAATTGTTCGAAATCATCTAGTCCTTTTAGATATCTCCACCGAAAAAATCGGATCGTGTTCCACGCGAATTTCCTGCGTGAGGGATTCCGTTCGAATAGCTCAAAGAGATCTCCCTCAATTTGCTCGAGGTAGTGTTCCCTGCAGAAAAAGCGAAGGAATCTGATGGCCCATTTTGGTGGAGATTTTTCCTTCATTACTTAAAGCTTAGGCTGGTTTTTGGAATTTGGTGATACAGTGCATTACGGGATTGATGCACATACTCTATGGCTTTGCTACCTTCTGCTGTAACCTTAAATAGTCGTTTCCTTCTACCTCCTCGCTCCGCACTGGCACCTCCCATATAGGAGGAAACAAAGCCTTTCTTCTCCAGTCGATCAAGTGTCGTATGAACGGCACTAATATTTACCTTTCGATTGATCTGGTTTTCAATTTCATCCATCACCCGCACGCCATAAGCTTCCTCGTTGAGAATTGCCACTATCATCAAGACAAGTTCTTCCAATTCTCCCAGTTGATAAGATTCCCTTTTCATATTAATTTCATAATTGTCAATCAAATACGAAAATAACTATAAATAGTTTCTTTCATGATTGTAAATTAAATACAATTGAAAATTGGAAAGGTTGCATGTTGGTAGGTTTGAACGTTAAGATTTAGCTCTCGGCCCCATCTCCACCACTTCCAGATTCTTGATTTCTCCATTCTCCAGATCAAAACGGAGGAGGGTCTTCACCTTATGAAATCCATGCTTTCCTGCCGCACCCGGATTCATAAAGAGTAGGTTATTGGTTTTGTCAGGCATGACTTTTAAAATGTGTGAGTGTCCACAAACAAGCAGTTTAGGTTTATACTGCCGTACATACCCAAGCACTTTGGAATTATATTTTGGCGGCTTACCGGCTATATGGGTAATTAGAACCCGGACACCTTCACGTTCGAAGATTTCTCCCTCTTTGCATTCTTGCCTAAGCTTTCCACCGTCAATATTTCCCCAGACTGCTATGGTTGGCTTAAACTTTTGAAGCTCTTCCAATACCGCATGTGTGCCAATATCGCCGGCATGCCAGATTTCGTCAACTTCAGCGAAATATTTAAAGACTGCAGGATCTAGATATCCGTGGGTGTCTGATAGCAGACCAATTTTCATACTAGTTATTAACAAATTTTAACAATGCTTAATGTGTTCGATATTGAACTTTTTTTCTCTGGTTTTTATACTTGCCAGCGTTTTTGAAAGCTAGCAAATATGGCGATTGTAGTAGAGAATCTCACCAAAAAATACGGCGTTCAGAAAGCGGTAAATGACATCTCATTTGAAATCAATACAGGTGAGGTCGTAGGATTTCTTGGTCCCAATGGTGCCGGGAAAAGCACGACCATGAAAATGATCACCTGTTTCATGGCACCAACAGCCGGAGATGTTACTGTTGAAGGAGCGTCTATTCTTTCAGATCCCGAATCGGTCAAACGAAAGATTGGGTATTTGCCCGAAAACAATCCATTGTACCTGGACATGCCAATTGTGGATTACCTGCGATTTAGTGCAGAAATCCAGGGAGTACACAAATCAGATATACCTACTCGAATAGGTGAGATGATTGAGAAGTGTGGGTTGGATGCAGAAAAACACAAAAACATTCAGGAGCTTTCAAAAGGGTATCGACAAAGGGTTGGGTTGGCCCAGGCCATGATCCATGACCCGGAAGTGCTTATACTGGACGAGCCAACCACTGGACTCGATCCTAATCAGATCGTCGAGATTAGAAAATTGATCAAAGAACTCGGAAAGGAAAAGACGGTCATCCTGAGCTCACATATTCTGTCGGAAGTAGAGGCCACTTGTGATCGTATTCTGATTATTAACAAAGGAAGGATCGTTGCAGATGGTACCGCTGATACGTTGCGACAGCAGGCACAGGGGCAAGAGTTACTTACCGTCCACATTGAAGCCTCAAAAGGTGATATTCAAAAAGAGTTACTGGGACTGAAAACAGTTGAAACTGTGTCGGCCATTGAAGGAAAAGAGCATTGGTTTACCGTACAAAGTAAGCCGGATGCTTCTTCCAGAAAGGAAGTGTTTGATCTCTGCGTGAGTAAAAAATGGTATTTACTCGAGATGACCGGAATGGAGACAAGACTTGAGGATGTATTTAGAAATTTAACCAACTAAGAGATGAGTAAAGTCTGGATCATAACAAAACGAGAGCTTTCAGCCTTTTTTGATTCATTGATAGCCTATGTGATGATCATCCTCTTTCTGGGCCTAAGTGGATCATTTACCTGGCTTTTTGGCACCAACATTTTCATGCTTAGTCAGGCCAGTCTTGATGTTTTTTACGATGTGGCATATTGGTCCTTGTTTTTCTTTATACCGGCCATTACCATGCGCATGATAGCTGAGGAAAACAAGTCAGGTACCATTGAGCTGCTCATAACTAAGGCTATTTCTGATAATCAAATCGTGCTAGGTAAGTTCCTCGCTTGTCTCATACTGGTGGGAATTGCGCTGCTGTGTACGGTACCCTATTATGTCACCATCAGTCAGCTGGGAAATGTGGATGATGGAGCTGTACTAGGAGGATACCTGGCCATGTTTTTTTTATCTGCCAGCTACATCGGCATTGGACTTTTTGCCAGTAGCCTTACGCAAAACCAGATTGTGGCATTTCTTGTAGCACTGTTCATTGGCATATTCTTTCACATGTTATTCGATGTGATTGGTTCAGGAGGAACCGGTTTTGTCGGGGAATTATTCAGCTACCTAAGCATTCGAACGCATGTGGACTCACTCAGCAGAGGCGTAATTGATAGCAGGGATATCATCTATTTTGTTTCGCTGATCCTTGTTGGTTTGTTGGGTACACAAATCATGTTGTCAAAAAGAAATTGGAAGTAAGATGAAGAAGCAAACCATCATCATTCAATTATTGGTAATCATTGCTATTGTCGTGGTAGGTAATATCCTTTCCAATCAGCTTTATTTCAGATTGGATTTCACTGAGGATAAGCGATACACACTCAGCGATGCTTCCAAAGATGTTTTAGAAGAGCTGGATAATGTAGTTACAGTTACAGCGTATTTTTCTGAGGACCTTCCTCCGCAGCTTTTAAACAACCGTAAGGATTTTGAGGATATGCTTATCGAGTATGAGCAACGGTCCGGCGGTAACGTGGTTTATGAATTTGTGAATCCGAATGAAGACCAGACAAAAGAGCAGGAAGTTCAGCAAAAAGGGATAGGGCCTATCATGATCAACGTTCGCGAGAATGATCGTGTGGAGCAGATGCGTGCTTACATGGGTGCAGTGCTGCAAATGGATGATAAGAAAGAAATCATTCCATTAATTCAGCCCGGAGCAGCAATGGAGTATGAATTGACCACCTCCATCAAAAAGCTGTCAATTGATGATAAGCCTAAAGTTGCCCTGCTTCAGGGACATGGCGAGGTATCGCTTTCGGCCATACCACAGCTGAGACAACAGCTGAGTGTGCTTTACGATGTTGAAACTTTCACCATTTCGGACACAGAAGATATTCCATCTTATTATCGTGCATTGATCATTGCTGCCCCTACAGATACCATCCCTCAATCTCATTTTGACAAACTGGATACTTACTTAAGCAATGGTGGAAACATTTTTGTCTCGTATGCTAATGTTCAGGGTGATCTTCAGCAAGGAATGCTTTCCACTTCACCTGACATTGGTTTAGTGGGTTGGCTGGAAGAAAACGGAATTAAGATTGGAGGCAACTTTGTGATTGATGCAGAATGTGCTTCCATCACGGTAACTCAGCGGCAGGGATATTTCACGATCAATAGTCAGAAGGAATTTCCATACTTTCCGCGTGTTTCCAACTTCACTGATCATCCGATGACCAGAGGGTTGGATGAATTAACTTTTACATTCACATCCAATGTTGTTCCGATTGAGGAAGATTCAACAACAAGCATTACAACGATTGCTTCTACGTCACCAAACTCAGGAACTGAACCTGCTCCATCTTTTGTGGATATTCAACGCAGATGGACACAAGGAGACTTTGACATGGGTGTGCAATCACTCGCAGTAGTAGCAGAAGGAATCAATGGTTTTGGTAAGATGGTGGTGGTAGGTAACGGAGATTTCTACGTGAATGGAGAAGGACAGCAAGCAAGACAAGTTCAGCCTGACCATGTCAATTTTGCTTCCAATGCAGTAGACTGGCTGGCTGATGATACCGGATTAATAGCTCTGCGAACTAAAGGAATTACCTCTCGTCCATTAGAAAGCATTGAAGAGAGTAAAAAGAACATGCTTAAATATGGAAATGTGTTTGCACCTATTGTGTTGCTGCTGATATATGCATTCATCAGAAAGTTGCAAAACCAGCGAAAAAAGCAGAAATGGATGCAGGGAAACTTTGAATAAAACCAATTTAAGTCAGATGAAAACCAGGAATCTGTTAATCATATTAGGTGTTTTGGTCTTAGGGCTAGTTGTGGCTCAGCTGACCAAAAAATCTGGGAAAAGCGATGTACTCACCGGTGATTTAGTGGAGATAGACACTGCCAGGGTCACAAGAATTCAAATTTCATCTCCTGATGGTGAAGTGGAACTAGTTGCCTCTGACAAAGGATGGGAGGTTTCACTCGTAAATGGCAGTTACAAGCCAGCTAAAGAGAATTCAGTCATCTCACTATTAAATGATTTGAACAGCATAAAGCCCGGTAGGTTGGCAGCCCGCAAAGAAGAAAAATGGAAGGATTTCATGGTAGATTCTACAGGTACCAGAGTGCGTGTATATGAGGATGATGATCTGACTGCAGATATGGTTGTAGGACGTTTTGGAATGGATGGACAGAGTAGCTATTATACGTTTGTTCGTCCGTTTGAAGAGGAAAATGTATATGTAGCTAAAGACTTTATGGGCATTACTGTTGGAAAAAAGTCAGCAGATTACAGGGATGGATTGCTAATGAGATTGAAGCGCGATTCAATAACGCAAATCACGTTTGATTATCCGGATAGTGCATTTTCGCTGAACAAAGGAGAAAAATGGTTTTTGGATGATGTGGAGGCGGATAGTGCAGCAGTGGTCAAATATCTAAGAGGGTTAAGCTACGTGAATAGCAAAAATTTCTATGATGGAGAGCTTACATCAGAACCTACCCATATTATTACTTATGCCTTCAGCAATGCACCTGAAATTGTTGTAAATGGCTATTTCAGGGAAGGAGATAATCTGCTGAAAACAACAGAGAATGATGCTGAAGTATTCAATGACAGTACGATTGTTTCCAAGATCTTTAAAGGTAAAAACATCTTTGCCCCGACATCTGATTGATTTTAGAATCCATTAAATTCGTAAAATGAACCAAGAGAAGCTTTCGCTTCGTTAATAGGGGTAATGAAGGTTTTACGAATTCTATTTAGCACGGTACTTATTCTTTCACTGGGTAGCTGGAAGCAGCCAGAAGTGGCTGAGGTCAATTGGCTAAACTTTGAGGAAGCTATTGCATTGCATGAAAAGCAGCCAAAAAAGCTCCTGATTGATCTTTACACTGATTGGTGTGGCTGGTGCAAGGTAATGGATAGAAATACCTACAGCAAAGCAGAAATCGCTAATTACATCAATGAAAATTTTTACCCTGTAAAGTTCAATGCTGAGCAAAAAGAACCGGTTGAATTTAGAGGTCACACTTTCAATTTTGTTGCTCAAGGCAGAAGGGGTGTTCACGAATTAGCAGCTGCCCTTACAAGAAACAAGCTCAGCTATCCAACAACTGTTTTCATGGATGAAGAGTTGCGAATCATCCAGCCTGTGGCAGGATACCTCAAGCCGGAGCAGATGGAACCAATTTTATTATTTATTGGAGAAGATCATTTTAAAACCACTCCATTCGAAGATTTTAAGAAAAATCATAAATCTTCTCTCTGATCTGCAACCTTTCGATTTTTTCCGAATCTATAGAGTAAATACCGGGCCCAAGGCTCAATCCTAACTCTTAAATAAAAAGACCATGAAGAAATCGATATTTATAACTATGCTGGGAATCCTTGTAGCAGGGATCACTTTCGCACAATCCGAAGAAACAAGAAACTTATCATCTTTTTCAGAAATTTCAGCTCATGAGGGCATTGATGTTTACATATCAAAGGGAGATAAGGAAGAAGCTAGAATTGTTTCTGATAGTCACGATCTGGATGAAGTGCTTACTGAGGTGAGTGGAGGAAGACTAAAAATACACTTAGAAGGAAACAACCACAGAAATATTGATGTAGAGGTTCATGTGACATACAAATCCATTAATTCTATCTCAGCTGCATCTGCTTCAACTTTAATTGCACGTGGAACCATTGATGCAAATGGAGGTGACTTTGATGTAGATGTGAGCAGCGCCGGAGACATTGAAGCTACGATTGAAAACGCCGATGAGGTGAAGATAGATGCTTCCAGCGCTGGTGATGCACGTCTTAAAATCAGTGCCAATGAAATCGAAGCGGATGTGTCTAGTGCAGGTGAAATCGAAATTGAAGGTGTAGCTAAAAAACAAGACATTGAAGTAAGCAGCTCAGGAGACTATGATGGATATGATCTTGAGAGTGAAGAAGTGGACGCACGTGCCAGCAGTGGTGGATCTGTAAAAGTTAGTGCTAGCAAGAAGTTGGATGCTCGCGCCAGCAGTGGAGGTACAATAAAATATAAAGGGAATCCACAATACCTGGATGCCAACTCCAGCAGCGGAGGTTCCGTTCGGAAATCATAAGATTTTATAAGAATCGATGGAAGGCCTGCATACATTTGTGCAGGCCTTTTTATTTGTATAGCATGAATAAGATTTTTGGATTTTTGATGTTGGCATTTTTGCTGATTGCGTGTGAAACCACCGAGGAGCGTAGAGATCGTTTTTTTAATCTTGGCAATCAGGCACTCAACGATGGATACTATGAGCAGGCCATTGATTTTTATGATCAGTCACTAAAAGCTCAACCGGATTATGCGCCTGCAATTAACAATAGAGGTGTAGCTCGAATTGAATCCGATCATCCATATGAGGCCATTTTAGATTACAATAAGGCCCTCCAGTTGTCCCCACAGTATCTGGATGCGCTTTTCAATAGAGCCTTTGCTTATGAAGAAATCGGTCAATTTGAGAATGCGCTAAAAGACATAAATACGATACATACTCTGGTTCAGGATTCTGCTTTTGTCTATTTCTACGAAGGATTGGTGCAAACAAAACTCCGAAAATACGATGATGCACTTGAGAACTTTCTGAAGGCAGATTCTCTCGATCCGGTGAACCCGGAAACGATCATCAATATGGCCACCATATTCTATTTTCAAAAAGATTATGAGCAAGCCAAAAGACTTGTAAACGATGCATTAAATCTTAGCCAGAATGATGCAAATGCTTTTAATCTTCTGAGTTTGATTGAGCTTGAGAGTGGAAATTATCAGGCCGCATTATCAGAAATAAATCGCGCACTGGATGTGGTGCCAGAAGAAGCTTACTTTCTCAACAACAGAGGTTATATCTATTTGCAAATGGATAGCTTGAATCTGGCGATTGAGGATATAAATCGAAGCATTGTCCTGAACCCAAAGAATGGATGGGCCTACCGCAATAAGGGAATTTACCTTTCCAGATTAGAGCGATATGATGAAGCTATTAATCTGTTCAACCGTGCACTAAAAACCGGAGAATTCATTGACGAAATCTACTTCTACCTTGGGGAAGCACATATGAAGCAAGGCAATAAGGATAAAGCCTGTGGTACTTGGGGTAAAGGCGCTGAGCTGAATGAATCAGCCAGTTCAATGATGCTCGATCAAAACTGTGATTGATCTTTTTTAAAGATCAATTGCATGAGCGACACCAGGTGGCAGAATAGCACTGACGGCACTATGAATGTTGGTAAAAGCACATAAGGGAAGTAAAATACTCCAAGATTTGCAATCTCTCCACCGCTTGTGGGCGTATAAAAATAAGGCATGTATCCGACGGCCATTTTCACAATATGAATAAGTAGGAGTAGAGCTAACACATTCCATATGATGGCTCCCACACGACTCTGACTTCTGGCACCTACCATAAATACAGCGGCAAATGGTGCGGAAATACCAGAGATAATATCAAGATTACTTCCCTCAAAGGTCAAATCCATCGGAATGGCTCGTGAAACTGCCAGCCACCATAGTACCATCTCTACAGGGACTCGCACAATGTGGATGTAGTGGAGTGTTGTGATAGGCATCTCCATCAGGATAGCCCTCGTTCTGGGCCAAACGAATAAGAGAATGATCAGAATGATAGTACATCCGACAAACATGGGAAGCCTCGGGACTCCTGAAAGATTAGTGAAATACCCGTTGAAAGTCTGGACAGAAACAAAGAAGATCCAACCTACAAGAAGTGTGATCACCAGCGAAGAGGTGATATTTTTCTTTCCGGGGGTGGCTGAGCTCACTGCGTAATACAGAAAGCCTAGTACGGCGATTACAATGGCAATAAAGGTGCCTGCTACATATCCAGGAATATCTTCCATGAGTGAGATTAGGGTGTGCTAGCAAGATAAATAAAAAATGAAATGAATCAGTCATGCTTAATTTGCAGGCAAATGAATTTCGATGAACTGATAAGATTCTTGGAGAAGCGTCTGCAAATGCCCATGCCAGGCACGGTTGCCCATGACAAAATGAAGCCAAAAATGGCAAATGGTGCACCTCTCAGAATGAAACACGCCACTCCTCCACGAAAGGGCGGAGTACTCATATTGCTATTCGAAGAGAACGGTGTTGCTCACTTTCCACTTATCCAGCGACCTAATTATGAAGGCATTCACAGTGGGCAAATGGCTTTGCCGGGAGGGAGGTATGAACACACAGATCAGGATCAGTTTCAGACAGCTCTGAGGGAGACAGAAGAGGAGATTGGAGTAAGCAGGGATAACGTAGAAATTATTGGAAGTCTATCCGAATTTTTTGTGGCTGCAAGCAACTACATGGTGTTGCCCGTCATTGGCAAAATAGATCATCGTCCAGACTTTATACCAGAGCCGCGAGAAGTGGATGATATTGTCACACCTCCGGTTCATCATCTGATTGAACCACAGAGATTGAAAAAGAAAGAAATGATCGTGCGGAATGGATACAAGTTGGAAAGTCCATACTTTGATTTGGAAGGGAGAACAGTCTGGGGTGCCACAGCCATGATGTTAAGTGAATTGGTAGAAATTCTCAAAGAATTCCCTCAACATTAATACAACAATAACATTAGCTTTCACTCCATCGTTGAAGGAGAATCTACCTTTGATATATGGATTCTAACGAATTAGATATTGATTTTTCTTACTCCGATTTTGACGATCGGATAGACCCGGAGCTGAACAATCTGGAAGACGATCCGGATGAACAAGAGCATCAGGAAGAAGAGGATTCATTCTACCGAAATCTGGAAGAATACTAATCTTAAATAATCCTTACTTCCTACTAATCTATTTACTAATTTTGCAGCGGCAAACGGGTACGACCAGCTCCTGCTGAATCCCCCAGGACCTGACGGTAGCAAGGGTAGGCGGTCGTAGCGGTGCGATGCTTCGTTTGCCATTTTTTCTTTCCTCAATCTAACTTCCTAAACAAATGAAATTTTTCATTGATACTGCAAACCTTGACGAAATCAAAGAGGCTCAGGATTTGGGCGTGCTCGACGGTGTAACTACCAACCCTTCCCTGATGGCCAAAGAAGGAATCACAGGAGAAGCGAACATTCTAAAACACTACAAAGACATCTGCAATATCGTAGATGATAATGTAAGTGCGGAGGTGATTGCCACCGAGTTTGAAAAGATGGTGGCTGAGGGAAGAGAGCTAGCAAAGATCGATGACAAGATTGTGGTGAAAGTGCCAATGATCCGTGATGGAGTGAAGGCTATTTCAGCACTCACAGCCGAAGGAATCAGAACAAACTGCACGCTAATCTTCAATGCCGGTCAGGCTATTTTGGCTGCAAAAGCGGGAGCAAGCTACGTTTCGCCTTTTATCGGAAGATTAGATGATATCTCTATGGATGGCCTTGCGCTAATTGAGCAGATTGTTGGTATCTATGACAACTATGGTTTTGAAACTGAAGTGCTGGCTGCATCTATCAGGCACAACATGCACCTGATCCAATGTGCAGAGATAGGTGCAGATGTGGCCACTTGTCCACTAAGCGTGATAACCGGATTGCTCAAGCATCCGTTAACGGACTCTGGATTAGAAAAATTCCTTGCGGATTACCAAAAATCTAACAAATAAGATAACTCGTAGTTGATGATGGGAGCGCTAGATTTAATTAATTTAGAAGAAATGTACATCATCAAGGTTAAAGGGAAAGCCAAAATCCCTGACTACATCCAAATACGTGATCAGGATTTTGTACTTGTAGCCTATTTCCGTACGGATCGTCCATTAAAAAGAATGGATAAGTTTGGCCTTGAAGGAAAAGATCAGGAACTTAAAAACCTGATTGAAAAGTTGCCGTACGGCAAACTACAAAAACTAGAACTGTAAAATCCAATGTCATTCTCTGAAGAACCAGTTGTACGAGTCTCCAATGCATCAATTTTTCAGGAAGACCATACGGTGCTGAGTGAGATAGACTTTACCATCGATAAAGGTGAGTTTGTTTATCTCATAGGAAGAACCGGTAGTGGAAAGTCATCCCTCTTAAAGACACTTTATGCAGATCTGCCTTTGCGTCTTGGACATGCGGAGGTAGTGGGTTTTTCTATCAACAATATCAAGAACAAAGAAGTACCTCACCTGCGCCGAAAGGTTGGGATCATATTTCAGGATTTTGAATTGTTTTATGATCGTACGGTAGCTGAGAATCTTACTTTCGTAATGAAAGCCACAGGCTGGAAAGATCCTGCCAAGATGAAAAACAGGATAGCTGAGGTATTGATGAGAGTTGGTTTAGGTGCCATCTCCGCAAAAATGCCACACCAGCTTTCCGGTGGTGAGCAGCAGCGAGTAGTAATTGCCCGCGCAATGATCAACGAACCACAAATTCTATTTGCAGATGAGCCTACAGGAAATCTTGATCCTGATGTCAGCGATGGAATTTTGAAACTATTTGAAGAGATCAATAACAGTGGAACAGCTGTATTGATGGCTACTCACAACCATAAATTCATTGAAAAATTTCCGCATCGGGTATTGAAATGCGATAAAGCAAAGATTCTCGATTCATCTAAAGAAAAATTTGAGCTAAGCGGCTGGTATTGAGAGAATACAAGCTCTGTCACCCTCACCATTATTTTAGACTTACCTTTGCATTTCACTGAGATGGAATGTAGAAGTATCCATTTCATCAATTACAATTTATGTCATTCAATTCATTGGGTTTATCCGACCCATTGCTGAAAGCTATCAGCAAAAAAGGATACTCAGAACCTTCCCCCATCCAGTCAAAGGTAATTCCAGTAATTCTTCAGCGAAAAGATGTACTTGCCTCTGCTCAGACGGGTACTGGAAAAACCGCAGGCTTCACGCTTCCAATCCTTCAGTTGCTTTCCGACAGTCCTGAAATGCGAAAACGACCTGTGAGAGCACTTATCCTTACGCCCACACGTGAATTGGCGGCTCAGATTTACGACAATATCAGAGCTTATTCCGCTTATTTGGATTTGAGATCGGCGGTAATTTTTGGAGGAGTTAAGGCAAACCCACAGATAGCTGCTCTCAGAAACGGAGTTGATATTTTGATTGCAACCCCGGGGAGGTTAATTGACCTTCATAATCAACATGCACTTTCATTGCATACGGTTGACATTCTGGTACTCGATGAGGCTGACCGAATGCTTGACATGGGTTTTCAGCGAGATATCAATAAGATTTTGGACTTGCTGCCACCTAGAAGGCAAAACCTGCTGTTTTCTGCCACTTTCTCGAAAGAAATAAAAAAGCTAGCCAACAAGTTCATGCATAAGCCTCAGTACATTGAGGCAACTCCGGAAAACACTACCGTTGAGAAAATTAATCAGTTGGTTTATCGGGTAGATAAAAATAAAAAGACGGACTTAATTCTTGACCTGATTGCCGGAGGCAGATGGCAACAGGTTCTTGTGTTTACCCGGACAAAGCATGGGGCAAATCGCCTGGCAGAGAAAATGGTTAAAGCCGACATTAGTGCTGCTGCTATCCATGGAAACAAAAGTCAGGGGGCAAGAACAAAGGCTTTGGCAGGATTTAAGGAAGGGAAAGTAAGAGTTTTAGTAGCTACAGACATTGCGGCACGGGGTTTGGATATACCACTACTACCGCATGTGATCAACTTTGAATTGCCAAATGTACCCGAGGACTATGTGCATAGAATTGGACGGACGGGAAGAGCGGGAGCTAGTGGAATTGCATTATCATTGGTAAGTCTTGATGAAGTAGATTATTTGCGAGACATTGAAAAATTAATTGATATTAAAATTCCGGCGGAGGTGATTGATGGATTTGAACCGACAGAAAAGCAGGGAGATTTGCCACCATCCCCAAAAAAGCAGAACTTTAAACGGTCGCAGCATAAACCTAAGAACAAGAGCTTCAGAAGAAAGCCAAAACCGAAAAGAAATTGATGAATAGTAAACTCCTAATCTATGGTGCCTATGGGTATACTGGTCGCTTGATTGTGGAAGAATGTCTGAAGCAGGGCATCAAGCCCATAATTGCAGGCAGAAGTCCCGAAAAGGCCATGACCTATGCGAATAAGATGGAGCTTGAATATGATGTCTTTGAGGTTTCGGAAACAGAAAAATTGGAGAAGTGGCTGAGGAGAGGGGATACCGTTATTCACTGTGCAGGACCTTTCATTCATACGGCTAAACAAATGGTAGAAGCTTGTATTAATACAGGCACACACTATCTTGATATCACAGGAGAATATCAGGTATTTGACTTGATTAAGGAATACCATGAGCAGGCCACTGAGAAGAAAATTATGCTGATGCCCGGAGCTGGTTTTGATGTGGTGCCCTCTGACTGCCTGGCTAAACACCTCCATTCCAAACTTCCAACAGCTACTCACCTTCAATTGGCTTTTGTCAGTAAAGGAGGGAAGCTCTCACGCGGAACAGCAAAGACCATGATTGAAAACATGGGCGAACCGGTGATGACTCGTGTCAACGGAAGCTATCAAGGTCAGCCTATAGGAAAGACAACCAAGGAGATTGATTACGGAGACTTCAAGCAGCTGTCAATGGCTATTTCATGGGGCGATGTTTCCACAGCTTATCACAGTACAGGCATTCCTAATATTGAAGTTTATTCTGGAACTACCGAGCAGCAACTTTCTAAAGTAAAAAAGACACTTCGTCTGTCATTCATGCTTAGATCGAGGATGATCAAAAACTTCCTGATCCGACAAATGGATAAGAGACCGGCGGGTCCCAAAGAGAAAAAACGGGATGCTTCGTGTATGTATTTGTGGGGGAAAGTCACCGATGGAAGTAAAACCATAGAAGCTAGGTTGAAGACACCAAATGGATATACACTAACGGCTAAAACTGCAGTATTGATCTCAAATAAAATTGCCAACGGAGACTTTAAAGTTGGCTTCCAAACTCCATCCACAGCTTATGGTGAAGGGTTGATTTTGGAAATTGACGGCTGCTTCTATTCGTAGGGCAGTATCTACATTTTGTCCCGAGTGCCAACATAACAATCGAAAGTGGTGATCCTTTTCGTGCTAAATGGCGTAATTTCATACCATGAGACGGACCCTAATCACCCTATTCATCACGCTCAGTTTATTCACCCATGCCCAAAAATCAGACCTTACAGGTACCTGGATTGGCACATCTACCTTTCTTAAAGAGCATACCCAACTCAAGTATGAACTAAAACAGCAGGGCGATAAAATCACCGGATTTCTCTATGCTAAAAATCTCGACAAAAAAGATTCGATCAAAGCGTCGGTAAAAGGTGTGATAAAAAAGGGAGTGATTACGCTGGAGGGAGATGAAATCATCTACCGGACGGGGATGGCATGCATGGCGAAAAATGAACTGACCTATCTCCTCAACAATGGAAAAGAAACCCTGACGGGGAAGTGGAGGGGAGATATGAAACTAAATACCTGTCCACCGATGGTATCAGGTACAGTGACCTTATTTAGGGAAGAGCCCACTGCCATGGTGACAGTTGCCATGGAAGCTGAGTCAAGTCCTACTAAGACTATTGCTAGTGAAGACGGAGTAGGAAAAGCATTGGTGACTGAACTGGGCAAGCGTAAGTATTTTGCATTGATTATCGGTATCAATGATTATCAGGATGAGAACATCCAGAATTTGGATAACCCCATCAATGATGCTGAACAGCTGGCTGGAGTGCTTACGTACCACTATTCGTTCGATCAGGAAAATGTAAATGTCCTTGAAAATCCACGGAGGGAAGACATCATTAAAGCTTTGGACGAACTAACCAACAAGGTCACTGAGAAAGACAATCTCCTGATTTTCTACGCCGGACATGGCATATGGAATGAACAACTGAATCAGGGCTACTGGCTACCCAGTGATGCATCGATGGATTCAAAATCTTACTGGCTGTCAAACAGCACCCTTCGGGATTATGTTGGTGGTATCAATTCTAAGCATACTCTTCTGATCTCGGATGCCTGTTTTAGTGGAGGGATTCTGAAAGAGCGAGCAGTCTTTGAAAATAGCCGTGCGATTTTGGAAGTTTACAAACTTACTAGCCGCAAAGCCATGACCAGCGGAACCCTCAAAACTGTTCCTGACGAAAGCGTGTTTATCGAGTACCTGCTTAAAAACCTGGTCAATAATCAGGCGCCCCTCTTATCCGCTGATCAACTTTTCAGGCATTTCAAAACAGCCGTGATCAACAATAGCCCAAATGGACAGGTACCCCAATATGGCCCCATCTCGCAGGCCGGTGACGAAGGTGGAGATTTTATATTCCTGAAAAGGAATCAATAATAAAGTACTAGTCAGTCTGAGGTTCTCGAAGACTATTTTTTTTGAAGAAGGTATATCCAACTAAAGATAGCAAGAATGCCATCCGCACAACCCACACCCTTCGACAAGCTCAGGGTGACACACTTTTTCTCAAAACTCCAGCGTTAGCTGACTGGGAGTTTCTGGTTCTTCATCCTTCCTGAAGTTGGAAATACCAACTCCGATCAGTCTGATTCCTTGCTCATCCAGCAAGTCCTCGGTGAGCAGGGCTAAGGCTATGGAGGTAAACTCTTCCTCTGTATTGATGGCATGATCCACCGTCTTGCTGCGGGTGATCTGTCTGAAATCACCATACTTCATTTTGATAGTGATGGTGTGGCCATCGCTGGCGCTGCTTCGCTTGTATCGTTCGAAGGAAATCCTGGCAATTCGATCCACTTCTTCGGTAACATCATCCAGCTCGTAGATGTTGTCTTCAAAGGTTCGCTCTGCACTGACCGACTTAGTATCTCGGGTAGGCTGCACTTTGCGGTGGTCAATCCCCCTGCAGATGTTGTAGTAATATTGACCTGACTTGCCATACCGAAGCTTCATGTCTTCCAAAGATTTTTTGCGCAGGTCTTTCCCGGTGAAGATTCCTGCCATTACCATCTTCTCAGCCGTGACCTTCCCTATCCCATGAAAGCGATGTACCGGTAACTTAGCAACGAACTCCTCCGCATCCTCTGGGAGGATCACATAAAGTCCATCCGGTTTGTCCATGTCTGAGGCAGTCTTAGCTAGGAATTTATTGTAGGAGATTCCAGCAGAGGCGATCAGGCCGGTTCGTTCCTTGATCTTCCGCTTGATCTCTTTGGCGATGAGGGTAGCCGAGTTTAACCCTATTTTGTTCTCAGTCACATCCAGATATGCTTCATCCAGCGAGAGTGGCTCCACCAGATCTGTATATTCAAAAAACACTTCTCTGATCTGAGCTGACAACTCTTTGTATCTGGGAAACCGTGGTGGAACAAAGATGAGCTGTGGACATTGCTTAGCAGCTTTTGCAGAAGGCATGGCGGACTTCACACCAAATTTGCGGGCTTCATAGCTGGCAGCTGCCACCACGCCTCGTTGAGAGTCTCCACCCACAGCTACGGGCTTCCCTCTAAGCTCCGGATTATCCAGCTGCTCCACTGATGCATAAAATGCATCCATATCTATGTGTATAATCTTGCGGTGCTCCACTCATGCAAAGTAAAGCAGGGAAGTGACAACCTTATGTCACTATCGGATACATCAGTTTGGGGGGGGGATACGCCTAACAATCAGATTGCTTGACAAAATAACTGTCACCCTGAGTCTGCCTGTCATCCTGAGCCTGTCGAAGGATAGATAGTCTACGATAAACTCAGACTGACAGATTAAATGAAAGTTTGACTCTTTGATATCCGACGGAGCATCTCGGAACACCGGTGTTGAATATTTTATATGCAGCGTTGAATCTTTTTATGTCTCGCTTGAGTCTTTGATACTCTCCATTGCACCTTTTATATGCACGCTTGAGTCTTTTTTACTCAACGTTGAGTCTCTGAACCTCACGGGTGAGTCTTTTATATGCTCGCTTCCATATCAAACACTCAACGGAGTATATCTGAGGTGGGAGGGGGTGCCTCGGAGGTGGGTAGGGGTACTTAAGAGGTGGGTAACGTCCAACTAAAATGAGCATGCGACCCAGTGGCTAGAAGCACCAAAGACAGCTTTTTACATTGTAATATCAAACTGCTCAGCTCGCATATTCATTTTAGTGTTTGTTGTAAACAGTTTAGTCTCCAGCCTTAGGTTCAGCTACCTTTCTAAATTTATAAATACAGCCCTCATCACATGAAAAAGTTGGAGATAATAATAGATTGCCACCTTCAAAGTAGTATAGGTACTTGAGGGAGAATACATCATTATCACTTTCTTCACAAACAAGATCGATGATGATATAGTTACCATCCTTTTCATCTGAAAAACTAAAAGTTCCTATGTTTGAAGGGTTACTCGGGCAAATTGGGTTGTTACTGGATTGATAGTTTTTATTAAGAGAAAACTCGATAAAGTATTTATTTGTCGCTGATTGCCAATCTCCATCCCCTCCAACCGAGGAGAAAAATTGTTCACTTAGTTCCCATTTTCCATAGATAGTGGTTTCCTGATTAGTCTGTTCATCTTCGCTACACCCAGTATAGAGCACAAAGATCAAAAAGGTTAAAATTATATTTTTCATAGCTGTACTTTTTAATTAATAATTATATGCTGTGTGTCTGTTTGACTGGAATTAATGATTTTCAGTAGATATCGACCCTTTTTTAATGATAGAAGGGGTTCTTCGGAAATAGCTGTTCTCATCCTTAAGCCTTACTCCGTAAATCAACAGCCTCAATCAAATATACCTCTTTTACTTCAACACCTTCCAGGTCAAGAATCAAGGCTCACTTAATGACCGAATCAAACCATTCACATAAAAACAATTTCATTCGTGAGTAGATATTTCTATCTTGAATGCAAAGGGTCAAAATAGATTCTTCTAACTAATCCAATTTAAATAGTATTATTAACTAAACTCACTAAGATTTGAAAAGAAGAGATTTTATTCAGATTGCGGGTCTTGGGGCCGGAGCGGCCATGCTCCCCTTCCCGATGATGGGCAATACTGTTCCATTAGAGGCATTGTTGGCTGAAGGTATTGATGTTAAGCAGAAGAAGATACTTTCTGATGTAGGACTAAATGCAGCAAAATCAGCAGGTGCCAGTTACGCAGATGTCAGGATTGGGAGGTATCTCAATCAGTTTGTATTCACACGAGAGGACAAAGTGCAGAACGTGGTAAACACCGAGTCGTTCGGGGTGGGTGTGCGTGTGATCGCAAACGGTACCTGGGGATTTTCATCTACCATTGATGTAACCCCTGATGGTATTAAGAAGGCGGCAGAGATTGCCGTTCAGATTGCCAAGGCAAACAGCAAAATTCAGAAGGAGCCCGTGGTGCTTGCTCCGGTAGAGTCTTACGGCGAAGTTTCGTGGAAGACACCTATCGAACGAAATGCTATTGAGGTGCCGATCTCTGAAAAAGTAGACTTGCTCCTGGGAGCCAATGCTGCTGCCATGGAAAATGGCGCCAACTACGTGAACTCAGCGCTCTTTCAGGTAAATGAGCAAAAGTATTTTGCTTCTACCGAAGGTTCTTACATCGATCAGGATGTACACCGTATCTGGCCATTCATGCAGGTGACGGCCATTGACAAAGGAAAGTTTAAGTCTCGTCAGGGACTGAGCGCTCCTATGGGTATGGGCTATGAATATATGACCCCTGATCCGAATGAGACTATCGAAGGACCGGCAGGTATCAAGATGTTCAGAAACCGATACGACATTGTAGCAGATGCAAAAGATGCAGCACTTCAAGCGAAAGAGATGCTATCCGAGAATACCAAGTCGGTAGAACCGGGTAAGTATGATCTGGTGCTAGAGCCAAATCACCTGGGTCTGACTATCCACGAGTCTGTGGGGCACCCGCTGGAGCTGGATCGTGTACTTGGATACGAGGCAAACTATGCAGGTACTTCATTCGCCACACTGGACAAGTGGAAGACCAAAGATTTTGAATATGGAAGCAATCTGGTAAATCTGGTGGCTGACAAAACGCAGGTAGGATCGCTCGGTGCAGTTGGATATGATGATGAAGGCGTGGCTTGCAAGGAGTGGGATCTGGTAAAAGATGGCATTCTGGTAAACTACCAGGCGATCAGAGATCAGGTGCACATGATTGATCAGAAGGAGTCTCACGGATGCTGCTATTCCCAGTCGTGGAACGATGTGCAGTTTCAGCGTATGCCGAACGTATCGCTTCGTCCGGGTAAGGAGAAGCTGTCTGCCATGGACATGATCAAAGATGTAGAGAAAGGAATTTATATCGCGGGACGTGGATCATACTCAATCGATCAGCAGCGATACAACTTCCAGTTTGGTGGCACGGTCTATTATGAAATTAAGGACGGTGAAATTGCCGGTATGCTAAATGATGTAGCATATCAATCGAATACACAGGAGTTCTGGAATTCTTGTGCAGCTATTTGTGATGAGTCCGACTATCGATTGTTCGGTTCATTCTTTGATGGTAAGGGTCAACCTTCCCAGATCAGCGCGGTATCCCATGGATCTTCGACTACAAGATTCAATGATGTAAACGTGATCAACACAGGTAGAAATATTTGATTAATTAAGACTACAAGAAAATGGCAATATATACGAAAGAAGAAGCAAAGCAATTATTAGATAAGGCCTTGTCTTACTCCAAAGCTGAAACCTGTGAGGTCAATCTCTCCGGAGACAATAGTGGCAATATCCGATATGCACGAAACACCGTTTCTACGGCCGGATATCAGAACAACCAGAACATGGTGATCCAGTCCAGTTTCGGTAACCGGGTGGGTGTAGCCACATTGGATGAGTTTACAGATGAGGCAATTGCGCGAGCAGTAAAAACATCAGAAGAGCTGGCAAAGCTGGCACCTGAGAATCCTGAATTTATGCCTCCATTGGGTCCGCAGGAGTACGATGAGTCGAAGCAATATTATGAGTCTACCGCTAATATCAGCCCTGATTATCGAGCTGAGGTAGCCTCTAAAAGCATCGAACCGGCCAGAGCAAAGGATGTGACTGCTGCAGGGTTCTTAAATGATTCTGCAAATTTCTCAGCTATGGCCAATAGCAATGGACTGTTCGCTTACAATCAGTCGACCAATTTAGATTTTACTGTGACCATGCGTACAAACGATGGTACAGGTTCAGGTTGGGTAACACGTGATGTAAATGATGTCAACCTGTTTAATGGAGAAGAAGCTTCCGCTATTGCGATCGACAAGGCATTGCAATCACGAAATTCGAAGGCCATTGAGCCTGGTAAATACACGGTGATACTTGAGCCGGCAGCTTCGGAGCAGTTGCTGGGCAATATGTTTGGATCGTTTGATGCCAGAACAGCTGATGAAGGGCGAAGCTTTATGTCCAAAGAAGGTGGAGGCACCAAATTGGGCGAGAAGATTGTGGACGAACGAATTAACATCTATTCCGATCCTCAACACCCGCTGGTTCCTGCTCCTACATGGAATGGGAGTGGTCAGGCAGTAAAAAGAATGGATTGGCTCAAAAATGGTGTTGTGAAGAACCTTGCATATTCCCGATACTGGGCAAAGGAAAAAGGAGTAGACCCTGTTCCGTTTCCGCAGAATGGTATCATGGAAGGTGGAAATGCTTCATTAGAGGACATGATCAAAGACACCAAAAAAGGTGTGTTGGTTACTCGACTATGGTACATTCGTACAGTGGACCCCCAGACATTGCTCTATACTGGACTGACCAGGGATGGGACATTTTACATTGAGAATGGCAAGATCAAGCATCCGATCAAGAACTTCCGTTTCAACGAAAGTCCGATTATTATGCTAAACAATCTGGAAACACTGGGACAGCAGGTACGAATCAATGGAAACCTGATTCCGTACATGAAGGTGCGTGACTTCACATTCACCAGTTTGTCTGATGCAGTTTAAATCCTAAGACCCCTCCTTGGAGGGGTTGGGGTGGGTATAAATTTTATTCAAAATGACTTATTTGCTATAACCCACCTCTACCTTCTCCGTGGAGGAGATTATAGGAGTCATTTATGAATAAGATTGAAATACGAATTAATTGGCTGTTCGCATGAGTGAGCAGCCTTTTTTAATGACTAAAAAATTGGGGTTAATCCTCCTAAATAACCACTGGTAAATTTCTAACTGGAGATGGAAAATGAAACACGTAATTTGGTTGTGGAAGTTTATGATTTATGAATGCGCCAACGCCTAATAATCCTTTCTTTTTCACCCGTCTCCAGTACGAGTCGGGCGATTGGGATGTGGATCAGCGCATGCCTTCAAATATCCTACATTCGCTAGTGCAATACACCACCATTCCTGTGGATACGGTTGAAAAGGTAGTGCCACTTAGCAGCGATGATGTCTTTGAGTCACCTTTTTGCTACCTCTCGGGACATAAGCTGGTGCAGTTCACGAAGGAGGAGGCAAGCAACTTCAAGGCTTATGTTGAGAACGGAGGTTTTGTATTTGTTGACGATTGCAATCATGATATTGAAGGGTTGTTCGCCAAGTCTTTCGAAAATCAGATGGAAGATTTATTTGGGACAGGAGAGTTGAAGAAGATACCTAATGATCATATTCTTTACCGAAGCTTCTTTGAGTTTGATGGACCACCAGCCACTTCGCAGGAGTTGAATGGGTGGGGGGATGATCTGGTGCATGACTACCTTAAGGCTATAGAAGTAGATGGACGAATCGGGGTGCTGTATAGCAATAAGGACTATGGATGTGAGTGGGATTATGACTTTAGAAATAAGCGATGGTACAAAATTGACAATACACGTTTCAGTGTGAATATCATCACCTATGCATTGACTAGCTGAGACAGGACTTAATGAAATAAAATGGACAAAAATTTAGAGAAACTCGAAAAGGAAGTTGGCGATTTGGTTGCCAAACTCCAGGACTTAAAGAAGGAGATTCACAAGGTGGTAGTGGGGCAGGAAGCGGTCATGGATCAATTGATTATCGGGATGCTAGCTGGTGGTCATGTGCTGATTGAGGGCTTGCCTGGATTAGCAAAAACACTGATGATCAAATCATTGGCAAAAGCATTGAGCCTTGACTTTAACCGAATTCAGTTTACGCCGGATTTGATGCCCACTGATATATTAGGAACAGAAGTGATTGAGCAGGATGATGCTGGCCATAAGATGTTCAAGTACATCCAGGGGCCTGTTTTCACCAATGTTTTGCTAGCAGATGAAATTAACCGAACACCACCAAAAACCCAGGCGGCTCTCCTTGAGGTAATGCAGGAATACAAGGTGACCTATGCAGGTAAGGATTACCGGATGGACAGACCATTTTTCATGCTTGCTACTCAGAATCCATTGGAGCAGTCAGGTACGTTTCCATTGCCGGAAGCACAGGTTGATCGCTTCCTTTTGTATGTGAAGATTGGCTACCCAACGGAGCTTGAAGAAGAGGATATACTGAAACTTACTACAGGTAAAATGTCAGCCGACATCAAGCCTGTATTGAAAGGAAAGGAAATCATTCGATTGCAGGAATTGGTGCGAGAGGTGTTCATCTCAGATGATCTGATTAAATCCATCAGTCAGTTGGTGAGATCCACTCGCCCGGATATGAGTAAGGTGCAAGAGGTGAAAGATTATGTGGATTTCGGTGCAGGACCTAGAGCAGGGCAGGCGGTTATCATGGCTGCCAAAGCCCATGCACTGATGAACGGTCGTTTTTCGGTTACACCTGAGGACATTAAGTCTATTCTACTACCAGCTTTAAGACACAGGATACTGCTCAATTTCAAAGCTGAGTCAGAATCGAAAACGACAGACGATCTACTTCAACCATTTTTGAAAACCATCTGATATGCCGGATCGCCTGTTTCAAATCGTTCCTGAGATTTTATCTTCTATTCACGAGTTGGATTGGGCTATCCGATCATTGGCGATGGGGGAGTATCATGGGATCAAACAAAGCAGGCGATTGGGTACAGGTATGGAGTTTAGCCAATACAGACCATATAGTCAGGGTGATGATCTGCGCCAGCTCGACTGGAAGATGTATGCCCGTACGGATAAGTTTTATATCAAGCAATCTGAAGTTGAAACTAATATTGATGTCACATTTCTGATCGATACCTCCAAATCGATGAAGTATAAAGAGGGTGGATGGTCTAAGCTTGATGCGTCGAAGATGCTATGCGGAGTTCTTGCTCATGTTGCATTACAAAACGGTGATTGGATTGGACTAGCAAACGGTGTGAACATGAAGTCAGGGAATGACAAAAAGCACTGGACACGGTTTTTATTGAGCCTTCAAAATCTTGCAGAAACCGATCATTTTGAAGCTCCTTTTATAGAGCAGCGAAAATCCAAAGAGCTGTTCGTCTTCATGACGGATATGTATGATGAGGAGGTTGAAATGATTCAGTTCATTAAGTCATTAAAGTCTCCACGAAATGAGGTGATCGTTTTTCACCTGATGGGCGAAAAGGAAGAATCTTTAGAGTTTGGAAATGCGGTGAAGCTAAAAGATCTGGAAACGGGAGCAGCCACGCAGTTGAATCCGCAACTCTTAAAGGATAGCTATCAAAAGAAAGTCAGCGAGTGGAAAGATGACTTGTCTCATGATTTTTTATCAGTCGGGATAGACTATCATCCTATTGATTTTACCATACCCATGGCTATGCTGATCAACACGTTTATCAACCGAAGAAAACGATTGCTCTGATGTCATTCTTAGCTCCTTTCTTTCTTATTGGATTAGGCGCATTGCTTGTGCCGATTATTATCCATATGTGGAGCAAGGATGCAAAGAAATCTGTTGATTTTGGGAGTCTCCGTTTTTTAAGAGAAACCGAAACCAGGACTACTCGCTCCATCATGCCAAGTCAGTGGCTGCTGCTTTTGACGAGATTGCTCTTTCTCACTCTTCTGGTATTCCTAATTGCTGAGATGCACTTACCATCCAAGGTAGAGAAGGTCTCACGTCTTTATCTGGTGGATCCCATTTACCAAAATTCTGAACTATTATCCAACCTGCTTGATACTGTTTCTCAGGAAGCAGAAGTTAAGTGGCTTGCAAATGATTTTCCTTCTGTCACAGAACCGATTAAAAAATCCGAGACGACTTATTGGGATTTGCTAAGTCAGGCGCCTTCTAACGCTGAATGCCTAGTGGTGATTTCGCCTTTGTTTCAAAAAGATTTTAATGGTGTTCTAAAGGAAGTATCTCCTGTTTGCCAGTGGATAAAACCTCCAATGGAACCACAAGAGAGTGAACTTATCTCTATAGTGAAAAATGGAGAAGGTAAAGCTGCAACGGCAAGATATGACGAGTGGGGTACAATATTTGAATGGGCAAACGCTGAGAATGGTGAACCACTAGAAATCAAATATCACCTTCGAATAGATGAATCCTTTAAGAACCTTGGAGGAGTATTTAAGGCAGCATTATCCTCCATTCAGCGAGTCTCTTACGTCACATTAAAGGAAGTAAATGAAATCGAAGAAGCGGATTGGGTCATTTGGCTTTCCGACCAACCCTACAGCTATGAAAGGCGGGTTGTTTTAGCTGATGAAGATGTCTTAAGCTGGCAGCCAATTTCGAAAGATTACATTTTAGTATCCACCACTCTGACTAAAACAGAGGCTATTCAAATTGAGCTTCCGAGAAAACTATTAGATGCTTTAGTAGGCGATTTAATTGATGTTCATAGCAACGATCTACTTACCGTGGATACAGAAGTTTTCAAGTTTAAAGAGCAGGCAAATACCAAAGCAGAGGTTTTGGTCGATGCTTCGTCTTACTTATGGGTCTTGTTACTCATTGTTTTTTTGGTAGAAAGATGGCTGAGTTATAAATCAAGTGCTGTGGAGATATGAGCAATTCAGGTTTACATATCGTCAGGCAGAAATGGAGGTCACGAATATTTATCAAGTGCCTTGCCTGGTTGGTATTGATACTGTCAGCAGCTGTCCTTACGAATTGGTTAGGCGGATTTGATTGGTATTGGATGGTGGGTTTTGGTGCTATAGGCCTGATCCTGATTGGGTTGGAACTGAGGCGACTTCCGATTCAAATTGATCTGATTCGATTGGTAAACGAACAATATGCCCCCGCTGAGTATAGTACCGACTTACTTTTCCAGCATCCGAAAAGTGAGTTGCAAACCTTACAGCAGTCAAGAGTTGATAGTCAATTGAAGCAGCAACTTCCGTCTTTCCATTATCCGGTTCGTTGGAATGATCTCCTGGTCGTTGGTCTGCTACTCATGCTGACTTTAACAGGATTTTCATTCATAAATAGTCAGTCAAGAGCAAGCTTTGATAATACTAATTCGAATTCGTTAGCTGAAAGTGAGATGGTAGTGATAGAAGACACAGTCTTCATTGCTCGTAATCGATTAAGTGTAAATCCACCCCGATACACAGGACTTCCAAACCGCACCTATGAAACCATGAATATTGATGTGCCTGAGCAATCTTTGATTCAGTGGAATCTGATCTTTAATGGCACACCAAAAGCTGTTTGGATGGGTATAAATGGAGGAGATAGCCTTCCGGTTTCTTCAGTCAACGAAAACTATCAATTGAAATTCAAAGCATTAAAAAGCACGCTCTACACCATCAACTATCTAGATGATAAAGATCGCTTGATCTCATCCCCTTATTATGAGATGAACGTAATCGCGGATGAAGCTCCTGAGATTGTGGTAAATGGAATTCCTTCTTTCCAGCGAATGGATTATCGTAAGAATATTTCAATTGACATGAATGTAACCATTGCCGACGACTATGGGCTAACAGATGGATACGTAGTGGCAACTATTACTAAGGGTTCAGGAGAATCTGTAAAATTCAGAGAACAACGAATTGCAATTCCCGGAGGGGTTCGTGGAAAGAAGGTTATTCGACCGGTTTCTTTTGATTTGGATAAATTGAATATGGAGCCTGGCAATGAATTGTATTTCTATGTCACCGCTTTTGACAACAAACTCCCTAAAAGTCAGCAATCTCGAACAGACACCTACTTTGTGGTACTAAAGGATACCGCTGAGGTTGAGTTTTCGTTGCAGGGAGCGCTAGGTGTTGATCTGATGCCTGATTTCTTCAGAAGCCAGCTTCAGATTATCATTGACACCAAAAAACTCATTGAAGAGAAAGGCCAGATTTCTGAATATGATTTTAATTTCGAAAGCAATGCGCTGGGTTATGATCAGAAGCAATTGCGGCTGAAGTACGGGCAATTTATTGGTGAGGAGGAGGATAGTGGGTTGGAGATAGAAGATGAGCCAATTGAACCAGGCACTGATGGAGATGATGTGCTTTCTGAATTTGGACATGATACCGATGCAGAAAATGAAGAAGGTCAGTGGATGGACCGAGGAACCGAATCAGATCACGATCATGAGGATCATCAGGAAGAAGAAAGTCTATTGGAACAGTTTATGCACAACCATGAGGATGAAGAAACAGCTACTTTCTACACTCAGTCACTGAAATCTAAATTACGAGCGGCGCTGAATGAAATGTGGGATGCTGAACTTTACCTCCGCTTGTATAAGCCCAAGGAATCACTTCCTTATCAATTAAAAGCTCAGGAGCTGCTTAAGGAAATCCGAAACCATGCGCGCATTTATGTGCAAAGGATAGGCTTTGATCCGCCACCTGTAAATGTGGATGAAAGTCGCCTGACAGGTGAGCTGAAGGAATTAAATGATCAGCCTTTTGAAGCTTCCATTGATAAAGAGCAGTCATATCCAGCTATTCGAAAAGCTATTCAGACGATCGATCAATTTAAGATGGGTACATGGAAGTGGAGCGATGACAATAAATCTATTTTGAAAGCAGCAGGGGATGAGCTGGCAGGATTGGCAATCGAAAATCCGGGTAAGTACCTCTCCTCTCTTAATGAATTGAAGTCAATCCTGGATAAGGATCAGCTAACCGAAAGCGATTACAGGAACCTATTTGAATTGCAAAAAGTATTGGAGCAGGCACTCCCTATAGAAAAAACTCTCCCTCCATCAGAAGTGCGATCTGGTGATGCTTATACGGATGCTTTTGTTGAGTCACTTGTAAACAGCAACGGCCAATGATGATTACCGTCGTTCCGGAGTGGTGGGTGTTTGTGATTGCAGTTGGTTTGCTTGCAATTCTGATTTGGCTGGATTTTACATCAAGAGCTGGGAGACTAAGAGTTTGGCGAATTGTAGCGTTCATATTGATCATACTGTCTTTCCTTGGACTTTACATGAAGCCTTATTTTCGGACAGCTGGAGATGAAACCAAAATTGTAATACGGACAGATTCACACTTGCCTCTTGATTTGGATAGCCTGAAACAACTGGGCTATCGAGTGGTAGATTTGAATTCCTATTATGAATTAGCGAAGACAAATACGATCAGCGATTTAATTGTGGTTGGCGATGGGCTGGAATCCTGGGAGCTTGATCGAATGAAGCATAGATTTAAGTATTCAGCTCCTTCCCAAATTGTTGAAGGTTCCTTGGAGGTGAGTACAGATCAAGCAGTTTCAAATACCCTTACATCTATTACTTTCAGGACATACGTCACTGATTCAATTGATCTTCACTTATCAGGAGCCGGAATTGAAACGACAACTAAGTCATTGGAACCTAACCAGAAACAAATAACATTTGAAATCAACCCACAGGTAGCCGGAGATCTAACCTATGAACTTGCAGGCATTAGAGGAACTGATACCATATTTTCTGAACCTGTACCAATGAAAGTAGTCGATAGGGAGGGATTCAATACGCTGATATTAAGCTCAACACCATCTTTCGAAATCCGCTTTTTAAAGAATCTTCTTAAAGAAGAAGGTTATGGAGTGGCAGAAAGACTCCAGGTTTCCAAAGGGACATTCAGAGAATCCTTTAGCAATTTGGAGCGACGATCACTATCGAGATTGACTAAAACTGTACTTGAGGATTTCAAGGTGATTGTTTTAGATGAAGAGAGCCATGAGCAATTGACTTTTTCTGAGAAACAAAATCTGGACCATGCTCTAAAGCGAGGTTCGTTGGGCATTGTGTGGATGGATGACACTTCAAACGATTGGTTCACGACCAAATCAACCCGGTCCCAGACCTTTACTTTTAAATCGGGTCAGAGAACAGTTGAGCTTGAAAGTAGGAAGTCCGCTTCAGTTAAAAATTCTGATCAGGCAAGGTATCAGGGAGTCGTTGTTGGGCATGTGCATGATTATGGATTAGGAAAAGTGGTCTTACCACTCCTTCAATCGACCTATCAGCTAAAGCTAAAAGGATTTGATAGAATGTATAGTGATTTGTGGAATTCGATTCTCCGATCAATTGTAGGTTTTGATTTTGCAGCTTCAGAAATTGCCATATCTGATTTTCCACGAGTGGACGAACCAGTTACATTCACTTTCAGAGCTATCGGAGACCAAAAAGTATATCTTGACTCAACCAGGCTGTCAATAGAAGGAAAATGGCATCAGCCGGGAGTTGTTGAAGCAGTAGGTTGGCCTAAAAGCATGGGTTGGAATACCCTGAGAATTGGAGATTCAGAGCACTCCTTTTTTGTATTTGATGATTCAGACTGGAAGGCTCAGAAAGTTCATCAGAAGCGTCTTCAGACCAAGATGTATTCAAATAGTTTCACGTCAGAAACAGTAGACTCACAACCACAAGAAAAACCAATTTCGAAGTGGATTTTCTTTATTGTGATCGTGACATCATTGGGTTTTCTGTGGGTGGAGCAGAGGGTTAGCTAGTAGTTAAATATCCTCTTCTACTTCAACCCCTCTCTATCCAATAAATAAACCATCGCACTCATGCTGGCAGCTCCTAGTTCCAGCTCTCGCCGGTCCACTGCTTCAAATACATCCGCAGGAGTGTGATGGTAGATGAAGTATTTCTGTGTGCTGGGCCTTAAGCCGATCAGTAGGGTACCATGTGATCTTAGTGGACCAATGTCCGCACCACCACCATTTTGATCAAAATCCCAAACACGGTATGGAAGAAAGTAGTCTTTCCATGCTTTGATTTGTTCTCGTTGTTCATCCGTGCCAGAGGAGGAAAAGCCTAATGGCTGAAACCCACCTGAGTCAGATTCCAGTGCAGCGATATGCTTCTCGTCTTTTTCCTTAGCTACCCGAGCGTACTCACGTCCACCTCGCAATCCATTCTCTTCATTCATCCACATCACAGCTCTAAGCGTTCGCTTGGGAGTGATACCCAAAGCTTTGAAAAGTCTTAGGGCCTCTATGGCCTGCATACACCCGGCACCATCGTCATGAGCGCCTTCACCAACATCCCAGGAATCTAAATGACCACCCACAGCAATGATTTCATCTGGGAACTCCGAACCCCGCAGCTCGCCAATCACATTATAGGATAGGACGTCAGGCAGTTGCTGGCAGTGTGTTTCAATATATACCTTCAGTTTTTGTTCTTTTAAAACCTGGCTCAGTTTGTCGGCATCATTGGTGCTGATAGCTACAGCAGGAATCTGGTTGATTAGTGCTTTATAGTTGAGAGAACCTGTATGAGGGATGTCATCCTTTCGATTAGTAACTGAACGAATAATGATGGCTTTTGCCCCGTATTTGGCTGCTTCTGAAGCTCCGGAAGATCGCTGGATTACAGCCCCTCCATAAGCTCCGAAGGTGTTGATGATGGTAGGGTCCATTGCTCCATTGTAAAAAACTATTTTACCTTCCATTTTTTTGCCCAGTTCATTCACTTCATCAATTCCACTTACTTCAATCACCTCAGCAAGCACCCCTGCAGGACCAGTACCAACAGAATTTCCCAGAGCTAGTGCATTCATCTCAAAGGTTCCGTGTTTATCTGAATTAATAGCTCGAACAATTTCTTTCTTCCCACGAACCCAGTGAGGCACCATCACAGGCTGTAAATACACAGTATCAAATCCATAGGACTCCATGAGTTGCCTGGTGTACTCCACGGCTGCCGCCGCTTCAGGGGAGCCCGACAATCGGCTGCCAATGTCTTTGCACAAAACACGTAGATCTTCATATACATGTCCATTGGTCAGGGCTTCATCATAGATTTTTTTAATGGTTTCCTCATGCTGTGCTAAAGAAAGGATTGGGATTAGGAATAGGAGCGTTGCTATTTTTTTCATAATCGAAAATTAGAAAATATGAATGATGAATTATTAGCTCATTTGATCAGTGAAAAATTCATGCTTTGAAGGGAGTGTAAAGAGGTATGAGGGGTAGAAGGGGATGTTTATAAATTAGCTACTATCTCAGGGATCACCCTGTGTCCACCTTCATACCAGTGCAATTCTGGCTCCCGGCCCATAGCAGTTTTCACCACTTCATTCTGATTTAGTATCATTTCTTCTTTGAAATAGATGTCTTCCCGGCTGGTATAATAGTGAATGCCTTCTTTTCCAGTTAGGAAATTCCAGTCATTTGGATTGGTGTCCGGAGGGAAAGTACCTGCCCATATAATCATCTGGTCAAATGGATTTTTGGCGTGAGCGGCATATCTGCCCATGGTGGCTGTGCCCTGAGAAAAGCCAAAGTAGATAAGCTTTTTATCAGAAATATTGAATTGTCCAAGTACTGTGTCTATGTATGAATACTGATTCTCAATTTCCGTTAGTCGGTCTTCTTTAGTCATCCATGAAGCCCCTACACGTCCATATACACCTTCCAGATAGTATTTTGATAGTCCTTGCGGAGCAATGATGAAGTTGTTACCTGGATCAAGCACCTCAAACTTTTTGATGAAATATTCAGCAAGCTGGCCATAGCCATGAAAGATGAGCCACACCCGTTCGGTTTTTTCTGTAAGCCTATTGAGCGTATAGAAAGAGGCCTTTATTGAAATATCAATGTGAGACTGAGTACTCATATAATAAGATTACCCCGCCACCATTTGCATCATCAGTCCACATAGGTAAGCCCCATAGGTTCCTAGCACATAACCCAGTACAGCCATCAGCACCCCCACAGGAGCTAGAGAAGGATGAAACTCAGACGCAATAACTGGGGCAGAGGCAGCACCACCCACATTAGCTGTACTACCTACCGCAATAAAGAAATAAGGAGCCTTGATCAGTTTGGCGACAATAGCCAGCAAAAGGACATGGAATAATATCCATGTGATGCCTAGGAAAAAGTATCCGGGATTAGAAAATATGGCCAGAATGTCCATATTCATACCAATAGCTGCTATCAGAATATAGATAAAAGCTCGTCCAACGCGTGATGCACCTACTCCTTCCAGTTCTCTCATTTTCGTGAATGAAAGGATCACCCCCAGAGTTGTAGCAATCACCACAATCCAGAAAAATCCGGAGGTGAGACTGTATTGTTCAAGGGCAGGAAACTGCTCGAGATAAGGCACAATCAGGTCACTGCAAAAGTGGGCAAAGCCCGTGCAGGCAAACCCAACCATTAGTACTTTCATCAGATCTGTCAAATTTGGAATCCGAGTGACGCTGGCCTGATAGTTTTCCATTTTTACTTTCAACGACTCAATCGCTGAGGAATCTGCCTTGAGTTTTCGATCTATCAGTTTTGTCACAGCCACTCCTGCAATCAGAATCCCAAGCCATGCATTTCCGACAATAATGTCCACCGTTACCATCGTGGAAAACAATTCATCACTTACCTCAAAAACTTCCTTCATGGTGGCTTGATTGGCACCACCACCTATCCACGACCCGGCTATGGTGGTCATCCCTCTCCATACCTCATTAGGAGCTACTCCACCCACTAGATCAGGAGCTATATGTGAGAAAATGATGATGGTGAGTGGCCCACCTATCATGATACCAACGGTCCCGGTTACAAACATGATCACAGCCTTTGACCCCAACTTGGCAATTTCTTTCAAATCAACACTGATGGTGAGTAGCACCAAACTGGCAGGAAGTAGATACCTTGAAGACACAAAGTATAAGTTGGATTGGGAAGGATCGATCAATCCAACGGCCTTCATCAATGATGGTAGAAAGTAGCATACCAAAAGCGCTGGCACATAGGAGTAGAACTTTTTCCATCCTGGATGATCTAAAGAAGAGGTATAGAAAACTCCGCCCAACATAAGCATGAGTATTCCAAAAATCACGGCATCATTTGTGATGATAGGTTGATCCATAGTTTTGTCAATTTGCTTCAAGAATAATCATTTCCATTGAGCATATCCATGAATATTTTATTTTTGAAAGAAAATACGATTATGGGAAAAGGAGATAAAAAAACCCGAAGAGGTAAAATCGCCATGGGCACTTATGGTGCAAAAAGACCCAGAAGCGCAAACAAGAAAGTGGAAGCACAACCGACTAAAAAGTCATCAAAAAAGAAATAGATAATGAGATTAGTGTGGCTAATCTGCGCTGTATTTTTTATTAATACGGCAGTGGCGCAAAAGACATATGTGGGAGTGAAAGCAGGAGGCCATGCATCTTCAGCATTTATTGAACATACCATTTTCAACATCAACCTGAATGCTAGTTTCTTGCCGGGTGTAAATAGTGGCGTATTCATTAAATACCTACCAAAGCCGGGAGATACATTTTTGAATTCGGGTATTCAGCTTGGGGTTAATTATGTGCAAAAAGGGTGGAAGCAAACCTTCCTAACCGATGAGCCATCTTATACAGCAAGGATGAACTATTTAGAGATTCCCCTGGAAGGCATTGGGTACTTTGGAGGAGAAAACAAATATTTCATCTCAGCCGGGCTTTATGCTGAGATTTTGATGAGTGTGGATAAAGATCCTGAGCCGGCAGCAGACAATCGGGGAGGAGCAGACTTTTATACATACGAGGAGGATCGCGATCGTGAGTTTGGGTATGGTGCCAGACTCGGCGGTGGAATTTTTAGAGACCTATCCATAGGCACTTTCCAATTGGAAGGATTTTTTACCTATAGTTTCAGTAATTTTATTGACCCTGGGGATTTGGTGGATGAAACACCCGATCTCTCGAATCATTGGTCGGTCGGGGTGACCCTTGGATATATGATCTCTTTTAGTAAAAACTAATGAATAGAAAAAAACTGAATGCACTCCGGTATATGAACGTTTTGGTTCTGCCGATCTTAGCATGGATCAGTTTTAACTCTAAAGGTTGGATCACCTATCTGCCACTTATCGAGTCTTTTATTTTTATCCCGCTTTTGGAGCTGGCCTACACTCCAGATCCGAGTAATCTAACTGAAGAGAAGGAAGCGTTAAGAAAGGATGACCCAATCTACGATTGGCAACTTTATATTATGGTTCCAATTCAGTTCGCCCTATTAGTTACGTTTTTGTTTTCTATGCAGGAAGTGGGACTCACATGGGTGGATAAGGTGGGACGAATCTCTGCCATGGGATTGATGTGTGGTGTGATCGGAATCAATGTTGCACATGAGCTGGGGCATAGAAAAACCTGGTATGAGCAGCTAATGGCCAAGGCGCTTTTGATGACGTCCCTATACATGCACTTCTTCATTGAACACAACCGTGGGCATCACAAAAATGTAAGTACCAAGGAAGATCCATCTTCTGCACGTTACGGTGAGATGCTTTATACTTTCTGGGTTCGCTCTGTTGTGTTTGCGTACCTGTCAGCCTGGAAATTGGAAGCTAACCGCCTTGCTAAAAAAGGAAAGTCGTCTTTTTCAATAAGCAATGAAATGATTCAATTTCAACTTATTCAGGTGGCGTTTACATTAGGTATTGGATTTTTATTTGGATGGACTGTGATGGGCTATTTCATATTAGCTGCTGTGATGGGATTCCTGCTGCTGGAGACGGTCAACTACATCGAACACTATGGACTGGAGAGGGACAAGAAAGGAGATGCTTATGAGCGTGTGATGCCACATCACTCATGGAATTCAGACCACAAAATTGGTCGCATTATTTTGTTTGAGCTATCACGTCATTCTGATCATCACTACATAGCAAGTAGAAAGTATCAAATCCTTCGTCATATTGATGAAAGTCCTCAGATGCCTACGGGCTATCCAGGCATGATGATACTGGCAACCATTCCTCCATTATGGTTTGCGGTTATGAATCCACGTATCAAAAAGATGAGAGAGTCAGGCCTGGCTCAGGCTGCCTAGAGGTTTAGCCAATAGTTGATTTTGAAAATGATGGCTCTATTTCTAGTCTGAAATCCATCAGTAACATAATTATCTGTGTACACCAGAAATATATCCGACACGGGCTTGAACCTCCATTGAAATCTTGAATTATGACCTAGATTTTCCTGCTGCGAATTGTACTGAATGAAAGTGGTAAAGAAGATGTTGTTACTCAAAGTTAGATCAATCCTCGGGCCGATCAGGTAGAGATTTGCATCACTATAAGGATCAGGAAGGTTGATTTTATTGTACTCACCATTTAACTCCACCTGCATAATTGGTGGTAACCTAAATGTAAGCCCCAACTCGGCATTGAATCGTTTGCCATTAAAGAAGCCACCATTGCCAACAAACGCTCTAAAGATGAAATTTTTTCGCCTATCAGTACGGTAGAATATTCTGTATCTGTACCAATCATGAGTGGTGTTTGCTTCCAGTTCCAACCCATCTGACCCGGATGGGTCAAATGACGAAGTTAGGGACACGAAGTTCCAGTTTGCACCAACTTCTAAGTATGAGGTATTCAAAAATGAAAACCCGTACTCAAATCCTCCATCATTGTCCAACCTGTCCCATTCGTTAGTCAATACCCCTCCAAAGTTCAATCTAGGACCGTGCCTCTGTATTGCTTTTCCGTCAGCAGTAAAGAAATTATATTCTGAGCCAATGCCATAATTAGTCACTCCGGGTCTAGGAACAAATCCCACTTCAGCATTGTGATTTTCACCAATACGTTGAAAGTTTGTTCGAATTCCAAACTCAGGTTTTTGATAGCGAAGAAATGCTCCTGTGGCGTACTTTCCATCAGCGCTCACATTTGGATCAGCTGATCGGTGATAGAAAAAGTCACCCTCCCATGTATTATCTACAGTTGCCAGGTTGTAATCCAATCCATACACATAGTTGTACTCACTTAGCGTAATTAAGGTATCACTGGGTGAAAGCTCATTACCTTCAAAGTCTCTCAACTGTCCAGTCTCTGCTAGAGTGGTTGAGTCATATTCTACTGCCGCATTGCCCAGGTTATTTCTTCCTACGAATATGGCACTGAGTCTTGAGCGCTGAAAAATCTGACGTTCAAGTACAGCTACAGAATAGTTTTGAGCTGGTGAAATTTCATCCTTCGTTTCATCTCTATTTGTCACCATGTTGAGAGCACCTACTCTCCATTTACTCCCGATTTTCCCACTGAGTCTACCACCGGCAATGATGGGTACATTCCTTCTGGTATCCCCAGACCCCTGGATTCCAATTCTCCGTGAGAAAAATGGTCTGGATCGGCCAAAACCTCCATCAGCAAACAAGTCCTGATTTTCCAAAAAGAATTGCCTCCGCTCAGGGAAAAAGATTTCAAAACGTTGAAGGTTAGTCACTTGCTGATCAACCTCTACCTGACTAAAGTCTGGATTAAAAGTTAGATCCAGGTTTAGCGAGCTGGAAACTGCAATTTTTGCGTCAAAACCTGCATCCAGTTTATACTCAGTAGATTCACCAGCTGCATGATCTTTGCCAGCACTCGAGGCTACATAGGGTATGACCGTCATGTTGGGGCCGGCTGATTTTGGAGGAGTATCCCACAGCATTTTACCTGAGAAGGTCATATTGCTGGGACGGTATCCCTGCGGTACCTGAATCCATGCACTTTGTTCATTTCGCTTTAGGTTGTTCCTTAAAACTTGAATATTCCATTGAGGATCGTTGTTGTACCTTATCGTTTTAAATGGAATAGAAAGCTCAGCTGACCAAAAGCCGTCACCTTGATGAACCGCGCTATACCATTTGTTATCCCAGTCGTCTCTTACGTCACCGCCAAGTAGAACCAGCCCTTCTCGCTGCACATTGTTGGGAGTGACCTGAAAGGAAAACCCATTGGTTTTGTCATTATATGGATCTATATAAACTGCTACATTATCATTGGATCCCCAGTTAAAATCTCTTCGAAGGGTTGTAGATATGTAACCCCCTTCCAGTTGATCATAACAGATGATCCCAATAATGATGGAATTATCTGTGTAGGTGATCATAAACTGAGTACTGTCCTTGGCTAGCTGATCATCCGTAGGAAATATCTGGACAAATCCACCTCCTCTGGGGAGGGTTTGCCACACATCTTCATCCAGACGTCCATCGAGTTCTATGAAGCCATCTGTTTTTTGAACAGCATAGCTTACCTGATCAGGTTCGTTTTGAGCCTGAATTGTAAACCATAAAAAAGCAAAAAATATGGAAAGTTTACCCTTCGTTCCGTTCATCCATCGGTATCAGGTGCTGATCAGCCACTGATCTTAAGAAGTTCCTGTTAGAATTAATGCTTGGGTCTTTATAGATATATGCTGAAAGATCAGCAATCACCCCTGGCTTGTATCCAAGATTCAAAGCGAGCTTTTCACAAAATTTGATTTCATTCGAGTGTACCTTGCCATCTGCCTTCATCATTCTGATGATGTTGAACAAATAGTTGAATTTCTCATCGGGTGGTAGATCCTTAAGTTTAGGAATTGGACGAGGGTTGTTTATAAGTTCTGATGTTTTTTCCTCAGAAACGCCAAGTCCATCTGCGATAAACATGATTAATCTATATTCTTCCTCAGCCACTACATTGTCTGCCTTAGATAGATGTGCTAAAATGCTTATTTGTTCTTCATGCGATAACATGGCGGAAATTTAGTTTAAAAACCTTAATCGAGGGATGCACTTACACCAGCGGATTAAAAATAGTTTATAAATTTTGAAAGAGCCTTGCATTTTAATTACAAATGCAATTAGCTTAGCGATCGTAATGATGATGACAAACAAATATTGGTGGTGGCATATCGACAATCCTGATTGTTGACGAGCTACTGCTGTGTTTAAAAATATACCTAAACCCTGACAGTTTCGTCAGGGTTTTTTTTGTTTATACCAATGAGTAAAATAGAAATAAAGACCCGTGAACGTACCATTTTGGCGGATACTATTACTCCGGTAAGTATCTACCTTAAGTTACGCGATCGCTTCGCCAATTCCTTTTTATTGGAGAGTTCAGACTATCATGGTGCTGAAAACAGCTTTTCATATATCTGCTGTTCTCCTATGGCCCATATAAAAGTGGAGAATGGAGATGTTGAGAAGCGTATGCCCGGAACAGCCCCTGAGCAATATCCACTAACTAATTTAAAAAATGAGATCAGTGATTTTACTAAATCTTTTCAAACAAAAATTGCTGACAATGGCTATATCCGATCCGGCCTGTTTGGCTATTTCAATTATGATGCAAAAGCGGAGTTCGGAGATCTGAAGTTAAAAGAGACAGACCGTTCAATTCCAATTGTACAGTATCATTTGTTTCAGTTTATCATCGCTCTAGATCATTTTAAAAATGAGTGTCACATTATTGAATCATATGTAAATAAGAAAGATGACGGCTTGTTCGATGAGGTGGTCTCTTTGATTCAGCAGCGTAATATTCCGGGATACCCATTCAAGGTTACGGGTGATAAAGTTTCAAATAAGACAGACGAGGAATACCTGGAATCTGTGAAGAAAGGAATTCATCACTGTCACGTTGGAGATGTGTTTCAGGTCGTCTTGTCCAGAAATTTTCAAGTACCGTATCAAGGGGATGACTTTCAGGTCTATCGTACGCTTCGATCGGTTAATCCCTCACCATACCTGTTTTATTTTGATTATGGCAGCTTTAGGATTTTTGGTTCATCCCCGGAAGCACAAATCGTCCTGAAAGACAGGAAGGCGGAGATTCATCCGATAGCCGGGACTTTCAAGCGAACAGGTAATGATAAGGCTGATTTTGAATTGGCAGAAGAGCTTCTAAATGATCCCAAGGAAAATTCTGAGCATGTAATGCTAGTGGATCTGGCGCGTAATGACCTAAGCCACAGTTGTAATAATGTAAAAGTGGAAACCTACAAAGAGGTACAATATTACTCGCACGTCATTCACCTGGTATCCAAGGTAACTGGTGAGATGAAATCTGATGCCTCATTTATGGATATCGTGGCTGAGACTTTTCCAGCAGGCACTTTATCAGGGGCACCCAAGATACGTGCGATGGAGATCATCGAAGAAAATGAAAATACACCTCGTGGCTTTTATGGCGGTGCTGTCGGATTTATGGATTTTAATGGAAACTTCAATCATGCCATTATGATCAGGAGCTTTATGAGTAAAAACAACAGGCTAAAATTCCAAGCAGGGGCAGGAATTGTAGCCCAATCGAAACCTGAAAATGAGCTTCAGGAGGTTTTCAATAAGATTGGAGCATTGGAACATGCAATAAAAGAAGCTGAGCGATTATGAAAAAGGTATTGGTAATAGATAATTACGATTCGTTCACCTACAACCTGGTTCATATTTTGAGAGAACTAGGGTATGAGGAGTCAATGCAGATAATGCGCAATGACAAATTTGAACTAAGTGAAGTAGAGCCTTTTAGTCACATCCTACTTTCGCCGGGTCCGGGTCTCCCAAAAGATGCAGGGCTCATGCCGCAGGTTATTGAGAAGTATGCACCAACCAAAAATATCTTAGGTGTTTGCTTAGGACATCAGGGTATAGCTGAAGTTTTTGGTGGAAAGCTTTTCAACCTTCCTCAGGTTTATCATGGAATGGTGACTCCAATCACACTAAAAGCACAAGACCTACTTTTCGAAGGACTTCCTTCTACATTCAATGTTTGCAGGTATCATTCCTGGGTGGTGGCAAAGGACAGTCTTCCTGATATATTGGCAGTAACAAGCGAAGCTGAGAATGGAAACATTATGTCTGTTCGACACAAGCAATACAATGTCAGAGGGGTTCAGTTTCACCCTGAATCAATCATGACAGAACATGGAAAAAAGCTAATCCAAAACTGGTTGTCGCTATGAAGGATATACTCAATCGTTTAATAAATAACCAAACCCTCTCACGTGAAGAGGCTAAGGAGGTCCTTACTGGGCTTGCAACAGGGCAGTATAACAATAGTCAGATTGCATCATTCCTGACAGTCTACCTGATGAGGGCGATTCGTGTAGAGGAGCTGGAAGGCTTTCGTGATGCGATGTTGGAGCTATGTAATCCTGTTGATTTGGAAGGGTACAACGCCATCGATGTGTGCGGTACCGGAGGAGATGGCAAGAATACCTTTAATATCTCTACCATTTCGTCATTTGTGGTAGCCGGAGCTGGTGTCCATGTGGCCAAGCATGGAAACTATGGAGTCTCTTCAGTGAGTGGTTCCTCGAATGTGCTCGAATATCTCGGGGTAACATTCTCAGGTGATCCGGATCAAATGAAGCGATCGATGGATGAGTCAGGAATCTGCTTCATGCATGCGCCCCTGTTTCATCCAGCCATGAAGAATGTGGCACCTATTCGAAAGGAGCTTGGGGTAAAAACCTTTTTCAATATGCTCGGACCGATGGTGAACCCTGCATTTCCACCAAATCAATTGGTTGGAGTATTCAGCTTGGAGCTAGCGAGGCTTTATGGCTACTTGTATCAGAACACCTCTAAGAATTTCTCTATAGTTCATTCATTGGATGGGTACGATGAAATTTCCCTGACGAGTGATTTTAAATTGATTTCGAACAGGGAGGAGGCCTTGGTTTCAGCAAATCAGATTGGACTTACGAGTTTTAAACAAGAAGATCTACATGGAGGTGAAACCATCAAAGATGCAGCAGCAATCTTTATCCAAATTTTAAAAGGTAAGGGAAGTGAGGCTCAATGTCAGTCGGTGCTGGCCAATGCTGGCCTGGCTATCTCTACCGTCAAACAGTCATCTTTTTCAGAGGGAATTGCTGAAGCCAGGGAATCACTTGCTTCCGGAAAAGCCCTACAATCATTCAAGAATTTTTTAAGTGTAAATAGTTAATGGATATCCTTTCAGAAATAGTAGCCAATAAGCGAAAAGAAGTAGCAGCCAGCAAGGAGCTTTATCCTGTTAAACTTCTGGAAAAGAGTGCCTATTTTGAGGGACAGCCCGTTTCGTTAAAAAAGTATTTGCAACGACCGGATAAGTCGGGCGTGATCGCTGAGATCAAACGGAAGTCACCTTCAAAAGGCATCATAAATGCGCACGTATCGGTGGAGCGAACTTCTATAGGATACATGCAGGCGGGTGCTTCTGGCCTTTCGGTTTTGACGGACAAGGAGTATTTCGGTGGAACGTCAGAAGACCTCAAAGTGGCCAGAGCTTTCAATTTTTGTCCAATTCTACGGAAGGATTTCATGATAGATGAGTACCAGGTGATTGAAGCTAAATCCCTGGGAGCTGATGTGATTCTTCTCATTGCAGCAGTTTTGGAAAAGAAGGAAATAGAAAGTCTGGGAGAACTGGCACAAAGCCTGGGGATGGAAGTTCTTTTGGAAGTTCATAATGAAGATGAACTAAAGAGAAGCCTGACGGATAAGGTGAATTTAGTTGGAGTGAATAATCGTGATCTGAAAACATTCAAGACCGATGTGCAGAACTCCATCAACCTGGTCGATAAAATCCCTAATGAATTTGTGAAAGTGACCGAAAGTGGATTGTCAAATCCTGAAACGGTTAATAAACTCAAAAAACTTGGGTTTGAGGGCTTCTTAATTGGTGAGACATTTATGCAAAGTGGCCGCCCGGAAAAGGCCGCTAAAGAATTTATAAAGCAACTGATATGAAAGATCTAAAGCTGAAAGTGTGCGGAATGAAAGATCCCGAAAACATTCGAGGACTTATCGATCTGCATCCCGATTTCATTGGATTTATCTTCTACCCAAAATCACCTCGATATGTGGATGAGATGGATGAGGATTTTATCATGAGAATTCCAATTAGTATTCGAAAGGTTGGCGTATTTGTGAATGAAACCATTGAGAAAATCGTCAAACTCTCTGATCGATACGGGATCGAATATATACAGCTTCATGGCGATGAAGATTTAGATTTTGCTAAGCAATTAAAATCGAAGGGATTGAAAATAATCAAGGTGTTTCGAGTAATGGATACCGTCCCATTTGTAGCGAAAAAGTACGAAGGAATAGCAGACTACTTCCTGTTCGATACCGCTTCCATTAACTATGGCGGATCAGGACGTCACTTCGATTGGAACATTCTGCGTACTTACAATCTATCCGTTCCTTTCCTTTTAAGTGGGGGTGTGCAACTGAGTGATATTGAGAAAATCAAGGCAATGGAGATAGAAAAGCTGGTGGGCGTGGATGTAAATAGTCGATTTGAACTAGAGCCAGGCCTTAAGGATCTCGAAATGGTAAAATCACTAAAGGAAGTTTTATGAGCAGTTTTAGTGTAGATGAGCGAGGATTCTATGGAAAGTTTGGAGGTGCCTACATTCCGGAGATGCTGTATCCCAATGTAGAGGAGTTGCGAATCAACTACCTCAAGATCATTGAGTCCGAAGATTTTCAGAATGAGTTTAATGAACTGCTTAAGACCTATGTAGGTAGACCCACGCCCTTGTATTTTGCTTCTCGTCTTTCTGAAAAATATAAGACCAAAATTTACCTGAAAAGGGAGGATTTGTGTCACACCGGTGCACATAAAGTCAACAATACCATAGGTCAGATTTTGCTTGCTAAACGACTTGGTAAGTCAAAGATCATTGCTGAAACTGGTGCCGGTCAGCATGGTGTAGCAACTGCCACCGTATGTGCATTGATGGGTATGGAGTGTGTGGTTTATATGGGGGGAATTGACATGGCTCGTCAACGGCCAAATGTGGAGCGGATGAAGATTCTGGGTGCTGAAGTAATGCCTGCGGTTTCCGGTAGCAAAACATTGAAAGATGCAACCAATGAGGCGATGCGTCACTGGATCAACAATCCAACCGACACACATTATATCATAGGGTCTGTTGTGGGTCCTCACCCATATCCTGATATGGTGGCAAGGTTCCAGTCAGTTATCAGTGCTGAAATACAAAATCAATTGCAGGAATCTGAAGGAAGAAATGCCCCTGATCATGTCATTGCTTGTGTGGGTGGGGGTAGCAATGCAGCAGGAGCCTTTTATCATTTCCTGGAAGATGAATCAGTCAACCTGATCGCAGCTGAGGCAGCAGGGCAAGGCTTGCAAACAGGTAAATCTGCAGCAACAACCGCATTGGGTAAACCAGGTGTGTTGCATGGAAGCAAAACGCTACTCATGCAAACTAATGATGGGCAAGTAGTAGAACCTTACAGTATTTCTGCGGGGTTGGATTATCCAGGTATTGGCCCGATGCATGCCCACCTTGCTGATACGAGGAGAGCAGAGTTTTACTCGATCACGGATGAGGAAGCGATGATAGCGGGTGTGGAGCTAAGCAAATTGGAAGGAATTATCCCCGCGATAGAGTCAGCACATGCATTGGCTATATTGGGAAATAGGAAGTTTGACAAAGATGAGGTTGTCGTTATTAACCTGTCAGGTCGTGGAGACAAAGATTTAGAAACATACATCAAATGGGGAAAGTACTGACCATGCAAAATCGAATAGATCAGATTTTTGAAGAGCGAAAGGATATCCTCAATATCTATTTTACCGCAGGATTCCCTTCTGTTGATGATACGGTGCGAATCGCAAAAGCGCTGGAAGAGGCAGGAGCCGATATGTTGGAAATAGGCATGCCTTTTAGTGATCCTGTGGCAGATGGCCCTACCATTCAAGACAGCTCGCAAACTGCACTTGAAAATGGGATGACAATTCAAAAACTTTTCGAGCAGCTAGAAAATTTACGAAACGAAGTTTCTATTCCGGTGCTTTTGATGGGATACATCAATCCGATTATCCAATTTGGGATCCAACGATTCTGCGATAAATGTGCGGAGGTTGGAGTAGACGGTGTAATTGTACCTGACCTACCTATGCAGGAATATTTAGAAAGCTATCAAAGTCAGTTTCAGGCCAAAGGCCTTCACAATATTTTTCTGATTAGTCCAAACACTTCTGATGATCGGATCAGACAGATAGATCAACATTCAGGAGGTTTCATTTATATGGTTTCATCTTCGAGTATCACGGGTGTCAAGACTGGAGTGCAGGATGGTCAGCTGGAGTATTATAAAAGAATAAAAGAAATGGAACTAAGAAATAAGAGGCTTGTCGGGTTTGGAATTTCAGACAAAGAGACATTTGATGCAGCCTGTGAATTTGCAGATGGAGCCATTATCGGAAGTGCCTTCATTCGCCAACTGAAAGGTGATGCTTCTGAGGCTGGGATTAAACAATTTGTTAAAAACATAAAAGGGTAACAATGATCATACAACTTGAAAATGGAGTAAACGGTGAGGTGTTGGCCTTAGTAGAAGAGGAGCTAAAGTCTTTAAAGTACAAAACCACTCATGTTCAGACACAGTACGGAAGTTACCTGATTGGAACAGGGAAGAAGCAGTTTGATATTCGGAAAATTGGACATCTGAAAGGGATCAAAGATATTCATGTAGTTTCAGATGACTATAAATTGGTTTCTGCGAAATGGAAGGTGAACCCGACGGTCATTGATCTTGGAGATGATGTAAAAATCGGAGGAGGCCATTTTGCCCTCATGGCCGGCCCTTGCAGCATAGAGGGCGAAGAAAACATTATGGACACCATCAACTTCCTGAAATCAAATAATGTAAAGATTATGCGTGGCGGAGTTTATAAGCCCAGAAGTTCACCATACTCATTCCGAGGACTCGGCATTGATGGATTGAAGCTGTGGCATAAGCTGGCAAAGGAAAATGGGATCAAGATCGTGTCGGAAGTCATGCAGGTATCTCAGATAGAGGAGATGTATGACTATGTAGATATGTTTCAGGTAGGAGCCAGAAATACTCAGAACTACAATTTGCTAGATGAACTTGGTAGGGTAGATAAGCCGGTTATGATAAAGCGAGGTATCTCCGGTACGATAGATGAACTGTTGTATAGCGCAGAATATGTGTTTTCAGGAGGGAATGAGCGATTGCTCCTTTGCGAGCGCGGGATTCGGACCTATGAAAAAGCGTCTAGAAATACCTTCGACATAAATGCAATACCCATTTTAAAAGAAAAATCGCACCTTCCTGTTATCGCTGACCCCTCTCACGGGATTGGAATTCGTGACCATGTAGGTGCAGTGGCCATGGCTGCTACCGTTGCAGGCGCGGACGGTGTGATCTTTGAAACGCATTGCCGACCTGAGGAGGCCTTTTCTGATGGTCAGCAGACACTAGACTTTCCAGACGCCAGTAAGCTGATAGAAAAATTGAATTTATTAAATGGAATGACCACTAACTAGGATGAAGCAGATTTACGAAAGTTATACGAAAGAGGATTTTGAGGTTTGGAAGATCCTCTTTGATCGTCAAATGAAACAATTTCCAACCCACGCTTGTGATGCTTATAAGGAGGGGCTGAAGATTGCTGATTTTGAAACTGGCCTCATTCCAAATTTTGATGAGACCAATAAGATACTGAAGGAGACCACCGGCTGGCAGCTGGCTGTGGTGCCAGGCATTGTGCCGGATTATACGTTCTTTGAGCTGATGGCGAATAAACGCTTCCCGGCCACTACCTGGTTGAGGAAGATGAAGGAACTCGATTACCTGGAAGAACCGGATATGTTTCACGATGTGTTTGCTCATGTTCCATTGCTCACTAATCAGCATTTCGTCAATTTTCTGGAGGAGCTCAGTAAGATTGGGCTTGGTTATGTGGGCAATGATCACGCGATCCAGCTTCTTTCCCGTGTTTATTGGTTTACGGTGGAGTTTGGATTGATTCAGGAAACTGAAGGCCTGAGAATTTATGGTGCTGGGATTCTCTCATCTGCCGGCGAGACGAAGTTCTCTTTGAGTGACGAGCCACCCAAGCATGCCTTCAGTATAGAACATATGTTGGAGACACCCTACAGGAAAGATGTATTTCAGACGGAGTATTTTATCACCGAATCGTATGAGCAGCTATATGAAAGCATTCCAGAGATTAAAGAATTGATGTCTGCTAAGCTGGAGAAAGGGGTTTTAAAATAATGTGGATAAACCCGTGGAAAAGTGAAGGAAAACTTGTTGAAAACTAGATAGTTACATTCTTTGGAGATGTAAAATTATACTCTACATTAGTATCATCAAACAAGGGATAGGAAACTGAAACGTAAGTTTCCAGTCAGACAAAGGGAAGTTGATTTTAAGTTTGGCTTGGGTCAGCGAAGTTTGAATGACTGTTGAGGAAAAGCGATCGCAGAGGCAACTCTCGAAGACGCATCCGAAGGGGTTCCGAACAGTAGTTTGAAATATTGCAGTTGCTACGGCAGTTGCAGTATTAAAAGGGTGAAGATCAATCTGATTCTTCACCCTTTTTGTTTTCATGCCTGGGCCCTCCGTATTTCTTCTGATTGATTGAATCAATCAAATCCTTATCTTTATGCAAACAATCGCCTAGCCAAATGAAGAAATTTGACATCTGTGTCATCGGCGGTGGTCCGGCAGGATATGCAGCTGCTATGAGGGCCATCGATTTCGGAAAACGTGTTGCACTTATTGAAAAAGACAAACTGGGAGGAGCAGGAATCCACCAGGGAGCACTCTGGAGTAAGACCTGGTGGGAAATATCCAGAGAGGCGCGTATGATCAACCTCCACGGGAATGCCCTAAATGTTGGGAGCACTGAATTTAGTTTCGAAAAAGTAAAATACGAAGTGGCTCAAGCGGTGGAGCAGCGGGTAAGCCTGCTTACTCACCATATGGAAAATATCAATCTTGGATTGGAAAATGAACTGTTCGAGTACATACATGGTGTGGGAAAAGTAAGTGGTAAAAACACAGTGGAGGTAACAGGGAATGGGCATGATCAGACGTTGGAAGCTGATTTTATTGTGCTTGCTACTGGCAGTGTGCCACGTAAACTTCCTCACCTCCCAATAGATGAAAAAATTGTTTTCACTTCCGACGGACTTAGTAATCTGACCAAATTCCCTAAATCCATCGTGATCGTAGGTGCTGGGGTCATCGGGTGTGAGTTTGCAACTATTTTTTCAAATTTTGGCCACACAAAAGTTCATTTGATCGATAAAGGTGATCGTATCCTTCCTTTCGAGGATGAGGATGTGGTTAAGGTGATTGAGAAAAACCTGGAAGAAAAGGGTGTACTTATCCATCGCAATTCACAACTCATTGAAATGAAGGTAGACGAAGACGAGGTAGTCTATATTCTTGAGTATAACGATGGAAGAAAAGAAAGCTTCCGTGTTGAAAAAGGTTTGATTTCTATTGGTCGTGTGCCACAGTATGATCAGCTGCTTGATGAAAGCCTCGGTGTGGAGGTAGATAATAGAGGTATCAAAGACGATCTTACTCAAACTTCTGTATCCAATATCTATGCTGTTGGTGATATCACTGCAGATATTTCACTAGTAAACGTAGGGGAGTTGGAGGGGCGGTATGCAGTGGAGCGAATTTTCGGAAAACCTGAGCAGCCACTAATCTATAAAAACATCTCAACCATCATGTTCCTTGATCCTGAAGTTGCTGGTGTGGGGATGAACGAAATACAGGCAAAACAAGCAGGACTGCAGTATAAAACAGTGAGCTTGAATTATGAAACCATTTCCAGGGCTACTGCAATGAGAAACACCGAAGGATTCATCAAAGTGCTAGTGACGAACGATGATGACATGCAGATTCTTGGTATGAGAGTGGTTGGTGAACATGCTTCTAGTGCCATACAGGCTGTTGCTTTGCTTATTTCTCAAGATCGTAGTATCAAGGAACTGGCTGAACTCATACACCCACACCCATCTATTATAGAGGGAATTCAGGAGTGTGGAAGAATCCTGATGGGCAAGCCATTGTTTAAGCCTCGCGTATTGCGAAATGCGATTAGGTGTCAGGTATGGGATGGTAAGACTTACAAGGATTTAGTCAATTAAGGACGACTCCTTAAGATTCAAAACCAACTTGAAGGTTTCAAGTTCCCCTAATTGAAGTTTTGGAGTTAGATTGAAGTATATTTAATCAACCTAAAAAGCTGTCAATCATGATTAAAAAAATATTGTTAGGCCTGCTGGCCCTGATCGTCATTTTTGTACTTTATGTACTCTATGTAATATTTATTGCAGAACCGGTGAGCCCCCCGGACTCTGTTAGCTACAATGCCGATGGATTAGAAATCACTGTAGACTACAGTCGCCCATTTAAAAAAGATCGGCTGATTTTTGGTGAAAAAGAGGATGGAGCTTTACAGCCATACGGTGTTTACTGGAGGTTGGGCGCGAATAATGCCACGGAGATTGAGTTTAGCGATGATGTAATCTTTGGCGGGGAGCCGGTAGATGCAGGTAGGTACAGAATGTATGCTGTGCCCGGTCCCGATGTATTTGAGATTTCTTTAAACTCCGAGCTTGATGTTTTCTTTGCTGTGGCAGAACCCGATTATGAGCTTGATGTAGCTAAAATTCAGGCACAAGTCACTTACAAAGATCAGATTACAGAGCAGCTGACTATCAGCTTTTCAAGTGATTCTACAGCCGTCTGGATGAACATTGATTGGGATAATTATTTAGTAGCTGTTCCAATCCAGCAATAGTCTGGAATGAAAAAGTGGATACTTGGTGGGTTGGCGATACTAATTTTCCTTGGGCTTACCTATTGGCTCATTGGTAAGATTCAGTACCGACTTAATGTGATGGACATAGAAGTTTATGAACCCGTCTCTTCACTCAAAGTCCCCGAGACGCTACTCAAAAGAGCCAAGTATCCATTTATTGATGTCCACAACCATCAGTGGTTCATGCCAGTACAGGATTTGGAGAAGCTTGTGGTGGAAATGGACTCCCTCAATATGGCTGTGATGGTCAATCTCAGTGGATTCAGGGGCAAGTTTCTGGAATGGTCTTTAGAAAATGTGAACAAACATTTTGGCAATCGTTTCGCTGTTTTTCTGAACATCAATTTTGAAAATCTGGATGATGAAGGCTGGCCTGAGGAACCAGTTCGGATGTTAGAAGAGGCCGTAGCAAATGGGGTGAAAGGACTAAAGGTGTATAAGGGCCTTGGTCTTACGGATAAAGACAATCAAGGCAATCGCATAGCTGTAAATGATCCGCGACTGGATGCCATTTGGTTCAAGTGTGGTGAACTAGGCATTCCTGTCCTGATTCACTCCGGAGAGCCAAACTCTTTCTGGAATCCAAAGGATCGATATAATGAAAGGTGGCTAGAGCTGAAGCAGTTTCCCTCACGCTATAGAGACCCTAAAAAGTATCCATCGTTTGAGGATGTCATGGCTGAGCAGCACAATGTGTTTCGAAAGCACCCAAATACTAAATTCATCAATGCACACTTAGGATGGTTTGGCAATGACTTGGCAAGGCTGGGAGCTCTATTTGACGAATTACCAAACGTTTACACTGAACTTGGAGCAGTAATCGCTGAACTTGGAAGACAACCTCGGTTTGCCCGTAAGTTTATGATTCAATATCAGGATCGGGTGATGATGGGGAAGGATACCTACAAAATGGAAGAGTACTATACTTACTTCCGAATACTGGAGACAACCGACGAATATTTTGATTATTACCGGAAACGTCACGCTCACTGGAAAATGTACGGGTTAGACCTGCCTGACAGTGTACTCAAAAAGATATACTATCAAAACGCACTCAACGTCATTCCAGGATTGGATCGGGGCTTGTTTGCAGGAGTTGATGAATAACGATCTACATGTAGCTATTTGAGACTATTACGGACCGGCTAAGCTTAGAAATCTGGAAGAAATCACAATCCTAATTCAACCGTCTGAAACGTCCTTTTCTCCTGCCTAATCACTACTTTTGCGCTTGAAAAAATTTATCTCAATTCATAAAACTAAAATAGATCATGAAGGTAACCGTAGTAGGCGCTGGAGCCGTAGGTGCAAGTTGTGCCGAATACATCGCAATCAAAGATTTCGCAGCGGAAGTTGTACTCATAGATATTAAAGAAGGTTTTGCTGAAGGTAAGGCCATGGATTTGATGCAAACGGCATCATTAAACAGCTTTGATACAAAGATCACCGGTACTACCAACGACTACACGAAAACAGCCAATAGTGACGTAGCGGTTATCACTTCAGGTATCCCTCGTAAGCCAGGTATGACTCGTGAAGAGCTAATCTCTACCAATGCCGGAATTGTAAAGTCAGTAGCTGAGAATTTGATCAAGCACTCACCAAATGTGATCATCATTGTGGTATCAAATCCAATGGATACGATGACTTATCTTGCTCACAAAGCACTGGGTCTTCCTAAGCATCGAATCATAGGTATGGGTGGCGCACTTGATTCTGCGAGGTTTAAGTACAGATTGTCAGAAGCATTAGACTGCCCTGCTTCAGATGTGGATGGAATGGTGATTGGTGGACACAGCGATACCGGCATGATTCCTTTGACCAGATTGGCAACTAGAAATAGTGTCCCTGTTTCTAAGTTTTTGAGTAAAGACAAACTAAACTACGTGCTGGAAGAAACCAAAGTGGGAGGTGCTACTTTGACGAAACTATTAGGTACTTCTGCTTGGTATGCACCGGGTGCTGCTGTATCTGCAATGGTACAAGCCATCGCGTGCGACACTAAGAAAATGTTCCCATGTTCATGCCTGCTAGAAGGGGAGTATGGATTGAATGATCTGTCTATTGGAGTGCCAGCTATCATAGGAAGAAATGGTATTGAGCAGATCGTGGAGATAGAGCTGGATAATGCTGAGAAAGCAAAACTGGAAGAAAGTGCTGCGGCAGTAAGCAAAACCAATGGCGTACTTTCCGAGATGAATATTATTTAAATTTTCAATTTTAAGATAATATTAAGCCTGTTCTGCATGTGGTAGGGCAGGCTTATTTTGTACAATATCGTATTCAAATGCACACTACGAACGACCTCATCAGTAATAGCGACTTGATCAGTCGGGATTTGAGCTGGCTGCAGTTCAATCATCGTGTGCTTGATCAGGCGCGAAAGGAGAAGCGAAATTTGTTCGAAAAGCTCAAGTTTCTGGCCATCACGTCCAGCAATGCGGATGAGTTTAACATGATTCGAGTAGGTAGTTTGTACAATTACCTGGATTATGGGAACGATCGGGTGGACTATTCCGGCCTCCAGGCGATCCCCTTTAAAAATGAATTGCTGTCTGGCTTGAAGGAGTTCGGGAAGCAGCAGAATCAACTTTTTATTGATCTCAAACCGGGTTTTAAAAAGCACAACTTTGACATCAGGGGATACGAAGAGCTAAGCGAGAAACAACAAAAATCAGCGAGTAGGTATTTTGAAAAAACCATTTTTCCGATGCTCACTCCGATGGTTTTTGACCCATACCACTCTTTCCCTATCCTGATGAACAACATCCTGATTTTCGGGGTGGTAACTAAGGCGGTAAAGTCAAGGGAAAAGAAGAAGATGTCTTTCATTCAGCTGCCTCAAAACCTGCCGCGTTTTTTTGAGATCAATGAAAAGGACAAGGTAACTTTTGTGCCGATCGAAAAGATTGTGCAACAGCACATGGATCGCATCTTCAAAAATGTTGAAATCATTTCCAGCTCGATATTTCGTGTGACTCGAAACGGAGACTTCACGTTGGAGGAATCTGAAGATATCGAGGCAAACTTTCTGGAGGAGATGAAGAAGAAGCTCAAGACCCGAAAGACTGGCAGAGTGGTGAGAATGGAAGTGCAGGAAGGCGCTGATCCTTGGCTGATAAAGCAGCTGAAAAAACGATACGAGATTGGAAACGAGAATGTAAACATTACCCCAGACGGCTCTCTGATTGACTTTACTTGCCTATGGCAGATTGTAAATCACGAAGATTTTGTTTCGTTTCTTCCGGTACGTCCTAAGCCGGCCCCACCTATAAGTATGAGTGACTTGGAACATCAGGATATGTTCAAAATCCTGAAAGACAGAGATATCCTGTTGCACCATCCTTACAATACCATTGAGCCTTTGTTAGACTTGCTGGATCAGGCGGCAGAAGATCCACATGTGCTATCCATAAAGCTCACCATCTATCGTCTAGCCAAAAATAGCAGAGTGGTAGAGGCTCTGTTAAAAGCAGCTGAAAACGGGAAGCACGTTTCGGTACTCTTTGAGGTGAAAGCACGTTTCGATGAGGAAAATAACATGAAGCAGGCTCAGAGGCTTCAAAAGGCAGGATGCTTTGTGATATACGGTGTAGGCTCGCTTAAAACACATACCAAGCTGTTATTGATCGTTCGCAAGGAGAAAGAGAAAGTGACCCGCTATGTGCATATGGGTAGCGGTAATTACAATGAGTCCACCGCTAAGTTGTACACGGATATAAGCCTGCTTACCTCAGATGAGTCTTATGTAAATGATGTGCAAGAATTCTTTAATGTAATCACCGGCCATTCTATGCCGGAGGATTATGACAATCTGATCACTGCGCCTACTCATATGAGACGGGACCTGATTGCATTGATCAATAATGAGAAGGAGAATGCATTAGCTGGAAAACCAAGTGGGATTGTGATTAAAATCAATTCTTTGCAGGATAAAGATGCAATCGAGTCTTTGTATAGCGCTTCGAAAGCCGGAGTGCCAATCAAGCTGATAGTGCGGGGTATTTGCTGCCTGCGTCCGGGAAGAGAAGGCCTGAGTGAAAATATACTTGTGCGCTCTATTGTAGGAGAGTACCTGGAGCATTCGAGGATATTCTACTTTCACAATGACAATGACCCGAAAGTTTATTGTGGAAGTGCAGACATGATGGTTCGTTCTTTTGATCGCAGGTTGGAATCACTTTTTATCATTAGTGACCCACTATTAAAGCAGCAGGCTATTAATATTTTGGCTTATAATCTCAAGGACAATGTGAACACCTATGAGATGAAGGAGGATGGTACATACGTACACCTTGAGCCAAATGGTGAGCGACCATTTGATATCCACCAAGAGTTTTACAAGGTAAAGCGTGAGGTGATTATGAGAGCTAAATTGTTTGTCTGATCAGCACTGAGCATCAATCATCCTTTTTATAAACTTCTCATTACCTGGTTCATTGAATTGAATAAACTTTCCATCGCTCTCAAGTAGCAAGTAGTTTTCATATTTGATGGTTAATGATTGGAAGGGCATGACCCATGAGTACGCCTGAAGTTTATGCCTGAAGTGTAAGATGATGCCTTTTGGTCTCAACTCAATGTTTGCAGTGGATTGATAATGATCGGCATTCATGTACTTTTTGTACTCCTCGCTCACAGCATGGATAGTCATTCGCTTCGATCCAATACCACCCATCCGTAAGCGCTCTCTCCAAGAAAAGGGTGAACCCACAGCTTTATCTATTTGCCGTGTAGTTTCTTTATCCGAGTACGAGGTGTCGTAAATCATTGAATGTTGAAAGCTACAGAAGGAATATCATTCCATATAGCATTTCGCAATCAACTTGCCCAGACGATTCATTTTCTTATTTGTCATCTATGTAAATAGATCTGAAATCAAAGAAATGATTAATAGGATAACGAAAAGGAAGAATAGGAAACGAGCAATTCCTGCTGCTCCTCGTGAAATTTTTGAAAATCCGAATAAGCCAGCGACCAGCGCCACTATTAAAAATATTAATGTCCACGTAAGCATGATATTGAATTTAAGTTGAAATGATGAGGATGATAGGAATATCGTGCCGTACGTGCATGCCTTCTGTAATGCCAAATTCCATTAGCTATTTATCTCAGATTGATTTCGTAATTCTCATTTTGAGAAACATTTTTAAGAGCGGTATCTGTTTATTGCCTTTTTTAAGCGATTTCCGTATTGGTACATTTTTTCTTGTTGAGTTAGCATAACGAAAAAATTGAAATACCATGAGATCTACAAACAGCTATTTAAGACTTACATTGAAATCACTTTCAATTCTGACATTAGTTTTCTTATTCGCCTGCTCTAATACCAAGGAAGGAGCAGAAGAGGATTTTGAGAATCAGAAACAAGAAATTGTTGCTGATCTTGAAAGAATGAAATCTAGTGTGGAAGATGCCATTGAGAAGGTTGAAGACGAATTGGATATCAACGAAGGCCCGGTAGAACGAACGCTGGAAGAAGCAAAGGCAAACCTTCTGCGAAAGAAGACTCAATTGGAAGAGTCTATTCGTAAAACAAAGGCCGCAACCAAAGAAAATTGGGAAGGTGTGAAATCGGAAGTAAATGAGGCAATGTCTGAAATTGGTGATGGGTTTGAAAAGGTGAAGCAGGACATAGAAGAGACAATCGACAATCTCGCTGAATAAAGTCATTATTCATTGCGATCAAAATATTTAAGTTTAATGTTCTTTGCTTATTAGACTTAAGTTTGATCTATGGATTTAGCATTTAAGAAAGAAGTTCATGATACATGTGTCAAATTACTCGAAGGCAAGATTGGGGACTTAGAAGCGGAGCTGGCTGCTGTAAGGGAATCTGCCATTTCTGAAACCAAAAGTAGCATGGGGGACAAGTATGAAACTGGTAGGGAAATGATGATGCAAGAGGGAAATAGGCTTAGCCATCAGCTCGATCTATATTTAAGTCAACTTGCCACATTAAAGTCCATAGATGCTGAAAAATCACTAGACCATGTAAAGAGTGGTAGTTTGATTCAAACAAACAAAGGATGGTTTTACATCAGTGCTCCAATAGGACAAGTTGTGCACAATGAAAAACGCATTTTTGTTATTTCTCCAAGTGCCCCTCTGGCAAAAGAAATGATGAATAAAGCAATAAATGACTCATTTACATTTAATGGCCAAGCCCAAACCATTGTTGATTTGATATAAAAAAAGCCGACTAAAAAGTCGGCTTTCATTTGGTGAGGGCAATTATTTGTAATTAATACAGATACTCAAGAGCTATTCTGTCGTAGTTACCAAATTCACCATCTTCGTTAGCGCTAAAGCAGCTAAGCATCAGTGAATTAGCATCGAAACCAGTTGGAGTACCTGGGATGTGTACAGCACCTACGCCACCAGATCCTTCGTTTCCACCAGATCCACAAGAAAGAGATCTGTTGAAGTAGTCAGTGTGACGAAGACCCAAGCAGTGACCGATCTCGTGACCGATTACGTGCTCAGTTGTGTTGGTTCCGTAGCTACTGGTTCCAGACAGGATTTGAACCCACTTATAAGGGTTGCCACCTGAAGGGAATCCAGCAGATCCTCCACCTCCACCACTTACTCGGTAAACCACAATGTCATATGCATTGTAATTAGTACCATAAGAAAGTGTGAAGTTTAGCCCAATGTTAAGAGCATTGTAGTTGTCAACAGCCCAAGAAAGAGCTGTTCTCATGGTGTTGTCTAGTGCGTTTGAACCTCCGGTGTATCCTAACACACGGATTGTTCTGTTATTACTCACTAGGTTGTTGGTTCGGTACTGCTCACCCACAGCACCAATGTGAAAGATGTCGCTGTTAAGCATATCTCTCATTTGAGTTTCGGGAATCAAGATATCGCCCTCCAGCTGATATTGCTTACTTGATTCTCCAGTAATAGGATTTCGATGGTTGATCATCTGGATGTCACTCACATCAAATCCTAGGTCAGCAAATTGAGCCAAAACCTCGTCTGAAATCACATCTGCTGTTGGCTCATCCTCAGATGTACAAGAGGTGAAACCGAATGCTAGAAACATTACTAGCACGCTCCATAGCGCATAATTTAATCTTCTCATAATAATATTAGGTTAAACATATAGTGCCAATATAAATATTCTGATTTAAGAAATAAAAACAATATTCTATTTTTTATCAACATTATCAATTGATAAACAGAAGAATATTTTGATTGATATAAAAAATATCCAATTTTTTTTCTTAAAAATTAAAATGAGAGATATTTAATATTAAAAATGTGCATTAATCGAAGAATAATATTTTTTCATCGATGATATGTGGTGTTTTGTCTAATTTGGCAAACCTATGAGAGGTGTTGTTTTAAGTATGCTTCTGTTTGTTTGGTGCAGTGTGCTTTTCGCGCAAAAGCCTGACAGCTGGAGCACTATTAAAAAGAATGAAGTTACTAGTCAGGTCGAGCCAAATACATACTATCTGATTGAAGGTGATTTGGCTTTGATTCGAAAAGAAAATCCTGATTTAGAAGTCTGGAGGATTCTAGATAAGGATCATCATATTGTGAGTGGAATTTTAGATAGTCCGTCGAATCACGCTTGGACTGCTGATGATAGATGGAAGTTGAATTTGGCTCGTGATGAATCAAACCTTTTTAAAATCGTGACCAGACCAGGAACGAACCTTAATCTGCCGGATGAACTCAGAGTAATCCGTACATTTCCAGATAGGAATACAATTATTGTAGAAGGTGATCGGTCAAAGGTGATTGATGCGCTTCTTCCAAAACCAGAGGTGGTACACATAACTAATCGAGCTTTGACACCTTCGGTTGAGAGTAGGGTGATCGATTTGAACTTGAATCCTAATCGTGTAAATAAGGTGCATCATTTTTTTCCTGTATTAAATGGCTCCACAGAAACCGTATCCATACAAGAAAATAGATTTAACGAAGATGATATAGATCTCTTGAATAGAACTGTAGCTTCAGGTCTGGAAAGTGAGACTATAGATAATCACGCAACAGAAATGGCCACCGTGATTGCGGGTAGGGGAAACTCATTCGTGACTGGGCGTGGAGTGGCCCAAAGTGCAAAGATTACCTCTTCGAGTTTTGATGATGTGATGCCTGACTCGGATGCTTCTTACACGGATCTGTCCATTCTGACTCAGAATCACTCATATGGAATTACCGATGATACGAGCCACTATGGTGTAGAGGCTCGTGCATTTGATTTGAGCGCCGTAAATAATCCAAATCTGCTGCATGTTTTTTCAAGTGGTAATGGTGGTGCCGGAGTTGCCAATGGCGGTAATTACCACGGAATCACAGGATATGCAAATCTGACCGGTAATATAAAGATGTCTAAAAACTCATTGGTGGTTGGGTCTGTAGATACACTGGGTAATGTACCTGGCTTTGTGTCCAGAGGGCCGACTTACGATGGGCGTATCAAACCCGAGGTGGTGTCGTATAGTGTTGTCGGAAGTTCTAATTCTGCAGCACTTACATCCGGAGTTGCCACATTGCTTCAGCAGCAATATAGAATTGACAATAGCTCAGATATGCCTTCAGCCTTAGTAAAGGCTTTATTGATTAATTCAGCAGAAGATGTAGGTGCAGCCGGTCCTGATTTTTTCACTGGGTTTGGAAATTTGAATGCATGGAGAAGCCTTCAAGCACTGCAAGGCATGCAATATTTTAATGGATTAGTTACTAATGGCAATACCACCTCGTTTATCCTGGCAGGAATCCCCGCCGATGCAGTTAACCTGAAGGTGACGCTCGTCTGGACTGATCCACCGGCTAATGTGGATGATTTTGAAGCGCTGGTTAATGATTTGGATCTTCGGCTGGTAAGTGGAGGAGCAACTACCACTTTGCCGTGGGTTTTGGACACGAACCCTGATGCGGATGATCTTTCCAAGCCCGCAACCCGTGGTGTAGACAATCTAAATAATGTAGAGCAAGTGACCATAGCAAATCCCGAAACTTCATATACTATAGAGGTAGAGGGGAGCATGGTTACTGGATCACAGGACTTTTACTTAGCATGGCAGTACGATATTGCCGATAGCTTCGAATGGGATTTTCCAACGGGAAGTGACAATATGCCTTATAATGGAGAAACGGGATCGTATTTCCGTTGGTCTACAGCAAAAAGTGGTATTGGAGAACTAGCCTATACTATCGATGATACAAACTGGATTGTACTCGATTCTGAAGTTGATGTAGAGAGAGGCTACTGGCGTTGGAATAGTCCGCCATCCATTGGAGATGAGGTTCGGGCACGAATGCAAATTGGAGGAGAATTTTTTGAAACAGATCTTTTCACAGTATCTGAGCCTCTAAAAGCAAGGGTTGGATTTAATTGCGGTGACTCACTTATGCTACGGTGGCATCCGGCTATCAATGCAGATGATTACACTGTATTCAATCTAGGTGAGGAGCAATTAGAAGAGATAACCACTGTAATGGATACTTTTTTGGTGATAGATAATATCAGCTCACTTGCAGACCGAAGGTTTTCAATCAGACCAAATTTATCAGGTGGCAAAAGCCTTCTACCGACTCCTACCTTCGACTATTCCCTGCAGGGAGTTGGGTGCTATCTGTTTTCTTTTTTTCAGACGATAGCGTTAGATACTGGCATTTATTTAAACCTGTCACTAGGAACGATCGCAGGGATTGATGAAATCATTCTGGAGAGAAATAATCTATATGAATACGTAGAAATAGCCAGGCTAAGTGAACTTTCTGAGACTATTTCATACCTGGACAAATCACCTAATCAAGGATACAATGAACATCGAGCTACCATCAGGTTTATTAATGGGGAGGAGTTGACCTTGTCTGCCGGTACTTCTTTTTATCTCACAGAGATTCCAGTGAGGGTTTTTCCGAATCCCGCTCAATCGGGTGAGTTTATAAGTATCATAACCCGGCAATTCGAAGAGCGTACTCCGGTGTTGGAACTGATTGATCATAATGGAGCGCTCATTCACTCTCAGCTGGTTCAAGGGACTCAGGATGTTATCGGTACGGAAGCATTACGATCCGGCATTTATATTTATCGGTTAAAAGCTGACGGAGTAATTTATACAGGAAGGATATTAATAAGGTAGGGGAGGCGGACCTCCCCTGATTTGATTTAATCTTTTTTGCCCATCATGAGCAATTCATTCAGGTTAATCTCAGTGACGTATTTCTTCACTCCATCCTTTTCATAGGATCGGTTGATCAGCTTGCCTTCCATAGCTATTTCACTCCCCTTATGCAGATAGTTTTCTACTACATCTACTTTCTTGCCCCATACTACGACGTTGTGCCATTGAGTATCCGTCACTTTTTCACCTTTGTTGTTGTAATAGGTTTCATTGGTGGCGAGTGAGAAGGTTGCCATTTTCTTACCACTTTCAAAAGATCTAACCTCTGGTTCGTTACCTAATCTACCAATTAGTTGTACGCTGTTTTTTAAACTTGTCATGATTGTAAAATTTTAATTTTTAAATATTTCATCGTTGGTAGATGAATTTGTCGTTTGACGATGGCAAAGGTTGATTAGGAAGGAAACGTTATTCGGTTTTTAAATATTTGTAGTCATTTATTATCCGTTTGTAGTCGTTTGTAATTGGATTTGTATCTGAATATCAATACTTTAGAATATGGAAAAAAGAGAATGTCCTGAGTGTGGAAGATCAGTTCAGGGTCGGATAGACAAAAAATTCTGCTCGGATGCCTGCCGAAATGCATATAATAATAAGGTTAATTCTGCGGCTACCAATTACATGCGAAATGTGAATAATACACTAGCGAAAAACAGGAGAATCTTAGCTGAAATGAATCCGGACGGCAAGAGGAAAACTCATAAGGATAAGCTCCTAAAAAAGGGGTTTGATTTCGATTACCACACAAATACTTATACCACCAAGGCAGGTGATACTTATCACTTTTGCTATGAGCAAGGCTACTTAATGTTGGACGAGGGATTTGTTTTGCTAGTAGAACGAAAAGAAGATTAGCGTTTACCAGGTCGCATGATCCAGGTTTGCATCTACAATCGTGGTTGAGTCTGATTTGATCTCAAATGGGTGGCATATACACTTATCAGGACATTGAATTAATGTGCACACAATCTCATCTCCATCCTTTAAGAATAGACTATACTGACCAGGAGGAAGACTGGTGGAATACACGCCTTCTTCATTTGATCTTAATTGCTTTACCAGAAGTGCTTCATCAAAACTTTCTGCTAGTTGAGTGATGAGAATAGTCGCTGCGATAGGTTTTGGTTCACATGGAGTCACGCCTGGCCCGGGCATACAGTTTCCTTCATACAGCCCTATTGTTCCAGCCAATATTCCTTCCTTGCTATCTGTGCGTTGAGCCATGCATGATACCATTGTAAACAAGACGATTAATAAAGTGTTATAAGTGTGTTTACGCATAACGTATTTTAAATGTATTGTATCAATTTCTATGGAATTTAGGAAAATTCGTCTATTCAAATATCTATTTCATCGACAGAATGAAACTTTCATTATCATTTGATAATCCATTTTTGTCATGTTTTTGTACAAACACAATCAAGTGTGTTTGGTTGAATTTATTTTTGAAGAATTAAATTCTATTTAAATACAAATAACAGAATAATTTATTGAATTAGTTTTTTAAGGACGAAGGTTATTGGAAGTCCCTGAAAAATACCTTTATATTCGTCGGATTAATTGATAACCTAATCGTTTTATTATGAGAAGAAACAAGCGACAGGTTAAGGCGTTGTTGCTAGCCTTTGCCGTGTCCACTACGATGACTTTTGCTCAGACTTTACAACAGAAGCAAGAGATAAGCAGCAAATACGACAAAACAAAACTTACCCAACTAAAACAAGACTTTGCTCAGAAAGAGAACAGTCGAAAAGCCCAGGCCATCAACATGGCATCTCTACGAGGTTGGGAAATTCTTAAACCAAATTCAGACGGTTCTGTAGATGAATTGGTAGCAGTCTCAAAAGATGGTCAACCGATTTATTACACTGTTTACAATGCGGATGCAGCGAGATCTACTCGAGCTAACCACCTGAACATTGGAGGTTCGTTAGGGTTAAGTCTTGATGGTCAGAACATGACCGCTCATGTGTGGGATGGTGGAGCTACCAGAGTCACTCATCAGGAGTTTGATGGACCTGGTGGAAACAATCGTGTAACGATAAATGACGGTGTGACTACTTTGAATGGAAATAGCTTCCATGCTCAGCACGTAACAGGAACCATCGTAGCTTCTGGTGTGCAGGCAGCTGCAAAAGGTATGGCTCCTCAAGCAAGAGCGCTTACGCATGATTGGAACAATGACTTATCTGAGGCTACCGCTGAGGCGTCTGCAGGTATGCTTCTTTCCAACCACTCGTATGGATACCGAGCTAATCTAGTGCCAGACTGGTACTTTGGAGCTTATTTGGAAGAGTCCAGAGATTGGGATGCATTAATGTACAACTCACCATACTACCTAATGGTGGTTGCTGCCGGTAACGACGGTAACGACAACTCATCAAATGCACAACCACTTGCAGGACAGTCAGCTTATGACAAGCTAACCGGACACTCTACCTCAAAAAACAACATGGTTGTAGCTAATGGTCAGGATGCCAACGTAAACAACGATGGTACTTTCAACTCTGTAGTGATCAACAGTAGCAGTAGTGAAGGTCCTACAGATGATTACAGAATTAAGCCTGATATCACTGGTAATGGTACTGGAGTTTACTCCACGTATGACAACAGTGACGTGGCTTACAATTCAATCAGTGGTACTTCCATGGCTTCTCCGAATGTGACCGGAACTCTTCTATTGCTTCAGCAGCATTACAACAATGTGAATGGATCATTCATGAGAGCAGCTACACTTAAAGGATTGGCACTACATACAGCTGACGATGCAGGTATTTCTGGTCCGGATGCTGTTTATGGATGGGGACTTTTGAATGCTAAAAAAGCAGCTGAGGTAATCAGCTCTAATGGTGGAGCTTCAATCGTTTCGGAGCTAACACTTACCCCAGGCCAAACATATACATTGAATGTTGATTCTGATGGAAGCAGCCCATTGATGGCATCTATCTCATGGACAGATCCTGCGGGTACAGCAAACACTGGAACAGCTAACCAAACTACTCCTGTTCTTGTAAACGACCTTGATATCAGAGTTTCTAAAGGTGGTACCACTTACAATCCGTATCGATTGACAGGTGTAAACTCAAACGGAACTGGTGATAATAATGTAGATCCATATGAGCGAGTAGATATCGCTAGTGCAACTGGTTCTTACACGATCACTGTTACCCACAAAGGATCTCTTTCTGGAGGTAGTCAAAACTATTCTTTGATCGTAACTGGTCTGGGAGCATCTGTACCTTGTACAGCTACTACTCCAACTGGTCTTTCTGCATCTAACGTAGGATCGTCTACAGCTTCACTTTCCTGGAATGCTGTTGCAGGAGCCACTTATGATGTACGATACAGACAAACCGGAACTTCAACATGGACAACTCAAGCTTCTTCTGGAGCATCTGCAAGTCTTTCAGGACTCACACCTTTGACTCAGTATGAAGCTCAGGTTAGAAGCAAGTGTTCTGATGGTTCAAACTCTTCTTACTCTAGCTCGGTGAACTTTACTACCACTGAAGTACAGCTTAACTACTGTGCATCGAATGGTAACAACACCAATGATGAGTATATCAGCAGAGTACAAATTGGAACGATTGATAATAGCACCGGAGCTTCTTCTGGTGGTTACGGTGACTTCACTGGCCAATCAACGAATCTTGCAAAAAATGCTTCTGCGACTATCACTGTAACTCCTACCTGGACTGGAACAGTTTACAACGAAGCATACAGCGTTTGGATTGACTACAACAAGGATGGTGACTTTACTGATGCTGGAGAGCAAGTGTGGACACAGTCTGCAACACAAACTACTCCGGTTTCCGGAAGCTTCACGGTACCAAGTAGTGCTGTGGAAGGAAATACTCGAATGAGAGTTTCCATGAAATACAATGGCATCCCAACAGCTTGTGAGTCGTTCCAGTATGGTGAAGTAGAGGATTACACAGTAAACATTACAGGAAGTGCTGGAGATACTCAGGCACCATCTGTACCTACAAACCTTTCTGCATCAAGTGTAACTCAGACTAGTCTTACACTTAGCTGGACTGCTTCTACTGACAATGTAGGCGTGACCGGATATGATGTTTATCAGGGAGGTACCAACATTGGATCAGTAACAGGAACTACAGCTAATGTAACCGGCCTTACTGCTAGTACAACTTATTCGTTCACAGTGAGAGCTAAAGATGCTGCTGGAAATGTTTCTGCTGCAAGTGCTGCTCTGAATGTGACTACTCAAAGCGCAGGTATGAGTTGTCCAACAACTGCAACACTTCCATATGCACAAGGATTTGAGGTGAATGACGGATGGACTCAGGTAACCGGTGATGATGGTAACTGGGTGCGAGATGCAAACGGAACACCTTCATCAAATACAGGACCAAGCTCAGCAGTGGAAGGATCTTACTACATGTTCCTTGAGGCGTCTACCAACGGTAGCACAGGTCAGATAGGAAGTAATGCAACTGCAATTCTTGAAAGTCCTTGCTTTGATCTTTCAGGTGAAAGTGCTGCAACCTTCTCATTCCAGTACCACATGTACGGAAGCAACGTAGGTTCGCTTACTGCACAAGCTTCTACTGATGGAAACAATTGGACAAACATCTGGACACTTTCAGGAAACCAGGGTAACTCATGGCAGTCAGCTAGTATTGATCTTGCTTCTTACCTGGGTGCTGATGTGAAACTTAGAATGGTAGGAACTACCGGAAATGGATGGTCTAGTGATATTGCTATCGATGACCTAAGAGTAAATGCAGGAGGTGGAAACACAACTGTTACGCTTACCATTACACTGGATAACTACCCTGAAGAAACTAGCTGGCAGATCAGAGATGGTGGTACTGTGGTTGCTTCTGGCGGAACCTACGGTTCACAGCCTGATGGCTCTACAATTACTGAGAACATCTCTCTAGCTGCAGGATGCTATGATTTTGTGATCAACGATTCTTACGGTGACGGAATCTGCTGTTCTTATGGAAACGGATCTTACAGCCTGACTGACGGTGGAACTACGCTCGCTTCGGGTGGAGCATTCGGTTCCAGTGAGACTACTGCTTTCTGCGTAGGTGGAGCAACTAGCTCATATGCTACTCAGTCATCTGCTTCTGTAGGTGCCCCTGTAAGCGTGAATATGTATCCAAACTATAGAGTTGGAGATAGACTAAACGTTGTGTCTACACGTCATGAGGTATCTTACTCAATCACCAATCTTAACGGACAAATTGTTGACAGAGGTCAGTTGGTAGATGGTAAAGCTTATGTTGGCAACCTGGATGCAGGCATGTACATGATTCACCTTGTAGATGAAGGTGGTAAGTCTGTCATGAAGAAATTCGTAAAAGAATAATTTAGACCTAACCTAATCGAAAGCCCTGTCTGCCTTGCGGATGGGGCTTTTTGTTTTTATTCGATTATTTTTATCTCATGCGAAATCTGCTGGCCAGCCTGATTATAATTTTTGGATTCTTTACCGCCTATTCTCAAAACCTTCAGTTGATACGCTCGCTTACTGATTCCGCAGATCAAGTAGCCGATGATAGCCTACGAGCCTGTATCTACTCTGACCTCAACTACCAATGGGCGGAATACAATTTTGACTCGGCATGGCATTACGCAAACAGGGTGTTGGATATTGGAAAGCAACTGGATGACCCGGTGCTGATAGGAAAGGGACTTAGAGCACAAGGCCTTGCTTTTGATTATCAAAACAACTTTGATTCGGCCATTTACTTTTACCAAAAGGCAGCCGATCATTCTTTCAAATATGGAGACCCGCTAGGAGCGGCCAACGCTGTTTTTAATCTGGGAGTGGTTCATTCTTTTAAGGGTGAACTGGAAAAGGCCCTGGAGAAATACAAGGAAGCAGCTATTACGTATGAAGCACTGGAGGATTTACGGATGTTGGGCATTTTGCACAACAATATGGGCATCATCTACCGAAAGACTGAAAAGTATGAGTTAGCCAAGCAGTCCTACAAAAAATCATTGGCTATTAAGCAAATCAGAGAAGATAAAAATGGCACCCTCAATACACTTACCAATATCAGTGCGGTGTGCCGTTTTCTGAATCAATACGACAGCTCCATTCATTATTCAAATAAAGCCTTGGTTTTAGCCAGTGAAATGCAAAATGCTACCGCATACCTGCACGAATTAATCAACCTTGCGATTGCTCATGAAGCACTTGACAATCGGAATGCCGCAGCAAAATACTACGAAGAAGCAGCTGCTTTACTCCATGAGGATAGCCCGTACGATACCAAAGCCCAGGTGCTCAATGCGCTTGCCCTTTTTTATTACGAGCAAAATGATTTGGGGCAGTCGCTTAAGTATCTGAACCAGATGGGAGAGGTGGTGAATGAGGAAGTGAAGCCTGATATTGCCTATGAATACAACAACCTGGCCGCCAGTGTGCATGAAAAGCTAGGCAACTCCAATCAGGCACTCGCTCATTTGAAAAAGGCGGTTCAGCAAAAGGAGCAACTGTGGGACAATGAAGTGCTATCCAAAACCACTGAACTGGAACAACTCTACGAAAAGGAGAAAAGAGAGACAGAGATTTCAAAGTTACATGCTGAAACGCAACTCCAAACCCTTGCGCTGAGCAAGAAGGATCAGCAGCGAAACGGGTTAATTGTATTTGCCATTCTGCTGGCTATCGTGGCAGGGTTAGCTTTTTTTATGTTCCGTCAGAAGCGAAAATCGCTCAGTGAAAAAGAGATGTTGATTCAGGAAATCCACCATCGGGTGAAAAACAACCTGCAGGTGATATCCAGCCTATTAAAACTGCAGGCAGGAAACCTGGAAGATGAAGCAGCACAAAAGGCGGTAAGAGAGGGAGAAAACAGGGTGAAAGCTATGGCATTGATTCATCAGCGACTTTATGGTACTACCGACCTGAAAGGAGTGGATGCACAGGATTACTTTGAAAACCTGCTGTCAGAGCTGTTTTATTCTTTTGGCGTCAATGAAGAACTGATTGATTATCAAGTACATTCGTCAGGAATTAAGCTTGACATTGACACAGTCATTCCTTTGGGACTTATCGTAAATGAGCTGATTACCAACACCCTGAAATACGCTTTCGACCAAACCAAGAGGGATGGAAAAATCACCATTTCACTGTTCGAAGAAAATAATCAATTAGTGGTTTCGGTAGCGGACAATGGAAAAGGTGTGGATGAATCCATGTTATCATCATCAGATTCTTTTGGCTGGAAAATGATCAAATCCCTTTCCAGAAAACTGGAGGCAGAAATACGTATTTTAAATGAGGAAGGCACGTGTGTGCAACTAACCCTTTCGCAATACAAACTGGTCGCATGAGCAAACCAACCATAGTAGTGGTGGAGGATGAACCACTGATCTCCGACGATATTGTAGATACCCTCGAACGGCACGGGTATGAAATAGTAGCATCCTTTTTGAATGGGGTCAAAGCCCTGGATTTTTTTGAAAGTAATACAGCTGATTTAGCCATTCTGGATGTCAACATTGATGGCAGGATGGATGGAATAGAGCTATCCAAACAGCTAAACATTCCCTTCATTTTCTTAACCTCCTATTACGATCAAAAGACACTGGACAGGGCCAAGCAAGTCAACCCATCCGGCTACATTGTGAAGCCTTTTAATGAGCGCGATCTCATTGCCAACGTGGAGATTGCACTGTCAAGAAGGAGAGAAAAGGAAGTAGTGAAGAAAGCTCCCGAAAAGTTATTTCTGAAAAACGGTCAGGAGATTGTATCCGTGATGTCCTCAGATATCGTGTATGTGGAGGCGTTTGACAATTACGCAAATGTCTTCACGGAAAAGGACAAATTCATCATCAGTCATACACTGAAGAGTGTGGAGGAAAAACTTCTGCCTTTCGGCTTCATGCGTATTCATAGATCCTACCTCATCAATTTTGCTCATGTGGACTCACTTTCAGAAGGCTATGTTTTTCTGAAAGGACACAAGGTGCATCTCGGCAAATCATATCGAAAGGACTTTATGGATGGTCTGAGCATGCTCTAAATGCATACTTCTTTGAAAGGTACCTTCACTAAAAAAATCTATCCCTTCACTAAATACCGATTTTAGGGTTGGTCATTCAGAGGCAATTTGAAAAGCATTCAAAAAAAGTTGCCTTATGAAACGAATTATTTACTGCCTTTTTGGCCTTTTAGCCTTTCAACTAAGTTTTAGTCAATCCTATGTCGATAAATGGGTTGCCAGCTATTCTCCTTCCGGTTCTTTTGAACTGGCAGAGTCAGCGACCAGCTCACTGGGAGAAACCTATATGCTCGGTACAGTCTTTACCGGATCCGATTACGATGCGGTCCTTGTCAAGTTTGATGCAGATGGAAACCTGGACTGGTCCAGAACCTACTCATCGGCCTTTGGTAGCTCCGAGGACTATGGAGTGGCACTCGCGGTTGATTTGAGTGACAATGTATTTATTCTGATCAATATCAACCCGGATGAGGCACAAAACTCAGCGGTAGCCAATGGTATCCTCATTCGGAAATACAATGCTGTCGGGACGCTATTGTCTGAGTACGAAAGTGTGAATGACGCCACCGTGAAATTTGGAAATATCGGTTATGATATCGGTTTTATTGATCATCCATCGTATTCCGATATTTATCTCACAACCTCGCGTGCAGCGACTGGTGGAATGGGGCTGGAAGCTCGTTTGTGGCGTTTTGACAGTTCATTGAATTTTGAAGCCTCAGCTAAATACGACACCAGTGATGATGACATTCCTGAGCAACTGGTTTTTGCCGGTCCCAGACCATTCATGGTGATCCGTAAGCCGTTGGGAGTGCAGGTAGAAGGTTGGTTGACAGCCTTTGCTTCCAATGAAGCCTCTTCTGAAAGCAGAACCTATAATGCAGGCAGTGCGGTAGCGGAAATCGTGGACGCATCACCTTACTATTCCAATACGGAAATGGTTGTGCTAGTCAGACTGACGTCTGGCAGCTACCGATATCGTGTATTTGATATCTATGATTTTGACGGAATATCAGGAGAGTTTACGAAAACATTTACCAGCACCTACACCTTGAATGACCTCACCGTCAATGACAACACCCCTCAGGATGTGTATGTTACCGGATCAAAAACGGTTTCGGGACATGAGGAGATGCTGCTCATGAAGCTAAACGCTACAGGTACCACACAGTATGAAAATCTGCTGTCAGCTACTCATGGAAGCAGCAGCTCGGTTGGGATGACCATTATCAAAGATGGAAGCAGCCTAAAAATAGGAGGCATGGTGGTAGAATCAAGCACTGCGCTACCAGGCTCTGCCACATTCGATACGGATGGAAATCAGACCGATGTGTCGCCTTTTTATTCAGGTGCTAATTCGGTTGATCAGATGGAGCAGGGAGCCAATGGTGAAAACATCTTAGTCGGAAGTAATGGGAGTAGCGTGTATGCTTATGCCCAATGCTCCGGACCACCAAGTGTTAATCTGGGTGAAGATATCGTCTCCACTACAGGACAGACCGTAACCCTGGGCTCTACCTTACCAACAGGACAGACTTACTTATGGTCTACAGGTGCAACCTCACGCACCATTCAGGTCTCCACAGGCGGTACCTATTCAGTTACAGTTAGAAACTCCTCAGGATGTCCTGGGAGTGATGCGGTCGATGTGAGTTTCCTTGAAGCAGCTCCCGATGCGCCGACTCTCTTACAGCCTGAGATTGTTGCTACGCATGCTTTTAACCCTGTGATCCGGCTCAACTGGGCAAATGATGATCCTAAAGCGGTCAATCACTCGCTGACGTATGAGGTTTCATGGAACCCCGGATACTCTTTTGAAGAGTACCTCGGACCGAATACGACGTATGACTTTACCGCCAGCAACCTAAGCAACGATCGGTATGACATGCGGATTGCCTCACGAAACAATGACGATGTGGAGTCTGGAGGAAAGCTCTTCAGCTTGAGGCCATGTAACTTGTATGACATTACGGCATTGGAAACCTACATGAGTGGACTTACGCTCAACGGGCCTTCCTCATTCACTGATGCAGGTGGAACGGGCTCCTTCAACCTGAGTGGTTTCAACGGGGGTGACGATGAGCTGGATTCCTTCTTTGAGTGGGTGTTGCCAGCCGGGTGGGAAGTGACGAATTACACCGCGGTAAACGTGTCCGTTTCTGTCCCTGCCGATGCAACCAGCGGTCAGGTAGGTGTCCGGATTGTAAATCCATGCTCCGGCGAAGCTACCTCTACCATTACCAAAGATGTATCTATTGTTAGAGACCAAACGATCACTTTCAGTCAGCCGTCAAACACCAAAGTAGGAGAACCTGCTTTTGATTTGGGAGCTACGGCCACCTCCGGTTTAGCGGTGACATATGAAACCAGTCCCACCGATGTTTTAGAGATCAGCAATGGAATGGCCACCCCATTAAAGGCAGGAACAGTGACGGTGACAGCAAATCAGGCAGGCAATGAAGAATGGAACGCTGCAACACCTGTACAGCGCACTTTCACTGTCAACAAAGGCGATGATGTCATTACGTTTGATGCACTGGATAATGTGGTGTGGGATGCGGCTAACTTCGATCTGGATAATCTTGCCACCTCTAAAAGCGGAAGGCAAATCACCTGGTCCGGAACGGACGATCTCATTGCTACCGTTTCGTCTCTCGGAAGCGTGGATCCAAAGAAACCGGGCACCATCACGATCACGGCTAGCTTGGCAGCCAATGACGACTGGAATGCGGCTGTTGATGCGCAGCAGACGCTTACCGTAGAGAAGGCCGATCAGACCATTACTTTTTCTGCTGTGCCGAACAAGCTCGAAACCGATGATGATTTTCAAATTTTTGACTACATCACCGTGTCATCCGGACTTCTCCCGACAGTGGTTAGCTCGCAAACTTCTGTGGCAGACATTACAGGTTCCGTATTAAATATCATAGGTCCTGGGACGACAACCCTTACTGCCTCGCAGGTAGGGAATGATTACTATAACCCTGCATCGAATAAGCAGCAATCATTCACTGTAGAGGCAGTGTCTACACTGGCATTTTCAGCAGGGTATCCACAGTTTGAGCATTTCCTCGGATCGACTTATCGCCTTTTGTTGAAGCTGACGGAGACCGGGAGTGTGTACTATATCGTGGAGCCGGATGGAAGCGCAGAACCCACACCTTCTCAAATTGAAGCTGGAAAAAATGCTTCAGGTTCCGATGCTTTTAAGAAGGGAGTGGCCTTTGATCTGGAGGCAGAAACAGAAAACAATGCTGCGCAGATCAGCGGATTGGCCGAGGGAGCTTCTTACGATATTTACCTGGTCTTGGCAGATGAAAGCTACGCCTTGCAATCTAATGTGACCAAGTTGGATGTGACCATAGAGGACAATACAGCTCCATCCTGGAGTGAAGGATACCCCCAGATGGGAACGATTTCTTCTCTGGAAGCTGACATAGAAATTGAGCTGAATGAAGAAACGGGGACAGTGTATTATGCCGTATTCGCCAGCAGCTCCACTACACGCTTTCCTGCTAATCTGAAAAACGGCAATAATTTTGGAGCAATCGATGAAGGATCTGTGGCAGCCAGTGCCACCGGGTTTACCCTTACCGGGCTAACCGAGGCTACCGAATATGATGTGTGGCTGGTGGCGGAAGATGCAGCTGAAAATCTGCAATCCACTGCCGTGAAGATTGACTTCACCACCATCGATGACATTGCCCCTGAATTTGCGAATGGGTTCCCTACGATTGCGGCAATCGATGAGACTGCCGTGGACATAGATGTGAAGATCAATGAGGGAGGAACCGTATATGCCGTAGCACAGCTTTCCGGTGAGCCGGCCCCAAGCTTTGGGCAGGTGAAAGGTGGAAACAACAGCAGTGGAGCTGCGGCGATTAGTGCCAGATCTCTTTCAGTCATCAAAAACACTCAAGGTAAGATGACATTGACCGGCCTCACTTCAGAGGTTGCTTACGACTTTTACGTGGTGGCGGAAGATGTCTATGCCAATAACAGTGGAACGCCGGTGAAGCTGTCTGCAACTACCGCTGATTTGAAAGCACCGACAATCACTCCAACCTATCTAACTGAAGTTTCAATTACCTCAACGGAAGCTACCTTTTCCTTTTCGTTGGATGAGGAAGGTACTTTCTATTATGTACTGGACAGAAATATTGTCACCAGCCCAAGCCCTGCGCAGGTAAAAGCAGGTAAAACAGAAAACGATGAGATGGCACAAATTTCAGGATCGAAAGTGGTGAATAGCGTGGGAGTAGATCAGGACATTACCATTTCTGGATTGAATCCGGGACAGGAATATGAACTGTACTATGTGGCGGAAGATGGTATTGGAAATATCAGTGCTAGTACACTGGGCAACACGTTCAGTACTGAAAAGCTTGATCAGACGATTACGTTTGAGGAATTGCCAGCCAAGGTTTTCGGTGATGCGAATTTCAATCTGGAAGCCACGGCAAGCTCTGGTCTCACAGTCATTTACTCCAGTTCAGATGAAAGTGTGGCGATGATTTTGGACAACACAGTCACCATCGTTGGGGCCGGCACCACAACAATCACAGCGATGCAAGAAGGAGATGTTACTTACCATGCGGCGGAGCAGGTGCTTCAGGACCTGATGGTGAGCAAAGCGACCCAAACCATCAGCTTTGCAGCACCTGATATCAAAACCGTAGGTGATGCTGCCTTTGATCTGGAAGCAACCGGCGGAGCGTCCGGCAATCCGATCACCTTCACAAGCTCAGATGAAAATGTGGCAACCATCTCTGGTAGCACCGTGACCATCGTAGGAGCCGGCACCACCACCATTACGGCCAGTCAGGCTGGAAATGCGAACTATGAGGTGGCAGTAGAGGTAACCCGGGACCTGGTGGTAGAAGCGCAGGTGGTGGCGAGTGTTCCACTTAAAGCCACGGTGAAAATCTATCCGAACCCGACGGCAAGCAAGCTAACGGTTACCGGCAGGCGACTGAGTGGTGCTACGTTGTATGACCTGAGTGGTGGTAAGGTACAGCAGTGGGGCATTGGGGATAAGACCACCCTGGACCTGAGTGAAATTCCGGACGGGGCATATTTGCTGCAACTGACGGATCATGAGGGTACGCGTACAACACAGCGAATACAAAAGAAAAACTAAGGCAGCTTTAGCTAAGGCTATAGCGAAAGGTCACTCTGGGAGTGGCCTTTTTTTATTTGTATCTTCCCTTCATGAAATTGAAAATTCCACCGGTTGTCATATTCTTTATCTCTCTTGGAATGCTGTTTGGACTATATTATCTCATCCCTGAATTGGCGTATTCATTTCTATATCAGCGACCTATTTCCAGAATATTTCTGATAGGAGGTGCTTTATGTGCTTTGATGGGGATTGTGGCATTTCGGACGAAGAGTACCACTGTAGATCCACTAAATCCAAACAAAGCTTCATCACTTGTGACACACGGCATCTATCAGTACAGTCGGAACCCGATGTATGTAGGTATGGCAATGGTGCTGTTGGGAGGAGTGATTCGAATCGGTAGCCCATTAGGAATTCTGGCTGTATTGTTTTTTGTGTGGTATCTCACCCAATTCCAGATTAAGCCGGAGGAGGAAACGCTTCGAATACTTTTCAAAGAAGAATATGAAAACTACTGCCAGAAAGTGAGGAGGTGGATTTAGCTATTAAAGTTGAATGGTTATCTTGAGGGAAAGTTATGACTCATTGAATTATCTGATTCACACTGCCTTACCCAAAAGGGTAAAATTGCTATTCTTCCTTTCAATGTTTTCCTATGCAGGGACTACTTTCTCGCAAAAGCTACCTGATCCTATAAACCTGGATGACATATCTAAAATCAATAGTTTCAAATTAGAAGAAAGGGATTTTCTTCTCGTAAGTCAATCAGATTCTGCTACCAGAAATTACTTTGGTCTGGATAGTCTGGAGGGTGTGTATGGTATAGATCCGGATATAGAATATAGTATAGAACCTTTCTGGCTGATATTCCAGTTAGAAAATTCTTTGAATCAGGAACAAGAGCTTTATCTGAGATTCCCAGTAGATATAGCTAAGCTTATTACGATTGACAGTACAAAGCTTGGATCAATGCAAATTGGTGGCTTCTATCCACCGATCAAGTCTCTGACATCCATGCATCAAACTCCACCCATTTTTGACCCATCAGCATTCATTGTTTCAGTTCCACCTGACTCAACCATTACCATAGCCACTTGGGTAGGTGGAAATTTCCTGACCGGAGGAGTTATAGATATTGAACTGATGACAAGGAGCACTTTCTTAAATACCATGCTCCCGGAAATCACCCGAGCATATTACTTCCAGGTACTATTTGTGGGGATGATGTTTCTATTGGCAATCTTCAATTTTTTAATTTTTGTTGGTAATAGAGATCGAACGTATCTTTTTTACAGCCTGTACGTCGTTGGCATTAGTCTTTATTTCTTTTCTGCAACTGGGCTGGACCGATATCTCTTTGCTCCTGATTCACCTTTTGGAATACTGAGACTCAATCTCACCAGCTATTCTACTTCTATTTTTTATCCGCTATTCTGCCTTTATTTCCTTCATAGAGATGGATGGAAGCCTCGACTAAGGAAAGCGTATAAACTGATGCTCTGGGCATCTATAATCTTGTGTACATTAAGCTCTTTGCTGCTGATATTATTGCCTTCTTGGCAATATAAGGGACTACTCTACATCAATCAGATGTATACTCCTGTCGGACTCATTAGTGTTGTCGTGTTTTTGTACAGCATAATCGTTTATGTATTCAGTAAAAATGTACTTGCTCGCTACATTGGCTGGGGTGGACTCGTTGTTACTTTGTTCGGATCGCTTCAGGTGTTGCGATCCAGCCTGTTTGCTTACGAGGCATATCCTGAGTGGGCGGGTAGTCTTGTATTTATTGTTTATGGTTTTCAAATAGGCACACTGATCCAGGCGTTGGTTTTTGCACTTGCATTGAGCTATCGGAGTAGGAAAATCGAGATGGAGCGTGCCGCCCTTTTGGAAATAGATCGGACCAAGACACGATTTTTCGCCAATATTTCTCATGAATTCAAAACTCCACTTTCATTGATCATTGGGCCGGCGGGAGAGCTTTTACGGAAGGCCAAAGATGATGGAACGAAGAAATTATTGACTTCAATTAGTCAGAATGCACAGCGGCTTCTTAAGCTCATCAACGAGATACTTGATTTGTCTAAAATAGAAGCCGGGCAGTCTCAACTCAATAACTCATCCACCAATGTGGTTGATTTTGTTGAAATGATTGTGCTTCAGTTTCAATCCTACGCCGAGGCACGACAGCAACAACTAACCTTTACATCATCTAAAAGTGAATGCTGGATACTTACAGATCAGGACAAACTGGAGAAGGTATTGATCAATCTGATTTCAAATGCCTGTAAATACACCCCTGCGGAAGGAACAATACAGGTTGAAGTTTTAGCTACAGATACTGAGATCACAATTAGGGTAGTGGATTCAGGAATGGGCATTTCGTCAGAGCATTTGCCACATATCTTCGATCGTTTTTATCATGTTTCTAATGCTGATTTTGTCACCGATCAATCTTCTACTGGTATTGGGCTGGCGCTTAGCAAAGAGCTCGTTCAGGTTTTAGGAGGTACTATTGAGATCAAAAGTGATCAAGATGAAGGTACAGAATCGGTGGTTTTCCTGCCATTCATACCTGCTGATCCAGTCGTTTCAGAAAGTAGTGCAGAAATAGATCAGGAGTTGAATGATAAAAATGGACAGGCTAATCTCCTGCTTATTGAAGATAATGTCGAACTACGAGCGTTTATCAAATCCTGCCTCCCGGATAATCTGAATGTGCTGGAAGCTGAGGATGGTGAAAAAGGAGTAAACGTTGCGATTAGTCAAATTCCTGACATCATTGTGACGGATGTGATGATGCCAAAAAAGGATGGTCTGGAAGTTTGCAAAGAGCTAAAATCACATGAAGCCACAAATCATATTCCTGTTGTTATTTTAACGGGCAAGTCTTCACAGTCCAGCCGGCTGGAAGGATTGGAGTCCAATGCTGATGCTTACCTGTCCAAGCCATTCGATGCGGATGAGTTACGATTGGTGATCAGAAACTTGCTCGCCAGCAGAGATCAGATGAAGTCTCGCTACAGCAACACACTAAAATTGGAAGCATCTGAAATAGAAGTCAGCTCACAGCAAGAAATATTTCTGAAGAAAGCCATTGAAATTGTAGAGCAGCACATGGCAGATGAAAACTTCTCTGTAGAGGAGCTTAGCAGTCAGCTAGCTCTGGATCGGACTCAGCTTTTTAGAAAACTGAAAGCGCTGACTGGCGAAAGTCCAAGTACATTTATTCGTACCATCAGACTGAAAAGAGCTCATCAACTGCTCAATGCACAGGCAGCCACTGTCTCCGAGATTGCCTACGCTACTGGGTTTAGCAGCCCGAGTTATTTCATCAAATGCTACAAGGAACAATACGGTCATTCACCCGGAAAAGTGCATAAGTAGCCATAAAAAGTGGTTTACAACATAATTACAACACGATACAACATGAGTCTTACATATGCTATACAGATTGATTTTAAGATTGCATTGTTGTTTCACTTAAATACAAAGACATGAAAAAGCACAGCCCTATCATCGCAACATTGATTTTTATTTTGACATTTACTTCTTCCTGTACGAAGGATGAACCTGCTGCTGCATGCGAGCAGAACAATACGGGAACACTGATCATCAAGAACAATTATGGTGAGAACCCAAACTCTAGCAATTCATTACTCATTTTTATTAACCGTGATCCACGCAGCGCCAATGAAGCAGGTGATGTAACCATTCCTTATGGAGAAACAGGAGAAATCACTTTACCCGCTGGTATCCATGAAATAAACGTATATCGAAATACTGGTTATTGCTCCACCAGATGCTATGTAAGCAGAGAATTTGAGGGAATGAGAGAAGTAGATCTTGACCAATGCGAAGAGCTAAATATGGCATACGGGAACTAGTAGGTTTTAACACGTTAATAGATGCTATTACTTAAGTTAAGTATGAGTGGTTACTTCGATGTTGACTTCCTGTATCGCACGAAAGCGATTGTTATCGAGCCAAGTACAAAGCCCGGTATAATTTGGACCAGTGCTCCATATATCATTTGATTTAGCAGCACCTGTGGCCAGCTATCGAAATATAGACCGTAATGAGTGCCTATTTCCCATGTAATATCAACTCACCATGCAGCAACAACAGTAAGACGTGAAATTGGTGAAAAAATGGCTAAACTGATCAGTAAAAGGAGATATGGCTGTTTCTCATTAAATAGTTTTATTCCCCAAAACACAGAAAAGGCTAAGGTTAGCCATAGTAGGCCAATTAAAAATATGGCGTATTCAGGAAGTCCGGCAAGCTCCAATAGAAAACGAATGGGAGTTACAAAAAAACTGATGATTATAGGAGCTTTGGCAAGATGAAGAGCTTGTTGAAGAACACCTTTTCTGTTGCTTAATTCCTTTTGATTTATGTCCATATGCTAGTTAATGTTGCTTGAACTCAGTAGATAACCATTTTGGTGCATTCGTGCTAGCGACTGGTATGCATATCTCTCTGATTTATTCCTGAAATAGGCATGACCTGATCGACTGGAAAAACCAACCGTATGGTTCACACAAATTGACTTGACACTTTGCCTAAAGTAACAGGTTGCTTTGCCTAAAGTAACAGGTCACTTTGTTCAAAGCAACAGGTCACTTTGCCTAAAATAAGCGGTTACTTTTAAGCTGCTACGTTCAGGTAAAATGCTGTGTGGCCCGAGCTTAATTAATTGCGATAAAAGTAGCTTATCTGTCCGCGCCCGGCAAGGGGGTGCATTCAAAGTATCAAATGGGCACTGCGCCATGAAAGATTAAAAACTCCCACAAGCGACAGATAGTAGAAAGCACAGCAGACTCTTGGCGGCAGATAAGCGGGATGTTTAGCAAGCTATTGGCAGATGGCTAAGTAAGGCCATGCGCTATATCGTATGTTAGCTTGCGTGTTTCAAGAGTTTTAAACATGTACGTTTAATATACGTACATATTCTTGCACGGTACGGTTAATATACGTACGTTTGTAGAATAAAAGTTTAAGATTATGAAAACTTTAGAAGCAAGATTTGACACTAGGCTACCTAAGCAGCAAAAAGAATTTTTTGAGAGAGCAGCTGTGCTTGGTGGTTACCGTACTCTAACAGAGTTTGTTATTTATTCTGTTCAGGATAAGGCTAAGAAAATCATTGAAGAGCACAACAGGATATTATCATCTGAAAAGGATAAGGAGATTTTTTTTAATGCCCTTCTTGGCGAGTCAAAACCAAATGAGGCGTTAGCAACAGCCGCTAAGAAATACAATGAGGAGTTAGGCAATAAATGAATTACCTAACCACCCCATTATCCAAATCCCATAAAAAGTCCGAATTCTCTTGTGGGAACCAATTATTGGATAGTTATCTGCATAAACAAGCTGGTCAAGATGTTAAGCGAAAATTGTCTGCTTGCTTTATTCTTTCGGATGAATCGAATATTGTAAAAGGTTATTATACTTTATCAAGTTCAAGCATTGAAAGAACTGAGTTGCCAGAAGAAATAATAAAGATTCTCCCTCCCTCATACGAAAACTTGCCAGTTACTTTGTTAGGAAGATTAGCTAGAAATGTTAACAATAGAGGGGAAGGAATTGGTGAGACTTTATTACTGGATGCTCTTAAAAGAAGTTATGATACTACTAGTACTGTTGCTTCGATGGCAGTTGTTGTTGATCCAATAGACCAAGCAGCAGTTGAATTCTATGGTAAGTATGGTTTTGTTCATCTTCCTTCTAGTGGCAAGATGTTCATAACGATGAAAACTGTGTCAAAACTATTTTAGTGCGTTTATGCAAGCTAACGCCCAGATATGGCGCTGTGGCCTCCGAGCTTAATTAATTGCGATGAAATTAGCGAATCTGCCGGTGTTCACAAAGTATCAGACACGCACTGCGACATACAGATTAAAAACTCCCACGAGCAGAGGCAAGTAGAAAGTACATCAGTTTCTTGGCGGCAGATAAGCGAAATGTTTGGCAGACTCTTCGCAGATGACTAAGTAAGGCCATGCGCCATCATCGTTTGTTAGCCATAGTCATTTTCAGTTGACTTGAGTTTAGTTACAATTTCTGGCTCATTTTTTATAATTCTCCAGATTTTCTTAATTAATGACGGTAATAGTAGAATGCCGAAAAAGAGACCATAGCCTAAATACTCTTTCCATCGATCAACTTTGCCCTTATTATAATTTGATAGTGAGTAGACCCAGTCTTTGTTCAGTTGCTTCAAAGCCAATACCTGTATCTTACTCTTTGCACTTCTGATGTGGCTTCCATTCATTTCGGATTTCTCTATGCTTATTACTAACTCGTTTCCAGTTTGGATTTTGCTAATTGCATCAATTGTTTGTTGATTTAGAACCCAATATTTAACAATGAATTTTCTGTGGATTCCTTCTGCATTAAGGATGAAGTATTCATACCCGGACTCAGCGTCTTCACCAAATTCTGGATTATTCGTTAAGGTTATTCTAATTAGCTTGGTATCATCTGGCTCAATGGTTCCAGGCTCATATATTACATAGATTACCAGTCCAGCGAAGAGTAGCATTAGCCCGATAAATTCTTTGACATCAATATCAGAAAGGATCCTTTTTAGCATTCTCTTTTTCTCTGCTGCAGATTATGGCTAACGATCAGCTATCGGGCGTATGTCCCGCAGCTTGTAAAAGCACTAAAGTAGTGAAATCTGCCGAAGCTCACAATGGTTCCAAATGGCACCTGCGTTCTGAAAGTCAAAATCTCCTGCGAGCAGAAGATGGTAGAAAGCACTACCGTATCTCAGCGGCAGATATCACGGTCGAGTTGCACTGAAACTAGCCAGAATGCACTTAGACATATGCCCGATCAGCGACTGTTAGATGCTGAATTAGATGTTAAGCGAATTGAGTTGAGGACTCTGGATTTCAGTCTTTTAGATTGCCGCACGAAATTCACCGGATATCTGATCAAAAGAGAATAGTTATTAGTTCGGGAGTTCAGGTATATTCTAAATATTCCTTCCTCTATTGGATTCCCGTTCCAGTTTCCTTGTGAATCAACGACATAAAATTCGATTCCATTGATAGAAAAAAGCGTATCATAAAGAAACCTCGCATTGTACAGAGAAGTATGAAGCTCTGGTGTTAGTTCCTTTATTGCTGCGAGTTCTATTCGCTCTCTTTGCGATATTTGTATTTTAATTAGATTATCATCCGAATCTATGTAAATATGGCCTAGTGGCTCTGATAGTTCCTTTTGTTTTTCAGTTAGCGTCAACCAGTATGGGAGACTGAGTTCAAGTTGATCAAAGAATTGAAAAGGCTTAAGGTTAGTCGAATCATTAAAATCTATATACTCACAATGAAAGGAGTCAACTTTTTGCATAAAACCATTGTAAGTATATCCTGAATCCAGTTGAAGTTGGTAACTGAACCCATGCTTTGATTTTTCAGTAATGTGTACCTTTTTCCTACCTATTCCATTTGCAGCAACTAAATAATAGTTGTCTTCATCGATCCATTGAATTTTTACTGTGTCTAAAATACTTCTTGTCAACTCAAATGTGATTTGACTTGAAGTATCTCTGATAAAATGCCAGTGGAAATCAACAATTGAATCTCCAATTAAAAAACTTTCATTTTGAATATAGAAACCTTGTCCATTGTCATAAACCTCGTCTGACGTTCTGCATCCAACCAGTAGAATAAAAAGAAAGATTTGTATACTTTTAATAATGTGCATTTTGGCATCTAACATTAATGTAACGCGCACCAAGCCTGCGGCTGTGCGCGTTATCCACCTTTCAAATATACCCTTTACACCATTAAGTCCAATGGACTTTTTACATCATCCAGCACTTTGGTGGTCACATGGGTGTAGATTTCGGTAGTCTTAGCACTGGAGTGACCCAGTAGTGTTTGGATATACCTTAGGTTCGTTCCATTTTCCAGCAAGTGCGTGGCAAAACTATGCCTCAGGGTGTGAGGACGCACGGTTTTGTAAATATTCGCATTTTTCACTGATCGTTTCAGGATTTTCCTTACACTCGACGCACTGTAAGGCTTTCCATTCGGTCCCTCAAATAGGTATTGCTTAGGTCTGTGTTCAGGCAGGTTCATGTTGTCGGACCTTTCTTTTGTTATGCAGTCATAAAAAAGGCAAGTCGAAAGATCGAACTTGCCTTTAGAAGAGAATTGATTACCTAATTAAATATTTGGAGACCAAATGCTGTAGCTATTTGGAGGACATTGAATTTGAACCCATCCACCACTTTGGGTAGTTGGATACCATCCGGAGTGTCCGGTAAAGTCCTTGATCTGAGTGCTATACCAGTTGGTAGGTATCCATCGTGTTTTCCATGAGCTAGAGTTGTTGATGTAGACGATGAGTCCGGGATTTCCATTGTACCCATTTCTTCTTGCCACATATTCATCGTTATCTACATGAAGGATGCTGGTATTTCCTGTTGCCTTGTTGTTGTGAATCCAGATCAGGTTATTGAGTTTGTTTTTATCAAGCCACTCTTCATAGTCTCTATAGAAGATGGTGGGATAACCTTCATGTGTGAGGATATAGGCATAGGCCAACATTTTATTCCATATTTCATCTGTATCATGATTGGTCACGAAGGTCACCGCTTTGTATGGGTTGCGCTTCCACATCATATCATCGTTGAGGATGTTTAGATTGTTTCCATCGAAGGCGTCATTCATTTTGTAATAGCAGGCAAAATCAAACACACTGCTATTTGCAGAATTTGCCCAAGACTCTAGCCAGTTCACATCAGAATCCCAAAGTTCGCCAACTGAAAAGCCTCCTACTGCATTGTTCCACGCAGCAACTACCCATGGCTCAAATCCCTTTACATAGTCAAACCTCCACCCATCAAACCCCATGGTATTCTTGTAGTACTTAGCTACTCCGTCCGATCTATTCCAAAGCCAATCCTGAACATAGGGAACATCATGGCATAAGTCAGGGAATCCTCCGAATGCTCCAGCATCACCTCCATGAACCCAGTTCGGATGGAAATCATGCTGTGAACGTAAAAACTTGCCTGATGCTACTCCGCTAAAGTCCGTCCATGTATTTGTGCCAGTATACTGATTGGCTTCCAGTTGGCCACCGCTGTTGTGGTTGAGGACAATGTCAGCGTATACTTCCATGTTTTCTGCATGTGCTTTGTTGATCAGAGACTGCAGCTCGGACTTAGATCCAAAACGTGTTTCCACTGTGCCGTTTTGGTTATAGTTACCAAAATCAAAATAGTCTGTAGGATCATATCCCATAGAATAGGGGCCATTCTGTGCCTTTGATACGGGTGGTAGCCAAACGGATTGAATACCAGCATTGGACCATGCCGTCAACTTTCCTTTCACTGTATTCCACCAGGTGCCTCCGGCGGGAACATCCCAGTAAAATCCCTGCATCATCACACCACCCCCGGGACCGGCAGTGAAACGTCCTTTTTCATCATTGGGTTGAGTACTAAAAGGTTTACCATCATGACTGGTTACCTGAATAATTTCTGCTGCTTTCTCTGTCTGATTCAAATCCGATACATCTGTATCTTCATCACAGCTAAATAGGAACATTACAAGTCCCGTTCCCAGAAGGACTTTGGTGAGTCTTCTCATAATATTTTTAAAGGTTGTTTATCTAGATTAAGATAATTATTAAAGTGATGGTTTTTATCAAAAAAGTCAGTTAAATAACTGATTATCAGTGATTTTTACATTTCATCTAATCCGAAAACGTTTGCGGGTATTGGGATTTGCAATGAAAAATGATGTCTTACTTATATTACTTTTTTAATTCAAATATCTCGGTACTTATTGGCTTGACAGTGAAGTTAATATTGGTGTTGATTGTTTCGGCTGTGATTACATTTATTGCCGAGGAATAACTATCCAAAATTTCAGCATATCGTTCTCTTCCAACTTTCACTTCCGATTCATTTCTGTTCATTACAACCATAACTGCTTCTTCATCGGTATATCTGAAGTACACATAAATATTATCTTCAGGAATGAAGTGGGTTAGTTTACCTTCATGAATGACTTTAGCATCCTTTCTCCAGTTTGTAATTTTCTTAATGAATGAAAAAGCTGCTTGTTCTTCTTCGTTTCGTTCATCTTCAATGAAAACGGATCGCTCATCATCCGTCCATCCGCCCATCATGTCGGCACGCTGTTTTGCCCAGCTGCCTGCAGACGAGTTTCCCAGCATAAGCTCCGTACCATAGTACACTTGAGGGATACCGCGCATGGTCATCAGATAAGCATAGCCCATTTTGAATAGATCAAAGTCATTGTTTACACGATTAGAAAAACGCTCCAAATCGTGATTGTCCAGGAAAATTACGTTCTTCATTGGGTCAGCATACAACCTGTCTTGTGATATGGTGTAGTAAAGTCTTCTAAGTCCGGTATCCCACCCGAAATCTTCAGTGAGAGCTTTATCTACAGAGAAGGTAACCTGGAAATCAGTTACGCTAGGGAGTTTAGAATCGTATCCCTTGGTGCCGGGAGCTCCTGTCTGCCAGTATGATTCGTGAGCTACTTCATTCACCCAAGATTCACCTACAACATTGAATTGTGGGTAGGAGGTAAGTACTTCATCTACCCACTTGGTCAGATATTCTTTGTATGGATACACATAGGTGTCCATCCGGATCCCATCAACTCCTGAATACTCAATCCACCAAATGGAGTTCTGAATCAGGTACTTAGCCAGGATTGGATTCCTTTGATCCAGGTCTGCAAGCTCAGGAACGAACCATCCTTTAATCAACTTATCCATATCAAATTGTGAAGCGTATGGATCGGATTGTACTTCTCCTCTGAAATTGGTGGTACCGTACGTTTTGATATCATGAAACCAATTGTCAGATGGTAAATCTTTTAGCCACCAGTGCTGATCGCCAACATGATTGTGGATCATATCCATTATTACCTTTAGTCCCATATCGTGGCATTTATCTACAAAGGATTTGAACTCCTCGTTGCTTCCAAAACGACGATCAATTTTGTAGAGGTCTGTGGCCGCATATCCATGATAAGCTCCATATTCAGGAGTTTGATCATTTTCAAATGTAGGGGTGAGCCACGCAGCAGTCATGCCTAGTTCTTTAATGTAATCGAGGTGATCACTTACCCCTTTGATATCACCTCCATGCCGAGCGTCCGGGTTGCTTCTGTCCACACCTTCAAGCATACCATCCACCGTATCATTTTCAGGATTTCCATTAGCAAATCGGTCGGGCATTAGAAGGTAGATCACATCACTTGCATCAAAACCCAGATTTCGATTGGTCTCGGTACTTCGTTGCTTCAACTCGTAGCTGATTTTTTGTTTCGTCTTTTTCCCATCCTTCAAAAGAATTTGAAATGCGCCGGGTCTTGCTTCTTTTGAAATCTCAAGATTTAATACCAAATAGTTTGAATTTGAAAGTTTATCGACTGACTCAATAGTGACGCCTTCATAATTGATTGATGGTTCCAAATCGCCCAGATCAGTTCCATGCAGCATAATTTGCAATTCATTGGTCGGCATATCTGTCCACCAAAAAGGTGGGTCAATGTGGTTTAAATCTTGGGTGAATCCGCTGCTCCACGATAAGCTGAGCAGAAGAATTGAAAGTATTCTCATTTGAATGCTGAATGCTTAATCTTTAATGAACTTTTGAATTATTCTGGAATTTGAACTTAGGAGCTCAATAAAATAAACACCAGAAGTTAGTTGATCTAGATTAATACTTTTCTGGAGTGTCCCCTTTCCAACTGTTTTACCCGAGATATTTATAATGCGGTATGATTCGAAGGCACCTGTTATATTAAGCTCGTGAACAGCAGGGTTAGGATAAACCAAGCTTTCCAAATGATTAATACTCAAGATTACATTATTAGCTGTAATGCTAATATTCTCTGAGCTTCGCTCACCAATTACATTATAAGCTGAAATATAATATTCATATGAACTTCCCTCCGTTACAAATTCATCTAGATAACTCGTAACATCTCCTACCTCGGCAATAAGTTCAAAAGTACCGCCTGAGGATCTGAAAATTTTGTAACCCTTGTTTATTGATGACTCATCTACCCAGCTAAGTTGAATGCCATCTTCTGTATCCAATCCCTGAAGACTTGATGGAGCGAGTGGCTTAAGCGTTGAGATAAGTTCAGGTTCAGTAGGGTCTAATTTCACATCAGTATAGACCCTAAATTCTCCAGGCTGTAGGGATATTGTTGTTGTACCGCTAATATCAATAGATTCACCAAGGTCGAAATAGTGGTACCATTCGCCATCATGAGGAAAACTTACATCAAGGTCTTTCTTTGTAATATTGAAGTTGCCAACAATTACAGCATTCATTTCGGATGGAGTGGATGGATTTTCCAGATCGTTTTGTTTTACCCACATGTATCTGGCAAGATTCGTTCCTCCAAAGAATGAGACATTTCCAGTTTTGAAGACTTCATAGGTGGTTTTAAGATGAATCAACTCACTGGTAACCTTGAAAAGGTTTTCATTTCCTGTATTGTCCAGATAATGCCATGTTGTGGGTTTATTTGAGAGTCTACAGTTGTTGCTGATGGAGCCATCAGTACATCTATTTATTGAATAGTCAAATCCCATTTCTCCAAACTGCCATAAAAGTTTAGGTCCTGGAACGGTATAGAAAAAAGCTGATACCCCCATTATTCTCTCGAGTGCAGTTTGGTAGTTTTTGATTGAGTAGGAGCTATTACCATTACCGTAATTGAGACACCTGTACATCAAACGTTCCTCATCATGGCTCTCCATGTATCCTACCAGATTGTTTTCATTCCAGCCTCTTTCAGAGGCGTCTACCCAGTTAATGCTACTTTCCTGAGAGAAGCCCATTGCAAGCTGACTATAATTATGATTCAGGTGTCCCCAAAGCATCATCCCGTAATTGGCGAGCACAGCCTCCTCATCATTCTCTCCAAGGTGTTCAAGTATAACATATGCATTCGGATCATAGGCCCATATTTGATCAGCCATCCGTTTTAGTATATCAATGCGTTCCTGATTATAGTTAAAAAAGGAGCCAGTCTGCATAAATCCTTTGCTCAGGTCAAAGCGGAATCCATCAAACTTGTACTCGCCTATCCAATACCGGTTGACCGAATCAACGTAGGCCTGTGTTTTTTCATACAGATGATTGAAATCATAGAAGACGTTGAATTCGTGCGGAGCACCATTTTCACCAAATCCATCATTATTGAAGTACAAATTTTCATTTGATGGTAGGTTTTCTTGATCATTCCAATTCAATAATAGGTAAGGAGAGGGGAGATCCTGATGGTTTAAAACCATATCAAGAATAACCGCAATGCCCTGTTGATGAGCCTCATCAATAAATTGTTTTAGCTGCTCTCGAGTACCATACGATTTATCCGGGGCAAACATGAAAGTAGGATTATATCCCCAGCTTTCATTTCCATTAAACTCAGTGATAGGCATTAGTTCAATAGCATTAACTCCAAGACGCTTTAGGTAGGAAAGGGTATCAATCAGATTCTGATAGTTTCTTTGTCCACTACCGAAGTAATCTCTGATCAGTAATTCATATATGACAAGCTCATTTTTATCAGGCTTTTGAAAATCTTCGACTACCCAACTATACACTGCTCGATTGGTCTCAATTACTGAAGCCCGCTGATAGTACCACTCATTCCTCTGGGCCTCATCTGGAAACACTGGCAAATCAGGGTAAGTGTCTGAAGAAATGTAGGTGTCATTGGGATCAGATATTTTATCTGAGTAAGGATCAATGACATAAATGGATTCATCAACCAGGTATTGAAATAAGTACTCTGTGTTGGGTGTTAATGAGCTTATTTCTAACCAAAATAGGTCCCCATCTTTTTTCATTTGAAATGCGGGATCAATATTCCAATTATTGAAGTCACCAACAACATAAATGGAGTTTTTAGACGGAGCATCAAAACACAAAGTGACCTTGGTGTTATCACCTCCGTGGTAGTTGATACCAAGCTTGATTCCTGCAGGAATTGATTCTTCTACCGTGGCTGTCCGAACAATGTAGTCGAAACCAACTTGTTCTGTATCACTGCCATTCGTGACAGTAATGACAACTGGAATTGTCCCCGATGTTTCTGTCACTGTGTGAGAATAGGCATACTCTGTAATTCCTGATACAGTTTCGATATTGGAGCCGTCTATACTCAGGTTAAAGTCAGAGTTTTCTGAAGCGGCGACTTCAATTGCTATTGTTTCATTTTGATCAACGAGTAAACTTTCTTGTGCTGGAGAAATCAGTGAAACACCATATCCGTCCTGAAGTAAATCAACGAATATATCACCATTGCTATCTGACTTTCCTTCAGCACTTCCATTGGCGTTTCGAAAGACCATTCCAATACGATAGATAGGGTCTGAAGGAACATCAAAATACGTTCGAGGATTGATGGTAATAGACCAAAGATCAGTCTCTCCGTCTACTTTAGTCATTTGTCCGACTCCATTATCTGCTCCCCAAGTTCCTACTACATTTTCCCAAGATGTACCAGTCTCTGAGCTGAGAATAACCCCAGCATGCATGTATACTTTAGATGCTCCCTCCAAACCTGAAGTTCCCTGAGTTGCATTGTAAAAGATTGTTAAATTCTCATCTGCAGTGGGAAATACAGGGTCAGTGGTAACTTGAGAAAATAGACTGTGCCCAAATGGCACAGTCAGAAGTACGAAAAGTATTTTGATCAATTTTTTCATTCTAGCATCCTCCTCCGGCAGCTTCGCAACCCATGTCAAAGTAAGCATCTTCCTCTACACGATCGTCATCTGAAAGCATGTCCTTCTTTCTAACGATGAAGAGTAATTGCTCAATGCTTTGTTCCGCTGGAACATCGGTGAAGAAAACATTTGGTACGAATGAAAGCACAAACTTCCCATCACCAAGAGATGTCATTTTGAGATCGTCATTGTTACCAACTTCACTCATATCAGAGATAGGGTATTCTACACCGCCAGCTATTGCAGCGGCATACACATAAATTTCTTCCAAGTTCTGCATAGTTTCTTTTGTCTCTAATGTATTATCATAATGAAACGAAAAAACATCATTGGTGAATACAGCTTTTGGCAGGGCGAATAATTTCGCACTTGTAAAAGGGGGTGCAACGGCTAGGGTGTAATCAGAGGTTTTGAATTCACCACCTGTGGCGCTGCAGTCACCACCTCCGCCACCATCTTTTTCTTTTACGAGCAATGAGAAACCGTTTGCATAAACTACATCGGCTTCAACTCCGTAGAATTCTGTGGGAACCATAGTATATGACCAAAGATTATCTCCAGTCTTTGTCAACTCCAATGCATCATTAGAGTTTGACCATTCTCCATTTCCACCGTCAATAGCAGGCCCAGCTGGCATCCAAGTCCACATATAAAGAGGGCCGTCAGAATCTACAATACTCTGACAATCTCCTTGGCTAATATCTATAGTTAATGTAATCTCTTCACATGGTAACCACTCTTCAGGTTCGATTGTAATCTGTGCGTATGTCGCAAGGACACTGATACAAGAGATAAATGATATAAACTTTTTCATGGGACTTCTATTTTCTGGTGAATAAATACTCATAACTTGATACAGTCTTCTCCTCGCACTTTCTCTCCAGTTTGAGTACCAATGTGTCATTATATGTTCGTATAGGTTGACCTATCTGTAACTGCGTTGTTTGATTCAAGCTCAAATATTCCGGATAGTTCTCATCGTCAAACTGCCACGTACCATCACTTTCAAGAAAATCAGGGCCGCTCCCATGGGTATAGGTAAAAGAAGATGAGGTAAACTCTATTTCCGAAGCAGTGGCTGTAAACAAAGAAGTAAGATCAGTGAACGGTTTGTTAAGATCTAGCTCGTCTATATGATGAACTCTAACCAACACCCATTGATCCAAAATAGCCTCAGATTGATCAAAAGGCTCACCAATTTCCAGATTATCAACTGGATTGGTGCATGCAATCAATCCTACCATGAAATATATTATTGTCTTTTTCATTGTTATAAAATTTAGCAACCTCCAGATTCATTAAACACAAAACCTGGGAACCCTTCAGTTGCAGGAAACTGCAAAGCAGAACCTGGACAATCCCAGTTAGCACCTCTGATTTGAATATCCTCACCAGAAGCTCCTCGTCTATTCAATTGCATAATCCTATCTCCCTCTAGAGACATTTCAAGCCTTCTTTCATTTCTTATTGCTTCAATAATTTGCTCTTGAGTGCTAATCGGACTGATATTAGCAACTCCTGCGCGATTTCTCACTTGATTAAGATCTGCTCTGGCCTGATCCAGGTCTGTACCAAGGATGGCGAGTGATTCTGCACGAGTGAGCAACATATCAACCATATGAATGAGTGCAACATTTTGGAAGTTGCTGTTGAATTTTGTTGTTACATAAAAAACACTTCCATCCTCTCTTGTTTGCTCCTCAAACCACTCAGCTCGCTCATCACTTGCATTTACATTGGCCAGATCATACAATTCCTGACTGACTTTCAGGAAAGGCTCATTGACATCACTACGATAGGATCCGATGAGCACACCTGCTCGATTATCAAATGCTCCTGTACTTAGTGTATAAAAGATATGCTCTGAAGTAATATTTTGAGAGTAGCGTGCATTTATATTGTTTACTACAAGGGAAAAAGGAGATCCAGGATCAATTATTTGACTAGCGTAATAGATGGCAGAATCATAATTCTGTTCCATGAAATACACTTTAGACAAATATCCTTGAGCAGCATATGAAGTTGCATAAACACCATTACTCTCCGGTAAATTTTCCTCTGCAAAACGAAGATCCTTTATGATAGCATCATAGGTCTCATCTACTGTGGAGCGAGTTACAGGTTCGGATCCTGTGAAAGTTCTAACTGCGATTCCAAGGTGAGAGTTATCATTGGTAAACCCAGGAGGATGAGCCATCAAATTCACGAGGTTGAAGTGAGAAATAGCTCTTATGAATCTAGCTTCTGCAATGATTTGATTGCGAGAATCTTCGTCCAGATTTATTTCATCCACTTTTTCTAACAGGGTATTTGCTCTGTGAATGGCAAAATAGGGCTCCTTATAATAATTTCCGACCTCAGAATTGAAAAGGTTGGTGTTTCTATTATATATCTCATTGAAGAATCCAGCAGCGTCAGTGAAGCCACTGGCTATATTGTCAGATAAAAGTTCTGATAGTCGCTGAGATAGTCCATTGTTATAATTTGCAACTACATCATACGCAGAGTTTAAAAGATCTTGTAGATCCTTTTTTGTTTTAATTGCCTCTTCCTCCAGTATTTCCGTGGTAGGTATATCAGTCTCCAACAAGCTGCAACTGAAGGTTATCGTCACTATGAAAAATATGGTTTTAATCTTTTTCATACCTCTTAAAAATTAATGTTTATACCTAGGTTGAAAGTCCGCTCCTGTGGAGGAGTTAGGAATGTAATATTGCTACTCATGTTTCTATCAGTTGGATCTTCGAAATCACGTGCGATTTCAGGATCTAACCCGATGAAATTGGTGAAGGTGAGTAGGTTGGTAGCAGAAAATGTTACACTCGCACTTTTAACTAGATCAATAACCTGAGGTAAATTGTAAGTGAGGCTAACATTTCGTAGGCGAATATATGATCCGTCGTGCAACCAAAGATCAGTATTGATCCACGGGGTACCTGAACCATACGTTTCCGTATCCAACGTTAAGCGAGGGTATGTCGCAATATCTCCGGGTTGCCTCCACCTATCAAAAATATCCTCACGCATGTTCCATGTTGTCACTACACCAAGCTGTCTTTTGGAGGATGAGTCGTATATGTCTCCACCTTTAGTAAAGACAAATAGAAATGAGAAATTCCAGCTTTTATAGGTAAAAGTATTGGTTATTCCTCCTGTGAAATCAGGCAGTACATTGCCAACAGCTACACGGTCTTTAGGATCCCAATCGAATGTTTCATTCCCATCAATATCAAGATATACCGGCCGGCCTGATTGTGGATCTACGTGTGAAAATCTTACCAAGAAGTTCGTTCCAACCGGCTGACCTACAATGACTCTAGTATCATTTGTTCCTCCACTCACAGCTTCCTCAGAGAAATTTCCAATAGACTCGATTTTGTTTTTGTATTGAGAGATATTGAAGTTAGTAGCCCACTCAAAGTCACCATTTGAAATGTTGACTGTTGACACGGATACCTCAAATCCATTGTTAGATATTTCTCCAACGTTTTCAAAAACGGAATTATCAATTCCATTTTGAGGAGGGAGCGCAATCTGAGCTAGCACATCGCTTGTCAGCTTTCTGAAATAGTCAAACTCAACAATGATACGATCGTTAAAAAAACCAGCTTCAAATCCGATATCGAAATTGCTTGTAGTCTCCCATTTTAAATCAGGATTCGGAAGCTTGGTAGGATATAATATTGGGTTAAATCCGTATCCATTTTGATCCGGGGGTCCCTGTCTTTGATATGTTCCTATAAATTCATTAGCTCCAAAATCAGAATTTCCAGTAATACCATAGTTGATTTTAAACTTCAGTAAGCTGATTGCATCAACTGATTGAAGGAAGTCTTCTTCACTCGCAAACCAGCTAAACCCGACAGTAGGGAAGAAGCCAAATCGATTGTCTGGACCAAATTTTGATGAGCCATCGGTTCTTAAAGTAGCTTGGAAGAAATACTTATTCCTTACATTATAATTAAATCGGGAGAAGAAACTAATGAATTTTGTCACTTCATCTTGCAGAGGAGTACCACCAAAAGTTTCACCATTCTCACCTACGATAGGGTCAAATCGAAGCTGCTCCGAGACATCAGTAACTCCTTTTCCTGTGACTGCACTTCTTACTGATTGTTGATATTCGGATCCTACTAAAACCTTAAGATTACCCGCTCCGGCCTTAAATGTGTAGTCTGCCGTAAGGTTTGCATTGTAGTTGTCTACTTCAGTGATATTAGCATAAGCTTGACCAATGATATCATTTCTACCTACAAGTTCTCCCGCTTCCCATTTATCATCATTTGATTTGAAGTAATCATATGATCCTCCACCTCTAAGATTAATTCCATTTGGTAGGCTATGACTGATATTCAGGTTTCCAATAATACGTGTATCCACTGTATTCCAATCTGTAAGAGCTCTTTGCCTTACTGAATTTGGAACTCCTGATTGTACCCAGAAAGTGCCATCATCATTATAAATTGGGTAAATGGGCAAAGCGGTAGACATAGCGTCTCCAAGTCCTCCAGACCAAGCTGCATTTACACGTTCATTGTTTCCACGTGAATAGGAAAGAGAACTCGATAGTTTGGTTTGTGTAGATAAAATATAGTCAGCATTTAATCTGGCACTTGCGCGATCATAACTATTGCCAACCAAATAGCTTTCATTATCTGAGTAAGAAATTCCAAAGTAGGTTTTGAGCTTTTCACCTCCACGCGTCCACGAGAAGTTATACTCCTGCTTAAAACCAGTCTGAACATTTTGATCCCACCAGTCTGTATCTATATTTCTTCGTTCTATTTCTTCCCATGTCATACCCCCTGGCAGAGTAGCTCGTCCCACGTTTCCATCATTTTCCCATGCTTCTTGATATAGTTGGAGGTACTGCTCTGAGTTTAGCATTTTGGCCTTAGCAACTGGTTCTGAAATACCAGCTTTAGAAGAGAAATTGAAGGAGTTGCCTTTTGAAGAAGCCCTTTTTGTGGTAATCAAGATCACGCCATTTGAACCTCTTGAACCATAGATTCCGGCTGCAGCAGCATCTTTTAGAATTTCAATGGAAGCTATGTCATTAGGATTAAGTGTTGCTAACGGGTTAGTATTCATTGCTCCGCCATTTCTACTAACATTGGTGAATTGGCTTTGAGTGATCGGAATTCCGTCTACAACATATAAAGGATCGCCTCCTGCTGAAATTGAACCAATTCCTCTGATTCGTATAACAGACCCTGACCCTGCAAGTCCACTTCCTTGGATTACTTGAACACCCGCAGCTTTTCCTTGCAAAGCAGCTTCAAATGAAGGAGCCTGGACGTTTTGAAGTTCATCACCACCTATTTTGGTGATTGAACCAGTAATTTCTCTTTTCCTTAATGTTCCGTACCCAACTACCATCACTTCTTCTAGTTCTGATACCTCAGACTCCATTTTAAGGTCAATTGTACTTTGACCTCCAACAGGAATCTCCACTGTTTTGTACCCGATGTATGAAAAAACAAGAACATCGGTATTTGAAGCATTGATGCGATAATTACCATCAATATCGGTGCTGGCACCTTGACCGGATCCTTTTACCATAATGGTTACTCCAATTAAGCTGGTTCCATCTGTAGCATCTACCACTTTTCCACTTATCGTCTGATTTTGGGCAATGAGTTGTGGACAAATGCTAGCGAGAAGTACTAGCGTGAAAACGCCACGTAAAAATCTCTCCATAAATTTCTGTCAATTAAGATTTTTGAAAAAAAAGGTGGCAACCGCCACCTTTTTAAATGTTCAATTAATTAGCTAGAAGGTGGATCCTCTCTCCAGTGTTCGAATACAGCTTTAACTTCATCTCCACTACTATTAGCTGATATGTTTACAGCAGCTGTACCTCCATCTCCAGCTACTCGAGTAGCAGCACCTTTCCACCAGTCTGCCCCATAAGTTTCTTCTTCATAGAAGAATTGAAGTTGGTCATTTGCCTGCAGAGTCAAATCAATGTAGTAGCATCCATCACTGATTTTGGTCATCTTATATTCAGGGCTGATAGTACCCCAAACATCGGCACCATTAATTTTACCGGTTGCATACATATCACGTGTTCCCAGGTTAGTATTAACACTTATCATCACACGCGTCATCGATGCACTTACAGCATCTAGACCACTACCATCACAAGGAAACTCTACAATATTCAATGTTGCATCACCTCTTCCATTGTTTCCATCTGCATCAACAGCGTAAACAAACACTTCATAGCTACCTAATTCTAAGCTCTCGATCGATACACTTTCAGAATAATTTCCTTCTCCGTCCAGCGTAAGTGAGCCAGAAGCTACTTCTGTTTCACCATCATCCAAAATTGAATAAGTTGTAGTTGAAATTGCCGATTGTGTACTTGCAGCAACTACTACTTTCCCTTTTATTTCAATAGAAGTAACTCCTGTCCCTGAAATTACATCAACAGTCGAGTTATCTTGTACATCAGGATTGTAATCTTTCCATGTCTTTATTTCATCTAAAGTTACGTGTGTTGCTTCTGCCTCGATGGTTCTATTATCAATCTCCTCTCCTTCGGCTCCTTTTTCACCTGCATTCCATCCAAGAGTGGTTCCTCTCACCATTTTAAAGCCTTCGACACCTGTATTATCTACCTGTACATAAAATGTCTCAGTTCCTTCTGAGTCCACATGACTTGATAGTGGGTGAGTGCCTGATTCTGGATCCCATGCACCTGCTCCGGTTTCATCTCCTTGATGACTTCCAACCATGTGAATAATGTTTTCACCGGTGTAATCAGTTACTTGACTAGGAACAGTTTCAACCATTACAGTAGTTTTTCCATCAGTATAAACTGGCAAGGCAGTGATTGTGGCAGTTGCTGAAGCTACATTACCTGAAGCATCAGTTACGGAAACCTCTACAGTATGCTCACCTAAAACAACATTAGCTGGTATTGATATGTTTTGACTGAATGAATAAGATGTACTTGCCACATCAGTATCTTCATTCTCAAAAACTATTACTGTTCCATTACCTACTGTGATGGTCACAGTACTGATCTCTATATCATCCTCAATTGATATAGAAGTTGCCACCTGGCTTCCTGCCGCTACAATAGCTCCATCTGCAGGTGCATTTAGGGTAATGGTTGGATCGTTAGAATCTACCGCTCCGCCACCATCATCACTGCCGCATGAAACGACGAATAGAAGAGCCCCCATAACCAGTAAAAAACTTAGGGATTTTAATGCGTTTTTCATCTTAATTTTCAGTTAATTTTTCAGTTAATTTTTCAGCGTATTTTGGTCAGGAAATTGCTAATTTCTTAACACTCACATACCGAATTTTATGAAATCAAAAATTCCAAACAACACTTTTAGGAAGTTTTTATGGACTTTTTTTTCTGCAAACGTTTGCGTTTCAGAGTTTTATAAAACCTATTCAACAGAATTGAGTCATTTATCTATATTTCGTCTATGAAAAGGCAAACAACAACCATCAAAGACATAGCCCGAGAACTAGGAATATCACCATCAACGGTTTCTAGAGCTTTAAAGGACCACTTTGAGATCAGTGAAGAAACCAAGAAAGCCGTTAGACGTGTTGCGGAAGAATTGAACTATCAACCAAACTCGTTGGCACTAAGTTTACGGTACAGTAAATCCAATACGATTGGAGTGATTGTTCCTGAGATTGTGCACTTCTTTTTCTCTACCGTCATCAGCGGTATTGAAGACATAGCCCAGAGCCGGGGGTACAATGTGATTATCACCCAGTCTAATGAATCGGTCGAACGTGAAATGATCAACATCCAGACATTATTTAATAATCGGGTGGATGGAGTTTTGGTATCACTATCAAAGGAATCGTTTGATTATTCTCATTTCGAAGCAATGATGCAAAAAGGTTTGCCCATTGTCTTTTTTGATCGGGTGGCCGACACCATAGAAACAAGTAAAGTGACCGTTGATGATTTTCAAGGTGGTTATCAGGCAACTGAACATCTCATTAAACAAGGCTATAAGTCAATTGCTCATCTTGCGGGTCCAAGAAACTTAGATATTACCAATGAACGTCTCAATGGCTTCAGAAAAGCACATCAGGACTTAGGTCGAGAAGTTGATGAAGACTTAATTGTCTTTGGGCAGGCCTCTAATGAAGGGGATTCTTACACCGCAACGTATGAACTTTTAAAAAGGAAAAAGCCGGACGCATTGTTTGCTTCCAATGATCTTGCCGCGATGGGGGCCATCAAGGCAGCTCAGAAATATGGAAAGAATGTCCCACAGGATTTTGGCGTGGTAGGATTTAGCAATTGGCAATTTACAGCTCTGACCAATCCATCAATCTCAACGATCGAACAACCAGGCTTTGAAATGGGACAGCATGCAGCTGAGTTGCTAATTAGGCAGATAGAATCAAATGATGAGGAAGTACATGCTGAATTTATTAAGCTGGGTACCAACTTGTTAGCTAGGGATTCATCAAGAAAGGTGTGATTTTTTACAAAATCTTCATAATCAGGCGGTTTCGCAACCGTTTGCGTTATTTTTTTTGAAACATCACTGCAATAGCCACTGATAATATTCATTAATTTGGGCTAGTCACGTACTCAACGATAGCTCAAAATATGTTGGATATTACCAAAAGTGATAAAGTAAAAAGAATAAGCAATGGGGGTGAATTAAGCTCTTTAAGAACGACCTCTAATGGTGTTGTTCTAGATGCAGATGGTTGTCAATATGAAGTTTCCTATTACACAGATCGAATCGTAAGGGTACATCAATTTGCAGGCGCAAAAGATATAAATCCATATTCAGTAGTTCAGAAACCGACTTCTGTAACATTTGAAATTGAAGAAAATGAGCATTCAGTAGTTATTGCATCAAAGCACCTTGATGTTGTAATTAACCGATCACCAATTCTCTTTACATTCCTCGATAAGCGTGGAAAAGTACTTAATCAAGATGAGTCCGGTTTGGGTATACAATCTCAAGGAGAACAAAAGACGGTTTATAAAAAATTACTGGATGGGGAACGATTTGTAGGTCTGGGTGAAAAAACAGGACCACTGGATCGGAGGGGAAAGGGATACCAAAATTGGAATACGGATCATTTCGCCTACCATATAGAGGCAGATCCCTTATATGCTTCAATCCCTTTTTATATGGGCATTCATCAGGATGGGTGCTACGGAATATTTCTGGATAATAGCTACAAGAGCCATTTCAATTTTGGTGCTTCAAATAATCGATTTTCAAGCTTTTCGGTAGATTCTGGCGATCTGGACTATTATTTCTTTGCTGGTTCAGTGAGTGAAATCATTGAATCATACACTTGGCTTACTGGCCGGATGTCATTACCACCTATGTGGAGCATTGGCTATCAGCAATGTCGCTATAGCTACTATCCGGATACTGAGGTTTTGGATGTAGCTAAGAAATTTAGAGATAAAGATATACCAGCGGATGTCATAGTTCTAGATATCCACTACATGGATCAGTATAAGATATTTAGTTGGGACAAGGAGCGCTTCCCCAATCCGGCAAAGATGATAGAGCATCTGAAGGAAATGGGATTCGAAGTGGTGGTGATCTGTGATCCTGGTATCAAAAATGAGGATGATTACCAGCCATACTCCACAGGTGTTGAGAAAGATGTTTTTCTAAAGTATCCGGATGGCATCTACTATGAAGGTGAGGTGTGGCCAGGATGGTGTCATTTTCCCGATTTCACAAAGAAGGAAACAAGAAAGTGGTGGGCTGAGATGATGAAAACCTACACCAAAATTGGCATTAAAGGTTTTTGGAATGACATGAACGAGATCGCCACCTGGGGCCAAATGCTACCAGAAAATATAGAATTTGACTTTGAAGGCGAGGGGGCGACTTCACGAAAAGGAAGGAATATTTATGGATTGCAGATGGTGCGAAGCGCTTATGAGGGAGCTAAAAGCAATCTAGCGGATGAACGGCCTTTTATCTTGACCAGAGCTGCTTTCGCCGGGGTTCAGAGATATAGCGCTCTGTGGACTGGCGATAATGTAGCCAACGACGAGCACATGCTTTTAGGAGTGAGGATGGTCAATAGTTTAGGGTTGTCGGGAGTGCCTTTTTCCGGGTACGATGTAGGAGGATTTGCTGGAAACGGACAAAGTAACCTGTTTGCCAGGTGGATTCAGGTAGGAGCTTTTTCTCCATTTTTCAGAGGTCACTCCATGATCAACTCGCACGATTCTGAGCCATGGTCATATGGTGAGGAAGTGGAAGAGATATCCAAAAACTACATTCGACTAAGATATAAGTTGCTACCGTACATCTATGGTGCTTTCCTAAAAGCAGCAGAGACTGGGATGCCAATTACAAGAAGTCTTTGCATCGATTACGCTTCTGATGAGAAAATATTTGATGCTGATTTCGAAAATCAGTATTTGTTCGGTGATAGCGTTTTAGTTGCTCCATTGGCTAGCGATCAGCGTTTTGGGAAGGTATACCTACCTGAAGGTGACTGGTATGAATTTTTTACCGATGAGAAATTAACAGGGGGTCAAGAAATGATCCGGGAGTATGCCTTAGAGCATTTACCGCTTTTTGTTAAAGCATCTTCAATTATTCCGGTTTACTCAGATGCCAGACAAAATTCAAAGGATGTAGGAGAGCATCTGGAGTTTCATATTTACAAGGGAACAGATAAATCTGAAGCTGAGTATTATGAGGATGATGGGGTCACCTCCAGAAATGAAAACGGCATTTATCATCGCAGAAAAATTACCTACGATCCTGCCTCAAAATCGATTAACATAGATAAGGCTCAAGGAAAGTATGGCAGCCGAATAAAGAAAATGAAGCTAGTACTTCATGGGTTTGAACCTTCTGAAATGAAGGATTTTAAGAAGGAATGCTATTCGTATGTCCAGCCAATTTCCAATTTTGATCCATTCGAAAAGGATCGAAGAGATAACCTAAAATCGGAATCTGTATTTACTGTCGAAAAAGACTATTCCAATGAAGAAATGGTATTTAGCTGGTAGTGTACTTGCTTTGATGGTTGCCTGCCAGCCGAGCAGTTTAGGAGAGCTTGAATCTCCACTGATCTATGGAAAAGCTACACCCATTAGCCTTGATCTTGAAGTCACAACAATTCTGGTTGAAGACTATGTAATTGAGACCGAGAGGATTGATTCTATTTCTACAGATGGACCATTTAATCTAAGCTTAAAGGACGCTGAGCTGACGATAGTCGGAAGACCGAAAAAACCACTTTATAACTTAACATTTTGGTCTCAAGGTGTTGGTGAGAGTGTGATGCTAAAGCGAACCAAGAAAACGATGTTTTCTTTTCTCTTTAATCCCACTGAAGAGGTCAGCGAGGTTAAAATTAAAGGAGAATTCAATGCCTGGAATCCCAATAACACAGTGCTTGAAAAGAAAGGCAACAGCTATTCAACCTATGAATTGTTGAGTCCCGGCAGCTACCAATATCTGTATGTTGTGGATGGTATAGAGATGAGAGACCCGTTGAATCCTGATTCTGTGAGCAATGGAATGGGAGGGTGGAACTCTTTGATTACGATTGAAGGCCCTGATCCTAAGCTAGTTCCAACCATTAAAACTGAAACGCATACATCCGATAAAGTTACTTTAACATCAAACAATCCGGTTGAGAAAGTTTATGCCTATTGGGAAAATATCCTTCTCCCAGCAGAGTATATTTTAATGGATGGCCAGTCTGTTTCAATAAGAATTCCGGCAAACGCAAAAGCTAAAAATCGTTCAGCAATCAGGCTGTGGGCTTACAATGAGGAGGGGGTAAGCAATGATGTACTGATCCCACTTAACAATGGTCAGGTGATTTCATCTTCAGATCAGCTGACACGACATGACAATGAAGCCATGGTCATGTACTTCCTCATGGTGGATCGTTTTAATAATGGAGATGCGGAGAATGACAGACCTCTGAACATACCCGAAGTGCATCCTAAGGCAGACTATTTTGGAGGTGACCTTATAGGGGTTGCCGAAAAGATGGATTACTTCGAAGATCTCGGAGTGAATACGATCTGGCTTTCGCCCATTACACAAAATCCTGAAGGAGCTTTTGGAAGATACCCTGAGCCGGAAACAAGCTTCTCTGCTTACCATGGCTACTGGCCCATTTCCAACATTAGAGTAGATGATCGTTTTGGGGGAGAAGTTGATTTCCTTGTTATGATGGACTCCATTCGAACGAATGGAATGAATGTGCTGCTTGACTATGTGGCAAATCATGTACATGAGCAGCATCCGATCTATCAGCAAAACCCTGATTGGGCTACTGACCTATACCTTCCTGATGGAACACTAAACACGGAAAAGTGGGATGAACATAGGCTTACCACATGGTTTGATACATTCATGCCAACACTGGATTTATCCAGGATGGAAACCGTAGATCCAATGACGGATTCAGCTATTTTTTGGCTAGAAAATTATCAAATTGATGGTTTTAGGCATGATGCCACTAAACATATACCTGAAATATTCTGGCGTGTGCTGACAAAGAAAATCAAACAATATTCGTCTGAAACTGGTAAACCGGTTTTTCAAATAGGTGAAACCTATGGAAGTCATGAATTGATTAAAAGTTACATCAGCACGGGGATGCTGGATGCTCAATTTGACTTCAATATGTACGATAGAGCCGTGTCTGCATTCGCTGGAGCGGGTTCACTGTCTGATCTGGCTGGTTCTTTAAAGGAAAGCATCAAGTATTACGGAGATCATAACCTGATGGGGTATATCACTGGCAATCAGGATCGTCCAAGATTTATATCCTATGCTGACGGGTCGCTTGAATTTGGAGAGGATACTAAATATGCCGGATGGAATAGAGAAATAAGCATTCAGGATACGATCGCTTATCAGAAGCTCTCCGCTCTAACTGCTTACATGATGTCCATTCCTGGGATTCCTTGCATCTATTACGGAGATGAATATGGGTCTCCTGGAGGCAATGATCCGGATAACAGAAGACAGATGCAATTTGATGGATTAGACGCTTTTCAGACTGCTACATTGGAGAGAACTAAAAAAATGATTGAAATAAGGAGAAATAACCTTGCTCTGATTTATGGAGATACTGAAATTCTAGAAGCGAGTGATAATTTATTAGTCATAAAGCGCTCCTATTTTGACAATACGGTTATTTCTGTTTTCAATACAGGATCTCAAAGTATTGAAATTGACATTCCAGAAAATGGAGCGTCTAATTTTTATGGAGTCATTACTGATAAGCAAATCAAACTGCCTCCTTATTCTTTTGACATGATAACTTACAATTAACTACCCATTATGAGACTCTTATATTTCATTCTACCATTTCTTTTGGTATCAAGTGCATGTACTTCTACATCACAAAGTTCAGAAGAAGATCCTGTAGAAGTTTCTTATCCTGAGCGAGCGAAAGACATGGTGATATACGAAGTAAATATTCGTCAGTATACGCCGGAGGGTACATTCAATGCGTTCGCAGAACATCTGCCTCGACTTGAAGAGCTGGGAGTAGATATTCTTTGGATTATGCCGATTCAACCAATAGGTGAGAAAAACAGAAAAGGAGGATTGGGTAGCTACTATTCAATCAAAGACTATACGGCCGTAAACCCTGAGTTTGGGACGATGCAAGATTTCAAAAATATCGTCGATGAGGCGCATAAACGAGGCATGATAGTCATACTTGATTGGGTTGCTAACCATACCGCATTTGATCACGCCTGGACGGAGAAAGAGGGTTATCACAATACCGATTCATTAGGTAACGTGACCTGGCCGGAAGGAACAGACTGGACGGATGTTGCGGACTTGAATTATGATAACAAGGACATGCAGAGCGAAATGATCGATGCACTTCGATTTTGGGTAAAGGAAGCAGATGTCGATGGTTATCGTTGTGATGTTGCCGGATTCGTTCCAATGGAATTTTGGAATCGGGCAAAGGACTCGTTGGATGTGGATAAAGACCTATTCATGCTGGCAGAGTGGGATGAGCCAAAGATGCATGAAGATGCTTTTCACATGACTTATGGATGGGGGTTGCATCATTACATGAACGAAGTAGCCAAAGGCCACAAAAATGCTGACAGCCTAAAAAGTTTTGTAAGTAAAGATTACGAACGATATCCTGAAGATGCCATCCGAATGAATTTCACCACCAATCACGATGAAAACTCATGGAACGGAACTGTATTTGAGCGTTTTGGTGATGGGCATCAAGCGTATGCTGTTTTTGCTTTTACGGTTCAGGGAATGCCACTTATCTACAGTGGACAGGAAGCCGGGTTGGATAAGCGACTTGCATTTTTTGAGAAGGATACCATCGATTGGGGTGAGGTGAAGTATCAGGATTTCTATGCATTTCTAATTGACTTGAAGAAAAACAACCCGGCACTTTATAATGGCGAGTATGGTGGCAAGCCTGAGTTTGTGGATGTTGGAAATCCTATGGTAATCGCCTACACCAGAGAGAAAGAAGGTAATAGGGTGGATGTAATTATTAATCTATCCGGAAAAAATCAATCCGTTTCTATCCCAGAATCATGGGATTTTTCAGATGTTTTTAGTGGAGGGAAAGTAAGTGCTTCGATCACGGAGCTTCAACCATATCAGTATTTCGTTGGATCAAAATCAGCTGGCAATGAGTAATATTTCATTGAACTCAGAGAAGCCTAAGCTTAGCTTCTGGCAAATATGGAACATGAGTTTTGGCTTTCTAGGGATCCAGTTTGGGTTTGCGCTTCAGGGCGGATTTATGTCCCGAATATTTCAAACCCTAGGTGCTTCAAAAGATGAAATTCCAATTTTATGGATAGCCGCTCCACTAACCGGATTGATCGTACAGCCAATAATTGGTTATTTAAGTGATCGAACATGGAGCTCTAGACTTGGGCGCAGAAGACCTTATTTCTTAATCGGGGCAATCCTTAGCTCAATTGCATTAATCTTCATGCCCTATTCTTCCACATTGTGGATGGCCGCTGGATTTTTGTGGATACTTGACGCGAGCATTAATATTTCAATGGAGCCATTCAGGGCTTTGGTGGCAGACAAACTTCCTGAATCACAGCGATCATATGGTTTTGTCGTCCAAACATTAATTATTGGAGTTGGCACATGGATAGCCAGCAACTTGCCAAAAATAGTGACAAGTTTAGGAGTTGCTAATGAAGCTGTCCCCGGAGTGGTTCCCGACAGTGTAAAAGTTGCCTTTTTTATAGGATCAATAGTTTTTATATCGACTATACTATATACGATCTTTACTACTAAAGAATATCCTCCGGAAAATATCGAAGCTTTTAAGAAAGCAAATAAAGAGACAGATGGGCTTCTCAATGGCATCAAGGAAATAGGGAAAAATCTAGCGGATATGCCAGTAGTAATGAGAAAGCTAGGAGTAATTCAGTTTTTCTCCTGGTTTGCTTTTTTTACTATGTGGAGTTTCGCAACCCCTGCATTGACAGAGCATATTTTTAATGCACCCAATCCTAATTCTGCTGAATATAATATAGCTGCAAATGAAGTAGGCTCTTATATGGGTACTTATGGACTTGCTTCTATGGTGTACGCTTTACTTCTGGTTTTTATAACCAGTAAATACTCAATCAATCGGAAGTATTTGCACATGCTCAGTTTAATTATTGGTGGACTAGGTTTTATATCGATGTTGATGATCAAAGAACCATGGATGCTACACTTGTCATTCACTGCAATAGGGATAGCATGGGCAAGTATTTTATCTATGCCATATGCTATGCTATCAAGTGCAATTGATGCAAAAAAAATGGGAGTGTATATGGGATTATTTAACATGTTTATTGTTATCCCACAAATTGTAGCAGCCATCGGAGGAATAAATCTGACATATAAGTTTTTATTCGGGGAGTCAACTATAAATACAATGTTACTTGCTGGATGTTCTCTAATCCTGGCTGGTTTATCCAATCTTATAATTATTAACAAAAAGGCTATAGCAGGATGACCAAACTAGCCATAGGAGTAGATATCGGAGGGACAAATTCCAAATTTGGGATTGCAGACAGAGATGGTAATATCCTGGCTCAGTCGAGAATTAAGACCCAGCAGTACAGCGATTACTTTTCATTCATTGCCACTCTGAAAAAGGAGATAGAAAAAATTCATCCGCTGGACAATGTAATTGGTGTGGGTGTTGGAGCTCCGAATGCCAATTATTATAAGGGAACAATTGTAAACCCTCCGAACCTGCCTTGGAAGGGTGTTTCAAAGTTTGCTGCTGAGGTAGAAAAAACGTTTGGACTCAAGTGCGTACTTACCAATGACGCAAACGCTGCGGCGCTGGGAGAAATGGTTTACGGCAAGGCTAAAAACATGAGGGACTTTGTGGTTTTGACTGTTGGTACCGGGCTAGGAAGTGGGATTGTTATCAACGGAGATCTGGTTTACGGAAAACATGGGTTTGCTGGTGAACTTGGCCACACGTTGGTAAATGCGAATGGTCGATATTGTGCATGCGGCAAGCGCGGTTGCCTGGAAACCTATGTGAGTGCAACTGGCATCCGTCGAACAGTTTATAAGTTGCTGGCTGACCATACAGAGCCAAGTATGCTGAGATCTATCAGCTTTGATGATCTGAGTACCCGAACGATTACCGAGGCTGCAGCCAAAGGAGACAAAATAGCCATCGAGGCTTTTAAATACACAGGTCGGGTTTTGGGAATGAAATTGTCGGATTTTGTAGTGCATACAGATCCAGAGGCTATATTTTTGTTAGGAGGATTGTCAAACGCCGGCGATCACATCTTCATCCCCGCCCAGGAAAACATGGAGCATTTTATGATGCCTCTTTTTCTTGATAAGAAGATTCAACTTCAACCCTCAGGTCTAAAGGATGATGATGCACCTATATTGGGAGCATCTAGTCTGGTTTGGAAATATTTAGATAAAAGCAAATGAAAAACATTGGAGTATTTACCTCGGGAGGAGATGCACCAGGAATGAATGCCTGTGTGAGAGCAGTGGTTCGATCCGGATTAAGCCTTGGCCTCAACGTCTACGGAATCAGATACGGGTACAATGGCATCATCAATGGTGACATGTACCTGATGAAATCGTACTCTGTGAGCAATATCCTTCAGAAGGGTGGTACCATTCTAAAGTCAGCCAGAAGTGATGAATTCAGAACTAAGGAAGGAAGGAAAAAGGCCTACGAACAATTGAAGGAAAAAGGCATAGAAGGATTAGTAGCTATTGGAGGAGATGGGACCTTCACCGGAGCAAATATCTTTTACGAGGAATATGGAATCCCAACTGTGGGAGCACCCGGCACTATTGATAATGACCTCTATGGATCTGACTATACAATCGGATTTGATACAGCGGTTAATACCGCACTGGAAGCCATCGATAAGATAAGAGACACAGCCAATTCGCACGATCGGGTGTTCTTCATTGAAGTAATGGGCCGACACTCAGGATACATAGCTATTCATTGCGGGATTGGAGGTGGAGCTGAGTTGGTCATGGTGCCGGAGACTTCTACGACTATTCAGGATGTTATCGATACGCTCAACCAAGGCAGAGACAAAGAAAAGACTTCAGCCATTGTCATAGTCGCTGAAGGCGATGAACAGGGTAATGCACACGAAATCGCGAATAAGGTCATGGATAAACTTCCTAAGCTGGACATTCGCGTTTCTACTTTGGGTCACCTGCAAAGAGGGGGCTCTCCAACTTCGTTGGATAGGATCCTTGCCTCGCGCTTAGGTCTTGCCGCAGTGGAGGGTTTAGTCGATGGAAAATCTAACGTGATGGCAGGCATCATTGATGATAAGGTAGTGTACACGAGCTTCAAACTAGCGATCAGCAAAAGCAAGCCAATCAACAGTGAGTTGATGAGACTTGTAGAAGTCATGAACAACTAAATGAAAATAGAAATTTAGTTGAACGAAGAATAAGGACTTCTAACGGTATATTATGTCCTCCTACCGAATATAATCTCTTCTTCGTTTTCCTTTGGTACAAGTTTGTGATGTCATTCAAACAAACTGCTTGGTGAGGCAGTGAATGACGAATAGTAGGTGATAGTGGCTGTCCCGTTTGGGGCAGCCTTTTTTATTTCAGCAGATACTAAATAATCCGATATAAAATGACATCCACCGAGTGATTTGTCCATTGAACGAAAGTTTTGGAAATGCACTATTGGGTCATTTTACCTTAGTACCAGATTAAAAACATCACATGAAATTATTACTATCATTATCTGCTATTCTTTTCAGCTTTAGTTTAATAGCTCAAGACTATCCGTCCGCTTTGGCTGACCGGGAATGCATTGAACTTGACCTTAGTGAGTCTGTTCAAGTCGAAAACAGTCATTTTATCTATCGCTGGGATTTTGGTGATGGCACAGTAAACTATGGAGTTATCGCCAGTCATTGCTACGATTCATTAGGTACATTTCGTGCCTCACTTTCCATTCAGGATCCAATCTCAGGTACGGAATTCGAAGAAGAATATGCGCAGACAATCCAGATTGTTCCAGCCGTAGAGCTCATGATTGAGCTAGATAAACAATCTGAGGTTTACAATTTAAAGGCCATGCTTGATGGGGAGGGTATTTCAAACACCTCATTTTTTTGGACGGTTAATGATCAATATTTTGTTTCCAATCAATTAACTGATCTGCCATTGGAAGATGGAGATAATGTTCGAGTGCTGGCAAGATTTGATTTTCAGGGGGAAGAAACGCTACTTGCCAAGCAAATCACCATAGGTTCTATAAATCAATAATTATTCATGAGAAGTTTAATATTATCTGCTGCATGTATGCTCATTTTTGCGACCAATGCCTCAGCGCAGCTGGTTCCGAGTGAGTTTGAACAAATAACACATCTTGTCACTTTTGGCGCGGAGAGCAAGCCTGGCTGGGGAGATGATGATCACAACCAGACCTTCTTTTTTGTGGTGCCTGAGTCTTTCACCAAACCGGTTTACATTCGGGTGTTTGATCCGGATATCGGAGGAGCTCATGACGAGCCAAATGGCGAGTGGGACACAGGAGTGAAATTTAGTGTGTATGGTGGTATTGGAGCTCATAGTGACCCTGATGCTAAAAAGATTGACCCTGTGGGGAATCATAAAAGTGGGACTCTACTTGCTTCCAAGCTTTTCCAATCAGAAACACGATATGATAATGATTGGTACACATTCGGACCTTTCAATCCCATGGAGGGAGAGGACGCTCCGGAGCTAAACGGAAGAGTGTTCAAAGTGATTGCAGAAGGAATCGCTGGGAATGATGGTAACCTCTACAAATACTTTTTAAGTACAAAGGCAACCGAGAACAAAGAAGTAGAAGGAGCCAATGCCTTTACATATGAGTATTCCTTCAGGCTCCCTGAAAGAAAAAACACAGTGGCCCACCTCTATCCATTTATGGATGAGAAGGTGGTATCCATTACTCAACACAATTTCGATTTTGATTTTGAAGGGTCGATTCTCATTTACTCTATTGCTAAAAATAGACACAGAGTTACGGCTAGTGCCAACAGTAAATGGGGAACAAGCAAGCACCCGATCGTGGAGGAGGAAAGAAATACAACAGTTGACATGCAGATCGTAAAAGGACGCACTTCAAGAAATGACATGGTATGCTACATCACCAATCAATACGATGAAGCGGTTGCTTTCTTCTCTGTTCCTGTTGGCGGTCCGCCAAAGTTCAAGTACAAGGTAAACCTTCGCTACAAAGACGGAGACAATGAATAAATACTTACTATACCTACTTCTCACTTTCAGTTCTGTTGTTTGCCTGATAGGAGGTCCCAGGGATTTCACTAAGGTAGTTTACAATGCAGACCGAGACTTCAATGGGGTCTTTATCTATACCATCGTACAGGATGATGATGGATTTCTTTGGATTGGTAGTGATGATGGCCTTTATCGTTTTGATGGTAAAGAGATGCTAAATCTCAATAAGAAAGACACCACAATCAACAACCTCATTACTGCCTCTACTATTACAAATGATGGACATGTTTACCTCGGATATATCCAAGGAGGTATCAGCATTGTGGAGCATGGTAGATATCGAAAGGTATTGAAAAGAGAAGATCTCCCAAACAGGGTGGAACAGCTCAAGGTGGATGACAATGGCAATCTTTGGGGACTCACCAGGAATAAAGGTATTGTGAAGGTGGTTGAAGATAGTGTGACCTATTTTGAACTACCCTTACTTGATGAATTGATAAGCAATGATCTGGTCGTATATCAGGATAAAGTTTTCATCGCAACCAATGAGGGAGTTTTGGTGTGTGTAATAAAGGATGATGAGTTGATTCCAACTCAATTTATAGAGAAGACGATTGACCATCAATCTTACTCACTTTATCATGATAAGGATGATGAGGACATCATTTGGATTGGTACAAGTGAGGGTTTATACCGCTATACAGTTTCCAAAAATAAAATTGAATTTATTGAAGGATTTCCAGATCATGTACAGATAAGTGCTATCTCTAAGGATGATTTAAATACACTTTGGGTTGGCACATTCAATCATGGGCTTGTGGAAGTAGACCTGGTGGATGCTGAAGTTGAAGCGATCACTTATTTCAACACATCTAATGGTTTTGAGAGCAATGAAATTGGTGAAGTGTATGTGGACAATGAAAATGAAATATGGATTGGGACTTTTGGGCGTGGATTGGTGCAGCTCAATAGAGCCTATTTCCATCACTACGAATTGAAACAAACCATAGGTGCCGAGGGAATCCATGATTTAAAAAATTACAAGGGTGACGAGCTGATCTTAGCCTCAGACAAAGGATTGGTTCATGTTTATCACAAGCCCATGAGGGATAGTCTGATCTTTGAAACTCTTCCGTATACGTCCAGCTATTCTTTTACCTCCCTGCTAGTGAAGAATGATATGGTTTGGGCGGGAACCAAGCGAAATGGCGTTCTTCAGATCGACCTCAAGGAAAAGAAAGTCAAATCCATTTTGTTGAATCCGATAGATCCTGTACAGAATCATCTAATCAGGGACATTCAAATGGATAACAATGGAAATATCTGGATTTCCGCAGCAGGTAATGGGGTGTATCAGTTAAGCCCGGAGGGCGAATTGATCGAACACTTCAACACTCGAAATGGCTTTTACCACAACGAGATTTTTTCCATTTTCCCGGATAGGGGAGGTAATATTTGGTTTGGTTCACATGCGGTTGGTCTGGCTTTAAAGAAAGCGGATGGGGAAATGGTATTTCTATCGAGAGATGGTGTATTCCCCGCATTCGATATCAATGGCATTACGCAAGATCCCGATGGAACAATATGGATAGCCACCGCCGGTTCAGGGATCTACCACTTCGATGGTGAAAACTTCAAACAGTTTACTGAGGAGGACGGCTTACTTTCAAACTTCTGCAATGCCGCCATTGTGGATAATATTGGGCAAATATGGGTAGGTCATCGACTGGGAATAAGCTTGATTCAACCTGAGTACGGTTTGGTTAGATTCTTTAGTCATCCTAGTGAGTTGGGAGAAACGGAATCAGAACTCAACTCAGTAGTAAAAGATGTCCACGGTAATGTCTTTTTTGGGAACCCCTATGGCATCACCAAAGTGAATCTTCCTCATTTCAATTTTGAAATAAATAAACGGGAAACGCACATCAAGGACATTCGTCTTTTCTATAACGAAGTTGACTTGCTTAACTACACGAAGAGTTCTAAGCTTGACAATATTCTACCCTCAGATTTGCATTTTGAGCATGGAGACAATCACATTTCCTTCGATTTTGTGTCCATTAATCTGAGGAACCCCAATGCGATTTTCTACCAATACACACTTGAAGGATACGATAAAAGCTGGTCGAGGGTGGATAAAGCAAATAGTGCAACCTATACCAATTTAGATCCCGGTAAATACACTTTTAAGGTGAAGGAATCAGACCACAAAGATTTGTGGGATGATGAGTATGCTAGCATATCATTCGTTATAAAGCCCCCATACTGGCGTACCTGGTGGTTCTACATTTTGCAGATCGGAGGAATGCTGCTCATTCTCTACATCACGTTTGTGCTAGCCTCCAGATTAAGAAGTCAATTTGCCATCCGACTGATGGTGTATGTGAGTCTGTTCATATTTTTTGAATATATACACACAGAAGTAGAGCCATATCTGGAGAGTCTCACAGGAGAAACCCCGATCTTTCAGGTAGGCACAAACTTGATACTAGCCCTTGTACTTTTACCAATCGAAATAAGACTTTCTTCCTACTTGAAGCGAAGAGCCAATAGGAGGGATAAGATTGCAATCGCAATGGAGAAGTTGTCCAATTAAGAATTAAGCATTGAATTTAATATGAGATTCGTTTTTATAAATATAGCCATTTTTTCATGCCTCCTAACGGAGGCCCAAGTCACATTTAAGACACTAAGAGCTGCGGATGATGCTTTCGGAAAGTACTCTTATGCCAAAGCTGCAGACCTGTATGATGCTGCTCTTGAGGATGCAGAAGATTCACTTTATATCCATCAGCAGATGGCGTTATGCTACCGCAATATGAACGATACTAAGCAATCTGAAAAGTACCTGGAAAAAGTAGTGAAAGACCCTGCATCAGATGCCGAGTTTTACTACCTCTACGCACAGGCACTTTCCTCAAACGGAAAGTATGATCAGGCAAAAGAGTGGTACGGTCGATATCAAAACAAAGTAGCCAATGACCCACGAGCGAATGAAAAGCTTGCTGCTTTGGATGACTTCCATCAGTTTTTCTCAGATAGTTCAAAATTTACAATCGAGCGATTGGAATTTAATTCTCCTGGTCTCGACTTCAGTCCGGCTATCTATGATAGCAGTGTAGTTTTCGCTTCCTCACGTCCATCAGGAAACAAATGGGTAAAGACAAATTTCAATTGGGACGAGTCGGAATTCCTCGATTTATATATGGCAAAGAAAGGGGAGACAGAAGCCACTCGATTCATTCAAGACATCCAGACGAAATATCATGAGGGTCCATTGGCTTTTTATGATAATGATCAAAAGGTGGTCTTCACTCGGAATAATTTGGTTGGTAAAAGACTAAAGAAAGATGATCAGGGAGTGACAAGGCTAAAACTATTTTTCGCTGAGAGCGACGGTGAGGGTGGTTGGAAAAATACCCAACCTTTTAAGTACAATAGTGATGATTATTCAGTGGGTCACCCCGCCATCAATGACGAAGGTACGGTGCTAATATTCTCTTCAGATATGCCAGGAGGCTTTGGTGAGTCTGATCTTTATGTGAGTTATAAAGAAGGTGATGGTTGGTCTCAGCCAAAAAATCTAGGCGAACGTGTCAATACTGCCGGAAAAGAAATGTTTCCATCTTTGGTTGCAAGCAACCTCTATTTCGCCTCAGATGGAAAAGGAGGACTTGGAGGATTGGACATTTTCGAAGCTACACTTGATAATCGGTTTATGCCTAGAAAAGTGAGCAACGTAGGATATCCAATCAACAGCAGCAAAGATGATTTTGGGCTGGTGTCCAATGACCGGTTTCGATCCGGCTATTTTACTTCAGCAAGGGTAGATTCATTGAAAGATGATATCTACTATTTCGAAAGAGACTTCTATATCCTGAGAGGAATAGCTTATAATCAAGAGACCAATGAACCTCTGGAAGGAGTAGATCTTTTCATAGAGGATGGATCTGGTCAGCTGATTTATAGAAGATCTAAAGAAAATGGAGAGTTTGCGGTTGAGGATATTTCTCCTGCTGTATGGAAAGTGTCTGGTGTGAAAAACAACTATCGTCTGGTAGATGAGAAGAAGATTACAATTAAGGATGGTGATGAGGTTGAGAGTCTGGTAGAAGTCTACTTTGTGCCAGTTCCTAAATTTCCGGTCGATCTCCCTGCCTCTGTTGCTGATTTTATAGCTGTAGTAGGTACGGGTGCCGATAGCCTTTCTGGAGAATACAGTGTTGGGCAAGCATTATCTATCAATCCAATCTATTACGATTTTGATAAATCTGAACTGAGAGTAGTGGGTAAAGAAGAACTTGAGAAACTGATCATTTTTATGGATCAGCACCCATCATTGATCATTTCATTATCCTCTCATACGGATAAAAGAGGTCCTGACAAGTACAACTTACTTTTATCACAGCGAAGAGCAAACGCGGCATTCGATTACCTGGTCGAGCGAGGTGTAGATCCCTCCAGATTGCAGGCCACTGGCAATGGAGAAGCTAATCCGCAGGTGGAGTGCGAGCCGTGTACCAAAGAACAGCATCAATTGAATAGAAGAACTGAATTCCTAATCACAGGAATTAAAGAATAGCCCCAATTTCTTCAATCGAGGAAAAACTTCCATTCACGGGTTTTTGGGGTCAACCATCGAGTAATTCGCTTTGTCAACCTTGTATCATATGATATTTGAAGTGGACATTAGGAATCCAAATGGAATTATGAGAAAACTACTATTACTTACAACTACACTATTTTTATTATTTAACGGATTTGTTGCCAATGCGCAGTTAGATACCAAGCACTACATCCCTCCCATGCACGCACGGGTAGATCCCGGGCAAGGAGGAATTTTTCTATTGCTTAGTACGCCACAAACTGATGCTTTTGATGTCACAGTAACAGATGGAGCTGGAAATCTACTTTATACGCAACAGATTAGTCAATCGGCCCCAGCCACCATTAATTTCGGAACCGGGGGAACATCCACTAAGTTTCTGGTAAGTTCAGCTCAGCTGGCCAGCGTCCTTTCAGATGAAGGACTTATTCTCACAGCCAATAAAGCTTTCTTTGCCAGCGTCAGAGTGGTGGCGGGAGCACAGGGTGCTTCGATGACTTCAAAAGGTACTGCAGGTTTCGGTACTGAGTTCCGTTCAGGTCATATATACAACACCTCAGGTGCTACCAATCGCAAAGCACACATCATTAGCTTCATGGCTACAGAAGATGACACAGAAGTAGTTGTGAGCGAGTATGACGATGGAGCTGGTAACCAGGTGGAATTTGAGGGATTTGGTGGAGCTACTCCATCAACAATTACTGTCAACCTGGACGAAGGAGAATCTTATGTGTTAGCGGCATATGCGGATCAAGGAGCAGCCGCCAACCTAAATGATGTGAATGGTACTAGAATATCTTCAGATAAGCCTATAGCTGTTAACACCGGATCATGGTTAGGTGGATCACCGGGGGGGACACAAGGTGGTAGAGATATTGGTATAGATCAGATTGCGTCACTTGAAGAAACCGGATTTGAATACATCCTTGTAAAAGGTGAAGGTTCCACGAATGAAAATGTGATTGTAGTTGCTGGTGTAGATGGTACTGAAATTTTCTTAAATGGAAGTGCAACACCTTCAGCAACATTAAACGCTGGTGATTATCACAGATTTGATGTTACAGCTTATACTTCTTCCACTTCAGGCGAAAATATGCACATCAGCTCCAACCAACCTGTTTATGTTTATCAGGGGCTAAATGGAGCAGTAGATAGCAATGAAAAGCAAGTAGGTATGAATTTCATACCTCCGATTGTTTGTCTTGGGGGTACCAATGTGGATATAAGCGATGTAGATCAGCTTGGTTCTGCTGTGTTGCAGATAATAGCAGAGAAAGAATTCAATTCCAATCCGGTAATTGTGACTGTGAATGGGGTTGACATTCCCACTGGAGATCAAAAAGTGGTAGATGGCAATTCCAACTACGTAACATACAAACTAACAGGTTATACAGGAGATGTTTCAGTGGAAAGTGAGAGGCCGCTACGGGTAGCTCTTGCCAATGCCAGTGGTGCAGTTGGAGCAGCTGGATTCTTCTCAGGCTTTACAACAGCACCAGTTGTCGAATCTCCAAATGGGTATGACGCATCTGCATGTATTCCTGAGAACGTACCTGTTGAGCTTACTGCTGCAGGGTTTGACTCTTATCAGTGGTATAGAAATGGTATCAAACTAAATGGAGAAACCAATGCAAGTCTTTTTGTAGATGCTCCGGGAAATTATTCAGCGAAAGGAATTTTGGCTGGATGTCAATCATCTGAACAATCATTTTCACTTGAAGTCGCACTTTGTCCGGCGGATGTAGGTATTGCTAAGAATGAGGTGAGTGTAGATAATGTGAGTGGTAGCATCTTTGATGTAACGTACGACCTATACGTGGAAAATTTTAGCTCTGCGAATGATGCTGACAATGTTCAGATCATTGAAAATATTAATTCCGGTCTTCCGTCTGGGGCTACTGCAGTGCTTCAAAGTGCCCCTCAGGTAATAAGCGGTAGCTTTTCTCAGGGTGGGATCAATCCTTCCTTTGATGGAGACGCGGTTACTCAAATGCTTCAAATAGCAACAGAAACCAAAATTGATCCTTCACAAATAGTAGTCATTCGATTTGTTGTTCGCATTGATATGTCAGGAGCTTCATTTCCAACATATACCAATCAAGCAATAGTTTCTACAAAAGATGTTGGTCCCAATGATGGTTCTAATCCTGATCAGCAAGATTTTTCCACCGGAGGAACTGACCCTGATCCAAATGGAAACGGAGATCCTACAGATACAGACGAAAATGAAACAACACAGACTTGTGTAAGCAACACTACTATACAATATGATTCTCCTATCTACTATACTACAGGTAGTAATCCAACTCCTGATATTATTGGGTTTACAGGAGGTGACTTTTCTGCACCTAGTGAGATTACCATTGATCAGGTGACGGGCGAGATAAATTTGTCCGAATCAATCGTTGGTACATATGAAATTGAGTACTCTTTTGGAGGGCTGTGCCCGGACGTGACAACTGTTACCATTGCACTAAACCCACCAGCCGAGCCCACGGTTGTTGCACAGACGGCAAATACCTTTACTCCAACCATAACTGGTTCAGCGGTGATCGAAGCAGGAGAAACACTTTTTGTTACGGTAGAAGGACAAACCTATGAATTAGGAGTCGATCCTGAATTGACAATCAGTGGTACTACCTGGTCATTGGCTCTTCCTGCGGGGGTTATCACGATGGATGGCACCTATGATGTGGATGCCGTGATTGATGATGGAGTGGGAGGGACTACTCCTGATACAACGAGTGGAGAATTGGTGATTGACTCTAGCGGGCCTGGAGTTGATATTCAGGGCGAGCCAGCTATAGTAAACAGTACTGATCCTTACACCGTCACCATTCAGTTTGATGAAGATGTATTCGGATTTGATATCACAGATATCAATATTGGGAATGGATCGGCATCAAGTTTTGTCAAGGTGGATAACAATACATTTACTGTTGTAGTCACACCAAATGGAAGTGGAGACATTACCATTGATGTACCTGCTGGATCGGCCCAAGATGGCGCGGGAAATGCTAGCACAGCTGCTGCACAAGCAAGCACTGTCTATGATGATATACCGCCAGCAGTTCCAACCTCGGATAGTCAAACTACAAATAACACTAGTCCGGTAATTACCGGAACCACGGGAACTGGAGCAGCCCTACAACCAGGGGAGACTATGGAAGTCACCATCAATGGAGCGACCTATGTAGTAACTCCCGCTGCTGATGGCAGTTGGAGCATTGATACAGGGGTAGATACTCCTGATAGCGGAACATTAGGTGCATTTACAGACGGTTCCTACGAAGTGGTTGCGTCCGTAACAGACGAAGCTGGAAATGTATCCACAGATGCAACTTCGAATGAATTGGTTATAGATACTTCAGCACCTACGGTTCCAATAGTAGATAGCAAAACTACCAATGACACAAGCCCGGTAATTACCGGATCTACAGGAACAGGAGCGGCGCTTCCAGCGGGTGAAACAATGGAGGTAATGATAAATGGAGCCACCTATGATGTAATTCCGGATGCCGATGGCAAATGGTCCATAGATTTAGAAACAGCAACCCCTTCAAGTGGCACACTAGGCGCATTTGTGGATGGAATCTCCTACGATATAGAAGTAACAGTCACCGATGAAGCAGGCAATAGCATAACTGATGCTACCACGAACGAACTGACCATCGACACTACGGCTCCAGCAACACCATCAATTACAAATGAGACCATATGTGAAGGAGATAATTTGGTAATAGAAGGTACTACTGGAACAGGATCGGCATTGAATGCAGGAGAAAATCTTGAGGTAGAGATTAATGGTGCAACATACGCTGTAATTCCGGACGGAGCTGGAGACTGGTCTGTGGATACTGGTGCTGATACACCAGCTAGTGGTACTTTAGGCGCATTTGCTGGTGGAAATGATTATACGATTACAGCACGGATAACGGATAATGCTGGGAATGAATCTTCAACTACAGGCACAGCCACCATTGTAGCGATACCAAGTGTAAGCCTGGTAAGCAGTGCTGACCCATCAACGTGTGGAGGATCTGACGGAGAAATAAACCTAAGCTTCACCGATGTACCAAATGGTAGTTATACCATTGACTATGTGGATGACCTCTCCAATCCACAATCTATTTTGGGAGTGAACGTAACCAGCGGGACAGCTACTTTGACTGTCTCAGAGGGGACTTACAATGATATCAGCATTACCATTTCAGGATGCCAATCCACAGGAAATGTAGATGTAGTGCTTTCAGATCCGGCTATCCCAACGATTGCAGTAAATAGTTCAACCAACCCAACAACCTGTGGGGGTAACGGAACAATCGAGTTAGCATTTACAAATGTTGTGGATGGTTCCTATACAATAACTCATGCAGCTGGCTCTTTTAACAATGTAAGCGTAAATGGCGGTGCAGCTACCATTTCGACAGGTGATGGTACATACACAGATCTAAGCATTACTGTAAATGACTGTTCATCAGTGGAAGACCCTGATGTAACGCTAACAGAACCAACCCCACCAACAATCTCTTTTGTTCAGGTAAATGATCCCACTACATGCTCAGGAACTGACGGTAGTGTTGAGATAACTGGCTTGAACGCCTCCACAAGCTATACGGTAGATTATGAATTTGAGGGCTCGTCTGTTTCAACAACCATTACTTCAGATGGTACCGGTAATCTTGAGATAGGAGGCCTTGGAGCAGGAAATGTTACAAATGTCAGCGTTACAGCAGCTGGCTGTACGTCAAACACCTTGACAGGTCCATTTATTTTAAACGATCCTGTTACAGCCACAATTGCTGTTCAGTCCTCATCAGACCCTACAACTTGTGCGGGTGCTGATGGACAAATCGTTCTAAGTGGCTTTGAAAATAGTCTGGCGTACGATTTGACCTATAAAGCTGATGGTGCAACTGTAACAGTGAATGGAATTTCATCCGAGGCTGACGGAACATTGATAATCTCAGGACTTTCAGACGGTAACTATACTGATTTTCAGGTGACTAAAAATGGTTGTGTCTCCAATCAGGTAGACGGACCAGTGACTCTTGCAGACCCTACACCACCGACAATAAGCTCCACGGTGGGGACTGACCCTTCTACATGTGCAAATACGGATGGTGAAATTGATTTGAATGGTCTAAATGACCTGGACACCTATGATGTCACTTATACCAAAAGTGGTACAACAACCACAATAAATGGTGTTTCGCCAACAGGGGGAACTTACGTGATTACCAACCTTACCGCTGGTACTTACACGAACATAAGTGTTTTAGAAATCGGTTCAGGTTGTCAATCAAACATCATCCCTTCACTAGTATTAACTCCACCGGATATCGTACTAGGGATCACCTCTGACCCAACCACCTGTGGCGGTACAGAAGGAACAATCCAGATTACTGGTTTAGCTGAAAATACTACTTATGATTTGAATTATGAGTTGGATGGTGTAGCCGCTACAACTGTTTCGATTACATCCGATGCTGATGGTGAGTACATTGTGAGTGGTCTCACTGCTGGAGCTTACACACTGATGAATGTTACTGATGCCGGGGGATGCGTTTCCAATGATCTGGCTACAACACTAAATGACCCACCAACTCCAACAATTACTTTGGGAACTACGAGCGATCCATCTACCTGTGGTGGAAATGACGGAAGTATCCAGATTACTGGACTAGAGGCTACAACACTCTATACAGTAAGATATTTTACAACGAGTAGCATTTCACAGAGCTTAACTTCGGATGGAAGCGGAAACATTACCATCTCCGGATTATCAGCAGAGTCTTATACCGGAATTACAGCTACGATCAATAACTGTACCTCTAATGCACTTGCAACAACATTAAATGACCCTCCGTCTCCAACGGTAGTACTTGGTTCAAATCCTGAGGTTTGTTTTGGTGAAGCAAATACACAGCTTACTTATTCCGGCCCAACAAACAACCCGAATAAATATCAACTGGATTTTGATGCGATTGCAGAAGGAGAGGGTTTTACGGACGTCTTGAATGCAACATTGGGTGCTAGTCCTATCAACATATCTGTACCAACAGATGCTGCTCCGGCTGTTTACAACGCTACTTTCAGGGTGATCAATACAACAACAGGATGCGAGACGGATTATCCGATTACATTGACGGTGAACCCACTTCCAACCGTACCAACCGTGGACTTTCAGGTTACAAATAACACAACACCGACCATTACAGGTTCGGCAGATGCAGGTAACAATGTAGTGGTGGAGGTAGCTGGGGCCATATTTAATACTGTAGCAACAGGTGGAAATACCTGGACAATTGATACAAACACACCGGATGCCGGAACCTTTGCGCCAAATGTTAATGGGGCTAATGAGGTGATCGTCACTGTAAACGATGGGACATGTGAAAATGAAGATGCTACTTCAAATGAATTGATCATTGATACCACTGACCCGGAAGTACCAGAGGTATTCAGTCAGATTACCAATGATCCGACACCTGTGATTCGAGGCACGGCCGAACCTGGAAGTACTGTCACGGTACAAGTAGGAGGCGCCACATATGAAGTAACTGCTGACGGAAGCGGAAACTGGACAATCGATACGGAAACATTGGCTCCAACCAGCGGCACATTTGCTCCTGATGTCAACGGTGCAAATGAGGTAATCGTAGAAAGCACTGATGCCGCAGGTAATTCAACTTTTGATATAACCAACCTTGAGCTTACGATCGATACGACAGATCCTGTAGCACCTACAGTAGAAAGTCAAACAACCGTGGATACTACACCTGTGCTAAATGGAACTGCAGAGCCAGGTAGTCAAGTGCAGGTCGAGGTTGGAGGAGCTACTTATCTGGTGGTTGCAGATGCATCCGGCAATTGGTCGGTTGATACGGAGACAGCTACCCCAGCTTCGGGCACTTTCGCACCAGATACAAATGGATCCAACGAAGTAGTGGTGACAAGTACTGATGCAGCAGGCAATAGCTCAGTTGATACTAGCACTTTGGAGTTGACCATTTTGACCGGTGATAGCGATGGTGATGGAATACTTGATGTAGATGAAGATATTGACGGTGACGGTGATCCTACCAACGATGATAGCGATGGTGATGGAACACCAGATTATCTGGACGAGGATGATGATGGTGACGGAGTAAATACCATAGATGAAGATGTAGACGGTGATGGAGATCCTACCAATGACGATACTGATGGCGATGGAACACCAGATTATCTGGATGAGGATGATGATGGCGATGGAATCAATACCGAAGATGAAGATATTGACGGAGACGGAGACCCTACGAATGATGATACTGACGGTGACGGGACCCCAGATTACCTGGATGAGGATGATGACGGGGATGGAATCAATACCGAGGATGAGGATATAGACGGAGATGGAGATCCAACGAATGATGATAGCGATGGAGATGGTACACCGGACTATTTGGATGAGGATGACGATGGAGATGGAGTGAATACCATAGATGAAGATGTGGACGGAGATGGTGATCCTACCAATGATGATACCGATGGTGATGGCACTCCTGATTACCTGGATGAAGATGACGATGGAGATGGTATAAACACCGAAGATGAAGATATTGATGGGGACGGTGATCCTACCAATGATGATACCGATGGTGACGGCACACCTGATTACCTGGATGAAGATGACGATGGAGATGGTATAAACACCGAAGATGAAGATATTGATGGGGACGGTGATCCAACCAATGATGATTCAGACGGAGATGGTACGCCTGATTACCTGGATGAGGATGACGATGGTGATGGCATAAACACCGAGGATGAAGATCTGGACGGAGATGGCGATCCTACCAATGATGATTGTGACAATGATGGCACACCAAACTATCTGGATACTGACTATTGTGACTCAGATGGTGATGGCATCCTGGATAATGATGAAGACACGGATGGCGATGGCGATTTCTACAATGATGATTGCGATAATGATGGTACTCCAAACTTCCTTGATCCTGATGCATGTGACACGGATGGTGACGGATTGGATGATGAGGATGAAGATACAGATGGAGACGGTGATCCATACAACGATGATTGCGACGAAGATGGAATTCCAAATTTCCAGGATCCGGACACCTGTGATACGGATGGTGATGGAGTACTAGACGAAGATGAGGATACCAACGGAGACGGGGACTTAAATAATGATGATTGCGATGAAGATGGAATCCCCAACTATCTGGATACAGACGTATGCGAAGCAGTAACTCCTCGAAAAGGATTCACTCCGGATGGCGATGGCATCAATGACTTCTTCTTCATTAAAGACATTGAGTTCTATCCCAATAACAATGTTCAGATATATAACCGATGGGGAAATAAGATATTCGAAATTAATGGTTACGACAATCAGTCCAGAGTATGGTCAAGTGAGGTAACGCAAGGCTTGACCTACGGTGATCGGGTGGTGCCTGATGGCACCTATTATTATCTGATCAACCTGGGTGATGGTAGCAAACCGATATCAGGATTTGTAGTAGTGAACAAGTAGGTTAGTACACTATGTTTTGTTGGAAAGGGCAGCCATTGGCTGTCCTTTTTTGTAAAAAAACACCAACCCGAAAAATGGGCTATTCACCGTGAAATACCCTCCCATTGGCGAATTATAGCCCTTTTCATCTCCTTGCTTTAGTTGCTTTGTATTAAAGGAAATTGAAATGAGATCACGACTATTACTTCTACTATTCACATTTGTTGCTATTCTTTCTCTAAATGCTCAGCAGCAGACTATGTTCACTCAATATATGTTTAACGGATTGGCTATCAATCCGGCATATGCGGGTAGCCATGAGTCAATCAGTGCTACCGCACTGGCAAGGGTCCAATGGGTAGGCATAGAAGGTGCCCCGCGGACTCAGACGTTCTCCGTTCACTCACCTATTCCTGGAAAAAATATTGGGCTTGGAGCCTTCTTCGCTCACGATGAGCTGGGCGTGACCGAGCAAAACACCCTTTATCTATCGTATGCTTACAGAATGCAAATGTCAAAAGGGACCTTGTCCTTTGGATTGCAAGGAGGCTTAAGATCCAGCAGCATCAACTACAGTGATCTGGGAGTCAATGATCCTAACCTTCAATCCAACATCAGCGAAGCGTCTCCCAACTTTGGAGCAGGATTGTTTTACTCCACAGAGCGATTTTACGCTGGAGCCTCCATACCTGTAATGATGAACAATGAAATTGGATCGGGAGATAATTCAGATGTGCAATCAAAGCAGATAAGACACTTCTTCGCAACAGCCGGGTATGTATTTGACCTTTCACCAGTACTGAAATTGAAACCAAGCACCTTGATTAAGTCAGTATCTGGAGCACCTATCGAAATGGATATCAATGCCAACCTAATCATTAATGATCTGGTATGGTTTGGACTTTCCTACCGATCTGGCGATTCCATCGATCTATTGTTTGATCTGCAAATCAATCCGCAGCTACGGTTTGGGTATGCTTATGATTACACGCTTTCTGATCTAGGTCAGGTCAATTCAGGCTCACATGAATTTATGATCAATTACCGATTTGTATTCGCCAAAAACAAGATCGTAACTCCTCGTTATTTCTAGGTTTTGATTTTTTTGATTGTCCCCTTGAGGGGACTACAGGGATGTTGGAAACTAAACTTATCTATAAAGTTTAAGTATACGGGATTCATTAAATTGGGCTGAAAATTCAGCCTATGAAATCTATCTTTCTTTCTGCCCCGGTTCTTTGCCTGGCCTTTCTTGCCATTCTCTTTCTCCAGTCCGGACTTGACAAAGTGTTAAACTATAAAGGCAATAAGGAGTGGCTTACTGGCCATTTTGCAAATAGTCCACTCAAAAAAATAACTGGTTTGATGATCCCGATGATCACGGTACTTGAGGTGGCATCCGGCGTATGCTGTGCAGCAGGAATCTATTTCTTCATTTTTGAGAGTAGTGCACAAGTAGGATTGATCGGAGCACAACTTTCCACCCTCTCCATCCTTGCATTGTTTTTTGGTCAGCGCGTGGCGCAGGACTATGCAGGAGCGGCAACCTTAACCACCTATTTCATTATTTCCATAATGACGATCTACTTGCTGTGGTGAAACACCTCTTTGTAATGCATCCGGCACTTCTTGCAGTCGTGTAATCACCTCTTGCACTGCTACCACTACTTCTTGCACTGATGTAAATGGTTCTTGCAACGATGTAAGTACTTCTTGCAGCAATGTAAATGGTCTTTGCATTGATGTAAGAGGTCTTTGCAATGGCGTCAGGGGTTCATGCAATGATGTAAATACTCTTTGCAACGGTGTAAGTACTTCTTGCAGTACTGTAAGAGGTTCTTGCAGTCATGTAATTCCGAAAAAATAGCTTAGGATTGCAGAATACAACTTAGTTATGTCCATAATCATTTCTCAGGCAAAACCGGAAGAACATAAAGCCATCGGTCAACTCATGGTGGAAGTCTATTCAAACCTGCCCGGATTTGCTACAAAGGAAGAGCAACCTGCATACTATGAGATGTTGGCCAATATTGGGGAGTTTGCCAAAAAGGAAAGTGTGGAACTGCTGGTGGCAAAAGAGGGAGAGCGGCTGCTGGGTGCGGTGGTCTATGTGGGTGATATGAAAGATTATGGCTCTGGAGGCACGGCGACTATGGAAAAGGACGCTGCAGGATTTCGATTACTGGCGGTAAGTCATGAGGCCAGAGGCATGGGCTTGGGGAAGCAGCTGACCGAAGCGTGCATTGAACGAGCCCGATCGAATGGCTTAAAACAAATGATCATTCATACGACCGAACCCATGAAAGTAGCTTGGGGGATGTACGAGAAGATGGGCTTTGAGCGCTCACTCGATCTGGACTTTAAGCAAAATGGCCTGCCGGTGTATGGGTTTAGATTGGGGCTTTAGTCATCCTCGTTACAAACGAAGACGAGGGAGGTCAAGAAATACAATGACGTCATTTCTGCCTAGCTTTTCCATTAAGTTCATGAATAGTTCTGGGCAAAGTATTAAATAAGAAAACACGGTCGAACTTGAAGTTGTATTCACATTCTATTGTATCCTTTGGAACAATAAAATTACCTGAAGCCCTACCTCCATGAATGATCATTACTAACCATATTAGGTCGCAGGAATTCAGGTAGGATTTTCTATGAAATTCTTTCTTGTTTATTGTTTTCTGTACAATGGATGACTTTAACGTAGGTGACCATATATGATCATAGTATGTCCAAATACTATGATTATAATCACAAATCCTTTCTATGTTAAATCCTGATATGCCGTTAATCAAAACTAAATTTGGATTGTTGTTTGATGACCAAGATTCACCTATTGGTGGTATATGATTTTTTACTAAATCCACGAGCTCCATCGCCTTCTCTTCTATTTTAGATTTGCGTATGGGTGAGTATTGATTAAAATTGATACTTACGTGAGCATTAGGGAGGTTGTTATTTTCCCATATTCTTTTTGAAGCATCCATAAGAGAATCCCAACTTCCTTCTAAATAAATTCGAGGATATTTGCTTTGAATGGTATTGTAAATCTGTGTGAGTTCGATTCCAATATGTTTTTCAGTCTTTACAATAAAATCTGGATTATCATCATGTTTTATATTTTCTAAATCATAATCCCCGAGACTTTCAAGAAAAGCTAATCCAAATTCATACTCAAGTATTTTCTTTGTTTCTCTATCCATTATAATTATCAAATTAGGGATACCCTCAAGACTAACCTATCAAATATACCGTTTCTGAAACTTGGTTTACCCCGCCGTATTCTTCTTGTTCATCTCCCTTACCGCTCGCTCTATGCCGTGAGGGGTGAGTGGGAACATGGGCACCAGCTGCTTCATCGCCTGTATGGTGTAAGTGCCCGGCCAGTAGCGTAGTGGCTCAGGGTTGAGCCAGACAGACTTTTTAAACTTCTTCACAATCGCCTGAATGTTTCGGATGCTGAGTGCGCTTAGCTCATAGGGTGCCATGGCAGAATCCCCAATGAAAAACACCCGGTAGTCCTTGCTGTGCATGAGCAGCTTTTCTATAGAAATGTAGGTGCTTCGTCGCTCATCTATCCACACCCGGTCATAAATGGTGTTGTGGAAGTAATATACCTCAAGATCATGCGCAAAGCGGGTCTTCATCTTGCGAAAGAGCTGCTGCACGGTGCGTACATAAGGAGACATGGAGTATCCGCCATTATCTATCAGCACGATCACTTTCAGGTCTTCATTCTTCTCGCTGGTAAGTTCCGGAATGAATAGTCCACCTCGCTTCAGCCCGGATTTGATTGTGGTAGGCACATCCAGCTTTTCCACGGCACTTTCTTCGATCACCCCTTTGATGGAAGCCAGAGCGGCATCCACGTTGTTGTCATTAAGGATGGCGTCCCTGTCCACCGGAAAATAGTTTTTGTCACCCATGACTTTGCGTGCCATGCGTCCACCACCTTGTCCACCCACACGAATGCCATTCTTTGCTGCACCTCCATGCCCGTAAGGAGAGATGCCACCCGTGCCTATCCAGTGGCTACCGCCGCTGTGGTTGGTGCGCTGCTGGTCTTTTACTTTTTCCATACGCTCCAGTAGCTCCTCAAGTGTGAGGTCAGAGTAGTCAGCCATCTTATCCAGCACGCGCTCTGCCGGCTGTCCGTCTACCTCCTGAGGGTCTTCATCCTTCAGGTCGGGATTGTCTTTATCCCAGATTTCCTTGCCATTGATCACCTCTTTGATGTCATAGGAGGTGAGGTGTACCTGATCCAGAAAGAGGTTTGCGAGCTCCTCATCAGAGAGCGCTACATCCTTATCTGCTTCGTCTATGTATTGGGTCTTCCACTGCTTAAAGGTCTCTGATCGGAGGATAGCATCTTCAAGTGTCTGTCCCGGGGCAATGGGCACATGTAGGAAATATTCGTAGTATGCCTTAGTAAACGGTCCGATATCGGCGGGTTCTTTCACCACGATACCTTTCAGAACATTGTGAAGGTCACCAAGTGTTTTCACAAGCCCCTTTTGCATCGCCTTTCTCAGAATGAGCAAGGTTCTTACATCGGCCTGGAGGCCGTGCTTTCGAAACGATGATGGAAGAGAGCTTAGCATTAAGGAAATATTTTATAAATATCTTTTCGATGCGCAATTCTAGCTAATTCAAGATGATCCTTTTCAGCAAATAGTCCAACACGGTAATTGCCTAATCGAATTCTGTAAGCATTTTTAAATCCTGTTAATTTCTTAATGCCTGAAATATCGGAAAGTTGATCTGAAGACTTTAGCTGTTTGATTAAGTCAATAACAGCATCCTTGTCCTTCCGATTTTTGAGTTTGTCTAAATCCTTATGAAACCTTTTAAGGAATATAAGTTCCATTAGCTGGCTAACTTGGATAAAATATCTTTTTCGGAAACCGTATCAGTGCGATCGATATCCCTCATTAAGATACTTAAACCTAAATCTTCCATCTCTTCTTCTGTTAGGATCTTACTCTTGACTTTCATTTTTGCAAGTAAAGTTTTGATGAGTTTTAGCTCCTCCCTATTTTTCGGATTTATTACTATTGAATCCATGATATAAAGTTAATCAATTCCACGATGGTCCGCCAAAATTGTTGTCAGCACCAATCATACGATTGACACGTTCCATATCGGCCTGGGTCTTTATCAGCGCCCCAATTCCCTCCAATCCTTCAATTTTTTCAATGGCTTTTTTGGGAGCTATGTCACTCATGTATTTCAGCCAGTTTAAAATCTCACGGGTTGTAGGAGATCGCTCCAGTCCAAGTCTTCTGAGGTGATAGAATACATCCAGCGCTACTCTTACTACCTTTTCGTCCAATCCGGGATGATGTTTTTCAATGATTTTTTCCATCACATCTTTTTCGGGAAAGTGGATGTAATGATAGATGCATCGTCCCTTGAAAGCGGTAGGTAACTCCTGTTCTCGATTGGAGGTAATGACGATGGCCGGCATATCTTCTTCCGAAACCTCAATCACCTCGCCGGATTCGGGCATGATAAACTTTCGGTGGCTAAGTGCATACAAAAGGTCGTTTGGAAACTCGCGTGGAGCTTTGTCTATCTCATCGATCAAAAGAACAGAATTGGGTTTACTGTAAGCAATAGCCGCCGGACCTTTCACCACATAGTCAGCCAGATTCTCCGGATTTCGATCGCTGGTGGATCGTGGTGCCAGTCCCTTTTCTTCTCGTTGGGCATTCAGGATTTCAATCTGTGAATCCCTCAAATACTTCACATGATCAAAGCGAGCTACGAACTGCTCTACGTTGCTTTTTGATCCCACAGGGTAAACCTCCAAATCCAGTCCTCTGTCGTTTGCGTAGTGAATCGGAAGTTCAGTCTTCCCTGTCCCCGGTTCTCCCTCAATAAGCAGGGGCATGCCCAATGTACGTGCCATGTGAAAGGCCTGAGCCAGTTCAGGGTCGCACAAATACTTTTCCGATCCGGTCCAATGTGTGGTTTCTGCCATGTCTTACTAACTCTTTACCGCAAATTAAGTTCATCTGGTCGTGGAGAAAAGAAATCAAGCTGGTGCATTATGATTTAAATATTTTACCGTTACTCGAAATAGCTTTTTATTTTCCAAACAAATTGCTAACTTTTAAAGAGATATTAAGAACTCACAAGTAAGAACTCATTAAATCTACCAGCTAATGGAAAGCCCGGCTACCGAGTCTTTTATTGGTAATCATGTGCTTGACAGAAGAATAAGAACCACTCTGTCTAACGCTAAAATTACGCTGTGTGAGTTAAATCTAACCAAACGTATTATCAATTGGTCAGTGGATGATTCATTCCACTTTTTCGAATTTTCTAAATCTTATGATGGGACTTTTGATGGATATTTCGAGCTGATCCATGATGACGACAAGGATCGAGTAGCGAATGCGCTTGAGAATTTGGAACTAGATAGGTACGTAACGCTGGAGCATCGTGTAATGTGGGTAGACGGAACTTATCACTGGCTGGAGGCTATAGGAAAATTGTATCAGCAGGACGGTATGAACCTATTAATCGGAACAATCCAGGACATTACTGACAGAAAGCGGTTGCAAATAGAACGTGAAGAGTGGGAGCGGAAACATAAAGTGATAGCTGATGCGGCAGGTATTATTGTTTATGACTATGATATATCGTCGGGTAATATTCTGTGGAGCGGAAATGTGCAAAAGATACTTTCTTTTTCAAATGAGGAGATGGGAGATATAGATCGATGGGGTGACCTCATACACCCAGATGATCGGGAGGAAACATTTAAAGCACTGGAAGAGGCGCAAGCTAATCTTGGGACTTTTGAGGTCTATTATCGATTCATGCGAAAAAACGGTGAATACCGACACATATACGATAAGGGAACATTTCTTTCGAAACGCGGAAAAGCCGCTCGTATGCTTGGGATGATGAGCGATGTGACGGAACTGATGCAATCCAAATTGGCCTTGCAAGAGAGTGAGAATCGCTTTAAATCTCTTATGAACAACTTAAATGTTGGAGTTGCGCTTTATGATGAAAATTTGACACCCAAAATTTTCAATAATGCAGCTTATGAGCTACTCGGTATGTCGAAAGAAGCTTTTGAAGGTAAAACTGTTACAGATCCGGAATGGAATGTTATTGATGGTGATGGAAATCCAATGGTGCCAGATGAATTTCCAATCGTTCAAAGCATAAAAACCGGAGAAACCATTCGGCAAGTTGTGATGGGAGTTTACAGGCCAACTTTAAGGGATCGAGTATGGTTGATGGTGGATGCAGAGCCTATTTGGAATGAATTCGAGAAAATAGACCATGTCATTTGTACCTACTCCAACTTCACAGCTAGGAAGCGGATGGAAGAGGTTTTGAAGGAGAAGAATCAGCAGTTGAAGATTACAACCAACGAGGTGGTGAGGAGAAACGAGCGGCTACTTGAATTCGCACAAATTGTTTCTCATAATCTCAGGTCTCCTTTAAGCAGCATTAAAGGACTGAGTGAGCTTTATTTTAGTAGTGATTTGCAGGATAGAGATCAGTCTGTAGAATACATCAAAGATGTTTGTGATAAAGCCCTGGAAACCATCGATGACTTGAACCAGGTATTGAAGATGCAGCAAGACGATCGCATACAGTCATCTGTGGTTCAGTTTGATCAAATACTTGATTCGGTTTCTGAATTATTAAAAATAGGCCTGTTAGAGAATAACATTGAGATAGAAACAGATTTTGAGCGTGCCCCTCGCATCAGCTACCCATCGGTCTTTTTGGAAAGTATCCTGTTGAACTTGCTTAGCAATTCCATCAAGTTTACCTCTCAAACAGAAAAGCCTAAAGTGATCATCAGAACAGAAAGAAATGCAGATAATGTTGTTTTGCATTTTATAGATAACGGATTAGGTATAGATTTGTCAAAGTATGGGTCAGATATTTTTTCCTTCGGGAAGACATTTCATGACAATAAAAACAGTAAGGGAGTAGGGCTCTTTTTGGTGAAAAATCAAATCAGGGCGATGGGGGATGAGATTACTGTTGAAAGTGAGGTGAATAAGGGCACTACGTTTAAAATAGTTTTTAAGAATCAGTATGAGTAGTAAGGTTATTGGGTTAGTAGACGATGAGGAGGTATTCCATTGGATTGTTGAGAAATACATCAAAAAACTGAACAATGGATGTGAGTTTCTCTCCTTTTTCAATGGCGAGGAGATTTTCAAATACTTGAGTTCTGCACCAGAGGTAGTTCCCAATATCTTGCTTTTGGATTTGAATATGCCGGTATGTAGTGGTTGGAGATTTCTTGAAAATTATACCAGCACCACCAGCACCACCGCCACTACGGATATGGATATTTATATTCTTAGCTCATCTATTGATCCAGAGGATAAAATAAAGGCTAAGAAATTTCCCGTTGTGAGAGAGTTTATCTCAAAGCCCATAAGCAATGATTTCTTGAAGCGAGCATTGGGAAGAATAGAATAGGCTAAAGCTTTAGCTCACCAGCTTCATTTAGGAGGTTTTTTAGGTTGGGATAATTCTCCTCCATATTTTTCTGAATGAATTCAAAAGGCATATCCTCGAACGAGCCATAATCGTCCAGATACTCCATGAATTCCTTTCCTTCATTATTGAATTCCTGAAAAATGGAATCTGATGTTCCATCAAATTCAAGAGGCTCTACTCCGGTGAGTCTGCAAAGCTCCTGATTGAAAGCCGGAGTGGCTTTCACCCATTTGTTGTTTAAGAAAACGTCCACCATCCCGTGTGGAGTCAGCTCATTAGTGCCAAACTTTTCAGTTAGTCGTTCTACCGCAATGTGATTTTTCACTTTAGCCAAATGAAGCTTGGCCGGAATTCCCAATGCTCTCAATCCAGCAATGTACAGAATGGCCTTGTCGATACAGTGTCCGTGTTTTTTTTGAACGATGCTGCTGGCCTTGAGCGCCTCTTTCCGGAAACGTATATCATACGGATTGTATCTCCAGCCATCACGCACTTTTAGGTACAGTCCTATGGCTTTCTCCTGATCTGATTGGAGGGGAGCGAACTCCGAAATCAAATCCTGGATGAGCGGGTGACCATAATCAAAGAAATAGGTGCTGGCTGTGTTCTCTTTCATCCCCCTTTCAACCTTTTAATTTCATCAATCGTTCAGCTGCTGCTTCGATGGTCTCAGTGCGCTTAGCAAAGCACAATCGAATGACTTTATCCCCGGGAGGATTGGTGTAGAATGGTGACATAGGTATAGCTGCCACCCCGATAGCTGTGGTCAGGTATTTAGCGAAAGCCAGATCATCCATATCGCTAACCTCAGCATAGCTGTAGGCCTGAAAATATGTACCTTTTGCCACCTTGGGAGTGAGTGGCGTATCAGCCAGTAGCGAATTCATGGTGTCTCTTTTTTCTTGAAAGAATGAGGGGAGATAGGTATAGTTTTTTGAATCACTCAGGTAATCGGCAATTGCAAACTGCACGAAGGAGTTTGTGCAAAATACATTCCATTGATGGATGGATTTAAACTCGCTTACCAAATACTCTGGACCAACAACATATCCCATCTTCCATCCGGTAGCGTGTAGTGTTTTCCCAAACGAAAACACCGCCATTGACTGATTGAATAGAGTAGGGAACCGCATGATACTTTGGTGCTCTTCACCATCGTAGATCAAATGCTCGTACACTTCATCACTCAAAACAATAATGTTGGTGTCCTTTACAATCGCTTCCAAGGACTGCATATCTCCTTTGGATAATATTGTGCCGCTAGGGTTGTGTGGGGTGTTGATGATGATCATGCGCGTTTTATCATTGACCATATCTTTTACCCGATCCCAATCGATGGCATAATCCGGATAGGTCATCGAATATGGCTTCACCACACCTCCTGCCAGGTGTATTTGTGGAGTGTAGCAATCGTATGCGGGCTCAAAAATGATCACTTCATCGCCTGTGTTCACAAATGCCATGATTGCTGTGTAAAGTGCCTGGGTAGCTCCTGCCGTAACACAAATCTGCGTGTCTGGCTTTATTGGCATGCCATACAGCCCTTCCATTTTCTTACTCAGTGTCTCATTAAGTTTTGGAAGTCCGGCCATTGGGCAGTACTGATTCATCCCATCGGTTACATACTTCGATACCAGCTCTTTTAGCTTCTCATCGCATTCAAAATCCGGGAAACCCTGACCTAGATTTATTGCTCTGTGCTCTGTAGCGAGCTTCGACATGACCGAGAAAATGGTAGCTCCACCTCCTGATAGCTTTGATTGAATTGAGACTTGATTTTGTGCCATGGTTCAAAAATAAGCGAATGAGTCAAGTTACAGCAGCAACAAAATTTGATCATATATAATTGAGAATTTGAAGTATTAAATTTTAATGATGGCTGGAATTTGAAATGAAACTTAACAATTCGTTCATCTCTAAAAATTTCATCAATTAGGTATTTCGTCTTTTTTTGCCGAAATTGAGTACCCGTAACAACCCGAAACCTAACTGATCTTATTATGAGAAGAATTCTTGGCATTTTATTGCTATTAGTCACAAGTGTGTCTATAGCTCAGATACCTCCTGGCTACTATGATGCAGCCCAGGGAAAAAGTGGAGCCGACCTGAAGGCAGCACTAAATACAATCATTAAAGGACATACGGAATATCCCTATTCATCATCTTCTACGGACACATGGGATATATTAAAAGAGACGGATGTAGATCCCAACAACCCCAACAATGTGATAGGACTCTACTCGGCATTTTCAATGAATGCAGCTGCCGAGTACGATGGTGGAAATGGCTGGACTCGAGAGCATGTGTGGGCGAAATCACGAGGGGATTTTGGTACTACTGCTGGTGCAGGTACTGATGTACATCACCTCAGGGCAGAGGACGCCTCCACTAATTCTGCAAGAGGGAATCGAAATTTTGACGAAGCGACTGAGCAATACATTGATGGAAGCGGTCAATATTCCGGGCCTACTGATTCGTATACAGGAGGTTCAGGTGCATTCACCTGGGAGCCGCGTGATGCAGTAAAGGGAGATGTGGCCCGTATGCTTTTTTACATGGCCACTCGCTATGAAGGAGAAGCTGGTGAACCTGACCTTGAATTGACCGAGACATTGTTATCATCTACGGATAATTCACCACTCCATGCGAAACTCTCTGTTTTGCTTGCCTGGCATCAGCAAGACCCGGTAGATGCATACGAGCAAAATAGAAATGATATCATTTATGGATATCAAGGCAATAGAAATCCATTCATTGATCATCCGGAATATGTATCGTTGATTTGGGGTGGAGGTACTCCAGCTGCAGGCTTCACTTCATCACCTGAGACATCAGCCACCGAAGGAGTTGCCTACAGCTACAGCATTACAACCTCCGGAGGAAGTGGCACTCGCACACTTTCTGCTACTACTCTTCCAAACTGGCTTACATTTACTAACAGCGGCAATGGTAATGGTACGTTGAGTGGTACCCCGGCTGCCGGTGACGTAGGAAATCATGCTGTTACTCTAGAGGTGACTGATGGTACTGATATTGCTACTCAAAGCTTTACGATCACAGTTAGTGCAGCTTCGTCAGGTGGTAGTGCCACTGAGCTCCTGTTCTCAGAGTACGTTGAAGGCTCCTCCTATAATAAGGCCATTGAAATAGCAAACTTCACTGGTGAGGACGTTAATCTTTCAGGATACGTAGTGAAGAAACAAACTAATGGATCCGGTGCTTGGTCCGCTGGAATTGCTTTGTCAGGTACTCTAGTCAATGGTGATGTGTATGTACTAGCACATTCCTCAGCTTCTTCAGCTGTTTTAGCGCAGGCAGATTTTACAAGTAGCAGTACAGAACTGAACTTTAATGGTAATGATGCCTTGTCCTTACACAAGGATGGTGTCATGATTGATGCAATCGGTGAATTCAACAGCACTGCAACTTTTGGAGCCAATGTTACTTTGGTCAGGAATGCAGACATCACCTCACCCAATGCTACTTACACCACTTCTGAATGGACATCAAATGCCTCCGATTACTTTGGAGATCTCGGCTCACACACCATGAATGTGACGCCTCCCAATGCTGCTCCTTCGGTGAATATTACAGCGCCATCAAGTGGAGCAACGGTTACAACAGGTGATGCAGTAAATATGACTGCTTCCGCAAGTGATTCGGATGGCTCGATTACATCTGTAGAGTTTTTTGTCAATGGGAGTTCGGTAGGAACCGATACATCATCTCCTTATCAGACATCCTTTACTGCGGTGGAAGGCAGCATGAGCTTGACAGCTGTCGCTACTGATAACGATGGAGCCAGCACTACATCAGCTGCTGTTTCGATCACAGGTGAAACGCCGGTGGTGACAGGAGCACTTTACTTCTCAGAATACATCGAAGGAAGCAGCAACAATAAAGCCCTTGAAATCGCAAACACATCTGGTGCAAGCGTTGATATGACCGGCTATGTGGTGAAGAAGCAAGCCAATGGCTCAGGAGACTGGTCTGGCGGTATAGCCTTGAGTGGCACTTTAAATCATGGCTCTGTATATGTTTTAGCCAATTCATCAGCGAATGCTGATATGCTTTCTAAAGCAGACTTTACTGGCGGCAATACGGAATTGACTTTCAATGGTAATGATGCAGTAGGTCTATTCAAGGATGGTACCTTGATCGATATACTTGGTGCTTTTAACAGTTCCGCTACTTATGCTCAGGATGTTACCTTGAGAAGAGATGATGCGATAGACGCACCCAATGATGTGTATACCACCTCCGAGTGGACCCCTCATGCCACCGACAACAGTGCAGGTCTTGGATTGAGGTATGGTGAAGCATCTGGGTCGAGTGAGACACTCTTGACTTATGATGGCTTTGAGTCAGGCTGGGGTAACTTTTCTGACGGAGGTAAAGACGCCTATCTATCTTCAGATGCTTCACGAGCTTTTGCAGGAGTTGGATCTGCAGGCATTCAGGACAACACGAATTCTTCTGTGATCACCTATTCCAGTGGTGTTGATATCACGGGATATGATCAAGTTAGAATTGATTTCAATTTTCTCCCTGTTTCCATGGAGAACGGAGAGGACTTCTGGGTGCAGATTTATAATGGTTCGTCTTATGTGACCGTAGCTTCATTCGCCAGAGGTACTGATTTTGAAAATAATATATTCTACGCAGCATCAGTTGTCGTTGATCCAGGCATGGTGAATTTTGCTTCCAACATGAGAGTGAGATTTCGTTGTGATGCTTCCGGCAATAGCGATGATGTATACCTTGATGAAATCTTTGTCACGGGGATTAATACAGCCGATGCACGATCGATTGGAGGTAGTAGTCTAGTTGAGCTTCATAAAGCAGCAGTGGAAGAAACATTGGAAGTAGTCGAAGAATTTATCGTTTATCCTAATCCGGTTGTAGAGCGATTGACTATTCGTATAGAAGGTGATAAAGATGAGGAAGTAAAGTTTAGGTTGATGGATATGAATGGAAGGGTACTACTCTTCAAAGATGTGACTTTAGTGGATGGTGCAAATGATATAGAGCTGGACATCTCCACTATGGAGCAAGGAATGTATCTTCTGGATATCATTCAAAACAACACCTCGCAATTGAGCAAGGTTTTCAAAAAGTAGTCGGTTTTAATTTTAGATATTATTAAAAACCCTGCTGTAGTTTACATGCAGGGTTTTTTTATAAGTTTTCAGGGTGGGGTAGTGAATTTAGAATCAGAGTGCCGAGCTAAGAAGCCAGGTAGTCTTTGGCATCTTCTTCAGAATCAAAAGGCTGTACCTCGGTCCCAGTGACCAGCGCATACCCTTTCAGCATAATCTTCTTTATCCCACTCACGCCAAGCACAGCTCTTTTTTCAGACTTCCCTTTGAAATACTGCTTACCATAGCTTTTGAGCCTATCCATTACTTCCGGATCAGTAAATGTCCCTCTCACGTCTAGCAATAGATAGATTTTCTCTGTTGCTTCCAGGTAGTGCTTTTTCATCTCTTCAAGATTATCTAACACCACCTCCTTGGATTTCATGTCTTTGAAATTGACATATAGAATTTTCCGTCCTTTATGAGCAATATATGATACAGGCATTCAGTAATTTTTTCAATTCATAAAAGTATACCGAATGAGTTTAACTAATGGTTTTTAATTATCTGATAGGTTTAGAATTCGATGACCAGCGTAAGTATTTCGAGTAAATAAAATACCAAATAATTGCTATTCACTGATTAAAGTAATCAGCGTTGATTTGAATATGAAAACTTCAATTATCGCTTTTGTATTACTATCCTCGTTTAGCCTTCATGCAAAAAGAGCTCACCTCTCTGAGCTCTATAAGGTTGAGGAGAGAATTTTGTTTCTGTCAGTGAATCTGGATGCGGAAATGATGCAGCTTTCGAAGTATAAAAATCTCAAAGCATTTTGTAGTGATGATAGTTACAGACAAACGATTTTCGGCTTGTTAGATCAGATTCATGAGTACCATGATATGTTGGAGTCGGATCTCCAGAATACCACCTACAATCATTCCACAAGAACTATCACCCGGATTTTAAGTCACATGGATAGGTTGGATCAAAAATTCAATCCAACTGCTTTTACCAGCTTTTTTAGAGAGCAATGTTCTTACCAATCAAAAATTGAGGAGCACTCAAATCATTATAAAGCTGGTTTTGGAACACATTCTTATGGGGGAAGAGTGTATGCTCAGGAAGTTGTAATGTATAGATATCTCAATCGATTAACTAAGAGGGTGGAAAAGATCAAAAGGCATGTTGAGCTTTTTTATATCCGAAGAAAGGTTTGGGAGCACTAATATTTTACTCGACATGACGAATAGAAAAAGAAATACAATGACCATGCTGGAGTACTGCAAGGTGCTTCTGAGTAAGCTTAGTTTCAGTCCAGAACTAATTGAAAAGGAGTATAAAAAGGCGCTTAAATATTTAAGCCCAAATGATCAGACTGAGCTTAAGAGATGGTTGCGAACAAATAGAACAAAGATTCACTAAATGATACGGACATGAAATGGAAAAGAATTCTAAGTAAAAAAAGAAACGAAACACTTATTCTGTTTTCGGTGCTTTTGATGATATCCATGATTGCGACTATGCACAAAAAGCATTTGTTGGATTTGGAAGAAACAGTTACCTCAATCTATGAGGATCGGTTGGTGGCAGAAGACTACATCTTTGATTTATCGAAAATGATGAATTCAAAAAAGGTGGCACTTAATAATGACAATGAGTTAGTTGAAAAAATAGCTCTTGCGAATCACTCTGTTGATGAGCTCATTTATGATTATGAACGTACCAAGTTGACGGAGAAAGAAATCGTCATTTTTCGGAAGCTTAAAAAAGACATCAGTGTTTCGAAAGAGTTTGAGAATCAAATAATTCATAATCCTACTCTATCTCAGCAGAGATCAATTAGAAAAGCACTAGACAATCAATACGATTTGATCCTGGAAGATTTAGATAGGCTATCTGAAATACAGTTGTTTGAAGGAAAGCGCCTTCTCGAAACATCAAATCAGATCATAGCTTCAAACGGAATCACAAACCGTTTAGAAGTGGCACTACTGATTGTCATATTGCTAATCTTCCTCATGGCAGTTTCATCTCCTAAGGCCCTTATTCAGAAAGACTTATGGTATAATTAGCGCATCGTATGGAACGAGTGCAAAAACAAAGCCCCAACCAATTTGGTCGGGGCATTTTGTTTGTGGGCCCACCAGGGCTTCCTTCACTATCGTTCAGGATAAACTTCTCTCCTCAAGCCATTTAAACAAAAAAACCTCACAATGTGAGGTTTTTAAAAGTGGGCCCACCAGGGCTCGAACCTGGGACTTACTGATTATGAGTCAGTTACTCTAACCAACTGAGTTATAGGCCCAATCTTTCTTTCAAAAGGGAGCGCAATATTACATATTTGCCATTTAATACCCAACGAATGTCAGACCTACTACAAGGCATTGATGCCATAATTTTTGATTTTGGAAATGTACTGATTGATCTCGACTACCCGCGAGTAATTCGCCGATTTTCTGAAGTAGCTAAAAAGAATCAAGAGGAGATAGAAGAGCTGGTGGTGACTGCCCCTGTTTTACAAAAATTTGAAATGGGAATGATCGGTCCTGAGGAGTTTCGAGCTAGTATAAATAAGCTTCTAGGAACAAATATGGGCGAGCGCCAGTTTGAAGATATCTGGAATAGCATGCTTAAGTCTATTACCAAGGAACGGATGGATAAGGTTCTCAAAATAGGTGAGCGATTTGATACGTTTATTCTTTCCAACACCAACATGATCCATGAGATTGCCTATGAGGAAATGATCATGGAAGAAACTGGTAAATTTAGTCTTAGGGACTTTGTAAAAGAGGTATACTATTCCCACGAGATTGGCATGCGGAAACCAAACCTTAACTGCTACAACTTTGTTATTGAAGATATTGGCTTATACGCCTCCAGGATGTTGTTTTTGGATGACAGATTGGACAATGTGGAGGCCGCAAAAAAAGCAGGAATGAAGGCAATACAGATTTTCGATCCTGACAAACAACTAAACGAAATATTTGGGCTTGGATAAGAATCAAAAAACCAAACTCATCCAGCTTGGTTTGTTTGTGGTGACGTTGATCACTACAACATTTGCAGGTGCAGAGTGGACAATTGGGAAATTTGTGATTCTCGGTATGACCTGGGATGATTTTTTGTTCGGCTTTCAGTTTTCAATTCCATTTCTTTTCATCCTGACTGTCCATGAGTTTGGACACTACTTCACTGCCCGATATCATAAAATCAAGGTATCTCTACCTTACTACATCCCAATGTGGTTTGGATTTTTGGGTATGCCTACCATTGGCACGATGGGAGCATTTATCCGAATCAGAGAAAATATTGTAAGTCGCATCAAGTACTTCGATGTAGGTGTATCAGGCCCAATCGCAGGGTTTGTGGTGGCAGTTGCGTTACTGATCTATGGCTTCACCAATTTGCCGGAAACGGAGTATATCTATGAGGTGCATCCTGAATACGAAGTGTTTGGTGAAAACTTTGCGGAACGGATGGAAGGACTGGATACACTGATTCTCAAAAGTGATTTGAACCCTGACCGACAGGCTTATGACATGAGGCCTGATTCGATTTATACGAATACCCCAGGCTCAATCTCGTTTGGAGATAATATACTGATGAATCTGGGACGAAAATATTTGGCACCTGATGATCGCTATATTCCAAGCTCCAGTGAGCTCATGCATTATCCGGTTTTACTTGCAGCGTATCTCGCATTTTTCTTCACAGCTTTAAATCTGCTGCCAATCGGTCAGCTTGATGGTGGGCATGTGTTGTTTGGGCTTTTTGGCGCAAAGAATCATGCAGTGATTTCACGTGTGCTTTTTACAGCTTTTCTTTTTTACGCTGGTCTTGGATGGGTCACCTCTGCCGATTTGATTAATACTTCACTCGAGAGCATCGCCAACTTTTTAATCAGTATTGGGGTATATCTCTTTATAGTTTATTGGTCTGCATTCAGTGTTTTTAGAGAGAAACGGGATCGTCTTTTGTTCGCTACGGTAATTTTGACAGTACAATTTTTTGTGTCATCTATCTTCAAAGTAGAAGGATACACCGGCTGGCTGCTCTTCTCTGTTTTGATTGGAAGATTTATTGGTGTGGATCATCCGCAAGTGATTGATAATCGTCCATTGACGACAGGGAGGAAGATACTAGGCTGGGTAGCACTGATCATTTTCATTTTGTGCTTTAGTCCCCAGCCATTGGTTGTAGAAGGTTTCTAAAGCTCCAGATAAGCTGTAATTCCACCCTCCATATTTCGCACATTTGTAAAGCCCTGAGAGTTAAGGAATTTTTTTGCTCTGCCTGATCGTGCACCCGACTTGCAGTGGACAATGATTTCTTCGTTTTTTAAATGCTCGATTTCAGAAATCCTATTTGGCAGGTCGCCTAAAGGTATGAGTGTTGCACCAATATTTGCTTCCTCATATTCCCATTCTTCCCTAACGTCTATGAAGTTAAACTTTTCGCCGTTTTCTAAACGCTCTTTTACTTTTTGGCAAGTGATATCTTCGTTCATTCTTTGATGATTTTAATGGTCTGATCACCTTCTTTTCGGTGAATTGTAAGCAAATATAATCCTGCCTTCAGACTCGAAAAATCATGAACTCGATTAACCTCTTCTTGAAGTAATATACGACCTGAAAAATCAATCACGGAGATGGATTCATAGTCTCCATCAATTTGGATAGAACTGCTAGTTGGATTGGGGTATACAATGAGCTTTTTAGGTTTATCAGGCACATTTGCTACGATCTCATCACTTGGTTTGCCAAAGACCGGACGAATCATCAAGGCACCAGAGAGTTTGGTATTTCGTTCCCAAACCCCAGTGTTATTCTGAAAGATGTACTTGGAGGCTTCCGGGTTGCTCCGATCAAAACCGATACCAACATAATCAGATGTATCCTGTTCATAGGCTACATAAAAAGTGTCGGATAAAACAACGGGTGAGGCAAGCTGGAATCTTTGAAACTCGTTGATATAAGACGCGGTACGAACAGATACCCGCTGACTTCTGATCAAGCCCTCATCGTTAAGTTGTTTGTAAATCTTTAAGATAAGATTTCTGCCATCACTCAGGGGGTTAATCTTTGGGAAGTGAATGTCTACATGCGTGAGTGTGTCCCTTTCCTCCAGCCAATATTGAACAGCCACCTGACCCTTGTTTACATTATTGCCAACAGCAAATTCAGCTGTACCGTCATCGAAGGCATAATAGTTATGAAGTAGATATGTTGTTCGGATAGTGTCATTGATTTTTAGGTTGACATTTGTTCCATCCAAAAAGTCGTCAAAGGAGGCATCAATATACACTTGTGTTTCAAGGACGACAGAATCAACTCCATCCATTATTGAATAGTCCAAGCTATCAAACTGTAATGTCCTATTTATGGTGATCTTAAATGGGTCTGGGTTTATTTGAAGAGGACCAAAGCCTCTACCTGAGCCAAATAATTCATCGGCAAGTAAGATATTTCTATTTAACTCTCGAACAGAAAATTGATACTCAGTGACTTGAAACTGGTCTCCATCAAGATTATTGGCATTTATGGTCTGCACATCTCTTCGGTTACTAATTAGAGAATTAAAGTGAGAAATAGGAAGAGACTTGAATGGAGATGATGGCCCTGTTAATTGCTCTGTAAAACTTCTGTCTTGGTAATAAAAGTCATCGTTTTGCCTACTATCATTTAGATAAATCCAATCCACATGCCAGGCATCAAAAGGTCCGTTCTTATCTCCGAATGACTGGAATCTGAAAAGGAACTTTTGTGTCCTGAATTTAGCAGCGACATTTCTTGTAACCTGAGTAAATACCGAATCCTGATCAGACTCCAGATCTCCACCGTCTTGCTTCCATACGGTTTCCCAATGGCTATTACCGTCTAGTATTCTGTGAAACTGGAGAATTAAGGAATCACCTTCATCCGGCATTTCTACATTACCTCCTGCCTGCCAATAAAAGGAGAGGACTACATTGGTTGTACCTTTCAGGTTAATGGTGTCTGACACCAGCTGATCTGCCCAGGGATTTCCAGATCCGTGAAACCTACCATCTGCATCAACACCATCAAAGGTTGCAACTTTATAAGTAGGTGGGTTTACTGCGAGGGTAGCGTTGACATATACATCCTTGCTTAGTTCAGCATTCCATTGCGAAGTGGTATCATTACCCCAGATCCGGATACCATCTGGAGAGTCTGCTGTAATGGAAAAATCATCCCAAAAGGGGAGTGTTGCTGGGTTAACAGCTTTTGTTTTTTTTACTTCTCTGCCACGCGATATGTTCTCGTATTTCTCAATAGGTCTCACGGTCAATTGAGAAAAAGTCAATTGAGAGACGCAAAGCAGTATGATTAGCAGTGCTACTCTCATTGATTATCCAAAATCGTAGTTGTGGTACTCACTGTATCAGGTTTGTAAATCCAGATATCTATTGGATCGCCTATTCTCACTCTTAGTTCAGGTCTTGGGTATTGCTGTTGTACAGTTCCTGGAGCTATGTCTCGATAATCTAAAGCATCATTCCCCAATGAATCGATCACGCTGAATCCAGCTTGAGATTTACTTGTCGTATTTATTTTTCCAATCTTCAAACCAGAACCAATGATGGCAACTTCTGCTTCCTCCTGATCCAGGCCGATCAGGTTGGGTGATTGAAATATAGTATTTCCATATCCATCTCCTGCAACCAAATCAATAATGGAGCCTTTTTCAATTCGCTCTCCTTCCAGCACAATGCGTCCGTTCATGCGAGCTTCGTGTACTACGCCAAAAAAGAGGTCAGGAATGAACTTCACTTCTCCTAGTTTTAAGTCATAAGATTTAAGTACCATCCTTGCACTTTTGAGAGACAGGTCTTCCACTTTAGGCATTCTTACTTTCGGGGGACTTTCTGCATTCAGAGTAACGTAGATTTTTCTATTTTCTTTCACCTTGGTGTTAGGCTTTGGTACTTGTCTCAGTACAGCCAAGGGTGGATGGTCAGGAGAGTAGCTTGAGTCTGCAGTGACTTCAAACCTTAAATTTCTTTTTTCTAAAAAATCGCCTAGCTCAGAAACCGTCATTCCCTGAACATTTGGTACTGTAATCGTTTCGCCATGATTGGTAGTCACAGGCAGCCAGATATAAAATACAATTACAATAATAAGAGCTGATCCTCCGATGAGTACTCCTAAATGGATCAAAAAGTCTTTAATGCTTGCTGGTTTTTTGAATGACATAATGCGTTTAGAATAAAGTGATAAACCTAATCAATTAGCGACTAATAAACAGTTTTTGAGAGGCAGTGAATTGATTTCCAACAACATTTATAAAATACAAACCTTGTTGACTGGGAGCGGTGTATTCGAGAATTTGATTCAAAGCATTTTCAACATATTCTTCAAAGACAATACGCCCACTCATATCCAGTAACCTGATAGTCACGGGCTCTTTTCGGGGGAGATTAAGTCCCAAATTGAACCTTAACACCGCTGGATTGGGATAAACTCTAATCACATCCTCATAAAACGGAGGCTCATTTCCACGTATACTGATGTCGTCTATATAGAGGTCATTCCCTCCTCCAGGGGTAAACACAAATGCAATTCTTATGTCTTCATTAAAGAAAAATGAATGTGAAAGGTCCAGCCGGAACTCTTTCCAGTCCATATCATTTGATGGCAGCCATATTTGCGTTTCCTCAGACACGGCGAGAGAGTCAGAATCTGCATCTAAAAGTGTTTTTGAATAGGATTCTCCACAATCTGTTGACATTAAAACCTGGAGTCTATCCTGAAACCCGCTTCTGGATGCATATGATGCTCTAAAATATAAACCGGCACTATCAAGACCTCCTGTGTGAAGTCTTGGACTTATAAACCAACTTCTTTTTCCAAGTTCTGAAGCATTAAATCCTTTTGCTCTAAGTGATTTGGAAGGAGTAAGATTCGATCGTACCCACAAAGTATCAGATCCTTCAACCGCCACAGTCCAATTATCAGGACTTTCAAAATCTACTATCAATGGGTATTCATCATGCTGAGTATCTCTGTAGACTATTGTGCTTATGAGATTGTCAAGCAAGGATTCGTCTGTGACTCCATTAACCATAATTATTTCTGCACCGGCTACATTTTCACCTACAACGAGGTTATCTATGATCAAAGGGAATGTTGCAAAGCTTTTTGATGGTATGTTTAATGCATTGAAGGTTGATTCTAACGTATCACCATCTATGTAATACTCCACTGTAAATGATGTGATTGGTTGAGAGCCTACATTTCTGATTCGCAATTCAACTTCTGTTGATGCAGCACATGTAATCAATGGACCATTTAGACTTATTGCATTGGCGTCATTTTCAAAGAGGTTGGTCTCGACAACAGCAATGTCATCAAGGTAAATATTATTTCCACTTCCATTGATCCCAACAAACGCAAATTGAACACCATCTATGTCTCTATACTCCGTTATACTCAATACTGTATCAACCCATTCTAATTGATTTGCAGGCGTAAAAGAGGCCGAGGTTGGAGTTGCAGTGGCTAGATTAGGTCCAAAACTTGAAAATATGACATCTGGAAAAGTCTCACCACAATCAATACTTGCCTTCACCATCAAACCATCATAAAATGCATTTGGTGGATTTGCATATGCATAACTGAATTCTAAATCTCCTGACGAAATCCCTTGGAGATTCATGATGGGCGTCTTGATGATGGTTGTCTCACCAAACCATTCAGCATTTTGATGAGCTTTGAAAACCAGGCTTTGGTTGGAGGGAGTTTCTTTTGGAGCGTTTACAACTTCCCATGGAAATGAAGCTCCTGTTAATCCTAATACTTGCGATGCACCTTCAAAGGAATCATAGAATGGTAGGTTAAGCGTACTAGTTGCAGAGACTGCTTTCAAAATCGTATTGTTAGCCGGATTTCCCTCTATCGTTCCATTTACATTACTAATCTCAAATGATACCGAGCCTGGTGGGTTATTTATTGATTGTGTTGCAAATGCCACTGTATCTGAAGAAAGTGGTGCCAGGGAAGTTACTATGCTTTGCACTCCTCCAATAGGATTCCCATTTTTATAGAGCTGAACATCATAGGAGGTAACTTCATTTGTTCCATAATTCACCAATCGGAGCATAGGAATAAAATTTGTGCTACACTCAGCTTCTTTTGGACTCAAGATATTTGTAGCGGCCAGATCATCCGTGAATCTAGTCGGTTCGCTGAGGCCGGGCGATGTTGTAAGTGAAAATCGATTTTGGGCATTATCCATCACCGTTCGCATCCGTGTTTTTTGCCCTTCAGTGAATAGGTTCATACATACATCATCTGTATAATCCATATAGTTCTGAAACATTTCGGGTTCACCCATGATACATACTTCATCATCGTCGGGATTGGGCCAATCGCATGGTGAGGTATATCCCCCATTGTCATTGTCGGCTAAGGGGGTGTCATCCACAAAGTCATCCACCGAGCAGTTACCATCTCCCCAGATATGCCTTAAACCAAGCCAGTGTCCAACTTCATGTGTGAGCGTGCGGCCATAGCTTTCGAAAGCACTAGCTGAAGGATTTACACCAAAATATTCATAATCAATGAGTACCCCATCGAAAGTGAAATCATCCGCATCATTGGTAATGCCTTCTAGTGAGATGAGTGGAAAAGATGCATAGCCTAAGAAAACCTGAAGGTCCAGCACAAAAATGTTGAGGTAATGCTCCGCCGGCCAGTAGCTTTCAGATCTGAGCAGTGGTCGGTGTGAATTAGCCCGGTAGCTGTCTCGTGATCCTCTCAGCCGATTGATGCCATTGGTAGGGTTACCGGCAGGATCTTGCTTAGCTAGTACAAACTCGATTTCTACATCGGCAGCAATACTGCTGTATTCGGATGGCGTGTTTATCGCATCGGCATTCATGCGACGGAAATCAGCTGTAAGTGAGTCTATTTGAGCTTTAATTCGCTCATCAGATAGATTAACACCAGTACCTATTGGCTCACCTTTGTGGAAAACATGAACGACCACAGGTATTTGATAGAGCGTTGCTAAAGGTCGTGCTTGAGAGGTTCTTTCAGCTATTTTAGTGCTTAACCAATTTTCAAATTCTCCAGTGGATGGTGCTACTGTTCCACACCTTTCCTGTGCTGAAACACTCAGGCAAATAAGAAATATAAAAATAAAGACCCCACTTCGCATGGGTTCATTAGTTAGCAAATGGAAGTTTGGCGTTTGGATCGTCCGGCGAAGTAACATTAACGGCATGCACGCTTTTGATTTCGGGTACTTCGCGCTTGATCGCCTCTTCTACACCAGCTTTCAGTGTCATGGTAGACATAGGGCAAGAACCGCAGTTACCCATCAGCTCTAGTATCACATTCATGTCTTTATCCACTTCCAATACCTTCACATCTCCACCATCAGCTTCCAAATAGGGCCTAATCGTGTTCAGGGCTTTTTCTACTTTTTCTACTAGTTCTGACATATACTAAACGGTCACTTCTACTTTTTTAGTCTCTGCCTGTGAGGCATTTCGGATAGCTACCTGCTGAGCTACTTTCTCTGCAAGTTGCTTAAATGATTCTGATAAATCACCATCTTTCATTGCTGCCGGGTACCCGCTATCTCCACTTTCCCTAATTGATTGAACAATAGGTATCTGCCCCAACAATTCAATCTCATTCTTCTCTGCAAGCTTTTTACCTCCTCCTTCTCCAAAGATAAAGTATTTATTGTCAGGAAGTTCCTCCGGAGTAAACCAGGCCATATTTTCTACTAATCCTAAAATTGGAACATTGATTTGAGGCTGCTTAAACATGGAAATACCTTTCTGTGCATCAGCGAGTGCCACTTTTTGAGGAGTGGTGACTACTAAGGCCCCAGTAACAGGCACTGCCTGAACCAAGGTTAGATGAATGTCACTGGTACCCGGAGGCAGGTCTATGATTAGGTAGTCAAGATCTCCCCACTTTGCATCAGAGATAAATTGTCTCAAAGCAGAACTTGCCATTGGACCTCTCCAAACTACCGCATCTTCACTATTTGTAAGGAATCCAATAGAAATGAGTTTTACGCCATATTGTTGAATCGGTACAATTTTATTTTTACCATCTTCTTGAACGATCCCAGGTTGCTCAAACTCACAGTTGAACATGGTAGGTATAGACGGTCCATAGATATCAGCATCTATCAACCCTACGTCTGCACCTGATCTCGCTAGTGCCACAGCTAGGTTAGCCGCAATGGTAGATTTCCCCACACCACCTTTTCCCGATGAAACTGCGATGATGTTTTTCACACCAGGAAGCACAGGTCCCTCGTCTCGTTTGGTCGTGACATTGGAAGTCATATTGATGATTGTTTTCACATCGCCTAGATGTTTCTGAATCTTTTCCTCACAATCTTTTTTTATGACCTCCTTCAAGGGGCATGCTGGTGTAGTAAGCACTACATCAAATGCAGCCTTATTCCCATCAATATGAATATTCTGGATCATTCCGAGTGATACCAGATCTTTTTTCAGATCAGGATCAATGACCTCACTTAATGCTTTTAGTAAATTTTCCTTCGTCAATTCCATTCGTGCCGCAAGTTAAAATGAATCCTGCACTTTAGCTCTTTTTGAGCGTTTATAGCTAGACTTTCTTCTCCACATCAAACCACCAATTTTGCGTATCAGTTCGATTGACTTTTAGATTGCCGTATAAGTCCTTTACATTTCAGATGGTGTCCCATTAATCGGGTAATTTTGCAGACCAATTTCAACTATGATCCATCCATCTACCATCGAAGAGATAAAGAATCGAATCGACATTGTCGAGGTGGTGGGGGATTTTGTAACACTCAAACGTTCTGGGTCTAGCTACAAGGCACTGAGCCCCTTCACAAACGAAAAGACACCATCGTTTTATGTAGTCCCATCCAAGGGAATTTTCAAGGATTTTAGTTCAGGTAAAGGGGGTGATGCGATCACTTTCGTAATGGAGGTAGATGGTTTGAGCTATGTGGAGGCACTTAAATACCTGGCAGGAAAGTATGGAATTGAAGTAAAAGAAGAAGAGCAGTCTGATGAAGCTCAGCAAGCTCAAAATAAGCGTGAAAGCTTGTATATCGTCCTCAATTTTGCCAATGAATACTTTCAAAGGGTACTTCATACCTCGGATGAGGGTAAGTCGATTGGCTTGTCCTATTTCAAGGAACGTGGATTTACAGAGGAAACGATCAAGAAATTCGAGCTTGGTTACTCCAAGGAGCTTTGGGATGGATTGCTGAACGAGGCTACTCAAAAAGGCTATAATAAAGAACTTCTTGCAGAGGCTGGACTTGTCATCGACAAGGATGGTAAGAACTATGATCGGTTTCGTAGCAGGGTAATGTTTCCTATCCATAATGTTTCCGGGAAGACGATCGCATTTGGAGGTAGAAAGCTTTCGAGTACTGATAAGTCAGCGAAGTACATCAACAGTCCTGAGACAGAGCTGTATCACAAAAGCAAGGTGCTTTATGGTATGTATCAAGGCAAAAACTCTATCAGGAAGGAAGATAATTGCTACCTGGTGGAGGGCTACACAGATGTGATATCTATGCATCAGGCTGGGATTGAAAATGTGGTGGCATCATCCGGTACAGCCCTTACGGAAGATCAGGTTAAACTAATTCGCAGGTATACCGAAAATGTGACGGTCATTTTCGATGGTGATCAGGCTGGAATTAAAGCTTCCATGCGTGGTATTGACCTTTTACTTGAAGGCGATCTGAATGTGAAGGCCGTGGCATTGCCTGAGGGGGAAGACCCTGATAGCTATGCTAAACAACTTGGAGCTTCAGGATTCAGAGATTTTGTTGCCGAGGATGCGCAGGATATCATCCGCTTTAAAACGAAAGTGCTGCTAGATGATACAGGTAATGATCCTGTAAAAAAAGCAGGTGTAATTAAAGACATTGTTTCTAGTATCACCAAGATCAATGACCCTGTAAAGCGAACGGTTTACATAAAAGAGTGCAGCGATCTTCTTGGAATTGCCGAGTCTGTCCTAGTAGCAGAGCAGAATAAAATCCTGATTCAAAACAGGAAAGGTCAGCGCAAGGATGAGGGCCCCATTCCTGAGGAAATGCCTCCATTTCCGATGGAGCAGGAAGATCTGGTGGACAAGCTGGACATTAGTAAAATCATTGAATTTCAGGAGAGGGAGAGTATTCGGATTTTGGTGAATTACGGAAAAAACAAAATTCAGACAAGGGAATTACAGGATCAAGATTTAATTGATTATTTCCTGAACGAAGCGGACGAAATTCAGTTTACCAATCAGACCTATCGAAAAATTGTGGAGATTTTTCAGGAAAGATTGAAGGCCGGGGAGGTTATTGATGGTGAGTTTTTATTGAATCACGAGGATGCGCAGGTTAGAAAGACTGTCATTGACCTTAGTGCTGACAAATATGAGATAAGTGAAAACTGGAGTGAGAAATACAAAATTCATGTACCAAGGGAGACGGAATTTTTGAGGGATGTCACATATACAAATGTGCTTCGCTTGAAGTTTCGGATTGTGCAGCAATTGATCCAGGAGGAGACTGAAAAGCTGAAGCATACAACAAATGAAGCTGAGGTAGATGAACTTTTGGATGACATAAATGAGTTGAAAATGGTATCTGTTGAGATTGCCAAAATATTGGGGAACGTATTAGTAGGTTAGAATAATGCTTGATAAAATAGAAGAGGCCATTGAGGCCATCAAAAATGGAGAAGTGATCATCGTGGTTGATGATGAAGACAGAGAGAATGAAGGAGACTTCATTTGTGCTGCGGAAAAGGTCACACCAGATATTATCAATTTCATGTCAAAGGAGGGAAGAGGGCTTATTTGTGCCTCACTGCTCGAAGATCGCTGTAAAGAATTGGATCTGGACTTGATGGTAGGTAAGAATACGGCCACTTTTGAGACTCCATTTACAGTTTCTGTGGACTTGATAGGGCATGGAACTACTACAGGTATCTCTACTTCAGATCGAGCTAAAACCATTCAGGCACTTGTGAATCCGGAAACCAAATCAACTGATCTTGGACGTCCGGGACATATTTTCCCTTTGAAGGCAAAACAAGGAGGAGTCCTAAGACGTGCAGGGCATACTGAGGCGGCTGTTGATTTTTCAAGACTTGCTGGATTGACTCCAGGGGGTGTGTTGGTTGAGATTTTGAAGGATGACGGCACCATGGCACGCTTACCTGATTGCCGTAAGATTGCTGATAAGTTTGGACTAAAGCTAGTTTCTATCGCTGATCTGATTGAGTATAGAATGAAGCAGGAGTCAATGGTGGAGGAAGAAATAGAGGTGCAAATGCCAACCAATTGGGGGGATTTTCAACTGAAAGCATTTAAGCAAATAAATACTGGTGAGGAGCATTTGGCCCTGGTGAAGGGTACCTGGAAAAAGGACGAGCCGGTGATGGTGAGGGTACACAGTTCATGTGTGACAGGAGATATTTTCGGATCATGCCGGTGCGATTGCGGAGGGCAGCTGCATGGCGCTATGCAAATGGTAGAGAAAGATGGAAAAGGAGTGGTGCTCTACATGAATCAGGAGGGCAGGGGTATTGGGTTACTCAATAAGCTAAAAGCATATAAACTACAGGAAGAAGGCAAAGATACGGTGGAGGCCAATTTGGAACTTGGGTTTAAATCGGATCAGCGAGATTATGGAGTAGGAGCCCAGATTTTGCGAAAGCTTGGAATTACCAAACTTAGACTGATTACAAATAATCCTAAGAAAAGAGTAGGACTGATGGGGTATGGCTTGGAAATTGTAGAAAATATTGGAATTGAAATTGCCCCAAACACTCACAACCAAAAGTATTTGGAAACAAAGCGAGACAAACTAGGACACGAAATTTTGAAATGAAGCAGCTATTAATAATTCTATTTTTAAGCATCACCTTCACACTTTCGTCACAGCAATTTTCCTCTGAAGTATTTCATGATGGATTCATGGTCACTACTGAAAAGGATACCATTAAGGGAGATTTGAAGTACGACCTGGATGCTAACATTTTGACTGTAATCCACCAGGGAAAGACTAAGTCTTTTTCAAGCCATAAAGTCTTCTATTTCGAGATTTTTGATAAAATCCTCAATAATTACCGTCAGTTTTATTCTATTCCCTATACAGTTAATGTTGGATACAAAATCCCTGTCTTTTTTGAGCTTGTTTATGAAGGAAAGCTTTCGCTGATGGCTCGAGAGCATATCGTGAGTCAGACTGTAAATAGCTCGTCGGCTTATTGGGGTGGAGGGACCGGCACCCAGCTTGTAATCCGATATTCTTACTTTTTCATGGATTCGAATGGAACGATCACCTACTTTACAGGTCGAAAAAAAGAACTTCTTTCTTTCATGGCTAAGAAGCAGTCGGATATCAAGAAGTTCATAAAAGATAATAAACTCGATACAGACGAAATGGCTGATTTAGTGAGAATTACAGCCTTTTATAACTCAATTTAGCATGTCAAAACCACTAATTTTAGTAAGCAACGATGATGGTATAACTTCTCGCGGAATTAGAAAACTCGTGAATGTGGTTAAGGAACTGGGTGAAGTTGTGGTAGTTGCTCCTGACAGCCCTCAATCAGGGATGGGACACGCGATCACTGTGGGAGACACTTTAAGACTTCATAAGAGTGATATTTTTGGAGATATTGAGGCTTATGAGTGCAGCGGAACACCAGCTGACTGTGTGAAGCTGGCGAAGCATTACGTGCTGAAAGGACGAAAAATTGATTTGATTGTTTCAGGTGTGAATCACGGGAGCAATAGTTCTATCAGTGTGCTTTACTCGGGTACCATGAGTGCGGCGATCGAGGGAGCGATCGAGGGAGTGTCCTCAATAGGTTTCTCACTGTGTGATTATGATCCTTCAGCTGAGATGTCGCACATAGATGAATACATTAAAAAAGTAACGGAGGAAGCCCTTAAAAATGGTATACCGAAAGGAATTGCCCTAAATGTAAACTTCCCCGCTTTACAAAAAGAATCTATCAAAGGCATTAAAGTGTGCCGTCAGGCAAATGCCAACTGGGAGGAGGAGTTTGACGCACGAAAGGATCCCTATGGAAGAACCTACTTTTGGATGGTGGGCAACTTCGTCAATCATGACAAAGGAGAGGATAACGATGAATGGGCACTAGCTAATAACTACGTTTCTATCGTTCCTTGCCAGTTTGATATGACCGGGCACCATGCCATCTCTCAGCTCAATGAGGCCTGGGATATTTAAGTGAATCAGCGTTAGTCTAAAGAATAATTGAGCGAACTATCTCTCAAATAAAGTTGGGTAGATTGTTGGTCTGAAGTTGAAAATTTCTTGTAGGCTCTTACTGCATCGCTATAAGTTCTTTCGGAAACAATTGTAAACAATAAACCTGCTCCAATAAATATACCTCCATAAATACCTGCTAGGTTCACTTCTTGACTATTGCTCGGAGCACTTCCTGATGACAGACTCACAATGCCAAGTGTGTACATAAGGAAGGACATTCCTTTTGTCGCTTTATGAGTTTGCATCAAGCTTCTAGCTTTTTTTGAATCTTTTTGATCAAGAATAAGCCTCCTGATTTCCTTCCTGGATAGCGAATCAATGCTTTGAGAATACTGTTCATGATAAATACGAATATTTGACTGATAGAGCAGATTTATCGTCCAGACCATTTGTGAATTTCTAATTCTGACCTTAGAAAGGGTTTGTAATTCGTCGACATGCTTGCTTGATTCAAATAGATCGCTTTGGCCTTTTTAAAGCGTTGTTCCGCGGCAATCGTACAAGCAATCGCAACTAGTCCGCTAGTCCATGCATAGGTTGTTGCAATAATTGAATTTTTATTGTCCTTATCAGGATTTTTAGATGAGCCGGCTATAGCACCAAGTACGATTGCAGAAGTAAAAAATACATAGGATGTCACCCTGGACCTATTGTGTTTAACAATCATCTCTCTTGCTTCGTCTGAATCATTTTGCTTAAGCAATAGTGAGCGAATTTCAGATTGACTCATCCCATCAAGACTCTCCGTTTTTTGACAGAGGCTGACGGTACAGGAAAACATTGTTAGGAAAAGGATCAAAAGCTTTTTCATTTGTTAGGTGAGTTAGTGAGGAAATAAATTAACAAATAATGTTTTTATTTAATCAGACAAACTTATCCTGAATAAAAAAGTTCTTAATTTTAACATGAATAAGGAATTGGCTGATGTATTGGTTAGTACTAACCCTACTTAAAAACCCCTAAAAATACGTTGGTTTTTTTGTTTATGAGGCTACTTTTTTCGTAACTCATATACATCAGTCCTTCGATCCTTCAGATTGTTCACGCTTCCAAATTGGTGTAACTCTCTAAGATCATCTACATCCACATCAGCGATGAGGATCATCTCTGTGTTGGGAGTAGCTTCTGCTTTGATGCCATTGGTTGGGAATGCAAAGTCACATGGAGTAAACACAACCGATTGTGCAAACTGTATGTCCATATTATGAACATTCGGCAAGTTTCCCACACTACCAGCCAAAGCTACATAACACTCATTCTCTATGGCTCTGGCCTGGGCGCAGTTTCTCACGCGTGAGTATCCATTTTGTGTATCAGTCAAAAATGGAACAAACAAAATGTCCATTTCCTGATCAGCGAGCAGTCTGCTCAATTCAGGAAACTCTACATCATAGCAGATCAGCACACCTATTTTACCACAATCTGTTTCGAAGGTTTGAAGGGTTTTGCCACCTTCCATCCCCCAGATTTTTGATTCATCTGGTGTTACATGCAATTTCTCATATCGTTCCACCGACCCATCACGCCTGCATAAATAACCAACATTGAATAGCCGGTCATTCTTAATTTCGGGCATGCTGCCGGTGATGATATTTATGTTGTATGAAGTAGCCAGCCTTGAAAATCTGACGACAATTTCTTCCGTATGCTTCGCAAGCTCTCGGATCGCATCTGGCTCAGACATGTGATTATTTTCGGCCATCAATGGAGCATTGAAAAACTCAGGGAATAGGGCGAAATCCGAGCGGTAGTCAGAAACGGCATCAATAAAATACTCAGCTTGCTGCATCAGATCATCCAGGTCTTTGTAAGATCGCATTTGCCATTGGATCAAGCCCAGCCTCACTACCTTCTTGATACTGCTGGCCTTGTCTGTTTCCTCTTCATAGTAGATATTGTCCCATTCCAATAGCACTGCATAGTCTTTCGACTCCTTGTCACCTTCCAGGTATCCCTTGAGGATTTTGGAAACATGGAAGTCGTTAGAAATCTGGAAGTTTAGCACAGGGTCGTCAATCTCCTTTAGTTTCACCTTGTCAATGTACTGACGTGGGGTTAAATCTTTCGCATATTTGTGATAGTTGGGAATTCGACCGCCAAATGCAATCCCACGGAAGTTCATCCGTTCGCAGAGCTCCTTTCGGTAGTCATACAAGCGTCTACCTAGCCTCAGGCCTCTAAATTCAGGCTTGATGAATAGATCAACGCCATACAAAATATCTCCATTCTTTTCATGTGTACTAAAAGTGTAGTTGCCAGTTATTTGACGATACGTATGTCGTTTTTGTGCCATCCGGCTATTCGTTATCATGGACAGGGCACAGCCAGCAATTTGCCCGTTGACTTTGATAACAACCTGACCTTCAGGAAATAGTGATATGAGTTTTTCCAACTCATGCTTTTCCCAGTAATTGTTTTCTACCTGCTTGTAAGCTTCTATCATGGCTTTTTTTAACTCCTGATAGTCATCCAGGCTCAGGTAGGAAAGCTCAATATTGTCAATATCAATTTCTTGCATGATGTAAATGTACAATCGAATGCAATCAAAATAAGGATATTACAAAAGGCGCAAAAAAAGCCGGAAAAATGTCCGGCTTTTCTTAATGTGATTTTTCAATTTAATCCTGTGCTACATAAGTTTCAACAACGTCGCATCCATCCAATGGAAAAGTAAACATGATCGTTAGGATATCAGCTTTGATGGAATAAACGATATCAAATTCATAGGCAGTTCCCTCTTCTTCAAAACTTACAGAGACGGTGTTTCCAGTGATGATATAAGTGGCAGTTATAATCTCTGTATTTCCATCTTCTTTTTCTACAATTGTCAAAATACCATTGTTTAAGGTGATAGTTTCACAATCGTTTTCTGTGCATGGAATGTCTGACACATTCTCATCATCTTGAGGGTTGTCACAACCGGTAGCTACACGACTAGAGTATACCCAAAGGGTACCTTCAAGAGTAATCTCAACATCATTATCATCACCTTCATCGCTGTTACATGAAATGAAGGGCGTAATGAGCAATCCAATCAGGGAGAATAGAATTAGCTTTTTCATAATAGTGGGGTTTTAAGGCTCTATTAAAGATCGCCAATTTCCAAATGGAAGTCAATAGTCATTAGAATCGCTGATTCATGCGAATGCCTACATACTTGTGTAGGCGTGCTTCTGTTGTTGATTTTGTTCGTCGGTAATAGAGAAGAGCTAAATCAAACCTGGTCCAGCTTGCCATCAGTCCGGCTCGTACATGATATATCCATGGCTCACGAGTTTCGGTATAGATGGATTCTTTCCCAATCAGATTGCCTTCTATGGTGGCATTGTAGGCAACAAACTCCACACCCGGGCTAAGGAAGAAAAAGAATTCCTGTTCTCCAGGATTAGTTTTTTCAATACCCAATGTACCATTGTATAACGTAGAATGCTGGATAGGCTTGAAGGTTCCGAATCTGATTACAAACTCCTGTCTCAAGTGAGTGAAGGTGGTACCAAGTGCAAGGTTTGACTCTGGTGTAAAATCGAGCACTTCACCACTTAGAAGTGTTTTTGCATAGGTCCCATAGGTATTTATAATTGGCGCATCGTTTATCTCATATTTCCATCCAAGAGGTAGCTGCATTCCGAAAGCCTTATGCCATTCGTATTGCAGGTCTCCCGTACGGAGGGAAGGTCCCATCCATCCGAGCTCCAATTTGACTTTTAAAAACGCTTTCGAATTGTAATAATATTGGTTTGAAGCAGCTAAAGTGATCTGGCCTGCATATGGTCGGTCCATATCAGCTGAGTCTTCCCAAAAAAGGTGTCGGGGGCTATAGATTCTATGATTTAAATCGTAAGATCGAATCACCTTTGCCATTGATGGTTTCCATTTAGAGGAGTCCATCAAATGCCGATATCGAATAGCAACTCCATTGCTGTAATATTGATCTCGCGTGAGGTTCAGCGTGTAAGCATCATTGTCATTCTCTATTTGAAATTCTCGCGTGAGGTGCTTTTTCTGGCTGTAGCCAATTAGGGTAGTCAAGAGTGATATAAAGATGAATAATAACCTCATTGCTGCAAAACTAGCATGGTTCACATTTTTCAGAAGAGGTTTCAAACTCAATAGTCGTGTGGTTGATACCAAGCTTACTCACTCGTTTCTTAGTTTCGTTTTTAATAGCCTCTAATTGTGACAATGGAAGATCATTCCCAATAACCAGGTGGATAGAAAGGATGTGGTATTCTCCATCCATCGACCAAATATGACAGTCATGTACTTCCAGTACTTCGGGGATGTCGATTATTATCTCGTGAATTTTATCAATGTTAATATCAGATGGAGTGCCCTGAAGAATAATACGGAAGCTTTCTTTTAAGTTTTTGAAAACATTAAATAGAATATAGACAGCAATAAGAACGGAGAGAGCAGGATCGATGATCGGTAAATCCCAGAAGTGCATTACAACTGCCCCCATAAGAACAGCAATCCATCCTAAAATATCTTCCAGTAGATGAGTGTAAACAGCTTTTTCATTTAGGCTGTGCCCTTTGCTTAACCTAAAAGCAGCTGCGCCATTTACAATCACTCCTCCGATCGCCAGATATATCATCCCCTCAGTATTTGGATTTACCGGATCGAATAGTCTGGGAATTGCTTCGATCACGATAAAGACTGATCCTGTTACCAGCACGATAGAATTAATCAATGCTCCAAGCACGGAGAATCGCTTGTAGCCGTAAGAATATTTTTGGTTTCTGTCCCGCTTGGCCACTTTGGCAAAATACCAAGACACGCCGAGTGAAAGGCTATCACCCAAGTCGTGAAGTGCATCTGAGAGGATGGCCACACTATTGGTCCATAAGCCTCCTATGATCTCAATAATGGCGAACCCAAAATTAAGAAAGAAGGCAACCTTGATGTTGCCTTCAGAATGGTCGTGATGGTGGTGCGAGTGCCCCACGTGATCAATTAAATGCCTCTGTTAAGATCGTAAGCCTCCAGGTAGTCAGCTACTTTTCTCACAAACATACCACCAAGAGCTCCATCCACAACTCTATGATCATAGCTATGAGATAAGAACATTTTACTTCTTATTCCAATCATATCACCCTCAGGTGTTTCGATGACCGATGGCTTTTTCTGGATAGCTCCAAGTGCCATGATCGCAACTTGAGGCTGCATAATGATTGGTGTTCCCATTACATTGCCAAAAGAGCCAACATTAGACACGGTATAGGTTCCACCTTGCAGCTCATCCGGCTTCAACTTGTTCTCACGTGCTCTCTTGGCCAGATCGTTCACTTTCTTGGTGATTCCCACCAGGCTTAGTTGATCTGCATTATGGATTACTGGTACGATCAGGTTTCCTGTTGGTAGTGCAGTAGCCATACCAATGTGAATACCTTTTTTCTTCACAATATTATTTCCATCTACCTGCACATTGATCATTGGGAAGTCTTTGATGGCTCGAACGATTGCTTCGATCAGGATAGGAGTGAAGGTGAGTTTTTCACCTTCTCTGCTCTGGAATTCATTCTTTACTTTATCTCTCCATGCCACCACTTTGGTTACGTCTGCTTCTACAAATGAGGTTACGTGAGGAGAGATATGCTTAGAGGCAACCATTCGTTCTGCGATCATCTTGCGCATGCGATCCATTTCGATGATCTCATCTCCACCATCGACAGCTACTGGCATAGGCTGATGAGATGCTGATACCATGGTTGGGGCTGTAGAAGGTGCAGGAGTTGCTACACGAGCACCAGAAGTTCTGGTTTTTACATAATCAAGAATGTCATTTTTGGTTACCCGACCTTCTTTTCCTGAACCGCTAATAGATTCTAACTCAGCAACAGAAATCCCCTCTTCCTTAGCAATGCTTCTAACCAGCGGAGAGAAGAACTTACCGGAATCAGAGGTTCTTGGTACTGCCGTGCCATTGCTAGCTGAGGCTGTGCTCATAGCAGTTTCTAAAATTTCCTCTGCCTTTTCTACTGGTGATTCCTTAGGGGCTTCAGCAGGAGATGGGGTTGATCCACCTGCTTCACCATCTACTTCAATTATAGCAATGGGTTTACCTACTTCTACCACGTCACCTTCACCGGCGAGAACTTCCTTCAGTACTCCGGCATGTGTTGCTGGTATTTCGGTATCAACCTTATCTGTAGCTACTTCAAGGATCGACTCATCTTCTTCGATGGTGTCACCTACATTTTTTAGCCATGCAAGCACCGTCCCCTCCATCACACTTTCGCCCATTTTAGGCATTACCATTTCTACAGTTGCCATATTATATTTTGTTTTTGGTTGTTTATTTTGATTTCAAAGATAATAATTTTGTTAATCCTTATCTAAGTTTATTCTAATCATGTTCAGTGCTGCTACCGCACTGTACTTTATGTTTAGCTCCCTATCTCTGATAAACTGAAATTTCTTAGCTACGTTTTTCTTTGCATCTGCGTACCCAATCCAAACTGTTCCTACAGGTTTTTCGGGTGTTCCGCCTCCAGGGCCAGCAATGCCACTTATTGAAACTCCAACATCAGATTTAAACTCCTTTCTCACATTCTTTGCCAAAGCTAAAACAACAGGTTCACTGACGGCCCCATGTTCCTGAATGATTTTCATATCAACATGCAATTGTTCGTTTTTTAGCTGATTGGAGTAGGGGACAAATGAGCCATTGAACCACTGAGAACTTCCTGGTACGGATGTAATTTTATGAGATAAATAACCGCCCGTGCAGCTTTCTGCCACGGCGAGCGTCATTCCTTTGGCTTTCAGCATTCTTCCAATTGCTTCTTCAATCTCTTCATCTTCATATCCATAGACAAATTTCTCTATCAGCGGTATTACCTTATCAATTTCTGCCTGAACAAGCTTTTGAGTGGTAGCGTTATCGCCGGAAGTTGTAAGTCTGAGTTTGACAGCTCCCATTGTTGGTAGGTAGGCTAGCTTAATGGTCTTTGGAAGTTGGCTTTCCCAGTCTTTAATAATCTCGGCCAGCTTCGATTCGCCAATGCCTATAGTTCGGATCATCCGGTGATTGATAGTGTCCCGTACAAATTTTTCTTTGAGTTTTGGTAGGATAGAATCTTTCATCATCTGTCTCATCTCAAAAGGGACACCAGGCATGGATACAAACACCGTATCATTCTGGTCAAACCACATTCCTGCAGCAGTGCCAATGGAATTTTTGATGGGAGTGCAATTGGCAGGAAGGTCCGCCTGCATGGCGTTTGACTCAGACATCTCCCAACCTGCCCGCTCAAACATCCCCTTGATATGACTTAGGATTTCTTCATTTCTTTCAAGCTGAGTACCAAAGTACTCGGTGAGGCAGGGTTTTGTTAGGTCATCACTGGTGGGGCCAAGCCCTCCGGTAATTAAAACCATATCTGCCAGCTTTTCTGATTCTGCCAGGTTATCCAGAATTTCCTCTCTGGAATCTCCAATAGTGATTTTTTTAATCACACGAATCCCTAAACTATCGAGTTCACCACTGATCCAATGTGAATTTGTGTCAAGCGTTTGGCCGTAAAGAATTTCATCACCAATGGAAATCAGTATTGCTTTTGCAGGCATTGAGGTCGATTAGATTAATGCGGAATATTCGCTAGTTTTAAAAAACTCAAAAATACCAAGATGCAGATGAAGTCGACAGCTAAAATTCTATTTATGGCAATGCTTTTTTTAGGATGTACCGCTCAGCAAATCCAATCAATTACCGATGCAATTGGTTATGAAGAAGGGCTGACAACCGAGCAGGTGGTTTCAGGACTAAAGGAAGCACTTGTGAAGGGGACGACAAGCGGTACTCAAAAGGTGAGTAAAGTTGATGGGTACCTTAAAAATCCGAACATTAAAATCCCATTTCCACCGGATATCCAAAAGGTAGAAAACACACTGAGAGATGTAGGGCTGGGAAGCCAGGTAGATCGATTTGTAACGACGCTGAATAGAGGTGCAGAGGAAGCAGCAAAAGAGGCTAAGCCAATTTTCGTAAACGCAATCAAGCAAATGACGATAAATGATGCCTGGAATATTTTGCAAGGTAGCGACAAAGAGGCAGCTACCAACTATCTCAAGAAAACGACCAGCGATGAGTTGCGAAGCATGTTTTCACCGGTCGTGAAAAGGGCATTGGATCAGACTAAAGCCACTAAGTACTATGCTGACGTGATTAATTCATACAATAAAATTCCTCTGGTGGAGGATGTGAATCCGGATTTGGAGAGCTACGCTACTGAAAAAGCTATGGAGGGGTTGTTTTATATGATTGCAGAAGAAGAAAAGAAAATTAGAGCTAACCCTGCAGCCAGAACTACCGATCTGTTAAAGAAAGTTTTTAAAGAACAGGATTAATTATTTTTGGAACAAATAATCATCTATGCTGACGGAACTTCAAATTAATAAGTTAGAGCGATTCTTCTACATTCTGGACTTTGACCGGAATGGCATCATTGAGAAGGAGGACTTTGTGGGGATAGCAGAGAATCTGTGCATTCTGTGGAGGATACGAGAGGGTGAGGAAAAGTACGATTTAATAAAATCTCGATTTGAAGACGGCTGGAATCACTTCAACCTTTTTGTGAACAATAACGACGGGAAGGCCAACTGGGATCATTGGATACATTTTGCGGAGCAGGTGATTGTGAATGGTGATGAAGCCATTTTTACTGAATATGTGGATGAATTTGTCGGAGAGATTTTTGACAATTTTGATACTGACAATGATGGCTACATCGATATTGATGAATACATTGATTTGCTCGTGGGATACCGCATCGAAGTACGATTTGCAGCCAAGTCTTTCAGAAAACTTGATCGTAATCACGATGACCTGATCAGCAGGGGTGAGCTAATCCGCGCTGTGAAGGAATTTTTTCGCAGTGATGATCCCGATGCACCAGGCAACTGGTTATTCGGAAGAGGAGTCCTTTCGGACTAATGGAATATTCTTCTTTTTAATCTGCACCTTTCCTTTTGTCATAAGCTCTCTAAGAAGTCTTTCCAGTGGGAAGATCATAAATGCAATGGAGGCATCCAGTAAAAAGTCTACCACAGGCGTACTTTTGAAATTGAAGAGTGACCCGATGGCACTTTGAAGAAATTCAATGATAAGTACCAGTGTGAGTAGAGTCAAACCACTCCTTAGCAACCTGTTTTTGGAACTATCCTGATTTAGTTTAGTGGAGAGATAAACCAGCCCTCCAAAAAAGATAATTTGGATAGCATAAAACCAGGGAGTTTGCCAATAGGGTGGCTTGACAGTAAAAGCCAACACTTCACCTTCCTCCATTCTCCCAAAAGCATCTCTTGATCGTACCAAGAGTTTGTAGTCGCCTTCAGGCAGAAAGCTATAGTCAATCGATTTACTGTTTGTCCAATCAGACCACTCACTATGCAGCCCTTCTAGCTTGTACTGAAATTCAGGATTTGAGAGTCCTAAAAAATCTGGCTTGGACAGTTGGATGTTTAGGTAGTTTTCATCGTATTCTAGGGTGAATTTTTCTTTCTGGTTGATATCTCCTTTTTCATTAGATACCCTGCGAAGGAAAAATGGATTGTTGTTTAGAATTCCGCTTTTGGTTGGGTCGTATTTTAGTAGATCATTGTCGGGGGTGAGCAGCCAAAGGTGGCCTGAGCTTTTGTCCAGTGAGATAGCTCTCAAATCCTGAAAAACGCCCATGTATTCCATTGTTTCTATAGTGCCATCCTCTTTAAGATGATACCATTTTTGTCCATTAAACACCCACACGCTGTTTTCAACCGGATCGAATAGGTGATGTAACGGTGAGCCTATTTGTCTCTCCAACTCCAAATCTTCTTTCACTTTATCATCTACAGAATCATAGTAGAAAAAACCCTGAGCATTGATAAAGTATGGTGTTTCATTGCGCTGGAGGATGTTTACATCATCCAGATGCGTGTTATTTAGTCTATACTCTTTGAGGACAGTAAAAGACGTGTCTGTCGAGATCGTTTTGTATACAGATGTGGTTCCTGCCATCCACATATTTCCATCTTTGTCCTGACGCATGCTCACGATCAGGTCTTCAAATTGCTCACTAATTTCTTCCACCCATATATCACCAATAAGCTTGTAAACCTTGATTTCGAAATCGGCAGTGCTAAGTATAAGCTGATCAAGATCGTTGACCATGTAAGATCTTACACGCTCCGGTATGATCATCTCAGCCTTGTAGTCTCTGATTTCATAAATACCAATAGTGCCGACGGCCAGAATCTCGTCCCGATATGGAAAGGCGGAAAAGAATTTTCCATTTGCACCTTCTACCTGCTCAAACTTGTAGTTGATTTCTATTGGCACCTTCTTGGTTCTGCGGACATATTTGGCACTATTTTCCTGTCCCTGTACTTTCTCTACATTCTTTTCATCTTTAAAAATGCTGGTAATGGCCTTAAAAAATCCACGTTTCTTTTTATCCGGTTCTTCTTGCTCTTCTATCTGTTGAGGCTTTGAACCAGCTATTCTTTGGTAATAAACCTTGTTCTCAAAAATGGTATCCTCAGTAAAATAAAAAAGCCCCAAACTTGTTGTGATCCAAAGATCGTCATTGTAGGTATGTACACTGGTGAGATTTCCGTGAAGTCCCGGGAAATGGGAGTAGCTATACGCTGGAAAAAGCGGTGTTACGTTGGTGATTCCGAACTGATGGGCAACCCAGATTCCATTGGAATTGTCTGCATGAATGGTATAAACTTCATTGTCGGGGAGACCCGCATTAAAATTTGTTACCTCAATGTAATTCGGGTCGTTGATATTGAGAAGTGCCAAGCCTCGTTCAATTGTAGAGCAAACAAAAAGTGAGTCATTCAGCCACTGTATTTCACTCAAAGTAAACCCAATGTTGTAGAGTTGCTTATTCTGAGGTAGTGGCTGATAATCAAAGTCTTTGTACAAGTAGATACTATCGTTCTCGGCCAGGATTAAATCCGGTTGGTCCTTTCTGCTATCCGTATATTTTACTTTTTTGATTGGGTTGATGATCGTCAGTGAATCGTTGATCAAGTACGTTTTGTCATCGAGTGTATTGACAAACATTTCGGCATCCAGCTCATAGATGTTGGAGTAGTCACCTTTGTGCTGTTTGATTTCACCAGATTTAATATCATAAACGATAAGGTGATGGGTACTTAAAAAGTAAATCTTGTTTCTCAAATGATGAGTTTGAAAGAAAAGGTCGTGAAGCGTATCAAGCTCCACCAGTGGTCGGTAGCCTATGCTTCGCTTTTGGAAGTCAATCAATCCTACACCTCCAATGCAGCCTACATACACTGTATTGGCGGAATCTATTGCTAGTGAAAGTGCTGCTGCCGGTGTTTTGTAGAAGTCCCACGCCTCACCATCATACTTGAGAATACCAGATCGATTGGCAATACAGATTCTTCCATAGCTATCGTGTGAGATTGCAAAGTTAGAATTGTCTAAATTAGAATTCCTTGGATAGTGATGTGTGAGTAGGAAGTCGCCTTTTTGAGCTGAGATATTTAAGGCACTTCCAAGTAAGACGATGATCCAAGTTAGTCTGCACATGACACGAATTTAAGGTAAGAAAATTTGAAAAAAATCATATTCCACATAATCAGACCTATAGCTGGATTTATCCTTCTATTCAATATCCTAACCTTGCTTTGGGTGGTGATTTATGCCTTTATTCCTATACCACTAACGAAGCTAATGGTGATAGAAGGCCAATCGAAGAAGATTGCCTACGAGTGGAGAGACTTGGAGGATATTTCAGAGCGTTTACAACTTGCTGTCATGTGTGCGGAGGATCAATATTTTTTACTTCATGCAGGGCTGGACTTTCGGTCAATTAAAAAAGCTGAGGAGGTAAACAAACGTGGGGGTAATATGAGAGGAGCCAGTACCATTACTCAGCAAGTGGCCAAGAATGTCTTTTTGTGGCCCGATCGAACGTGGGTGAGAAAGGCTGCTGAGCTCTATTTTTCGTTGCTGATTGAAATGGTCTGGAGCAAGCAGCGCATCATGGAGGTATACCTCAATGTAGCAGAGTTTGGCGATGGAATCTTTGGAGCAGAGGCTGCCTCACAAGCTTATTTCAAACGCCCGGCAAAAGGACTAAGCGTGACCCAGGCAGCCAGACTCGCCGCGATTCTCCCTAGTCCGAAAAGATATTCTGCGGTAAGCCCAAGTCCGTATGTTCAGAGACGAGTTGAGTGGATCGAAAAGCAAATGTGGTATTGGGGATATAAGATGACCTATGAAAAGGAATTCGTTAAGGATATGATCAAGTAATTACTCAATAAGTACTTGTTGTTGGAAGCTCGCATCACCTTTGAAAATTTTAATCACGTATGTCCCTTTTTGCAGAGAGGATAGGTCCAGGTATTTTGAAGGCGATGCTATACTCCAGATTTCTTTTCCATCCAGGCTAAAAACTTTCAGCTCATCTATTTCACCTTCCGATACGATCTCGACCTTACCATTTGTTGGGTTAGGAAAGATGAAGAAGTTATTTTCTTCTTTGGCAGAAAGTGGATCAGAGAAATTTAGTATAAGCGTATCACTTGATTTACAGCCAGAGAGCGTGATGATTTCAGCTACGATTTCGTAAGCCTGATTATCTAGAAAAAAAGTAGGATTTTGAAGTGTTTCTAGCAACTCATCATTGACATACCATTGGTAGGAAGCCACATCATCATCACTCACACCAAAAAGCTGAACCTTGTTTTTTGCTCCTACTTTGGACGTAATATGGCTTATCTCTATTTCTGGAGTCTCTACTGTAATGTTTACCTCAATTGGCATTCCAGGCAGCCCATCTTCCAGACTTACCACATATACTTTTGAATAATCTGCTGTCTTTAGACTCTTTCCCTTCTTAATTAGTGTGGTAAGATCAGGATCCTCGTAGAAGCCAAAAAAGTCTCCGCTTTGTGGGAGGATTTCTACTTCACCGCCAGAGCAAGAAACGATATCCGTATGAGATGCAAAAGGAGAGGAGCTTACGAAAAAGGTTTTCGTAATCCTTCTGATGCAGTTATTGTTGCTAGTAATTTCTAGCTCAGCATTGATCAATCCATTGGTAGCAGGAATGGTTAATGAGGCTGAGGTCCCAGCGGAAACCCCATCAATAAACCACTCCAATGTAGAGCCTTCGGCAAGGTCATTAGCTGAAAAAGTGAGGTTGTGATCTGCACTCAAGGTATCAGGCGCTACCAGCACTTTTCCACTTACTTCCATCACATCTATATGGTAGGCAACCTTTTTACTTTCAAAAGATCCATATACACCACTTACATAGATGATTGTGTCTCTCTGGATTGACTCAATCAAAAGATCCTGTCCACCAAGTGAGGGCTCGGATTGGTTCCGAAATGCATAAAGGTAAATTTTCTCGGCACTCGGCTCTGAGATAGTAACATCATCTCCGGGGCAAATACTAGCACCAGGAAAGGATGGGGCTGTGGGGCGGTTTGCAACAACCAGATCTTTTTCAAAAGTATCCATACATCCTTGTTCGTTTTCTATCATTAGAGAGATTGTGTAGGTGCCAGGAGTAGAGAAAGAAAGGGACGGGTGCTGAATAGATGCTAAAGTGCCCTGATCAAAATCCCAGTTCCACGAAATGGCATTAAGGCTTTTGTCTGTGAACTGGACTACATTGGTGGTAGGGTGATCCAGATAAAGTGTGTCGGTGGACATTTCAAAGTTGGCTATTTCATTGAGAAGATTTAATCGAACCTCAAAAATGTCAGAAGGATAGTTTTGATCTACATTTTTCACGTAAAAGGTCGTGTCTTGTGATGTACTCACATTAATCGATTCAGCCACACCACCGATTTGTGTTTGACCCAATGGGTCTTCATAGAATTCATATTGAGTTCCTGCGGAGGGATTGATTTCCACAGAAAATCCATCGCAGGTATAGAATGTTTCCAAAACCCGTGGCTTTTGCAGGAAATCATCTAAGCGACTGCTTGCATCTTGAAAAGCCAACTCAAGGTTGGACTGAGAGTTCGCGACAGCATATATCACATTCACGTACTCTTCAGAGTATGCATTTAGCTGCGTGATGGTTACACCATTGATGGTCGCTACATCATTTCCTGCACCCACACCACCTGCCGTCAATTTATCCTGATTTACAAGGTAGTCATACTTGGTTGCGTCATTGAAAAGGTCATTAACATCCTGAGAATTTCCATTGTGCGCTCCCATGTCGATTGCGCTAAACTCAGGATTATCCCCACCTAATACCTGAACTCCTGCAAACAAATCGCTGGTTGAATTCCGAGCAAAAATGTAATGGTTGGTTCCGTTATACTCAGCATAGTTGGTTGTTTCATCGTCCAAGTCCCAGTCCGCAAAAATTCCAACAGAAAGATTGTTGATGGCTGATGCTGATGTATTGACAAGTCGATATCGGATAATCAAAAAATCTTCATCTACCCATGTAATGTTTGATTGCTCGACAAGGACTGCTCGATTGAGGTCATTGAACTCTGAATATCCAAAATGATCAGCTCCAGGATGATGGTAAAGCTTATAGTTCTTTTGGACATTGAAATCCTGATTTCTTGACTGATTGGAGTAGCTCGTAATGATATTATCTGAAACGCTTGAGCCATTGGTAGCCAACATAAGACCTGTATAGGTCATTAAGGTGTCCAGATTGTACCTGAAGCCAGAACCTTCAAAGTTTGGTCCATACTCGTTAAACCCCAGATCTCCATCACCACTAATGGTCATGCTAAGCACATCATTTCCAAAATCAGCATAATCTGGAGAGGTGGTCACATCCAGATATTGGAAGTCATTGTAGCTACTCCCGCTATAATCAAACCGAATACCAATGGTGGTTTCAGGAGCGATATCTTTGTTTAAAATCACTTCAAACGAAATGTTTTTGGTATCCAATGTATTCAGATATCCGGGCTGAAACGAACCCTGCGATATAATGAAATCATTGTTGGGGGAGGAGATGGTAACAGTAGGGTTATTAATAGCCGAGAGGTAATTGGTTAACAAGGCGGATACCTTTACCGTATCTCCAAAAAATACAGTTTCGCCAAAGCTGGAAGTGAGTGTGGGACTTTCGGCTCTTAGTGATTTCACGTTTGTCTCACTCACCGCTCGCAGTACGTTCAACCTGCCTTTCCCAAGCTTACCCTCATAGTCTGAATTATTACCCACATCATAAATGTCATCGGTGGTGGATCTTACCCGCTCCATAATTTGCAACGCAGATAAGCCGGGGAACACATCTTTCACAAGTGCGGCCGCAGCAGCTACTTGTGGGGCTGCATAGGAGGTGCCAGGACCACCGTTGGTATAGCCGTCATTTTTAATGGTGGAGTACATAGAAACTCCGGGTGCAATAAGGTCTACTGAATAATTAAAAGTCGATCCGCTGGACTTATTGTCACTTCCATCTGAAGCTCCTACTGATAGAACATTTTCATAGCTGGCTGGGTAAAATTTGTTTTGTTCGGTTGACTTACCTCCTTCATTCCCCGCTGCTGCCACTACTACCACGTTTTTTTCCAGTACCGCATAGTTTATGATATCCTGTTCCGATTGGAGGGGGATTCCCATTCTTCCCCATGACAGATTGATCACATCAAACCCCATGTCAGCCGCATACTCAATTGCTCCGTATAGGCTGGTGCTGGAACCATAGTTATCGGAGGTTCGAAATCCTTTTAAGGCAGCAACCTTGGTATTGTAGCCAACACCGGCTATTCCCTTCCCATTGTTGGTAGAAGCGCCTGCTATGCCGCCCACAATCATGCCGTGATTACCATTTTCCACATTTGGATCATTGTCATTATCGGCAAAGTCATAGCCAAGGTAATCATCTACATATCCATTTCCATCATTGTCCTCACCGTCAATAGGGTCTGCTGTATTTACCCATAAATTGTTGACGATATCCTCATGATCCGTATCAATCCCAGTATCTATAATCCCGATAGTAATGTCATCGTCACCTGTTGTGATATTCCAGGCATCATATGCACGGATGACATCCAGGTAGTATTGATTACTCGTTAACGGATCATTGGTGGTGGCGAGTGGAAAGTACTCCACAATTGGGTCTGCATAAAAAATAGCCGATGATTTACGGAGTTGATTGCAGTACTGGATGGGGTCAACTCCTTCGGGAACCTGCACCTTGATCAGGTTAGAGATTGAAGTTTGACGAATATTATTTGCGGTTGATTTTGATAAGTTTTGAATTTGAGAGTCCTCTCTTCCCGGCTTCAATTTCACATAAACCCATTGCTGGCTGACAGTTTGGCCTGAAAAATCACTCGTCTTGAGCATTTTAGGCTGCTGCCCAAATGAAAACTGCATCGCTGTAGAAAAAAGCAATATGATGACCAATTTTTTCACTTACTTCACTCTCAGTTTCCTTATAGCTTTAGCTGCCGCTTTTGGCCAAAACCGCTTTAGGTAGATGCCCATTTTTTCTTTCATTCCACCAATGTAAGTCTCCTGTTTATCTGCTTCGATTGCTTTAATTATCAATCTGGCACACTTCTCAGGCGACATCCCCTTTTCTTGCCCTGGATCCATTTTGTTTTGCTGGCTACCATCTCCAACTAAGGCATTGTAGGAGATGTTTGTTTTAATATACCCAGGCAGCACAATGGTAACCTTTATTCCGTCTTTGTGGTGTTCTGCTCTTAGTGCATCATAGAAACCATGAAGGGCATGTTTGGAGGCTCCATAGCTAGATCGGTATGGAGTATTAATAATGCCCACGGTTGAGGTTATGATCACATGATGACCCTTTTTTCTTTCCACCATTTTAGGAAGGAGGGTTTTCGAGAGGGTAATAGATCCGAAATAATTGACCTCCATGAGTTTTCGATCTACCTCAAGGCTTGTGTTAATGATGGTGTCGCGCTGACTAATGCCTCCATTGTTGATGAGAATGTCTACATCTCCAAAAATGGTTCCTGCTTCTTTCGCACGTTGAATCAATGAGAAGCTATCTTCCAGGTCAAGGGTCAGCGTTTCTACTGTTTCTGACTTACAGGCTTCTTTTACCCGATCAAGCTCTTCTTTCCTTCTGGCTGATAAAATAAGCTTAGCTCCTTTTTCGGCTAGTTGATAGGCCAGCTGCTCTCCAATGCCTGAACTGGCGCCTGTAAGCCAAACAACACTATCCTTTATTTTGGTCATTCTTATGCTTATTGTTCTCCATATATACGTAAATGCTGTATACACCGACTGCCGTACCAAACGGAAAACTAAAAATAGAGACACACCCGGCAATCAGCGCCATAACCACTCCCCAGCTCTTTTTTTGCAGAAGGCCGATACCTCCAATGATGGAAGGTAATGCTGAGAAAATGAGTAGTAAAATGAAAACCGTTCTGATAATAGAGCCGACTATAAAAAGTACTTCGTCGGCATCATTACCCACATCCTTGGCAATTTCCTCTGATATAAACGGGAAAAGAATTGAAACTAAACTTCCTATAAAAATGAATGCAATGGCAATGAGTGATCCATACACGATGTGAATGATCCCAAGTGTTCTTTTGTGAGCCTGAATATCCATGATGATTTAATGTTTTCTTGAATATACAACGAAATCGAATGAATACTTGTGTCTATCGTCGGTTGGGTGGTGGATACGGGATTCTTCTTGCCAGATGGATTTGTCAAACTCCGGGAAGGTGACCTGACCATCAAATGATTGATTGATTTCTGTGAGGTAAATTTTATCTGCGAGGTTCAATCCCATTCGGTAGATTTCTCCACCACCAATAATGAAGGCTTCTTCCTCATTGTTTTGACGTGCAATGTCTAGTGCCTGATCCAGTGATTGTACTACCTGCCCACCTTCAGCATCATAGTCTGATTGGCGTGTAATGATCACATTGGGTCTGCCCGGGAGTGGCTGAAAAGACGGGGGGAGCGATTCCCAGTTTTTTCTTCCCATCAGTACGTGATGTCCTTTGGTTGTGTCCTTAAAATATTTGAAGTCATCAGGCAGATGCCAGGGGATGTCATTGTCTTTGCCGATCACCCTGTTGCTACCCATTGCCGCTATCATTGATATGATCATAAATCCTACGCTTCGTATTGTTATGGATTAAAATTAACCACGACTATGCTCATGGTCTTAAGTTGGTTAATAATAATCGGGTCATTGAAGTTGTTTTGTGGAGGGATTAGTTGATAAACTGATAGCCTCGCAAAAAGTCCTGCACTTTCATTCTTTTCTTGCCTTCGAGCTGAAGGTCTGTAATGTCAAGCGTACCATCCTTGGTATTCACCCGTATAAAATTCTTCCCATCAGAATAGAACTCACCTATAGGCTTGTTTGTACCCTCTGATGATTTCCGCACATCAAAAATCTTTACGGTTTTGTCGTGAAGCACACTCCATGCTGCAGGATAGGGAGATAGTCCTCTGATAAAATTTCGTATGTTTTCAGAGGGTTGCTGCCAGTCTATCTTGCAGTCATCCCTAAAAATCTTTGGCGCAGATTTTAATTCCGGATCGTTGGATTGAGGGATTTGTGGGTAGTCACCATCTTCGATAGCTCGCACGGTCTTCAAAACCAAATCAGCCCCTTTATTCATCAAGCGATCGTAAAGCGAACCAACATTGTCATTCATGTGGATAGGTTCTGATTCCTGATAAATTATTTCACCAGTATCAATTTCATGCTTCAAAAAGAAGGTGGTAACCCCAGTTTGAGTCTCGCCATTCATGATAGCCCAATTGATGGGTGCAGCACCCCGATACTGAGGGAGAAGAGAAGCATGTAGATTGAATGTGCCCAACTCCGGCATATCCCACACTGCAACCGGGAGCATCCTAAATGCTACAACGATTTGCAGATTGGCATTGTAGCTTTTAAGCTCTTCGAGGAATTCCGGTGATTTTAAATTGGTAGGTTGAAGCACCGGAAGGTTTGCTTCCAGTGCATATTCTTTAACTGCCGAAATCGCCAGCTTCTTACCTCGGCCTTTAGGCTTATCCGGAGCGGTGATTACAGCAACCACATTCACACCATTTTCAACCAGCCTTTTCAGACTTGCAGCTGCAAAATCAGGTGTACCAAGAAAAATAATTCGAAGTTCTTTGCTCATAGGCGTGCAAAGAAACCAAACAATGAATTAATCAATAAGTGATCTCAGCTTAAGAGACATGGATTTTTCTTTTCCGCCTTGATTAATAACTAGATCAACGGTCTCACCTTCCATTTTCAACATCTTTTTCACTTCAGCAAGATTTACTTCAGCCATTGATTTTCCGTTGATTTTAACCAACTCATCATTAAGCTTGATGCCTGCTTCAGAAGCAGGGCTGTCTTCGAATACCTGGTGGATCAATACACGCTTTTTATCAGCTGCCAATTGTACATCAATACCACTGCAGTTCACCTTGAAGTTTGCGTCGTAGGTATGATCCTTCTCCAGATAGAGCATCTTGCTACCATAGTCAATGGTGAAATTGTACATGCGAATGATCTGGCTTCCGATAATCCCCGAAACAGATTTGCTGGCCTGAATACCTTCAGTGGCCGTACTAATTCCTATCGGAAGGTCTTCTATCAGTTGATTGCCGAACTTCAAGGAGATCACATGACCCTCATAGTGTAGTGTTTCTTTAGCAGAAAGACCCTTCACATAGTATGAAAAGTGCTTTCCGGTTTTGTTAATCACATCCCATTGCTTGGCGTATGGAGAATTGAAATCCAGGGTCGTACCTGCCCCAGTGATGAAATAGAAAGTTCCGTAATGAGGTTCATTGTTGTTTAGGACAATATCTCCTTTAATCACAGGAATGGAGGTATCCAGCGTAAACGGAATGGCATCACCCTTTTTAGGAGCCTTCCCCAGGTCATAAATATTTATAGTCTTCGTGTCAAAGTTCACATAGATGGAGTGGTGTCTCAAAAGATCGTATCCCACAATCCCATCGATATCCATTCCAAGGCTTATTTCCAGGTGATCAAAGTCAGTAGAGTAAACCTTAATATTTTTTTCCATCAGGAAATGATTGATGGCAATGGTATTGTGCTTGATAAGCTGCCAGTTTGAAGAAGCTTCATTCATCTCAATCGATTTTCCGGATAAGTTCAGTCGTTTAGCTACATCTTCATCGAGCACAGTGTAGCCAGATCCAGTATCGAAAATGAAGTCCAATGGTTCAGAATCGTCCACACTTACTTTGATGATGATGTGATCTCCAAACAACTCAAAAGGGATGCTGGTGATGGGAGCCTGTGCAAGTGAACTGAAAGCAAAAATCAGTGATAGTAAGTAGGTTAGTTTCTTCATGGTAAAATATTATTTGGAATGACAGGATGAAGTTAAGGAGTTTCAACGATTAGATCACAATTTGAAACCAAATAATGATTCCTTAACAGATCGATAATGTCTGGTTGAACACGCTGATTTTTTCCTTTCCTACTTTCGTTTTTTTAATCAATCAACTATGAGATACATCATTTCCCTATTTGTTTTAGGCTGCCTCTATAGCTGCGGAACAGTTATGAAGAAAAAAAATTATGAGCCACTTATTCTCAAAGGAAGCGAATCCATGCATGAGGCATTTTCCAGTCTTGTTGGGGATTTTAAAAAGCTCCAAGACACTCTGGATGTAAGGATTGAGGGAGGTGGTAGCCGAACCGGGTTGATGGCCATAAAAGATCAAACTGCAGATATTGGGTTGTCTTCCTTTCCATTTAATCTGGATTCTATACTTGGAAATGATCATGGAATAAACCAGAGAATTGTAGCGTATGATGGAATCGTTTTGATTAACCACATTGACAACCCAATAGGTCAACTATCTGATAGCCAGATAACCAACATATACTCCGGGCTGGTTACGGACTGGAGTGAAATTGGAGGTGAGCCAGGTGCTATTCTGCCTGTGGTGAGGGACTCGAATTCCGGTACCCAGCGTTTTTTTACTGAACACTTTAAAATTTTCGAGGTGGCACCAACCGCCGTGGTAGCCCGAGAGAATCATGAAATTGTGGATTCTGTAATTAGCAATAAGAATAGCATCGGGTTTATAGGATATGCTTACTATACAGCTATGGTAAAAAACATTGCATTACCAGCTGCAACTGACCGATCTGATACAATACGTTTTGTAGAGCCAGAGCCTCGATATATCAATAATGGTGATTATCCGCTGAAACGTTCATTGCGGATATATTTCAATGAAAAATATGATGCGAGAGTGATGGCCTTTCTTCAATATCTTGACACTGATAGAGCGAAGGAGATCATTGAAAGTCACGGACTGATCATCAACTAATCGAACAATTTTCATCCGGTCGCTGTTGAATCGTCCAAACAAAGAAATTATGAGTAAGCGCGTTTGGTTAATAACAGGCTGTTCTACAGGTTTTGGGAGGGAGTTGGTGAAGGTAGTGGCAGAAAAAGGCGAGATCGCAATTGGGACGGTTAGGAAGAAAGAGCAAATTGCACAGCTGGAATCTATAAATCCTGAGTTGGTGAAAGGGATAATCCTGGATGTCCAAAAGCAAGATACTATTGAGCAGGCCAAGCAACTCATTGAAAAAGAATACGGACGGTTGGATGTACTGGTGAATAATGCCGGATATGGAACCCTGGGCCCAATTGAAGAAACCTCAGAAGAGGAAATTCAGCGGCAATTTGATGTGAATGTTTTTGGTTGTGTTAGGATGATCAAGCTGGCTTTGCCATTTATGCGAAAGCAGAGAAGCGGTAATATCCTGAATATTACTTCGATTGCCGGTTTAAATGGATTTCCCGGAGTAGGCATTTATAATGGGAGCAAGTTTGCCCTTGAGGGAATAGGAGAGGCATTAGCTGCCGAGACTCGCCATATTGGAATCAAAGTTACAAATGTGGAACCAGGTCCTTTCCGTACAGATTGGGCGGGGAGGTCAGCCACCTACAATGAATCTAACATTGAAGAATATAAGGAAACAGCCGCCAAAAACATGGAGAGCATCCGTGAGGTGAGTGGAAATCAAATTGGTGATCCAGTACGGGCTGTTAATGCGATGTATGAGATTACTACCCTTGAAAATCCTCCGGTGCATTTACCTCTAGGAAAGCCAGCTTACAAGCGAATTGGCATTCGATTAGCAGAATTCAAGGAAGAAATAGAGCAGTATAGGCATATAGGACAGCCAACTGACTATACTGAGGAAGAGCTTGAGCAAATGGGCTAGTTGACACAGCAGCAAAGCCCCCCGATATTACATCTGAGGTGATGAACGAAATTCTCCAGGTACTGAGGACGTTTTTCATCTTGTAGCGTAATTGCATGCCAGGTTCGATGAATCCCCCTTTTCGTCACAGGCACTAGCGCTAGCCTGTTGTCTTGCAGATAGGGCTCCACGATCCACTTGGCCATCACATTTACTCCCATGCCTGCTTTCACCAATTCCACCACAGCTTCAGTTACCTGTACTTGCATCACCTTTTTGGGCTTTACGCCCTCAGGAATCAAGACCTGCGAAAAGAGTGATACCGATTCAAGGGGATAGGAGTGAATGATCACGGTTTGATCCTCAAAATCCTGGGCCTCTACATAAGGTTTTTTCGACCAGGGATGCCCGGTTGGAACCAATGCAAACACTTCATCGCGGAATAGCTCGTGATAGTCAATGTTCTGCCTATCCGAATTTTCATAAATAATCGCCAGATCGATGGTTCCGTTCAAAATTTGATCTTCAACGCTCGTATCGTTGTTATGGAAAATCTCCAATTCCACATTTGGAAACTCTTTGTTGAAATCTGACATCAGCGAAGGGAGCCAATGGTAGCAGGTGTAGCATTGTGTTGCTAGCCGGAGCGTGCCACTGGTTCCGGAAACATATTTTTTGATAGACATCTCCGTTCGCTCCAAGTCACTCAAAATTCTTTCGGCAGAGTCAAGCACCATCTTTCCTGCATTGGTCAGGATCAACTGCTTGTTTACCCGGTGAAATAGCTGAGTACCGAGTTGGTTTTCAATCTCTTTCAACTGATGACTCAGTGCAGATTGAGATAAAAATAGAGCGTCTTTAGCCTTGGTAAGACTCTTAGTCTCAGCCACTTCGCGAATGAGTTTCAGGTGCCTGATTTCCATAATGTAATATTAATTTATTTCATGATATACACAAAATCAATTCATCAAATTAATAATACGTTCGATTTTCATTCTCGTTCAATTTGGATACATAAAAAAATCAGAACTATGAAAGTCAAGAATATTCATCTGCTCCTCCTGCTGGCATGTTTGTGGGGGCCTTCGTTTTTGTTTATCAAAATTGCTGTTGGGGAAGTTCCACCGATTATGCTTGCCGCTCTACGGATAGCTATTGCTGCTTTGATTCTCAATGTGTTGCTTTTTATAAAGAAAGAAAGACTCCCTCTCAGTCTGGATTACTGGAAGAAAATTGTTGTCGCAGGTTTATTTGCACAGGGAATCCCATTCGTACTTATTAACTGGGGGGAACAGTACGTAGATAGCTCACTTGCGTCAGTTCTAAATGGATTGATGCCTCTCTTCACGATCATTTTTGCGCACTTCATGATTTCCGATGAGCGACTTACTAATAACAAGATTTTTGGTGTCCTCCTTGGGTTCATTGGTTTACTTGTGCTTGTTATGCCTAGCTTGCTGAGAGGAGCAAATGGTTCCTTTTTGGGTATTCTGTCAATCACTGTTGCCGCGGCGAGCTACGGTATTGGGTTGTCCTACATTAGAAAACACTTCTCCAATGCCGAGTCCTTCAAAGCTCCAGCTGCGCAGCTTCTTTCAGTAAGTGTGTACTTGCTCCCATTGGCTTTTCTAATACACCCAGAATTCAGTATTTGGTCAGTCAGTACGGCTGGCATAGGCTCTATTTTGGTGCTAGCCATTTTTGGAACAGCTATAGCTTTTATTGTTTACTTCAAGCTAATAGAGCAATCGAGTGCCGGATACGCCTCATTAGTAACCTACATCATGCCAATCTTTGGGGTTGTGTTGGGAGTAGTCTTTCTCAACGAGCCATTGACACTCTGGGTATTGGTTGGTGCTGCATTTATTCTGGCAGGTATTCGCCAAACTAAAAAGCCAGTTGTAAAAACTGAAAAGAGATTCGGAATTCAAATTGATACAGCACTCTACTCAAAGTTTAGATAGTTATGATGAGTTGGGTGATAACAAAACAGTTTGTATTCACGCTTCTGCTTGTGACCTATACGCTGGCAAGTGGACAGATGATGATTGAAAAACCAGTCTTTATTTCGAGCGATACCTTTGCTTCATCAATGAGAGCGGAGGTATTGCTACGAATGAATGAGAAAGCTGATTTGACGATGACCGAGAAAAGGAGAGGGTGGTATCAGCGAAAGATTTCCAGACGATTTATGGAAATCAAACATCAGCCAGCAGATGATTTTAACATCTACCTGAGTATTGGCCAACTCATCACACCCAACATAAAAACTTCAATGGAGGTCTCTCTAAACTACATGGGTCAGGTGAACATACGAAACCTGATTGCCTTGAGAAGAAAGGAAAAATAGCTGATCAAATTGGGTTTATGATCAGGACTTTAGCAGTCGTTCGATTGATTTCTGATCAAGCTTCAAAGACTCAAGGATCTTCCTGGCTTTGCGCTTGTTCTTCTTCAATGCTTTTTGGAATGTTTCAAACTGACCAGTTACCATTAGTCTCTGGATGATGCTCATTCCTTCGTAATTGGATTGTATGGTGCTCATTTTAATTAAGATTTAGTTTCATTTTGGTAGCTCATTTGAAAGCCTATTTTGTTTCCTCCCCCGAGGGATTGCGTTTTTTCCATTTGTTCACGAACCGTAATATTTCGGATCTGTGGAAATGGCGGTGCAAGCAGATCATTTTCTGCAGCTTGCGCAATGATCAATTTGATCAAAATATTCAAGTCTACATTTTCAAGCGGCTTAGCTGAGACGGTCTCAAACATAAAGCCAACCTGCCTATCTCCTTCAACGATGAAATGGTTTTCAGAGTTGATTAAAAGACGAGCAAGTAGATAGCCGGGATCATTCAGTCGATTAAACTCAAACGAATCGGCCATGAAATTGTACACATTTATTTGACCCAGGTATTTGCGAAGTGGTTGGTCTGCGACATACTTGGATTTGTTATATTCATAATCGGTGGGAAGCGTGATGATGTTTGTATGCAAAACAAAAACCAGTAGATCTCCCGCAATCCGTATGTGAAACTCCTGATCGCTCACCTCATTGACGGAAAGTTTTATGTCTTCGTCTCGTTCAGATGTTTTTGATTTCAGGTCTTCCACCAGGCTTTTAGCTTCATCTTGAATTTGCTTAAATGCCTTACAAATATTCCGATAAGTCTTCTGCTTGATCGTGGATTTGGTGAGCAGAATTTTAGCGATGTTTTCTATGGGATCTTGATTCATGAAGTCTGTTTATTCCTTAAAGGCTTTTTGTTAGAAATTGTTCATTTGGCATTTTGATGAAGCGCCACACGGTTGCCCTCAGAGTCCTCAAAGTGAGCGACAAATCCATGTTCTCCTATCGCTGTTTTTTCATTCAATACTTTGCCTCCGGATGAAGAAATAAGAGGCAGAACGTCATTGATTTCCGGCACAGAAAAGTAGACTAGCGTACCTTGATGTGAAGGGACATAGCTTTCCTGTTTCATTAAGGTGCCGGTGGCTCCATCCTGATCTGTGACAAATGGAAAGAAAGACATCACGGATGTGCCCATCTCCATATTATCAGCCATCTTGATTTTAAAAATGGACTCATAGAATTTCTTCGCTCGATTCATGTCGTTTACGGGGAGTTCAAACCAATTTGCTCTCATGATAGTGCAGTTTAATTATCATTTTCAAGATAGTATCTGATTTGCAGAACTAAAAAATAGACGACCCTGTAATCTCTGTCAGCAACTCCAAGGCACGCATACCTGCCGTGCTGTTTCCTTTTTCATTGAGCTTTGGACTCCAGACAGCCACACTATACATATTGGGGTAGATGGCTACAATCCCACCACCAACGCCACTTTTACCTGGAAGCCCAACCCGAAAAGCAAACTCTCCCGCTTCATCATAGAAGCCACACGTCTGCATGATCGCATTAATTCTTTTGATGTGTGTTTTGCTCATTATTTGCTCCCCATCGTGCAATGCCTTGCCTTGATTGGCAAACATGAGAAACGTTTGTGCCAGCTCCCTGCACGACATGCTTAAGGAGCATGTGTCAAAATAAAAATCCAGTACCTCTTCCGCGTCATTATGAATGTTTCCATAACCCTTCATCAGATTGATCATGGCTCTGTTGCTGTAGCCCTCCTCTTTTTCTGAGGCTGCCACTTTTTCGTTGTAATCTATAGTGGAATTTCCTGCCACTCTTCTTACAAAATCCAGGTATTCTTTTTTAGGGTCCTTCAGGTGGGTCATCAATATATCACAGATCACCAGCGCACCTGAATTGATCAGAGGATTTCTGGGGATACCGTGCTCATATTCCAGCTGAACCAGAGAGTTGAATGGATCGCCTGAGGGCTCCACATCCACTCGCTCCCATATTTTTTCATCCTGCTCCTTAAGCAGAGCCAGAGACAATGAAAGTACCTTAGAAATACTTTGAGTAGAAAAGCGTTCTTCCGAATCGCCAAAGTGAAATTCCTCACCGATAACACTTGTTAGATGCATGCCTAACTTATTCGGGGAGATTTTCGCCAACTCTGGTATGTAGGTGGCAAGGTTGCCTTCCAGCTTTTCTCCTTTGAGTTTATCTTCTATTACGTTGAGTATACCCTGATAGTCCATTCAGTCATTATAAAGCAAGTACTGCTTTCTTTTGGTTTTAAAATCACGGAGCTGAGGCTCCCAGCTTTCTCTAATTTCTTTTTCCGTTTGTCCTTCTTCTATCTGTTTTTGAAGCAGATTAGTTCCAGCTAGTCGCTTAAAATAATCATTGAAGAAATCATCCCGGTTCATAGTCTGATAGGCGTCTATCAATGGCTGGATGGTGAAGTTGTAGTTTGGCTTTGTCCCGATCCAGGATTCACCATAGCACATAAGATCTTCGTAAGGAGGCCACTTAGCTCCCTCGCGAGACTCAGGGGTGAAGCCATGCTGTGCATTGGGGTAGTCAGGGTGGCCAATTTGTTGAAATGCATGATCTGTGCCACGACCTACAGACATGATGGTGCCTTCAAATAAACACAAGCTTGGATATAGTGAAATACTCAAATCATCTGGGAGATTTGGGGAAGGTTTAACAGGTAAAGAATAAGGCATGGAGTGCTTCCAATTCTTATTTTTTATGACGGTCAGGTCTACTTTGTTTCCAGTTGACAACCAACCTTCATCATTGATCATCATGGCGAGCTCACCTACAGTCATTCCATGCACAATCGGGATAGGGTGCATGCCTACGAAAGACTTTAATGACATGTCGAGAACAGGACCATCAACGTAGCTTCCATTTGGGTTGGGCCGATCGAGGATAATCAACGGAATTCCTTTTTCAGCGCAGGCTTCCATCACGTAATGCATGGTGCTGATGTAGGTATAAAACCGAGTGCCTACATCCTGAATATCAAAGAGCATTATATCGAGATCAGCCATTTGAATAGAATCGGGCTTCTTGTTTTTACCATAAAGTGATATCAATTCAAATGAGTTTTCAGAACTGTCATACTTCACTTCTTGTCCATCGCTGACTTTTCCAGTAAATCCATGTTCGGGTGTAAAGACTTTGGTGACTTTGATATCCAGCTTCACCATTGAATCGAGAAGATGAGTAGTGCCAATCAGTGAACTGTGATTCACCGTCATTCCTACATTCTTACCCTTGAGTAAGGGCAAGTATTCTTCAGTTTGATGTGCTCCTGGAAGAATCTCATTGCGCTGACGTTGCTCCTGACTGGAGCAACCAAGTGAAAGGAGGATGAGTATAGAAATAAGTTTTTGCATATTAATCACCAAGATAACTTGTTCTTAGCCTATTGAAAACCCTATTTTGCATCATCAGCATATGAATCTCCCATTTTTTATATCTAAGCGAATATCTAAAGAGTCTGCGGGCTCCTTTTCGAGCACGATCAATCGTATTGCAGTGGTTAGTATAGGGTTGGGTTTGGCTGTGCTTATTGTGGCTTTCATGGTGCTTTTTGGTTTCAAAAAAGAAATCAAAGACAAGATTTATAGCTTTAGCGGACATCTGATCGTGAGTAAATACACCCTATCAACTTCGTTCGAAGAGACGTCAATTGTGGTGGATGATTCATTGATGCAGGCTTTGAGAACCTATCCGCTAACTGAGCGAGTGCAGCCTTATGCAATGAAGGCCGGCCTATTAAAAACAGATGAGGAGGTTCAGGGAGTCATAGTGAAAGGCGTAGATCAATCGTTTGATACTACAGGGTTTAAAAAGCATATGCTTTCCGGGCGATTTCCTGATTTTTCAGGAGAGGGTTATTCCACTGAGATAGCCATTAGCAATAAGGTGGCCAATTACCTTGAACTGACGGTTGATGATGAGGTATTGATCTATTTCGTACAGAATCCGCCCAGATTCAGACGTCTGCGGGTCACAGGAATTTATGAAACGGGCTTGGAGGAGTTTGACGAAAAAATCATCATTGGAGATCTTGGGCTGGTGAGACGAATAAACAACTGGCCGGATTCACTGGCTGGTGGGATAGAGGTGTTTATTTCTGATACTGATAAGCTGGAGGAGGCATGGAATTACCTGTTTCATAGCCTTGGAATTGACTTGTATGTGGATAAAGTAACGGATAGGTACATTCAAATTTTCGATTGGCTCAATCTGCTCAACCGGAATGTGGTCATACTTTTAACGATCATATTGTTTGTTTCAGGAACCAGCATTATTTCTATCCTTCTGATTTTAATCATGGAAAGAACTCAAATGATTGGGGTGTTGAAATCGTTAGGCGCATCAAATCGAATGATTAGGCGAGTGTTTGTTTTCAACGGTCTTCAATTGATCATTAGAGGGCTTTTGTGGGGTAATCTGATTGGCCTTTCACTTGGCTTAATCCAGTATTATTTTAAGGTAATACCACTCGATGCTACCAACTACTACATGAGTCACGTGCCGATCCAGATAGACGTTCCTACTATACTGGCACTTAATTTATTAGTATTGGTTTTGATTGGATTAACTCTCCTAATCCCAGTTGCAATAATCTCCCGGGTTAGTCCGGTGAAGGCAATCAGGTTTGATTAGCTAGGCTACTGGTTCGTATTTTTTGAACAAGCTTTTGATTTTCATTTGCAAGACACCAAAGATTGCCTCTTTGAAGATGCCTTTAGACATTTTCGAAACGCCCTTGGTACGATCTGTAAAGATGATCGGTACTTCTACAATCTTGAAGCCATGCTTCCAGGCATTGAACTTCATCTCAATCTGAAAGGCATATCCTATGAAATGGATTTTGTCCAAATCCAGCTTCTCAAATACGGTTCTGCTATAGCATTTAAATCCTGCCGTACTGTCACGGAAAGGCATTCCGGTGATGATTCGCACATAAAAACTAGCAAAGTAGCTCATGAGCACCCTGCCCATTGGCCAGTTCACCACGTTTACACCAGTTACATAACGACTCCCTATCGCTACATCTGCACCATCTACACAAGCAGAGTGGAGCCTTACCAGATCATTTGGGTCGTGGGAGAAATCTGCATCCATCTCGCAGATGTAATCATATCCGTTTTCCAGCGCCCACTTAAAACCAGTGATATAAGCAGTGCCCAATCCAAGTTTCCCTGTTCGTTCAATGAGGAAAACACGATCTGGTGTTCTTGCCATTTCCTCTTTCACCACTTCAGACGTTCCATCTGGAGAGCCATCGTCTACTACCAGGATATTGAAGAGTGGGGAGATGGCCCTGGTCACATTTATGATGTCGCGAATGTTTTCGCGCTCATTGAAGGTGGGTATGATAACCAGGTTTTTAGACATTAATACTTATGCTGATATTGTAAATTGATCTACTTTTTGACCATAAAGCCATTTAGTAAATCATGAATTTTATCCTTATTTTTTTCCCACAAAACATCGCTTGCGTAGGTCACAACCTGGACAGATCCTTTTTCATTCGAAAAATAGTATGAATCAAAAATAATTGGGATTCCTCCAAATTCAGTTTTAGAAACTCCTCTTAAAACCTGAGAGCCATTTATATTTCTTAGCTCGACTTTTAAAATTTCAACAGAACCATTTAGGTTTTCTTCTAATTGATTTATTGCAATACGGTACAGGTTATCCATAGGAATTTTTGTTTCCTCGGAGATCACTACACACCATGCATCAAAATTTTTGGCCTGAAAAGCAAACTCAGCTTCTTCATTGAGGTTAGCCGGAGGTATTCTTGACCATACTTTTTCGTTATACTTTAAAGTAAATTGATCACCTGCATTTCTTACCTCTTTTTTGCTCTCGGGAGAGGTGACTATTAATGTAGAGATTGTATCAATGCTAAGTTCACGTTTTAGGAAGTTAAATTCATCTATAGAAGGTGCTGAATCCAATTCTTCAAAACTCCATGTTCCATTATCATAGACGAATATTGTATCACCATATTCTGTATATGCCTTGGTTTGAGATACTAACGAGGTATTAAAAACTAAAAAAACGTAGAATAACAAAATATTTTTTCTCATCGTGTTTGTGTTAATACCCTAAAATTTTCATCATCGCTTCGCTTTCCTGCTCCGGAGCAAATAGCTCATGAGTGATGTTTCCATCTTTGTCACGATCAATGATAATGTGTTTTGGAGCAGGGATTAGACAGTGCTGAATACCGCCATAGCCACCAAGCGATTCCTGATATGCTCCGGTGTGGAAAAATCCGAAATAGAGCGTTTCATTCTCATCATACTGAGGCAAAAACACCTCGCCAATATGTGCTTCAGAATCATAATAATCCATGCTATCGCAGGTTAGTCCCCCCAGGTTCACGCGGTGATATGGACTTTTCCAGTGGTTGATGGCAAGCATGATGTATTTCTGATTTAGTCCCCATACATCAGGCATATGGGTAATGAAGGATCCGTCCATCATGTACCAGAGCTCTTTGTCATTTTGAAGCTTTTGATCGAGAACCGAATAGATAGTGGCCCCACTTTCACCTACAGTGAAGCTTCCAAACTCTGTGAAAATATTGGGAACAGGCACATGATTCTTTTTACAAATCCACTGAATGTTTTCAATGATCTGCTCGGCCATATATGGATAGTCATACTCAAAGTGGAGGGAGTTTTTAATAGGGAATCCACCTCCAATATCTACTGTATCCAGCTCTGGGCATATCTTCTTTAGCTCACAGTACTTGTAAATAAACCTGCTAAGCTCGCTCCAATAGTACGCTGTGTCTTTGATGCCAGTATTGATGAAGAAGTGAAGCATCTTTAGCTTGGCCTTAGAATCTTTAATTTCTTCTTTGTAGTAGGGAAGTATGTCGCTGTATCGAATGCCAAGTCGAGAGGTGTAGAAGGCAAAGTTTGGTTCTTCATCGGCAGCTATTCTGATACCAACTTTAAACTCATCCTTTACATTCTCTTTGTAATGGTTCAATTCATTGAGATTATCAAGAATAGGGACACAATTTTTGTACCCCTCATTTAAGAGTGAAGCAACTTCCTTCAAGTAAAGCGGACGCTTAAATCCATTACAGATAACATGGTGTTCTTTTGTCAACTTACCAGCTTTGAGCATGCTTCTGACAATCGGAATATCATATGCTGATGATGTCTCGATATGTGCATTATTAGCCAAGGCCTCTTCTACGACAAACCGAAAATGAGAGCTTTTGGTACAATAGGCATAGGTATAGCTACCCTCATACTTGTGTTTTTTAATCGCATCCTCGAAAATCTTATAAGCGTATTTGATGTTTTGCTCAATCTTTGGCAAGTAGCTCAGTTTCAATGGAGTCCCATATTCCTTTATGATCTCCATAAGATTCACCCCGTGAAAATGTAGATTGTCTTTTTCTACTTTGAATTCTTCGGTTGGAAAGTAAAAGGTTTGATCAATTAGATCGGCGTATTTTCTCATCGGCTAAAAAAGGGAATAAATCGATGCAATTATCCATTAAAATCAGCATTCAAAAAAACAATTGCTCCCTCAATTTAAAATGAAATAACTATGAAGCTAAGAACTAAAACACTTTGGAGTCGATGCTAGGTAGCTTGGAGATAAGGTTTAATTTTGCCTCAATTTTTCAATTCTATGATCACCGTAAAAGTATTTGACGAAACAGCCCCACTGGAGGCGGTTATTTTGGGGATAGCAAAAGATATGGGAGGTGTTCCAAAAATTGAGGAAACCTACGATCCTAAATCAAAAGAACATATTCTTGCCGGCACTTTTCCAAAGGAAGAGGATTTGATAAAGGAGATGGATGCTGTGGCTAAGGTTTTGGAGAAGCATGATGTCAAAGTTTATCGTCCGGAAAATATTCCTGAGCTAAACCAGATTTTTGCCAGAGATATCGCTTTTGTGATAGGTAATAAATTGGTTGTACCCTGCGTGACACCTGAGCGGAAAAAGGAGTCGGATGGAATTCAATACGTAATAGATGCGGTAGAAAATGTGCTACTTCCGGACGAGCATGAGCGAATGGAAGGGGGAGATATTATGCCTTGGAGAGATTATATTTTTGTTGGCTATTCCAAAGCTGCGGATTTTGAAAAATACACAGTATCGAGGACAAATGAAGATGCTGTAAAGTATCTCGAGAAGCAATTTCCTGATTTCACTGTCAAGGCTTTTGAACTAAAGAAGTCTGATGATGATCCTCGCGAAAATGCCCTGCATCTTGATTGCTGTTTTCAGCCGGCAGGAAAGGATAAAGCCGTGATTTACCCAGGAGGATTTAAGAATCAGGAAGATGCGGAGTTTCTCATCAACTTTTTTGGAAAGGAAAATGTCTTTGAAATCACGAAAGAGGAGATGTATGAGATGAATTCCAATTTCTTCTCAATTAGCCCTGAAGTAGTGATTTCGGATAGCAGTTTTACCCGACTGAATGAGCAATTCAGAAAGTGGGGACTTACAGTAGAAGAAGTAAAATACCGTGAGGCAGCCAAGATGGAAGGTCTTCTTAGATGCTCCACCATGCCCCTAAGACGAAGATATGAGTAAGCAGATTACAAATAATATAATGATGATTCGCCCGGTTGCCTTTCACATGAATGAGCAAACTGCGGTGAACAATTATTATCAGAAAAATGCTGAGGGAGCTAGTGCTGAAGATATTCAAAATGAGGCTCTGCAGCAGTTTGATGCATTTGTGGCCAAGCTTCGTGAGGAGGGAGTCAATGTGACCGTTTTCGATGATACAAAAGATCCGGCCACTCCAGATTCAATTTTTCCTAACAACTGGATTTCTTTTCACCAGGATGGAGTGATTCGATTATATCCGATGTATGCGGAAAACAGACGACTAGAGCGAAGGGAAGACATCATTAGAGAGCTGAAAAACACTTTTAAAGTAGATGAGGTGGTTTCCTTCACAGACTGGGAGGCCAAAGGAGCTTACCTTGAAGGAACAGGTAGCTTGCTTCTGGATCGACAAAACAAAATAGCCTATGCTGCAATTTCTGAGCGTACCATGCCTGATGTGCTGGAGGATTTTTGTGATGAGGCCGGATTCGATGCTGTAACATTCCACGCACTTCAGACTGTGGATGGCAAACGTCTTCCGATTTATCATACCAATGTCATGATGTGTTTGGGTGAGGAGTTTGCAGTTGTTTGTCTGGATAGCATCGATGATCTGGAGGAGCGAGAAAACCTGGTTGAAACACTGGAGGAAACAGATAAGGAAATCATAGAAATATCAGAAGAGCAGAAGGAGCAGTTTGCGGGCAATATGCTGCAGGTACTTGGCAAAAATGACCAACGTCTTGTGGTGATGTCTTCAGCCGCATTCAATTCCTTATCTGATGTGCAGAAAGCAGCCTTGTCCAAGCATGGTAAGCTAGTTCATAGTGATATCCACACCATTGAAATGCTGGGTGGAGGAAGCGCCCGATGCATGATGGCCGAAATTTTTAACCCAATCAAATAGAAAAGAATCAAGCAAACATGCTGGAGCAAAAGATTCAAAAAGCGATATCGAAGGCATTTGCCGAATTATATAACCATGAATTGGCTGAGGGAGAAATAGGGCTTCAGCCTACTCGCAAGGAGTTTGAAGGAAGCTACACGTTTGTTGTTTTCTCCTATCTAAAAGTTACTAAAGGAAAACCTGAAGATTCTGGTGCTCAGATTGGTAATTGGTTAAAGGAAAATACCGACTTCATCAAGGCTTATAATGTTGTTAAAGGCTTTTTGAACCTTGAAGTTGCAGACCTGACTTGGACAGAAACTCTTCAGGAAATAGTTGCCGATGGTAATTACAGAACGATACCTGAAAATGGTCAGAAGGTAATGGTGGAATTCTCCTCTCCAAATACCAATAAGCCACTTCACTTAGGACACCTTAGAAATAATTTCCTTGGAGATTCAACTTCTCGCATCCTTGCCGCTAATGGGTATGAGGTTAAAAAAGTGAATCTCGTTAATGACAGAGGAGTCCATATCTGCAAGTCCATGTTAGCTTATCAGAAACTAGGCAATGGGGAAACGCCGGAAAGTGCCGGAATGAAAGGTGATCATCTTATCGGGAAATACTATGTGAAGTTTGATCAGATGTACAAGGAAGAGATTAATTCGCTTGTAGATAAAGGGATGGATCCCGAGGAAGCTAAGAAAGGGGCTCCATCCATCAAAGAAGCTCAAGAGATGCTTCAGAAGTGGGAGAGTGGCGATGCGGAGACCGTAGCACTTTGGGAGAAAATGAATGGCTGGGTCTATGAAGGATTTGATAAGACTTATGAGACCATGGGCATTGAGTTTGACACCATGTACAAGGAGTCAAATACCTACTTGCTTGGTAAAGAATTGGTGGATGAAGGATTGGAAAAAGGCATTTTCTTTAAGAAAGAAAACGGTTCCGTTTGGGTTGATCTGACAGATGAGGGCATGGACGAAAAGCTGGTACTTCGTGGAGATGGCACGGCTGTGTACATGACTCAGGATATGGGAACCTGCGACATGAAGCACAAAGACTTTCCTTTTGATAAGTCGGTTTTTGTGGTTGGCAATGAGCAGGACTACCACTTCAAGGTACTCTTCGCCATCATGAAGAAGCTAGGCAGAACCTATGCAGATGGACTTTACCACCTTTCTTATGGTATGGTTGATTTACCAACCGGAAAGATGAAATCCAGAGAGGGTACAGTCGTAGATGCAGACGATTTGCTTCAGGAGATGTTTGATACAGCGGAGCAGCACACCAGAGAGTTAGGGAAAATTGAGGGCATGGAGCCTGAGGAGGCCAAAAACCTTTATCGGATGCTTGGATTAGGTGCTTTGAAATATTTCCTTCTCAAGGTAGATCCGAAGAAACGAATGCTTTTTAACCCACAGGAGTCGATAGAGTTTCAGGGTCATACCGGACCATTTATTCAATATACTCATGCCCGTATTTCGGCGATTTTACGAAGAGGTAAATCACTGGAAGTTCAGTCAAACTTTAACCCAAAGATGGTTGGCGAGCTGAGCAAACGCGAGATCGATCTCATCTACAAGATCACAGAGTTTCCATCTGCCCTGCAGGAATCAGGTAGGGAGTATTCACCGGCTGTGATGGCACAGTATGTTTACGATTTAGCCAAAGAATACAATGGATTTTACCAGGAGGTACCAATTTTCAATGAAGAGAATAAGGATAAGCTGGCCTTTAGAATTGCGCTTTCATCCATCACAGCAAAGTTGATTAAACAGAGTATGTACTTGCTTGGAATTGAAGTTCCGGAACGGATGTAATGATGAAGTCCTGGATTAAAGCTTTTCGTCTGCGCACGCTTCCACTGGCCGTTTCCGGTTGGATGGTTGGACTTTCAATTGCAGGAAATGCCTCAGACTTAAACCCTTCCATTGCAGGACTTACGCTACTTACAGCTATGTTACTTCAAATTTTATCCAACCTTGCCAATGATTTTGGCGATGCGTCATCCGGGGTAGATACCCACCGTACGGGAGAGGCAAGGATGGTTAGTTCAGGCAATATCACAGCAGCTGCAATGAAACGAGCTATGGTTCTTTTTGCCATTCTTGCGTTCGTGTCAGGGTGTTATTTGCTGTATTTGGCGTTTGCTGAGGACTGGGTAACGGCCATTATCTTCTTAGCCATTGGCCTAATCGGGATCGCCGCAGCGATCAAATACACGGTAGGAAAAAATCCGTATGGCTATGCTGGATTTGGAGATGTTTTTGTATTTGTTTTCTTCGGGATCGTACTGGTATTCGGAACGTATTACCTCCAAACTCAGACACTTGACTGGCAGGTGCTTCTGCCCGCCAGCTCACTAGGGCTTTTTAGTGTAGGCGTACTTAATGTGAATAATATTCGGGATATTGAATCTGACAAAGCTTCAGGCAAACACTCCATTCCGGTGCGCTTGGGCCGAAATAGGGCGGTGATCTATCATATCATCCTTTTGACTTTAGGAATTCTTTCAAGCTTGATTTACGTCATTTTCACTTTCAATAATTGGTGGCAGTTTTTGTTTGTTCCTGTCGTTGGTTTGCTAGCGAAAAACATAAATGCAGTAAAAAATAAACCTTCGGTTGAGCTTGATCCTTACCTCAAGCAGATGGCGATTTCTACCCTATTATTTTCTATCCTTTTCTCGGTAGGTCAACTACTTAGCTAGTTTTCTGAAAAATAGGGCTAATCTTCTAAATCATTTTTCATTAAATTGGGTTTGGTTATAAAACCCAAATCAAATGAAGAAAATATTAGTCCCTTACGATTTCTCAAAAGTTTCCGAACACGCATTGGATTTCGCATGCCAGATTGCTGATAAAGCCGATAGCGATATTATGTTGTTAAATGTTATCGAGCATCCCACTGCAGATTCGTTTAAAACATTAGGAATGCAAAATGTGGATCCCATGGAGCAGCTGTATATTAAAAAAATGTACGAAACTGTTCAGGCTAAACTTGCAGATGTAGTATCAAAGGCGAAGTATTCCGACGAAAGAATTGTTACGAAGATTCAGCTGGGAAATCCATTCAACACAATTATTGATCAAATTACTGAAGAAAAGGTGAGCCTGCTTGTGGTTGGAACAGAGGGAGCTGAGGGACTGAATGAATTCTTTGCCGGATCTAACGCAGAAAAAATTGTTCGCAAGGCATCCTGCCCTGTGATCACTACTCAGAACAAATGTGATCTGGAGCCAATCGAAAAGATTGTCTTTGCTTCAGATTTTCAGCATACTGACGATTACTTTGTGGGACAACTGCTCGATCTTCAGCGTAAATTCGAAGCGCAATTGAACATTGTGAAAATCAATACACCGGCAAGCTTCACATCCACTCGTCATGATACAAAGCAGATGGAGGATTTCGTGAAGAAGTACAAAATAGAAAACTATACCATTGATATCTACAACTACAAAAATGAGGAGGATGGAATCATTTTATATGCAGAAGATATCAAAGCAGATATGATTGCACTAGGTACCCACCAGCGCAAAGGGGTAGGGCATTTTCTTGCAGGAAGCATCGCGGAAGATGTGGTGAATCATGCCCAGGTTCCTGTTTGGACAGCACATTTAAAGGATTGATGAGACGGACGGCACAATTCCTAATCGTTTTTTTTATGAGCCTCTGTTTTGCAGAGGCTCAGTCTTTTCGGGCTGTTATTCAGAAGGGACATGGAGAGGCTATCAAGTCAGCCTCCATTTCTGCTGATGGAAAATATTTATTCACCGCTAGCAGAGATAAAACACTGAAAATATGGGATGCCAACTCCGGGAGAGAGATCAAATCATTAATAGGACACGATCATACCGTAAATGGATTTTCAGTCTTTGAAAATACAGTCGCGACAAGTAGTGCCGATGGTACAGTTGGGGTATGGGACATGATCTCTGGACAGCTCTTATGGCAAAGTTCCAGATTTAGGGATTATGTGACATCCGTGGATTTCAGTCCCAATGGTAAGCTGTTAGCCGTAGGTAGTTATGCAGATTCAGTTACCATTTTCAATGTGAAGGATTATAGTGTCCACAAGAAAATTAAGGCTAATTCAGATCGTGGAGTTGGCTATGGTGTGAGTGTAACCTACACCTCTGATGGGAAATATCTATCTGTTGGTGAGGATAATCGTGCGGCTAAAATCTATTCTACGAAGGATTGGAGTCTGATATATGAGTTCAAGCCTGAAAAGGGATACTGCGGAGGGTGTGGCACACTTACTTCGATTCGTGGGAATGAGCTTTTAAAACTCTCCAATGGCACCACATTGACCAAGTACAGTCTAGCTAATGGCGATAAAATACATGAGGGAAATCGTGAGTTTAGAGATATTAAGTCCGTGCAATTCCAACCCTCGGGAGAACATTACCTGGCAGCCAATGAAGACTCGCTTTTCTTATATAAGAATGCTACAAACAAACTTGTAAAGAAATGGAGTTTTGATTCCGAAATCAACGATGCTTCGTTTCACCCTACTGAAGAGTTAATAATTACAGCCGTAGATAAGATTGTGATCGTGACCGATTTTGAGGGGAAGGAAGTGAGGAGATATGAAGGTATTTTAAATGGATCGAGCACAGGTTTAGATTACGACCTGGGTAGTTATTGGGAGCACTACATCGCTAAGTGGGTAAAGTACAAGTCAGCTCGTATGCTTGATGAGAACGGTGTGTTTATTGGAAAAACAGGAAGCAAAGCCCGAAAGTGGGATGTGAAAAGTGCCTCCATTTCTATGGAGTATCTTGGCCATGAAAAAGGCATTTTGTGCTTTGAGCGATTGGGTGGAAATCAAATTGCTACCGGAGCAGGGGACGGTAAGATTATCATCTGGGATGAACAAACCGGCAAAATGATCAAGAAGATCAATGCCCATCGCGAGCCTATATTCGATCTTGAACTTAGCCATAATGGAAAACTCTTAGCCAGCACGGCATGGGATGGAGTGATCAGTCTTTGGAATACTGCCACCTGGGAGCGGTACAATTACATATACAATGAAGGTGCCTCTACCTATGCGTTGGCCTTTACTGAAAATGATGCATATCTGGTGGTTGGAATGCTCGATAAGACCCTCAAGTTATGGGAGATTGAGACCAAGCGTTTGGTGAGGGAGTTTGTTGGGCATACGGACAATATAACATCAATTAAAGTCGAAGGCAATGAGGTTATAACTTCCAGCTGGGACGGGAAGATTATCGTTTGGGATTTATACAGCGGTCTTATAAAACAACGATTTGATGCCGGAAAGCCAGTCTTTGAAGTCGAAATAACTCCCCATGAAATAATAAGTGTTGGGGCAGGCAGGAAAGTAACATTCTGGAATAAATCCTCCGGTGAAATTTCAAATACTCTGGAGGGTCATCAGGCGGAAATAAATGGAGTAGAGGTCAGCGGTGACTTGATGATGACGGCAGATGTGGATGGGGTGACTAAGTTTTGGAACCTGGGGAGAAAAGAAGAGCTATTTGAGCACATCCAGATTGGTAAAAATGACTGGATGGTAAAGACTCCAGATGGTTATTTTGATGCTACCGACGATGCAATTTCAAACATCCACTTTGTGAAAGGAATGGAATCTTTTGGTGCGGATCAGCTCATGGATGAATTTTATGTTCCGGGCCTAGTGGAAGATATTTTTAATTCCTCGCGAGGAGGAAAAAAATCCATGGGTAAGGTGTTGGATCAGTCTCCACCACCAACGTTGAAGCTATCCGGATTGGTACAAGATGAAATTGCCAAACTTTACCTCAAAGTTGAAGATCAAGGAGGCGGCATTCAGGATGTAAAGTTATATCACAATGGAAAACGTGTATCTCTGGAGCCACAAATTCAAAAGGTTCGATCTGATGCAAATGCCAAAATTTATTCGATTGAATATCCATTAGTCGCCGGGCACAATGAATTTTCAGCTTCAGCCTCATCCAATTCAAATCTGGAATCGAATATGGCTAGTGTAAGCTTGTTTTCTGACTCAAAAATTCCGGGAAGTACCTGTCACATTTTGGCTGTTGGCATTAATGAGTATCAGAATAAAGCGCTGAATTTAAACTATGCCAAAACGGATGCAACTTCCTTCGCCGAGCAGATGAAAAAGCAGGGTGAGACAATCTATTCCAATGTGGTGCTCCATCAGATTTATGACAATGATGCTACCAAAGAAAACATTCTAGCAAAGGTGAATAGCCTCAAAGATCAGATATCAATAAACGATGTGTTTGTGTTTTACTACGCAGGCCATGGGAGTATGGTGGATGGAAAATTTTATCTGGTTTCATCGGGAGCGAGTAGGTTGTACGATAGTGATAAAATCAATGAATATGGGATAGAGGCTGAGCTTTTGCAACAAACCATGCTAGAAATCAAGGCGTTGAAACAATTGATTATCATGGATGCTTGTCAATCAGGTGGTTCGGTGGAGGTGCTGGCTCAGCGTGGAGCTCCTGAAGAAAAGGCAATTGCACAGCTTTCCAGAAGTTCAGGCATTCATGTGATGGCTGCAGCCGGAAGTGAGCAGTATGCCACTGAATTTGAGTCGTTAGGTCATGGACTGTTTACTTATGCTCTGCTAAAAGGATTATCTGGTGATGCTGATGGTGCTCCAAAAGATGGTAAAGTCACCATCTACGAACTTAAAGGATACCTGGATGATCAGGTGCCGGAGCTAAGCATCCAATACAAGGGCAGCCCTCAGTATCCGCACACCTTTTCCAGAGGGCAAGACTTTCCCATTGTGATTGTGGAAAACAAGTGAAATTTCTTTCGCTTTTTTTATTTTACTTCTTTGCAAAACTGATATGACATTCTATATTTGCACTCCCAAAACAAACGGTCCGTTCGTCTAGGGGTTAGGACGCCAGGTTTTCATCCTGGTAACAGGGGTTCGATTCCCCTACGGACTGCTTCATAAGGCTTCTCTAAAGAAGCCTTTTTTGTTTATCTAAGGGTATCTCTACAACAGTTATGTACTTCAGCGTATGTCTTCTTGAGCTTGTTAGAGTTCGGATCAGGAAGATAAGTGTATTGAAAATCTCTACAAAATCGGTCTACTCATCTAAATCATTAATCTAAAAAGATGAAAGTTGTTATTTTGTTGACTCATTATGATTATACTAAAGCCTAATATAAACTATTAAGAAATTTGAAGTTCACTACTAGAGTTCCAATCATTAAACCTTACCACCTGCTTAAAACAGCGGCTACATCCCTTCTAATATCAGTTTTTCTTTTCAATTCTTATTCTCAAACAAGAATAACAGGCACTACCATATCTGGAGGAGGTCATTTATTCTCGGTTAACGTAGATGAATCAGAATTGGAAAGATGGATTGATTTCACTTTTGAAAAACATTTTGCAGGGAATTTAGCTAGGGCAGGCGAGAGATTGTATGGAATGGCATTGGGAGGAAAGTATGGTCATGGAGTTATTTTTTCGCTAGCTCTTGATGGTTCTGATTACCAAAAACTATACGATTTCGAAGGAATAGATGGAAGCCTTGTAGTGGGCAGTGTCACTAGTCCTCAAGGACACTTTGTGAATTTCGAAGGAAAATTGTGGGCGTCTTTACCGAGGGGAGGAAATGACAACTCAGGCGTAATAATTTCATACGACCTTATTGAAAAAGCTGTCAATGTAATTCATCATTTTAATGATGAAACCGATGGTTCTTTAGCCTTGGGCTCATTGATTAATGAAGAAGGAAAGTTTTTTGGTGTTACAACAAAAGGTGGTAGTAACGATTTTGGAACATTGTTTCAATATGACCCTTCTGAATCAAGCTTTTCAATATTGCATCAATTTGAAGGTGGTAATCCGATGAAAGAATTGACTTACCTGGATGGTAAACTTTATGGAATTAAATCTTCAGTTTTTAGTGCTTCATTTAGAGGGTTTTATCGTGTTAATGTAGATGGAACTGATTTTGAAATGACAAGTACATTGCTGGTCGGAAATCAAGAACCTAATGGTCTTATTCATCACAATGGTAAACTATGGGGAACATCAAAACTAGGTGGGTCTGGTAATGATGGGACTATTTTCAAATTAAATCCAGATGGAACTGATTTTGAATTTGTTTATGAATTTGATGAAGTTTCTGGCAAGAGTCCCGCAGGAAGATTGCTGATTCAGGATAATAGTCTATTGGGGATAACTACTAGAGGCGGTGAAAATGATAGGGGAGTGATATATTCAATCGATCCTGAAACATCATCGTTTAGCAAACTCCATGACCTATCGGATCAGATAGGAAGTCTTCCTCACTCTGGTCTGTCGGCTTTTGATAGTAAACTTTTTTGCCTGACTTCCTTTGGTGGGAGTATTGAAAATAGAGACAATGGTTTTATTGGATATGGATCTGTTATTACCATGGATTTAGATGGAAATAATTTAGAAAAGAAATACACCTTTGGCACGAACAAAAATGGTAGTTACCCATTAACACCACTTTTGGATTTAGATGATTGGATTTACGGTGCTACTAGCGAAGGGGGCATTGAAGGAAATGGTACGATATATAAAATAAAGAAGGACGGAAGCCATTTTTCAACTATACATTCCTTTGAAAATTTTAATGGACGTTTCCCACTAGGAAATCTAGTTCTGTACAATGAAAGATTATTTGGAATTACTAAATATGGTGGCGATCATGATGGTGGGGTTATTTACTCAATCAATAAAGACGGATCAGACTTTAATATAATTTTTCATTTTGAGCCCAATACTTCTGGGATTCAACCAAGCACAATTTCTTTAATTGATGGTCAATTTTGGGGAACTGTAACCAGGCTTAGTGATGAGATTGCCAACAGCTTAATTTTCAGACTAAATGCTGATGGAACTGAATTCCAACATGTGTATTCATTTTCAGATGGCTTAAGGGCTCAAAATAATGGGAACTTAATCATTGCAAACAGTAAAATCTGGGGGAAGATTGATGCAGAACAAATAGATTTTGATTTTGGTCCCGGCATTTTATTCTCTATAAACAGTGAGGGTGGAGATTTTCATAAAGAACGTGATTTTACTACATATGATGGAAGAATTCCGGAAGGAAATCTATTACTCCACGAAGATGAAGTATGGGGGATTACAAAATATGGAGGTAGCAATGGGAATGAATGGCCAGACGATGATCAGGGTGTAGTTTATAAGATAAACACAGACGGCACTGGCTTTACTCTTTTACATTCCTTCATTGAAGCTTCAGGTATGAACCCGGTTTCTGGACTAAAATTATTGGACAATAAAATGTGGGGAGTCACGGAGCGAGGCGGTGAAAATGGATTAGGAGTTATTTATTCCATTAGTTTAGATGGCTACCTCTACAATAATGAAGTTTTATTTACTGAAAAAATAGGTAACGGACCTAATCACTTTACTGTTTATTCAACTAAGGTAGATCCAGAATTAGAAATAGAATTTATACCTGAAAAGGAATACGGTGATGATTCATTTGTAATCAATATTACCTCAGAGAATGCTACTCCTGCTAATTTATATTCTTCCGCCGAGTCAATTGTAAAATTAGAGGGAGGCATGGCTACCATAATGGGAGCAGGAACTGTTTTGATCATAGCTGAACAGAATAGCACAAGTGAATTTTTTTACACCTCTGATACTATATCCCTAACAATTGAAAAAGCCCCGCTTACAGTTACAGTTGATGACCAAAGCAAAGTGTATGGAGAAGCCAACCCTGAATTCAAGGTTAGCTATACCGGTTTTGTGAACGGGGAAGATGCCGGTTCTTTAACCACAATCCCCACAGCAAACACATTAGCAGATGAGAGCAGTGAAGTAGGCACATATGCAATTACAGCATCAGGAGGCACATCAGAAAATTATGCTTTCACATATGTTGACGGGATCATGACAGTTGAAGAAGCCTCACTTACAGTTGCAGCTGATGACCATTTAATTAATGAGGGGGAAGCATTGCCGGAATTGACTATTACCTATTCAGGTTTTGTCAATGGTGAAGATGCAAATTCGCTCATTAGTAAACCAGTTGCCACAATGGGCATCACTGACACCAATACAGCCGGCACATTCACAATATCAGTATCGGGAGGTGTATCGGACAACTATGTCTTTAAGTATGTTTCAGGTACATTGACGATCAAACAGGTGCTTGGTTTGGATGGACAAGAAACCATCACGGTCTATCCGAATCCAGCGGTGGACTACATTAAGATTGATAGCAGACATGTGAAGAAAGTGGAGCTGTATGATCTGAGAGGAACTAAGGCACTGACGAGCGATGATGTAAATCAGCAGATCAACTTAAAAACACTTGATAAAGGACTATACCTAATCAGGCTATACAATGAGAATGGAAAGGTAATAGGCACTGAGCGATTCATTAAGAACTAGAATGATAATTAAGGTAGCATTTGCTTAAGGCATTGCATTAGTTGACCCATATGAGTCGCCTTCTTTGCTTTAAAAGAATTATGTTTTATCAAATGTTTTACCCGTTTCCTTTAAGTAATTGATAATCAATGGTTAGAAAAGCCCCCTACGGACTGCATAAAATGTGAACTGAAAGGGATAAGTAGGCTATCAAAAGCTTCTTATCCCTTTTTTAATTATCTACTCATTCACATTGATTCCTGATGATTCATGGGAATAGTTTTACTTTTTTTAGAACTAAGAAGAAGATATCGTTGACTTGCTATTAACGCCTAGTTGTGGAACACAATTATTTTTCTAGTTAGGATCAATTAATCAAAGCGTGAGATCATTTCAATAGCCTTAAGATTTGATCTGAGATGCTTAGCAATTTCATACTTAGCTAAGTTATGATATCTTCAAAATAAGGCATTCTTCTCATGAAAAATTCAAAATCTTTTAATCGAATAGTATAAAATTTTTGGAATTTTAATTGGTATACCATAAATTGGTCAACCAATTAGTCAGTTTAAGAATGGAAATACTTAATAATTTCTCTCAAATACAAGTTGAAACACCCGTTGACAAGATTATCAGACAAATAAGAGACTTGATTACTTCTGGGCAATTAAAAGCTGGGGATCGTCTGCCTTCTGAGCGTAAGTTGAGTGAAAAGCTAGGAGTGGGAAGGACACATCTGAGAGATGCACTCAGGAAACTCGAGTTTTATGGCATTTTGAAAACACTTCCTCAAAGTGGGACCGTTGTTGCTGGCATTGGCATGGCAGCATTGGAAGGTCTTATCACGGATATGCTACATGTAGAGGGAAGAGATTTTAAGTCATTGGTTGAGACCCGAGTTATTTTGGAGACCAACATAGCACAACTGGCCGCAGAAAAAAGGACTGATCAGGATATTATAGAAATTGAAAATGCGCTAAATGCGCATAGGATAAAGATAGATCGGAATGAGGATGCAGTGGAGGAGGACCTTCTGTTTCATCTAAAACTCACAGAAGCAAGCAAAAATTCAGTGTTGAAATCTTTGATGCTGATTATTACACCGGACATTATGCAGTATTTCAAAAAGCATAACGTGTGCGGAGAAGGAAGAGCTCAAATAGCTGTGGAACAGCATGAGCAGCTTTTGCAATACATAGTTGATAAAAATCCTGACAAGGCGGCAGAGGCTATCAAAGATCACCTAAAGGATATTAGTGAATATGTAAAGACAATTGATAATGGGCTCGTGCTCAATGGTAATGGCTCATTAGTATAAACAACCAATAACTTAACCCAAATGGAAACCTAAATAACCAAAAAAGGATCAACCAAGGGCTGATCCTAAAACTTTGAGTGGAGCAAAAATGAAAATATCAATTTGGCGATCGGTATTCATCTCAGGCTCCTTCGTTTGCTACAAAACTACTTAAAGCCCCCGCTTTTAACAAGATTGTTGTACCTCTCGATAGGCCCCCGTTTCACTCAAAATCATTGAGGAATTATCAAATAATCAATTAAAACCTAAATTATGAAACGTATTTTACAATCTGTCGAACTCAAATCAAGTATGAGAATTGCTCTCATTTTTGGTTTGGTTCTTTGCATTTCGACAGTTGCCAGGGCTCAAAACACAGTATCTGGTACAGTAGTAGATGGAAACGGAGACGGAATACCCGGTGTAACGGTCCTCGAAAAAGGGACAGCTAATGGAGCAATCACGGATGTGAATGGATCCTATACTGTATCAGTGGGATCAAATGCCATTTTGGTTTATACCTATGTCGGGTTCAAAACTCAGGAAGTTACAGTAGGAGATCGGAGTACAATTGAGATTACACTCGAAGAAGATCTCGAAGAACTTGAAGAAGTAGTAGTTGTTGGGTATGGTACTCAAAAGAAATCCCACCTAACAGGCGCCATTTCGAAAGTTGAGAATAAAAAGCTAGATCAAATGCCCGTATCAAGGGTAGATGATGCTCTCATTGGTCAGGTATCTGGGGTTAACATTCAGGCTACAAATGCTGAGGCAGGAGGTGCACCTACTATTACGATTAGAGGTGTTGGTTCTGTTACAGCTGACTCTGGCCCAGCTGTGGTTGTCGATGGAATAGTAGTTAGTTCTGATTTTCTTTCAAATCTGGATATGAATGATATAGCATCTTTTGAAGTGTTAAAAGATGCAGCATCGGCAGCTATCTATGGAAGTGAAGGTTCCAATGGTGTCATCATGATCACCACCAAAAATGGACAGGCTGGCAGAACAAAATTTAGTTATCAAACCTATATTGGTAGGAAGGATGCGCATGGAAGCGATGATTACAGGAAAAGTGTTGCAGACTGGGTTGCCTTTGAACAGGCTCAAACTGGTGAGATAAGTGAAGAAACTCAATATATGCAACAAATAGTTGCACTTACTGGGGTAGATAGAGACTGGCAGGACGTTTTCTTTGATGGTGGATATATTCAGAGTCATTCACTCTCAGCCAGAGGTGGAAATGACAGAACAACCTTTAGTGGTTCTTTGCGATATCTACATGATGAAGGTGTAGTTATCACTGATGACTATAAATTTTATAGTGGCAGAATCAAGGTAGACTCTAAGGTAAATGATCGGGTAAAATTTGGAATTAATATCAACCCGTCTTATTCCGCACAGAGACAATTACCTACATCAATTCATAACCCGCTCCGCCTTTCACCGTGGCTACCTATCTATCATACGGAAGCAACCCTCCAGCTTATAGATAGAAATATCTATCCTGGTGTTGAAGTGGGTGATTATTTCTGGGAAGACCACCTGGTTGAACTGGATTTTGATGGTGATGGAAGTGATACACGTCCTCGTACTTCAGGTGATTCAAATCCTTATCAGCAATATGTTGAGAGAGAGCATTGGGAGTATGAGACTAATCTTTACGGTTCAACCTATTTAAGCCTTGATATTATAAAAGGACTTAAAGCGAAGACATCTTTAGCAACCACTATTGAGCAAAGAAAACGTGAACGATGGGACGGTACTAACTACCATGCAGCTGGAGCGAGTAGATCTCAGTATTATCTGCAAAATAGATTTAGAACAAGACTTGTTTCAGATAATACATTGACGTATGACAAAAATATTGGCGAACATGAATTCGGTGGACTTGCAGGAATCACCATACAACGTAGAACAAGCAATACAAGTGAATTGACAGGTGTTGGCTATTCCAATGACCTTCTTAAAAATCTAGAAGGTGCAACCCAAATCACTGAGCCAGCTGAGATCAATACTGAACTTAGAAAGCTTGGGTACTTCTTTCGGGTCAATTATGCATATGCAGGAAAATATTTGGTCAATGTGTCTTTTAGACGAGACGGCAGCTCAGTATTCGGATTAGATTCTAAGTATGGTAATTTCCCTGCAATTTCTGTCGGATGGAATATTGCAGATGAAGACTTCCTGGCAGGAAACAACCTGATAACTACTTTGAAGTTAAGGGCTAGCTATGGTTTAACGGGATCTGAACGATTCAACGTAGGTAGCGATGTTATTAATCATTGGCCTTATTTAGCTCTGTTAAACAATTCTAATGTAGTCATTGATGGGGCTGTAGTGAATGGTGTTTCTCCCTTGAATATCGCGAATTCACTTTTGCAATGGGAAGCATCAGAGGAATTCAATCCGGGAATTGATTTCGGATTCATGGACAATAGAATCACAGGATCATTGGATTATTATTCAAGGATTAGTAATGAGCTGTTATTGGAAAATCCAGTTTCCTACGTAACTGGTTTTACCAGTGGGATTGTAAACCTGGGTGAAGTTAGAAACCGTGGTTTTGAGTTTGAATTGAGGACGAGAAATATGAATCAGAATCAGTTTACCTGGAACACCACGTTAATTGCCTCAACCAACCAAAATGAACTCCTCGCATTTGGTGAATCAAACGGGGCGCTAATTCAAGATACCTATGGCAGAAATTCACAATGGATTAACCTCATCGGCAATCCAATATCATCTTTCTACGGCTATGTGGTTGATACAGACAAGTATAATGACGCTGAATTTAGAGTTGCATATGTAGATAAGCCATGGAATCGAATTAATGGTCAGGCTGAGGACGTTATCGTGAGGGATTTAAATGGAGACGGTAGAATCACTGAAGATGATAAGACCATCCTCGGAGATCCTTATCCTGATATTTTATGGAGTGTAACGAATGAATTTACCTACAAAGATTTCGACCTGTCTTTCATGCTTCAGGGAAGTCTGGGCGCACAGGTAAACAATATCGGTGATCAATATTTCTTTAATTGGTTTGGAAACAGTACCAGATCAGGAGGTGCAGCAGAAGCTGTGGCAGATGGTCTGGTTCCTCATGAATCATTTATTCAGGAAAAAGTGCTGACCAGTGAGGTTATTGCTAGTGCCGATTACTTCTCGCTACGTAATGTGACTGTAGGGTATAACATGCCTGCCAGACTTACTTCAAAAATCGGCGTGCAGGGATTAAGAGTGTATTTCGCTGGTCAGAATTTGCTTTATAAGACAGCCTCTGACTACCACGGGTTCAATCCGGAACATGTTGATGGGTCTGACCCAAGAGCTTATGGATCTCAAAGAGCAGGAACGCCTCTCTACAAGACATTTACTCTGGGTTTAAACCTTGACTTTTAATTAAAAATGAATCAAATCATGAAAAATATTAAATACATAGTCTTAGCGATTGCAATGGTGTTTGTCTCATGCGATGATGAGTTTTTAAACCCATTGCCAGATACTGTTGTTGCTTTGGATGCATATTTCAATTCAGATGATGATGTTTTATCTGGAATTTATGGAATTTATGACGCTCTACAGGGGACGAATGAGAATACGGAAACAAATATTGGGCGTGCTAACAGAGGAGTTCAGTTTGAGCACTTGCTGACGGAGCACCGTACCGATAATACAAGGAATGCTACACTTGAAGGTTCTAAGTCAGATTTTCACAGATATATAGTTGAAGCTGTAAATGTTGAGTCTGAAGATTACTACCAGTCCATGTACGAGGTTATTTTCAGAGCAAATAACATTTTGAACTACATAGATGTTGCGGATGAAAGTAATCGAGCAAGTTATGCGGCTGAGGCCAAGTTCTTAAGAGCGTATGCCTACTTTAAGCTGGTAAGGCTGTACGGAGATGTACCTCTGGTTACTGCTCCTGTAAATCCTGGGGATGTGGAAACTCTTTTTACCAGAGTAGCCGAAGCTCAGGTGTATGAGCAGATCATAGAGGATTTGCAAGAAGCTGTGGACGTTTTGGATAATTCTCATAAAGCGAGAGCCTCGAGAGCAGCTGCACAAGGAATCTTGGCCAAAGTTTACTTGTCATTGGCAACACCTAATTATGCCCAAGCCGAAGCTTTGTGTGAAGCAATCATTGGATCAGGATTTGGCTTAATGCCGGATTATAATGATGTCTTTTATTCAGAGCTGAATAATGAAATCATCTTTGCCATTCAGTATCAGGCAGGAAATTCTGAAGAGAGCCAGAGTTTTTCATCAGAATTTACTTCTTCTACACGGGCAGGTAGAGAGGATGGTCAAAATATAGTCAATGCAAACCTCAAGGCAGATTTTGACGCATTTGGAGGTAATAGAACCGCAGTTTCCATTACGGATTTGAATGGCACACTGGAGGATGATGAAAATGAAGTAGCCAAGTTTTTGCCTGAGGGATCTGATTTGTCAACCACTCCACCATCTTATGGCCCTTTCGCCAGAGATGCAGGCAATGACTACATCGCACTTAGATATGCTGACGTATTGTTACTTCATGTTGAAGCAACCATGGCAGGAACCGCCGCAACGGTTGATGCGGATGCCATTGAATCATTCAGACAGGTCAGAAACAGAGCCGGAATAACTGATCCGATTGTATCAGTTACCAAAGAAGAGTTGATGACGGAAAGAAGGGTTGAGTTGGCGTTTGAAAATCAGCGATACTTTGACTTGATCAGATTTGGTGAACTAGACAATGTCTTGTCCGCACACTCTGATGACATGGGATATGTATACGATTCAAGAAAGGCCAGGTATCTGCCAATTCCTCAACGGGAGATCAACCTTAGTGGTGGTCTTTTGAAGCAAAATCAGGGTTACTAAAATTTAAATGGATGAGTTATGAAAAACTTTAAAAATATATTCGGAAAAAGGCTAAGAATACTCTTAACCGTTTTCGCTGCAAGCTTCATTGCGAGCTGTGAACTGAGACCTGATTTACCTGAATCGGGAAGTATACCTGATGCTACGCCTCCAACGGCTGATTTCACATACATTCCTACCGCAGAGGATTTCAGGGTGATATCATTCACCAACCTATCTGAAGAGGCGACCAACTATGTATGGGACTTTGGTTCAGATGGGGTAGTTTGTGAGCTTATAGATGGAGAAATGGTATGTGGTACGGAGACTACCACAACAGCTTTTGAGCCTTATGCAAAATTTGAAGCTGGTGAGGGAACATATACAGTATCTCTAACTGCTTTGGATGCAAACAATGCATCAGATGAGGTTGAACTATCTGTCGAAGTTGTAGATGTGTTTGTGCCTCTTCCGGTAACTGTTGTAAACGGTGATTTTGAAGATGGTACTAATAATTGGAAAATATCATTCTCTAATGGATGGAATAACAACGCATTTAAGAGCAGTACAGATGGATCATATAATCTGTATGATGGAACAGATAATGGTAGTAGTACAGGAGGAGCAAAATGGGATGCAAGTATTTCAGTAGGCAGTTTATCGAGTTCTAATAGTAGAGTAGCCTATCAGCCAGTCGTTGTTTCTCCTTCTTCAGATGAGCGTACAGTTAAATACATTCTTGAATTTGAGTATGCGATCAAAGATGATGTAGCTACTGATCCACCGGAAGGAAGACTTGTGATTGCTGATGTTGTAGCCGGCCACTATACAGATGGTTTTGAAGCTTACTCTCAAACTCCAAGAAATGAAGCTGGAGTGGCGACAGACCTTAGTCTTCTTCACATAGAAGTTGAGGAGCAAAAAGGCAAAGGAGAGTTCACCGTGGTTACAGGTGAGTTTGATGCCCCTGAAAGCGGTTTGGTTTCATTGATGTTCTCAGCCATAACCCCTGTGGACGTATATGTGGATAATGTGAAAGTTTATCCAGCAAACTGATACTATACCAACAATAAAGAACTGAATTATGAATTATATAAAAATAGGAATAAGTGCCTTGATGATAATAGGCCTTATGATTTCATGCGATGATGATAATAATCCTAATCCTAAGGGACTGTCGGAAATTACATTTTCAAGTTTTTCTGTTGCAGCTTCCGGGGATGGCACTATCGTCGCGGTCACTCCTGTTTCCATAGGAGCAACTTCCTTTGAAGTAGATTTTGGAGATCCGACCAGCACTACAGATGTGCTCACTATTGATGAGCAAGGAGGATCTGTATCCTACGACTACCCAAATGAGGAGGAAGAGGCTACATACACCATCACAGTAACTGCTCAATCCGATGCAGGCTTAGCATCCGTTACTCTTACAGAGGATGTTACGGTTGTTCACGTCCCTGAGGGATCTATTACGACTGTCCCCGCTTCACCTACCGGAAGTATTTCAAATGTGTTCGCCATTTATACAGATGGAATGGAGTACAATGGTGAGCTTTTGGAGTACAGATGGGGCGAAGCAGGTGCTGGAGGTGTAGCTGTTACTGTTGGAAATGAAAATGTACTTCGATTTTCAAGACTTGGAAGCGATGTTGGTACGCTTGCAGTTGCAACCATTGATCCGAATAGTGCTTTTGGAGATGGAATTGCAGCTACACACATTCACTTTGATATAAATTCAATTTTTTCTGAAGGTATCGACCTTTTGAAGGTAACTCTTGTAAATAATGGTGCGACAGAGACTTATGAAGTTGATGGTTTGGCACTTACGGATGGAGAGTGGACTGGTTTTGATTTAAGCTTATCTACAGGATTTTCAGCGGCTGTTACAGCTATCGATGAAATTCAATTTGAGTTAGGAACAGGAGGTGCTGCAAGTGATCATGCAAGTATATATGTGGATAATGTGTACCTATATAAGGAAACAGGTTCTACCATTTTGAATGGTGACTTTGAGATTGAGGGTACGTATGCCACTAGTCAGTGGAGGTTTACCACCTATACGGAGGGCGAGTCAACTCCATTTGGTTCAAGTAGTGATGGTTCTGATTTTGATTATGATGGAAATGATACAGGAGATAAAACTCGTGGAGCAAAATGGACGTCTAGCCAAAGTGGGGGACCGTTTCACACTTCTGATTCGAGATATGCATATCAGGCGCTATCCTTGACTCCAAATACGGATTATGTCCTGGAGTATCAGTACGCAATTGATGGTGCTAACGATGATCCTCCTGGAATATCCAGGCATATGGCTGGATATGTTCTTAATAGTCATTTCATTGACGGTGCTGATGCATTGGATGACCTTTCCAATAGTTTAGGAAGTCATTTTGGATATTATGCTGAGGGTAAATTCTCAGACACTCCAAATGATTATGGCACGTTTGTTCAGATACCTTTCACTTCAAATGAGAGTGGTGAAGTTGCTGTAATGTTTTACTCTGTGGCTCCTGCCGATGCATGGATCGATAATGTGAAAGTTTTAGCAACAGGTGATGTGACTGCACCATCTGCTGATTTTACTTCAGAGGCAAATTCAGGAAATTATCTGGAATATACTTTCACAAATACATCAACAAATGGAGCATCTTTCGTCTGGGATTTTGGTGATGGAAATACTTCAACAGAAAAATCTCCAACACATACCTATGCCGCAGATGGTGACTATGATGTAGTGTTGACAGCCACGAATGTTTCAGGTAGTTCTATGACGAATGAGGTGTTAAATGTTATTGATCCAGGTATTGTACCAGCAACCTTCGCAGCGGTTATTCAGAATGGTGATTTTGAAACATATCCTACTGCGGAGAACAATTCAAACGATCTAGTTGATGCCTGGACGATCGATCCGGATGATACCTTCAATGATGCAACAGACTCACCGTTTAATTGGTGGAGAAATGATGACTTGGAAAATTGGGTTTCTGATCGTGCCAATAATGGAAGTACAGCAACAAACCCTTCTGACCAATACGATAGAGATGGGACAGATAAAGCAAGTTCTTCAAGTACGAACGCTCAATCTGCCGGTGGTTCAGCTGGTCGGTCGCTCAAATTTGATGGTACCGGAGAAAGAGCTTATCAACCATTTGAAGTTGAGGAGGGTGTTGAATATACGATTTCGGCATATTTAAAATCAGAATCAACGCCAGGAACAGATCTGGAAGGAACTTTCTATATTTTACATAGCGAGCCGGCTGATGAAACCGATTTGGCTTCTTTTGCCCTTGCTACTGTACCAGTGACTGCTTCTGCAGTTAATACCTGGCAACAGATCTCTTTTGATTTTACTGCAAGTTCTACATTTAGTTATCCGCAAAGCAGGGTAGATGAGTCTTTAGCTACTGGAGGTATCCTTACTTCCACTACGCAAAAATTCGTCATCTTCTATTTTGTGCCAACCAATACGGTAACTACGGATAATGAGGTATTTATTACTGATGTAGAAATACAAACTCCTGGTTTTTAAGTATTCACGGAGTTTCAAGAATAAATAAGTGAAAAATAATCTTCATACATACTGAAATTGTATCTGGGTGGTGCACTGCACTGCTCAGGTTCAATTACGGGATAAAAATCTAAAATGAATAGAAGAAGCAATAAATACATTTTGACAGAAAACCTTGACTGGGAAGAATTGGGAGGGGGAGTATCACGAAAAATGCTAGGGTATGACAACCAGATCATGATGGTGCTGGTGAAGTTTGAAAAGGGAGCTGTCGGTTCGCCACATAGTCATTTTCATACACAAGCCACTTACTGTGTAGAGGGAAAATTTGAGTTTGAGATTGATGGGGAAAAGCAAATAGTCAAGGCAGGAGATGGTGTATACATCGAGCCCAATCTTGTACATAGTGCTGTTTGTCTGGAGCCCGGCAAACTGATTGATACCTTTAGTCCGGTAAGAGAGGATTTTCTTAGCGGAGAGGGTCCATCATATTTTGGTGATAAAAATTAAAAACTAACCCTAACCCAAATGAAAGTACGAGGACTTAGATGGTGGATTATCGGACTGGTATGTCTGGCAACAATCATCAATTACATTGACAGATCAGCACTGGCCATCATGTGGCCGGATATCTCTAGTGATCTGGGTATGGATAAAAATGATTATGCACTTATCCTGAACATTTTTCTAGTTGCTTATGCAGTGGGACAATCTGTGTCCGGGAAGATGTTTGATAAGATTGGAACAAAGCTAGGTTTTGTTGTCTCTATTACCGTTTGGGGATTGGCAACAGCACTTCATGCTCTCGCACGAGGAGTTCTCTCATTCAGTGTTTTTAGAGTATTGCTTGGCTTAGGCGAAGCGGGAAACTGGCCGGGGGCAGTAAAAAGTAATGCCGAGTGGTTTCCATCAAAAGAACGTGCATTGGCGCAGGGAATTTTTAATTCTGGAGCTGCAATGGGTTCGATAGTAGCTCCACCACTTATTGCTGTCGTTTGGGTAGCCATCGGATGGGAGATGACATTTGTCCTCCTTGGGATGCTGGGAATATTATGGGTAATCCCATGGCTTATATTCAACAAAGCATTACCATCAAAACATACCTGGATCACGGAAGAGGAGCGGAATTTCATTATGGCAGGGATCGAGCAAAAGAAAGAAGATGCTGAAAAACCTGGTCTAAGTATGATGCAGATTTTGTCTCATCGTGAATCATGGGCGGTATTGGCCTCAAGATTTTTTGTTGAGCCAATCTGGTGGCTATTTGTTGGCTGGATGCCAATTTACCTGGCAGACGTCTATGGATTCAATGTAAAGGAAATTGGCTTCTTTGCCTGGGTGCCTTATGTAGGTGCTGCGATCGGAAGTTTATCCGGTGGATATTATTCCGGCAGACTCATGATCAAAGGCGCTTCTGTTGATCAGGCTCGAAAGAAGACAATACTTGTTGGTTGTGTCATCATGTTTGTAGGAATGGCCGCCACGATTCTCTATGGAAACACTCCTGAGAAATTTGTCGGCATTGTAGCTGTGGTTCTTTACGGCTTCCAGTTTGTAATCTCAAATATTCAAACCATTCCAAGTGATTTATTTAGTGGAAAGTCGGTTGGCTCACTAGCTGGACTTGGAGGTACGGTTGGAATCTTTTCAGTGATCATCATGAACTTTCTGGTGCCAGTAATAACAGACAACTATTCCTATACGCCGATCTTCATCATGATTGCAGTCTTTGTGCCTCTGGGGTACTTATCAATAAACTTTTTTGCTAAAGAAATTAAGCCTATTGGCTAGATAAAATTTTAAACGAATAGAAAATGAAAAATAAATCTGAAAATAAAGTAGCAGTAGTAACAGGAGCAACCGGAGGGATTGGATTTGAGGTAGCCAAAAGGCTGGGACATGATGGGTATACTGTGATTTTAAATGGAATAGAAGATGAGGTAGGCGCAGAGCGAGTGGCAGAACTTTCCAAAGAAGGAATTACAGCTGAATATTACGGTTTTGATGTTACCAATGAAGATGAAGTAAATAAAAATATCAAAGCCATTGGCGATAAGTATGGCAAAATCGATGTGGTTGTAAACAACGCAGGAGGACTTGGTGGCAGATCACGATTCGAAGAAATGACTACTGAATTTTATAGAAAAGTCATGGCTCTTAATCTTGACTCAGTATTCTTCATGTCAAGAGCTGCTATTCCATATCTTAAGAAAGGAGAAGATCCAACGATCATTAATTATACCTCAAATGCAGGATGGAATGCCGGGGGGCCGGGAGCTGGAATATACGGCACATCGAAAGCTGGAGTTCATGCGATTACAAGAGCTTTAGCAAAAGACTTAGCAGAATATGGAATCCGAGTGAATGCAGTTTCTCCTGGAACGATTGATACTCCTTTCCATGCTCAAATCAAGTCTACCAAGCCTGAAGTTTTTGCGTCGTGGAAGAATAACATCTTGTTGGGAAGACTCGGGCAACCAGAAGAAGTTGCTTCTGTTGTCTCATTTCTTGCTGGCAGGGATGCTTCGTTCATCACCGCAGAGACGATCCAAATTGGTGGAGGACAGGCATTAGGAATATAATTGTAAAAGAGCTGATGAATATTTCAGGGAGGCTATGAATCTATGTATTCAATGACTCCCTTTTTTGATCCGTCGTAAATTGTTATGAAAATAAACAGCAGACTTATATCAACACTCTTTAGCTGCAGCATATTCCTCACAATGATGAACTGCTCTGCACCATCAAAAAAAGCAGAAGAAAATGAGGCTGAGGAGAAAGTGTATGCCAGCAATGTTATTCCATTCTTCGATCATTGGAATCTGATTTTAGGAGATGGATCAAATGCTGGTCCAGCCATCGACTTTGAGCATGAGAATTTCTTTTTCACAGCCAGTGATGAAGCTGGAGATTGGGTGGTATTCAAAGCACCAAACTCCGGGGACACACATGGCACTTCTAATAATACCAGAACGGAGTTGGCCCAGCTAAAAAAGTGGTCTCCGATGACCAATGCGAAATTGACTGCCACCCTCAAAGTAATGAATGTTTCAGCTACAGGGGATGCTCGTGTCGCTGCGACTCATTCAGTAGTGGTAGGCCAGATTCACAGTGCGGATGGCCATGAGAATGAACCGCTGAAAATTTTCTTCAAGAAATTTCCTGGTCACACCAAAGGATCTGTTTTCTGGCATTATGAAATCAACACTGAAGGGGATGATAATTCCGGAAGATGGGACTATTCAACAGCCGTTTGGGGGCATGATTTTTCAGTAGTTGGAAGTGATGCAAACACCTATCCGGAAGAACCGGAGGACGGCATTGAACTAGGAGAAATCTTTAGCTATGAAATCGAAGTGAAAGATGGGATGATGTACCTGACCTTTGAAAGTGAAGGACATGAAACTAAGACATTCACTAAAAACCTGATCGAATCAGCATACACTACAACGGAGGATATTCCAGAGCAAACGCAGAATCTGTTTGTGCCAATAGGGCAAGGCGGAGTGGAACGACCAGAAGCATATGCTGATGAAGGCCTCTTCTTCAAATTAGGTTGCTACAACCAAACGAATGGTAAATCTCCTGAAGTGAACCAAATCTGGTGTTCCGGTGCTGAAACCTATGGTGGAGATATTCAAAAACAGTATGAAACCGGAAACTATGCTGAGGTATGGTTCAAGGAAGCTAGTATTCAAGTAAGCGATTCCGCCATTTCGAATGAGGGCTATTTTATTAAAAATGATTAACAAGAATTTTATGCATAAGATAATTGGACTTTTTCTCCTAGCTGTAATAAGTGCTTGTGGAAGTAACTCAGGTAAGGCTGAGCAGGATGAAAACCAACAGACAAAAATTGTTGCTCAATACCCGAGTGACGTTTTTTCTATGGATGCCTGGAGACTGATGTTGGGCAATGGTGAGCATCCGGATACGCTTTTGAATTACGAGCATAAAGACTATTTCTATTCTACAAATGATGGTACTGATTGGGTGGTATTTAAAGCACCCAATGGCGGTATCACATCCCCCAACTCTCATAATACGAGAACGGAGTTTGGTCAAAAGAAGCGATGGACTCCACGAGAAGGTGGCAAGCTTACTGGCACATTAAAAGTGATGCATGTTTCTACATCAGGAGACGCGAGGGTAGCAGCTTCCCATTCTGTAGTAGTAGGTCAGATCCACAGCGGTGATGGACATGAAAACGAGCCTCTAAAAATCTTCTATAAAAAGTTTCCCGGGCACACAAAAGGATCAGTTTTTTGGAACTATGAAATCAATACCGAAGGCGATGATAACTCGGGCAGATGGGATTTTTCAACGGCTGTGTGGGGACATGATATGTCAGTGGTAGGAACGGATTCAGCATCTTATCCACCAGAACCAGAAGATGGAATTGAGCTTGGAGAGGTGTTTAGCTATGAGGTGAATGTCTTTGATGGGATCATGTACCTGACATTTGAGAGTGAAGGGCATGAAACAAAAACGTTCACCAAAAATCTGTTAGTTTCTGACTATCAAACCAGGGAGGATATTCCTGAGCAGACAATGAGTTTGTTTGTGCCGATTGGACAAGATGGTGTTGAAAGAGTAAACGCCTACGAAGGGGAGTTGCAGTTTTTCAAGCAGGGCGCCTACAATCAAACTAATGGAAGAGACCCTGAAACTAACATGGTTTGGAGCACAGGATCAAACACGTACAATGGAGATGTAGCGCAACAATATGCCAACGGTAGTTATACAGAAGTATGGTTTAGTGCGTCAACGGTTGGATCTGGAATATCTCCTAAATAGAATCATTACATGAAAAAGTCATTCATCTTAGTAATTCTTACTTGCTTTTGGATTGGTTGTCAAACTGACAATACTGGAACAAGCATAAATGTCACTAATGCGGACGAGCTAGCTGAGGCCATAATCAATGCTACCCCTGGTACTGAAATTGTAATGGCAGACGGGGAATGGAACGATGTGCAAATTCGATTCGAAGGAATAGGGACCAAGGATGCGCCGATCACCCTTCGAGCAGAAACTCCTGGTAAGGTTCTGATCCAGGGTCAATCTGACTTAAAACTGGCTGGTGAATACCTGGTAGTGGCTGGACTTTACTTCACCAATGGAGCTTCGCCTTCAGATGCTGTAATTCAATTTTTTATTGATTCAAAAAATCTGGCTAATAATAGCCGTGTAACCAACTGTGTGATTGAGAACTTCAACAAACCTCAGCGAAACATGCAGGATTTATGGGTGAGATTCAAAGGCAGAAATAATCAATTGGATCATTGTTATCTCGCTGGAAAATCAAACAGAGGACCGACCATACGGGTGGATTTGGAAGGAAATGAAAGCATCAAAAACTACCATAGAATCAACAACAATCATTTTGGTCCACGACCACCGAAAGGAGGTCCAAGTGCGGAAACCATACAAATAGGGAATAGTAGCACATCCATGACACCAAGTTATACACAGGTGTATAATAATCTTTTTGACAGATGCAATGGCGAAGTAGAAGTGATTTCCAGTAAATCCAATTTCAACGAATTCAGAAACAATGTTTTCTACAAAAGTGAGGGTTCCCTGGTTACCCGGCATGGAAATTACTGCACAGTAGATGGAAATTATTTCATCGGAGATGATAATTCACCACATATTGGCGGCATTCGGTTGATCGGAACAGGTCATTGGGTAACCAACAATTACTTCTATAATCTGAGAGGAGAGATATTCAGAGCTCCTTTGGCTGTCATGAATGGCATTCCAAAATCACCGCTTAACCGGTACATACAGGTGACCGATGTAGTGGTGGCCTACAATACCTGGGTGAATTGTAAATCACCCTGGCAGTTTGGTGTGGGATCCAACATAGATCAAAAAGAGGTGCTTCCACCTTCTGAGATCAGATCTGAAACGCCGGAGCGAACACTGATAGCCAATAATGTCATTTATAATGAGGAAGGAGATAAGCAGCCAATTATTCGGCACGATTCGATTGATGGAATTGACTTTAAAAGTAATGTCATCAATAATCAAGGCATAGCGTTTAGAGGTGTTGACGGACTTATTGAAAAAGATTTTACGATGACCGAATTAGTACCAAATATTTGGGTGCCTACTAGTCTGAGTGATGTAGAGGTTTATCAGGGGTTTGATTTTGATCAGATCGAGAAGGATTTATTTGGAAACACTAGAGATGAGAATAACAGGGTTGGTGCCACGGCAGGTACAAATGCACCAGACATCATGGATTTATCGAAATATGGTCCGGTATGGTTTGACACAAATTCGAAAGATGTAGAATCGCAAATACATAAAGCAGGAAATGCAGATGAGCTGATTCAAGCTGTGGCTAGCGCTTCTGATGGAGATATCATTGAGCTTACAGCCTCTAATTATGATGTTGGCTCTTCCTTGAAAATTGATAAAAAAATAGTCATTCAATCGGCTGACTCAACCAACAAATCAACGATCAACTATTTAGGTGCTTCAGAAACACCAGCTTTTGAAATGAATCCAAATGGTGAGCTTGTCTTGAAATCAATCAAACTATCCGGGAACAGTGAGAATTATGCTTTTGCCAGCTTAAAGGGAAATATGTCCAGCCTTTACAATTTGAAGGTGGTAGATTCTGAAATTACAAATTTTAAATATGTCCTGAAGGCATACAAATATTCCTTTTCAGAATACATTAAGATCAAGTCGTCCATCATTCAAAACTGCAAGAATGGATTAGAGCTTTCATCGGAAGACGATGATCGGGGAGAGTATAATGCTGAGAACATTTACATTTTGGATACACAATTTGATAGAGTAGATAAGAATGTGATAGACTATTACCGCGGTGGATATGATGAATCTACCGTAGGTGGGAATCTTGTAATTCAGGGATCGTCTTTTACCAACTGTGGTTCAGAAGAAGAAAATGGCATTCTATTAAACACCTATGGTATTATCAATGTGGATATTTCTGAGAATACATTCAGAAATAATGGTGTGAAGCTTATCGCCAGACTATGGGGAGCGAAGAACAATTCTCATGCTAGCAACACCATTGAGAACTCAGGCCAAATCATTACTGAGCAGAATCTTCCACTTAAGCTGATGTACTAATGGCGTTCAAATGAATTTCTATCATTTCATTTTTTTGCTCCTATTCTTTTTCTCATCTACAGGGCAAAATCATGATGCTTTTATCCTTTATGACTCAGAGCAACTCGATGCAGTAAAGCGAAATCTTAAATCAGGTTCTGCTTCGCCATGTGCACAAAGCGCGTATCAAATGTTGCTCTCGCAGGCGGATAACCTGTTGGAAATAGAAAATCCAACGGTAGTAGATAAAACGATTGATCCTCCGAGTGGTGATAAACACGACTATTTGAGCATTAGCAGATATTGGTGGCCTGATCCTGAGAAAGAGGACGGCCTTCCGTGGATCAGGAAAGATGGCATTACGAATCCGGAGACTCAAACAGACGCAGTGGATCGGAATCGGCTGGGTTTGATGACTACCGGTGTGAAGTACCTGAGTTTGGCTTATTATTTCACAGAGGGAGAGCAATACGCACAGAAAGCGATTAGCATGCTCAATACCTGGTTTTTAGTCGAAGAAACACGAATGAATCCTCATTTGGAATATAGCCAAAGTGTACCCGGGAATCTCAAAGGACGAAGATCAGGAATTCTGGATGGACGATTGATTACGTTGACCATACCTGATGCCATATCCATCTTAAGACACTCATCGCACTGGACTCAATCACTTGAAAATGGAATGAAGGAATGGTTTACAAACTACTTAACCTGGCTTACAGAAAGTGATTTGGGAAGGGAGGGAGCTAAACAAGTCAACAATCATGGCTCGTGGTATCGAATTCATGTAGCTGTTGTTTCACTGTTTGTTGGTCAGCAATCCATGGCTGAAAAAATGATCTATCAAGCTAGGGAAAGTTTAGAATATCAGTTGGATGATGAAGGTAGACAGCTACATGAAATCGAACGGACACGATCGTTTTTTTATAGCTGTTTTAATCTGGAACCGTTGATAATGTTGGCGCAAATAGGTGATCGGTTAGGGATTGATTTATGGCAGTATAAATCTGTCTCAGGAAAAAGTCTACCGCTCGCAGTAGGTTATTTAACTCCGGTCATTGATGGAAAAGAATGGATACATCCTTCTAAAGAGGACAATAAAATCGTTCATCTAATACCTATACTGTATGATTTTCATGCCCATTTCAAAGATGAGAATTATGAGCAATTGCTTGAAGAGGCATTGACCCAGCTTTCAACGCAAGATGTTTCGGAATCTGAAAAGACTGGTCTATTAGAGTATTGCCTATTGGATGGTCTTGATTTGAAATTTGACTAAATGATCCCAATCTCCTTATGAAAACGCTGAAAAACCAACTTTTCCTCATTCTTCTAATGTCAGCCATGGGCACCCACTGTCAGACCGATTCCGGCTGGATAAAGATCGATGATTTTGAATCCAATAATCCATTGAAAAGTTGGACGCTTGCAGACCCCCAGAATGAAACCAACCCCAGAGTAGAAAATCCTCAAGTAACAGAAGTTCGAAGCGAAAATGGGAATAGCTATCTGTTGAAAAAGCCAGCTGCTGACGGAGTTGTGGGGAATCGAAAAGCGGTCAGTCTTAAACGACTTCCTGTAGATGTTCCTGTTGGAGAAATATTCACTTTTTATGTAAGGCTAAGGGTTGAATATTTCCCTAATAATCATGTTTTGGGATGGGGTAGTGCAGATCCAAAAGCGATACTTGAAAATGTGTACGATGGATTCGAACCTTCTTTAAGAGTGACCGATAGGAACGATCGGCAGCTACCCGAGAAAAATGATGGAACATTAATGGTAAATAAAGATCCCTGGTACGATCACATTTTCAATTTTACTGAAGATCGAAAGGCGAAACCAATGGAGCCTGACGCTTGGTACGAGATTTGGTGTGTAGCGGACAATCGAGTTCTGGCTGAAGGAGGCCAGAAGTATGATGTCTACATTAAGGGAGGTGATGAATTTCCTGTACAACAAAAAGTCTATGAGGGTGCTGATTTTCGAATGAAAAGAGAACAGCCTCTTCTGTATTTTCAGTCTACTTGCAACACCGGTCCGGTAAATGATCCATATGGGAATGGAGGTTTAATGTACGATGATTTGTACATGGCAGAGGGTGTGCTGCTAACCTCACCAATCAATTAACGATCAAGCAGAATTTTCAAAGATTTTGTTTCATTCCCGATCCTCAACTTGACGAAATAAAGCCCGTCTTGCAAATCTTTCTTTGGCGTCCAATCTATCGTATGATTTCCTTGACTTTGAACACCATTGATCAGCTCATCAACCTTCCTTCCGTTTATATCAAATACATTCAATGCTACGTGTGAGGGAGCAGACAATGCATATTCGATGGTTGCCTTGGTGCTGAGTGGATTGGGGAAAACGCTAAGCCCATTTTTGGAAAAAGCATCATCTATGGATAGCGCAATACCGAAATTGGCAGTAACAGACTTGTTTGAATTCATTGTCACGGTGATTTGACTTTCCGTTCCTGACGCATCTACACTCCAGCTCTCAAATTGATTCCCTGAATCAGGAATAGCAGTAAGTGTAATAACTGTCCCTTCTTTATATGCTCCTCCAGATGGATTTATAGAAATGGAGCCCTCGCCATTGACCGATGTTGTGAGGGTATAGATAGGCACAAAGGTTGCGGTTACATTTTTGTCCGCATCCATGGTGATACTTATAGGATTTTGCCTGCCTGATAAATCACCAGCCCATCCATCGAATTGGTATCCGGCAGAGGGTGTTGCGGTCAAACTAACCACAGTATTTTCAGCGTATGATCCGCCTGATGGATTTAGTGTTATGATTCCTTCGCCAGTCACAGAAGTCGTTAAATCATATTGAATACCTAAAGAAATATCAACTCCTAAAGATTTTGTGGTGGCCCCTTCGTTATCAGTGGCTACAGCAGTAAGCGTATAATCACCAGCCGGGACGCTGTTCCAAGTAAAAGAATACGGCTCGGTAGCATCTTCGCCAAGCTTAACATTCCCTTGAAAAAACTCAACTAAAGTGATGGTACCATCTGTATCGAAAGCATCTACATTGATAGTAATATCATCCCCCGGCACAAAGCTTTCGCCATTGGTAGGGGAGGTAATGCCAACAGAAGGTGAGTGATTTACTTGGGTTCCATCTCCTTCGTACAATTCGTCAAAATAAGCAGTGGCTTCTCCTTCATCCTGAAGGTAAACGCCTGCTTTCCAATAGCTCGGGAACGTCCAATATGAAACATCCATATTCGCCTTTTCATCCCCATCTATTTCAATGATCATATTGCCATCTACCAACCGAACATCAAACCCAAAATAGCCAGAAGGCGCCTCCCCTAAATCAACATGTGTGGTATTGTCTCCAATGGCATCTGTTTTTACTGCGGCCCAAAGGTGATTGACGGGCGTTTTCGTCAGGTGCTTGTAAATTCTTAAAAGAGGTTTGTTTGGTCCTGATCCTGCATTGGCATCATCATGAATTTGTACAACCGTCACCTGATCACAGGTTTGCTCCACAATTTTTAAACGTCCATGCAGGGAACGGTCACCTTCTGAAATTATCCAGTTGGCCTCATGCCTGAGCTCTGTACGCATACTTGTACCGGTCTGATTGAAGGCAACTTTATCACCATCTGCGACATAAAAGTTGTCTGATGAATAGCCGTTGATCAAATCTGATGATGTAGCAACGGTGGAGCTGGTAGGTGCCTGCAACTTACATCCAGCCATGAATGCCTGAAATCGTGGAATATCATACGGCGCGTCATATTCAGTAGGTTGGGAATTAATAATAATGTCAACTGCTGATGAAGTAGTGTTGGCTCCCTTATCATCCGTAGCGACTGCAGTGAGACTGTAGTTGCCTGCGGCTACATTTTCCCAGGTAAAAGCGTAGGGAGATGAGGCATCCTCACCAAGCTTGGTCGCTCCTTGAAAAAACTCAACTTTAGCAATAGTACCATCACTATCGGATGCAGTGGCAGTAATCACAATATCTTCACTTTCAATAAAAGTGTCGTTATCAGACGGACTGGTAATGCTAACGGTAGGTGCTTCATTTGCTGATGAATGTGTTACATCCAAAGCAAAAAAGGACACCTGAGCATAATCTCCCGGATCACCGGAATTGTTCTGATTGTAATTACCAGCTTTGAAATACATCCAGTCATCAGCAAATCCACTATCACTCATGTCCACAACTTGAACAACATCATCCTTGCCATCACGCATGATAGTTACTGTCAATGTATTTCCTACCACATCAATTTCATAGCTGAATTGTTCACCAAGTGCTATTCCGTCTGATGGATCAGATGCGCTGTTGCTTCGACTTCCGATCATTTCATACCATTGTTCTGAAGTGGTAGTCGGTTCGTGGGCGAAATAGATAGAGCCTTTGGAATTGCCAGGTAGTTTGCGATAGTACAATCGACAAGGCTCATCTACTGATGCATGTATTTGCCCAATGATTACCCTCCCCACTTTACTGGATTCTCCGGTGGTAGATACGTGATCCACAGCAACAGTTGCTGTCATTGTTCCATCCACGCCTCCAGAGGCTTCCTGGTTGGCCACACTGGATGAGGAAAACACCCAGTTATTTTTTCCTATTCCTTGTGTGCTGATACTGGTATTCCCAGCTCGAAGCATCTCCCGTAGTTCACTTCTGGGATAAGTACTTCCGCCGGTTTCTCCATCATTTGGACATCTGAAAACCATTGCACCGGTTGTTGGGTCAGTATAGAATTCGTTCTCGCTTTCAAATCCATTAACTAATTGTGTTTCACTTGCTTCTGTTTGATCAGGTAGCGTAACCTTCCATTTCGAAAGATCAAAATTTTCTCCAGGACTTAAATTGGGGTTTTGGGCATTGATATTAAAGCAACAAGCAAGTTGGATAAGAATAATCAATATGAATTTGCTAAGGCAGGTCATCTCATATCCCTCCAAACAATCTCTAAAACGGAAGCTCTTAGTATTCATATGTAGTATTTTAGTAAACTGTGTATTTAGTACACAAAATAATACATTTGTCTTGAATAAACGACTTAAATGCATTTATATTTTTCTAGTGCACGCAGGTCAAGAACTTAAACTTATTAGCATCATGACATTTAAATCAACCTTGATCATTCTAATTGCTATCCTTCTAAGAAGCCATGGTGTAGCTCAATCCATTCCGTCAGAGAGGGTGCTACCAATAGGTGATCTAACGAATTATTTAAAGGAAGAGGTTAGGAAAGAACTGAATGGTGCTGATCAGTCTGAATTGGCAAAATACTTCCGTGATAAATTCTCAGAGCGATTTTTCTATGATTACAATACCTTTTATGATCGTCTTCCGCATTACAATCTCCTGTATGCGAACCAGAATGGTCATAAAAGAGGAGCTCTGGATCACATGAGTAAATACAATGATTCTACCCAGTGGGTGATGCCCTTCAACTACCTGAATGGAGAGCCCGTTAACGCTTATGCCATGCGGCACCTGGCTCGTCAGCACAAGATGGTGGACATTGCCTTGCATTACTTCAATTCAGGAAAAGACCCTAAGTATATCCGCTATTTTGAAAATCAGATGCGCTCACTGAATGCCGCTCTACATGCTAATAAATATGAAACCATTGAGGATGGTAATGGAGTTTATGAAGCATTTAGGTCTGGATACCGCATTCTTAATTGGCTCTGGATTCACAATATGTTCTTAAATGAGGCTGAATATTCAGATCAAGACCAACTGACAACCATCGCGACACTTTTACAACACGGCCAACATCTTTATGAGCATAACGATCAGTTTAGCGCAGGAAATCATCAGACCAGAGGTGTGTCAGCGCTAGCGATGCTGGCGATCTTGCTGAGAGATTTTAAGGGAACAGATCAATGGCTCGAGCGTTCTATGCTCAGGTTAGGTGAGCATCTGGATCAGGAAATCAATGAGGATGGTTTTCAGTTTGAGCGATCGGTACACTATCATATGAGCGACATCAACAACTATTATTATGTGTATCAGCTCGCCAAAATCAACTCCATTAAAGTGAATTCGGAGTGGGAGGAAAAACTCAGAGGACTTTTTACCACACTTGTGAAAATAGCCTATCCTGATCGTTCAGCCCCGGTGCTTCAGGATGATACCGAAATTCCGTGGGGTGAAAAAAATGATATTTCTGCAGCCATGACTTTAGGATATCTGCTATTTGAAGATCCGGAATTTGGATACTTCGCAACAGATAAAGTAGATGACAGAATTTATTGGTTTTTGAATAACGATCAGGTCAAAATGTTAGAAGATATTGAGTCTAAGAAACCTTCTTATGGTTCATTGGCCTTCGAGGAAACGGGGTACTACATCATGCGTGAAGGGTGGGAGGAAGATGACAAAATGATGATTATTTCTGCCGGTTTAGATGACAAAAAGCCAGATCATCAACATGGAGATATGCTGGGAGTACAGGCAATGGCCAACGGTCATGCCATCCTTCCAAACTATCAGGTGCGATATTCACTGCCTGATTTTGAATTTTTTAAAAATTCAATGGTAAAAAATGTGGCTTTGGTGGATGATGTGCTACAGGGTAAGAAATATACTTCCAATAAAGGTGGAAGCGGATTTGGAAAATTTTTAGACCTTCCCAATCCTGAAGTGATAGCCTGGGAAACTAATGGTGACTTTGACTTTTTTGCTGGTAGCCACGATGGATTTGAAAATGTTGGAGTTGACTACACCCGTCAGGTGATTTATGTAAAAGATGCATTCTGGATCGTCAAGGACAATTTTTCATCAGATCAACCTCACGACTACAAACAGGTCTGGCAGGGCCATTACACACTTGAAAACGGACCCAACCTGCTTCGTGCAACCATGTCAGATGCTTGTGGTCATGACATATTTCAACTGGCTGATTCCGATGAATTAACCAGTGACGGAACCAGAGGCAAGCAATGGAGCGTGGTTTCCAAAGAGGATAAAAAGGACTTCAGTTTTATCACAATTATTTATCCGTATTGTGGTTACAGCAATCGATTGGATGAAGAAGCGGAAGATCTTTCAATAGCTAATTGGAAAGTCAATGATTCAGGGTGGGAATTAGGAGGTGATAACCCAACAAGTCTGGGTTCAGATGATAAAATCTATCTTTTTAATGTCAAAGAAGTCAACAATAATAACCTTTCCCTTAAGTCATTTGAAGCAGCAGATTTTTTTATTAAAACTGGACATGATCAAGTCTTGATTCATTTGTTGAGCGATCGCCCGGGAACCCTCGAAATTCAGACAAAAGGTGGCAAAAAGATGAGCAAATCCTTAAAGCCTGGTGAAGTTTGGAGCGTGAAATTTTGATCAATCTTATTTCGTAGGAGAACCGATGAATTGCTTTTCCTATTTTTAGGAATTAATCCCTGTAAATAAAAAGAACATGACCAAGCCAGGCCCAATGGATACCGCCGTTTCACCGACCTCATACGAGTGTACCATTGCTGTCGAATGTTGCGTGTTCGGATTTCAGGATAATGTGTTGAAAATACTCCTGGTTAAAAGGTCCATTGAACCATTTAAAGACCACTGGGTAGTACCCGGAGGAGTGATGAGAGAGGGTAAAACCTTATCTCAATCTGTAAATGATGTCCTTGAAAATTTAACCGGAATAAAAAAAATGTCTTTGGAACAGGTGGCCTGCTACAGTGCCGTAGATAGACATCCCGTTAAAAGGGTCGTATCGATTTCATTTTACGCGCTTGTAAAGCCTGAAAACTATCCGACCATACCAAAAAACTACATTTCTGATATCAAATGGTACGAATTGGATGAACTCCCCAAACTGGGATTTGATCATGATATACTCGTTTCTGACGCATTGAATAAGTTAAAAGAAAATCTTAAAGAGCATCTGGTTTTTGGCGAATTATTGCCCGATCGATTCACGCTAACAGAACTTCAAGACTTATATGAAAGTATTCTGGGAGAAAATCTGGATCGTAGGAATTTCAGAAAAAAAATACTTCAGATGAACCTTCTTGAGGATACAAAAGAGAAAAAGGTTGGGGTGAAAGGAGGCCCCTCTCTTTATAAACTCAAAAAGTGAATGGCATAAATGTATTTGTTTTTTCATTAATCTGTGTATAAATTACACAGAAGTAAAACAACACCCCATGAATACCAAGGTTGTCACTTTTGGTGAAATCCTATTACGCCTCTCAACTAAGAATGCCGAATTGTTTCAACAAGCGAATGAGTTGCAAACCCATTATGGTGGTTCGGAAGCCAATGTGGCGGTTAGTCTTTCCCGAATGGGAGTACCATCATCCATTGTTTCGGCTGTTCCTGACAATGAAATTTCAGAAGGGGCATTATCTACATTTCGAAAACACGGGGTGAATACCGAAGCTGTCTTAAAGACTAAGGAAGGTAGATTAGGCCTTTATTTTTTGGAGCAAGGGGCGGCAGTCAGAGGAAGCAAAGTAATCTATGATCGGAGCGGATCTAGTTTTGCTCTTTTGCAGAAAGGATCGCTGGACTGGAAAAACCTACTGGATGGAAGCTCCTGGTTTCATATTTCAGGCATCTCGCCGGCGGTTAGTGAAAGCGCAGCTCAAGCAAGCATTGAGGCAACAACGATTGCAAAAGAGATGGGTTTGAAGGTTTCTGTCGACCTGAACTTTAGAAATCAACTTTGGAAATACGGCAAAAAGCCTCACGAGGTGATGCCAGATATAGTGAAGCATGCAGATGTATTGTTAGGTGATCCGGCTTCAATCAATGTAATGTTAGGCACATCTATTCCAACCAAGCCATTCTATGCTTCAGCAGATGATTTATTACCATCATATAAAGTATTGAAAGGAGAGTTTCCAAATCTCCAACACATAGCCATGACACTGCGTACAGTGAAATCAACTAATCACAATTTGATTGGGGGTGCACTTTATCATGAGGGTAGCATGTATGATGCCAGGTCTGTGGATGTTACTTCTATTGTTGAGCGAATCGGAGGAGGAGATGCTTTTATGGCAGGTCTGATCTATGGACTAATTACAGAGAAGAATCTGGATTACACAATTAACTATGCCGCTATAGCATCGGTTTTAAAAATGACGATATCAGGAGATTTTAATTTCTTCTCTAGTGATGAAATAGAATCATACATGCAAGGTGACATGCAAGGAAAACTTAAAAGATAGTGATGCAATTGACCAAAGAAATGCTTCTGGAAAAGGTAAAGGAATCACCGATGATTCCTGTTTTCAATCATTCGGATAAGGATGTGGCCGTAGAGGTGGTTCGTGCCTGTTACCAGGGGGGTGCCCGACTTTTTGAGTTTACCAATAGAAGTAAGGAAGCAATCCATGTCTTCAAGTATTTACTTGATAATCAGAGCGAGTATCCTGAAATGATTTTGGGTATTGGTTCTATCTTGAATGTAAGTCAATGCAAAGCATATTACGAGGCTGGAGCAGCTTTCATTGTTTCACCAATCGTAGAATTGGAGACAGCTAAATTCTGCAAGAAACAAAATATTGCCTGGGTCCCCGGGTGTGGAACACTTACAGAGCTAGTTACTGCTGAAAGATATGGAGCAGGATTGCTCAAGGTTTTTCCTGCAGATGTGCTCGGTCCAAAGTTTATCAAAGGGGTATTAGGACCGTGTGGTCACTTGAAGTTAATGCCGACCGGGGGAGTCACCCCTGAAAAAGAAAATCTCAAAAGCTGGTTTGATGCGGGGGTGATTTGTGTTGGAATGGGCTCTCAACTGGTTTCCAAAGAAATAATAAACACGAGCGATTACGATGGTTTAGCCCAGCTTGTTGAGCATACTTTCAATCTAATTAAAGAATTAAAGTCATAATGGAGATAGCAATCATAGCACATGATGGTAAAAAAGCTGAGATGGTTCAATTTCTTTTGGATCATAATTCAATGTTATCCAAGGCAAACTTGACCTCAACAGGAACTACCGGGTTGCATGTAGAGAAAGCCGGCCTCAAGGTGAATCGCTTGTTATCGGGTCCGCTTGGCGGGGATGCCCAGATAGCTGCACTTGCCGCCGAAAAGAAAATTGATGCTGTTATTTTTTTTCGTGATCCTTTGGATAAACATCCGCATGAGCCCGATGTTCAAATGCTATTGAGGATTTGCGACGTACATAATATTCCACTTGCCACTAATCCCGCTACCGCCAGGTTGATCATAAAGTCACTTACACTTGTTTAATTATTTGGACTGCTTGATTGATATTCAAATGATAAATTAGTTCCCTACGGACTGCATAAAAGCCACTCAATTTTGAGTGGCTTTTTTTGTTTAAACTGTCCCTATCAATTCAGAAATTCTTAACCCCATTCACCAAGTGAGTTTCGGGTCTAAACTAGGATGATAACCACCAAGTTGGCCGGAAAACGAAGATTCAGAGAGGTTTGGATGATCGAAAGGTTAATTGGATGGATTTTTTTAAATTGAAAACTTTCGCGAGGAAATTACTTTTTGCAATCTTCAACTTCTGGTTACCTCCACTTTATAGGTCGCCAGTTGCGCCTTGTTTCAAATTGAATTTTAGTTCTTCCGGACATTGGGATTGCTAAAAGAGTTCGTAGATCTAAAGGTCTTCCAGGTTAACCTTCCGTTTATTTTTCAATTGCTTGTAAAATGTAGGGGTCAGGCCGGTGATCTTTTTGAATTGATTAGATAGGTGGGCTACACTGCTATAATGTAGCTTATAGGATATCTGTGTTAGGTTCAACTCGTCATAAATCAACAACTCTTTGACTTTTTCTATTTTATGAATAATGATAAATTGCTGTATGGTGATGCCTTTGACCTCCGAAAAGATGTTGGCTAAATAGGTATAATCGTATCCTAATTTTTCGCTGATGTAATCGGAATAATTGACTTTAGGTAGCTCGTCGGTATAATGGATCATTTCAATAATGATATTCTTTACCTTCTCAATTAAAATACTTCGTTTATCGTCAAGCAGTTCCAGCCCTGACTTTTTAAGGTTTACTTTTAGCTGATACCTTTGTTCATCCGTAATATCTTCCAGGATCTCAACCATTCCCAAATCAACAATCACATAGTGTAATCCCAGTTTTTTCAACTCTTCCTTCACCATAAGTTTGCATCTTAAACTGACCATGTATTTGATGTACAACTTCATTTTAAATTCATTGATCAGTGTTTACATAGCAGCCTGAATCCACAGACAATTCACTGTGTTTTTTTAAGCACCCAATGGAGACAACAGAATAGGAAGTGTTTACCTGATAGAGTTGAATTCATCCCAGATAAAGAGATAACGTACTTAGGTTTGGAATAATTCAGGTATCTGATTTTCAAGGGTACAATGATCCCATGTTAGGTCACTCTTCAGTAAATTTTTATCTCTGATTTTTTAGGATTGAGTTCCATAACTCCCTCAACGGAATGATTCTTCGAATCAGGGGATTAGATTAAGAGTTTTATTCATACGCTATCTGGAGATGCAACATTACACTTTTAATAATATGCATCACGGCTTAGATAAAAAGCCGTGATAATTTGTTTTACCAATCTTTTACTCATTTGTTAAAAAGATAATTGGTAGGTAGCAAAAAGTTCCCCTACAGACTGTTTTTTTATGCCGTTTTAGTATTTATTCCACCTATTTCTTCCAACTACAGCTTATTCGTTCTTTTTAAAAATTGGTAAATGGCATAAGTCAGGTAAATGAAAAATATTATCATTTGATAATGTTTATTTCAATAAACGTTAATTACTACATTTGGCAATTGTCTAAAAAAACGTTTTCATTTGAATTGAATTCATAGTTATGGATCATCATGGCTATTCATTAATTCATGATTGAGATGGTAATAGTTATTTACAATGAAAGACCTCAAAGTAGAAAAGGGGGTATTTCTGATGATTATCCCTTGCCGTTTATCAGCTTTTCAGCTTGCAGGTACTCAATAAACACCTTTGATCACACAAGTTTAGGGTTTGGTAGAAATTATTATCAAATGATAAAGTTTGATGTGTTACTTTGTATATAGTGAGTAAAGGTAAACTTAGGTTTAACCCTGTTAGCGTCAACCATCTAACCTAATGTTGAAGAGTACTGCAATTTCAGTTTTCTTGCTGTTGTTGGTAGGACAATCATTGGCTACCGAAATACCCACATGTGGTGGAGGTACCGCAGATGCCAATGCTGAGGATGGAATCGAAATTGCTGATGGAGTATGCGCAGTACTTTATGAAGACATTGCCACGGTTGATGGAATTTTAATTCAACCTGGAGCTACACTGACCATTTATGGTGATATCACTTCCCTTACAGACAAAATTGATATTAATACTGGAGGTACATTAATCCTCTATGGAAATATTGACGGCATTACCAATGGAATAAAGATTGATGGTGGTGTCTTAGAGATATACAGTAACGTAATTGTTTCAGATGGATTTGATATCAAAGCTTCTTCGAAACTGGTTGTAAATGGAGGTAATCTTACTGTTGTAAATGGTGATGGTAAATTGAGTGAGCCTTCCTCAGAGTTAGAAATGTTCAATGCCAGCACCATTGAAATTGTCGATGGGGCGTCTAAAATAGACAATTCAAGTAATGGTACGATTACTTCAGATAACACTGGTAACACCATTGAAACTGATACCTGGGATGGTGGGCAAGGTGATTTTACTTGTTCTTCAGGTACTTGTTCAGATTTTGCTTCCTCTGCCCATGTTACAATTACAGAGTCTGGTGGTCGAACCCTAACTTCTGAAAGTGGCGCAAATGATTCGTTTACTGTTGAGTTATCCGGTGGATTGACTTTAGGAACTGTCACGGTAAGTTTTGTTTCCAGCGATCCGGGAGAAGGAACTGTCTCACCTAGTTCTGTCTCGTTTTCATTGGGTAACATGGGTGCAAAAACAGTGACAGTTACCCCGGTAGATGATGCACTAGATGATGGACCTCAGTTTTACTTCATAACTGCAACAACTTCAACATCAGGACTAAGTATTCCTGATTATGATGGAGTTCCTACTCCAAATATTGGAGTGTTGAACTTAGATGATGACATTACTGCCGGCTACACGTTGAGCAAGTCGACTTCCACGATTACCGAGGGAGGCAATGATACATTTACGATTGTGCTGGATGCCCAGCCTGCTACGGACGTAGTGATCGATTTGAGCAGTGACGATGCAGGCGCTGCGAGTGTGAGCCCCACAAGCCTGACCTTCACGAATGCAAACTGGAGTGACGCCCAGACGGTGACGCTCACACTCGCAGCGCCTGCATCGTCACTGCTCAAATCGATCACTACGTCCGTAGCAGGCTGGGCATCCAGCACGATCGTAAATGTATCA
>NZ_CAXPLV010000005.1:0-1249593 GCF_964218185.1 Ekhidna sp.
ACCTACACCGGCAAAACAGGCACCAACTACATCGACGGACTGGCTAGCCTGGATGCAGCAGACTTAGCACTTGATGCAGCAGTGGCAGGAGTACAGTCCGATGTGGATGCCAATGAAACAGCTTCGGATAATGCCGATGCAGCCATCCAGTCGGAACTGGATGCCACCCAGGGTGGTGCAGGACTCAACACCGATGGTACTTACACCGGTAAAACAGGCACCAACTACATTGATGGATTAGCCAGCCTGGATGCGGCGGACTTAGCACTCGATGCGGCAGTGGCCGGGGTGGCCTCTACGGGGACAGCCATCCAGTCGGAGTTGGACGCTACCCAGGGTGGTGCAGGATTAAATACCGATGGTACCTACACCGGCAAAACAGGAACCAACTACATCGACGGACTGGCTAGCCTGGATGCAGCAGACTTAGCACTTGATGCGGCTATCAAATCCAATGAAGATGCTATTGCTGCTGGTGATCTAACCGATGATCAAAATGCTGGTGAGGTCGGTTATGATAATTCAACTTCATTGATGTCGGCAACTAATGTTCAGACGGCTATTGATGAAATCGATGGAATACTAGACGGTGCTGATTTAACTGATGATCAAACAGCAGCACAGGTAACTTCAACAGCGACTGGAAATATAATTGCTACAAACGTTGATGCGGCAATTGCCGAGCTTGAAGCTGAAAAACAGCCTTTGGATGCTGGTCTTACCTCGATTTCTGGCTTGACAACATCTGCAAATCAACTCATATACACAACCGGAACAGATGCGTATGCTGTATCAACTTTAAGTGCGGCTGGTAGAGACTTGATTGATGATACTGATGCAGCAACTCAACGTACAACATTGGGATTAGTAATTGGAACAGATGTGCAGGCCTATGATGCTGACCTGACCACTTATGCCGGAATTACGCCAAGTGCTAACGTCCAAACAATGTTGGGTTCTACAGACAATGCAACAATCAGGTCAAATATAGGACTCGGCTCTATAGCTATTCAGGCAGCAAATGGTGTTAACATCACTGGGGGATCGATAACAGGAATAACTGATCTTGCAATTGCTGATGGAGGAACGGGGGCCAGTACGGCAACCGCAGCTAGAACAAATCTTGGACTTGGAACAATAGCTACTCAAAACGCTAATAGCGTAACTATAAGCGGTGGGTCAGTTACTGGAATTACCGATTTAGCTATAGCAGATGGTGGTACAGGCGCCAGCACTGCAGCAAATGCAAGAACCAACCTCGGACTAGGCTCGTTAGCTACTCTAAATGCAGTATCTACAACTCAAATTACAGATGGGACAATAGCTAATATTGATATAAGTGGAACAGCAGCAATTGCTGGGACTAAAATCTCTCCAAATTTTGGAACACAAAATGTCTCCACATCAGGGACTCTAGCTGCCGGTGCAACGACCGTTACTTCATTGCGAGTAAGTAGTCTTTCAACTAATGGATCTGTTACAACAATAAATGGAGACGGGACTTTTTCAGTATCCTCTGATAGAAGACTAAAAGAGAATATAGAGTTGCTTCAAAATACCTTATCCAAATTGGATAAGCTTGGTGGATACAATTACAACTACAAAGCGGATGAGGATAAGAAAAAACAGATTGGTGTGATTGCTCAAGAATTGGAGATTGTGTATCCTGAGTTGGTTCAGACTGATGAGAGAGGTTTTAAAATGGTTAACTATCAAGGCCTGATTCCTGTCTTGATCGAGGCAATAAAAGAACAACAGGCAGAAATAACCAGGCTTTCAAATCAAGTAGCTGATCAAGAAAATAAACTTTCGGAATTGGCTTCAGACAATAAAGAAATGAAAAGCGATCTTGACTTGATCAAGAAAATGCTAATGGGTGATAAAACTGTTAAAAACGAAGAAGAATGAAAAAGCTGATTGTCATGGTCGCGCTGCTTCCACTCTTCTCAAAAGGACAGCAGCTTTATATCCCGGGAAATGCTTTGATTCATATTTCTGAAGGGGCAAACCTGGAAGTTGGTGGGAATCTGGAGAATAATGGTGCAATTCAAAATTTAGGCACTCTTTCACTCTATGGTGACTGGAGTGCGAACAACAATTTCAATGGTTTATTGGGGACTCTGAAGTTCTTGGGGGGAGCAAATCAAATTGTAGCTCCTCCTCAATTGACAGTTAGTGAAATAATTGTTAATCAGGGAGGAGAGGTGAATTTCTCAGGAACAGAATACATCGTTACAGATCGATTGGAGTTCCAATTTGGAAATATCAAGCCTGGTGAAAACACACGATTTGTTCTTGAGCCAAACGCCCGTGTAATCGGCGGGTCAAATGATTCTTACTTTGATGGGACGCTGATAAATAAAGGAAGCGGAATAAAAGTATTCCCTGTAGGAGCCGATGGCGTCCATAGCCCGCTCACCTTGCTCAATGTGTTTGGTGTGAATACCGAAATTGCTGCCTCATTTGAAAGTGCCAATTCTTTTGACCCCATTCCCGGAGATACTTTGCTTGGCGTTTCTCATAGAGGACTCTGGGAGGTGGAGCTAATAAATGGGGGTACGGATCCAACTCAGGTTGAGATTACATTTAGTGAGGAAGATCTCAGTGACTTCAAAACCACCAACAATATAAGGCATAGGGTCAATTCTCCTGTGATTACATATTCCAATGATCCTGCAGGTGTTTTTGAATCTTTAGGTGTTGAGTCTATTAATAATTCAGACTCTCTAACCTATGGCACTATAACAAGTGAATTTAACCTGAGACCAACCCTTGGAGAGAAAATATACCTAGCTATTGGACTGGCGCCTAGAATTCCAAACGAAGGTTTGTACTTCATCCCTGAAGCCTTTTCGCCACAGGCTAGTGATCCAAAAAATCAAACATTCAAAATATTTGGAGAACATATCTCCGAAGAAGGTTTTGACCTTCAAATCTACAATAGATATGGTGTGGTAGTTTACTCCACCTCCTCATTTGAGGAAGCAAACGAAAACGGTTGGAATGGTAATAACCAAAAGACCGGAGCTGAAGAACCCGCTGGGGTTTATTACTATACGATTCGATTTCAATTTGAGTCGGGACTGCCCATTCAACAAAAAGGAGCCTTTTATCTAATAAAATGAAAAAGATTACCACCATACTACTCCTGATTTTAGCGATAAAGGCAAGCTCGCAGGATGCGCAGTTTTCTCAATACTATGCTGCCTCGCTTTATCTAAATCCGGCCTTTAGCGGAATCTACAATGACCCGTCAATCCATATGAACCATAAGCGACAGCTTCAAAGCGTGGATTTGATCAACGAGCTAACCCAGGTTTCTTTCATCTTTCCACTCAAGCCTCAAGGAAAACTGGAGCAATCTATTGGTGGTGCCGGTATTATGGCCTTCAATGAAAAAAGTGGTTTCCAGGGTATTTATGAACGAAATTCGGTATTCGTAAACTATGCACACAATATCAAATTGGGTCTACTCAGCTCCTACCTGATATCCATAGGTGTACAGGCGGGGTATGAAATCAGAAAACTAAACTTTAGCAATCTAACCTGGGGATCACAGTACAATGCCTTTTATGGCTTTGATGATTCGCTACCCATACCAGTAACCGAATTTGATGACCAGCAACAAAATATGGTGGTGAATGCCGGCATCATGTACTATTACAACCCAGAACGGAACTACCTCCTTCACAACTACAGTGCGTTTGTGGGACTTTCAGCTACCAACCTCAATCGACCTAATACCGCCTTTGCAGTAGATTATGAAAATCCGGCACCTATGCTTCTAAAGTACAATGGTGGGATAGAATTTAAGTTCAGAAAATTATTTGTGACGCCTAGTCTGCTCTACCTATACATTAGACAAAATCAACAATTCAATGCCGGGTTGAATATGTCATATGCTCCCAATTCCGATCAATATCGTGCTCGTGGGTCGCAGCTCCTATTTGGCGCATGGTACAGACTTAGAGATTCCTTCATCTTTATGGGTGGAGTGAAGGTAAATGCTCTTACCGTTCGTGTGAGTTATGACATGAACAGTACACTGTTTGTGCCAGAAAAGGGCGTAGATCTCGCGCAAAACTCAATGGAAATCTCCATTCAATATTCCCTTTCCAAAAATCTGGATATCAGAAAAGTTTCTAACCCGCTATTCTAAAAATTTAGTTTTTAGGATAAATAATCAATCGCATGCCTGGCTCCAACTCTGTAGAGTCCAGTCCATTTTGCTCCATGATCAGCTCTTCCGGTACATTGAATTTCTTCGCTACAATTTGAAGGTTATCTCCAGCCTTGACAGTATAAACAAAATCGCTTCCACTCTTAATGTCAGCCGGAACAACCAAATTGAAATCCGGATCTTCAACTTCGGACCCTTTGAGTCTTATCGGCTGATATGCGACAAAATCACCGGTGCTCAATCCATTTAAGCTTCTCACCTGATCAGCAGGAACGCCCATGCTCGATGCAATTTTAGAAACTGTGGCACCTGGCCTGATGAGGTAGAAATTACCAAACGATTCTTTTCGTTTACCGATTAGTCGCACATCAATACGGCGGTTAAGTTGACGACCATATGGATTGCTATTGTCTGCGATTGGCCTTTCGGATCCGTGCCATATAACAGATATTTTCGACTGATCTATGCCTTTTGATATTAGATAATCACGTGCGGAATATCCACGATCTTTACTCAAACCCAGGTTATACTCAGCTGCACCTGTATCATCAGTATGCGATTCAATTTCTATTTTATTGCCACCTCTTCTGAAAGCAGCAATCACTTCATCCAATAATATTGTCACCTCCGGCCTCAACTGAGAAGAGTTGACATCAAAAAATGCACGTGTAGCATTTGTGACGATTCCTGCATCCTTCTCCCTTCTTCCTTCCACATTGAAATCCTCCAACACCACAGACTCGGATCCGGTCGCCTTCTTAAAAGTCAAATCATACTTTGCAGGAGATACCTGAAACGAAAATTCCCCAGCTGCATCAGTGTATCCCTCGATCACCGTTTTTGTGTTGTCAAATTCTATAAGGGTAATTGCATATGATGAAAGAGGACTACCTGAATTTGCGCCAAGCAGCTTCCCGGTAATGGTGATTTCATCATAGCCATCAATTTTATCAATAGGCAGACCAATCTTGATTTCATCAAGCTCTTCCGAAGCGAGAATATCCTCTGCTCCCATTAACTTTTGTGTAGCAGGCTCTTCATTGCCACCAAGAGCAGCTAAAGCAATGAGGTCAACTGGTGCTTCATCTACGTCTTTGGCGTCTAGAGCCAGATTTTCTGTTAGGATGCGATAGTTGTTGAATCTGAATTTCTTGATACGCTCCAGCAATTCCTGTTCAGAAGCTGAGAGTGATGTTCTAGCTCGTGCGTCAGCTTCAGGTAAAATGTAATTTCCGTTGCGCTTTGGTAAGCCCTTGTCTAGCACCACACGGCTGATGTATGCTTTTCTGTCAGGAGACAAATTATTGTAAAAAATGAAAGCATCACTTATATAGCGCCGCTCACCAGATTTGATTTCCTGACCCGAAACTTTCTTAGCAAGAGCAGCAATGTGGACTTTTTCCTGCCCTGTAGCATCAAGCATCTTTTGCTCATCACTCAATCTTTTTGCTCGGTCTGCGTACTCCTTCGTGATGAAATCCAGAGCGATCACATTATCAATGACCCTCTTCTTAGACTCACTCAATAGCTCATATTGATTGACATCACTACTGGCAAGTCTGGCCGTAGGATCCCCGGTTCCCACCTGTGGCGAGCTTGCCACTACTGTTGGGGTGGATTCCATAAATACAGGTTTTGCCTCAGTCAGATAGGAATCATACGCTGTTTTCACAAATCGTTCAACAGCACTCTTCTGGTAATCACTAAGTTCAGGTCTCATTTCCAAAAGCCTGCTCACTGTTTCTTCTGAGGATTCACCAATCGCTGCTTGTAGCTCGCTCTGGGTGAAGCTGGTTTCGGTAAGGTAAATACTTGAATTGGCTAAGTTTGAAATTTGCTTTAAGAGGAGTTTATCCAGTCTGTTTTGATCCTGAGTATTTTTATTCTTAAAAACCTCCAGATCTGCATTGCTTATGTTTTGATCAAAATTGGAAAGATCCGATAGCATGAATGTTTCCGCAATGGACTTCAATTGTTGCTTTTCATTAGCGGTTAGGGTTTCATAAAAGTCCCTGTCTTCTTTCACCAGTCTGTATTTTTCCTCATTGCTCAAACCTATCAACCGCTCTCTTACTGCCGTGCTTACATCTTCAACATCGTCCTGATTGTCTCTCACAAAAACCTTTTCTGACATGTCTAATGAAATGCTCTCCAGATTTCTCTTTTGTTTCAGATACTTAATGGCTATCCCGTCAAGGCTTTTCTGCTCTGCTGGTTTAAATGAATTGTATGTAGGTGTGGCTGCAACAAAGTTCTGGGCGTTTTTTAATCGATCGGAAATTAATATATCAATTTTCTCTCGCTCATCAGTGCTCACACCACTATAGAAGCTAAACACATCATTGGTGAGATTGACACTATTTCCCATCCCCTGTTGCTCCAAATATGTGGAGACGATGTTGTCCACTTTTCTTCTCTTATCTGTGCTCAGTTGCTGATAGTAGTAGTCATCCTCGGTACGAATCGAGCGAATCATATTGCTTGTCATTTTCCTCACCCGGGCATTTACAATTTTTTCAATTCGTTCTTTGTCGTCTTCACTCAGAGAGTTGTAAACGGCAAGTTGACGCTCAGTAAGGATTAGGTCTACTTCAGATACTGAAGATGAAAGCATTCTGGAGATGATCTGATTGATTATTTCTGTTTCAGAGCTGTCAAAATTGTAATCATCCGTGAAAAGCGAGTTTCTTCCGGCAATCGTTCCTTCTGATGATACCTCAGAGATGATATCACTTTTGGATCTGATATTAAATCCGTAAATATCAAACTTGCCAACCCCATCCTCACGGTTGGATGACAGGTAGCCTTTTTTGCTTCCAAGGAAAAAGAAAATATCGTCGCGATAAGAGTTAAATGGAATACCGGCATTGTAGATTTCTGCAGATTCGAACTTATTGCCTCTCGCAATGTAGATGTCAAATCCGCCGAAACCTCTGTGACCATTGGATGAAAAAAACAAGACTCTTTCACTTTGATCAAAAAAAGGTGATACCTCATTGAAAGGTGTATTTATTTGGTCGCCAAGGTTCATTGGCGGCCCCCAGTTTTCATCACCCGCATTGATACTCATGTACAGATCAAGTCCTCCATATCCACCTTCTCTGTTTGAAGTATAAAATAAGGTATCACCGCCAGGGGTCAGGTTGGGGTGCTTGGAATTGAACCCATACTCATTTATGTTATGATTTAGTGGCTTAGGCTCAGTCCATTTACCTCCTACTAGCTTAGACACATAGATATGGCAAACATCACCCAGGTCTTCGTGACAGTTGGTATAGTAAAACCTTGTTCTATCCCGGTTAAACGATCCTGACCCATCACCATATTTTGTATTGATAACTTTTTCAAACCGATCACTTTGATCAGCTTCCCTCCATTGCCCATTGACTTTTGTAAAGCGAAATAAATCGGCATACGATTCACCAAATTGATTATCCACAAGACTTCCCTTTCCAGTGCTCCTTGCTGAAGTAAGGCACAGGATGGAATCGGACCCCACGGTGAACGCTGCATAATCATTGAACTCCGAATTGAGTGGCTGATCAAGTGCAGCAAACTTATGGTCAGGGTGAACGAGGGTAATTTGGTTTAGGGCTAGCTGGCAGCCATCGATTTCGATTTTTGCCTGCTTGTAGTAATACCGGTATTTATCCGTCTCATGAAGCTCATTCGCAACTAGAAATTTTCTAAACTCTTTGAAGTTCTGGAGGGATTGATCATATCGCCCTTTTAGCTTTTGCATGGTCGCATGATAAAATCCTGCAAGGGGATAGCGAATGTCCTGATTCTCACCAATGGACTCATAGTGATACTCAGCGCTTTCATAATCTTGAATTAGTCTGTAGCACTCCGCCAACTGGTACTGAGCCTTGATATTATCAGGGTTTTCTTCAATGGCTGCCTTGTAATAGCGGATCGCATTCATGTATTGATCATTTTTAAAATAATCATCCCCCAGGGTCAGTAATCGTCTCACTGTTATATGATCGACCTGAGCGAATACACCCACTGAAAATATTAATCCAATAAGAAAAATTGACTTTCTCATAACTTCAAATTTTTACCCATTACCTGTTAAAATAAACGCCCCCCACACCTTAGGGTCACTATATTTCTCCCTTAATTTAAGCTGAGCATACCTAAGTGACTCTCTCACTTGATTAGTTTCTTTAAATTTTTGATAGAACAGCACCATCAATTCACTAGTGGCTTTGTCTTCTACTTTGGACAAGCTGGTGATGATATTTCTAGCTCCGGCCACCATAAATGCGCGCTGAAGACCGTATACACCTTCGCCATTCTCAATGTCTCCCAAGCCAGACTCGCATGCGGAAAGTACAACCAGTTGAGTTCTGCTTAGATCAAGATTCATGGCTTCATATGCTGTCAAAATGCCGTCATTTTCCGGAATTGTCGCTATCCCATCCATAAATCTGGAGAAGGTTTGCGATGCTCCTGTTAAGTAAATTCCCGATTTAAATAACGGATTGTTTATAGGACTGTTTGATGCAATGAAATTGAACCTGTCACCGAAGAATCCGTGTGTGGCAATATGCAACACGGTAGGGTTATAAGCTGACCTTATTTTAAGCTCGTTAGCATCACTTTTCAAGTATGTTTTTACGTCCCAGCCAAAATCAAGAATGTTTCCAATCTGCCTTATCTCCTCCTCAGAGCCGGGCAGCTGAGCCAGGTTCAACCTATCGGCTCCATTTCCGGGATTAAAGTTTGGATTGCCAAACAAATAGGATTTTTTATTAAAGATCTGAGCTTCTTCTCTGAACAAATCTTTTGAGCTGGTTAGATAGGTGATGTAATATTTGTCTATCAAATGTTTTCCCTGAGGAGTTGTCAGGGTGTTGGGATTCATTTTATAATAAATGCCATCAGGCGAAACCCGTACAGTACTAACCTCCTTTAAAACTTCGTCAATCGGCTTCCAAAACACATCATAGGTTTCTTGCTGCTCTATTCCATAAAGAAGTCCATTTTTATACTTGGTGTAGTGTTGTTCCTCGGTTTTAAAGTCATCGCCCATCACAACAAATCGCGGCTCAGCCTCCCCATGATTAAAAACCACTGCCAGATATTTTGTGTAATCAGTAAATCCAAATAAGGTCCCCTCGGTCCTGGTCAGTGATTTAAATTCTTTTATTCGTATTATTTCAACAATCGCTTCGCCATTCTTAACGTAATCTTGAACGGTCTTCCAGTTTTGATCCACCTTCTGAAGTGAGCCTTCAAAATTTTCCAGCCGCTGCATCAGCTCCTTCTCCTGACGCTCCACTTTCGCTTCCTCATAACCAAGGTTCACATTGAGCTGCTCCAGCTCCTGCACTCCCATTTGATAATAGCTCGCCAGCATGCGCTTGTCAGATTGCCACTGCCTGTACAGTGATTTTAGATCCTCGTCCGGGCTCTCAAAAACATTCTCACGAACCTTGTCTGAAGTGCTGAAAAGAATTGCTTTTGTTTTAATATGAAAATCGAAGATGATTTTTATCAGCTCAGGTTTTTCATCCAGCAATTCGTAAGCGATATAGTTGTATCGTTCAATGTTTGCTTTGATGTTTTGGAAAAATGCCTGGCGTTCCTGCTCGGTCATAATCGGGAAAAGGAGCCCAATCTGATCTATTTGGATTTTGATCGACTTCCTGAAAAACATCTCAGCATCATCTCCATTGCCGACAGCCAGACTGTGCATGCCCATGTATTCCAGGGCACTTCCATAGCCCGGATGATTTACTCCCAGCACCCGTTCGCGAATGTCTACCGCCTCTCGGTAATATCGCTCAGCCTCTGCCTCTCTACCCAGCGAGCTATACAATACACCTACATTTATCAAGGTGGTGGCATAGTCCGGATGATCTTTTCCGTAGATTTTTTCATCTATTTTCAGCACCTCCATGTAATACTCCTCCGCCTTTACGTTGTTGCCCAGCTTGCGCTCCACCCGTGCCAGGTTGTTAAGTGTATTTGCATAGTAAGGATGATTGCTTCCGAACTTGGCTTTGTATGTGGCAAGTGCATCAATGAACATTTGACGAGCTTCTGTCACATCGCCCTGCGCCAAAGCGAGCGTTCCTAAGTTATTTTTTGCAGTCGCATAAAAGGGGTGGTTTGTGCCCATATTTTCCTCGCTCTCCTTCACCACCTCTCTGAACATCTCACCGGCCTTCTCATTATTGCCAAGCTGATTGTAAAGAATCCCCAAATCGTTGAGTGTTTCAATAATTAGAATATCTGCCTCATCAGGAATGCTTCTTTTTAATCTCAGTACCTCAAGTAACGTCTTTTCTGCTTCCCCATATCGACCCATACGTTCATAGAAAATAGCCAGATGCTCCATAGATTCTGCCTGTTCCACGGCATACTGAGGACCAAGGGATTCATAAATTGTTGTGCTCAGATTAATAAATTTTTCACCTTCGATCGGGTCACCCGTAAAAATCAAAATCCGCCCCTTATGCATACATATCTCTGCGAAATCCGGAGAGAGATCATTGCCACTCGCGACCAACTGATCATAGCAGTTATTATAGATACTCAACGCCAGTGTATACGAGCCTGCATCCTCGTATAAGAAGGCGAGCTTTGAGCGCGCAATCCAATAGTCTGTTTTATCTCCAGGCAATTGGTCCAAAATGTCCAATGACTTTTGGATGTATCGCCTTGATAGATCATACTCAACCTGCTCCTTATACAAGATGCCCATGTTCAGAAGTGCATCCGCATAGTCTTTCTGGTTTGGAATTCCTGCCTCCTCATGATACAGGATGGAAAGGTTCAAGTTGCTTTCTGCCTCGAAGGGATCTAGCAGCTGAAGATTTAGAAATCCAAGGTTGTTATAGATGTTGGCACGCTCATGATAGGTAAGATCATCAATATGATTTTCCAGAATATATTTAAAATTCTGGGACGCTTGCTCCCAATGATTTTGCTCCAGATTTTCTTCAGCCCGGGCGATGAGGGCATTGACATTTTGACCATAGGATACACCTATAGCCAATGAAAAAAGTATACCAGCAAGTACGTTTTTCATGGTGGCGATAGTAAAACACCACTAACCTACAACATTAATTATCAAATGATAAATCCATAATTGAATGAAAAAAGGAATTTTTTGGAGTAAAAAAGGAATCAGCAACCAAGATGTTAATTTTTCGGTAAATGACTTTCTTTGTGGCACGAAAAACAGGCGCATGATAGGCAAACTCAAAGTTTTTAATACCCTAACCAGACAGAAAGAAGAATTCCAACCACTACATCCACCACATGTGGGAATGTACGTTTGTGGGCCTACTGTCTACAGCAATGTTCATCTCGGAAATGTTAGGACTTTTTTGAGTTTCGATGTGGTCTACAGATATCTGAAATTTCTTGGGTACAAAGTACGCTATGTTCGCAACATTACGGATGTGGGACACCTCTCAGATACAGGTGAAGATAAGATTTCGAAGAAAGCCAAACTGGATCAGCTGGAGCCGATGGAAATCGTGCAGATGTATGCCAATGATTTCCATGATGTGATGAACCTGTTCAATGCTATCCCACCGGATATTGAGCCATCAGCCATAGGTCACCTGATGGAGCAAATCGAGATGACAAAGAAGCTGATTGAGAATGGGTACGCCTATGAATCCAATGGTTCAGTCTACTTTGACGTAGAGAAATATCATAAAGAAAACGACAACTCGTATGGTATCCTGAGTGGACGTAAGATTGAAGACCTTCTCAGCGAAACACGTGATCTGGATGGTGGAAGTGATAAAAGAAGTCCATTGGATTTTGCCCTTTGGAAAAAAGCTGCTCCCGAGCACATCATGCGCTGGAAGACTGAATGGAGTGACGGCTTCCCCGGTTGGCACCTTGAATGCTCGGTGATGAGTACAAAATACCTGGGCGAAGAATTTGATATTCACGGTGGTGGCATGGACTTGCAGTTTCCGCACCACGAATGTGAGATTGCGCAAAATGCCGGCACCCATGGGAAAGGTGGCGCAAAATACTGGTTGCATACCAACATGCTAACAGTGAATGGACAGAAGATGAGTAAGTCACTCGGCAACTCCTTCCTGCCTCGTGAACTCATGGCTGGTGATCATGAGCTTTTGCAAAGGGGCTACAGCCCCATGACCATCCGATTCTTCATGATGCAGTCACATTACGCGAGTACGCTCGACTTTTCCAATGACGCATTGGAGGCATCCCGAAAAGGATATGTACGTCTGGCCAATGGCATGCGTCTGATGCATGAAATGGAGTGGACGAAAGACGATGGCGAGCTGAATGAGAAGCAGGTAGAGCAAATCAATAAAATGCTCGACAACTGCTACCATGCAATGAACGACGACTTCAACACGGCGCTGACAATCGGGCATCTGTTTAATCTGGTAAAGAAGATCAACTCTTTACACACCGGACAGCTGAAGTTTGGTGAGATCGGTGAGGAGACATTCAAGCGGATGAAAGAAACTTTCCTCGGTTTTGCAGAGGATGTGCTTGGACTGAAAGTAGAAGCTGATGTGGATTACAAGGCGCTGATCGAAACGATCCTGGGTGAGTATAAGGATGCTAAGTTTAACCGTGACTTTGAGCGGGTGGATAAGCTACGCGCCGAGCTCAAGGCTGAAGGCATTGTAGTGAAGGATATGAAAGAAAAGATCGAGTGGGCGTTTGAGGAGTGATTTCGATTTGAAGATTGATTCGATTTGGTGATTTACTTTTGGCCGTTGATCTTATCCTTCAGCTCAATATAACATTCTTCAATCGCAGGCATAATTTCTTGAAATTGGTTTTCCGTTGATTCACTTGAGATTCGTAAATATTTTTGTTTAGAGAATTTTTCTTGAATTTTTTTAGTCGAACAAATGCAATACTCTTTTGTAACAACAGGATAATTAATGGCAGTTTTATCGGCATCCTTGAGGCACTTTTTGACTAGGATTTCGCTATCACTTTCATTCCATAATTCAGGCTCTACTAAAAGCTCTTGAAGCCCTTTTATTGATCCATAACCAGTTCCTAGAATAATTAGGAAAATGACCAAATGTCTCCCTTTCATAATCTGGATTATTTTTTCTTTATTCAAAATATCTAATCGCTAATCCTCAAATCGAATCAATCTCCAAATCTTCAAATCGACTTAGCCCTCTCCCAATATTCATCCATCTCTTCCAGGGTCATTTCTCCTAGCCTCTTTCCATCCTTCTTGGATTCAGCTTCCAGATATTGAAAGCGTTTGATGAATTTCTTGTTAGTGCGCTCCAGTGCTTCTTCCGGATTGATATCTACAAATCGGGCATAGTTGATCAGTGAGAATAGAAGGTCGCCAAACTCGCCGGCCTGCTTTTCCTTGTCTGTTTCCTGCTGAAACTCCCCCATCTCTTCCTGCACCTTTTCCCACACCTGCTCCTGGTTGTCCCAGTCAAATCCCACGCCCCTCGCTTTCTCTTGAATACGCATTGCTTTTACTAGAGCCGGTAAGGATTTTGGCACACCACCAAGCACAGATTTATTTCCCTTCTCCTTGAGTTTGATTTTTTCCCAGTTAGCTTTTACGGTTTCTTCATCCTCTGCATTCACATCTCCATAAATATGTGGGTGACGGTTGATTAGCTTATCACAAACAGCATTAAGCACATCATCTACATCAAAAGCCTTTTTTTCCCTTCCAATCCGTGCATAAAAAACCATGTGTAACATCAGATCACCTAGTTCCTTTTTTACCTCCGCCAGATCATTTTCAATGATCGCATCAGATAGCTCGTACGTTTCCTCAATGGTGAGATGGCGCAAAGTCTCCATTGTCTGCTTTTTATCCCACGGGCAGTTTTCCCTCAGCTCATCCATGATCGTGAGCAGTCGATCAAATGCTTCGAGCTTGGCTTTTCTGTTTGGGTCTGGAGTGGAAAGTGGTTTTTCAGTCATTCTAAATCAGCTATTTATTACATCCCCCTCCCATCACACAAGTCCATCTCACTCCCCCTTCAAAGGGGGAATTTCCTCAACAAGTTAAATGCTTGATGTGTCCCCTCGGGGGGACTACAGGGGGGATTGTGAATTATTATTAAGGTCAACTTGTTCATCAACTACAGTCGCAAATTGGCTAATTTTGTATCAAAATCGGAACGAATGCAGGTAGTATTATTAGGAATTGGAATTTTCGCTTTGTTTTTTGTGGGACTTTCTATCCGCATTTTGCTAAAAAAGGATGGAGAATTTAAGGGGACATGCGCTTCTCAAAACCCTTACCTCAACAAAGAAGGTGCGTCGTGTGGATTTTGCGGGAAAACAGTGAAGCCCGGAGAGGACTGTGGAAACCCTGATTCAGAGGTGAATAAGGTGCTGGCCAAGTTCTGACCAGAAGGCTTTTTACTTCTGCCTACATTTCTATCTTTGCGCACCGCTTAAAAATTAGAACGCTTTGACATTAATTAAATCAATATCCGGCCTGCGTGGAACGATAGGAGGAAAAGCCGGAGACAATTTATCGCCCTTAGATGTTGTCAAGTTTGCCGCCGGCTATGGCGCCTGGCTCAAAGACGCACACAAAAAACCAAAAGTCATTATCGGAAGAGACGCTCGCCCATCGGGAGCATCTTTTACTCAACTTGTAGCCAATACGCTGGTGAATCAGGGGATTGATGTGGTGGATTTAGGGTTGAGCACTACGCCAACAGTAGAAATGGCCGTGATTGCTGAAAAAGCTCATGGAGGAATCATCCTCACAGCTAGTCACAATCCTGCAGGGTGGAATGCGCTGAAACTCTTAAATAACAGAGGCGAGTTTATCTCTGCTGAAGAAGGTAAGAAGGTGTTGGATTATGCGGAATCATCAGCTATTGAATTTGCTCAGTCAGGAAAGTTTGGAAAGCTGACCACCAATGATTTCTACATCGATTATCACATCGAACAAATCCTGAAGCATCCATTGGTGGATGTAGAAGCGATCAAAACTGCTGGATTTAAAGTAGTGGTAGATGCCGTAAATAGTACAGGAGGAGTATCCATTGTTCCACTGCTAAGGCAAATGGGAGTAGAAGTGAAAGAGCTTTTCTGTGAGCCAACCGGAAACTTCCCTCACAATCCTGAGCCACTTCCGGAAAACCTGCAGCAAATCTGCAGTGAACTGGAAAATGGCAATTACGATCTTGGTGTTGTGGTAGACCCGGATGTGGATAGGCTGGCGCTTATCTGCGAAAATGGTGAGCCATTTGGGGAAGAGTATACCCTTGTAGCTGTTGCTGATTATGTGCTTTCGCAGAAAAAGGGAAACACGGTTTCTAACTTATCGTCAACCAGAGCATTGCGAGATGTGACGGAGAAGCATGGATGCGAATACAATGCCTCAGCTGTAGGTGAGGTGCATGTGGTGGCTAAAATGAAAGAAACCAATGCGGTGATCGGTGGTGAAGGAAATGGCGGTGTGATCGTTCCCGACCTTCATTATGGAAGAGATGCGCTGGCTGGTGTGGCACTATTTTTAACCCATCTGGCCAAGTTTGGAAAGAGTGCATCCATGCTGCGGGCTACTTATCCCAACTACTACATTTCGAAGAATAAAATTGAGCTCACTCCCGAAATCAATGTGGACGGGGTGCTCGAGGCAATAAAAGAACGATACAAAGGTCAGCCCATCAATACAATCGACGGAGTGAAGATCGAATTTGACAAGGAATGGGTACAACTGAGAAAGTCGAATACTGAACCGATTATTCGTATTTTTGCAGAGTCTGAAAGTCAGAATACGGCAGAGCATTTAGCCAAAAAACTGATGATGGACATCAAGGAAGTGATTTCTGGATAAAACTTGATTTGGTATGAAGGTTTACTTTGACAATGCGGCCACCACGGCAATTGATCTGGACGTATTTGAGGCGATGAAGCCTTATATGCTCGAGCATTTTGGCAATCCATCTTCTATCCACTCACATGGAAGACAGGTGAGAACAGCCATTGAGCGCTCCAGAAAAAAAGTAGCGGACTTACTCAATGCTGCCCCGGCGGAAGTGTTCTTTACATCTGGTGGTACCGAAGCAGACAATACTGCAATCAGATGCACGGTCAGCGAGAAGGGCATCAAGCACATTATCACCAGCAAGATTGAACATCATGCGGTTTTGCATACGGTGGAGTCTCTAGCTAAAAGAGGTATCAAAATAAGCTATGTAAACCTCAACGATCAAGGTCAGGTGGATTACGATCACCTGGAAAGTTTGCTTAAAAGTAATCCCAATACCTTGGTGACTTTGATGCATGCAAACAATGAAATTGGCAACCTCTTGGACATTGAAAAGGTGGGAGAAATGTGTAAGGAATATAGTGCATGCTTCCACTCCGACACTGTGCAGAGTATGGCACACTATACCCACGACATGCGAAAGCTAAACCTAGATTTTGCTGTGGGGTCTGCTCACAAATTTCATGGTCCAAAGGGAATAGGCTTTCTGTACATCAATCACGAAAATAAAATTCACCCGTTCATCCATGGAGGAGCGCAGGAACGCAACATGCGTGGTGGAACGGAGAACGTATACGGAATAGTAGGACTTGCCAAAGCAATGGAAATTGCCTACTCCGATATGGAAGGTCACCGCAAACACATTGAAGGACTGAAGACTCACATGATCGAAAAGCTGAAGTCTACCATTGATGGGATAGCTTTCAATGGTGTGTCCGATGATCTGAATAATAGCTTGTACACTGTTTTAAATGTGTGTCTGCCTCCAAATGACGATAATGACATGCTCCTTTTCAACCTGGATATTGCAGGTATCTCTGCTTCCGGTGGTAGTGCATGCAGTAGTGGGTCAAGTATTGGATCACATGTCTTGGCGGAGCTAAATAGGGATCAAAATCGAGGAGCTATTCGGTTTTCTTTTAGTAAATACAATACCTTAGAAGAAGTGGATTATGCGGTTGAGAAGCTTGCGGAGCTATATCAGCCGGAGACTACTTCTGTATGAGGTTAAAACCAATATTTTATTTCTTTCAGGTCAGGGATCTTGTTCACATTATCCCGCGGCTTATTGTAGCCATCATTCTGGCCCAAACACTACCTTTTAAGTTTAGTGGGGCCGAAGAAAGTGTCTGGATTTTTGAACAGATCGGCTGGGAACCCTGGGGTAGGTTTTTGATCGCGAGTATCGAGACTACCGCCACCTTTTTTCTCTTGACTAACTACTACATCTTAGGAGCTATCATTTCACTTAGCATCATCAGTGCGGCCAACTTTCTGCACTTTACTAAGCTGGGCTTCATTGTCAATGATGACGGAGGTGCACTTTTCATCATGAGCATTATCGTGATCTTTTGCTCACTGTGGATCGTTGTGTACTGGAACATGCAGCGAGTGGAAAACAAAACCTCCAACTTTGAATTTGACTGGAAGGATGAGGAGTTTTTGGAGGAGTGATATCAGATTAATGCCATAAAAGCATAAACCAATCCGCTTACAAAAAGAGCGGTTAAGACTATTGAAAGCAGGGCAATTCTTATACTTTTTAACCTTTCGAATCTGTAATATTCAAGATACCTTCTGCTTAGGATAAGCTTTTCTTTCTCCGTCAAGTAGGTCTTGACTTCAATTTTAGAGTTTTTACCAATCGGCATTTTCAGGAGCTTATTATCAGCCAGCCTTTTTCTTCGAATCAAGCTATTTAAATACTTGATTCGTTTATTCATATCAGCAATATGGCCAGCGCCTCCCATCATAGAGCCTTAATTTAAGGACTAAGAACCATCTTCTTCAAACACTCCACCCATTTATCTTCGGCGTTCAGGCTGGGAACCAGATCCCACTGCTCGCCACCAGCTTTGATGAAATCTTCCTGATATGTTTCTCCTACTTCCACGGTAGTCTCCAGACAGTCCGCAATAAAGGATGGTGAGAAGGCCAGCACTTTTTTCTTTCCTTGCTTTGCTAGCTCCTCCAGTACCTCATCCGTGTATGGTTTGATCCAAGGTGTTTTGCCTAACCTGGATTGGAAGCTTACAGAATATTCACCTTCCTTCAAATCCAATTTTTCAGCCAGCAATCTCGTGGTAGCATAGCACTGCGCTCGATAGCAGTAGCGATTCTTATCTGTCAGCGAATCGCAGCAAGATCCAAACTGACAAGTGTTGTCAATGTCTCCCTTGGTAATCTGACGCTCCGGAATGCCGTGATAGCTAAACAGAAAGTGATCATATCCGGTCTCTGACATCAGCTTTTTGGCATTGTCCACTATCGTTTCCAAAAACAATTCTTCTTCAAAAAACTGTGAGGTAAACTTAATGTCAGGAATGATCTGCCAGTCCTTCACAATCTCCATCACCTTGTCCTGAACTGATCCTGTACTTGCTGAGGCATATTGTGGGAAAAGTGGGATGATATGGATAGATCCACAATTTTTCAGCGCCTTTAAACCTTCCTCTATTGACGGGCTTTGGTACCTCATGGCTAGCTCAATCTGATACGAATCATCCATCAGGTTGCGAAGCTTATCCCTCACTTCAAACCCATAGTACTTTAATGGAGAGCCTTTCTCATCAAATAGCCTTTCGTATTCTTTGGCGGATTTTGGCGCTCGCAAAGGAGCAATGATGAAGTTGATCAGCATCCATCGCTTAAAAAAAGGGATGTCAATCACTCGCTTGTCCATCAAAAATTCTCGTAAATATTTCCTTACATCAGGAACGGAAGTAGAATCCGGTGTGCCCAGATTAACCAATAAAATGCCTTTTCTACTCATATTAGAAGATGTTGGCTTCCCAAATTATAATCCCATACACTAAAAACCGGAGGAACCTAAAAAGCGAAAACCATAGATATTTTTTAAACGAATAATGTACTGATCCCACCAGCATTGCAATTCCCGAAAAGGGCAGAGGAGTCAGTGCTGCCACCACAACCAGGAAGCCACCGTAGTTGTTTAGATGCTTTTCAAATTTTCCAAAAACCCTGACTTTCATAATGCGATAAAAACGGGTGTTTTTTAAATATGCGCCGATCCCAAATCCAATGATTCCAGCCACATATGAGATAGCAGATAAAGCAATGATATTGTTGATGTAATTTGCAAGCACCTCTGTCCTCAGCGACCAAATCATGAAAAACTCAGGCGGGATGATTCCAAAGATAACTTCAGAACCCAGAAAAATCAGATAAACGATAGTGGGCTGATCGTACACCGGGCCCAAGACTGTTTCTAGATTGAAATCATAATTTTTTCTAGCGTAGATATACGCAACAACAATAACCGCCAACCATACGAACCCCCGCAAAAGGTTTTTGAGTAAAAACCTCCTTCGATCAGGTAACTCTTTTGGTTCTTTCCTTGCCATGTCTGATGCTAAACTGGAAATGCAAAGCTATTGTTCCTCAGACTTAGGTTCCGTATCTTTTTTTGCTTTTGTTTTAGAAAAGGAAACCTTCCAAAATGGATCTTCCAGTTCGGTGTATCGTCCGTAAAATTGGGTCAGCATGATTTTTACAGCATAGTTGAGGCGATTTTGAGCATCCTGAAAGTAGTCGTGTCTGTTTTTTGGGTGGTAGATAAAAAATTTAATGATTGGGAAAGCGCAGGTTCTGAAATCTCCAAGAATTTTCTTCACGTCTGCTTTTTCCTTTTCCAACGCATCCATCGCTTTCCCACAGCAATTACCTATCCCCTTAATCAGTGGCATATAGATTTGAGTAGCCTGCGATTTATTTTCCTCCATCTCCGAACACGCCTCATCGCAAAAGGCTCTTAATATTCTAAGTGAAGGGATGCTCATCCCAGCTTCTGTGAATACATCCGGCTGCCACAAAATTTCCCGAAATGTAAAAATGGATGGGAGTAACTCCGTATCATAAGATTCATCTTCCTTGAGCGCCAACATGGTCTCTGTAGTGATGGAGTCAATCTTTACTTTGCCCGCACACAATGAATATGACCAACCCTGCTCCTTGGTGTTGACCATCTTCAAAAAATTCCATATTTCATTGAGTGCAATTTTCATCAGCTCGCTTTAGAGGTCACAAAATAAACATTCAGTATCATATAGCGCAATATCCATCATTTTGCAGTTCAATTTTATAACTTCATCCCGTGGAAAAAAGATGGGTATATAAGGACGAACCAAATCAGGAGATTGTTGAAAACTTGAGCAAAGAACTCAATATCAACCACTACCTATCCACTTTGCTCATTCAGCGTGGAATCGAAACTTTCGATCAGGCCAAAGAGTTTTTCCGCCCCTCACTTTCTAAGCTTCATGATCCATTCTTGATGCTTAATATGGATGCTGCGGTCAATCGGTTGACTGACGCTGTGTTCAACAAAGAGAAGATCCTGATCTATGGTGATTACGATGTGGACGGCACCACCTCTGTCAGTCTGATTTATCTTTTCTTAAAGCAATTTTCAGATCAGCTCGAATTCTATATCCCTGACAGATACACTGAAGGGTACGGCATTTCTGAAAAGGGAATCAATCACGCCATAGACCGTGGTTTCAAACTCATCATCGCATTGGATTGTGGAATCAGAGCCATTGATCGAGCCAGGCAAGCCAAAGAGGCAGGGATCGACCTGATTATTTGCGACCATCACATTCCTGGTGACAAGCTCCCTGATGCATTCGCCATTCTGGATCCCAAACAAAAAGACTGCAACTATCCATTCAAAGAGTTGTCTGGTTGTGGCGTTGGGTTCAAGCTGCTGGAAGGTTTTTGCCAGCAGAATACTATTGAAAAAGAAAAGCTGTTTGACCTGCTCGACCTGGTGGCTGTGAGCATCGCCAGCGATATCGTCCCAATTGTTGGGGAGAATCGAATTTTGGCTTTTTATGGATTAAAGAAACTAAACCAAGCTCCATCGGCAGGATTAAAATCGCTGATTGAAATCAGTGGTAAGAAGAATGAATTCTCTATTTCGGATGTGGTCTTTTCCATTGGTCCCAGAATCAATGCTGCTGGCAGACTAACCCATGCAAAGGAGTCTGTAAACCTGCTAATCGGAGATTCGAAAGAAACCGACGCATTCGCAGACAATCTGAACGATCGAAACAAAGAACGTCGAGAGTTTGATCAGAGCATCACGATGGACGCTCTCGAAATGATCGCAGATTTTAAAGAGGAAAGAAAATCAACTGTGCTTTTCAAAGAAGACTGGCACAAAGGTGTGATAGGAATTGTCGCTTCCAGGTGTATAGAGCACTATCATCGCCCTACAATTATTCTTACTGAATCTAAGGGGAAAGCAACCGGATCCGCCAGGTCCGTCGATGGGTTTGATGTGCACTCCGCCATTTCAGAGTGCGCTGATCTCCTGGAGCAGTTTGGTGGGCACACCCATGCCGCTGGCCTAACCCTACCCCTGGATAATGTTGAGAAATTCATTGATCGCTTTGAAGAGGTGGTGAGCGACCGCATTCACCCCGATCAATTGATCCCAAAAATTGAAATAGACCTAGATATCCCCTTATCTGCACTTACTTTCAAGACTTTTAATGTGATGAGCCAGATGGCACCCTTTGGCCCTCAAAACATGGCGCCAGTCTTTGGCACAAAAAATGTAATTGTGGACACTACTCCAAAAGTGATCAAGGAAAAACACGTAAAAGGCTTTCTTCATGCTGAAAACAGCACGAGGCTTTTTGAGTTTATAGGATTTGGAATGGCGGATAAATTGGAACAATTACAAATTGGCACCCCGTTTCATATCGCTTATCATTTGGAAGAAAATAATTACATGGGCAACAAGTCGCTTATCCTCAATCTGAGAGATATAAGATTTGATTGATAAATTGCAGCTCTTTTATGGAATTACGTGCGGAACATCTAGTTAAGAAATACAAGAAGCGGAAAGTTGTCAATGACATTTCGGTTACGGTAAAGCAGGGAGAAATCGTTGGATTACTCGGGCCAAATGGTGCAGGAAAAACCACCTCCTTCTACATGATTGTAGGTCTGATCAAACCCAATGAGGGTCATATCTACATCGATCAGGAGGATGTGACCGAGCTGCCGATGTACCAGCGGGCAAAACGAGGAATCGGCTATCTGGCTCAGGAAGCGTCTGTTTTCAGAAAGCTAAGTGTAGAAGATAACATTCTTGCAGTGTTGGAAATGACCAACAAAACCAAAGAGGAGCAGAAAGAAAAGTGTGAGAGCCTGCTCGAGGAGTTTAGTCTTACCCACGTTCGTAAAAATCTGGGTCAGGTTCTGTCAGGAGGAGAAAGAAGGCGAACGGAGATCGCACGGGCTCTGGCTGTGGATCCCAATTTCGTTTTACTCGATGAACCATTTGCCGGGGTAGACCCCATTGCCGTCGAGGAGATTCAAACCATCGTAGCGCAGCTAAAAAATAAAAATATCGGTATCCTCATCACCGACCACAATGTGAATGAAACTCTTTCAATCACAGACAGAGCCTACCTCATGTTTGAGGGTAAATTGCTGAAAGCCGGATCAGCCGAAGATCTTGCCAATGATGAGCAAGTGAGGAAGGTTTATCTGGGCAAGCATTTCGAATTGAAGAGAAAGATTTAATATTTTAGATACATGGAGTTGCTCAATTCGATACTAGGCTGGGTAATGAAAAAGCGGATTCACCAGATCGAGCTTTTCATGAAATACCCGCATGAAGTTCAGAATGAGCTGCTTGAAGACCTGGTGAAGAAATCCGTCAAAACCGAATATGGTCAAAAGTACGGTTTTAGCACAATCGAAAATTACGAGCATTTTAAGAGCAAAGTACCTATAGTCAACTACGAAGGACTCTACCCCTACATCGAACGGCTGATGAAGGGAGAGCAGAATGTACTTTGGCCTTCTGAAATTCGATGGTTTGCCAAATCCTCAGGTACTACCAACGCCCGAAGTAAATTCATTCCAGTTTCGCAGGAGGCACTGGATGATTGCCACTACAAAGGAGGAAAAGACCTGCTTAGCATTTATTTCAACAATTACCCAGAAGCAAAAATGTTTGCCGGGAAGGGACTTGTCATTGGAGGTAGTCATCAAATAAACCAGTTTGATGAAAACTCAAACTCGTACTATGGGGACGTATCGGCAGTACTTCTGAAAAACCTCCCCTGGTGGGCACAGATGGTACGCACACCTAGTCTGGATATTGCGCTGATGGATGAGTGGGAGGAAAAAATTGATAAAATGGTGGAGGTCACATGCTCAGAAAATGTGACCAATATCTCAGGAGTTCCTACCTGGATGATCGTGCTGATAGAAAAAATACTGGAACGAAAAGGCGCCAACAACATTCTTGAAATTTGGCCCAACCTGGAAGTATTTTTTCATGGTGCAGTTTCATTCACCCCTTACGAAGACCTCTTCAAGAAATTGATCCCATCCAAGACGATGAGATATATGGAGACCTATAATGCTTCGGAAGGATTTTTCGGAATTCAGGATAAAACGGACAGTAGCGAAATGCTCCTGATGCTTGATTACGGAATTTTCTATGAGTTTGTGCCTTTCAGCGAACTGGACAATGAAAACCCGAAAACACTCTCGCTAGATGAAGTGGAGGTTGGAAAAAACTACGCCATTATCATCACTACAAACGCCGGGCTTTGGCGCTATCGAATTGGCGACACTGTAACATTTACAAGTACCAACCCTTATCGAATAAAAATATCTGGTCGAACCAAGCATTTCATTAATGCCTTTGGTGAAGAGTTGATCATCGACAATGCTGAAGTAGCTATCGCAGAAGCGTGTAAGAAAACAGATGCTACCATTGACAACTTCACCGCCGGACCACACTACATCGGCGAGGGAAACAAGGGAAGTCATGAGTGGATTATTGAGTTTTCCAGGAATCCTAACGACCTGGAGCGGTTCACAAAACTGCTGGATGAAAAGCTAAGAGAAATTAATTCAGACTATGATGCTAAGCGCTACAAGGATATAGCTCTGAATCAGCCAATTATTCACGTGGTGCCTCCGGGCACATTTTATCAATGGATGAAATCGCGTGGTAAGCTGGGCGGGCAGCACAAAGTGCCGAGATTAGCCAATAATCGTGAATACATTGATCAGCTTCTAGAATTCAAGGCTCATTTATCATAAATTAGTTCATGAACGTACATCATTTAAACTCCTGATGTTAGGTTTGCGTAAGTATTTTCTTCTACCGGAACAATCATAGCTTTCTGGTAGTTAACACCTTTTCATGAGAAATATTCTTGCAGTACAGTATATCGCAATCATCCTATGCTTCACTATGGTGGCCGAAATCCCCATTGCGTATGGTGATTTAATCTCTATTGAGATTGATACAGAAAAGGAGCAGGAAGAAAACAATGAAAAAGAGAAGGAAAAATCCACAGGTCATGAATACGTACTGAATGACCTAGACAGCCTTACTTCAAAACTAAAATATGCTGCCGGAGATCAGCATTTCAACTGGAAGTCTCCATCCATCGATTTACACACGCCTCCTCCCGAGCTAGTCTAAACCCCAGACTCAACTTTTTTAATTTTTCAACTCATCGACTAATTGTAAATCAAGATGGACTCGAACAAAACCAGTATATTCAATAATTTTAAATCAGATCTTTCCGCCAGTGTGGTGGTATTCTTAGTGGCAGTACCACTTTGTTTAGGCATAGCTCTGGCATCAGGTGCGCCGCTCATGTCGGGTGTGATAGCCGGTATAATCGGAGGTATTATAGTAGGGCTTATAAGTGGCTCAGCATTGGGCGTAAGTGGACCGGCAGCCGGACTTGCTGTTATTGTGTTTTCTGCAATCCAGGAGTTAGAAGCCTTCCCTATCTTCCTGGCTGCTGTGGTTATCAGCGGTATTATTCAAATCCTATTAGGTATAGCCAGAGCAGGTATTATTGGTTATTATTTTCCTTCCGCAGTTATTAAGGGAATGCTCTCAGCGATTGGTATTATCATTTTTCTAAAACAAATTCCGCACGCGGTAGGCTATGACGCTGATCCCGAGGGAGACCTTGAGTTTATGCAGCCTGACGGAGAAAATACCTTCTCTGAACTTATAACAATGATGGATTACATCCAGGAGGGGGCATTGATCATTTTCGTAATATCCATGTTCATTCTAATCCTGTGGGAGCGTCCTTTCATGAAGAAAATCAAAATCTTCCAGGTCGTGCAGGGACCATTAGTTGTGGTGACCGCCGGTATTATTATCAATCAACTTTTTTCAGGTTCAAGTTTATACATTGACGAAACGCATATGGTAAGCCTGCCTGTAGCAGGTACATTCACAGAGTTTATAAACCAGTTTACCCTTTTTGATCCATCCGCCATGCTGAGAAAAGACGTAATCATCATAGGCGCCACTATTGCTGTGGTGGGATCACTGGAAACACTGCTGTGTGTGGAAGCAACCGATAAACTCGACCCTCAGAAGCGTATCACCCCAACCAACCAAGAATTGATCGCTCAGGGAACAGGAAACATTCTCTCAGGTATGATTGGAGGACTCCCGATTACTCAGGTAATTGTACGAAGTTCGGCAAATATCCAATCAGGTGGTAAATCAAAACTATCCGCGATCATGCACGGTATTCTATTGCTTGTTTCAGTAATCAGTATCCCTCATGTTTTGAATTTAATCCCTCTGTCCAGTCTTGCAGCCATCCTGATTGTGGTTGGATATAAGCTTGCAAAACCATCATTGTTCAAACAAATGTTTGCAGCTGGTAAGTCTGAGTTTATCCCTTTCATGGTGACTATCTTGGGAATTATTTTCACTGATTTATTGATCGGTATTTTGCTCGGTCTCACTGTTGGTATTTTTCAGATTTTGTATCACAATTTCAAAAAACCATATGCAGTTACTACATCAAATGACAATGGAACAACCAAGCTAAGACTGGAACTCTCTGAAAATCTTACCTTCTTAAACAAGGCGAGTATTATTGAGACAATTTCTCATTTGCCAGACGATTGTGACATCACAATTGATGCATCGAGATCTCATTTTATACATCCTGATATATTGGAGATTTTGGATGACTTTCGTCAGAATGCGGAATATCGGAATATCAACCTCGAGCTGGTGGGGTTAGATAAAGAGCATGAGAATCCAATGTCGGAATTGAAAAAGGCAACTAAAGGAATGTAAGCACTAAAGGCTCTCAGAAATGGGAGCCTTTTTTAATCAGTATGGTCAATATAATGACGCCACTTTTCCAGCACTGAAGAAAAGTCTTCTGGCAGTTCTGAGTCTGCAAAAATTTTCTTTTTTGTCACCGGATGAATAAACCCTAAAGTCTTGGCGTGTAATGCCTGCCTGGGCATCATTTTGAAGCAGTTTTGGACAAATTGCTTGTATTTAGTGAAAACTGTCCCTTTCACTATTTCGCTACCACCATACGTAGTATCATTGAAAAGTGGATGACCTATCCACCGCATATGCGCTCTGATCTGATGGGTTCGCCCTGTTTCAAGGTTGCATTTCAACAAAGACACATACCGTAGGTCTTCAATCAACTCAAAATGTGTAACGGCATGCTTCCCAAAATCTCCATCAGGAAAAGCCATGGTTACCCGCCTGTCTTTTAAGCTTCGCCCAACATTCACGTAGACTGTACCACTAGGCTCTTCAGGTACCCCCCAGACCAGTGCATAATAGGTTCGCTCAATGCTGTGATCGAAAAACTGCTTCGCCAGACCGTTCATCGCTCGCTCGGTCTTTGCGATTACAAGCAGGCCCGAAGTGTCCTTGTCGATTCTATGCACCAAGCCAGGACGCCCATCATTCCCTTTCATCTCTGGTAGGTTTTGAAAATGAAATGCCAAAGCATTCACCAGGGTGCCTGACCAGTTTTGATAGGCTGGATGAACCACCATCCCGGCTGGCTTGTTTACAATCAGCAAGTGATCATCCTCGAGTACGATATCTAGCGGAATGTCTTCAGGAACAAGCTCCTCATCTCTGGGTGGCTCTGGGAGCATCACAGAAATTTCATCCATCGGGTGTACTTTATAGTTTGGTTTTACCTCTGCTCCATTCACTTTCACAAAACCATCCTTTATTCCTGCCTGAACCTTATTGCGCGTTACATTGGGGAGGCGATCCATCAAAAACTTATCGATCCTCAGCAGATCTTGTCCGGCATCTACTACAATGTGATGATGTTCATATAAGTCACCGTCTATTTCGTTTGGTTCATCAGTCATGGGTGTAAATTTAAGCGATGGTAACCCTTCCCACACCAATACAAGAAATTACTCACCCTCTTTTGACTGAAAAACAAATTCAGCTTTTCGTGAAAAGAGATGATTTGATCCACCCTGAAATAATGGGGAACAAATGGAGAAAGTTGAAATACAACATTGCTTTGATGAAGGAAAAAAATCTCTCAAAACTTGTGACTCTTGGAGGCGCTTATAGCAATCATATTGCCGCCACAGCAGCCGCTTCATTTGAACAGGGATTTCATTCGGTTGGGATCATTCGGGGTGAGGAGCTTGCAGTTGATAGCAATCCCACACTGGAATTTGCCCACAGCAGAGGTATGAAGCTGGAGTTTGTAAGTAGGGAAACTTTCAGGACATGGAGAGACAATCCAGATTTATTACTGAAAAAGTATCCTAATCATTATTTCCTGCCTGAGGGTGGAACGAATCAAATGGCCATCAATGGATGCAAAGAAATCGTGGATGAAATATCGACTGATTTTGACTATCTCATAACTCCAATTGGAACCGGAGGGACATTTGCAGGCCTTGTTTCAGGAATTCGGGATGATAGAAAAATAATCGGAATCAGTAGTCTGAAGGGTGATTTTATCCACGCCTCGATTTCTGAATTGCTCCAATCATATCAAATTCAATCATCAAACTATCTGATTCAAAGCGAATATCATTTTGGAGGCTATGGCAAGGTGAACTCTGAATTGATCGACTTTATCAATTGGTTTAAAGAAAACTTTGGAATTCCTCTGGACCCGATTTATACAGGAAAGAGCTTTTTCGCCGTTTGGGATATGATAAAAACCGATAAATTTGAAAAAAATCTTAGAATAATACTATTACACACAGGTGGTTTACAAGGTATTGAAGGCTTTAATCGAAAAAATGAGAATATTATCAATTAAGACTTAATTTTAGATGAATTTGTCAACGGTGAAAAAGTTTGTGTTAATAATGATCTCCGTTTCATTAATTGCATCCTGCAACATAGATGAATTGGAGTTCGATAATCTGGAGGTTACTCCCATTACGGGCGTATTTAGCTTTCCTTTGGGTGAGGCTACATATGTCATGAGCGACCTATTGATAAAGCAGACAGGCGACTCTCTTGAATTTGAAGAGGACAGCACCTCCTTGTACACACTTTTGTACTATGATACCATCACCTACAGTGCTCCGGACGATTTCATCCGAATCAGTGATATAGTTCAAAATGGAGTTGCAAGTCCACCCGCATACCCTGGAGGTGCGGCCCGTCAGGAAACCTTCAGTGCATCTTTTGATCTTACTTATGATCCTGATGATGGAGAGGAGCTGGATTCAGTTTTTTACTTAACTGGAGATTTAACCTTTGCTACAGATTCCGAGATTCCCGCCGATATTGATTACACCTACACCGTTCAGAATACAACACATGTCAATACTGGAACACCAATATCCATATCGGGTACAGTATCAAACACCGTGGCTCCAGTAGATTCTGATAGTCAGAGCGCCTCTCTGGTTAATCATGTAACCAAACTGACTGGAGGAAATACGTTCACAGTTGATCTGGATGTAACTGTCAATCTTGCAGCTGCTCAATCCCTTACAGGGCTGGAAGAAGTGCGCTTTACCCTAACGTACGGCAACCAAACTTTTGGTTTGATTTATGGAAAGTTTGGACAAGATGTGGTGCAAGTAGGTAATCAATCTCTAGATATTGATTTCTTTAGTCAGGCCTCAAGAGACGGAATCACATTCGGAAATCCATCACTCACTTTCGATTTTAGAAATTCATTCGGTGTGCCTGTGGAAATGGATTTTTCAGGCATCAATGGAGTGGATGATAGTGATGGTAGCCAGGTTTTTCTTTCCGGAAATATTGTGAACAATCCACCCACTGTAGGAGGATCCGATGTGAATACTCCCACACCCACCACGCCAGGTGAAACCGTTCAAACTGTTGTAGAAATCAACCGATCTAATTCCAACCTGGTGAACCTATTGGCATCTGCTCCAGATCGTCTTGTGTTTGATGTAGCCGGAAGATCTAACCCGACGAGCACAACAACCCTGAATTATCTACAGCCAACCAGTCAGATAACTGCCTATGTGGCCATGGAGATTCCTTTTGAGGTCAAACTTGAAAATTATAAGGAAACAGGTACATTCAGTTTTAGAGGTGGGCTACAGTTAGACAATGTTGATTCTGCATTCATTCGGGTAGTTACAGTCAATGAGCTGCCATTTTCAGGACTTGCGACACTTGAAATAAAAGATGCTGATAGTGTTACCCTATTCACAATTGCTGATAATCTCGTCATCAATGCGCCTTTCATAAACGTGAATGGCGAGGTGACAGATCCGAATGGTGCGACCACTGATATACCTGTTACGGGAGAGCAAGTTGATCTACTTGCTAATGCTTCCTACATGCAAATCACAATGACATTCAACACACCTGTGAGTCAAACTTCCAGAGAAATCTATGTGAAAATATTAGCAGATTATGCTCTTACTCTCAAGGTTGGTATTGGAGGAAAGTTCAATCTGGATTTATAAATGAGAAAACTCGTAATCACCATATTGTTCCTAACCACATTTACCATCCTGTTTGGTCAGACTAGTTTGTCATTTCAGCACTTGGGGAATGCTACTTTTCAAAATAACATGATCAATCCGGCACTGATCCCGGAGGGAAGGTTTTTTATCGGGCTGCCGGTCATTTCTGGCATACATGTCAATGTCAACAATAAGGTGAGCTACAATGAGGCCTTCACTAAGTATAGTGATAGAGTCGAGATTGACGTGCCTAAAATTGTGGGTAACCTTCAAAATCAAAACATGCTGAGCACCAAAGTGCAAGTGAACCTGCTACACTTTGGGTATCGGTTAAACTCAGGTCCCCTGTTGAGTTTCGTAGTGAATGAACGTGTAGAAGGAGATTTTCTTTATCCCAAAGAAATGGTAGAATACATTTTCACCGAGGGTAACTTCAATTTCCTCAATGATGATGTAAAGATTTCCAAAATTGGTTTCAGAGCCTCCCACTTCAGAGAATACGGTCTTGGGATAGCTGCCCCCGTCAATGATCAACTGACTGTAGGGTTAAGGGGTAAATTCCTCGTAGGCTTTGCGAATGCAAGTGTGCCAGGGGGTGCCAAAGTAGTTTTAAATTCAGACGGTGAAGTTTTCCAAATCGATGCTGAGTGGAAAAATGCCTCCATGCGAACATCTGGATTTGATATTTATCAAAAAGAAAACGGGTACGATGATTCAGACCTACAATCGCACCTAATAATGAATGGGAATACAGGCTTTGCCCTCGACATTGGAGGAACTTACAAGCTTAACAGATATTATGAACTACAAGGATCTATTGTTGATATTGGCTTTATCAGCTGGAAAGAAAACATAAGAAATCATGCTGTGGCCGATACATCGTTTAGGTACAATGGGGTCAATCTTGCTGAGTTGGAAAATATTCGACAAACGATGGAAGATTCGCTCTTCAGCAAGTTTGAGACTACCGAAAACACCAATCCTTACAAAGGTTGGCTGCCCGTTACAGCTCATGGTAGCTGGATTTACCACTACAGTCCTCAAACAGATTTCTATGTGACGGTAGGATCCAGAATGGTACAGCGGCAATTCAAAATGCTCTATGGTGCCGGGGTAACTCAAAAGTTTGGTAGAGCTTTCACAGCATCAGCAAGTGTGACCAAACTCCCCCAACAGTTTTTCAATGTTGGTGCAGCATTCGCTGCAAAGGGTGGGCCTGTTCAAATGTACATGGCTGTTGATCAAATCATTAATTTCTCAGTGCCGGATTCAAAAGCCATTGATGTGAGGTTTGGAATGAATTTCGCTTTTGGTCAAAGACGGGCTAAGGAAGAAGCAAGCGGCCTTTCCAGATCGCCAATAAGTGGAGCCAAAGGACTTGATACAAACGTTTTCCTTGGAAAGAAAGTGAAAACCAAAAAACGTGATGGTATTTATTCAATCATCAAGCGTCAGAAACGAAGAGAACTTAAAAACAAGCGTACTCAACGAGATAATGACGTGAAGAAGAAAAGTCTGACAGGAAGAAGCGGTAAGAAGAATACTGACAATGAGTAGTCACTTTTCGCAGGTAATAAACCCCAGTTCCCAGCTTACAGAAAACCCATCATTCTCATGCACCCCAAGCTCTTGAAGAGCATCCAGCAACTTCTCTTCGGGAGGATTCCGATCCAAGCAAAACAGTAATCTAAAAAAATCCAATGCTTCATTTTGTGTTGAGAAATTCCACTGATATTTATCAATTACATAATCTGTTCGGAATCCAGCTTCTGCTATTTCAAGCAGATCGCCCTCGGCAATGAACCGGCCATTATGCCCCATACTATTCCACTCGTCAAGAAAACCATTCAGAAATTTATCCAGCTTACTATTGGTCGTTGCATCACCTATTATCAATCGCCCTCCGGGCTTTAGAACTCTATACATTTCAGAGTAGAACTCTTTTCTAGCCAGGATGTGATGCAATGCCGCCAAACTCACAATTTCATCCACAGATTCATCCTCTAATTCAATCCTTGATTCTCTGCATTTTTGTATTCGGTTATGGTTGTCATTAAACTCTCCTGAAAAATCATAGGCTAGATAGTTGATATTATCCTTCAGATATTTTTGGAGATACCCACCACCTGCAGGTAGGTCAAGGATTGTTGAATGTTGGATTTGTCTGAGTCTCCTGACTGTAGCCTGAAATTCTGCCTCTCTCGCTTCTGGGTATTTCTCCATGGCCAGCTGGTAGGACTTCCCTCTCTGATTGAAGATTTCTTCATACCCCTGCATTGGCAAAATCTTTTACGTCGTTACATGTTTGACATTTTCCGCAAGCTTTTGGCCTCTTCCCTTCCTCATAGACAGGTCTTCGGCACCACCAGGTGTTGTTTCTGACCTGCTCAGGTAAAAAGTCCCAAATCTCTTCTTTTGAGAAATCCAATACCGGGAAGATATACTGAGGAAGTGTCCCCTCTTCCAGTGACAGTACGCTTTTAAAAATCGCCTGTGCGCGCTTCATACGGTACATGAAGTTGTTTCCTCCAGATTCAATATCTGTTTTGGTACGCCCCATCGCTACATACTCAATATCTTTCCTGGCCGCACATATATTGCCCGCGAAAAACGCACAAACATCCATATCAAAAGGGAATCGATTGGATCTCAAAGGCGCAAAACCTCGTGTATTAAAGGTGCTCTCGGTCACAAGAAATTTGCGATCTGTATTTTTCTGATAGTAGGATAAAATTGAATTAACAGCAGCTGCTTCTGCTATTGTTCGATTCTCCCGATTCATTATATGAATATGATGAACAATTAGTGGGTGCTCTTTATATTTTTCATTGGTCATCAACTGATGGAGCACACCAGTGGAATCGATCCCACCAGAATACATACATAGTATGGTCGGTTTTGAATTTACATTTTCACCCATTGATAAAGTCTTTTACCTGAAGGCACGTTCCACATTTTTGACAAGGAGATGCCTTATCATTTTTATAAATTGGTGTCCTGCACCACCACACATGTTTTTTAACATCGTCTGGTAGCTTACTCCATATCTCTTCTTTTGTCAGCTCAATCAGAGGAAAAATGAATTTGGGAACCGGCTCTTTTTCTAAAATCCAGACACTACTGAATATATCCTGCATCCTCTTCATCCGAGCTTCAAAATTTCCTCCAGAATCAACATCTGTTTTAGTCCTCCCCCATGCTACAAGTTGAATTTCCTTTCTGGCTACTGCCGCGTTGGCACCATAAAATGCACAAACGTCCATGTCATAGGGATATCTCGCGGACTTTAATCCGGCGAAACCCATTGTATCAAAAGTGCTCTCCGTCACCAAAAATCTTTTGTCACTATTTACTTTGTAATAATTCAAAATAGTCTTTACAGCGCTAGCTTCTGCTCTTGCTCTGTTTTCCCTGTTGAAAATATGGATGTGATGAATAATCAAAGGATAGTCCTTCCATTTATCACTTGTCATTAGCTCATGAAGCACCCCAGTGGAGTCTATCCCTCCGGAGAACATGCATAAGATGGCGGGCTTTTTATTAGTCGGATTCACTAGAATAAATGTCTGAAGGTGTCGCTAAGTTTAGAAAATGAATGAACCTTTATTTTGAATTGACCTAAATCCTTAGCTTTTAAATTATGCTTCGAAATGTAGATTTCCTTGAAACCAAGTTTTTCAGCTTCATTAATTCGGTTTTCAATTCTACTGATCGGTCTAATTTCTCCTCCCAAACCAACTTCTGCTGCAAAACATACCTCCTCACCTATAGGAGCGTCCTCAAACGAAGAAAAAATAGCTGAGCAAATCGCCAAATCAAGCGCAGTATCCTGGACTTTCAGCCCTCCGGCTATATTCAAAAAGACATCCTGACTGCTCAATCGAATGCCCAACCGCTTCTCCATTACAGCCAGCAGCATAGTCAGCCGCTTGTAGTCATAGCCTGTGGTACTGCGTTGCGGATTGCCGTAGCTCGTGGGACTCACTAACGCCTGAGTCTCCAAAATCAAAGGCCGGTTCCCCTCCAAAGTAGCACCAAGAGCTATGCCACTCAATCCGGGTTCTCGGGGTGAAATCAAAACTTCAGATGGATTGGTCACTTCCCTTAGCCCGTTGGCATTCATCTCAAACATTCCAAGCTCCGATGTTGAGCCAAACCGATTTTTTATGGTTCTAAGAATTCGATACGAAAGGTGTCTGTCTCCCTCAAATTGCAACACCGTATCCACCATATGCTCAAGCACCTTTGGCCCGGCGATCGCCCCATCTTTGTTTACATGACCAATTAGAAAAATAGGGATCCCTTTCTGCTTTGCAAATTTCATCAGCTGACCAGTACATTCTTTTACCTGAGAGATTGATCCAATCGAAGCTTCAATGCGATCAGAGTGGAGTGTCTGGATAGAATCAATGATTAAGATGTCTGGATTCATACTCTCCGCCTGCCTGATGACTTCTGACAAGCTGGTCTCCGCATATAGAAAACATTGATCTGCCGTGGTGCCGATTCGATCTGCTCGCATTTTTATTTGCTCCGCACTCTCCTCCCCTGAAACGTAAAGTGTTTTCTTTTTGAGTCTAACAGCCATTTGCAGCATAATGGTTGACTTTCCTATTCCAGGTTCGCCACCTACCAGCACTAATGATCCCGCCACAATTCCTCCACCCAGTACACGATCTAATTCTGAAATTCCGGTGGGGGTGCGCTCTTTGGAAATACTTTCCCCAGCCTCTTTAAGATTTACAGGTTTTGACTTTTCCACAGAAAACTCAGCAGTGTTTTTGGTGGCTTTTGACACGACCTCCTCCACATAGGTATTCCATTCTCCGCAAGAAGGGCATTTACCCACCCACTTGGCTGACTCGGTTCCACATGATTGACAGAAAAAGACGGTTTTAGTTTTGGCCATATTAGCTAAGGATAACAGCTAAGATATAAACTGTCTCAGTTAATTTTACGCCATGCAAAAAGATCAGAAAGTTTTTGACCTAATCAAGGCTGAAGAAAAGCGACAGGTAGAAGGAATTGAGCTGATAGCCTCCGAAAATATTGTTTCACCGCAAGTGCTGGAGGCAGCTGGTAGCGTTCTCACCAACAAATATGCTGAGGGCCTCCCTGGAAAAAGATACTATGGCGGATGTGAGGTAGTTGATGAGATTGAGGATCTTGCCAGAGAGCGAGCGAAAGAACTTTTTGGCGCAAGCTGGGCAAATGTGCAACCACACTCCGGAGCTCAGGCCAACGCTGCAGTGATGCTGGCATGCCTCAATGCAGGCGATGAAATTTTGGGGTTTGATCTTTCCCATGGTGGTCACCTTACTCACGGCTCTGGGGTAAATTTTTCAGGCAAACTTTACAAGCCAAATTTCTATGGGGTTGACAAAGAAACCGGCCTGATCGATTATGATCAGCTGGAAAAAGTCGCCAAAGAGAAGCAACCAAAAATGATCATAGCTGGAGCTTCTGCATATAGCCGTGATTGGGATTATGAGAGGTTCAGAGCTGTGGCGGATGAAGTTGGAGCTATTTTGTTGGCAGACGTTTCACATCCATCCGGCCTGATAGCCAGAGGTCTTTTGAACGATCCGCTGGAGTATTGCCACATCGTAACGACAACTACGCATAAAACACTGAGAGGTCCAAGAGGCGGAATGATTCTCGTGCGAGATGACATTGATAATCCTTGGGGATTGACTACTCCAAAAGGTGTGATCAGAAAGCTGAGCTCGCTGCTCGACTCTGGAGTATTTCCAGGCACGCAAGGAGGACCGCTTGAGCACATCATAGCCGCAAAAGCAGTTGCTTTCGGAGAGGCATTATCGGATGAGTACATGAACTACCTTCTACAGGTGAAGAAAAATGCCAGTGTAATGGCCGATGCATTTGTGAAGAAAGGATACAATGTGATATCCGGAGGTACTGACAATCACCTCATGCTAATCGACCTCAGAACAAAAGACATCACAGGTAAGGATGCTGAAAACTCACTAATCAAAGCCGATATCACTGTAAACAAAAACATGGTGCCTTTCGATGATAAAAGTCCGTTCGTTACATCGGGAATGCGAATAGGAACACCTGCTGTGACCACACGCGGTTTGAAAGAAGCTGACATGACGAAAATTGTCGACCTAATCGATACTGTGATTACCAATAAGGATGACGATAATAAAATTTCTGAAGTAAAATCCGAGGTAAACAAATGGATGTCTGACTTTCCTTTGTTTAAAGGCTAACTATGCCACTGGATCAGATATCGGACGAAAAGGAAATGTCTTTCCTTGACCACCTAGAAGAGCTTAGGTGGCATATTATTCGTTCCATGATAGCTATTGTCACCTTCGCCATAGTGGCTTTTGCTGCGAAGAGTTTTATCATCGACACGGTTATTCTGGGTCCTTCACGTGTAGATTTTTGGAGCTATCAAAAGCTATGTGAACTAGCGGAGGTTCTCAAAACTCCAGCAATATGCGTGGATGATCTCCCTTTCAAAATTCAAGTAAGGACGGTGAGTGGTCAGTTTATGACCCATATTGTTGTCTCATTCATAGCAGGACTCATTTTGGGTTTTCCTTACCTTTTCTGGGAAATCTGGCGATTCATCAAGCCTGGTTTGCGTCCACAGGAACGAAGAGCTTCCAGAGGTGCCACTTTTTCGGTCAGCGTGTTATTTACACTGGGTATTCTCTTCGGCTACTTTGTCATCTCACCTATCTCCGTCCGCTTTTTTGCGACCTATGAAATCTCGTCCATGCTGCAAAATGAATGGGATCTTTCATCCTATATCAATACCGTAACCATGGTGGTACTCGGCTGTGGGTTGCTGTTTCAGCTCCCTGTAATTGTATACTTCCTCACCAAAGCGGGAATTGTGAGTTCATCCCTGATGAAAGCCTATAGAAAACACGCGATTATTGTAATTTTAATATTAGGAGCGATCATTACCCCTCCTGACCCGTTTAGTCAAATCTTGATTGCTATGCCTCTGATGATGTTGTATCAGCTGGGGATAGTCATCGCAAAAAGAATAGAAAAAAGAGAAGCCAGACAAAACAAAGAACGTTAATCATGAAAATAGCGATAGGTGGCGATCATGCCGGATTTCAATATAAAAGAAGATTAATAGATCACCTGAAAATGAATGGGCATGAAATCAAGGATTTTGGTCCTGACACAGAAGATTCTGTAGACTATCCTGATCATGTGCATCCACTTGCAGCATCTATTGCGGCCGAAGATTTTGATTTGGGCATTTTGATCTGCGGAAGTGGGAATGGTGTAGCAATGACTGCCAACAAACATGAAAATGTACGAGCAGCACTATGCTGGAATACCGAACTAGCTGCACTTGCCAGGCAACACAATGATGCCAATATTATTTGTCTGCCGGCACGATTTGTCGCTTATGAATATGCTGAAAGTCTGACAGACACCTTCGTGAACACTCCTTTCGAAGGGGGGAGGCACGAGAGACGGGTCAATAAGATCAATTGCTAATCTTTCGATAACTATTTCCCCCTTGATGCCTGTATTTGTTGGCGAGCTCGGGAAATCGTTCACGAATTTCAGGCATGATTTTCATTTCGTCCAAAATCAACTCTGGATTTGCACGCTCGATAAGCTTGTAAAGCTCTCCTGCTGTGATATAGTAATCCAATCCTTCAAATGCTCGTTGAGATAAATGCTCATTGAAGCAAGGAGTTAGAATCTTACGATCCACGTAGTAAGCTAAATTTGATCCTAAGATCATGGTACTTGAATTCTCCACACCTTCCTTTTCGACTTGCATTGGTTTAGCCAGGTTCAAATAGCTGAAGCATGAGTAAGCTACTAGTCCAAAAATCAATAAACCCGGCATAATGAACCTGAAAATCTTTCTCTTCAGCAGCATAAAATAGTGTGTCCAGAAATAAGCAATCGGCGGAACCCCAAAAACCAATTCATGCATTGATTTTTCATTGGAAAGAAAAAAGGTTGCCACAGCTCCAAAGAGCATCAGCCAAATTACCTGTTGAATTTTCTGCTGAAAGTTGGTGGGCCTCCCGGATGTCCATGTCTTGAAAACCGAGAGAACAAGAATCAAAACGAATGGCGATACTAATGCCAGTACTTCAAGGCCTGAGAGGGGCGCCTCAACAGCAAGAAGTAGATTTTGCGAAACATACGATTCAACAAAAATCCAAAAATCTCCCCTCCAGTAGAAGTATAGTGCGCACAGAGTGAACACCAGCAAGAAACTAAAAAGGTAAAGCAAGAGTCTTCTTGCAACCGCTGATGAAAATAAAATCAATGAAAAAAGGAATACAAGAAAAAAGACAACTGCCGGCAAGTAAATCATGGTTGCCACCCCTATAAAAATTCCCGAGTTCAGAAATAGCTCATCAGTAACCTGATTATCTATCCTACGCAACACATTTCTGAGCGCTAGCAACACAAAAGTCAGGCTCAAAAGCTGCGGTGACAGAGTCATAAAATCCGGCACAGAAACCATCAATATGATATAGAGAAAAGCTGGCAGGTATCCATTCTCATCATACGCCTTATTCTTAAGCAAAAGATGATTAAATATCCCTGCTTGAAAAATGATAACCAGCGAGCTAACCCCGTAATGAATAAACTCGCTCCTCCCGAAAATGAGGTTTAGATACTTGTAAAAAAAAACAGCAATTGGCCCTGTGTAATCAAAAGTCTGACTATACATCTTAAAACCCTGATTGAGCCACTCTCCCAGTAATAGCCATTTCAGACCATAGTATGATTCCTGGCCTATAAAATAACTCTGACCAAAACGAATGAGAATCATAATCAAAAAGATGATGACTAGTCGGTAGGGATCGTTTATTCTAAAAAACCGTAGCAATGAGCGTCTTTGTTATCGTAAAATGAGATTAAAATCGAAATTAGAATATTTGGATAAACCTCTTAACCAATATCTTAGGATATTTGCAGATATATGGAAAGTAAGCGGCAAGTAAAATACGGAAAGCAATTACAAAAAGACCTGGCAGAGATTTTTCAACAAGATCCATCCCATTACTTTGGCTCATCGCTGGGCACAATCACTGGTGTCACTGTCTCCCCTGACTTAGGATTGGCCAGAATTCATTTGAGCATTTTTCCAATAAGTAAAGCCGAAGAGGTTTTTAATCACTTGAACAATATAAAAAGTGAGGTTCGCCTCAAGCTTGGTAAAAAAATTGGCAGCAGGGTAAGAATTGTCCCTGAGCTTGCGTTCTTTCACGATGACACGCAGGAGCAAGCCTCAAAAATTGACAACCTGATTAGTAAACTTCATATTCCACCGGCTGAAGAAGAATGAATTTTCCATTCTTTATAGCGCGTAAATATTTTCTTTCTGGGAAAAAGAAAAATTTTATCAACGTCATATCCATGATATCCATGGTGGTGGTTGCCATTGGCACCATGTCCTTGATACTGGCGCTCTCTGTTTTCAATGGTTTGGAGGGATTGCTTCGATCCATGTACGGAAATTTCGATCCTGATATGGTTGTAGTGCCATCTTCTGGCAAATCATTTACTTATGACTCTGCCCAAATAAACCTAATAAGATCGGTAGACGGTGTGCGCGGAGTGACTGAGGTTATCGAAGATAATGTGCTGGTTCGGTATAAAGAATCACAACGAGTGGTTAGGATGAAAGGAGTAGGTAGAGATTTTGATGAATACAGCGGAATTAAAAATGTGCTGGTTTCCGGTGAGTTTGAGCTTGTTAGGGACAGTATCGGATATGCCGTGATTGGGCGGGGCATTCAGTATGATTTGTCCATTAGTCTAAAAAATGACTTTTATACGCTTCAACTGTATTATCCAAAGGATATAGGACCTGGGGTGGTAAATCCCGAACGGATGTATACCGTGCTAAACATATTGCCTGGAGGTGTTTTTGCCATTGAAAAATACTACGACGACAATTATGTTTTTGTGCCTGTGGAGTTTGCACGAGAGTTACTCAACTATAAAAACAAACTAACATCGTATGATGTTTATCTTGATGCAGATGCCAACCCTGAAAATGTAAAAGAAGAGCTGCAAAATGCCTTGGGTGATGTATTTAAAGTCAAGCTGGGAGATGAGCTTCATAGTGATCTTTACAAGGTGCTGAAAATTGAAAAGCTGTTTGTGTTTCTCATTTTGGTAGCTATCATCGGCATTGCCTCCATTAACATTTTCTTTTCTTTAACCATGCTGGTCATAGAAAAAAAGAAAGACATCTCTGTATTGTTTGCACAAGGAGCCTCCACCAAACTGATCAGAAATATTTTCCTATACGAAGGCAGCATAGTGGCCTTTTCAGGTGCGGCAGTGGGGCTAGTGTTGGGGATTGGTCTGAGTCTGATCCAGCAGCATTATGGGCTTATCGGTATGGGGATGAATTCGGCAGTGATGAACAGTTATCCTGTTAAAATCGAGATAATGGACGTTTTTTTAACGGTTATAGCCATCATAGCAATTACCTTGCTGGCATCCATTCAGCCAGCGGTGAAGGCCAGTAAATCCTTTTCTACACATACTTTACAATAAGACTGTAAACTCTTCACATTTTAATCATGTTAAGCTTTGGGATTTTTACTATTTTCGAAGTTTACCTGATCTAAAAAATCTGTGAAAGTATCTCCTGAAGAACCATTTGAACTAATCTACTCGCTTTACGAACACGAGTATCTCGGATACCTCATTGAATCTTTCGTTGTTCAGTTGAATGATAAAGGTGAACTGTCTTATTCCCACCAGAATATTTCCTCAAAAAATGCGGAGGAATTCAGCGCCCGGCTAGACGAAAACGATTACAAGATCATCAAGCTGATGGATCAGATTCAGCAAGATCAGGTTGCCAATCATTTTCAAAAGAAGCGAATGAAGCCTGAGGAATTTTTCCTCAAAACGTATGATGAGCATACTGGCGATAAAGTGCTTCAGGGAGAAATTGAAGGATATATTGAGCGCAGAAGATCACAAATTCTGGCGCTTATTCACGGTAAGCGGCTATTCGAAATGGGGAAAGATGGAGAGCCCGCATGGAAGGAAATAGAAGTAGTAGAGGAAAAGGCAACCGTGCTATTTCATTTCAGAAAAAACGAAGATAATACCCACTACTTTCCCACAATTAAACTTCAGGATGAAAAGGTAGAATTTCTAAACAATGGAAGTTATCTGCTTTGCAATGAACCAGCCTGGCTTGTGGCCAATGACCGACTTTTTACCTTCCAAAAACCTGTAAGTGGGGGAAAGCTAAAACCATTTCTAAAAAAGAAGTTTATCCTTATCCCAAAGGATATCGAAGAAACCTATTACAAGAAATTTGTAGGCCCGCTGATCTCTGAATTTGACGTTTACGCCAAAGGGTTTGAGATTATAACACATAAGCCAAAGCCAACACCTAAAATCACGGTTAGTGAGCTTCAAACCACTCGCAATGCATCCCTTTTTGATACAAATGGAGATGCCCCGGCTTCAGACAGTGACAAGTTGTTGCTCGAACTGTCATTCGACTATGGCAAACACAACTTCAATGCGGATAAGTTGAGCAAGGTGAGTGTATCGATGGAAAAGCAAAATGATGCTTATACGTTTCACCGAATCAGCCGTGATCATGAGGGCGAAAAAGGAATTATCGAGCAACTTGCCACCACAGGGCTGCCACTAAGGAACTCACGAGTAACACTCCCAAAAACGACTGCATTTGACTGGATAGGAAGAAATCATGATCTGCTTCAGGATTTCATCATCAAGCAAAATCAGCAAGGCAAGAAATTTTTCGTAGGTGAGTCTACTATTGATCTGGAGGTAAACGAGGGAGTTGACTGGTTTGACCTGAAAGCAAAAATTCGTTTTGGTGAATTTGAAGTGCCTTTTGAGGAGATCAGAAAATGCATTCTCAAAGGCAAGACAGAAGTTAGACTCCCAAATGGAGAGATTGGTGTGATTCCGGAATCATGGATAGAACGCTACAAAGATTTGTTTGCCTTCTCCACCCAAACAGATGATGGCATTACGCTCAATAAAATTCACGTGTCGCTGGTGCAGGAATTGAAAGAGGGAGAGCTGGCAAAAGTGACGATGGATCGGAAACTTGAAAAACTTCTTTCATTCGAAAAAATGGAAGACTATCAGGTTCCCGAATTCTTCAAAGGTGATTTAAGGCCATATCAATTTGCCGGATATAACTGGCTGAGATTTCTGGAAGATTACAACTTTGGCGGCTGCCTTGCTGATGACATGGGTCTTGGTAAAACCATCCAGGCTCTTGCTCTCTTACAACATCAGAAAAACGAAAACCCGGACAGCACAAGTCTTTTGGTGATGCCGACTTCTCTTCTTTATAACTGGGAGTTAGAGGCTAGAAAATTTACACCCGAACTAAAAATCCTAAATTATACCGGAATTAACCGAGTGAAAGACACATCTAGATTCGGGAAATATGATATAGTAATCACTAGCTACGGCACCACCCGTGTAGACTCAGAAATTCTATCTCAATTTTATTTCAACTACATCATTCTGGATGAATCTCAGGCCATAAAGAATCCCGATTCACTTATTTCGAAAAAGGTAAGAGATCTTAAATCAAGGAGAAAGCTGATTCTTACGGGTACTCCAATTGAAAACAGTACACTTGATCTTTGGTCACAAATGAGCTTCCTAAATCCCGGTCTTCTTGGGAATGAAGCATATTTCAAGAAAGAGTACCTGAAGCCCATAGAAAAGCAAAGAGATGAGACAAAAACAAAAAAACTCAACTCACTAATAAAGCCTTTCCTGCTCCGTCGTGAGAAAAGCCAGGTAGCTGATGATCTTCCCGAAAAAGTGATCAATATTCGATACTGTACTATGTCCGAAGAGCAGCGAGAGTACTACGAAAAGGAAAAAAATGCCTTTCGAAGTAAAATCATGGACGTAATAGAAACTGATGGGATTGGTAAGTCGCATATGGTCCTACTTCAGGGTTTGACACAGCTCAGACAAATTGCCAACCATCCTCAGATGATAGATCCGGAATATGACAAATCTTCCGGTAAATTGGAAGAGGTGACCTACATGATTGAGAACTCTATTTCCAAGGGGCACAAAGTTTTAATTTTTAGTCAGTTTGTAAAGCATCTGAAAATAGTTTCTGATTATTTGGAAGAACAGAAAACTCCATTTGCCTACCTGGATGGGTCTACCAAAGACAGGCAGCAGCAGGTCGAGCGTTTTCAAAATGACCCGGACGTCTCTGTATTTCTCATTTCCCTGAAGGCAGGAGGCACAGGACTTAACCTGACTAAAGCTGACTATGTATTCCTGCTGGATCCATGGTGGAACCCAGCAGTTGAGGCTCAGGCCATTGACCGGGCGCATAGAATCGGCCAGACCAAGAAGGTGTTTGCTTACAAGTTCGTAACCAAGGACACTATAGAGGAAAAAATCATTAAACTGCAGGAACACAAACAAAAGCTAGCTTCAGATTTAATCACTGTAGAAGAAAGTTTCGTGAAAAGCCTCTCACCCAGCGACATTCAGGATCTGTTTGACTAATTTTTAAAGTCCAAATAAGGGTTGGATTTTATCCGTGTTGTTAGATGAGTGTAATTCAATACATAAGAGACTTTCATATGCGAAATCCGATCATAAGTCTGATTGCATTCATCTTGCTCATTAATACTTGCCTCTGTTCTACAGCCTCCGGCCAGAAGGAGTTTGGCTTCAAGATGCCTGATAATACAAAAAAAATCAGCATCCCGTTTGAGCAGCACAACAACCTGATCATAATTCCAATAACCATTAATCGCTTTCTAACACTAAAATTCATATTAGATACAGGAGTTGAAAATGCCATTCTCACCGAAAAACTTTACGCTGACATTTTGGATGTAAACTATGTGAGAGAAATCACCCTAGATGGTCCAGGTCTTGCAGATTCAGTAGAAGCATATATTGCAAACGAGGTAACATTCGGGCTGCCGGGAGGTATAATCGGAACGAACATGAACATGCTGGTTCTAAAAGAAGATTACCTCAAGTTATCTGAGAGTATTGGTGATGATGTTCATGGAATTATTGGCTATGATATCTTTTCCAGATTCGTGGTGGATGTGGATTATGATGACAATATTATTACTCTGATCGATCCTAAAAAATTCAAGAAAAGCAACCGATCAACAGAAATACCAATTGAAATAAGAGGGAGTAAGCCATTTATTAACGCGACTATAAAACAAGGAGACAAAAAAGCAACTCTGGACATCATGGTAGATACCGGAGCTAGCCATGCAGCACTCATAGATTACAACTATCTGGATGGTATGGACTTACCGGAGAAAACTATAACTACTCGTCTTGGAAGAGGAATTGCGGGCGAAATTCCAGGGTATGTAGGTAGGATGGATTCTGTTTCTATTGACTGTTTCAAATTTAATCAGATGCTAGTCTCTGCTCCGTTTGATGGTGCTTACAATAAGGTGATAAAACGAGGAGCTCGTGTAGGTACTTTCGGTGGAGAGCTATTAAATCGATTCAATGTCACATTTGATTACCCTTCTGGGAAAATGTATCTGAGAAAAGGGGGGAATTTCAAGGAGGCATTTGAATATGACATGAGCGGTATGTCACTAAATGCAGTAGGTGAAAATCTAGATACAATTAAAGTAGTAAGCGTGGACAAGGATAGTCCTGCATTCAAGGCGGATATCAGAAAAGGAGATGTTATTCACGTAATCAACGGGAAAAACTTAAGATATCACTCACTATCAGTAATTCACGAGCTTCTACAATCCCGAGATGGTAAGAAAATTAAATGCACCATCTATCGAGACGGAGAGAAAATGAAGAAAAAATTTCGACTCAAAAGAGCTATCTAATCTCGACTTAGAAGGACCAAACAAAAAAGGGAAGACATGCATCCTCCCTTCGGCTATGGTGATTAGATATAATATTATTCGCGAACCATAATTCGATAGCTCATCACATTATTTTTTGGATTCCCCCGATCATAAAACCTCAGTATGTAAATGCCTAAAGCAAAATCCGAAACATCAATTCGTATCTGACCATCAAAACCATTTTGCAGCTCAGAACTCCACTTTATGTTTCCAGACAAATCGACCAACTCCGCAGTAACATCTCTGGATTTTAAGTGCCTATAGCTCACATTCAAATACTGGCTTGATGGATTTGGGTAAATCTGCAAATCTTTGAAATATTCGAGAATCACTCCAAGTACCGCTTCAATTGTTACTTCAATACCGTCCTCGGTAGCAAATGCTGACAGCTTGAAATTTGTGTCGCTTATTCCTGCCTCGCCAACTTCAAATTGTACCGATGAAGCATCATTTAGTGGAATTCCCGGGTATTCAACGAAAAATCTGTAGGTGCCTTCTGGCAAGAACCCAAATTGGAACTCCCCGTTATCATCTGTTTCTCCATAGGCGACTAGTTCAAACTCATCATCATCTTGTCCTGTACGTCCCCCTCTTCTCCTTTTCCTCAATCCACATTTGCGTTTTGCAGCCCTCCTTCTTGCATCAATTCTACCCGCATCATCACCAAAATCATCTTCGATCAGTACATCTAAGTTTCCATCGCCATCGCCCGGTCCATATGGGGTAGGAACAGCTGTGACTTTAATGATCACAGCAGAATCCTTTCTCAGCTGCAACACCTCTGCCTCTTCCCATGAAAAGGTATTTCCATAATAGCCTCCGATGTATTTATCCTCATCATTTGGATCAATCGCAAGTAGGTAGTCTCCCAGGACAATTTCTTCAAAAGTGAACTGATTTGATACATTCTCCAGACGACCGTCAACCAAAGTGTCATAGCCTCCACTTTGAGTAACTCGCAATAGATAGGCAGAAAGATTGCTCGCCAACAAAACATCATCAAAATCTGTCACATCTACTTCAATATTGGCAATTGCCAAAAGAGTCTGAGGCCCTACATCTATCGTGAGACCGGTCACCAACTCGTTGGTAATCTCCGCTCTGAACGCTCCCATATTGTTGTAGTCGATATCCAGGATGTCCAGCGATGCACCTGAAATACTAAATTCTGTTCCTGAGAAAATTTCAATATTGTTTCTAAACCATCGGTAATTGTTGGCTGTGCCACCTGAAACGATATCCAACCCTGGATCTTCCAAATGGAAAATCTTTACGGGTTCTCCTGTAAACCCATCAAACTGAAGGCTAGCTTGATTTGCATATTGAAGATTACTTATTCCCACAAGTGGCTCTAAATCATCAAATTCTAGACTATTCCCTGAAACATCCAGATTAGTGATATTCACATCTGTAAAATCCATCAATCTCGAAATTTCATTGTTAGAAAGATCCATTTGGGTGACAACACTCAAACCACCTACTGCTCCCCCTGAAAATGGATTTGGCATCTCACCTACAGCACCAATACTAGAAAGGTCAACTGTTTGAATTCGATCTCCGGTAGCATTAAAAGTCACCTGCTCCCAATCTCTGAATCGGTCAGTCGTCCAGTTTACAGTTGGTTCCCAAGAGTCACCACCAAGCGAAGAGAAGATCTGTCTTAAAGCCACAGAGTCAGCAAACGTCCCAGCATCAATCAATGTCTTAACCTTCACCACATTCGAATTTGTAGAAAGCTGAGCTCCAAAATCAGCTCTCACACGGTAATAGTAAGACTGCCTAAATAGGAGTCCGGAAATGACATGACTGGTTGCAGTGCCAACCGGAAGATTATCATATCCTTCCAACATATTTTCAAAATCCGCATCAAATGCTACGTCTAAAAAATACCCCTCTGCTGACCTATCAGTCCAGGAGGCTGTAAAAGATGTTGAGGTCAGGTCTGTACCAGTAAGTGCCGTTGGAGGATCATAGTTTGGTACAATAGAGAATGTAGCGTCACTGGCATCATCAATTCCCAATGTAGTATTTGCTATTTGAATTAGATTATCTTCACCCTGAAGATCAGGAACAGTCCAGTTATAGCTGCCATCATACATTGAAAAAATACCATCGTTGAGAATGGAATAGGTATCACCACCATTCGTACTCAATCGGATTTCAATCAGATCAGATGGCGAAATATTTGAAGCATTCCAGGTGATGGTAAAAACATCACCAACCTTGAGAGACTCCCCACCATTTGGCGTGTTTACTGTTACTGATGGAATCGGTGCTGACTGAATTGTAAACACCCCGTCACTGGCATCAGATACGGCAAGTGATGTGTTTGCAATTTGTATTCTGTTGTTAGTACCAATGTTGTTAGGAACAGTCCAGTAATAGCTTCCATCATACATTGAAAAAATACCATCGTTGAGAATGGAATAAGTATCTCCTCCATTTGTGCTAAATCGAATCTCAATAAGATCAGATGGCGAAATATTGGCTGTACTCCATGTGATCTCATACTCGTCTCCCACAGTGAGATTTTCTCCTCCATTGGGAGTTAAAACAGTAATAGTCGGAACAGGTGCAGCACTAATCGTAAATGCAGCATCGCTCTCATCAGCAACTGCCTGTGTGGTATTTGCTATCTGAATCAGGTTATTTGGTCCAACATTGTTTGTGACAGTCCAATTGTAGCTGCCATTATACATGGAGAATGTTCCATCATTAAGAATGGAATAATTATCCCCTCCATCAGTGCTCAATCTTATTTCGATAAGGTCTGTGCCAGGGATGTTTTCATCCGTCCAGGTGATTTCATAGGGATCACCGACAGTCAAAGTCTCATCGCCATTGGGGGTCAGAACCGTTATTGCTGGCTCAGCGGCATCTATCGTAAAAGCGGCATCACTCTCGTCGGTTACTGTTTGAGTTGTATTCGCAATCTGGATGAGGTTATTTGTTCCAGGGGTATTTGGAACTGTCCATTCAAACGTTCCCTCAAACATAGAGAACGTCCCGTCGGCTATGATGAAGTAATTGTCTCCACCATCAGAGCTCCACCTGATTTCAATAAGGTCTGAACCAGGTATGCCTGCTTCTGTCCAGGATATTTCATATGTATCTCCAACCGTCAAAGTCTCATCTCCATTTGGATTTACAACAAGTATCGAAGCAGCAAGTGGATCTACTTCAAAGGTCGTTGTGAGGTATTGTCCCCATGCACCGGATTCATCACGTGCTCTGAGGCTAACCATATGTGTCCCTGGTTCCAGAGTGGAGGTTCCAATATTTACCAGCTCATTGATTGCGTTTGTTGGCAAGGTGGTAGAGACAGGGACTCCATTCCCAACCCCGGGATCGGTATCAAAGAAATACTCTACAGCAATGATTTGATCTGAGGTACTTTGTACTTCTTCAACATAAATTGTCTGAGACGAATATGGCCCCCAGCTTCCATCCTGAAGCTTTCCTCTTAAATACACTGTATGAAAACCAGTTGGTAAACCACTTGTAGCCAATGCCTCACTTGTGGTTATTTCAGCTGCTGCAGAAACACTGATGGGTGTTCCTAGTCCGGAACCCGGATCCGTGTCCACAAAAAACTCCAACGCTTCAACTATCACCACATCTCCCAATCCAACCGAAGATTCTACAAAGATCGTGGTAGCTGTGGATGGCCCCCATGATCCCCCCTGAAGTTTTCCCCTTAGATATACGGTGTGAAATCCAGTAGATAATCCAGAAAGATCAAGGCTCTCAACTGTTGAAACATCTGAGGATGGGGCTATGGAAATCGGTGAACCTAACCCCTGACCTGGATCTGTATCTACAAAATACTCCAGCTCTTCAATCTGCACTACATCACCAACTCCGATGGTATTCTCCACATAAATTGTATGAGATGAATAGAATCCCCACTTGCCTGTTTCGTCCTTTCCTCTTAAATAGATGGTATGAAAACCGTCAGAAAGCCCTGATAGACTCAGAGATTCCGTGATTGAAACTTCCGGAGCACTTGATATTGAAATTTCAGAACCCATTGCTTCGCCCGGATCGGTATCCACGAAATACTCAAGAGAAGTAAGGTTTGCATCTGTAATGATTTCCTCCTGCAAGAAAGAACCTGATGAATGAATGCTCTTCAAGTCATTTTCATCAGAAACAAAAATCGCAAAGCTGTATACACCCGGATCTAGCGCTGATGTGTTTAGTGAAATCGTTTCATCAATAGTAGCCGCAGGAGTAAATGAAGTGAACTCTTGGGTATCAACTACACTTCCATCCTGATAAAGGACAACAGAGATTTTGCTGATGTTTTGCGCAAATCCAACGAAACAAAAAAGGATGAAAAAAGTGATTAATATCTTTTTCATTTGAGGCTAGTTTGAGGTGGCTTGGATTCTGATCGAAAGATTGGATGAGCTATTGCTAGAACTCTCAAATTCCAATCCTGTGATCTTTGGAATAGCTGGTAAGCCCGATAAATTGTAAGCATTCTCCGGCTGACCTGTGGGGAATCCGAAAGCTCCTGATTCTGCTCCTGTTTGTGAAGATGTCTTTCCAGGTGATCCTGATTGAAGTTGAAAGTATGCATCTGCTCCTAATGAAGTTTCGAAGAGTAAATTGGCTTCTGCATCAACCTTGTTGCCATCCACACCATCCAATACTACAGTAGGTGTCTGACCAACCCTGCTCGAGTTTACAACAGAGTTGCTTACAGTGCTGGCATCCAGTGAAACGTTTCCATCAAAGAAGGTGCAATAATCAAATATGGCTCCAACTCCTCCGGAAATGGTGATGCCATTCCCAGCACTCGGATAATTGAAAATGGAATTCGAAAAGCTTACTGATGCACTTTGAATGTTTATGGTGGAAGAAAACAGACATCTACTAAATGAAATATTGGAAATGCTACTGCCTACTGTAAATGAGCCTCCCACCAAACATGCGTCAAAACTTACATTGCTTTCGTTGAAAGAAATTGCTCCGATTTCCAAATTGGAAAAAACAGAATTCGCTGCTCCTGTGTTTAGCGTAATAGTTCCTAGCCTTGAAGAAGGTGAATAGCCAGTACTCTGACCATAGTAGCCATTTCCAATAAATGTCCTCTCTGAACTTATAGAAACATTCCCATAGGATGCACCAGAGCCAACGATATAAATAGTGTCGCCTGAAGCTGTGTTTGTGATTGCATCGCTTACCAATGTGTAATCTCCTAGACCTGAGGCATCCACCACAACTACATCGGCATAGACCTCACCCAGCCCTATAAGCATCCCTATAGTGAAAAGTAGCTTTTTCATGACTGGAATTAGTTTCCTGTTACTTCAATTGTAGCATCTGCATCTTGCCCCTCTGTGAGGTTTGCTGGCAAGTCAAATCTTCTTACAACCGGCAACACAGATCCTGATAGTTTGAAAGGCGAGGTGCCGCCTCCTAAACCCAGATTGGTTCCATCAGTACCAGCATTTTCTCCTGCTGATCCTGCATCTAAAAAGGGTTCTAGCGTGTAATCGTATAAATAGGTCGAGAGAGCCATATTTACGAAAGTTGGAGCAGTATTATCTATGTTACCTTCAATGTTTATGTTGGTACCAGTAATGCTTCCAAATGCATATCCATTAGAAAGGTTGTTCCTGTATAAGATATTTGAAGATGCTACCTGAGGTGCTGGTGAGATGGTTACAAAGATGTTGTTTGTAACAAGGCAATTGACGATTTGATAGAAAGCCGATTGAGAAGCTGTTCCAAGAAAGGTATTGTGGTCAAAAGTGACACCTCCAGTAGTGATATATGGACCTCTGAATTGATTGGTTGTACCTGTGTTAGAAAAGATATTATTCGCCACTCGAATGTTTGATTGATTGGCGGTATTTAATGTAAGTGAGTAAACAAAGGAACTCGCAGGGCGGATCACATTTTGTCTTATCAAGATATTGGTCAGGCTATTAATTCCGGATGTGGTAATGTTGTCAATTTTATTATTCTCAATCACAACATTTGTCAAAGTTCCCCCGGTATTTCCCAGCACCAAAGTGCTTGTCACTTCCAATCCGATAATTTTTGTCCCACTTGCTGCGGTATAGATGGTTACTGAATTTACTCTGCTTGTGAATGGAATTTCCATGTCCGGATTAAATCCCACACCAATGATTGTGAGTTGCTTAGTCACGTTCATATTGCCGTAGGTGGAGGAACTTGGAATAATCAAAAGTGTATCCCCCGGTGAGGCATTGTTGATTGCATTTGTAAGGGATGTTTCTACACCAGCAGGTGCATTCCCATTGTTATCTACGGTGATAACAGTTGCATTCGCTAGTAAAATGGCGAAAGTAAAGACGGTAAAAAGTTTAGCTTTCATTGTCATAGCTTTTGGACGAAAAATGGTTTTTCAATTGGAGGTTAAAGCTAGATTCTGACCATGCTGCATAGAATACCGTGAGCACGGTATATTGAGCTACCGGATTGAAGCAAAACAAAAAAGGGATGACAAACTGCCACCCCTTTGATTATAGGTAATTAGATGTATTATTCACGGACAATCACCCTGTAGCTCACCACATTTTCATTCGGGCTTTCTCTGTCATAAAACCTTAGAATATATACTCCCTCAGAAAATTCCGATACATCTATTCTGATTTGTCCATCAAAACCATTCTGTAAGTCTGCACTCCATTTGGTATTTCCTGATAAGTCAACAAGTTGAGCTGTTACATCCTTCGACTTCAGATGCCTGTAGCTAACATTCAGATACTTATTTGATGGGTTTGGATAAATTTGAAGGTCTTTAAAGTATTCCAGAATAACTCCAAGAACCTTTTCGATGGTGATCTCAATTCCATCTTCCGTAGCAAATGCCTGGAGTTTGAAATCCGTATCACTTACTCCGGCTTCTCCAACTTCAAATTGTACGGAAGCCGCATCATCCAAAGGAATACCTGGATATTCAACAAAGAATCGGTAGGTACCCTCCGGCAAGAAACCAAACTGGAACTCTCCATTATCATCTGTCTCACCATAGGCGATCAACTCAAATTCATCATCATCCTGACCTGTACGACCACCCCTTCTTCGTTTTCTCAATCCGCACTTACGTTTGGCCGCTCGTCTCCTCGCATCAATTCTTCCAGCGTTATCTCCAAAGTCCTCTTCAATCAGGACATCCAGATTTCCATCTCCATCTCCAGGGCCCAGAATTGGTGGTACCTCAGTCAATACAATATCAAGTGAAGCATCCGCTCTGAGAAAGATCGTTTCTGCTTCATCCCATTGGAATGCATCTCCAAAGTAGGTCGGAATAAGGTCATCCTCATTATCCGGCTCTATACCACACAAATAATCTCCCAAGACGATTTTCGAGAATGTGAACTCCGCTGATACATTACTGGCTCTGGCCAGCGTGTCATATCCTTTTGACCTACGGAAAGCTTCCAATAGAGCAGCCTGGAATGTTTCACCCGTCAGTAGATTATTGTCAAAATCAGTCAGACGCATCTGAACTTCAGCGGTAGCATAGATGATCTGCGGGTCAACATCGATAGTTAAGCCAGGAACAAGTGAGCTTGTTACCTCCGCTCTAAACGTTCCCATGTTGTCATAGTCAATCGTGATAATTTCAAGTGCAGAACCAGCTACTGTGAATTCACTATTTGTTGCAAGAGCCACATCATTTCTGTACCATGTATACTGATTAGCTGATCCCCCGGTGGTAATTCCTACTGTATAATTTTGTGTGTTCGGAATCAAAATGGAATCTCCAGTTACACTTAGCAGTGCCGGATCCGTTTCCGGATCAAACTGAATGCTTGCCTGATTGGAATAATTCAGGGTAGTAATACCTATCAACGGCTCTAAGTCTCCGAAAGTCAAACTATTTCCGGAAACATTGAGATTATTCATCACTGTTGGAGTAAAATCCATCAATCCAGTTATCTCATTATTGGAAATATTCATTCTATTCATGGAAGATAAGGCATTTTCCATGTCCAGAATTCCCTTATCAGGATCTGAGGCCGGCGCAAATGGATTTGGCATTTCGCCGGATGCACTTGCTCCAGGAAAATCAACTCTTCTTACTCTCGTCTTAGCAAGGTTCAATGTCACCCCATCCCAGTCTCTCAAACGTGCTGTAGTCCAGTTGAGTCCCTGAGGATTGATCGCTTGATAGATTTGAACGAGGGCTGTGGAATCTGCTAAAGTCTCAACGTCTATGTCCGTTTTTACTGGTTCTGCTGACGAATTTGGCGAAATATCCCCAAGCCCATAATCTGCTCTAACCCTGTAATAGTAAGTCTGAGAAAAATCCAGATTCGAAACAAAATATCCTGTAGACCCTCCACTACTTTCATTGCTGTAGTCTGGTAATATGTTCGTGAAAGCAGCATCCGTCGCTACATCTATGAAATAATCTACAGCTCCCTGCGCAGGGTCCCAGTTTGCGGTAAACTCTGTTGAGGTGATACCTGAAGCAGTCTGTGTGCTTGGTGCATCGAATGAAGGTCTTACTACTTCAACAAGATAATCCTCCGTTTCGCTCGCATTCCCATTATCACAGGATGATACGGATGATTGTCCAGTCACTACCCTCATCCTGGTAGTTCCAAGAACTGCATTCAACGGAATTGGGAAATTTGGAGGTGTCGCGGATTCTACTTCAGAATATGTATTTTCTGAAACGACCTGCTCATCAGCATCCTCAAAATCACCATCCTGATTCCAGTCAATCCAAACGGCATAGTAGGCCGTACTTGCAGGAGCAGTAGTTGCATCCAAATCAATAAAAATACTACCCATGGTGTTAGTAATGAGATTTGCGACTCCTACGCTGTTATAGAAAGAGTACTCTGTGGTGCCGCCAGACGCATTGTTGATTCCACCTATCGCAACATTCGTAATAAACGATTGAGGTGCATCACCATCTGTTGGGTCGCAATAGGTATCTATTGTATACGTCTGACCTGTGGTGAAATTGCTCACCGAAACATTCGAACTACCATCCTGCACTCCACCTGAGGCAGACGCTGAGAAATCTAATCTTAACGTGCCCTGACCAAAAATTCGGTGAACAACAACATCAACGATTGTCCCCGCTGAAGGTACTGTGAGAATGGTTGCTCCTGCATCACCAGTGGTAGTCAGGGTAAAATCCCCTGCATCAATACCAGTAACTTCTTCAGAGAATGTAATCGTAAAATTCAAAAAATCTGAATGGACATCTACCAAGTCATTTGCTTCGATGGATAAAACCTCAGGTGGAGTCACATCCCCTGCTCCTATGGTAATCAAATCCCCATCAGCTAATCCATTGTCGAATTGATCCGCATTATTAAATCCAAAATTATCATTCGGAGCAGGTGCCTGAATATTGAATGAGTTTCCAGGAGTAGCACCAGCATCAATGTTTAACACTACGTAATAGTAGACGATATCGTCAACTACATAATTCTGAGTGAATAATAGTCCAATAGATCCATCCGGAATGATTGGATCTCCAGAAGCAATATTTGTTGATCCAAGGAATGTAGCATTATTGACAGGATCTGCTACGTCTGAGCCAATGCTCTGATAGAATCGTATACTGTTGTTTTGAATATCTGATGGGTCAAATGAGCCAACAGGTGTGATGAAGAATCCTTCAGAAGTTACATCTGCTGTGGCCACATCCATTCTCATTTTATAAATCAAAACATCGGCTGTTCCAGGCGCTATGGTTTGGTTTCCGATGCTCAAAGTGCTCAGGCTTAGCTCAGCCCTTAGCTCGGTTCCATCTGATGCAAAATCATCTATCACTCCACTTTCAGAACCACCGCCAGTATAAATGATTTGGATAGGGCCGGAATAAGGAGAACCAAAACTGTGAGTAAACTCCAGGTAGGTGGTTCCATCAGTTGAGCCTGAGCTCAAGAAAATATCAAATGTGGTTCCTCCGTCACTTGAAGCATATACATCAAAATCAAAGGTTCCGGCTGATACTGGATCAGCTCTGTACCAGAAAGAAAATTCATTTGCGTCAACAATGCTTGGAGATACAAGATAATTACCCGTTCCAAGATACATGTAGGCCGCATCGCCAACATTATCTCTTGCCAGATTCGGGTCAATATCCGCGGCTGACTGAACCCCCTGAGCTAACCAAACACCCGAAGAAAGGTTGAATGATGGATCAGTAGAAGCTGTCAAACCATTATCAAAATCTTCGAAGAAATTGATTGTGCCTCCAGAAGGTAGGTTTAGCGCCGGCCCGGTAACCCAATCAGTATTCTCATCCATGTTGGTCAATGTAGCGTTGTTTCCATTTGTAAACTCAGTTACCTCAAGACTGCCTAAGCCATCACTCATTGGATAGTAGGCAACTAGCCCCGCTTCGCTTCCATTTAAAAAGAAATCTCTATCATTTCCGATTTCAATATCCGTACGGGCATAATCCCATATTCTTACTTCATCAATCAACCCATTGAATTGTCCAGATCCGGATATTCCATTGAAACCCCCAATGATCAGACTACTCGCATTTGTATTTGGGGTTAATGCTCCCTGCGGAACGACCAAATCTTCTACTCCGTCATAATAAAATCGAACATTTGACCCATCCCAGCTAACAGCTATGTGTTGCCAAATTCCAGTTTGAACAATACCCGTATTTGAATCGAATGAAACAGAAGAACCTCCGTTTCCTAAGGTTAGCCTAATTGCTCCATTATTTGTAACTATCAACTGATAGGGGCTGCTTTCATTACCTGTGCTCGATGGTTTTGCTAATACTCGCCTTACAGAACTTCCGTCCAAACCAATATCAGTCGGGTTGATCCACGCTTCTAATGTTCCGTTAGTAATCCCCAGTTCAACGACATCCGGAGCAACCAAATGATCGTTGGTTCCATCAAAATCTAGCGCAATATTTGGATTAGGTGCTGGAGGATCTGACAAAGGAGGCCCTGAAACCCAATCCGTATTCTCATCCATATTGATGAGTGTTCCATCATTGGACCCAGATGAAAAGTCTACAGCAATGGTACTTCCAGTACCGTCATTCATTTGATAATATGCTGCCAAACCGGGTTCGTTTCCATTAAGATAGAAATCCCTGCTGCCCTGAATCTCTGCTTCTCCTCTTACAACATTCCAAATTCTAACTTCATCAATATGACCAGTCACTTGACCGAAACCATCTGCACCATTAAATCCTCCGATTATCAGAGGTGATGCATTTATGTTTGATGACACAGTTTGGGCGACTTGGATATCCTCAATTCCATTGTAGTAGAACGTAACAAAGCTTCCGTCCCATGTTGCCGCAATATGCTGCCATTGAGAAGTTTGAACCAAACCCGTTGACGATTCGGCAATTTGAAATGTTGCCCCATCTCCAATAAGCAGCTGAATAGCTCCTGAATTGGTCACTACCAATTGATACGGGCTTGTTTCATTAGCCGTTCCAGATGGTTTAGCTAAAATTCGTTGAAATGAAATCCCTCCATCTGGATCCAGCGTTGACGGATTTATCCAGGCCTCCAGTGTTCCGGTAGTGATATCCAGTTGGTTGGCATCAGGCACAAGGACATGGTCGTCAAACCCATCAAAGTCGAGGGCATAATTTGATGGTGCTCCACCAGTGGTGGTAAAGTTGAATGGGTTGTCGGTATCTGCCCCAGAATTATAAGCTTCGTAAGTAGGTGGTCCATTTACTTCCAGTACTGCAATGGTATAGTCAGTACCTGGGGTCAGACCATTTATTGTTGTATTGTTTCCGTACCCATTATAAACAGCATACCAAGACCCGTCAACAATGTCACCACCACCAAAAATATTGTCTGCATGGAAAAATTGATTATCTGATGGGATTGGCATTTCTGTTTCTATCCCTTCAAACACTGCAACAATTCTTCTCTGGCCATCTCCATTAGTCCACGATATATCCACTGAATTGTCTGTAATATTGGATGTAGATATGTTGGCAGCCTGAACGGAAGAAGCAACAGGTGTATGATTATAAATTCCCGATGCTACCCAGTTAGAGGTGGGTCCATTTAATGTGAATGTGTTGAGGGTTCCATCGTTTCCATAAGAGGATAAATCAGTTAGGGTTGTCAAACCAGAATTATCTGCTGCGTCAGACCCCTGATTAAATCCGTAGTGAACCAGTAGGTTGCTGTATGTTGGAAGTGGAGATAAGTCTCCCGCATACATATTATTTCTAATCTCGCTTTCATCTAGTACAGCATTCCAGATTCTTACTTCGTCAATTTCACCAATGAAAAAATTATCATTGCCACCACCGCTCAGATAACTACTCCCTATTCGATTAGCCGAAATCCCAGTGGAATAAATGGTGCTTGTTGAAACAACATCCAATATCCCGTCTACATATAGGCGAACCTCATTTGACCCATTTTCATGAGTAACAGCTATGTGGTGCCACAATCCATCATTCACATCAACAGTTCCATCCATTTGATCGAAGGTGGTTGCTGCCCCGGTCCAATGGGTATAGCGAACCTTGCCATCATGAACACCGAAAGCGCCTTCTATACTATTGTCATTGTCCCCTATGACAGTTAATGCCGGATTTCCTTCATATACTGAAGTGCTTGCCGTTGAGGTGGTATTAATCCAGGCTTCATAGGTTAATCCTGCTGAAAGATTCTGCCTAGTAAAAGAGACAAAATCACTAGTACCATCAAAATTGAGCGCGTTTTGCTCTGGTGCGTCTGCAAGTGCTCCTGATGCCACCCAGTCTGTATTCTCATCCATGCTGGTAAGAGTTCCGTCATTGTTGGCAAAAACATCTTCAAGAATAGTGGAGCCTGTGCCATCATCGAATTTGTAGTAGGCCACCATATCGGAATAATTAGGATGACTAGAAATGTCAGTTGTGTTGGCGTAAGCGGCTATGTCGCCTACTGCAACCGCAGAGTTCCAAATTCTCACTTCGTCAATTTGTCCAGTAAGTGGTTGAGATGCATCATCTGCATCAATACCAATTCTGAACTGAGTTAAATCCAAATTCAGGGAAGTGGTAATTGAATTTGCAAAAACACCATCAACGTATAAACTAAGGGTGGTACCTTCATAAACACCAGCAATATGATGCCAACTACCATCATTATTTGCCAAACCTGATGAAGGCCCATTTACTCCGTTCGGTGTAATTGAGAGTTGATCGGTTGATCTAAACTTTAAGTTAATTTGATCTCCGGCAGATACTTTACTACCAATAGAAACAATGTTTTGTGCGCCTGATGCACTGGAGTTAACCCATGCTTCTATAGTAAAGTCGCTATCAATTTTACCTGATAAATCAGGGCCTTGGACGTATTGAGAAGATCCATCAAAATCCAATGCATCGCCAGGATCATTGGCTGTCAAATTCGGATATGAGCTTGGTGTAGCCAGATCAGCAATGGTGAATTCTCCTGATGGGACATTGAAGGCATACAAAGAATCTATTGCCGGGTCATTGTTAATCAGACCAGAAAGTCTCTCCCACCCACCGGAGGCTGCATTGTCAGCAGCGTTTTCACGGTAAAGTATTCGCTTGTTAGGGTCAGAGCTACCTCCATTATTGTAATCCATTCTTACATCTACGGTCTTGCCCGGAGCAAATACCCCATAATATTTTGTCTCGGTGATGGCATTAAAGCCATCTGCCAATGTTTGATTTGGTGTACCTGCCACATAATAAATGTGGAACCCGCTACTCGCATCATCGATCTCCACCACCACATCATCATCTGGTGAAGTGTCAAACTTAACCGGGCCAGCATCATAGCTAAACAAGCTGCCATTACCCTGAGGAGCTCCCGAGATGACCGGAATCGCACCTGTGATTGTTCCATGATTTCCACCAGCTAAATCTACGGCTGATACTCCACTGTTTTCATCAAACTTGTAAGCTGCCACCAGGTTTGTAAAGTTAGGGTGACCCGCATCAATCTTCTCAATCATGCTCTGACGAAGTTCCGTTATGTTCAGAGCGGTGTTCCAGATTCGAACTTCGTCTATATATCCATCAAATTGAGATCCAATATCTGAACATGCAGATCCCGCCGAATTGATCAAACTACCAACGGCAAGATGAGCTGGCCCGTCAGGTATATCTCCAAGAACCCCAGTTGTAGTGCTCAATACAGTTGCATCCTGTTTCCCATTAATATATAATGATACTCTATCAAGACCATCATTTGTGTCAATGGATCCATCATAGATAGCTGCCACATGATACCACCTATTTGCCTCTAATGTTGATGTCCCTTGTACAGTTCTTTGATTTCCAATTGCTAAAGATCCATTATATGTAAACCCAAGCTGTCCAGAGCTTCCTACACTAAAACCAAATTGTCTTTCGTCAGACCCGCAAACACTGTTGGCCGATTTAAAAACAATTTGATTGCTATTTGCTGTGGTTGTCATATAAATCCATGCTTCAATACTGAATGCTTTATCTGCCCCTGCAAATACATTATCCAGTACATCACCCATATCAACATAATCATCTGACCCGTCAAAGCTTAACGCATACCCCGCTCCCTGCTCATTAGGATATGGAGTTGTCTCAAGAGCCGTGGCATATTGTCCACCGTCTTGCTGCGCAACTGCATAAATTCTTTGATTTTCCAGATCCGTGCCGAAAAAACCGCTTGCGTCAGCCCATGACGTAGTGCCGTCCGCTCTCGACATAATACGTCTGTTTGTTTCAACACCTGGATAAGTTCTAAGCAGATCAAATGTGAGTCCTGGCGCGAAGATTCCATAATAATCTCCGTCATCAATGTTGTTGAAACCTGAAACTTCAGTGTCTGCAGGAGTTTGATTCACCCGATAAATGTGAAAAGGACCAGCACCGCTTATATTTCTAACATCAATATCCAAAAAGGAAAAATCTAATCCAGAATAATCGTAATTGCTTTCGTCACCCAGATGTGCGCCAGAAGGCACGTGACCTGCTCCACCGTTGATTGTTCCATCGTTCACCCCGACAACATCACTAAGGGTGCCATCACCACTATCATCCATTCGATAGTAGGCCAGTAGGTTGGCATAGGAAGAGTGGATGTTTGTTACCTTTTGGGCCAAGTCGGATCGTATATCAACCTCCGATCTCACAAAATCCCAGATTCTTATTTCGTCGATCTCACCATTCATATAGTTACAATCACAACCATATCCCTGCTTTCCAATGAAAACGGGGTTGGTATCTCCAAAATCAGATGGTGTAATGGCGTAGGTAAACTGTCCATCCTGAACACCGTTGATATAGAAACTCACCTGATTGAGACTGCTATTATAAGTGACTGCAACGTGCACCCACTCGCCAAGAGGTACATCAGTGATGGATTCCTGCCATTGACTGGTTGAGCCATTTGAAAATTCGAGTCCTAATTTACCTGTGCTTAGTTTTTGGAAAATAAACACGTCAGGGCTGGATCCTCCGTTTCCTTCACCTTTGGATAGAATGGTTTCACCATCTGTACTGGATGTGTTGATCCAGGCTTCTATGGTAAAGTCTCTTGTGGAAAGGTTCAGGTCTATATTGTGGGGAATGGTTACTTCATCATCTATACCATCAAAACTTAGCGCCTCACCTGCACCTTCGGCTGCCGGGTAAACAATTGAGTATGTTTCAGGACTCGAAAACTGTGATGTTCCATCACTGGCATTTGTGGCCGTTGCAGCGACTTCAGAGTTATTTGCTAAAGAAAGGCTCGTCACAGTCCAAACACCTCCTGTGACCGTAGCTGTTCCCAAATAAGATTGACCCTGCCCATTGCCGTCAGTTAGGTAGAGGTCAATTTCGTCATTCTCTGAGCCAGTTCCTGTTACCTGTGATGGATCAGAAATTGGATCAATGACTGGTGACAGAATTCCGTTGTGAGCTCCGCTTACTAACGTGATTCCGGCACCATTATTAAATATTGAATTTCTTTGAATTTGGTTACCGTTATTACCTGAGCCTTCAATCAGAATGGCGTTAGAACTATTTTCCGCAATTATGTTTCCATCTCCTGCATTCGATGACGACCCGATAATGTTGTTATCAGAATTCAAATTGTTGATCATGTGAATTCCATTCACATTTGGGTATGGATCTACACCATCTGAAGCAACTCCTATATAATTTCTTATTACCGTATGCCCGCTGGAGTTATTGAACCTGATTCCCGTGGTATGTCCTGATATCACATTTTGTTCAATGGTCGCTCCATCTGATCCATTGATATTTATCCCGTTACCTGCTCCAGCAGCTCCGGATTCATCAGGCAAAAGACCTAGGATATTACCCTGAACCGTTGCTATATCACCTCCACTTATGCTAATTTCAGAAGTGGTATTGTTGGAAATCACGTTTTCTTCCCCTGCAGAAAGGCCTCCAATAAGTGCATTGTCTGCATTTGTTCCCAGACTAATTCCATTGGTATTACCCATTCCTGCCGTGGTTCCGTCAGGCATGATACCTATGTAATTGCTTTGTATGGTTCCACCACCTAAATAGGATAAAATACTAATTCCTGTGTTGGAATCGGTAATAATATTTCCCATACCAGGAGCTCCGAATGTATATCCATTTGGGGCACCTCCAACTACGTTGAACCGGATTCCTGCCACTGTGAAATCATGAATGTGCAATCCATATACTTCCATTTGATTGTTGGAGGCAAAGTTTAAACCTATGCTAGCAGTCCCTTGTCCATTGATTTGGGGGATGTTTCCAGTGGCTATATCCCAACCTGGCTGTGTGGTTCCATCGATAACAGTTCCTTGTGCTGTAATGTTGGGTAGGTCAGAGCCAAGATAAATGATCCATGGTGCGGGTTGATCAATGTTGAATTGAATGCGAGTTCCAGGATTTGCATTCGCATAGTTAATAGCTTCTCTCAGTGATCCTGTTCCTGAGTCACCAGTGTTGGTAACCAGTGCATTGATATAATCAGGCGTCATCAAGGTCTTTGTTCCTGTGACAGTGCCATCAAAGTGATTTTGGCTTCTGTCGTGTACAGTCGTTGGTGAGGTGGTTGCACTTACATCAAACTTATAAGTGAATAGCGTTTCATCGCCCTCTGGATCGTAAAACATCAACTCTGTGATCTCATTGGAAAGCCATTCATAATCCCAGATTCGAAGCTCATCCAGTCGTCCATCTATGTGTCCTGCAGGCGTGGTTAAAATATCCCTGGCTCCTACAGCCAGATCATTAGAAATAGCGGTAAATGAATCAAAGCTGTTACTTGTAGTAAATAGCTCGGTTCCATCTAAGTATATCTTACCATTTCCTGAACCCGCATTTGTTACAGCAACATGATGCCACCTGCCGTCAGCACTCAAAGCACCATCTTCTGTTTGAAGTGTATTCAAACTCCCGTCAATTAGTTGTATTGCTCCTGATGCTGTGATATTTAGCCTGTTCCCCCCTACACCAGTTATATCAAATATGGTTGCATCTAATGCGTCTAGGTTAATCCAAAAGTCGATACTAAAAGTGCTCAATCCACCAATAGCTGAACCCCCACTTGTTGAAGTTATATAGGTTGCCCCATCAAAGTCGAAAGCTGTTCCGGGGTAAGGCCGGGTTGTTGCCGCTTCTCCGGCAGACCAGTTTGACACACCAGTAGCGTTGATTGTTCTGACACGATAGAAGTAGTCCGTATCAGGGGAGACTGTGATGTCTTCAAACTCACCGCTGGAAGAGGTGGTAAATGAGACTGCCGCACCAAAGCCAGGGTCCGTATCTCGCTCAATCTCTGAGCCTGTGATATCGGCACCATCAGGCACCACCCAGTCAATAAATACCCGGTCACCAAATTGTGTTGTTTGTGTGTGAACATTTGTAGGGTCTGGTGGAAGAGTCCCGGAAGATAAGGCGGCCGAAATAACCCAGTTTGAGGCCACTCCATCTTTTGCAAACCCTATCATGGTTCCGTCATTGCCTTTGCCTGACAAGTCCTTTATTTCAGGAGCTGAAATTCCGGTATTAGTAACTCCACCGTCTGCCTCATCAAAGCGATAGTATGCCAACAACGAGGAGTTATTTTGAGGACTAACCTGATCATACTGATTTTCCTGGATAGTTGTCACGTCGAGTGTTTGATTCCAGATTCTCACCTCATCTACAGAACCCTGCATCAACTCTCCTGGCACAGTGGGAAAGTCACCTCCTAAATTAAAATTGCCCCCTGCTGAAATCAACAAACCAGAAAGGCTCGCTGTGCCGTCTTCTACACCATTAAGGTACACCCTCATCGTGGTGCCATCCCAGGTTCCGGCTATATGCGTCCAGGTATTTAATGGTACATCTGTAGCTCCAAGTACGTTTGTTTGTGAACCATTATTAACCCAAAAAGACGGCTTATTGCTATCTATTCGCAATAGAAACTGTAAAGCTCCATTATAATTTCCTACGATTGTATGAAAAGCTTTATCGACCGTACGATAAACCCAGGCTTCTACTGTGATATTGGATGTGCCTGCAAGCTGATCTCTAATTTCAGAACCAAGGTCAACATAATCGTTCGTTCCATCAAAATTCAGCGCACTACCTGGTCCTGTAAAGAAATCTACTACATTAGAATATGGGCTCGTAAATGAACCATTGGTATACTGAATTCGATATTGATACCTGGCGTTCGACGCGAACCCATTGTAATCAACCCTGTAATTTCTTTCCGTTGCATCCTCCCCAAATAGTGAAGTGGAGCCTAGAGGCGCAGAAGCGAAATTGTCCGCAGACCATTCAATTGTTACTTGGTTCGCATTGGGAATTTGCTGCCAGTTGGCCCGGAAGCCATATTGGGACATCTCCGATGCTTCAAAAACTGATGGTGCAAATGCACCTGAAGTTCCCCAGATAGGACCGTTAGTTGATCCGTCTGCCGGAGGTTCTACTCCATTGTCATTAAATAGGGTTCCATCATTGCCGTTAGATGTCCTATCCAGCAAAGTGGTTCCACTGGTTTCATTGAAGTCATAGTAAGCGATCAGGTTAGCTTCAAGGCCAGTCAACTCAGTATAGAGGTAATCTCTAAGTTCAAAATCATTTTTCGCAACATCCCAAATTCTTACCTCATCCATTTCCATCCCAACTCCGGGATTCATAGCTCCAGGAGCAACCTGTGCTGAATTCCCATCAGCGGCAAATGCCACTGGGGATGTACCCGAATGGATGGAGCTAACCATATTGGTGAATTTCTCTGCGATCATTTCGCCATTGACGAACACACGTGCATAAGAAGAAGGTGAGAATGTGCCAGCAATATGGTACCACCTACCTGGTTCAAAATCGAACGGAGCATTTACGTAAGAGATATCCGTTCCCTCTGTTGTAGATGCACCAGTTGCAGAAACAGCCATCCAGATTTCAGATGAATTGTTAATGAATAATGAATAAGATCTTTCATCAGGGGCATCCGGATTCCACTTGGTAATCAGAGGTGTTTCCTCTGTAACTGGCACATCGAACTTCACCCAGGTTTCCAGTGTAATTCCCCCTGTGATATCTAATGCTGGGTTATCCGGAATTTCTACATAGTCGTCTACTCCATCAAAAGCCAGGGCGTTTGGTGGTACTCCAGTAGTGGTTACTACCTCCTGACGTATGCGTGTTCTATTACTCAGTCCATCATATGCTACCAAATACAAATCGTAGTTCGTGCCAGGTAGAAGTCCTGAGAAATTGGTACTCTCTGTAACAAAGGGAGTTGAGATATTAATGACTCCAAATTGATCGCCTACTGATCCCACATCATCAATTACCGGTGCAGATGAGGGCTGTTGATAAAGCGAATAAGCTACAAATCCACCTGCTTCATTGGTTTGAACTTCTAGGTCAAATGAATTATCGAAGATATTTGTCCCCGATGGATACCCAACCGGGTAGTAGGGTGGGAAAATGTCAGCGTCAAAGGCTGTTGATGCAACATATCCAATATCTCCACCAATGATCGTTCCTGTATGATTACCAGCAGCATCCCCTAGATTTCCTGCTACCTGATCCGCACTCCATCGAGCAAGTAATTGATCTCCGATTGGATCATTTGTCCTTGCATTGTTGTATAACTCTTCCAATGTTCTCTCATCCCCCCATACTCGTACTTCATCTATTAGTCCGGAAAAATTTTGAGCGCCACTTTGCGCACCTATCTGAAGTGGTGTTTGACTTGTACCTCCGACGTAGGTAAACCTCAGAACTTCTTCTCCATCAAGGTAAAGGGCAGAACCATCTGTAACTCCGGAGTTGAAGCTAAACGCCACATGGTGCCATGCTCCATCTGCCACGTTGATTCCTGTCGTAATTGATCCCGGGGCTCCCCAATCATATACCATCAGTACATTATTGTCGAGACCTAAAAAGTAGCGTTCGGGTAATGTAATGATTGACCTGAAGGATGATCCAGCATTGGCAGTATTTATCCAGGCTTCAACAGTTCCGGTAGATATCTCCAAAGGGATGGGTGTCCCCATATCTACGTAATCATCAATTCCATCTAAGGAAAGAGCATTGTTTACCAATGGTGCACCAGAAGTATAACCAATGGATCCTGCAGCTATTGTACCATCCTGACTACCATTTCCAACCGCTGCATCCAGCAGGTCATTTTCAAAACGTAGGTATACCTCTAAATTAGGCTCATCTCCGGCTAGCACAGCATTGTAGTCTGCATTAATGGCAGCTCCATTTCTCGGAATGTTCCATACTCTTACTTCATCGAAGTAGATATCATCACCCTCAAAATCATCATCTCTTCTGCCTATTCTTACGGGTCCAATGTTAGCTAATGCTGGTGATGCTCCAGATAATACTGGAGTCGAGTTACCATCAATATACAACTTACGTTCATTTCCAACATCCAATGGGTCGTACACCACAGCAACATGATGCCAAGTTGCTTGAGTTATTACTACTCCGGAAACCTGATTTGTTGTTGTAGTCCCATCCCCGGTCCATAGGTTGATTGTACCATCCCCTTGAATATAAATATCAAGTGGTGCGGCTAGGTTGCCATTAGTTTGATTTACAAGTGGTCCTCCAGCAGAAAGAGTTGGTATGTAAACCCACTGCTCAACAGTGAATCCATTGCTGGCGTCTAAATTATAAGTGACGTTGACTTCATTTCCAGCTCCTGACATATCCAGGGCTTGCTGACCTGAAGTCGCTATTGAAAATAAAATAAGAATACTAACTAAGGCTGGCTTTGTTAAGGTGGAGTAGTTCATTTTTGGCTATTTGGTAAGACTTATTACTTGGCAAATAAGATTAATTCTAAGGCGAATAGAAATACCGTAAACCGGGTATTTCCCAATGCTAAAAATAATCCTCAAATCCACGTTTTCTTTTGATCAATTTGTTATTTCGATTAATAGGAAGGTTGAAGCTATGAAACGTACATTTCACAGTATTTTGATATGCTATCTTACGGTGCATATTTTATGTATCATTTTTCAATTATCTAAACCCTTGCTTTCTTAGTAAGAAAATCACTACCATGATATGTGTCCTATCTGGATTTTATCCGTCGGACAAATCAAAATATTACGCCCATGAAACTTTTAAAAACTAGCATTCTAATTCTCTTCTGCTCTTCTGCATTTGGTCAATACGCTTTCGTTGACAAAAAGGCTGAGAAGCTTTACTACAAGCTGGATGATGCCTACCTGGACTATGATTATGAAACAATTCTGGATAATGAAGAAGCTGCTACAGCTGCGTTCCTATCCAATGAAGATACGGTCGCAGCTAATGTCTATAGCTACCTGGCTGAAGCGTATGATTATGAAATCGGTGACCTTCAAAAAGCGCTGGACTTCTACAGTTTGGAGTTAAAAATTCGTGAAAAAATAGATCCCGAAGGAGATAGAAAAGACCTACTCTACAATATGGCAACCCTGCAAACTGAGCTTGGCTATTATCGTGAAGCCGAAGAGTTCTTAATGCAAATCAGGGAAGCTGATGCAAAAGAATTTGGAAAAGGAAGTGCAGAATATTTTGACTCCTCAAGAGGTCTGGTGGAATTGTATCTCCAAACAGAGCAAGTCAAAAAAGGACTGGAAGTTGCCGAAGAGATCAAAAAAGAAGTAGCTAAAAACAGCATTGAAGAGGGTGTTTCGTATAAGTGGGTTGGGGATGCATATGCTATAGAAGGGTCGTTTAAGAAAGCTGAAAAGAATCTGCTAAATGGTCTGAAAACGTTTGAACAAAATGGACTTGAGGCAACTTTTGAGTATGTCTCAACATTAAACAGCCTGGCCATACTCTATCTTGACAAGGGGAAAGTACCTGAAGCGGAAGAAATTTTCATGCAGGCGCTGGATATCCTGAATAGGCTTCAAGGCGAAAATGAGGATATGATCATAAACCTGAAGGGTAACCTTGCACAGGTCTATTTTGAACTTGGTAATTATGAAGAGGCCATTAAGATACAGGAAGAGGTAGTCACTGAAAACAGAGAATTCTATGGTGAGGACTCCTTTATTTATGGGATCGACCTAATAACCCTTGGTCTTACATACCTGGAGAATAAGCAGTACAAAGAAGCAGAGGAGAAGCTGCTTGCCGCTCTCTCCATTATGAAAGAAGCGAGCTCCGAAGGAATTGACTATGGGCGTGTAGAAACAATGCTTTCCAGGCTGTACTATGAAAAAGGTGATGTGGATCAGGCCATTGATTATGGACAAAGATCGATCAAAACTTATTCCGGATCACTTGGTGCTGATCATCCTGAAACCGCTTTTGCAAACTTCAACCTGGCTAATGCTTATCTCGGGTATGAGGAAGTAAACAAAGCGCTTCCATTAGCACAAAAAGCATACGACATTCGTAGAAAATCATTGGGTGATAAGCATCCGTTTTTTGCCCGAAGTGCGAACCAACTGGCCATTATCAACTGGAAGCAAGGCAACTCTAAAGAAGCCCTTAGCTTCTACAAAGAGACGTTTGATAACTATTTCAATCAGATCAACACGTACTTTCCTGTACTTACTGAGGAAGAAAAAACCACATTTTATTACACCAACCTAAAGCCTGCTTTTGAGCAGTATGTTTCTTTCATTGAAGAAACCTCTAGTGACAACAAGGAACTCATCGGTGAAATATACAATTACCAGCTGGCGCTAAAAGGGTTGATCATGTATGCTACCTCCAAGGTTAGAGCCAGTATCCTTTCCAGTGGTGATGAGTTGTTGATTGAGAAATATGAAAACTGGATCAGCCAAAAAGAGCAGCTGGCCAAGCTTTATAGTGCCACTGACATTTCGTTGACGGAACGAAATAAAAAAATTGATTCTCTTACAGAAATCTCAAACAAGCTGGAGGAAGAGTTGAGTCAATCCTCTGATGTTTTTGGAAAAAACTTTGCCAACAGAAATCTGACCTGGCAGGATGTGAAAAAGACATTAAAGCCCGGCGAAGCAGCAATCGAAATTGTTCGCTATCGAGACTTTTCTACGGATTCAGCCGGGGTATTTACTGATGAAGTTCACTATGCTGCCCTGATCGTGAAAGCTGATACGGAAGATTATCCTGAAATGGTGATTATGCGAAACGGAGAGCAGATGGAAACCCGCTATCTGAACAATTATCGAAATGCTATCAAGTATAAAATAGCTGAAAACTACAGCTATCGACTTTTCTGGAGACCTATCGCTAACAGGTTGGGTGACGTTAAAAAAATATATTTAGCACCTGATGGTGTCTACAATCAAATTAGTATCTACACTCTTCAGAATCCACAAACGAAGGATTACCTGATAAATGAAATTGACCTTTCAATTGTGACCAACACCAAAGACCTAATTGCAAGTGAATCAGGCCCGAAAGGTGGAAATGGAAGTGTCTTCTTCGGATACCCGAACTATAATATGGGATCTAATGAAGGTATAAATCAAGACGAAGGCGGTGGCGGAAGAGGCATGAGAAGCGGTGGTGATGGCTCACTTGAAAGAGGCGCAACCATTCCTCGTGGAATTCGGGGCAACCTGGTAAGATACATGCGATCCTTTAATGGGCTGGCGATGTTACCCGGTACAAAAAAAGAAGTTGAACTCATAGACCAACTCTATGCGAAAAAAGAGCAGGATGCTGAGGTCTATCTTCTCGAAGAAGCGGTAGAGAACAAGCTGAAAGAAATTAAAAACCCCAGCACACTTCATATCGCTACACACGGATTCTTCCTTGAGCTCGATCCAGATGATATGTCAAATGATAAATATGTAGAGAATCCGCTTTTGAGATCAGGGCTTGTGCTTGCGGGAGCCAACAGCTTCATCCGAACGGGAGAACTGGATGAAAGACAGGGTGACGATGATGGTATTCTTACTGCTTTTGAGGCGATGAATCTGAATCTGGATGAAACGGATATTGTAGTGCTTTCTGCATGTGAGACCGGTCTTGGAGAAATCAAAAACGGTGAAGGAGTTTACGGACTTCAACGTGCTTTCCAGATTGCAGGAGCTGATGCCATCATCATGTCAATGTGGACGGTTGATGATGCCGCTACTCAGGAATTGATGACCAACTTCTACGAAGAGTGGCTAACGCATGGAAACAAAAGGCAGGCATTCAATACCGCCCAGAAACGGCTAAAAGACAAATACAGTAAGCCATACTACTGGGGTGCGTTTGTCATGGTAGGCGAGTAAGCCAAAAGGAATATATAAGTGGAAGGGAAGGCTAACGCTTTCCCTTTTTCTTTTCCCAGGCCTTCAGATCCATAATTAAAATTCCTCTACCAAAGCCAGCTGGATCTTCCGCATGTGCATATTGAAAGGCCATGTATCTACCATCATCGCTTACCACAGGATTGGAAGCCTTATATTCAGGGTTTTCATTGAAATAGGTCACTCGCTCCACATCGCCTGTTTCATCCAGCTTTAGCTTGTAAATGTCAAGTGTTAAAAACTCCTTCATCCCTTTATAGCTTGTGCGGTGGCGGTTACTCTCTATGAGCATACTCAGGCCATCCGGAAAGATTCCCTCAGCTTCATCATAGGTATCTTGGCTTTTCGAATAGTTGGTAAATTTCTTTTCTTCTATGTTGTAGCTCAACACCTCCGCATTAAACCCGAACTGACCTCCAAAGGCATAAAAGAATAGCTCTTTCTCATTCTTTGGATTGAAATTTTGAGTTTCCAGATCCCAACCTTTTGCAGGTGCCGGAAGCTCAGCGGACTGGAAAAGCGGCTTCCAGTTTTTCAATTTTGGCTTTCCGCTTTCATAATCTATTTCCCCTGCATAAATGGTAGAACCAAGCGCCCAGGCTATATTCATTTTCGTTCGGGATACAGCAGGGCCTTCTTTACAATGAACGCCAAGTGCTGTGGGTGCAGACTTTAAATCCTTTTTCAATACCCACAATTCAGTGTTTCTCGCGTCCCGACTTTTCCAAGGGTCATTGGAGTTGAAATTGCTTGCCCCGGAAAGTAGGATGTCTCCATTCGCCAGGTATAGCGCTCTAACATATCCCTCATGGAAATAGTGATGTGTCATCGAGCGGATTTTGCCTGTTTCTATTTCAAGCTCAAAAACATCTCCGAATGTTTTTTCCAGAAACAATACTCTTTTCCCATCATGTGACCAATCTGCTCGCTCACCGAATTCTGTCACCTGAGTGATATAATCAGGAAGATTATCGAGAGGTGAATCTCCTTCCTGGGCTATTGCAAGATGAGAAAGTGCAACAAAAATGAACGCGACGAGGTATAATTTCTTCATTGTAATTAGGGATGATTAAACACAAAGATAAAATGAAACCTCTCCTCAGCTTTTTGATCACAATAGTCCTGACTTCTTGCTCCACTTCTACAACAGAAAAATCCCCTAATCGTGATGATTTATACCGAGCATTGGATTCCTTCAATTTAGCTTTCAAAAAAGGAGACATAAGTCAGCTCGCTTCCATGATTACTGATAATTACGTTCATACAAATGGCTCCTGGAAGTCATTTAGTAAGGAAAAGTGGCTCGGTTACATGAAAGACCGCTCTAGAAAAATTAACAATGGATCACTACTAATCGAGACCTACGAGATGGATGAGCTATCCATTGAAATGCATGATGATGCTGCGATTGTCACTGCCAGAATTTCAACTGCCGGAATTGAGGACAATGAACGATTTAATAAACAATTCAGAGTATCCAACTTTTGGATATTTGATGAGGGTCGCTGGCTGAGAGCAGGCTTCCAAGATACACCGCTCCAATAATTCGTCTTTATTAGAATGCGGAGTTCACAATAAACTGATCACTCTGTTTTGAAAAGGTTTTTGGACTTATCCCAATGAAGTTTTTAAACTCCTTTGTCAGATGTGATTGATCAGCAAAATGCAATGAATACGAAATCCTTGTTAAGTCCATTTTTCCCGACAGCAGGTAGTTATGAATGGCATTTATCCGTGACAACCTCATATAATCACTCATTGTGATACCATAGATTTTTCTGAACTCACGTTGGAGCTGACGCTGACTTAATGGAACCGCATTCAAAATTTTTCCGTGATTCACCACTCCTATATTTTCACGTATTTTTCTCATTGCCATATGTGTATAATCATGCTTCTGATGGTTCCTTCCTAATTGTTTTTCAAGGAACGTATTTGCAATAGTCACACATTCATCAGAAACCGGTGATGATCTCAGAGAATCACAAAAGCTATCAATGGACCTTCCAAGCACATCGACTCCATTTTCATGGGCATTGATGAATTCGGAAGGATGGATACCGAAAATCTGCTTTACGCCATCAGGAAAAAACCGAATCCCAAATACTTTGACAGCAGATGAAAACTGAACATCGTAAGGTTGTTGATACGTACCAATAATCAAATAATTAGGTGACTTAATCCATTGGTTTTCTGAGTTAAGTAAAGAGCAATGATCATCTTCAAGGTGAATAATTAATTCAACACAACCGTTTGGAACTACACGTCGTGTAAATCCCCCTTCCCTATTAATGTTGAAATCCCCGGTCCAAAAGGACTGCACATACGGTGCAAGAGACGATTGAGGGCTAAACTCCTTAAAGATGATATTCATTGCTCTCCCCCTCTTCATACTATCCCATCTGGGAAGTGTCTACCACATTTGAATTAAGTGGAAGAAAATCCTGATCGAACGTAGCAACAATGTTGCTCGCCCCTCCAAAAACCCCAAGTACCTTTAGGGTTTCTTTACCAATGTTGTTCACATTATGAGGCACTTCTCTGGGCACTAGCACCACCTCTCCTTTTATTGCCAGCGTAGTTTCACCACCAACCTCTACTTCTGCTTCTCCGTTCAAAATTATCAGGAGCTCTTCTGCTGAATCAACATGTCTTCCAAGCATATCTCCAGCCTCAATCTCAAAATATACTGCTGCCAAATCTTTTGTCCCATGAGCTCCAAGTAAAGGAAAGGTTGCCTTGCAATGCTGCCTTTTTTCCTCTACACCTACAAACTCATTCAATTCCAACTCATTCAAGTTTACTGCTATCATATTTTATTAGTTAAAGTGAATATGATGCAAAATTGAATTTCTTTGTTCCTTAAAAATTGTATCAAAGCGACTATACGGTAGCTGCTTTTACCATCAGATCCTGCACCAGGATTACATCTTCATCAGTTGTTCGCCAGTTGACCAATGCAGCCCTGATGCCTGCCTTTCCTCTAAATGAAGTAGGAGTCATAAATACTTTTCCTGTATCGTTTAGTCTACTCAAAAAGTTGTTTATTTTGGCTAGGTCATCCACTCCTTTTAAAGTGAAGCATGCTGTATTTAATCTTATAGGAGCCAGCAATTCAAAATAGTTGGAAGCTTCAATAAATGCTCCGAGCGACTGTGCTTGCTTAATATTTCTACACACAATTTCTTCATAGCCTTTACGTCCATACGCCTTGAGTGAAAACCAGGCAGACAATGCTTTGAGTCTGCGTGAATTTTCTGGCAAAAAATTCAAATAGTTGAAGTTATCGAGTGGGTCTCCCAGATAGGGTGCATTGGAGTTTTGAAAAGTCTCTACCTGAAGCATTTTGTGCTTCTCTTTGATAAAGAAGAACGCATTTTCATAGGGCACATTTAACCATTTATGGCCATCCACTGTGATGCTGTCTGCCTGATCCCATCCGTTTAAAAGATGCGCATGATCCGGAGAAAGCACCGCAAAAGCTCCAAAGGCAGCATCTATATGCCACCAGAAATCATACTTTTCTTTTAAAGAAGCAATGGCTTTAAAGTCATCATAATCCACGGTATTGACCGTGCCTGCACTGGTGATCAAAATAAAAGGTGTTCCGTTGAGAGCAAGTATTTTCTCCTCCAGATCAGCTACATCAATGGCTTCTCTGGTTTCATCAATGGTTTTAATTTTTGTGATCTGTTGGCTCCCAATTCCCAACATGGAGAGGCTTTTGATGGAAGAAGAATGTGGTGTGGCTGACAGAACATGGAGTGGCACACTCATGCCCTGCTTGGCGATATCCAAACCCAGTTTTTTCCCCAGCCACTGTCTCCCTACACCCAGGCAAGTAAAATTTGACATGGTCGCACCAGTCACAAAGCCCCCCAGGTAATTCTTAGGAAGTCCGAAAAGATCCAGCAACAACTGAATTGTCTCAAACTCAATGATCGCAGAAATATCACCATGCCCATTATCGGTCTGGGTATTTTGATCATAAATTGTAGCCAACAGATCGCCCATCAAGGCTGCCGGTGTTGCTCCTCCGGTTACAAAGCCCCAGTATCTTGGACCCGTAGAGGCTACCATGATCTCCCGATATCGATCGATGAAATCGATTAGCGCAAGCTGACCTCCATAACCCAACTCTTCAAGTGAAGTTGTCTGCCTTTCTACCCTGGGAACAGAGGTCGGGATGGTGTCAATTTTAGATAAATAATCCACTCCCTCATTCAATGCCTCATGCAGCAATTGAGAGATTTGCTGCAGATCTTTTGCTAATACATTATTCATATTTCAATTGTCAGTTCTTTGGATATGTATGCTTCCCCACCGGCATATAGTGTGCTGATCTCCCCATCTGATTTCTCAAGTCTGATATGCAAATGGCTGGGCGAAGGCTCAGGCATGTACTCACCTTGCAAAATGTTGTATTCATTACGATCATTGAAAAAATACTTGTCCAGAAAGCAAGCCAGTGGTCCTGCAGCCATGCCTGTCGCTGATTCCTCCGGAATGCCATAGTACGGCCCAAACATTCGGGTGGTTGCATCAAACCCTTCCTTATTTGTAAAGGAAAAAACATAAAAGGCAATCAGGTCATAAGGAGCAGAAAATGCTGAAATAAGATCCAGATTTGGTTTCATATCTTTCAAAAGTGACTCTTCCACATGAACTATAAGGAAAGAGTTTCCAGTGTTTACCACTTCCGGATGTGTCAATAATTGACTGGCTTCAATATTCATTGCCTGTGCTATTTTTTCAACCTCTTCCTCACTTACCCGGTGAAAAGAAGGTGCCTTCTGCTGCATGTATGCCCGGGAGTCTTGAAAGAATATTTCCCGAGTCCCGTCCACTGTTTCTTTACTTGATCGGAGAGAATTAATCTGTTTTAACTGTCTTAAATAGGAAAATGTGGCTACCGTCGCGTGACCACAATGGGCAATCTGCTTGGTAGGCGTATAAAAGTCTAGCTTGAAATCGGCAATCTTAGACTCGGAGACAAAAGCTGTCTCGGAAACACCTATTTTACTGGCCAGTGCCAGTTTTTGATCGTGGGTAAGATTATCCGCGTTTAAAACCAGTCCTGCAGGATTCCCTCCCTTACTTTCATGGGCAAAGGAATTCAAGATGAGAGCTTTTAGTTTCATGTGCTTTTTTTCCTATAGACGACAGAAACTAAAAATGGACGCACATTTTTTTAATGAAGTATTGTATCCGTGACTTTACCATCGGAAGAGATTACGTTATCGCACTCCAGGATAGATTTTTTTAGTCTTTCACGGGTTCGCTGGATTCTAGACTTTACTCCAGAGTAAGACATTCCTAACATCTCAGCAAGCTCCCTTTGAGAGACATTTTGAAAATAGGTCAAAACAATTGCCCTGCGCTCGTCATCTGGTAGCTTATTTATTTTGCTATTGATGCATCCGCTCAATGAAGCATACAGAGGCTCGTCATTTTCATCTTCGGGTAATTCAAAATCAGCCAGCTTGTTATTAGTACTGGCTGATCTAAAATGATCTGCAATGCAATTTCTGGCGATCTGATAAATCCATGAGGTTAATTTGGATGGATCATGAAGTTGTCCCAGATTCAAATGAACTTTTATAAATACATCCTGAAGGATGTCCTGTGCTGTCTCTTTATCCTGAATTTTGCTGACGATAAACGTGCTCAGCTCCGAGCGCAGGTCCTGCCAAATGTATTCTACCGCATCCATGAATAAAAAACCCAGATTTTTAAGACTGAGTTCATTCTTTCAAATCGAGTCACCCTTTTCTCCCAAGCTTCATCCTTTGCCCACATTCAAAGGAGCGATCTGAGCGTTTTCGGGCATCACAAATAAACTGTCTGAAGGAGGTTCAACTGAGAGTTCGATGTTCTCGAATTTTACTTCATTTCTCATTTCACCCACCACATCATTCTCAAACTGATACCACTGGATGGCTGTTGGTAAGGTTAATCCATTGACCACTGTCCATTGATCATATTTGATGAGCTTGTAGGTATCATTCGGTTCACCGCTTCGATAAGTTACCGTGTACATCAACCACTCCATTTTGTTAGTGGCTGGATCTAACCACAAGATGTAGCTATCATCCGGAGCATCACCAATATTTTCACCATATGAGATTTTGATCCCATTGTAGGTTTTACCTTTCAGTTCCCGCGGCTCAACATCCTCATGAAAGGCTCCCGGATCACCTACTACAAATGGCATTGCATAAAAGTAGAAGTAGAGGTTGTGATAGAACCTGGCTCTGCTGGCATCTACCGTATCAGGAGTTACCCAAACTTCCTTGCCATCAAAACCGATGGTTTGTTCAGGCGTCTCCAGTCTGATTTTTCTATTTTGAAGATTGGTAATCGTATACTCGTCTCCCTTAGTGTAGGAAAGTGATTTCATTTTAGACCACAGCTCATAGCCTCCGTGTGCATCCAGTACTTTGGTTAAGGATTCCGAATGATGTTCAGGGGCTTGATAGGCAACCTCCTCTGTTTGATTTTCTTCTGCCTTTTTGCCGGGCTGACAAGCGGCTATAAGCATGACAATAGCTAGATAGGTGAGATTTTTCATAATTTTTTTTATTCAAAAGTAGAAGAGAAAAATGGCTACTATAGATCATCAAATACATTTTAGGATGAAAAGTAAGCCAGCATACATTCTGACTTATTATAAAAATGAAACATTAAAACTACAATTAGGGTATAAGTCTAATTATTAATACTACATTTAAGGTAAAAATGTAAATCATGGGAAAACATCAACTCGGAGAATTCGAAGAAGTGGTCATGCTTACAGTGGCTATCCTTACTGATGAAGCATATGGATTTGCCATCATCGAAGAGATGGAGAAGCGGCTGAACCGAAAGGTGAGTATCGGAGCTCTACAAACTGTTCTTCGAAGACTGGAAAAGAAAGGCTACCTGACTTCAGAGATGGGAGAAGCAACGGCCGTGCGTGGAGGTAAACGAAAACGTTTCTTCCACCTAACTTCTGCAGGTAAAAACATCCTTCAGGAAACCAAAGAGCAACGCCTTGGACTATGGAATGCTGTTCCAGAGTTTGTGGTGAAGTTCAGTCATTAAATGAACAAAAAAGAAAAAATATCACCACCAAAGTGGGCGCTCCGCTTCTTCCGCTGGTTTTGCAACCCGGACTATGTAGAAGATATAGAGGGGGATTTGCTTGAGCGGTTCGAAAAGAGGGCCAATGAGCAAAAATCAGCCAAGTGGTTATTTGTATTGGACGTATTAAAACTCTTTCGCCCAGGTATTATTAAACCCGTCTTTGACGGTCTACGATTAAACTATTATGGCATGTTCAAGCACAACCTATTAATCTCAATTAGAAGTTTTAAGCGGTATAAAACCACATTTCTGATCAATCTACTAGGTCTTTCCACTGCCTTTGCTTCTGTCTTTCTGATTCACCTGTGGGTGGATAACGAAAGGTCGGTAGATGCTTTCAACACCAATGACAAAGTGCTTTATCGTGCGATGACACACTTCCAGCTTCCGACTAAAAAAGTGACATGGGAATACACCTCAGGGAGGCTTGCTGAGTCCATGCTGGAAGAATACCCGGAAGTGATTAAGAGTACCAGAGTCAATAACAAATTCTTTATACCAAAAGGAATTGTCACAGCAAATGATCGTCATCAGGAAGTAGAAGGTCAATTCGCTGATCCCAACATTTTCTCTGTTCTCTCCTATCAAATGATCATTGGTGATCCGACCAAAGCAATTAGTGATAAGCAGTCTGTTGTTATTTCAGAATCACTAGCAAAGAAACTTTTTGAAAGTGCTCAAAATGCCATAGGCCAAACCATTCAATGGAATTGTTCACTATTTAATCAAGGCTTTGTGGTAACAGGTGTGTATGCTTCCCCTCCTAAAAACGCCACTCGTCAGTTTGATTTAATGATCAATTACGAGGTATTAATTGATGCGGATGAATGGGCGGATCACTGGAAGGGTGGATACGCAGAAACCTATTTAGTCCTCAGCGAAAACACCGATATCAATGCATTCAATAAGAAAATTGCTCATCACATTGATGAGAAAATTGAGAATGATAAGTTCACGTTATTTCTTCAAAAGTATTCTGATCGATACCTTTTTGGCCAGTTTGAGGATGGTAAACTAGTTGGTGGACGAATCTCCAATGTTCGATTATTCACCTACATCGCCTTATTTATCATATTGATAGCCGCAATCAACTTCATTAATTTATCAACCGCACAAGCTTCCACCAAATTGAAGGAGATTGGTGTGAAGAAAGCAATGGGCAGTAATAGGAAGCAGCTGGTTTTCCAGTTTTTAACTGAATCCATGCTAATGTCATTTTTATCTATAGTTGGTGCAATTATCCTGGTATATGCAATGCTTCCTTATTTCAATCAGCTTATTGATCAGACACTTTCATTCACATTGCTTGATAACATTCCAACTATAGCCCTGACAGTGGTTGGGCTGGGTTTATTGGCCGGATTGTATCCTGCGTTTTATCTATCCTCGTTTAGACCAATCTCTATCATGAGAGGGAAACTACCATCCATGTCTGGAGAAAAATGGATGAGGCAAGGATTGGTGATCGCACAATTCAGTCTATCTGTCATTTTTATCATCGGGATGCTGGTAGTAAATGGCCAGCTGAATTTTATAGAAAACAAACCATTAGGATATAACAGAACAAACTTGCTGACTTTCGAGGGGAAGGGATCAGACAGAGTAGACCCAAGTATTCTGATTGCTGAGATTGAAAAAATCCCGGGAGTTAAGAATGCAACCAGCATGGCCGGACCCTTTCTATGGGGAAATGATAATGGAAGCGGATTTCACTGGAACGGCGATCAAGCAAACCGCAATCATTTATTCAAATCACCAAAAATTGGTTTTAACACCATTGAAACTTTGGAATTGAAACTACTTGCAGGCAGGTCTTTTAACCGGTCTTTCAACGATGATAGAACCAAAATCATCATCAATGAATCTGCACTTCAAATGATGGGTTTGGAAGAGCCAATAGGTTTTAAACTAAAATATGGCGATGATGAATACCGAGAGATTATCGGCGTGGTAGAAGACTTTCAGTATGGATCACTTCACCAACCAATTGAGCCGTTGATTTTTCGATTTAGAGGGAGAGGAGAAAACTATATGGTGCGAATAGATGCCGGTGCGGAATTACGTGTGATTGAAGAAATCGAAAAACTATACAATGATGTATACCCCAATTTCTCATTTGAATCTCAGTTTTTAGATGATGAGTATGATCAGCTATATGTTTCAGAACAGCGCATCGGTAGCCTTTCGGGATATTTTGCGCTTTTTGCTATTATCATTTCTTCGCTTGGACTCCTGGGATTAGTAACTTTTACTACCGAACGGAGAATCAAAGAGATTGGGATTAGAAAAGTGCTGGGGTGCTCAGTGACAAAGATCGTCCTGCTCTTATCCTCTGACTTTACAAAATTGGTTTTGCTGGCTATCTTAATTGCAATACCGCTTAGTTACCTCGGAGTACAAGAATGGCTTCAAAATTTCGCTTATCACATCGATCTGGAATGGTGGTATTTCGCTGTGGGAGCTGCCCTTGCTCTAGTAATCGCATGGTTGATCATAAGCACTAAAACCGTTAAAGCGGCGACTATGAATCCAGTAGAATCATTGAAAGATGAATAAACAGCCTCCCAAATATCCCCTTCGCTTCTTCCGCTGGTTCTGCCATCCGGACTATGTGGAAGATATAGAGGGTGATCTGTTGGAGCGATTTGAAAAGAGGACTAATGAAAAAAAGACAGCACGGTGGCTGTTCGCACTTGATGTACTTAGGCTGTTTCGTCCAGGTATCATCAAAAATTTTGAAGGAACTAAAAAACTCAACAACTACGGCATGTTTAAATCAATGATCAAAATGGCATGGAGAAATGCCATCAGACAAAAACAATTTACCATTCTCAATCTTCTTGGATTGACGATAGGCATTAGCACATGCATTATGATTGGCCTATACATTCATGATGAAATGACCTTCGATGCATTTCATGAAAAAGGAGATCGTATCTATCGAGTCAACCAACCCTATATCTGGGGCGATTGGAATAAAATGATGGCCAGTACCGGGCCAAATGTGGCTACAGCTTTACGTGAAGATGCTCCTGCATTTGAAGCCATCACACGAATTCTATCTCTTGGATCATTAACTGCCACAGCAGCAGATGGAGGTAGTAGATCCAATGCATTTAAAGAAGATCGCATTTATGCAGCAGAAGAGAACTTCTTTGATGTCTTCTCATTTCAATTCAAGGCAGGAAGTCCTAAAACAGCGTTAGTAGACCCTCAGAATATTTTAGTCACTGAAAAAACCATGATGCGGTATTTCGGTGAGGAGGCAATGCCAGAAGAAACAATTGGAAAGAACATTGAGATCAAACAGTATGACAATTCTTGGAAAACCTTCTCCATCGTTGGAATTTTAGAAGACGTTCCAGCACGCTCTCATATTCAGTTTGATATGCTTGTTTCGCTTCAGAGTGAATCAGAAATGATGCAAGCGCATGGATGGAAATGGATTTGGACAGCTTTCAATACTTATGGACTGGTGAAAGAAGGCACCAATGTAGCTGTCCTGGAAAAGGACATTTCAGGCCATTCCGCCAAAATGGGCTCCTCCAACAACTGAACGTATCTTCAACCAGACGTTCGAAGAATTTACGGATGGAAACCCTTGGAAGCTTCAACTGCAGCCACTGAGCGAAGTATACATTGCCGGATCACCCAGTGGACATGCCTTTGGGCCAACTGGCAATCCGCTTTTTATCAAAATATTTGGAGCCATTGGATTGTTAGTTCTGGCACTCTCAGCGATCAATTTTATGAACCTATCCACAGCGCGCGCCACCAACCGATCAAAAGAAGTTGGTGTTAGGAAAGTACTGGGATCTGAGAGAAAAACCATCGTTAAACAGTTCATCTTAGAATCTGTTCTGTTTGTTTTGATTGGCACCATGCTGGCTTTGATTGTGGTAAACCTTACACTCAATCCTTTCAACCACCTGGCCGATAAAGAAATCAATTTGAGTACTTATTTGTCAAATCCAACATTCTACCTGACAATTGGTGCATTTATTCTGATATTGGGATTAATAGCAGGCAGCTATCCAGCATTGTACCTGTCGTCATTCAGGCCAATAGAATCGCTAAAAGGCAAAATCAAAACCGGTTTTAAGGGAAGAAGCATTCGAAATGGTCTTGTAGTCTTTCAATTCACCATTTCCATTGCTCTAATCATCACTACATTCTTTGTGCAGAAGCAACTTAGCTATGCCTCGAATGTGGACGTTGGATTTGCTAAAGACAACATACTTCAGCTGCACAATATAGAAGAACTAGGATTTGAAACGGAGGCACTGAAAAACAGGCTTGTATCCAATCCAAAGATTTCAGAAGTAGGCAAATCGTTTGGTGTGCCTCCATTTGTGCATTCGGGCGATCGTTATAAGGCTGCAGAACCAGAAGCGCCTGTTGTTCAATTAAACAATCTTCGGATTGATGAGGACTACCTTGATGTACTTGGGCCGGAGTTTCTCTCCGGAAGAAATTTTGATCCTAACCTTGAAGCTGATAAGCACACGGTGATTCTGAATGAAGAGGCTGTCAAAACCCTAGGTTGGGAAGTAGAAAATGCTGTTGGTAAATCAGTAGCCCTTGCATCGGGAGACGAGGAAGAACTTGAAGTCATTGGTGTAATAGAGAACTTCAACTTCAACAGTGTGAAGCAAGAAATAGCTCCATTGATCCTTATACATCACCATAATGATATCGTTTGGGATTATGGGGCAGGCCGATCTTTTTATTCGATGCGCTTAAATAGGGAAGCCATTTCAACTACTGATGATTTAAATAAGGTGCTCATTTCATTGGAGGAAGAGATGAAGCAGGTTGACCCAACTGTTCCGTTTGAGTACAGCTTTATGGACCAGGAGTTTGAAGCTACGTTCCGATCAGAACGAAAGATGGCTACCATATTAAATGTTTTTACAATCATGGCTATGATAATTGCTTGCCTTGGGTTGTTCGGACTTGCTGCCTTTTCCGCTGAACAGCGCACAAAAGAGTTGGGAATTAGAAAAGTACTCGGGGCAAGTATATCAGAACTGGCCATTACTTTCTCAAAAGAGTTCACAAGTCTGGTATTAATAGCGATTCTGTTGGCATGCCCTATCGCATGGTACTTCGTGAAAAAGTGGTTGGAAGATTTTGCTTACAGCACACCTATTGAATTTTGGGTATTCATGGTAGCTACCTTAGTAGCAATGCTAATAGCAATAGCCACCATTAGCTTTCAATCAATAAGATCCGCGAATAAAAATCCAGTGGAAACGCTGAAGGATGAGTAGCACTTAATTAAACTTTCCCAAAGCTATCCGGCTTCAACACACATCTATAGAAATAATTTTACTACAATTAGGAATTTATAACTAAAAATTCGTTTTTTCGTAAACTCTACAATTAGGAATTAATTCAAGCATGCTGCTTGACCCATTCATTGAGAAAAAGAACCTCATGAAATGATACGGTAGCAAATCGCTGATTTTAAGTTTATGATATGAAGAAATTTCAATTAGGCGAATTCGAAGAAATCGTCATGCTTACAGTCGCTATTCTGTACGATGATGCCTATGGCGTATCCATCAAAAAAGAAATAGAAAGCCGACTTAATCGTGGTGTGAGTGTTGGCGCATTACAGTCAGCCCTGAAGAGATTGGAGGATAAGGACTACCTGAAATCTCATGATGGAGATGCAACGCAAGAACGAGCCGGAAGACCCAAGCGCTACTATAAGATCACTGCCCTTGGTAAAGAAGCAATGGAGTACACCAAAGAGACAAGAAATTCGCTTTGGGATGCTATTCCTTCTATTTCTTTAGATGTAAAGTTTGCCAGACTCTTCCATGCATAACCCTCCCCAACTTTTTCTAAAGTTCTTCCGATGGTTTTGCCATCCAAGATTGGTCAAGCCAATCGAGGGGGATCTTATGGAGTTGTATGAGGAAAGAGTGCTGGAACTAGGAAAGAAAAAAGCGGACAGAAAATTTATAAAGGACGTTCTCCTGCTGTTTAGAAAGGACATTATAAAACCAGCAGAAGGATCAATAAAACTCAACTATTACGGTATGTTAAAAAATTATTTCAAAGTAGGGGTTCGGAATATCCTGAAGTACAAAACGTTTTCGTTTATCAACATTTTCGGGCTGGCGGTAGCCATGTCCGTAAGTATGCTCATTATTCTGATGATAGCTAATCAGGACAAAGCGGATCAGTTTCATCCGAATAAAGAAAGAATTTATAGGATACTTACAGCAAAGGAAGGTGATGGGATGCTGAGAGCAACCAGTCCATTGCCAATGGCTGAGGAGCTGTTGAATTATTCGGGTATTGAGAAAAGCACTCATTTGGTCAGGGGGATTGGTGGAGACATAGAAGCCAGAGACCTCAATAAAAGCACCGAAGCAAGGGGCTTTTTCGCGGATGAAAATTTCTTTGAAGTCTTCGGGTTTGAATTGGAAGAAGGGGCTAAATCTAGTGCCCTAAAAGACCCCAGGAGCATCGTAATAAGCAAGGCAGTTGCTGATAGGTTATTTAAGGATGTGGATCCAATCGGTCAGAACATACAATTTACAGAGCGGGGACTAGATGCCATTAAGCTTGACTTTGGTGTTGCTCGAGGAAGTGAATCTGTTGACTGGGGACAGTATATAGTCACAGGTGTTGTCGATTTGTCTAAGTATCCAACTCACATCAAGTTTGATGCGCTCATCTCCAGCGCTACCATTGACCAATTGGAATTTCTGACCGATCATCAGAAAAGCTGGGGACACAACTCAAGATCATACACTTATGTATTGCTTTCGCAAGGGGTGTCTGGCAGTGAGTTACAAGCATCACTCAACCAGATTACGGTGGAGAAAGAAGAAATTCTCAATGAGCAATCATTCCAGATTCAGGCAATGGAAGAAATCAACGTAGGTAGGTTTCTGGCTAATCCTATTGCGCTGCGATTACCCATTGAGGGGTATTACATTCTGGCAATTCTGGCATTCGCAATCATGTTCTCTGCATGCCTTAATTACACCAACTTGTCAATAGCAAGAGCACTGACCCGTGCAAAAGAGATAGGTGTTCGAAAGGTAAATGGGGCCACAAAAAAGGATGTCTTTTTTCAGTTCATGATTGAGTCAATCTTGATTTCACTTATTTCATTGTTGGTTGCCAATGCAGTACTTGCATTGATAAAACCTCTCTTTTTAAACCTTTGGGCAATTCAGCATCTGGGTCCCGAGCTAGATCTCACATTTTCCATTTTAATCCAGTTCTTTGTTTTTGCACTCTGTGTTGGTGTTTTTGCAGGATTGTACCCGGCCACCAGACTTTCAAAATTCACGCCTGTGAAAGTGCTTAAAGGAAACCTATCATCAGGTTCAAGAAAGCTGGGACTGAAAGCCGCACTGAACATTACCCAGTTTGTCTTTTCACTTTTCTTCATCATTACAGCTATCGTCATCATACGTCAGTTTAATCACTACCTCTCTACTGACTATGGTATGCAGACGAATAGTATTCTAAATATTCCTCTGCAGGGAAATGACCATAAGATCATGATGGCAGAGCTAAGCACTGTTCCCGGTGTAGAGCAGATTTCTGCCTGCCTCACAATTCCGGCTTTACCTATAAGTCATGGTGCTTCTTACTCGACAACTGGTGCTGATGATGAAAATTGGTATCCCTCTGAATTTATGAGTGTCAGCCCTTCATTTGCTGAGAATTTAGAACTTACCATTATTGCTGGAAAGAATCTGGACAATGAATCTGAGGGGCGCAGAGAGCTGGTTATCAATGAATTTGCAACGAAGCTGATGGGACATGATAATCCCAATGATGCTATTAATCAAACACTTTTTATTGACAAGGAGGCGGAACCTTGGAAAGTAATAGGCGTGATCAAAGACTTTAACTTCCAAAGCGCGATCATGGGTGAGGGAGAGCAGTCTCTTTTGATGAGAAATGACCCTTCAGTGTTCAGCTATCTCAATATCAAGATTGCCGGCAATGATCCACTGAAAGTCACAAAGTTGCTTAGTGAAAAATGGGAGAGTGTAGATCCTGTTCATCAAATGCAAGGCACATTCTACGATGAATCCATTGCAAGATCCAATCAATGGATGGGTGATCTGGGGGCTATCATTGGCTATTTTGCATTCTTAGCCATCCTAATCTCCTGTCTGGGACTATTAGGAATGGCCGTTTATACCACCGAGCGAAGAGTGAAAGAGGTTGGCATCCGCAAGGTGCTGGGGGCAGGTAGCACTCAGCTAGCTTTGATGTTGGGTAGATCGTTTCTCATTCTGCTTGGCGTTGCAATCGTCATTGCAGCTCCGCTGAGCTATTTCGTAAATAAACTTTGGATAGAAAACATCCCCAATCAGGCTCCTTTTGGTGTTGGAGTGGTACTACTAGGTTCACTCATTATGCTGGTCTTAGGTATTCTCACCATCGGATCTCAGGTATTCAAGGTTACAAAATCGAATCCGGTAGAGTCACTTAAGTACGAATAACAAAATCCAAACTCACTTTGCAACTCACTTAGATACCTTGAGTTGGGGAGGAGAACTTCAAATTTTATTCAAAAATGACGCAAATAGTCTCCTCTTGGGAGGAGTGAGAGGTGGGTTAGTATAAAAACCGGTCATTTTTGAATAAAAAATGATAAATAAGAAAAAAAATTTAAACCCACCCCTTCCCCTCCAAGGAGGGGATTTTAGGCATTTTTATTTCTTTTACAACTTAAATAGAAATGCTCCGTATATTTGTTTTACAAATTCAATAAAAATGGGTAGAACAAATTTTCTGGGTGAGTTTGAAGAGCTCATCCTTACCATGGTTTTGATCCTCGCAGAAGAAGCGTACGGCAACACGGTTGTTAAGGCCATCAAAGAGCATCAGGGCCGTGAAGTCAACCTTAGCTCTGTACACATCACTCTGTACAGGCTTGAAGAAAAAGGCTTTTTGGAATCCTATATGGGTGGAGCGACGAAAGAGCGAGGTGGCAGGAAAAAACGCTACTTCAAGATTACGAATGCAGGCAAAGTGCTTCTTCAGGAGATGAAGGATGCAAGGACCAACCTGTGGAAGCTTACTCCACAACTCAACTTTTCTGCATGAGTACTCCCCGTCCACCGAAGCTATTCTCCAGATTCTTCAAATGGTATTGTGACCCCAGCTTACAGGAAGCTATTCTGGGCGATATGGAAGAACAATTTGATGAAGATCTGGAAACTCGTGGTGCATTCAGCGCGCGAAAAAGATTTGCATGGACGGTGATTCGATTTTTCAGAAAGGACATTATCAATCCCAAATTTTCGGGACGAAAACTCAACTATTACGGTATGTTAAAAAACTATTTCAAAACCTCAATCAGGTTCATCAAGCGTGAGAAAGTCTACGCATTGATGAACATATCAGGACTAGCCATGGGAATCGCCTGTGGTCTACTTATTTACAAAATACTGAGCCACGAGCTTAGCTACGACAAGCACCACACCAACTATGATCAGCTTTATCGGGTAATCAATGAACAGGAAACCACGAACGGTAAAGTGCTTTTCAGAGGCCAGACGCATCCTTTAGCGGAGGCGATTCGCAACGAATTCCCTCAGCTCAATGCAACAATGATGTTTTATGAAAACGAGGGGTTAATTGGAATTGATGATGGCAAGGGAAATATCACAAGATATCAGGAAGAGGACGGAGTGGTATTCGTCGAGCCTCAGTTCCTGGATCTTTTTACATTGAATTTTTTGGCCGGAGATGCAAAATCCGCACTAAACCAACCAGGAAAAGTGATCCTCACTCAGTCTCTTGCTCAAAAATATTTCGGGCTGTCTGATGACAACCTTCATCAGGCCATTGGTCGGTCGGTCATCCTTGAAAATGAGCGAAACACCATCGTCTCTGCGGTGATTGAAGATATGCCAAAGGCATCTGATTTTCCTTTTGAAATCATCTTCCATTACAAGGATCAGGATGTCACCAACAAGTGGTTTTATGATGGTAAAAGCTGGGAAGAGTACAATAGCGCGACCAACTGTTATGTGCTGCTCAAAGAAGGAACATCTCCATTGGTAATCGAGAGTCAGTTGGCTGCTATCGTAGACAAGTATCTGCCTGAGCATACGGCCGAAAACAGAACCTATAGATTACAGCCACTATCTGACCTGCACTACAGCGATACCATCCGAAAAACCTATGCGGGCATCACTGCGACCAAAGAAGAGCTAACAGTCTTCGGACTGGTGGGACTCTTTCTTATCCTCACCGCTTGCATCAACTTCATAAACCTGGCTACTGCCCAGGCAGTGAAGCGATCAAAAGAGGTAGGAGTTCGCAAAACAATGGGCAGCAGTAAGCGACAACTGGTGGTTCAGTTTCTCTGCGAAACATTTATCATCACCATTCTGGCAACCATTATGGGGCTAGCGATTGCCTCCCTCATGGCTAAGCCCGTGCAGGACATTTATCCCTATCCCATTGATCTGAATTTCACTTCTGATCTCAGCATTCTATACTTTTTGCTACCGGCCATGTTAGGCGTTACGCTCCTTTCCGGACTATACCCCTCCACCATTCTGGCTAAAATGAATCCCGTGCTCGCCATCAAAAACAGTCTCAACATTAAGCAGACATCAGGCTTCCTGTCACTGAGAAGAGGACTCGTGATTTTGCAGTTTGCCATCTCTCAGATTCTAATTATCGGTATACTTATCCTCAATGCCCAAATGAATTTCTTTCAGGAAAAAGATTTGGGTTTCAACGAGGAGTCTATTGTTACCGTGGAGCTGCCCGAAGATGATTCTACCAAGCTGCAGATTCTCAAAACCAATTTGATCAATCATTCCGGAATCAAAAATGTAAGCTTGAATACGGCAGGACCTATCGCCTCCTTCAACTCCACTAATCCCATTTTTCATCCCAATATCGAAGGACAGGACTACAGCGGAAACCTGAAAAATGTTGATGCAGATTATTTCGATGTGTATGAAATTGAATTTATAGCTGGTGGACCGTTTAAGAAAACCGATCCGTCCAGTCACGTGGTGGTCAATAAAAAACTGGTTAATACCCTTGGCTTTAGTGACCCGAATGAGGCTATTGGTGAGCAGGTGCAATATGGAAGGGGCTCGCTAAAGCTGACGATTGTTGGAGTTGTGGATGACTTTCATTCGGCTTCTTTACATTCCGAAATCAACAACGTATTCCTAGCCAACTATTCATGGAACATCTTCCAGGCCAGCATCAAGCTGAGCGATCAGCATGGAAGCTTCGAAGCACTAAAAGGCACGCTGGAGCATATTGAGCTAAGCTGGAAAGAGGTCTTCCCCAACTATGTATTTGACTTTGAGTTTTACGATGACCAAATAGCGGGGATGTATGAGTTGGAGCAAAGTGTGAGTAAGCTTTTCCGACTATTCGTGATCATTGCAATAATCATTGGAGCATTGGGACTTTACGGCCTGGTCTCCTTCATGGCAAACCAGAAAACCAAAGAAATCGGTATAAGAAAGGTGATGGGTGCTTCAGAGCTATCTATCTGGAACATCTTCTCCAAAGAGCTGATCATGCTTATGATCATTGCCTTTGCAATAGCTGCTCCATTGTCCTTCTTCATGATGGACGCATTTTTGGCAAACTATGCTTATAGAATTACGATGGGACCAACCTTTTTTATTCTGGCAATCGCGGCTAGTATTGTTATTGCGTTTCTTACTGTAGGATACAAATCCTGGAAGGTGGCCAAGGCGAATCCGGTAGACTCTTTAAAGGACGAATAAAATCAAAGAGGCGTAGCGATGAGTTTCCTTTTGACTTCCTGCGCCTCTTTTTGCTTTCTTAAACTTTCATCCGGGTTGGATTTTGATAATTCGTACGCCTCTTTCATCAAACGATCATATTTCTTTTGGAGAGAATTCACTTGAGATGACCGAAAAAACTTTATCATAAATAATTGATTTAAGAAATTCGATCGCGAATATATTCGGTAGTTTGACCCGTAATAAACTAACTCTTCGAAGTACCCATTTTTCTCGATGAATTTTTGTTCATAATCTACTGATCCGGGTTCTGAAGAGTGTGATAATCGGAAGGTTTCACTCCTCTTAAGACAAACAGTATAATCACTAATGGCACACCTATCATAGGTACAAGAAAATTGATCAATGAAGCCCAGTCACTTAATGGATTGCCTCCCTCGATAAAAAGAAACCCCTTGCCCAAGGGGCCTTTAGAAAAAATGGTGTTATAAACAAAGTTCCATCCCAAATGGAATCCTAAGCCCAGCATGATGGATTTGGTCTTGTGAAAGCTTAAGGCCCATGCAAAGCCCATTAAACCCGTTCCAATGAATATGAGAACCATTGGAACCGGATTTCCGAAAACGCCGTATGAAAACCAGTGATAAACGCCAAAGGCCGCCGCAGAGAGATGAATAGCTGCTTTGTGTCCAATGCGTCTGATGAGAATAAAAAGTATTGCCCCGCGAAAGAGCAACTCCTCTGTCAGAACAGATTTAAAATCCCACCACAGCCCATTAAGTACCTTGCTAAATCCGGCACCTTCCACCAAAACTAAATCGGCAGACTTTATCCATATTTCAAGCATTTGAGCTACTACACACAGTAGGCCTGCAAGCAAAAAACCAATAGTGAATTGTTTAACTCGTAGATAAAAAGGTGTGACCCCCAACACATTCAAATGCTTCTTTTCAATGAAGTACAGCAGAACCCAGGAAATTGCCAGAATAACAAGTATGCCAATCATAGTTGACCTTCTTTTACCAGCTGATCTGCTTTAGCCAAAAGCACAATTTCAACAATAAGAACCGCTGGTAGAAGCACCACGTATACAAAGGAAAATATCAACGTCATATAGGATATCCCGTAGACAATCTCTAGCCTGCCAGCCACTTTCGCAATTCTCCCCATTCCATCCTGAAGCCCGAGTATTCCTAAGCCCAAAATGAAAGATATGGCACCAAAAGGAACAATCGAAAAGACATTGATGGTATCTATCATCTCAACATAATCTGATACCGAAAATATGATTATTATTTCAGCACTGTAAATGGCAGTAATAGCTGCAATGGCAATGTAAGATGCGATCTTTAGAAGTTGATTCTCAAATAAAATACTGAGTGAAAGAAACCCTCGGGTAAACAAGAAAAACGAAACGATCGATATGAGTTTTACCATGATGACCACCGTCAGTAAAGAGACAGAAGTCTCATGATTTTCAGTGTGAACATTCACTCCGATTTCAATGATTCCGATCAACAGATAGATAATCCCACCAATCCAGGCAGGTGTTAATGCGTTTTTTTGGTCTTGTTCGGATGAGTTGATAAGTAGCATGCTACGCAATGATTTAATTGAAAAATGATTTTCAACAATACCATTTGATGACCCGAACCAAACATCAGGATTCTCTCCTAATGCTTCCAACAAAATTTTTACCGTAGATGCTCTGGGTGTTACTGCACCTGATTCGATACGCTGAATGGTCCGGACGCTTATATGACACTTTTCCCTTAGTTCATGCTGTGTCATGCCTTTTTCTATTCTAAGCGCCAGAAGTCTGCTTCCAAGTATTGGTTGTACTATCATCAATATGTCATTGTTTGACACAATGCTACCTGTATCACAAATGTGGTTCAAATAAATGAGGTGACGTTAATGTGACATTTCAAAAAATGTTTGTAAAAACTGTTTAAAGAGCATCTTTGCCACAGCCATATGCAAATTAAAAATCTAACGTATGATCCGTTCAGCCACAGCCGATGATGCAGCAGCAATAGTAGCTATCTATAATCACTATATTCTCAACTCTCACGCCACCTTCGAACTAGAGGAAATTGATGCGAATGAAATGATAAGCAGGATCAAAAAAGTGCAGGAAGAGTTTAAACTTCCCTGGTTGGTATTGGAGGAGGATGGCCAAATAGTGGGCTATGCCTACGCCACCCAATGGAAGGCTAGAAAGGCGTACTCCAGAACCACCGAAAGCTCCATCTACCTTCACAAAGATCAAGGTGGTAAAGGATACGGTCTTCCGCTTTATTCCGAATTGATGGCTCAGCTTAAAACACTTGGCTACCATGCAATCATCGGCGGGATGTCCCTGCCAAATGACGCCAGTCTGGCACTCCACGAAAAACTTGGGTTTAAAAAAATTGGTGTCTTTAAAGAAGTCGGCTACAAATTTGATCGATGGATAGATGTAGGGTATTGGGAGCTACAGCTCTAGCTCCCAATGAATCAGGCTTTCTTTGCCAGCAACTGACGCTGTACTTCAAAAGCCTCCCGCTGCTTTTGCTCGCTGGCTTGCGGGTTGGATTTCGCTAAGACATACGCTTCATGCATCAGCTTGTCGTACTGTCTTTGAAGGGTGGTTATGCTCGATCGTTTGAAAAACTTTAACATAGAATTACTGGTTTCAATTTTCTTGGTTTGATCATTAGACGATCACTTCCAGGAAAACCCTCCCATCACCCTTCAAATTTCTCTACAGGTGGTTAGCATAGGCATAAGCAATCAATTCGTTTGCCGTTGACAGCTTAAGCTTTTTCAAGATATTTTTTCGATGCGTTTCAACTGTAAACTCACTGAGAAACAACTGATCAGCAATGGCTCGGGTAGTGAGACCAGACTTCACCAAATGAATAATTTCCATTTCGCGCTCCGTCAGAAGCTCAATGGAGTGTGGGTTCGAGATCTCCTCATCACGCTCTACAAACACGGTCTCACCAGCACATACCCTATTGACCATTTCCTTCAGGATTGAGGCATCTGTTGTTTTGGGAATGAAGCCATCAGCTCCATTTTTTCTTCCTTGTTTGATCAAGTGAGGTGCCTGTATCATTGATATCAGGATCACCTTAGCCTCCGGATATTTTTCTTTGATTTGAACGCAAATATCCAGCCCACTCAGTTCCCCAAGTTGTATATCAATGATGTATAAGTCTGATTGGACTTGTGATAATTCGTCGATGAAACTCTGCGTGACATTATGCACTTTTTGTAACTGAAATGCTCCGTCTTCATGGAGAATTCGGGCAAGCCCATCTGCAAACAGGCGGTGATCATCTACGATGGTGAATGAGATTGGTTTTTTCATAATGCCGAGGAGATTGGTATGGTGATGATAATGGTGGTGCCGGATCGCTTATCGGAAACCATGTGTACGTTTCCGCTAAATCGTGCTGCTCGCATGCGAATGTTGGAAAGACCCATGCCTTCATTTTTTTGATTGGTATTAAAGCCACATCCATTGTCTTCTGCAATGATTTGAAGCTGATCTTCGTCTATGAGGACCTGAATCGTAGCAGAAGAAGCCTTGGAGTGTTTAATGATGTTATTGATAATTTCAGAAACCATCCGGTAAGACGATAGAGACAATTCCTGAGAAACAATCCGATCATTTCCCTGGGTTAAAATGCTAAGTTTCACCAGCTGCAACTCATTGATCTCGCTTGCTCGCTGCTTGACTGCATGAAATAAGCCATCTTCCAAAATGTTAGTGACCGAAAAATTTCCAAGAAAATAACGAAGATCTGCACTCGCCTTATTGGCCATCTTCACCAGGTGTTCATCGTGGGTATAGCTGTTGGTAATGATCAGTTTGATCGCACTCACAGTAGCCCCCAGATCATCATGAATATCCCGGGCTATCTGGATGCGTTCCCGTTCCTGAGTTTCGATTTCTTTCTGGTACAATTCCGTTTGATGGTCTGCTTGTTCTTTCTCAAGCTTGAAGTTCTTTTTTAGTGTGTTTTTATACCTCCACCCAATCAAAAGACCGTAGAAAGTAAACTCACCACAGAGTGCCCAAAAAAAGTAGTTCGGATAGGTAATGTCATAGTAAGTCAATACTCCTTCGTAATTGAGAACGTATCCAGCCGCATTGAAATAGAATAGGAGCAATGCAAGTGGTACATAAACGATCGCCTGTTTTGGCGTTTTAATTTGACTCAAAACAAGGATTGACAGCACAATCATTAGCAATATGGCAATCACCACACACCCATTCCAGATCAATCTGTAAAGACCGTATTCTATATTGAAATCTTCAAATACAAATAGTGCAACGGTAACCAGAAGACCGATGATCAGACCGATCCAATTAAACCAGTTTAGTGGCCGTGAAAATCTATCTTGTGGATTACCTAGAGCGAAGCTGATGATCAGATAATGCAATCCACATCCGATTACAGTAAGGCCAATCACCGACAATCTTGTCAAAAAATAAAAGGAGACCGGACCTGGGAAAAACACAACGAGCAGCTCCTCCTTTAAAACCACTATGGTGACGATGGCCAGATAGATTGCCAGTAATAAAAATATCCGCTGGCCTGTGATGATCCCCAAAACAAAGCTGAAGAAACATAATAGTAACAGCGCACCTACAATAAAGCCAATGGACCAATAAAACTTCTTTTCCCAAAGCAGATTATGAGCAGGTGTGGTAAAATCTGTCACGGCGTGTTGAGGTGTACTCACATTTCTTACTTTCATCAATAGGGAAGCTGCTTCTCCCGGAGCTAAAGTGATTTCGTTGGCTAGAAACCTCGTTGGGACTTTACGTTCTCTGATTGGTCTTCTGAACAGGGCTGTATCCATTGGACTCCATCCTGCATCCCCTTTTTGATAAATGATGGTAGTGTCTGCATGCGAGTAAAGACTCCACCAATAGCTTTCTGTCTTTTCGGATTCATTTTTCACATTCAAAAAGATCCAGAGAGGATAAGGGTTCAGTCCCAACTTCAATCGTGTGGATGACTTCCAACTGGAAAACTGACCCTGATCCAGGGCTTTGATTGCTTGAGACAATGAAGGGTTAGTCGAATCATCGACCCAGTAAACTGCATAGTTTGAAAGGTCCTCCAGGTTTGCTCCTTCTATACGCAGGGTGTCTCCCACTCCCTGTGCAATCACCGGGATGGTCAGCATCTTCAAAAGCACACAACACATGATCGTTCGTTTCACCATCTCAAAACTGCTTAGTTATAAAGTCAAAATAAATACCTGTAAGTAGGTATTGTTAGGCGGACACAACAACATAACCTTTGTTAAGCACTTTACTCAAATTAAACTGACCGTCAAATGAAGCATTTAATATCCAGACTATTACCATACCTACTTACTGGTTTCCTATGTATTTCATGCGGTGGTGATTCAGATAATAACAGCCCTTCGCTTGATCACGATGGAATCTACCATGGAGCAGCCTACAACGGCACCACTGTCATTGGCGTTTTTACGCTCACCGTTTCATCAGGTAATGTGGTGGGCACATATTACAGCGGGTCAATTGCCAATGTTTTCACGGCAATAGTTGCGACCGGAGGAAATGCAAACTTCGAATTTAATCTGCTCGATGGAACTACTGTTTCAGTTTCTCTAGCGATTTCATCCGACACAAAAATCACAGGCTCTTTCGATGACTCAGAGGGAAATGTAGGGTTGATAACCGGGTACGGTAGCCACACGGACTATGATGGAAATTATAGTGGAACCTTAAAAGCTTTTGGCCAGAATCCCATTGGGACCTATAGCATCATGGTTGAGAATGGATTTGTCACCGGCGATTTTTCTACAACTCCTATTTATGGATTTGTTGATGGAGATGGCGAATTAATAGGTAACGCTGTGTTTATTGACGAGTCAATTATCTCGCTCTTTGCTACCATATCTGAAGGAGCAATGACTGGCAGTTATACTAAAACGGACAATACAACTGGCACCATCGAAGGAATTGGTGGTGGAGGATGCCCGGAGACGGTGACGGATATTGATGGAAACATCTACACTACCATTTTAGTGGGTAACCTTTGCTGGACCGTTGAAAACCTGAGAACCACCAAATACAGAGATGGATCTTCCATCCCAACTAACCTAAGCGGAACTGCATGGGAAGCATCCACAACTGGAGCCTATTCAGATTTTGGGGGAACAATCGGCTATGCAAATACTTACGGTTTACTCTACAACTGGTATGCTGTAACTGACACCAGAGGGCTTTGTCCGCAGGGGTGGCACGTGTCTACACAGGCAGAAGCACTAGAGGTTATCAATTCGTTAGGAGGTACTACCGTAGCAGGTGGAAAACTCAAACAAACAGGAACGGTCGAAGCAGCTACCGGTCTGTTTTTTGCCCCTAATACAGCTGCTACTGATGAAATCGGTATGACATTAAAGCCGGGCGGTTACAGAAAAAGAAAAATCAACGTGGGAACTGCTCACGAAGATGGAGCCTATCAGGATATCAATTATATCGGGGCATTTTGGAGCAGCAGCGAAGCTAATGACACGCACGCCACTCTATCATTTGCAGTCTATCATAGCGCCGAATATGTAGATCAACTTGCATTGAAAAAAAGCGATGGCTACAGTTGCCGATGTGTGAAAGATCAATAAAAGTTTACCTTCCTGAAGGCTAAAAATGTCAAATCCTAGCTAGCGTTATCAATTAGGATGCAATTTAGGGATAGATTTTAACTAATCATTGACCTACTTTTGCACCCTAATTTCAAACCATGGACGAGGCTAAAAAATCATTGAATTTCATTGAGCAAATGATCGAGAAGGATCTGAAGGAAGGCAAACATGACTCTATCGTGACCCGCTTTCCTCCGGAACCTAACGGATATCTTCACATCGGCCATGCCAAGTCTATTTGCCTCAACTTTGGATTGGCAAAAAAATATGGCGGAAAGTGCAATCTCCGCTTTGACGACACCAATCCCGAAAAGGAAGAAACCGAATACGTAGAGTCCATCAAATCAAACATCAAGTGGCTGGGTTTCGACTGGGAAGATCGTGAATATTACGCTTCAGATTATTTTGAGCAGCTATATGAAATGGCCATTAAGCTGATAAATAAAGGGTCAGCTTATGTGGATGACCTATCACAAGAAGAGTTTAACAAGCTGAAGGGTACTCCTACTCAGCCCGGAAAACCAAGTCCCTACAGAGACCGCTCGCCTGAAGAAAACCTGGACCTGTTTCAACGGATGCGCTCAGGAGAGTTCAAGAATGGAGAAAAAGTATTGAGAGCTAAGATCGATCTCAGCTCTCCTAACATGCATATGCGTGATCCTATTTTATATAGAATCAAACAGCTGCCACATCACCGCACCGGATATCAATGGTGCATTTACCCAACCTATGACTTTGCACATGGTCAGTCAGATTCGATTGAGGGTGTCACCCATTCCCTTTGTACGCTGGAATTTGAAGTACACCGACCTTTGTATGAGTGGCTGATCAAGGAATTGGAAATCTTCCCATCCAAACAAACCGAGTTTGCCCGACTGAATCTCAGCTACACCATCGTAAGTAAGCGGAAGCTACGCGAGTTGGTAGAGGAAGGACATGTGTCCGGCTGGGATGACCCCCGCATGCCTACACTCTCAGGCATCAGAAGAAGAGGATTCACTCCTGCTTCTATCCGAAAATTTGCTGATACGATCGGAGTAGCTAGAAGAGATGGTATCACAGATATTGCTGTTCTCGAGCATGCAGTAAGGGAAGACCTGAATGCAACAACTAATCGGGTGTTTGGTATCATGAATCCGCTCAAAGTGATCATCACCAACTGGCCGGAAGACAAGGTGGAGATGATGACCGGGGTAAACAACCCAGGCGATGAATCTGCAGGAACACGAGAGATGCCTCTGACAAGGGAAATCTATGTAGACCAGTCAGATTTTATGGAGGATCCACCAAGTCCTAAAAAGTGGTATCGTTTAGGTCCGGATCGCGAGGTACGATTGAAGTTTGGATACATCATCAAATGCACGGGCTACAAAAAAGCAGACGATGGCTCCATCGAGGAGCTGTACGCCGAGTATGACCCGCAAACCCGAAGTGGACAGGACACCAGCGGAAAGAAAGTGAAAGGAACGCTAGGGTGGGTCTCTGTGCCTCATGCGGTGAACGTAGAGGTGCGTGAGTACGATCGCCTGTTCAAAACAGAAAACCTAAACACAATCGAGGACGATTTTAAAAATCACCTGAATCCGGATTCCTTAACCATCAACAAAAAAGCAGTGGTGGAACCTTCACTGAAAGATGCGAAAGTTGGTGACCAGATGCAGTTTGAGCGAATCGGATATTTCCGTGTGGATGAAGACTCTACTCCTGATAACCTTGTGTTCAATCGGACGATTACGTTGAGGGATAACTGGGCGAAGTAACCCCACCGAAACGTCATTCCGGCCTTGTGCCGGAATCTTTGAGATTCCTGATCTTCACTTCGTTTCGTCAGGAATGACGTTCTAGGTTAGTTCGTTCTAGGACTCCAAATCTCATACATTGGATCTCCTTTGCTGCTTTTGCCGGAGTGGTGCCACTTGCCTTCAACAAGTTCATAGTTGAATTCCAGTCTCATGCCTACACGGCTATCATCACGTGAAAAGAACTCCAGATTTTCGGTGTACTTACCATCCACGGTGGTGTACGTTCCTCCTCCCGTACCCATGAATTGTTTCGTTGCTGTGTTGTAAGCAATCCATTGAAATCGCTTCCCTGAAAGTATCTTCATTGTTTTCCTTGGGCCGCTAGTGTCCCGCTCCTGTACCTCTCCATCTCGTTTTCTCCCTGACATCAGCCATGCCCCGGCCAGGTCTCCAGGCTCCCCTGCATCTACACGTGTTGCCCACGTTTCCGAACGTACAATTCTAAGCTTATCATTCCCATCAAATTCAATTTCAAAAGAGGAAGCCTTGCCAATCTTAGACGTATCACTCGTATGAAATTCCGGCACTTCGGTCATCGTGTTTCCCTCGAGTTTCCAGCTACCGCCATTCGTTTCAATAAATGCTCCGGTTTCAGCATCAAACCAGGCTGCTGCCTGATAGTTTTCCGTAAAGGTGACCACTCCTTTTACTTTTTGACCATCATCTCTGGTCTCGGTCCATTCCCAGGCTCCAATAGGACTCTGAGCAAAGGTCAATCCTGACAGAATAGTCAATATAGCTGCAATGGTATTTCTCATGACGTTTAGTTTTTTCAAATGAATACATAAATATACCCATTAGTAGGTATGTCTTTTTAGTCCCAAACAAAAGAGCTTTATAAATAAAAATAAGATGGAAAAAATAGTTAAAATTTTTAGCGTCCTACTTCTTGTTGTGATGTCCACTTCCTGTGGAAGTGATGACTCAGGCCCTGAAATATCAACAGAATTTGATGGGGTCTATTATGGTGTAATTACTGATGGCTCAGTGCAGATCGGAAACTATACCATGGTCATTGTGGACGGACAAGTCAGTGGGTCCTTCAACGATGGATTCGAATCCAAGACTTTTTCTAGTACGGTAAATCCTGGTGGAACAGTGTTTATCGAGATTGCTTACTCAGATGGTTATACTGTTTCTGTTACTCTGTCTCTTCAGGGAGGAGCCGTTGCTGGCAGCTGGACAGATAATGAAGGAGGAACTGGCGGTGTAGCAGGTGCCCCTGAATCCACAACTTTCGATGGTAGCTACAGTGGAACAGCTTCCTCTGGCGGAACAGTGATTGGTAGCTTCTCTGTGACTATCGTTAATGGAAAAATAACGGGAACCTATACGGAGGACGGAGAAACCACAGCAATCAATGGATTTGTTGGGAGCTCTGGTTCTATCACATTCAATATTTTCTTTTCCGATGGAAGTGTTACCTCGCTTAATGGTACCATTTCCGGAAATACCATTTCCGGGACATTCAGCTACTCTGAAGGAGGGTCAGGAACATTCACCGGTCAAAAGAACTAAAAAATAAAGGGTGCAGAAAAATGCTGCACCCTTATTACTATCTCTTTCCGGGTTTATAGGTTTCCTCTGCCCTTGCCTCCACATCTTCCCGATAGTAGGCTGCCTCCTTGAATTCTCCTCTGGCATACATCTCTGCCTGATCATCAAAATGGGGTGAATTTGGGTCACTGCTTTGACCACCGGCCAAAATAGTTTTAGCCCTTACTCTATCTCCAAATTCTACTGCAGCTACGAAGCTATTTCCTCGTGTACCATAAATTTTATTCACATCATGATTTCCACGCATGCCGTAAGCTGCAAGATGCCCCCACCATGCCGTGGTATACCCAACCGGAATGCTTGGCGCATTATCATCAAAAGAGGCGTCAATATCACCTGATAATCTTTGGAATCGATTCACTTCTCCCCAGGGGATCAGCCAGGTTCCGTACCGAGAGTCCATTTCTTCAATGGCTATTTTGAAAACGCGTAAACGCTCGGCTTCTGCAAGACCCGTCCCGTACCAATGAAATCGGTCCGGACCCACCAATTCTTCGGGTGCTGATGCGTGTTGAAATAACGCTCGGCCATAAAAATGAGCAAGTGTCATCGCCTTGGAATCAACACCTGTTGTGAAATCCCAAGCTCTTAATTCCTCCATCGCATCCCACATCGTTTTGTCTTTATTGCTATTGTCATACGCTTCAATCAATCCGGGAATTACTTTTTCAAATGCTGGCAAATACGGATTGTACCCTAGTTCAATCAGGCCGTCCAATGAAAGATTCTCCACCTGAGTAAGCAATCGAATAGCATTTACGCCTCTGAAATTCTCCGGAAAAGAAGTCATGTAGTAGGGGTAGTTTTCTCTTTTCGGGCTATGCTCGGCAGCCGCTGTGAATGGGGTAGAGTTGCAATTTTGTATCCAGCCATTGGGTGGATTTTTGACAATGATGGTCTCATCCAACTCGTGCAAACCTTGCCAATCGGTGGCGGGATTGCTGCCATCCACGGGTTGTGAGTGATCAAACTGTACATCTCGCTTCGGAATAAAGTTGCCATGGTAGTAGGCAATGTTGCCTTCCGAATCAGCGAAAACCGTATTGTTGGATGAGTTGGTTCGGATGTTCATCATCTCATGAAATTCATCCAGGTTTTTCTTTTTCGATCGGGTGTATGACTGGGTGAGTGCATCCACGGGCTTCCACATCAGCGCAGTTGCTGTCCATTTCCCGTCTGTCTCGTGGGTAATCGGTCCATGATGCGTTCGATAGATGGGGAAAGTCCTTTCTTTCACTTCCTCCCCGTCCTTGTATTTCAGCGTTACTTCTTTTTCTTCTACTTCCCGCTCTTCATCTCCATATTGATAGTACAGGCCACCCTCTCTTTCAATGATGGTTTCCTGAAATTCATCGATGATGTCTGTTCCTGTTGAGGTATGCATCCAGCCCGTGTTTTCATTGAAGCCCTGATACACAAAAAACTGCCCCCAGGTCACCGCACCGTAGGAATTGAGTCCTTCCTCGCTCACCACATGCACTTCTCCCCTAAAATAGAAAGAGGTGTGCGGATTGATCAGCAGCATCGCATTGCCCGATTCAGTTAGATCACCTGAAATAGCAAACCCGTTGGAACCTTGGGGTTCTTCGAGGAGGGGTTTGTCTTCAAAAGCTCCTCCCCCTAACCCCCTCCAAGAGGGGGAGACAATCCTCTCACGGCCGATGAGATAAGCTTCCTTATGTCCCTCTTCTGGAGAGGGGTAGGGAGAGGACATATTCAAAATGCTTATCTCATTGGCATCCATATTTTCATAAAAAGATTTGATGCGCCTTGTGGATACCCGTTCAATATCCCCTCCGATAGAACCCTCTGTAAAATACATGGTCATCCATGGCTCATATTTTTGGATCACCTTTGGTTCCACCTCCGGATGAGTGTGCAGGTAATAATTGATGCCATCCGCCCAGGCCTCACACAATACTTTCAGCCAATCAGGAGCAGACTCATAGGTTGCTTTTGCTTCCTCTTCGGTCATGAAAAGTCGTGCTCTCAAATCGCTGTAAAGCGCCTCTTCTCCCTCAGCCTCTGCCAGCCTTCCGATTGCCCAGGTAAAGTTTCGCTCCACCCTTCGAAAATCATCCTCACATTGCGCATACAGCAATCCAAAGACCGCATCTGCATCTGTTTTTCCATAGATATGTGGCACTCCAAAGTCATCACGAATGATGGTTATGTTTTCTGCCTGTGCTGTCCACTGCTCTATTTCTGAGTTTGAGGATTGGGGTGAGCAAGCTATAAGTAAAATGAAAAGAAGGGTGAGAATCCGATACATAGGTTTGGGTTGAATTTGATGTTTATCAAATATATCCATAAAATGAGACCAATATATTTTTGGTCATCCTGAACTTGTTTCAGGATCTGTGTAGTTTTCACAAAAGATTCTGAAATAAATTCAGAATGACACTGCTTTTTTATGTCTACCGAAAACATTAGCCTCTGGATCATGGCGATCCTGTATGTCCTCGCAGGAGTCAACCACTTCCTGATGCCTCGCTTCTACGAAAGCATTATTCCACCTTTTTTCGGAAATAAAAAGCTGATCAACTGGCTGAGCGGAATTGCGGAAATCATGCTTGGGATCATGCTCCTCATTCCCGCATATACCTCAATAGCTGCATGGGGTGTCATTCTATTACTCATTGCTGTATTCCCCGCCAACATCTATCATTTCATCAAGGGGTGGCGAAAAAAGAAGATGGTTTGGGTGTTGGCTCTGCGCTTACCTCTCCAATTTGTGCTGATCTGGTGGGCGTATACTTTTACCTAAAAGCAACCTTTCTATTTTTTCCGAATCATTATAGTACGGTCACCAAACTCAAATTATCATGATTCGGAGCTTCTTCAAGATTACCTTTCGCAATTTCCGAAAGAACAAATCCTACGTTTTTATCAATATGCTCGGCTTGGGGCTCTCCCTGGCATGCTGCATTGTAGGCTATCTCAATTGGAAATTTGCTGCTGAATACGATCAAAACCATGAAAATCATGAGCGCATTTTTAAAGTGCAGATCTACAAGGACGTACAAAACCAGCAAGTACCTTATGGTATTTCACCACTCCCCCTCGGAGCTGTAATAAAGGATAAAGTAGCTGGAGTCACCCACACTTCACGGTACATTGAGACCGGGCTCGTGCTCAAAAAAGAACTTAAAGTTTTCAATCAGGGGATCGCTTTTGCTGAAGATGATTTTCTGGAGATGTTCTCCTTTCCCTTAAAGTACGGTGATGCATCTGCTTTCTTTGATCGCAGCAAAATCATACTTAGCAACTATACCTCCAACACGTACTTTGGAGAAGGGGTAGACCCAACGGGAGAGATCATTACAATCATTTCAGAGGAGGGCAATCAGTATCCCATGACCGTTGGAGGCGTGTTCGAGCAAATCCCTCAAAATTCATCTGTGCGATTCAGTGCTCTGACACACTTTGACAATTACCTGAAGATAAGAGATGTTGAGAATGCAGATTGGAAACAATTTGTGGCTGCCACTTTTGTGATGACCGATGGTAGCTTTCCGCAAAATCTATTGGAAGACATCAATGCCAACTATGTAGAAGTACAGAACAAGGCTAGGGACGACTTTAAGATAGGGAGCTATTATGCCGTGCAATTGACCAATCTTGGAAGCATTGCTGAATCCATTCGTGCGAACTGGCTTAGTGAGCCACCTCCACCTCCGGCAGTTGTTGTGCCTATGATCATGGCATTTCTCATGCTATTGATCGCCTGTTTCAACTTCACCAACACCAGCATTGCTATCTCAAGCAAACGACTAAAAGAAATCGGCATTCGAAAGGTGATGGGTAGTGACCGTAAGCAGCTCATTGCACAGTTTATGGGCGAAAATCTTATTCTCTCTTTCCTATCCATGGTAGTGGCATTAGGGTTTGCCTACTTTCTGGTACCGGCCTACAGTGCCATGTGGGATTTCATTACGTTGGAGTTGAACCTGGTTTCCGATAGTGAGATTTACTTGTTCCTGATCGGACTTTTAGTTCTCACTTCTGTGATTGCCGGGGGCTATCCTTCTCTCTACATCAGTGCATACCAGCCAGTAAATATTCTGAGAGGCAGCCTCTCCCTTGGTGGGACTAACTGGTTTTCCAAGACATTGCTGGGTCTGCAGTACATGCTTACCATCATCGCTTTGATTTCTGCACTCGCCTTTACAAATAATGCTGAGTATCAGAACAATCTGGATGTAGGTTTTGAAAAAGAAAATATCATGGGCGTGCGTGTAGAGAATAAATCCGAGTATGATCGATTCTTTAACCTCGCAAGCCAAATGCCGGAAATTGACCAGATCACGGGAAGCACCCACCACATTGGCTGGTGGACGTATGGAAGAACACTCAGGGCAGGTGAGCAGGAAGTGGAATCAGACATGATGAATTTCAGCCTCGATTATAAGGACATCATGGATCTCACCATCAAAGACGGCAGGTACTTTGACAAAGACCTGTACGAGTTTGACAAGGAAAACTCGATCATCATGAATGAGGCGCTTGTAAAAGAGTTTGGTTGGGATGAACCGATTGGGAAAGTGGTTCAGATTGATGACAGTACTCGACTGTCAGTCGTTGGTGTGATGGAAGATTTTTATATGTATGGATTTTTTGATCCGGTGGAGCCGTGTGCATTTAGGTTGGCTGATAACGAAGAAATGAATTTTGTGATAATCAAAAGCGCAGTGAATCCAACAGAGCTCCGTGACAAAATGGAATCCAAGTGGTATGAAGTAGCTCCCAACACCCCTTTCAATGCCTCATTTATGGATGAGGAACTTGCAGGCACAGACTATGTGAATAACAACATCTCCACCATGTTCAAATTCCTTGGGGCGCTGGCGCTGATCCTTTCATCCATCGGACTGTACACGCTCGTTTCGCTGAATATCATTAAGCGTGTGAAGGAAATTGGTGTACGCAAAGTGCTTGGAGCTTCGGTCAATCAAATTCTGGTGCTGATGAATAAGCAGTTCTTTTGGCTTCTCCTGATTTTTGCGATAGTAGGGTCTGTTCTATCCTATCTAGCCATAGATGCTCTTATGGCTTCCATTTTCGCTGTGTATCAAGCGATAAGTGTGTTCACAGTTTTGGCACCATTCATCTTACTAATGACCATTGCAGTCAGTATTGCTTCAAGTAGAATATTCCGAACCGCCACCAAAAACCCTGTGGAGTCATTGCGATACGAGTAATCAGGATATAAAATCGAAACAAAGGGCAGAATCATCGATTACTGCCCTTTTTTAGTTTCGCTAAAAAGTAATCTGCCTATTTTTAGCATTGTATTATCTAACTACCAACTCATGAAACTAATCCTAACCTGCCTGGCTTCCCTGCTATTGGTATTTACAATTTCAGCTCAAGTGACTCTTAGAGGAACGGTGACTGATCAGAACAATGCGGGAGTAGCCGGAGCGATCGTGCAGGTGGAAGGCACGAACAACTCCACCACCACCGACATCAATGGAAACTTCTCAATACAACTCACAGATGGCTATGAAACGCTGGTAATTAACGGAGAAGGACTGCAAACTCAAAAAATTTACCTAACCGGCCAAACTTCGATTTCTATAAAAATGAAATCGGGCGGAAGCAATGGAAACATGGTCAACATGGGTATCGGCTCCCAAAGCAAAGACAAGTTGACCAGCAGCGTTTCCAGCGTATCTGCTGAAGATGTGAGCCCAGCACCTTTGATTAACCTGGAGCAGGCCAATCAGGGGGTGACTGCCGGGTTGTTTGTGCAAAATTCAAGCGGTAAGCTGGGGCAGGGTACGACTGTCAGAATTAGGGGGGGGTCTTCTCTATCAGCTTCCAATCAGCCACTTTATGTAGTAGATGGAGTGCCACTTACTTCTGGAAATCAATCCAATATCAACCCGAGCAATATTGCATCCATTGAAATACTGAAGGATGCTGCTGCCACCGCCATTTATGGTACACGAGCAGCCAATGGTGTCATCATCATCACGACAAAAAGTGGAAACACCGGCGGCATGCAGGTGAATGTGGATTATCAGTTTGCAGTAAGCCAGACACCCAAAAAATTAGACATCCAATCAGCAGATGAAAATAGGCTTCAAACGTTCGAAGGCATTGTAAGAGGGTATGATTTTGCAGTTAGTGGGTTGCCTGGTGTTTTAGACCCTGAAATCGTAATTGATGATACGACTACACCAATCACAACCACTCCAATCACATATGATTATTTAAGAAGTGCATACAATTCTAATATCTCTTCAGTGGTTTTCTATGATCAGGCCAGTGACCGAACCTTTACATTCAACATTCCGGGATTCTATGATGACCTTACATATAATACCGACTGGCAGGAGGAGATTTTCCGCAGTGCTCCATCCCATCGAGCTAATGTAGACGTACAGGGAGGAACAGAACAGCTGGGCTATTTTGCTTCCGTGGGCTATACTACTCAGGAGGGCATTCTTATCGGCAACAAGTTTGATCGACTAAATGGATCCGTATCATTAGACAGTAAACTCTCAGATAAACTCTCAGCCAATCTAAACATCAACTACATCCATACGAAGGACGATCGCTTAAATGAAGATCAGGATTTAGGCGCACCACTCCAAGCCATTGTGCTCCCTCCATCAGACAGCTATGATCCTGCAAACAATTACCGTTTGCTCGTGAGAAGCCTGGAATACAATCCATTAACAGAAATTCATTTTGCTGACAATCAAGCTACCAACAGCAGTATCATTGGAAGTTTGGGGCTGAAATACGATTTCTCAGAGAAATTCTCCATTGATGTAAATGGAGGTGTTGACAAAGGGAATGTTCAAGTAGAAAGAAGACAAGGACCAGAGACGCTGGATGGAGCACCAACAGGCCGATCACAGCTGAGTGAGCAGATTACCAACAATTACGTGCTGAATGGCTGGGCCACTTACAATCCAGAGATGAACGGAAGCAACAAATTATCTGTGATACTGGGCGGTTCTTATCAAAAATCTACAACCACCTACGACTTCCGTCAGGCCAATGTGAATAGCATAGCCACATTAGAAGCACTTGCTGAAACCGACCCGTCCTTGTTCAATGAGCCTATACAAGGTGACGCAAATGTGTTTCTATCCTCTTACGCCCGAGTAAGCTATTCAATCAATAAACTTTACGACTTTCAGGTAACTGCCCGAATGGATGGAAGTTCTAAATTTAGTGAGGATAATCGCTTCGGCTACTTCCCTGCGGTTTCTGCAGGATGGAACATGCACAATGCAGACTTTTTCAGTTCCAATTCAGTAAGTCAACTAAGACTAAGAGCCAGCTATGGATTAGTAGGCAATGCCCCAACAGACGATTTCCTGTATCGAAGAAATTACATCCGTACCCGTTACAATGATGAAGACGCAGTGGAATTGGCAAACCTCTCAAATGAAAAGTTAAAATGGGAAACAACCTCACAGCTAAATGTTGGTGTTGATTTCGGCTTCATGAGCAATCGCATCAGCGGGTCTGTTGACTACTACATTAAAACCACAACAGACCTGCTATTCCCTATTCCTGTTTCTCAAACCTCTGGTTTTGCGACCATATTTGATAACATCGGCACAATGGAAAACAAAGGGTTCGAAATCAACCTGAGCTCTGTCAACGTATCCACCCCTGATTTTTCATGGACTACCGATTTTAATATCTCATCAAACAAAAACACGATTACCGATCTAAATGGTGAGCAGGCAATTGTTGGAGTCAATGCCTTTCTTGAAGGTGAGTCTGCTGGAGTTTTCTACATGCGCAATTACGTAGGAGTGGATCCGGCAACAGGAAATGCCCTGTATGATGATGGCAATGGTGGTACTACCGACAACTGGGAAGAAGCACCACGGCAGATTATGGGCGACCCAAATCCTGATTTTTTTGGAGGATTAACAAATGCCGTGACCTATAAAAACTGGACGCTATCAGCCATGTTCCAATTTGTGGGAGGTGCCGATCTTTATTTTGCAACCGGAGAGTATCTGGCAAACAGTGGTATTTTAAACCTGGGTCAGCTCTCACGAGAAAGCAACCGATGGTATGAGCCGGGTGATGAAGCACTATACCCGGGCTTGAATCCTTTTCAGGATGAACCTAACCCTTCGAGTAGATGGCTGGAAGATGGCAGCTACGTTCGATTAAAGAATATCACAATTACCTATAATTTCCCAGCCGACAAACTATCGGGAATGGGATTGAGAAATCTCAGTGTTTACGTGGGAGCGACCAACCTCCTCACCTTCACTGATTATGTAGGGTACGACCCGGATGTCAGCTATTTTGATCCTCTTGATGGAATCATTGGTCAAAATATCAGTCGCGGCATTGACAACTTCACTGCACCGCAACCTCGAATCTTTATGTCTGGCATCAAAATCGGATTTTAATCATGAAAGCATCTAAGACAACAAACACTACCATGAAGCAAGCAATCGCTTTCTTAATTCTGACTGTTACACTTTTCTCCTGCAATGACCTGCTGGATATTGACGCAGAAAACTCCTTGAGTGGGGATGTGCTGACCGATCAGGCATCCATAGAAAAAGCATTAAATGGAGCCTATTATAATCTCTTTGGCATGAATGATGGGGCTGATGGTGGAGAATTACTGGGTGGGGATTTCAAACTCATCGCCACATTATTGACCCGTCAAGTAAATCTGGAAGTATCATGGGATGAAACCAACGCTCCCGGCTATGAAGATTTTGTGCGCAAAAGCATTTTGAAAACCAACATACGGGTGGAAGCTAACTGGCGAAGAGGGTATGAGACCATCAACATCGTAAATGATATTCTCGCAAATCTGGACAATGTAAGTGATGCCAACGCAAGAGCGAGAATTGAAGGAGAGGCTTTAGCCATTCGGGGCATACTATATTTTGAAATGGTGAGATTGTGGGGGCCACAATATGATGGTACAGCAAACGATCCCGCCATCCCATTGATTACCGAACCAATTACTTCCGTAGATGATATTGGTACCCCTGTCAAGGCAACTGTGAGTGCTGTCTACACACAGGTTGAAGCTGACTTGGCTGCTGCCTCTGCTGCATTGCAACCTCTAGGCACCAACAACAACCGCATTTCATACTATGCATGTCAGGCATATCTCGCCAAAGTGGCCATGCAAAAAAACAGCTACACTGAAGCAGAAGGATTTTTAAACAATGTGATTGGAGGGCCTTTTACACTGGAGGATCGCCCGTTTGAAGCTTTTGCCAATGCTTCTAACAGTAGCGGAGACATTTTAGGTGTTCAGCAAACCGCATCGAGCAATACTGGCGTAAACACCACGGGTTTATCCGCATTCTTCTCGTCATTTAATGATTTTGGAAGTACGTTCAGAATTCAACCTACTTCATTGAATTCAACATTCTTGGCTAACAACCCAAGGTTTAGTGATGCAGATCACCGTGCAAATATTGATTCAGTTTCTAATTCCGCAGACGAAGTAGACAGCCTTTACTATCTGGATAAGGTGAATACGAACTCCATTAGCTCATCAAAGTATCTACGCAGCACAGATGTTATTCCGTTAATTCGACTGGCGGAAATGTATCTGGATAGGGCGGAATCAATTTTTGAACAGGATCCATTTACGATTGATCCTGCTGCTTTGAGTGATTTGAATGAAATCAGAACCCGAGCTGGGCTAAGTGAGCTCTTTGTAGCTGATTTTGCGGGTGATGCTGATCGTTTTTATGACAGCATCATTGTAGAAAGAAACCGGGAACTTCTATACGAGGGGGTGATTTTTCATGACCTAAAAAGACAGGCGGCCAATGGACTTTCCGTTAGAATCACCAATTCAAATCTTGATCCTCTGGACGATCGGTTCATTCTTCCCATCCCACAATCTGAATGTGACGCAAGTCCGGGACTGTGTGACTAAAATATTAATTGATTTAAAGGCCTCAAATGAGGCCTTTTTTTATCCCTGCTTTTTCATCCAGTATCTGACCAAGCCCGCCACACTCATCCATGAGGGGTTAGCTGCTTCGTACTGCTTAATGCCAGTGCCTGAAACACCACGATCTTCAAGTTGTTGAGCGGTGTATTTCATAAAGAGAGGCGTGATTTCATCGTTGCTAAGCCCTTCTTCCCATTTCTGCTTGATCCACATGCTCCAGTCGTTGAGAATCTCTTTCAGCTCGGTCATGTGAATATTGGGGTTCATCTCTTCTCCAAAATGGGTTAGCACTAATCGGTTTGGATTCTTAGAAAGTACCAGGTCAATGGAGTGCAACCAGTCTTCTAAATTGATATCCGGTGGTGGGCATGGTGGGACCACAGGCCCTCCATCAATCTTAACTCCAGCAACATCACCGGTGAAGATGGTGTCTTTCCAATGCCAGGCAATGTGATGTTTGGCATGGCCTGGAGTATGCAAGGCTCGAAAGCTTTGTCCCCCAATTTCCACAACCTCCTCATGTTCCACAACCTTGAGTTTGTTCCTGGCTATTTTATCCATCTTCCCCCACAGTATATCCATTTGATCTCCGTATATCATGGTCGCAGAAGCTACCAGCTTTGTAGGATCATGCATGTGTTCTGCCCCGAATGGGTGGAGATAGATATTCGCCCCCTTTTCAGCAAATGCCCACGCAGCTCCCGCGTGATCAAAATGAATGTGCGAAAGGAATACATGCTTTACATCTGCCACCTTATATCCATGACTTGCCAATCCTTTTTCCAAACTAGGGAATGTAGAATAGGGGCCGGACTCGATGAGCACCGGACCGTCTTCGGTTTCAATTAAGAATGCCGCGATGGCATGATCGTAATTTTGGAAATGAAGGTCGAGGGTATGGTACATATTTTATTTCTTTGAATAGAGAATTTCAGAACTGCCCTTGACTGGGTTGTTTGGTGCGAAAGTTCTCATCCGTTTATATTTTCTTAATAAAAAAGGCCCCTGGCCTCCAGGTAAAGTTACAAAAATGAGTGAGTCAAAATACTTTCAGGATCACATGCCAGAAAATGTCTGCTTTGGATGTGGGCACAACCATGAAGGATTACAAATCAAGAGCTACTGGGAAGGTGATGAGTCTGTGTGCAAGTGGGAGTCGGAAGAAAAATATCACGGGTGGAGTCAGCTGATGAATGGTGGGATTATGGCTACTCTCATAGACTGTCATTGTATGGGCACAGCCATGGCGGATGCTTACAAGCGTGAAGGAAGATCGCTTGATACTGATCCAGAGTACCGATACGCAACAGGCACACTCACTGTGAAATATCTCAAACCAACACCTAATACGGCTGTCGAGCTTCGAGCACGGGTGGTAGAAGTAAAGGGCAGAAAGACGGTGTTGAAATGCGACTTTCTGTCGGCAAATGGTGAAAAAACCGCGGAGGCCGATGTGGTTGCCATCCGCGTGTTTGATAGCAGCGAGGGAAAAGAAACCGTTTTTAAAAGCTAGGATAGCTACTCGAAAACAAGGATAATTTTCGTGGTGCTTTCTTCATCATAATTCAGTGCTTCAGAAAAAGTGATAGTCACTCCATCCATTTCTACCTGATTTTGAAAATCCTCCTCCGCATTCGTTTCCAGGTCACCGAAACCAAGAATAGTAGCTTCTCCATTGATCTTCAATGAGACAACTAACCTTCCAAGCCACACACAGTTGACGTCCGGTAGGCATAGCGAGTTTTCTTCAATTCCAACAAATTCCACGCTCCATTCTTTCCCGTCTATTTCTTTTGACCTTGATTGCTCGTATTGAACAAGGATCTCATTATCTCCAACAGATATTCCGGTATCGTCCTTACATCCCATAAAGACGAGACCAACTAAAAGTACTCTTAAGAAGCTCATTGCAATTAATTTGTTCTCAATAGTTCAAATCCTATGCCATATCGCACGATATTTATACTTTAACAAGACATATGCATCCGGAATTATTTTCAATAGGTGACTTTACGATCCACACGTATGGCTTCATGATCATGATTGGAGCGACCTTGGGTTTCTTTTACATGACGCACGTAGCAAAAAGAGATCTGGGTATTGAGCGGGATCAAATTCAAAATCTGGCGATCATGGTGATTGTCGCAGCATTCGTCGGTGGCAAGCTTTTCTTCTACCTGGAGGATCCCGAATTTTATTTCAGCTCGTGGGAAAACATGCAGCGAAACTTCCGAACTGGATTTGTTTTTTATGGCTCGTTGATCTTTGCCGTCCCACTCATTGTTTGGTATTTCAAAAAAGAAAAATGGCCGCTTTGGCCTTTAATGGATCGGTTAGCAATCACAACTTGCATCATCCACGGATTGGGAAGGATCGGATGTTTCTTTGCCGGTTGCTGCCACGGAGTTCCGACAGATATGCCCTGGGGAGTAACATTCACTGATCCCGTATCTCAGGCTGAGCCACTGAATACCGCACTCCACCCTACGCAACTATACTCTGCAGGTCTGATTTTCGGTATTATGATTTTGTTGCTGATGCTCAGACGACACAAGCGATTTGAAGGACAGTTGTTCTTTATCTACATCATCCTGTATGCTTTAGGACGAGGTATCATAGAAATTTTCAGAGGAGACGAAGAGCGTGGCTACATCATCGAGGGCGTCCTTTCCCATTCACAGTTTATCAGTTTGATTGTGATTGCTGTAACTGTATGGGCATATTTGAGATTTAAAAAGAAGGCTAGGTTCAAGAAGTCTTAATTCGCAGCTGTAACGCCTCTGGCAACACTTTAATTTCAAACGGAGGCTGACCCATTCGCTCGCCATCCATGTGTGCGAATAGTTGATTATTTGACTCAATACGAATGGACTTGGCCTTGTGGAAGTGAACCTCCTTCAATAATCCATGAGTCCCCCCTGACAGCTTGTGAATATTTAAGAACCTCCTCAGCCCGGACACTTTCCCGATCTCACAAATCTCCAACAGTCCATCATTGATCTTTGCTTCAGGCATTAATTTGAAACCTCCTCCAAAAGTGGTCCCATTCCCCACGGTCAACAAAATCAAATCTTTCTCAAAATTTGAGTCGTCTATCTGATATTTAAATGATCGTTCCCGATAACCTCCTAAAATTCGAAGCACATGATAATAATAGGAAGCATGGCCTTTCAAAAATGGCACTCGCTTGGAGGCCATATCCTCCACAATCTGTCCATCAAACCCAATGCCCACACCGTTGACAAACTTGCGATCATTGCACTGACCCAGATCTATACGTTTTATTTCACCCTTGATTGACGTTTCTATTTGTTCATCCAAAGTCTTTCCTATCGAGACATTTTTGATGAAATCATCACCTGTTCCGGCAGGCAGGATGGCGACTGGTATGTCATAGCTTAGTCCGTTTACAGCCTCGTTGATTGTGCCATCTCCACCGATAATTATAAGATCTGTAAAGGTCTCATTAAGAAACTCATCAACTGTTGCTGTGGCACTCTTACTCTCGTTCGTATCAAACACCTGATACTCAATCGTATCTGCGCTCAATCGTGCGGTAAGGTGTTTACATATTTTCTGAGCCTTTCCTCCTGCAAAGGGATTCCAGATGATAAAGATTTTCCGTGCCATTAAAACGGCAGCTTGGTAAGGTCCACATTTCCACCGGTGAGGATCACCCCGACCCGCTTGTCTTTAAACGTCTTAGGATTCTTCAATATGGCGGCAAAAGGCACGGCACAAGAAGGTTCAATGACGATTTTCATACGCTCCCATATCAGCTTCATAGCATCAACTATCTCTTTTTCAGAAACGGTAAACACTTCTTTTACATGCTCCTTCAAAATGTCAAAATTCTTTTGGCCAATAGTGGTCTTTAGCCCATCGGCAATAGTATCAGAGTTCTTATTTGGTACAATCTTACCTGCTTTTAAAGACTGATAGCAATCATCCACCATCTCCGGCTCTCCGATGTAAACTTCCATATTTGGATCCAGGTAGTGAGCAATCAATGAGGTGCCAGCAGCCAGTCCACCACCACCAACAGGAGCGATGATGCAATCCAGATCATCTACCTCCTCAATCAGCTCTTTCCCTGCCGTTGCTTGGCCTGCTATGATGTTATAGTTGTCAAAAGGGTGGATCAAAATAGCTCCTGTTCGGTCTACCACATCCTGGCACGTTTGCGAACGTGACTGATCGTTTGGCTCACACAGGATAACCTCAGCGTCGTATCCCTTCACAGCCTCTATTTTCACTTTCGAAGCATTTTTAGGCATCACCACATAGGCCTTTGATCCTGCAAGTTTTGCGGCGAGAGCTACCGCCTGACCATGATTCCCTGAAGAGTGACAGGCAAAACCATTTACCCTGTCTTCCGGACGATAGCTAAAGATGGCATTTGCGGCTCCTCGCATCTTGAAGGCTCCAACTTTCTGAAAGTTTTCACACTTGAAAAATATGTGGCATCCTGCTATCTCATCGATATTCTTGGAGGTCATCACTGGAGTCTCAATGATGTACTGCGAGATGCGCTGGTGTGCTCGCTTGATGTCAGAAAAGGAAGGTGGAGATGTGAGCATGCCCTAAAATTAATGTGCCTGAAGCCAGTTTTCACCTATACCCATCCCAATTTCCATTGGCACCTCCAGTGGGTAGGCATTCTTCATAAATTCTTCCACTTTACCAACCAAAAGTTCCTTTTCTTCCTTGTGCATGTCAAATACCAATTCATCATGCACCTGCATGATCATTTTGGACTTCAGGTTTTCCTCTTGCATCCACTTGTGCGTGTTGATCATGGCAATTTTTATGATATCCGCAGCACTGCCCTGAATCGGTGCATTGATGGCATTGCGCTCATCAAATCCTCGCATGGTGAAGTTCCTGGAGTTGATGTTTCTCAGGTATCTTCTGCGTCCAAGAATCGTCTCCACGTATTCATCCTTTTTCGCCTTTTCGATCGTTTCATCCATGTATTTCTTCACATTAGGAAACTCCTTGAAATACGAATCGATGATCTCTTGTGCTTCCCCTCGGGCTATATTCAGGTTTTGCGAAAGCCCGTAGGCAGAAATGCCATAAATGATCCCGAAGTTGACCTCTTTGGCCTTCCTACGCATGTTTGGCTCCACATTATCCACATCAACACCAAACACTTTTGCGGCAGTGGTTGCATGGATATCTCGGCCTTCTTTAAACGCATTCATCATGCTCTCATCCTTACTGAAAGCTGCCATAATTCTCAGCTCTATTTGCGAGTAGTCAGCCGCCATAATCAGGTGATCATTGTCTCTGGGCACAAATGCCTTTCTGATCTCACGCCCTTTTTCTGTCCTTATGGGGATGTTTTGGAGGTTCGGATTATTGGAGCTGAGACGGCCGGTAGAGGCAACCGTTTGCCTATAATCCGTATGGATGCGATCGCTCGCCGGGCTGATTAGTTTAGGCAGAGCATCCACATAGGTAGACTTCAGTTTTTGGTATTCTCTGAACTCTAAAATCTTTGCTGCAATAGCATGCTCGTCTGCCAGCTTGGAAAGAATATCCTCGCCGGTTGCATATTGTCCGGTCTTCGTTTTCTTCGGCTTTTCCACCAGTTTGAGTTGCTCAAAAAGAATCTCCCCTAGCTGCTTAGGAGACCCAATGTTGAACTCAACCCCTGCAATATCAAAAATCTCCTGCTGTGTGCGTCGGCTTTCATCATCCAGTTCTTTAGACATTTTTTCCAAAGCATCGGTATCCACTTTCACCCCTTCATATTCCATATCCGCAAGCACAAAAGACAAAGGCTCTTCTACCTCATGGAGCAATTTTTGAAGCTTGCGTTCATCAATATCTTTAGCCAGAAGATCCTTCAGTTGGAGGGTAATATCGGCATCCTCGCAAGCGTAATCTTTAACCTTTTCCTTATCTACCTGATCAATGGTTTTTTGATTCTTCCCCTTTGGTCCAACCAGGCTTTCAAATGAGATTGTTTTATAATTAAGGAATTTATCCGCCAGCCAGTCCATGCTGTTGTTGGAGTCCGAATCCAGAAGAAAGTGCGCCAACATCGTGTCGAAAATCGGACCCTTAACATGAACGCCATAATTTCTCATCACCTGAATGTCGTACTTCAGGTTTTGGCCAATCTTTTGAATTTTATCGTTCTCCAGAACTTCCTTGAAGGCAGTCGCCACCTCGTCAGCATTATCAAAACAAGGCACATACCACGCCTCCCCTTTCTCAATGGCAAATGCAATCCCTACCAGCTTCGCTTCTCTAGTTTCCAGGCTGGTGGTCTCTGTATCGAAACAGAAGGAGGGCACCCTCATCAATTTTTTTACCAGATCATTGATAGCATCTTTCCCCTCTACCAGGTGATAGGAATGTTTGGTGGTGCTGATCGACTCTTTGTCATCTGAGACAGCCGGGGCATCACCTCCACCATCGAATAAACCAAGCTGTTGGGTTTCTCCTTTTTTAATCTCATTTTCTTCCTGAAAGACTCTTCGTGCAATTGTTTTGAATTCCAACTCATCAAAAATTGGCTTAAGAATTTCTGGATTTGGATCTCCGTATTTCAGGGCCTCTTCATCAAAGTCAATGGGTGAATCGATCTTGATAGTAGCCAATTCCTTTGACATAATGCCTTGCTGTCCATGCTCCTGCACGCGCTTTTGCAGAGCTCCTTTCAACTCATCCACATGCTCTACTATTCCTTCCACAGATCCATATTCCTTGAGGAGCTTGGATGCTGTTTTATCCCCGATTCCCGGAATACCCGGAATATTATCAACAGAATCTCCCTTTAAACCAAGCACGTCCCGCACCTGATCTACTTTGTCAATATCAAACTTTTCCAGTACCTCAGGAATACCCATGATGTCTACTCCATTACCCATTCTTCGAGGTTTGAATAAGGATATGTTTTCATCCACCAACTGCGCAAAATCCTTATCTGGAGTCATCATGTAGACCTTAAAACCTTGTGCTCCGGCCTTCTTAGCAATGGTGCCAATCAAGTCATCTGCTTCATAGCCATCCTTCATAAGGATTGGGATGTTGAATCCCTCCACGATCTTAAGACAATAGGGAATGGCCACCTTGATTTCCTCTGGCTGCTCCTGACGAGTGGCTTTGTATTCTTTGTATTCCTCGTGTCTGAAAGTTGGGGCATGGGTATCAAATGCTACCCCAATGTGAGAAGGTTTTTCCTTGGTAATGATCTCCAGCAGCGAGTTGGTGAAACCAAGGATAGCACCGGTATTGATGCCATTGGTCGTGAGTCTTGGATTCTGACTCATGGCAAAGTGAGCACGGTAAATTAATGCGAAAGCATCGAGCAGGAAGAGTTTCTTTTCGGACATGAGGTAAAGGTAATTTACCAATGGGAAGAATTGGTCGTTTGAAGAATTCAATCACTAAAGACACCCAGTTATTGATTATTTTTAAATGTGATCCTAAATAGTAATGAAAAAGATCTTAGCAACATTAAGCCAAAAATGGGCAGAGTACTTCCTTGAAATTCTGGTCATAACTATTGGAATTCTTGGAGCATTCTTACTCAACCATTGGAATCAAAACAGGATAGCTGCAAACACTCAAAGACTCACCATTGAGCGATTGATTGATGATATAAAAAGTGATACAGCCAGATTTGCTTACCTGGATTATCGACTGGAAGAACGTGTAAAAAAATGCGATTCAGTGTTTGCGCTATTCAATGACCTTGACAATATCGACAAACGTCTTTCCATGATTTCCGTCCACCTGATCAATTTCTTTTTAGTAGAAGCAAATTTTACTACATATGATGAAATGCTGAATACCGGAAGACTGTATTCGATGAATGAAAAAGAACTCCGATCAGAAATTATCAGCTACTATCGAAATGTGAAAAAATGGAGCACGTACATTGAGCGAGACAATCAACAGCTCAGGACTAAAATGATTGGACCAGAATACAATGATTATTGGGTGATCCAGAGAAAGATTTGGGAAAGTGCTGAAGTTGACACCAAAAAGTATGCATGGCTATTGAAGTCTAATTCGGATCAGATTCGAGATATAGAGTCGTTGGTACTCTCATCAAGAGTCTTATTTGATATGAATAGAGGAAGAATTGCCAACTTAAGACGTCATGCAGAGTATCTACTTGAAAAGTTGGAGACAAGTGATTAAAGTTCTCAAATCCTATTTATAGACTAAATTGATTTAGGTTATAACCTAATCACACCATGCAAAAATTTAAGAACCTACACCTTTGGATGATAATCCCTCTATTATTAATCCAATTAGGAATTTTTCGTTTCTATTGGCCGAAATTCACCACAACTCCCTGGGAATTTCATATTCATTTTTGGCTTGTTACCGCCTGGCTCATCCTGATGATCTTCCAGCCCTACTTAATCACCATTAAGAAAGTAGAGCAGCATCGAATGATTGGAATGCTCGGCTTGATAATCGCGGGTGGAATCATTTTCACAAGTATTTCTTTGCTCGATGTTCCTTTGAAAAGAATTGCCAATGGAGCGCCCGGCCCTCCGCCTCCTTTCTTTTATGGCACATTGGTCATAGAATTTTTTCTTGCATGGCTTTATGCGTTTTCTGTTGTTCAGGCCATTCGTTTTAGAAAAAATCTTAATGAACATGCATGGTGGATGATCTGCAGTGTCTTTTTCCTTATGATGCCCGCGATTGGAAGAGGGATGATTATTTTCTGGCGCAATATTCTTCCTCCAGAAAAACTAAATCCAATGCTAATAAGCATTAGTGCGGAAATAATCTTTATCCCTGTCGTCCTGATTTATGCTATCCGATTTGGTAAAGTCAAGCATCTGGCAACAATCCTTGTTCTTCTTACGGTAATACTAAGAATGCTCAGAGTCCCTATCGGCTCGTCAGAGATTGTGCAGGGCATTTTAGAAACAATGATAAAATGGAATTGATCAAAATTTAATTCCTCTTACCATCTCTTTCTTTCCCATGGCACCCTGAAGGGTTTCAACCTCAAATCCTGCCTCGGCCAGATTACGTTTGAATTGTCCCTGAGCACAATAGGTGGTAAGAACCCCTCCTTTTTCAAGTAATGAATAGCATTTCTTTAAGTTCTCTAACGACCACACTTCTGGTTGCTTACTAGGGGCAAAGGCGTCAAAGTAAATGAGATTGAAAAACGTAGGAGTTGAAAAATCTTCAAGTTTTAAGGTTGATTTGTGTAGCTCGAAATTTTGTGAAATCTCAACATCTTTTTCCCATTCAGCCTCATGGATTTTCATCAGAAGAATTTTCTCCTCATCGGATTTATGAAAATTTAGATTCGTATAAATTTCTTCTCCAATTGGGTACGGCTCTAAGGAAGTAAAATGAATTTTTTGGTTTTGCTCTTCGGCAAATTGTGCGGTAAGAAATGCATTCAAGCCTGTTCCTAATCCAATCTCCAATATCTTGACTTCTTCTTTTTGATTATGATTCAGCCAATACTCGAGTCCCTCCTTTATGAAGACATGCATGGATTCCCCTCTTGCTCCTCTGGTCGAGTGGTAGGTCTCGTTCAGCTCTTCATCGTAGAGGCTGTGAGAGCCGTCTTCGGTGGTTATGATTTTGATTGACATTGGTATGGGGGTCATCTTGAGCCTGTCGAAAGATAGACACCCTTCGAGAGCCTCAGGGTGACATTTAATCTTTATAAATCAACACCGTAGCATGTGCCGCCACACCCTCTTCCTTTCCCACAAAACCTAGTTTCTCGGTTGTTGTGGCTTTAATGGAGATATCATCCTCATCAACGCCCATCACTTCCGCTAACACCTTCTTCATCACAGGAATGTGTGGGTTAAGCTTGGGCATTTCCAGACAAACTGTTGAGTCTATGTTTCCAACTTTATATCCTTTCTCCCCAATGATCCTAACAACCTCTTTGAGCAGAATCTTACTGTCTATCCCCTTGTATTTGGGGTCTTTGTCCGAGAAGTGAAACCCTATATCACGCATGTTTGCTGCACCGAGAAGCGCGTCACAAATCACGTGGATCAATACATCTGCGTCGGAGTGGCCGTAAGCTCCGTGTGTATGAGGTACTTTAATACCCCCGATCCAGAAATCAACGCCCTCAGCAAGGGCGTGAACATCGTATCCGTAACCGACGCGAATGTTGGGTTTCATTGTTACTTTTCTTGTAAAAGTAATCACCCCTATAGTCCCCTCAAGGGGACACATGAATTATTCTGATTTTTTGCGAGCTCTCACCTTCCTTACTAACCAAACAACACCAAGCCCAAGCAAACCAAATGGCCAAAGTGCTAATAGGTAAACCAGAAAGGTCTGAAACCCCTGCCAACCAGCGGAAAGGGAATTGATCACACGAGTACCAAATCCCGGTCGTTGTTCCTGATCCAATTCATATGGAATTAACTCATAAAAAGAAATATCCAGTGTGCTGTAGTTGACCTGATGGTTGAGCAATTTGAATTGTCCTTGCAATGATTCGATCTCCGACCGAACCTGATTTAGATTTCGCTCCACTTCCAGAATGTCACTGATTTTATTGGCTTGCTTCAATATCTCCTGGTATCGCTCCTCAAGTTTCTTTTTGTTTTCAATCCGAGACTGTAAATCGTAATATTGATTGGTGACATCATCTGTATTTACCCATCTGTTGTCAAGCTTTTTGCCTTCTGTTACAGCTTTAATGAGTGCATCGAAATTCTGTGGTGGGACTTTGATGCTCACATTGTAATTGATCCGATCGTATCCTTTGTTTTCATTTTCAGAGCTGATATATGCCTCATATTGATTGAGCAAGCTCGACAGTCTTTGATACTCCTCTTTGGTGCTTTCTACACGATAGGAAAGTCCACCGGTTTTGATGACTTTCTTTTGAATCTCTGATTGATCCTGTTCAGAGTTAGAAACTTTTCTGTAAGACCCAGCATCAGCCTCTTCAACGGCTGGTTGCATTGCCATCGGAACTTCCATATCAGCATAAGTAGATTGGAATCCATCATTGCCACCGCAGGCGGCCATTAAGAAAATAATGAGAATAGTGAGTGTTTTCATCTCCGTTAATTTGAAGATGAAGCTAACAAGAATCCTACCAATATTTTTTGATCACTTCTAAAAGATTTGAGTGAACTCCGCCTCCAGCAACTATTTCTCTTCCAAAAATATAATCATCTCCTCCTCGAAAATCGGTAACAGTTCCACCCGCTTCCTGCACTAGAATCACACCACCCGCGATATCATAGGAATTCAGGTTGTATTCGAAATAGCCCCCGTACCTGCCACATGCCACATAGGCCATATCCGCGGCGGCACTTCCCATTCTCCTTAGTCCTTGCGTAGACTCCATTAATTGATGAAGGACTTTTAGATATTCATCCAATCGCTCAAATTCATAATAGGGAAAACCGGTAGCCAACACAGTATCCGAAAAAGATTGGGCTTGAGAAACACGAATAGGCTGCTTGTTCATGAAGGCTCCACCATCTTTCCATCCATAAAAACATTCGTCATTAGCTACTTCATAAACCACCCCAGCAACAATTTTCTCTTCATGCATTAAGCCTATACTCACACAATAATTGGGAATGCCGTGTACGAAATTGGTGGTGCCATCCAGTGGGTCGATGATCCAGGTAAATTCTTTCTGACCCTGAGCTGTTGTTTCTTCTTCTGTTATAAATCCCGCTTCGGGTAGAATCTTTTCAAGTCCCGAAATGATCTTCTTTTCGGATTCTGTATCTACATAGGAAACCAGATCGCTTTCACCTTTGAACTCCACCTCATCATATGAAAAGCGCTTTCGTTCCTGCCTGATAAAGCCTCCGGTCTCTAAGGCAATGGAAGCTACTTTTTCTGTGATGTTTTCAAGATTCATTTAACTCCTTCTAAAACAATGACGAATTCTCCTTTGATGGATTTGGTGCTGAAATAGGTAAGCACTTCCTCAATTTGGCCTGTCACCGTCTCTTCAAACTTCTTTGTTAACTCTCTGGAAACTGAAACGTTTCGATCCCCCAAAATATCTTTGAATTGTTGCAATGTTTTTAATAACCGGTGTGGTGATTCATAATAGATAGCCGTTCGCGTTTCATCTTTCATAGCCTCTATTCGAGTCTGCCGCCCTTTTTTGTGAGGTAAGAAACCTTCAAACACAAAGCGCTCACAGGGAAATCCTGATTTGATAAGAGCAGGTACAAAGGCTGTCGCCCCAGGAAGAGAGTCTACAGGAATTTCATTGGCCAATGCCTCTCTAACTAAAAGAAATCCGGGATCTGAAATACCGGGCGTCCCAGCATCAGAAATCTGAGCGATGGACATACCCTCTTTCAGTTTTGCAATTGCTTCTTCTACTTTCTTATGTTCATTGTGCGCATGAAAGCTTTGTGCTGGAGTTCCTATTTCGTAGTGTTTTAGTAAAAAACCAGACGTACGTGTGTCTTCAGCTAAAATTAAATCTACGTTCTTCAATACTTCCACCGCTCGGTAGGTCATGTCATCCAGATTGCCGATGGGCGTAGGTACAAGGTATAGTTTTCCGGGCTCGATGGTCATAAGGCTAATTTAGAGATTTAACCACAGAGGACACAGAGAATGATCACAGGGTATATAAGACGAGTTTTTAGCGTCATTTCGAACGAAGTGAGAAATCTTTACTCCTTGCTATTAACCTAAAAGATTTCTCGTCGCTAGCGCTTCCCTCGAAATGACATTCTAAACCAGTGAATCAATTGCTTCAGCTAGTTTATGATCTTTATCCGTCACCACATCCCCGGCATCATGCGTATTGAGCTCAAAGCTGACTGTATTGTAGACATTACTCCAATTCGGATGGTGATTCATCTTTTCTGCGATGATTGCCACCTGGCTCATGAAACCAAACGCTTCTACAAAGTCTTTGAATTTGAATGTCTTTTTCAGCTTATTATCTTCTTCTTTCCAACTCATAATCTTTGATTTTTAAAGTGCAATGATTCCTTCAATCTTATTGGCTTGCTTATACACCTCCACCACTTCCTGACTAGTGTTCATCTTCTTATTCAAAGTGATGCTCACATATTTATTGCCTGAACTTGGCTTTAATTTAATGTCAGCATCTGGTAGCAATGCTTCCACGCTTGCCTGATGCTCTGGCTTCACGATGAACTTAAAGGTGTAGTTATCAGGAAACTCATGCGTTCCTTCCAGTTTTTCAACAAAGGCTTTTTCGTCCCAGCTCATACATTTCAATTTAAATGGAATCCTGTAGTATAAAAAAAGCCATCCCGAGAAAGTTCGGAATGGCTTTTCAGTTGATTAAATTCTAATTAGAAGAATTTGTATCTCATATCTTCAATCTCAGCAAACTCTTTCAAGGTCTCATCAATGTTTCTAGGAACAAAAAGCCTGAAATATGAAAGAGGGAAATCTGCTACCATCGCATTTTGTCCTAAACGCTGACGTGATACCTGAAGTGCAAATGAAGAATAATCATCTACATCTGTCGGAATGTCTTTTGCAATAAGTTTAACTACGATCACACCATCCTGAACACCAAATGCCTGAGTCATTTCTTCCTCCTCTAGTGCAAACGAAAGGCCGATTGCTTCAGGAGCATACCCAACACCCGTGATACTATTTGAGAATAGCTGGAAGTCTGCCGTTCCTGTCTTGGCACCATCGCCATAAGCTACTGCCATAGACTCAACATCAGCTGCATCCAGACCATTCAGCTTGCTAATGATCGTTTGTGCTTTCTTTTCATTTCTCACTTTTCGCTCCACCTGATTTCTAACTTCGTCCAGATTAGCGGCACCTTTTTCCTGCTCTGAAGTCATCGCAGCTACCACGTATCGGTCTCCTACTTCTTTTACATCAGATACTGACCCGGTTGATGCTTCATTGTACAACCAAAGCACCAGGCTTCTAGCCTCACTCATTGGTCCTACACGCTGAGCGTTCTTACCGATTCTGTTAGCCTCTCTTACTGTCAGTCCTTGCTCTTCAGCCAGTTTTCTGAATTCTTCAAGGTTTCCTGCAGATGCTGCGAACAAATCAGCTTGTCTGTATACTTCATTGATCGTCTCATCAGAAACGAAAAATTCTTTCTTCATTTTAGCTACCCGATAAAGCACACTATCAGCAGTGATCTCATCTTTTCTTGAAAGCTTGTAAAATTCATACGCTCCGTTTACGATTTCAGGCTCAGAAACAAATCCTACTTCCTGGCCTTGAAGTGATAACGGAAGATTGTCTTCGTAATAAGTAATGAATGGATATGGATCATCCGAGTTGATGCTCACAAAGCTCGAATCGTTGGTAGCTTGTGCCAGGGAAGCCTGAAAATCTGCTACCTCACCAGCAACGATCACTGAGTCTGCACTTGATGGAGCAATGTCGAAAAGAACATAGACCATATTCCGTGTTTCCTCACGCTGAAACTCAGACTCATGATTGTTTAGGTATGCTTGAAGTTCCTTGTCTGTCACCGAAATTTCTTCGTCAGAAACACTAAGGAAAGGAACGTACATGTAGTCGATGGTCGCGTTTGCATTCTGGCTGATGTACTCATCCTTTGCTTCGTACTTGGTCACATAATTTGTCTTCGTGAACAGGTTTGCATACTTCTCAAGTTTTCTGCTTGGTACCAACGACTGCTCAAACGAAATCCATGAATTTCTCTGCTGTGGAGGTGCCTGCTGAAGGCTTCCGAGAAAGGCAGTCACATTCTCTTTGCTAAACTGACCTGTTTGAGGATCTGCGAAAAACTGCATGATCTGCGGGCTAATGTTGCTGCCCTGTACCATGTCTACCAACTCATTGTTGGTTACCACAATGCCAAGCTCTTCAAACTGCTTTTCGTAAACTTTTTCCAGGATCAGCGCATTCCACGCTTGATTTCTAATTTGATCTGTCTCCTGCTGAAGCGGATTTCGTCCGGTATTGATAGCAAAGTTGTAAGACAGCTCATCTACTTTATTTTGAAACTGAGTGTTGGAAATAGATTCGCCGGCCATCTCTCCGATATCTGGATTATCACCTCCACCCAAAAGGGTAGAGTTTCCAATCAAATCCGTGCCAATGAAAGCAACCATTGTGACCATGATAGCTCCCACCACGATCTTACCCATCTTGTTTCTCAGTGTGCCTATTAGTGCCATATTCTTCTAAGTGCTCTTTATATAAGGTCGGCAAAAATAAGGAAATAATTTGCTATTGACCCATACAGTGGGTTTTTATAAAACAAGACCTAACTACCACGAGATTACACAGTTAGCCATTACTCCACAGCTTTAATCAATCGGGCATTGAGATGACTAAATATTCGATACTTCAGAAGGGTATACCTGCGAATTTCTGCTCCATAAATAGGCGAGACTCAAACCCGAAATGATGTGCCAGATTCCCCACCAGGCTGCCACAATGGCCATTCCACCCAGACCATCAAAAAATCCAAAAATGAGAATAAGTCCAAGGCCGGAATTTTGTATGCCTGTTTCAATAGAGATGGACCTTCTGTCCGATTGGTCGAGCTTGAAAAGCTTTCCTATCTGATAGCCTGCCATCAAAGCCACAGCATTATGTATTAGCACCAGCAAAACGACCAGGTGAATGTATTGCAGAAATAAATCAAAGTTCGCGCTGAATGCTATGATAACAATGGCTGCAAATATGGCGATGGATGAATAGTGCATAATGGGATGCAATCGATCGGCTACCTGAGGTTTCCATTTTCTCAGAAACATTCCCAAAACAATCGGGATCAGCAACAATGTGGTAATCGTTTCGAGTAATTCCCAAAAGTCCAGAGAAACAGTTGTTAGGATTTCTGCGGTTGGCGCATACATGCCTGCCCAGAAGGTAAGGTTGATGGGTGTCATGAAAATAGCCATCGTGCTGGAAACCGCTGTGAGGCTCACCGAAAGCGCGGTATTTCCTCGTGCCATTGCCGACATGAAATTGGAGATATTGCCTCCTGGGCAAGCTGCTACCAGCATCATGCCGAGTGCAAAGCTGGGGCGAGGCTGGATAATCAGGATGAGCAGAAAGGTGAGCGCTGGAAGAACGATGAACTGAGAGAGTATTCCCGCAAAAGCAGCTCTGGGGTTTTTTACGACCCGAACAAAATCTTCAATTCGAAGATTGATAGCTACCCCAAACATGATAAAGCCTAGGCTCAGATTCAGATAGAAAAGATTGGCTTCACTAAAGTTGAGCGTCACCTGATCGATGGGGTCCATCTGAGCAAGATATAAAGATTAATAAAAAAAGAGATGCTTCGTTCCTCAGCATGACACTACTTTTTACTGTCATCCTGACGAAGGAAGGATCTCTTAAAGTTTATACAATCTACTTCTTCCTGATTATAATATCTCCATGCATATTCTTGAAGGTGTATTCCGGGCCCCCTCCATTAATGGCACCATAAACCCATGAGTTGATAGACACCTTGTACTTTCCATCATCGGATTTTACTTCCGGCTTGGAGCGGTCTACTGTCATATCATAATCTGTAAAGATCTCTCCACGATCCGAGCGCATCTTGGCTGTGGCTTTGATTCCCGGAGGGAATGTTACATCTACATTTCCATGCAGCGTCACAAAAGACATGGGCTCATTTGGCGTCACTTTGATGAAGTTGACAGTGATATCTCCATGTACTGTATTTGACACGATGGATCCACTCATGTCTTTGAGTGTGAGTGGCCCATGCACTGCGGAAATTTCATGCGTCCCATTCACCCCTGTCACATCCACCTGCCCATGGACAGTAGAGACCTCCAGATCAAAATTTGCGGGTACTTTGATGGTCAGATTGATTGGCTTTTTCCATGAGTTGGTTTCCACTTTTACCCGATTGTTGTTTTCAGAAGCACTGAGTTCAATCGGACTTGTCGCAATCCTTTTCATTCCTGATGGCACTGATCTTTTATCCTCATGATCATCATGGTCACAGCTTGCACAATCATCATCTTTAGATTCAGTACTTGCCTCCGCCTCAATAATGACTTCTTTTCCGTTGTACGCTTCCACCATAATGTCTCCTCTAACCAAACCAACTTCCAGTTTGCCCTTTTTATCTGGAGAGCTAAGTGGGATAGCCAGACGCTCGTTGAAGTCCTGTGCCCAAACGCTCGCTGAGGCAACAAGAAATAATATGATTAATAACTTTTTCATGTCTTTATTTTTTTATGATTTCTTTTTCAAATAAACATTTCCATTGATGCTTTTGAACGAAAGTTCAGGGCCACCGGACCCAATCTCTACTCCTGTTTTAGTTCCGATTTTGAAGGTTCCATTGCGTTCACTTTTCTCCACTTTAGGACTCAGTTGCTTATAGTCAAAAGCTGTATACAGATCTCCATTCATACTATCAAAAAACACCTGAGCGCTAAAGTCTTCCGGCAATTCGAAGGTAAAGTCGCCATTTACTGTATTGAACTTGATCGGCACTTGAGGCGCCTTCACAAAGGTGATATCTACATCGCCATTTACCGTGGAGGCCCTTCTTAAGTCATGGACATTTTGGACTTCAATGTCTCCATTCACATTGCTCACCATCACTTTTCCGGTCATGTTTTTCACCAAAATATCTCCATTGTTTACAGTCTTGGCGTGTATAGCAATCTCCCTGGGTACTTTCAGTTTATACTGGTATTTGAATGAATAATCGGGACCGTCATTCATATTGTATCCCCAAAACTGCTGCCCCTCACAACGACGCATGAAGGGAGCCTTCATGTACAATACCAGCGAATCGTTCTTGATGTATTCTCCAAGTTTTAAGTCTTTCTTAGCCTGTGCAATCAAGTCATCAGAATCAGCTGATATTTCGATGGTCAAATCCATTTGCACTTGATTGCCCTCCGTCGCTTCCACAGTTACACTTCCGTTCATGTTGTGAATCATGACCAGCATCTCGGCATTTGTAATTTCATATGTCTTTGTGATCTCGATCTTGTCCTCCTTGAGGTCAGGGTTGATCAATGCTATTAGTAAGAGTAATAAATTCATTAGTCCTTGTTTTGAGTTATGTATTCTTGAGTGTTTGGATGCTTTCGTCCAGCTTTTCCTTCACAAATTCATCTTCGGTACTCTCCTTGAGCTGTTCCATCGCATCTACAGATGATTTTTCCTGAATGGCGACCAGAACATCTGCGATTGCCACCAATAAGAGCGGTGATTCCTGCATCTTCAGCGCATCAACAAGCGCTCGCCTCACATTTGGCTCATCCGCATATCTGACCAGTGATTCTAAAGAAGCCAACCGTACATTCACATTCTCATCATTGTTGAGCGTAGTGATCAGTGCATTAACCACTTTTTCATCTGCCTTTGGGAGTTCTGCGGCCATATTCACCGCCCTAATTCGCTCTTGTGCTTTGGGCTGCTCAATAAGCGTGAGCATCATCATTTCTTTCATGCTCTGAATCTCGCTACTCAGTTGAGCAATGTCTTGCTTTTGATCCTGAGAGGGAAGCATCCACCAGCCAATAAACAGACCCATCACCAAAGAAGCTAAACCCACTTGCCAGCTTTTCGTCATTTGGGCTACTATCCAATCAAGCACATTTGGACGAACTTCTTTTTGCTTTTCAGCATAAGCAGCCATCATCCCTTCGAACCGTGCATCCATTTGTGCAGAAGGTTCCGGGCGTTCAATTTCTTCAAACAGCTGCCAGGTTTGCTCCATTTCTTTAAGCTCAGTAGCCATTTCCGGATTTGCAGCAAGAAACTCAGCTAATGCCCTTTCTTCATTTTCACTGATATCACCAGACATCTTATCCTGCCACAATTCCTCTGCTTTTTTCTTAGTCATTTTCATAGCTAGACATCCATTTTTATGTAGGATTCTCTCAATTCTTTCAATATTCTGTGCACCCTCACTTTGATGGCACTTTCTGTTACACCCAGCATTTCTGCCACTTTCGCGTATTTCACTTTTTGGAATCGCACCAGCTCAATCAATTCAAGCTTTTCCTCAGAAAGATTCGCCAGCGCTTTTTTTAAGTAATTCAGCTCATCACTTTTTTCCATTTCGACCTCTCGGTTTTCGTTTTCACTCAATCGCTCCTCATACGGATTCATGTCCTCCTGAAAAGCGTATCTTTTATTTTTTCGGTAATGATCGTGATGCACATTACGCGCCATCTGGAAGGCCCACACTTCAAAGTCACCGTTTTCTTTGTAGGTATGCTTATACTTCAAAATCCTCATGAACACATTCTGCACCAGGTCTTCACTCGTCGCTCCATCGTTGGTCATTCCATAAAAGAATCCAAAGAATCGGCGACTGTATCGCTTGTACAAAAGGTTGAGTTTTTCTACCTCTCCCTCCTTTACTTTCAACATCAAACTGTGGTCTTCCAATAAGTTCATTTGGTGCATTCTGTCGGGGAAACTCCAGTAATTTCGGAAGGTTACATGGGGATTGGAAATTTCTTTTGACTACTTCCAATAGATCCTTCACTGCGTTCAGAATGACACCTATAATCTAAAAAGCTGAATGACTCTAAGCTGCCATCTGACGAAGGAAGCATCTCATTGGAGATTTTTTCTCCTCGTCATTCCGGTTTCGAAGAATGAGAAATACCGGAATCTTTTTTATAAAGATTCCTGAACTTCGTTTTACTCCATCAGGAATGACGCCTCGAAATTGGAATTTCTCAGCTAGGTTTGAATAATGAATTTCGTGGGTCTCAAAAAGGAACTTAATGGTGAGCTCAATGATGGTGAAGCCATCCGCCATATCTATGCGACAGATGCTTCGGCCTATCGGGAAGTGCCAGAAGCTGTGGCTATCCCGAAAAATGATAAAGACCTTAAAAAACTCATTCGTTTTGCCAGAGAAAACAACACATCACTCATTCCGAGAACAGCAGGCACTTCACTTGCGGGGCAGGTGGTTGGAGGTGGAATAGTGGTGGATGTCTCCAAACACTTCACCCAAATTTTAGAAATCAACATTGAAGAAGAATATGTGTGGGTGCAACCGGGTATCGTTCGGGATGAATTAAATCGGGAACTCGAAAAGCATGGTTATTTCTTCGCTCCCGAAACTTCCACGGCCAATCGGGCGATGATCGGAGGGATGATTGGCAATAATAGTTGTGGATCTAACTCGGTGGTGTATGGAAGCACACGTGAGCACCTGTTGGAAGTCAAAGCTTTACTCTCCGATGGCTCTGAGGCTAATTTTAAAGCTTCTGAAGATTTACGAGGGTCGTCCGATCTGGAAAAACAGCTTTACCAAAACATCTCAGATATCCTACTGGATGAGAAGAATGTTGAGCGCATCAAAAAGGAATTCCCCAACCCTAATATCCCTCGAAGAAACACAGGCTATGCGTTGGACTTACTGGCGGACATGCAGCCCTTCAATCCAAACGGAAAGCCTTTCAACTTCTGCACACTCATTGCCGGATCAGAGGGGACTTTAGCGTTTATCACAGCTGCAAAGCTCAAGATCACCAAAATCCCGGAAGGACACAAGCGACTGGTCTGCATTCACACCCAAACAATAGATGATGCACTGAAGGCCAATCTGGTAGCATTGAATTATCAGCCATATGCCTGTGAACTTATGGATCATTACATCCTTGAAGCTACGGCCAGAAATAAAGAGCAGGCGGAAAATCGTTTTTTTGTAGAAGGAGAGCCGAAGGCAATTTTAGTTATTGAACTTATAGGTGAGACTGAGAAAGAAGTAGATATTCGCATACTTAATTTTCTGACTGAATTAGGGAAACAGCGACTTGGATATGCATTCCCAATAATCAAAGGAGATGATATCAATAAAGTTTGGAACCTGAGAAAAGCTGGGTTGGGATTACTATCTAATATCCCCGGTGATACCAAACCAGCTCCGGTCATTGAAGACACTGCAGTGGATGTTAAAGACTTGCCTAACTACATCGGCGACTTCAACAAAATTCTTCATAGGCATGGTTTATATAGTGTGCATTATGCACATGCAGGATCAGGCGAATTACACCTTCGCCCCTATCTAAACCTGAAAACAGAAGAAGGAGTCAAGCTCTTCCGAACCATAGCAGAGGAGATTGCTGATTTAGTCAAACAGTACAATGGTTCACTTTCAGGTGAGCATGGCGATGGGAGATTGCGAGGTGAGTTTATTCCACGGATGATTGGGCAGGAGAACTATCAGTTACTTAAAAAAGTAAAGAAGGCATGGGATCCTAACAACATCTTTAACCCTGGGAAGATTGTGGATACAGCGCCTATGGATACTTCTCTCAGATATGAGAAGAACCAAGAGACACCAGAATATGATACCATGCTGGACTTTTCTCAAGACGAAGGGATTGTTCGTTCTGCAGAGCTGTGCAATGGGTCCGGTGACTGCCGAAAATCAGAACTGACCGGAGGCACTATGTGTCCAAGCTACCAGGCAACCCGGGATGAAAAGGATACCACTCGTGCAAGAGCTAATATCCTACGTGAGATGTTGACTCGCTCAAAAAAAATGAACCCTTTTGAAGAACCGGCGATAAAAGAAGTCCTTGACCTGTGCTTGTCGTGTAAAGGCTGCAAGCGGGAGTGTCCTTCTAATGTGGATATGGGAAAACTCAAAGCGGAGTGGCAGTATCAATCCATGAAGGAAAAAGGTGTGCCTTTTCGCACAAAGATGATCGCGAATTATGCCAGGAGCATGGAGCGTTTTGAGAAGGTACCCTGGGCTTACAACCTGACAAGGAATCTTTCTAAACCCATGCTGGGCTTTGCGACGAAACGATCCATTCCTAAGATGGCGAATCAAACGTTGCGATCATGGTTTGATACCAAATTCCATTCGCTGCAGCGAAAACCCAAAAAGACGGTCTACTTCTTTTTTGATGAATTTACAAACTATCTGGATGTAGAAATCGGCAAGAAGGCCATTATGCTACTGGACCGAATGGGGTATGAAGTCAGAGCGGCGAATCATGAAGCAAGCGGACGTGCTTATTTGTCCAAAGGAATGCTTGAGGAGGCAAAAGCGCTGGCTGAGCAAAACGTAAACCTTTTTCACAGCCTTTTGAAGAAGGAAATTTGCCTGGTGGGTATTGAACCTTCTGCGATTCTTACCTTCAGAGATGAATACCCGGACCTCCTCAGAGGCAAAGAGAAAGAGCAGGCCATGAAAGTGGCTGAAAAAACCTTCACCATCGAAGAATTTCTGGCTAAAGAGTTGGACTCAGGTAATCTCAAAGCTGAAGATATTCCAAGAAAAAAACAGAAAGTGCTGGTCCATGGCCATTGTCATCAAAAAGCCCTTTCCTCCATGACGCCAACAATGAAAATATTAAAGGCTGCTGAAGGTTTTGAAGTGCAAATGATCCCGAGTGGATGCTGTGGTATGGCTGGTTCGTTTGGTTATGAAAAGGAACATTTCGAGGTGTCGATGAAGATCGGTGAGCTAGTACTTTTCCCTAAGGTCCGAGAAGCGGATAAGGACACCATCATTCTTGCGTCAGGCACCTCTTGCCGTCACCAGATTTGGGATGGGACCGGCAAAGTTGCTAGGCATATTGTGGAGATATTATAAAGCAGAGTCTTGCTCTACTGAATCCTTTAATATCTTGTTGATATATGTGTTTTGGGTAACTCCTTTTCTTTTGGCATTCACAGCAATCTTTCGATGTAAACTTGGGGTAACTCTAACTTGAAATAGTCCCTTGAATGGTTTTTCCGGAGATTTACCAATTTCTTTACATAAAGAAAGATAATCTTCAACAGCTTCTTTGAAAGCGTTTTCAAGCTCAGCAACAGTACTTCCTTCATAGGTCACCAAGTCATTAATATCAAGAATACTCCCATGAAATACCTTATCCTCATAGCTGAATTCTGCATTACCACTATACCCTTTATGTGTCATACTTTTCATATCAATCCTTCTTCTTTTAAAATATTCAAAACAATCTTAATCATGTAGGTTTTTAACTCGTTTCCTGGATGTGGTTTATGAAGACTGATGATTTTTTGGTTTTCATTCACAAATCTTCTTCTGGATCCAGATGTCTTGCCTTTATTAAACTCTTCAAAACCAAATCCTGATAGTAATGTAACTAGCTCATTCCAAGTGAAATCTTTGGGATAGCTTTTTAACTTTCTTAGAAGTTTTTCATGTTTGCTCATTTATAACGAAGTAACTAAAAAATAGTTACAAATGAAAATTCCACTCATGTAATAATCATGGTCTTCTAATCTCCAAAATGGTTAAATTCATATCATGACTATTGCGCTACCACACCAAAAAATCAAACTCAGCGATAACACCGTTCGTCGCTCATTGATGGTGCTGCTTGCATTTGTCATGACGCATCTGATTACCTATCAGAAGCTGCCATTCTCACCGGATTATCAATTCCCGTTTATTCCTTTCACCATCTTCCTGATTTACGGGTTATTTATCTGCGAGACGAATACCTGGAATTATCGCAGGCTTTCAAAAAAATCAAAGCTTGGAAATGATCTGTCTTCGGTCCTTCTGATCATTCGAACCAACCTGCTTTACTGCACGCTTATTTTCACGATTCTCAGCATCGGCCAAATGCTGATATTCCAATACGTCATGGATCCATTCCGATTTGTAGGTTTGCTGGGTGTCTGCCTGATGATTTCATTGATAGAAACAGGCGTATTTATTCTGAGAGGATATGCCAAAGGAAATGGAACACTCACCCTCAATAAGCTGGCGTCTACATCTGATACACTCACCATTGTGAGAGGCGGAGAACTTCGAACCATTCAGGAAAATGAAGTTTCATGCTTTGTCCATCAAAATGGGTGTGTTTTTCTTATTGACACGGATGGGAACAAGCTTGTGACACAGTACGAATCGTTGAGTGAAGTAGAAGAAAAGCTTTCGAATCGGTTCTTTCGTGCCAACAGGCAAACCATCATCTCCATACCTGCCATCCGTGCCTTGCAAAAGGATGTAAACAACAAACTCAAGGTCCAATTGGAGCACCTTTCGACAACCGTCAATGTCAGCCGCTATAAAAGTCGGGAGTTAAAAACCTGGTTCAAGTCTGACCATTCAGTCTGAAAACAGATACCACTCAGCATCTAACTTTCTTTTTTCACAGTCAGAAAAGGCTTCCAGGCGTTAGGATTGGCTAAAAAATCTAATGCTATGAAAAAGTATGTAAGCACAATTACCCTAATATTGGTCTGGATTATCGGATCATCATTCAACACCTTAAAAGAAGGTGATCTGACCAAAGAAGATCGGAAGTATGTCGTCGATTATCTGAAGCAATCCCAAAAGGAACTCTTCAGCCGAATCAAAAATCTAAGCGAGGAACAGTGGACTTTTAAAGCCACAGAAACCTCATGGTCGCCAGCCGAAATTTGTGAGCACATTTTCAAAACGGAAAGCACGCTGGTGAAACGAGCTGATGCGATGGACACGACCGAATGGAAGCCTCAACCGGAAGATTATGTGAATGAAAAAGTAGACTTTATTATCGATTTCCTTCAGAACCGAGAACGTAAGTTCAACGCACCGGAGCACATCCAACCGGAAGGCCAGTTTGCCAATGCAAAGGCGTTTATTTCAGATTTCAAACAGAAGCGAGGTGAGACAATTACTTATGTAAATGAGGTGGAAAAACCTCTAAAAGGGTATTACAAAGATTTTGGTCCTTTGGGTGAAATCAGCGGCTATCATTGGTTGGTGTTTATTAGTGCGCACACTCAGCGACACATAAAACAACTGGATGAGGTTTTGGCTAATCCGGAGTTCCCGATTTGAGTTTGTAGTAGAGTAGTTGGAAGCTGTCCATAGGGTTGCTGTCAGGTTGAGTTTATCGAAACCTCTGTGTTTTGAAATGTTTAAATACACTTCGACAAGCTCATTGTGACAATTGGAGTAATGCAGGACAGCTTCATTTATACCTCAATCTCCCCTTTCATATACGTCACCGCATTTCCTGCAATGAGCACTCTCTCCCCAAGTGCAGTACAGTTGAGGTAACCTTTACGCTCGGAAAGCTGGTAGGCAATCATTTCATTTTTTGCGAGCTTCTCCGACCAATACGGAATCAAAGAACAATGGGAAGAACCCGTCACCGGATCTTCGAACATGGCTCCTCCCGGGAAGAAAAATCGTGAAACAAAATCAACTCCATCTCCTTTCGCAGTGCAGATGATTCCTCCCTTTTCAAACTGAGCGGGACTCAATAGACTTTCGTTTACCTTAAGCGCTCGAACCTCTGCCTCACTGTCATAGACCAGCACCCAATCCCGAGATTTCAACACCTCTTTTGGAGGATGCGAAAATGCTTTGAGTAATGTCTCATTCATTTCGGCTGGTTCCGGCTTTCTGGACGGAAAATCCAGTTGCAGTAAGTGATCCTTTCGCTTCACCGTAAGTGGACCACTCATTGTTTCAAAATTGATTTGATCTTTTTGATAGCCAAGATGATTATAAATCACATGTGCAGAAGCTAGCGTCGCATGTCCACACAAGTCAATCTCGAACTCCGGGGTAAACCACCTGAGCTCAAAAACATCTCCCTGCTCCTGGAAAAAGGCCGTTTCCGACAGGTTGTTTTCAATGGCGATCTTTTGTAAGACATCTTCTATGGGCCATTCATCCCCTATTGGAACGACAGCCGCCGGATTGCCTGCAAAAAGATGATCAGTAAATGCGTCGACTTGATAAATGGGTAGCTTCATGTTCTTAAAGATAAAAATCACAAGGCAGGAAAAAGATAGATGCTGAAATAAATTCAGCATGACAAACTCTTTATAAACAGGTCACCTTGGACTTATTTCAGGGTCTATTGTCCAAAAAAGAACGATTTTGAACTAACCTGTCCGCTTATGATACAGATAACTCAATCGTTTTTCTAATCGTAAAATCTTTCATGAAAATACTACTCTGGTTCATCCTCCTCGTCATCTGCTGGCCGTTAGCCCTAGCCATTTTGTTCTTCTATCCGATCATTTGGCTGCTTTTACTTCCATTTAGGATCCTTGGATTTGCAGTGGAAGGGGTCTTCGCATTTATCCGGGCGCTGTTTATGCTGCCGGCGAGGGTGCTGAGTTAAAATCCTTTTTACCATGAAACACCTAACCATTCTACTCTTACTTTTTTGTTTGTCTGCATCGGCTACAAACCTGAAAGTTGAAAACACGATTTTCTACAAAGAAGGCGATAGGGCCTATGTCTCCATGGATATCAGCTGGCAAAATGCCTTCCGTCTCAAACAGGAGGATGTAGAGTTTTACGATGCGGCCTGGGTGTTTTTCAAATGGGTGAATAATGAACGAAACGGTTATGTCACCCTTCATGTAAAGCAGGATGGTCACAAAGCTGTTGCCAATGGACAGAAACAAGTGCCACTAAAGTTCACCCCAAGCAAAGATGGTATGGGTGTATTCATTTCGCTGGCAAACCCCGGAGAAGCAAACGTAAACGCGCGAGTAGTAATTGAATTGAATCCTGAGGACTTTATTGGTATCAATCCAAGGAGGCAGGAGCTTATTCCTTACGCCATAGAAATGGTTTACATCCCCGAGGGGCCTGTGACGCTGGGCGCTCCCAACACTACCGAAAATGGTGCACTCTACCTCTCCGATAAGGATGGGGGAATGAAAGGACTTTATGAAATCAAAAAGCAGGATCAGATTGTGGAGATTGGGCCGGAAAACAGCAAGCTGTACTACCAGGCAAGCAATCAATATCAGGGAGATCAAAAAGGCACGATTGGAGCCGATTTTCCAAAAGGAGTAAATGGGTTTTACATCATGAAGTATGAGCCCACCCAGGGACAATATGTTGATTTTCTCAACAGTCTGCCAGCAGCGATGCAGGAAGCCAATGATATCAGTCAATCCAACGGGTATTATGAAAACCGTGGGACTATTAGAAAAACAGAAAACGGATATGTGGCAGACAAGCCAAACCAGCCGTGCAACTATCTCGGGTGGGATGAAGGGATGGCGTTTGCCGATTGGGCAGGCCTACGACCCATGACAGAGTTTGAATACACCAAAGCCTGCAGGGGTTCCAATGCACCCATTGCAAATGAATTTCCTTGGAATACTTCAGAAAAAGTGCAGATCAGGCGACAAGTGGATGGCGATGGAAACCTGGTCTACCTCGATCTGGATGAGGCAGATATTACTAACAGCAATCGCGACCTCTATGGTGTCTCCCTTTTCCGTGTGCATGACCTGGCCGGAAGCCTGTGGGAGCGCATGATCTCCATCGGTCATGAAATTGGAAGAAACTTCAAAGGCACACATGGCGATGGTGACCTTACCGAAGCAGGAAGAGCAACGAACGAAGACTGGCCGGCAGGCAATGAAAACTCAGGAGGCTATGGCTTCCGGGGAGGTGGCTTTTATGGCTATGGACGTGAGTACCATGATTATAATCCGTATAGCCCGATTGCCCTACGCCCGTATGGTGGCTGGGCCGGGGGTAAACCTAATTATGCCTATGGGTTAAGGTTTGTGAGGAGTGAATGACATTAACTACTTATAAACTTCAAATAATAGGTTTACCAAGTCACGACCAAGCGGTGAGGTATTTGCAATTGTTATAGATTTTGATTTACGTAAGTTTACTAGACCCGCTCTATCCAAGATATCAACAATTCTAACATCTAACTCAACTGTGTCAGTCCCTTGTTTTTTATAAATTTTCACAAGTTCTTGCTTCGCTTCGTTTGAGTTAAAAACATCTTGTAAATACTTGAATTGACTTTCAAGATCTTCATACTTTCCACGTAAGGATTCAAGCGATTCATCACTTATTCTTTTCTGGTTTAAGGCAGCTTCGAATTCCTCCTTCTTCAAAGTGAGGTCTCTCTTAACATTTTCTAGTTCACCCCGAATTTCATCAAATCGGTTATTCAATTTATTAAATTGACTTACCTTTTCATTGGCTTGCTGTTGAAGTGTGAGATTAGATCTTTTTTCATTTTCAAGTTCTTGAAGTAAATCCACATATTTAGTCTTTGATCGATTTAACTCTTCAAACAGCTCATTTGCTTTTTCTCTCGAATACGGCTTCTCTTTTCTTGCCTTCAAACGCAAAGCAGCTCTTTGGTTCAAATAACTCTCATAAACAGGAATTATAGCCTTGTTTAATAACCAAGGCATTCCCATAGTAAGAAATATAGCTCCTAAAAACGGCCATAAAGCATTATCGTAATAATTTATGTATTCTCTTTCTATGAATTGAAGTTTGGTAAGTGGTTCAAATTCATACGCATCAACAAATAAGGTTATGTAAATGATCTCCCAATTGTAAACTAACCATGCAAATAAAAAATTAGCAAAAAAAGGATTTGATGAGCGATCGTAAAGAAAAGCCTTCAATGATTTAACAATGTTTTCCATATTCTAAATATACCAACCTCTACCGTTTTTTGGAATAGTGTATTACATCCCCCTGCTTTCGCACATCCCATCACACCCCCGAAACGTCGGACCGCCTTCAAAGGGGGAATTGGTGCTCGTAAGATTCCCCCTTAAGAAAGGGGGAGTGCGCATGCCAGAGGGCCGGAGGGGGATGTAATGACTCAAAATCAAGCACTGATGTTTTGCGCTGGATTTCGATTAACTTTAATACATGACACAAAATCAAAAACTCCATGCTATTCTGAGGCATCTGGATTATATCTCTAATCATAGAAGCAAAAGCATCTTGACGGCTTCTGATGTTTCCAGGTACTTTTTTAAGGAATTTGAAGTGGAAATTCCTCTTGGTGAAGCGCAGCGCTTGTGTCAGCTCTTGATCGATAAAAACGTGGTGACAGATGTAGATGCATCCGAAGAGGTATGTATCGGTTACAGCAATTCCACTTCGAAGGCACTGCAAAATTCAAATTTCATGGATTAGGTCACAATGCCTGCCAGCAGACAAAAGGACTCTCTCAGCCCATCCTTCCTCATTATTTTCCGTATCGTCACACTATGAAAAACATCGCAACTATACTTCTGCTATGCTTCGGGTTCCTGGCATCAGCACAGAAAAGCCCAACATACACTACCAAGGATGGAGCCATCAAAGGATATGACCCGGTGGCTTATTTCACAAAAGGTGAACCCACAAAGGGCGATCAGTCATTCATGTTTGAGTGGAATAAAGCAAACTGGTATTTCAGCACGCAGGAAAATCTGGAAGCATTCAAATCTGATCCTGAAAAGTATGCGCCGCAGTTTGGTGGCTATTGCGCTTACGCTGTAGGGAATGGCTACACCTATGAGTCAGACCCTAAAGCCTGGAAGATTGTAGATGGCAAGCTCTATCTCAACTACAGAAGGGGCATTCAGAAAAAATGGGAAGCAGATCAGGCCAATTTTATCAAAAAAGCTGAGGAGAATTGGCCGGAGTTGATTGAGGAGTAGGATTGCTCAACCTACCTCTTCTTGGCGAATGATGTCACAATCCCAAATTTGATACCAGTGACATTGGAGCCATCCACCTGATAGAATGGAATGGAAAGTGTAGTAAACATCCTTAGGTTCACCGTTGAGTTGCGGTTGATCAGAAATCCACCTCCCAGATAAGCTCCAATCCCGGATTCAGTCTCAGCATAGGGCAGGTCATACGACTTGTCCCGAATGCTTGTAAAACCATACTCCATGCCTCCCTGCACATAAAATGTCATCCGCTTTCTCGTGAGTGGGTAGGTCACGCCCAGACCAATGTTGCCTGTTTGCAACCTCCGGTCAGAGGAGTGATGATCGATGGAAAGTGTAGAAGTCGGGTACAGCTCAAAATCGAAATTGAAAAGCACCGTTGACGCGTCATAAGTGTAAGCAAGCCCAAAACCCGAAAGGGTGCTTTGATTAGGGATGTGCTTGCCCCCCAGCATCACACCCACAAAGTGATTCACCTTGATTTGCGCCAGCTCCACTCCTTGTTGATCATATTCAGTCACCTCATCTATTTCAATGTCGGTCTTAGCCGTTCGGCTGGTAAAAAATGCTCTCCCCAATCTGGATAGCAATGGATCCAGGTCCTGCTCCACGGAACCCTTGGCCATATCGTGCCAAACTTGGGTATGATCGGCAGATTCATAAACGCCAAGTGAAATGATATAAACGCCTTGCAGGTAATGAATCTCTCCTTGCATGACATAGCGCGTCCCCTTTTCGGCGGCCACCCTTGCAGACTCGGCCAGCAACTCACGAGCAGTATAATTAGGATTCCCAAGGTGCTCGTTGAGGATGATCGTGTAGTTGTGATTATCTTCAATGTATGATTTCAGCAGCTTGGAGGTGGAATATTGCAGCCCTGCGGCTGAGTCCATATTGATTAACTCAAAGCCCGGGAAATAAACCGTTTTTTGTGCGAATGAGCACTGAAAGATCAATAAAAAGCTGAGTGAAATAAGATAGGCTTTCATGTGGTTATGGGTTTGTTCTCAGCATAAGTTTCCACAAATCAGCCACGCCCCTAACCAGGCAAACAATAAGTCAAAATAAAGTTTGATGCTTTGGGGGATTATCCGGCATTCAAAGACTAATGCAATTTTTGGTTAAATAGGTGGTAATTCAGGATAAGGAATGATCGACTCGATCATCAGAATTACTCCATTTTTGGCCAAAAGTGTGAGCGTGATCAGTATGCTGCTGATGATCAGGGAAACACCAACATTGTTATTTCGGATTTCTTCAAACTCATCTATCGGGGTGAGTTTGCTATAAAGGAAAGTGCTGATCAGTCCGATCAAAATGGTGGCTGTATATGCGATGGCAATGTAGATCGCTCCAGTTCCAATGTATTTGAATGCGAGAATGAAGCTGTCGCTGCTTTTATTGAGCAGGCGAAAGGAAGAAATCAAAGGCTGTACAATCCCACTGATCATGATGCCTACAGACAGAATGATTGCAGAAACGAAGATGCTGTAAGACAAATTGTAGTCTTTGATGCGATAATACTTTCTACCCACCCATTGCACGATCTTGTAGGTGAGCGCAAGGATGAAAATACCGATTGTTATCGCCGAGATAATCTCTATGAGTGCCAGTATGGCCAGGTTTGGGTTCATAATTTATTGACTAAAGCAATTTTCCAATAGTTGACATTATTCGTGTTTGGTGGAAGTATTCCCAGTGGCCAGCCCTTGGCGGTAGTCTCCCAAAAGTAATAGTTCTTCCCCTGAAACGTGAGGTGATCACCGCTTGCAGGAAGGTTAAGCGCCAGCATCGCATGAGCATATTCATTGCTTACCACAATCATCGGATCAAAAGCCATCGCTTCCAGCAACGAATAAATCAGCACGGCTCGTGTATCACAATCACCATAGAGCGAGTGCAAAAATTCGTAAGGAGATAGCAATCCCAGGGCAATATTCCCAACACAAGGTTTGCCTTGATTATTAGCCTCCGCACAGTCTTCCACACGCACATAGCTGTATGGGATGTCCTGCACAAAGGTCACCACCAACTCTGCCAATTCCGGCCTCCTCAACTGTTGATCAAGCGCAATCTGCTGAAGTGAATCCACCAAAAAAGAGATTTCCATGCGGCTGTCTTCAACCAGTGCATGGTAGACACTGCCCCACAAGTTTTCATAGCTATCCAGCTCGTAGATGATCTTATTTCTATTCTTGCCAGAGGCCAGGCTGACAGATTCAACAGACTCATAACTTGCACAAAAAGATTGTGAATAATTCAAAAAATCCCACTCCCGTTGATGCCACCGGTCATTTTCTTCATTGATTACTTCGAACCGATCGACACAAACTACCGGAGAATAATCGTCTACCTTAAACAACCCGATTACAGCTGTGAGGATCACATAAACAATGACCACAAATACCAAAAAACGGAACACACCTTTCACACACTAAATATCTGAAATCTTTGGTAGATTGTCCTATATAACCATCTTCGATCGTCAGATGCAAAACATCACACTTATGAAAAAGCTAATTCTCACCTCTGCTTTACTGCTGATCTTTTCTGCCTGCATGTCTCAAACCAAAGATGTTCCTTATGCCTGGCTCGCCGGAAACTGGGTTGGCGATGGTTTTGGTGGCATATCCGAAGAAGTTTGGTCACAGCCTTCCGCTGATGGTACAATGATGGGAACCTACCGACACCACAAGGGCGATGGCTCATTAAACTTTTATGAATTTATGGTGATGGACTCAACGGGTCTTCGGCTCAAGCATTTCAACCCTGACATGGTAGGATGGGAAACGAAAGAAGATTTCGTTCATTTCAAAGCAATCGAGTTTACCGAGGATAAGATCATTCTAAAAGGTCTGGTATTTGAACGAAAATCGGATACTGAAATGGAAATCCGATTGGATCTGAATAATGGAGACAAAAAGTGGACGGAGGTTTTTAAGATGAAGCGTAGGTAGGTCTCAACAGATAAATAACACCCATCAAAGGCCCTATGGCCAAAATCAAATAGGCAAACTCGAAAGAGCTTTTTTCTATCAAATAGCTGAGCAGTTGAATACTTACTATTGTGATAGCAAAGCCTATACAAGTCACGATCGTAAGTGCTGTTCCTTTTAGTGCTGGATTGGCGTTTTGTGCAACCAGTGTAGAAAACAGCGGTGAATCAGCAATCACCACTAATCCCCAAAAAACGAGAAAGGCGTAAAATAATGATATCGGCAACTGAAACATAATGGGTGAAACCAAACAGCAGATAGCTGACAAACTCAAGGCCAAAGTTGCTAATCTTTTTGTCCCTAGTCGTCCTGATAGATAGCCTCCCGCAACGCAGGCTAAACCACCTAATCCTATGATCAAAAAAGAGAGAATCGGAACATCAACGGCAATCAAATGATACGCGCGATACTGATCAAGAATAATTGGAACAAAAGCCCAGAAAGCGTACAGCTCCCACATATGCCCAAAATATCCAAAGGCTGCCGAGCGAAATGCACTATTCCTAAACACCTCTCCAATACCACTAAACTTTGGAGCTTGTATCTTGCTGCGATATGATCCCTCCCCCACAAATATTTTAATCAGAATTCCACCAATTACTGCAAGGGATGAAGTCATCAGCAGAACAACTCTCCAATCATAATTAAAATCCATCGCTGCGATCAGGTGCGGTAAGGCAGTGCCCAATACCAGCGCTCCTACTAAAAAGCTCAGCGCCTTCCCCAGGCCATGTTCAAAATGATCTGCGGCTATTTTCATCCCCACAGGATATATGCCCGCCAGAAAAAATCCGGTCCAAAAACGAAGTGTCAGAATCTGTATGAAAGAGATATCCAGTATGATGAGGCCATTGAAAACAGCTCCTAGCAAGGCGCTAATTAAGAATACACTAGGCGCTTTATAACGATCAGCAATTGTGAGAATAGCATAGATCAGTGTGCCGACAATAAACCCAAACTGCACCGAGGAAGTCATAAGCCCAACATCTGAAGACATCAGGTTAAGCTTTACAGCCAAGTCCGGCATGATAGCATTGCCAGCAAACCATAGCGAGGTGCACATAAACTGGGCAGCTACAATGATGGGTAATATAATTTTCGGGGTAGCCATCAGGCAAAAAACCAATAATCTTTCACAGGCTCCTTCCCCCAGTTTTCCAGCATTTTCCGGATCTCCACTTTTTCTTCAGGAGAAGTTACCACTACCAATATCTGGGCATTGTCATAGTTGGGCACCATATCCTGATGCTCAATGGTGATACCGTAGACATCCTTGCCAACCTTGCGCTTATTGTCACATACCCAATGAAAGGTGTTCTCCTCTTCCAAAAGCAACTTTGCCAAATCTTTACCATTTCTCCCTGCCCCCCACAGAACTAGTGGTCTGGTCCTGTCCCGATCAATCTGATAAAAGTACCTGAGCTTCATATCAAAATAGCGGTTGTCTTTGTACTCCTCCCACGTTCGTGAAATACGATCCGACCGATCTCTCCAGTAATGCAACACTTTGTCGATTCCATGAACTTTCAACCCTTCTTTGTAGAAGCGAAAACACAGGTCATAATCCTCGGGGTAAACTTCAGGATCGAAGGCATTCACTTTATCAAAATCCTCTTTGTGAATGATCCAGCAGTGGGAGGGGATCACACACTCCTGATAGATCTCCTGATAGTGGGTCTCGTTTCTGGCAACTTCGTTTAGCCAGATTTCATATCGTCTAAAGCCATCTCCCACCACGCCTTTCTCCACGAAATGTTCCGTGCCCCCGGCGATAATGTGTCCCTTCCCGTACTTTTTCCATTCATTCACCAGCACCTCCAGCTTATCCAGTGGCATTTTATCATCAGAGTCCATCCGATTAATTAGGTCTCCTTTGGCTATGGCATAGCCTTCCTTTAGTGCAGGAATTAATTTATGTCTCCTGCTATGAACCACCTTAATCCGATCATCTTTTTCTGCATACCAGTTTAGAATCTCCGGGGTACGATCCGTAGAGTGATCATTGATCGCGATCAGCTCCCAGTTTTTATAGGTCTGGCCGATGATGGAGTTGAGACACCCTGGTAGATACGGCGCAGTGTTTTTGGCCGCCATGATTATTGACACTAAAGGCTGGTTCATCTAGTCGTTAGGTTTTTGCTCCAGTAGCGCTTAGCATAGCCGGAGACAGGAAGGCCTAAATTAAAACGAATGAACATATTGAGATCAAACCACGACACTTTAAAAAAACCATGCGTCTTAAATCGGCGTGGTGATGTTTTTAGTGCTGGTCTTATGATACTCAGCTGACCCACTTTTCTCAATTCCTTACACAAGAAGGCTGTTTCCATTAGCGGCTCCTTTGGAACTCCTCCAATTTGATCGAGTGCCTTTCTCCTCACAAATACTGCCTGATCTCCATAAAATACTTTGCCCCATCGGTACCTGATCCTGTTTACCAATGTTAGCAGAGCCAATTTCCAATCGGGATCTTCGAACGCAAATTCAAACGCACCTCCTACCGCTGAGTCGTTTTTAAGTTTCTCTTCAATCAACACATCAAAGTGACGAGGTAGCAGCGTGTCGGCATCCAAAAACATGATGATATCATGTGTGGATTTTGAAACCCCGTAAGTAAGGCTTTCATGTTTTTTAAAAATGAATTCAGGCTTCTGAAGCACCTGTACGTTTAAATCTTCAATACTTTGAACCGTACCGTCTGTACTTCCCGCATCAACCACCAGTAACTCAAGACGCTCAGGGCTCTCGGCCCTTTCCAAAGTGTGAAGAATCGTTCTTCGTAAAAAGGCCTCCTCATTTAGAGTTGGTAAAATGATGGAAAGCATACTAAACCTGGCTTATTTCAAACAGGTGTCCATCCGGGTCGTGGAAAAATGCGCGAATCTCAGCACCCCAATCCACCGGAGGGGTAAGGAACCTGGCTCCTCGCTCCTTGAGTGTTTCGTAGCACCCCATGCAATCCTTCACTCGAATGGTAAACGAATGGCTCACATCATTAGGATTTTTTGGCGGAATGAACCGAGTGTTGGGTTTATCCTTGGTGGAATCCCCTGAAGTCACCAGCAATATCCAGTTTCCAAGAAACTGGAAAACACATGAGTCTCCACCATATTCCCGGTAGATTTCCGCACCTAGTACATCCTGATAAAATTCCTTTGACTTGCTCATGTCAGAAACCACCAAAATTGTGGTTAAGGCCATATCTTCGGTTGGGAATGGTGTTTTTGCCATGACTTACAGATTTCCTAGGTGTGTATGTTTAAAGTTATCACTGTACTTTAAGCCATAGCCAAAAATGCGATCCATGCTAGCATGGCCGAAAAGGATGATTCCTGCAAGCTGCAGTTCCGGCATCATCCACCAAAAACCTGCAAAACCAACCAAAATCGCAACGCCCTTATGATGGAACAGATTATACGTAGACGCTCCGATCCTAGTATTGATCAGATAGCCCAACATGCCAATATCTGGTGTGAGGATAAGGGCTAAATATACCCACCAGGCATAATCAAGGAAGAAGAATAAATAGATGGACAGGAGGAACATCATCAGTTCCTCTAGTTTGATCAGACTTTTCATTTAAGAAAGTTAACCTTTCTGAAACATCTCATCCAGTACCTTCACACGATATTCAAATATCCCTTTCAGCTGCTTTTTTACAAATAGTATCTGAGCAATGGAGCCTAAAAATCCAAACGGAATTTTGTAAGAAACTTTGTCCGTCATCAGCACCCCTTGATCATTCTCTTCAAAATGATGTTCATGGTGCCACATTCGATACGGACCAAAGCGCTGTTCATCTACAAAATATTCACCTTCTTTTACGTGGGTAATTTCAGTAATCCAACTAGTCTTTACTCCAGAAAGTGGAGAAACTTTGTAGCTGATGATTTGACCAGGATACATTTTCCCCGGCTTGCCAGAAGTGATTATGAATCCCATGTGATCTGGAGTGATTCGCTCAAGGTTTTTAGGTGATGAAAAAAACTCCCATGCCTCAGACAACCCAATCGGGAGTTGCTGCATTACTGTTAATGTATAGATGCCGGAATGCTTTTTGATTTCAATCATGAACAATAAACTCTTTGAAAGCCAAAATGTTAAATAATCCTAAATCAAAAAATCACGTTCAATAAAAACTGATATTTGACTTCTTGAAGTTTCTGATAACCATATCATTGATCGTACTTGGAATGGCTGCACATGCACAGCGATCCTACGTATTTGGAGTTGTGCGTGATAGCTTGAGTGGTGATGATATGATAGGGGTGCACGTTCGAAACATCGATGCGGGTAGCCTCACCTCCACCAACGCAGATGGTAAATTCAAAATACCAGCACAGATTGGTGATACACTTGTCCTCTCTAGTGTTGGGCATTCTACGCTTGCCTGGATAGCAGATTCTACGTGGTTCAAGGGAGAGGAAATCGAATTTCTGATGCCAGTAAATACCATCTACCTGGATGAAGTAATAGTGGGTGAATTTCCTGAGTACGAACGATTCAAAGAAGATCTTATAAAAATGGAGGTAGAGGACACCTCATTTCAGGTTTTCGGTGTTCCAAAAGTGGTCATGGATCCATACCCTCAAATGGAAAAGAGTGAGTACCTGAATCCGGCCTTTGTTTTTTTCCATCCAATTTCAGCGGTGCATCACTCGTTCAGCAAAAAGGAGAAGGAAAAGCGAAAGATGCAGCAGATCATGAAGCGCCAACACATCACTGAAAAGGCTCGCTTGAAGTTTACTCGTGAGTGGGTGAGTGAAAACACTCAGCTGACTGGCGAAAAACTTACCAGTTTCATTGCTTATTGCAACTTCTCGGAAGACTATCTAGCCAGCGAAACTTTATTTGCTATCCATGAACGGATGATGGAGTTGCTACCTCGGTTTTTGGCAGAGAAAGAAAAGAGCTAGTTGGTTGCTCTGGACTCCTGTTCGATCAAATACTGCTCCACTCGTTCCGCCACGTTTTCACGGATATTCAGATAAAATAAATTGTAGTCCACCACATGATAGCGCTTCCAGTTGATCAGGAAGTTGCCAAAGAATTGAGGCTTATTGATCCACAGCATCCCATCCATGTTTTGTGCATCAGAAAGACCTGGCCTTATTTTTTTGAAGTTCTTCAAAACTCCTCCCCTGTTGGTACCCCATGAGACATAAGTCGTGTCGGTGGTCCAACTCAATGGGTTTACGTTGAGCGCATTGGCATACCAAAAATCGTGATTGGGGGGATAGTAGCCTTTGGCGTAAGTATTCCAGGTAAGCCAGCAGCCAGTATCCTTAGGATCATCACAAACGGGGATGTATGAAAAAGTCCCCTTGTCCATTGGCATACCAACAATGTAGGCAGCAACAAGCTGATCCATCAATGGGCGGTTTTCGAAAAACTCACGAAGAAGCTTTGTGGCATGGTTCGTTCCCTGACTGTGCGAGGCGATGATGATGGGCCTACCGTTGTTCCAGTTTTCCAGATAGTATTCAAAACCTCTTTTCACATCTTCATAAGCATACTCCAGTGCCTCAACCTTGAGTGGGAGGTTATCTGCATAGTAAATCCCGATGTGCGCCTGCCTGTAGAGAGGAGAATAAACTTTCGCTGATCCATTAAAAACACTTGCCTGATACTTTATGGTAGAGGTGCCAATCTCTTTATTGAGTTTTTCGTCATTAACATCCGCAAACCAAGGATGTTCTTTGTATTGCTTTTTGCTATAAATGGTCGGGTAGATAAAAAACACATCTACATCTGCTGACTCCTGATATTCCGCAAGCTCTCCCTTTCCTGGCACCACATCAGCATAATCCTCCACATCCGGATGCGCAATCCAGTATTTCAGGTCTGAATAAACAGGGGCAGAAGGTACCTTGTCTAGATCCTCTCTTCCGTACTTTCCTTTATATGGCTTGTGCTGAGAATAGGAGATGGTGGAGATTAGGATAAACAAAAAAAAGATTTTTCTCATTTGATCTGAATGTTTGGATCTACAACTTCATAATCATGCTGGCTCAGCATGTGATGTGGAATATTTTTCTGAATATAGGTTTGCAATACTTCAATATAACGTTCCTTATCGTACTTATTGGTCACAATCAGACCAATTTCCCTCGCCTTAGGTCTACCACTAATGATTTTTAGATTTTCTTCCTGATATGCGTTGAGACACATGGAGGTTAGCTCGGGTAGAATGGTCATCCCCCCTTTCGTGTCCACTATGCGGATGAGGGCATCAATGGAGTTACTTTGGTAAACAAGGTTTCTGCCTTCACGAATAGTTTTCAGATCACAAAAGTTATTGATCTGATCCCTGAAACAGTTTCCCTCATCGAGTAACCAAAGTTTGTCATAATTAATATCCTCAATGCGAAACTCTGAACTTGCATCCTGCTCACCAGAAGTGTAAACATAGAAGCGCTCATAAAATAGAGGTATCGATTTTATCCCATAGATATCAATGGGTGTTGAAATAATGCCCACATCCAGCTCGCCATTTCGAACATTGTTGACCACCTTCTCAGTGATCTGTTCTTTTATCACCAATTGTAAATCCGGGTAGTCTTGCTCAATAGACTCAACAAACAAGGGGACAAGGAATGGTGCCAACGTAGGGATGATCCCAATAACCAGTTTCCCATGATAGTCATCTTTGATTACCGAAGTGAAATTTTGAAGTTGCTTTACCCCTGATATCACCTCTTGGGTTTTCACCAAATAGAGCTTGCCATCCTCTGTCACTTCTATTGGGTTGGTCGCCCGATTAAATAGCTTGAAACCTATCTCCTCCTCCAGCTTCTGTATTTGCAAGCTCAGCGCTGGCTGACTGATATTCAAATGTTCTGCCGCACGTTTAAAGTTGCCATGCTTGCTCAAAGCCAGTGCATATTGAAGCTGATTGATGGTCATAGTTTTTACTTATGAGGCGATTAATTTAATAAAATTCAATTATATCATCTTTAACCTTAGAATTTTTATCGATCGTAAACCTTTTGACTTTTATGGAAAATATGAAAACCAATTCAGGAAGCAACGGTGCTGACAAATGCCCATTCTTGGGTGGCCATTTGACGAATAGCTCCGGTGGTGGCACATCTAATCGAGACTGGTGGCCAAACATGCTCAATCTGAACATCCTGAGACAGCACTCCTCATTATCCGATCCCATGGATCCGGATTTCAACTATGCTGAAGAATTCAAAAAACTGGACTTGAAGGCTGTGAAAAAAGATCTTTTCGATTTGATGACAGACTCTCAGGATTGGTGGCCTGCGGACTATGGTCATTATGGCCCTCTTTTTATTCGTATGGCATGGCACAGTGCAGGTACGTATCGTATCCAGGATGGTCGCGGTGGTGCCGGTTCGGGCTCGCAACGATTTGCCCCGCTCAACAGCTGGCCGGACAATGGAAATCTGGATAAAGCACGTTTGCTCCTTTGGCCTATCAAGCAGAAGTACGGAAAGCAAATTTCATGGGCTGACCTAATGATTCTGGCAGGGAACTGTGCGTTGGAATCGATGGGATTTGAAACGTTTGGTTTTGCAGGTGGCCGTGAAGATGTGTGGGAACCTGAAGAGGATATCTACTGGGGTTCTGAGACCGAGTGGCTTGGCGACAAGCGGTATACGGGAGATCGCGAATTGGAAAATCCACTGGGTGCGGTACAGATGGGCTTGATCTACGTGAACCCGGAAGGACCGAATGGCAACCCTGATCCACTTAAATCAGCAATCGATATCCGGGAAACGTTTGGTAGGATGGCGATGAATGACGAGGAGACTGTTGCGCTTGTTGCCGGCGGTCACACCTTTGGTAAAGCGCATGGTGCAGCTGACCCTGAGAAGTATGTAGGAAGAGAGCCGGCAGGCGCTCCCATAGAAGAGCAGAGTCTGGGGTGGAAAAACTCTTTTGGTAGCGGACATGGGGATGATACCATAACCAGTGGGATAGAAGGTGCCTGGACACCAAATCCAACCACGTGGGACAATGACTACTTTGAAGTGCTACTTGGGTATGACTGGGAGCTTACCAAAAGCCCTGCAGGTGCACACCAATGGACACCAACCGCTGCATCGAATGCAAGGAAAGCTCCTGCTGCTGGCAATTCATCCAACACACAAGCGCTAATGATGACAACTGCAGACATGGCGCTGAAGATGGATCCCACCTATGCTAAAATCTCCAAACGATTTCACGAAAATCCGGACGAGTTTGCGGATGCGTTCGCTAGAGCATGGTACAAATTGACCCACAGAGACATGGGGCCAATTGCACGCTATCTTGGTTCTGAGGTACCTAAAGAAGAACTGATCTGGCAAGATCCTATTCCAGCAGCCACCCACAAGCTTGACGACAAAGACATAGCTACATTGAAAGATAAAATTTTGAACTCTGGTCTTTCAGTTTCAGAGTTAGTCTCAACTGCGTGGGCCTCTGCTTCTACCTTCCGTGATTCTGACAAGCGAGGAGGTGCCAATGGTGCTCGAATCAGACTGGCACCTCAAAAAGACTGGGAAGTAAATAACCCAAAACAACTTGCTAAAGTGCTCCAAGCACTGGAAGCAATACAGAATGATTTCAGTAAAGGAGTATCGCTTGCGGATTTGATAGTTCTTGGCGGATGCGCGGGGATAGAGCAGGCGGCTAAAAATGCTGGTCATCAGGTGACTGTGCCGTTTACTCCTGGGAGAGGGGATGCTACAGCTGAACAGACAGATGCAGAAGCATTTGAAGCGCTGAAGCCACGAGCAGATGGTTTCCGCAATTATAAAAATCCAAAATTCAAGGTTTCCGCAGAGGAAATGCTGGTAGACAAAGCACAGTTGATGACGCTGACTGCTCCGGAAATGACCGTTTTGATAGGCGGAATGAGAGTGCTGAATACCAACTTTGACGGATCTCAGCATGGGGTATTTACAAAGAGTCCTGAAACACTCACCAATGATTTCTTTGTGAACCTGTTGGACATGTCTACTACATGGAAAGCCATATCCGATGATCAAAGCACTTTCGAAGGCCGAGATCGTAAATCCGGCAATGTGAAGTGGACCGGAACCCGTGTTGACTTGATCTTCGGATCCAACACAGAGTTGCGAGCCATAGCGGAAGTGTATGCGACCGAAGATGGAAAAGGAAAATTCATCAATGATTTTATATCAGCTTGGAATAAGGTGATGAATCTGGATCGATTCGATCTAAATTGATATTATCACCATCTAAATGAAAGGGCTCACTCTTCCTGTGAGCCCTTTTCTAACTCTATAAAAAAAATGGAACTAGCACAATTGATTTATACAGGCGATTTGGATGGCATTCAAAAACTGATTGACGCCAATCCTGAAATTGTCAACACTCCTGATGAGCGTGGTTTTACTCCACTTATTTTGGCCACTTATTTGAACAAAATGGAGGTGGCCGAACTGTTCATAAATAATGGCGCTCAGGTAAATGCACAGGATGCCTCCGGCAATACCGCACTAATGGGTGTTTGCTTTAAGGGCTATCCTGAATTAGCTAAAATGCTCCTTGATAATGGTGCTGACACAACCATAAAAAACCACCAAGGAGATACAGCAATTTCTTTTGCCAGGACGCACGGGCATAAAGCAATCGAGCAATTGATGATCTAAGAAATTTGTCAATACATAGTATCTTAACAAGATGCTTCATTACATCCATATTCAAGGGAGGGAAGCGCCCAGGTTTTACTTTCGCGATAAAACCGCCCAAAACTTCAAGTCGCTGATTCAGTCATTTACGGATGGATCATCTCTGGTTATTTCTTCGCTTTATCGAACAGACGTTTTCTATTCTTCGGAAAAAAACCTCTCCGAAAAAATCCTAAAGCTTTGGTCGCTTCAGGAGCAATCTTTTGACTCTTCCCTGCTCACTTTTGCAGAGGGAAGAGATAAGGCTTTGGAGCTCTTCTTCACTTCTTTGGTTTCATTCAGCAGTGCAAACAAGTGGTATGATGCATATCTCGAAGAATTTCGTCATGCAATTTCGCTGGATCGAAACAATCCGATACTGAGTGACCTCAAACTTTGTGAGCAGTACCTACAGACCTCTCACAAAACCATTGCCCGCCCTGTCTCTGGCACCAACGCTGGAGACTTACTGCCACGAAAAGAAGTCTTTGCCGACCTGATCGAACACATCAATGATTTTCTGAATTGAATTCAGGCATGATTCATGCTTTTATTTCGATCTAATGATTGAAAACCTAATAAACATTTGAATTATGGAGCTGAAGAAAAACAAAAAGTATGATTTGGAACAAAGAAGACCATTGTTCTTTGGTGTTGGAATGATTATCTCTTTGTCGCTTACCATTTTAGCTTTTGAATGGAAGTCGCCAATTGATCCGGTAGTTGATGCTCAACCGGTTGTAGATGAGCCCTGGTATTTTGTTGAAGAGCCTAAAGTAACCAAACACGAAATCCCTGAATTACCTAAACCAAAGGTTGAAAAGCAGGTTATTTCAGCCGCAGTAGATATTAAAGAAGTGGAAGAATTGTCACAAACATTGGAGGTCGAGGACCAGATTGTAGACATAGAAACTACAATCAATGATGCAATGAAAAGCGAGCCAACCTATGTAGAAAAGGCACCAGAAACCGAATTCGATGTTGTTGAAGATATGCCCGAATTTCCTGGTGGTGATGAGGCATTGCTTTCATTTATTGCCCAAAATATAAGATACCCTAAAACCGCTCAACGACTAGGCGTTGAAGGCAGGGTCACTTTGTCTTATGTAATTGATAAGGACGGCTCAATAACCAACATTGAGATCATCAAAGGTATTGGTGCCGGATGTGATGAAGAGGCCATCAGAGTTTTGAAGTTACTTCCAAACTATAGCCCTGGAAAACAAAGAGGGGTACCTGTGAAAGTCAAAATGCGACTCCCAGTACATTTTAGACTGAATTAAGGAAATCTGGCTTTTCTACTAAAACTGAACAGTAGGGGCATTTTCTGCTCCTTCTGTTGCTTCATACAATGGCTTTCTCTCAAACCCAAACATACCGGCTAGCATCGTGTTTGGAAACTTACGAATGTAGGTGTTGTAAGTCTTTGTCTTTTCATTGTATCGCGTTCTAGCTACAGAAATTCGATTCTCCGTCCCCTCCAACTGCGCTTGCAGCTCCAAAAAGTTTTGATTGGATTTTAAATCAGGGTATCGCTCCACGGTCACCAGTAGTCTGGAAAGGGCAGAGTTTAATTGCCCCTGGGCATTTGCAAAATTTTGAAGAGCCTCCTCATTTAAATTCGACGGATCAATCTGAATGCTTGATGCTTTAGCGCGTGCTTCTGTTACTTGAGTCAACACTTCCTTTTCTTGCTCTGCAAACCCTTTTACGGTATTCACGAGGTTTGGAATAAGGTCATACCTGCGCTGATACTGCGTTTCCACATTTGCCCACTCTGTGTTGACCTCCTCATCCATGGTCACCATGCTATTGTACTTCCCAGCGAAGAAGTTATACCCAAGAAAAACAACAAGGACTATGATCAGTATCGTTATGACTCGCTTATTCATCTTTATTTCTTATTTTCATCGAAGATATGAAATCATACCTAAAATCAATAGTCATTTTACTGGTCTCCCTCATTACCATCTGCGTTTCAAAAGGACAAGATCAGCAAGAAGTACCAAAGCTTACCGAAAGGGTGACAGACCTTGCTAACCTGCTTTCTACAAATGAAGAAGCGTATTTAACAAATCAGCTCAAACTGCTAGAAGATAGAAAAGGTAGCCAGCTGGCCATTTTAACTGTAAACACTACTGCTCCCGAGACAATTGAGCAATTTTCAATTCGCGTTGTTGATCAATGGAAGCTTGGTCGCGAAGATGCGGATGATGGTGTGCTATTGATTGTAGCAAAAAATGATCGAAAGCTTAGAATTGAAGTAGGCTATGGACTTGAAGGAGCGATCCCAGATGCCTACGCCAAGCGAATCATCAATAACATCATTGTTCCGCATTTCAGGGACGGTGACTATTATCTGGGTATTGAGGAAGGTGTTGAGGCCATCATAGGACTGATTGATGGGGAGGAGCTGCCTGAGGTAACCACATCCACTAAGACAAGCAACAAAACCCTAAGTCTGTTTTTCTTTATTGGCATTGTTGCGCTAATCTTCTTAGTTGTGATCGCAAAAGTGGTTTTATCCAAAAAGCTTGGCAATCTTAAAAGTAATCTGATTGTAATTTCTATAGTATTCCTTATTGTTTGGATAGTGGTAAACCTAGTTGCTGGGTTATTTGCTGCATTCTTCGCACTGGTTTTTCTTAATGGTAAAGGTTCAGGTGGCAGTGGACGAGGCGGGGGTTACTATGGGGGTTATTCAGGAGGATATTCCGGCGGGTTTTCCGGTGGTGGTGGATTTGGAGGGTTCTCCGGAGGTGGCGGAGGATTTGGTGGCGGTGGTGCTTCAGGAGGTTGGTAAAATTTTGAAAAAATGAAAAAATACATATTTACAGAAGAGGAGAAGAGAAGAGTCAAAGAGGCTGTTGAAGCCCTTGAGCGTGAATCCTGTGGAGAAATTGTACCTTTTTTTACCAGGAGTAGTGATGACTACTCTGAGGTCTCCTGGCATGTAGCTGCTATATTAGGTATTGCCGGGCTTGCAATCATAGCATTGCTTTCTTACACATGGATGTTGCCGGCTTTATCATATTTTGAAGCCTTCTTGGTAATACTTGGGTTGATGATTACCGGGTATTCACTTCCCATCATCTTTCCAGTCTTTAAACGGGTTTTCGTTTCAGACGAAAGAGCTATGGAAATGATCTCATTACGGGCAAAGGAGGCTTTTCTAAATGAAAAAGTATATGATACTAAAGAGCGTGTGGGAATCTTGATTTATGTAAGTAGACTGGAACATATTGTACTGGTACTTGGGGATGAGGGGATCAATGCAAAAGTGCAAAAAGAGGATTGGGAAGAAGTTGTTTCTCTTATCACCAACGGGTTAAAGCAGGGACAAATTGGTGAAGGACTGGTAAATGGTATTAATCATTGCAAAGAGTTGCTCTTAAAAAATGGGTTTGTAAGAAAGGATTCAGATACAAACGAGCTATCAGATGAGCTCCGCATCAAAGAATAGCATAATTTTCTTCATTGGGATCAGAACGGTACCTACCCCTTTCCTGTTTACCTTTATAGAAAACTAAAACCTAGAAAGATGAAATTGAAATTGTTTTACTCACTATTGATGGGCGCACTACTGGTTGCTTGTACCAGCTCATCAAAAGAAGAATCTACCGATGACGCCATCATTGATGAAATGGTACCTATGGTAGAGGGTTCTGAAATGTCTTATTCCACTGATTCTACTGTGATGATTGGCTATTTGGCTTTTGATGCAAATGACTCTTCCAAAAGACCGGGTATCCTCGTAGTGCACGAGTGGTGGGGCCACAATGAATACTCTCGCCAAAGAGCGGACATGCTCGCCGAACTAGGCTATGTCGCCCTCGCCGTAGACATGTATGGCGAAGGAAAACAAGCAGCACACCCGGATGAGGCTGGGGAATTTGCCGGAATGGTGATGGGCAACTTTGAGGATGCAAAAGCTCGATTTGAGGCGGCACTTGAAACACTTAAGAACCATCCAAATGTTGACACAGAAAAAATTGGCGCTATAGGTTATTGCTTTGGAGGATCAGTGGTGCTGAGTATGGCCAATGCAGGGTATGATCTGGATGCTGTAGCTTCCTTCCATGGTGGGTTAGGCCTTCCAGTGATGCCAGATTCCAGCAGCCTGAAAGCTCGAGTGCTTGTGGCCAATGGTGCCGATGACCCGTTCGTGACGGAACAACAAATTGCTGATTTTAAAGCCGCGATGGATGCTGCTGGTGCAGAATACAAGTTCATCAATTATGAAGGGGCTGTTCATAGCTTCACCAGCAAAATGGCTGACTCGATTGCAGCACAGTTCAATATGCCGTTAGCCTATAACGCCAGTGCTGACAGTGCGAGCTGGGCAGAGATGCAAAAGCTTTTTGAAGAATCGTTCTAATTCAACACAATAGTTCGGATAAAAAAGCTCCTTCGTGGGGCTTTTTTTATTTTATGATCAACCTTTTCTTCTGATGATATGTGCCATTATCCGCTTCTATGAAATAGATACCGGCTTCATAATTTAACGCTAATTCAACTGAGTTTGAATTAATCCAAAACGAGGAACGGTAAATCATTTCACCAGAAATGGAATACAGCCTTACATTGGTAGTCGTGTTGATGAATTGATTTCCCAAGAGAACGGTCACTTTTTCATTGGCAGGATTTGGATATATTGTAAACAAATCAGCGGCCTTAGAAAAAGCTCTAATAACGCCAAGATCTTCGCTTTTCCCATCAAAGTCTCGTTGAATTAAACGATAGTAATTTGCTCCGATGACAGGAGAGTGATCAACAAAATCATAGTGTAAAATAGTATTGCTATTTCCTCCACCCTGGATAAAAGCCAGATGCGCAAAGTCTTTTCCATCTGTGGATTTATAAAGGTCAAACCCTTCGTTATTGAGCTCGCTAGCGGTGGTCCAATGAATCTTTATGGATGAAATTTCATCTTCCCAATCAAAGGCAACAAGCTCTACAGGCAGTACCACAGAAGATGTTGCACCTCCTTCACCAGGAGAAATAGTACCATCACTTCCATCCGTATTCATGTCCGGCTGGCACTGTCCCCCGCAGCAATTGCCGTCCTGACAAGTAATTGTCGTGCCTGAACAAATCTGATCGGTCGTAGAGTTATCAGATGTGTTGTAGTGTCTGATTGAATTGTTTCGAGTCCCTCCATAATAGGCTGGGCCATCCAGAGCAAGGGTTCCGTCACCACAGACAAACGAGTTGTCTCCATCAAAATAAAGGTCATCTCCAGCTCCAGCTGTAGCTGTGCTCTCAATATTTAAAATCGCTGGCCCGGATACAATCAGATTTTGATTAGAGATAAATGACCCCCCGTCTCTTACATCTATTCTTCCAATCAAAAATAAAGTTGAGTTTGCATTTAGCCGATAGGAGCCACCATTTTGAACCTCCACATCTCCTTCAAAAACCGTAGCAACGGTACTCGTAAACGCTCCACCATTGGTGATGGTGATTGTACCTTTATGATAAAAAGCATTGGCATTACAGCCTGTCGGGTTATTTCCACAGCCTGTTGTACCAGAACCGGTGCATCCGCATACTCCGGCGATTGCCTCATCATTCGGTTGAGTATTAGTGGCAGAGTTGTCAAGTGTGTTGTTAACCGACACTGCATGACCAATTGAAACATTGTCATTGCGCCCCGGATAATCAACTCCAATTGTTGTTCCAGGACAAGTTCCCCATGTAGCACAATTGTCCCAGTCCCCAGCTTGGACAGATATAAATTGCGAGTAAGAGGCGAAACATAAAAGCAGTAAAAAGGAGGTGATAAAGGTTTTCATAACCTTAAATATGGCATAATTTGCCTTATTTCAACGACTTATCAATATGATGATTTTAGCTGCCGCAACCTACGCACTCAATCTCTGAGTTCATTGGACGGGTTCCATTTAGCTTCATCTTTAGGTTGTGAATCTTGTCTTTGATGTCCATGTCGCTAAACATGTCTCCTGTAAGTTTGGCTTCTAATTCTGTGATTTGGGATTGGATTTCTTCAGTAGTCATGACGCATTTGTTACGGGTAATCGATAGAATAAATTTAAGAGAAATTTTCTGATTATCGTTCCCCGATCTCAAACATTCATCAAAATGGATACAGAGCTTCTGTTTTTAATTCAACCCCTTGCTCGCTTAAAAGTTGAAAAGAACTCACCGTGGCAGAACCAGTAAAAATGAATTTAATCACTTTCAATGTGCTAATCTGTCCCTCATATTTAAAGCGAAAAGGAGGGTTATCCCCCACGATGATCTCCAACGCTTTATCCTTGCTGGCAATCTCTACCCGATGCTCTAGCTTCAAATTTGTTGATAGACCACTTAAGTCATTTTGCTTTCCCGAAATGATTTCCTCTGCACACTGAATGGCGACCAAACCATAGCAGCCTGTTTGCACTATCGGTATTCTCATATTTCCTCCTTCGCCTTTAATGAGAATTTCATAAAAACCACATGGATCACTGGTTTGGGATAGAGACTCCATCTTCACTTCTGTAACCAGCTTAAAATCGTCTCCTGATAGTTTTTCCAATTCTTTATTTGAAAAAGTAAAAACAGGATAAAGTGTGTTTGATGAGCCTGTCAAAGACTTTATGAGTTGGTGATCAATAGACAGGCTATCACCAAAAATGAAATCACCGCTTTCGACGTATTGAGGGCGGGTGTCCATGCCAGAATCCATAATCAAACCATGCCAGCCAGTTGTGGTAATATGGATAGCACTTTGGGCTAGAATTCGGTCATTGTAGATGAGTTTGGCCTGATGATAATCAGGATAGTAATAGGTTCCTGTGTAAAAACTTTGATCAGCATCCAATGTAGTACGCTCATGCGGATTCCATGAAAGCTCAATTTCCACCTCAGAATTAGGCACAATGTAGTGAAAGCCTATGGTGGCTGGCACGCCTTCGTGAGCGAATTTTTCAGGTTCCAGACTTACTTCTCCTATGGGTCTATCTGTTGACATTAGAAGAATGGTTGCGGCCAACCCAAGAATGCCGATCCCAAGTAGATAAAGTAAAGTCCTCCTGCTCTTTTTGTTTTTTGAGTGTTGTGGCGACATAGCATTTTTAAATGCATACCAGCCTGAATAATCCAACGTCATAGCCAGCGCATCCAAAGTTTTAATCTGTGGAACGCTTTGATACTTATCCATCCAAAGCCTGCGCAGAGTTGAAGTGCTCAGGTTTGTTCGGGTTTGCTTTAAAATAGCCTCGCGAAGATATTCATAGTCACGCTCCATCAGGTTCGAGGCTTGCAGATTGAATTTCCGTTCAATCTTTCTCTTGCATAGCTCTATGTATTCCTGATCTGACATGCTCTGAATTATACTGCCAAGGTTTTAACAAGGTTTTGAAAAGATGATTATACCGAAAAATTCCGGTGCATCATGTACGATTGTCTATACAAACTTAAAATTGGACTAATGAAATACATCGCGATCATTTTCACAGTTGCCCTTTGGGGGACGATAAAGGCTCAGGAACTTAAAAAGAGTTGGGAGTTTCAAGCTACTGCCAAAGTACTAGCTGCTCCTTTAGTACAAGGAGAAGACCTTTTCATAGGAGATCAAAACGGCGTTTTCTTTTGCCTCGATCTCACAACAGGAAATGAAAAATGGAGACTGGAAACAGGTGGCAACATTCAGGCAAAAGCTACAACTGTTGAGGAAAACATCTTCTTTGAATCAGCCAATGTTTTTTATCTGGTCAATGCTAAAAGCGGAAAAATCATTTGGACGCTGGAAGCGGGAATGAAGCCTTTCATTTTCAAGTATGAAGATCGGGAATGGCCTTATAAAATTGACCCATTCGATGACAAGCGCTCTGTTGCAACATACCGAGGTGGAATTATCTATGTTGGCTGTGGTGATGGGAATGTTTATGCTATAAACGCTACCAGTGGCAAACTGGTGAAAAAATATGCTGCTGAGGACAATGCCCCTGTTCGCTCATCACCATTGGTAGAGGATGGCAAGCTCTACTTTGGCGATTGGGAGGGAATGGTCTACTGCTACTCGCTATACAATGATTCGCTGATATGGAAAAAGAAAACCTATAGAGGTAAAAAGCCCTATGGTACGTTTGGTGGAGTGGTTTCAGAGTTTGTCATTTACAAAGACCTGTTATTCTTTGGGGCAAGAAATTACATGCTAAACGTGCTGGACCTTTCCTCCGGTGAAAAAGAATGGACCTATACAGATGCCCGAAAAGGATGGATCATTGGAGATCCGGTTATATACAAAGACACCCTCTATATAGGTGGTTCGGATAACTATTCCATGCTTGCTTTTGATCCGATCATTGGCAGACCCATTTGGGCGCAGGAAGGCGGGAAAAACATTTATACCAAACCTGTGGTAACTGATGAATGGGTAATATACTCAGCAGGAAACGGATACAACCCTACCGATACAGGTGTAGTCTTTCTTTTAAAACGATCAACTGGCGAAGTGCTGGATAAATATGAGCTGCCAATGGGCTCATTCTCATCGCCAGCTCTTACAAAGAATCAGATCGTTTTTGGATGCTATGATGGAAAAATCTACTCAGTAAAGATTCACAGTACCTTTAGCAAATAAGGTTCTTCTGCTTTCAGAAGGTTATTAACCTAACTGAACTCATGAAAAAAACTATCATTTACACACTTGCACTTTCCTTGGGGTCAGTTGCTTTCTGTCAAACTACAATTGAGACATTAGTTGCTGATTTTGAGCGTGCAAAGGCACTGTCACTTGAATACGTGGAAGCTATGCCTGAAGATAAATTTAACTACCGTCCAACCGAGGGTGTTCGTTCTTTCGCCGAGCAGTTTTTGCATGCTTCTCAGGGAACAATTGGATTGGTAAGTAATGGCACAGGTGCTGATCGGATTTATGCAGATAGCAATTTGGAGAAAGACGAGGCATTGCAGTCCAAAAAAGAAGTAAAACGAATGGTTGCAGAAAGTTTTGATTTTGCTATCTCATCCATCAAACAAATGGATGAAAGCTCGTTTGGAGAAATTGTGGAAAGAGGGCCGTTTAAAATTACCCGGCTTGCATGGGTGCAAAAAGCCCACGAGCATATATCTCATCACAGAGGCCAGGCTGCTGTTTATTTACGAATGAATGGTGTGGTTCCACCACAGTATAAATTGTTTTAAGCAAAAAGAACCGGCACTGCCGGTCTTTTATTCTTCTTCATCTTCCTGCACAATTTCCTGATTCACATCCTCTATGGATTTGAATTCCTGGTTATAGATGTTGTGAAAAGCGATCATCGTTCCGATGATCGCCACCCACATCACTCTTTTTATAAATTTCCAAAATTTACCCAATCTCAACCTTATCAAGGTTCATAAATTCAATGGCCCCACTCTCTGACAAAGTCACACCAATCACGGAATCCTTTGCAATGTTGCCAGCCAGAATTTCCTTCGACAATTCGTTCAGGATTTCCCGCTGAATCACTCGCTTCAATGGTCTGGCACCAAATTGTGGGTCAAAACCTATTTTACCCAGATAAGCTAAAGCTTCATCATCCGCTTCAATCTTGATACCATTTTCAGCAAGTCGTTTCTGAATCAGCTTAAATTGAATGCTGACAATTTTCTGAAGGTCCTGCCTATTCAATGGTCTAAACATGATTGTTTCGTCCACCCGATTTAGGAATTCTGGTCGTACTGATTTTTTCAGCAATTCAAACACCTGATTTTTAGTTTCCTCAATGACTGGCTCAGGGTTTTTCTCATCCATTTTTTCAAAGCTTTCCTGGATAAGGCCAGAACCAATATTGGTGGTCATGATGATGATCGTGTTCTTGAAATTGGCCACCCTACCTTTGTTGTCGGTCAAGCGACCATCATCCAATACCTGAAGCAAGATGTTGAAAACATCCGGGTGAGCCTTCTCAATCTCGTCTAACAAGATCACACTATATGGCTTTCTCCTCACAGACTCTGTAAGCTGCCCCCCCTCATCATAACCCACATATCCCGGAGGTGCACCAATCAACCGGCTTACTGCGTGACGCTCCTGATATTCTGACATATCGATGCGCACCATGGCGTTCTCGTCATTGAAAAGATACTCCGCCAATGCCTTTGCCAGCTCTGTTTTTCCAACACCGGTGGTTCCAAGGAATATAAATGAACCGATGGGTCGTTTAGGATCATGCAAGCCTGCACGGCTTCTTCTTACCGCATCTGACACGGCCTGTATTGCCTCAGACTGCCCAGCCACTCTTTTGCCAAGCTCTTCTTCCAAATGAATCAGTTTCTCACGATCACTTTGGAGCATTTTGGAAACAGGTATGCCCGTCCATTTTGCAACAACCTCGGCAATATCCTCAGCGTCTACCTCTTCTTTCAGAAGGCTTTTTTCACCCTGCATTTCGTGCAGTTGATTTTGATAGTCTGCCAGCTTCTGCTCGGCTTCTACAATTTTTCCGTAGCGTATTTCGGCAACCTTATCATATTCACCAGCCCGTTCTGCTCGCTCAGCTTCCAGCTTATAATTCTCAATGTTCTCTTTTTGCTCACGCAATCCCTGAATAACGGACTTCTCATTGTCCCACTTAGCTTTCAGCTCTTTGCGATCACTTTCCAGATCGGCAATCTCTTTATTAAGCTGCTTCTCTTTCTCTTTGTTTTTTTCTCTACGAATGGCCTCCCGCTCGATCTCAAGCTGCATAATCCGTCTGTTGAGCTCATCCAGTTCCTCAGGTAATGAATCGATTTCGATTCTCAACTTAGAAGCCGCCTCATCCATTAAGTCGATGGCCTTATCGGGCAAGAAACGATCAGAAATGTATCGATTAGAAAGCTCCACCGCGGCAATCACTGCATCATCCTTCACGCGAACACCGTGGTGCACTTCATATTTATCTTTGATTCCGCGAAGTATGGAAATGGCATCCTGAACTCCCGGCTCATCAACCGTAATAGACTGGAATCTACGCTCTAGCGCTTTGTCTTTCTCAATGTATTTCTGATACTCCTGAAGGGTGGTCGCACCTATTGCATGGAGTTCTCCTCGAGCAAGTGCCGGTTTTAAGAGGTTGGCGGCATCCATGGCTCCTTCACCTCCTCCACCCGCACCAATCAGCGTGTGTATCTCGTCTATAAAAAGGATAATCTCACCATCACTATTCGTCACTTCTTTTATGACCGCTTTTAGGCGCTCTTCAAATTCTCCTTTGTATTTAGCTCCGGCAACAAGAAGGCCCATGTCCAAAGAGATAATGGTTTTTGACTTCAGGTTCTCCGGCACATCACCATCTACGATTCGCTGGGCCATACCTTCTACAATCGCGGTTTTTCCTACTCCAGGCTCTCCTAGTAGAATAGGGTTGTTTTTTGTTCTTCTGGCCAGGATTTGCAGCACTCTTCTGATCTCCTCATCACGCCCAATAACCGGATCAATCTTTCCTTTTTTAGCAAGTTCATTGAGGTTTTTTGAATAACGTTCCAGAGATCGATATTTAGATTCAGCATTTTGATCCGTCACCTTTTCACCTCCCCTAAGCTCTTTAATTGCAGCAATCAATTGTTTCTCCTGAAAACCCGCATCTTTTAAAATTTGCGCAGACTTATCAGAACCAGCTAAGATTCCAAGAATGATATGCTCCACGGCAACATACTCATCTCCAAAATCTTTCAGATACTTTTCAGCTTTTTGTAGTGCTTTTGCTGCATCATTCGAAAGGTAGGGTTGACCCCCAGAAACTTGTGGGTAATTATTGATCAGGTCGTCCAAAGGCGATGAAATCATTTGCTTGGTCGTGCCCAGTTTTTTCAAAAGGAATGACACAAGGTTCTCATCTGACGTCAAAATAGCTTTAAGAAGGTGTCCTGTCTCAATTACTTGCTGTCCTCCTCCAGAGGCTATCTCAGTAGCTTTTTGTAAGGCTTCCTGAGCTTTTATTGTATAATTATTAAAGTTCATAGTCTTCTAGTTCTTGTACGATAGGAGGATGACAAATGCTATTCCAAAGAATTTATTGGACTATTTCAAGACAAGTTGGCAGGTGATTCTTAGTGGAGATGCGGAAAAGAGGACAAGTCGTCAGGCAGTAATAATGAAAAACAATTTCTAAAATCATAAATTTTTATTTCGATTTTTTTTACTAAATAGCCTCTATCGTTTGTTTATGAGCATTATCCTTCTAATTTTAAGGGAAATTAAAACCTGACCAAAAATGAAAAAGATCTTATTATTGTTAGCGATGGTTGCATTCCTAGGAGCTTGCACCTCATCATCCTCATCTGAATCAGAGTCTGATGCAGTAGAAGAAGCAGGCGAGGCTGCTGAAGGAGCAATGGAAGAAATGGAAGAGGCTGCAGAAGATGCAATGGATTCTCTGGATATGGCTGTTGATTCTCTTGCTGCCGAGGTAGAAGAAGCTGCTGAGGAGGCAACTGAAGAATAATAGAATTTAGAACATCAAAAAAAAAGGGAGCAAATGCTCCCTTTTTTTGTGTCTAATCCCAATTAGTGGTGTGTTATTATTTTTGTCGCTTTTAAAATTTAGAGATGAAAAACTTTTTTCTAGTACTTGCAATAGCTTCATGTTCTATTCAAAAAGGTAATGATGCTACATTTTATAAGTACCTTTTAAATACACTTGGAAAAGATTTCAAAAAGGCCGAAAGAGGTGAATATGTACTTTGCCAGTCGGCATTGGATCTTTCAAATCCTTACAAAACTTTTCTAGTATATCATTCTAACTCGAATGAGGTTGTTTATGGTCCAAAAAAACTCAATGCGGACATTGAATGGGAATCAGATAGTGAGTTGATAATTAGAGAGTATCCTGAAACAATCCAAAACAAACAAGATGGCGAAAAAAGCATTTATTACTATAACCTTATAACAGGTAAAAAATATGAGAAGATTAACAACGATTATTAGTTCCCTTCTAGGAGCTGGAGTTTTCTTGGTATTTATAACGATAGGTGGTTCAGACCAAAAAATTACAGAGTATCAAAAGTATATTGAAGAGAAAATCAGTTTGAAGAAAAATGGACACACAAAATCCACAGCACCTGATATTCATGCTTTAATTCAAAAAGATTTAAGAACCAGGCATGGGCAAGAGCATCCGGAGTATGCCCCAAATCAGGTATTAGATGAATATTACAAAGCAAAAAATGTAAGAAAACAACTTCGTCTCGCTAATGAGGATTGGAATTTTGTAGAAAGAGGGCCTGGGAATGTAGCTGGCAGAACAAGAGCCATAATTGTGGATCCCGATGATGTTACAGATAATACTTGGTTTGCAGGCTCTGCATCAGGAGGTATTTGGAAAACAACAGATGGCGGCTTCAATTGGACCTTTATATCGGAGGATATACCTAATCTTGGAACCAACACATTAGCTATGTCACCAGCTAATCCTAATGTGATTTATGCAGGAACAGGTGAGCATTTTACAAATGACATTGATGGATCTGGTTTGTTCAAGACGAATGATAAAGGGGTAACTTGGGTTCAGATAGCCAGTCCTGGAGACTTTCCAGATTTTAAAAACATTTCAAGAATAGCAGTAAACCCTAACGATGAGGATGAATTAGTAGTAACGTCCAGAAATAGCGTTTGGGAGGGAGGGTTGCAATCTGCAATCTATAAGAGTTTAGATGGTGGAGCTACTTGGACTAAGCTAAGAGAATCAACTTTTGAAAGATACGATGACATAGCAGTTGATCCGAATGATTTTAACACATTGTATGTAGCTATACGATCTCAGGGGGTAATTAAGTCAACCAACGGAGGTATTACCTGGTTTGACGCAAGTAATGGGATGTACCCGTCAGGAAGAGTTGAAATAGCCATTTCAAAAGTCAATCCAAGTCGACTTTGGGCATCTGTAGAAGGGGGACTAAGTGGTACAAACTCTGATCTCTATGTGACGAGTGATGGTGCCACGTCATGGAATATTGCTATCAATGGATTTGGCGGAAATGAAGACTTTTTGGGTGGACAGGGATGGTATGATAATTACGTAACACCTCATCCATTTAATGAAGATATTGTATATGTGGGTGGTGTTAACAACTGGAAATTTGAGTTAAGCGGCGGGTCTTCAAATGTTACAGCTGTGAGTGCGAGCGATAATGGAACTACATCTTTTATTTCTTATATCAATTTCGGAGGAGATTATTATGGTGGAGCAATAGATAAGTATGACGCAATCGCCGATCAAGATTTAAAATCAGTGGAAATACGTTTTGGACAAGGCTCTCAATTGGCTCATCGATTTACCGTAGGAGGTCATGGATCCGGAGCTGATCCGAGCCAATACATATATCAGGACTATATAGAAGTTCCGTTTCAGGTATGGGATACTGATAATAACAATCAACTAATGGTTTCATTTCGGGATCAACAAGAGAACCAAGAATGGGACTTGATCTCATTCAACACCAGTGGTGATGGCACGACGCATTCAAGAGAGTATGTGTTTATTCACAATGTTCCTTATTCTGAGTTTGCCGATGGATCCATAGCCTCAGTTGGAGGGTTTGAGCACCAACAAATGTATAATTTCTGGCCTACCTTATCGAGCGAGATGGCCACATTTGATCCAACCGACCTACCATATTCCAATCTTTCAGTAACCGTTAATGACGTAGCTGGTCTTGAAAGGATAACCACTAGTGTATCAGATGCTTATCGTCAATTTGGTGGCCCAAATAGCTTTCCACAATCGGGAAGAGATGAGGGAATTCACCCTGATCAACATTTTTCAATGATTATTAATGAAAACCCCTCTACACAAGAGTTTGGCTTTTTAATTACCAATGATGGAGGTGTCTACAAGTCTGTCACAAGCAGTGATCCAGGCACAACTGATGGTGATTTTGAGTACGTCAGTTTTGGCTACAATACAACCCAATTTTATAGTGCTGATAAGGCTCCAGATTCTTACCGATTTGTTGGAGGTATGCAGGACAATGGAACCTGGTACAATCAAGTAGGTACAGAAGGTAGTGCTTCCGCTAATGCAATTTTTGCCATTGGTGGAGATGGATTCGAATCACTCTGGCATAGTGTCAATAGAAACAAGATTATTGGTGGCTCTCAATACAATAATTTTGTAAGAACTACTGATGGGGGACAAACATGGCAGAACGCTTCAAGCGGTTATGATGACAATGGACCCTTCATTACCAGGCTAGCTCATCATAAATCAAAACCAGAAAGGATCTTCACTGTTGGTGAGCAAGGGGTATGGATAAGTCAAAGTTTTGGGGAATCTTGGAGTGCGTGTAGCATGTCCTCGCCAGAACTGTGGTCTTTTACAAATAGCGCTGATGTGGAAGTTTCATATAGCAATGAAGATATTGTTTGGGCTGGTGGTAGAATGACAGACACCCAAAGACTTTTTATATCTACAAATGGAGGAGCGACTTTCGCTCCCGCAAACAATTATGATTCATTTGAAATGGGATCGGTTTCAGGAATAGCTACCCATCCAGTTGATGATAACACCGCTTTCGTGCTATTTTCATTTGCTGGGTATCCTAAGGTTCTCAAGACCACTAATCTCGGTCAATCGTGGATAGATATTTCAGGCTTTGATGGAAGTGGCGATAGAGGTTTTCCTGATGTAGCAGTAAACACCCTTTTTGTCTTTCCTCATGACAATAATCAAATTTGGGTTGGATCCGAAATTGGGATCATTGAATCTCTTGACGGAGGAAAGTCTTGGCACTTACTGGAAAGTGATTTTCCGGCTGTCAACACCTACGACTTCAAATTATCAGAAAATACCCTAGTTATAGCCACTTATGGTAGGGGTATATGGTCTGTAGACATTCCAGCTACTACACTCTCAGCAGATGAGTCATCAAGAAAATTGGTTAATATTTTCCCTAATCCAATAGAGAATCTTGCTACTATATCCTTTGATAAGAAAGCGCCAAATCAAATAAATGTTGTTGACTTGAATGGAAAAATAGTTGATCATATATCCCCAGATCATAGATCTAACACAATTGAATATCGGCCTAACTTAAAGTCTGGTTTATACTTCTTGCACTTTGATCTGGATAACAGGAAACATGTTAAGAAAATAATTATAAAATAACATCAAAAAGAAAGGGAGCAAATGCTCCCTTTTTTTGTGTTTAGTTAAAGTCGCTCATTTTCTTATCCTGCTGAAAAATCCAAATCATAAGTATCACACCTGCAATGGTGAGAGGAATGCTTAAAATCTGACCCATGTTCAGAACCATGTTCTCTTCAAATGCTTCCTGATTCATTTTGAAGAATTCATCTACAAATCGTAGTGACCAAAGCACAATCATGAACAGCGCAAAGTTGAATCCTTGGGGCAGCATATCTCTTTTTTTACTCCACAGCCAGTAAAGGATCATCATCAATATGATGCAATACATTGCTTCATAGAGCTGAGCTGCGTGTCTTACTTTTCCAAGCGCAGAAATCTCGACGATCTCCCTTCCATTACTCTGATAATTACGATAAGCTAATGGGCCATCACCAAAATCAATGTGCTCAGATACTTCGGTATATCTAGCCAATGTGCTTTTCAGTTGATTTTCTACGAACATCTTGTCCTTCAACTCAAACTTCACACCTCTTCGATATTCAATGATCGCCTTAATCGGAACAATCCCAGCCTGATCGCTTTGCACATCTCCACCTTTTTCGAAGCGAACATCATCAATATCATCCGAGTAATTCAGCACGTCCAATGTTGCCCGAGCGTAAACAATACCTGTGTTTGAGTTGGTCAGTGTCCCCTCCATCTCAGAGTTGAAAAGATTTCCGGTTCGTATCATAGCTCCAGTAAGTGCTACGACGATCACAAGTCGATCCAAAATCCATAGATAGCGATAGTTGTACTTTTTGCAGAACAAATAAATCGCCACCAAGATACCGAGCGCACCTCCATGACTGGCAAGACCTCCTTCCCATATCATGAGAATTTTAATGGGGTTAGACAGGTAATAATCAGGATTATAGAATAAGCAATGCCCTAGTCGTGCTCCGATGATAGTCGCAAGTACCATATATCCGGTGATTCGCTCTACATCTTTCTCCGGCCTGCCCTCAGCTTTAAATATCCTAAAGAATATTTGTTGCGAAAGTAGAAAGCCCAGTGCGAATAGCACTCCATACCACCTTGGTGCATAATCAGTAAATGGAATGGTGAAAATAGCTGGATCAAACGTCCAGATAATGTAGCTCAGAATATTCATTTAGCTAAATTTTGAAAGTTTCAAAGATGCCTTAATCTGCTGAACCTATTAAACTTTTCGCCAGAAATAAGGTGTGAAAAGGATTAAAACTGTGAAAAGCTCCAATCTACCAAGCAGCATCATAAAAGATAAGATCCATTTTACTCCTACTGGCAAATGAGCAAAATTATCAACTGGCCCTACGTCTCCAATGCCCGGACCTATGTTACCAAGCGTGGTAGCCACAGCGCCTAAAGATGTATTGAAATCTATTCCAAATGATGACACGGCTATCGCTCCAAAGCACATAATCAGGATATAGATCATGATGAACGCCAGAACATTAAAGGTAATGTCTCGACTGACTGATTTCCCATTAAATCTTACTGGAATAATTGCGGACGGATGAAGTATTCGTTTCAGTTCCAGCAAACTATTTTTAATAAGCAAAATATGTCTAACCAGCTTGACGCCACCGGCTGTAGATCCCGCAGATCCACCCGCAAACATCAACAAGAAGAAAATCACTGTCAAAAAAGAAGTCCATGCTGTATAGTCATGTGTTACGTATCCAGTAGTGGTTACCACAGAAACAACCTGAAACAATGCATCACGGATAGATTTTTCGAATGTGTCGTGTCCAAGGTTGTAGATGATTAAGCCAACAATAAGTGAAGCGAGCACACAGAATATTAGGTAGAACCGAAACTCCTCATTATTCAATACTTTTCTGAAACGGCCATGCAATCCAAAGTAGGTCATGGTAAAGTTCGTGCCTGCCATGAACATGAAAAATATAATCACATACTGGATAAACGGATCGCTATAGTAGGCAATGCTAGCATTTTTGGTGGAGAATCCACCAGTTGCCATAGTTGTCAGACTGTGATTTATCGCATCGTAAAATGTCATTCCTCCTGCCCATAGAAGAGCAAGCTCCGTGAGTGTAAGCCCACAATAGATAATCCATAGTCTTTTGGCTGTCTCTTTAATCCTCGGCTGTAATTTGTCCGGAGAAATACCGGGAGCTTCTGCAACGAAGAGCTGCATTCCTCCAATTCCCAAAAGCGGAAGAATAGCAACCGTCAGTACGATAATACCCATGCCCCCAATCCATTGTGTGAGGCTCCTCCAGAACAAAATCCCCTTGTGGACGGATTCTATGTCTGTCAGAACGGTGGCTCCTGTAGTAGAAAAGCCTGACAGTGTTTCGAAAAAGGCATTGGTGATGTCGGGTATGGCTCCACTAAAAATATAGGGAAGTGATCCAAAGAAGGACATAGATAGCCAGCCAATCGTCACAATCAGATAACCATCTTTTTTCCGAATGTCATTACTTTGAAGGTTGCGTGTGAGAAATAGAAGTGCTGCACCAACTCCAAGCGCAATCAATGACGATGATATGATTGCAGTGTGATCTCCCTCACCGTAATAAAAACTAAAAGGCAAACAAGTCAACATGAAGCCTCCATTGATGAGAAGGAGCATGCCAATGACTTTTAAAATTACCTTATAGTTGAACTGCATGTATTATTTGAAGAAACTCTCCACTTTTCTGATACATTCAGGCTTGGACAAAACCACAACTCTGTCTTTTGGCTGAAATTCGAAATTTCCTCTAACCGCAATACCCTTTCCATCACGTATTACGCCACCTACAATAGCGGTTTTAGGGAAGTCCATGTCTTTGAGCTGCTTCTCCATTATTCTGGATTTTTCTCCCAGTTCAAACTCCAGGATTTCTGCGTCCACACCATGGATACCGGCAATATTCAGAACCTCTCCTTTACGAATGTATCGGAAGATAAAGCTAGCAGCGATCAGCTTTTTGTTGATCAAAGTGTCAATTCCGATACTTTGCGAAAGGTGGATGTAGTCTACATTTTCAACAAGCGCTATAGTCTTCCTCACCCCTTGATTTTTGGCCAGCAATGAAGCCATGATATTGGTCTCGGAGTTTTCTGTAAGTGCGACAAAAGCATCCATCCGATCAATGCTTTCTTCTTTCAGCAAATTGATATCCCTACCATCTCCATTGATGATCATGGTATCCGGTAGCTCATCTACCAGGTGAAGGCACTTCTCTTTATCAGCCTCGATAAGTTTGATGTTGTACTTCTTGCTTAGGAGTTTAGCAGTGTTGATACCCACCTTGCTCGCTCCCAGAATCATCACATTCTTAATTTCAAAGCTCTCCTTTCCAGCCAGCGCCGTTACCCGGTCTATTCCGTCTGGTTGAGCAATGAAATACGCATGATCTCCGTTTTGGAATTTGTTTTCCCCGTAAGGAATTATTGTCTTGTTGTCCCGAAGAATAGCAACGGTGGTAAAGTTATGATCGGGGTTGAGGTAGGCTGTTTCCGTGAGCGTTTTCCCAAAGAGTTCAGAATCTTCATCTACCGTAATGCCCACTAGTGAAAGTGTCCCTTTTTCAAACTCAAAGGTGTCTGTAAGTGCGGATTGCTTGAGTAGTCGTTTGATCTCCCGTGCCGCCAACGATGCAGGTGAGATAATCTCATCAATTCCGACATTGCTGAGGTTCAATTCTTCACGAGCGTGAAGTAGTTCAGTATTTGAGATTCGGGCAATGGTCTTTTTGGCTCCAAGACTTTTCCCCAAAATACATGTGGTGATGTTGGTTTCCTGAATGGAGGTTACGGCGATTAGCAAGTCTGCCTTGCCAATGTTTGCCTCTTTTAGTACGCGGGGTGAGGTGGAACTACCCCTGACCGTGTTCACATCCAAATGTTGCGACACATATTCCAAAACGGAAGCATTAGAATCGATGATTACGATATCCTGCTCCTCCGCTGTTAACAGTTTTGCAAGATGAAAGCCCATCTCTCCAGCACCAGCTATGACAATCCTCATCCTATCTTAAATGATATTGGCTGCAAAGATATTGCATCTAAGTGCCAGCATTCCAAATGATTACGAATTATATACCTCACTAAAATATTTCTTTGTTGCCTTCATCACCTTTGGTGCCAGCACAATCGTGGAAATCATGGTTGGAACAGCCATCAGACCGTAAGCCACAAAAACTAAATTTACCACATCCGTCAATGAAGCTACAGAACCTACAAGTACCAGGGCGATATACCAATAATAAAAATATCTCCCATATTTAGCTCCTATCAGGAAAGACAAACATTTCTGTCCATAATAAGCCAAACCAAAAATGGTCGTAATGGCAAAAATCATTACACAGATCATTAATACATAAGGACCGAACCCAGGTAACCCTAAGCCAAAAGCATTTGCTGTCATCACGATACCATCTGCCTCACCACTGTCCCACACTCCGGTAATTAATATGCACAAGCCAGTCATGGTACAAACGATGATAGTATCAATGGCCGGTCCTAGCATGGCAACAAGTCCCTCCCTCACCGGCTCTTTGGTTTTTGCTGCTCCGTGCATCAGTGGAGCCATGCCTATTCCTGCTTCGTTGGAAAAGGCCGCACGCTTCGCCCCCTCTACAATGACTGCTCCGACAGCTCCACCGAGTACAGCCTTCGCTGTAAAGGCATCTTCCAGGATAAATAAAAAGGACGGAATGACCTTCCCAAGATTAGTCAACATAATAGTCAAAACGCTAATCACGAAGAGCACTACCATAAAAGGAACCAGCTTGGATGCCACGCTCCCGATACGTTTAATCCCCCCAAGAATAACGGTTGCCACAAGAGCCGCGATTACTAACCCAATGGTTAGGTTGATTGTAAAAGAATCTTCAACTCCTGCTGGGATTAAGATCACATTTTTGAAAACCGCCACCATTTGATTTGTTTGAAAAACAGGTGTGGCCCCAAAGAATCCTGCCACACAGAAAAATCCTGCAAGTGGCATCCATTTCTTTCCAAGTGCCTCGCGAATCACGTACATTGGCCCTCCTTGAATCGCTCCTTCTGAGTCCACTCCGCGATATTGTACGGCAAGTGTGCACGTAAAAAACTTGGTGGCCATCCCAATAAATGCACTCACCCACATCCAAAACATGGCGCCTGGCCCACCCGCAGCTATGGCCAGTGCCACACCACTAATATTTCCCATACCAATGGTAGCGGCAAGCGCTCCTGAAAGTGCTTCAAAATGGCTTATCTCTCCAGGATCATTAGGATCGTCGTACTTTCCTCGCAATACATTGATCGCGTGACGAAGAAACCTAAAGGGTAAAAAGCGGGAGTAGATAAGGAGGAAAAGCCCTCCTCCCAGGAGTAAAATCAATAGCGGAGGCCCCCAAATGAAGTTTACCGCATTTGATAAAAAGGTGCTAACTGAATCCATAAAGCTCGTGAAGGTAATATGTATCTTTGAGTCAAATCGATTTTATAGGTAAGCAATGAACAAAAAATCACAACAAATGCTTACTAATGCCAAAATGAGACTTAGTCCATGAAATTAAATTTTAGAACACTGGGGGCAGGCGAACCCCTCATCATCATGCACGGCGTTTTTGGGTCGTCTGATAACTGGCAGACATTAGGAAAGGTTTTCGCAGAAAGCTTTAAAGTCTATTTGGTTGACCTAAGAAACCATGGAAACTCCCCTCATAGTGATGAGTTTGACTATGATGTAATGGTAAGTGATGTAGTGGAACTCATGGACGATGAGGGATTGGAAAAGGCTCACATCCTTGGTCACTCAATGGGCGGCAAGGTGGCAATGCACCTCTCCACACAGCACGCTGGAAAAGTTGACAAACTAATCGTGGTGGACATAGCTCCAAAGTACTACCCTCCTCATCATCAGGAAATCTTTAAAGGATTCCATTCAGTAAACTTAAGCACCCTAAAAAATCGAAAAGAAGCAGATGATCAGATGGCAGGAGTTATTTCCAATTTTGGTGTAAGACAGTTCATTTTAAAGAATCTGGATCGAAAGAAGGATGGAAGCTTTCAGTGGAAGCTAAATTTGAATGCGATAGAAAATGCTATTGAAAAAGTGGGCGAAGGAATTGAAGAAGAAGTTTCATTCGATGGAAATGCTCTTTTCATTGCGGGAGGTAATTCTGATTACATCACCGATGATGATCATGATTTGATCAGATCCTATTTTCCTAAGGCAACAATTGTCTCTGTTAAGGGGGCCGGCCACTGGGTACATGCTGAGAAGCCCGATGAACTAGGTAAAATGGTAATTGAATTTTTGAAATGATCCAAGGTAAACTCTTTCTAATCCCAACCTACCTGTCATCAGACAATGATGCGTCCTTCATGTCTCCAATGGTGGCTGAGGTCTTGAAAAACACTTCTCACTATTTCGTAGAAAACGTTCGTACAGCCCGACGCTTTATCAGCAGTCTTAAGGCTGGGATTACCATTGAAGATTTAGAGTTTCAGGTTTTAGACAAGAAGTCTAACTGGGATCAGATGTATCCTCTTTTCGAACCCATTCGGAATGGAAAAGACATGGCTGTCATTTCGGAAGCCGGGGTGCCATGTCTGGCGGATCCCGGCAATCTTGCGGTAAGCTTTGCTCATCAAACTCACATTCAGGTGGTGCCTATGCCCGGCACCTCCTCCATTCAGATGGCGCTTATTGCCTCCGGATTCAACGGTCAAAAATTTACCTTTCATGGATATCTCCCCATTGATAAAAATCCAAGGCAGCAAAAAATCAGGGAGCTGGAAAAGCTGAGTCAGACTGGATACACTCAGCTATTCATGGAAACACCTTATCGTAATCAGCAATTAATCAAAGACATTTTGAAAACCTGTAGGCCTGATACCTTGTTAAGTGTTGCAGCGGACATTTCTGGAAACAATGAAAAAATTCTGACCCAGCCAATAGCCAAGTGGCAAAAAACTGACATTCAGATACATAAAATTCCGGCCATTTTTAGTTTTGGCCAATTCCCCTGATTGAGTTCATCGAATCTTCTAAATTTGCCGACCAGTTTAAACAGAATATAGATGCCCTATTTATTTACTTCAGAGTCCGTAAGCGAAGGACACCCAGATAAAATTGCTGATCAAATTTCAGATGCACTATTGGATCACTTCCTGGCGTTTGACCCTGACAGCAAGGTGGCGTGTGAAACTATGGTGACCACCGGACTCGTAGCGCTTGCAGGTGAAGTGAAAACCAAAGCATATGTGGACGTACAAAATATAGCCCGTGAGGTCATTAACCGAATCGGATACACCAAGGGTGAGTATATGTTTGATGGTAACTCATGTGGGGTAATATCGGCCATCCATGAGCAGTCACCAGACATCAACCAGGGAGTAGAGCGTGAATCAGAAGATGAGCAAGGCGCGGGAGATCAGGGAATGATGTTTGGCTATGCCACCAAAGAAACTGAAAATTACATGCCGCTTGCACTGAATCTATCGCATAGAATTCTAATGGAGCTTGCAGATATCCGCAAAGAGGGAAAAGAAATGACTTACCTCAGGCCGGATGCCAAATCTCAAGTGACCATCGAATACGATGACAACAATCAACCTGTAAGAATTGATGCCATTGTTGTCTCTACTCAGCACGATGAGTTTGACAATGAGGACAACATGCTAAAGAAGATCAAGGAAGATATCATCAGCATTTTGATTCCCCGAGTAAAGGCCAAGCTAAAGCCTGCCAATCAGGAGTTGTTTAATGATGACATCAAGTATCACATAAACCCAACCGGCAAGTTTGTGATCGGTGGGCCACACGGAGATGCTGGACTCACCGGAAGAAAAATCATCGTGGATACGTATGGTGGAAAAGGGGCTCACGGAGGTGGGGCTTTCTCCGGAAAGGATCCATCTAAAGTGGACAGGTCTGCCGCCTATGCAACTAGGCACATTGCTAAAAACCTTGTTGCTGCAGGAGTGGCTGATGAAATTCTTGTTCAGGTTTCCTATGCGATCGGTGTAGCAGAACCAATGGGTATCTATGTAAATACCTACGGCACTTCCAATGTGGATATGAACGACGGTGAGATTGCTAAGCTGGTTGAAAAAATATTCGACATGCGCCCTGCACACATCATCAAACGATTGAAACTGAAAGAGCCAATTTATTCTGAGTCTGCTGCGTACGGACACATGGGACGAAACCCAGAAGTAAAGCAGGTGGTTTTTAGGGGAAATGGAAATGAAGAGGTGAAGAAAGTGGTAGAAACATTTACCTGGGAAAAGCTTGACTATGTAGATCAGGTGAAAGAAGCCTTTGGCCTTTAATGAAAAAGAATGTTTTCATTTTTTTGGTTCTATTGATTGGTTGCTCAAAACCAACACAGGACAAGACCGAAATAACAATCCAGCCCGTTGCTGAGGGACAAACATTCAATGCTGCATTTTTAATGATCAATGGTGTCTACAACTCTGAATTGATGGCACCATATGATATTTTCCAGCATACCGTTTTTCACACCGATGGTGGCATCAATGTTTTCACTGTAAATGAAACCATGGACACAGTGACCACTTTCGAAGGGTTGAAGCTTATCCCACATTATGCATTTGACAGTCCGGACCTTCCGGAGATTGATATTCTCGTTGTTCCTAGTGCCGAGCATAACATGGATTCTGATCTCGAAAACGAGACATTGATCAATTGGGTGAGTGAAATTGGTAAGAATGCAGATTATGTCATGTCATTGTGTGATGGGGCATTTGTTCTGGCCAAGGCTGGTCTGGTAGATGGAAAAGAATCAACAACCTTCCCAACTGATATTGAGCAATACCGAAAAACCTTTCCTCAACTTACTGTTCATGAAAATGTGTCATTCGTGCATCATGATAACCTCCTCACTTCGGCAGGAGGGGCTAAATCTTACGATGTAGCTCTTTATTTGGTTCATCACCTTTATGGAGATCAGGTTGCTAAGGGTGTGGGGAGAGGCTTGGTCATAGATTGGGATGTCAATGATTACTCCTTCGTAAAAGTTTCGAGGGAATAAGAAATTTCCTTAAGCATCTTTTAACATTCTTGATCACCTGATTTCAATTGGTTTTGGCTTAATTGTAGCCAATGAAACCAAGACATCATCTCTTTCTTTTTTATTGCGCTACTAGCTTCTGGACTTTTTTCCTATTGGGCGGTTTATGGTCAGATTACTATCAGCAATGGGGATTCTTTCAGCAGCTTATCATTGTTGACCTGCTACCCACTTTGCTACTTATTCGCCTGGGCAAAGGACTCCTCTTATCTATGGCTAAAGGTGATAAAATCAATCAAGTGGCATGGTGGATGAGTGTCTACTTTTCCGTCCCTTTCCTGATCTACGATTACATATACCTTGTGTTATATCAAGGGAAAGATTGGATTTACCTTTTGGATTATTGGTATTTGACCTTTTTCACATTTATTCCATGGATTATTTTCCCATCAATGGCATTTATTTACGGCAGACGTGAGCAAGCAAAATAGATTGATTTTATTTGCCTAAATCATTGTTTCCATGCAGATCGTTGAAGTTAAGGATAAGAAAACAGCAAAAGAGTTTTTACTATTTCCGGTACAGCTGTACAAGGATGAACCCAACTGGATAAGGCCGCTGGATAAGGATGTGAATGGCGTCTTTGACCCTGAGAAAAATAAAACTTTTAGACACGGGGAGTGTGCCCGTTGGATTCTAAGGAACGATGCTGGAAAGACCATAGGGCGTATCGCCGCATTTATCAACAAAAAAACGGTAGACAAAGACAATGACCAGCCTACTGGGGGTGTTGGTTTTTTCGAATGCATCAATGATCAGGAGTCAGCCAACCTGCTATTCGATACGGGTAAAGAATGGCTAAAAGAGCGTGGCATGGAAGCCATGGATGGCCCGATAAATTTTGGCGACAGGGACGCATGGTGGGGGTTGCTTGTAGATGGATTCGATCGTGAGCCCAATTATCAATGCAATTACAATTTCCCCTACTATCAGGATCTCTTCGAGAACTATGGGTTCCAGATGTATTTCAAGCAATTTACGTTTGGGCGAAATACATTTGAGCCATTGATTCCACGACTTTACGAAAAGGCTGAGATTGCCATGAAAGACCCGAACTACACTTTCAGGCACATTGAAAAAAGCAAGCTAAAGCAGTACGCTGAGGACTTCCGAACAGTTTATAATGATGCCTGGGCCAGGCACCCGGGAGTGGCGAAGATGACCTCACTTCAAGCCAATGCTATCATCAAAAAGATGAAGCCCATTATGGATGAAAAGATCATGTGGTTTGGCTACCATAAAGACAAACCAGTCGGTTTCTATATCAATATTCCTGAGCTAAATCAGGTCTTTAAGCATGTAAATGGAAAACTGGACCTGCTTGGAAAACTTAAATTTCTCTATCACAAAATCCGAAAAACCAACAAGAAAATGATTGGTTTAGTATTCGGTATCTCACCTGAACATCAGGGGAAAGGTGTGGATGGAGCATTGATCATGGCCATCCGGGAGATGGTACAAGATAAGTACAAGCGATATCCTCTGCTCGAAATGAACTGGATCGGTGACTTTAATCCTAAAATGTTGAGAGTAGTAGACCAGGTGGGTGGTGATGTGGTAAAAACACACCATACCTATCGCTACTTATTCGACCGAACGAAGGAGTTTAAACGAATGCCTATTAAAGGATAGGTAGCCTTTTCATTTGTTTATTAAATGTTAAATTCCTTAAATAATTGCTCTGTTTTCTTTAATTCTTCACTTACCCTCTCTCGTTCTGATACATTTAGTTCAAGAGATAATATCTTCTCATTAAGATAATCATCAAAGGCTTTGAAAACAGTTAAACGCTCCTTTATCTGCTGAAATAAATCAGTCGAAAATTTATAGATCTCAATATCCTTTTCGATCGCTTGAAGCAATGCAGTCTTATACATCAGCAATGCACAAAGCTTGATGTTGTTTTCGTATTGATTCAATACTTTATTCCCGATTTTCCGTGCATACCATTCGGCAGAATTAAGAAATGAAACAACATCCACTTCACCAAATGTTGGTTGGTTTTTCCAATCGTCACTGTATTCTTTTAACTGATATAGCAAAAGATGGAGTTCATTTGATGAAAATTCTTTCTTGAAATAACCGTAGATTGTTTCGTTTGTCTCTTTACCTCCAACCTTACTGATAAGCCCCAAAAGATACCCAGAACCATAAAGTTTTAGAAGCCAGTTGTCTACAATTTCATTGATGTAAAGAACGATTATTGCAACTAGCAATACGGTGAAAATTGTGAAGGAAAACCTAAAAGGAAAAATCCAGAAAACTAGTACTACAATAACAAATACCCCAATATAAATTAAGCTGGAAATCATCATTTAGTGGTACTTATAAAAGTCTATTCCTAATCTAATTTAACAAAACCATAAATACTGCCTTAAAGCTACCAGCATAGGTAACAGCTTATACCTCGACTTTTACTGTGGATTCAGAGCTAGATTTTTTAGCTCGCTTCTCCTTATAATACTTCTTATCAGCAACATAAATTGTCTTTTCTATTTCACAGAAAAGCTTCCCTTCTTTGCTTTTGATCTCAACAAGTTTGACCAAATTAACCTCTTTCTCCTCCGCAATTTGCTGCTTGAGCTGAGTGACCTCCTCCTCCGTAAACTCGAAGCTAGCATAGGCATCTTCATTTGCCGGACGCTTAAACCTCACCATAGACGATTTGTCCCATATTACATAGTCTCTTCCCATCAGCTGGATGAGCTGTACCATATAAATCGGGTCTGTTGCAGAAAAAAGGCTTCCACCAAAAATAGTCCCCACGTAGTTTTTGTTTTTGTAGGATAGTGGAATCTTTATCTCGATTCTGCCAAGATCTTTTGTAACAGAAATAATTCGCCCTGTCGATCGTCGGTACATTGGGGAAATATTGAAAAACCATTTAAACAGCCGGTGAGAATATTTGCTGAAATAGCGATTTGAGATACGAGAAAGAAACTGATACATATGGTCAATTTAAGTCCGAAACAACAACTCATCCTCATTAATTAACAATTCAGTTAATCTAAATTTTGAGTTGAGGAATTCTTGCCTTGAATTGCTCAAAAAAGAAATGGAAAAGCTACTTGTCTATTCTCATATCGTTTGCGGAGGAATCGTTCTGCTGCTAGGTATTTACCAGATGCTGAATCGTAAGGGGAGCAAAAATCACATCTTCATTGGAAAGATTTATGTGGCTGCCATGTGGTGGATTTGTTTGAGTGCCTGGGGTATCGTCTCTTTCTACAGGTTCAGTGCCTTTCTGATGGTTATAGCCGTTCTCACCTTTCATGCTTCATTTGTTGGCGTTAGGATTTTTAGGCGCAAAAAGGCAGGATCTGAAAAGTGGTATGATTGGGGTGTAAGTCTTATCACCACCGTTTCCGGGCTCGGGATTATGATTTACGGTGGTCACCTTTATCTCAATTCACCAAACACCATTCTTGCCTTTTTATGTTTGCTGTTTGGTTTTTTTACCCTTCTCAATGGTGCTCAGGATTTACGGTTCTTTGTACGAAAGCCAACCGTGGAAAAGAACTGGTGGCTTAAGCAGCACATCAGCGCCATGGGCGGTAGCTACATCGCTGCTATCACTGCGTTTGCGGTTCAAAACCCAAACTTATTTATGCCAGAAAGTTCCTATCAGTGGTTGTTGTGGATTCTCCCTGCCGCAATTGGCAGCCCATTAATAGCGCTGGCGAGCAGGAAGTGGGCACCTCTCAAAAACTAGTGAGCCCTAGCAATTACATTTCTGTAACTGCTTTTCTTTTTAAGGGTGGAAGACGACCGATGGGACCAACCGTTGGTTGGCCGGCGACCTCCTGAACCACAATGGAGCAAGTCAGGAGGTCGTAAAACAAAAAAAGCAATTACATTTCTGTAACTGCTCTTTATTCTAAGGGTGGAAGACCGGACTCGAACCGGCGACCTCCTGAACCACAATCAGGCGTTCTAACCAACTGAACTACAACCACCATGTATTTTCAGGCTATCCTGAAAAGGAGTGCAAAGTTAATACCCCAAATGAAATCTGCAAACGATTATTTTCGATCAAATGAAAGTCGCTGACCAAGCTTGCTTTCGTCGAGTTTTCCATCAGAATAGGCTAGGTGTCCAGATACAAACGTCTTCTCAACGGAGGATTTAAATGCATGACCCTCAAATGGTGACCATCCGCATTTTGCTCTAATATTCTCCTTAGTCACCTTCCACGACTTGTTCAAATCTACCAATGCCAAATCGGCCTTATATCCCTCACGGATATATCCTCGCTCTTTCACATCAAAACACTCGGCAACCGCATGACACATCTTTTCAGCAATGCGCTCAAGCGATATTTTTCCCTGATGGTAAAAATCCAACATAGCCACCAGCGTATGCTGAATCAAAGGCCCCCCAGATGGTGCTTTCATGTAGGGATTTTGTTTTTCCTCTAGTGTGTGTGGCGCATGATCCGTGGCAATTACATCTATGCGATCGTCGAGCAGTGCCTTCCAAATTTGATCCCGATCCGATGCGGACTTCACTGCAGGGTTCCATTTGATAAAAGCACCCTTCTCATCATAGTCTGCATCCGTAAACCATAGATGATGAATGCAAGCCTCTGAGGTAATTCGCTTCTGTCTTAAAGGAATGTCATTTGAAAAAAGATTCGTTTCCTTTCCCGTAGAAATATGCAAAATGTGAAGCCTTGCATTGTTCTTCTTCGCCAGTTCTACAGCTTTGGATGAGGACAAGTAGCACGCCTCCTCATTCCGAATAATCGGGTGGTATTTAAAAGGAATATTGTCTCCAAAATCTTCTTTGTACTTTTCAGTATTTGCCCGTATAGTCGCTTCATCCTCACAATGCGTTGCGATTAGGATGGGCGCATTTCGAAAAATATTTTCCAACGTTTCCTGATCGTCTACAAGCATATTGCCTGTGGACGAGCCCATAAAAATCTTAATTCCGCAAACAGAATTTGGATCTGTTTTTAGCACCTCGTCCAGATTGTCGTTGGTGCTCCCCATGTAGAATGAATAATTAGCGAGGGAATTATTTGCGCCTATTTGGTACTTCTCCTCAAGTAATTTCTGAGTTATCGTTTGGGGATTTACGTTGGGCATCTCCATGAAAGAGGTTACACCTCCAGCCACCGCAGCTCTGGATTCTGTAAAAATATTTCCCTTATGAGTCAGCCCCGGCTCTCGAAAATGAACCTGATCATCAATCACACCAGGAAAAAGATGCAGACCTTCTCCACGAATCTCAATACATTTTTCAGTTGGATTTATCTGCTCACCAATTTTTTCAATTCGATCATCCTTGATCAAAACATCACCTGATTTGACCTTTCCTTCATTTACGATGCTTACCTCTTTGATCAAATACATTGTGATATTTTAAGTTTTTGTATAATTATTCTGGAAACCAATCGTTCGTCCTCAAACAAATTTAAGATATATGGAGAGTTTTATCCGTTTTTCTTCGGAAAGAAGGTGTGACAAAAAAGTTAGAATACGCCTTAAAAACGATGATTTTGAGTGAAAAAAGAAGACCCAATGCTGTATCGGTAATTTTTTGGCTCAAAAGGTTTATGGAAACCGTATTAAATAAGTATAATTGTATCAGAAAGATTGATTTTAATGTCTTTCTTTCCATAGCTGGTTGAAAAGATCTTGTGGGGCGAATGCCCCACAATGATCAATTTATCTTCAAACAGCCTCTCCAAAATTAATTTCCGGCATCTACTTTATCAGCGTCTGCGGTTATGCGCTCTTCTCTGTTTGCTATTTCCCATCCGGTATGGAATACAAGTCGGGCTCTTTTCTCCATCACCTCAAACTCAATCTTCTCCACTGTATCTGTTGGTTTGTGATAATCTGGATGTGTGCCATTGAAGTAAAAAATGATTGGCACATTGTTTTTCGCAAAATTGTAATGATCAGATCGGTAGTAAAATCTGTTTGGATCATTTTCATCATTATATGTATAATCCAGCTCCAGATTAGTATACGTCTTATTCATATTCTCAGAAAGATCATGAAGATCCTGAGAAAGCTTGTCAGAGCCGATCAAATAAATGTAGTCAGCATTTTCACTGTGAGCGTCATCCACTCTTCCGACCATATCAATGTTAAGGTTTACCACCGTATTCTCTAAAGGAAATATTGGATCAACGTCTGTATAATACTGAGAACCTAGTAGCCCTTTTTCCTCACCAGTCACTGTCATGAATAGAATACTTCTTTTCGGACCTTTTTTCTTTTTAGCTGCTGTCACAAATGCTTCTGCAATTTCAAGCACACTCACTGTTCCCGATCCATCATCATCAGCACCATTGTGGATTTCACCATTGATAATTCCCACATGGTCGTAGTGAGAAGTTATGATCAAAACTTCGTCAGGCCTCTCGGTTCCTTTCAAAAAACCAAGCACATTTTCAGTGCCAATTGGCTTATCCAAATAATCGGCATTGAAGATTACATCAGCATTATCTCCGGCTTTGATTTCTTCAAACGACTTTTCGAACATCCAGCCTGCAACCTCTTTATCAACGATCAATAGTTTGGTTGATTCGTTATCTCTAGCTTCCATTTTCAAGGAAGGTCTTTGAAGGTATGGCCCGTATCTAATCACAAATGAATCAAACTCCTGATCATTTTTCAGCACCACTATAACTCCGGCAGCACCGGCCTCTTTTGCTTTTTCTGCTTTCTCCTGCAATCCGCCAAGTTGATCGGCTTCAAAAACAACATATTTACCATCATAATCTCCGCCGTTTTCTTCATCCGCCATTACTAGACTAATGTATTCCTCGCCCATTGTTTCTGAGCTGGAGTAGTAAATGAAATCCTCAAAACCAATCTTCTTTTCTTCTCCTTTTCTGAAATACACAGACCCAATAGTGGATTCGGTCAGGTTAAATTTCTGGAAGTAGCTCCCATCTACAGGTGCTTCCAACCCAAGCGACTTAAAATGGTTCGCTATGTATTCTGCTGCCATTTTCTGTCCTTTTTGGCCCGTCTCTCTTCCTTCATACTCATCAGAAGCCAGTATTGAAAGGTGTGTCTTCAGATCTTCTGCGGTTATGGTCTTCGCATACTTTATGGCTGTTTTATCCTGCGCCAGCAGCCCAAAGGCCACAATAAGGCCCAGTACGTAAGTTATCTTTCTCATTTTGATATAACGTGTTAAAAATCAGGGTTTAAAACTAAAGAAATTTGATGCAGCCAAACCAATTATTTACACCAATGGTTAGAAGAAAAACCTTTTTGTACTCAATCTCCTGACGTAAATTTGCGGCCTCTAAACAGTACCCTTGATGAAATTGAATCTTAACGATCGTGTAGAGTTTGAAAGAAGACACAATGGCCCTTCAGAAGAAGAGGTTTCTCATATGCTCAAAACCATAGGTCTCAAGTCTATAGACGACCTTATCAATGAAGCCATTCCTGCACCTATCTTGAAGAAAAAGCCTCTTGACCTACCTCCTTCACTAAATGAATTTGAGTACCTCAACCGAATGCAGAAGGTGGCAGATAAAAACAAAGTATTCAAATCGTTCATCGGTCAGGGTTATTATAACTGTGTGGTGCCTACGGTTATTCAGAGAAATATCATGGAAAACCCTGGATGGTATACTGCTTACACTCCTTATCAGGCTGAAATTGCTCAGGGTAGACTCGAGGCACTGATTAATTTCCAAACCATGGTCATCGACCTTACTGGAATGGAGATAGCAAATGCTTCGCTGCTAGATGAGGGGACAGCCGCCGCTGAAGCCATGTCTATGCTTTATGGTCTGAGGAAAGGAGATAAAAAATCGTCTAATAAATTTTTGGTTGATGAGGAAGTATTTCCACAAACACTGGACGTTCTTAAAACGAGAGCGCTTCCTTTCGGAATAGAGCTGGAGGTCGTCGATTTAGCTGATGCGGACATTTCCTCTCCAGAGATTTTCGGTGTTTTCTTCCAATATCCAAACAATTCGGGTTCTGTGAGAGATTGGTCATCGGTTGTTGCATCTGCACAAGAAAACAATGTATTTACTGCGTGCGCTACTGACCTACTAGCCCTCACACTCCTCACTGCACCCGGTGATTGGGGTACAGATGTGGTTGTTGGAACCAGTCAGCGTTTTGGCGTGCCAATGGGGTACGGAGGCCCACATGCGGCATTCTTCGCCACAAGGGAAGCTTACAAACGAGCTATACCGGGAAGAATCATTGGTGCATCCAAGGATGCTCATGGCAATGATGCCTACAGGATGGCTCTTCAAACCAGAGAGCAACACATCAAAAGAGAGCGAGCTACTTCCAATATCTGTACTGCTCAGGTATTGCTTGCAGTAATGGCCGGAATGTATGCCGTATATCACGGGTCTGTGGGGTTGAAACAAATTGGAGCACGGACCCATGGCCTGGCCAAAGAGACTGCCAATGCAATCGCTCAGTATGGCTTTGAAAATCAAAACACTTATTTCTTTGATACCCTAAGAATTCCTCTGGATTCAGAACAAATTGTTCATTTGAGAAAGTTGAGCCACAAGAGTGAAATCAACTTCCGCTATTTTGACGATGGGGTAGGTATTTCGTTTGACGAATCGCACACGGTAAATGACGCCAATGAAGTGGTGAAGATTTTTGCACGCCTTGGCAATGCATTTGAAGCTCCAATTGTAGAAGATTTTGAAGTGGAATATCCGTCCACACTTATGCGAACCACGCCATTTTTAGAGCATCCGATCTTCAACCAGTATCACTCCGAGCATGAATTGCTTCGCTACATGAAGAAGTTGGAAAACAAGGATCTCTCCCTTGTTCACTCCATGATTTCTCTCGGATCATGCACCATGAAACTGAACGCTACTTCGGAAATGATACCGGTGACCTGGCCTGAGTTTGCCAACATACACCCATTCGCACCAAAAGATCAGGCGGAAGGATATGGTATCATGATCAATGAATTGCATGACTGGTTAGTAGAGATCACTGGTTTTCATTCCATTTCGTTCCAGCCAAACTCAGGTGCACAGGGTGAGTATGCCGGGCTTATGGTAATTAAATCTTACCTGGAAGGCACAGGCCAGCCAAACAGAAATGTTGCGCTGATTCCATCTTCCGCCCATGGAACCAACCCAGCAAGTGCTGTGATGGCGGGGATGCGTGTAGTGATCGTAAAGTGCGATGACAATGGAAACATTGATGTGGACGACTTGCGTGAAAAAGCTGAAGCTAATAGTAATGAATTAGCTGCTCTTCTAGTGACTTATCCATCCACTCATGGTGTATTTGAGGAATCTATTGTTGAAATCTGCAACATCATCCATGAAAATGGGGGACAAGTTTATATGGATGGTGCAAATATGAACGCTCAGGTTGGGCTGACTTCTCCGGGCATCATTGGTGCTGATGTTTGTCACCTGAACCTGCATAAGACTTTCTGCATTCCTCACGGAGGTGGCGGCCCTGGAATGGGTCCAATCGGTGTTGCAGAGCACTTGGCTCCTTATCTACCTGGACACGTGACCGAACATAATAGCAATCCTGCGGTTTCTGCGGCACCTTATGGAAGTGCCAGCATTTTGCCAATCTCTCACGGATACATTGCGATGATGGGAGCAGAGGGCTTAACCAATGCAACAAAAATGGCAATCCTCAATGCTAATTACATTGCCGCAAAACTGAAGGATCATTATCCTGTTTTGTATGCGAATGATAAAGGTCGAAATGCACATGAATTAATTATCGATTGCAGGGATTTTAAGAAGTCCGGAATCGAAGTAGAAGATATTGCCAAGCGTTTGATCGATTATGGATTTCATGCACCTACAGTCTCTTTCCCTGTTCCCGGAACCATGATGATTGAACCCACAGAAAGTGAAGTGTTAGATGAGTTGGATCGTTTCTGTGATGCGATGATTTCAATTAGAGCGGAGATACAAGAGGTGATTGATGGGGTAGCTGACTCGAAAGACAACCCATTGAAGAATGCACCTCACTCATACAAAGCGCTTGTAGCAGACGAGTGGAAATATCCTTACTCGAGAGAGAAGGCAGCCTTCCCTGCACCTTATGTGAAAGAGAATAAGTTCTGGCCGGTTGTGAGTAGGGTAGATAGTGCCTATGGTGATCGAAATCTGGTGTGCAGTTGTCTGCCACTTGATGTTTATGAAGAAGTGGAAGAAGGTGTAGAGGCGTGAAGAAGCTGACGTCCACCCTTGTCCTTTTAATAATTGGCTTTAGTTCGATAGCCCAAGTCAGATTCTACGGTCAAGTCGGGATGACAATCTCCACTTTTGATAGAGACCTGATGGAGGAGTATGGCTTCATTGAATACCGACAAGCGCTAATTGATAATGGAATCAATGCCTCCTCTGAGGCTAAAAACTCTGTGCGCCCAGGGGCCGTGATAAACATTGAAATGGATGTTTTCTTAAATGAAAATACCTTTATAAAGACGGGCGTGAAATACACCAATGGCGGAGACAGCTACTTTTTCAAAACAACCGATATTCAGTATCAGCGATTTTACGGGCTAATTACATCAGATGCTCGTTTTAAAATTCGTCCTCGTTTAGACTATATCGCTATACCTATCAACTATGGAAAAAAAGTAAACGACTTTACATTCTATGGAGGAATCACTCCTCACATAAATGTCGCCAGTGCACTAAGGATTAATTCCTTTGATGCCAGCAATCCAAATAACGTTAGGGAGGAATGGGATCGGGAAGATGACGTAGTGAAGGCGACAAAAACAGTTTACTTCTTCAACCTGGGGGCCAACTATCTGATTCCGGCTTTTGATTTTGATAATGTGATCAGCCTAAATATAGGCTATTCACTTAATCCTGTCTATGATGATCCAAATGCCGCAGGAAAAATCAATGATGCTCGCCTTTGGACAATTGAGCTTGGGTATGGGATTACTATTTCTACTGCGGATTAGTTACACAATCTGATTTCGAAAGAACCTAATACTTTATTTTCATCATCAAGAGCGGCATCCAAAAATCCGTAGATTATCTGTCCTTCTATAGCGAAGATTTCCATAGTACCACTTTGTGCTTTGAGGTTTTGAGAAGTAGAGATCTCAAAATAAACCTCCACCTGATTATTGTCAATGGCTTGAGACGAAACAAAAAAACTACCAACGGCTGGCTTAAAAATTGCCCTGACATGAGTTAGTGATGGTGATGGCAATGTGCATGGATCGCTTACGCTTTCTTCGCTCGAAAGAAATCTAACTCGGTATTTAAAATCCGAAGATTGCAGGTATCCATTGGCCGACTTATAGCTCCATTCTTTTCCATTTATCAGACCTTCAAGCTCCTGTTCTGGCAACTCGAGCTCGTCCCGTCCACAACCTAAAAACATGACGCCAATTAACACAAAATACAAAGTGAAGTTTATACTTTTATGTGTTAGACCTTTAATCGCTATGAAAAAATTCTTACTCACGCTTCTGGTTGTTTTGCTCGCTATTGCGGCATTTGTACTTTATACCTTCAGTTCCACCGGATATTTCCGCGAAGTTAATAACACCGAAAGCTACGAGGTTATTGCAGAAATCCCCATGAAAGGTGCTGAAGATTTTACCATAAGTTACGATGATGGATTTATGATTATTTCGCAAGATGATCGTGCCGGAAGAAGAGATGGGTCTCCCTCACAAGGCGGGTTATATTATCTCGATCTTGATTCGGGCAATTTTAAACCTAAACTAATCTCAGCCAATTATACGTTTCCTTTTTATCCGCATGGGATAAGTCTGCTTAAGCTCGATTCTGCACATTACCAACTTTTGGTGGTCAATCACGCAAAAAAACATTCCATTGTAAAGTTTGAATTGTTTGGGGACAGCCTTGTATACATGGCTACTTACCGAGATGAGAGTATGATTAGCCCTAATGATGTGGTAGCCTTTGATGATGACACATTTTATTTTACCAATGATCATGGATATACCAGCAGGTGGGGACGGCTTGCAGAAGATTATCTGGGTATTGGGGTCTCCAATGTAGTTTACTATGATGGAAAATACAGAGAGGTTGCCGACGGGATTCAATATGCCAATGGCATTAACATCTCCAAAGATCGAAAGCAATTGCTAGTGGCTTCTCCAAGGGGATTCAAGTTATTGTACTACAACATTGAAGAAAATGGAGCATTAACTCATGAACGAAATGTAGATGTTGGAACGGGTATTGATAATATTGAACTAGACGAAAATGGCGACTTGTGGATTGGTTCTCACCCTAGTTTGCTGGCCTTTGCGGCTTATGCCGCTGGCAAAAAGGAAGTTGCTCCGTCTGAAGTAATCAAGGTGGTGGATGGAGAGAAAGTTGAAAGCTTGTACGAAAATAATGGGTCATTCATCTCTGCCAGCAGTGTGGCTGCCCCTTATAAGGATTTGCTTTTTGTGGGAACTGTAATGGATGGTAGACTCGTGGTACTAAGAAAAAAGGGCGAGTAGACTCGCCCCTTTGCTCATCCTTTTCTTAAATAGATATTTCCGCTTATCGTTTCAAAGTTTGATTCAGAGCCGCCCGGATTCACCCGGCCTCTCACATCCTGACCCACTATCTGACGCAGACCTTCCTTGCCGTATGGATATTCAATTTCAATATCCGAATAGATCTCACCAGAAATGGTTTTTGCTTTAAAATCCATTCCCTTCTTTTGAGGTATCGTTACATCAATCGCTCCGGAAATGGTTTTTAACTTCATCTCAGACCCGAAGTACTCAAACTCATAATCTCCTGAAATGGTATTGGCTCTCACATTCAATTTAGCAGGTAAGTAAACCGTGTAGTTGATCGTGGATGTGTAGCTACAATTGTTCCACTTGCCATTCTCCTGCTTGGATATCTTTTTCCACATGTCCTTATCCATTTCGATGTAGATCGTGTTAGAAGATTTCTCTGTTTTGAGTGTAAAAATGTCATTGTCTTCCCCGTTGTTTATTTCAACCATTACCTCGACGAAAACCTCATTTTTCTCCCAGGTTTTGAATGAAATGTTGTCAGCAAAAGCAAAATCCAGGTCAAGAAGTTGCTGCCCTGATAGAGCAACAGATTCAGTCACTTTTTTAGGCTGTGCTGACAACCCCCAGGTTGCCAGGCACAGTAGTATTGTTAAGACTCTCATGATCAATTTCCTTTTCTGATGTAAATGTCTCCGCTGATAGTTTTCAAGGAAACTTCAACGCCTCCTCCATTCAGCTTACCTGTCGCATTTTGTCCTCCTACTCTGCGAATGTTTGCGTCTTCACCGAAATCAAAATCGAACCCGGTGTATACCCCTCCCGAAATGGTGCTCATTTTAAACGTTCCCTTCGTTGAGGATGGGAGCGTTACATCTATGTCGCCACTGGTTGAGCTAAGCGAGGATGGAGAAGCGCTTGCCAGAGTTGTGAACGTAACTTCCAAATCAGAACTCAATGTATGAGCCACTATCGGGCCGGTAACATCAATAAACTCAAGATCTCCCACCTGGCTTTTTGCTTCTATTTCGCCTGCCATCCCTTTGATCACTACATCTCCTGCTTGCCAGCTATTATAGTTGATCTTCAGTTTTAAATTTTTTGGCAGGTAAAGCACATAGTCAGCCTTGTCAGCCTCACCATGTGCGCCGGAAAGTGAAATGATGTTTCCTTCCTGAGTCATGCTAAGTCCGATCCCTGTGTTTTCAGGTCCTGTGGCAGAAAGAGGCTTCAGTCCTTTGGCCTTTTCAGGCATGCCTTTGTAGTTCTTGCTTTCAATTTTTATCTCCGAACCAGCAGCTGCCTGAATTTCCAGATCTGCTGATAGATTGTCGATGCTCAACCAGGTTTCAGCTGCATTCCCTTTGATAGGAAAACTGAAACTCACTTGCTTTGTGGCTTTAAAAGGATCGCCGCTTTGACCAGCCAGTGCGATCATATCTTTTTTGTCTTGTGCCATTCCGCTGGCGCATGTCAAAAGTATTAGTCCTGTTATAATCGTTTTCATTTTTATGTAGTTTGAATTTTTAATCATTTAATTAAGTACCGGTATATTTTTATGTCAAAACCTGAATTGCAACCTGTGCTTGCTGTTTTACTTCAGGTGTTGTCTGTTCATCGTTAATCATGTCTTTGAGTGGGGCAATTGCACTTCGCTCTTCAGCTTCCACCAAAATTGTAATTAGTGAGATTTGGATCAAGGGGTCGGTTTGGGCTTCAAGCGACTTTACCAATTCTGCTTTTACATCTTCTTCTCCCATAAATTTCTTAAGTGCCTGTAGTGCTGCATAGCGAACATTGGGGCTCTCGTCTGTATTTAGCGTGGTGATGAGTGTGGAAACCAACTCCCTGTTGATGCTGGCTTTTTCCTCAATTTGATTGACTGCCAGAATCCGTTTGCTGGCAGAATGTTTTTGAAGCGTATTTGTAAGTGTCACCTCCTTAAGTGATTGGATTTCTGCTCGCATACTCGAAAGCTCCTCTGATGTATTACCACTGGAAAACTTCCCAGCTCCAAAACCGATTACCAGGAGTGCAATCGCTGCTGCTATTTGCATCCACGACCATTGGGTTTGGTTATTGCCTTTGAGCTTTTCCTGAAGTAGTGCTTGCTGAAAGCCCGCCTGAACATGAGCAGGAACCTCCACTTCTTGGGTGATTTCTATTGCCTCTAAAACCTCTTTCAGGTTATTGAATCGCCGGGTGAGTTCCGGGTCAGCATCAATTCTGGATTTCAATGCTGGATTGACCTCCCCTTCCAATAGCGCAATTATTTGTTCGTCTGTGATTTCTTCTTTCATCACTTTATGTTTTTTAGTCTTCTTTTATTTCAAAATAGATATCCCTTAGCTCCTTGATTGTTCGGTGCACCTGCACCTTGATGTTGCTAACAGATGTCTCTCGCATGGTGGCTATCTGCTCATATTTCATTCCCTGAAATTTGCTGAGCACCAACAGCTCCCTTTTTTCATCCGATAGTGACATCATGGCCTGATGAAGCTTTCTTTCGCGCTCCCATTCTCCATTACCACTCTCTTCCATCACCTCCGGCATCACCTCTACAGGGTTGAATTGATCCTTGTGAACCTTCATCTTCCTGAAGTGGTCTTTTACCATGTTTCTGGCTATTTGAAAAATCCAAAATTGAACAGAATGCCCCTCCTTATAGGAGTTTCGATATTTCATCACCCGGATAAAAAGATCCTGAGTGAGGTCGTCGCTATCGGCACGATCCAGGGTGGATTTCAAAAAATAATTGTAAATGCGCTTGCTGTAGCGGCTAAACAACTCATTCAAGTAATCCAGCTGGCCGGCCTTTACTAGCGACATCAACTGTTCGTCTGTCATTTCCAATTCTAACCAGGTTGTGTTGGTATGTTCAGATAAGTTACAAGAAAAGGGAGGGAAGGTTACAGATGAGCTGAAATAAAAAAGGGAAGCATGATGCTTCCCTTTCGTATTTACACATTGAGGATTCTAAATCAGTTTGCGTCAATTGTGATTTGTGAGCTATATCCATATCCGGCTGCATTTTTTGCATATGCACGCATATACCAGGTGTTTCCTTTCCACAGGCCTATCACTCTCCCTTCAAAAGAAGATCCAACTCCTGTCGCTTGAGTTCCTGACTTACCCCATTCTGGATTTGAGCTTGTGGAATATACAAATCCTCTTTCGGTGATTTCTAACCCTCCATCACTAATCACACTCGACGAAACTTCTACCTGTCCGGAGTTTTGATCACTCCAGCCACTTACTATGGTGGGTTGAGAAACGGTAGGAACATCTCCAGAAATTTGTGGCTCCTCCTCTTCTTCACAGCTAGTGAAGAGGAACAAGCCTAAAAGAAGTACAATGGATAGATTTTTCTTCATGACAGTGCTTTTTATGTTTTAATATTCAAATCAAATCATAAGTAGACTCCATCCTTATCAAATTTGAATCATCCCCTATCAAATTTGAATCAAAGATCGTTTTTGTACTCCGTTGGTGTTTGTCCGTAGGTTTCTTTGAACAGTTGAGTGAAGTATGAGGGGCTATCGAATCCAACAAGATAAGCTACCTGGGAAACTTGTTCTCCGGCTTTCAGCAAAGCAACTGCTTTTTTAAGACGATACTTTTTAAGCAGTCCTAACGCAGAAATGTTTAGTATAGATTTAAGCTTTCTGTTGAGAGTGCTTTTACTCATTGACATTGCTTCGGCTATTTGCGGTACATCAAGAGCAGAGTCGTTGTGATAATCTTCCAGATACGTATACAAATTATGGATAAAAGCATCCTCTACATTCTGAACGTTAAGGCTGGAAGTGTTTGAAAGTAGGTTGCTTCTAAAGTGATCTCGCATGTTCTTTTGTTGGCGAATTAGATTGTCAATCCTAAGCTCCAACTCGTAGGCGTGAAATGGTTTCGTCAAATATTCATCCGCTCCGGAGCTTAAACCCGTTTCTTTAGACTCCTGTGCAGTTTTGGCGGTAAGCATCACAAAGCTGATATGTGAGGTGCGAATATCATTTTTCACTTTCTGGCATAATTCATATCCGTTCATTACAGGCATCATCACATCGGACACTACAATGTCAGGCAATTCCTTTTGAATAATCTCCCATGCTTCACTGCCATTTTTTGCACTCAAAACATTTCTTTTTTCTGAAAGGCTTTCAACAATGAATTTTCTCAATTCACTATTGTCTTCCACTACCAAAACCAAAGCCTCTTCTTCATCAAATTGATGCGGTATAAGTGTCTCTTCAGAGGCTTCTTCGTTTTCAACAATCGAAACCTTATCTACAGGCAATTTCAAAGTAAATGTTGTGCCAAGACCCACATCGCTTTCTACGAAAATTTCTCCGTTCATCAGCTCCGTAAGTTCCTTAACCAGCGAAAGTCCAATGCCTGTCCCTTCCTGTCTCCTGGTGTCAGAATCATCTACTTGGTAAAACCTATCGAATAGCTTTCCCAACTTGTCTTTGGGGATACCCTGACCATTGTCCCGGACTTTAATTATTATCTGTTCCTGTGTCTCGAAAAGATGAACCCCTGAAAGTGTGACATTTACCTTACCCCCTGCTCCAGTAAACTTGATGGCATTACTCAGCAGGTTCATAATGATTTTTTCTAAATGTGTCTTTTCAAATAAATATTGACCATTTAATTGAACATGCTCGAATTCTAAACTAATCTCCTTTTCCTTGGCATAATCACGAAATTGATCTACATAGATTTTTACAAATTCGACTAAATCCCCAACAGATTTATGCACCTGCATATGGCCGGATTCAAGTTTTGAAATATCCAGTAGCTGATTAACCAGATTGAGAAGATGACTTCCGTGTTTGTAATTGTTTTCCAGAATTTGCTGCACCTCTTCAGAGTACTTCTTATCTCGAATTTGCTTTTCAAGTGGGGATAATATCAAAGTAAGGGGTGTCCTGAATTCATGTGTAATGTTTGAAAAAAATCTTGTCTTAATATTATCAATTTCCTGAAGCCTTGTCGCTTCGCGTTTGTTGAATTCTATTTCTTGTAATCTATTAAGGCGCTTCTTGTAGTTTCTCCAATAATTAAAAATCAGAAATATCGCTATTAGAAAATATAAAGTGTATGCCCACCATGAAAGCCAAAGCGGAGGGTTTATGGTGATACTTATCTTATTAACCTTATCACTCCAAACACCATCGGTATTCGATGCATTGAGTAATAAAGTGTATTTCCCGGGGGACAGATTATCAAACCGAATAACACGCTGGTTTCCGTTTAGAATCCAGTCATCATTGAAATTTTCCAGTTTATACCTATACTGATTGGCTTCAGGATCATTGTATTGCATGGCAGCAACAGAAAATCGCAAAGAATTCTGTTCATGGTTGAGGTTGAGTTGGGTCAGCTCATTGAGTGATTGTTGTGATAAAAAACGCGATTGAATTTTTTTGCCGTTGATTTGTAAATCAGAAACAATAACTGAAGGATTAAACTCATCTTTTTTGAACTTTTTCGGATCAAAAATGGAATAGCCCATTGTAGCTCCCAAGGCTATTCGTCCATCAGGCAATATGAATCCATGATGCCTGTTAAATTCACTCTCGATGATTCCGTCCCTTGTGGTGTAGTTGACAAACTCATTGGTTTTGGTATCAAACCGGCTGATTCCGTTAAACGTTCCTAACCAAAGGTTTCCCAATGTATCAGGCACAATACTCCCTATGCTATTATTGGAGAGGCCATGCTCTACCTCAAAAACAGAAATGGTTTCTTTTTGGGATTTACTCCATTTCAGCAGCCCTCCTCCAAGCGTTCCTATCCACATGATATCAGGATCGCTCATGTCCTCGCATAAATCAATCAAGGACGTACCTATCTTACCTACTTCAAATTGGTCTATGATCTTTCCATCATCAAGTTGATAGATAAGGTTTTTTGTTGCAATGACCCACTGAAATTGATCATCAACTACCATGTCAGAGAAGCGCTCTACTCCTGTGTGAGGAATATGCTTGACTTTTTTCTCCGCTGGCATCTCATAGATACTTTTCCATTTAAAGAAAAAACCTTCAATGTCCAGAGCCCATAGGGCTGAATCACTCTCATCTATTCCAATGATGTAGTGGAAATATTTGTCTTCTAAAGGGAGTTGCTCAAGTTTTCCATTATTCAATCTGTATATTTTTCGTGCATTTCCATAGCCATAAGATTCGTGAGTTATCAGCAGGCCGTACTTCGAATAGCAATACCTCATTCCATAGGACCAGCCTTTTTGCTTCCAGTTTGGGGGTATTGTTGACTCACTTATTCCCAGGTGATTGGTTAGAATATCAACTAAAAAATTTCGCTGATATGAATATGATTGAAAAGTAGGTGAGTTTAAATCCACACGGTACAGACCCCCTGTGTTAATCCCAACCCACATTGTATTGGATCGGTCAATTAAAACGGAAGTTATAATGAAACTCTCCCTTGTAGGGCTTTCCCATAAATAGGTAATTGTATTGTCATGCTCGACCCTAAGAATGTATCCATTGTATTTTAATATCGCTCTACCCTGGTGATCTTTTGTGATTGCGGAGATATAGTCACCTTCCAGCTCGGGAAGTAAAGGAAGCGAAAGCTCAGAGAACTTCATTTTATTTTCTTCATATAGAAAGAGTCTGTTTTTGTAGGCAAAAAGCACTCGGCTGTTTGACAGCACCATCATTTCCTTGAGGGTTTGCGGTTCGGGGTTATATGAGAATGATTCAGGTATGTTGATTTTTTGAAAGTTTACCCAATTAAGATCACTCACCGCTAACCCTTCGTCCGTCATAATCCATAGCCTCCCCTTGGTGTCCTCTGTAAAGCCGTAAACAATGGGAAGCCTGCTGTGGGCAGATGACTTAAAAAAATGAACTAGCCGTAAGTTTGAGGAGTCGTATAGTTCAACGTTTGTAGTGTCTCCGGCAAACCAATTGCCATGTTCATCATTCACTATCTGGTTGACGGTTTTCGAACCAAACCCTTGTTGAAAACTTGTGTGGGCAACAGAGACTACTGGTTGGACATCTAATGTTATCTCTAGTGTTGACGCATCAACCTTGTCTACAATATGATTAAAGTGGAAGATCCAGAGTTGATTTCTGCTATCTAAATAAATATCATAAATCTGCGAGGTTGATATTCTTCTGTTTGTGTCGGAATCTATTTTGAAGTAGATAAACTCTTTCCCGTCATATCTGGCTAAGCCATCAAGCGTGGCAACCCATATAAACCCATCTTTATCCTGGGCAATATTGGAAACAAAACTCTGAGGTAGCCCATCTTCTGTGGTATAGTGTTGTGAGGTTTTGTGTAGCGTCTCGATCTGTCCAAAAGTGGAATAGCAAAGCAGCAGTAAAAGAGTTCGGCACAGGTTGGTGAGCATGGTTGAAAGATAAACATCCATGTCAAAAGAGCGTGAGTTCAAAGGTGTACTTTTTTCGGTATCGGAATATCACAGGTAAAAGATCAGCGCTCCAATTCCGCTGAATATGATCATCACCGAAGTTATGTACATGATGTTTATTATAATGAGCTTGAAAAATGTGGTTAGCCATTTTTGCTCATATACATTTCTTAGCGCGATCATTAAATAGAGCTGAAGAAGTAAAATGGTTATGATCAGTGACCACTGGCTTAGAAAAACACTTGATGGAAAAATGTAATCTATCAGCACCACCATCACCGTAAGCACTATGAAAATGAAAGCATGGAAGTGAACTGAGAATATAAAATGTGTGAGATAAAATCTGCCAGGTTTTCGAAATAGTATATATAGGAAAAGTGCGAACAGGGGTAAGAGTAAAAAAAAGAGTCTCGGAAACCAGACACTAAAAAAGGAATCCAAAAACTCCGCTTCTTCTGTCTTCTCTACTGCAACTGTCTGATCAACAGAACCTAAAACGAGAAAGAATATAATGCTGATGAAGATAAACATCCGAAGGGGAGGAATATACCTTACCCTTCTACCTACTATAAATTCATTCGTAAGAAAGCCCGGGTGAAATAATAACGGTCTCACGCTTCGGATAATGAGAGAATCGAAAGTGAAATAATCGCCAAGAAAGTCGAGAATAAACTGCTTGAAGTGCACTACCTTGTCCTTATGCTCCTGTCCGCATGTGGGGCAAAACTTAAACTCTGCTTCAAGTTTTCTGCAACAGTTTTTACAAATTCTTTCCAATATTCCTTGTTTACACTAATATTGATGAACATCGAAAATAATTCGTTGCATTGAGTTCCAAGCTATTCATCACCGTACTTTTGGTTTTAGGGATTGTTTTCTCTGCCAAATCACAAAAAATTGTGGTGGATACTGCATCTACTAGCAAATACCTCATTAAACCTGAACAAAAGCCATCCCAGCAAGCAGCAAATACTGAGGAGCTCACTTTTAGCGATCGGGCTTTATCTATAGGGAAAGGAATTTTAAATCGATTGAAAGCTCGCCTGAATTTGGAAGAGGCGAGCGAAAGCCTGAAAGAGAAAAAAGAAAGGCTGCTGGGAAAAGAGGAGGAGAGTGACGGTTGATTAAAACCCGCTAGCTGCTTTCAGTTGCTCTTCTATTTCTGAACGGTTAAACGGTTTTGTGAAAAAGTTTCGAATAATTTTTTCCTGCATCGCTTCATCTATCTCGTCATTGAATGCATAGCCGCTGAGTATAAAGTACGGGATATTGCTGACGGTCTCCTGCGCTTTTTTGATGAATTGAACGCCATTCATCCTTGGCATGTGCATATCGCTTATCACCGCTCGGATTCTTTCTTGATTTTGCTTTAGTTTTTCGAGTCCTTCTTCGGGAGTATTGGCCACTAGTACCTCTCGGTCTCCTTCAAAAGAAATCCGGAATAACAACAAGTTCGCCTCCTCGTCATCGACGTACAGAATTGCAGGTTTCTCACTCATCCCTTATAAAGGTAATGTAATAATAAACTTAGTGCCTTCAGAAGGACTAGATTTTACGTCTATATGTCCATTATGTTCCTCTACAATAGAAAATGTGATGAAGAGACCCAGGCCTGTGCCTTCTCCAGGGGATTTAGTGGTGAAAAATGGATCACTTATTTTTAAAAGGTTTTCCTCCGGAATGCCTTCGCCATCATCCTCTACCCATATTTCCATCACATCATTCTTCCTGCGCGTGGTTATTTCTATGGTTCCTTCTCCCTTTATCGCCTGCTCGGCATTGGAAATGATATTCATCATGGCTTGATGCAAGCGCCCCTCATTCCCTTTGAGCTCTGCACTCTGGCTGGTAAAGTTGGTGATAACCCGAATTCGATTCCTGATTTTATTATGAAGGATGAGCAGGCAGTTTTCAATGATCTCATTGATGTTGCATCTATCATTTGCGCCCGGCGCTCTCCTGCTAAAATGACTCAAACTTTTTACGATGTTGGCCGTCCGATCTACGCCCTCATTGATGATCTTGAAATATGACTTCAACTCTTCATCATCTATGTCCTTATTCTCACTTATTTTCTTAGAAACCGCCTCGATTCCATTTTTAATGAAGTTGAGCGGGTTGTTTATTTCATGACCAACCCCTGCTGCCAACACACCCAAGGATGCCATTTTTTCCGATGTTATCAGAAGTTTTTGCGTTCGTTTAAGCTCCTCATTGTATTCCTCCAACTCCCGCTTCTTTTTGTCATTTTTCCGCAATAAGACAATCATTACCACGAGCAATGGCACTGTGATAATAATAATGATGGCAAACAGTTGGTTGGTGAGCAGCTGATTCTGAAACTCCGCCTGTTGCTGGGTCAGCCTATATCTATCTGCCTCTTCTTTCAGCTTCAGGGGGACAAGATTCAGGTTTCTTGTTACGACATCTTGAAACAGGGAGTCTCTCAGCTTTATGTATTCATTTAGATACTTTATTTCCAAGGGTGTGTTTCCCTCATCTCTGTAGACCTCTGAGTATAGTTTCAGGTTGTCAAGTCTTTGTTGGCGAAGCTGAAGCTGAAAGGCTTTTTCATTACTCAAGTCTAAATACTGAATGGCTTCTTCAGTATTACCTCTTCTCAGCGCATGTTGAGCCAGTAAAAAATATGCTTCTGAAATTCCCTTTTTGTCATCTATGCTTTCACTATCGCTAAGTGATTTTGAAAACAGCAGATGAGAAGAGTCCATATCGCCTCGCCTCATCATAACTTCACCGATTCCCCTTAAAGAAACAGCTCCCCAATTTATGTTTTTCACTTCCTGGGCAAGTTCCAGCCCACTCTTAAAATGATCCATTGCAGCATCAAGGTTGTTTTCCTTCAAATAAGTAATGCCAACATTATTTAGAGAATAAATCTTGTCATCATCTCTCATCATTTGTTCTGCAACGGCGAACGCCTCTCTGAAATATTTTCTAGCCTCTTTAAAATCCCCCAACCTATGGTAGATCAGCCCGATATTATTTAAGGTGGTCGCCATACCATAAGTCTCACCTATACTTTCTTTCATCAGTTTGGCTCGGAGCAAATATTCGAGTGCTGTTTGGTAGCTTCCCAGGTTGTAGTACAGGAGCCCAATGTTGTTGTAGCCGTTATTCATCAGTGAGGAGTCTTTCAACAAAACCGCCAGATCAAAGGCTCGGTTGTTGTACTCCAGTGAGTGCTCATAATCTCCCTTATAGTAATATACTCCGGCAATGAGGCGTAGGGACTTGGATATTAGAATAGAGTCTCCTAAATCTTCTGAAAGTTTAAGTGCCTCCTCACCATATTGCATTGCCCTGTCCGGATAATTGAGCCAGACATCTATGACGATTTGATGAAGGACATCTATACGTTCGCTCCCCTGCTTATTTTCAAGAAGAGCTGATAAGCTATCGCTTTGCTCTTGAGCACCAAAAGCGATAGATAGAAAAAGAATTATAACGCTGGTTGTCTTCACACTGGTTTACTAATCAACAAAATATAGCAATAATAAACTTAAAGGAAGATATGAATTAGATGACTGCCTACTCTTTATCGATTCGTTCAAAAGCACCTATATCCGGTGTGTCGTCCCTTGATGCCCCCGATAGATCAATTCCGACACCTATTTCTGTTCCCTTATCCTTGGCAAAAGCCAAAGTATCCAAGCGATAGTCATTTAAGAATGTGTCTTTAAACCCAGGAAAGTTAAACTCCTGGGAAGTGAAGTTATTAGAAATGGTTTCACCCGATCGAATGATGTTAGTTTGCAAACTAACAGCCACAGCAGCTCCTCCACCATTATTAATCAACAGCTCTTCTTCTGCCGTCCCCCAGACAATACAGTTGATAAGCTCAAGATTCAGGTCTGCCGTCAAAAGCTCATTCTCACCAATCACCAGATTGTCGGAAAATTGAACAGTGGGCTCATCCTGAATAAAAAGTGCTGGCTCATTGGAAAAAGTGCTATGGTAGAATGCGTAATTGCCTCCGGCAAAGCCGCCAACAAGGTAGTTTCCACAATTGTAGATAAGGCAATTGGTGCCAACTACATCCGAAGTGAAAGCCAAAATACCCGCAAGACTCATGTTATAAATCTCCGTATTTTCCACGGTGAGATCAGGGTCATTATCATCATCTGGAGTCCCTACTCTAAGACCAACCTGCCCATTAAAGATTTCTGCAAATGCCACCTCATTTCTTGTACTCCCCTCTAAAAAATAGATGCCATCCCACTGACCCGGCACTTGATCGTAAACCCCATCAAATCGTGTGTTTCGAAAAATGATGTGGTTCGCCGAATCTCCAATCGCTTTCAATGATCCCTGAACAAACATGCCCGCATCATTCTCAAAATAAATTCTGGCTCCCTTCTCAATAGTGAGCTGACAGCCCGGGGCTACAACAACTGTATCGGAAATAATGTAGGGTCTATCACTCGTCCAGGTCTCATCACAAATTGTTGACTTACCGATCTTATTTCCATCTTGCCCATACGATATCAACTTCACGTGTTCCTCATTGGTATTCCATCTAAAGACGATCGAGTCTTTGACAATGTATGGCAAATTTTGATTGCGGGGGTTGATATTGACCTCCACCAAAATGAAAATGCTATCGCCTCCAAAAATTCGCTCATTGATCAGTTGGTTGGTTTCCCTTCCATTGATAATCACTTTATAATCTGAGCTCTGGTTTTTACCCAGTGCAATTTCTGAAAGCTGAATTGCGGCCTCATTTGGATTATAAACTGTTAGCCGTCGAGTGCTGCTTCTTCTGTTGGACAGAAGGGTGTCAAAAGACACAGAGTCATTACTAAATACAAGCGATAAGCCCGGGTCAAACGAAACAGTCTCATCCTGAGTGGAACAGCCCGTCCAGCATAAGAATACCAGTAAAATAAGAATGAGATTTCGCATCTGGATTAAAACGGATTATTCCGCCTCTTCTTTCATTATCTCTGCATTTTCTGCAATACGAAGTTGTTCGATAAACTCTTCAATATCGCCGTTCATGACGTTTGGTAGATTAAAGACCGAGAGTCCTATACGGTGATCTGTAACCCGCCCTTGAGGATAATTATAAGTTCTGATTTTATCGGAGCGGTCCCCGGAACCCACCATGCTTTTTCGCTGGCTGCTTATTTCCGCATTATGCTTTTGAAGCTCAATTTCATATAGCCGGGATCGCAGAACTTTTAGCGCCTTGTCATAGTTTGCATGCTGCGATCGTCCATCCTGACACTCTACCACAAGGCCGGATGGTGCGTGAGTTAACCTCACTGCTGATTCTGTTTTGTTGATATGCTGACCTCCAGCTCCTGATGCTCGAAAAGTATCTTTTCTAATGTCTCCCATATTCAGTTCTACATCTACTTCCTCAGCCTCTGGCAAAACAGCCACAGTAGCGGCTGATGTATGAACTCTTCCTTGCGACTCTGTAGCGGGAACACGCTGTACCCGGTGTACTCCAGACTCAAACTTTAACTTGGCATAAACATCCTCACCTTCCACCGAAGCAACTATCTCCTTGTATCCTCCTGCACTTCCTTCACTGAAGTTTAATACAGAAAAATTCCAGTTTTGATCCTCTGCGTATGACTTATACATGCGGAAAAGATCCCCTGCAAAAATGGACGCTTCATCCCCACCTGTACCGGCTCGGATTTCGAGAATCACGTTTTTGCTGTCGTTTGGATCTTTCGGAATGAGCATGATCTTGAGCTCTTCCTCCAGAGATTCTATCTGTGGCTCCAGTTCATCTATCTCAGCCTTGGCCATCTCCCTAAACTCTGGATCTTTTTCATTTGCCAGTACTTCCTTCGCATTTTTTAGATTGCTGCTCGCCTGGGTGAATTCCTTGTATTTGACAACAATCTTCTCAAGGTCTTTATACTCCTTGTTGAGTTTGCCATACTTATCCATGTCCGTCACAATATCCGGCTGCACAATGAGCTGGCCTACCTCTTCAAAACGATGCTTTATTTCCTCCAGTTTCTCAATCATCCGCTCAAAATAATTAGGAGGTAAAGTTACGGCGAATATGTAATTCTCAGTAAAACTATTTTTTGATGACTTTGAAAGATTTAGATTCCCCGGTGGGTGTTTCTGCTCTTACGAAGTACACCCCTTTCTGCAAAGAAGAAAGGTCAAGCTTTCCGTTTTGGATAGTAAATCTTAAAAGCAATTCACCTCCTACGGAATATACTGCTGCTTGCTCAATTTCAAAACTAAAGTTTATCTCATTTACAGTAGGGTTCGGATATACATGCTGTTTCTGATGAGCAATTTCTTCCGTGCTTAGTGGGAATGGCTCTCCCTGATCAAAAGTGCCTAGAAAAACACCTCTTCCATGTGTAGCCAAAGCAATGGTTTTGTCAGAAGCTCTCAACTGAAACATATCTACTCTGACATTTGGGAGTCCGTTATTATATGATTGCCACTCTTCGGTTTCATCACTAATGCTTTCGAGTCCCCAAATACCTACCTCAGTGGCTATCATCACTTTGTCATTATTCAAGGGGTTGAATTTTGCATCCCTCACGGGTATATCAGGTAGATTCCTTTCAATGTTTTGCCAGTTTTCTCCACCATCATTGGTATACCAAACTGATGTAACACCATAGTTGGAAAAGCTTACAAGTATTTCATCGTTGCTCTCCCCTATATCAACAGCTGAAATATATCCTACAGGAAGCTGTTCATCATCAATTTTAGTAGCCGATGGCGAATATGGAAGCCCGGTCACTTTATAGATATCACCAAGTTGATTACCTAAGATCATTGTGGCATTTAGCTCTTCATCATGAGGTGAAATTTTAAGGGCTGAAAATGCTGCTGTGCTATTGGTTCCGAGCTTAATTGTGTCTCTCGCTTGAAGTCCAAGCATATTCTTACCAAGGGGCTCATTAATATTGATGATGCCTAAAGTATCTAAGAACCTCCCTTCGAGCCAGGTGTTCAATGCCTCATAACCACCATCAACAGCCATGTTTACATAAAGTAAGTTGGACCTATCATCATAAGCTGCAGGATTTATGAATGTCCCAGAGCTTAATCCATAAAACGACCCAACATCATTTATCCAAACATTATAGGAATTCGATTGCGATGAGGTGATTCTAAGGCTTGGGTCATCTCTATCAAAGAAGCAATAAGCGCCATCTCCGCCTCCAATCATACTCTCGTATGTAATGCTTCCACTTTCTGTAGTGTGCGTACTATTATCCTGAGAGCCCGCCAGGACTTCCATATTTCCCTTTTCAGGATGAAGCGCAATGGTATAATACTGAGTAGTCGCCAGGCTGTTGTTTATGTGGCTGAACGTTGGATAGGTATTTAATCGCTCTCCTTCTAAAGTTGCAAAAGCTAAGGTTAAATCACTGGTGTATTGAACTCCTCCATCTGTGGCTGCCACCAACTCATCGGATGATCCTGTAAATAGTAGAGAGTGAATGTCCGCATGGATAAAATGATTTTGCACACTGTCTATGTTTTCATCACTCAACCCATAATAAGGAATCAAATAATCAGAGAAGTAGTACATCGATGACCAGTCACTGACCTCCACCCAACTTAAAGAGCCCGCCTCTCTCGCATTTGAAAGTGCGTGAGCATTTAGCCCCCCTATCATCAAGTGGTCATCATCATTGGGGTCCACACCAAGAGCTAGCGCGTGCCATGGGATAGATGCCCAATTGAATCTTGGTATTTCCAAATCAGCCCAGCCTCCATCTCCGTCTTTGTACATTAATCTGGTTTTTATGTAGGCAATTTCATTTTCATAATCGTAATAATCACCCCCATCTCTAATTTGATTAAAGCTATTTTGGAACCCTCCTGTTGCTACAGCATAAACCATATTGCCCCCAGAGGCAAGCATAACCCTGCCTGGTTTAATGTCCGGACCAAAATCTGACTCCATTTGTAGCACATGCCTATCTTCTACAGTCCAATTTGTTCCATCTGTAGAATGAAGAATGTAGCCTCCTCCTTCGATAGCTAAGTTTCTCATGGTGCCAACATACAAATCCCCATTTGGTGCTATCTCAATATCGCTAACAGTATACGGTACGGATGAACCCGCAATGTTGGGAAGTACTTGTGTCCAGGTTGTGCCCCCATCTGTAGATCGAAAGAGGCCATCAGACGGAGAGGACCCAAAAACACTTCCCTGATAGAGTCCGGAAGCAACACCTGCATAGATTACACTTGAGCCTCCTTCATCACGCACTACAATATCATTAACATATTGAAACTCTGATGTCGATGGTAGTAAAGACCATGTAGTGCCACCGTCGGTCGTTTTATAAATTCCAACACCTGCAGAGGTTGATTCTCTGTAGATATTTACAGAAGTGAAAGACTCTCCGGTTCCTGCATAAAATATACTGGTGTTGTTTGGATCATAGGTCAAGCTGCTTATTGAAAGACTTTCCCAATCATCAGAGACGGGGACCCATTTTGCATTATTTCTAAAGTCTGAATTATACCACAGCCCGCCGGTGACTGCCCCAAGCCATAGCTTATCGGAATTATTTGGATCAACCATAATTGTTCGGGTTCTCCCGGCAATTTCTGAATTGACCTGTGTCCATTGAAAGTCCCTTTCTTCTGAAACTCGGCCTTTTCTGGATCTAATAGTTTGCTGAATATTTCTTATTGGGATTTCTCCTGTTTTCGGGTTCATGGTCATGAGCACATCACGAAAAGTGGATTTTTCCGGACCATCTAATTTTGAAACATTGAGCTTTGAAATGTTTTTTAAGTATACGCTTTCCTTGTCGCTTTTTTGAGTAATTGAAATTGCAATCAAAATGAGTGCGACTGCAATTGGTAGAGTAATTTTTTTCATGTGTAAAATGGTGAGATAGTGATTTAAAGATACTGGTTTTTCAACTCATCATACCTAAAACAATCCACGGTATGATCGTTTACTAAACCTATAGCCTGCATGTGAGCATACATCGTTGTGGACCCAACAAATTTGAATCCTCGCTTTTTTAGGTCTTTAGATAATTGATCCGATTCTTTAGTGGTTACAGGTACCTCTTTCATTGTTTTCCATTGATTAATAATTGGCTTACCTCCCACAAATTGCCATATGTAGTTATCAAAAGTTTTAAACTCCTTTTGTACTTCAATAAATCGCTTGGCATTGTTTATGGTCGCCTCAATCTTTAACCTGTTGCGAATGATGGACGCATCCTGTAGTAAGTCTTCGACCATTCCAGGCCCATATTCCGCAACCACTTTGACATCAAAATCAGCAAACGCTTTTCGGTAGCCTTCCCGCTTTTTCAAAATGGTGGCCCAACTAAGTCCTGCCTGAGCACTCTCCAGTACTAAAAACTCAAAATGTTTTTTATCATCATGAACCGGAACACCCCATTCTTCATCATGGTAGCGTACATATTTTTCGAAGGAGTTGGCACACCAAGTGCATCGTGTTTGCATACTTATACTAAATTGGGACAATAATCAGTTGAGACTTTATAAAATTAGCTATTAGTTTATCAATCAATGAGGATATTCATTTCCATAATCGCACTGGGAATCTCAGGAATTACATTTTGTCAAACTCCTCTCTATGAGTTTGTCTCCTTTAATAAGTCAAAGAATATTCCCGCCAAGCTAAACAGCGAGCGAAGTGCCGTTATCTTCTCGGTACCCACTAAGAAGGGAGATTTCACCTTGTTGGGAGATCATGAAAAGCTGCTAGCTGAACTACATAAAGGGTTTGTGACCATGGGCGTGGATGTCATTCTTTATTTGAATGAATACGATTTCACTGCAAGCCATAGTTCACGATTGGCCTATGTGGATCTTCTGAGCAAACGAAGAGTCAAGAACATCCTTTTTGTAACTAAGGAAGCCGACGGAATCAGCTTATTAATGGGCGACTTTGATGGAAGTCCTCGATTGATAAAGGATGGTTCTGAAGTTTTTTTTGCAAAAGAGTCCGACACCTATAGCTTGTTACTTAATGTTGGAAGGGAGGTCAGAAGAGCTGATCAGGAGCTTATGAATTTTTTAATTCCCGAAAAGCCCAATTATCTACAAGGAATTTCGATCGTAGAAAATACGCTGCTAAAAAATTACCCAGGACAGCTAAGAAGGAGTGTGCTGGCTGTTGAGCGTTTTTCCATGCTTGACTCCACCAAGGTGACTGACCCTGAAGTTGCTCAAAGAATCAAAACATACAATGATGAGGTAAGAATGAAGAATACAGAGCTGGAGGAGATCATGAAGACCTATCCATATGAGTATGTGATGATAGACCCCATGTCGGATGATGAACTAAAAAGGAACCGCTATCAATATTTGTTACGGTCTGCTCACGCTTCCGCCAAATCCGTAAAGCAGATGCTGGATTATGAAGTATTGCCGAGTGAAACGGGTTTTGTGTCTGTGATACCCGTAATGCCTGATCAAACCAAAGTAAAAACTATTCCAAAGGATGCGCTGGTCTATAAGTTTTACGTAAGGCAAAATATTTCTAAAAATGTACATGTGGGTGAGTGGGATGCCGATGTGACCTGGCAGCAAGCACTTCACAACATGATTGGGAACCTCACACAGGACTTGAATATAAAAAATTGAGAAAGCTTAATTTTTTTCAAAATCGACCCAAGGCTTCCAAAATAGATGTGGATGCTTATCTGAAAAGGATCGGGGTGGATCAGAAAGAAGTAAGCCTGAGCTATCTGAAGGAAATTCAAAAAGCACACCTTCATTTGATCCCGTTTGAAAATCTGGACATTCACTATCGCAGCAAAATTGTACTCGACTATCAGCGAATTTTTGAAAAAGTTGTGAGTAGGGGAAGGGGTGGATTTTGCTACGAACTCAATGGGCTATTTTATCACCTGCTATATCACTTGGGTTTTGATTGCTACATAATTTCGGCACAGGTATGGAGCCAAGAAAAAGGTGTGTTTGGTAAACCATTTGATCACATGGCCATAGTAGTGGAATTGGATAATGATCAGTGGTTAGTGGATGTTGGGTTTGGAGATGGTCCCATTTCTCCAATCAAAATAAAAACCAATCTGGTCCAGATGGATTATACTAGATATTGGAAATTTGATACGGATCCGGATGAAAACTTAATTCTGAAAGTATCAAAAGATACTAGCTACTATGAATCTAAGTACATTTTCACCCTCAAGGAGCGTCAGCTTATCCAATTTATGGAGATGTGTGATTATCACCAGACATCACCGGAATCACCATTTACTCAGAAAAAGCTGATCAGCCAGTTTACCCCCAATGGTCGGGTTACGCTTACGGACCGTGCACTTAAGATTTATGACAAAGGCGAAATGACAGAGTCCAGCATCATGAATGAGGACGAGTTTCTTTCTAAGCTGGAGCAGCATTTTGGGATCACCAAATTTCAACTGATCCCGCAAGAGACATAAAAAAAATCCGCTTGCGCGGATCCTTCTTATCAGTTTAGGTTAGTAAACTACGTTTAGTGCCTGTGCTTTTTAACCGCTCTTTTGAGTGATGCCACATCCGATGTGATTGTCGGATCACTGTAGATTCTTGACGAAAGCTCAGAAATAACATTTCGTTTGAAGCCAAGCTTTTCTGCAAGCTCCTCACAAAACTTAATTTCTGATAAGTATACCTGACTGTCTATTTTCATCAGTTGGACTAAATGAAAAAGGTATTCAAATTTATCATCCTCACTGAGGGTACTCAAGGGAGGAATAGGCTCAGGGTTTTCGACCATATCGTTGATCTCTTCTTCGCTAATGCCATTGGCCTTCCCAATCATGTATATCAGGTCTTTTTCTTCTCCAGCAAACTCTCCATCGATGTTTGCTAACTGAACCAGCACACTGAGTTTTGACTTGATGCTCATATTCGTTATCTAGGTTACTTTTTCAAAAATTTATTCGCCTCTTTCATCAGGGCTTCTCTATTTCCTGTTATTGATGGGTCTCCGTATATCCTCGAAGACATTTTCTTTACCACCTTCTTATCATACCCAAGTTTCTCAGCGACTTCTTCACAATATCTGATTTCTGTGAGGAAAACCTCTCCATCTATCTTCATCAGTTGAATCACATCATATAGATAATCAAATCTCTCCTCAGAAAGAAGGCCCTGAAAGTTTACTTCACTATTCTCCTTTGTATTAAGCACCTCATTTACCAACTCATCTATCTCCTTTTCAGGTACTCTATTCGCTTTCCCGATAGTATATACATAGGACTTTTCTGGTTGTCCAAAATCTCTATCAATGATTGATAGCTGTATCAAAGCTTTCAGGTGGTTCTTGATGTTATTTTCCATGTGCGCTGTATTGTGTTTCGTCCTTCTAATTTAGGAATTAATCCCTAAATAGAAACTCCTTTAATGCAAATAGCTTCCGGCGTTAATATCAAATGTGGCTCCCGTAGCATGGTCGGCCATTCCACTGGCTATAAATGTAACCAGAGGCGCTATATCTTTTGGCTCTGTTAGTCGCTCCAACGCCAGGTCACCCTTGGCGTGATCTTCGCCGTACTGCTGCATAAATTCCTGGGACATGTCCGTGCGGACAAAACCAGGTGCAATGACAAACGCCTTGACCCCTTCCTTTCCATATGATCTGGCAATAGACCGAGTGAGTGACACAAGCCCTGCTTTGGATGCGGCATACGATATGTATTCAGCTTCCTCCCCTCTAAATGCTGCCCGTGACGCAATATTTATAATTCTACCCGCAGCTTTTCTACTCACAAAATGCTGGACTGCCTTCTTACAGATTATTGCTGCGGAATTCAGGTTTACCATCATGGTCTCATTCCAGGCCTTCATCCACTCATCATCTTTTGCATCCAAATTCGCCGGCTTGGCCAGGCCAGCATTATTTATTACAATTTCGACGCTTCCCATCTCCAGGCTCACCCGCTCAAAAAGCTTAGCTGCATCGTCAGGCTTAGTAAAATCCGCCTGAAAGGCTTTAGACTCATTTCCTAAGATATGAGCAAGATTCTCAGCCTCACGCACATTTTTATTGTAATGCACGGCTATGGTCGCGCCAGCTTCTGCCAACTTAGTAGCTAAAGCTTTCCCAATTCCTCTGCTTGCACCTGTTACAAGGATGTTTAAGCCCGAAAGATTGATATACATATAGTCTTCATTTGAGTCGAAAAATTAGACAAATCCGGTTTTAAGTTGAATTATATGTTGATAAAAGATGTACCAACTTGTAATCCACTGAAAAAACTTTGTTAATTTAGGCCTTCCAGCTTAGAGGTCACCGCTTTAATACACACTTGAACGTAATATTTTATTCATGGGCATTGTAATACCCCTACTCCTAATCACATTTTGCTGTATAATTATCTGGCGAGCTGGCGATGGTTTTATGACAGCATCAGAATACATCGGACGAAATCTTTCCGAGGGTGTTCGTGGAGCAACGATCAACGCAATTGCGAGCTCTATGCCGGAAGTGTTCACTTCATTGTTCTTCTTATTTGTGCTTACAGATGCCGAAGGCTTCTCCGGAGGGATCGGAACAACCGCTGGTAGTGCCATATTTAATGGGATGGTGATTCCTGCCGTAGCTGTGCTTGCAGTGATCGGAATGAAAATGACCAAAAAGGTTCATGTGTCTAGAAAAGTTTTGATGAGAGATGGTATAGCGCTCATCATCGCCGAGTTGATTTTCCTGATACTAATTAGTGGATCTGTCCTTTACTGGTATCATGGTATGCTTTTGATGCTCGTATATGTTGTGTATATCGTTTACATGTTTGCAACGATGAAAAAATCTGAAAGAGAAGAAATGTTGGAAGAAGGTCAGTTGGATGAAGGTGTGTTTGAAAGTGACGAGGAACCTCAAGGCCCTTTCTTCAAGGGGTTGGTCACATTTGACCTGGAGCGTGTTTTTATTGGTAATAATAAAATTAGCGGAAGACGAGCATGGTCGTTGTTGCTTTTCTCTACTCTTTCCATTGCCATGGTTTGTTACTTTTTGGTGCTGGCTTGCGAATGGATCGGAGCAGACACATATTCAGTGGCTGGCCTTGGAGAGTTCAACGGACTAAATATTCCCGTGATGTTTGTGGCGCTGATACTTGCTTCCGCTGCATCCAGTTTCCCTGATACGATCATTTCCATCAAAGATGCGAAAAGAGGTCAGTACGATGATGCAATTTCGAATGCGCTGGGTAGCAACATTTTCGACATTTGTTTCGCCCTTGGTTTTCCTCTTTTCATCTTCACAATCATCAACGGACCTATTCACATGCCGCCAGAAATTGTGGATTTAAGTAGTGAACTTCGGTTCTTGCTTTGGTTGCTTACCGTTGTAGCGGTAGTCATATTCACCAGTGGCAACTATTTTGGAAAAAGAAAGTCCTACTTGCTGCTGACCATATACGTGCTTTTCGTGCTTTACATCGTAGGTCGGGGCTCAGGAAATGAGTTTGCTCAAAGCATTGCGGATTGGTTAGTTTCTGTAGTGAAGTTTTTCAGAATAGGCTAGCAGTCGATAAATATTCCTTCGTCTGATTCTATCACGAGGTAGGTTTTCAAAGAATTGCACCTCCCCTGTGCCTCTTCTCCGGTTTTAATGTTGAACCGATAGGTATGTAGTGGGCAGACAATTTCATTCAGGTAGTTTATTTTTCCTCCATGGAGCCTTTCTCCCATATGAGCACATTCATTTTGGAATGCGAAAATGGTCTCCGAGGAAAGGACAATACAAATCTCTTTGCTCCCCGCCCTCACAAGCCTGGGTTGGTTATTTGCTAAGACTTCTTTTGCTTTAGCCTTCGATTCAAAAAGCTTGAACTTCATCTGAGTAATTATAACTATGAAATGCCAGCGACAAAAATTTAACCTTCAGCGCAAGTACGCCTATCTCAATTGTGCATATATGTCTCCTTTGATGAAAAAGGTAGAAAAGGCTGGGATTGAGGGTTTGAAGAAAAAAAGAAAACCATTTCATATCACCTCGGAAGAATTCTTTCAGCAGACAGAAGATCTTAGAAGTCATTATTCAAAACTCATTGATAACCCAGAGCCAAACAGGATCACCGTCATCCCGTCCGTTTCATACGGAATTGCCAATGTGATCAATAACCTTCCTTTTAAAGACGGTGAAATAATTATTTGTAGTGAGCAGTTTCCAAGCAATGTTTATCCCTGGTTGGTTTTGAAAGAAAGAGGATTTGAGGTTACTACCGTTTCTCCAACCGATAGCGAAAATCGAGGTGAGAGCTGGAATGAAAAGATCTTAAGCTCAATCACCTCCAAAACGCGTGTTGTTGCTTTGGGTCATATTCACTGGTCAGATGGTACCCTTTTTCGGCTAGACGCCATCCGAAAAAAGCTGAATGAAGTCGGTGGGCTTCTTGTCGTGGACGGAACACAGTCCGTCGGGGCTTTGCCATTTAGCATTTCCAAAATTCAACCTGATGCCTTGATCTGCGCCGGATATAAGTGGTTAATGGGGCCATACTCGATTGGTCTGGCATATTATGGACCTGCTTTTGACGGTGGCGTGCCGATAGAAGAAAACTGGATTAACCGACTGGATAGTGACGATTTTTCTCAGCTTGTAAACTATCAGCCAGAGTATAGAGAGCAAGCGCTCAGATACGAGGTTGGTGAGCATAGCAATTTTATTTTAATTCCCATGCTGCACGAAGGTGTTAAACAACTTGTTCGGTGGACCCCTGAAGCGATTCAATCTTATACAAAAGACCTTATGCAGGACGCTGTGGCAGAAATGCTCGAGCTTGGTTTCAACATAGAAAAGCCGGAAAACAGAAGCCATCATTTATTTGGTGTGAGACTTCCAAAAACCATTGATTTAGCTAAAATCAAAGAGTCTTTCGTAAGAAACAAGGTGAGTGTGAGTTATCGTGGGGATTCTATTCGCATCTCACCACATGTGTATAATGATGAAATGGATGTAAGAAAATTGCTGAAAGCAATGAAAGAACCTATCTTCGCATCAAAACAGGCAAACAAATGAACTTAACAAATCCAGCAGTAACCGAAGGCGTAAACATTTTTGTTAACATCATCATCTTTCTTGCGGCATTTGCTCACGCACTACTGTTTGTAAACGCAAGAAAAGAGAAACAAAAGAAGCACTAAACCATTTAGTCTACTTCGTGATCTCTTGAGTGCTTGCTTACCATCTTGTTTGGTAAGATGAACGGACATAGAATAGCCAAAACAAACAGTCCGATTATTATTCCTAGCATTGCCATTTTCTCATCAGTTTTAATGTGGAGAGCAAATATAGTTGCTTCTTCAACTTTGGTCTAATTTCATACTATCCTTTTCTTTTTTCGACAAAATCTCTACCCACTTTTGGGTATTTTATCGCTGCTTTTCCTCCCTCCTCTTTGATTAATTCTCAGGTAGCACTACCATTGTCTTCAAACCAACTAATCCAATAGAATTATGAAAGAAAAAAACGTAAGAAAAATTGGTAAAACGATGGATAAATCGAAAGCCAAGAAATGGGTGAAAAAATATCAAAAAGAAAATCCGAACAGTACACATGGATGGTTGTTTGGGGATGATGTGATTGAAAAACTAGTGAACTATAAAGGCTGTGAAGGCATTTGGTTTTTTAAAGCAATAAATGATGAAGGCGAAGAAAAACTAGTGATGTTTCCAGCGGATGCTGATGGAAACATTCTTGACAGAAAGATGAAATCACTTGGGGCTGCTGTTAGTTTAAGAGACCCGGGAGATGATCCTGCCGACTTTAGCGAATCTTGTCCTCCAAAATGTCCTGAAGGAATATAAGCTTGGAAGCCTTTAATGATTGGTTAACGGATTTAAGTAGGATTTCAGCTATCGCTGGAATCCTGTATTATCTATTCACCAAACTAAAAGTAAACCAAGTAGCTTCAGGATTATTTTTGATCCTTTTTGCATCTTTCTTGGCTGATACATTAAATTATTTTTTTATACGATTGGTTTACCCAAACAGCTTTATTATTGGAAATTGTTGGTTAATAATAAACTTTTTCCTCGTACTTTGGACTTTTAAAAAGGTTATTAACATACCAAAAACCTTATTAACAGGTTTAGTAGCAGGCTTTGTTCTTGGTGCATCTATCTCATTTATCTTCTTTTACAGTTTCACAGAGTCAAACACATTTGTTTTCTTGTGGAGTAATATTTCATTCATAATTCTTTCGCTATACCTTCATTTTCAACTTTTAAAAAGGCCTGGGGAAAAATTGAAATATCATCCCGTTTTTTGGATAGCAACCTCCTTTTTTGTCTACTACAGTATGCTATTTCTTCAAAATATTTTTAACAACTATTTAGTATTTGATTTACAAATATCTTCTGAAGCATATACGATTGTATGGATAATAAATCTGATTGCTAATGTTGGTAAAAACTTCATCCTTTTCTATGCCCTTGTCCTAATCGACAAAGGATATCCTGACACTCTAAAACCAGCTGAAGCCGCATGATTGAAATCATCGTTAATATCGTGGTGTATGGGACAGGGCTTATCTTTGGTGGAGCTCTTTGGTTTTTGTATGCTTTCTCCAAAGCGTATCATGCCAAGAATAAAATACAAAATTGACGTCTTCTGATGTATACTGGATTTTGGCTGACCTGAACCGTTACTCGGGTATTCGCAGATGTTCTCTTCAGAAAGTGGATTCTCACAACAGCTTGATCATGATCTTTTTCCAAATCCGAAAGTAAATGGAAAGTAAAGTCATTTTGCTTGTGATCATTGGAACCATTGGGGTTATGCTGATGGCTTTTTCCGTGGTGTTCTTTGTGTTGCTATACCGTAGGAGGGTACTGGAAAATGAGCTGGAGATACAGGAAGTGAAGACTAAGCATCAAACTGAAATGCTCAATGCTACCCTAAAATCTCAGGAAGCCGAGCGAAATCGACTGGGAACAGAACTGCACGATGGGGTTGGAGCTATGCTCTCCACCATCAAGCTGAACCTGGAAGTAGCTAAAAGGAAAGGCGACATTCAAACGCTGGGACCTGTTCTTGGTCACCTGGATGACACCATCTCTCAGGTTCGGGGCATCTCGCATCAGATGATGCCAATCATACTGGATAAATATGGATTAAAACGTGCTGTCGAAGACCTTTTTGATAAGGTGTCGGGTGATTCTTTATCTATAATAATCACTCAGTGGAATACTGAAGAAGAATTGGATCGGCAAAATTCGTTGATGCTTTTTAGGATTGTTCAAGAGCTTTTGAATAATACTATTAAACATGCTGACGCCACAGAAGTAGAGTTTTCTCTTGCTAAAGCTGGTTCCCAATTGAAAATCCAATACGCCGATAATGGAAAGGGCTTTCCTTCCGAAGTTTTGGAAAACAGCCAGGGAATGGGCTTACTAAATATCAAAAACAGGGCGCAGGCCATAAATGCAAGTGTGTCTTTTGAAAACAAAAATGAAGGTGGAGCAAAAGTAAATTTGGTAATAGACCGCTCAATTGATTAATTTCAAGATGAAGTGAGCGTGAGATGAACCAACCAGACAACCTAAGCATTTTGGTCACTGATGACCATACCCTTTTCAGACGAGGCACCATGATGTTACTGGATTCCTTCGACGAGGTGGGAAGTGTAGATGAAGCTGAAAACGGGAAGCAGGCACTTGAAAAACTTTCCGAAAACAACTTTGACCTTATACTTCTGGATCTGGAAATGCCCGTGCTCGATGGGTGGGAAACGGCTAAAAAAATTGTTTCGAAATATCCTGAGGTAAAGATCATCATGGTTTCAATGCATGACTCACTTCAGATCATTTCTGATTTGATTGAAATTGGTGTTCACAGTTACCTCTTAAAAAATGCCGACCCAGAGGAAGTACATAAGGCAATTGTGTCGGTAACGAACAATGACTTTTACTATAATCAGCTAGTCTCAAAGGCTCTTCATAAGAAAATCCAGAAGAATGGCATTGATAAAGGTGTAGCCCGACGCGCCGACATAAGCCCTAGAGAAATTGAAATCCTTCAGCTTATTTGTCAGGAACTCACGATGAAAGAAATAGGTGAGAAACTTTTTGTGAGTGAACAGACCGTACACACCCACCGAAAGAACCTCATGAAAAAAACAAAGGCAAAAAATGCCGTTGGTCTGGTAAAGTTCGCTTTTCAGAACGGAATAGCAACCATTTAGCTACTACCCACTTTTGGGTATTGTTCTACCTGTTTTTGGGTAATTCCAAAATTCAATTTTTTTATAACTAATTGTTTTTCAGAGCATTGTGATTTTAAGGCGCACTACGGGGTGTTTTCACGCAAAATTCAATCCTGGCACTTTCCTAATTTCATATTGTCATTTATTCAAAATAGATGATAAGCTCTTAGGTTGATGGTTAATCTATGAAGATACCGGGAGTCCAAGGTTTTCGCTTAATCCTTTGGTTTGCCAACTATCTCACTCACATAGTGGACTCCCAGGTATTTTCAACAAAAACATTTTAGTAAAATCCACACTACCAATCCTGTTAAAATACAAAAGGCCCTTTTTCGGGCCTTTTTTGTTTTGCTTACTTGTAGAGCTCTTTACCTGAATCGTAATATTTATCCCCCTTCACCCAGAAAGGCGCTTTCTTGCTGTTTCCAATCAAGCGGCAGGCATAAACATAGCTCTTGAAAAATCTTTCCAAATACACATAGTCCAACGTGTTGGGGTTGTCACCCGCCTGGTGATAGTACTTGGTGATTTCGTCATCAAACGCAGTAAAACCCATGCTGAAAGTTGGTGCCGGTATTCCCTTCACCGCAAACCTTACATTGTCCGAGCGATCGAAGAGGCCTTGCTCTGGTGCGGGATCTTCTATTGCCTCCAATCCAAATGCCTTACATGCTTCGATGATCATTTCTTCAGCTGTCGTCCTGGTCAGCCCAATGATTGTTGCTTTGGAGGTGTCATTATATCCTCCATTATCTGAATTGAAACAGTATACGATCTTACTTAGGTCAATCGGAGAATTATCTACAAATGCCTTGCTCCCCAACAGGCCTTTTTCCTCTCCGGTGAAGAGTACGAAAAGGGCAGACCTCTTTGTCGGGTTTAACGCTAAGTTTTGTGCGGCACTTAAAACTGTCACAGTTCCTACCGCATTGTCTCTTGAACCATTGTAGATGCTATCTCCGTTTGCATCTGCCTGTCCAATTCCAACATGATCATAGTGAGCGGAATAAACAACAAATTCCTCTTTCAACTTGTCATCTGCTCCGGGTAGGTAACCTACGATGTTTTGAGAGGTAAACTTTTCTGATTTGCTGGCCGGAATATCAATAGAAGCTGAAGTGCCAGACTCCAAAAATGAAACATCATCAGCAGATCTGTTGAGCCAGATATGAGCCATTGACTGTTCATTATCGTCTCCCTCATCTATTACTACTTGCTCCCTGTTTAGATATCTAACCAAAAAATTCCAGGGAATTTGTGGACTATTATAAAGCTCAACCAATGCCATTCCACCTAGTTCTTTAACCTTCTTTCTTTTTTCACCAGCTAGAGTAAACCACTCCTGAGGACTCTGGCTTTTTCCATCTCCACACAGAGCAAAAACAACCTTTCCTTCCACGTCAGCCCTATTCAGTTCTTCAGGCATTGCGTATTCCGCATAAAAGAATGGTTGGTTGGAAATAGAAGAGCTTCCATCCATTATCACAAAGTCATCGTTGAGTTTCAACTCTGTTTCACCAATTTTAATAGTGCCCGATTCCGGTGGGCTTACCTTTTTCATAGGAACCGGCTGGAAATAACTGTCCATGCCTGGTGCCAATTGTACACCATACTCCACAAATCGGCTTTCAATATATTTTGCAGCAATCTTAAGGCCTTCCGATGGGGTATCTCTTCCCTTTAGTTCGTCTGAGGCTAAGAATCCAATGTGACTTTTTATGATTCCCTGATTTACAGATTTGTCTGCCAGCTCTTTATCTGTCTGACCTATTGATACCAACGACCATGCAGACAAGATGGTAAGTGATAGAATTTTTCTCATTTTTTAAGAAGTTATTTTTTAGCCAAGTTAAGACACTAAGACGACTTGGTGATAAATAATAAAGGCCATTCATCCACCAGTTGGCAGATGAATGGCCATTTCATTACTAACCGCTACTACTACATGTTTTAATTCAGAAACTCATAGATTCCTGCAACTCCCTGGCCTCCACCTACACAAGCGGTTACCATTCCGTATTTACTTTTTCTTCTTCTCATTTCGTTGAATAGAGAGATAGAAAGTTTTGCTCCGGTACATCCTAGCGGGTGCCCAAGTGCAATTGCTCCTCCGTTTACATTCAATTTACTTGTATCCAAATCCAAGCCTCTGATCACTCCCAGAGATTGAGCTGCAAAAGCTTCATTCAACTCAACAAGATCAAGATCATTTTGCTTAATTCCCGCCTGCTTCAGTGCTTTTGGCACTGCTTCCACCGGTCCGATTCCCATAATTCGCGGATCCACACCTGCTGCTGTGTAGCTAATCATTTGCGCAATTGGCTCCAGGTTGTGCTCCTTCACCATCTTCTCACTCATCACCATCACAAAAGCTGCACCATCAGAAGTTGGAGAAGAGTTTCCGGCTGTCACTTGTCCGCCTTGCTTAAATGCTGGTCGAAGCTTTGCCAGACCTTCCATGTTGGTTTCTTCTCTCACACACTCATCGGTATCCACCACAAATTCTTTTTTGTGCCGTTTCCCATCTTCACCAACAAAAGTTTCTTCCACAGTAATCGGAACGATCTCATCTTTGAACTTTCCTTCTTTGATTGCCTTGGCTGCCTTTTGATGCGATTCCATCGCAAACTGGTTTGAGTCATCTGCAGAAATGTTGAAATCCTTTGCAACTTCTTCAGCCGTGAGTCCCATGTTTAAGTAATACTCTGGGTGGTCTTTGGCAATTTTCCAGTTGAGGGCTGCCTTGTATCCCATCATTGGGACAAGCGACATGGACTCTGTGCCTCCAGCGATGATACAATCAGCCGTGCCTGAGTGAATCCTTGCACAAGCTAGATGAATTGCTTCCAGGCCTGAACCACAGTATCTATTGATAATCATACCCGGAACAGAAATAGGAAGAGAAAGAAGTGAAATGTACCTGCCCATTTGAAGTCCTTGCTCTGCCTCCGGAATTGCATTCCCCACAATAAGGTCGTCCACTCGGGTGGCATCAAAATCTTTGATTGATCCTACAAGATGTTTGATCACATCTGCTGCTAAATCATCCGGACGGTAGAAACGAAAACCTCCTTTTTTGGCCCTGCCTACCGCCGATCTATATCCTGCTACTATATATGCGTTCATGTTTTTATATTTTAGATTTAAGAGAAAAGACGAAAGATTTAAGAGAATTTATCAATTAATGCTCTCGTCATTCTTTGAATTTCATTTAACTCATTTAATAATTCTTCTAGTACTTTTTCTTGTAAAAAACCAAGTGAACTACTGACTATAAGTTGTGTTTCGAGTTCGTATTGTGATCCAAGCGATATTGAGAGAAAGTTAGAAAAATCTTTATCCGTTTTTCTTCCTGAACCTTCCGCAATGTTGGATGGAATCGAAACAGCACACCTTCTTATCTGAGATGTGATTCCAAATTTCTCTTCACTTGGAAAATCAGAAGTAGCCGAATAAATGTTCTTAACCAATTCTGTTCCTCTTTTCCAAACATTGAAGTCTCTGAAGTTGTGCATAATCTTATGTCTAGATTCTTACATCTAATGTCTAATTACGAAGAGGTTTACCCTTGAAAAGAATACTTTGAATTCGTTCCAATGTTTTTGGCTCGCCACAAAGACTCAAGAATGCTTCTCTTTCAAGATCCAACAGATATTGCTCTGAAACTTCCGCTGGAGCAGATAGGTCTCCCCCTGCCATAATCCAGGCAAGTTTCTGTCCAATCTTTTTATCATGCTCCGAAATGTAATTACCGTACTGCATTCCACTGATTCCTGCATGAAACATTGCCAATGCTGCTTTACCCTGAACCTTTATATCTGTTCGTTCAACGGGTTGAGTATATCCAGCGTCCGCTAATGCCAATACTTTTTCCTTAGCATCGGTCAATAACCTTGTTCTATTGAGCGTGATTTCATCTCCACCTCTAAGAATGTGCATGTTTCTCGCTTCAGCAGCAGAAGTGGCCACTTTAGCTGTAGCGATGTTCATGAAGTATTCCTGCAATGTGTTCAACTCTGGATCTCCAGGCGTGAAATCATCCGCTGCTCGAAGTGTCATCTCTTTGGTTCCTCCACCTCCGGGTATTAAACCGACACCAACTTCAACCAATCCGACATATGATTCTGCATGAGCTTGTATGGCATCACAATGAAGCGAAAGCTCACAACCACCTCCCAAAACAAGTCCGGATGTTGCCGCCACTACGGGTACACTCGAGAACCTTGCTTTCGTCATGGTGTTTTGGAACGTACGTACCATCAGGTCGATTTCGTCAAATTCCTGATCTACCGCATACATAAAAAGCATCGCCAGGTTTGCACCAGCTGAGAAGTTTTGGCCTTCATTACCAATAACCACTCCCCGGTAATCTTTCTCGGCCATCGTGATAGCAGTGTTAATACCTTCGATAACATCCGCATCTACCGAATTCATTTTTGTGTGGAACTCAAGATTGAGAACGCCATCACCAATATCATAAATGGTAGCACCTGCTTTCTCCCATACGACATTATTTGCTTTATACGCATCAAGGAAAACAAGGCCTTCAGTTCCTGGAATTACTTTATAGGATTTAGAAGGGATATCGTAGTAGTGCTTTTTACCATTTTCAAATTTGTAAAATGACTTGTTTCCTGCACTCAACATTTCGTCCACCCATTTTGCAGGCTCCATTCCTGCTTCTTTCATTTTCGCAGTTGTCTCCTCTACTCCCAATACATCCCAGGATTCGAATGGGCCTAGCTCCCAGGCAAAACCCGCAGCTACTGCCTGATCAATGCGGTACAATTCATCTGCTATTTCAGGAATTCGGTTCGAGCAATATTTGAAAAGATCATAGAACGTCTTGCGATAAAACTCGCCAGCTTTTCCTTCATCCTTCAACAATACAGGCAGTCGATCACGGACATCTTCCATGTTTTTGGTTTTGTCCATTACATCAAACTTTGCCTTAGATTTCTCCTCGTATTCAAAAGTTTTTAGGTTGAGCTCAAGTATTTCTGATTTACCGTCTTTCTTTACTTTTTTGTAAAAGCCTTGTCCGGTTTTATCTCCAAGCCACTTTTCATCCGAAAGCTTCTGAACCACTCGAGGGAGTTTGAATTTATCTCTCGATTCATCTTTCTCAAGAGCCGCATACAAGTTGTTCGAAACATTGACTAGCGTATCCAGCCCTACCACATCCGATGTTCTGAAGGTTGCTGATTTTGCATGTCCAATTACCGGACCGGTTAGTTTATCTACTTCATTGACCGTAAGCCCCAACTCATCCACGACATGAATGGTAGACATCATCCCATATACTCCAATTCTGTTCGCAATAAATGCCGGTGTGTCTTTACAAAGTACTGTCTCTTTTCCAAGATAAAGATCTCCATAATGAATGAAGAAATCGACGATTTCAGGATCTGTCTTTGGTGTGGGGATAATCTCCAAAAGCCTCAGATATCGCGGCGGGTTAAAAAAGTGGGTGCCACAAAAATGCTTTTGAAAATCCTCGCTTCTACCATCCAGCATCAAGTGAATTGGAATGCCAGATGTGTTGGAGGTAATCAGCGTTCCTGGTTCTCTGTGCTGCTCTACTTTCTCAAACAGTGATTTCTTGATTTCAAGATTTTCAACCACCACCTCAATGATCCAGTCTACCTCTTTGATGCGCTTCATATCATCATCAAAGTTTCCTGTTTCGATCAACTTCGCTTTTGACTTATCATAAAGCGGAGAAGGATTTGATTTGATGGCAGATTGAAGAGCATCATTTACCAACTTGTTTCTTGCAGCGGGATTTTCCTTTTCTTTATCAGAAAGGTCACGAGGCACGATATCAAGCAAAATCACTTCTACGCCAATATTGGCGAAGTGACAGGCAATACGTGATCCCATGATTCCGGATCCCAAAACTGCTGCTTTCTTAATGGTTCGTTTCATTTTAGGTTTTATATTTTTTATTCTGTGAGTTAATGATTGTGTAAGAGTCCATTGCCTGCAAATTCTTTTGAAATCTCCTCTGCTATTTTATCAAACAAAGAAGGGTCGTCAATGATTGCATTAATTTGTTGGACAACTTTAAAAAAGCTTGTTAGATCACTTTGAGGTATAAGTGTCCGAATCTTCGTGTTGAATTCCCGAACCGCTCTTCTCGAAAGCTCTCTTTTTTCTTTACCGATATCCGATAAAAAAATTCTGACTGAACGACCATCGGTTGGGTCCTTCTCACGATATACCCAGCCCTTTTCCTCCATTGCCTTAAGCATACGAGTAAGGCTTCTGGATTCCATACCTAGTAGCGGTGCAATTTTGGTAGCTGGTGTTCCGTTTTCCACATCAATGTTTAAGAGAACAAAACCTGTGGAGGCTGTAACGTCATACTTTGCCCCGTACTGATTGTACATCCGAGAAATGCTGTGCCACAACCCTTTAATGTTATAGTCGACCGTTTCTTCTCTTTTCATATTGGTACAGTATGGTTCAAATATAGCAAAATTTGTTATGCATGCATACTATTTTTTCTCTCATCTGCTTTTCCGGTTAGCTTTGGGCTATGCAAGAAAATGATATTCCGAGAGAGTTTTATTCATTTGAAACCAATGCTCCTTTTGAGCGATGCATTGAGTGCGAAAAGTATCTGCTCGATGATGAAACCGAATACATTATTGAGAAAGCGGTTAAGAATTATGAAGGATACTCTGCTAAAGATACCGTTTTTGACTATGCGATATGTATGGACTGTGCCGAACGAATGCGAAAAGAGATCTCACAGGAATCTTGGAAAAGCATGATGCAGTACTTTCAGGAAAACATAGATGTTCAGTCCCGCCTAGAGATGCAGTTTCAAAGTCCGGAAGAAGGACTCAAAAATTGTATGATCAAAAAGACCGGTGTGAATGACTGTCGTGAATATCAGATCTATGCACACTGCAAGGGGCGTAAGGTGAATATGGAAAATCCACCTTATATGATTTCTGGAGAGGTAATGGAGGAACTGCTTCCACTTCTTTCCGACAAAACCATTGATGAAATGAATGGATTTCTCAAAAAACACTTCTCACCAGACCCGTCATTGATGGAGCCGGTTCCCCCAAGGTTGGTTTTATTGTAGAGTTTAAACCTTTTCTAGCGCCTGCTCCATATCCCAAACCAGGTCCTTCGGATTTTCCACGCCCACAGAAACGCGAACCAGATTATCGGTGATTCCGTATTTCTTTCGTTCTTCCGGATCTACTCCTGCATGGGTCATTGAGGCTGGATGCTGAGCCAATGATTCCGTACTACCCAAACTCACTGCTAGTTTTATCAGCTGGAGGTTGTTCAAAAATTTGAATGATTCCTTTTCACCGCCTTCTAGAATAATGGAAAGCATCGCACCAGCAGATGAAAATTGTTTTTTGAAAATTTCATGCTGTTTAGTTCCTTCTTTCAGCGCACCGAGGTAATGAATGGTTTTAACTTTTGGGTGATCTTTTAAAGCTTGGTAAACATACGCTGCATTTTCAGCCTGACGCTCCATTCTCACTTTGAGTGTTTCCAAACTTCTAAGCAGCAACCAACCCGTCCATGGACCAGCCATATTTCCCAAAAATGTTCGCATGCCTTTTACTTCAGCGATGAGCTCTTTGCTGCCAAGACAAGCTCCAGCTATCACATCGCTATGGCCTCCGATATACTTGGTTGCAGAATAAAGAACCAAATCAGCTCCATGCTTTAGCGGATGCTGCCAAAGCGGACCCATGTAGGTGTTGTCCACCGCAATAAGTGGTCGGTATTCTTCCGTTTTAAATTTTTCAGCTATTGACCTGCACATCTCCAAATCCACCAGATGGTTAGTTGGGTTTGCAGGAGTTTCCACATAAATCATTTTTAAACTGTGGCCACTTTCCTCCACCATTTGCTCTATTTCCTCCTGGCTCTGATTCGGATCAAAACCCATCACATTGATACCAAACTTTGGAAGAACATGTTTTACAAAATGATCTGTACCACCATAAATCGGATTGCTATGTAGGAGCAAATCTCCGGGAGCAAGAAACTGTAGCAATACAGTCGTGATTGCCCCCATGCCGCTTTCAAACACCGCTGCATCTTCTGCCTGATCCCACAGGGTCAGCCTGTTTTCCAAAATTTCGAGATCAGGATTATTCAGCCTACTGTAAATCAACCCTAGTTCCTCCCCCTCATCTTTTTCTCTTAGGCCGTAGGCCTGCTCGAAAAATGCTTTTCCGTGCTCCGCACTTTTGAAAACAAACGTTGAAGTTTGAAAAATAGGTGGCTTAATCGCTCCCTCAGAAAGGGCTGGCTTAAAACCATATGACATCATTAAACTTTCCGGGCTGAATTTTTCCATTGCTTCGATATTTTAATCGAAAATGGTTGATTTATCTTAGATATGAAATAGTACTAGATAAATCAACTATAATAAATTAGATATATAGATTTTTTTTCTAAAATTGATCTTAAACCTTAGAACAAAGAGAAAGAATGGATAAGATAGATCGGAAGCTTGTGTCTCTACTTCAAAAGAATGGAAAGCTTACAATGAAGGAATTAAGTGCTGAGTTGGGTCTAAGCATTACTCCCATATATGAGCGGTTAAGGCGATTGGAGCGTAATGGACTTATTACGGGTTATCATGCTTCTGTAAATCCGAAGAAGGCCGGTTTTGGGTTTGAGGTGTTTTCATCTGTGACACTAGAGTCTCACAAGTCGGAATATCTCAGGGAGTTTGAAGAAGGGATCACTCAATTTTCTGAGGTGATGGAGTGCTATCACCTTGCCGGCTCATTCGATTTTTTATTGAAGGTGCTTGTCCGGGATATGGATGAGTACGCTGAGTTTGTAAATAAAAAATTAGCGAAGCTTAATAATATCCGACTGGTGCAGAGTATGATGGTTCTTAAAAAAATAAAGCAAACAGCAGTGCTCCCCCTAGTTGATAAAATCTCCTCGTAGCTGACGGAATCTCTTTCTGGCTTCCGCTGCATACATACTCCCTGGATATTCGATTAGAAATTGTTGATACAGAGTTTTGGCTTGCTCTACATCCTTGAGTTGTTGTTCAACAATTTCTGCCTTTTTAAATGCGGCATCATCAGCCAGAATATCGTAGGAATAAGATGCTAAAATTCTATCCAGATAATCGATGGCACTTTGCGTATTTCCCACTTCCAATTCAAGCTTCGATTTCAGCCAGAATATCTCATCAGTAATGGAGTGATGCATGTACTGATCAAGCATTTCTGAGAGTCTGTGATTCGCCTGAGCTTTTTTGTTTTGGAAAATTAGAAGTTCAATATTGGCAAATTCCTGCATCACCGCATCTGTAGTGTCCAGTGCTGTGTTGTCTGTGATCAGCATGCCGAGTGAAATTGCATCATTGGATATTTCCCGTGTCGTGTTTTTTTTCAGAATATCCAGATGGCCTTTGGCCAGAGCAAAGTTTCCTGTAAAGTAATGCAGTCTTGCATTTCTCAGTTTTGCATCATATCCCAGCTCATGACTTTTATAGGCTTTTTCTACTTGTGAATAAAGTAGTGTTGCCTCCCAGGGCTCTCCTTTTAGTAAGTAAATATCTCCGAGATCCAATTTGCTTTGAGAGATAAGCTGCATACCGGCTCGAGGATTTTGTACCAGCTGATTTAGGTATTGAGCTGCTATGTCAATTTCATCTAAATAAAATGCATGCAAAAGCGCCTTGCTTCTCAACGCATCAAAGGATGTCTGAGACGGATAAAGTTCGTTGTACAAAAGTTGATATTGATTGGCCAGATCCCGAATGTCTTCCTGGCTAACCGGATAGGTATTTTTTATTTTTTGTTCTTTCGCTTCCATCCAAAGTCTTCTGGCAAATTGATAATTTCTGGATGTTGGATATTGCTTAGCAACATAGGCGAAAATTTCTGCCGCATCTTCATACGCATTGTTCTCCAGGGCTATCCTTCCAATATCCATGGATCTGTCTCCGGGCTGATCGTTTCTTTTGTCTACCGCTCTGGCTTGAATAAATGCGCCGTAAAAATTTTTACGTTGAAGCTCGACCCAAAGTAGGAGTTCTGCAAATTTTGTATCCTCTGGATCCTCTTGCATTTTACGAATGAGCGTGTTTTCCAATTCGTCAAGTTCTTCATCTTCCTGAATAAAGCTCTGAAGCAAATTTTTTATGTAGCTCAACCTGTTTGGACTATCTGAAGCATAGTTGAGGTATTCTTCGATCATCGATGATTTATCATTGATCATCCTGTAGATGGATGCCATCTCGAGGGCATGCACGGTCGGGTTGTTGCGAACTTCCCTACTATCCTGAAAAAATAGTAGTGCTTGCTCGTACAGTTGTTCGTTAGCAAGGTACTGAGCCAGAATACTGAGCTGAAATGGATTAGATCTGGATTCTTTTCGAAGATCAGTTATGTATTTATCGAGCTTGCTAAGATCACCGGACTCAGCATACACACCGGCAAGGTTTGACTGAAATTGAACATTGGATGCAAATCTTCTGATAGCATTTGTGAGGAATCTCTCAGCCTCAGAAAAGTCGCCGGTGGATTTCAACAGAGTCAAGTAATTGCTGGCAATAAGCTGAACATTGTAAGGATTTTGCGCCAGCTCCTGATAAAGAATTTTTGCTTTCTCCAAATCACCTTGCTGGTAATATTCATTGGCCAACTCGATATCCTCATGACTCTGCGCCATTATGATATTAAGTGGGAGTAAGAGATGTATAAGAATTTTACGGAGCATGTTTCTTCAGCTAACTTATATACATACCTATATTATATATATAAGGTTTAATTAAAAACTATTTCTATTACTAAGGCTGTGGATACGTGGATAAGATTTTAGATTTTTATTTGGAAAATTGATTTGTTTATAAGGTTAGAATCTATCAATTCTACTTCACAGTCTATCAACACCTAAAGTATTTGAAAATTAATTAGTTAGGAAATTTTGTTGATAAGATAATATGTGATTCTGTGGGAATCTTTTTGGTTTAGTTGATTGGGTAAAATGTCTATAAATAAGGAATTGAATAAAGTTATAATTTGACGTATTAAAGCGATTGTGTTAATTAGATATGAAGTCTGAATTATCCACTAAGAACTGTGGAGTTATCCACCCTAATTAGAAAGTTATACCCAGGTCAATCTCCCAGTTTTCACGAACGGATGTCTCTTCTGGATAAAGGAATACTTGTTCTGGCTCTTCATTGTTGAGAAGATTTCCGAAGGACCACTTTCCGTCCTTGTTGTCATCAATAAGAATTCTGATTTTGTAAGTGTCAGGTACAACAGAAAGGATTGTTGTTTTTTGGTTTTGCAGGGAATATGCAACTTTCTTTTTTGAGTTGATCAGTTGAAGGGTGAAGTGAGTATGATCAGTGGTAAGGGTGAGTTTAATTTTTCCGAATTTAGGGACAGATGGTTCTTGTAGTTGTATGGAATTAGTTTTCGAAGTGTCATTTTCTACCGTTATGAATGCTCCTTTTTCAGCAAAAAGAGAAATAGCACTTTTGTTCTGATTAGATTTTGGTCTAAGGTTAGTCAATCTGGAAGTTGTATCTGTAGCACTTGAATCCTTAGGTCTTGTTTTTTCAAACGCAGCTTTTATTGAATCAGCATTGAGGAAGAAATCAATAGTAGCTTTTGTTCTGTTGTAGTTAAAAGAGATTGATTTTTTAGTGGCATAAGTAAATGTAGTATCTGATTTAAATATCAGTTTGGATGTATCTACAAATGTGATCGGTTTATTAAAAGTCAATGCAATTGTAGGATTGTCTTCGAGAGGCAAACTTTGTTTGTCAAATGAATAGGAGAATGTTGCTGGTTTCCTATTGGATTCAATGAATACATACTTTATTGTATCATCGACTATGTTGCCTAAGCTGTCATAGGCTTTTATGAATGATTGGATGGAATCTTTGTAATTGATTTGGGTTGGTTTGTAAATTCTAATAACGTCTTTGTTTTCTCCGACAATATTGTGAGATAAGTTTGAAGGTGTTAGCTGATAAGAATCAACTTGTTTGTTGAATTTAACTTCCACATAAGGGCCAGTTGGTCTGGCATTGATAAGTGATAATGGTTTTACATTTTGAAGAATACATCTGATTGGCTCTACTTTTGTTGCTGAGTCGAGCACAATAGTGGTACTGAGAAAACCATGTGATTCGGTTTCGGGATCTAATAGAAGATTCTTATTGTCATCATTAAAAGCCAATATTTTATACTTACCTGTTTTAATATAATTTATTTTGAAACTTCCAGAGTCATTGGCAGTGGTGAAATACATTGGATTTTGTGTGAAATAATCAAGGGTATCAGAGAATGGATAAAGTCCGACAACATACCCTTTGCCAGGCTCTTTTGTCAATAGTTCTTCTACATAGCCTCTGACAGACAAGCTGTCAATGAATGCACCTGTACTAAAGGCGACAGATAGATTGACTGCTGGATTTTTCTCGGTTATATCGGTGATTCCATTTGCAAAGTTGAAATTGTAGGTTGTTGAGTCATTGAGCCTATTGTTGAGCTTGATGATTAGCTTGTTTCTTTTTACTATGGATTTGTAGGTAATACTTGTTTTTGGAGTAATGATTAATTGTTGCTTCAGCTTGTCTGCATTGATGAATTCTGAAAACTCAAGCTCGATTGTACTTGATGAAAAGTTTGTGGTACCATTTGTAGGATTTGCGTAGAGTAGTGTTGGAGGGATAGTGTCTTTAGGTCCGCCAGTTGGTCTGCCCGGATTGGCACATTGCTGAAAGCTTAAGTCTATAAAAAGTATGAAAAGTATTATGTATAGAAGCTGCTTCATTTTTGGAGTATGTAGATTAAGCTGGAATAGTTATTTGTCTTTTTGGCACTTTGGTTAGATTGAAATCCTGTTCTTATTGAGCTTAAAAGATTACCGCCATTCTTATATTTTTCACTGAGCATTGATACATAATAAGAATCAAACTTCATGGGTAAGGTATCTACTAATTTCAATTTGAAGTGACTGGCAAATGATTTCATGGAGTCTTGATCAAAATGATATAGATGTCTGGGTACATCATATGCAGCCCAGTATTCCTTATAGTGCTCCGCATCGAAAGACTTATGATTGGGAACTGCCATGAAAAGGTAGCCTCCATCCTTTAGTTTACCTTTTAATGATTTGATTGTCATATTTAATTCATGTACGTGCTCAATCACATGCCATGCCGTAATTACATCAAGTTTAGTGTCAAGCTTGTCTATAGAATCAACAATTGATCTCGGGTTTTTCTTTATGGAAATGCTTCTTGCTGCCTCATCAGGTTCATACCCAAAAGCTTGCCAATTATTTTTATTGCAGAGCTTGAGAAAATCACCAGTTCCACAACCATAATCTAAGATTGATCCTTTTTTTGAGTACTGATTGACTAGGCTAAGTTTTTGACGTAGAGTATATGTTCTTACCAGTTTATAGATAAAATGTATTGGTGAGTTCGCATTGTCAGTGTGTGATATATACTGGTCGCTCTGATAATATTTAATAATGTGATCCTTTGCAGGTCTTGGATTGGTAAAAATGAGTTGACACTTGGTGCACTTTACCAAAGCGAAACTTTCACCGGAAACAGAGTGGTCATCGCAAATAAGGTGATTGTCAAACTGCGTGTGTTTACAGACAGGACACTCTTCAATCTTCTCGTACATTATCTACCAAGATAAACCATTAAAACTGATACATCTGAAGGAGAAACTCCACTGATTCTGGATGCTTGTCCAAGGGTTTCGGGTTTTATTTTTAATAGTTTTTCACGTGCTTCAGCTGATAAGGAAACAAGCTTGTTGTAGTCAAATGATTTGTTGATTTTGAGATTTTCAAGATTGTTCATTTTCTCAGAGTTCTGCTGTTCTCTCTCAATGTAGGTGTGATACTTGATTTGAATCTCTGCTTGCTCAATGACCTCAGCGGAAAAGGAGTCAAGTGCTTTTTCTACTTCACCGGAAAAGATCTTGAAATCATAAATAGATATTTCAGGTCTTTTCAAAATAGTTGCAAGAGATGAGCGATCCTTTATGGGAGCGGATGACAATGACGCAAGTTTATCTTCTGCTTCACTTGGTTTAAACTGAGCCTCATTAAGGATTTTTATTAATTTCTCGGTTTCTGATTTTTTGTGCTTTACCTTATTTAATCTTTCATCTGTCGCTAAACCAATTTTGTGACTCATTTCTGTCAGCCTTAAATCAGCATTATCCTGACGTAGTAGCAACCTAAACTCAGCCCTGGATGTAAACATTCGGTATGGCTCTTCAGTGCCCTTGTTTATCAAGTCATCTATAAGTACACCAATGTATGCTTGGTTTCTCTTAAGAATGAATGCTTCTTTTTCCTGCACTTTTTGATGCGCATTGATGCCTGCCATCATGCCCTGACAAGCGGCTTCTTCGTATCCTGTGGTACCGTTTATTTGACCTGCGAAATAAAGGTTCTCAATTAGTTTAGTTTCAAGAGTGTTTGACAATTGTGTCGGTGGGAAAAAATCATATTCAATGGCATAGCCAGGTCTAAACATCTTGACATTTTCGAATCCTGGAACTTTGGTGAGTGCTTTGTACTGAACATGTTCGGGAAGGGATGTGGAGAAGCCATTGACATATATCTCTACTGTATTCCACCCTTCTGGCTCTACGAAGATTTGATGACGATCCCGCTCTGCAAATCTGTTTATTTTGTCTTCAATGGATGGACAGTACCTTGGACCCAGACCTTGAATTCTACCCGTAAACATCGGGGACTGCTCAAATCCTGTCTGCAGAATTTCATGCACTTCAGGATTAGTGTATGTAATATGGCAGCTCCTTTGTTGAGTTAATGGCTTTGATGAATCCAGATATGAAAACTTTCCTGGTATTTCATCTCCTTCCTGCTCTTCCATTTTGGTATAGTCTAGAGACCTACCATCCACTCGAGGTGGAGTGCCTGTTTTCATCCTGCCAGCCTCAAACCCAAGATTCACTAATTGCTCCGTTATCCCAGTAGCTGCTCTTTCACCAGACCTTCCACCACCAAACTGTTTTTCTCCGATATGGATAAGCCCATTGAGGAAGGTCCCGTTTGTCAATATTACAGCCTTGGCTTTTATCTCCAAACCAATTCCGGTTTTAACACCAATCACTCTTCCATCCTTTACAAGAAGTCCATTGACCATCTCTTGCCAGAAGTCAAGATTTGGAATTGCTTCAAGAGACCACCTCCACTCTTCTGCGAACTTCATTCTGTCCGATTGTGCCCTGGGACTCCACATTGCCGGGCCTTTAGATCTGTTTAGCATTCTAAACTGAATCATAGACTTATCGGTCACTAGCCCGGAGTATCCACCGAGCGCATCAATTTCTCTAATGATCTGTCCTTTGGCAATGCCTCCCATGGCTGGGTTACATGACATATGAGCAATAGTGTTCATATTCATGGTAACCAACAACACTTTTGATCCCATGTTTGCTGCAGCCGCAGCTGCTTCACACCCCGCATGGCCAGCACCCACTACAATAATATCGTAATCTTGAAGCATAAATTTTTAATGTTTCACGTGGAACCTAAACAGTCACCACGCATCAATGTTTCACGTGGAACGTTAATTTTTTAGCAAAGATAAACAGGCGTCTTCTTTTTCTCTCATTAGGTTTTTTTCAGCTTCGGTCTTATCGCCAAAACCTAGAAGATGAAGTATGCCATGTATCATCACCCTGTTCAGCTCTCTTTCAAAGGGCACACCTTGTGTTGTGGAGTTGTCTTTTACGCGATCCACGCTTATAAAGATGTCGGACTCGATGATGTTCTCCTCATCAGAGTTGTCAAAGGTGATTATGTCAGTGAAGTAATCATGCAGGAGATGCTCTTTGTTTATTTCCAGCAGATATTCATCAGAGCAAAAGATGTAGTTTATTTCTTCTAGAATGTAATCATGGGATTTAATTACCGCAGAAACCCATTCCGAAAGTTCGTCTTGATTAGAAGGAAGAAAGTCTGTGTCCTCAGCGTGATACTGAATTTTCATTACGAAAGGTAGAAGCTGAGCTCTGCGATTCGTCCTTCATTTTTGAAAGAAACTTCATCACAAAGGTTTTTCATTAGAAAAATTCCTCTACCACCCGGCTTGCTAATATTTTCAGGAAGGGTGGGGTCTGGGAGGTTGTTGTAATCAAAACCTGCACCTTCATCTTTGATGGTGAATTTGATTAGTGTCTTTTCAAGTGCAAGTTGAAGATGAACATTCTTTTTACTATCAGATTGATTGCCATGGACTATCGCGTTGTTTACCGATTCTGTTACCGCAATCATGATATTCCCATAGATGTCATCATCCAGGTTATATTGATCTTTTGCATTATCTATAAAGCTTTCAACAATCCGAATATTCTCCGGAAGTGATGGAATTTGTATTTGAATGTTGTCAATCATTCTCTTCGTCTGAACTTAAGCGTCTAAAATAGTCGTTTACTTCTTTTTTATAAAATGGATTTAATTCTAAAGGAATAGTTTTTAAAAGTTCGATCTCTTTTTTCTTCAACTCGAGATATTTTTCGAATCCAGGAGGCATTTCCCGGGTGATAACTTTGGGTTGTTCTGCCTCCCTCTCTTCATCCATTTCCTGATTTCTTTGTGCTTTTTCTGCTTCCAGCATTCTTGTCATTATCTGCTTTTGGCGATTAATGAGTTGCTGAGTTAATTTTTTGTTTACCAAGTCTACTTCATTTTGCTCCATCATATCAATGGCTCGCTTCATGTCATCCCCCCCTAGTCCGCCACCGGGCTTACCATCCTGTGCTTCCTTGAGCATTTCCATTTGCCTTCGAATCATCTCCTGCTCAGCTGCTAACCGGGCTAGTTCTTCAGAAAGCTCTCTTCCTGATTTTCCTGATCCTTTTAGCTCATTGATTTTTTCTCCTAATTGATTTTGCAGCTCTTGCAAGTCTGGCATTCCTTGAGGTTGTTTCTTCTGTCCGGAGCTAGAGTTGCCCATAGCCTCAGACATGGACATTTGCATTTGCTGCATAGTGTCATCCAAAAGAAGTGCAAGATTGTTAATGGATGTCATAGCAAATTGCTGACTTGACAGGGCTCTCCCTCGATTTCTGTCTTTGAGAAAGTCAATAGCCTCATCTATGTTTTCATTGATGGCGCCTACTTCACGGGTGACATAAGAAGATATCTGCACCACCTTGGAGGCAAGTGATAGCAGACTGTCCTGTATCACCTTCGCATCATCCTTAAGCTTTAACTGATTTTGGGAAAGTTCGAGAAATCGTGGATCCGACTGGTTTACTTCTCGCATCTCAAGCATGATCTCTTCCTGATTAAATGACAGCTTAACAAGGTTGTCCAAAATATCTCTCAGCTGATCAAGGTTTGCTTGCATCATTTCCATTTGCATACCGCCTTGCATGTTTGAGAGCTTCTTGCTTAAGTTTTGCATTTTTTGTGCAGCATTTTTCTGTTTTTGCTGAATATTCTTAGGTTGATTTTTTTGAGATGAATTTTGTTCCCCACTCTGTTGTTTGTTTTTTTGGTCTGAATCACCAGAGTTTTCATTACTCTCCGATTGCTCGTCATTACCCTCCTTTTCTTGTTGCATCTGCTCTATGATTTCGCGAAGCTCTTTCGAAATCTGCCTTTCCTCTAGCTCAAAGTCTTCCATCGCCTCTGGCCGCTTGAGTTCTTGATTTAGCTTTTGAATCTCGTCCATCTTTTCTCTGAACTCATCAAACTCTTTATTTATCTGCTCTTGGGCTTCTTTACTAGCATCATTCTCGGCGATTTGTTCTTGTTGTTTGCCAAGCGTATCGAGTTTCTGTAGGTTTTGCTCTAAGGCGCTTTCCATTTTCAGTCGCTTAAAAAGCTCTAGAGCTCGCTCAAGGTCTCGCTCCAGATTTTGCTCACTTTTCTTCAGTTCATTTAATTCCTGAGAGACCTGGTCTGATGAGCTGTTTTCTTTCATCAACTCTTTTAGCTTTTCATAAAGCTTCATAGTCTCTTCGTCCATCATTTCATTTAGGAGCTCTTGGAGTTTTTGATTCTTTTCTTGCTGTTGAGCGCTTTGGTTTTGAAATCGCTTGCTTGACTTCATCAACTCCTCATGTTGCTTTTTAAGCTTTTCGATTTCCTCAGATAGCTTTTCTCTATCCTCAATCACATCGTTGAGAAGCTTTTTCTCCTGCCAGTCAAATTTTTGCTCAGATTTCAACCGTTCCTCTATTTCTTCTAGTCTGTTGGCAATTTCCTCTGCCTTCTTTTCTGTTGCTCCAAGTTGGTCTTCTACATTATTCTGTTTTTCAGAAATTAGAGAAGATATTGCTTCTGAGTCTGGAGTTTGTAGGATAAAAGAGGCGGCCTTAGTTTCTTTTGGGCCATGTACACCGTCATTATCGACTACACTCATATACACCTCCAAAGACTCGCCGGTTTTCAGGTTCAGCGTATCCAAATTCCAGCTGGCAAAATAACTTTGACTTCTCGCCTGTTGATTTATATCGAGTGGTATTCTTGTAAACTTTTTTTGATTGGCCTTTTTGTAATTGATGTTTAGGCCGCTAAATCCGTAATCATCTGAAATAGATCCTGCAAAGGTGATCTCTTCATAAGTTGTGGAGTCTGGGAAGTATTGAGCAAAAATTTCAGGATATTGATCCTTGATCACATCGATGGTGTAAGAAAGCTCGGACTTGTTTCTGCTATATTTATTGAATAAGTCAACCTGATATATTCCAGAATTTAATATTCTTTTTTCAATAATAAAGTTGTTCTCATTTGTTCTCGGAATCCCGGATTTGTCATTGTTGAATACGAAATGAGCACTATCAGTAGCTAAAGTTTTAATATCCCAAGTAACTGATGACCCCTCCAGTAGAGTTAAGTTGGCGGTGTTCTCAATTGTTTTTCTCTGACCCCCGGTATACTCAGGCTCTTGTACTCTGATAAGCATAGAAACCAGATCTGGGCGATCATTTACCTCAATTTTGTATGTTTTTGAGATGAAACCCGCTGCTTCGAACCGGATGCTTTTACTAGATTGAATTTTTGGAAAAGAGAAAGAAAAACTAGCTTCTTTAAGCAGACTAGCAGATTTTGATGATTTACCATCTTCCAAAAGAGTGATAGTCTCCGGCAACTGATCACCAACAACCTGCACTTCAATGGTGAAATCTTCTCCTCGGAATGCTTTCAGGTCATCATTCTTTAACTCAAACTGAAACGGTGCTTTTGGAATAAACTCTTTCTTGAAGTAAACAATCCTGCTCGAACCTTCAGTTAATAGAGATGGGCTGATGAATGAAACAAGTCCGAATGTAGCAGCAACAGCAATGAGTATCAGGCTATATTTTTTTATTGGTTTGAAGTCTACAGCTTGAATGAACGCAAACTGATTGAAGTTTGATGATTTTTTTTCGATTGCAGCGAGCAGCAGTTCATTGCCTGCTTGTTTTCCAAGTTGCAAGGTGTTTAGTAGCCGATCTTCGATTTCAGGGAAGTGTTTTGAGATAATGCCAGCAGCCTCTTCATCACTTATGCCTTTTTTGATGTTGGCAAGTGAAAGGCCCGGTTTAGCCACCAAAGTGTATCCTGAAACTATAATTAATAGCAAAAAACCAAAAAACAGAATGGACCTTCCCGCCACACCAAGCCAAAACTGATGCTCGAGACCACTAATGAACAAAAAAACAGCTGAGTTTATGATCAGAAAGATCAACACCCCCAGCAGTAGCTGCCGGAAATAGTACCTTCTCTTAAAAGCCTCAAGCCGATCCTTTATTTGAATTAAGCCACTCATTGTTGGGTTGTAAACGGACAATGCCAATCAAAGGTGCATGTTACCAACCAATTTCTTCATTGAAATACTCTAAAATCTGAATTTTTAACAGTTTTTCCTGCTCAAGTAAATCAAAACGAGGAAGCTTTTTTACAAGCTTCCAATGAGGCCATCCATCCTTATCTCGCCCCTCCAGTTCATAGTATCCAGCCAGGGAAAGGACTTTGCAAATCGCAATATGTAGTATATCCTGTTTCTCTTCTTTGGAAAAAGCCTTTGTTCCCTGGCCAAGCTCTTGCACTCCAATCAAAAAAAGAACTGAATTTAAATCTGCTGGACGCTTACCCGTTACATCTTTGATTTTATATAGTAATGCTACCCATTCCTTCTGTAGATCCAAATCCTTTTTAAAAACCATTATTTATCATTAATTTTCTGAGAATGCTGAAGGATTTTATTTCCCTGATCTTTCCTCAAAACTGCATAAACTGCCAGCAGTCATTGATATCCGCAGAGGATTATTTATGTACTCCCTGCAAAATAGACCTTCCGCGAACAAATGATCACAAGCTTGAATCAAATGATTTGCATAGAAAATTTGTCTTTGAACCAAAGATAAAGTCAGCAACCGCATTTATGTATTTTCATAAAGGCGGCATTGCTCAAAAATTACTGCATCAATTGAAATATAAAGGCAAGAAGGACCTAGGTATTCTTTTGGGTTACTGGTTTGCGCCTAATCTTTCTGAGATGGGCACGGATGTTGATTTTATCATTCCCGTACCGCTTCATAAATCTAAGAAACGAAAACGAGGATTTAACCAGAGCGAGTGTATTGCTGAAGGGCTATCTGAAACTCTTGAAAAGCCTGTTGAGCTGAACTTAGTGACTCGACTTGTCGCCACACAAAGCCAAACAAGGAAAAGCAAGGTTCAGCGTTGGCGAAACCTTGAAAATGTCTACTCAAAGGTAGATCGTGATCTCACTGGTATGTCTATCCTGATTGTAGATGATGTGATTACTACAGGAGCTACCGTTGGTATGTTGTGTGATCGCTTGATAGAGGCAAATGCAGCCGCTATTCATATTGCATGCATTGCGAGGGGCAAATAAAAAAGGCTGTTCTTTCGAACAGCCTCATTGAAAAATCTGTGAGATTTAAATTCTTAGAAATTAGACCCTGCGCGGATCATTGCGCATCGGAATCCAATGGTTGAAGTTGCAGAATCCTCGAAAAGGAATCTTCTGGTTCCAGGAGATAGCCAGTAAGCTACGTCAGCCCATGAACCACCTTTGTATACTCTCAACCTTTTCATTGGAGGGTTATCTGCATTGAAAGATTTTTGAAGACCTGAGGTTTTAACCCATTCTGCTTCTTCATACGGAGCTTCTCGCCCAATGAATGAATAATCTGCATCGTATCCTGTCTCTGAATCTAATATTGCATCTCTTCGCGCAGGGTTCAGATCATCCATGTCCTGGAATGAAAGCGGTCTGTATACATCCTGCACCCACTCATTCACATTTCCAGCCATGTTGTAAAGACCGAAATCATTCGGTGGATAGTCGTAGATGTAAGTTGTAATCATTGCACCGTCATTCAACTTACCAGCGATACCGGCATAGTCACCATTTCCTCTTTTAAAGTTGGCAAGGAAATATCCCATGCTTTTTCCGTAAGGATTTCTCAATGCGTGACCATCCCAAGGATAAAGTCTTCTGTGAGTTTGGTTTTCGTCTAACCACTGAGTACCGATAAGTGCCTGAGCTGCATATTCCCACTCAGCTTCTGTTGGAAGTCTGTAGCCAGGAAGTACTACACCAGATGTTAAGCCAGGCACAGTTCCTGCTGAAGCAGATAGGTCTCCACCTTCTGCACCAGCAAAAGCATCGTCTCCTGATGCTACCGGATCAAGGTATCCTGCATCCTCAGCTAATTTTAAGTTTACAACTGTAGTTCTCCATTTAGAGTAGTTTACAGCTTGTCTCCAGTTTACTCCCACCACAGGGAAGTATCTGAATCCAGGGTATCTGTAGTAACTATTTACATATGGATCGTTGTAAGCAAGATCTTTTGCCCAAACAGTTGTATCAGGGAGGTTATTTCTCCAGTAATACTCGTCTGAGTCTTGCTTGATGTAATATTCATACTCCAACCAGTGGATGTTTGCAACCTCCGTTTCATCCATGTAGAATGAAGCAACAGTTACAGCTCTCTCCAGGTTATCGTGCGCATAAACAACATCTTCTTCGAAGGAACCTAGCACAGTTCGACCACCCTCAATAAAAATAAGGTTTGGTCCGTCTGGCTGTCCCTGAAAATCATTTACTTGAAAACCACCTTCTTCGTTAAACTCCAGGCCGGTGGCAGAACTGGCAAAGCCCGGATTTTCTGCGGAAGGAGCTCCTCCGCTACCTTTAATAAAGTTACAAGCGCTTAAAAAAGCTGCAGCAATAGCAAAGTAACCAATGCTTCTGGCTGCTCTCACATAATTTTTCATAACACCGTTTGAATTTGTCTTGAAACGTTTCAACGTACTAATAAACACAAATATTTCAAAAAACCCATCGTAAGTCAATGGATTTTAGATTAAACCTATTGATCTAATGCCAGATTATGCACATTTATTGTGTGATTTTGAACAAATATTAGGCATGAGCAAGCGGTGAATGCATCTGATTAATCACCTGCCCGGCATTTTCAACAGAGCCTACATTTTCCACACTGATTAATAGCTTATTTTTTACTTCCTTCATTTTGCTATCGTGTGGGTTTGATTTGATGAAGGCCAAAACGTTACCAAATCTTTCGGATTGGAAATACTCAGGTGGTTTTTTATCAGAAATGTAGCATCGCATTTTATTGCCTTTTATCGTCACCTTTTCAAAACCGATTTGCATCGCCTTCCACCTTAATCTGACTGTTTCGGTTAGGTTTTTCACGCCATTCGGAAGTGGGCCAAATCGATCTTTCATCATTTTGATGAAATCTACCAATTCATCTTCAGTTTTTAAATCATCTAGTTGGGTGTATAACCCTAGCCTTTCAGAGATGTTGCTTACATAACTCTCAGGAATGAGTGCCTCAAAATCAGTTTCTATGTTGCAGTCCTCCACCATTTTGTCCAGCACCTCCTTGTTCTTCAAAAGATCAGTTTCAAAAAGCTCCTTGTACTCACCCTCTTTAAGCTCTTGCACAGCCTCATCCAAAATTTTGTGATACATATCAAACCCAATGTCATTGATAAAACCGCTTTGTTCTGCACCCAACAGGTTTCCTGCTCCGCGAATGTCCAGATCACGCATGGCGACTTTGAATCCATCCCCAAGATCGGAAAATTCTTCAAGTGTATTCAGCCTCTTTCTGGCATCACTCGTAAGTGCCGATGCTGGAGGGGTAAGCATAAAGCAGTAGGCCTTTGTGTTCGACCTGCCTACACGACCCCTCATCTGGTGAAGATCCGAAAGCCCAAACATGTGGGCATTGTTTATAATGATGGTGTTTGCATTCGGGATATCCAATCCACTTTCAATGATGTTAGTCGAAACCAAAACATCGTAATCTCCCTCAATGAACTTGAGCATAACTTTTTCCAACTTTGGTCCTTCCATCTGACCATGAGCTATACCGATTCTTGCATCGGGAACCAACTTGAATATCATATTGCCGACCTGCTCGATATCGCTTACCCGATTGTGAACCATGAAAACCTGACCCCCTCTTCTCAGCTCATGGCTAACTGCATCTCGAATTACCTCTTCATTAAACTCATGCAACTCTGTCGTTACCGGTCTTCTGTTGGGGGGTGGTGTGGAAATAATAGACAAGTCTCTTGCTCCCATCAGGGAAAAATGAAGTGTTCTTGGAATTGGAGTTGCGGTCAAGGTCAATGCGTCAACATTCACACGCATATCTTTCAATCGTTCTTTCACTTTTACCCCAAACTTCTGCTCCTCATCTATAATCATTAGGCCAAGATCTTTGAACTCGATATCCTTATTTACGATTCGGTGCGTACCGATCAGAATATCGATTTTTCCTTCTTTTACCCTTTTCTTAATGTCTGTGATTTGCTTGGATGTTTTGAAACGATTGATGTAATCGATGCTCACCGGCATATTTTCTAAACGTGAAGCAAACGTTCGGTGGTGCTGCATAGCCAGAATGGTGGTTGGAACCAACACAGCCACCTGTTTTCCGGAATTAACCGCTTTAAAGGCTGCACGGATCGCAATTTCTGTTTTCCCAAACCCCACATCGCCACAGACCAGTCGATCCATCGGGTGTTCGAGCTCCATGTCAGCTTTTACATCAGAGGTAGCCATGGACTGATCAGGTGTGTCCTGATACATGAAGGAAGACTCAAGCTCTGCCTGCAAATAATCATCTGCCGGGAAAGCATACCCTCTGGCAGCTTTTCGTTTCGCGTAGAGTTCAATCAAGTCCTTGGCAATGTCCTTAACTTTTTTCTTGACCTTCTTTTTCTTATTCTCCCAATCTGGGGATCCCAGTTTGTTGATGGATGGAGGCTCTCCTTCCTTACCGGAATACTTTGAAATTTTATGTAGCGAATGAAGGGAGACATAAAGCAAATCATCATCCCGATAAACCAATCGGATTGCTTCTTGTTTATTGTTTCCGACATCCACGGTATCCAGCCCGGCAAATCGTCCAACCCCATAGTCGATGTGAGTGACGAAATCTCCTGGCTGCAGTGTTTTTAGCTCCTTGAGGGTGAGCGCCTTGCTTTTGGTAAACTTTTCTTTGCCTTTGTATCGATGAAACCGATCGAAGATTTGATGATCTGTATAAACACAAAGCTCTTCGTGATCATCAATAAACCCCTCGCGTAAGGAAGCAGTCACTCCTTCAAATTTGATCTCAGGATCAATTTCCTCAAAGATTGTTTCCAATCGCTCGATTTGCTTGAAAGACTCTGCAGCAATAAATTTTTGATAGCTGGTTTGCTGTAGCTCCCGGAGGTTTTCTGCAAGCAATGTAAAATTCTTATGAAAAGAAGGTTGCGGTCGGGTTGCCAATGTGAGCTCCTCATCAGGTTGAATATAGAAGCGCTTCCCAAATTCTATCTTGGTGAAACTTTCAAGAGATGAGGTAAAAGAATCCTGCGTTTCGAATAATTGTTCTGGTGATGTGATCAGCTTGGAATCACCACTCATTTCACGAATAGTCTGAAATTGTTCTTCAACCTTGTGAAATGACTTATCTATAATGTCGAGGGATTGCTGGTAATCCTTTAGCCAGATAGTGGTTTCTTTTGGAATGTACTCAAGGAAAGACTGACGCTCCTCTGTTACCAGCTTGGTCTGCACATTTGGAATCAGCGAAATATGATCGAGCTCCTTGGTTGACAGCTGACTCTCAGGATCAAACTCACGAATTGACTCAATCTCATCTCCAAACAATTCCAGCCTGTAAGGTCGCTCATGGGCATAGGAAAAAACATCGACGATACCCCCCCTGACAGAGAATTGACCAGGCTCGTAAACAAAGTCCGTTTTTTCAAAATCATAGGTTAGAAGAAGGTCCGATAGAAACTCAGTGTCAAGTTGCTCTCCGGACCGTGCAGTAAAAGTGTTTGAAACGAGCGACCGTTTGTTAATCACTTTTTCTGACAAAGCCTCTGGATATGTGATGATGACCAGATGATCTTTGTCGTTCAGGTCACTAAGCACTTCTGCTCGCTGAAGAATGTTTGCATTTTCAATTTCCTCAAACTGATAGGGCTTTTTATAGGAAGAAGGGAAAGCAATAAACTCATCCTCAAGAAAATTAGACAAGTCAGTTTGAAAATAGGACGCCTCTTCAAAATCATGCAGCACAACAAGGTGTATGCCGCCTGCACGCTTTGCTACTGCAGCTAGCAAAAGAGCATCATAGCTCCCTGAAATTCCCTTCAAGCGAAGCTGATTCTTTTTGCCAATGCTCTCGGCTATAGCTTGTACATTAGAGCTTTCCTGGTACTTCCTTAATAAATCATGTGTATTCAAACCCTCTATCCTTTATAGGTCGCAAAAGTAAACTCTTCTGATTCACCTATGGTTCAAACACGCAGGCATGATTTTAATGTTTGACTTAAAAAGGCAGTTGATAGATCATAATTGGCAATTCATCTAAAAAATGAACTATTTCAAGATGCAATTGCAACATATAGTGGAAAACATGGGTTTATAGAACCAAAGAGTTCAGGATAAGAAGGAATCAACTCTCTTCTCTTCTTGTTTTCTTAAAGACATAATAAAACAGACTTCAAACGTTTGTTTAAAAACTTTCTTTTAGGTTAGGTTGGTGATTAGGCGTGTACCGTTCTTCGGGCACGCCTTCTCTTTTTTATCACTTTCTTAACAATCAACACACCTTTCATTTATTCTATTCGCCTAACTTTATTCCATGAAGAAGTTTTCGCTAATCACTGTTATTTTTCTAATTACTTTCAAATCCTTCGGGTGGGGAGCTACAGGCCACAGAATCGTAGGGCTGATTGCAGAGCGACATCTTACCAAAAAAGCTAAGAAAAACATTGCGCTTGTTTTGGGAACTGAGACCCTGGCCGAAGTAAGCAATTACATGGATTTTATAAAGTCTGACGCAACTTACCGGCACATGTCGCCCTGGCATTATGCTACTATTCCTGACGGAAAAACGTATGCTGAAGCCGGAACACCAGAGGAGGGAGATATCATCGTGACACTTCAGCGTTTGATGAAAGAATTGGAGACAAAATCATTCACCGATGAAGATGAGGCTTTTGCACTAAAATGTCTGGTTCATCTCATCGGCGATATTCATCAGCCCCTTCATGTAGGCAATGGAGAAGATAGGGGGGGGAATGATGTGAAGCTGGAATATTTCTGGCAGAGTTCTAATCTGCATAGGGTGTGGGATAGTGAGATGATTGATGGGCAGCAGTATAGCTATACCGAATATGTTGAGTGGATAGATCATGCTACTGACGATCAGCTGGACCAATGGTCTTCTTTGAATGTGCTGGACTGGGCTAATGAATCGAAAGAATGGCGAAATCAGTGCTATGATACTATGCCTGAGAATAAAGAATTGAGTTACCGATATAGCTACGATAATATTGAGCTACTAAATCAAAGGTTACTCCAGGCTGGAATCAGACTAGCGAATGTCCTGAATAAGATTTATGGCTAAAGTATAGTTAGCCGGAGCTTGTTGGCTGCATGTTCCAAATCTACCAATGCTTCTATTGCCATTACAGTTTCCATTGGCACTTTCAAGATTTGAGCCGCATGGTAAACCTGATCGCGCTCGTCTTGAGCATAATCACCATCTGCACTTGACATCCTGATCGCGTCATAAATCAAGAGTTTGTTGAAGTTGGCAAATGATTTTGTGTTGAACTCATGAAAGATCTCTTCCAGCTCACATTCCTCAAAATCGAACTCCTCCCAATCTGCGATAATTTCTTCATCCACACCAACAGCTTGTGCACACTCTACAGTAAGCCACTCGAGCTCAGGGTCAGACACCTCACCATCTGAGCCCGCAATAATGAGAAGTGCATAGCCATACTCTCTCCAAGAAGCGGGAGGCACCATTGTGATACCATAAAATGTTGGGGCGATTTTGAAAATATCTGTGCTCATATTGTTTTGGCGAAAAATTTGATCTATCCAAATTAATTTGTTTTAAGATGAAATGGAACTTCTTAACAGCCTGAATTTACATTTGTCCCCGAATTAGAAAGAAGCATGTTTTCAGATAGCGATATAGAGCAGATAAAAAAGCGTGGGATTACACTCCAAAAAGTGGATCAACAGCTTGATCGATTTAGAAAAGGCTTCCCGCATATACATCTAACCCGGTCAGCCACTATTGGTGATGGTATAATAAAGCTAAGCCAGGAAGAAGTTGATCACTATGTTGAGGCCTACGATGATAGGAAAGATTTGGATGTGATCAAGTTTGTGCCAGCATCGGGAGCAGCAACCCGCATGTTTAAGCCCCTGTTTCAGTTTTTGGAACATTTTGATGGATCAAACTTTGATTTCATCACCCGGGAAGAAAAAAAAGTGGGTAAGTTTTTTACAGAACTGGATGAGTTTGCATTCTACGGAGAATTATCCAGTGAAATAATTAAACGAGAAAATCGGCAAGTTGGTGAAGTATTAAATGGGGGCGGTTATAAGCTGATTGTCGAAACCCTTTTGGGTCAGACAGGACTGAATTATGGTCAGCTCCCGAAAGGACTATTGAAATTTCATGAGTATGAAGAAGGGCCTAGAACTCCTGCTCACGAACATTTGGTGGAAGCAAAAGCCTACGCGCACAAGCAGGGTAAAATCAAAGTTCATTTTACTGTCTCACCCGAACATTTAGAGGCGTTCAAAAGTCATGTTGACGGGATATTAGGTGAGAATGATAATTTCAAGGTTGGTTACAGTACACAACTACCTGAAACAGACACCATCGCATCAAAGCCAGATTTTTCTCCGTTTAGGTTAGATAATGGAAGTCTCCTTTTCCGCCCGGCAGGACATGGCGCTCTGCTCGAAAACCTGAATCAAATCAGCACCGACATTATTTTCATTAAGAATATTGATAATGTGGTGCCAGATCGTATCAAAAAGGAAACCATTCGATATAAGAAGGCGCTGGCGGGAGTTTTAATTACTTATCAATCAAAAATATTTTCACTTCTAAGTCAACTTGAGTCAGGAGCTGATGTTTATGATGAAGCGCGGGGACTTCTGGAAGACCTGGGATATAAAGGTGACTTTTCAAACCAAAAAGTTGAAGAGCTGCTAAACAGACCAATACGTGTATGCGGGATGGTGAAAAATGAGGGAGAGCCTGGAGGGGGCCCGTTTTGGGTAGCAAGTGGTTCTGATCAGACACTTCAAATAGTAGAGTCTGCGCAAGTGGACAAAGATGACAAGTCGCAAAAATCTATTTTTAAGACAGGCACACATTTCAACCCGGTAGACCTGGTTTGTGGAATCAAAAACTACAAGGGTGAAAAATTTGATTTGCTGAAATATAGAGATGACGAGACGGGTTTTATTTCAGAAAAATCGCATAATGGGCAGAAACTACTTGCTATGGAGCTTCCCGGGCTTTGGAATGGAAGTATGGCGAACTGGAATACCATCTTTGTGGAGGTGCCTTTGATTACTTTTAATCCGGTAAAAACAGTGACTGACCTCTTGAAACCAACACACCGCTAAAGTACCTCCTGCAGTGTTTGATGTATTTCGTTGTAATCAAATGGCTTTTTGAACTGGCAATAAACCATCTTTGATTCGATGGCTTCTTTTATTTGCTCGTGGTTGTCATATCCGGTGAGTAGAAAACAAGGGATATCAATTTCTGTCTTTAGCTTTTGGATCAACTCCAGCCCACTCATTTCGGGCATACGTAGGTCACTGATGATTGCACTTAGTGAATCTCGATGCTCATTAATTTTTTGAAGAGCCTCTTGACCGGACTGTGCGGTAAGCACATAATATTCTTCCTCAAACCTTTTTTCCAGCACAAAAAGGTTGATCAACTCATCATCTACAAACAGAATGGTGCTTTTCACAAACTAAAAGAAATGGCAAATTTAGAGCCTTTGCCTGGCTTTGAACTAACTTTTATCTCACCATTGTGCTCTTTAATTATTTTGTAGGTAATGGATAAGCCAAGCCCAGTGCCTTTTCCGGCGGGCTTTGTGGTGAAGAACGGATCACTAATTTTATTGAGGTTTTCTTTGCTGATACCTACGCCATCATCGATTATTTCCACCCTGATTTTATTACTCAGCTTTTTCGTTTTTACGGTGATCGTACCAGTGGAGCCAATTGCTTGCTCCGCATTTGAAATCAGGTTTAAAAACGCCTGATGCAGCTTTCCCTCATTTCCTGAGATGATCAAATCCGAATTGTCAAACTCTTTTACAACCGTCCCTTTGTATTTCAGCTTGGGCTGAAGCATGACAAGGCTATTATTCAGGATTTCGTGAATGTTACAGCGTTCATTCATTGCTTCGGTGTTTCTGCTGAAATGGTTCAGGCTATTTACAATAACGGTAGCTCTGTTGAGGCCTTCCTTTATAACATGAATACTCGGTGCTGCCTCAAAACTCAGCTCTTTTTCAGCTTTTAGTTCTGATTCCAAAATCTCGACACCTCCTTTTATGAAATTGAGCGGGTTGTTTATCTCATGTGCCACACCAGCAGAGAGCATTCCGAGAGATGCCATTTTTTCTGATTCTACCAGCTTATGAGTGGTTTCCTGCAGCTGCTTCATTGAGTCTCCCAGTTTTTGGTTTTTGATCACCAGCGCATTTCGAAACAGGAAGCTGTAAATGGAAACAATGGTGAATACAAATAAAGCACAGAGAATACCATGTGAGTTTTCATAGACTTCAGGAATCAGGTTAGAGGTGTATCCGGCTTCTGTCAAAGGGTACATGATGATCATGACAACAGCGGATACAATCATAAAAATGTACCGATCATAAATAGGGCGATAAAAGTAGGCAAGAAGGGGTGGAATTAGGAGCTCTACAAGTGCTGGAGAGAGCACACCACCTGTGTAGAATATCTGATTCAAAAATGCTAGCAGCGCTGTGATTATAGATAACCGAAACAGTGCGACCAGCCCTATCGAAAAGAAGGAAAGAATACCGTAGAAAACAAACAAAAAGAATGCTATAAATGTAGGCCAGTAGAGCTCTGGAATGTCCGCCGTATAGTAAAAACCGCCAAAGACCAGGGTGGATGCATAGGCGGAAATCATCAGAAACAGATAGAAACTTTGTTCTTTTTGCAGGTATCTTAGTTTGTTCACTGTGGCGGTTTCGGTGATTCCTGAAAATTAGCAAATAAGAAGCAAGCTTACCTTATAAAGCGTATCAGCTTTTTGCTTCTTTCACAGCACTTTCCAGCAGCTCATATAGCTCGTTTATTTCCGGGGTAGGCTCAGACTGATCAGATTTTAAATGAAAGAGAGTTACCTCCTCTTTGGTTATTAGTTGTATGCTTATGGATATCAGGTGTTCTTCCACGGAGTTTCGAGCGGCAGTGGTGTATTCATCAACAAACTTTGAACTAAGTTTTATTTCAGAAATCATTTTAAGGGGTTGATCCTCCTGATAAAATGTTCCAACTTTTGCTGTGAAGGTGTTTTGATTCAAGTCCATGGTAAGGCTTGATCTTTTGGCAAAATAGATTTTACTTATAATGATAGTTCCCAGCACAATTCCGATGAGAGCAATGCCATAAATAGTGCCGGCGGAAAAAACAGGAATGGAGAGAAAAAGGGTAACAAAGAGGAGGACAACAGCCCCCATGTAACTACTCCTGTGTTTGATTATTACTTTGCCATCTTTCGATTTAAAAGAGTAGCCATTTTCTTCTAGAAGGTGAACAGCTCCCTTGCTTAGGTTAGGTGATTTCATGAGTAAATTGGTTTGAAAGCGTCAGAGCTTTACTTCAATCTAATCTAATATTAAGCGAAATTTTTTAGGATTCCACCCTTTTGGAGGTAATTAATCAAGCACTGATTCTATTACAACTTGCCTAAATCGTTATAACTCACCTTCCGGATTTCACTGAATTTTCAATAAACCTTTGCACCTCATTCATCTCCTTTGAAGGGTTTGCGTGATCTGAGATTAGCTTGAAAAGAGGATTTAGCTGCTTATTAGTAAGCTCTAACCCAATTGTGATCTGATGCTCCTGACTTGTGCTCTTAAATGCACTAGAGTATTCATCCACAAACTTGGAGTGGACATAGACACCACTTATTTGATCAAAGTTGAAAATTCTGGTTCTGTTATCCAGCTCCAAGGTTCTGTTGTCCGGATCGATCAGGAGCTTCAAGCTACCGGGTATTCTATTTACAAGTGGGCGAAACACAAAAAAACCAATGGCTAAAGCTATAAATCCTGCCCACCATTGGAGCGCAAAAACAAGAGTGATAAAAATCAAACAAAGAATGATAATAATCGTGAGCCCAACTCGATCCATTCCAGTTTTCCTGAAGATGGATTGCTTGCTTGTTTGCTTGAAAGAGTACCCATTGTACTCCAGCATATCCAGTGCTTTTTTGCTAAGTGAATTCATTTTTCTGTCACCAACTCCAAATCAATCGTCCTTCGATCAATGTCTGTTTTGGCTACCAGGACATTTAGTTTGTCACCTAATGTAATGATTCGTTTGTTATTTCTTCCAATTACCCGCATTTGCTTTTCGTCAAACTCGTAAAAGTCATCGTCCAGATCGGTCATCCGAATCATTCCTTCACATTTTGTTTGAATGATTTCCACAAAGATTCCCCACTCGGTTACCCCGGAAACAATTCCTTCAAACTCCTGACCAAGCATAGTTTCCATGAATTCCACTTGCTTGTATTTAATAGAAGCGCGCTCAGCATCAGCTGCTCGCTTTTCTCTCTCTGAAGAATGCATACAAAGCGGCTCATACTCTTCATTGCCCACATTCTTCCCTCCTTGCAGATAGTGTTCGAGGAGGCGATGGACCATTACATCGGGGTATCGTCTAATTGGTGATGTAAAGTGAGTATAATGTTCGAAGGCCAAACCAAAATGGCCTCTTGGGTCTGTAGTGTATTTGGCTTTTGCCATGGATCGGATGGCAAGAGACTCCAGCACATTTTGCTCAGGCTTCCCTTCAATGTTTTCCATGAGCTTGTTCAACCCATGGGAGATGCTACCACCCGTATCTACCTTGTGGCCAAACCGCGCTGCAAACGAAGCAAATGTGCTCAGCTTCTCAGGATCCGGATCATCGTGTACACGGTAAACGAAGGTTTTGCTACCTTCCTCTTTGCCTTTCTCTTTCCACTTGTAAATATGAGTGGCCACTTCTTTGTTAGCCAATAGCATAAACTCCTCAATCATCTTATGGGCATCTTTCCGCTCTTTCGGAATTACTTCCAATGGCTTTCCCTTTTCATCCAGTCGAAATTTCACTTCAACTGTTTCAAAGTTCACAGCTCCCTGCTGAAAGCGCTTTTTCCTCAACTGTTTGGCGATATTGTTGAGCGTGACTATTTCTTTAGTGAAATCACTGTCCAGTCCTTCAATTCGTTCTTGTGCTTCTTCGTAGGTAAACCTCCTATTAGAATTAATGATCGTACGTCCGAACCACTTTTTGGAAACCACTCCTTTTGAATCAATATCAAAAACAGCTGAAAAGGTCAGCTTCTCTTCATTGGGACGAAGCGAACAAAGTCCGTTTGACAGCCTTTCCGGCAGCATCGGGATGGTTCGATCGACCAGATAAACGGAAGTGGCCCGATCAACAGCTTCTTTATCCAGTTCACTACCTTCTTCTACGTAATGAGACACATCGGCAATGTGAATGCCGATCTCGTATTTTCCATCACCAATTTCCTTGATGGATAATGCATCATCAAAATCTTTTGCATCGTGTGGGTCCACTGTAAAAGTGGTAATGTCACGAAAATCACGGCGTTTTTTGATTTCCTCTTCGGTGATCAAATCAGAAATTTGGTCTGCTGCTTTTTCTATTTTCTTAGTGAACCTGAAGGGCAAACCAAACTCGGCCATGATCGAATGAATTTCTGCTTCATTTTCTCCAGCCTGACCCAGCACTTCTGTGACAGTTCCGAGCGGACTCCTGTTTTTCGCATCATGCCATTTGTCAATCTTCACCAATACCTTATCGTTTGGTTTTGCTTTCCCGATTTTTTCAGGATAGACCATGATGTCGAAGTGGATGTGCCTACTATCCGGGACTACAAAAGAGAACTTTTGGGACACCTCAATTCTCCCGACAAATTCATCTCGTTCTCTGTTGAGGATGTTGACCACTTTGCCTTCTGGGCGAAATCCTTTGTTTGCGGGTTTTGTGAGAATGACATTAACCAGATCCCCGTGAATGGCAAAATTCAGATCCTGGGTTTTTACCCAAATATCATCATCGCCTTCAGGGGTCAAAATATATGCGAAGTTGGGATTGACATGGTCTACTTTTCCCTGAATATATTCGGTCTCAGCGTTGGTGACGTATCTTCCGTCACTTAGCCGCCTGATTTTGTCTTTACTCTCCAGACTGAAGAGCTGGGTTTTTAGATAGTCTTTTGATTTTTTATCTTTAAGCTGAAGCTTTCGGATTAGCTCACGGTACCCGTAGGATTTTCCATCATTGAGAGCGAAAACTTCGTGAAGCTTATTCTTAATTGTTTTTACGTGATTGGGTTCTTGATTTTTTGATCTCGTTCCTAATTTCTTTTTTCGTTTTTTACTCATTGTTTGTTTTTCGACCGTGCGGTCATTTTACGATGTTTATCTGATCAGGATCGATCAGAGGTAAGTTGTTGAGGCGGAGGTAGAGCTGGGCAGTGGCTACCACATCTTTTTGGCAATATTCCTCAATTTTCTTTAACCCATCTTTTTCTTCATAATATGTTTTTGTCACCATTGATCCGTCTAATTCTTTTTTGCTCGACGGAATGTTAAAAATGGTGGTTAGCAAATCCAGCGAAGTGAAACTTTTCCAATCGCCAAATTTCCATAGTTCCATGGTATCTATGTGATTAACTTCCCATGGTTTCTTCCCTGTCATGTTTAATGACCAGGGGATTTTAATATCGTTGATCAGCATCCGACGGCACAGGTATGGAAAATCAAATTCTTTTCCATTGTGGGCGCATAGCTTGAGATTATCCTGATCAAATTTTGATTCTATAAAGTTTTTAAATTCTGTTAATAATTTCTTTTCATCATGGGATGCGATGGATTTGACCCGTAACGCCGGCTTCCCCTTTTGCTCATGGTAAAAACCCATCCCAATCACAATGATTTTTCCAAACTCTGCATAAATAGCAGCCCTATCGCCGTAAAGCTCATCTGGTGTTTTCTCGTCAGGGTTTCGAATAAAGCCAGCTTTTCGTTCCCAGTGCTTCTGTAGAGCAGGAGGCAGTTGTTCTACATTTTCATTTCCTGAGACGGTTTCAATATCAATGATAAGGAAGTCTTGAAAGTGATTACGCAAACTTGGTTTGTTTTAATACTTCGTTTGCCCTGTCTAACCTGATCTATGTTATGAGAATATCGTCTCTCAGTGTTTGATAGAGCAATTAATCATGCAAGATACCGCTCATTCCTAACTCTTCAATGAAGATGAGGTTTTCTTCAACGATGGAGTCGGGCACAAAGATAAACTTTTTGTCGTAGACCTGCCCGTCAATGAAATAACTGACCCAATATTCATTGTTAAGGTGAAAAACGGATTCATCAATGGGCTCGATTAGGGCATACATCCCAGGCTCAATGTACGGGATCATATGTCTAAGGATAGAGGTCTTTTGTTTTTCAGTTTTAGTTTCTCCGTATCCCCGAGATGTCACCATTACATTTTCCAGTTTGGATTTGTTTCGGTTGATGATGAAAACCCTCCACCCTTCGTCACTTTTTCCAATGACTACATGCACATCTTTTACCGGAGAAAAATCAATGTCTTTTTTCACAAACTTGGTTTGATTTTAGTTTCAATTATTTGCAAGACGCTCACAATACCTATTTTAGGCAAATGAACCAAAATAACCCTCAAAAGGAAAGAATTTTTCCATTTGTATGGCCATGGAAAGGGGCCAGTAATGAGCAGATTTCTTTCGGTCAGTTGATCCGATTAAAATCATTTTCAATTTTATACTTGGTCATCATCTGGACCATTATAGGTGTTCTTGGCTTTGCCTCTACCAGAAACTGTGAGGGAACGTGGCAGTTAGCACTGCAGTGCGAGTATGCATTTTGGGTAAAAAACCTGACTGAAGCTCCCTGGGTTTTTATAAGGAACATGTTCACGACCCTGTTTCTTCACAATGGCCTGGATCATATCTTGTTTGTATCCGTTTTGGGGGTTCTGGTTTTTGTTCAATCACACGAGGTGATTTTTGGTTCTAAAGTGACGGGACTAATTTTTCTATCAGCCTACTTGACAGTGGCTCCATTTTTTGGTGTGTTTTATAACGTTGGACTTCACTTCTTTCCAGACAGTGAGTTTATGCTGTTTGCTTTTGAACGAAACTGGATGGGTGGCTCGATTGGGATGTTTCAAGTGTATGGTGCTCTTGCAACCAGGAGTCGAAAACCATGGATTATGCTGAGTATGCCGGTGCTCTTCGAAATTTTTAATCTTACGGTTTTAGGAATAGACCTGCACATCTCTTTAATGCATGTGATGGCGACCGGGCTTGGTTTCTTGATTTCTTATTGGTTTGTAAAGAGGTGAGTTAGTACAACTCCATCTCAAACACATAGGAGAGGTGGTGTTTTAGTTTTTCCTCTACTTCCTTGATGTCAATTTCCTTGCCCAATTCTTTTTGCAGGGAAGTCACTGCTTTATCCTGGATGCCACACGGCACAATGTAGTTGAAGTATTCAAGATTGGTATTGACGTTGAATGCAAAGCCATGCATGGTTACCCACCTGCTGCTTTTTACCCCAAGTGCACAGATTTTTCTTGCTTTGCCTGGCTCACCGCCATCCAGCCACACGCCTGTTAGTCCGTCTACTCTTCCACCCTCGATACCATATTCCTTTAGAGTTAGGATCACAGCTTCTTCAAGGAAGCGGAGGTACTTATGGATATCGGTAAAAAAATGATCCAAATCCAAAATTGGGTATCCCACGATTTGGCCAGGGCCATGGTAAGTAATATCGCCTCCGCGGTTGATTTTGTAGAAGGTTGCTTTTTTTTCTTTCAAAAAAGCCTCGTTAGCGAGGAGGTGATTTTCATCACCACTTTTACCCAGCGTGTAGACATGGGGGTGCTCGCAGAAGATCAGGTAATTTTTAGTTTGAATTTGTTCTTTTTCCGGCAGTTTTCTGTTGCTAATTTTCTGATCGACGGTTTCCTTAAATAGTTGCTCCTGGTAGTCCCAGGCTTCCTGGTAATCCTTAAGTCCGAGGTGTATGAATTGAGTTTTTTTGTTCACGAGTTAGAGCTCAATATAAGTTTCTAACAATTCAAGTTCTCCATTCGGTTCAATGAAGTAGGATTTCATACAGGCAGGGACGAGTATGACTTCACCAAGGTGAATCTCCTCTCCTCCGATTTTTCCACTTCCACCAACACCTATGTAAATTTTGAAACAGTCAAGTTCATTTCTAAGTATTTGCTTTTTCTCATTCAGAATTAGCTTGTTTGTTGTGAAGTACTGAGTGGAGACAATGCTGTTGGTCTGATTGGGTACTTGGTCATATGCACTCTTTACGTATTTCGGCTTTGAAAAGTCGATGGCATCCAAAGCGAGCTCTGTGTGAAGCTCTCTTTTATTTCCATGCTTATCTACCCGGTCAAAATCATAAATGCGGTATGTAAAATCAGAAGTTTGTTGAATTTCTGCAAGTAACAAACCTTTTCCGATTGTGTGAACTCTACCAGCAGGCAGGTAGAATACATCTCCAACTTTCACATCTTCCCTGTTTAGTAGCTCCTCCAACTTCCCAGATTTAAGGTTTTCAAGATATTCTTCTTTGTTTGAGTCTTTAGCAAAGCCATTTATTAATGACGACCCTTTATCAGCCTGTAGGATGTACCACATTTCAGATTTACCTACTCCTTTGTGTCTTTTTTTTGCTAGCTCATCATCTGGGTGCACCTGAATGGAAAGATCTTTTGCCGCATCTATGAATTTGATAAGCAAAGGGAACTCTTCACCAAACTTGTCATAAATCACATTTCCAACGAGATTACCCTTAAACTCCGAGACCAGATCTGAAAGCTTTTGCCCAGTTAAATTCCCAGCAGACACTTCAGAGACATTCCCAGAAACCCCGGAAAGCTCCCAGGTCTCCCCACAGTTGTCCAGATCACCAAAATCTTTTCCGAGAATGGTTTTGATTTTCTGACCTCCCCAAAGCTTTTCTTTGAAAATGGGACGGAACTTAAGTGGGTATAATTCTGACATTAACTTTAAGTCGGGTTTCGACACGCTAAACTCCAAAAAGCAAACATGGATCGCAAAACTAAAGGTATTGTAGGTGAAGCAATAGCAAAACGGTGCTATGAAAAACAAGGTTGTGAAATTTTGGAAGAAAACTACCGCTATAAGCGAGGGGAGATTGACCTGATCGCCTTGCAAAATGAAAGCCTGCTAATATTCATTGAGGTTAAGAACAGGAGTCGGAAGGATTTTGGTGAGGCAGAAACGTTTGTTTCAGAATCGCAACAAGAGCGGATCAAAGAAGCAGCTGAAGAGTACATCTATGGAATCAACTGGCAGAAAGACATTCGGTTTGATATTGTGTGCGTGGATGGCCAGGGAAACATTGAAGTGTTTGAGGATGCGTTCTGAATTAGTTTTGCGATGATGGATAAACAAGTAAACCTGGCTATTCTGGCATCCGGTAGCGGAAGTAATGCAGAAAATATTACCAAGTATTTTGACACCCACCCTAATATTCAGGTAAAGGAGATTCTCTCAAACAAACCTGATGCTTTTGTCCATGAAAGAGCCAGAAAACTAGATATTCCCTCATCAACTTTCACACGCGATCAGTTTCGTGATTCCTCGTTTATCAAAAGACTGGAAGATATCGATTACATCATCCTGGCCGGATTTTTATGGCTGATTCCTCAGTTTCTTGTAAAGTCTTTCCCCAACCGAATCATCAATATTCATCCTTCACTGCTGCCAAAGTTTGGAGGCAAAGGCATGTATGGAGATCATGTGCATAAAGCTGTGATCGAGGCAGGCGAAAAGGAATCTGGCATTACGATTCATTTGGTAAATGAAGAATACGACAAAGGAAAAATCCTTTTTCAGGCTAAATGCGAGGTGGAGCCTAGTGACACTCCAGACTCGCTAGCAAGTAAAATCCACAGTTTAGAGTACACACATTTTCCTAAAACAATTGAAAGCTATATCGTTGCACAAAACAGCTAAAACCATTCTCGATGGTTAACTTTGCATACCTTGAAATAAACCAACCCACAAAACATGTCTACCAAAAAAATTCAGTCTGCGCTAATCTCTGTTTTTCACAAGGACGGCCTGGAGCCAATCGTTCGTAAACTGGACGAGCAAGGAGTAAAAATTTACAGCACCGGAGGTACAGAGAAATTCATCAAAGAGCTAGGGATAGATGTAATACCTGTGGAAAGCCTAACGGATTATCCTTCCATTTTTGGTGGACGAGTGAAAACACTGCACCCAAAAATTTTCGGAGGAATTCTTCACCGAAGAGACAATGAGTCTGACCTGGTTGAGGCGGGGAAGTTTGAGATTCCACCCATTGATTTGGTGATTGTGGACTTATATCCGTTTGAGGAGACGGTCGCCAGCGGAGCTTCCGAGGAGGACATCATTGAAAAAATAGATATCGGAGGGATAGCGCTGATCCGCGCAGGAGCCAAAAACTACAAAGATGTGGTAATGGTGAGCTCGAGGCAGTATTATCAGGACTTACAAAACATCCTTGAAAATCAAAACGGCGAAACAACAGAGGAGGAACGAAAGTTATTTGCTGCGAAGGCATTTGCGACTTCCAGCCATTATGATTCGGCCATTTTCAATTGGATGAATGGAAATGACCAACTTCCGGAATTTAGAATTTCATCGGGACCTGGCAGGGTATTGAGATACGGCGAAAACCCACATCAGAAGGGTACCTTTTACGGTGACCTTTCAGAATATTTTGATCAGCTGCACGGTAAGGAAATTTCATACAACAACCTGGTGGACATAGAGGCGGCTGTACAGTTGATGGCCGAGTTTGATGAAACGGCTTTTGGAATTTTGAAGCACAACAACGCATGCGGCATTGCCACCGGATCAACAACCAAAGAGGCCTACCAGCGAGCGTTTGCGGCGGACACGATCTCAGCCTTTGGCGGTGTGCTGGTTTCCAACAAGGAAATTGATAAGGAGGCTGCCGAAGAAATGAACAGCCTTTTCTTCGAAATTTTAATTGCTCCGTCATTTAGCGTGGAGGCGCTTGAGGTTTTGAAAACGAAGAAAAACAGAATCCTGCTTGTTCAGAAAAAGCCATGGCATCAGCAAACCCAATACAAAAGCCTGCTGAACGGCACCATCGTTCAGGACTATGACCTAAAGTCTGAGACCAAAGACGACCTGGAAGTGAAAACCAAAAAACAGCCAACGGCTGATGAAGTGGAGGATTTATTGTTTGCTGCTAAGGTTTGTAAGCAATCAAAATCAAATACAATTGTGCTGGCTAAAGGCGGGCAACTACTCGCCAGCGGAGTAGGGCAAACCTCACGGGTGGATGCACTCAATCAGGCAATTGAAAAAGCAGGCAAGTTTGGTTTCGACCTGAATGGTGCGGTGATGGCATCAGATGCGTTCTTCCCGTTCCCTGATTGTGTGGAGATCGCGCACAAAGCAGGCATTACTGCAGTTATTCAACCGGGAGGCTCTATCAAAGATCAGGACTCCATAGACTACTGCGATGCAAATGGCTTAGCTATGGTGATGACAGGAGTAAGGCATTTTAAGCACTGACATGATACTGCGTCATTCCTAAGACTGACGAAGGAAGGATTCAGGAATCTCATTTATCATTGAGATTCCGGCATTTTTCGTTCCTCAAAAACCGGAATGACGGAAAACTCAAGATGTCAACTTCATCAACAACTCCACCAACTCATCCTTCTTCATTCCTTCAAAATATTTTTTACGCTCGGAATCGCTCATGTTTTGCAGTTTTTTTGCAAAATCCTGACCAAGCATATCCATAGCATGGTTTTCCGGGGCGCCAAAAATCTCAATCTCATCAATGGCCGTATTGAGGATTTCTTTGCCTTTGAGTTTAGCGGTCTCCACAGGCTTATAGTTAGCGTTGGAGTCACGTAGTGCCCAGCTACTGTAATCAATCTTTAGCTGATCAATCTGTTTTGCCCGGATATCGCCCTCACCAAAAATCCGGTGAAGAACGGTGATGGCACTGGTTTTCCAGGCTTCCAGGTCAAACTGTCCATCGTCCAGCTTGCTGATCTGTTTTTTGAGGAGTTTGATGTATTCCGATTTCACTGCTCTATGTTTTTTATTTTTTCACCTTTTACCGGGGAGTAATCTTCTTTCACTTCGCCATCTACTTCAATTTTTTCAAAGTAAGTTTTACCCCCAGTTGCCCTATTAAAGTCTTCAATGTTTTGTAGGTGAAAATGTAAATGTGGTTCGGATGAATTGCCCGAGTTTCCACAGAGCCCTAGCAAGTCGCCCTGCTTCACCTTGTCTCCCTGCTTCAGGACGATGGAGTTTTGTTTGAAATGTGCGAAAAAGAAAAACTCATCTTTTTCCGTTTTGATAATGACCGTATTTCCTGGAACATAAGTCGGGTTTAGTTCGCCCGGTTTGTTGTCCTTTACCCCATCCACCACCAAAACAATCTCACCATCACATGGTGCTATCAGCTCTTTGCCAAAGGCGTAATAGTCTTCATTAGTCTTGCCATCACCTTTAAAAGATTTCCCATTCTTATCCGTAATGATAAGATCAAAGGCTCCTTTCTGGTTGGGATAGTCAACATGATAATTTTGCTCCTTGGTTTCTCCTCCCCAAAACACCGTCCACTCATCTTTAAATGGTAGGATTAGCGAAGTGGAGTTTCGTTCAATTACCGGAAATGACTCATCCACATATGGCTTGAAAAGCAACCCGTTGATTTCACCTTGTGTGTTCAAAGAAAGGTTGAGCGCCAGCACGCCTCTTTCAAAATTGGTTTTGTAAACAGCGTATGTTCTGTTCATGTAGTTTTTGAAAGTCCGTTCCTTTATTTGACCTACCTGCATGCTTAGTGTCGTGAAAAAAGCGGTGGACTTATCTTCAGGTAGAGCGGCTTTCATTTCCGGAGAATAAAGCTCAAAGATCATTTTGTAATCTCCAGAGTTGTAATATGCTTCGAGCTTTCCGGAAACCTCCTTGTAAGTTTCCTGCTCATTCTGCGCCTGAATAGCAGAAAATGTAATTATTAGCGTGATATAGGTGATTAGTCTCATGTTTTTAAATTGGGTAATTTGTTTTCATTTAATCCCAGTTAGGAGATTCTCCCCCAATTAACGGCATTTTTACTGAATGAATCAATATGTGATTTGATCATTCTGTGTTCGGGCTTCTCTAGTTTGGGGTCATCTTTCAATAAATCCTGTGCGGCAATTCTAGCCGTTTTCAATATTTCTCCATCTTTCACCAAATCCGAAACCAGGAGGTCCAACGCTCCACTCTGCCTAGTCCCCATCAAGTCACCAGGCCCACGCAGGGCAAGATCCACCTCGGCAATTTTAAACCCATCGGTTGTGTCCACCATAGTTTTGGTACGAGTGCGTGCTTCGGTGCTAAGCTTCACCCCCGTCATAAGTATGCAGTAAGATTGATCAGCCCCACGACCCACTCTTCCTCTTAGCTGGTGGAGTTGGGACAAACCAAACCGCTCAGCGTTTTCAATGACCATGATGGAAGCATTCGGCACATTTACCCCCACCTCAATTACGGTGGTGGCCACCATGATTTGGGTTTCACCTTTTACAAACCGCTGCATCTCCCACTCTTTGTCCTCGGCCTTCATGCGACCGTGCACAATCGAAATCTGATAATTGGGAAATCGCCGTTTAATGCTTTCATACCCATCCATCAGATCTTTGTAATCCAATGTGGCAGACTCTTCGATGAGCGGATATACGATGTATGCCTGCCGTCCTTTTTCGATTTCTTTTTCCACAAACCCAAACATTTCCAGCCGCTTGGTGTCCCGAAAGTGCCGGGTGATGATGGGCTTTCTCCCAGCGGGCAGTTCATCGATGACTGAAATATCCAGATCACCATAAAGGGTCATGGCAAGGGTACGTGGAATCGGGGTGGCAGTCATCACCAGTACATGCGGATAGACCTCCTTTGTTTTGGTCCAGAGTTTGGCTCTCTGCGCCACCCCAAAACGATGCTGCTCATCAATAACTGCAAGCCCGAGGGTTTTAAATTTCACTTTATCCTCCAGCAGCGCATGCGTGCCAACCAAAATGGTGATCACCCCCGACATCAATCCTTCATGAATCAGCTTTCGCTCAGACTTTGGTGTAGATCCGGTAAGACGGGCAATGTGGATGCCCAATGGTTTAGCTTGCTCTTGTAATCCTTTGAAATGCTGCTCTGCTAATATTTCGGTTGGGGCCATAAAGGCACATTGAAATCCCGAACCAATGGCGATGAGCATGGAGAGAAAGGCAACCATGGTTTTCCCACTCCCTACATCCCCTTGCACAAGTCGATTCATTTGCTGGCCGGATCTGAAGTCAGCATAAATCTCTTTGACCACTCGCTTTTGTGCACCTGTCAGCTCAAAGGGCATATGATTTTCGTAGAACTTGTTGAGGAGGTCACTTTTGTTGATAATCGCACCGCGGTACTTTTCCGTTCGGGCAATTTTTAGTTTGATCAACCGAAGTTGCACAAAGAATAACTCCTCAAACTTCATCCGATTTTGTGCTTGCTGAAGCAGTGTAGCATTTCTTGGAAAGTGCATCGAAACAACAGCCGTTTTTTTATCGATCAGCTGAAATTGATTGAGGAGGTTTTGAGGAAGTGTTTCAGGAATATGATTTACAGCCTCCACCAACAACACTTTCATGACTTTCGAAAAGAACTTGCTGTCCAGCCCTTTCTTTTTCATTTTTTCGGTGGTGTTGTACACAGGTTGGAGGTAGCCTCCTTTTGTGTTTTTTTCTGTCTGGATTTCGATCTCAGGGTGGGCAATGTTGAACTTACCATTGAAAAGAGTTGCCTTGCCGAAAGCGACATACTTCACCCCGATGGTTAGACTTTTTTGAATCCACTGCACACCTTTAAACCAGACCATTTCGATGGTTCCCGTTTCATCAGCGAACACCCCGACCAATCGCGCCTTTCGACCAATTCCTATGGTTTTAAATGACTTGAACTCTCCAATTAGCTGAACATAGGGGAGGTCGGGTTGTAGCTCTTTGATTCTGTAAAACTTACTCCGATCTTCATGTCGGAATGGATAATGCTGGAGTAGATCTCCGAAGGTGAAAATCTGCAATTCTTTGTTGAGCGTTTCGGCTCGCTGTGGGCCGACTCCTTTCAGATACTCAATGGATCGATCAAAGAATGGGTGCATCTGGCTAAGATAGTTTTAACCAAAATAATAAAGGGAGCTGAGCAGCTCCCTTTGGTTCACCTTACATCTTCTCATAATAAAAGGTGATTGTTAATCACCTTGCAATATAATATTTTGTTTTAAAATAAAAACACAAAAAAAGGGAGCATGTTTTGCTCCCTTTCTCAACACCCGATTAGGTTAATGTTTATTTTTTAGTATAGGTAATCTAGTGCAGTTTTATCGTCATTGTTGAATGGACGATCTCCACCATCAGTACAAGCCAGCATCCAAGATTTTTGAGAAGCATTAGCTCCGGTTGGAGTACCAGGGATGTGGTTTGCACCTACTCCACCGTCTCCTTCATTTGCAGTACCACCTCCGCAAGAGATGCTTCTGTCGAAGAAGTCTGTGTGGCGGAAACCTATACAGTGCCCCATCTCATGTGCAATGATAGTTGCAATTCCCTCAGTGCTCAATCCATAAGATGACTCAAGAATACCACTCATAAGAATTTGACCATAAGGATCACCACTATTGGTTGGGAATCCAGCTGATCCAAGCACCCCTCTTCTTTCATCTCTTTTGCTGAGTCGTTTCATTACAATATCAGCAGCCCCCGAAGAGCTAACTCTTTGAAACGAAATTTCAAGATTTTCAGCATTAAACCTAGCAATGGCCAGGTCAAGGCCAGCAATCATACCAGCACTGTATCCCTTTCTGCCAGTAGGAGCATACATAGTGATTGTTCTACTACCACCTGTTGATACAAGGTTGTTAGTACTATACTGCTCAGCAGAAGCCAACTTATTTGGTTGACCCATTTCAGCAATGGTTTGGTCGGTTAGATAGATATCACCTTCTACCAGGTAACCATTTTCGAATTTGGTAGGAATAAAATTGTCTACGTCAAATCCTAGTGCAGCGATTTGTGCTACTACATCTTGTGGTACAGATAAGTCATCAACAACAGCTTGATCTTCTGTACATGAAACGAAAGCGAAGCTTGCCAATACGACAAGACTCAAAACATAATTAATTCTCCTCATAATAATTATTTTAAAGTGTTGGGTGTTTTTAGCAATCGCCAATCTATATAAATTATTTTTAACCCATTTAATAATCTGAGAATTATTTAAAAAACGATAGATTATTTGGTAATAAAAAAGGGAGACGAATCTCCCTTTAAAACACCCATTAGGTTAATGTTTCGTTTTTAGTACAAATAATTAAGAGCTGTTTTATCATCATTGTTAAATGGTCTGTCTCCACCATCGGTACAGGCCAGCATCCAGGATTTTGCAGAAGCAGTAGCGCCTGTGGGAGTTCCCGGAATATGGTTTGCACCTACTCCAGCAGTTCCTTCATTCGATGCACTTCCCCCACAAGAGATACTTCTGTTGAAGTAATCGGTATGGCGGAAACCTATGCAGTGCCCCATCTCGTGAGCGATAATTGTAGCAATGCCCGCAGTACTTAAACCGTAAGAAGATTCCAGGATTCCACTCATTTTAATTTGACCATAAGGGTCGCCTGAAGAAGTTGGGAAGCCAGCTGAACCCAGCACCCCTCTTCGCTCATCTCTTTTGCTAAGGCGTGTCATCACAATATCCGCTCCACCAGAAGAGGCTACTCTTTGAAATGAGAGTGAAAGGTTTTCAGCATTGTAACGCGCGATGGCCAGATCAAGCCCAGCAATCATACCCGGGCTATACCCATTATTTCCACCAACTGGTGCATATAGTGTGATCACTCTGTTACCACCTGTTGATACCAGGTTATTAGTGCTATACTGCTCTTTAGAAGCCAGCTTGTTTGGCTGACCCATTTCAGCAATAGTTTGGTCGGTTAGATAGATATCACCTTCTACCAGATAACCATTTTCGAATTTGGTAGGAATAAAATTGTCCACATCAAATCCTAGAGCAGCGATTTGTGCTACTACATCTTGTGGGACAGTAAGATCATCAACCAAAGTTTGATCTTCCGAACATGAAACAAATGTGAAGCTTGCCAACACGACAAGACTTAACACATAATTAATTCTCCTCATAATGTTTAGTTTAATGTTGGGTGTTTTTAAAGATTGGCAATATATATCTAAATAAAATAGAAATAATACCAAATATTAAAATACAATTGATTGTATTGAAAAATATTATTTGGCTGACTAAATTCTATTTTTAGTCAGATAATTGTCTTGATTTTCAGAATAATTCTACTGAAAATGAGAAGGAAACGGATGAAAATATTAATCTGCTAAGTCCCTCCATTGCATGGAGGTAATCAAGTGTAGAATGTCCTGCTTGAGGTATGAGATTACTGGAGCAAGTGAGTCATTTTTTGTGGCAGTCCTGAAGTAAAGAGCTCCTCTTAAAAAGTGATCGGTGCTGTCCTGATCGGTGATGTGAAATTGTGCCTGTGTGGGAACTTCCCCCTCCAGCTCTGTGAACGAAGCGTACAGCCCATTGGGCAATTCGATAATACTTTCTTCTATGGCATAAGCTTTCACGTTGTGTTGAGAGGTAAGCTTATATGAATCGCTAAGGTATTCCCTAATGATTGAGTCTGTAACAGGTTTGTAAGTGATCTGGATGGTTGCTCCCATTTCTCGATAGTAAAGATTGATCCAGTATCGTTCGGTGATCCAGCTGGAGTCTCGCAAAAGATCGGCATGCTTTGAGTATTCAAAAAAATAAGGAAGACTGTCAGGGAGGGGTTGATAGGCAGCCTCCGGAAGATCGATGCGATTATAGCCTTTTGGTTTTGGCAAGTAATCAGAACCACAGGCAAAACAAAAGAAGATAAGAAGGATGGTAAGGTTTTTCATAAACGAGGCAAAACTCTGACTAATCTTCAAACCCTGCAACGTTACTCTTGTCAGAATTGATATAAACCCTTAGTCTTTTGATTCTTTTTTGATCTACAGCCACCACCGTGAACACAAAGTTTAGGAATCGGATTTTTTCTCCGGCACTTGGAAGCTTGGTATTTATTTCCAGAAGCAGTCCGCCCAGAGACTCACTCTCTCCTTTTACGGAATCGAAAATTGAGATATCCGAATTGGTGATTTTGCAAAAATCGTTTAGCGAGGTTTTGCCTTCAAAAATGTAGGTGTTGTTGTCCAGCTTGTTATATGCCACATCGCTTTCATCGTCAAACTCATCATTGATCTCACCCACAATTTCCTCAATCACGTCTTCCATGGTAATGAGCCCGGACGTTCCACCATACTCATCGATCACCACAGCAATGTGTACCTGCTTTTCCTGGAAGTCTTTAAACAAGTCATCTATCTTTTTGCTCTCAGGCACGAAAAAAGCTGGGCGCAAAAGTTGAGACCACTCAAAGTCTTCTTCCTCACCAATATGCGGAAGCAAATCCTTGATATATAGAATACCATCGATCTTGTCTACAGTCTCCGTGAAAATTGGAATACGAGAGTACCCCGTCTTATTGATCTGGTTCATCAACTCGTGAAAATCCGTCTCCTTATCAATGGCAGTTATGTCCATTCTCGACTTCATCACCTGTTTTACAGAGAGTGTTCCAAAATTTACGATTCCTTTGAGTATCCCCTTTTCTTCCTCAGATACCTGTTCCTTTTCCACAGAAATTTCCAGCGCCTGATTTATTTCTTCAACAGAAAGGTTATATCCTTTCTTCTCCATGCGCCTTTCGATCAGCCCAGTGACGGACATTAGAAACCAAGAAACGGGTTTGAAAAATTTGTAAGAAATAAGAAGAAGGCCAGAGGTCAGTTTGGCAAATTCTTTTCCATTGTGATTGGCATATACTTTTGGGATGATCTCTCCGAAAAAAATGATGAGAACAGTAATGGCAGTTGTTAGAATAACAATAGTTATACCCTGTTTACCTTGCTCTCCGACAATTTGCCAAGTGGCAAAAGTGGAAATGGTCACAATGAAAATATTCACAAGATTGTTAAGAATGAGAATAGTGGCCAGTAGCCTTTTGGGATGATAAAGCAGGCGACTTATTCTCTTTTCGTTAACACTCATTGAGCTATTAAATTCTTTGATTTCATTATGTGAAAATGAAAAGAAGGCCACTTCAGACCCTGAAATCAATCCGGATAGGCACAGCAGTACCAATATCACCAATCCATTGATCAGGTAAAATGAGATGGGCATGTCTCCCATCATGCTAAGCAAAACCGTGGGGAATGGGTCGTCCAGTGATGTTTCCAAGTACTATCTTTTAGTTTCTAAAAAGGGAGGTCATCCGAAGCATCGCTACCCGTATCCTGAACAGGTGCGGACTCCTGAGGCTGTTGGTTACTATAGTCTCCTCCTTGATTTTGAGAAGATCCACCTCCACTGCCACCTAGCATGGTCATATTATCGCCTACCACTTCGGTAGTATATCTGGTCACTCCATCTTTTTCCCACGATCGGGTACGGAGCTTCCCTTCTACGTAAATCATATCACCTTTCTTCACGTATTTTTCAGCGACCTCAGCTAAACCTCTCCATAGCACTACGTTGTGCCACTCAGTTTGTTCTCTTCGCTCACCAGTCTGTCGGTCTTTGTACGTCTCAGAAGTAGCCAATGAAAAATTAGCTACGGTTGCACCATTTTCCAGGTGACGAACTTCAGGGTCTTTGCCCAATCGGCCTACTAAGATTACTTTATTTACTCCAGACATAGTGTTTTTATTTGATACCTACTCGTTGTAGGTAATTTACGATCAATTTAGGTTTTGGCAAATTTAGCATTTCCTCAACGGAATATGATTTTAATCCTCCCGGAGTTTTGACATCCCCGCTAATCTTAATAGAATAAAACCGGGCGAGTATTTTTTGATGGCTGAGAATATGCAAAACAGGTTCAGTGATATCTTCAACCTGAAACCCATTCAGATCTAGTTTTTCTTTCATTTGCCTCAGCACACTTTCTTCAGTCAGTTTCCCTTCAATCAAATAAAAATCATAAAGACCGTTCCACACATCCTTTTCTGTTCGTTCTTTCATAAAGTAGCCTTCATCCGTGGAAATGACCATATAATTAAAGTGACGATCTCTAACTTTCGTTTTGCCGGTTTTTACAGGAAGTGTGTGTTGAATCTTTTTTCTGAAAGCATAGCATTCTATATGAAACAGGCATTCTTCGCATTTTGGCTTTGGAGAACACACAGTAGCACCAAATTCCATCATTGCTTGATTGAAGGCCCCTGGATGTTTCTTGGAAATTGCTTTCTCGAGCTTTCTTTCAAAAATCTTTCGGGTTCCACTCTTAGAGATGTCATCTTCAATACCAAAGTACCTGGAGGCAAACCGAAACACATTTCCATCAACAACAGGGGTAGCCTCACCGAAACAAATAGATGCAATTGCCGCCGCAGTATATGGACCTACACCTTTTAGTTTTTTGATTTCGGAATAAGACTGTGGAAAAACTCCACTCAAATCTTTAGAAACATGTTTAGCCGAGGCATGCAGATTCCTTGCTCTACTATAATAGCCCAGCCCCTGCCACAGCCTTAGCACCTTTTCTTCAGGGGCGTTTGCCAAATCATGAATATTTGGGAAGCTCTCCATAAATCGTTCCCAATAGGGCAACCCCTGATCTACTCTGGTCTGTTGCAGGATAATCTCGGACAACCAAACGGGATATGGGTCTTTCGTTTTCCGCCACGGAAGGTCTCGCTTTCTCTCTGTGTACCAATTAATTAGCCTTTTGGTAAATGTTTTCTCTTCGATGGCTTAATAATTTAGAAATCCTTTTTTTATGTGAAGGTGCAAATTTAATTTTGGCCTCCCAATTTTTAACACCCACCTATAAACCAGACAGTTGTGACAAAAGCTGATGTGATAAACGAGATATCTGATAAGACAGGAATTGATAAGGCAGATGTACAGGCCTCTGTTGAAGCATTTTTTACAGTAGTAAAAAACAACATGGCCAATGGAGAGAATGTATACGTGAGAGGTTTTGGAAGCTTTGTTAACAAAAAGCGAGCGAAGAAGATTGCCAGAAATATCTCAAAAAATACCGCCATTGTGATCGACGAGCACTACATACCGTCTTTTAAGCCATCCAAAATTTTTGTAGAGAAAATCAAAAACTCTCCTAAGATCAAGTGACTAGATCACAATTAATCCTTGTACTGGGAGCAGCCGCCTTGGTGGTTGTTTTGTTTCAGCTACCCCGCAGTGTGGTAGAGAATGAACAGCTTCAGGAAGTTGGCGGTCCAGAAAGTCATTCGATGGAAATTCCTCAAGAAGTTGAAACTCAGATCAATGAGTTAAGAAGATTAATCGAAGAGGAAGAAAATATTGATAAAAAAGCTAACTTTGCGCACTCTTTGGCAAGACGCTATCTTGATTATGGGATAGTGGATAGTGCAGCAAGATATGCAGAGGCCATTCAGAGATGGAAAGAAACCCCATCTGAGCTAGCCGCAGACATCTACTTCACTGCTTATGAGAGGTCACCAGGACCTGAGCAAGCAAAAGAATATGCTGTAAAAGCCAGAGGAATTTTGCAGAGCTTGTTGGATAAAGATCCAACAAATTTGGTATTGAAAAACAGACTGGCAATGACGTTGGTTGTTTCAGAAAACCCTATGGCAGGGGTAGCTATGCTGAGAGAAATTTTGGCACAGGATGAAACAAACAGGCAAGCTATTCTAAACCTTGGCCTACTGGCTATTCAAAGTGGACAGTTTGAGAGAGCCAAGGAACGATTTGAAAATTTGATATCGTTGAACCCTGCTGACAATGAAGCAAAACTTTACTTGGCGGTTTCGATGATAGAAATAAATCAACAATCGCAGGCACGCCTGCTTTTGGAGGAAATTTTAGCCTCTCAGGATTCTATTCCAGCTATCAAAATGATGGCGAGTGATTACCTGGAAGGACTTTAAAACATTTTGAAAACATTTTAAAAAACAGAAATTATGCCTTGCGGTAAGAAAAGAAAGAGACATAAGATCTCCACTCACAAGAGAAAAAAGAGACTTAGAAAAAACAGACACAAGAAGAAGTAATACACACCATTAATCAATCGCTATGAGTAATGAACTAATCATTAACTCAACTCGCGAAGGATGTCGTATTGCTTTACTTAAGGATAAAAGGCTGGTAGAATTTCACCAGGACGGAGGAGGCCAGACCTTCAACGTTGGTGACATATACCTGGGATCAGTTAAAAAAGTAGTTCAGGGATTGAACGCCGCTTTCATTGATCTTGGATATGAAAAAGATGCCTTTTTACACTATCTGGATTTAGGACCACAAGTCCAATCCCTGAATAAATTTACCAAGCTAACACTGGCAAAGAAGCTGAACAGCACAAGGCTCGCAGGTTTCAAAACAGAGCCGGATATTAATAAGCTTGGCAAGATGAATCAGGTCCTTACTAAAGGACAAAAAGTATTGGTTCAGGTAGTAAAGGAGCCCATTTCTACAAAAGGCCCACGACTTTCATGCGAGTTGTCATTAGCAGGTAGATACCTGGTGATGGTACCGTTTTCTAATACGGTAAACGTTTCTAAAAAAATTACAGACGCAAACGAACGTAAGCGTCTGCAGCGTCTTATCAGCTCAATCAAACCTGAGGGTTTTGGTGTGATCATTCGTACTGTGGCTACAGGAAAGGATGTAAAAGAGCTGGATACAGACCTTCGAAACCTTGTTGAGCGATGGGATAAGGGCATGCAGGCTCTTAAGACAGCTAAGGTGCGTGACAAGGTGATTGGCGAAATGAATCGCGCCAACTCTATCCTGCGAGATGTTCTCAACGAAAGCTTTGACAGCATTCAGGTAGATGATAAGGATCTCTACCAGGAGATCAAAACCTTTGTAAAAGGGATAGCTCCGGATAAGGAGAAGATCATCAAGCAGTATACTGGCAAAGCCAAAATATTTGAAGCTACCGGTGTTGAGAAGCAGATGAAGACCTCATTTGGTCAGTCTGTAAGTATGCTGAATGGAGGCTACTTGATCATTGAGCACACGGAGGCGCTCCATGTAATCGATGTGAACAGTGGCAATAAGTCCAACAAAGAAGATAATCAGGAGGATACAGCACTCAAGGTAAATCTTGATGCTGCAGAAGAAATAGCCAGGCAGCTTAGATTGCGCGATATGGGAGGAATCATCGTTGTTGATTTCATCGATATGCGAAAAATAGAGAATAAGAAAAAGCTCTACGCAAAGATGAAAGAAGCAATGAAGGATGATCGCTCAAAGCATACGATCCTTCCTTTATCAAAGTTTGGTTTGATGGAAATCACTCGTCAGAGAGTGAGACCGGAACTAGCCATTACCACTAAGGAGGCATGCCCTACATGTGGAGGAACAGGAAAAATTTCAGCATCCATTCAGGTTGCAGATCAGGTGGAGAATACCGTTAAGTATTTCTTTGAGTCACAAAACGAAAAGAAAATTACTGTAGCACTACACCCTTATTTGTACACTTACTTTACAGCAGGAGTTTTTTCACGGAGAACTAAATGGTTTTTCAAATATTTCCGTTGGGTTAACATGGTAGAGGATAGCTCAAAAGCACTGACCGAATTTGAAGTACTCAACGCTCAGGGAGAGCCAATTCAAATATAGGATACGAATCGAATCGGCCAAATCGTTGAGATTATCACCTAAATTGTGAACCTTTGGGTGAGACGGAGTGAATGAAACGGTTTCTGATCATAGCATTTTTAATTGGCACGGCAGTGTATTCTGCCGATGCTCAATTAATTGAAGACTCTGACAGAAGGCTGAAAACTAAAAAAGTCGAACGTAAAGGATTCCTTTTTTTTAGAAGTAAAAAGAATCCGGGAACAAGTGATGGTATTCCAAGTTCTGGTGATCGTACTACCCCACGATACTCCAGCGCCTCCTCTCCGTTCAAACTTTCAGGCTCCACTTCTCCCAGGTACTCCTCACCTCGAGAGCGCCAAAAAAGATATTCAGTAAGGCCGAGATATTCAGGTGGTGTTGCCAACTTCAAGACACGAAAATCATCTCCGAGATATTCCGGTGGCAATCCATTTAGAGGCAGTGATTATAAAGTGACCCCACGCTATTCATTTGGCAACCCATTTCGGGGGAGTCAATTTAAGGTTTCGCCTCGCTATTCCGGTGGAAATCCATTCAGAGCAAAGGACTATCGTGTTACTCCGAGATACTCATCTTCGAATCCTTTCAGAGGGAAAGATTATAAAGTAAACATCCGCTATTCTGCAGGAAGTCCATTTAGAGGAAAAGATTACAGGGTGACCCCACGCTATTCACAAGGAAACCCATTTAGAGGCAAAGACTATAGGGTTAATATCCGTTACTCTGCTGGCAGTCCTTTCAAAGGCAGAGACTATAAGGTAACCCCTCGCTATTCTCAAGGGATGCCATTTAGGGGTAAAGACTATAGAGTGACTCCTCGCTATTCAGCACCTAATCCATTTAGAGGACAGAGGTATAACGTCAACCCAAGATATTCTCAAGGGATGCCTTTTCGAGGAAAAGACTATCATGTAAATCCCAGATATTCCCAAGGCATGCCATTTAGAGGTAAAGATTACAATGTAAAGCCTCGCTATTCTGCGGGCTCACCGTTCAGGGGTGTAGATTATAAAGTACGCCCCAGGTATACTGGTACTAAAATCGGCTGGTTTGGTAACACAAAAGAATGGGGTGAGGCTCAGTACTTCAGAGAGTCATCCATGTGGGAGGGGGATCTTAAGGTTAAACACAAAAAAATCGGAGACCAACACCCAAGTAGCAACTACCACCTGGCCATGAAGTTTAATAACCCCAAGGTTCGAAAAATGCTTAGAAAGTGGAATATTTTCTGGACTCGCATGAATGGGAACAAGCAAAACTCTGATGGTGTTAATGAGCCAGTAAAAGAGCCTAAGTTCGACAAGAAAGAACGGGTGATCTGGAATAATTAAGAAATTACAATGCTTTCAAGCCTATTTTCCAAGAAAGAAAAAGTCGAGTTGCCATGGACTCACCTCAACCAAATAGATCAACTAAATAAAGTTGATGAAGCCTCATATAAAAAGCCGGTTTTGTTGTTCAAACACAGCACCAGGTGCTCAATCAGTGCAATGACCCTAAGTAGATTTGAGCGTTCATTTCAGGAAGAGGCTGCTTTTGAGCCGTATTTTTTAGACCTGATTGCTCACCGGGACATTTCTAATGAGATTGCCTCCAAGTATGGAATTAAGCATGAGTCTCCTCAAGCGATTTTGATCAAAGACGGAAAAGTAATTTTCCACGAATCGCACACGGCAATCAATTTTGATGAGCTAAATTCAATAGCGCAAAGGAGTTAGGGGCTTTGCGCATTATTTTTGTTATTGTTTCACGCAGATGAAAAGGCTTTCAATCATTCTTCTTATCACACTCCCATTCATGGGATCGGCTCAGCTTTTTGAAGGAGAGGAGTTTGAATATACATCTGAGTGGATCTGGGGAATAAACAAAAACACCAATGGTGGATTGATTGGTGGTCTGATGGTGCGACACAGCCGGAAAAAGGGGAATGATGTTTACCACACATTTGGGTTGGAACTCTCTAACGTAAAGCATCCAAGTGAGGCCAGGTATGTTGGTCTTCAGGGTGCAGGCTTTATTTACGGAAAGTCAAATTATCTCTATGCCATCCGCACAAATTATGGGCTGGAGAGACTTATGTTCAAGAAGGCAAATCAACAGGGCGTTCAAATCAGCCTGGCAGCAGCAGCTGGCCCCACCTTTGGTCTGGTCACTCCTTATTATGTATTAAGCTCGGATCAGAGATACGAGCAATTTTCACTCTCCAGACATGGGTCACCCGGTGCTATTCTAGGTCCGGGGAAACTGTTTCAAGGGTTAGGAGATTCAGATTTTGTGCCTGGTTTAAACACCAAGGGCTCTGTCCTTTTTGAATTTGGAACATATAGAAGCAATGTGGCTGGCGTGGAAGTTGGCGTAATGGTGGAAGCATTCACTAAAGAAATCATCCTCGTACCTACCCAGCCGAACAAATCTGTTTACTCTTCTGTTTTCTTCACATTGTTTTGGGGCACCCGAAAGTAACGGGTAATCTCTTAGTCCTGATTAGATTTGCATTGTTATATCTGAATTGAAGCGTATGATCGATTTACCAGTAGTAGAAAATCCGGAAAGAAAGAAAAAACCAAACTGGCTTAGAGTAAAACTTCCAGTAGGGGAAAATTATGCGAAAGTACGGAGACTAGTAGATCAGCATAAGCTTCATACCATTTGCGAAAGCGGAAACTGCCCGAATATGGGCGAATGCTGGGGAGAGGGGACAGCCACGTTTATGATTCTTGGAAATGTTTGTACCCGAAGCTGTACGTTTTGTGCGGTTGCCACGGGGAGACCTCCAGAGTATGATCAGGAAGAGCCAAAGCGAGTAGCTGAGGCTATCAAACTCATGGGAGTAAAGCATGCAGTACTTACCTCGGTAAACCGTGACGAGCTTAAAGATCGAGGTGCTGAAATATGGTATCAGACAGTGGTGGAGACGAAGAAACTTTCCCCGGAGACTACAATAGAGACATTGATTCCCGATGTGAAAGGAAATTGGGAAGCGCTGTACCGAATGATTGAAGGTGGTCAGGAAGTAGTTTCACACAATATGGAAACAGTGGAGAGCCTTTACCGAAGAGTAAGGCCTCAGGCAAAATACAATAGAAGCCTTGAGCAAATTAAACTGACAAATGAAGCCGGAAAACGAACAAAGTCGGGAATTATGCTAGGCTTAGGGGAAACCGATGAGGAGGTTTACAAAGCAATGGATGATCTGGTAGAGCATGGACTTCACATCCTCACACTAGGACAATACCTGCAACCGACGAAAAGACATATTGAGGTTGCTGAGTTCGTTCACCCTGACAAGTTCGATCACTTCCGTGAAGAGGGACTTAAGCGAGGGTTAAAATATGTAGAGTCAGGTCCGCTGGTGAGATCTTCATATCATGCGGAGCGACATGTAAACGTTCCTATCTAAAACCGACCACTTCTAATTATTTTTCTCAGCCAATCATAATAGACAGCCACAAATAAGATAATGGTCATTACCCAAATAATGATCACGTTGAAGATTTTAGTGTCTATATACACTCCTGCAAAATGCTTCTCAGGGTAATAAAAGTTCGTTCTAAAATCCAGCGCATGCTCAGGCTGCTCATTTTTGGCATAAATTGGATAAATCTTCTGAACCAGCTCCTCACCAGACCTCACTACTCTGCGTTTGGTTTGAATGTTTTTCACCATCAGAGTCAGTCGCTCATTCTCATATTTGTCTCGTTGAGATAGGTAATACTCTTCCAATTCTGGAGTTGCTGTTCGCCGCTCAATCAAATCGTCCAGTTGATCTTTGGCTTTTTTCCTCCTTGTGTTATACACCGACTGGATGGCGGCTAAGAACTCCGCTGTTTGATTATACACATCTTTTGTGAGTCCTTCAGCTGTGATCTGATCCACAACAGTCAGCTTATCAGCTCCGAAAATGCTTAGCTGTTTCTTGATCTCGTTTTGAACCAGCTTAAGTTGTCCTTCATGACCGTTGAAGTCTTTGTTTTGATAGCAATAATCCAGGTGTTCTTGCAAATACTTTGTATAGTAAATGGATTTGTAGGTGTTATCAGCCACTTGCCGTTCCAGCGGGTAGATTTCTTTGTTGGAAGGGTTGTCACGAAATTGAGTAACCGCAATCGCTTCATATGCCCACCTTGATGCCATGAGCTCACCGATCAGCGGAACTTTTGCTCTGTTGGCAAATGATGAATTGAGCTTGTCAAAATCTACAACTACACCACTAAGAATTAGCTGAGGGATGATAAGGAGCGGAATTAAAATATAGACTGTAATGACGGAATTGAATCCTGCAGAAATGTTAAGACCTAGAATATTGGCAAAGCAGGATACAGAAAACAGGATGATCCAATACCAGAGCGTCATACCATGAATTTCTAAAATCCACGATCCTACTAAAACAAAAAGCAGGGTTTGAACGGCAGATAAGCAAAATAGCAGGAGTGTTTTCGAGGATAAGTAGCTGAGTTTACTCAGGTGCAGAAACGCTTCGCGCTTGAGTATTTTTCTGTCTTTGATGATTTCTTCTGCACTGACTGTGAGGCCCATGAAAAGCGCCACAATGATACTCATGAAGAAAAAGACAGGGATATTTTCGTTTTTATAAAAAGTATAATCTGCGCCAGCCGGAGCATATTTTGTGATGATGGCAAGGAGTAAGGCCAAGGCAGGAGCCTCCAGCAGATTTATAAGCACGTACTGACGATTGCTGATTTTGGCCAACACATCTCTTTGCAAGAAAATCTGCGCCTGCTTGATTTTACTAGGCAGATCAAGAGATTTTTCTGGCTTACTTTTTTCTTCTACAGCTTTTTCAACATCAATATTAGACTCAAACTGCTCATGCCATTGTGCAGGGGAATATTTTCGCTTGTTTGTAAAGCGTCCATATTCATCCACCACCTTCATTTCGATGATGTTGAAAATCTGCTCAGGGTTTACATTGCCACATTCGATACAGGCACTCTGATCTTTGTCAATCATCTCCACGATGTTTTTGAAATAGGTGACTGCCTTGACTGGATTGCCATAATAAATCTGATGACCTCCTACGTCAAGAATGAGCAACCGATCAAACATTTTGAAGATTTCTGATGAGGGCTGGTGGATCACAACGAATATCATTTTTCCCCTGAGAGAAAGCTCTTTCAGAAGATCCATTATGTTTTCTGAGTCTCGAGAGGAGAGCCCACTGGTTGGCTCATCCACAAAAAGTACAGATGGCTCCCGTAACAACTCCAAACCAATATTGAGGCGCTTTCGCTGGCCTCCACTAATAGTTTTTTGAAGTGGATTTCCAACTTTCAAATCCTTTGCTTCTGTGAGGCCGAGCGAATCCAGCGTTTTAGTGACGAGCTCATGAAGCACGGGTTTTTCGGTTTTGTCAAAACAAAGCTTTGCAGCATAGTAGAGGTTTTGATAGACCGTTAAATCTTCAATGAGCAAATCATCCTGAGGCACATTACCTATGATCCCCTCTACTTCTTTCGGTTTTTTGTAGATGTCAATTCCATTGATTCGAACTGACCCTTTGAAGGGCTTGGCCGTTCCATTTAGCACATTAAAGAGCGTAGATTTACCAGCACCGCTTCCGCCCATGATGGCAAAGAGCTTCCCGCTTGGTTCGGAAATGTTGATATTGACTAATCCGAGATCTCCGTTTTTAAATTGGTACGAAATATCCTCTGCAACAAAGGAGACTTTTGTTTCGGTCACATCATCGCGGAAGACACTGATTACATCGCTGTAGTAAAGACGCTCTGTTCTTTTTCCCTTGAGAGAGCTACCAGTAGAAAACACCTTGATCTTATATGGAGATACCATCAGCCCGTTTAGGTTGAGGATGTCACCTCCATAATATTTGAAAAAGCAGGTATCAATTTTAGGGAGCTTAAAAAAGGCTATATGTCCTCTAAAGTCCTCCAAATGGATTTGTTTGGGAAGCTTTGGCTCGTCTGCTCCGGAGACCACTACTGAGTATAGGTCTGAATATTCATTGGGATCTTTATTTACCACAAAGTGTTTGATGGCGTCTACTACTTCATCATCAAACTTGAATTCTTTTCCAATCAAATACAGAAGCTTGGCCTCTCGCTCAGTAATTTTTTCGTCTGCAATGATGAGCTCCATGAGGCGAACCATCACCACAAGTTTTTGTTGCTGGGTGAGTTCGTTGTTTATGCTTCTGGTTATTTCACCGATTTGGCTTGTATCATCCTTTCCGGTATCAATTTCGGAAACATACTGGTCGAGTATTTTCAGGTAATGCCTGGTATCGTCACGGCTTACATTTTCATAGAGAAACTCCCTTACGGTCTCTTTCTCACTTTCATCAACCTCTCCTTCTTCTTTGGCAACTATTACAAGAAGGCGAATGATGGCTTTCAGGAGTTCTTCACTCATTTTGTGACGTGGTTAGGTTAGTAGTAAGGGATAAATTTATAACATTCGGCTCATCCCGGTAAATAAAAAAAGCCGTCAAAGCGATGCGATGACGGCTTTTTCTCAAATTAATGATATTATTCTACAATTGAAGCACGGATGCGTCCCACCTCAGCAGCAAGATTGTCCAGCGTACTTGGCTTAAGAACAAAGCCTCCGGTATTTTCTGCGATCTGTTTTTCTACCTCAGCAAGCTCTCCGTCATAGATGGCTTTTACTTTCTTAAGCTCAGCCATCATGCTGTTCACTGCTTCAGACTCTGGCACATCTTTCATTACCTGCAGAAGGTCTTCAAGAGATAATTTTTGATCCATCACAATTTTAACCAAAGGCTCAAGGATCAAAGTTCTTGACTCCTCCGGTAGATCATCAGGATAAGTGTTTACGATAGTTGTAGAGATATAAACTCCTTCGATCCAGCTACCTGCCAATAAAAGTGCGGCGCTGTTTAGCTCATCTAGTTCGCTTAGACGCTCACCAGACTTTTGCATCACATCGTTGATTACTGCAGTGAGAGAGTCTTTGTTTTCCATGTTTGACTCAAAGCGTGCAATCATACCATAATCAATGGCTTCTGCGACACCCACAGGCGCGGCTAGTTTTTGACACTCACCCATGTAATCAAGCGCTAGCTCAGATTTTTCGTAAGAAGCAAGGTATCCAATATCCGTAGCATATACGCCAAGATTTAGCGCTGCTTTGGTTTCATCATTTTGATAAGATTCCATGTTGTCCAGCGAGTTGATAATTGTTTCATCAAACTCAGCTCCTGCGTTCATTAGCAAGTAAGGAACCTCTGATGGAGGTGGAAGGTCTTTGAGTACTTTAGATACATCAGCAGCAACCTGCTCTTTGGCTGCATCAAACTCAGATCCGGCATCTGAGGATTTTTCCTGACTTCCGCCACCGCAAGATGAAACGAGCACAGCAGCTGAAAGTGCAAGAGAGGCTAGTTTAAGTTGATTGAATTTCATAATTAGTAATGTGTTAATAGCAATTATTGGTTGTGAAGTTACCTGTTAAAAATTTCAATGATGTTCTTTTTGATTTTCACGCAAAGTTCATCCAAAGGCAAATCATTGATGTCCTTTCCAAATGGATCCTCAATTTCTTCTGAAATAAGCTCCACACTCATTAAGAAATAGAATGCGACTACCACGAGGATGATAGACCAATATCCAAATTCTCCAATGAATGTCATGGGTAGCGTAATACAGTAAATGAACAAGAATTTCTTAATGAACATACTGTATGAATAAGGGATAGGCGTAGACTTAATTCGCTCACAAGCGCCGATTATGTCCGTAAACCCTTTGATTTCTTTATCTAAAATAAACAGCTTGTCTGCGGTGATTAACCCTCGCTTATTCATATCCACTACCCTTTCCATCAAGATTTTATTGATGATGTTCGGGCGGTGTGTGCTGTCAATGATTCTCTTTTTGGTGGCCTCATCATAGAAGTCCATCTCGCCAACAAGAATGCTGTTTCTAAGGCTGTTCTTCATTGCGAAAGTGATATTGGGAATCATTTTCTTGAAGAACAAACGATCTTCTTTAGCATCTTCCGGGATGAAGGCTGTTAGTTTGATTGCAAGCTGACGGGTATCATTTACCAGTTGGCCCCAAAGCTTCCGTCCTTCCCACCATCGGTCATAAGCGGTATTGGTACGAAGCACGAGAAACAAGCCGAGGATCACCCCAAGTATGGAGTGAAAGGCCTTGGTATCTACGATAGTGATTTGCATCACATCTATGAATAAGAAACACAGCACGGATGTGAGCACTCCCGCAAATAAAATTAGCGGAAAGAGCGCCCGAATGACGTACCTGCTGTAGACATCAAAGATGAGCGAAAACCACGATTTTGGGTTGTATTGGATCATGGACTGGTGAAGATAGTAAAATCAGTTTTTATTCGGTACTCAGTTGTATGCTCGAAGTTTATTTTTCAATGATCGGTAATACCCTTCATCACATAACCCCGTCTCTACTTTTAGTTTCATAATTCGCTTATACGACGCATAAATTCGTTCCCTTGTGATTATACCCTCAAAAAGTAAATCCTTGATGATAGCATGTACGGTACTGGCTGATACCATATTGTAATCCTGCACATTGTTAGCAAACATCAACATGTCAACACCTGCTTCAATGGATAGACGAATAGCTTCCCTCAATCCATACTCATTGTTGATGGCTCCCATTTGCATATCATCAGAAATGATCACACCCTGAAAGCCCAGAAAATCTCGCAGCATTCCGGTTACGATTCGCTTTGAAAGGGTGGCTGGGTTTTTCGTACCGTCCAGTGTCTTATTCACAATGTGGGCAGTCATTACGGCTTTTACCACCCCACTATCGATCAGCGCAGAATATGGATACATTTCTTCAAGCTGCCAGGTTTCAGTTACATCGGTAAGACCAAGGTGTGTATCGCTATGACTACTTCCATGACCTGGAAAATGCTTGAGCACGGGGACTATCCCTCGCTTGTTGTGCTGGTTGATGACTTCATATGCCTGACGAATAACCTCTTCATAATCTTCGGAGTAGCTTCTTTCAATCCTTCCAATTACCGGATTCTTAGGGTTAAGATTCACATCTACCACAGGAGCATAATTCATATTTATACCAAAGCTGCTAAGAATTGACGCTGTTTGATTGGCATAGAAGCGGGTGGAATCCAGGTTGTTCATGTCTCCTAAATATTGTGCGGAGACATTTTTCGGAAAACCATATCGTGTCTTCATTCGAGTTACCCTTCCGCCTTCCTCATCGATGCTTACAAAAAGGGGGATGGAGGCATTTCGTTGAAGGAGTTCTACCAGAAGAGCTAGCTCCGGTTTTGGACTTTCAAAGAGGATGTTTTTTTCATAAAGCACGACACCACCCACTTTTCCATCTTTTATTTCCTTGAAAATGGGCTCAGAGGCGTCTACTAGATTAAAGTCACCAATCCCAATCATGATCATCTGTCCGATCATAATATCAATGGAATCTTTCGGTGGGTCAGTTCTGGAGAAACCGGATAGGGCGAGTACAATAAAAACCAGCGAAAGTATTTTTTGCATTTTAGTTTTTCGTCATTTTTTCAATCTTCTCACCACTGGTGGAAAGATAGTGTCCTTGTAAATCGGCAGTAAGGCACGAATGTACAGGAATCACACCAATCAGATCGCCCACTTTTACACGAGCGACTTCTTCACTGCTCAATTTAATGATACCATGCTCTTGAGAAAGTCGCTCTACATTGCCTAAAATTTCGGCGCTCCATCCATCCTCAGTGAGTTTCACCAGTTTTCCAAAACAGTGCTTATCCTTTCCTCGCACATCTTTTTCTATCATCGATTCTTTTGAAAGATGAACAGCTCCACCATAAACCACAACCTCATTCCTTTCTTTGTGTATAGCCACAACGGGACAAGCAAGACAAACGGCTATTTCGTTTAATGAACATGAACCAATTTGATGCTGCATCCAATCATAGAACACAAAATTTCCAGGACGCATTTCATCACAAAATGACAGATCGTCCATTAAGCTGCACGACGGTGTGTCACCATATGAGATGATTCCTCCGAATTTCTTTTTCAACTCTGTCAGGATTTTGACCGAACCATCAAAAATCCATTTGATGCTATCCAGGTCTCTACAACCGTATGTATGTCCAGCATGAGCCAAGAACCCCTTGAACTGTATCTTTTCGGAAGAATCTGCTATGAGTTGGTTGATTAATGTTTCATTTCTGGGGTCCACTCCAGTGCGATGAGTGCCCACATCAATTTTGATAAAGTAGCCAATTTTTTCCTTGATGCTTTTGGAAGCATGCTCCATGCTTTCGGTTGATTCAATCAGGATGTTTAGCTTAATGTTCTGTGCTAAAGCATTGATTTCGTTTGATTCCAATGTGTTGTATGGGAAGGCGATGGTAATATCATCCCATCCGTGACTGGCAAAATACTGGGCCATGGAAACTGAGCTAACTGTGCATTGTTTCACACCTTTTTCTTTAAACCAGTTTCCGATTTCTCCGGAGAAATGTGTTTTGAAGTGAGGGCGAAGTGAGGCGCCTGCTTTCACAGACTTTGACACCATACGGTCAATGTTTCTGATGCACTTCTCTTTATCGATCAGGAGTGTGGGTGTTTTGATTTCCATGATGAGCTGATTACTTAACTGAAAAATACGAAGCAATCACTGAAAACACTAAGGCTCTACCTACTGAAACAGTAAATACACCCGATAGTCAAATGCATCAAATGATTGTAAAAGCTTCTCGATAAATGTTGGATCTTTGAGATAAAAGTTGAGGAAATTATCCCTGCGTTCTTGCAAGCTTCCAGCAGGGAATAAAGATTCTTTTACAGCTTCTATCTGCTTTTTTCTATCCTCATAGAGGCGTTTCTCTGCTCTCACTAATTTCTTTTCAGCCTTTTCAATTCGTTTTGTATATGAGGTATGTAGAGCTTCGATGTGCTGAGTCAATGTAGGGTCTACAGCGGAGGCTTTATCTTTCAATTCCTTTTCAATTTTCGCGAGTTTTTTCAATTCCGACCCGTAAGAAATATCATGATCACAGTTGGCTTTCACCCATTTATCAAAGGCTGCTTCGGCACTTAGAAAAAGATCTCTCTGTGAAAGTCCTGTTTTGCTCCATTTAGTTGATGCTGCTCCTGGTATAACAAGCGCAAAATTTCGGGGCATCAAAAGAGGAAATGCCGTTTTGAAATGATCAAAAACAGCTTTGAGTTGCAACCAGTAGACTGCTTCGGATGGGCCTCCTACGTAAGCAAGGTTCGGGAGGATGGTTTCCTGATAGAGCGGACGAAGAATTACATTTGGGCTAAAGCGCTCCGGCTGGTTCTGAATCAGTTGCCTCATTTCAGAATCGGAAAATGAGAGATCTGTATCAACCACCTGAAATCCACTTTCCGTCTTTTCGATTCTTTCACGAATGCCTTTATCCAAATAAAAGAAATTGACAGGCCGGGCATGAACTTGAGTTTTGTAGCCCAGGGATTCAAGTGAAGAGGAGGTTTCAGCCACCAATGCTTCAGGTGTATGATCAAAAAGGTCACTTTGCATAACATGGCTGAACAATGCTTTTAGCCTTGCATGATCCGCATCAACTACCACCAGCCCCTCATTGCCAAAAAGGTGATTTACATATTCTCGAACAGCCTCAGCTAGACTTTTTTGGGAATAAGCTTCTTTAAAAAACTCGGCAGCTTTCGGCAGCTTAGCAGCAATTTCCTTCAACCCCGATGGGTCGAAATGACCTACAGCACCTTTTTGATCAGTCTGCCACTCGTATTTCTTTCCCTCCAAGAAGAAGTGATTGATCTCATCAAAATCATGATCCTCACTTGCCATCCAATACACTGGAACGAAATTATATTCCGGATAAGCCTGTTTCAGTGTTTTGCAGGCATTGATTACTGTGACGATCTTATAAATAAAATATAGCGGACCCGTGAAAATATTGAGCTGATGACCGGTAGTGATGGTGAAGGTTTTAGAATCTTCAAGAAGGTCAATGTTTTGACTAACCGAGGAACTCATAGCTGTATTAGCATATTGCTCCTTCAAAACCTCTCCTAGTACTTGCCGATTAGCGGCCTGGAAATTTCTTGAAGCGATCGCTTCCTTAAAATTTTTAACCGAGGGAAATGCAGAATAAAATGGAGCGAGCTCTTTTTTCTGCGTGATGTAATCGATAAAAAACTGTGAAAAACAGTCGGTCTCGTCTAAAGGAATGGTCTCGGTGCGCACGCTTTAGTAATGTGAATTATTGCTTAATTGGTTCGCCGTACAGGTCAAAGGCTGTAGCGTCGGTAATTTTTACCTGGGCAAAATCTCCAATTCGCAAGTATGAGTGGTCCGCCGGGATGATTACCTCATTGTCCACTTCGGGCGAATCATACTCTGTACGCCCGATAAATGTTCCGCTCTCCATCCGGTCGATCAGCACCTTGAACTCTTTCCCTATCTTTCCCTCATTGATACTCATGGAAATTTCTTCCTGCAAATCCATTACGGCATTTGCTCGTTCTTGTTTGGTTTCCTCAGGCACATCATCCTCAAAATTGTATGAGTGGGTATTTTCTTCGTGTGAATAGGTGAAAATGCCTAGTCTCTCAAACCTATTCTTTTCAACAAAATCCAGCATTTCCTCAAAGTCTTGCTGAGTTTCTCCCGGGTGGCCTGCAATGAGGGTCGTTCGAATTGCGATATCCGGAACCTTAGATCTCATCATATCGAGTAGTGCTTCGGTTTTTTCTCGGGTCGTGCCCCTTCGCATCATTTTCAGCATATTGGTGGAGGCATGCTGAAGTGGTATGTCGAGGTAGTTGCAGATGTTTGATCGTTTGGCCATTACATCCAAAACATCTTCTGGGAATCCTGTTGGGAAAGCATAATGCAAGCGAATCCAATCCAGTCCTTCCACGTCAGCCAAACGATCCATTAGTTCGGCCAGGTTTCTTTTTTTGTAAAGATCCAGCCCGTAATAAGTAGAATCCTGCGCAATGAGTAAGATTTCCTTCGTCCCTTGACGAACCAAAGACTCTGCCTCAGAGATGACCTGCTCCATCGGTTTGGACACGTGCTTGCCACGCATGAGTGGGATTGCACAAAAACTACACGGACGATCACATCCTTCGGCGATCTTTAAGTAAGCATAATGGTTGCTGGTTGTCAATATTCGCTCACCAAGCAATTCTTTCTTATAGTCAGCTTTGAATTTTTTTAAAAGAGCAGGCAAATCCCCCGTTCCAAACCAGGCGTCCACATCAGGAATTTCTTCTTTCAACTCATCTTTATATCGCTGGGACAGACAGCCGGAAACGTACACCTTTTCCACAAGACCCTCTTGCTTCGCATCCACATACCTCAGGATGGTATCGATTGATTCTTGCTTCGCATTGTCAATGAACCCGCAGGTATTCACCACCACCACATTTGCATCGTCTTTCGTTGATTCATGTGTGGCATCAATATTGTTTCCCCTCAGCTGTGTCAGCATCACTTCAGAATCCACTAGGTTTTTGGAGCATCCCAGTGTAACGATGTTGACTTTTGTTTTCTTTAACCCCTTCGTTTTCATTTCTTTAGATAGACAAGTGTTCTGTCTTTTTTAGTATTTAGATTGAAATACAATCATTCATGAATCAATCCCGCTTGGCGGGTGCAAAGCTAGTGGAAATCTTAGGTATACCCTTAGTTAGAAACCTTTAAGCTTTAATTTTGCCGCCTGTGAAAAAACTCTCAATCATAATTTTAGGTCTGATCATTGTGTCCTGCCAGGATATCGAAAATTGTGGAACGGATGATAACCTGGACTTTATGATTTTGAGATTCTTTGATTACGAGACCCAGAGCGCACAGAAGATTGGATTTACAATAACCGCAGAAAACTCGCCATATCAGTTTACACCTTTCACAGACTCCACAGGAGTAGGGCTGCCCCTGAATCCAGATGATCCTACTACTACTTTCTTCTTTGATTCGGACACTTCACATTTTGAATTGGAAATGAGTTATGATCAGTTTCAGGTTTCCATTTTTGACCCTAAATGTGAACCGGCTCTAACCTTCATAGGTCTGGATACAGTAAGACATACTTTTGATTCTTTATCTATCCCCGGAACAGTTACCAATAGACAACTTGATACCAATGTTGAAGTATATTTTTAGCATATCGACATTGGCATGGAGTCTCTTAGTTTTTGGGCAGCCAGCGCAGCAGCAAAAACCCAAAGAACCCGTGGACTTTCGTCCGTATGAAATCAAAATTGGGGTTAATGCGATCAGAAGTGGACGCACGGCGTTTGGTTCCGGACTCACTTCTCATGAAGTAGAAGCTGCTCTGGCAGTACACAGATATAATGTGGTTGTTGATTTTGGCGTGGAGGAGAATCAGCGAGGAGCATCTTTTGACTACCAGAATAAAGGAGGATACTACCGGGTAGGCATAGATCGGAATTTTACTAAGGACAAAGAAAGTGGGAATGTGCTCTCTCTTGGGCTTAGATATGCCCGAGCCAGCTTTGAGGATCGCATGACATTTACTTCTGATCAGGGATTTGGTGAGCAAACCTACACCCTCGAAAACGATGACTTAACAGCCAGGTGGCTCGAGGTAGCTTTTGGGTTGCGAGGCAAGGTTGTTTCAAACCTGTACATGGGCTTTACTATGCGCTGGCAGTTTGCCAGAAAAATCAATGGTGAAGGAGAGTTGAAGACTTATGACATCCCGGGCTTTGGAAAAACAAAGCGACAGAACTCTACCGCTTTTGATTATTATCTGATGTGGAGGATCCCTTTTAGGGATTAAAGAAACCTCACATCCTCCACTTCACCCTTCCCAATCTCTTTCTCAATTAACTCAATGATCTGTGACTTTGAGTTTTGCATCTCATTTTTTAGTGGTGCTGAGGAAAACTTAACGAATAGCGTTTTTTGATTGAAGAACATCTTAGTAGTTCTGGATGCGATAGTCTTGCCCATAATCCGCTCCCAGTCAGCAATCACCTGCTTTTGCTTGTAGGTGTGCTCGAGGTTTTCTTCTTTGAGAAATCCCTGAAAAGCGTTTCGGAAACTTTTGATTGGATCTTCTTTCATCACGGTGCAATTTCAATAAAATTCACCTCTTTCTCTCCTTTAAACAATTCTTTGCTTCGGTCTTTTCTTGCATCAGTGATAAAGATCTGTTGAAAACGCTCATGATTTAGCAATAGCGATACAAGTAATTCTATTCTCGAATCATCCAGCTTGTCAAAAATGTCGTCAAGGAGTAGAAGCGGTTTTTTACCGGTTTTTTCTTTCAGAAAATCATAGAGCGCCAGTTTCAAGGCAATGATAAAAGTCTTCTGCTGTCCCTGAGAGCCAAATTTTTTGATCAGCTCCCCATCCAGCAAAAATTCAAAATCATCTTTGTGACTACCCATCAGCGTACGCTGCATGATCTGATCTTTTTGAGTGTTTGCCTTGAATCGATCTTCAAAGTCATCATTCACATGGGATTTGAAATTCAGATCGGGAACCTCACCCCCATCATGCAGATCCGCATAGTTTTTTTGAAGAAAGGGGAGAAACACCTCTTTCATCTCCTGTCTTTTTTTGGATATTTCTATTGCTAGCGGGATTAGCTGATCATCATAAGTTTCCAGCAACTTTTGATTTAATTTCCTGCCGTCTTCAATTTTAAGAAGGCTGTTTCTCTGCTTCAGCACCTTGTTGTATTTGAGCAATGCTTTCAAATATTCAGCATCAAATTGCGATAGCGCGCCATCAAAAAATTTTCTGCGTTCCTCACTTCCTTCTTTGATCATGGAGGTGTCATCCGGCAAAACGATGACCAACGGGACTTTACCAATCACATCGCTCAACCGCTCTGGTTCTTGTCCATCAATTTTCAAGGTTTTTACCTTCCCCTTTTCAAATTGGAGAGCAATGGTCAGATCCTGATAAGACCCATGGAGGGTAAAGGCTCGATGCTCCTGCGTGATTGCTAATTTATCCTGAGAGCCGACTGCACTTTTGGTAAACGAGAGGTAGTAGATAGCATCCAGCAAGTTGGTTTTGCCCATACCATTTTTCCCCAGCACGCAATTGATCCTCTCTCCGAACTCAAAAGTGGATTCGGGATGGTTTTTAAAGGATGTGAGCTTTAAATTTTTAAGGATCATCTATCTTTTTTGTAAAGATCCTTCTCCGCCAACCGGCGGATCAGGATGAAACTTCGATTTGTAAGCGGTGCTTTTACCATCATGTCATGCTGACGAAGGAAGCATCTAAGGCCAAATCTTTTCAACTCAACCTGTTTTGAGCTAATTTCGCAATCCGTTTAGCAAAGTAAATCAAACAATTGGGTCCTATGGCGGCTAAAAAGACAACAAAAAAATCAAGTGAGTTTTCGAAAGAGCAATACATGGAGTGGTTTCGCTCGATGCAGCTCATGAGGAGGTTTGAAGAAAAGGCAGGCCAGCTGTATGGCCAGCAGAAAATTCGCGGATTTTGTCATTTATATATCGGACAGGAGGCGTGTGCATCTGGTGCGGTTTCAGCTCTTGAGAAAGATGATAAATGGATCACAGCATATCGAGATCACGGTCACCCACTGGCACTGGGCACAGATCCTGGCAGAGTGATGGCCGAGCTTTATGGAAAGGCGACCGGCGTTTCTAAGGGTAAAGGAGGCTCCATGCACATGTTTGATAAGGAAGTGAATTTCATGGGGGGCCATGGGATCGTTGGAGGTCAGATTCCGCTGGGAGCAGGAATTGGTTTTGCGGAACAATATAAGGGCACAAAAAACCTGTGTATCTGCTACATGGGTGATGGAGCCGTTCGTCAGGGAGCACTGCATGAGGCATTCAACATGGCCATGACCATGAAAATGCCTGTAATCTTTGTAGTGGAAAACAATGGCTATGCTATGGGAACTTCTGTGCAAAGAACCTCAAATGTGACTGAGCTACATACATTGGCGGAAGCTTATGATATGCCTTCTGAGCCAGTGGATGCTATGAAGGTGGAGGATGTGCATAACGCGGTGGCAAGAGCAGCAGAAAGAGCACGCAAAGGTGATGGACCAACATTCCTTGAATTTAGAACCTACCGATACAAAGGACACTCTATGTCTGATCCGGCAAAATATAGAACCAAAGAGGAGCTAGAAGAATACAAGCAGCAAGACCCGATTGAGCAGGTGAAACAGACGATCCTCAAGAAGAAGTGGGCGACAGAAGATGAGCTGAAAGAAATTGACAAAGAGATCAAAGATCAGGTGCAGAAAGCGGTAGATTTTGCGGAAGAATCGCCATGGCCGGAGGCATCTGAGGCATACACAGACAATTATGTAGAGAACGATTACCCATTCGTAAACACATAATTAACTGAGAGTCTTACACATCTGAACAAAAAATATATCTTTGCGACCGCATTTTCTGGCATCAGGCTGGGATTTGATTAACAACAAGATTTTAGAAGAAAATGGCAAAAGGAAAAAAGCAAGATGATGGTATCGAGATCCTGGAGGATCCAAATGCAATCGTTGAAAAAGCCAATGAATTTTTTAGCAACAAACGAAACAAAGCGATGGTCTTTGGAATCGGTGGTGTGATCGCACTATTGATCGTGGGCTTTGCTGGATATAATTACTACATCACAAACCAAAATCAAACTGCACAGGAGGAGCTGTTCCAGGCACAATTCTACTTTGATGCAGATAGCCTGGGGCTAGCACTCAATGGCGATGGAAATAGCTACGGGTTTCTTGAGATCATTGAAGAATTTCCCGGAACAAAAGCAGCAAATCTTTCCAGGTTTTATGCTGGTGCGTCATTCTTGAAGCAAGGAGATTTTGATGGCGCCATTCGGCAGTTGAAAGAATTTAGCAGCGACGATTACCTATTACAAGGAAGAGCTTATTCATTAATAGGTGATGCGTACATGGAAATGGATGACTTTTCGAATGCTATTGCTAGCTATAAGCAGGCCGCAAACTATAAGAAGAATGAGTCTTTTACTCCAATCTATTTGAAGAAGTTGGCCATTGCACAAGAGCAAAATGGAAACTTGGCAGAAGCAGCAAAAACCTATGGAGTGATTGTGTCAGACTATCCGAACTCTGCACAAATTCATGATGCGAAAAAGCAGAAAGCCAGACTTGAGGCTTTAGCTCAGTAAGCTAGAAATAAAATTATAGGAAATGTCATCTCACTTGGGATGACATTTTTTATTTGTAGATATTTAATCACCCCTATAATCCCCTCAAGGGGATACATCCTCTCCTCTGGAGGGGGTTGGGGGAGGAATAACTTAAATGAATCGTTATGTCATCAGCAGATAAAAACCTCAGCGACGTTAAGATCAACTCATCCATTGACGTCAGCAAGTTCAAATTTGGAATCGTCGTAGCGGAATGGAATGAGCAAGTAACCGAATCCCTTTACTCCGGGGCTTACCAAACCCTGATTGGAGCTGGAGCGAATCGCGATAATATTGAACGAATGAATGTGCCCGGCACGTTTGAGCTGAGCCTCGGAGGCCAGTGGATGGCTGAACGAAATGACATTGATGCAGTGATTTGTCTGGGCTGTGTGATCCAAGGCGAGACCCGCCACTTCGACTTCATCTGCGATGCAGTAGCAAACGGGATTACCAATGTGTCTTTGAAGTTCAATAAGCCAGTAATCTTCGGTGTGCTTACTCCGGATACGATGAAACAGGCACTTGATCGTGCCGGAGGCAAACATGGCAACAAAGGCGATGAAGCAGCTGCTACAGCAATAAAGATGTTGGGGGTTAGAGATTAATAAACCTCAACTTTTACCCTAAACCTCACCGTATCCTTAAACATCATTTTCTGATAACCATCTATTTTTAAGAAGTTGAGTATGCCATCTTCAAAGGTCATTTCAATATCGCGGTGATGGATGTAGACATCCTTGTCTTCGTGAAAGGAAGCAGTAATTCGTTGATATTCGTCATCACTTTTTGAAAAAGAAATCTTTTTGATAGCTCCCTTTTCATTAGGTGAGAGGGTCAAAACCTGATTTTGGTCATCTGCTGACTTTTCGAAAGCTCCTACATACTCAGGTTGATTTGGATTGATTTCTTTCAGGAATGAAAGCTCTTCAGCCCACTTTGTAGAATCCATTTCGATTATCCGAACTTCGCTCTTCCCATCCAGCCAAACTTCTTTTTTGATCCGCCCTTTCCCAAGTCGCTCCACCTGATCATCCATCAGTGATTTAAAATCAGGGTATTCTGGGATAGCTACTGATTCCGGTTTCAGTTTTTGACAACTTACCAGAACCAAAAGCAGCAATAAAATCTTCAAATCAATTAATCGATTCATCTTCAAATCAAAACATTTCCGGTCATCTCCTCAGGGGCTTTCAGTCCCATAAATTTTAAAATGGTTGGAGCCAGATCGCCAAGTTTTCCACTTTTAAGTTCACCTTTAAACTCCTTGTCAACCACAATGAAGGGGACAAGGTTCGTAGTATGTGCCGTATTGGGTGTCCCGTCCGGATTTATCATCATGTCTGAGTTACCATGGTCTGCTATGATGATTGACACATAGTCATTTTCTAAAGCGGCATTTACTACCGCCTCAGCACAGTGATCTACCGTTTCGCACGCTTTTACGGCAGCCTCAAAAACGCCGGTATGCCCCACCATATCGGGGTTGGCAAAGTTCAGGCAAATGAAATCAGCGGATTTAGCTTTCAGTTCAGGAATAATCTTATCCCGAATGTCATACGCACTCATCTCCGGCTGTAGGTCATAAGTTGCCACTTTGGGTGATGGACACAGAATGCGTTTCTCACCTTCAAAGGGCTCCTCTCGCCCACCTGAGAAGAAAAATGTCACATGCGGATATTTCTCTGTTTCTGCAATACGGATTTGTTTCTTCCCATTTTTCTCCAACACCTCACCCATCGTCATGATCAGGTTTTCTTTTCCATACATCACATTTACTCCCTTGAAGGAATCGTCATAGTTAGTCATCGTGACGTAATGAAGGTCGAGCTTTTTCATGTCATGCTCTGGGAAATCCTGCTGGGTAAGTGCCTGCGTAATTTGTCTTCCCCGATCGGTTCGGAAGTTGAAACAGAGGACTACATCTCCATCTTGAATTTTTGCATCTGCACAGATAATAGGTTTCAAAAACTCATCTGTTACCTCTTCCATGTAGGATTCTTCTACAGCCCGGAGCGGATCCTGAACTACCTTCCCCTCTCCTTTGACCATGGCATCATACGCCAGTTTCACCCGCTCCCATCGGTTATCCCTATCCATGGCGTAGTATCTTCCTGTAATGGTCGCCAGCGTTCCCACCGTATCAGCCATGTGGTGTTGCAGGTCTCGAAGGTAATCCACGCCACCTTTTGGGTCAGTGTCCCTTCCATCAGTGAAAGCATGAACAAAAACATTATCAAAACCTGCCTGACGAAAAGTGGATAGAAGTCCTTTCAAATGATTGATGTGAGAATGCACTCCACCGTCAGAAACCAACCCAATTAGATGAATAGGCCTGTCATTTTCTTTGGCATAGTCAACTGCTGACTTTAGTGTTTCATTCTCCGCTATTGATCCATCTTCTACCGCATTGCTGATTTTTACCAGATCCTGATACACCACTCTCCCGGCACCAATATTCATGTGACCTACCTCGGAATTCCCCATTTGCCCATTAGGTAAGCCTACAGCCAAGCCAGAGGCCTCTAACGTACTATGGGGATATTCTTTAAACATTCGGTCCATGAAAGGAGTGTTCGCTTTATCAATAGCAGAGACTGATTTGTCTGTGGCGATACCCCAGCCATCAAGTATCAGAAGAATGACTTTCTTGTTCATTTTACAAATATAGAAGGGTCAATTTTTGAATGTCCTCCATCGAATGAATAAATTGGGCATGGTTTTTACTACATTGTGTACAAACATTTAGACTAAAGCCTAATGAAGTTTTTGATAATAGTACTCTCTTTGATGCTTGGCCCTACACAGGATGAAACTGTGAAGGATATTGGCACGGCTATAAAAGCCGGCAGCTCTAAAGAGCTTATCAAATTCTGCAACGCAACTGTGGAAATAAAAATAAATGGAGAGAGCTCCAACTACAGCAAAGCTCAGGCAGAAGTGATTTTGCGTAATTTTTTTAGTAAAAACGCACCAAAAAATTTCACCTACATCCACCAGGGAGCATCCCCTGAGGGACTTAAATACACAATTGGACGTTATACCCACGCTGATGGAGCTTATAGAGTGGTTATGTTCATTAAGAAAATAGGCGACAAATACCTGATCGATACTTTGAATTTTAGTCAGGAGTAACTTATTTCGTCTTTCGCCTGTTACTGTAATCCGCCCGTGTTATGAATTTACCGTATCTAACGACTAAAAATATCAATGCCTTTATCAAGGCGGCCCTCGCCGAGGATATTGGCAGTGGTGATCACTCGTCACTGGGGTCAATACCCGAGGATGCCACTAGCCAGGCGCACCTAATAATTAAAGATGATGGCATGATTGCCGGTTTGGAGCTTGCAGAAAAGATCTTCAATTATGTGGATGCCGACCTCAAGCTTGATTTTATCAAAAAAGATGGTGATTTGGTTGAGTCAGGCGAAGTTGGATTCAATATTACCGGAAGTTCACGATCAATTCTATCTACAGAAAGGCTGGTGCTGAATTGCCTTCAACGAATGAGTGCGATTGCAACCTATACGCACCATATGAATCTTCTTATCAAAGGATCAAAGGCCAAGCTTTTGGATACTCGAAAGACGACTCCTCTATTCAGGCTTCCTGAGAAATGGGCTGTGGTGATTGGCGGAGGTGTCAACCATCGCTTTGGGCTATACGACATGGTGATGCTGAAAGACAATCACATCGATTTTGCAGGAGGGGTAAAAAATGCCATCAATCAAACAGTGGCTTATCTGGAAAAGAACAACCTCAACCTCAATATTGAGATAGAGGTGAGGAGCCTTAAAGAACTTGAGCAGGTGTTGGATGTAGGGCAGGTGCATCGTGTGATGTTGGACAATATGCTTCCTTCGGACATTAAGCAGGCAATCAAAATGATTGGTGGCAGGTTTGAAACAGAAGCTTCTGGAGGAATCACCGAAAAAACCATCGCAGAAATTGCCGAAACAGGCGTTGACTATATCTCGGTAGGGGCGCTGACTCATTCATACAAAAGCATGGATATGAGTCTCAAAGCGTTTTAAATTCTATATTCGCGGTGTAATTAGTTATTGAAGTAGAAAAAGCGAGATAGAGTCATGATTGTTCGAACTAAAAAATACCAGCTCCCAACTAAAAAATACATTGGAATAGCATTCAAAGCTGCGCTAAAGCAGCAGTGGTGGGTGTTTTTGATTTTTGCTGCTATTTGCTCGGGTTATTTTCTGGCTCCAAGCCACTGGTGGATCACCGGAGCTTCTATCGCTTTGGCACTTTACATGCTTTTTTGGTTGATCCAGTTCGCAGGGATCACTCAGCTTGAGCAAGGCAAGTTCATGTTTCAAAAGCTTTCTTATGAAATCTCTTCTCAACAGATTTTGATTAAAATGAATGCGAAGCAGGGTATGCCCATGAAATGGGATCAGATCAAGCGCGCAAAAAAAGGAAAAGACGGGTTTACATTCTTTGCGAGCAAAGCGCAGTTGATTCACTTACCTTACAAAACCTTCAACAACGATAACGAGATTCGTTTCATTGAAACGGTGCTGAAAAGAAAAGGCTACATCGCCGACAAATAGCATGGCTCGTAAGTTGGGCATCCAGGAAGCGAAGCAACGAGCCGGCCGGTTTTGTGCCTTTCGCGAGCGATCTCCAAACGAACTTTTTGAAAAACTCCAAAGCTGGGGACTGACTGGCGAAGAGGCTTCTGCTTTAGTAGCAGAGCTTTCCAGAGAAGGTTATGTTGATGAGCAGCGATTTGCAAATGCTTTTTGCAATGACAAGTTTGAGTTCAACTCCTGGGGGAAGCAAAAGATCAAAGCTCATGTGTTTGCTCACAAACTTTCCAGCGAAGCGGTGCAAAATGCACTGGATCGAATTGATCCTCAGAAATATGAGCAAAGGTTGAGGAATCTGGCTAAATCGAAATGGGATAAACTGGAAAAGGATGACCCGTTTAAAAGAAAGCAAAAAACGGCTGCCTATCTGGCCAGCAAAGGATTTGAGATGGATCTGATCTGGGTAGCCATCAATTCACTAGATTCAAAAGGTCGCTAACCTTACTTTTTTCGGTGATTATAAAATCAGTACGGTGGAAAATCCTTAAGTTTATTTTTCCATTTGAATACATTTTATGCTTCACACATCAGCTAAGGAACTCTTATTTCAACTCGATCGATTAATTCTAGACTGCAAATCAGGGGATTTTGCCAAGCCACTTCCCGAGCTAAGCGGCTCCACTTTTGGTCAACATATCCGTCACACATTGGAGTTTTTTATCTGCCTGTTCGAGGCTAAAAGCGATGGTTTAGTAAACTACGACCAGCGAAAGCATGACACGCTGATAGAGACTGACCCAAAACTTGCCAGAAGTGTCATCGAATCAATCACAGATTTTTTGAATAAGAACACAACGGATTTTGAGTTGACTTTTGAAGCCAACTACTCAGACGAGGAGGGGCGTGATGTATCGATGAAAAGCAGCTTTTATCGTGAGCTTTCTTACAATATTGAGCACGCCATCCATCACATGGCATTGTTGAAGGTGGCGGTGAAGCAATCACTCCGGTATATTGAGTTGCCTAAAAACTTTGGGGTAGCCAGCTCTACAATTCGTTACAGAGTAGGTTCTAAAGCCAACTAGCAACCTTGAAGAAGTTTCTCATTCGATTAAAAAATTGGGAGTACTGGCCCTTCTTCGTTTTGTACTTTCCGGTATTCTTTTATTACGGGTGGCTGGCCCTCAAACATCGGTCTTTTTTCTTCTTCACAGCGTCAAATCCCAGTATCGAGTTTGGCGGTATGTTTGGTGAAAAGAAATCAGATATTTTTAAACTCATTCCTGAACAATACATTCCCCACACTCAGTTGATTGTCAGGGGTGATCTGGAACGTGCTTCTTTTACGGCTGAACGAATCGGGTTTCCGGTTATTGCCAAGCCGGACATTGGGGAGCGGGGGAACTGGGTTGAGAAAATTAATGACCAAGCTGCACTGGAAAAGTATGTGAAGACATGCCCCGTTGATTTTCTAATTCAGGAAATGGTGAATTTGCCGATGGAGCTGGGTGTGTTTTATGTGAAATACCCGGATAAACGAGGACGAGTGACCTCCATTGTCAGAAAGGATTTTTTAAAGGTGGTGGGAGATGGAAAGTCTTCGATTAGAGAGTTGTTGAAGCGGAGTACCAGAGCTAAAATGACTGCCAATTTGAATAGTGATTTTCTCAAAAGGACAGGTGAGTTAATCCCAGACTGTGATGAGGAGGTGCTGGTTGAGCCGATTGGGAATCACTGCCGTGGGACTATGTTTTTGAATGATACCCAGGAAATAGATGATAGCCTGAATGAAGCTTTCAACACATTGGCAGATCAGATTCCGGATTTCTATTTTGGCAGGTTTGATTTGAAGTGTCAGTCTTATGAGGACCTGAGACAGCTTAAGAATTTTAAAATACTGGAGCTGAACGGGGCGGGTGCTGAGCCAGGGCATATCTACCAGCCGGGCTATCCCTTACATAAAGCATACCGTGACATCCTTTGGCATTTGGGGGTTTTGTCGGATATTTGCCGCCTCAATCGAAAAGGGGGACATTCCTACTGGAGTTTTAAGCAGGGCTTCAAAAAGTGGAAGTCGCACCAAAGGTACAATCGCCTGCTTGCCAATCCATGATTTTACAAACACTCATTGTTGCTTTTATTGTTAGCTATATAGGGTCCATCCCTCCGGGAACCATCAATGTATCCGTCATGCAGCTGGCTATCTTGAATAAGCGAAGAGCGGCTGTATTCTTTGCATTTGCTGCTTCTTCTGTTGAATTTATTTATGCAGGCATCACCGTGCAGTTCCACATTTTCCTGAACAATAACCAAACGATTTCCAGCTACTTCCAGATCATTACGGCGATTGCCCTGATCGGGCTTGGTTTGTTCAACATTTTTTCTAAATCCACATCTGCTTCGGTGAAGGTTGACACTCGAATCACGGGTAGACACGGTTTTTTAAGAGGAATTATTTTAGGGTTGCTTAACCCGATGACCATTCCTTTTTGGCTTGCCATCACTACCTATTTGGAAAATGATGGCTGGATAGATGTAGACGGCTATGGATTTTGGATGTATTTGCTAGGACTTTCTGTCGGAACGTTTTGCTTACTCCTTACCGTGAATGCCTCGGGTAGACGATTTACTAAAATCGCCGACAATCCATTCCTGGTTCATAAAGTACCGGGGTTTTTGCTGCTTGGGTTGGGAGTGTATTTCTTGGGGAAATTGATGATGTAAAAATCATCATACCACCGCTCATAACTATTCCAATAGTGACCTTCATCAATTTTCATTAGTATTAAATCCCAAGAAGATTAATTACTATGAAAAAGCTCATTTTACTCTTAACTGTACTTCCATTCCTGTGTTTCTCGCAAACAAAAAAGGAGTTGGATCACGACGCTTACAACATCTGGCGAAGTGTAGAGGATCGACTGATCTCAAATGATGGATCTCATATAGCTTATACCCTGAAGCCAAATGGATATGGCAATGAATCGCTAATGCTACATCGATTTAATGGTGAGGTGGTGCTTTCACATGATCGATCTTACAATCCTTCATTTACCAACAACTCTCAGTTTCTGATTTTTAAGGTTTCTCCGGATTATGATGAACTCAGAGACTTGAAAAGAAAGAAAACCAAAGAAGAAGATCTGCCGGGTGACACGTTGAAGATTTATTCATTGGAGTCAAAAGGCATTAAAAAAGTTGGTGGACTTCAATCGTTTAAAGTTCCTAAAGAATGGGACAACTATGTGGTATATCTGTATGAACCTGCGCCTGATACCGCCAAAAAGAAAGAGAAGAAACGGAGTAAAAAGAATGGTTATGACCTGGTTCTAATGAATCTAGTGGATGGTACAGAGTACACTTTCCCATATGTTCTGGATTATGAAATTGCAGAGGAAGGAGCGGCTCTCGCATTGACAACCACTGGTAATGACAGTACGCTTGCTAAAGGGGTTTACACATTTGATTTTGATGCGAAATCTTTTAACCCGATTTTCAGAGCCAAGGGAGAATACTCCAGGTTGGCATGGGATAAAAAGGGCAAGCAACTCACATTCATTTCTGATACGGACACCACAAAAGCATTGCAGAGAGATTATCACCTACATTATTTCAAGACTGAGTGGGACAGCAGTAAGACCATTGCGAGAAATGCGGATCTAGATCAGCTTATGGTCAATAAGGATCACAATAACTACTTCTCCGAAACAGGGAAGCGATTATATTTTGAGGTAAAGGAATTCCCTGTTTTGCAAGACACCTCCTTGCTGGACGATGAGATTGTAAATGTGGAGGTTTGGAACTACCAGGATCAGCGCCTATTCACGCATCAGGAAAATGAACTGAAGGATGATCAGAAGTTTGGCTATCTCAGCTATTATGATGTAGAGAAAGATCGTTTTGTTCAGCTTGGAGGGTCGGATTATTCCAGGATTGCAGTTAGTGATGAGGGGGATGGAACGACAGCCATTGCATTGAGTGACTACAACTACCGAAAGTTGATTACCTGGGAAGGTTACACGCTGAATGATTTGTACAGGTTGGATCTTAACACGGGCAATAAGACCAAGATTGATGAAGGTGTTCGGGGATTTGTATCTCTTTCTCCCAATGGGAAGTATGCCTATTGGTACAACAACAGTGACTCAGCCTGGTTTGCATATTCTTTTGATGAGGAGGTTACTGTTCAGATCACAAACAACTTGCAGGTTCCGTTCTACAACGAAATCCATGATACACCTTCTGACCCATGGCCGTATGGCATAATGAGCTGGACGGAGAATGATGAGCGTGTACTTATTTATGATCGATATGATATTTGGGAAGTAGACCCTTCGATGAATACCGCACCCAAAAGAATAACTCCAAACGGACGGGGCGAGAAACTAACCTATAGATACATAAAGCTTGACCGAGAAGAACGGTTTATCAAAAAGGGACAGAAACTGCTGCTATCCGGATTTTATGAAGGAGACAAAAGTGAAGCAATCTTTTCTTTCACTTACGGCAAAAACAAGCCGGAGAAACTGATTTCAGGTGATTATCAATACGGTTCTTTTACTAAAGCTCGGGATAATAAAAATCTGATTTTTACACAGGAGAATTTCCAAACATTCCCTGATTTGCTTGCTACTGATGTGTCTTTCAAGTCAGTCAAAAAGGTTAGCGACATCAACCCGCAGCAGAAAGATTATAAGTGGGGAACGATAGAGTTGGTGTATTGGAACTCATTGGACGGACAAAAAATGGAAGGAATGCTAGTAAAGCCTGAAGGGTTCGATCCTACCAAAAAGTACCCGATGATTGTCAACTTTTATGAAAAAAGCTCCGATGGGCTGAACAATCACCGTGATCCATTTCCACACAGGTCTACCATCAACTATAGCTTTTATGCTTCCAGAGGGTATTTAATTTTCAATCCAAATGTGAATTACAAGACGGGTTATCCGGGAGAAGATGCCTATAACTGTGTGATACCGGGAGTGACCTCCCTGATTGAAAAAGGGTTTGTAGATGAAAATAATATCGGTGTGCAAGGCCACAGTTGGGGGGGCTATCAGATCGCTCACCTGATCAACGAAACAAACATTTTCAAGTGTGCAGAATCTGGTGCTCCGGTGGTGAATATGATCAGTGCTTACGGCGGCATTCGCTGGGGGTCCGGCTTGAGCCGTATGTTCCAGTACGAGCGAACCCAAAGTAGAATTGGCGGTACCTTATGGGAGTACCCGCTTCGATACATTGAAAACTCGCCGATCTTTTATGTGGACAAAGTACAAACTCCTGTACTCATTTTGCACAATGATGAAGATGGCGCTGTGCCGTGGTATCAGGGCATTGAATACTTTGGTGCGCTTAGGAGGTTGGGCAAACCTGCCTGGTTGCTCAACTATCGAGGCGAACCGCACTGGCCTGTGAAGGTTCAAAATCGCATAGATTTCAACATTCGAATGGCGCAGTTTTTTGATTATTATCTGAAAGGGGCACCAATGCCAAAGTGGATGCGGGATGGTGTGCCGGCAACTGAGCTGGGCATTAGGCAAGGTTATGAATTGATTGGAGATAAGTAAACGAGAAAGACCTGAGTGATTAGCTCAGGTCTTTTTTTCTTAGATCAATTCTTAATCTCACCACCGCCAAACATGGTGAACCCTTTGATGTGAACTGTCGCGGATGGCTTATCTGTTATCGTTTTTCTGGCATCACTAAATCCGCCAAAAATAGCGGTGGCATCCATGTTTACTTTCCAGTCATCAGGCAGCATTAGTTCCACCCCCCCAAACATGCAGAAAATTTCGATTACAGCTCCGTCCTGAGCTTTGGACCCTCTTAGATCAATTTCTGAACCTCCAAAAATGCAGGAGACTTTACCCCCTTCAAGCTTCTCAGAAACAAATTTTTTCTCTGTTCCTCCGAAAATAGCCACCTCATCAAAATAGCTTTCTGAACTTTCTGAAGCGGATTTAGGTCTGGATTTTTTACGAAGAATAAAGGACAACCCGATGATGATCAAAATCACAGGCCAAACATCTCTTAGATTGATCACATCATAATAATGCAGGTAAAAAATGGTGGCCAGTCCAAAGAAGATTAAAGAAGAACGTCGGTTCCCTGAAAGCAGATTTATGATCCCTAAAACGACGAATACCGCCGGCCAGGAAAACAAATAATAAGGGACATCAATATCGAACCCTAAATTATCCAATAAAAAAAGTGAACCAACAATTACTAGTAGGAGCCCAATGATAGCTCGTTTGTGATTAGATGCAGCCATGGTGTTTTTAGTTAGGTTTTGTTATACGAATTCGTACCTCAATTAAATTCGGATGTAAGCTCAACGGGAATTTAACTCATTTTTCGGTTAGTTGAACCAGCCGAAAAGCAGTGATATCCCGAATGTGGGCCCGTCAAAATCAGTAGCATCGAAGAAATTGTTGTCAACTCCTATAGTCTTTTGATACCCAACACCTGCGTTTACTTTGAACCAATAGGCAATGTTTACTTCACCAAAAAACTGAGGATTAAAGACGAACACATCATCCTCATTTACTTCCTCATTGGTGGCCGATGACTTGGTGGTGATGCTCCCCCACCCAAGACGCGTTTCTACTCCCATGTGTAGCAGGTCATCCGGCTTGATGTTGTATCCAAGCCAAAAACCTCCATGTCCAAAGCTGGTGGAATAATCATTTCCGTTTAGCTCGAACTCCTTGTTGCCGGCAAGCCCGAGACCATAGCCCCCAATGAAAAAAGTATTATCGAAGAGCACAGCACCACCACCGCCAGTAAGGGTAGAGAGATCGCCATCAATAGGCATAAATGAGAATAGTACGCCCCCGAAACCCGAAATGTCTTCCGGGTCATTTCCGATTAATGTCTTGGGTCTTTCGCTTTGTGCAAGCAAACCAACAGAGCTTAAGAACAAAAGAATAGTAATAGTCCTTTTCATGAGTTTAATATTTGAGTTTGAAATTATGATCTTGAATATTAGCAAGGACAGAAAATCGGATGGAACGTTTCTTTTTTAGGATGGAATGTTGAATCAGCCAAAATGACTGTCATTATTAAACTAACCAGCCAGTGTGGCACGTTTTGTTTACAAAAGCCTTTTGGAATAGGATTTGAGTAGAGGAATGAAAATATAGAGTAGGTATGAGAGTGGATAGAAACGAAACGAAGAGACTGGCAGAAACAGCCAATATTGTGAACTCAATAAATGGGGGAGCGATCTACCCCACCTTCAAAACAACAACTGAAAAAGATCATTATCGGCTTGAGGTGAGTGTGCCTTCCGTGGAGCCGGATGACATCAAAGTTGAAGTGAATGGGAGTGATTTATTGGTTTTCCAAAACATTCATGTGGCAGACTACACCCTGCCCAATATTTTGGGAACTATCAAAATAGCCGCGGACGTGGAGCTGGAGAACATTTATGCAGAGTTTGATGAAAACCTACTGATCGTGATTATGCCATTCAGTGAGATGTCAGGAGGCTTTCAAAAGGAAATTGATATTTACAGGCATTAAATTACCTGAGTGAATACACGGGAGATCAATAATCACTTCGGAGACATGGATCTTTTTCTCATGGACTTGATCCTGAAAGGAAAGATTCCTGAGAAGGCGAGAGTCCTTGATATTGGATGTGGTGAGGGACGAAATGGTATTTACTTTATTCGAAATGGGTATGACTATCATGGCTGGGATAGCGACAACTCCAAGTTAAGAATGCTTGCCTACTTATCGCAGACCCTTTCTTCCTCTAAGGCACGTTTTGAAGAAGTTGACATACTTGAATCAAGTACCTCAAGACAGTTTGATTTTATCATTTGTGCCAGAATGCTCCACTTTGCCAAATCCCAGCAGCAGTTCTTCGAAATGTGGGAGAAGATCAACAGCCTGCTTTTACCTGGAGGCATGTTGTATGTAAGCATGGATTCTGTGGTTGATAATACCTTAGGAAAAGAACTTGAGAATGGCCAATATGAGTTTCCGGATAGCAAAGTCCGTTTTGCACTTACGGCTAATCTGTATACAGAAATCAAAAAAGGGTTCGAAGAAATCGAACCCTTGAGAACTTTGGTGCACCACCATCAGCGGGCGCAGAGTTTTATTTGCCTTAGAAAGGTTTAAACCACACCTTGTGCGAGCATAGCGTCTGCCACCTTCACAAACCCGGCTATATTGGCACCTTTTACATAGTCTACATAGTCTTTGCTCACCTGACCGTGATTCACACAGTTTTCGTGAATGTTTTGCATGATGCCTTTTAGTTTTTCATCCACTTCATCCCTGGTCCATGATAGTCTCAGTGAGTTTTGAGACATTTCAAGGCCTGAAGTAGCAACACCACCTGCATTGGATGCTTTGCCAGGGCTAAACATCATTTTGTTGGCTTTAAATACTTCAATGGCCTCAGCTGTACATGGCATGTTGGCTCCTTCAAACACTCCGATGCATCCATTTTTTTGCAGCGTCTTAGCATCATCACCCTGAAGTTCATTTTGTGTGGCACATGGGTAGGCAATGTCGCATTTGATATCCCACGGCGTTTTTCCTTCGTGGAATGCCGCACCAAACTTATCTGCGTATTCTTTTATTCGTCCACGCTTCACATTTTTCAATTCTTTTACAAACTCAAGCTTTTCTTGAGTGATGCCGTCCTTATCATAGATCGTTCCGCCTGAATCAGACATAGAAACCACCTTAACACCATTTTGAATAAGTTTTTCAACGGTAAACTGAGCCACATTTCCCGATCCTGAAACCACAGCAGTCTTACCATCAAGATCATCATTTCTGTGGGTCAGCACTTCTTTGCTAAAGTAAACGCATCCATATCCTGTTGCTTCTGGTCTAATCAGAGACCCCCCATATTGCAGCCCCTTACCGGTGAGTACCCCGGTAAATTCGCCCTGCACTCGCTTGTATTGACCAAACAGATAACCGATTTCCCTACCCCCTACACCAATATCTCCGGCCGGCACATCAGTAAACTGTCCTATGTATTTGCTCAATTCGGTCATAAAACTTTGACAGAACTTCATCACCTCATTGTCACTTTTTCCTTTTGGATCAAAATCAGACCCTCCTTTTCCACCTCCCATCGGAAGAGTGGTCAAGCTGTTTTTAAACGTCTGCTCAAAGGCAAGGAACTTAAGAATACTCAGGTTTACAGAAGGGTGAAACCTCAAGCCTCCTTTGTAAGGTCCAATAGCTGAATTCATCTGAATGCGGTAGCCCCTGTTGATTTGTGGCTCACCTTTATCATTGAGCCAAGGCACTCTGAACATGAAAACACGCTCAGGCTCGCACATTGCTGCAAGAACATTAGAGTCTCTATACTTAGGTTTATCAGCAATGAATGGTATGACGGTTTCAGCTACTTCTTCTACTGCCTGAAGGAATTCCGTTTCGTGAGGATTTTTCTTCGCAACACTTTCTACGAATTGCGAAATTTCATTAGAATGATTAGACATGGATTAGTTGTTTTGATGAAATGAATTTAGGGGTTTTTTATCTATTCGCCTTCCGTAAAATCACGGAATATTACCAAAGGTTAATATTTAATAGTGATGTGTTGGTCGAAATACAATATTAGCCTAAAACCTGGCTAACACTAGTATCGTAAATTAGGTTAGATATAAACCACAATACAATGAATTATTTGAAACTGGAAAATGAGATTATCAGCTCGGTTCAGCATTTAAATGGTCATCAGAAAAGCGATGTTCTTGATTATATCAAAAACATTAAGCCGACAAGCCATAATACAAGGCTGTATCGAAGGAAAGCCATGAAAGAAATAAGGGAAGCTCTAAAGCATGCTTAGTCTTCCGAAAGAACGATAACCATATCGTTTTCTTCCAGGGTAAATTCTTCTGATTTTTTAGGGTTCAATACAACCCCGTATTGCTCATCTGCTGATTTAGCTTTGCTAATGATACGGTAACCAATAGCCACTTCATTCTTTCTGGCCGCCGATTCCAATACGGTATAGAAATTCATCGATTGACCAACTTGCACATATTCTCTTGCAGGTTTGATGTAAATCTCAGACCCATCTGCGTCAAACAGGTCTTCAAAAACACGCATCAGGTACTTGTTTTCGGCCACCTGACTCATCAATAAGCTCACAAGCTTGTCACTTACAATAAAGTCATCAGCACTTGTGATGTCTGCAAGCTGCCTGTTTCGTATATCAAGCATCTCACTCACAATCTTATATTTATACCCATGCAACTCGGTGAAGTTCCTTAAATGTAGAAGTGTGATTAGTGTTTGGGCATCAGCTTCCTGAATTGGGAAATAGTTTTGATAGCAGAGCAGGATGATAAAATCATATTGCTCGAGGTGCATATTTTCTAGTGTTTCCCGGCCTGTTGTGTTTTTCACTTCAAACTCAAGTGAGATGTTTTTCACACGATTGCTCAGCCGCTCTACAATAGGTCTCGCGTCTTCAAACTTCGATACGATTTTAACTGTGGTGCCAGCAGGGACATAGTTGTCAAGCTCCAGTGCTATGTATCTTGCCCGGTCATTCCAACCGACAATTAGAATTTTTTCCGGTTCTTGTTCTTCGGGCTCGGTGTATACAATCTTGCTCTCCTGAAGATCAATGTTCGCATTCGGGCTTGGTACGAGGGTGTCATCATCCTCTGTGATACCAATCACTTTATCTCCCTTTTTGAAGATAGTGTCCATCGGAGGGTTGATAGCAACTGATCCATCAGAGTATTGGATTCCCATGATGGCGGATTCTTCGTATGCAAAAAGAATGTCACGGAACGTTTTACCAACCAAGCTTGGAGCATCCTCAAAGTAAATCTCATCACCATCAAAGTCCATCAAATCCTGATATACCACACTCAAGCCTGACTGACGGCTGGTCTGTACCATGATTCTGGAAATAATTTCATCTGAAAGGATAAGCTCCACTTCATCACCGCCAACCATCTTGGCCACCTCAAAGTTCTTTTTGTCCTCCATCTCCGCAGTGATGTGATACGGTTCAGGACGTCTTTTTGGATTGGTAACGATGGCCACAATGGTCTTGATAATCTGGCTATCTGAATTCTCATTATCCTTATCCAGGATGATAATTGCTTTCGTATCAAATGGATTGGCAATTTGCAAATCATGCACATCGATCGGATTTCCGGTACGACAGATCACCTGTGTGTTTCTAGTGTTACCAACCTTATCTTTAATCTCATCCTCCATGGTCACTTTATCCATATCTGCAAGGATCACTATAACACCACGCTTCTGATTTTCATTGGCTTCCACGATTTCCGGGATGATTGTAAAAATCTTAGAAGACCACCCTAGGATTAGTACATGGTCTTTTTCAATGACAAATGAACGGCCTTTTCTCAGCGCTTCAAGCTTTGTTAGGATACCATTTGACACAAGACCAATGAGAGTCGAAATAATGATCAGCCCCAAAATGGTAACAAACATCATGAAAAGCTGGAATGGCCAGTTGTCTTCATGTTCCCCTACCGTACCTGGGTCCAGCATGTGAGTTAGGTTCACCCAAAGCGATTCAAAGATGCCAAACGAGCTATCATTGACTTGATGATCCGGGTGCAACCCCATTGCTAAAAGAGTGACAGCAAACAAGCAAACAAAGATCATCGTGATAATAGCGAGACCTTTAATCATATTGATTGTGCCTTGCGATACGTAATTATCGAAGCGATATTTAAGCTTATCCGAAAAGGAGATTTTTTTCATTCGTCTTTTGTCTGTTTTTGCAGTGCCGATGAATCCTCAACTCCCACAGCTTTCAAATTGGCGGGGGAATTTCAGAAACTTTCTTTTTTTCAAAAAATGCTAATCATTTGAATCAGGCGCAAAACTACACCCTAAAATAATGCAAAATAATGACTGAGTGATATTTACGTATAAAATGGGATGTGTCAAAACGGTGACATTAAAAATTAGCAGTATTTTTAAAGTAGCCGTAATATGCTGTTATGAATAAGTTAATTCTTCCTTGCCTGGTCACCTTCTTGTTGATCTCCTGCAACCCAACAACCAATCATTTCTCATTTATTTATAACAACGAAGGCCCCAACCGGGAGATCGCTCAGAAAATGGAGAAGCTACTCGAATCTGAGTTTTACAATGTAGACATACATTTGGTCGAGGGCGTAGGGACGGATGCTAACCTGGATAGTCTAGAGCAAAATAGGATCGATATCGCTTTAGTTGAAAACTATGTGAATTATCGCGATGGAGTAAACTCAGCTTTCTCCGTCTATTCGGAGGTTCTTCACATTTTTTATCAGGAACGGCTTGATGTCACCTCATTTGAGTCGCTGATGTATGACAAGCTACTCTACATAGGAAGGGAGGAGTCTCCTACCTATAACCTGATGATGGACTTGTTTGACTTTTATGGACTAGACCTTTCCAGAATTAATGTCACCTTCAATATGACAGAAAGTGTCGTTGTAGTTGAGCTTACTAACCTTTTCACAAAAAGGGAATTGCAGAATTATCAAGGGTTTAAGCTTTTCTCTTTTGATCACGTTGAGAATATTGGAAATGCCTCGGTGGTAGAAGGCATTGCGCTCAAGTACCCTCGATTAGAACCGTTCGTAATTCCTCAAGGAGCTTACTGGGACTTCACTCAGCAGCCGATTGTTACTCTTTCGGTGGATTTGGTGATGATGGTGCGCTCAGGTATGCTGGAGGTTTCGGTGAATGACTTTACCAAAACGATGCTACGCAACAGACAGATCTTTACCTCGATCGACCCTTTACTTTTTGATGGGTTGAGGGAAGATTTTGACCAATCGAAGCTAAATATTCCCCTCCATGAGGGAGCTCGCACCTTCCTTGATAGAGATGAGCCGAGCTTTATAGAACGCTATGCAGAGCTGGGAGGGGTGATCCTTTCCATAATTATTGCCCTTTGGAGTGGCATAGTTTCTCTTACCAAGTGGCAAGCCCAAAAGAAGAAGGACAAGATTGATGAGTTCTATGAGGATCTAATGAATATCAAAAACAAGATTCCTTCGATGCAAAAAGTAGCAGATGGTATGTCTATGGTAAAGCGGGTTCAGGTGGCTCAAAATAAAGCTTTTGAAATGCTAATAGCAGAAAAGCTTGTGGCAAATGACAGCTTCCGTATTTACATGGAACTTTCTAAGGAAACCATAAATGAGCTACGTGGAAAAATGCGTGTAATCAAGGCCAAACTTGAACGCACAACTTCTTAAAAATGAAACTTTTATCACTAATCCCTAATGCTTTAGCTTTTATGCAAAATCGAGCCTAAATTCGTGCTTCAAATTCTGAGCGAGCATTCATGGGTCTTTTCGATTTTTTCCAAAGCGACATAGCAATTGATTTAGGAACTGCCAACACGCTGATTATCAGCAAGGACAAGGTAGTAGTAGACGAACCATCGATTATTGCAATCGATAAAAACACAAACAAGGTGCTGGCCATCGGCAGGGAGGCGATGCAGATGCACGAAAAAACTCACGAAAATATTAAGACCATTCGTCCGCTAAAGGATGGTGTAATTGCCGACTTCCACGCCGCGGAGCATATGATTCGCGGGATGATCAAAATGATGGATAAAGGCAAAAAGAGCTTTTTCCCGGCATCTCACAGAATGATCATTTGTATTCCTTCAGGAATTACGGAAGTAGAAAAAAGAGCAGTACGAGATTCTGCAGAGCATGCGGGAGCAAAAGAAGTTTACATGATCCACGAGCCTATTGCTGCGGCAATAGGAATTGGTATTGACATTGATCAGCCAGTGGGCAGTATGGTAGTAGATATCGGAGGAGGTACTACTGAGATCGCCGTAATTGCTTTGAGCGGTATTGTTTGTGACCAGTCTATCCGTGTGGCCGGAGATTCCTTCAACAAAGATATCTTGGACTATATGCGCAGGCAGCACAACCTTTTGATAGGCGAGCGAACAGCAGAAAAAGTAAAAATCGAAGTTGGATCAGCCCTCACCGAACTTGAGGATGATGCACCCGAAGATTATGAAATTAGAGGAAGGGATCTGATGACAGGAATTCCGAAGGTGATTAAGATTTCCTATTCTGAAATTGCCTTCGCTATTGATAAGTCTGTTTCTAAAATAGAGGAGGCGGTGCTAAAGGCGCTTGAGATTTCTCCGCCAGAACTATCAGCAGACATTTATGACAATGGTATCTACTTGACAGGAGGAGGTGCGATGCTCAGAGGTCTGGACAAGCGACTTGCGATGAAAACCAAACTTCCGATTCACATTGCTGAAGATCCATTGAGAGCGGTAGTGAGAGGAACGGGCGCAGCGCTGAAAAACGTGACCCAATACAAGGCAGTATTAATGACCTAAGAAGTGAATGCAAAGGCTTTTAGATTTCCTTTATCAGCAGCGAGAAATAGCCGTTTTTATTGGCCTGGAAATTCTAAGTGCGTGGCTTCTCATCAACTTCAATAACAGATACAACGCATCTTTTCTCAATTCCAGCAATGAGGCGGTAGCTTCAATTGCACAAACTTCTAACAACATAGGCAACTACTTCAATCTGGAGGAGGTAAATGCTCAACTGATGCTGGAAAATGAAGCTCTGCAGCAGGAGTTGAGAATGCTCCGGACTGAGAGGCCATCCTTTCTGGACACAGTGGCTCAATACCAGGTTATTGGTGCTCGTGTGATCAACAATACGTTTGACAGGAGTATGAATTTCGTCACCATCTCGGCTGGCCGAAATGATAGCATTGATGTGGGGATGGGTGTGATCTCAGCTATAGGGGTAGTGGGTCAGGTAAAATCAGTAACCAAAAACTTTGCAACGATTTATTCACTTCTACATCCCAAACTTTTGGTGTCGTCAAAGGTGAAAAGAACCGAGACAAAATGCACGGTGCAGTGGGATCAGGAAGCGTATGACCGAGCCAGCTTAAAGTATATCCCCCGTCACATTAAGTTGAGGGAAGGAGACTCGATTGTAACTTCTGGCTTTAATTCCGTTTTTCCAGAAAACGTGCTCGTAGGCACTGTGGATGAGCTGCACCTGGAGGAACACATGACCTTTTATGAAGCAAAGGTGAAGCTGGCCACAGACTTCACTAGCCTTTACCAGGTATTTGTGATCAAAGATTTGTTGAAACCTGAGAAAGATTCATTAGAAATACAATGACACGTATCAGCATCAAAGAACAGATTCTCAATGTAGTCCTGCTATTGCTGGTTCAACTTCCTCTTGTTCATAGAATCACGTTATTCGACAAGGCCTTTGCATTTTTTTATGTGGGCTTTCTTCTGCTTTTACCAAGATCCCTCAGTCGATCCTACCTGATGGTCATCGGATTTTTTTCGGGCTTGTTTGTTGACGTGTTTACTAATACTCCGGGCATTCATGCGTCAGCTTCTGTGTTTATTATGTTTATCAGGAATTTTTGGCTCAACGTGGTAAATGATGACACGCAGGAACTCACTAACCTCAACATTGGAACACTGAAAAAGACCGGGTTCCTCTATTTTACTTTTCCCCTCGTCTTTGTACACCATTTCATCATTTTCATTATCGAAAACGGAGGCTTTCATCTTTTTGGAATGGTCTTCGGAAAAATATTTTTCAGCGCTATCTTTAGTACCACGGTCATTTTTGTGGTCAACTTCATTATTTCACCCAATAGAAGGAGAATATGAGAGGGCGGAGTTTATTGGTTCGTGGGCTTATCCTTTTTACTGTGATTGTATTTGCAGTGCGCCTTTTTTACATCCAGATTTTAGAGGAAGACTATAAAGTAGCGGCTGAGAACAATGTTGTTCAAAAGATTATCCAGTATCCATTTCGTGGCTTGGTTTATGACAATAATGACAGTCTTGTCATATACAACTCGCCAGTCTATGACCTGATGATTGTGCCGAAGGAAGCAGAGATTGCTGATACCACAGTTTTTTGCCAGCTGCTTGATATCACCCGCGAAGAATTTGACGAGAAGATCAAAAAAGCGAAAAAATTCTCATCCATTCTGGCGTCAAAATTTATCGAGCAAATTTCAGATGAACTCTTTGCGAGCCTTCAGGATCAGTTGATCAATTACCCGGGGTTTTATGTGCTGCCAAGAACCGTACGATCTTACAATACCAAATCACTGGCGAATGTGGTAGGCTATGTAGGAGAGGTTAGTAGTAATTTCCTTAACCGTGATACCACAAACTACTATCAGCCGGGAGACTACATTGGGATTGGGGGAATTGAAAAGGCCTATGAAGAGCACCTCCGAGGAAAGCGGGGAGCCACCTACAAAGTGGTGAATGTGCAGGGAATCATAAAAGACGACTATCGTGATGGAGAATATGACACCTTGCCAAAATCGGGTGAAAACATACACCTAACCATTGATCTTGAGCTGCAACAGTATGCTGAGAAGTTGATGGAGGGGAAGGTTGGCAGTGTAGTGGCGATTGAGCCAAAGACAGGAAGAATCCTAGCGCTGGTTTCAGCACCATCTTATGATCCTCAGCTTTTGAGCGGAAAGAATTTGAGCAAGAACTTTCCTGACCTAAACAGCAATGAGGACAAACCACTTTTTAATCGCCCACTTCAGGCTCGCTATCCTCCTGGCTCCATGTTTAAGACCATTCAGGGAATTATTGCGATGCACGAAGGTGTGGTTGCTGCTGATGAAATAATACGTGTAGATCATAGTAACATTGGAGATCTGGCACCACCAGGTCCATACAATATGGTAAGGGCTATTACAAAATCATCCAACAACTACTTCTACCTGATAATGCGGCGGATGGTGCAGCAAGGAGCAGACGAGAGTCCTTTTATAGATTCCAGAATAGGCTATGAGAAGTGGAGAGAATATGTGAAGGAGTTTGGTCTGGGACGACACCTGGGTGTTGACCTGCCGAATGAGATTATGGGGAATGTGCCAAGCATCGAATATTACGATCGGTGGTATGGAGCCAAGCGGTGGAAGTATTCCAATATTGCCTCGCTGAGCATCGGGCAAGGGGAGTTGCTGGTGACACCTCTTCAGATGGCAAACCTGGGAGCAATTCTGGCAAACCGAGGGTACTTTATTACGCCCCATGTGGTAGATAAAATTGAAGGTTGGCCAAATCCCAACATTAAGAAAGAAGTACTTCCATTTGATCCAATTCATTTTGAGCCTGTAGTGCAGGGGATGGAACAAGTGGTGAAAGCAGGATCCGGAATTCGGGGCTATTACGAACCCTTAAAGCTTGCGGGGAAGACCAGTACCGTTCAGAATCCACACGGAGAGGATCACTCGGGGTTTATGGGATTTGCCCCGCTGGACGATCCAAAAATTTCCATAGCAGCTTATGTAGAAAATGCCGGGCAAGGAGGCCGTGCTGCGGTATCCGTTGCTAGCTTGCTTGCTGAAAAGTATGTACTTGGCAAAGTGTCACGTACCTGGCTGGAAGATTATGTTTTAGAAGAAAGATATTTACCTCAAAATGCGCCAAGACCCACTCTCGCAGAAAATTGATTGGGCGTCTGTCCTACTCTTTGGGGCGCTTGTGATCGCAGGCTGGCTGAATATCTATGCAGCAGAATACGATCCTGAAATAGATCAAAGTCTATTTGATTTTGGGACCAGTGCAGGTAGACAGTTTATCTGGATTTTGACATCTATTGCTATCGCTTTTACCGTCTTTTTCTTTGACTACAAATTCTTTGACTCGTTTGCCTATATCATTTATGGAATATTTGTGGCCCTTCTGCTTTTCATCTTGATAGGGGGGAAAGAAGTGGCCGGTTCAAAATCATGGGTTGGAATTGGGGGTTTTGGATTGCAGCCTTCGGAGTTTGCTAAGTTTGCCACAGCTTTTGCGTTAGCTAAGTATCTGGATCAACCAACAAGGAAGCTGACAGACTTAAATACGCTTGGGGTTTCCTTCGCGATTATCATCCTACCGATGGCGCTCACAGTACTCCAGGGGGACACTGGCACGGCTTTGGTCTTTGCAGCTCTGGCTGTTCCAATGTTTAGAGAAGGGATGCCTCCATTGTTGCCAATCGTGGCTATTTCTGTTTTTGCAATTTTTATCCTTACCCTACTTGTAAACCAAACCGTGCTACTTGCCGGCATTGCAATTGTTACGCTATTGGCACTAGGACTGAATGCACGAAAGCCAAAGCGGCTCGTGTATATCATAGTTTCCGCCATCATTATCACTTTCTCCGTTCGCAGTGTGGACTTTATTCTTACGGATGTGCTAAAGCCGCATCAGCAAAAGCGAGTGCTTTCATTGGTCAATCCAAACATCGACCCACTAGGCGCAGGTTGGAATGTGACTCAATCAAAGATTGCGATCGGCTCAGGAGGGTTTGCAGGGAAGGGCTTTTTGGAAGGGACGCAGACCAAATTTGATTTTGTGCCAGCACAAATAACTGATTTTATTTTTTGCACGATAGGTGAGGAGCATGGATGGATAGGAAGCATTATCATACTTGGGCTATTTGCGGGGTTGTTATTAAGGCTGATTCACTTAGCGGAACGACAAAAATCAACCTTCTCACGAGTTTATGGCTATGGAGTGGTGGGTATTATATTTTTCCACTTTACAGTAAATATTGGTATGACGATTGGCTTATTTCCTGTGATCGGGATTCCTCTTCCATTCTTCAGCTATGGGGGGTCATCGCTATGGGCTTTCACAATTTTACTTTTTAGCTTCTTGAAACTGGATGCCCACCGTATGCAGGTATTGCAGAGGTGGTGACTCTCACCACCTCTGAAGAATTATATTTTATCTGCCTTCGCTTTTGCTTCTGCAATCAATTTATCTGCTTTAGCATTCGCTTCCGATTCTATCTGATTTGCCTTTTGATCAGCTTCAGCTTTCATTTTTGCGGCAGCTTCCTGAGCCAGTTTCTTCTTAATTGGATTTGATCCGGCATCTGCGATCAGCTTATCTGCTGCTGCGTATCCTTCTTTCCTTACTTTTTCAGCACTGGCTTTCCCTTGCTTTCTGATGGCATCTGCCTGAGCTTGTGCCTCCGACATTATTTTCTGACGCTGTTCTTCTTTCGCTTTTTCCAGCTCTTCCTGTGCTTTTGCTTTTGCCGCTTCTACTTCAGCCTCTGCCTTTTCTTTCTGCTCATCTACCTTAGCCGTTAGATCTTTTTTGAAATCATCGGTGGCAGACCCACCACCTGATGCGGAGCTTGTCCCGAGCAATTTCACCGTGGGATCATCGTAGGTGCCTCCAATCCCCAGATTAAGATTGATTTTGTCAGCAACCAATTTTTTACCTCCAGTAAAAGAGCTAAGGGCACTGTTTAACGCATTACCAATTTGTCCCGTCGGAATATCTTTCAGTAGCATTGAGTAATCTAAAGACCCATCAAGACCATTGTTACCCCCAACCACAGCTTTTTGTCCACCAACCTGTAGTTCAAATGGTTCCACGAACATGCGTCCATTTTTTATTGATGTACTAACCAACACGTCCTTCAAGGTAATTTTTTGAGAGGGTTGTGTATTGGCTCCTGTCTTTAGCGCAGCTACTGAAGAAAGCTTTTGCATGAACTCACCTTTTTCTAGTGCAGCCTGGGCAATATTCACCAAACCAGACAAATTAATCTCGTCCATAATCGGCATCATATCTTCTCCAAGCAGTCCATTTACTTTGAAGTCAGAGGAGAACTTGCCGGTCACTTGTTTTGCAACAGGAACATAGCTCTGGATAGTTTCAAATGAGGTGAACGCATTGGCAATTGAAAGGTCTTTTATTTTAAAGGCCAGGTCATACTTAGGCTTATCCAGATCTTTGGTGACATACGAACCTGTCAATTCAAAAGTACCGTCTAGCATGTTGAAGCTGTTTTTGTCAAGGATGATGGCTCCATCTTTAATCAATACCCTCCCTCTAAAGTTGGTTATTGGCATATTGGAATAAGCAATCTTGTCAATGGATGAAGCAAGAGTGAAGTCGATGTTTTCCGGAATCTTTACCACTTCCATAGGAGCCTCTTCAGAGTTTGAATCTTCGCTTCCTTCATTGACAGCTACCTCTTCTTCCATACTTTCCTCTGGCATGAATTCATTCACATCAATCAATCTGGAATTGAAGTCCATCCGACCTACAAGCATTTCATTCTCTGAAAGAGCAAAAGCAAGATAGTTGGTCACTTTTCCTGTCAAGTTAAAGTCTGAGTTGCCGGAAGTCGCATTAAACTCGCTCAGTGAAATTTCAGAAGGATTGAATGCGAGGTTGGCACGGCTAATGCCAAAACCCTGAGGTAAATACTCCTCACTTGTGAATAGAAAATCCTTGATCGTCATACTTCCAGAGGTTGGAAGCTTATCGTATCTCTCAGCTTCAACGTCTGACATTCTACCTGCCGTTTTTAGTGTAGCATTGATTTTTCCAAGTAGGGTCATTCCTTCAAGAGGCACAATCTTGGTGATTTTTTCTAAATCTGCATTTCCTTCAAAGCCCAAATCCCACTGATAGTCTTCCAGGTTCTTAAATTTTAAGTAGGCTTCTACAGACTCGCCATCCACTAGCATAGCAAACTTGTCCACGTTAAAACTGGTCTCTCGCAGATCTGCAGAGGGGTAGTTAAAACTCGATTTAATGGTTATGTTTTCAATTGGGATGTTGAAATCCGCATAAGAAATTTTTCCATTGTCAACACCCAGGTTGGCCGCTACTTTAGGCATAGATGTTTCATTGAAAGTACCGCGTACGTACCCATCAAAATTTACAGTTCCACCTGCAGTAACTCCGCTTAAGTACTCCTGATAAACACCCGGAATCAATGATAAAATGCTTTTCAGGTTGATGTCCTTACCACCGAAGGAGATGTCCATGTTGATATCTTCACCGGGCATGCTTACATACCCATCAGCGACCATGGCAAAATTGTTTACGGCAATTCGGTTCTCTTTAAACGTAAACTTCATCTCACTCAAGTTCATATTGAGTGTCACGTCCAGGTCCAATCGTTTGTTGGACACATATTCTGTTCCTTCAAATCCAAGTGAGGCACGATCAACCGTGGTTTTCGTTTTCATATCGAAAACATCGAGTGAAAAGTCTCCAGATCCTTCGTGATTCAGTCCTTCCAGCAGAGTGTAGAACTTCATGGATTGATCTTCATACCTCAGCTGAGCATTGCTGATGCTCCATCTTTCAATGCCAATGCTCATCTCACCAGTACCTTCATCTGATGAAGTATCCCCTTCTTCAATAATTTCTTCGGTTGATTGCTCATCAGAGGCTTTTGCTATATCGTAGTTGGCAGTACCGTCTGGCAAAACCAGCACTTTGATTTTGGGGTCGTTTAATGCTATTTCTTCTACGACAATTTGTTCACCACTGATGACTGACATCAGGTCTACAGTTACTTGAAAATTCCCGACAGATGCCAGAGTGTCTTTTTCAAATACACCAACACCCACAACGCCAAAATCACTCATGCTTACTGTCAGATCAGGGAAGTTTTTGATCAGGGAGATACTAATGCCGTCAATATCATAATAAACCTTGGCATTAAGGTTTTCTGCCATTGAGTCGTCGAGTGCCTTTCGAATATCATCTTTGAAGATGATCGGCAACACAATTATTGCAGTAATGAGGAGGACAAATACAACACCTATTACGATCAGAAACTTTTTCATAGCATTTATTTTACTACCAAATTAATGAGAAAGAATCCCATCTAATAAGATGCAACGCATTTTTAACAGAAAGATCAACTACTTCGTGAGCGTAACGAAAATGTCCTCCATCAGTTGAAGCTTGATACGGTCCTCAGATTTTGAAGCCACCTGGTAAGTCATTCCTGGTGTGCCGGGTTCATTTAAAAGAAATAGCGTATCTCCAGAAACATACCACATCTGAGTGTGAGAAAGTGTATCAACATTAAAGATACAATCAGGATATCCATTAGCCGTGACTGTGAGGCTATCTGCCGAAAAAACAAAGGCTCCATCCATATAAAATTCCATGTCATCTACGCCAGGATAAGACTCTGGTGGGGTCTCCCATTCGGCTTTCCAAGTACCGTACCATTCAGATGGTCGGTTGGAAGTTTTTTCATCAGACGGACTGCTACAAGCTGCCAAGATTAGGATAGGGATAATAAGTAACTTATTCATCATGTTGATTTCTGAGTCAAAAATACTTAACCATGAAATCAATCATAAATTTTTTAAATGAGGAGTATGGTGGATATACGGTTTTTGCCATTGTTAATCCTCTCCTTTGCTTCACAATTGCTTTTTCATTGGAAAAAGCGATGAAACCAGTATGGCCGTGAGCTTTACCGATACCGCTATTGTTCACCCCACCTATGGGCAGATTAGGGTGCGCAAACTGAAGCACCACATCATTGATGGTCATCATTCCGGCACTTGTTTCTTTTTTGACTTTATTGATTATCGATTTGCTCTTTGAGAAAATATAGAGCGCTAGCGGCTTGGGTTTTTCATTGATGAATTGAATCACATCATTAATGTCTCTATAGGTGATAAGAGGAAGAATTGGTCCAAAAATCTCTTCTTCCATCACACGACTATCTTTGGACACATTGGAAATCAGCGTTGGAGTAAATCTTAAATTGTCTCGATCAGATTTTCCACCAAACTCAATATCAGCGCCTTTGTCAATGGCATCAGCCATCAGGTCATTGATTCTGTTGTGATGGTGTCGACTTATAATTGCTCCATAGGTTTCTTTGCTTCCGTAGAGTTTAGTGGATTGCACCACCAGCTCTTCGATGAGTTTTTCCTTGACATCTTCATGTACATACAAATAGTCCGGAGCGATACACACCTGTCCCGCGTTTTGCCATTTACCCCAGGCAATTTTTTGAGCGGCATCTTTGATGCTGGCTGTCCTATCTACAATGGTTGGAGACTTACCTCCGAGCTCTAGAGTTACTGAGGCCAGATGTTTTGCAGCAGCTCCCATCACAATTTTCCCAACCTGTGGACTGCCAGTAAAAAAAATGTGATCGAAAGGGAGGGAAAGCAATTCCTGAGACTCCTCGACTGCACCTAACACAACACTGACTTCTTCAGGTTTGAAGACATCCTCGCACATTCGTTTAATGAGCTCTGATGTGTTTTCAGAAAATTCGGAAGGTTTGATGATGGCGGTGTTTCCAGCTGCAATGGCAGAAACTAGCGGGCCTATGGCAAGCTGAAAAGGATAATTCCAGGGAGCAATAATGAGACAGGCCCCCTTAGGCTCGTAATAGGTTTCTGCTTTGGTGCCAAGATAAGTAATGCTGGTTGCAGCCTTTTTAGGCATCATCCATCGCTTCAGGTTTTTTCGAGCTTTTCGTATTTCCGAAAGGACTACAAATACTTCCGTCAAGTCCGTCTCTTGATGCGGTTTTTGGAGATCCTGGAAAACAGCCTCATGTATCTCTTTTCTATGAGCCATAATCCAGTGCTCAAGTTTCTTTAGCAGGTCTTTCCGCTGCTTTGTAGTAGAAGTACGAAGCGCTACTGAATGTTTCTTAACTCCTTCAAAAAGTTCACGAATATGAGATTGCGTGGCTGTATCCATTGTATAAAAATAAAAAAAGTCAGCTCGAAAGCTGACTTTATCAAATGAAGGATCTTTAAGTTTTACTGAATGACGAATTCGACGCGTCTATTTATCTGGCGATTTTCAGGAGTGTCATTTGATACCTTAGGCTGAGTTTCTCCATATGCCTTATAGGATAATCGATCTCTGCTGATACCATTTTTAATGAAATAATCCATAACTGCTTTGGCCCGCTTTCCAGATAGGTTTAAGTTATAACCTGCATCGCCCACGCTATCGGTGTGTCCGTAGATCGCAATTTTTTCAATGGTTCCCCTTTTCAGATAGTCAAGTACTCTGTTTAGTTCAGGATACGAAGCGGTCTTCAGATCCGCCTTATCAAAATCAAAGAAGATATTTTTCAACTCGATTGTTTCTCCCTTCTGGATAGGGAAGATTCTAATCAGCTTCTCAACAGTATCTGACTTTTTCAAATCAACAAAGTCCAGGCGTTCCGTTTCAGAGATATATCCCTCAGCCTCACCAACCAACCCATATTGCCATCCGCCCTGTACGGTGAACTTAAACCCTCCGGTTTCATTGGTTGCGGCATGCCCAATATCCAATCCATCAGGAAGTCTCTCTATTAGTACAGTTGCACCTTCAATAGGTTGCTCAGTCTTAGCATCAAGTACAGTACCCGACACTGTTGCAATAATGTCCTTTGGAACGAGGTGCTCCACAGAAGACACAAGCGGAGAAGCCACCTGATCTGAAAACAAGTCCTCTACCTTGAAGCTGAAGATATCTGTATCTTCCCCTTTCTCCCCACGCGTAAAATATAAATTTTGCCCGGAGGTTGGAATGCTGAAATATTCATCATTTCCTTCTTTATTTATACCTGGTCCCAGGTTTTCGGGCTCTGACCAACGTTTCCATGTATCGTCAAGTTTGAAAGACACATAGATATCTGCCCCACCATATCCGGTATACCCGTCGGAGGAGAAATACAAGGTTCTACCATCCTCAGCCATGAAAGGCGACTCATCTTCTCCTATCGTGTTTATGTCACTTCCTAAATTCATAGGCTCAGACCATGATCCATCGTTTCTCTTGAAAGAAACATATAGATCTCTTGCTCCATAAGTGTCATCACGCTCAGCAGACATGATCATTGCTTTGCCGCCAGGGACAAGAAAGAAATCTGCGTTCGGGGAGTAATTGTACTCATTTTCAATTTCAATAGACTCAGGATAGGTGAAGGTTCCGTTTTCATTTATTGACATGGACACTCCAGTATACATCCTTCCTTTTTTTCCATATCTGTTTCCAAGAATCAGCACTTCTTTACCATCCACTTTGCTCATGGAGCTAATAAAGTTTGGACCTTTTGTGTTAAGAGGAGGACCTACATTTCTTGCAGGTAGCCATTCACCGGTTTCTTCATCCAGCTCAGAAACCCAGATGTCTTCGGCATCATTCACTCCACCCACATTGTCAGGGTGAAACTGTCTGGAGAAGTATAATTTTTTTCCATCTGGTGAGATGATTGGGCTATGCTCCACATAATCACTATTCACATTGCTGCTAAGCTTTTCTGCATCCACAGCACTATTTACTCCCGGAGCTAGGTTCAGCAGTACGTTTATTGGAATATTAGAAGCAGAAATACCAATAGCGTCAATGGCATTGTATCCTTCCGAAACACTACAGTCCAAAACCACTCTTACAGCCTGAACAGCATAAGGTGTTTCTTCAAAAAACAAATTCAAAAGTCGTGACTCGATTGGTAGCTCACGTGGTGTGAGTTCAAAAAGTAAATATTCATTGTAGTCGCTATCATATCCATATACAGCCTTTACTGCACCCGGATTTTCTGATTCTGCAATGGCTATTTGCTTGGCCTTGATTGGAGTGTGAAATGAGACCATGATAAACTCTTCCTTGTCCTTGCTTTTCGGACGCCATGAGTTGGGGTTTTCACCGCCATTGGGTAGCACATTGGGTCTGTGCAATGTTTGGATGGCTGAAAATTCATATGGAGAATATTCGGAAGAAACATCAATTACCTGAGTTCCCCAGGCAACTGTCTCTTGAGCTTCACCAGCAAAAAACGCCAGCAAGCCAAAAACGAAAAGGTAGATTTTTTTCATGTGTCTAATGTCTTTTTTAACGACGGATAACTCTTACTTCTACTCTTCTGTTGAGTGCTTTCGCCTCATCAGATCGATCCTGGGTCACTGGTTGACTACCACCAAAAGCTTTGGTGAAAATCCTGCTCTTTTTCACTTTTTGGTCAATGAGATATTCTTGCACGGCAATTACCCGGGCTTCCGACAGACGCATGTTTGCATCAGGATTTCCAGCAAAATCTGTGTGCCCCTCCAGCTGAATTATGATGGAAGGATTCTCATTCATCCATATGGCAAGTTCGTTTAGCTCTTCGAATGAGCTAGGTGAGATTTGATCGCTACCACGAGCGAAAATGAGGTTTTCGAGCTTTCTAAGCTCCACAACATCTTCTTCTACATAAATGTCAAATCGCTGATTTCCTTTGACCTGTAACTCCTGGTTATATTTTTTAAAACCACTTTTCTTTACTGAAAAGTTGTAGGTTTCACCTTTGATGAGTTGTATTTCAAAGCTACCGTCTGGCTTGGTAGAAGCCATTCCCATGTCATCATAGTATGGCAGTTTTTCATATAGAATATTTCCGGCAACCGGAGTAGAATCTGCTGCTTTCAGCATTTGTCCCTGCACTAAAACCAAGGTATCTCTGGTGACCTGGGCTGTGGTGGTGGCAACTAAAGCAAGCGAAAAAAAGGCGACATAGTAGATTTTTCGCATTTGATGTTTGGATGATTTATCCCAAAATAACTCAATTAAATGCAAAAACTAAAGAATAGTATCGTTTTACTAAACGAATCGGAAATCTTAAAGGATTAATTGGTGGGATTCTCTTCCGATTCTGATTCAATTTTTGCAAGCAATGATTCAGGTTCTGCAAAAGCTATGCCATCCAAAACAGAGCGGATGGAATCACTATAGACCTTGAACTGAGCTATCTGTGTAGAGTCGATTCCGCTGGAAGAAGGTAAATCAACCTTCAGGGCATCTACTTGTCTTCCATTTTTCCAAAACCTAAAGCATAGGTGTGGGCCATTGGCCAGTCCAGTGCTACCAACATATCCAATGGTTTGGCCTTGCTTTACGGTAGTACCTGGCCGGATGCCTTTAGCAATCCTTGACATATGAAGGTACTGAGTGGTGTAGTTACTGTTGTGCTTTATTTTCACATAGTTGCCATTTCCACCGTGGTAGCGTGCTTCCAAAACCACTCCGTCCCCAACTGTTCGAATGGGCGTTCCAGTAGGTGCTGCATAGTCTGTTCCTAAGTGTGCCTTATATCTTTTTTGAACCGGATGAAATCTTCGTAAGGAGAATCTTGAGCTAATCCGGGAATAGTTAAGTGGAGCTCTAAGCAAAGTTTTCCGAAGGCTGTTACCTTCTTCATCAAAGAAATCCAGCTTTTCTGGTGTTTGGTAAGGAATCGCATAATATGGTTTTCCCCAGTGCTCAAAGTAGGCACCTTTGATACTTTTGATCCCCACGATTTCTCCATCTACGGTTTCTTCTTCAAAGATTAATTTGAACTTGTCTCCCTTGGCAATTCGGAAAAAGTCAACCTGCCATGCAAAGACATCTACGAGTTGATTGACCAGCATTGGCGATGCTCCTTGATCTAAAATTGCATTGTAAAGTGAGGAGTTGATCTCAGCAGCCAGTGTTCTTTCCGTTACTTTGATAGGCTTTTTCTGAACATTTACATAAATCGAATCCGCCAGATTGTATACCACATATTCCGTAGGGTTGGGCTCAAAAATGAATTGACGGGCAGTTTTCAACGAATCTCTGCTGTGGATTATGGAGTAGTTTGCACCAGCCTTAAGCTTGCGAACGTCGTAGATATCTTTTGATCGCTGAGCAAGGGTATGAAGATCCTGATAGGAAATATTGAAAGCTGAAAGAATTTCGGAAAGGTTTTGACTCCATTTCACACGCCCCTCTACGATATCAAATGAGTCAACAGGGTAGCCATAATAAAGTGTTGGTATATGAAACAATGATGAATCGACCTCAATCTCCACCAACGGCTCCTCTGGCTCCACGTCGGGATATTGTAAATAAAGTACTGAGATTATGGCGATTGTTAGTCCAGTTATGACTAACCAAATTCTCGTTTTCCTCATTCTTTTGGCTTGATGACGCTACAAAACTGCGTTTTTTCGATGGTTTTCCAAGGCTTTATCAAGAAAATCCACAAATGCAGAGACGCTAAGATCATATGCTTTTGGATCAATTAGCATGTCCTGATTTTCATTCAGGATGACATAAAAGGGTTGAGCGTTGTTGTTAAATCGGGTGATTTGGAAGTCAGCATTTTGCTGTCCAATCGTTTTCTTGGCCTTACCATCGTAAGACGATGCGTACCACTCCCTCTCTGGAAGCATCGTACGATCATCCACATATAGGGCAACCAACACAAAACTCTCACTTAATCTCTTCAGCACTGCCGGGTCGGACCAGACACGTTGCTCCATTTCCCTACAGTTTACGCACCCATGTCCTGTAAAATCAATAAAGATTGGCTTGCCCTGCTCTTTGGCACACGCCAATGCCTGTTCATAATCAAAGTAGCCATCAAGGCCGTGTGGCCAGTGGAGGATATCCGAATATTTTGGCTCTTCGCATGTATTACCACCCGCTTCAGCTTGTAGTAGGTTGAAATTATGTGTAGCCATCGGTGGCAGAAAACCTGAAAGCGATTTTAGCGGGGCACCCCATAAACCGGGGATAAGTGAAATGGTAAATGAAAAAGTACAAACAGCTAAAATCAGTCTGGCGACAGAGATTTTATTCGAATCAGAATCGCTTTTCAGTTTCAGTTTTCCAATCAGGTAAAGACCAAGGAGACCAAAAATAGCAATCCAAAGAGCGATGAAAACTTCACGATCCAGAATACCCCAGTGGTATGCCAGGTCTGCCACGCTTAAAAACTTAAGTGCCAGTGCCAGTTCCAAAAATCCTAAAACAACTTTGACAGAATTGAGCCATCCACCTGATTCAGGCATAGACTTAAGCCAGGCCGGGAAAATTGCAAAGCCAGTGAAAGGGATGGCAAAGGCTAAGGAAAATCCAAACATGGCCATGGTCCCTTCCATGATGCTACCCCCACTTAGTGTATTGATTAGGGCCGTACCAACAATTGGGAATGTGCAGGAAAAACTTACTAAAACAAGCGTTATAGCCATGAAGAATACGCCAATCAACCCACCCTTGTCAGCTTGACGGTCTATTTTGTTTACCAAACCTGACGGCAGGGTAATATCGAAAAGACCAAAAAACGATAAGGCAAAAAGGATAAAGACGGAGAATATGATCAGGTTAAACAGCCAGTGCGTACTCAGCTCATTTAGTGCCGTGAATCCCCAAATAAATGAAATAAGGAAGCCGAGGAGGCTGAAGAAAACGATAATGGAAAGGCCATAAATAAGTGCTTTGCCAATGCCTTCTTTTCGAGTCTTACTTTGCTTTAAAAAAATAGAGACTGTAATCGGGATCATTGGGTAAACGCAGGGCGTAAGTAATGCTACTAACCCAGCAAGAAAAGCTGTAATCAGAATTGACCAGAGGCTGCTTTCCTTCTCAGGTTCATCCTTTTTTTTTAGGTCACTATTGGTCTTTTTAGATCCCAAAGCAAACTCATCATCAAATGGAATGCACTTACCATCAATATCTGAGCAAACCTGATAGGTATAGTTTCCTGAAATGCTGAAGTCCTCTTTTAGGATTTTTACTTTTTGAACAAAAAGCCCTTCTTTTTTGAAATAGGTGTATTCCCCCTCCCAAAGCGAATCGTATTTCTTCTTGGCATCAATGGGCTGAATACCTTCGATCAATTCATAGGAATCATTCTCATTGAAATAAAACTCTGTGAGCATTGGGCCCAGATCAGGATCGAAATCGGATGAATAGAGGTACCAGTCCTTATCAATTTTTGCACTAAATCTAATTTCTACCTCGTCTCCTACACCCGGGTTTTGCTCTGAAAGTGCCACATTCCAGCTGATAGGTTTTAGAACCTGCCCAATGGAAGCGAGTGCAAAAAGAAAAAGAGATGTAAGGATTAGTGCTTTCTTCATCAATTATGATTTTGACATATCTGTGAAAAACTGATAGAAATGAGAAATCGTTTCAATGCCTCGGTAGTAATTGAAAAGGCCATAGCTCTCATTTGGAGAGTGGATAGCATCTTCATTGAGCCCAAAGCCCATCAAAATGGAATCCAGGCCAAGTACCTCCTGAAACAGCGCTACAATTGGGATACTTCCTCCTTCTCTTGTAGGAATCGGCTCTTTGCCCCATGTTTTTTCCATTGCTTTCGATGCGGCTTTGTATCCTATGGAATTTGTAGGGATTACCGAAGGTTCTCCTCCGTGATGTGGCGTTACCTTTACTTTCACATGATCCGGAGCAATGCTGTTGAAGTGTTTAACGAACAGCTCGGTGATTTCTTTACTGTTTTGATTTGGAACCAGTCTCATGGAAATCTTCGCGTAAGCTTTTGATGGAAGGACAGTTTTAGCACCTTCACCAATGTATCCGCCCCAGATTCCGTTTACATCCAGTGTGGGACGAATACCAGTTCGCTCAATGGTGGTGTATCCTTCCTCGCCTTTCACCGCCTTAATATCAAGATGTTTTTTGTACTCATCCAGATTGAATGGCGCCTGATTCATTTTCGCACGATACTCATCAGAAAGAGTTTCTACTTTATCATAAAAACCAGGAATCGTGATTTCTCCTTTTTCATTTTGAAGTGAGGCAATCATTTGGCACAATGTGTTGATAGGGTTGCCCACTGCACCACCGTATGTACCTGAGTGCAAATCTCTGTTCGGTCCGGTCACCTCGACTTCCAGGTAGCTAAGACCCCTGAGTCCCACGGTTATTGAAGGCGTGTCATTACTTAAAATGGCTGTATCCGAAATCAGTATGACGTCAGCAGCAAGTTTTTCCTTGTTGCCACGAACAAAAAGCTCGAGATTTTCTGAACCTACTTCTTCCTCGCCCTCAATCATAAATTTCACGTTGCACGGCAGACTATTGGTTTTGATCAATGCTTCGTAAGCCTTCACATGCATGTACATCTGGCCTTTATCATCGGCAGATCCACGGGCGTATATTTTTTCATTTTTCACCACTGGTTCAAACGGAGGTGAATCCCATAATTCATAAGGGTCAGCAGGCTGCACATCGTAATGCCCATATACCAAAACGGTCGGCAGATTTGGATCAATAATGTGCTCAGCATAGACGATTGGATACCCGGCTGTTTCGCAGATTTCTACATGAGTGCCCAGATCGGTGAAACGATCCTTTAGATATTCTGCTGCAGCTCTTACATCTCCGGCGAATTTCTTGTCTGCACTAACTGAAGGAATTTTCAGCAGTTCCAACAGCTCATTCAGAAATTGCTCTTTGTGTTCTTCTATGTATGAAATAGCACTCATGTTTTAGGAATTTTTTTGGCAAACTTAATTCAGGATTGGTAGCTCACCATGCGGATTGGAGAATATGGCTATTCAAAACCAAAACCATCGTCATCATCTTCCTCAATGGTATCAAAGTTTTCTTCTTCAAGATTGACATCATCGGGTGAAACGAGATTGTATGGCTCTTTGATTCCAAAATAATTTAAACGGAAGTTGTTGATGAATCCGAGGGTCTCATTTGTATCACCAATGGCGATAATCAGTTCGCCCGGTTTGGAGCTTTCCACATTAGATTTTGCTTTTACCAGTTCGTTAAACTCATTATTGGAGGAGTATAGAATCAATTGGTTGAATGTGTAGCCAATGTAGTACCAAATGCCAGGAGCTGCCTGGATGAAGAGGTTGACAACCTCTGCACCTGATTCATCTTTTTTGATCTCAAGGAATCCGTCCAGTTTAGCGTTCAGATCATTTTGGTAAATGTTTGAAATGGCAAGCTTGGTTGTATTATGCCATGCTTTCTGATCCTTATTCCACTTCATTTTCACTCCGGAGATCAATAGCTGCTTTTCAAGCTCTTTTGAAGAAGAAACCAACGATGTGTAGTCTTTCAGGCTCGCTTGCTCATACTGTTTTGCCGTAGCATCATTGGTCATATTGGCAAGTTTGTAAAGAAGCTCTAGCGAAATATCATTAGCAAGCGGAGGACCTATCCGCTCGATGATGTCAATCAGATCTTGAGCCATTATTTCGAAAGTTCCGGCTGGAGCCGGAAAAGTCATTGCAAACATGGCATCAGCCGTATATTCATTGGTCTCTTTATTTCCCACACCCAACACAGAGGACTTCAGTTGAATCTGCGTGTTGGCAGGACTGATAAAGTTTGCTTTACCCTCAAATACGATCGACTTGATGGTATCCATGTAGAGCATTGTGTGTCCCTGGTAAGAGGTTCCATTAGTCTTCGCTGGATTTTCTATTCGGTACGTTTTAGTAGAATCGATAAAGGAAAGCTCACCTGAGGCAGTAAAGAAATCCATATCAGAGCTGTTTTCTTTAGTTTCCACGAAGGTGGTGTAAAGTTCATCCCTGATATTGGAATGAATACCGGCCATGGCTTTTTCTCCACTCTCCATTACGGCATTGTCAAAAGGAAGCAGAACATCACGTTCGCCCTCCACTCGCTTAAACTGTACCCAATGATTATAATTTGGATCACTGAGATCCAATTTGACAGAACCGTCTAACTCCAAAGCCGGTTTGGAGGCATACATGATAACTGAACCCTTGTAGAAAAATCCGGGAGAGATCACCAGGTTTTGATTTTCTAACACTTCACCCCCTGAAACTGTCATTAATCGGGTAGCCACCCTTCCTCGCTTGTCAGGTGGCCCAAGGGGCACTTCCTGAAGTTCGAAGCTATCGAAGCGAATATCGAAAGTGTCTGTGCCAACAATCTGCTGATAGAAAGCATTTCCCTCAAACTTATTTCTGGACCAAATACGAATAGAAGCCCGATCCAGGTAGTGATATCCATTGAGTGTATCAATGATGATCTGTGCGTTCTCAAATTTTTGAAGCACCGAATTGGCCAAAATGGTAGTCTCATTACCTTCGGGAATAATCTTTGAGTCTGCAACAATGATGTAAGGAATACCCTGAACATTTAATTCCTGCGTGTTAATATCATAGATTGCTTTTTCGGCATTGAATGCCAAAGAGTCCAGGTCATCTCTGGTGGTGAAAAAGTAAGAATCTTCGATAGGAATATTTGGTGGCTTGGTCATCGTCACAATGGAGTCTTCCAAATCCCACACCGCTTCTGTAATGGAGGTTTTCATTTGAGCATAGGGGAATGAAATAGCTGCGACTCCAATTCGTTCGGGTCGGATGGTTGCTGTATTGTCTGTCAGATCAAAATCCAATCGAATGTCATCACCTTCCATCGCTGGTTTTGTCGGATCGTCTGTTAGCACTGCAAATTGTGCATGTCTTGCGCCATATTTAAACTCCTTAAAACTGAGTTCATTTGATTCTGCTCTGGATCCTCTGGTAAGCATGACACCACCACCATATACACCTTTGGTAGTGATATTGGCGTGACCTTCCAACTCTGCGGTGGAGTTATAAAACTTAAATGGCTCGCCCACGGTACGGAGGTACATACTATCCTTTCGTGGTAGCCAGTACATATCGTATGCGCCAAGTACTGCTTCCGGGTAGCTGGCTCCTTTGTATGTTCCTGGCGAAATTACCCCACCGCTACCATCTGTTGTCACTGAATCGGGGTAGTAGATGAAATCATTGGAGTAGATGGTGGTGGTGAGAAAATCAATCTGTCCATATCCTCTCATCCCCTTGTTGCTCAGTCGAATTTCTTCATAGGTTTTTGCCTCGGTCCCATACAGGTTGTAGCCCTCTGCTGGGATTTGGTGAGTGAACCCAAGCGACCGATCTTTTTGGATGCGAAGTGTCTCTGCAAAAGTTGGGAAGATACCACCGGAGTTGAACGTACCATCGAAGCTGATACTTTCTCCGTCCTCTCTTTCGATACTATCCACCTCAAAAGGAGGAATGATAAATTTCACGGATTTGTCATACGCGCCATTCAAGACTTCTTTACCATCAAAGTATACCACGGCCTCACTGTCTGAGTTGAAGTAAGGATATCGTCTGTTTTCTTTTACTCCTGATTTGTTGTCTTTGCTATTAATGTAGAGTGTACCAGATGTCTCGGTCAATTCATTCTTCAGGGCTACTTGCTCATATCGGCCATCGGCACTGGTGGTGTCTTTTAACGGCACTGTCAATCGCAAGGAGTCAATTTGAGGCATGGTCACTAGGAATTCTTCATAGTCAAATTGGTGACCTGATCCCTTGTATTGAAAGTCACCTGCATGGATCATTCCGTTAAATTCCAAATCCCTTCCTTTCAGCAAAACAACCGTGCTGTCTCTAGGTTCTCCGTAGATTTTAAAATCTGTGGTAAGGTAAAACCGACTTACACCTCTCACCTTCAATTTGCCACTATCCAGCTTGATGTGCGCATTAGAGCCATTCTTGATTTTTGACGGCACCATTAGGTTATCAAAGTCGACTCCCTTGGCAGATGCGTCATAATAGTGAAATGCCTTTGGATATAATTTTAAATAGCCCGTGGTAGCATTATAATCTGCAAAACCATATTGCTGGAGCACTTTTCCGGCACCTTTGGCAAAGCGCTCGTCAATGCCAAACTCCAGCGCAAGTTCGCCTACATAGAATTCTTCAAGGTTGTATTTTCTGGCGTAGAAGACAGCCGCATTGATTGGGTGGAAATCTAAAAATCGACCCAACTTCTGATACCTGACCTCATCAAAAAAATCTTCAGACTCAAAAGTGGCAGGTAGCAAATCTTTACCATTCATTATTTCCATGGAAATGGAATCATGCTTCATATTCCACTTTACCAGGTCTACATTCATGGTCACATCAAAGTATGAAGATTTATAAGGTGTGAGTGTGGAATTTCTTAGCACCATTAGTTCGCGTGTATTCAGGTCGAACTTTGCTCGTACGGATTTATGAAAGATGGAGTCACTGCCATGCAAAATGGTGATGGAGCCACTATTCATTGATACCAGAGAATCGCCTAGTGCAAACTCAGTTGATTTCAGTACGACAGTATTTCCTCTACCGTCAAGAATTTTGAGCGTACCAGGCTTGCGAGAAACCGCCTTTCCAAACAGCTGATTACCCTTAAGCTGGATTCCTCCGGTGTAGCTGAGCTTTTCATCATTCAGCTTTACGGTCACATTCGCATTGTTGGAAGTGAAGATTGGGTAGCTATTGAGGGCTCTTTTTGGTCTAGCTGTGCTTTTGTATTCAAAAACCCCTTCCACAGAACCAGTTATCAGTTTATCAAACTGAAGTGTGGCATTGGGGGTCCAGAAATCCGAACGGTCTTTTTTGATGTGAAAATCTTTCAGCTGCACTACAGCTCCCTTAAATTTTCTATTCAACCCAGGCCAGTCTACTGATCCTTGTTTGCCTGCAAGCGTTCTGCTTTTTAGCAAAAATGTCCCATTTACACTTTTTATTCTCAGGGAGTCATATGGGGTGGACATGATCACTCGGGAGTTGGTGATTTCAATTACCGGACCCTCCAGTTTAGGATGCAGGTATTGATATTGACGGAGTGTGAGGTAGTCAGGAATGACAGGAGCATAGCTAGGCCGAACGGCTTTTGGTGCTTCGTATACTGGCTCTTCCGGTTCACTACCCCAGGAATTTCCCCAGCTATCGTTGCTACCCCACGAATCATTGGAATCTCCCCAGCTGTCATCAGATGAGTTGTCAGCCCAAGGGTCATTGCTTGTATCCCAGGAGTCATCCGAACTTCCCCAGCTGTCATTGTTACCCCATGAATCATTGGAGTCTCCCCATGAACCATTCCCCCAGGCATCATCCGAGGAGGTATCCTCCACAATTACCGGCATCTCTTCTTCGGTGATCAGCGTGGAGGTGTCTTCTTCTATTACTTCATTCTCAGGTTTGATATCAATGTATTCATCCAGCAACTTGAATTCATAACTCCCTTCGCCTGCCTGCACTGCAAGATTTTTTTCCAGGCTCAAGTAGCGACGAGCAAAATAGATATTCAGGCCGTAAACAAATTCTTTGTACTCTGACTTTGACAGTGTGTGGACAACCTGTTCATTTATTTCCAATACTTTATCCAGCTGATCTCTTTGTAGGTTTTCCTGAGTTACCGAATAGGCCAGATAGGTAAAAAAATGATAAAAAGAAGGGTAAAATTGATATCCCTTTTTCTGCATGGTCAATGCGATCTTGTGCGCCTTGTCTTGTTGAGCGGCTGTAAACTTTCCGTCCCATGCATTTTGGAAATCGTATGCGATCTTGTTCCCGGACTCGGTTCCAGTGGATCTCAGCTTGGCAATAACCTGAGCTCGAAACTCCGCTTTGTCATTGGAGTATCGCTGTGCATGAGCCATGGAAGCAGCAAGCACGAAAGCCAAAACTGAAATTAAGAGCGAGCGCATAGAGCGTTAAAGATATTTATAAGTCTGCACTGTAACAGTAAATAAACGACTGTTTTAGACGGAGCGTTTTTCTAAGGCCAGCATTGCCCAGTTATCTCTGGTGGTGGTTCTTAGTTTTTTCAGCTGGTGATTTTCAGCTTCAACTACGAGATCATCGATATCATTTTCATAAAAGCCACTCAAAATCAGCTGACCACTTTCTCGTAATCTACTGGAGTATTCTCCAATCTGATCCAGCAGCACATTTTTGTTAATGTTGGCTATCACAATATCGAATATACCTTCGTCCACATTATTGATCTGACCTTTGATTAACCTCACGTCCTTTACGCTATTCAACGCAAAATTCTCCTCACTATTTTCAATACACCAGTCATCTATATCTGTGGCAGTTATGGATGAAGCTCCACGCTTCTTAGCCATGATTGCTAGAATGCCCGTTCCGGTTCCTACATCCAACACCTTTTTGTTCTTATGATCCAGGCTCATTTGATAGTCCAAAACCTGATAGGTAGTGGCATGATGTCCTGTACCAAAAGACATTTTTGGCGTCACGATTATCTCATACTCATATTGTGGTTGAGGCTTGTGAAAAGATGCACGAACAATACAACGGTCTCCGACAATTATGGGATCATAGTTTTTCTCCCACTCTTCGTTCCAGTTTACTTTTTCCTGCTCCTTGATGGTGAAGGAGACATTTGGAAATTGATTGATTAAAATCTCTACCTTCTCTTGTTCAAATTTCTCTTGCTCACAGCTACCTTCAAATCCGTTATCAAACTCCTGGAAGGAGTCAAACCCTACCTCGAAAAGCTCTGCGATGAGTACGTCTATGAGAACGGGATCGCACGTTACTTTGATGGTGATAAATTCCATCAATCGAATGCTTTTACGATATCCACAAAATCCTTTGACTTCAGGCTAGCTCCTCCGATAAGTCCTCCATCCACGTCGGGTTGGTCGAAGATCTCTTTGGCATTTTCTGGCTTCACGCTACCACCATATAGTATTGAAATACTTTCGGCAACTTCCTGAGAGTATTTAGCTGCTATCTGCTTTCTGATAAAAGCATGCATTTCCTGAGCCTGTTCGGCACTGGCAGTCTTTCCTGTGCCGATAGCCCAAACGGGCTCGTAGGCAATTACTACGTTTTTAATTTCATCTTCAGACAATTCGAAAAGCGCTGTGGCCACTTGCTGTCCTACCAGATTTTCATGATCGCCTGCTTCTCGGGTCTCTAGCTTTTCTCCACAGCAAAAAATGGGTGTTAGATTGTTATCGAGGACAAACTTGACTTTCTCTGCAAGGAGCTCGTCTGTTTCTCCAAAGTATTCGCGCCGCTCACTGTGACCAAGTATCACGTATGAAGCTCCTGCTGAAACTAACATGGAGGCTGACACCTCTCCTGTAAATGCGCCTTCTCTTTCCTGATGGCAATTTTGAGCACCCAGGTAAATATTGCTCACTGAGCCAATCAAACTATATATACCGGTCAAGTGAATGAATGGAGGAATCAAAATAACCTGTGCATCATTTTGCACTCTGTCTTCTACCATGTGAATTACCTCCGAGGCAAGTTTTTTTCCTTCGGGGAGTGTGCAATTCATTTTCCAGTTTCCGGCTACAATTTTCTTTCTCATGTCAAAAGTCAGTTTTTCAGGTGCAATGATAGTTAAGCCTGGACAGTATTTCGACAGTTAGTTTTGAGGGATTGCACTCGTAGACTCAGACAATAGCCTCATCGATAATTGATTTCAGATATATGTGTATTCAACACTTTATTATCATCTTGGTGGCTTAATAGTTATTCATGAAAGACATAGTAAAATTCAGAGCGCTGATTGGAATTGCGCAGGCGGATGGAGATTTCGATAGTGCTGAAAAAGAATTTATCAAGCGATTGGCAGACTTGGAAGGATTGTCAATGACAGACTTGAAGGAGATGCTAAAGGAGGGGGACAAAACCAGTAACCTGATAAAAGACCTCTCTTTTGAAGATAAGATCGATATTCTTACCTATATGGTCAAGCTCATGAAAATTGATGGGAAGGTGCTGATCAGTGAAATCAAGTTTTGTGAAAAGGTGGCCAGAATGCTTGGGTTCGAAGAAAAATCAATTGGATTCCTATCAGGAATTATAGATGGCAATACGGATGTCAACCAAAGCTTTGGCAGAATCAATCATCGAATGAAAAACTATGAGATAGGGTGATTCAGAAAAAGCCTTAAAGCTTTTCCCTGAGATACTGTGCGGTATAATTGTCGTCCAGCTTAATCATTTCTTCAGGGGTTCCTGCAAAACAAATATTACCCCCCTCTTCACCTCCTTCCGGACCAAGGTCAATGATCCAATCAGCATTCTTGATTACCTCAGTGTTGTGCTCGATAATTACCACAGAGTTGCCTCCATCCACCAATGCATTAATTGCATCCAGGAGTTTCTTTATGTCATGAAAATGAAGTCCTGTGGTAGGCTCATCGAAAATGAACAGAATGTGATCTGTGTTGTTCGTCTTACTACCCTTGGATAAAAATGAAGCCAGCTTCACTCGTTGTGCTTCTCCACCACTGAGTGAGTTTGATCCCTGGCCAAGTTTCACGTATCCAAGTCCAACATCAAAAAGAGGCTGAAGCTTATTGGTGATTGCGTTGTTTCCGTCAAAAAATTCAAGTGCCTGCTGCACGGAAAGGTCAAGTACATCCGCTATATTTTTGTCATTGTATTTGACCTCCAGAATTTCTTTTTTGAAGCGTTTGCCCCCACAGTTTTCGCAGGTCAGGTGGAGGTCAGCCATAAACTGCATCTCGATCTTTACAGTGCCTTCCCCTTCGCAAACTTCGCATCGTCCACCATCGACATTGAACGAGAAATGTGCAGGTTTGAAATTATTGGTTTTTGAAAGCGGCTGCTCGGAGAAAAGCTGACGAATGGCATCATAAGCTTTTACATACGTCACCGGATTGGAACGCGAACTCTTACCAATTGGATTTTGATCTACAAACTCAACTTGCGTGATTTTTTTGTAGTTGCCGGTGAGGTTTGTGAATTTTCCTGAAGCCTCTCCAAGCAGACCCAGCTGCTTACCGATGGCTGGATGTAATATTTTCCTTACCAATGTGGACTTTCCTGAACCACTTACACCCGTAACAACTGTCAGAACACCGAGTGGTACTTCGACATCAATATTCTTGAGATTATTTTCTCTTGCACCCTCAATTTGAATAGAAGATCTCCATGGTCTCCTTCGCTCAGGCACAGGAATGGTCTCTTTTCCCTGAAGGTACTTTGACGTGTATGAATTAGTCTCTCCATTCATTTCAGAGGTCTTTCCCTGAAACACCAGCTCACCTCCAAACACTCCTGCATCGGGCCCGATATCTATGATTTGGTCAGCGGCTTCCATCACTTTCTCCTCATGCTCCACCACAATTACTGTGTTGCCCACATCTCTTAGTGTCTTCAGCACCTCGATCAAACGATCGGTATCTCTTGGATGTAACCCGATACTTGGTTCATCCAGAATGTACATCGAACCGACTAATGCACTGCCGAGTGAAGTAGCCAATTTAATTCGTTGAAATTCTCCGCCAGAAAGTGTACTGGTCAGACGATTTAAGGTGAGGTATCCAAGCCCTACCTGGTCGAGGTAAGACAACCTGTTTTTGATTTCTTCTAAAATCCGCTTAGCCACTTTTTCATCGTGCTTGTTGAGCTTGATGGAGTCGAAAAATGGACGCAATTTTTTGACAGGCATCAGCACCAAATCGGTGATGGAGTGATCTGTTATTTTTACATAGCTCGCATCTTTTCTAAGCTTGGTTCCCCGACAATCAGGACACGTGGTTTTCCCCCGGTATCGTGAGAGCATTACTCTATATTGGATCTTGTGAAGTTTGGATTCCAGGTGTGCGAAGAACTTATTCAGTCCATCAAAATATTCATTGCCTGTCCAGAGGAGATCGTATTGCTCCTGGGTCAATTCGGCAATTGGTCGGTGGATAGGAAAATCGAATCGGATGCCATCACGAAGTAGCGGTTCCGCCCATTTTTTCATAGTCTCTCCCTTCCATGGGGCAATGGCTCCTTCGTATACGGATAAGTTTCTATCCGGAATTACCAGGTCAGGATCGATTCCCAACACCCTTCCAAAGCCCTCGCACCTTCTGCAAGCACCGTACGGATTATTGAAGCTAAAGAAGTTTACAGAGGGTTCTTCGAATCTGATCCCATCCAATTCAAATCGATCTGAAAATTTCTTTTTGTCTTTACCAACAATTGTAACAAAACAATCGCCTTCGCCCTCAAAGAATGCCGTCTGCACAGAATCGGCCAAACGGAATTGTGTCGCTTCATCATTCTGAACTACGGCCCGATCGATGAGAATTTCAACGTTTCCCTTCGGAGTTTCTTTACTATCCAGTACATCCTGAATAAAAGCTACTTCTTTGTCGATAAGCACTCGATTGTACCCTTTGCTCATCAGAATTTGAAACTCTTTCGTGAGCGTACGTTTTTCTTTTTGCTTCAGCGGGGTAGTAATCATCAACTTAGCCCCTTCTTCGTGAGAGAGTATGTAATCCACTACATCAGTTACCGTGTCTTTCTTTACTTCTTTTCCGGATATAGGTGAAATTGTTTTTCCAATTCTGGCAAAGAGAAGTTTCAGGTAATCGTAAATCTCGGTAGTGGTACCAACGGTAGACCTTGGGTTTCGCGAAGAAACTTTTTGTTCGATTGCAATTGCAGGAGCGACTCCTTTGATATAGTCCACCTCCGGCTTTTCCATCCTTCCCAAAAACTGACGCGCATACGAACTTAAGCTCTCAACATATTTCCGTTGACCTTCAGCAAAGAGGGTATCAAATGCCAGCGAAGATTTCCCCGAACCGGACAAACCAGTAATCACCACCAGCTGATCTCGGGGTATTGCCACATCCAGATTTTTCAGGTTATTCACCCGAGCACCTTTGATGATGATGTATTCTTTTGGATCCAGATCGTCGATTTTTCCAACCATTTTAGGGGTATGCCTGTCTATGAAACACTAACTAAGGAATTCGGTTCGAGTGGCGCAAAAATAAGGTGCAGACTTTTGCGAGTTGTTTAAATTTTATATTCTTGCCGCGTAAAATTATTTCTAACCCTAAACCCTACAATATGATATAGACCTCTACGTTAACAAACAGGTGAATTACATGAATAAGACAAGTTTGAACGATAGCGAATTGCTATCCCGCTACATTGGCGGAAACGAAGAGGCATTTGAGGAACTCCTCAATCGTCATAAAGACAGGGTTTTTACCACCATTTATTTAATAGTAAAAGACAGGTACACTGCAGAGGATCTCTTGCAAGAGGTTTTCATTAAAGCTATACGTACCATCAAATCCGGCAGGTATAACGAGGAGGGAAAATTCCTTCCATGGATTCTAAGAATCGCTCATAACCTGTCCATAGACCACTTCAGAAAAGCGAAGCGCTATCCGATGATCGTAATGGAGGATGGAAGCAGCGTGTTTAATACGCTCGATTTCTCAGAGTCGTCTATTGAAGAAGAACATATTAAACAAGATACCTACAACCTTCTAAAAGCCTACATCAAAGATTTACCGGACTCACAACGTGAGGTGTTGGTTATGCGACACTACATGAAAATGAGCTTCCAGGAAATTGCTGATGCGACAGATGTAAGTATCAATACGGCGCTAGGAAGGATGAGGTATGCTTTGATAAACTTGAGAAAAAAGTTTGAGCAAACCCAAAACGCGTATGACAAAAACCTTTACAGAAGATGATTTAGTAAGATTTCTATACGACGAGGTAAATGAGGACGAGCGATTAGAGATGAGGGAATCGCTGTGTGCTGACATGGAACTCCGAGCAAGGTTGGTTGAATTAAATGAGGCGAAAGGGCTCATTGAAAATTTTTCAATGAAGGCACCTGAGGCGGTAGTGTCCAGAATATTGTACGCTTCGAAGAATCTTCAGTCTATTTAGATAGAATTGTCAGGTTGAGCCTGTCGAAACCTGTTTTTTTAAGATAAACACTTCGACAAGCTCAGTGTGACACAAAATTCTATTCTAATTTTAGACGATGACCAAGAAGGAGCGATACGAAGCATTCGTCAAGTACTTTTCTGAATCTTATCCCCAACCGGAAACCGAACTTCAATATTCCAATCCGTTTGAGCTACTTGTTGCAGTGGTGCTGAGCGCGCAATGTACTGATGCAAGGATCAATAAAGTTACGCCTGCGCTGTTCAGAGATTTTCCAACCCCGGAACACATGGCAGCCAGTCACTTTGACGAATTGTTTCCATATATCCGCAGTGTGTCCTATCCGAATAATAAGACTAAGCATTTATTATCTCTTAGTAAGAGACTTGTAGAAGAATTCAATTCAGAAATTCCTACTACTATCAAAGAGCTAACCTCTCTGCAAGGGGTAGGAAGAAAAACGGCTAACGTAATTGTTTCGGTTCTTTATAATCAGCCTGCCATGGCGGTGGATACCCATGTGTTTCGGGTATCGAAGAGATTGGGATTAGTTACTCAAACTGCCAAAACACCACTTGAAGTGGAAAAGCAACTCGTGAAACACATCCCCGAGGAATATATTTCACGAGCTCATCACTGGTTGATCTTACATGGAAGGTACGTTTGCCTAGCCAGAAAGCCACAATGTGAGAAATGTGAGATCACACATTTCTGTAAATACTGGGAGAAGAATTTTTTATAAGAAAATTGCGAAGCTAAATCGAAGCTCCAGGATATTTTGATCTGAAAAATCCTGATTCATACTAATGTTATATCTCAAAGTAGGCTCGAACGAAATATCATCACTAAGAAAAGCTGCATAACCGAATTGAAGGCCTAGCCAGAGCGGATCTGGCGTATCAACAGAACCCCCAAATCCTTCAAAATCTTCCCAGGTCGCTCCGGTTAAATCAACTTGAACAGGTACAGCTCCATTCATATATTGTTTGATTCCGAGTTTATAGCTGAAATAGTTCGTTCCGTCCAAATCGGTATAACCTAATCCAAACTTCAATGCAAAATCGTCCTTAACAAAGAAACCAGCTTCTGCCCCTATAGAAAAGATCGTTGATCCATCTACAGACATTAATGCAAAGCCCGTACTGTTTCCTTTCATTAGGGTTTCTGTTCCGAGAGGTGTTAGGCCCACTTCAAATAAAACATTTCCTTGCTGAGTTGCCTCCTGGGCGGTTACTAAAAACATTGCGGAGGTCAAAAAAATCGATAAAATTATTTTTTTCATAATGGTATTAGGTAATTATTCAGTTAACTGTTTGCGAATTAAATAAAACGATTGATTCATGAGCTTCTTCGAAAAGAAAAAAAATCTATTTATTTATGGTTAATCTTTACCGTGAGAATGAAAATTCTATACGTCCACCAATATTTTAAAACTCCTGAGGAAGGAGGCTCTATCCGATCTTACTATCTAGCCAAGGGACTAGTAGATGCTGGCCATGAAGTGACCATGATCACTGCGCACAATGCGGCTTATGAAGTAAAAAAGGTAGATGGTATTGAAGTTCACTATTTGCCAGTTCTTTACGACAATAGTTATGGTTTTTTCCAGCGCCTGTGGTCATTTTATCTTTTTGTAAGGTTCGCCAGAAAAGAAGCTAAAAAACTCTCAAAGCACGATCTTGCTTACGTGATGACCACCCCATTGACCACTGGGTTTATTGCGACTTATCTGAAAAAGGAATTGGATCTCCCCTATTATTTTGAGGTAGGTGATTTATGGCCGGAAGCACCTGTTCAAATGGGAGTCATAAAAAATAGATGGGTAAAGAAGTGGCTTTATTCGCTGGAAAAGAGATTTTACTTTGAGGCTGATAAAGTTATCGCACTATCCCCTTCAATAAGGAATTATATAGAGAAGGTGTGCCCAAATACTAAAGTGTATGTAATTCCTAACATGGCTGACTGCTCTTTTTTTGAGGCAGAGTATAGTATCGGAGATTTTAGTGAGAACAATAAATTTCAGATTACCTATTGTGGAGCGATCGGCAAGGCGAACCATCTGGAGTACTTTTTGGATGCGGCGAAGCAGAGCAGCGATGCTGCGTTACCAGTACACTTCAATGTCATTGGGTATGGATCTGAGATGAAGCGGTTGCGGAATTCTGCTAAGCGACTAAAAAATGTTTCTTTCTATCCGCACTCAAGTAAACAATGTGTGAAGAATCTACTTGCAAAAAGTGATGCCGTGTATGTCTCTTTTAAAGATGTAAAAGTGCTCGGTACAGGCAGTCCAAATAAATTCTTTGATTCGCTGGCAGCAGGCAAATTGACCATTATCAACTTTGATGGCTGGATCAAAAATTTAATCGCAAAGAACAAATGTGGCTTCCATCACAATCCATATTCCAAGACTGCCTTTGTGCGAAAACTAAAAGTGTTTTTAGAGTCTCCGGAATTGCTGGCTAAGTACCAGCGAAATGGACGCAAACTAGCTGAACTTTATTACGATAAAGATATTCAGGTAACCAAACTGCTAAAAATTCTCAACAACGAATACAAGTTTGAGGTGACAGAATCAGAGGTTTATATCCTAACCGCCTGACGGTTTATATCCTGACTGGGTAAAGATTTTGTTATAGTTCTTTTCTGCCATTATTTGTTCTACTGTGGCACCTGTTTTTGCAGCATATGCATTTACAATTTGCCACCCTAGCCATCTACCAATTCGTCCAGGGCACTTGTCACCAATTTCATAGACATTTGGTCGCTCTCCAAGAAACTTCTGCTTCATCTGGTGGTTGGTTTCATAGAGTAGCTCATTTTCAATAAAGTTTGCCCAGATGATTGCATCATGATCAAACACATCTTCCCATTCTTCTTCGCTATATCCAATCAAGATTCGTTCTGGTGTGCATGGCTGAATTTTGCTAAGTAAGTAATATGACTTCCCATAGTCGATCATTTCGGCAAGCATTTCGTCTCCGTTGCTTGTAGTGATAAACTGGCTGGAGATAAATTGTAAAATGCTGGAAGCCAGGTGATCTGTGGTGTACCTTTTTAAAATATAATTGGGGATTTGCTGAGGCTTATAAGACGCACCCTCTCCAATGAAAAAATCCATTCCGATCATAATGTGCTCATTGGAAATAAATAGGTCATTGTAAAGTCCTGTCACCGCAGTTTGTATCAGAGGTGAAATTTCTTTTGGATAGTAAACCCTCAATCTACCCAGACCTTCTTCCAGCGTTTGTACGACCTCATCAAAGTTTTTAAATGCCTCGACTGACTCTTGATACAGCGTATCAATGGATGGGTTTTGAATTAACCCAAACATTCGATCGGCCAAAATTGAATCAGATGGATACTGATCTGAATGCAGGAAGAATTGTGCAAAGTCCGGATTCTTTTTGAGAAAGGCTTCAACCTCTTTTGCGGATTTGCAACTAAACAAATCCTGTTCGAGTCGCTGAACTTCCAGTATCACTTTCTGTGGGTCAACAGAATCTCTACAAGTTTGACTATTGCATGATGCTAAGAAAACAAGGCAAATCATTAGGAGGACTACTCGCATACTATCTATTTTTGGGAGCAAATTTAGGCAGCTCAGATTGTTTAGGCAGTGAGATAGTTTTTTATCTCTGCACTTCCAGAAAAATAAATTAACGATGAAGAAATTACTTTTCTTACTTTTCATTCTAGGATCATTTGGTTCAATGGCACAGGTCAAGCTGGGCTTAAAGCTGGCACCAGTTGTAGCTTCCAACCGAGCTAAAAATCAAGCTCAGACTGTTGAAAACGATGGCTCGAAAATGAAATTTTCTGTGGGTCTGGTTGCTGACCAAACATTATCTGAAACATACTTTTTAAGCTCCGGACTGATTTATCTGCCAAAACGAGTAGCTTTTCGGGATGCTACCGGGACAGTGGAGGAAGAGTATAAATTGCAATACCTGCAAATACCTGCTACACTTAAGCTTTTTACCAATGAGATTGCTCCTGATGTAAAAGGATTTCTTCAGATAGGTTCGGCTCTCGAAATTTTAGTTTTCAATGAAGAGGAGGATCCTTCCTACACTACTGTCGAAAAATTTAATCCGATAGACATTCCGGTTATTCTCGGGGCAGGCATAGAATATCGTGCTGGCATCAACACTACACTTTTCGGTGGGTTTTCATACCAGCGAGGTTTGGTAAACACCGTGAAGGAAGCCGAGGCGGCCTTTGAAGACCTCCAACTTAGAAACACCGTTTTCTCGATTGATTTGGGTGTGAAGTTCTAGCAATGAGCTGGGATCATGAACTAGCTAGATATGTGGTGATAGCTTTCGGACTATTTATTATCTACGTTGGTTTTTTAATGCTATTTACACCTTCAAAAGCATTGGCTGTTCTCAGAAAAGCCGCTAGTACAAACCTGATTAATTATGCTGAGATCACTATTCGACTTATACCTGCAATTTCACTAGTCGTTTACTCAGACTTATCCAGATATCCTCAAGTGTTTTTTTACCTGGGATATTTTATGATTGCCACGTCGGTTATACTTTATCTCATTCCCAGGCGATTGCATCACCAATATGCCTTATGGAGCGCTTCGTTACTCTCCCCGACTAAAGTGCGATTAATATCACCTTTTAGTTTCCTGTTGGGAGGATTCCTTATTTATGCAGTTTTGTGAGCAGTTAGTAGGCCAGTAAACTTTCAACCTTTTCCTTCAATCTCGAATTAGCTAAGAAGACTCGCTCCAAATCTGCCGCAAATGGAACGGGTGTGTCGAGGCTTGCCTCTCTCATCACAGGTGCATCCAGGTGCTCAAAGCAATGTTCCGAAATCCAGGCTGCAATCTCTCCGCCAATTCCCCCGGTGAGGCAATCTTCATGAAGAACCAGTACTCGACCGGTTTTTCTGGCTGAATCCATCACCGTGTCTTTATCCCAGGGAAGTAGCGTTCTCAGGTCGATGATTTCTACGGAAGCATCGAATTCATCGGCTACCTTATTAGCCCAGTGTACACCCATACCATAAGTAATTATGGAAAGGTCAGAACCCTCTCTATTGACCACCGCTTTACCAACCTCAGTTGTGTAGTAGGCATCAGGCACGTTTCCAGAAAGTGACCTGTAGAGAGCCTTATGCTCGAAGTACAAATAAGGGTTCGGATCCTCAATGGCGGCCGCCAGTAGTCCTTTTGCATCGTGAGGGTTGGATGGATAGACAATCTTCAATCCTGGCGTATGAAAAAACCAAGCCTCATTGGATTGAGAGTGAAATGGACCTGCACCTACACCTGCACCCGTAGGCATCCGCACCACCACATCTGCATTTTGGCCCCACCGATAATGAATCTTGGCCAGATTGTTTACAATTTGATTAAACCCTTCCGTCACGAAATCGGCGAACTGCATCTCTACAACAGCCTTCATCCCCGCAATGCTAAGCCCCAGCCCGGTTCCAACAATTGCTGCTTCGCAAAGCGGCGTGTTGCGGATTCGCTCTTTTCCAAACTGCTCCATAAAACCTTCAGTGATCTTGAAAACCCCACCATAGTCGGCAATATCCTGACCCATGACAATGAGCTCAGGGTGTTTTTCCAGAGATTGCTTTAGACCATCTGATATCGCATCTACAAATCGTTTCTCGGATTCCTTGCCTTTTGGCTCTATGATCTTTTGCTCATAAGGAAAATAAACATCCGCCAGTTCAGTCTCCACATTGGCTAAGATTGCTTCTTCGGCAAACGCTCCTTTTACCGCCTCATTTATTTCTTTTTGAATGCTTTTTCTGATCTCTGCAATCTGATCATTGGTGCAAACGCCTTCTTTGATCAGGAAGCTTTCAAATCCTTTGACAGGATCTTTTTTGGCCCACTTTTCCATGAGTTCCTTTGGCACATACTTGGTGCCTGACGCTTCCTCATGCCCACGCATACGGAATGTTTTTGCTTCGAATATGATTGGGCGTGGATTCTTACGGATGTCTTCTACAAGAGGTTCCAGTTCATTCAAAACCTCAAGAATAGAGTTGCCTTCAACACTGTAAGCTTCCATTCCATAAGCAGGACCTTTTACTACAAACGAGTCAAAATTGAATTGTTCACGACTCGGTGTGGAAAGTCCATAGCCATTGTTTTCAATCACGAAAATGACAGGCAACTTCCAAACTGACGCCACATTCACTGCTTCGTGAAAATCCCCCTCGCTGGTGCCACCATCTCCGGTGAAAACCAGACTTACTTTTTCTTCTTTTCTCAACAGGTGAGAAAGCGCAATCCCATCTGCGATCCCCATTTGAGGACCGAGGTGCGAGATCATTCCAACAATATTGTAATCCTGTGTGCCGAAGTGAAAGCTTCTATCTCTACCTTTTGTGAAGCCACTCATTTTGCCCTGAAACTGCGAGAATAGTCGCTGAAAAGGAACGCCTCTTGTAGTAAAGACTCCAAGATTTCGGTGCATCGGGAGAATGTACTCTTCCTGATTTAGGGCCAATGCCGCACCGACGGAAATCGCTTCCTGACCAATGCCTGAAAACCATTTGCTGATTTTCCCCTGACGAAGGAGAATCAGCATTTTCTCTTCAATGAGTCTGGGAGTGACCAACTCCTTATGTATGGCAAGTAGTTCTTCGTCAGTACGATTTTTACGATCGAATTTCATAAAGTAGCGTGAATTGAAGTGCGAAATAAGTGCATCATGCCCAAACCTTTAGCCCTTCAGTGCAGTTTTTACAAATTTCTATTTCTGATCGAGAGGTTAACAAGGCTTTTCTAAAGTTTTGATAGGGTTTTGAAAACCAGATTTCATCAAATGATTTTTCAGACACATTGCCCATGCTGTGGTTAGCATCCTTATCAAAGCAACATGGGATGACCTGTCCATCCCAGGTGATCACACAGCTTTGCCACATCTTCCAGCACTTGTTTTCCAGTTCGTTTTTGATGGAAAAGGTGCCATCTGCGTTGGGTCTGTATCGGGAGTATTTATCTATGGTAGGAATTAAATCACTTCCATTTTCATAATCGTAAATCTGGGCCGTCTTAAACGCTACTTTATCTACACCATACTCTTTTGCCAACCGCTTGATTTTAGGAATTTCATGTTCGTTTGGCTTGACGACCAAAAATTGCCAAACCACTTTTGGGCTTTTTGATTTTAGCTTCTTGCGCCACTTCAAAATATTTTTTGTACCCTCCAAAACCCTCGTGAGGTCTCCTTCTTTTCGGTATGACTCATAAGTTTCCTGTGAGGCACCATCGATGGAAATGATCAGCCTGTTTAGACCGGACTCTACTGTTTTTCTGGCGTTTTCATCATCAAGAAAGTGAGCATTGGTGGAGGTAGTGGTATAGATTTTATGCCTATTAGCCACACCGACCATTTCGAGAAATTGTGGATTTAAATAGGGTTCTCCCTGGAAGTAAAATGTCAGATAAAGCAGGTGATCGCTCACCTCCTGCATGATTTTTTCGAAAAGCGAAACATTAAGCTTGCCAGTGGGGCGAGTAAAAGAACGTAATCCACTAGGGCACTCTGGGCATCTTAGGTTGCAGGCTGTGGTAGGCTCTATGGCCATGCTGATAGGCAGGCCTGAAATGTTTGGATTTCCTGATCGTTGTGATCGTTGATAGCTTCGCCAGATTTTCAAGGCGTTGGATAGCCTTTTTGGCGTTAGCTTTGAAGTGAGCGAAATGCTATCGTGTAGATTGACCAACATAAAGAAACAAAGTAAACACCTGAATCATGAGATTCTTATTCCTTGGCCTTCTAATTTTCATTTCTTCATTCACTCAGGCTCAGTTCAGGCTTTCTGAAAGCGCTGAAATCGCAGTGGTGACCATTGGCCCGTATCAGGGTGAGCCATGGTCTGCATTCGGTCACAATGGCTTTAGAGTAGTAGATCCGGAGATTGGGATCGATTGGTTTTATGATTACGGACTATACGACTTCAATCAGGAAAACTTCTTTCTCAATTTTGCCAAAGGGTTGCTTAAATATCGAGTGGGCGTCCGCAACTGGGATAGAGCCTACAAAGTGCAGCGATACCTAAAAAGGTATATCAAACTACAATACCTCAATCTTACTCAAGCGGAGAAACAGCAACTCTTCGACTATCTGCAAAACAACGCCAAACCCGAAAACGCCGAGTACCTGTATCATTATGTGTATGACAATTGTGCTACGAAAATAAGAGATGTTGTTCAAGAGAATTTTCCAGGAAGGATCACTTTTGATTTATCCTATAAGGAAGATGGCAAGACCTTTCGTCAGCTGATGAATGATTACTTGGGTCAACAGGATTGGGGTGACTTTGGGATTGATATTGGACTTGGCTCAGAGGTGGATCAGGAAGCTACAGCTGAGGAGTATATGTTTTTGCCTCCATACATATTTAAGGCTTTTTCAGGCGCAACAATTGAGCGAGATGGTGAAGAGATACCATTGGTGAAAGAGTCTGTGGATGCATTTATACCAGACGAGGAAAGCTCGCTTTCAGTCTTGATCACCCCTTTCAATTTTTTTGTAATCCTCTTTTTCATCACAGGACTTATCACCCACCGCAATCTCAAGTTTGAGAAGCGTACAAAGTGGATTGACGTAATCCTTTTTGGTTTTGCAGGTTTTGTTGGCTGGTGGGTTGTCTACTTATGGATAGGCACAGAGCATATGTCTAAGAATAATCTGGACATTCTCTGGGCGATACCCTTCCACTTCCCATTAATCTTCTTCACAGCCAGAGAGAAACTAAGAAACTTCTTCAGAATATATTTTAAAGTGTTTGCCTATTGGTACTGCGGTCTATTGCTAGTCTGGGGATTTTTGCTGCAACCTATTCATCAGGCATTGGTGCCGTTTGTTTTGACACTTGTTCTCCGAAGTTTCTACCTTTCATATCATCTGAGAAAGCCCAAGGTGAAGCTGTCAACAAACGGGAAAGCTTAGTTTTCCACTTTCACTCCATTCCAGAAGGCCACATATCCTTTGATATTTTTGGCTAGTTCGCTGGTCTCAGGATAGTACCAGGCTGCATCCTTATTTTCCTCGCCATTCACTTCCACTGTGTAGTAGCTGGCAGTTCCCTTCCATGGGCACAACGTATGTGTATCCGTTTCCTTGAAAAACTCCTTTTTGATAGATGAAGGTGGGAAATAGTGATTTCCTTCTACCACTACGGTATCATCACTCTCGGCTATTACCTGACCATTCCAAATTGCTTTCATGATTTTGCTGTTTGGTTATATACAAATAATCAGCTTTTTATGGAAAAGGTTTATGCATGATCGGGCAAATGAATGCCGAATGTCGTTCCTTTTCCTTTTTGGGATGATACCTGAATGCTTCCGCCCAGATGTTCCAAGGCATCTTTGACGAGGTATAGTCCCAACCCGGTTCCATTCGATGATTTACTCGCACGATAAAACATATCGAAGATTTTCGGGAGGTGTTTTTCATCTATACCCGCCCCATTATCTTCTATGGTAATGTGATATCCTTTTTCAGAATTCTTGATTTCTACGTTGATCTGAGGGTTTTTTGTCTCGTAATTATGATACTTAATTGAGTTGGATAAGATGTTGGTTAGGATGGTATGAAGTCTTGCCGGATCTGTTTTGATTCTCGTATTCTCAGTGCTGGTTATTTCTATTTTAGGATGAGTGCCATTTGGCTCAATCAATGAATTAAACTCCTTAGTGATTTCTTCTTTCAGGTCTAATTCAACAATACTCAAATCTGTTTTTTGACCTTTTCTTAAAGTAATGATGTCTCTGATCACATTGTCAGCCTGATCCAGTCTGCCCTGGATGGCATCTAAAAACTCTTCCTTTTTATGGATGTCGTCGGTGAGCTTAATAGCGGAGACAATTCCTGAAATGGTAGTAAGTGGAGCTCGGAGGTCATGTGAGGATCGGTATAGGAAGGTGTCTAGTTCACTATTGGCTTTTTTCAGGTTGTGCTGTTCTATTTCCAGTACACTGATGATCATCCCCAGACCCATTAGGGATTGGAGAAATAAATCCACGGCTCCCATAAAGTATGGAAGCTCCACTCCATAAGGGATGTTAACAATCTCAAAGAACGTTACCAGAAAATAATTGATCTGTAGAAGTCCGTAGAGCAGAAAGGAAAAGATGATAAACCTGATTCCAATTCCTGTTTTGCTGATTTTCCAAAGCATGCTGGCACAGATACCAAAAATTACTCCGGCCAAAAGCGATTTTATTCCTACCCGATAGAAAATTCTATAATCTCCTCCGTCAGGATTTTGAAAATGGATCATCACCAAAATGATTGAAATAGGAATAATGAGGATCGTTAAGAGTCGAAGTTGTTTTTGGTTGATTTTCCGTGTGCGACTGATTTCTTTAGTACCAGCATATAGCCAGGCTATCTGTAAAAAACTGGCCGTAACAGTTATCATAGAGATGATTAGTCTGAATGGATGGTCGAGAGGGAGAAGAAATGCGTTTGCCAATGCAACGCAGGAACCGATCATATTCACAAAAAGGGCGAGCCAGCTCCAAGACCAGTATCTAAAAAAGTCATTTTTATACTGCCGGAAAAACTTGCGCAAAATCAACATGATAACAAGCGCCATCAGGGCTTGCACCACATACTGAACAATGACGATTAATACTGGCTGAGGAAGCATTTTGAGCCAGCGATCAGTTTATAGAAAATTCATCAAATGTTCCTTCTGGCACCTCTTCCAATACTTTTATATCCGTCAGCGCATACTTTCCTCTGTCTCCGGATAGCATAATGTCACCGTACTTTTTATAATCATCCCAAGGGGTGATAAAGCGAGGCTCCAGCGCAGTGGAGTCCGGATAATAAGCCCACTGTGTGACCAACTTTGAGTCAGTGTCTACCCATACTTCATAAACGTTTTGTGGGGTGACACCCACATCTTCAAACGCCAGACTTATAACGTCCGCACGATCTCCGGTCAGGGTCGTGTCTTCTCTCAGATATTTTAGGGTAACCCCTGAATCTTTCAGCTTAAATGGCATCACCAGCCAGTAGGAGTCGTTTACCCACAGCTCATAGCCCCGTTGAAGGTAGAAATCTAATGAATCGGTCACTTCTGTATCGCCCTTCATCACTTTGCCTTCCTTAGTATTGATATTCATAAGAATCGTGAGATCGCTAGACGGTTCCTCTATTCTTACATCCCCTGTCCATTTGTCCCACACATGATCTCGGCGACCAAAGAAGTTCCAGCTAATGAAACGAGTATTGTCCCACGCCTGTCTTCCACCCATGGCCTGCATAGATTTGTCGGCAAGCAAGGTGGCAAGAAGGTCGGATCCTTCCTGATTAAAACCTTCAGCAGGAGGATTGTTGTACTCAATAAACTCACTTACCACTGCGGTGGAATCTGAACTTTCGCTCGAGGATGACCCTGTTGAGCATGAGGCTAGAATGATAAGAGTTAATAGGATTAATGTGTTTTTCATAGCTTGTTTATCAATCCAATAAATATAGGAAATAAAAAAAGGAGACCATGACAGTCTCCCTTTAGTTTAGGTTGGTTGCGTTTTTTTATAGATCAATCCTTACCTTTTTTAAACTGCTCGAATCGATCACCTTCGTTTGATCGTGGGTACACATTGTTGTCAGTATACGCATCAGCAGTCATTTGATCAGGATCGATCACAATTTTAGCTACTTCTTTGTTCTTGATGAAAACCTTTTTCACTTCCTTTTCATCAATTTTCCAGATTTCTGCAGGAATCTTCTCCATCTCTACTGTACCATCTACATAAGTCCACTGAATGATGATGGGCGTAACCAGTCCACCTTGATTCTTAAGCGTCAGCTCATAAAAGTTTTTCCCTTCTGCTGACTTCTTGATTTTATTCTGATCCATGGACTGGCGATATTCACCCAAGCCACCATTCCACTCCTGGAATACAAATGGCTGAGGAGCACTGCCAAAATCTTTTTTGCCGTCGTTCTTTCCATCAATGCCCTGACCTGCTCCTTTGATGTTCTTAGTCTCAAGTCCGTTTTCTTCGGTTTGCATCTGGAACCATCGAACATTTGCCAGGTCTACATCCACATAGTCAGTGCCGTAGAACCATCCTCTCCAAAACCAGTCAAGGTCCACAGCGGAGGCATCCTCCAGTGTTCGGAAAAGATCAGCGGGAGTTGGGTGCTTAAATGCCCATCGTTCTGCATAGGTCTTAAATGCTTTATCAAAAAGCTCTGGACCCATTATTGTCGTTCTAAGTAGATTCAATGCTGTTGCCGGTTTAGCATAGGCATTGGACCCAAACTGACGAATTTGCTCAGAGTTGGTCATGATAGGACGTACCAAACCATTTTCACCTCGCATGTAATCGACAATTTTGTGAGCAGGGCCTCTTCTTGATGGATACTCGTAATCGAGGTAGTTATCATCAAACTCCTGCTCTGTGAGATACTGCACAAAAGTATTCAAGCCTTCGTCCATCCAGGTCCACTGACGCTCATCAGAGTTGATGATCATCGGGAAGAAGTTGTGTCCTACTTCGTGGATGATTACCGAGATCATTCCGTGTTTCTTGGCATCAGAGTAGGTGCCGTCAGGATCTGGGCGACCGTAGTTAAAGCAGATCATTGGGTACTCCATACCAATGGATGCCGTGTGAACGGAGATTGCAACCGGGTAAGGATACTCGATCGTGAATTTGGAGTAAGTCTCAAGCGTTTGCTTTACTGCTATCGTTGACCACTCTTCCCAAAGCGGGTTTCCTTCTTTTGGATAGTAAGACATAGCCAATGGCTCATTGCCCTCGCTAAGCTTCACAGCCATGGCATCCCAGATGAATTTTCTCGATGCACAGAAAGCATAATCTCTTACATTCTCAGCTTTATACTTCCAGGTTTTAGTGCCAGTCGCTTTAGTCTTTTCGTTTTTTCTCGCCTCTTTTTCGGTTACGATGATCACGGGCTTGTCATAGCTCTTCTTCGCCTGCTCAAATCGCTCTCTCTGCTCAGCAGTCAGTACCTCATTGGGATTTTGTAGGGTACCAGTAGCACCAACAATAAAATCTGAAGGTACGGTCAGCTCTACCTCGTAATCACCGAAGGTAAGTGCAAACTCCCCGCTACCTAAAAACTGCTTGTTTTGCCATCCTTCATTGTCGATGTAAACAGCCATTCTAGGGAAAAACTGAGCGATGGTGTAGAGATAATTATCATCTTCTTCGAAGTACTCTAGCCCTGATCGTCCACCATCCGTCATTCGGTTGTTGATGTTGTACATCCAATCGATGCTGAAAGTTATGTTTTCGCCAGACTTCAATGGCTTGGCAAGGTCTATTCGCATCATGGTTTTGTTGATGATGTAGCTCATGTCGCTACTACCACTCTTTACAGATTTGATTTTGAACCCACCATCATAGTCTTCATCGCCAGTCAATCGGAACACCGCAAAAGCACTCAAGGTATCTCTCATGCTGCTCTGCCCAACTAAAGGAGAGTCAGAATCTTTCGCTCTCATATTCTGATCCAGCTGCACCCACAGGTACTCCAGGTTGTCAGGAGAGTTGTTGTAATATGTAATGGTCTCACTACCGGTGATCGTCTGGTTGTTGTCGTCCAGCGTAATCTTCATTTTATAGTCGGCCTTTTGCTGCCAGTACTGGTGCCCCGGAGCTCCTGAGGCCGTTCGGTAGGTGTTGGGGGTAGGCAGCATGGTTCCCAGCTGCTCAAACTTTTGTTCCCACTCCGTGTCTTTTTGTTTTCGATCCTGTGCCATTACCACAGTGCTTACCAAAAACGCTACGATAAGTAGAATGCTATTCTTCATAGTTGCTTTAATTAATAATGTTTAATTCAAGTAATTGGTGTCCAGCATAAGCATGAGTGCGATTCCACCCACTGCTGATGAGATGATCATTTTCCAGTCTTTTCTGCTCACTCCTCCAATTCCGACGAAAATGAAGCTAACGATCAGAAATAATCCAACGATTATTATTTGACCTACCTCTAATCCTACATTAAAGGCAAAAAGCTGCAGAATGATTGTTTCGTCCTTGCCAAGAAGTGCACGCAAATAATTGGAAAAACCAAGCCCGTGGATGAGCCCAAAGAAGCCGGCATAGCCGTAATTCCTCCAGATTTTTCCTTCAGCGATTCGCTCCTCCTTTGTGAAGAGGTTGGATATGGCTGTGAAAAGAATCGTCACCGGGATTAGAAACTCAATCAGGTCTGCATTGATTTTGATCACCCGCATAGTGGCCAGCGCCAATGTGATGGAGTGACCAATGGTAAATGCTGTGATGAGAATCAAAACTTTTTTCCAGTCGGTGGACTGGTAGAGGGCACATAGTACCACAACGAAGAGGATATGGTCATAGCCATTTACATCCAAAATATGGTCCAGGCCCAGTCCGTAATACAAGCTAAACTCACTCATGGGGTAGCGAATATAAATCAAGGAGCTGATCTCATGATTTGTTCTAGAAAATGATTTGATAAGCGGTATTGATTGTGGGTACACTGTTTGCGTAGATTTGGCCTATGATTACACTGGCACTCATCTTTTTCCAATCGCTGATGCACCCATTCCATGTGAGTGTGTCTGACATCAAGTACAAGGAGGAGAAGAAAGCGATTCAGATTAGCACACGGATTTTTTTGGATGACCTTGAGCTTGCGTTGCGCGCCTATACCGGAAATGAAACACTGGATATCCTGAAAAAGGAAAACTGGGATTTTGTGAACGAAAACCTGAAACCGTATATGCTGGAGCGAATTACACTATGGGATGAAAAGGATCGGGAGTATGAGCTCAACTACATTGGGGCGGAGATTGAGGATGATGTGATGTGGTGCTACATCGAAATACAAAAGGTGAAGAAGCTGGAGAGGGTGCGAGTGAAAAACACTCTCCTGCATGAGGTATGGGGTGATCAGGAAAACCTGATTCACTTCCGAGCTTTCAATAAAGTGAGGAGCGCGAGATTATTTAAAGGTGAGGATACAGAGGTTTTTGAGTGGGAGTAATGGAAAAGTATATTATCTTTCCAATGATAACATTTGGACAAATGCTATTACACAATTTCAAGAAAAGGAAGCTATCAAATGATGTCAACGATTTTAAAACGAAGCTGTCTTTTCAGGAATCTATAATAATTCCCTTCTTGATAGGTTTTGTATACTCTATAAGTTTGTTAAGGAATTATTCAAGAGACGAATTTCTAGTGCTTGGAATTTTTGCAGTTTTATCTCACTCGATAATTCTTCTAGTAAAGAGACAATACAGCCAAATAACAGTGATTGTGATTTGTATTGAAATAGTCTTTTTACTGGCATCAATTGGATCCTATTTTAATCCTACTTCTATTTAAAAGCACAATTAAATACAATGATGGGGTTTTGAGTGAGAGTGATTAGTCCTTTTTGCCATCCTCCAGCTTAAAAAGAATATTCTGAATCAGAATTTGACGCACAGGTTTACCGTTGATCTTTCCAGGATTCCAAGGAGATGACTTGGCAATAGCCCTCATTGCTTCTTCATCACAGCCAGAACCAATTCCCTTAGCCACTCGCATATTTGTTAATTCTCCGTTTTCTTCCACAATCAATTCCACGAAGATCCTGCCTTCTACTCCTTCTTTTAAAGCGGTTTCTGGATAGCCCATTTCAGAGTCTAAAAAATCATAAAAAGCAACCAGCCCACCAGGAAAGGATGCAGGCTCATCGACTATCGTGTACACACCCGGGTATTTGCTGCTCATTGAGTCCAACTCTTGGGCAGTAGAAAGGGCAACCGTCAGTATAAAGCAGATTGAAGCAATAGTTTTCATCCCACAATCCTACTAAAAATCCACCACATTCCATTTCGTACCATCATGTTTGAGTAGTGAGATTTTCTTCACATGAAAATTGAAACTAACTTCTAGAAACTCGAATTCTTTCTTCGCTTCGTAAAACATTCGCTTTTTCAAATCCCGGAAAGCGATCGTCACATGTGGATGAAATGGTCGATTCTTGTAGTTGGCATTGTCCAGCTTGAGCTGTTTTCGGCAGACATCTACCACTTCTTTTTGTAGCTGATTTAGCTTTTCATTTTCCACCACATCCAGAAATACCACCCTCGGCTCGAAGAAATTAAAATCTTTTAGCTGCACCTCAAAAGGGTCGAAATCACTGTTTAGTTCTTCCATCACTGCTACCAATTCTTCATCACGCTTATCCTTCCACTTAAATGGCATGTGGAGGGTGATATGAGGAGGTGACTTCAGGGCATGTCTGCTCTCATACTTTTCAGCTACTTCCTGCTTCAGCTTGGTTATTTCTTCCTGAATTTCAGGAGGAGGAACCAGCGCTATGAAGTAAAGCGACTCACTCATCGTTCAGAACTTTTTCCATTTCTGCCCAATAGGCATCAAAGGCAGAGAGATCGTTGTGATGCCCTCCTTCGATGGTGATGAACTTTGCATTTTCTCCCAGCGTTTCATAAAGTCGCTTTCCGGATGCGAACGGTACAATTTCATCCTGATCTCCGTGGAAGATGTAGATGGGTGTTTCTACCTTTTCCAGGTATTGAAAATTAGGAAGCTGATACTTTAGCAAAAACCCGGTAGGGTAAATCGGGATGAGAGATCCGGCCACCTCTCTCAAACTGTAAAAAGGTGTTTCTAAAATCAGTTTTTTAGGATTATTTTTTCCAGCAAGATAAGATGCAAACCCAGATCCCAGCGAGCGACCGAAAAGGATAATTCGATCTTCTGTTTCTTTCGTTTTTGCAAACTCATAAATTGCATCGGCATCATGCAACATCCGCACTTGAGATCGTTTGCCGGTACTTTTTCCATAGCCTCGGTAATCCACAATCAATACTTCATATCCCAAATCCACAAACGGACTGACGACCTCTCCCCATCGGGCCAAACTACCGGCATTGCCATGAAAGTAGACAATCAGCTCTTTTGATTCGGGAAGTGTGAAGTGCAGTAAATTGATCTTTGCCCCGTCTTCCATTTCCAGATTATGTTCTTCAAAGTTCTGTTCGAATGAATATTCATAATCCTGATCCAGCGATTCTGGCAAGAAGATAAACTGCTCCTGCAGAAAGTAAAGAATGGCTCCTCCCAGGAGGTAAGTTGCCAGCAGAATAAAGATGAAAATTTTAAAACTGTTCACTGTTTGGCCTTCTTATTTCGGGTAAAATTCAAACTTGATTTTTCCGGATCGATGGGCTTCAGCTCTGAGGAGTTCAGCGCTTCCTCCAGCATCCGGTGATACTCTTCAAAAGTGTGCAGGTTGTTGTGTCCTCCACCAATCACTGAGTAGAGCCGTGTCAAGTCAGGCTTAATGTTAGCAAGGGCTAGACTTGATTTGAAGGGTATCAACCTGTCCTTTGTTCCATGAATGATTTTGATCGGGCACTTTACATATTTTATCCACTTGTAGGTTGTTAATGGAAATTTTAGAATTAGTGAAGCAGGTAAAAACGGGATGTATCGCTTAGCCACTTTTCGCATGCTGTAATAAGGTGATTCCAGCACCAACATTCTGGGATTGTTGTTGCTGGCAAGTTTTGCGGCAAATCCTGAGCCCATCGATCTACCATAAATGATGATGTATTTTTCGTCTACTCGGGATTTCAAAATTTCATACACCTTTTGCAGGTCACTTTTGATTTCTTTCTCAGACCTTCTCCCGGTGCTTTTTCCAAATCCCCGGTAGTCCACCATCACCACGTCAAATCCCAAACGATTAAAATCAATCGCAAACTTTCCCCAGCCTTTAATAGATCGTGAATTGCCCTTCAGATACATAATCACCCCTTTGGGTTTTTCCACACTAAAGTGCACTCCATTGATGCGCACATCATCCCCGATATACAGGTTGTGCTCCTGCACTTTTTGCTCACCATACTTGAATTTGAAATCGGATGGAAGCTTTTCGGGCTTAAATAAAAACTTCTCCTGTAAGAAATATGCCGCTACATTGACGATAACATAGGTTGATACAATTACTATGATGATTGTTGTGACCAATGTTTTAATTTATGGTTTTAATTCTACGGCTCATTAAATATAACGAAATGAAAAACCCACAACTCACCCTCACCATTTTAGTGATCATGTTTTTAGTTGGTTGCCAGCAAACTCCGGCTACTTCTGCCCCCCAGCAAAGTACAGACCCGATCGCTGAATTCACTTCAGAAATGAATAAGCAGGAAGGCTTCTTCAATTTCTATTACGATGAAGAAGTGGGCAGAATATTTCTGGAAGTTGACAAAGTGGGACAGGAATTTCTTTACGTGAATTCCCTCGCTGCAGGTATTGGTTCCAATGACATTGGTTTGGACAGAGGTCAGTTGGGAGGAGAACGTGTTGTTCGTTTTGATAAGCATGGAAATAAGCTGTTGCTCATCCAGCCAAATTTGGACTATAGGGCGGTGAGTGACAATCAGGATGAGGTGAGATCAGTTGCGGAGGCTTTTGCGAGCTCGGTCATTGGTGGTTTTGAAATCACCTCAAAAAATAGTTCGGCGTACCTGATTGACATCACCGATTTTCTACTTCGGGATTCGCATGACGTGAGTGGGCGATTGAGAGGATCCAATCAAGGTAGTTTTTCAGTTGACAAATCACGATCCGCCATCTACATTGATGGTACGTTCAATTTTCCTAAAAATACAGAGTTTGAGTCGCTTCTTACTTTCAGCGGAGATGCAAAAGGTTGGTGGCTTAGGTCAGTTACTCCCACACCTGATGCTGTTACGGTCCGCACGCATCATTCATTTATTGAATTGCCAGACGATGATTACACGCCACGAGTATTTGACCCAAGAAGTGGCTTTTTTAACATCTCCTATCAGGATTATGCAACCCCTATCGAGGAGCCATTGGTGAAGCGATTCATTGTGCGTCACCGACTAAAAAAGAAAGATCCCAATGCGGAGGTGAGTGAGGCTATTGAGCCAATCATTTATTATGTAGACAGAGGAGCCCCAGAGCCTGTAAGGTCAGTACTAATTGAAGGGGCTAGCTGGTGGAATCAGGCCTTTGAGGCTGCAGGATACAAAGACGCTTTTCAGGTGAAGGTGATGCCGGAAGGAGCCCATCCGTTGGATGTGCGATACAATGTCATTCAATGGGTGCATCGATCTACCCGTGGCTGGAGCTATGGTGGAGGCGTTACCGATCCTCGTACGGGAGAAATGATCAAGGGACATGTAAGCCTTGGGTCACTTAGAGTAAGACAAGATTTTTTAATAGCTACAGGTCTATTACAGCCCTATGAAAACGGAGATGAAACTCCAAATGCCATGACAGAAATGGCACTGGCCCGATTACGACAGCTGTCTGCCCATGAGGTGGGACATACCATCGGCTTGGCACACAATTTTGCGGCGAGCGTAAATGATCGTGCATCGGTGATGGACTACCCTCACCCATATGTAAAGATGGATGATCAGGGGAATATTGATCTCAGTGAGGCATATGACGATAAAATTGGCGCGTGGGATAAAGTGACCATTACCTACGGGTACAGTGATTTTCCGGAAGGTGAGAATCAAGATAAGCTGAATGCCATTTTAGATGAAGCGTTTGACAATGATTTAAGATACATCACCGATCAGGATGCACGTCCATCAAGCGGTCTTCATCCTGAGGCGCACCTTTGGGACAATGGAACCAACGCTGCGGTAGAGCTGAATCGAATGATGAAAATCAGAAAAACCATCTTGGATAAGTTCTCTGAAAAAGCCATCAAAACAGGAATGGCGATGAGTTCCATTGAGGAGGTACTAGTACCGATGTATTTGTTTCACAGATATCAGGTAGACGGAACTTCTAAATTGATTGGGGGCCTAAACTACAGCTATGCGCTGCGAGGAGGAGATGAGGTCGTTACAGAAATGCTGTCGTCAGACGAGCAAATGGCTGCTTTAGAGGCGTTGCTCAATACGTTGAAAGTCGAGAATCTCAAATTACCGGAACAACTATTGGGTCAAATTCCGCCACGTGCTTTTGGCTATGGGCGTTCACGAGAGACCTTCCAGTCTCGCACCGGGCCTGCTTTTGACTACCTGGCGGCAGTGGAGACGGCAGCCAGCCTTCCGTTCGGCTTCATTTTCAATGCTGATCGATTCAATAGGCTTCTAGCGTACAAATCGCGTAATGCAAATCAGCCGGGAGTGGATGCTGTCCTTAACCGTGTCGCTACTGCAGTTTGGATGTCGCCATCCGCCAATGCTTCGGATCGAACCATTGAACGAGTGGTAGAGATGGAAATGCTGAAGCACCTCATGGGTCTGGCTGTCCATGATCGGGCATACGATGAGGTCCGGGCAAAGGCCATTGCTAAAATCAAGGAAATCAAGTCATTTGCATCCGGCCGAACAGCAAGAAAGACAAATGATGATGGAGTTTACTATCAGTATGTAGTGTCTCAGATAGATCGTTTTCTTGAGGAGCCAAATGAATTTAAAATTCCGGATCCAATTACAGCACCGGATGGTTCTCCGATAGGGAGTTGTGATTTTTAAAAAGATTAAACTCTGATTGACTCAATCCTGAAAGATCTCGAAGACCTGTCAGGGCTTAATAACTATCATGGAAGCTGGTAAGTTTTATCATATTTATAATCACGCGAATGGGAATGAAAACCTTTTTCGCTGTGATGAAAATTATAATTTCTTTCTAAAAAAATGGAGTCATCATATTGAATCCATTGCAGATTCTTATGCCTATTGCCCAATCACTTTCATTTTTTGGTTCGAATAAAGGATGAAGTTGAATTAGAAAAGTTAGATCTGACAGGTTTCGAAAACCTGTCAGATCTTATATCTAAGAAGTTTAGTAATCTGTTTGTTAGTTATGCAAAGGCATACAACAAAATGTATGAAAGAAGAGGATCATTATTTAATCGTCCTTTCAAAGCGAAGGAGATTGAAAATGAAAATTATTTAACGAATATAATTTTCTATATCCATCACAATCCTCTTCACCATGGATTCACGAAATCAATAGCTGATTGGGAGCATAGCAGCTATCATGCGATCGTATCGAATAAACTGACTAGATTAAAACGGAAAGAGGTTCAAAACTGGTTTGGTTCAAAAAGGGATTTTAGAGAGTTTCATAATCAGGCGATTAAGGGACTCGAAAAACTCGAATTAGAGTTTACCTGATAAAGGGCTATATCTGACAGGTTTTCAAAACCTGTCAGATATTCTAAGACCTACTTTATCTTCCCTACTTTAAGAGATCCCTCCAATTGTAATCATCAACTCCTTCTTCAGCTATTCTTATAATGCTATCATCATCGCCAAGAGACTTGTATGATTTAGCATATTCGGCTTTATTTAGTTGGTCAATGTAATTGCAATTAGTTTGCTTCATCAGCATATTTAATAATTGAAAGTTCATTCTTTTTTTGAAGTCAAGCAAAATAATTCCCTTTCCACCTTGCATTTAAAAAATTTCTCGCTTCTATTTACCCACGTATGAACGCACTCAGATCATTTTACTTTAGCTTTTATTTCTTTTATCCAAAGCGGATAACGGGGTGGCTATAGTATATCTGGTGTAAAGAAATTTACAGAAGGCCTCCCCAAAAGGGAGGCCTTTTTTATTGCTCAAATTTCAAATTGTGGATTAGATAAAATGAAAAAGAAGGTCGCAATACAGGGCTTAAAAGGAAGCTTCCATCACGAGGCAGCACAGCACTACTTTGGAGAACAAGTTGTGCCGGTGGAATGTAAAACATTCCCTGAAGTGGTGAGTAAGGTGCTCAAATCAGAAGTTGATTTTGCCTTGATGGCGATAGAAAACTCACTGGCCGGGAGCATCATCCCAAATTACTCCCTACTCAGACAAAAAGAGCTGAGCATCTGTGGAGAAATTATTCTTCGGGTAAGAATGAACCTGATGGTTTACAACAACACGACGCTCAATGATGTCAAAGAAATCCATTCGCATCAGATGGCCATTCGCCAGTGCTCCGCATTCCTTCAGACTCACCCATCAGTGAAAATTGTGGAGGCTTTTGATACGGCCGGGAGTGCACAATTCATTCGGGAAAATAAGCTAAAGCATGTGGCAGCTATTGCCAGTGCTGAGGCAGCCAAAACCTATGGATTATCAATTATTGAAAAGGGAATTGAAAATGAGGAAAGCTTCACACGCTTTCTAGTCTTGTCTAAAGAGGACATTTCAACGGACTTCAACAAGGCATCTCTTTATATGGAGACTGCCCATGAGCCAGGTTCACTGGCGAGTGTTCTAAATGTCATTAGTGAGCATGGTATCAACCTGAGCAAGCTGCAATCGCACCCTGTTTCCGGGCGAAAAAGAACCTATGGATTTTTTATTGATCTCGAGTTTGACTCCATGGATCAATGGCATAAAACCAAGGCAGCTCTGCAAGGCTTGACTGTGGTTTTGGATGTATTGGGGATTTACAAAAAAGGAAAAACGTATGAATAGCACATTATCAGCCAGACGAATCAATGGTATCGGCGAATACTATTTTTCAAGTAAACTTCAGCAAATTGATGCCATTCGAAAGAAGGGGATTGAAGTGCTAAACCTGGGAATCGGAAGCCCCGACCTCCCGCCACACCCGGCAGTCATCCAGGAATTTAACATGGCTATTCTAGAGGAGGGTGCGCATCAATATCAGAGTTATAAAGGGCTGCCTGAGCTTCGTCAGGCGATTGCAACTTGGTATCGCCAATATTTTCAGTGCGAGCTTGATTCAGAGATGGAGATCTTGCCTTTGATTGGGTCTAAGGAGGGCATCACTCACATCAGCATGTCGCTGTTGGATGAAGGTGATGAAGTGCTTGTCCCAAATCCGGGATATCCTGCCTATGAGACAGCTTCTAAAATTGCCGGAGGCAAAGTGGTGCACTATGATTTGTTGGAGGAAAATGGATACCATCCGAATTTCAGTGAGTTGGAAAAAATGGATCTAACCAAAGTGAAACTCATGTGGGTCAATTACCCCCATATGCCTACAGGGACGTCAGGTTCGGATCAGCTTTTCAAAGATTTGATTCAGTTTACCAGGAATCACAACATCATTTTGATAAATGATAATCCGTATGCATTCATACTTACCAAAACCCCAGGAAGCCTTCTGTCATATCGTTCTAAAGAAGATCATGTACTTGAGTTAAATAGTCTTTCCAAATCTCACAATATGGCTGGCTGGCGTGTTGGGATGTTACTGGGAAACCAGAAGCTGATTGAAACAGTTTTAACCTTCAAAAGTCAAGTGGATTCTGGCCAGTTTAAGCCAATGTTGAAAGCCGCGATCAAAGCACTGAGCCTGGATCAAAGTTGGATTGATGAGGTGAACAAAGCGTATAGGCAGAGAAAAAACCTGGTACATAAAATTCTGGATACCCTGAATTGTAAGTACAATCCGGACACCTCAGGCATGTTTGTTTGGGGGCAAATCCCACCTCAAGTGGAGAGCGCTGAGTGCTTTTCGGATTGGCTTTTGGAGAAGTATAAAATCTTCGTTCCACCGGGTTCCATTTTCGGATCCAATGGAAAAAGGTACATTCGCTTTTCACTTTGTAGTCCTGAAAGCGTGTGGAATGAAACATTAAATCGCCTAAAAGAAACAAAATGAAGACATCTCCGATTGAAATATTTGAGCAAAAGCGTCCGGTTATTATTTCAGGGCCCTGCAGTGCAGAATCTGAAGAGCAGGTGCTCGAAACATGTGCTGCAATAACGAAATCAGGCAAAGTAGACATCCTCAGAGCTGGGATATGGAAGCCCAGAACCAGACCCAATTCCTTTGAGGGAATGGGTGCCCCGGCATTGAAATGGCTAAAGCAGGCAGGTAAGGATGCGGGTCTTCCAGTAGCAGTAGAAGTTGCCAACGCATCACATGTAGACGAGGCATTGAAACAGGAAATAGATGTGTTGTGGGTTGGTGCTCGCACCACGGTAAATCCATTTTCAGTACAGGAAATTGCAGATGCTCTGAAGGGAACGGATGCTACGGTGATGGTCAAAAATCCTGTGCATGCGGATATAGAACTGTGGACCGGAGCATTAGAGCGATTGCATGGAGCTGGTATTACCAGGCTTGGACTAATTCACCGAGGGTTTGCGCAATATGGAAATTCAGTATATCGCAATGATCCGAAATGGCAACTTCCTATCGAAATGAAACGAAGGTTTCCGGATATACCTCTGGTCTGCGATCCAAGCCACATCTGTGGAAAGCGCGACCTTCTTCATGCAGTTGCTCAGCAAGCATTGGATATGGATTTTGACGGTTTGATGCTCGAGTCTCACATTGATCCGTCCATCGCCATGAGTGATAAAGATCAGCAAGTGACACCAGCAGATTTGGAAGTCATCATTGACAATCTGGTAGTTAGGAGACCTACTATTTCGGACGAAGATCTCTCGCAAAAACTATCTATGCTTAGAAGCCAAATTGACCTTATTGATGATGATCTGATTAAGCTTTTAGGTGAGCGAATGAAGGTTGCAGAGGAGATAGGATTGGTGAAAAGAGAGAAGGGCATCACCATTCTCCAAACCAACAGATGGGAGGAAATCATTGAGAAGGCCTCATCCAATGGAATGCTTCAGGGATTGTCCAAAACCTTCATGATCCGATACCTGAATGCGATTCATCAGGAGTCTATTGAACATCAAAATGATGTGATGAACCAGTCGGAGCTAAAAGAGAGGTAATCATTTCCAACTTCGTGGTTTTTTTATTTTATGACCGTTTTTTAGTGTTACAATATTCGGTAGAAGGCTTTGCTTAAATCTCTTCTCAAAATGACCTAATTTTATGATTGAGTCACTGTTGTTTTTTAAATCTACCGAGTGTCTATCAGGAGGGAAATGGGTATAAATTTTATGTTTTTGATATAGTTGCTTTATTAGTTTGATGGGTGGAACTAAATCACTATCCGCACTAACTAGTATTGATGTGTCACAATTTCCTTGAATAACATTACGAATCATTTCAACAGCAATGTTTACATCGGTTTGTTTCTCTTCAAATGTTTTTAGAATCTTTCCTTTATAGTTGATTTTTTTATTCACATACTTTCCAAGCACCAATTTGAATTTAGGATTCAACAAATTGGCGCTAAAGAAAAGGTCTTGACGATCTTTTTTACCCTGATTGTTAATTGGAATAGCAGTGCAGTAAAATACCTCATTTAGTACTTGGCCTTCATTCATGAAACATTCAAAGAAGGATACTATATCTAGCCAGTAATACTTTTTCCAACCTTTATTTTTCAATCCATAATAAAAATTGAACCCATCTATATAGACGTTAACTTTGATCATTCTAGGGACAAAAAAAAGCTCCGTTTCCGGAGCGGATCCAGCGATATCTCACACTGGAGGGGTTACGCGAAAATAACATGTATTCTTAAAGATACAAGTATTCACAATCATAAAAACGTTAAATAAATCAAATTGTTCCACGAATAATACAAACACTTTTACGAAAGACGTGTTATATCTTGCGGCCAATGAAGGATTTACTCGCAAAAATTGATACTGCCCTTGCCAGTTTACCCCTAGGCAAACATCCTCAAAACCTGTATGATCCAATCAGGTACATATTATCTCTTGGCGGTAAGCGATTGCGACCCATGCTTGTTTTGCTAGGCTATGGATTGAAAAAGGATGATCCGGAATCAGTAATAGACCCGGCGCTGACAGTAGAAGTCTTTCATAATTTCACGTTGATGCATGACGATATCATGGATCTGGCGCCAATCAGAAGAGGCAAGCCAACTGTGCATGAAAAGTGGAACAATACCGTTGCTATTCTGAGTGGTGACACCATGATGGTGAAGGCCTACGATCAGCTATTGACTGGGCCAAAAGAATCGCTTGCATCCGCTATTCAAAAATTCAACAGATGTGCTGTGGAGGTATGTGAAGGACAGCAGCTGGATATGAATTTCGAGGAATTTGAAACAGTCACAGAAGATCAGTATATCGAGATGATTCGGTTGAAAACGGCAGTGCTCCTTGGTTTCAGTTTGGAATACGGAGGACTGCTATCTGGGATGAATGAAGAACAGCTGACCAAGCTTAATGAGATTGGACAGAAGGCTGGAATTGGTTTTCAATTAATGGATGACCTTCTGGATGTCTATGGTGATAAGACCAAGTTTGGCAAACAGGTAGGTGGTGATATAGTCTCCAATAAAAAGACGTATTTATTGATCAAAGCATTAGAGTTGGCCAATGCATCTCAAAGAAAAGAGCTGGATGGTTGGCTCTCGGCCTCCGAGTTTGATATAAGTGAAAAAGTAGAGGCTATAAAAAATATTTATGAGGAGCTTGGCATCTTTGAGCTCACACAATCAAAAATGAACGGCTATTACGATGAGGCGTTTACCTTGCTGGATGAGCTAGATGCCCGTGCTGAAGGCAAACAACAACTTGCTGACTTCTTCAGAAAACTAATGAAGAGGGAAAGGTAAATCACTAACCATCTTTGTTTTAGCCTGTTTAAATAGAAAAAGGAGACAGACATGATTGCAGTAGTATCCCCCGCCAAAAACCTGGATTTCAAAACACCGTATGAGACAGCTACCACTCAGCCAAGATTGATGGAATGCACTAAGGAGCTGATCGATGTGATGCGGAAAAAATCTGTTGATGAGGTGAAAGACCTGATGAGCATTAGTAAGCAATTGGCAGGATTGAATGTTCATCGATTCAAGGAATTTGAGGCCGAGCATACGATTGAGAATGCCAAGCCTGCCGCACTCGCGTTCAATGGGGATGTCTATCAGGGGCTTAAGGCGGAGGCTTTTGATGAAAAGAAGATGGCCTTTGCTCAGAAGCATTTTCGAATCTTGTCCGGACTATACGGACTCCTTCGTCCTTTGGATTTGATCCAGCCATACAGGCTGGAAATGGGGACTAAGCTGGCGTTTGACGATTATAAGACGCTCTATGATTATTGGGATCGAAAGATTTTGAACTTGCTACTGGAAGACCTGAAAGCCCAGGGTGATGACATCATTTTGAACCTGGCCTCTAACGAATACTTTAAGTCTATTGATAAGAAAGACATCCCAGCCAGGGTGATTGAGGTGGAGTTCAAGCACTTCAAAAATGGTAAGTACAAGATCATTTCATTCTATGCGAAGAAGGCTCGTGGTATGATGTCCCGGTATGTGATTGAAAATCAAATCACCAATCCGGAGGACTTGAGAGGCTTTGATTATGAAGGATACTACTTTGATGAGAAAGAGTCGACGGAGAATAAACTGGCCTTCAAGAGAGAAAGCAAGAAATAAAAAAAGCCACCATTAGGTGGCTTAAACAGTCGGGATGACTGGATTCGAACCAGCGACCTCCCGCACCCTAAGCGGGTACTCTAACCGGACTGAGCCACATCCCGAACTCCAGTCAAAGATAAGAAAACGTTCTGGGTTAAATCTCGTTTAGAAAACTTCTTATATCTGAATTCAGGGTTTTTGCTTGCCTAATAGTTTTCATAGATGATTCTTCGTTTTGTATTATTATTTCTTTCACTAATTGGCATATTTATATCAGGTTCACTCTTTTTTCGCACCCCAAATTTGCGGAATCGTTCCCTGTCTTTCTTCATTCTGCTTTTTAGCCTTCAGATTCTCAACTTTTTATATGGAACGAGTCAGATTGTCTATTTGTATCCACAATTTATAGGACTTTACTTTTTTACCAGTGGATTCTTGTACGGACCACTATTCTATTTTCATGTTAGGTCATTTAATGAAAATAAGAAAAAAATTAGATGGAAGCATCTATTCCATCTTATTCCGTGTTTGGTAATGATTTGGCTTACCAGAGATTTTTACCTTACTCTGGATGGGTATGACAGGATGCAGATCATTGAAAGTCAGTTTTTCAATAGAATTCTTTATTACAATTATGCTATTGTAGCACATATTGTTGCTTATGGGGTAGTGATCCTTTTGGAAATAAAGCACTTAAGGCATAAGCTGTCAACAGTAGACAAAACATATGTTTTTGGCGTTTGTTCCATATACCTGTTGAGCATGGTTATGCATGCTTTCTTCGTTGAATTTGCTGGGAGCTGGAGAGACTTTACTCCTTACTACCTCACCATTTCTGTCTATTTTTTGCTAGTAGGATATCTGCTTTATACAAATCCAAAGTTCCTCACCAGCATAGGTGGAAAGTATTTTAGCTCAAATCTGGGTGAAGAGGAAATGAAGGCCATCGTTGCAAAAATGGACGCCTTGTTTAAAAGTGAGGGGGTTTTTCTTCAAAGAAACCTTAGCCTTAGTCAGGTAGCCGAAAAGCTAAACATACCGTCCTACAAAATTTCACAATCCCTTTCCACCCATTTAGCTGAGAACTTTAACGACTATGTGAATAAACATAGAATCAAGCATGCAGAGAACTTGCTCAAGAGCAGTGACTTCCAGCATTATAAAATCGAAGCAATAGCAATAGATTCTGGCTTTAACAATAAGGTGACTTTCTACAAGGCTTTTACTGCTATACACCAGATGACTCCTTCTGCCTTCCGCAAAGCGCACATCTACGAAAGGGTTAAATAAAATTAATCATTACCACTTCCGTCTTCATGGATAGAAAAACCTGGAAAAAGAGGAATACTTTAGCCACGACTACTTCACAGGACTTCATTCTGAAATACTGCTTTTGTTGAAATATTTTGTTACTAAAAAGTATGAAGAGGAATTAGTTACTTCTTTTTAGCAATGGTAATGCGAGTAGTTGGTGGGGGTGAGATGCTCAAGCATCCATCCCCTTTATTTTGACTCCATTTACATTGATCCCCGATACTTAGCTTGGCCTAAAAAAAGGGTTAAATAAAATTTATCGTTACCACAACCCTCTTTTTTTCAGATCAAGGGCATCTTTAGACGAGTACTTTAGCCCAGCTTCATTAAAACAATTGATGAATCGGAGTGAAATCAGATCACTTAATCAAGTGACATCATAGTAGAGTATGTGATAGCATTTCGGTTTAATCTTCTCATAATAAACCAATGGAGCGGCAGGGGGTGAGGTGGCATAAGGCAGCACATCCATTCCCTGCTATTTTTTGAGTACAAATGATTGAAGATGAAAAAGGAAATAATCACGATTGCTCTTTTATTTATAGGTGGGCTAACGAGAAGTCAAAACTTTGATTGGGCCATCGCCAATGGGGGTGAATCTTATCAAACTACATATGACATTGTCATTAATGAAGATGGGTCAACATTATCGACGGGTACATTTTATGGGGACATAGACGTAGACCCAGGCGATGATGAGTTGATATTTGCCGCTTCAGGTGGAGAAAATGGAGAAAACATTTACATTCAAAAACTTGATGAAAAGGGAGGTCTTTTATGGGCAAAACAAATTACTGGAAATGTATATAGTCCTTCTATTAGTATTGATCAGTCTGGAAATATTTTTCTATCCGCCACCTTTTCTATTTATACATTAGATGCTGATCCAGGTGAGGCTGAATATATCTTGACACCCACGGGAAGGGATGGCCTTATTTTGAAACTTAATTCAGAAGGAGAGTTTATATGGGCAAAACAAATCGGGGGAGATGACAATCAGAGTGCCACAAGAATAGTAACCGACAATAATGGCAATGTAGTAATTGCAGGTAACTTTAGAGGTACAGCGGACTTCAATCCTAACCAGGCAACCTACGATCTAACATCTAATGGAAATTATGACAACTATCTATTAAAATTAGATGAGAATGGCAATTTCATCTGGGCAATAAGCTATGGAGGCAATGACTGGGAATATACTTATGACCTGTTATTAGATAGCAATGATGAAATTGTTGTATCAGGATACTTTACAAATTCTGTGGACTTTGATAGTGGTGAGGGAACACATGAAGTTAACTCAACTAACACTGGTCAACCCGATGCATTTATTCTAAAACTGAATAAAAATGGGAATTTTCAGTGGGTAACCCAATTTACCAATGTAGAAAATGAAGCTGGTTACTACATCACGATTGATGAGGCTGACAATGTTTATACAGCAGGTAATTTTTATGGGACAGTGACATATGGTGAACACGAATTAACAGCTAGGGGTGACGTTGACATAATTCTGATCAAACTCTCATCAAATGGAGAATTGGTATGGGCACACTCAATGGGAGGTTATTCATGGGACTCAGCTTACGGTATAGCTTCAGATAAAAGTGGATCAGTATACACTACAGGTTTATATGCAGAAATTGTAGATATGGACCCTGGCGAAGGCACCTATAACCTTAGCTCAGTTGACGGATCTGATGACATTTTTGTCCAAAAGATGACTACTTCGGGCGAGTTTGTATGGGCAATTTCTGTTGGTAGTGATGGATTTGATTGGGGGACTACCATTGATGTTTCAACTAACGGGGATGTTTTTGTTGGAGGTAGCTTTAGAGGTACAGTAGATTTCAATTTCTCTGAAGATCAATTCGAAATCACTAGCGTTCATCAAGATGACGCATTTCTTCTAAAACTAATAGACCCTCGTCCACTTGGTGCTGATAAAAAAATAGATGAAATCACACTATTCCCAATTCCAGCCACCGATAAGCTGAATATACGATCAGGTAATTTCAGTATTGCGAATGCCACGTTGCTTAGCCTCACAGGCAATGTTATCCACTCATGGATCTTAAATGGAGAAACTGAAATGGAGATCCCCGAAAATGTTCCCTCAGGGACTTATCTACTTCAGCTCACTGACAAGCAAGGAAATCAGTCGATCTATCGCTTTCAAAAAAACTAACAATCATGAGACAAAAAATCCTTGCGGTTTTAGCCGCTACTATTTTATTATTTATTTGGAATGCCGTTTCATGGATGGCATTGCCTTTTCATTCTCAATCGCTAAACACCCTTCCGGATCAGGTAGTAAAATTTACAGAACTGAGTTCCATTCAGTTGGAAGAAGGTGTTTATCATTATCCGGGACTGCCTGAGAATAGTAGTCCGGAGGCTATCAAAAGCCTTCAACAAAAACTAAAGGATGGTCCACGAGTTCCTCTGATGGTATTTAAGCCCGGGCCTTCTGAATTATTTAATCCCAATGATTTTTTGGTGAGTTTGCTGCTAAACCTCAGCACCGTTAGTGTAGTGCTCATCATATTAATTTCTACGAAATCATCCGGCCTAAAACAGACACTTGCAAATTCCGCCCTACTGGGGGTTTTAATAACAGTCATGTCGGATTTGGCACTGATGAACTGGTATCAGTTACCATGGAGTTTTGTCTGGCCAGCTATCGCTGATCATGTGGTGGGATTAGTGCTGGCCGGATGGATTCTCCATATCATCTGTTTAAAAAAGAACTATGAGAAAAATTAGGATAATACTAAGTATAGCAACTTCTTTCGTTGCGTTGCAAGTCAGTGCATCAACTAGAACTCAGCTAGATAGTTTGTTACAAGTTGCAATTCAATCAAATGATATTCAAAAGGTAAAGCAACTTTTAGAAGACGGAGCAAATCCTGAATTGAAATTCGACTCTGGTTTGGAACCTACTCCCCTAATGTATGCAAGCGCATTTGCAGATGGTGAAATACTTGATATGCTTTTGAAGCAAAGGGTGCCATTGGACGAAATCGATACCAATGGCGATCCAGCAATCAATTGGGCTACCTACTATGGGTATGTTCAAAACATGCAAAAATTGATAGATGCTGGCGCTGACATTGAAATCGAAAGCAAACATGGAGATGCGCTGGATGTGGCCTATAGACTATGGCATGCAGATTCTGTGATAGACGTTTTTCGTGGAACAATTCTGGACAAAAGTGTACCGAAAGAAACCACACAGCTGATCAGAGCTATAAGAGATGGAAAAATTTCTCGAGTTGAATCGATGCTCTCGAAAGGTTCTAACGCTAATGTGAAAGATGGATTGGAGATGTCAGCATTGCATCACGCAGTGCGGGCAAACAACATCAAGGCGGTTTCAACCTTGTTGAATAATGGAGCCAGTCCTGACATCTACAATCGAGTGGGTCAAACTCCATTGACTATTGCGGCACGTTTTGGTTATTTAGATATAGTTAATCTGCTAATCAAAAAAGGAGCCGATGTAAACAAGGCGGATGATGAGTATCGGCTGACACCATTAATAGCCGCTGCAGTGTCTGGAAAACCAGAGGTAGCAGAAGTTTTATTAGATGCAGGTGCAAAACTTGATTTTGAGGATGTTGTCAATCAATCGACAGCCTTGCATTGGGCCATATTCTATCAAAATAATGAGGTGGCCAAACTCCTGATCGATCGGGGAGCTAGCTATACAAAGAAATGTCTGGACGGCCAATACACTGCATATACGCTGGTGATTGGATACGAAAATAAAGAGCTTAAGAATTACATTGAGAATCATAGAGCTATGCAAAATGAGCTTATCGGATCATGGAAAATGAACGAAATCCACTACGTATATCCGGACACTACCTACAAGATGGAAGTGCTTCAGGGGAGTTTGCTCATAGATGAAAAAAGGTACAGCATTATGTACAATCCATCGCCCCGTCCAAGAAAGGCTTTCGAATCCTTATCCAAACCCACTGAGGAAGAAATGTTGGCAGGTTTTCGAAGCATTGTTTTTAATACCGGCCCCTATGAGATAACCGATGATGTGATGCTTGCGCATCCAGACCTGGCTAAGGTGCCGGGATTCGAAGGAGGAAAACAGTATTATCGATACAGGCTTGAAGGTGATAAGCTCTTTTTCAGAATGTATGACGAGACTTATCCGAATGGGGACAAGCCGGAGTGGTATGGGAAAGTTGAAGTGCAATTCATTTTAACTAAAGAATAATTCTACGTCGTAATTCTTTCGTATGAAAATTTTATCAATAGATCAGAAGCTGGCTTCAATGGCTGATTATGGATTTCTCTTCCCTAGAATAGCCTTTGGAATACATTTATTGTACTATTCGTGGGGGTCTGTCACATCACTCGATGTATCTGGAGATGCCTCCTGGCTGGCTGCCCATGGCGTGCCTCTGCCTACACTTGCTGCCTGGGCTTACCTGTTTACAGAATTCTTGGGTGGCATGGCGTTGATTATCGGATTTAGGGTTAGAATGTTTGCTGTCCCTCTAATTATAACCTTTTTGGTTGCATACTTCATGGTTCACCTTAATGACTCATATCAGGATGCTTACCCTGCACTTCAAATGCTGGCCATGTCTTGCTTTTTTCTCTTTGCTGGTAGTGGCAAACCATCATTGGATGAATGGATAAACCAAAGAAAATCTGGTGAGTAAAAAGTATAGATATATTGTTGTCTTTTTCGTGCTGATTCTTCTTCTCGTACCAATAGGTTTCAGGAGGTATTTTTCAGCACTTTTTAGTGGGGAACTACAGAACTGGACAGTACATTTTCATTTAGCTGTGATGACAATATGGTGCCTAATGCTCATTGTTCAGCCCATATTGATTAGCAAAAAACAATACAGCAGTCATAAGTTGATTGGCCGGGCATCATACTTTCTGGTTCCTATTATCCTCCTTTCGATTTGGTTGGTGATCCGTCATTCTTTTTTCAGAATGGAATCACAACTTGCACCAGAGGCAAACCTTGCAATGATCTTCTTTCCCTTTTCTCAAATGCTCCTCTTTGGTGTGTTTTATCTCCTGGCCATTTTAAACAGACACAAATCAGCAATTCACATGAGATATATAATCGTCTCATCCGTATCACTCCTCGGACCAACCATTGGCAGAATAAACTTTGAGGCGGTAGGGCTTGGTGCGATAGATATGGATTTGTGGTTTATGAATTTAACCTTAGGTGGGTTCATTATCTATGACCAAATCAATAAGCTAAAAAGTACACCTTATTATTTCGGTTTGGGGGCTTATGTACTTATGCATTGGGCTTATTATTCGTTCTCATCCACTGATTTGTGGCAAGCAGCTGCAAGAAATCTGTTTTTATTATGATTTTCCAATCTGATTACTTCAATCATTCCAATTAAATGAAAAAACTAAGTCTAATGAATTGGCGTACACGAATAGCATCTACTTTCTACCATTGAATATGAAATCTTCCAGCTTATTGATTTTAATAATCAGCCTTTGTTTAATTAAATGCTCATTTGAAAAAGGAAATTCAATAATGGCAGATGGGAAGATTGAAGAGAATGAATGGATTGGTTCTAAACAAATCATGATTGATCCACAAAATAGCATTTACTATAAATCTGATAATTTTTATTACTACCTAGCTATAAATAGTCAGCTCCCAAAACCATTCTATGTAGACTTATTTATTGAGGAAAATGGAGTTATTAAAAACATACATGCCTCCTCCCAACTAGGAGACAGAGTACTGATAGATACAACCTGGACGGATTATGAGCCTGCGACCCAATGGGGCTACAATGAAGGCTGGACCGCAAACGCTGTAAAGTTTGATCGTCGTAAGATGACTGAAATCAGACAAAATGATCCTGAAGCAAATCCCTATTCAGCCTCCTATATTCCTTATGATGGTTTTGAACTTCAGTTTAGTAAGCGACAATTCAGGCTTGAAGAATCAAAGCTCAGAATTGAGATTAGAAATATGATTGGGCCGGAGGGTTTTGAAACGGTTGTTTTCCCTGCCTCCTCCAGCAGAAAGGACACAAAACATTGGCATCAAATTGATTTTTAGCATGAAACTAGCAGTATACATCATTATCCACCTGACATTTTTCAATGGCTCAGGTCAAACTACCGAACCAGCAAAACCACTTTCAGACAGCCTTACCATCCATAAACTAGCCTATAAAAATCAGGTTTTATGGGGTGTAGACTATGGCACTGGAATTATACTTAGGAGCACTGATACAGGTAAAAGTTGGGAAAGTGCGGCGATTCTCAAAGCAGAATATTTCGAAAAAATTCAGTTTATAGATGATTTGGTAGGCTTTGTATGTGGTGATTACGGGTATGTATACAAGACAAATGATGGAGGAAAAAGCTGGAAGGAAATAAGTCCCCCAATTGATGGTCGGATTACCGAGCGCTACAGAAATGATTCTACAAAATCTCAACAACCTGAAGGTCAGTTCATTGCTTACTACGATATGTCTTTTAAAGATTCAAAAAATGGTTTTGTCTCCGGATTTAAAATGAGACCCAAGGTTGGTGGAAGTTCTTTTCAGCCACTTGCATTCACTACTCAGGATGGTGGTATCTCCTGGGACGAAACAACAATCAAGGAATTAAAAAAACACGAATTCATACCCACTGAAGAACAAGAACAAGTCTATCAAGGCGGAGTGTTTTCCTTGGGCGATCAGCTTAAGTGGCGCACAAAAAAAGTTGAAGGGGAATTTGTGGTTCAGAAATCTTCGGATGGAGGGCAATCATGGGATGCATCAAGACTGCCTGGATACAATGGAAAGGACAAGTGGATGCTTAGAAAAATCTTATTTCTTGACAATCAAAGGGGATTAGTCTTTGGAGGAACACTTGACGATAAAGAGAAGGCCCTACTTTTTCTAACACATGACGGAGGTCTTAACTGGGTACAGCACGAAGTGGATTGGCCACATATTCATGATGCAATTCTTGTGGAGAACAGCATTTTTATTTCAGGAAAGAATGGTTTTTTCAAGGTTATTGACCCATCCACTTTGAGATCCCCGTGGACAAGCTTAGAAGAGCTCGATTTGAAATATCAAATAGACGGGAGTATTTCCGGCTTAGAGATTAGAGACACTGCTGCATTCAAGCAGATCTCCAGATCCACCTTTCATGTGATAAAACGATCGAAGGAGTTTACCTACATCGGCATTCGGTCAAACAATTCTACAATTCTCAATGCCTATTTAATCAATGCGGATTCCTTTAAAGTATTTCATGCCTCAGCAGCGCTGGGAGAGGTAAGTTATCAAAGAGAAAAGCAAAATTTCACAACTCAAAGTGATGAGTTCGAGTGGATCTACAGAGATCCAAATAGTTGGGATGAAAAACACCCGGAAGGTGCGAATTCGATTGAATCTTTTTATGATCGTTTTGGATGGATGGCAAGTACCTGGACGATGGGCTCCTATCGGGAGTTTGAGATGTTGATTTCGAATCAACACTTTGCAGACCAATCAAAATTGCTGGTTAGCTTTTCTGCTGTGAGGGGAGAAGAGTACCAAACACTATTCTTTCTGGGTGGAGAGGAAGTTTCTTTGACAGGCGATGACGAACTGGACAAATCATTGCATAACGGATATTTAAAATCCCCTGTCCAGATTAACGATGATATCTATGATTAAATGCGAAGGCATGATTCGTCTAGTTATAGCAATCATACTCTATACCACATTGCAGCAACTTGCTGCTCAGGGTTATTCAGTAGGTTATTCAGCCATAGAGGTCATCGACTCATTGAGGCAAGAGCAATCCCCAAGTAATTTTTTAAGAAAATCTCCTGAAACCCGATTCAGACCTCTTTTAATTCACATCTGGTATCCTGCCTTAAGTGATGGAAATCTTCAAGCTATGTCTCATTGGAATTATCAACTGATCAAACAGGAATTTCAGGAACGCAAAAGATTAAATCAATCACAAAAAAATGCTCTTTTATTTAGGCAGAAACCTAACCTGGACTGGGAATATACAAGAAGGCTTGCCCTATTTGGAGTTAGCCCAAAAGTTCTTTCCAACAGAAGTTGGAGCATACCTGGAAATGCTGAAAGCATCATATTGGCTGAAAGATTTTGATATGAATAAGAAATATCTAGCTGCTATAAAGCAATCAGTAAATGAAGGAATAATAAGTTTAAATGAAAGAGAACTTAAGATCATAGATAGGTACACACTAAGATGATTGCATCCACCCAAATAATTCCATCAGCCATGCCACCCCAAGGTGGATGAAAATTCCACCCCAGATATTGCGGCTGTTGTAGGAAATGATTCCAAGCACATATCCCCCAAACACCGAGCTAATGGTTTCCCCGAGGGGCTTCCCGAAGTGTAGAAAAGCGTAGGTCACGACCATAGGCAGCACTGCATAACCACCCAATGTTCTGGTAAATGCGAAAATGAGAAATCCTCTGAAAATCAGCTCTACTGAAATAAAGCTACTTCCATAGCATAGTTCATAGATGGTCACCAGCCAGCCCTCATTCACTTCCGGATTTACACGCAGGTACAGGTTGGCGCCAGAGCCTCGGTATCTTGGATAGAACTCCTGAATGTCTCCCAGGAACGACCCGATCCAGATGAAAACAGCAGCAATACCCAGAAGGATAAGGTATGGCTGAGCATCAAATTTTTTCCAGCTCAGTCCATAGAAATTTCTGTGCTCATCTCGTTCCAGCATTGGATATAGGATCAGCATGGGGATGACTACCAAAATCAGGCTTGAAGCCCAGTGAACACACCGGATTACGAAGTGATACTCCATTACCGGTAGCACCTTAATCCATTCATCAAATCCGTAGAAAGACCGATCAAGCGCAAGTAATCCAAACCCGATGACGAACTTAACCCAGTAGCTTTTGCTTGTCAGCCACTCCTTTTTCTTCCCGAAGAAATACAGGATGAGACAAACAACGAAGAACGGAACGCCATGAAAGAGAAACATCCATAACCACTTGATCGGCTGCCCATTGTATGAGTCTATTACGCCATCCTCAAAGTCAAATCGATAGTTTAGCACAATACAGATTGCTGTGAAGATCAGAATTGAAGTGTATAGCTTCCAATCAAAATGATCTCGCTGATAATCCTTGAGATATCGAAGAACTTTCTTCATCGGTCAGGTTAATGGTGTTGAAAATTCTAAATTAGACTATTCAACCCAAAAGGAGTCATCATGTGTTTAATCACGTTCGCATATAAATCGCATCCCAAGTACAAGTTTATCCTTGCAGCAAACCGGGATGAATTTTATGCTCGTCCTACGGCAGTTGCCCATTGGTGGGAGGATTATCCGGAAATATTGGGTGGACGTGATTTGGAAGCCTTGGGAACCTGGATGACTATCCATAAGAATGGACGCTTTGCCGCCGTGACCAACTATCGCGACATTAAAAACATAAAAGCGGAAGCCAGATCCCGAGGGGATCTACCGGTCAATTTTTTGCTTGGCACGGATCGGCCAACTATCTACTCACGTGAGGTACATAAAGAGGGCAGTAAGTATAATGGATTTAACCTCATTTGTATGGATCAGGAACTGACGCACGTGAGCAACTATGACGATGAGGTGCATCTTTTAGATCCAGGTATCTACGGACTCAGCAACGCAGTACTGGACACCCCCTGGCCGAAGGTGGAGAGAGCAAAACGAGCTTTCAGCATACTGATCCAGCAGTCCTTCGAGCTGGACCAATTAATAGAAATGATGCAGGATGGTGAAACGGCTGACGATGATCAGCTGCCGGAAACCGGACTGGATTATGAACGTGAGAAAGCGCTATCGGCCATGTGCATTAAAACACCGGATTATGGGACGTGTTGCTCTACAGCCATCACAATTGATTACGATGGAAATGTGAAATTTCTTGAGAGAAGCTATCCGGTTGGAAACCGAAAAGATCAGGCTGTTTCCTTTAGTTTTCAGATTGAAAGATGAAGTTTCTAAAAAAATATTTTGGCCCCAGCACACTGGTAACAGCCGCTTTTATTGGTCCCGGCACGCTCACAGTATGTACCATTTCGGGTGCCAATTTTGGGTATACGCTTCTATGGGTGTTGCTCTTTGCGACAATGGCCACAATCATCTTGCAGGAGATGACAGCTCGCCTTGGTCTGATCACACAGCGTGGACTTGGCGAAGCGATCCGGTCACAGATTGAAAATCCGCTGGGAAGGACGATAGCGATTGTGTTGGTATTTACCGCCATAATAATAGGCAATGCAGCCTATGAAGCCGGAAATATTTCAGGGGCGGTTCTTGGTATATCGGGTGTTTTTGGAAGCCAGTTTCCATGGGCTCTTGTCATAGGTGCTCTTTCCTTTGTCATTCTATTTATCGGTCGTTTCAAATTGATTGAGCAGATTCTTATTGGGTTGGTCGTAATCATGAGTTTTGTATTCATTATCACAGCCATTGTAGTAAAGCCGGATTTGGGTGCAACATTTTCCGGACTGTTTATGCCGTCATTTACCTCGGAAAACCAGCTGGCTATTTTAGGACTAATTGGCACGACTATAGTCCCGTACAACCTTTTTCTTCACGCCTCATCGGTGAGTCAGAAATGGAAAAAGGCAGAGGATTTAGGTGATCTGAAAAAGGAAAATGCCGTCGCTATCGGGCTTGGAGGGATCATTTCCATAGCGATTGTCATTACCAGCGCTACTACCATTTTTGGCAAGGGAGTTTCAGGTATTAGTGATATGGCAGTGCAGCTGGAGCCACTTCTTGGCAGCTGGTCAGCCTATTTTCTGGGAGTAGGATTGTTCGCAGCAGGCATTTCTTCATGCATTACCGCACCACTGGCAGCAGCTTACACCGCACGCGGAATTTTCGGGTGGAAAGTAGAGGCCAGTGATTGGAAGTTTCGAAGTGTCTGGGCGTTTATACTTGTGATCGGAACCATCTTTTCGATGGCAGGCTACAAGCCGATTCAGGTCATTCAGGTAGCGCAGATCGCCAACGGGATCCTCCTGCCGGTGATCGTTTTCTTTCTTATTTATTTGTGCAACAAAAAGTCTTTCCTAAAGAAGTACGTAAATAAACCATGGCAAAATGCATTGGCTGTTCTAGTCATTCTCATCAGCCTGGTGGTGAGCTTCAGAAGCCTGAATAGTGTTTTTGGGTTTTTAGGATGACATTCAATTTCTTGTCATCTCGATTGAAAGGAGAGATATTTACTTAGAAAGTAAAGATTCTCGCTACGCTCGAAATGACACCCCCACAAAGAACCATCGATCTCAACGCCGATCTGGGAGAGCACCCAAACTCCAACCTGGATGAGCAAATCATGCCCTTCATATCGTCCTGCAACATTGCATGTGGAGGTCACATCGGTGATGAAGTTTCGGTGAGAAACACTGTGCGATTGGCTAAACAACATGGAGTTGCCATTGGCGCTCACCCATCCTATCCTGATCCGGAAAACTTTGGGCGAAAGATTATGGAAATGCAACCAAAGGACTTGGCAGAAAGCATTACCAATCAAATCATGCTGGTTCAGCGAATTTGTGAGGAGGAGGATGTGAAGATGCATCATGTGAAGCCTCATGGTGCTTTATACAACCATGCAGCTGCTGATGAGTTTATATCACAACTCATTTATGAAGTACTCAGAGAAATTGCTCCTGATATTTACTGGATGGGACTTGCTCATTCGGTTTCTGAAAAAATAGCTTTGAAAAACGGCCATCCTTTCATAGCCGAGGGGTTTGCAGACCGTCAATACGAACTGGATGGATCACTTCGATCCCGATCTATGGAAGGCGCAGTTTTAACAGCCAATCAGGTGATCGAGCAGGTAGAGGAGTTGGCAATGAATCAGCGGGTGAAAGCCGAAAAATGGCTTGGGCTCAAAGTACAATCCATATGCCTGCATGGAGATACGGCCGGGGCTGTATCTTTAGCCAAAGAAATCAATCAACACCTTGCCGCAAAGGGAATTCAAATCGCTGCAGTTTAATAACCTCACTTGGAAGGTGTCGCTCCTTGACGAGCAGGTGGTTTTGCTTGAATGCCCTGTCCATACGCCGATCGAACGAATACACGGAAGTACCCATCTCATCGAGCAAATACTTTCAGATCATTTGGAGGATATCGTACCAGCCTATCATTCAATCGCCATCTTCAGCAAGCTTAGTATTGAATACATATGTGCATCCCTCGACGGAAAAAATGAGAGCAAAGAAGAAATAGCGAGCAGTAAGCGAATAGTGAAGCTGCCTATATGCTATGAGCTGGGAATGGATCTTGAAAGAGTGTCAACATCTGCAAATCTATCTGAGGATCAGGTGATCGAATTGCATTTGAAGGGAACCTATCGCTCCTTGTTTATAGGGTTTACACCCGGCTTTATTTATGCGGACGGATTAGATGAAAAGCTAGCCTGTGTACGATTAGAAAATCCAAGAAATCAAATTCCGGCAGGCTCGGTAGGAATTGGGGGAAACCAGACGGGAATCTATTCTTTGGCTAGTCCTGGAGGGTGGAACATTATCGGGCGGACGCCTGAGAAGATTTTTGATCCAAAGAACAAACCGCCTATGCTTATCGATGTGGGGACGTCATATCAGTTTTATCGAATCAGCAAAGCAGAGTTTGAGGCATGGGAAAGCTGAAAGTCATAAAATCAGGACCCATGTCCACCATTCAGGATCTTGGTCGGTTCGGTTATCGACGATACGGTATTCCCCAATCCGGAGCGATGGATAAGGAGCTCATGGGTTTTGCAAATCAACTGGTGGGTAATCCGGATCATTATCCCGTGGTGGAATTTGCCATACTTGGGATGAAGCTGGAGGCTGTTGAGAAAACTTCTGTTTCTGTAGTAGGAGCGGATTTGAAAGTAAACGGCGACCCTATTAAAGATGCAGGCTTGGTCCTGAATCAAGGTGATGTTTTAGAAACCTCAGCTCCCGCAGGTGTTTACGGATATCTGGGCATTGGAGGAAAAATTGAAGCCCAGGAAGATTTTGGAAGTGTTTCCACATATGTGATGGCCGGGTTTGGTGGGATTGATGGGAGGCAGTTAAAAGCGGGAGATTTCCTTTGTTCAGATCTGGATCAAATGGAAATTCATACGACATCCTTCTCCGACAGGGAGGTTACACATCCGGTAAAAATCAGCATCATGAAAGGTCCGGAATGGCATGTATTGCGAGAACTTCCTGATACAAAGATTTTTCAAATAGATCCATCAAGCAACCGAATGGGCATTCGATTGACCGGTAGCCAGCTGGAAAATGACAGTCAGGAAATTGTCTCATCAGCTGTCGTTCCCGGAACTATTCAGCTGCCACCTAATGGTCAGCCGATTGTTCTCATGAATGATTGCCAAACGACCGGAGGATACCCTCGGATTGGGAAAGTAGTGGAGGAGGATATGGGGAAGCTGGCACAAGTGAGGCCGGGAGAATCGATTTTTTTCAGCTTGATTTAATCTCCTTCGCTAATCAGGTATTCCATTGCCTGCTCTTTGGTATCAAACGGAACCACTCCTTTTGTTTTGCTTATGGCATTGTAGCCTTTGAGTAGCACTTTTTTCATGCCCGTTACTCCTATGGCGGCACTGGTGGTAGTCTTTTCTGCATATACGCGCATACGGGCAGCTTTGGAGGCTGCCATAAACTCACGACTTCCAAGTGCTTCCGTCAGATCCATGAAGACGCGGATGTGCTTTTCCGGCTGGGAGAGAATGTAATCAGCCAGCCGCTTTGCAGACTCGATCATCAGCTCTTTGGATTGAAAATCCTCATAGCTTACCGTGATGATCTTCTTGCCTTTGTACAAGGTTTGATCAATAGGCATGAGTAAAAGATACAAAAAAATTGGGAGAATAATGATTGCTACAAAAGCTTCCGAATCTCCTTCGCAAGCATCTCGGCAGCTTGTTCGTTTTTTCGAAACCACATCTCTGGCTCAACCAGCTCCAGTTCTGAAACGGCAGGATTACCATTATTGTCGTTCACAATATCCACGCGAGCATAGAGCGGAGTGTGCTCACAGGCGTTCACCGCAGCGATGGCCAGATCTATTTCTGCCCGTGTAGGTGTGTAATCCTCAACCGTTCCACCAAAATCATCCTGCACGCGGAAGTCACCAGGCTTGGCCACTTTGAGCACGGCATGTGTATACTTGCCACCGATGAGCATGAGCGAAAGTTCTCCACGGGTTAGCACGTCATCCTGAAAAGGCTGGAGCATCATGGTTTCGTCCTTGATCAGATAGGTAAATCGATCTTCATGCTCTGCTATGGTATCGGGAGCTAGTTTGAATGTATCTTTCGCAGCAGCAGATATGGCAGGCTTGAGAACGGTGTTTTTCCAGCCCAGTTCATCATGAATATTCTGGAGCGAACGTGGGTCTCCGGGCTCAATGAAGTGAGTCTCCACCACATTCACATCTTTATTTTTTAGGTCATCCAGGTAGTGTTTGTCCAGATTCCAGATGATAGTTTCATAGTCATTGACCAGCTTCGTCTTCATGGATACCTCCATCAGCCAGTCACTAAACTCTACAAACTTTTCGGCATAGTCCCAAGTGGTTCGGAAGAGGGCCATTTTGGTTTGTGACCAGTCAAAGGAAGTATCAGACCATGCTACCTTTTTAGTTTTCAGGTCAAGCTTAGCCAGAGCATCCATGACCAGCTGGTCTTCCTTCATCACATTGTTTACATATTCATTCCGTTTTTTTGGGTTGACGTACCGCTCGTCAGTCAGAATAACAACATCAAACATGGGCTAGTTGAGATTTTAATATGGCTAATCCTTCTTTAAAGCTAACAGGTTCATAACCTAATTCCCTCTTTGCCTTGTCTAAAATAAAGCCGGTCTTTGCCGGTCTTTTTGCGGGTTGAGTGAAAATGGAGCCATCCGCCTTTTCGATAAACGACTTGTCAAGATTGAAAAAATCAGCAGTTGCGATAGCCATATCGTAAGGGGTGAGAAGGTCTTTGCCTGAAATATGCCAGACTCCCTCTGCTCTTTTTTCAGCTATTAGTGCGCAACCTTTGGCTAAGTCTTCAGCAAGCGTTGGCGTGCGCCATTGATCATTCACCACTTTGATCAGCTTTTTCTCTTCCAGACTTTTCTTCACCCAAAGAATGATATTCGACCTGCTCATATCATGTACGATACCATAAACCAGCATGGTACGAACGATGGCGTGTTTCACATTACTGCTTTCCAAAAGCCTTTCTGAAGCGAGTTTGCTCTCGGCATACTTACTCAGCGGATTGGGCAGATCGTCTTCAACATAAGGGCCACTCTCACCATCAAAAATGAAATCAGTTGATAGCTGAATCAGAAAGCTCCCTGATGCCTCGCATGCTCCAATTAGATTTTCTACAGCGGTGACATTTAACGTCCAGCAGGTTTCAGGATCAAGCTCACACTGGTCCACGTGTGTCATGGCGGCAGTGTTGATGATCACATCTGGCTGATATTTAGATACAACATGGCTCACATCCTCTTTGGAAGTGACGTCCATTTGTGTATAGGTGTATCTGCCCGAAGCATTTCTATTTTCTCCCTTGCCGGTAGCAATTACCGAGATGCCATCCTGCTGATCATACAGCTGCACCAGTTTTTGACCAAGAAGTCCGTTTGCTCCGGTAATTAAAACGGTTTTCATTACTCAGGATAAGTATATCCGTACTTTTCAGTTACTTCCTTTTTCTTCATCTCTATCACCTCCATGGTTAGGTATATGGTTTCTACCGGGGTAGCTTGCTCACCGGACATAGGATTTCGCTTCGTTTTCACCTGAGCGATCTTGTCAATTACATCCAATCCATCTACTACTTTTCCAAAGACTGTATACTCACCATCCAAAGGTGTGTATCCGCCTATACCCTGATACGCTTCAGGATATTCAGAAACGTCAACACTTAGGTCGATTCCATACTTTTCTTCTACCAATCCTTTATTTGCAAGAGCCAGATCATTCATACCTTTACTGTCTCTCTGCTGAGCCAGTTCCTGAAATTGTTTCAATAAATCACTGTAAGCCGTATCCTGAAGAAGCTCACCCATTTTTTGGTTCAGCATGCGCACATCGGTCGCCATTGCTTCCCATGACATACCATCCACGATGTAAAACTGAGTAGAGGAAGACATTTTCTTTGGATTCATATTGTCGGGCTGGCGTGCTGCAGCCAAAGCCCCTTTCACATGGTACAGACCATCAACAATTTCTGCGGGCACTCGATCCTCTTCTTTTTCAGGAACGCCTTCTTTTTCGGCTACATTTCCTGCCTGAATCATGAAGTCTTGAATGACTCTGTGGAAAATGGTGCTGTCATATCTACCGGACTTGGCTAGCTCAAGAAAGTTTTTTTTGTGAAGAGGTGTTTCATCATAAAGAACCACAGTCATGTCACCGTATTCAGTTTTGATCTTGACCAGGTAGTCTTTGTTTTTATCACCACACGCTGAGATTGTTCCTATGATTATAAGTGAGAGTATTAGCTTTTTCATCATTTAATATTTGTTCAAACTTATTTCGAAATAACTGATTTTATGTCTTCAAGGACTTTCTTTCCACCGCTTTGGAGGATTTCATCAGCCAGAGATGTGCCTAATTGTTCCGGGTCAGATCCATGCATGGTGCGCTGAATCAGCTGCTTGCCGTCCAGGCTGGCGATACCGCCTTTGAGGGTAATTTGCCCATCCATTTCCATTTGTGCATGACCAAAAACAGGAATGCTGCAGCCTCCATCCATGCGTCTCAGGAAAGCCCGTTCTGTTAGAAGCATCTTTTCTGTAAGTGGGTGGTTTGTCGCCTTTTTGATTTTCTGGGCAATGTCTTTATCCAGATTTTCATGGATCTCAATAGCTACCGATCCCTGTCCTACGGGAGGCACAAACCGATCCGTATCGAACCAGTACCGAACCATATCGTCATACCCCATGCGTCTAACACCTGCATAGGCAAGCACTAACCCATCCATGATTCCGGACTTCATTTTTTCCAATCTTGTTTGAAGATTTCCACGGACGTCCACGGTAGTGATGTGTGGATAAAAATGCTTAAGCATGGCAATTCTACGCGTACTCGATGTGCCCAAAATGAGACTTGGATTATTCAGATCTATGTCTTTGTCAGAAACGATGACATCATCGGGCGATTCCCTTTCGCAAAAAGAAAGAACGCTAAATCCTTCTGGTAATTTGGACTGAAGATCCTTTGCACTGTGTACGGCAATATCAATCTGACCTCTTCGCAGCATCGTCTCTAGCTCCTCGGTAAACACCCCTTTGCTACCGATTTTCGATAGAGCTACGTGCTGTATTTTGTCTCCCTTTGTTTCAATCGGAACCAGCTGCGGTTGGAAACCTCCTGCATCGAGCAAATCAGCTACATAGTTTGCCTGCCACATAGCGAGCTTGCTTTTCCTCGTACCTATTTTAATGATTGGTCTCTCCATCAGCCGCCTGTCTTTTTTGAATATGAAAGATTCTTTTGTGTAACATCTACAATGAAATGAGAAAGCATTTTTCGCCCTATGAGTAGTGGATTTTTCATCTCGCTCCTATCAGTCAAAGAAATAGATGCCATGTAGTTTTTGCCATAGATTTTCATCCTGGTTTTGATTACATATCGTTTCTGAGCTTTTCCGTTGGAACTTTTCACAACTTTCTGAGTCCATTCTTTGGTGGCGTACTCCTGATAGCCGGTATCGGTATGTAGCGTGAAATAAAGCACGCCTTGCTCTTCATGCACTTTTTTGCAATGAAGAGAAGAACGATAAGCCCCCGTATCGATTTTGGCGTGGATGTCCTTTACTCCAAGATCAGGAAGATCAATCACGTCCAGTCGTCCGATTAACTGCTTTTCTTTTTTAGCCATTTAATACCCTGATGATATCAAGCGACAAATTTAAGTGAGTTATACGAGGGTTTGAATTTCGCTCCAAATGAATCAGTGCTTCGTTGGTCAGGGCATATGTCTTCTCCAGCCGACCCAGCCCCAGCTTATCTGCGAATTTTCCGATGAAGATTTTTTCTGAATCGCTTTGTACAGGGGGTGTTTGCCCGGAAGCATGCACCACTGCATTTCGCATTAGAGCTATGGCGTAGTTGAGGGTGTTCTTTTGTGCGGCTTTTCCTGATTTTGAAAAATCCTCACTTCGCTGAACCAATCCGGTCAGGTTTTTATTCCAACACTCCAGCATCCACTTTTGAAAGTCTTCGTATTCCTGCGATTCACCTGCGCTTGCCAGGTGTAGGCCTAGTCCAATTTTTCCTTCAGATAATTTAGCGGCCTGTTCAGCTTCCGGCTCATTTACCCCCTGTTCAATCAGATAATTTTTTACTTCTGCTTCGGTATTTGGCGGCACGTTTACCAGCTGTGTTCGGGAGGTAATGGTGGCCAGCAGGTTATCATAATTGTACGAAACAAGCAAATAAAGGGTCTTTTCAGGTGGCTCTTCCAATATTTTAAGAATGGCATTGGCTGAACTGGGATTCATCAACTCAGGAATCCATATTAGTAGAATTTTATAGCCCCCCTCCACGGATCGCATGCTGACATTTTTTAGCATCTGCCGGCTGTCTTCCCTGCTGATTAAGATGTTTTTATTCTCCTGACCATACTTTCGGGTCCAGGCTTCAAGGTCCCCAAAGGGAGACTCCATTACAAACTCTCTGAATCGTGGAATGGCATCAGCTAGTACTTTCTCGTACTTATTTTCCGCGGCGGATACTTTCGGAAAATGAAGGTGAATGTCAGGATGAACCAGTTTCTTAATCCGGACACAATTGGGACAGCTACCACAGCTATCGTCTTCGATTTTACTTTCACACATCAGGTAGGTGGCGTAGGCCAGTGCCATGGGGAGTACCGCTGTTCCAGGCCGACCGGCAAATAGCTGAGCATGCGCAACTTTTCCTCGTTTATGTGCCGAAACAAGTTGTTTTTTTAATTCCTGAAGGCCGGGTATTTCTGAAAACTGCATGTTATTTTTTCTCCCACACCCTGTTTTCGGATGTCATTTCAAAGATATGAGAAAGCATTGCTTTGTCTGCTTCGGTTAACTCTTTGTTGCGTCTTTGCATCACCAGCTCTGCGGTTTCGAATGCCTTTCTTGTTTGATACGTGCTGAATCCTGAAGCGCCACCCCATGCGAATGAAGGAATAATAGTTCGTGGAAATCCATCACCAAAAATATTGACGGATACTCCCACGGTTGTACCTGTGTTGAACATGGTATTGATGCCACATTTAGAATGATCTCCCATAATCAAACCACAAAATTGCAGGCCGGTATCTTTAAATCTGCCGGATGCAAAATTCCACATTTTCACATTCGCATAGTTGTTCTTCAGGTTGGAGTTGTTGGTATCTGCTCCGAGGTTGCACCACTCACCGAGAACCGAATTTCCCAGGAATCCCTCATGGCCTTTGTTGGAATAACCGAAAATAACCGAGTTGGAAACCTCGCCTCCAACTTTTGAATGTGGCCCAACAGTAGAGTCACCTTTGATCTTAGCCCCCATGTTTACCACGGATTGTTCACATAGAGCAAAAGGCCCCCTGATCAAAGCGCCTTCCTGAACTTCCGCATCTTTGCCGATGTAAATTGGGCCATTTTCGGCATTCAGCACTGCTGCCTTTACACTTGCGCCTTCTTCTAGAAAGATGTGATCCCCGTAAGTTTTGGTGTGAGGGTCATTCAGTGGTTGAGACTTTCGTCCCTTGGTGATTAGCTCATAATCTTTTTTTATCTCAGATCCATTCAGTCGGAAGATGTCCCATGGATGAACCACCAGGTCCAACTCACTTATTTCAATGACTTTTCGATTACCAGTTTCAAAAGGCTCACCAGGATCAAAAAATCCAGCGATCAGTTGATCGTTCCAGAGGATTGCCTCCTTTTCACCCAGCGAAAGAATGGCATCAACAAGTTCTCTGTTTGGCAACACATTTCCGAGAATAGTTAAGGTTTTATTCTCAGGTTTTGGAAACAGGCCTCTCAGGTAATCTTCAGATCGAAATGTAATTGAGCTAGCATTGAGCATTGTGCTCCACTTTTCATGTACTTTTAAAATACCAACTCTAACTTCAGCTACCGGGCGTGTGTAGCTCAGTGGGAGCATTTGTTTCCAGCTTTCTTCCGTATCTATGAAAGTGATTTGCATGAATCAAACTTAGCTTGTTTTGGCAAAAGGGCACAAAAAAAGTCTTCAGGCAAACCCGAAGACTTTCTAAAAATCTTTGAGAAGTAAATTACTTCTTCTTGTACTTCTTGTTGAATTTCTCCACTCGACCAGCAGTATCCAAGAAAATCTTCTTACCAGTGTAGAATGGGTGAGATGCAGAGCTAACCTCCACTTTAATTACAGGGTACTCATTTCCGTCTTCCCACTTGATCGTCTCCTTTGAAGTCATGGTAGACTTAGTAAGGAATTTGAATTCACTTGTGGTATCAAGAAAAACAACTTCTTTGTACTCCGGATGTATGTCTTTTTTCATCTTCTTCTGTGCTCTTTTCAAAAAGGATGGCAAAGATAGGTATTATTTTATCTTCTTCAAACCCATCTATTCAACTAAAATCGAATATGTTTGATTCATGAGAAAAATTTTCTGGATTCTTAGCCTTCTCACTACCAGCATTTTATGTGCGCAATCTACGGATTTTACACTAGGGCACCCAGTCTATCCGATTGTAGAAATGGAAGATATTCGATCGAATGATGGGTTTAACACTACTATGAAGCCCTTTTCCAGAATGGAGGTGTATGGTTTACTGGGGGAAAATATGAGTCCGTATACACGAAAGGAGCTTCGCGAGTATACCTCTGATTCTGCGAGATCCAGAATGCCAATTCTTGGTAGATTTTTTAAGTATCCGGCGGATCTTATTTACTATGAGGATGATAAACTGGATTTGCATGTAAATCCTGTGCTTCAGTTTTCTTATGGTAAGACCAATGATGCTCTGGGATCATCATATGTCAATAGTCGGGGTGCTGAGATACGAGGTAGGATTGATAAAAAGGTCGCCTTTTATACCATGCTTACGGAGAATCAGGCGAGGTATCCAGAGTATGTGAATGACGTGAGAGACAGCACGCTCGTGGTGCCTTATGAAGGATTTTGGAAGCAGTATGCAACCACAGGGGTTGATTTTTTTCGTGCGCAGGGGTACATTGATTTTGGATTTACGCAAAGCATATCTGCGCAGCTGGGTTTCGGAAAACATTTCGTGGGAAATGGAATACGATCGCTCATTCTCTCCGACTATGCAAATAACTATCCGTACCTGAGAATTAACACTACTACAAAAATCTTTGACTACACGAACATTTTCGCTGAGCAAATAGCAGGAGTGAGAGGAGGAACGTTTGGGCTGGAAGGTTCCGGTGGGTTTGAGAAGAAGTATATGGCTTTCCATCACTTGAATATGAAAATCAAACCCAATCTCCACATCGGACTGTTTGAGTCTGTGATGTATGGAGATTCTACCGGTGGCTTGAAGGTTGAGTATCTGAATCCAATTATATTCTACCGCGCGGTGGAACAGCAAAATGGGAGCGAGGACAATGCCCTGATTGGTTTGGATTTTAAGTGGAACATAAAGCAGCGAGTTTCCTTATACGGTCAGCTGGTGATTGATGAGATGATCATTGGAGAAGTGCTGGCCGGAGACGGTTGGTGGGGAAACAAGCAAGGTTTCCAACTGGGAGCAAAATATGTTGACCCATTTGGGGTAAAGGATCTGATGGTGCAAGGGGAGATAAACCGAGTGCGACCATATATGTATGCTCATGAGGATGGATTTACAAGCTATAGCCACTATAACCTTTCCTTAGCTCACCCACTTGGAGCAAACTTTACAGAGTATATAGGGCGAGCGAATTATCGGCTAAATGATCAATGGAGCTTTGAAGGAGTGCTGATGAAAGCTACTTATGGGAATGATATTGGTGATGTGAATTATGGACGGGATATTTTGAAGAACTATATATTTCGGATACCTAATGGAAGCGGAGGAAGTCAGGAGTTTGGGAATGAGCATTTGCAAGGGAATAAGACAAATTTGACTATGCTATTTTTCAGGACCAGCTATATGGCACGTCATAATTTATTTATCGATGCGGATATTACATTAAGGAATGAATCGGATAGCAATGGATTTATTGATACTTCTACTTCGGTGTTGGGTCTCTCCTTGCGATGGAATGTACCATCCCGAACTTATTTATTCTAAATAAGGTGAAATGATCAGTAGACGGTTATTAAAATCACCAGAAAACCATTGAAAAAATTAGCAACCAATAAAAGTTCAAAAGTTTCATAACTTTCAGCCCAGACTCAAAAGACTATATGCAAAGGTTTAAGCTTATCTTCCACATCGTTTATGTTGTCATCGCTCTTGTGATCATGTATTTCTCAGTGGATATTCTTATGAATACGGAGGAGTATCTGTCGAAAGTTAAGCTTTCGTCCTACATCAAGTTTCCCCGCTATGTCATGGGACTGTTTTTTTTCTTATCTATTTTGATGATCACAGAATATGTGATGCAGCAGCTGAAAATAAGAAGTATAAAGGGTGGAATAGAAGATCTGGAAGATGAGATCAAAGACCTGAAGGCAAAACTTTATGACAAGTCTCAGTCTGAAGAAGACTTTTCATTTGATGATGTAGATAAAGGGGACGAGGATGAAGATGATGACGAAGACTAATAAAATTTCATAACACGGAACCCCTTACCTTTTCGATACCTGCTTAATTAATATCTTTAGGCGAACTATTCTTAGTATCAATGCTCGCTAAAACCTATGGAAGCGCCGTTTATGGCGTGGATGCTTACAAAATCACTGTAGAAGTCAATGTTGGTCAAGGCACCAAATTCTTCATGGTTGGACTGCCTGATTCAGCAGTAAAGGAGAGTGAGCAGCGCGTAGAATCTGCCATTAAACATTTTGGTTATCGGATGCCCCGCCAAAAGGTGGTGGTAAACCTCGCTCCTGCAGATATTCGAAAAGAAGGCTCGGCTTATGATCTGCCCATAGCACTGGGTATTTTGAAAGCTTCTGAGCAGATCATAGCAGAAAACCTCGAAGAATATGTCATCATGGGCGAACTAGCCCTGGATGGAGAGCTACGGCCGATCAAAGGGGCCTTACCCATTGCGATTGAGGCGAGAAAAAATGGATTCAAAGGATTTATCCTTCCAAAAGAGAATGCTACTGAAGCGGCGATTGTAGATGGACTTGAAATTATCGGTGTGGAAACTATCAAGGAAGCCATTCTGCATTTGGAAGGCGAGGAGATAATTGCCCCACTACAGTATGACACCCGGGATGTTTTTTTTGCAGACCTGGATAATTACGCTTCAGACTTTTCTGACGTGCAGGGTCAGGAAAACATCAAACGTGCGATGGAGATTGCTGCGGCAGGAGGTCACAATGTAATCATGATTGGTCCTCCGGGCGCGGGTAAAACCATGTTGGCCAAACGGCTACCTTCCATCCTTCCGCCCCTCACTTTGCATGAAGCTTTGGAAACGACCAAGATCCATTCGGTAGCGGGCAAGTTGGGGACAGATGGTAAGCTAATCGCGCAGAGACCTTTCAGACAACCACATCACACAATTTCTGATGCGGCACTCGTAGGTGGAGGAGGCATCCCACAACCCGGGGAAATTTCGCTGGCTAATAATGGCGTTCTGTTTCTAGATGAGCTTCCTGAGTTTCAGCGATCAGTTTTAGAGGTGATGCGCCAGCCGTTGGAGGAGCGGAAGGTGACGATTTCCAGAGCAAAAATCTCACTGGACTATCCATCCAATTTTATGCTAATTGCCAGCATGAACCCATGCCCGTGTGGGTATTACAATCACCCGGAAAAGGAGTGTGTCTGTGCCCCGGGAGTCGTGCAGCGTTACCTCAACAAAATAAGTGGGCCATTACTTGACAGAATTGATTTGCATGTGGAGGTAACTCCTGTTTCGTTTGATCAGATGACGGAAAATCGGAAAACAGAATCCAGTGCGGAAATAAGAGATCGGGTGATTAAAGCTAGAGAAGTTCAGGCCATTCGCTTTAAAGATCAACCGGGAGTTTTCAATAATGCCATGATGAGTTCCAATATGGTGAAAGAAGTTTGTCAGATCAATGATGCTGGAAAAGCCCTACTCAAAACAGCAATGGAGCGATTGGGACTTTCAGCACGAGCCTACGATCGGATCTTACGCGTATCGAGAACCATCGCCGATCTTGCCGGGACTAACGATATAGCTATCGAACATTTGGCGGAAGCTATTCAATACAGGAGCCTTGATCGTGAAGGCTGGGCGGGGTAACTTTCCATAGCCAATGGAATCCCTATCCAAATCCCTGCTTCGTAAGATGATCTTGCAATATCGAAGATTGATTAAAGGGAGTGATTTCGCATGTAGAAATGAGCTTTTGATAGATCGGGTTAAACTTTTTCTTTCGAGAAAGAATATAAAGAAACTCCATACCTTCCTTGCGATGGAAAGAAATTGTGAGCCTGATATTTCACCTCTTTTTCCATGGCTAGCAGAAACCGGAGTAAAAGTCATCGTTTCAAAAACGAATTTTGAAATGTATGAAATGAGACATTTTTCTCTAACAGAATCTACCGCATTGGTGAAGAACAAATTTGGTATTCCGGAACCAACCAATTCCGAGGAAGCTTCGATTGAAAATCTTGACCTCATTTTTGTTCCATTGCTTCTATGTGATAAAGAGGGCTTTCGCATTGGATATGGAGGTGGTTATTATGATCGGCTACTTTCTGAAACAAAAGCACTTAAAGTGGGGTTATCTTTGTCTCCTCCTGCGGATATTATTTTGCAGAGGGAGGAATGGGATATTCCATTAGATTACTTAATTACACCTTTTAAAACCTACAACTATGGCTAAAATTACTTTGGGAGGAACGGAAACAAACACTATCGGAGATCTGCCTGCGGTAGGAAGTGCAGCCCCAGATTTCACACTTGTGAGCAAGGATATGCAGGAAAAAACGCTCGCGAGCTACCATGGACAAAAAGTGATTCTCAATATCTATCCAAGTATTGATACAGGCGTGTGTGCTATGTCTACCAAAAAATTTAATCAGGAGGCCTCCAAGCTTGAGAATACACGAATTGTTTGTGTTTCCAAAGACCTGCCATTTGCTCTAAAGAGGTATTGTGATGCTGAAGGAATAGATAACCTGGATAACCTTACGAACTTCAGAGACGGAGGTAGCTTCGGAAAGAATTACGGTGTTGAAATTTTTGATGGGGCTTTCAAAGGATTGAATGCAAGAGCCATAGTGGTTGTGAACGAGCAAGGTATAGTGCAATACACAGAGTTGGTTCCTGAAGTGGGTCAGGAGCCTGATTATGAGAAGGCCTTGGCGGCCATTTAACAGGCAAAAGCAACCATTCCACAACATTCTGCATTAAGTGTTTGTTAAGACCGAAACTATTTAGGTCTTGGTGCGTCTTTCGTAAAGTCTATCACTAAAAACAAACACTGCTTTGAAGAAATTTTTGCTGCTTATTGCGGCTATCCCCCTTTTTATAAGTGCTCAGGAAAAGTACACGATAAACGGTTACATCAAGGATGCCTCCAATGGAGAGGCGCTCATTGGTGCAACCGTTTTGATTAAAGAGCTGAACACAGGAAACATCACCAACGTGTATGGCTTTTATTCTGTCACCATACCGCCCGGCGATTATACGGTTGAGTTCCGATACATTGGGTTTGTTACCCAATCCCGAGCCGTATCACTGACGGAAAATACTCGCATAGATATAGAACTTTCTGAGGAACAAACTCAGCTGGAGGAGGTGGTGGTCACTGCCAAGCCTGAGGATGAGAATGTGACCTCCACAGAAATGAGCGTAGCTGAGTTGGACATCCAGGTAGTTCGCAAGATGCCTGCCATCCTGGGTGAAGTTGATATTATCAAAAGTCTCCAGCTGCTTCCGGGAGTTACCTCCGTTGGTGAGGGTTCTTCAGGATTTAATGTGCGAGGTGGCAATGTGGGTCAAAACCTAGTGCTGTTGGATGAGGCTCCCGTTTACAATTCCTCTCACATGCTCGGATTCTTTTCTGTCTTTAATCCCGATGCAGTAAAAGACATGAAGCTCTACAAAGGAGGCATCCCTGCCCAGTTTGGAGGTAGGCTGGCGTCCATTCTGGATATACGCATGAAGGAAGGGAACAACAAGAAAACGGAATTCAATGGAGGAATTGGAACCATTTTCAGCAGGTTTTCGGTGGAAGCACCTATTAAAAAGGAGAAGTCATCCTTCATAATTGCAGGTCGTCGATCTTACGCAGATATTCTGGCAAGACCGTTTGTAGAAGAACTTAGAAATGGAGCTGCACTTAATTTTTATGATCTGACAGCCAAGACCAACTTTCAGTTCTCAGATAGGGATCAATTGTTTCTTTCCGGATATTTTGGGCAAGACAATTTCAAGTTTGATGCGGACCAGGGATTTAATTGGGGTAACCGAACATCCACAGTCCGGTGGAATCACCTGTTCAATGACCGTCTCTTTTCCAACTTCACATTCTTTTTCAGCGATTATGAATACGAGCTGGCTTTTGGAGATAATCCAAGAGATAAGTTCAAATGGAACTCTGACATCAACACCCTTGCGCTCAAGCCATCCTTTACTTACTTCATCGATCAGAAAAATGAGTTCACGTTTGGTGGTGAAATCTTCAGCTATACGTTCGAACCTGCGCAAGCGACGGGGATCAGTGATGGGGAAGCTATCAACCTGAGTTTGCCCAATCGAAAGGCAATTGAAACAGCACTATATGTCAATAATGAGCAAAGAATAAGTGATGATTTTTCCTTACAGTACGGTCTTAGATTCTCCTACTTCAATTTGATAGGTGCCGGAAACAAGTTCATTTTGGGAGACACCATTCCTGGAAGAAGAAGACCCGTGGAGGATGTCATTGAAGTACCAAAAGGGGAATCGATCGCTAAGCATCACGGTTGGGAGCCTCGCCTGTCCTTGAAGTATCAGCTGAACAGGACCACCTCGGTAAAGGCCAGCTACAACAGAATGTTGCAATACATTCACCTGATCTCAAACACCACTGCTTCTAACCCACTTGACGTTTGGACGCCTAGTTCCAACAACCTGAAACCACAGATAGGCCAGCAGTGGGCAATAGGTCTTTTCAAGAACCTGAAGAATAATCAATATGAAACATCTGTGGAACTGTATTATCGGAAAACGGAGCAACAGGTGGAATACATTAACGGAGCTGATTTGCTTATCAATGAAGCATTGGAGGCTGATCTACTCACCGGTGATGGACGAGCCTATGGCCTGGAGCTTTATGTGAAAAAATTGACCGGACGGCTTAATGGATGGGTTAGCTATACACTCGGCAGAACAGAGCTTCAGGCAACCGGAATCAACAAAGGAGAGTGGTATCCAACCAGGTATGATCAAACGCATAATTTGAAGCTGACCGGATTTTATGAAATCAACGATCGGTGGTCATTATCTTCTACCTTTTCATACCTTAGTGGAACACCTACCACCTTCCCAACTCACCGATATGAAGTGCAGGGAATTACGATTCCTCACAATTCCGATGACTCCAGAAACAATGTGAGACTTCCGGATTATCATCGACTAGATTTTTCAGCCATCCGAAAAGGGCGCACCGTTCGCAAAGATGGAACGCCGCGAAAGAACAGGGACGAGTTGGTGTTTACTGTATACAATATTTACAATCGAGCCAATCCATTTTCGATATACTTCTGGCAGGGAGCGGATCGTGTAAACGTGGGAGAGCGGGCCGATACCCGAGCGACTCAGGTTTCCATTTTCGCTTCATTCATTCCATCCATCACCTACAACTTCAAATTCTAATGAAAAAGCTATTAATCATATTATCGGTTATTACCATTCTCGCGTGTGAGGATGATGTAAATGTGCAACTACCGGATGCTGAACCTGTGCTGGCATTTGATGCATGGATCTATCGAAAGGCGGAGAAGCAAACCATTCGTATCACACGCACGAACTCATACTTTGATGGAAGTGACCCGGTGGGTATTTCAGGAGCAGAAGTGGTTATCGAGGATGGGAGTGGTGAAAGGTTTCTGTTTGATGAAGAAAGCCCGGGTGTGTACAGCTGGATTCCAGCCAATGCTGCTGACTCTTTCGGCACAGTCGGTCAGACGTATTTTCTGGATGTTCGGATTGACGGAAAGCAGTACGGATCAGTCAGCACTATGGGCAGAGTCCCTGAGATTGACAGCATCACCTGGCGTTTTGAGGAGGGCATGTTTGGAGGCGATGATTCCTACTTTGCGGAGTTTTGGGCGCGGGATTTTCCGGGAGCCAATGATGCCTACTGGATCAAGAGTTGGAAAAATGGAGAGTATCTCAATAAGCCCGCTGAGATCAATGTCTCCTATGATGGAGCTTTTTCTCCGGGAGGGAATGCCGATGGACTCACTTTTATTCAGCCCATTCGCGATGGGATTAACCCTTTTGAATTGGATGAGAATGATGAGTTTGTTCCACCATTTCCCGAACCCGGAGAAGATAGCGTTTACGTTGAGATCAACTCCATTACACCTGAGGCCTGGTTTTTCTGGAATCAGGTGCTTATTCAAACAAACCGTCCCGGAAGTTTTGGAGAATTGTTTGCGACGAGCTTAGCCAACGTAGAATCCAATATTGTGGCAGATGATGATGAGCAGGTGGTTGGGTTTTTCTGTGTATCCGCAGTGAAGGGGCTTGGAAGGAAATTTACCGAAGATGCAATCCGCGAGGTTCCGAAGTAGAAATTTTTTGAAATCAAAAATCCATTTTGAACCAAAACATCGTACGTATCATCAAAACAATTATAGGCCGTGATTGCGGTTTTATAGCTGGTTGGTGATAGAGCCCCGATCATGAAGGTGGTCGGGGTTTTTACGTCCTAACAAAATGTTAATGTTTCCAAAAAACTGAATCCTGACAAACCCATTTGCGTATCTTGGGTCAATCACTCAAAATCACGCGAAGTTTGAAGAAACTAATTCCTATCCTTTTCATGTCCCTGCTGTGTGGATGTGAGCAACAACAATCAAACCACCCGGTCTTCAAGTACTTTCCTCAAGAGGTGTTTGAAGATGGCTATGTAAGCAAGTACTATTACCATTATTATCCTGATAATCCCGATCAGCGAGCAGGTACAGAAGTTCGGTATACGAAGTATGTAAAGTTGGATGATACCCACTATACTACCGAAAACTATAATGCGGGGTATGATTTGGTCAGCACTCGTCAGTACGTCGTTGAGGGAGATTCAATTGCTCTTGAAAAAGGGTTCGGTGTTAGCACTCGTGATGTGACGGATACCACTGAAATGAACATTCTTGATAAGACAATTATGGTATGGGAAAGTGAAGCAAAAAGTCCATATCGGGTCAGTTATACCTCCGGCGATGAAGAATACATATACACAGAACATCAAACCGCAGTTGCTGATACAATTATAAACAATAGCCCAGCCAAAACATTTTACATGGTTTGGAATTATAAACATGCAGCATCTGACTCTATTGTATCTGAAGGAGAGACCACTACTTATTATGTGAAAGACCTTGGATTTTTCGGGTCACAAATAAAAGCACCTAATTATACTCGACACATTGAGCTTGTGGAACAGATGTCTGTTGAGGAGTTTGAAGAAAGAGCGAATCATGGAGATCACCGTGTGGCATGGATCGATCCGAAAAACACTATAAGCAATGATACAGATTTTAAGATCTGTGGGCATGAAAGACGAATTGCAGATTACTATAATTCTACACCTCAGGGAGCATATATTCATAGTAAAAGAGCTTTGGAGGATACGATATTTTCAAATCTGGATCGGTCAAAACTTTTAGATCAAAGTGGTCGATTGGTTTTCAGGTTTGTTGTAAACTGTGAGGGAAAAGCCGGGCGATTTATTGCTAAAGGATATGACCTGAATTACCAACCAATGGAGTTTGATTCAGAGACGGTTGATCATCTATTTGGGCTTTTACAAAAACTGAAAGAGTGGAGTCCTGTTATGATACAGGACGAGGCTCGAGACGCATATTTCTACATCACATTTAATATTGAAAATGGTGAAATCGTCGATATACTTCCTTAGTCTGGTACTCCTTTCAGGCTTGATCTCCTGCTCAGAGCGGGAGTGGTACAAAAAAACGTTTACTGCAGAGGAAATGAAGCAGCTTAGTCCACAGTTAAGAGGAGGACGGGTGTATTATTATCAGGGGTCTGTTCCCGAGCAGTTCCAATTAAAAGAGGCATTTAAAATGGACTCAACTGATGCGGATCTCTGGAGGGAATTTGGAACGGCTCGAGTAAAGCGTGGAATTCTGGATGAGATGTATTACTACTACAATGAGGCGGTTAAGAGAAAACCGATCGTATGGGCCGGCTTTCGCGGATATATCTACCTCTACTTTTATCGAGATTATGAGCGTGCCATTGCAGATTTCAATCTGGGCGATGAGGTAAGCGGTGAAGTGGAGTATTCACAGGGACAGAGTCATGATTACATGCGAGGCATTTGCTATTACGGTCTGGAGGAGTATGCAACAGCGCTCGATTATTTGAATCGCTACATCAACAAGATCACGGAAGAGGAAGGTGAGTCGTGGGTGGATGTATATGCGATGCTCTACAAGGGACTTGCACTTATCCAGCTGGACAGTCTGGATGACGCAATTGTTGAGTTTGATCGGGTGCTAAAGTATTATCCTCAGCTATCCGATTGCTACTACCATAAGGCTCGAATCTATGTGGCCAGAGGTCAGTTCGATTTGGCGCTTAAGGAGCTAGATCAGGCAGAGGAATATTTCAATAAGGGCTACTTTCATCAGCGACCATATGTGGAAGTACTAGAGCAAATTTATTTACAGGATATTCAAGAGCTGAGGAAAGAGATCAGCACGATTTAAGGACAATATGGATATTCACTGACGGTCATCCTAAGACTTCTTCACCTTCTGATTCCCCGTGATGGCATCAATCATTTTCACGTAGCTTACCTTCTTGCCGGAGTGAATGGAGACATAGAAAAACTGCAAACCTTCAAGTTCTACCTTACACTTGCCAAGCTCGTACCTTAGAGCGGTGACCTCATCGCCCTCCTGGATTAGCTGTCCATTCATATCCAGCAGTTGAGGAGGTTGTTTTTCTCTTGGTTTCTTTTTGAAGAATTTGAGCATGGGCTGCAATGATAAAATAAATGAGTTTCTTGTCAATGCTTAGTACTTTTCCATCCTGATCTAAGAACTCACCTATGTCCGTAATCAAAGAGATCTATGATGTAGCCAATGATGCAGCGGCGCTCAAGCAAAAAAGGTCGGCCATCAAGCGTGCGCTACGCACAGAGCTGAAGCTCAATCATAAGTTTCTACAGGATGTGAAGGCCAAAGATGTGGATGACAAGCGCAGGATAGAGATGCTCAAGATGCTGGAGATAGAGGAGCTGGCCTCCGCTGTGAAGCTGGAGATTCCTTATACACTGCTTTCCCGTAAGGAAGTGGATGAAGAGATCGCTACCAGATACCGAGCCAAGCCCATTCAGGGGTTCAGTATCGGAGATCTGATCGAAAATCTTTATCTGATGATTTCTTATTTGAAGAAAGACTACAAAAACCCACGCATTCATCTCAATCTTCGGTTGATTAATATCTACAAGTACAATCGGGTATTGATAGAGTTGTTGAAGTGAGGATTTGTTATTATTCCTTCCGTATTTTATGAGACTGCTTCGTCGTACCTCCTCGCAGTGACGTATAAAAATTAGAATCGTCATCGCGAACGCAGTGAAGCGATCTCATTCTACCATTCAGCGACCTCATCAAAGAGATCATTCCATTTGGGGTTTACAGAGTTAATCAAATCCTCCTTCTTCTTTCTGGAACCTCCCTTTAGTTGTTTTTCACGAGCTATAGCTTCTTCAATGCTGTGAAATGATTCATAATAGACAAGTTTGTTCAAATTGTATCGGGCAGTAAAGCTTTTTGGCTCTTTCTTTTCCTTATGATTGGTAATTCTGGTGTAGAGATCAGAAGTGACGCCTACGTATAAAGTGGAGTTGGATTGGTTTGTAAGTATGTAAACAGCTCCGCCTTTTTCCATTAGTTAAAAATAATTGAGATTACTTCGATAAGATGTTGCTATTTCGGTCCTTCCTAGCGCAGCGAAGGAATCTTTAATTTTTATGAGACTGCTTCGTCGTACCTCCTCGCAGTGACGATTAAAATTTAGAATCGTCATCGCGAATGCAGTGAAGCGATCTCACAATTTGAAGTGACTTTTTAATTCTAAGATTGCTTCGTCGTTCGTCCTCACTTCTCGCAATGACGGTAATCATGAAGGCTGCTTCGGCAAACCTCGCAGTGACGTCAAAAATTGAAGATCTTGAATCATCGATTTGTAAGAACACGAACCGTGACGGAGGCTCATAAAATAATAAAAGGCGACTATGTCGCCACATTCCCCACCACCTGCATGGTCTCCAGGCTAGGGTTTTCGCTACCACCGCGAGGCTCTATGGTCACGGCAAAAGCAGCCGCATTTGGTCCGATATTTTTCATCTGCACGAGTAGACTGCCATTGTTAGGGTCAAACACTCCGGCATCAACAGGCACACCATCAATGATCGCCCAAAGCTGATATTGCTGGTCTTTAGAAAGTTCTTTTAAGTTTTGGATGCTCAAGTACACGTCTGCGGTACTTTCATTCCAATAGACAGTGGCCAGTGCACCCGGTGAGTTTTCTGTGCCATTCATGGTCACCCGCCTGTAAGCCGAGCTGTTCATGATGGCTACTGCATCCTGTATGTCATCCAGTTGCTGGTTTACCTGATTGTAGTTTTCGGCAAACTGTGCATTTTGAGCTATCATATCTGCCAGCTTGACTTCAGCACCCTGCCATTTTTTCCAATAGGTAAAGGCCAGCACCGCAGAGGCTAATGCCACAAGTACGGAAGCTGCCGCAGCAAATTTGAGAATACCATAAGATCGGTCAGTTTGCATTTGCACCACCGGTGCTTCTTTCTGATCGCTTGCGCCTTTTTCAATCTGAGCCATCAGTTTTTCTTTCACCCCTGCCGGTGGCTTCACGGCAGTAGCAAAGGCAAGCGTTTCCATAGATCGCTCAATCTTATCCAGCTCCTCCCTGATCTCAAGGTGATTGGCAGCAGCCTGCTCCACTTCTGTGCGCTCAGCCGGCGAAAGCTGATCCATCACATAGGCTTCCAGTATGCCTGACGATATGTATTCTTCTATGTTCACTCTACTTGCAATACTTTTCTCATATTCTTCAATCCCATCCTCAGGCGCGTCTTTACTGTCCCGAGAGGAATATCAAATTCTTCCGAAATTTCTGATTGGGTATAGCCTTTAAAATACACCATCTCTAAGATGAACTTTTCTTCATCCCGGAGGCTGGTAAGCGTCTCTTTCAAGCCAATTCCATCGACATTTAGGTGGTTTAATTTCGATCGCTCTATTCCAGTTACGTAGGTTTCTATATTATCGGTTTTCCCAACCTTCTTCATTTCTTTCGATCGCAATTTATCGATCGAGAGATTTCGGCTGATATTTACCATCCAGGTAAAGAATCGGCCTTTAGAAGCATCGTACTGTTCAATCTTATCCCAAAACTTCATGAAGGCATCTTGCAGCACCTCTTGTGCCACTTCTTCATTATTTATAATCCGGGAGATTGCTCCATAGATAGCTGCAGAATAATTGTCGTATAGGTAGCTGAATGCATCTGCCTGCTTCGCCCTCAAGCGAGCGACCAGTTGATCTTGATCGATTTGTTGGTTTGGCAGACTCACTAATTATTACCTGAATCTTCTAAATAGGACTTTCAAAAACTCCTTCACTTCGTCAGACTGCATGTCCCACTCATTGTGCTTAGCATACCCTTGCACAAGGAACTCGACTGAAGCATCGAAGCTGTCATATTCTTCCAACTCCATAAGAGCGTTTTCAAACTCATTCTTATCATTTCGGAAGAGATCCTTGATAAACATGTAGCGGTGATTCAGGGAAATGAGGCTTAAAATACTCCCTTCCTTCGGTGCTTTCTCATGGTGCTCTGCAAGGGTTTCTTCTTCCTTCTCAAACTGCTTGTTGATGGTCTCTTCAGGAAAGTCATCTTCCTTGTCATCATCTTCCAGCATCACAGGTGTGCGCATTTCTCTTTTAGGTTCCTCTTCCTTTTCCTCTTCGTCTTCTTCACCTTCTTGAACATCCGCTTTTTCCTCCTGCACTTCTGCTATTTCTTTTTCGGACTCCACCGGAGGATTGGATGTAGGAGTTTCATCAAAATCCTCATCTGCCATGGCATCATCCTCAGCATCTATTTCTACGTCTGCACTTTCTTCATTGGCATCCGGCGCAGTTTTTTTGAATCTAGGCCGATCATCCACCAGATCCTCTTCTCCCGGCTCAAACAAGTCGTCCTCATCAAACTCATCCATCTCAGGATCGTCAGAAAAGATTTTTTCAGCTGTGATCTCCAGTACCTCAGAGAGTAGCGCACATTCCTCATTCACGGCCTCCGTGGTGTCAAAATCGTCAAACTCCTCGGGCAGTTCATCGATGACATCATCGATGGTGAGGCCCTTCATGTCTGAGAGGAAGTTTTGAATTTCTTTTTTGTGGATTTTGAGGTACTTCACAGTACCCTCCACCGATTTTTCTTTGATTGATTCTACGCCTCTGCTGTCAAGGTCAATCTCGACATAGGCTTGTGGCATAGCAGCTAGGTAGATAGTGTCTTTTACTGCATGATTTAGCAGCGTTTCAAACTTATCTCGGTTTATTTCTATGTGCTGAGACAGCACGTTCATAAACTGAATCATGGCCTGACGTACTTCCTCATGCTTGTAGTTGAAGAATGGGCTTTCCAGTTTTTTGGTTTCCTCTTGCCAGTATCTGAAGAGAAGTTTTATGACAAAGAAATTGACTTGCTTGGAAGGAGTAACCTTCAATATTTCTTTTCCGGTTATGACCTCTTTCCCATCTTTGAAAAAATCGGCAGTCACTTTGGATGCAAATTTCTCACAATAACCGTCTATAAAGTCTTCGTTTAGTTTCTTTTGCATTCTTGAAATTTGATAACGTATGCCTACAGTAGTAATCGCCAACCTACAAAGTAAAACTATTCATTGTGAGGATAAAAGGGAAAGTTTGCTGGATATTTTGCTTAGTGCCACGGACTGGATGCATGCTTGTGGAGCCAAAGGGAGGTGCACGACGTGTAGGGCAAAAATTATTTCTGGGTCTGAGAACCTAACCCCCAGAACAAAGCCGGAGGAGCAATATTTGAAATTGAATAAATTGCGAATAGATGAGCGCCTGACTTGCCAAACCCACGTAACCGGGGATGTGACTGTGAGGGTTCCTGATGAGACACAATTGCCACATTTGACTTATTCTGAATAGATGTTTGTAGAACCCCACATAGGAAAAGGTACGCTGAGGCGTGGAGGCTGGATTGAGGTAGTCTGTGGATCTATGTTTTCAGGAAAAACAGAGGAGCTGATTCGAAGACTCAACCGCGCGATGCTGGCCAATCAACATGTAGAAATTTTCAAACCTGCTGTTGATAAGCGGTATGACAAAGTGAAGATTGTTTCACACAAGGATTCCTCCATTCCATCAACTCCGGTAAATTTTGCCAATGACATTTTGCTAAGAGCCGGAAACTGCGAGGTGGTTGGTATTGATGAGGCTCAGTTTTTTGATGAAGAGATAGTAAATGTGGCAAACGAGCTGGCTAATAAAGGGAAGCGGGTAATTGTGGCTGGTTTGGATATGGATTTTAAAGGCATTCCATTTAAACCCATGGACTCTTTGATGTCTATTGCCGAATACATTACTAAGGTGCATGCTGTTTGTATGAAGTGCGGAAATGTGGCATCATATTCTCACCGACGTACTAAATCGAAGAAAACGATAGTTTTAGGAGAAAAGGATATTTATGAAGCGCTTTGCAGATCTTGTTTCTTTGAGGCGGTGGGGACTAAGTAGCCTTGCTTTCCTAGTAGGATGGGTTGCCATTTCTCAGGACATAGCTATGGGAACCTGGCGCACGCATTTTAGCTATTCCAATGCTCGGATTATTGAGGTTACATCAGATAAGATATTTTGTGCTTCTGAAAATGGGCTTTTCTCTAGAGAAATAACAAGCGGGTCACTTCGTAGACTATCCAAAATTGATGGATTGTCTGATGTAGGGGTTTCAGCCATGAGATATAATTCGGACTTAAATGTGCTGGTTGTCGGGTACCGATCCGGCTATGTCGATTTTATATTTGAGGACAAACTGCTTAACATCTCAGATCTTGCTAAAACAAATCTGGAGGTAGAAAAGACGATCAACGATGTGGAATTTGGCTCATCCAGAACCTACCTGGCCACAGACTTGGGTGTCATTGTGGTTAACACCTCCACGGCTGGTATAGCGGAAAATTATGTACAAATCGGTACCGGAGGAAATGAAGTAGAAGTGCTTGAGATCGTTTACCGAAATGACTCATTGTTTATTCGTACGAGTGAAGGAATTCAGGCTGGGAGCTTATCAACAAACTTGCTGGATTTTAATAATTGGTCAAGGTTTCCCGCGACATCCGGATTTGTAAATCTTACACTTGTAGGCAGTGATCTTTATGCTACATTCGGTTCAGATTTACGGATTTTGACCAGCGGCTCCTGGCTAGATACAGGAGCTGATTTGCCGGCTGGTGCCACAAAACTATTTGAGGTCGATGGTGAATTGGTTACTTACGGTAATGGAGTCATCTACACATTTGATGGAACTGTGTTTCAAAGTACAGCTAATGTTTCTGCCTCAAGTGTGAATGATCTTGATCGCATAACTGACACCTTCATCATCGCTGATGGTGAATTGGGTCTTGTTGATAATAAAGGCGATGTGCTATCACCTGCTGGACCAATATCAGATTTGTTTTCAAATTTTCGTATCATCTCTAACCAGCTTTTTGGGTTTCACGCTCCGTCACCTTTTGCCTATGATGGCTCTCAGCAGGTAGCCTCATTTTCAGTTTTTGCTGAAGGCACCTGGCAATCAAAGTCCATTGCAGGATTTACCAATGTGTCAGATGTAGCAAGATTCAATGGAAGCTTTTATTACGCATCCATCGGTGATGGAATCTATGATGAATCCGGTGAAACCATTCTGAAAGATATACCCGGCAGCTCTTCCGAACTGGATACTGTCATCACTGCATTGGGTTCAGCCGAGAGGTTGTGGGTTTCTTCTTTCGGTGCTACCAACCCTATTCACACCATGGATACAGAACAAAACTGGATGTCCTTTTTTTTAGGAGAGAATGAGTTTTTGACGATAGATATTGCTGAGCTTGGAATAGGCTGGCTTGGCGCAGCATCGGGAATAATTACGGTTTTAGATCCTGAGGAGAATCTTTCAGATTTGATCACCACAGCAGATGGACTCCCCTCATCATTTATTGATATTGACATAAGCGTGGAGGACAATGCGTGGGTGGGAACATCGAGAGGACCTGCACTTTTTCCGAGCGCATCATTTATTTTTTCGGACTCACAAGGCATCCGTCCTTCATTTGAGAACCGAACACTTTTCGAAGACCAAACAATAAATGCTGTGATGACAGATGGTGGTAACAGAATTTGGTTTGGTACTAATAGTGGTCTATGGGTGTTTGATGAGAATACATCAGAGCAGGTGGCGGTTTTCAATGAAGAAAACAGTCCTCTCCCTTCCAATAGCATTATCCAGCTTTCCTACAATGGAAGCAATGGCGAGGTGTTTGTACTTACCGATAAAGGGATGGTTTCCTTTCGAAGTTCATCATCAATTGGAAGCCGAACACACAGCAATGTGAATATTTTTCCCAATCCAGTCCGGCCTGAATATCAAGGCCTGGTCGGTTTGACGGGCCTTGCAAGAAATGTGAACGTGAAGATTACAGATGTTAATGGGAATCTGGTAAGGGAAATCGACGCAAATGGAGGCTCTGCTTCGTGGGATCTGACCAATGTGAAAGGAGGTAAGATTACTACAGGCGTGTATCTTTTCTTCAGTTCATCACTAGATGGAGAGGAGATCTATGTTGGGAAAATTGCCGTGATACGCTGATGATTGTAAAATCAAAAGGGATCGTTCTCAGCTACATGAAGTATGGCGATACATCGATCATCGCCAGAATATTTACAGAGGATCAGGGGTATGGATCGTATATCGTAAATTCAATCAGAAGCCAGAAGTCAAAGAAAAGTATCGGATATTTTCAGCCATTTACCATGCTGGACCTGGTCCTTTACGTAAAGGAGACACGCGACTTACAGCGCATTTCCGAGTTTAAAAGTCACCATCCGCTTCATCATATTCATCAGGATTTAATCAAAAGCACGATCACTCTTTTTTTGACAGAAGTATTTTCAAAATTGCTCCAGTCCGAGCAATCACCTAATCCTGAACTTTATAATTTCGCCGAGGAATCAATTAAAACATTTGATGGACTGAAAACCAGGGTGGAAAATTTTCACCTTCAATTTCTACTGAAGGTAGGCCCTTTTCTAGGCTATGCCATCGATGACATTGACAACCTGTTTAGTTCCACAGATAAGCTGGCACCATCTCACGAAAACCATGGGGTGATGGATTTGCTGATGAAGGAGCCTTATGGGTATGAGATAAAGATGGCTCGGGAAGATCGTGCTAGTATGCTCGATACGATTTTGGAATACTATGAGCACCACGCGCATATTTCAAAACCAAAATCTTTGGAGGTGCTGAGAAGTGTTTTGAATTGACTTCCACTGAATTCTGAATTAAATTGTAGAACTAATTGACTAGACATGGCTGATATACTTTATGATCAGGTTCCTTCGCTGGATCTAGCAGATTTTACGAAGGGGACACAAGCTCAAAAAGACGCATTCGTAAAAGCACTAGGGGAGGCATATACTAACATTGGTTTTGTATCCATCAAAAATCACGGACTTTCTGATGAGCTCACCAAGAATTTGTATGAATCGGTAGAGAAGTTTTTTCGGCTGCCTGATGAGGTGAAGCTTAGGTACGAAAAGAAAGAATTAGCCGGGCAAAGAGGATATATAAGTAAGGGGAGAGAGAAAGCGAAGGGGAGCAATACAGGGGACTTGAAAGAATTCTTCCACGTAGGTCAGCCAGAGCAAAACCAGCGGGAAGATTACCCGGAGAACATCTGGCCCAGTGAAGTTCCGGAACTTGAAAAATATACGACTGAAGCATATTTAACCCTTTTAAAGACAGGAACCCAGATGCTGAGAGCAATTGCCTGCTTTCTTGAACTTCCCGAAAACTACTTTGATGATAAGGTGAAAGAAGGCAACAGCATTTTGCGTCCAATTCATTATTTCCCCATCGATGACCCTGACTCACTCCCGCCGGATGCCGTTCGGGCTGCTGAGCATGGTGATATCAACCTGATAACGCTTTTGATGGGTGCCAGTGCAGATGGCCTTCAAGTATTGAGAAGGGATGGAAAGTGGATACCGATCACAGCACTGCCGGATCAAATTGTGGTCAATGTGGGTGATATGCTGGAGAGACACACAAACGGAAAGCTGAAATCTACTATTCACCGAGTGGTAAATCCACCTCGTGAATTGATGCATACTTCCAGATTTTCTATACCATTTTTCATGCACCCTATTTCAGAAATGGATCTTTCCTGCCTGGACGGATGCATCGATATGGAACACCCAAAATCATTTGAGGATATTACGGCTGGCGAATTTTTAGATCAAAGGCTCAGAGAAATCGGATTGAAAGCCTAATGTCGATTCGTAGAGTTAGAAATATAATCTTCCTGAAAGATGTTGCCCTTTTGTCTTTGACCGCATTCGGGGGACCACAAGGTCATTTTGGAATGTTTCTAGACCTTTTTGTTACCAAAAGAGGCTATCTCACTGAGGAAGACCTGATCGAGCTTTATGCACTGTGTCAGGTTTTGCCCGGGCCAACTTCTACTCAAACCATTACCGCACTTGGCTATAAAATAGGTGGTCCAAATTTGGCCTACCTGACATTGTTTGTATGGGCCCTGCCTGCTATATCGATCATGACTGCCTTTGCCATTTTTGTAACTACGGCTCAGGACATGAACATCTCACTGGACTTTTTGAGGTTTATCGAGCCGATTGCTGTTGGGATCGTGGCATACTCATCCTACAAGATTTCGGTGAAGGTTGTGAATACCAAGGTAGGATTTGGGCTGATGGTGATTTCGGCGTTTGCATCGTATGCATTCAAGTCGCCCTATGCGTTTCCGATATTGATCATCCTTGGTGGGTTAGCTACCACCTGGAAGTATAAAAAGCAGCCGATAGAGGAGAAGGAAAAGATCAGCATTAATTGGTCCAATTTGATTCTGTGGATTTCTGTACTGATTGCTGCTGCCGTTTTGGGTGGGGTTACTCAGTATCAGCCGATTAAAATATTCGAGAACTTTTATCGAAACGGGAGTTTGATTTTTGGAGGAGGGCAGGTTTTGGTACCTCTCTTATATACTGAATTTGTCGAGTTTAAGGAGTATCTCACCTCTCAAGAGTTCATTTCTGGTTATGGGTTGGTTCAGGCAATCCCGGGACCAGTCTTTTCATTTAGTGGATATGTTGGTGCGATCAGTGCCAGAGAGTTTGGAATTGGGGGTCAGCTACTTGGCTCAAGTATGGCTGTTGCTGGGATTTTTCTACCGGGCACATTTCTGATATTCTTTATAATTAGATTCTGGGAGCAGTTAAAAAAATATCGGATTGTAAAGGCATCTCTTGAAGGAATCACTGCCGTAAGTGCAGGCATGGTGATTGCGGCAGCTTTTCTTCTTTTCATGCCCATGGAGCAAAAGATTATCAATTTTGTTTTACTTTTTGCAACTGTTGGGATGATGCATTTCACCAAAGTCCCCACTCCTATAATCGTTCTCTTAGGATTGATTTTCGGATTTGTAATAGCATAAAAAAACCCTGCTGAACTCAGCAGGGTTTCGATTTTCTTTTTGCTTCTATTAGTTTCCAGCAGGAGGATCAATTCCTAGTTTTTTCAAAACAAGGTTGGTCACATTGTCTTCTTCACGAGCGTAAAGAAGGATGCTCTGTCCACTAGCTGTCATGTTGAATACATGAGTGTAGCCATTGTCTTTTGATACTTGCTCAATTGCAGTTCCGATTTTTTCAAATGCGGGCTGAAGCAATTGATTTCTTTTCTGAATCATTCTGTTTTGTGCATCTGCTTCAAACTCCTGTATGGAAGTCTGCATACTCACAATTTCGTTTTCGATATCCAGTCTCACATCCTCAGAATAAGACTGTGCATTTTTTTGATAGTCTGCTACCTTGGTTTGGTAGTCTTTGTATTTTGCCTCAAGTCGAGTGGATAGTTGCTTGTCATAAGCTGCTAGCTCACTTTCGATTTGTTTTGCCTCCGGCATCAGGCTCAAAACGTACTCTACATTTGTATAGCCTATTTTCAACTGCGCCATCACTCCAAATCCGATCACAGCAAGGGCAGTACTTAATAAAATTCTAACTTTCATAACTATTCGTTTTTATGGTTTGGGCCTTAGCCCATTGGTTCAATTAAGATTCAATTTTTATGCTCAATTATTATTTACGCTTTGATTTTCTACCAATCCAAGATCTTCAAGCACGAAATCCGTGTAATCATGGATAGGATCGGTATAAATCATCACAAGATCTCCTGACTTGTCGAAAACTATCTGGAGTCTGTTGTTTTTTGCTACTCTTTCTACAGCATCAAAAACCTGATCCTGCACAGGTTTTACCAATTCTTTTTTCTTCAGGAAGTAAAGCCCGTCAAATCCAAAAATGGATTGCTGATACTCTTTCACTTCTTTCCACTTTCTCTCGATTTCTAAATTTCGCTCTTCCCACATTTCTTTGGTAAGCAAAACCTCCTCGGCCTTTAGCTCTACCTCCATCGCTTCCACTTGTTGATAAAGTTGCTGTATCTCCACTTCCCATCCCTTCGCAAGTTTTTCAATTTCTGCTTGAGCATCTTTATACTCAGGCATTTTTTGAAGTATGTATTGTGTGTCTACATACCCAAATTTTTGCGCAAATGTAAAAGCACTGAAAAACAGTCCAAATAGCAGAAGTGATATCTTTTTCATGGTATCAATGTTTATGACACATTTTTTAACGTATCTGTTGGCCGATTGAGAAGTGGAACTGTGGACCTGCATTTTCAAATGAGCCATCTACACGGTCAAAACCATATGCCCAGTCAATTCCCATAAGACCAAACGCTGGCATGAAGATTCTAAGGCCTATACCTGCAGATTTTTTTATGTTATACGGGTTAAATTCTGCAAATCGATCCCAGTTGTTTCCGCCTTCAACAAAGGTCAAAGCATAGATTGTAGCAGATTGTGCCAATGAAATTGGATACCTGATCTCCATCACATACTTATTGAAAAGTGTTCCTCCTTCGATGTTATTTTCCCGATCAAAAGGAGTTATCGAGTTGTTTGGATAGCCTCTCAAACCAACTACATCTGTACCAAGCAGGAAGTTTTGACCTGTGAGTCCATCACCTCCAAGCTGGAATCTCTCAAATGGCCCAACATCGGTCTTGCTCGTATAAGTACCCAGGTACCCGAAGTGTGCGCGAGCCGATAGCACGAGTTTGCCTGTTAGAGTTAGGAAGTACTTGCTATCAAAATTCCACTTATGATATTCAAGCCATTTGTACCTGTCTTGAGGTTCTGCATTTTCATAATCTATATCTCTCCACAGTGAATAAGGAGGAGTAAATGAAGCACTCAACGAGATACTGGATCCATTTCTAGGATACATTGGCTGGTTAATAGAGTTCCTTGCGAATGTGGCGTTAAAAGTGAAACTATTAGCATCACCAGTTTGGAAACCTAATGATCTACTATTGAATTGGAATAGGTCGTAGCGCTGATAAGAGATACCTGTACTTACGGTGAAGAAATCGTCTGGCCACTTTACTCTACGACCCAAAGAAGCTGAAATGCCAGTCACTTTAAGTGAGCCAAGCGTTTCGTTTGTAAATCTATTGATTGATCGCTGGATGGATTTACTATAGCTCAATCCAAAGGAGTTTGGCTTTCTTCCTCCTAGCCAAGGCTCCACAAAGCTGAAAGAGTAGCTCTGGAAGCTTCTGCCATTAGCCTGAAATCTTACAGAAAGGCTTTGACCATCTCCAACTGGTAGACCTCTCCAGTTTTCAGGTTTTGTGATGTTTCTTACTGAGAAGTTATTGAAGGTTACACCGAATGTTCCTACGAACCCGAAAGCACCTCCCCATCCACCAGAGAGCTCAATTTGGTCATTTGAACGCTCTACTAACTGCCACTCAATATCTGCGGTTTCATTGACTGGATCAGGCACTACGTTTGGATTTACCTGCTCCGGATCGAAATACCCAAGCTGAGAAAGCTCTCGTTGAGTTCTGATAAGGTCTGCCCTGCTGAACTTATCACCAGGCATGGTTCGAAGCTCCCGCAGAATCACATGGTCATTGGTTTTATCATTCCCACTGATAATTACCTTATCGATAGTCGCCTGACCTCCTTCAAACATTCTCATTTCAAGATCAATTGAATCTTGGTAAACACCGACCTCAACGGGGGTGATATTGAAAAACAGATAGCCATCATCCATATATAGCGAGCTAATATCTGCACCGTTTGGATTGAAGTTTAACTTTTTATTCACCAGATCCAGGTCGTATACATCTCCTTTTTCTATACCTAAAATTCGCTGCAATTGATCATCAGTATAGATGTAGTTTCCGGACCATGAAATGTTTCTGAAGTAGTATTTGTCCCCTTCATCTACAGTCATCTCAACATTCATGTACTTTCCTGAAATATCATATGTTGTGTCCGAGATTATTTCAGCATCTCTGTATCCTTTGGAATTGTAGAAACCGATTAGAAGGTCTTTGTCTGCCTCATAGTCTTCTTTTACAAATTTCGCCGACTTAAAGAAGTTGAGGTTTACATGGGTTGCCATGTATTCTCGAACTTCCTCTTTGCTCACTTTTTTCGAGCCTTTAACGAAGTTGATTAGGTTTGGAGGCCATACAAGATATGCTGCTGTTTCGATGATTTCTGTAGGAAGTGAAAACTTCGGAACCATTCCGGTACTCTTCAGTTTAGATCTCAGTTTGGCAGAGGTGAATTGTTCATTGCCATTGAAACGTACGTTTCTGATTTTTACTTTCTGCCCCTGATCGATAACAATTTTGAGATATGCGCTATTTCTTAAAATCGTGTCATTCTGTTGAAAAACATTAACCTCAGCGTTAAGAAAGCCTTTGCTTTCCATGTATCGCATCACGGCTAGTTCGGTATTTTTAATTACTACATCAGTCAAAACTTTACCACGGATCAAGCCTATCTTATCTTCAATTTCTCCCTGCTTTGTCTTGTTTACTCCTTCGATGACATACTTTGTCAACCTTGGGCGCTCTGTTAGCTCGATGACCAGCCAAATTTTATCGTCTTCTACTTTTGATGCATATATGGACACATTGCCGATGATACCCTGATTCCACAGTTTTTTGATGGCGGTGGTAATTTCATCACCAGGCACTTTGATTTTGTCACCAACTCTTAATCCGGAAAGGGATATCAATGCATTGTTATCTAGGAATTGTACCCCTCGTACTTCAATATCAGCAATTTCATATTCCTTGGGACTGGAGTAGTTGATAGAAACACCACTGTTGGTCTGACCCTGAGTTCTGCCAAAAACTACCTGCGATGTTGCTTCATAAAAAGCCGCTAGGGCCAAAACGATTAAAAATGCTTTCTTCATGCTTTCACTTGATCACTCGTCTTTCCAAATCTTCTTTCTCTGTGTTGATAGGAAATAATTGCTTCGTATAAATCTTTTTTTCTAAAATCAGGCCAAAGTACTTCTGTAAAATGCAACTCTGTATATGCCATCTGCCAAAGAAGAAAATTGCTAATGCGCATTTCTCCACTGGTTCTTATTAACAAATCAGGATCTGGCATCCCCTTAGTAGACAGATGCTCATCAACGTCTAAAGGTTCGATATTGGTCTTCCCTTTTTTTAGCATCGCATTCATTGCCTGAACCAAATCCCACTTACCACTATAGTTCAGAGCAAGTACCAGCTGCATTCCTGTATTGGTACTTGTCTGCTCAATGGCTTCTTTAAGCCTGTTTTGAGCTTTCTCTGGCAGCCCTGATGTTTCACCAATAGTTGCCAACTTTATGTTGTTTTCTTGAAGAGTCGGAAGTTCGTCCTTGATAGTATTTACCAAAAGTGTCATTAGTCCATCAACCTCGTATTTGGGCCTTTCCCAGTTTTCGGTGGAAAATGCATACAGGGTAAGGAACTTCACACCAAGCTCAGCCGATCCTTCCGTTACGCTTCGCACAGCTTCTATAGCGTTTTGATGGCCAAAAATTCGCTTCACTCCTTGCTTTTGCGCCCATCTCCCATTTCCGTCCATTATCACTGCTATGTGATCGGGAATATTGGCTTTGCTTATTTGATTCTTCAGTTCCTCCAACTCCTTTTTCAAAAAGGCTACAAAAATGGTCTTTTTTTTACTTAAAGGGAATGGAAACCAATGATTTAACTTCTATTAACGAGAAAGAATTGACTGGTTAGGGCGGTAAGGGAATGGACATGGCACATTGAAGAGGGTAATACTGAAAGAAAAGCCTGTAAAAAAGTACCAATCATCATCTTTTGGGTTCCCGTATTGATAATCTTTGATGGTCTGATCATTGTCTGAGATGCCATCGAGATAGTCAAAAAAAGTCTTTCTTGCTCCTGCCTCAAACCCTATGGTATATTTCTTTTGGATCAAATATTTGAACCCGACTCCAACAGGAAGCACTGGTTGAATCTTGCCAACACCTTCGTTATCCGGTACGTCATTAAAATTTATAAACCCTATTCCCCCAAATAAATACGGTGAGTAGTTAACCAGAGAATTTTCAGTTTTGAAATCCAGAAAGTGATACTCAAAAACAGACGATACTTCTAAAATGGTAGAGTTGAACGAATGGCCTCTTTGAACAGCAAATGCGTCTATTGGCGTTTCCGATCCTCGAACCTTTCCCACAGTCAAAGCCAATTTCACGGTTAGAATTTCGGAAAAATTCATTCGATAAAAGCCGGTTCCCGCAAGGGATGATGTACTGAAGCTATATCCTCGGACTAAGTCACCGGAATAGTTCATCGATCCCAAACCACCACCAAACTCCATGAATTGGGAGGAAGCGCTCAGGCCAAATAGAATAGAAAAAAAGAAGAGTAATTTTCGCAAATTTTATCTGTATTTCGCACGTCTCCGTGTGGTTCCACCCAGCACATAGGACACTTTTATCTGAGTAACGAAAAACATGTCATTATCGTCTGGATTGCCACGTTTTGAACCATCTAATCCAGTACCAACATTACCTTCTATGAAGTAGCTGTGACCAGCACCATGATCATTTAAGATTCTTAGGTTTGTTAAATCTCTTGCCTCACCTTTTGAGCTAAAGGGCACTGAACCCTTATCTGACATAATTCGTGCTAGATCATCGTTAAATTGGTCTAGGCCAACATAGTTTGTACTAACATCATCAATGTAATCAGTAAAGAGGTATCTCAAGCCAAACTCTAAGCCTGCTGTTAACTGGGTATTTGGAATTCGCATTTGAGCTCCCACTGATATTGGAATTGAAAAAGCAATGCTTTTGTAAGGTTCAACAATACCCAAATTTTGTCCCTCAGTTCCGAGTGGTCTGAGTTTTACCCATTCACCAGCCTGAGGTGCCGCAACGGATCCATCTATGGCAGTTTGATAGTCTGCGTCTGGCACCTTGCCTTTTGGTTCATGGTGGAAAACAGCTCCCCCAAGAGAAAGGTATGCATTAAATGGTAATCGCTGATTTGGACCACCGTAGTTCGGAATTAAGAAAATTTGTAAGCCAATTCTAAATTCTTTAATGTCATTTCTAAAACTAAGATTTCTTGCATACCTTGGAAAGCCTTGCTCCGACCCTGGATCTGACGTAAAATCATCACCAAAAATCCTCACCCAATTGAGCTCGGCTGTGACTGCCATGGAGTGATGAAACTTATAACCACCCAAAAGGCCAAAGCCAGGTCGGGTGAATGAAACGTCTGTACTAGCGGCTTTATTTACAGGAGCCAAGTCGCCAAAATAGTTTCCTGCGTTGATCTGGGCACCAACAAAGTAGTAAGGTTCGAATCGACCGTACCCTCTTAGTCCCCCTTTGTAGTGAGAAACTTTTTTATTGGTTTGTCTCCTTTTTTTGTACTTATTTCTTTGAGCTTCTGCATTATCCGCTAGCCCCAGCATGGCTACAGAAAGGATAATTACTAATAGGCTTTTGAGTTTCATAATTCACTCTTTTATAACACAAAATTATGCTATTGATTATTCAATGATCTTTAAAATTCAGATAAATCGCTAATAATCAAAGCTTAAAAGTAGGTAAAGAATATGCTTTTTCATCCGTAAAAATGGTCTATTCACCAAATATTGAATAAAAAACAGGTTTTAGTTACGCTTGTCAAAGCCCCATCCAAGCTTGTTTCGGATAGTGTCTGGGAAGCTGATCCCATCAATTTTAATGAGTTTGGCTTGAAAGGGCGCCTTTTTTACCGTTATATCTACGTCATTTTCTATGGTTTCAGACCTTGAATCCAAGGAGATAAGAAAACTTCTATTTCTGGATTCGATCTCAAAACGCAATTCAGAATCATCCGAAACAATTAATGGTCTCACATTGAGATTGTGAGGGCTGACCGGCGTGATAACAAAGTCCTTTGAATCGGGCATCATTAAAGGGCCTCCACAACTCAACGAGTAACCTGTGGATCCTGTAGGCGTGGCAACCATGAGTCCGTCTGCCCAGTAGGTATTAAGGTACTGGCCATTGATGTAGCATTTTACCATAATCATGGCTGACGAGTCTTTTCTAAGAATGGCACACTCATTCAATGCATACGTTTTCCCCTGAAATAATTCAGAATTGCTTTCCAATGACAAGAGCGAACGGCTTTCAATTTCATATTCTCCTTTGAAAAGCAGATAAAGTGACTCTTTGATGTATTCTTTAGCAATAGATGCAAGAAACCCTAGCCTGCCCATATTGATACCCAGGATTGGCACCTCACTTTTTCCTACCAAAAGCAATGATTCTAAAAAAGTACCATCACCACCTAAGCTGAAAACAGCATCAAAATCCTCAGTAATCTCGCTAACTACCTGCGAATTATTTAATAAACCAGAATTGCGAGAGAGAAAAAGAGACGTAACACTAATGCTTACACCTTCCTTATTTAGGCGGTCTATGATTTGGGTTAAATATTTCTCAGAATTTTTTTCGACTGCCAAGCCGTGCAGGATTATCTTTTTCATTGGTCTCATGGATCAAGAAATTTCATCAGTAACCCAAAACGGTCTTTTTCATCAAATGAGTTGTCTTCTGTGTTGAAAGACGAAGTTACTTTATAGCCGCTTTTCGAAAGTCCAGTTGCTATTTGATTTACGTCCTGATGATTTATCCTTAGAACTATTTCAATTAATGAAGGATCATCCAGATCTGGTTTGATATTGGCGCCAAGTACAGTTGAGCCATTCATTTCTACAACTTTGGAAATTTGAGCTAGCGAATAATCGTTGAGGCTGGATTGAAGCGTAATAATTGCTCCTTGTGAATTGACAATTGCAGTTTTGGCAAATTCTTTCAAAATGTCTGAAATAAGTACCACGCCCTTAAACTGGTCATCGAAAACAACAGCTACCATATCCATACGATGGTCATTCTGAACTTTTAGAATATCATAATAGTGACTCGAGGCAGGAACGATGCAGCTCTGACCCATAAGTGGATAGGCTCCAACCTCAGGGTGCATTATTTCAGAGTCATATAGTAGCTCTTCCGAAACAAAACCAAGCAGTTTATTTTCAGATACTACGGGCAGTTCTTTTACTCTAAACTCATCCATCCATTGTTTTGCGCGAGCAATATCATCGCCCGGCTTCAGTGGCGGAACCATGTAGTTTATGAGTTGTTCTGCTATCATAGTTTTCATACTCAAGCTAGTCGGACATTTAATATTTCTGAGAGTAAGGTCATATAAGTGTCTTTGTTTTTAGGCAACTTTTCCATTGAGTCGATCAGGTCTCGAATGAAAGGAATCACCTCACTCAACCATTCAAATACTGTGGGTCCGATATGTACAATATACGGAAAAATGATAGTATTGTCTGCATATCGATTGGCAATATCAAAACCTACTGATTCAAAAACCCAAAAAACAATACTGAGGATAAACGCCCATTTGAACAATCCGGCAAATGCGCCAGCAAGGTTATCGACAGACCCAAAAATGGTCATGTCAATCATGTTTTTCAAGGCTTTTGCTCCAGCTTTAATAGCCAAACTGAGAAGTACAAACAAACCAATAAACACCAGAATGGCAGCCACTTCAAAGTAGCTGGTATCTCCAAAAAGACCTGTTGAGACCGGGACAGTAAGCTCTAAAGCAAGGAACAACCCGATAAAAAAGGCTACAAATGAGAGTATCTCGACAATAAAGCCCCTCATATACCCCTTTACCGCACCGAACCCAAGCAGGATTAAAATGATGATATCAAACGTGCTCAAATTAGCTTAAAAGTTTTTTAGCTAACGCAGAAATAAGTTTTCCGTCTGCTCTGCCAGCTAGTTTTTTAGTAGCTGTTCCCATTACCTTGCCCATATCCTGTGGACCCGCTGCACCTACTTCTTCAATGACTTTTTTCACTTCGGCCTCAACTTCAGATTCAGAAAGTTGCTTTGGTAAAAAGCTTTCAATCACAGCTAATTCAGACTTCTCTGTAGCCGCTAGATCATCTCGATTCTGCTGCTCAAACACTTCAATAGAATCTTTTCTTTGTTTTGCTGCCTTAGTGAGTAATTTCATCTCGGCATCTTCGGTTAGTTCACCGCCTCCGCCTTTTTCAGTTTCGGCAAGTAAAATTTGTGATTTGATTGCCCTTAAGGCACGAAGACGATCTTTGTCTTTGGCAAGCATGGCCTGCTTTATTTCTGATTCTATGGTTGATTTTAAACTCATGGTAACATTGTTTTAGAATGAACAACTTTGCGAAGAAAAACATTCTTAAGCTATGACCCAACTTAGTGTTAACATCAACAAGTTCGCGACCCTCCGAAACGCAAGAGGTGGAGACAATCCCAATGTGGTGCAAGTAGCAAAAGATTGTGAGCGATTTGGCGCACAAGGGATCACTGTGCATCCACGGCCAGATGAAAGGCACATAACAAAGCAAGATGTTTATGATCTCAAAGAAGTAGTAACAACAGAATTCAATATTGAGGGGTACCCGGATGATCGGTTTATGAAAATCATCGAAGAAGTGAGACCTGCTCAGGCTACCCTAGTTCCTGACCCGCCAAATGTCCTTACATCAAATGCAGGCTGGGACACAATCAAGAATGAAAAAATGCTGTCGGAGATCATTGCGCAAATCCAGAGTTGGGGGGTGAGAACGTCAATTTTCATTGAGCCGGAAAACAAATTGATGGACGGAGCTAAAAAGTGTGGGACTGACCGTGTAGAGCTCTATACAGAAATGTATGCATCTGGATATCATAAGGATAAGGCCAAAGCGATAAACTCTTACAAAACCTCATCCGAGCATGCTCAAAATATTGGCTTGGGTCTTAACGCCGGCCATGACCTTGACTTAAAGAATCTGAAGTATTTGAAGCAACAAATTCCGTATCTTGAGGAGGTATCAATTGGTCATGCTTTGGTGTGCGATGCGCTTTATTTTGGATTGGAAAATACGATCCAGATGTATTTGAGAGAACTTGATGTTTCATTTTGCTAAACATTTTAGTAAAATGATTATTTTTGAATGATGGAATTTTCGAGCTTAATGTTTTTGGTTGTGGGTTTGGTCATTGGTGTGCCAATGGGCTGGCTTGTATTTCGTGTGAGAAATACTCAACAAGTGCCTGAAAGCGATGAACTCAAAATTCAACTGAAGCTTGAAATGGAGCGCTCAAAGAAGCTGGCTGAGGAATTTCAGCAGCTAAATGATGAACTAAGAAGAGAGCGCGAAGAGGTCATTCATCTAAACAATCAAAACTCTACACTAAAGGCGAACTACCAGAATCTCCAAATCAGGCTAGAGGAGCAGAAGGGTGAGCTGGGTCAGCTGCAAGAAAAATTTGCCTTGGAGTTTAAAAATCTAGCGAACGAAATTTTTGAAGAAAAAAGCAAGAAGTTCACAGATCAGAACAAGACCAACTTGCACGAACTGTTAAATCCGCTTGGCCAAAAATTGACGGAGTTTGAGAAGAAGGTGGAGCAAACAAATAAGGAGAGTCTTGAAAGGAGTACAGCATTGCGTGAGCAAATCATTGGTCTTCGCGAGCTAAATGACCGCATGACGAAAGAGGCTGAGAATCTGACTAAGGCACTGAAGGGGGATGTGAAGATGCAGGGAAATTGGGGAGAGGTTATTCTTGAGCGTATCCTGGAAAAATCAGGACTTGAAAAAGATAGAGAATACATAGTTCAGGAGACACTACATTCTGAAGCAGGCAGGCGCTTACGACCCGACGTGATCATTAAGCTGCCCGACAATAAGAATTTGGTGATTGATGCCAAAATGTCTCTGGTAGCTTATGAAAAATACATGAATGAGGAGGATGAGGTCAAAAAAGAGCAACACCTGAAAGATCACATTATATCTGTAAAGGCGCATGTAAAAGGTTTGGCTGAAAAGAATTATCATCAACTTTTTGATGGAGGTTCTTTGGATTATGTGCTGATGTTTGTACCTATAGAATCGGCCTTCGCATTGGTGGTGCAGCATGGTGGAGAACTGTATAATGAGGCGCATGAGAAAAGCATAATAATAGTTAGTCCAGCCACTTTGGTAGCTACATTGCGAACTGTTTCCAGCATTTGGAAGCATGAATATCAAAACAGAAACGCACTCGAGATTGCGCGTCAGGGGGGAGCTCTTTATGATAAGTTTAAGGCATTTGTAGATGATTTGATCGAAGTAGGGAAATCACTAGATAAGTCCAAGCAGCAGTACGGTCAGGCAATGAACAAACTAGTAGAAGGTAAGGATAACCTGATCAGGAAAACTGAGCGTTTGAAGGAGCTCGGCTCTAAAACATCCAAATCAATGGATGAAAAACTTCTCTACAGAGCGGGCGCTAAAGATGATGAGGAAGACACTCCGAAGTTGTTTTAATTTTGCTTTTTAATCTTTTGAGATGGAATTGACTTCAGACAACAAGCTGAAAAATATAATCGTAGTAGGTGATCGCGTGTTGATCAAACCTGTAAAGGAACCTCAAAAAACTGCCAGCGGAATTTACCTGCCACCTGGTGTTCAGGAAAAAGAAAAAGTGCAAAGTGGCTACATAGTAAAGGCAGGTCCTGGTTACCCGATTCCTCATTCTGTGGAGGAAGAGGACTGGAAACCGGAAGATGAAAAAATAAAATATATTCCGTTGCAGGCCAAGGAAGGCGACTTGGCTATCTTTTTACAAAAAGGAGCATTTGAGGTTCAATACAATAAAGAAAAGTACTTTATTGTCCCTCAGTCATCGATTTTGATGCTGGAGCGAGAGGAAGACTTGTTTGGATAAAGTGTAATTTTTCATTCTTTCCTAAGAGATTATTCTGTTAATTCTTACTTTTATAAAAGATTAACTGAATAAGAATGCGTTTTCTCACTTGCCTTCTAATTCTTTCGACCTATCTATATGTACCAGCTCAGAATACCAGCGATCTGCCTTTTCAGGTTTTAGTCGCCAAAAATGCTAGTATTTATGGAAAGCCTGTTGAGCCTTTGCAGATGGTTGATGATGTGACCTCCATTGAGGTGCAGGAGGGAGGATTTCTGAGTCTTGTTCATAAGGGGGGAACCACCTTCGAGCACACCGAAAAGATTTTCACTTTTTATTTAAAACCGGAGGAGTTGAAGACTCGTCAGGATCGACCCATGCTTGAGTTGCTTTATATGGATTCTACAGTTTTGGATCCAACCAAGATAATTACGGTATTACATCCACCATTTGATAGGTCTGGTTATTTGGAGTGGAATGAAAATGAGCCATTTGAATTGTACTGGCATCTTCATGACGAACCAGTACTAAATTATGTACTTTCTGTAAATGATAATGCGGGACCTAAAATTCAAGATTTTCGAACCAGACTTCACAATTATGAGCTAAAGCCTACCACTTATGGCCTCAAGAAAGGCGCTTTTACCTTTAAGATTTCGAGCACTTTTGCAGGAGAGACGGTGGAATCTAAAACCTATACAGTGCAGTTGAAGTCAGCTCCTGTTTATGAAAAGAAAGCTACCGATTTGATATTGAAGGCACTGGATTTGGAACTGAGCCCTGATCTGGCTCTTACAGTCTGGATCGAGGCATTATCCAAGCCCAATGGAAAACATTATTTTGCTTTGTTTGAGAAGTTTTTAGTAAGAAACAAAGACCTGCTTACTGCCGCTGGCCAAGATGTTGAGCAGCTTCTTTCGCAAAATAAGTAAGGATCATATCCGCGCCAGCTCGCTTAATAGAGAGAAGTGATTCCATCATTGCTTTATCTGCATCCAACCAGCCTTTTTGTCCAGCTGCTTTGATCATGGCATATTCACCTGAGACATTATATGCGGCAATGGGTATATTGAAGTTGGCTTTAAGTCTTTGGATAATATCGAGGTATGCAAGTGCAGGTTTTACCATAAGCACATCTGCGCCTTCATTAAAATCAAGTTCCGCTTCCATTATTGCTTCATCGCTATTCGCTGGGTTCATCTGGTAGGTTTTTTTATCACCAAACTTGGGTGCTGAATCCAGTGCATCTCTGAACGGACCATAAAATGAAGAGGCATACTTAGCAGTGTAACTCATAATCCCGGTATTGGTATAGCCTTGTTCGTCCAGTACATTTCTGAGATAACCTACCCGAAAATCCATCATATCTGATGGTCCTATCATGTCTATTCCGGTCTCTGCCTGAGCGAGAGCCATTTGCCCAAGAATATCCAATGTTTCATCGTTGAGAATTTTTCCATCCTCCACGATTCCATCATGTCCATCACTACTGTATGGATCCATTGCTACATCTGTGATGATCAATGCTTCGGGAAATTCTTTCTTGATTTTGGTCAAAGATTTGAGGTAGAAGAAATCCGGATCATAACTATTTGTAGCCAGTTTGTCCTTGTGCTTTTCATCTACAACAGGAAATACATCGAACCCTTTGATCCCGAGTTTCAGACAGGCTTCAATTTCTTTTAACATCAAATCCTCCGACAGTCGAAAAATACCCGGCATACTTTCCACTTCTGATTTCTTATTTTTTCCTTCCAAAAGGAAAAGCGGAAAAATAAAATCATTGGTTGTCAGGGTAGTTTCCTGAGCTAAATCTCGGATTGCTGCAGATACTCTGTTTCTTCTAGGTCGCCTCATGGCTGCAAAGATATCTTCAAAATTTTGCCATCGGTACCCGAAGCATAGCCTGAATTTCCTCTGATACTAACAGCCCAATAATTGAGCGAGTCCAGGTTTGTCCAGGTCTGACCCATGTCAAATGTGTAGTCCAGCCCTTTTGGTCCGCAGGCGAATGCGAATGTTTGCTCCCCAATTTGGGTAATAGCACTTCCATAGAAAGCTCCCACTGTTTGAGGTCGATTAGACAGCTGCCACGTCAATCCACCGTCGGTCGAAAAGGCACAGTTGTCAGTGTAATCATCAGTGATTAAAAGATCACCACCCGTAACAACCCCTGTATTTCCAATGAATGAAATAGAGGTATTTCCTGCTGCATCACCTTTTGCTAGGGGTGAGTCAACCTCATTCCAGGTTTGCCCATAATCTTCGGTGATGAGGAATCGACAATTCCCTCCGGCTCCTGTTGCGATCCAGGCCTTACCATTTTCTCCTGTGGTCACACACGTACCACTTGCAGCAAAACCACCTTCACCTTTCCCGGCTTTTGGCATGTTGGTAGAGTCAGCTCGATTCCATGTTTTGCCACCATCGGCTGTCAATAGAATATATGGGTAATCATCTATTGCATCACCGTAGGCAATGCCTCGTTGGCCGTCCCAAAAGTCGATACAATCAAGAAAGCCCAAAGAGTCTTGCATGACAAAGTTTTCTTCCCACTGATCCGGCTCTGTGAAGGTGAAAATTCTGGAAAGCGGACCTGAACCGGCTGTCATTAAAATGGCCTTTTCACTGTTGAACCCATGAACATCCCGAAATTGTAAAGAATCACCTGTAGGATGTGAAAATGTTTGCCAACTAGCTCCAGCATCTGTCGTCAAAACAAATGTGGCATTATGACCGCTGATCCAGGCGGTATTATCATCCACGATGCTGATGGCCTGAAGAAGTGAACTTGTTGGACTATCCAATTGCTCAATTTCAGGTTGGATTTGTTTCTGGGTACATCCAATCAGCGTCAGGGTTAAAAGAATAATAAAAAGATTTTTCATATCAATTCGGGTTGTGGCTTTACCATCTCTTCTACTTTTTCGATCCATTTTTCGAACAATTGATTTTCTAGTTTTTCAACAAACTCTGCGTGCTGTTTCCACTCTCCAAAAAATTCATCCATCTGCTGGATCATCTCTTCCAAATGTCCCTGCTCTTCCACCACAATCATGCGGACACTGATTTTACTGTCTTTTTCTCTAAGTACTTCTTCGTAAATCGGATAAAGCTCATCGGCGCGTACTTCTATGGCGTAGGTCACTAGCAGATAGGCAGCATATCGTAATTCATTGCCTGAAAACCCCAATTCATTTTTGAGATACCTGCTGATAGAAGTATCCAATGCCTGCAGATATTGAAAGCTCTGAACAGGAGCTAACAACTCATGAGGCAAGTAGGTTTTACACCCTTCAAACCCGGTTTTCTTGATCTGACTTTTGAGATAGTACGCATGTCGTGCTTCTTCTGCCGCATGCTTAAGCACGATTTCATCCACCAGTTGGTCATGCTCACAAGCGGATATTTTCCGTGCTCCGGTATTTTCCATCATGGAGAGGGAGTTGAGCCACTTGGCGTGGAGTTCTGGTGAAGAGACTATTTGGTTGATTAAGTTTTTGAGATTCATTGGCTGTTTTTGAATTCTGTTTCAAAGCTAATGTTGATGGATGGTTCTGATATAAGTACTTGAGGATTTAAATACCGAATCTGATTTCAAAGAATGCTATTCAGACTAAGATGAACTGGGTCAACTATTTATCTATCCCCTCCGTGATCAACCGGTCAATATTGATAATACGATCCCTGAGTGCCTGTGACTGGATGTTTCCAATTTGGCAAAATGTGATGGCCAGGGATGCTATCCCTTCCAGTTCGTCATGCTCAAGCATTTCTTTTGCTGTCAACCCGTTTTTGGATGGATTTACCCGGTGCTGGATGTTGATTGTTTGGTCCAGTGCTTCGACAGGAGTGTAACCGTCTTTCCATATCTGATCTGTAATGTCTCGAAGTATTCCCATTTTCAAATAGCTGGGGATCACAACGCCGGTCCGAACTTCCTGCCATTGCTTTTCTACTTCCTGCACCTGGAGGATGTCTGAGGTCCAGTTGGCGAGCATTTGTCTGAGTGTGTCATTTCTGATCAATCTAAGATTTCCTGAAGCGATAAGGTCGTTTTGAATAGGGTCAAAAGTAGGATCTCTCATCAGTGAACTCATACAGAGAAGCAAGCTGTCTTTTTTGGCAGAAGTTTCGTCTTTGAATCGAAGTAGTCTGGTGGCTGCCTCCAGCATTTCATTTCTCATTACCATTTTTTGCTCCAGTTGCTCCAGGTTTTTCTGATATTCCACTTTTAATTGACGAAGAATGATTTGCTCTCGAGCTCTTTCGTTTTTGCTCTCGTTCCAGTCGTCTATGCTGATGGCTATGAGGATACCTATCACCACAAGGATGATCTCTCCGATAGCATATAGGAAATAGGTAGTGAATTTATTGTCCATGAGTGTTTTTCTTCGAATTTGGCGGAGGAGGAAGAGCATTATTCTTTTATTTCATTATCAATGATATCAATCAGATTCAGGGTGGTTGCTTTCATTTCTTCCAGCTGGGCATTCATTTTGGAGAATTCCAAAATGGCCATAAGAAAGCCATTTTTGATTCGAGTGTCAGTGAAGAAAGTGCCGAAAAGCTCTCGTGAAAGTGGCTGGCTTTCATCCATGTAGTTTTTCAGCATGGGATTGAGGTCCATAATTTCGTAAATGGGCTTATAAATGATTTCTTCTGAGTCAAAACGAAAGTGATCTTCTTCTGCTTTGGTCTGCTTATAGAGCGACTCAAGGTTTAGCAGAAGGGACTTGATGCTGTCATTTGAGATGATGGCGAGGTTGCCAGAATACGTGAGCTCTTCGAAGGTGTAATTGACCTGGTAGAACCTGCGCCAGTCATAAATCCGAATGCAATCTTCGTTGAAGGCATGCCAGTCGGTGATGGGCTTTCCTTCAAGGTGGGCAACCACATTTTGCGCTGAGACAATGCAGGCAGCTCGTTGTGTCAGAAAATTATCCATGTTGACAAGATTGTTTTCCAGATCCCTTTTGATATTGACCAGATAGTGTATCTCTTTCTTTCTCTCTTTGCTGTCTTCGTTGAGGTTGTCAATCTGAATAGCCACCAATATTCCAACGATGACCAAAACGATCTCTCCAATAGCGTAAAGGAGATAGCTGGTTACTTTGTTTTCTTTCATAAGCTTTCGGCGGATTTTTCGGAGTAGAAAGAGCATTATTTTTGTGGTTAGGATGCGTTTTATTGTGATGTCTTCCGGTTTTCAAAGTGTAAGAATGCCGGAATTTAAGTCAGGCTAGTGTTCTAAGTTAATGAGATTCACGAATTCTATGACACTACATCTGAATGAACGATCTTGATTGCCACTCATGTAATCTAGTCTGCCACTTTCTCAAGTTTTCTCTACCTTTCTTATCCAATTTAATCTGAACGAACGATCATGCTACGTAAATCAATCCTTTACCCTGTACTATTGGCTTTTATCTGCTCATCTGCCTTTGTAAAAGCTCAAAAAAAGGAAGAAAAAAAAGAGGAGAAAAAGCCCCCGCTCTACGAAGTGGCCTGGAACAGTTTGTCCTTTCGTTCTATAGGTCCTGCTTTTACATCTGGGCGGATAGCAGATTTTGCGGTCAATCCGGATAATCCCAGTGAGTTTTATGTGGGGACAGCTGCAGGGGGTGTATGGAAAACCACGAACAGGGGAATCAGTTTTGAACCGGTCTTCGATGATCAGGGATCTTATTCCATTGGTGTTGTTGAGATGGATCCCAATAACCACAATGTGGTCTGGGTAGGTACCGGAGAAAACAACAACCAGCGAAGTGTCTCTTATGGTGACGGTATTTACAAAAGTGTGGATGGTGGAAAAAGCTGGGAACACAAGGGCCTAAAAAATTCAGAGCACATTGGCATGATAGCCATTGACCCGACCAATTCAGATGTGGTCTATGTGGCTGCAACCGGCCCGGTTTGGAGCGCAGGTGGTGATCGCGGGCTATACAAAACCACAGATGGTGGAGATAGCTGGAACAAAATCCTTGACATCAGTGAGCACACGGGAATTCATGAAGTACATCTTGATCCAAGAAATTCAGATGTGATCTATGCGGTGGCACATCAACGAAGGCGACACGTGTTTACTTATATCAGCGGTGGACCTGAATCTGCGGTCTATAAATCGACAGATGGTGGAAAGAATTTCAGAAAGATCAACAAAGGCCTGCCAGGGGGTGATTTGGGTAGAATTGGACTTGATATCTCACCAGCTAATCCGGATGTGATTTATGCAGTGGTCGAAGCTCAGGAAGACAAAGGTGGATTTTACCGCTCCACTGATCTTGGTGAATCATGGGAGAAAAGAAGTGACTATTCTTCCAGCGGAAATTACTATCAGGAAGTCATTGCCGATCCGGTGGATGTAGATCTGGTCTATGTGATGAACACATTTGCCGGAGTATCAGAAGATGGAGGGAAGACCTTCGAGAATGTTGGTGAGAAAAATAAGCATATTGACAACCATGCTTTGTGGATTGACCCTAAAAACCCTAGCTACTTACTCAACGGAAATGACGGAGGTGTCTATGAATCCTGGGACAGAGGAAAAACCTGGCGTTTCTTCCCGAACTTGCCGGTGACACAGTTTTATAAGTTGGGAGTAAGCAACGATTACCCTTTCTACTATGTGTATGGTGGAACACAGGACAACTTCACACTTGGTGGCCCCTCTCAAACGACTGAAACAACAGGTATTACCAATCGAAACTGGTTTGTGACAACTCTCGGTGATGGGTTTGAGCCGCATGTAGATCCTGAGAATCCTGATATCATTTACAGCCAGTCGCAGTATGGAAACCTGTCACGCTTCGACCGCAAGACCGGACAAACACAAAACATTGTACCTCAGCCACCGGATGGAGACTACTCTTACAACTGGAACTGGGATGCGCCATTGCTGATCAGTAATCACGATAATAAGCGTCTGTATTACGCTTCAGATAGATTGCACAGAAGCGATGACCGGGGACAAACCTGGAGAGAGGTGAGTGGTGATCTGACGCGACAAATTGATCGCAATAGACTGGAAGTGATGGGCAAAGTCTGGCCGATGGATGCGGTAGCGAAGAATCAGTCTACAACTCCATACGGAAATATTGTAGCAATTGCAGAGTCTCCATTGGACGAAAACCTACTCTATGCGGGTACAGATGATGGACTGATTCATGTGTCACAAGATGGTGGTGAGAACTGGACAAAATACAGTTCATTCCCGGGTGTACCTGATATGACATACGTGAACGAGATTATTGCATCGGCACATGACCGAAATACTGTTTATGTGGCTTTTAATAATCACAAAAGAGGTGACTTCAAGCCATATCTCTTGAAAAGTACAAATCTGGGTAAAAGCTGGATATCCATCAATGCTAATTTACCGGAGCGAGGGTCAGTTTATGCGATCGAGGAGGATCCGGAAGCAAGAAACCTGCTATTCGTCGGAACAGAGTTTGGCTGTTTTGCAACTCTTGATGGCGGAGCATACTGGCAAAAACTATCTAAAGGATTGCCAACTATTGCTGTACGCGACATCAACATTCAGGAAAGAGAAAAAGATTTAGTGCTTGGCACGTTTGGTCGTGGCTTCTACATCATGGATGACTATTCAGCACTTCGCGAGCTATCCAATGAACTTCTTCAAAAAGAAGCACACATATTTCCTGTTTCTGAAGCTCTTCAATACGAACCATACAGTCCGATTGCAGCGAGCAAGACGATCTCATGGCTGGGGCCAAAAGGATTTCAGGGAGAGACCTATTACCTTGGAGAAAATCCACCTTTCGGAGCTGCATTCACCTATTATCTGAAAGAAAAATATGAGACGCTGGAAAGCAAGCGTGAAAAGGCGGAAGGCGAAAAAAGAAAGGATGGACAGACCATTTACTACCCAAGCTATGAAACTTTGAAAGCAGAGAAAGACGAGGAAAAGCCATTTTTGATCTTTACAATCAAAGATGCAAATGGAGAAGTAGTAAATGAAATTCGTACGGGAGCTTCGGAAGGTATTAATCGGGTACATTGGGATTTGAAATACCCAATGATAGACGAGGTAAAGACAAGTCTCGCAGATCCAGTGAAAAACTTAGAATCTGGTATTATGGTGCTGCCTGGAACTTATACTGTCGAGCTGGCAAAGAGCATTGATGGGGTAGTGACCAAGCTGGTTGATCCGGTTTCATTCGAGGTAAAAACACTGGATAATCAAACGCTTCCTCCTGCTGATCCTGCAGCAATGCTTGCTTTTCATCAGCAGTTGATGCAGCTTTCTAAATCAGCGAATAGCGCGAGGAGAAATTATGATCAGCTGCAGGAAGCACTGAAATATTATCAAGCTGCTGCCAGAATTGTAAGAAGCACCTCTCTGAATAAAAAGATTGATGATATGGAGGCTAAGCTTGAAGAAATTCAAATGATCATGTTTGGAGATCCAATCAAGAATCAGTTGGAAATTGACCAGGCACCTTCTTTGGCGAGCAGAGTAAATACGGCCATTTGGACAGGGACATCAAGCCTGGCTGATCCAACGGAAACCTCAAAGCAGGTGAAAACGATAGCTGAAAAATATCTCAACCCGGTAATTGAAAGTTTGAAAGCAATCATGAGTGAGGATGTACCGGCCATCAATGCAGAATTGGATGCTAATCAGGCGCCTTGGACGCCAGGGAGGATAGTTGAGATAAAAGATTAAAGCCAGTCAAGAGGTAGACATATTAATGGAGCAATCCGGCCATTTTTGAGCGAGGGTGGTTAGGATTCGTTTCATTGTTTTAATTGGAGTTCAATTTTAGATTGCAAATCCTGATTGTTACTGATGAATCTCCTTAATGCTGCGAGGGTTTGTGTGTTATTATCTTTTGCGCCAATAAGTTCTGTCTTTAATGCTTCATAGAACGCATCGTTTCGTTGCTTAGGCAGTGCTTCAGTTAACCACTCAAACTCCTTAACATAGGTTCTTGCAAACGGAATTAAATGACCATGAAACTGATTTTCTACATCCATTAGCCCAGATTGGGTGCGATTTTGCGCGTATTCATAATATTTGGAAATGCTGTTTCTTAAATCATTATTTGAGATGATAATGTCTGAAGTTTTCAGGGTTTCATAAGCATTATCGATTGGGTAATATTTGTAAAAGCTGATAAAGAGTGCAAGGTGTTTAGATATCGTCACATCATCCAATTGAGAGAGGTCCGCCTCCATCATAAATTGGATGCTTTGTACCGAGTTGTCTAAAAGTTCTTCGGCACTTAAAAGCTGTAATCTATCCTCTCTTAAATTTTCCAATATTTCATTTAAAACTCTGATTTCGCCATCTTTCTCTTTTCTACTTTCATTCCAATTATTTAAGGCAAAAGCGCCCAAAATGCCAATGGTGATAACCAGAATTTCGAGGAGGTACTCTGGCCATTTTTGCTTGAGGGTGGTGAATATGCGTTTCATGTTGGCGGGTTAGATTGACTAACTAATATAGTCAACCATCGCTGAAGTAAGAACTTTAAGATCTTGCTCATCAATCACATATGGAGGCATGATGTAGATCAGGTTTCGAAACGGACGAATCCATACTCCTTTCGATACGAAGAATTTTTGAGCATTAGGAACATCCACCGCATCATTCATTTCTACAACCCCGATGGCTCCAATCACCCGCACATCTTTCACAGAAAGTGCATTGGCCAGTGGGATCAATTCCCTTTTTAGTTGTTTTTCAATAGCAAGGACTTTCACCTGCCAGTTTGAGTTCAGGAGTAGTTCCAGACTTTTGTTGGCAATGGCACAGGCAAGAGGATTGCCCATAAACGTAGGGCCATGCATGAATACTCCAGCTTCACCATTGCATATGGTTTCAGCTGCATGTTGAGTAGTGAGTGTAGCAGCCAGTGTCATGTATCCTCCTGTCAATGCTTTTCCTACGCACATGATATCAGGTGAAATGTCTGCATGCTCACAGGCGAAAATTTTTCCAGTGCGTCCAAATCCTGTTGCAATTTCGTCAGCGATCAAAAGCATGTTATGCTCATCACATAGCTGACGGATTTTCTTCAAATAGTCCGGTGAATAAAACCACATCCCCCCGGCTCCCTGCACAATCGGTTCGAGAATAAATGCAGCGCACTTGTCCGCATTGAGTCTGAAAAATTGCTCGAGTTGTGCGAATTCTTCCTGCGCATAGGTTTCTTCAAATCGCTTGTGTGGCTGATCTACAAAGAAATGTTTGGGCAAAAACTCCGCAAACAAATGATGCATACCTCCTTCAGGATCGCAGACTGACATGGCACCTGTGGTGTCTCCGTGATAGCCGTTTCGGATGGTCATGAATTTATTTTTCTGTGGCTGACCCTTAGCATGTTGATACTGAATAGCCATCTTCATTGCTACCTCTACAGAAACAGAACCTGAATCCGCCAGAAAGACTTTTTTCAATCCTTTCGGAGCGATCTCTACCAGCTTTTGACACAGCTTGATTGCTGGTTCATGTGTGATACCACCAAACATCACATGAGACATTTTACTCAATTGCTCGTTGGCCGCTTCATTTAGCTCAGGGACATTGTATCCATGAATGGCTGTCCACCAGCTGGACATCCCGTCGATGAGTTCCCGTCCATCTTCTAATTTCAATCTTACACCTTCAGCTGAAACTATCGGATAGGTAGGCAGAGGGTTGGTCAGTGAGGTATACGGATGCCAGATATGGTCCCTATCGAAATCAAGAAGAGTTGGATCAAAGGTCGACTTGTTCGGCATAGCTTGTGATGATTTCAGGTGTGATTTCTGTTTCTCTATTTATCTCTAACAGGCATTTTGCATTGGAGCGATTCATGATCACATCAAAAGTAGATGGATTCTTTTCACCATTGAAGATGATACCCAGAAGCGGAATGTTTCTACTCTTTAAAGCAGAGAGGGAAAGGAGTGTATGGTTGATGCTACCCAGATAATAGTTGGATACAAGGATCACTGGAAGTTTGACCTGCGCTACCCAGTCGATGTTGAGAAAGTCTGTGCGCAAAGGAACCATCAGTCCACCAGCCAGCTCGATGATAAGAGGCTTGTCGGTTGGTATTTGGAGGTTGGATGCTTCAATTTGAACACTGTCAATATCTGAAGCAGCATGAGGCGACATGGGTTGTGTCAGGCGGTAGGCTTCCGGATGAATGATGGTCTCCGGTGACCACCGTTTTACTTTGTGTGAGTCGGTGTTTTCCAGGTCTCCTGCCTGCACAGGTTTCCAGTAGTCTGCCTCAAGTGCTTTGCATAGGATCGCAGAGGCCACCGTTTTGCCAGTATCAGTGCTGATGCCTGCTATGATGATTTTTTGTTTCATAGAAATGTGTCATGCTGAGCTTGTCGAAGTACACATTTCGATTGGCTCAATGTGACAGGTCATTTTAATGTTTCAAACAGCAAATCTATCTCCTCTTTGGTATTGTAGGCGTGAAGACAGAATCGAATTCGCTCGGCACCTTCCGGTACACTTGGCTTTCGAATAGGCAATGCGTTGATACCCGCGTCTTTGAGCTTGTTTGCCAATGCTACCACCTGCTCGTTTCCAGGTACGATGAGTGACTGGATGTGAGTCATTGAATCAAGCCAGTTTCGGTCAGACTTTTTCCTTCTACTGGTGAAATACGATACTATTTCTTTCAGTTGATTACGATCTGCGCTGCATTTTGGAAGATGCTGAAACATGGCAGAAATACTTGCGAAGTGGTGATTTGATGGAGCAGTTGAAAAAATGAGAGACCTGGAAAAATTGACCTGATATTCTTTTAGCCATGCCGGGCCGACCACCGCCGCTCCATGAATTCCGGGTGCCTTCCCAAAGGTCATAATACGAGCAAAAACCTGATCTTCCAATCCTTCCTGTTGAACCAGCCCTTCTCCATTTTCTCCATAAATCCCAATAGCGTGAGCTTCATCCACAATTAGCAATGCATTTTTTTCCTGGCACATTGTACTAATTTCTTTCAGCGGACAGATGTCTCCATCCATGCTGTAAACTGACTCAACAAGGACAATTTTCTGGCCGCTATTTTTATTCAGTTTGCCTGACAAGTCATCAAGATCGTTGTGCTTGAAGCGAACTTTTTTGGCAAGTCCTAACCGCGCCCCGTCAATGAGGCTGGCATGAATCAATTCATCGCAGATTATGGTTGTGTCTTTTGTGGCAAGGCTGGAGATCAGTCCAATATTGGCGGTGTATCCAGAAGCGTAGACCAGTGCGCTTTCAGCGTTGTGAAAAGCTGCAATTTCCTGCTCGACTTGTTCAGCATACGTACTGTTGCCGCTGAGTAGTCGGGAGCCGGTTGCACCATTAAGTTGTGGAGCCTGTCTACATTCTTCTTGAATAGCCAAGCTCAAACTCTGTGATTGAGCGAGCCCTAGATAATCATTGGAATAAAAGTCAATCCCTTCTGGAGGGAGGGGAAGCGTACGCAACAGGTGTTGGTTTTTACGTTCTTGAAGTGCTTTTTGATAGCTGTTCAAAATTTAACCCTCCTTATTTACGCCCCTGTTGTCCCTCAAGGGAACATTCACATCTTAATTAAAAAGGGAACCCCCCTTCGAAGGGGGTTAGGGGGATGTTATTATACAAGTTCTTCTTTCTTCACACCCTTAAATGCCTCTCTTGGTACCAGACCCAACAGATCGAACATTTCTTTATCGTCGTTGAAGTCCGGGTTTGGAGTGGTAAGTAATTTATCACCAGCGAAAATGGAATTGGCTCCAGCCATGAAGCAAAGTGCCTGTTCGGTCAGGCTCATGCCCTCACGTCCGGCAGACAATCTTACCACAGATTCCGGCATTACCAAGCGTGCTGTTGCAATCATCCGAATCAGCTCATGAGCTGCTACCCTTGGCTGTTCAGCAAGTGGAGTTCCTTCTACGGGTACCAATGCATTTACCGGAACAGATTCAGGGTGCTGATCCATATTGGCGAGTGTTAGGAGCATACCCATTCGGTCTTCTGCAGATTCTCCCATGCCAATGATACCACCAGAGCAAACAGAAATTTTCGCTTTACGCACATTATCAATGGTTTTCAATCGATCATCATATTCTCTGGTGGAGATGATATCGTCATAGTATGCTTCGGACGTGTCGATGTTGTGGTTGTAGGCATACAGACCTGCATCAGCCAGCTTTTTCGCCTGCTCTTCCGACACCATACCCAGGGTACAGCACACTTCCATGTCCAAGCTGTTCACCGTTTTCACCATGTCCAGCACTTTATCAAAATCACGGTTGTCTCGCACTTCTCTCCATGCAGCACCCAGGCACATTCTGGAAGCTCCGTTTGCTTTGGCAGACTCTGCTTGTGCGCGCACCTCATCCACTTCCATAAGTTTATGCACTTTGATGTCCGTATGGTAGCGAGCTGCCTGAGGACAGTAGGCACAATCTTCCGGACAGCCTCCGGTTTTAATGGATATAAGACTGCTGACCTGCACCTCCTTTGGATCATGATATTTTCGATGCATCGTAGCTGCTTCGAATACCAGCTCCATGAGAGGCTTGTGGTAAATTTCTGAGATTTCCTCCAGAGTCCAGTTGTGTCTTACGTCTGCCATAAAATCCTTCGATTGTGATTCAATTGCAATAATACTTCAAAATCGATGGAGGCAATAAAAAACCCCAACGAAAGATCGCCGGGGCTCCAGTCATGAATTAGTCTCACCAAAATTCATGATTTTTTACTCAAGAGGATTTATAAAAAATCAGATCCGCAAAACGATCCATTAAGTAAAATGCAACAGCCATGAAAAAGACATTGATGTGAATATTGAAAAGCCAGTAAGTGACTAATGAAAGTAAAGTCAGCAGTATAAGATAGCTCGCAAATCCAGCAAGGTATCTGGCCAATTTCTTTCCTGATATCCGGTTGATATAATTTTCAATGATATCTCCTTCCACAAAAACCAGGTAGCTAAGTAGTGCATAAGCTGCCGTCATGAGGAGTAGAAACGAGAAATTAACAATTGTATCTCCGTGGTGCAATGTGAGGTAGGCGTTGAGTAAAATCAACGGGCCGGCAGTGATCTCCAATACAGTTTCATGCATGTCATTTTCAAAGAAATCTCCAATGACCACAATCTTATCTGATGTGAAATTTTGAACGTCTTCATCCGACAAATAAAGCAGTTCGCCCATGCTCACAGGATTAAATCCAGCATCCAGATCATAGATATCTTTTTGAAGTATGCGGTAGTTCATAATGAAGTTATTCAATGTCCATGCAGACCCTAGCTTTACAAAAGGACCCTGTTTCTCACTTTCATTTCCATCAAGTGCTTCGTGTACTTTTAGTGGCAAGAGCTTAAGGGAGTCTTCATAAATCAACTGGTATTTGTACACGCCATCGAAGGCACTTCCAATGAGGTAATCTGAAATACCATAGTTTATTTCCTCAAACAATGGTTTTTCCAAAACACCCTCATCATTGATGTGGGCTGAGAGGATGACATTATCTAGTTGCCCCAGCTGAGTAGCCAAGCCCTCATCATAAGCTGTTGAATCCACAAAATGGATGTCTATGATAACGTACTTTGGCTTTTTCTCTCCATTGTTTATGACCTCCAGAAGCCGGGTAAGTTTTTGCCTGTCGGTAATGGCCTGATTTCCGATAGGAAAGCCAAACTCATCATATCGATCGATCAGCTGGAGATCGTAGGAAGTGTTGATCAAGGCAAAGTCCTCTGATTCCGGACGATCCCGATTGGAAAAATCCATGACGGTGGTAGCCCAAATAAGAAACTTTTCGTCTCCAGCAAGCCATGGAAGCTTCATTAAATAGAAAGTCAGCACCATCATGGCGAGGGTATTGATGCCAATGAGCGCTATGACAATTCCTTTTTTCATTTTATTTCTTACAGATCTTCAAGGGCTTTATCAACTTGTTCAGAAGTACACTTTCCATACATGGAGTTGATCAGCTCGTAAACATATTCAGTATTATCAGGAAATTGCTCTGCTATTGATTTCAACGTTTCATCATCCACATAATTGATATTCATGTCTGTGATGAATGTGGAAGATCCCTTGCTTGCATCGTGGTAGTATAGCTTGGCATCACTTACCTGAGAAGGATCAATTGGATTTCCATCTACACTGAAAAAAGTACTAAGGTCGATGATAAGGTTGTTCTCTTCGCTCCCCAGCTTTTTATTGATCGTCTCCCCATTGAACTGGTATTGAGCGTAGAAAAATGTTGATTCAGCCATAGGAAAGGCTGAGGGAGAAACCTCTATTTCATATTGCTTGCCAAGCAAAGCCACAGCGCCATCGTTGAAATGCTTTTGAAAATCCAGTGCGTTATTGATGCCTCCTGCACGTGTACTCAGCCTGCCTCGGACCGGTGAGATTACTGAGGAGAGGGCGTAAAGTGCATCACTTTGTGAATTTGAAGTTGCATCGTGCTGTACGATAAACCTACCCCGACTGGAACTTAGAACTGCTGCACGGGCATCTTCTGTCTCAAATTTCAGATTAGCGTCTGATGCCAACTTGCTTCCCTTAGTCAGATACTGCCCGGACTGAGCATCATAGATTTTCCCAATAACGTGGATGACCGTATACGATTGACCAGATGCCTCAAAAGCAATCAGTGCAACCCAAAAAATTATGTATCTCATATTAGTAGATTCTAAAATCGTTTTTAATGTTTTCTTCTCTGGAGGTTGGAACTTGTTTGCCATTGCTTAGCAGGATCACCTGCTCTCCGATGTATTGCCTGATTTCAGAGACAGTGTAGTCTCTATTTCTGTTCAGGTCGGCGCGTCGGGTTCTCAATCCCTGGATTAGGCAGCTAGTAAACAGTCCATTGTCTGAGTTTAAGCCCTCTGCGGCAAACTCTGTCCCGCCTGCTGCTGACACCACTGTCGCGCCCGTTCCTTTTCGCATATCCCCAAAAAGTGACTTGGATAGCTCAAGTGTATTGTCCAAACCAAAACTGTTTTCTTTTAACTTGATTAATGATCCGGTGGAGCGAAATGCTACTGAGCCTACCGAAGTAATGGACTGCTCAGCATCTTCGATATCGTCCTCATCCAACTCCCCGGAATGGCACGTATCCATCATCAAAAGCTTATTTCTGCATTTGATCCCATCAATTAGTGCTTGCAACTGCTCATAGGATAAACCACCACTCGATGGGTTGTTGAAGTCCATGTTGTGGGTGGCGAAGTAGTACGTGTAACTATCATCCAGCACGCCATGGCCTGCAATGAAGATCATGACTACATCATCAACTCCAGCTTTTTCAATGAAAGCCCGTACAGCTTGAATGTTTGCATCAGTTGCCTGCTCATTAATGATCAATTTCTCAAAGACATTTTCATAGGCTGCAGAGCCATTCATAGCAGCTATTACATCAGCAGCATCCTTGGCTGCAAAGGCGAGATTGTGCTGGCTTTGCTGATACTTGGACACACCGATAGATACCAGATACAAATCCGGTTTGTCAAAATCTGTAGTGAGCTGTACCTCAAAAGTTTGAGGAAGGGATTCTAATCCTTTGCTGTTAATAGCGGTGACTTTTATTTCGTTCAATCCCTTGCCGAGCTCCAAGGTAATGTCCTTGGTTAGCTTGTTGGATGGGCTCACGGAAATCCCTTTGGATCCAAACGCAGGCACATCGTTTACATAAATCTGCAGTCTGTTGATGTTTTGATTTTTGTCACTCGCCTTGGCTTGGAAAGTAAGCATCCTCTGATCTGTTTCCAGTGGTATTGAGAGGATATCGACATGGACTTTTGGAAGCTCATTGGAGCTGGATAAATCATCTTCACTGAAGCCAAGCCTTTTCAGACGTTTCTGATAAGCTGCAGCATAAGAGTCTATGAGCTTTTGAGGTGCGTATCCAAGCGTTTTGGCTACTATATCAGGGCGATTGTATTTGATTTCCAACTGCTCAAAAGGGAGCACATCGTTACCATCTTTAAATGCGATCGCCTTAGCTGCATTTTTGGAGGAGGTATAATAGAAATCTGGGGTGTAGGCGATGAATCCACTCTCTTCAATGAGTGCCATACTCAACGTTTTCTTGCCTTGCTGAAGATCATAGAGTGCTATTTCTCCTGATTCATTTGTAGTAATGGCAAACCTTGCATCTATGCTGAACACTGCGTCAGTTACAACACCTTGCTGTGTATCGGAGATAATTTCAGTGTTTCCCTTTTTTACGGAAACTTCATAGCCATCAAAGGTGATAGAGTAATCTCCTCGTTCAAACTTGTCTTCAAGGGTTCGATAATCTGCCTTGTATCGTTTGCTTTTAAAGTCTGAAATGGACCATTCGTTCAGGTCATCGGCATCAGTCAGTGCCCACACTTTGTCTTCATCATTTGGATTAAATTTTACCCAAACCATGTTGTCCTTTTTCTCTTTCAGTGTTTTGTAAAGCCGACCTGTGCTGAAATTCCATATTTTCATGAAGGACGTATTTACAGCGGTGGTAGCCATGTATTTACCATCCTTTGAAACATCAATGTGGTTGATATCCGAGGATCGATCGAAAGTTCTGACCAGCGTTCCGGTGGTAATGTCCCACATGGTCATGTCCCGATCCAGCGAGCCAACCAAGATGTGTTTTCCATCGGGCATTACATCTGCTGCAAGAGCGGGCTGTACGTATCCTTCCATGTCGCGGATTTTTCTTCCGGTTTCATAATCGTAGAGCTTCAGTTGTCTTTTCTGATCGGAAGTGACAATAGTTCGATAGTCCGGAGACAGAGCCAGCCAATTGGTGTTTCTCGTAACATTCTTAATTTCTTTTGCTACCGGCGGCACATAGTTGATGGCTTCTTTATTGCCCGGCTCGGGGAAGTCTGCGTTTTCAATATCATAGACTTTGATCGATCGTTCTTCGTTGACAATTACCTTGGTTTCATCCTGGCTTAAAATGGCCACCCCTCGAGGGTTGTTCAGCTGCCATCTGATCGGCTTGGACACCTCACCAAATGATTGCCGATCGTCACTCAACTCAATGAGTGAAACGCTGGCGTTTCCAGTCTCCTCTTCTTCACCTTTTTCGGCGATAAATGGGGTGAAAATATTTTGAGAGAAAAGGATTCTTTTTCCGTCATTGGTGAATTGGATATTTGAGTAAGTCATCACGAAGATGGTGGTCATATCTTTTCCTACCCTGCCATTTGCTACGTTTCCGATGACAGCAAATCCAGTCATGATTGCTTTGGTGTAGGCAAGCGCGGCACCTGAACCCTTGACATTGTCCAGTGCGTCCGCCAGAATTTTCCCCTTCTCTGGATCTATGAGCTTTACTTCAACACCATTGTTTTTACCTCCTCCCGTCACTACGCGATCTCCATTTGGAGAAACCGCCAGGTTCATAATGGGGGCGGAAAATCCTGAAATGGTTTTGATGGAGTCTCCGCTGATGTTCCACATTTTGAGTTTTTCGTCATCACCTCCGGTAAAAATGGAGGAACCATCATGAGAAAGCTTGGCCGTGTTGGCAGAACCTGTGTGGGCGTTGATTTTTGTTTTGACCTCTCCGGTTAATGCGTCCCAAAGAATGACAGTGCCATTCATGTCGGCACTCACCAGCAGACTTCCGTCTTTGGAAAGATGTATGGAGTTGACAGGAGCTTCATGTGCGTTGAATGTATTTACATCTATGCCGGTTTGAACGTCCCACATCTTGATGGATTTATCATCACTGGCAGAGTAGATGTATTTTCCGGTAGGAGAATACTGAACCATATTGATACCAGCTGTGTGTCCTTGTCGGATGATTAACTCACTTTGCTGAGCGAAGATCAAACTACCGACCAATAATGAGATCAGAGGCAGTATTTTTTTCATGATGGTGTGGTTTTTTAAAGAAAAAAAGCGATCAGCCGCACGGGCCGATCGCTGAACCATTTGAGAAAATTAAAAACTATAACTAATGATTTGCTTTTTGTCTGACTTGAAGAAGACCTGTCCGGAAACCTGATCGTAATCATAGATTGGCTCCTTATCTCCAAGTTGAAGTGTACCCAACTCCTCGCCTGTTCTTCGGTCTACTTTCACAAGCCCTGAACTCTTACCCTGACCACCTTCACCTACACGAGTCAGGATCATTCGGATGTCACCTTTGGTTACGGAAGCTTTAAATTTCTTCTTAGCCTCTGCACCAACCATACTAGCTGCTTTGAATAGGTCTTCTGCTTGCTGAGCATACATTTTACTGTAGTAGTCATTCGCTCCATAGTAAGAATTTGCAGCAATCTGTGAAGACTTCATTTGAGAGGCTGCCCCCATAGCCATTACAGAAGCTTGCGCTGCTCTAAGGGCAATTTTTGCAGCAAGACTCAAGCCCGGTGCTTCCCAGTATTTTTCAAATCTTACTGAACCATCCTGCTCTAGCATCACCAGGTTGTTTTCATCGCTAAAGAGGTAACCTCCTGCAACTAGCTGAACCTCGGTAGGTGCTGCATCTTCTCCTTTAAATTTTCCGGAAAGATTCTTATGAAGCACCTTGTAATCTCCTGTCAAAAGATCAACTTCAAACAGATCCCCGTCGATTACCATGATCTCTTTTGTTAGCTCTGGCTTGTATCTCAGTGACGGAACTTCGAGCATTCCTTTTTTGTCCCAGATTAGCTCTCCATCAAATTGGATGTATCCTAATCTTCCTTTAAGGTCAGTATACATTACCCCTGTGGCAGCAATTTGATCAATGTTGATTCCTTTGATTTTTTGATCCCAGATTACAGATCCATTGTCTCGATTGATCAACATGAGTTGCTTATCCTTGGAGGTCGCCAGGATTCCTTTATCACCCAAGTCCACGATGTATCCATCGATTTTCTTCACTTCCCATTTCACACTTCCATTCTTCAGGTCATACATGGTGAACCACTTGTCATCGATGACAACAACCCCGTCTCTTACAGCTGACATTACCGGCACAACTTTGAGTTTGAGCTCCTGCTCCCAAAGCTTTTTCCCTGTTTTCATATCCAGAGCAGAGAGCGACCCGCTGTTTTTCTTCTTTTCGAAGAAGTATCCCTTAGAAAGGTCAAGACTTAGGTCAAAACTTTCGAACACTTGCTTTCTATGCTCAGTATTATAAGCCCATTTTACCTCGCCTGTTTTAGGGTTCATCTTAGCAATCTGCGTTGTGCCGGGAAGCACGATATCTCCGTCCTCTAATAATGCCGGGAAGCCATTCACTGCAATTTCCTCATTAGTCCAAATGATCTTTTGAGACAGGAGATCTACCATTTTGGTGAGAGTTGTTAGCGGTGCTCCTTTTTTGGTATAATCTTCAAAATTGGTTGAGATGATCACCATTCTAAGCTCAGGAATATACCCTGTGCCGTTGTAGTTGAACTGTGCCATCTCACCGAAGAACGGTATCTTGATGATTGGCATTTCTGCAATTTTGGGGCTGATCACCTCTTCACCAGTCTGAATATTGATCACAGCGTACTGTCTGTACTGATATCCATCTGTAAACTTCAGTTCGATGTAATCTGAAACCTCAGGATACTCGTCATCTTTTAATACACGGATGAAATTCTCAAAAGCATATTTTGCTTCCACTTTTTTGCCATCCGGGCCTTTCATTTTTTTAGCTTGCTCGAAAGCTTCGCTGGACCAAAGGATGTTTCCATCACGGCTATCTACACCATGGAGTGTGAAGTCTTTGGTGCCTACCAGCAAAATACCACTCTCGGTAATGCTGTTCCATTCTACTTCACTGTCAAAATCCAGCTGCCATAAGGCATCCTGTGATTTTGCCTGGCCAAACACTACTATGAGCGCCAGACTTAAAATAGTTTTTAATAAATGTTTCATGTCGGATCGAATTTATTCGCGGTTAATTTTATGAGTCAAAGTTTGGCGAATAAAACCTCCGATATAATCCTTTGAGGAGGGGATATTTATATACCGTGAAACCCGTAGATGGAGGTCAGATAAGGTTGTTGGCGTAGGCGAATTTGATGAGGCCTACAAGGTTGTTGGTACCGGTTTTGCGGAAGATGTTTTTTCGGTGAGTTTCCACCGTACGCTCGCTGATAAACAGCTCTTCAGCCATATCCCGGTTGGTATATTCTTTGGCAATAAGTTTCAGGATTTCTCGCTCACGATCTGTCAGCAGTTTTTGTTCTCCCGTGCCATTGAGCCCCTTCATCAGCATGCTATTCACATCGGAACTGAGGTATACTTTTCCATTACCCACAGCCCTTACTGCACTCACTAACTCTTCATGTGAGTCCTTTTTGAGGATGTATCCGTCCACACCTTCTTTCAGAATTTCTTTGATAAGATGAGCCTCATCGTGCATGCTAAGCACAATTATTTTTATATCAGGGTATTTTTGTTTTACTCTGCGGACAAGGGTGAGTCCATCATCATCGGGGAGGTTGTAGTCTGTAATGAGTAGATCAATTGTTTTTTGAGTAAGCGAATCCAGAGTTTCTTTTACAGAACCAGCAGATCCCACTACCTCCAGGTCATCTTCAGCTGATAAAATTTTGATTAGACCACCCAGAAGGATGGCGTGATCGTCTGTAAGAAAAATTTTCATTCGAGCAGGTTTATCTCTACTTATGAAAGATAGTAAATTCATTTGGTTTCCTTCTTGGCGCTAATATTTAATGCCAAAGAAGGACTAATATTAAAATGAAAGCTATACCGTTTTCACGGTATATTGATCAGAAACTTTTGATAGTGAAGTTGTGGAGGGAGCATTGACAATGAGCGTATTCCCTTTTCTCCCTTGGTGTGTTTCCAGTTCCAGTTCACCCTTTATCAGATTGGTTCTGGTGTTCAGATTTTTCCAGCCATTTCCCTTTCCAGAAGTAAGCGCCGTTTTATCAAAACCAGATCCATTGTCTTCTATTAGGAGAGTTATTTCCCCAACGTCCTTGGTTATTTGCAGTGTGACTTTTTCAGCATCAGAATATTTTAAGATATTATTTATCCACTCTTGTGAAATGCGATAAAGGGAGATTTCCTGAACTTCCGAAAGCCTTGTGGACAGCCCAAAAACATTTAGCTCGATGAAAATTTTTCCTGTGGTGTTGATGCGTTCTACAAATTCCCGGAGTGCGCTTTGTAATCCGTTTTGAATCAGGGTCTGGGGCATCAGGTCAAAGCATATGTTTTTGAGCTCGCCATACATTTCATTGATTACCTTGGATGATTCTTCAAAGACTTTTTGACGCTCATTTGGTTTGGGGCTTCCTTCCAAATTTTTTAGGTTCATGTTCAGGATGGAGATCATCTGTCCGAATCCATCATGCAGGTCTCTGGCATACCGTGATCGTTCTTTTTCTTGAGAAGCTATTGTTGCTCTTATTTCCGCTTCTCTTGCCATTCGCTGGTGAGCTTCTATCAGCTTTTCGGCCTTTAATTTTATCTTCTGCTTATTTTGGAAATACGTTAAGCCAAGGAGCATGATGATAACTCCAGACCCATAAAGCATCAAATTTTTTTGTTTGATTTCTGCTTTTTGTGTTTGAATTTCTGCCTCCTTCTTCTCTGTTTGATATTTGGTTTCTAGCTCGGCTACCTGCTGACTTTTTCTTTCATTGAAGAGACTGTCTTTTACTCCAATATGCTCTTTGAAATAGCTAAGGGCATCTTTAAAATTTTCACTTTGTTCTTTTACAATGGAGAGCATATATAAGACATGTCGCTTAAAATCTGGAAAAGACACCTCACGTGCGATGGCAAGAGCTTCTAGAAAGTAAGTTTCTGCATCTTGTATTTTACCAAGTTCCAGCAACATCTCACCGGCATTGTTTTTGACAATCGCATATCCGACCTTATCTTCAATAAGCAACTTGAATTGAGCTGCTTTCTCAAAATAGTATTCAGCACTATCAAATCTCCCTAGTTTCGTGTAGGTCATGCCTAAGTTGTCATAATTGTAGCTTAGGCCAATCGTATCACCAATATCAGATTTTATAAGTGTCGATTTTACGTAGTACTGGAGTGACTCTTCAAACTTGTTTTGCTGAAAGAGCGATACCCCAATATTGTTGAGGCTATTTCCAATACCGAGTGAGTCATTTTTAGCAATGGCATATTCCAGACCTTCATTGAAATACTTTTCAGCCAGCCCAAAGTCACCTTGTTTTTTTTGGAGGGTGCCGATTAAATTTAGGATTTCTGCAGGTTTTGATTTTGAATTTATCGTGATGAAAAGATCCAGCGAAGATTGGTAATTCTCAAGTGCGAGGTTGAAATTTCCCAGGCAATAATGGGTGTAGCCAAGCTCCAGAAATGCTTGTGCTTTTAATTCCTGATTTGTCAGGGACTCAATGTCATTAGATGGAAGCAGACTGAGTGCACTATCACAGTTGGTTTTTCTAATTTCAGCAACAGTGGAGAGTAGTTTTTGATCTATTTGTTGAGAAAATAGAGCTTGAGTGCAAACCAGTAGGATGACAAAAACTGTTGGTTTCATCCTTCTAATTTGTGGAAATAAAAGTTGGAATGATATTCCTATATTGACCTTTTCGTTGAATTAAGAGGAATGAAGGATAACTCCGACTATTTAGGCTATCTCTACTTTTTGTTCCGCATGTTGCAATTGTCTCGGAGCATTTACAATAAGCGTATTGCCTTTGTTGTCCGGGTGTGTTTCCAGTTCCAGTTCACCCTTGATTAGGTTGGTCCTTGTGTTCAGGTTTTTCCAGCCGTTTCCTTTCCCCTGGGTCAATAAGTTCTTGTCAAAGCCAGACCCATTATCCTCGATCAAGAGTGTTATCTCTCCTTCGTCTCTGGTTATTTGGAGTGTGACTTTTTCAGCATCAGAATATTTCAGAATGTTGTTAATCCACTCTTGAGAGATACGATAAAAAGAGATTTCCTGAATCTCAGAAAGTCTTTCATCCATTCCAAATACATTAAGCTCAATGAAGATTTTGCCTGCTGCATTGATGCGCTCAACAAATTCATGAAGCGCACTTTCCAGTCCATTTTTGATCAGGGTCTGTGGCATCAAATCGAAACAGATGTTTTTGAGTTCGCCGTACATATCATTGATCACCTTGGAGGATTCTTGAAAAACTTTCTGACGTTCATCCGGTTTAGGACTTCCTTCTAGGTTTTTGAGGTTCATATTTAAAATGGAGATCATCTGACCAAACCCATCGTGGAGGTCTCGGGCATATCTGGCGCGTTCTTTTTCCTGGGAGGCTATCGTTGCAATGATTTCACTTTCACGTGCTTTTAGTTGAGCTTCCTGCAGTTTCAACTGTTGTTTTTTTCTTAATCGATTTCGCCATAAAGCTCCAATAATTACAAGAAAGATGAGTGCTGAGATCGAAGCAATGAGTGCAATACGATTTCTTGATATGGTAGCCTCTTGTTCCGCCAATTGTGCCTCTTGCAAGGAAATTTGTTGTTCCTTTTTTTCCGTTTCGTATTGCGTTTCCAGCTCTACAATAGCCTTGTTTTTTTCCTCACTAATCAAACTGTCCGCATACGCTTTTGATATTAGCAAATTGTCAAATGCTTTCTCAAAGTCCCCCTTGGCTTGATAGAGACCTGATTTATTTAAGTATGCATTTTCAAGATCCCTTTTGCTGCCAATTTCCCGACTTAATAGTATACTACTATCTAGATAGGCCTCTGCAAGGTTAAAGGCTCCATTTTCTTTAGCCACCTCGGCAATATTCCCCATCACAGCTGGAATGCCTTGTTTGTCCCCAAGCTTTTTATCAATTTGAAGAGATCGCTGGAAGTAAATCACCGAACTGTCCAAATCTTGCTGGTAGTACTTTAATGCACCTAAATTGTTCAGTCCAGCACTTATTCCTTTCAGGTTATTCACTTCAATCTCATAGTTGAGCGACTTTCTGAAATACATCTCTGAGGAGTCTAGCTTTCCAGTGTTGGCGTAGATAATAGCTATGTTATTAAGGACATCTGAAAAGTTGTCAACATCTTCGCCAGTATTTATTTCCAAAGTTTTGTTGTAGTAATAAAGTGCCCGATCAAAATCACCTGACTTCATGTTGACAACTCCAAGGCTATTTAGTACAATAGCCTGTTCTTTCAAGTCTCCTTCTTCCTCGAAGATTTTCAATGCTTTAAGGTTATAGGAGATGGCAGAGTCATATTCTCCAAGATATCGGTAACAGACAGCCTTATTATGATATGAGTTGGCTTTTACTTTTCTTGTTTCACTTAGGTGAAAGGCGGTATCGGAATGAAGGAGGCCAGTTTTAAAATCCCCGGCGTTACGGTAAGCAATGCCTATCAACAGATGAAAATATGATATATCATTATTATCCAAACGCTTATTTTTTAGTTGATTTTTGGCAATTCCAATTACCGAATCTGGGTTTGAAAAAGATAGAGTCTTAAGTTTCTCGAACTGATCAGGATTAGTTTGGCCAATGGAGAAATGAGTTGCTAAAAGCAAGAAAAGAAGAACTAGAGATTTCATGCGTGGTAGGCTAAGTTTTTCTAAAAATAAAAAAAGCGGAAACCTTTATAGATATCCGCTTTCGGTGTTTTCGATTAAAGAGTAGATTTTACTTCTTAAACTCTGCTATCGTCTTTTCGATAATATCACAACATTCATGAAGTTGCTCTTCAGTCATAACCAAAGGTGGTGCAAATCGAATAATGTTGCCGTGTGTTGGCTTAGCAAGCAGGCCATTGTCTCTAAGTTTCATGCAGATGTCCCAAGCTGTTGAGCTTTCCTCTGTATCGTTGATCACGATTGCATTCAACAAGCCTTTACCCCTTACCAACTGAACCAGATCAGACTTTTCGATCATTTTGTTCATGCGATCTCTGAAAATTTCACCGAGCTTTTGAGCATTTTCAGCCAGGTTTTCATCTTTAACAACTGTAAGTGCAGCGATGGCCACCTTCGCTCCAACAGGGTTGCCTCCGAATGTAGATCCATGCTGACCAGGCTTGATCACCTCCATCACGCGATCATCCGCTAAAACGGCCGAAACAGGATACACGCCACCTGAGATAGCTTTACCAAGTATTAGTACATCTGGTTTTACATTTTCATGATCTACAGCCAGCATTTTTCCAGTTCTTGCGATACCGGTTTGAACCTCATCCGCAATGAAAAGGACATTGTGTTTCTCGCAAATTTCTTTTGCCCTTTTCAGGTATCCTTCATCAGGAACCATCACTCCAGCCTCTCCCTGAATTGGCTCAACAAGGAATCCGGCTATATTTTCTCCTTGAATTGCCTGCTCAAGCTCGTTTAAGTCATTATAAGGAATGCGAATAAAGCCAGGTGTATATGGGCCAAAGTTTTTATTGGCTACCGGATCATTTGAGAATGATACGATTGTGGTTGTTCTTCCGTGGAAGTTGTTGTCACAAACGATGATCTGAGCTTTGTTTTCATCAATTCCTTTTTTCTCATATGCCCACTTTCTACAGAGTTTGATGGCTGTTTCCACAGCTTCTGCCCCTGTATTCATTGGAAGTACCTTGTCAAAACCAAAGTATTCGGTAATGAATTTTTCATAAGGACCTAACACATCATTATAGAAAGCCCGGGAGGTCAATGTTAGTGTTTCAGCTTGCTCCTTCATGGCACCCACAATGGCTGGGTGACAATGCCCTTGGTTTACAGCTGAGTAGGCAGATAGAAAATCAAAATATTTTTTTCCTTCTACATCCCAAACGTACACACCGTCACCTTTTGACAACACCACTGGTAGTGGATGATAATTATGTGCGCCATGCTTGTCTTCCAGCTTTATTAGCTCTTCACTCGTCATTGTCTTATTTTCTATCATAATTTTGCCGTTTAATCCGAAATGCAAGATTAACAATTTAAGCACTGAGGCACAATTGAAAGATCAGTTAGACCAGGAGGATTTTTATATAAACAAGCAGGGAAAAATGGTTCTTACGGAGAAGTTCCTTCTCAAGCGAGGTTATTGTTGTGGAAATGCCTGTTTACACTGTCCATACGGTCATGAAAATGTGATTAAACATTGATCAGTTCGGGAGTCTCAGGAATTTGTTTATCAATAGTTTGCATATTGGATTGAAATCCCGATATTTGCACTCCATTTTTGAAAACGGACGAGAAAGATGTCAAAAGTTTGCGATATAACCGGTAAGAGACCACAAGTAGGAAACAACGTTTCTCACGCTAACAATAAAACCAAAAGAAGATTTAATCCGAATCTTCAGAAGAAGCGTTTCTACATTCCTGAAGAGGATGCGTGGATCACGTTGAAAGTGTCAACTTCAGCGCTTAGAACAATCAACAAAAATGGAATCACTTCTGTGCTGAAAAAGGCACGTGCCAACGGCATGGTGATCAAGTAAGGTTGATTGAAAAAGAAATTGAAACCCTGACAAAAATTGTCAGGGTTTTTTTGTGCCTTTTATCCAAACATGTGACCAGCTATTGGATTCGAATTCCTTTATGGAGAGCTTGCATGCTATATTTAATGCTCTAAAAAATTTACAACATGATGAAGAAGTTTCTCACCCTTGCAGTTTGTTTTATTTCATTGACCGTATTTGGTCAAAACGAGCCAACAGATTTCCTTTCAAGCAAATTTCACAAGGAGCGTAGAACGTTGGTAAGAGAAAAAATGCCCGAAAACTCTGTGGCTGTATTTTTTGCAAATCCCGTAAGAAATCGCGCCAATGATGTGGATTATGTCTATCATCAAGATCCTAACTTTTATTATCTGACAGGATATAAGGAGCCTCATGCCGTTTTGATGATTTTTAAATCGGAGCAAGAAGGCCCTGAAGGAAACTTTGATGAAATAATCTTCATCCAGCCAAGAAACGCAATGGCCGAAATGTGGACCGGCAGAAGGATGGGTATTGCCGGTGTAAAAGAAAAGTTGGAGTTTAATCAGGTATTCAACAACACTGATTTTGAGGATTATAATATTGACTTCTCAAAATTTGATAAAGTCCTCTTCTACGATTTTTTCAATGATGTAAGGGATACGAACACCGAAGGTGACCTGTATGATTTGATCGCATCATTCAAACGAAAGGTGGGATACCCTACTGAAGGAGACCTGACGATTGAATCTGCTGCAAACAACATTGATATGGAAACTCTGGATCAAATCATGAAGGATTTGAGAGGTATCAAGACAAAAGAAGAAATTGAGTTGTTAAGAAAAGCTGTAGATATTTCGTGCATTGGTCAGGCGGAGGTAATGAAAGCAATGAAGCCTGGTTTGAGTGAGCGAGAAGTTCAGGGCATTCACGAGTTTGTGTTCAAAAAATATCAGGCTGAGTATGAGGGCTACCCATCGATTGTAGGAGAAGGAAACAACGGATGTATCCTTCATTATATAGAGAACTACAAACCGGAGATCAATAGTGATAAAATGATCCTGATGGATCTCGGAGCTGAGTATCATGGATACACGGCGGATGTAACCAGAACCATTCCTGTAGATGGTAAATTCTCGAAAGAGGAAAAGGCTATATATGACTTGGTTTATAAAGCTCAAGATGCAGCTATCAATGCAGCCAAACCAGGAGTAAACATTGGAAGAGATCTAGATGCAGCTATAGCACGAAGGATTATTAACGAAGGCTTAGTGGAGTTGGGAATTATCGAAAGTGTGGATCAGCGTCATTTGTATTATCCTCATGGTTTGGGTCATCACATTGGCCTGGATGTTCATGATAAAGGAAATTATGAATATTTGGAGCCAGGAATGGCCATTACTATTGAGCCGGGCATCTACATTCCGGAAGGAGCACCTTGTGATGAGAAATGGTGGGGAATAGCCGTTCGAATCGAGGATTGCATCCTAATCACTGAAGATGGAAATGAACTATTGTCGGATTTGGCACCAAGGAAAAGTGAGGAGATAGAAAAGCTGATGAAGGAGCCAAGCCCACTTGATGCTTTCATCTTGCCTGAATTAGATAAAGAGTAATAAGGTAGGTGGTGGAATTTGGGAAAATTAGAGAACTCAACGTTTTTAAAATCAACTAATTCCACTACATTTGCACTCCTTTTTGGAAAAGACAAAATAAAATGGCGAAGAAAGGCAACAGAGTCCAGGTAATTCTTGAGTGCACAGAGCACAAAAACAGTGGTCTTGCTGGAACCAGCAGATACATCACTACCAAGAACAGAAAAAATACTCCTGATCGAATTGAGTTGAAGAAATACAACCCGATCATGAGAAAGTATACAGTACATAAAGAAATTAAGTAACCATGGCAAAGAAAGTAGTAGCAACCCTTAAGCAACCAGGTGGAGCGAAATACGCTAAGGTGATCAAGGCGATCAAAAGCGACAATGGATCTTATACATACCGAGAAGAGATGGTTCTTGAAGGTGATGTGAAAGACACATTGGCGAAGTAAGAAATTAAATCCTAAAAGAAGGAAAGGGCCGCTCCGACGCACACGTCAGGGTGGCTTTTTTTATATTCACCACATCATCCTAATCCTGTAAGCAATGGGTCTAAAAAGTTTTTTCTCAAAAGACAAGAAAGAGTCACTAGATAAAGGGCTTGAAAAGTCTAAGCAGAATTTTTTCACCAAGCTCAACAAAGCAGTAGTTGGTAAGTCCACTGTGGATGCAGATGTGCTGGATGAGCTGGAAGAAGTGCTCATTACGTCAGATGTAGGAGTAGAAACGACGGTGAAGATCATTGATCGGATTGAAGAGCGGGTGGCCAAAGACAAATACCTTAACACATCTGAACTCAATCAAATTTTACGTGAGGAGATCGCTGGGCTATTGTCAGAAAATAACACCGAAGATCTCGTTGACTTTGATTTACCGAAAACGGATGGACCATATGTTATCCTTGTAGTTGGCGTAAATGGAGTTGGAAAGACAACAACTATTGGTAAGCTTGCTGCTCAATTTAAAGCGCTTGGTAAAAACGTTATTCTGGGTGCGGCAGATACGTTCCGTGCAGCAGCCGTTGACCAGCTGATTATGTGGGGAGAGCGAGTAGGTGTACCAGTGGTATCCAAGGGGATGAATACCGATCCTGCTGCAGTCGCTTTTGAGGCGGCTAAACGTGGTAAGGAGGAAAATGCAGATGTGGTAATCATCGATACCGCAGGAAGACTCCATACGAAGGTGAACCTGATGAATGAGCTTTCCAAGATTAAAAATGTGGTTCAAAAGTTCATTCCTGAAGCACCTCATGACGTGATGCTTGTGCTGGACGGGAGCACCGGACAAAATGCTTTCATTCAGGCTAAGGAATTCACCAAGGCGACCGAAGTATCCTCACTGGCGGTTACCAAGCTGGATGGGACAGCCAAAGGAGGCGTAGTGATTGGAATCTCAGATCAATTCAAAATTCCTGTGAAATACATCGGTGTAGGCGAAAAAGTGGAAGACCTCCAAGTTTTCAACAAGACCGAATTTGTAGATTCTTTCTTCAAGAAATAGGTTTAGCTTCTACGATTTCCAGAATCGTTCTTTTAAGTAAGTCTTTGTCCAGTTGGACTTTTCTGATGTACTTATCTATCTGAATTTGCTTTGCTTTTGAAGGCTGATTTACGTGTGCGGAAATCATAATTACCTTAGGCTTTTTGTCCATTGATTCCAGAGCTTCAAAACCATCCAGATAGGGCATTTCCAGGTCCAGAAGCAATACGTCTGGTTTTTCCTTTACCACTTTCATGATCCCATTTACCGGATTTTGAAATGTCCCGATAAGTTCTATTCCTTCATACTCCCAGAAATAAGCTTTCAGTGATTGAAGGAAGAGTGGGTCGTCATCTATGGCTATGCAGGTGATCATGTGATAAAGTAAATTGAAAGGCTAAATTACCTCTATTTACTTTCCAAATAGAAAAGATAAATTTTTGATCCTCTTCCTATCTCCGACTTTACCTCAATTGAGCCAGCCATGTTACGAATAGAATATCTTGTTAGAGTTTCCAATTAATTCAAATACCTCCGGAATCTGCGCAGGATTTAGTCTACTACAGACGTACTGCCACTGATGATTTTCTTCTGTTTAACTGCCAAAAGAGATTCGGGAGTCATTATAAAATAGAACTTTGCAAAATCACGAGACACTTTCACTTCAGAGCAAATTCCATTGATGTATGTATAGGTATTTAAGCCGTCAGGGGACTCCATCTCATATTCATGATCACCTATTTTTACGAATGTGAGGTAATCGCCAAACTGTGGCGAATACACTCTTTGACCATCCTTAGGTTCTTGGAAATAAATGGCTGCTACTGAGTATTCAATTGGTTCTTTAACTGTGATTCTCGCCCCATCAAGATCGAGCGTATACTTTTGACCATCAAACCAGATTGTGGATTTTTTTTGTGTTGATCCATTGAGCATGTTGTGTGTATACTCTTTTATCAGCCTTCCATTTTTGTATTCGCTGGTGGACTCATAGTCCACTGTGAATGAAAACAGGATTCTAAAAGTCACTTGACTGTTAATCTCATACTTCACCTGATTCTCAGAAATAGTTCTATCCACAGTCATGTCCCCAAGTTTTTTGCTTCCTTTTACTACCTCGTAGTGGAGGGTTTGTCCCATAGAAGCCTGGGAGACAATTGATAGGATTAATATGATGAGGGAACTTCTCATTATTCAGAAATCATTAGCTTAATGACACAAATGGTTTCATATTGTTTCCGCTCAAGATAGATTAAAAACATCCAACTCATGCGATTTAAAAAAGTTAGTTTCAAAAATACCGACGGACATGAACTTTCTGCAAGATTAGATTTCCCGTTGATTGGAAAGCCAAAGGCCTTTGTGCTGTTTGCGCACTGTTTCACTTGCTCCAAAAATTTAAAGTCTGTAGATCACATAAGTTCTGCATTTACTCAGCAGGGCATGGCTGTTTTGAGATTTGATTTTACTGGCCTGGGTCAAAGCAAAGGAGAGTTTGCTGACACCAACTTTTCGTCAAATCTATCAGACCTAAAAGATGCCTATGCTTACCTGGAAGAAAACCATCAAGCTCCACAAATCATGGTGGGTCATTCGCTGGGTGGTGCGGCTGTTTTGCATGTGTCTGGCGATCTGGAAAAAGTAAGAGCGGTTGCAACCATAGGTGCTCCATCATCTCCTGATCATGTTACTCATTTGCTGGATAAAGGAAGAAAAGAGCTGGAAGAAAAAGGAGAGGCAGAGGTGAATATTGGAGGCCGTACATTCAAGATGAAAAAACAATTTTTGGATGATCTGGAAAACAGTGAAAGAAAAGGCGTCATAAAGAATCTTAAAAAATCCCTTTTGGTCATACACTCACCACAGGACAAAATTGTTGGGATCAATAATGCTCAGGAGATTTATGAGCAGGCCATGCACCCTAAAAGTTTTGTATCGCTCGATGGAGCAGATCATTTGATGCAAAATGAGAAGGATGCGAGGTATGTTGGATCGATTATTTCGAGCTGGTCAAGTCGATACATTGAACAAAAAGAGCAAGATGAGGCACCTGAAGGTGAGGTGTGGACCCGAATTGGAGAAAAAGGATTTACCACAGAGGTAATAGCCGGGCGGCATCAAATGATAGCAGATGAGCCACCAAGTGTGGGCGGTGCGGATGAAGGTCCAACACCTTATGGGTATTTACTTGCGGGTCTTGGTGCTTGTACGGCGATGACGATGCGGATGTATGCCGATCACAAAAAGATTGACTTGAAAGAGGTAGAGGTAAAACTTACTCATGACAAAATCCATCAGCAGGATGGAGAAAACAGTGAGAGCTCGAAAGGAAAGATCGATCAGATCAAGCGAAAAATTAAATTAACAGGAGATCTTACAGATGAGCAAAGGAAACGATTAATCGAGATCGCGGATAGATGTCCCGTGCATAAAACCCTGGAAGGAAAGCCGGAGATTTTGACAGAAGAGGTAAAATAACTACTGCAACCACTCTAGCTTCTGCAACAACTCCTCTTTGTGCGAACGACTGATAGGTAATTCAGCATCATTCACGTAGATCAGATTGTCCTGTGTGTCAATTGATTTGATTTTTCTCAGATTCACGGTGTACTTACGATGTACCCTCATGAATTCTTTGCTCGGGAGCTTGTCTTGCACATCCCCCATACTCATGCGTAATACATACTTTTTTCCTGCATCAGTAAATATGGTGCAATAACGATCCTCTACTTCTAAATACAGAACTTCAGTGATAGCTACTTTCTCGAGTTTATTTCGAGTTTTTATGAAGAAGCTGTTTTCGAAAACCACATCCTTTTCCCACTCACTTTTTTTTTCGGCAGGCTGAGTTGAAGAATTAAAGGCCAACTCTATGGTTCTTTGCAGATTTTGAGCATCAAATGGTTTTGTGATGTAAGCATAGGGATTGGTACTTTTTGCTCGGTTGAAGGTAGCTTGATCATCAAAAGAAGTAATGAAAATGACTGGTACATTTTGATCCAATGAAGCGATCAGATCTATTCCGTTCATAGAGCCATTGATTTTTACATCGACCAATATCAAATCTGGATTGAGCGAGACAATTTGCTCTCGAGCTGTGTCGCTATTGTCGGACATCCCTGCCAAATCGTATCCCAGTTCATCCACAATCATTTCAAGTTGATTGGCATAAAGTGACTCGTCTTCTACAATATAGATGCGGAGGTTAGACATCAGGCAGCTTCGGGGTTTTTTGGAAGGTTAAATTTAAATGTCGATCCGTTTCCAGGGCTGCTTTCCACTCCAATAGATCCTTTGTTTAGCTCCACCAATTCCTTGCAAAGTACGAGCCCCAGCCCAGACCCTTTTTCTCCTCTGGTTCCCTGTTTGCTTTCTTTCTCCAGCTCAAAAATCTTAGGAAGCTGCTCAGCGCTAATGCCTGTGCCAGAGTCATTAATAATGATGGATGCTGACACACCTTCATCTTTGATGTCCACTTTTACCTGACCATCGTCATCTGTATATTTTATGGCATTCGAAATCAGGTTTCTCAAAATGGTATTCACAGCTTTTTCATCAGCGTAAACAAATACGTTTTCATCACTTTGATTGATCAATTCCAGCCCCTTCATTTCGGCCAGAGGCTTTAGCAGCTCGAAGACGGAATCAATGGAATTTTTGATATTCACTTTTTCGGGTTGATATGGGATCATTCCATTTTGCAGCAAGGCCCAATTGAGCAAGTTGTCCAGTAGATCTGTTAATTTTTTTGTAGTGTTACTAATGCTCACGGCAATTTCCTCCAGCCGATCTGTCTTGCCTTTTTTCAAAAAGAAATTTACCTGATCACCTACACCCTGTAATCCCAGCAAGGGGCTTCTCAGGTCATGGGCTATGATGCCAAAGAACTTGTCTTTCGTTTGATTGAGGTTGGCCAACTGCTCATTTTGCAATTGAATTTTTGCTTTGACCTTCCTGAGGTTCAGGTAAAGGAATGCCATCATCAGCAGGATGAGAAAAATCACTACTCCCACAGCAAAGTAGATTTTGTTTTGCTGAGCTAGGAGGGCAGCATTCTGTTCGGCGAGTTCTTTTTCATTTTGATAGCCAACTATGTTTTGACGCACTTGTTCTTCTTTCAACTTCGCCTGTGCGTCAGTAGTATAGATGCTATCATTGAAAGCAAAGTAGGATTGATAATTTTTCAATGCTTCCTCATGGTCATTGGTGGCTTGATGAATTTGGCTCAGCAGCAAGTAGCTATCCCGAGACAGCTTTAAATCCCCAACGGCTTTACTAACCTTCATTGCGGTTTTTGCATGATTCAGTGCAGAATCATATTCTTTTAAAGAAAAGAAAGCACTGGAAAGCAGGTGCTCGTTTTTTGCAATGCTTCCTTGACTCTCAAGTTCTTTGTCAATGATGAGTGCTTTTCGAAACGCCGGGATGGCTTTTTCTGGCTGATTTTCTATCAAAGCTATCTGCCCATTTATTTGGGATAGCAGGGCCATGTTGGCCTGATTATCCATTCCACCTATTTGCTTGCTGGCCAGGTTCACGTAACTCTTTGCCTCTTCAATTTCGTTGAGATTCATTAATGTGTTAATCATTTGAAGAAGTGTATTGGCATAAAAGAGCTGGTGATCTACTTCCTTGTAATACTCCAGATTTTTCTTAATCAAGTCTTTAGCAGAGGCATAATCCTCCAAATCTATATAGAGGGAAATCATCGTTGAGCTAGACCTTGCCAGCTCAGTTTTCAGCCCAATTTCTTCAAACAGTAATCTTGCATTTTGGATATAGTCCAGAGCCGTTTTATAGTTGCCCAGGCTTGAATGCAGGAGCGAAAGGTTATTGTACATCCATCCAATATCCACGTTAGATTCAGATTTGATGGCTGCCTCCAGGGCTTGCTCTTTGTGATAGATGGCTTTTTCAGGTTCTCCCTTTTTCAAATACAAATCACCAATGAAATTGTGCGTGTAGCACACATGAGATATCGGGGTGTTGAGTTGTGAGCTTATCCTGTTTATTCTCGGATCAATTGGTGGATTATCTACAATGGACTGAAAGAGGTTTAACGCTTTATTGAAATGAAGGAGTCCATTTTCATAATCTCCCAACAATCCATAAACATACCCCAGGTTCTTATGAACGCCCCCCTGATTTTTGAGAGATACGGTTTTATCCATTCCATTCACCACATCTAGAAGAATCTCCTTTGCTTTTTCCGGATTTCCCTTTTCATAGGTGTAGTTTTCAGCCAGCTGATAGGTGGCGTATGCCAGGGCATCTTTGTTTCCGGTTTCGTTGGCAATTTTGATTGCTTCCTCACAAAAACGGATAGCTGCATCTGCATCATATTCATGCAAGTAGGCGATCAGATTTTCCAAAATAAGTGCATAACTCTTTGCATCAGGGAGGTTATGTTTATCAGCTAGCTTATAGATCAGTTTTATCTGGGCCCTTCCCTTTTCTACTTCGTTGGTGGCACCTATGTACTGGCGACCCAGCCCGATTGCATTATCTATTTGATCCCATCCTGGCTTGGCTCTTTTAGAGTATTCCTCTAGGCTATCCAGGCTATTGATTTGAGCAAATAAAAACGAATGTGCTACTGCAAGTGCTGCAAGAAAATAGAGTAGGCGTCTCATGCATGCGGATTATATTTCCAATATAGCCTCGTTTTGGCTCACTTCCTAGAATCTGCAGCTCACAACCCTGGTGATGTCATTCACACACATTGTCAAAATTCGGATAGATCTACTACATACTTTGGCTGTGTTAATCTACAGGACCGTCTTTGCCAACTATTAAATATTGGCCTAAGTCATGGCTCCTTGGAATATGTAAAACACTAAACAATATTGCCATGAAGATCTTATTGAAACTTGCTTTTATCGCAACGTGCTTATCGATTCTTGCGCTTACATCATGTGGAGACGAAAAGGATGCTCCAGCTCCAGATAATGAGGATGAAGAAGTGGACACCACTGCACCTACCATTTCCAGTGTATCTCCATCCAACAATGCCACGAATGTTGCTGTCTCTACGGAGATTCAGGTGACATTCTCCGAGCCTATTGATATGAGTACGGTTACCGCCACTACGGTTACGCTTTCATCATCATCTGCCAATGTGGAATTAATTGTAACTATGTCAGGGAATGTAATGACTATTGACCCGACAGAAGATTTGGAGAGTGACTCTGAGTACACATTGACACTCACCATAGGATTGGCCGATGATGAAGGAAATAATCTGACTTCAGATTTTACCTCTTCCTTTACGACAGAATTTATTGATGATGTTGCGCCCAGTCTTACTTCCTTTTCAATAATAAATGGGGAGGAAAATGTGGCCGCAGACGCAAGCATAGTGGCAACCTTTACCGAACCAATGGATCCAAATTCGCTTGAAGGAAATATTCTTTTTAGAAAACTTGGAACTACGGATTACCTCGATGTTACACTTGAAGTATCAGGCAATGACGTGATCATTACACCTGCCGAGAAAATGAAGGGTCTGGTGGAGTATGTGATTGATGTGACTGTAAATGTGACTGATCTTGCCGGAAATAAACTGGACTTTGCCAAGGCTAGAGTGTTTAAAACTGCCACCGTACCATTGACAATTGTGAGTATGACTCCAGAGGATAATTCAGTGGATGTAGAAGTAGATCAGGAACTCGTAATTACTTTCTCTGAGCCTATCGATGAATCTACGGTTACTTTATATTGGTCTGGAGGAGGACCCTCATTTAATACGTCTGTCAATGGAAAAGTTTTGACTGTCACTCCCTCAAGCTCATGGACGGAGTTTGAAAGTGATTATCAACTGAATATTAGCTCTAGCATTAAGGATGTAAATGGCAATGTCCTAGCTTCTACCGCTGAGCTCTCATTCACTACCATTTTTGTAAGTGAACGCTACTACTATTTTATAAGAAACTATGAGGTTGGTGAATACCTCGCTTTTCAAGATGCCGATCCCCAGGTTACTTATGTGACTGAAGCAGAAGTAAGTAGCAATTTCAGATTATGGAGATTTGTAAAAAGTGGAGATCAATTTGCAATCCGCAATTACCACCTTCAAAAAAACAATTACAGTTTATCGTTCTTGTTCAGCCTTCCACTAACGGTTGACGATGATTTAGGCTATCTAGACTTTATAAGCACAGGATCACTTTGGTCCTTTACAACGCCTACCAATGGTGTTAGAACTATGAGCTCACGCGGAAACTTGTTGGACGGACAGAACTTGAAAATGACAAGTGATCAAAGCACAAGTAGTGGATATCGATGGTGGTATTTTTGGCGACAGCCTGTCTCGGTAAATTAAATCCATTCCAAAGCATTTGGTGGTCGATAAGACGGTCCTCTTGGAGGCCGCCATTTGCTTTCTAAAACAAAATAAGCTTCTGGAAATAGTGTAAATTGAAATTCATTACCACTCCTATTGCCTGATTATGAAGCCATTCCTTTACATATTTCTGATATTTCTGCTGACTTCAGTTTGTGCTCAGCCCAAAATCATAAATAAGGATTATAAGGATTTTCCATATGCGCTGCTTGATGGACGCAATGTAGCCATGTATGTGGATCTCCCACTTGCCAGGAAGGCTGGTGAAGGAGGCACAGCCGCAGCTAACATGATGCTGGATTTGTTTTCGCACGAAAGAGCCTTTCGATTTGGGCAAACCTGGATGATTAAAAGCCAGTTGGAGAGATTGGTAAATGGTATTGACATTAGCAATATTTCAAGGTTGGATGAAATTGAACTGATTGTTTTAAGTCGAGCTCTTACCGATCTGGGGATTGTATACCATCACTTGGGTCTGTTCAAAAAATCTGAGCGTGTGACACTTCAGGCGGCTGATTTGAGGATAAAAGGACTAGGCCAAAGCCACCTGGCTACCATTTCTACCTACAACAATTTGGGAGCTCTCTATAGAGACATGGGTAAATATGCTGAGTCGGTTAAGCTGTTGAAAAAAGCTGTAGAGGAGCTTGGCAAACTGGGAATGCAAGAAAGCATGGAATATGCGGTAGCGCTAAACAATCTTAGCACGCTTCACTTTATGCTTGGTCAGACAGAGGAAGCCAAATCCAAAAGCGATCAATCCATTGCCATTGCTGATCGACAGACCGGTGATAAATCGAAGGACTTTCTGTCTTTTCTTCTCAATTCTGCTATCATCAATCAGTCATTAGAAAATTATTCAGTTGCAGAATCCTTACTCCTCCAGATCAAGGAAATCAAGGAAAATAGATTTGGGAAAAAGAGCTCTCAATATGCCCGTGCTCTTGTCAATCTGGCGGGGCTTTACATGGAAACAAACCGGATAGATGAAGTAGAACCCTTACTGGCCACTGCCCATGAGATTTACATGGATTTTTATGGAAGGAATCATCCTACGACAGCTTATATCATTAGCCTGTATGGAATTTACTATTATCAGATTGGAAACTATTCGCTTTCAATTCAATGGCTAGAAGATGCCAAATCTCTTCAGACTTACTTGCTAGGAAAGTTTCATGCTGAGTATGTCACCACATTGGAAACCTTGGCTCAGTCTTACTGGAAATCAAATCAGACGGCTAAAGCAAAAGATGTATTTGAAGAGCTGAATGCCAGCTTGATGGATCAGGTGGTTAATTATTTTCCTGTGATGAGCGAAGAAGATCAGATGAAGTTTTGGGATCGATCCAGAAGTACCTTGATGGTATTTTACTCATTTGTGCTGGATAATCATCGAGCGTATCCTGAACTGGTGAGTACCATGTTGAACATGCATTTGGCTACAAAAGGCCTAATCCTTTCGGAATCGCAAAAAATAAGAAAGTCGATCATTGGCAACTCCAGTGAAGAACTCAGGGATAAGTACCTGTCCTGGCTTGATCAAAAAGAGCAGTTCGCACAATATTCGGCCATGCCAAAGAAGCTGGTCATTCAGATGGGAGTAAACCTCTATAGAATGGGAAAGCGAATAGAAAAAATGGAGTTTGAACTCCGGGAAGAGTCAATGCTGTTTCAGCAGTCTTATGACACTGTGGCGATTGGGAAAGAAGCCATCCAGTCGAAGCTAAGCGAAGGTGAGTCGCTCTTAGAAGTTATCAGAATAGAGCGTGTGAATGGTAACCACCCCGTGGCGTATGCCGCAATTGTCCTCAAAGCAGATGATCCTCAACCAAAGCTTGTAAATATTGAAAATGGCGAGCATCTGGAAACTACCTATTTTGGATATTACAAAAATGCCATTCGGCTAAAGTTGAAAGACACTATATCCTATATAAAATACTGGGAACCAATTGCTCCTCACCTCACCGGAAGCAAACGGGTGTATATCTCCAATGATGGCATTTACAATCAAATCAACCCAAATACGTTGCAGAGAAAATCTGATGAATACCTCCTGAATGAGCTTTCTATTGTTCAGATTTCGGGAGGAAAGCAGCTCCTGAAAGACGAGCAACCAAGCACCAAAAATGATGTGCTACTTCTTGGGAACCCTTCTTTTGGCCCGGGCTATGATGCACTTCCAGGCACAGCAGTAGAGATCGATTTGATTGAAAATTTGGTCAAAGAAAATGAACTGAAGCCTATCACTATCCGAGCGGAGATGGCGCAGGAAGACGTGCTGAAAAGGCAGGTAGACAACCCGAAGGTTTTGCATATATCAACTCATGGTTATTTTCTACCAGATGAATCGCATCAGAAAAAGGTGGTTGTTGGAGAGCGACTTGATAAAGTTCAAGTCCACCCACTGCTTAGATCAGGACTTGTCCTTTCAAATCCCAAGAGGAAGCCGCAGGATTTCATGACTCCTATTTCCGGAGAGGATGGCCTGCTCACAGCCTATGAGGTAATGAATTTTCAGCTCGAAGAAACAGATCTTGTGATCCTGAGTGCATGTGAAACAGGTCTTGGTGACGTGAAGGCGGGGGAAGGCGTGTTTGGTTTGCAGCGCTCATTCCAGGTAGCCGGCGCAGGTGCAATCATCAATAGCTTGTGGAAAGTAGATGATACGGCCACTCAGCTCTTGATGACAAATTTTTACAAAGAGTGGCTTGCCACCGGAGATATGCGAACCTCATTTAACATGGCTCAACAGAAAGTGCGGAAGGATTATCCGCACCCATACTACTGGGGAGCCTTTGTTTTAATCAATTAAAGAAAAACTAATCACTTAAATTTTTAAACTATGAAAAAACTATTATTCGCTTTGATTCTGGCTCCAATTGCTGTGTTGGGGCAGTACACAGTAAAATCAAAGATGGTTTCAGGGAAAAAGGAAATCATCACTACCAACTACATCAAAGGATATGTAGTGGATGGATCTGGGAAAGAATATGAAGGAGAAATCCAGCTAAAGATTGTAAATACAGATACAACCGAGATTCGGTATAAAGGGCCGAATAAGGAAAAATTGAAATTTGATAGAATGAAAATTCTGGATTATGGTCCTGCCAAACTTCTGGTTTCAGAGGTGAAAAACGACTATAAAAATGAAATCCAAAATTTTCATCCGGGCTACATTGTGCTGTCTAATGGTAAAAAAGTAGAGGGCATGGTGGCCTCAAGAAAACGCGAGCTAGCAGAGTCTGATGGCACCAAAATGCTAGGGCCAATAGGGGTGAAATTTGCTGATGAATCTGAGGAAATCACCGAATATATGGGCGCAGACTTTGAGGTTTCTTATTACATGCAAAACATCAACGGGGAGGAATACCACTTTGTAAATGCACACGGTGTGTATGTTACAGTTGAAAATCCAAACGGAAGGTTTAGCTACTTCAGAAATCCAAAACCTACCCATGTGAGAGAAGGAGCTACCAACCTTACCCGATATGCTGTAGAAGAGGTGACTGAAGAGCTGGCTGAGGAGGCGGCTCAGGCTACAGCGCAGAAAAGCTTTGAAAGTAGCATGAACAGTGGAGAGAGCTTGAGTACATCAGTAGGAAATGCTACTGCTGATGCTATGAATGTGTACAATGGAATACGAGGAGCTGTAAATACAGAGGATATGACCATTACATTCAGGGAGTATTACATTGTAGATAATAAAACAGGCCAAAGTGAGCTGGTGTATAAAAAGAATGTAGAAGAAGTTCTTAATAAATTTCTCGGAGATTGCGGGGTGACAAGCAGCGAAATAGAAGAAGTGGCCAGGGTAACAGAACTGGACAATGTGATGGTTTTTCTTAAAGAAAATGCCTGCGACTAAACGACTAAAATCATGAATCAAAAAAGGCAACTCAGTAGAGTTGCCTTTTATTTTTTAAAAGTCATCGTCATCATCTTCGTACTTATCCTCGTACTCATCCCGGATATCATCTCTTAGGTTTCCTTCATCATCATAGTCGTCATCATCTGCAATGATCTCTTTAGCTTCTGCCACAGTCATTTTCACTAGGTAATACCTGTCTTCAGTTTCAAAGGGAAGTCCGCTTTGATACTCACCATCTTTATTCACAAATTTGATCAAGTGCTCTTTGAAACCATATGGGTAAGCAAGCTTGATTTGCTCTTGTATCTCCACATCCAGATTTTCAAAGGCCTTTAGTACGCGAGGCTTATTATTCATGGGACTAATCTAAAAATATTTCTGAAAAAATGAAGTCCTTAATATTCTTCTTCTAAATAATTCAAAATCCGTTCACATTTTACCAGCAAGTCCTTCTCCATCCAGAACATATCTTCCAATGCAGATGTAACGCCAGTTCCATTACCATATAAAAGCTCCACCGCTTTTTCGGATGTCTTTTGATAGACATCAACAGATGATGTTGCCTCGCCTAGCATCTTGATCATTTCATAATCCATTTCGATCAATGAATTAGTTGCTTGAGCAATCTGCCAGCTATTGATACTCACATCTGCGGATCTCAGAATGATATTACCAGTCCCATAAACAAAAATAGAATCTGATGTCAGCACAATCTCATTAATGGATTTATCTAATCGAAGAAAACGTTGTTCATCACCATAAATAATCTCAATGGGCTCAATGTACGTCGAAGTAGATGTTACTATGGATTGCTTAATGAAGCTTAAAAGTTCATCATCATTTCTAGGATTGAATGGGAGAGATTCCAAGGGCAGCCCAACCATTACATGCCTACCAGCCCTCAGGTCTTTGACTAATTTTTCATGGTAGGATATCGCCTTTTCAAGGCTCTCAACATTTTTTTGCATCTCATCCTGAAGGGTCACAAGTACCCTATCTACAAGATTGTCAGTTTTGATCTGCTGCCGCCACTCACTTAGCGCAAGTGCAAGGGAAACAGTAAAAACGATTAAAATCGCTTCAATTAAGATGTGTCTGAAATTGATTTTTGAGCTTGACATATTTAAAGGCTTTAAACCAAAAATATATCAAAGATTTGCGATGGGCTAAATGTGCTGCTCAATCACGCGATCAAATATGCGTTTGACTTGTAAATCTCCAAAACCGTATATCGGTTCTCTTTTGGAAAATTCCTGAAATACCAGGCCAAAATCTTGAGTGGATTTTTCTTTGATAATGCTTAGGATCGTTTGTTCCGGTCTTCCAGGCTTCCCATCATTTAAATCTCGCTCTACCTGGGCATTTACTGTAGCTTTCACAAACGGGAATTCTTCGTGTACTTGTACAGAAAGCTTGAGCAAACGCTCTATCCCGTTCTTGCGATAGTTAAACCAAAGTAGGGCAAACTGATTGACATTGATTGGAGTGAGAGCTTGCTTCTGATTGAATGCATTCAGCAACCCCTTTTCATCCAAACCACCAAAACCATATTGCAACGTGGAGCCGGTGGGACGCACTAAATTGACCTGAACACTTTTGGTGTAGAGGAGGCTACACACAAACCAAAAATTGACCTGACAAAACAAGTCGTCCTCAAACCAAAGATTCACTTCTCCAGAATCGATATTGACTATTTTGGTTATTTCCGGGACTACCTTTTGGTCGTACGTTCCATCAGTACCATGATAGGTGCTGTCTATAAATTCAGCCCTTGTATTCAAAAATTTATCTAGTGAATCGCCATGCACGGGACCATCCACCAAACATTCTCTCATGACAATGACATCCCCTTCAAGACCAGCAGGAAATTGATCATTTAGTGCGTCACCGTTGAGAATGTTATATGTTTTCACCGCTTAATTCAGTCGATTCTTTTTCAGTTGCCGAATGTCCTTCTTCCTTCTTGAAATACCTTTTTTGAAATACTATAATAAAGCAGATGGCCACAAAGATGGAAGCATCGGCAATATTAAATACAGGCCAAAGAGCCATATAGTCTCCACCTAAAAGAGGAATCCAGTTAGGAAGGTAGCCCTCCCATATGTCAATGTAGAACATATCTATCACCTGTCCATGAAACCATGGAGAGGGCGCATCATATGGTGCATTGTCAAACCAGATTCCATAAAATACCGAATCAATAAGATTGCCAATGGCACCACCTAAAATCAAGGCGATGCAGATGATAAGACCGGAATTTGCCTGTTTTTGGATCAAGGAATAGAGGTAGTAGCCAATCGCGATCATGGCTCCAATGCGGAATACAGTTAGGATCAATTTACCGTATTCAAAATTTAATTTCATTCCGAATGCCATTCCGGGATTGGTCAGGTAGTGCAGCTTAAACCATTGACCAAAAATCATGATCTGACCCTGCGTGCCCATGTCCATGTTATAGTAAACTACAACTTTCACAATCTGATCTACGATGATGACCAGCAGGGCGATTAGAAAATATTTTATGATCTGATTTTTCATCAATTTGCTACTTCTATTTGTACGTCTATTTCTATCCCGTCAATGTCAAACTTCTCGGCTCCACTGGCTTCTCTTGCTTCAAGAGAAACGGCCTGTGTCTCCACTTTGATATAATCTGAAAAGTCAACCAAGGCAGCACTCATCATTGCATCAGTGGTTTTGTAGCTCACCGCAATTTTGTCCTGAACTTCGAGCCCTTTGTCTTTTCTTAGATTTTGAATTCTATTGACCATGTCTCTGCTGAGTCCCTCTTTTCTCAGCTCATCTGAAATGGTGATGTCAAGTGCTACGGTAAGACCGCCCTCCGAAGCTACCAGCCAACCAGGAATATCCTGGGATGTGATTTCCACATCTTCGAGCGTAAGTTTGATTTTCTCACCGTCCACATCGATTTCAAAGGCATTGTCACGCTCTATCGCAGCAATTTCATCTTTCCCAAACCCGTTGATGATTGCCGAAATGGCTTTCATCTTTGGTCCGTAGGCCTGACCAAGTTTTCTGAAATTTGGTTTGATGTTTTTCACCAGTATACCTGAAGCATCATCTACGTACTCAACTTCTTTTACGTTGATTTCTGTTTTTATGAGCTCTTCCACCGCCTCAATTCGCTCCTTTACGTCGGGCTTCAAAATAGGAATCAATACTTTTTGAAGTGGCTGACGCACTTTGATTTTTTCCTTCTTTCTGAGCGAGTGTACAAGCGATGAGATATTTTGTGCGTAGTGCATGCTTTCTGTCAATGCCTGATCTATTTTACTTTCATCAGCCTTTGCCAGCTGAGTCAAATGAACAGATTCTGGTTTACTTTTCGTCTCAGCATTTAAGTTTCTGTAAAGCCAATCTGCATAGAATGGAGCTATCGGGCTCATCAATTGTGCGGTTGTTGCCAGGCACTCATAAAGTGTCTCATAAGCAGCTCGTTTGTCCGCATTCAGCTCACTTCTCCAGAACCGCTTTCTTGACAATCGAACGTACCAGTTTGACAGCTGATCATTGACAAAATCCTGAATAGCTCTTGCTGCTTTCGTTGGTTCATAATCTTCGTAAAATGAAGTCACATCTTTTATCAGGATTTGCAACTCTGAAATTATCCATCGGTCAAACCTTGGACGATCAGCGATAGGTGTGGCGTTCTTTTCATCCATCTGAAACTTATCCAGATTTGCGTAAAGTGCGAAAAATGAATAAGTGTTGGTAAGCGTTCCAAAGAACTTTCGCTGCACTTCAGCCACCCCTTCAAGATCAAATTTCAAGTTGTCCCAGGGGTTGGCATTGACAATCATGTACCACCTGGTAGGGTCAGCGCCATACTGATCCAGCGTTTCAAACGGGTTGATCGCATTACCAAGACGCTTAGACATCTTGTTGCCATTCTTATCCAACACCAGCCCATTGGCAATCACATTTTTGTAGGCTACAGAGTCATTCAAAAGCACAGCGATGGCATGCAAAGTAAAGAACCAGCCACGTGTTTGATCAACACCTTCGGCTATAAAATCTGCAGGATAGTTAGCCTTGAATGTGTCATTATTTTCAAATGGATAATGCCACTGAGCATAAGGCATAGCGCCAGAGTCAAACCAGACATCAATCAGGTCAGACTCACGTGTCATCTTTTGCCCGGAATCACTTACCAGATAGACATCATCTACATAAGGTCTGTGTAAGTCAAAGTCTTCCGGAAGATCAGCGCTCATGAATCCGGCTTCAGCTGCTTTGTGAACTTCTTTTTGGAGTTCCTCAATGCTGCCGATACATTTTATTTCAGTTCGATCCTCAGTTACCCAAATAGGGAGTGGAGTTCCCCAGAATCGGGATCTGCTTAAGTTCCAGTCTACCAAATTTTCCAGCCAGTTTCCAAATCTTCCTGTTCCGGTAGATGCAGGCTTCCAGTTGATGGTTTTGTTCAGGTCAACCAGACGATCTTTTAACGCCGTGGTTTTGATGAACCAGGAATCCAGCGGATAGTAAAGCACTGGTTTATCTGTTCGCCAGCAGTGTGGGTAGGAGTGTTCATACTTTTCTACTTTAAAGGCCTTGTTGTCCTCCTTCAGTTTGATGGCTATGAGAACATCTGTTGGCTTGAAATCGGGATTATTTCTTTTTTCATCTGAATAGTATTCTTCCTTCACAAACTTGCCTGCAAAATCGGTAACCTCTGCTACAAACCTTCCCTGCTTGTCCACCAAAGGAACGTCCTGATCTTTCTCATCTTTGACCATCACCGATGGCACGCCAGCTTGCTGGGTTACTCTAAAGTCATCAGCTCCAAAGACAGAAGCTGTATGAACTACTCCTGTACCATCTTCGGTAGAAACAAAATCTCCAGGGATGATGCGGAAAGCTTTTTCTTCCAACTCAGCATTAGTAACGTATGGCATCAGCTGCTCGTATCGTATGTCTACCAGATCAGTTCCTTGGAATTCCTGAGCTATTTCAAACGGAATGAGTTTATCTCCAGCTTTGTAATCTTCGAGCGCAATATCCTTAGCCTTTTCAGAGAAAAATTTACCAACCAGATCTTTGGCTAAAATGACAGAAACGGGCTCGAAAGAATACTGATTGTAGGTTTTAACTTTTACGTATGTGATCTTCTCCCCAATGGCCAGAGCACAGTTTGAGGGTAATGTCCAGGGTGTAGTGGTCCAGGCGATCACTCTTACATCTTCGTCTCCATCAAAAAGGAAAGCAGAACGATCATCTTTTTTAACCTTGAACTGAGCTACGATTGAGGTGTCTTTCACATCTCGGTAAGTCCCCGGCTGATTGAGTTCGTGAGAGCTTAGCCCAGTACCAGCTGCTGGTGAATATGGCTGAACGGTGTAGCCTTTGTAAAGCAATCCTTTATCAAAAAGTCGCTTCAACAGGTTCCATACAGACTCAATGTATTCCTTCTCAAACGTCACGTAGGGATTATCCAAATCCACCCAGTATCCCATCTGGCGGGTTAGATCATCCCACTGGCTTTTGAATTTCATTACAGCCTCACGACACTTGGCATTATAATCCTCTACGGAGATCTTTTTACCAATGTCATCCTTGGTAATGCCGAGTTCTTTTTCGACCTGAAGCTCAACAGGAAGACCATGGGTATCCCATCCTCCTTTTCTTTTCACCTGATATCCTTGAAGGGTTTTATATCGGCAGAAAATATCCTTCACCGTTCTGGCCATCACGTGGTGGATGCCTGGTGTTCCATTTGCCGATGGCGGACCTTCATAAAAAGTGAAGGTATCCTTCCCCTCACGAGTGCTTACTGATTGCTCAAAAACCTTGTTATCCTCCCAAAATTTGAGGATTTCCTTGGCAATTTCCGAATAGCTGATTTTCTTAAATTCAGGATAACTCACTTCCGTAAACTCTATTATTATTTTTTCTTTTTCTTCTTCTTTTTTGGCTTCCCGTCCTCGTCGATTCCTTCGGCAAGTTCAGGTACACTATCGATAAGTGGGTGGCTTGTTTTGCTACGCTTACCACTGTCAAACTGCAGGATCAGAGCAGGTAGTACTACTACGTTTGTGATCATCGCAAAAAACAATGTGATAGAGGTAAGCTTACCAAGTGCGATCGTGCCTCCAAACTCAGAAAGCACGAATATGATAAATCCGAAAAACAAGATGATAGATGTGTAAATCATGCTTGAACCTGTCTCTCGAATACTTTTGCTTATGGCCTTAGACACATTGAATTTATTGGCAAATAATTCCTGACGGTACTTTGCTAAAAAGTGGATGGAATCATCTACCGAAATACCAAATACTATACTGAAAATAAGCGCAGTACTTGGTTTGAGAGGGATACCAAAATACCCCATGATCCCGGCTGTAATGAGCAATGGGATGATGTTGGGGATAATTGAAATGATGATCATCTTCAGGTTTCTGAAGAGCAGTCCCATGATCAGCGCTATAATGAAGAATGCGATGATCATTGAAGTAAGCAGATTTTCAATTAGAAATTTGTTGCCTTTGATAAACATCAGGGTAGTCCCTGTTACATTCACATCCATTTTGGAGTCCGCAAAAATGGAATCAATTTTAGGAGTGATAACACCATTGACCAGTGAGTCAAGTCTATTCGATCCGATATCTGCGATTTTCAATGAAACTCTTACATACCTGCCGGTAGAGTCAATAAATGATTGAGAGAGATCTTCGGTTTCTCCTTCACTCAAGTATCGCATGATGAAGGCCATATCTCTGTTCGTGGGTAAAGAGTAGAATGCCGGGCTTTGATTATAGAATGCTTGTCTTGCTGCCTTAGCAAAGCTGACAACCGATACTGGTTGAGAGATATAATCGATAGATGAAATGAAAGTTTCCAGCTCATCTATTTTTCTGAGATTCTTGAGATTTTGAACTCCTTTCTTCGCTCCTGTATCAATGATTACTTCAAGAGGCATCACTCCACTGAAGTTGTTTTCAAAGAAGTAAAGATCTTGTTTTAGTGGACTGTTTTCAGGGATATCATCCACCATATAGGATACCGCCTTGATTTTACTTAAGCCATAGGCTGACACACCGGCCACAGCAATCGTGATGGCAAAAATCGCAGGCCTTAGTTTGTGGACAATGACGTCAAGCCATTGGATGACTGAATCTAGCATCTTGAATTTAAGGTGCTTCAGGTGCTTTTGAGTTGGTGGCTTGTAAAGAGAGAAAACTCCTGGGATCAGGATAATGCTCACCACGAATGTCGCCATGATATTGATGCCAGCAACGATACCAAATTCAACTAAAACATTGATTTGAGTAGTTGCAAGCACAAAAAATCCAACCGCTGTTGTGAGGTTAGTGATGAAGGTCACCACCCCAATTTTTCTAATGATTCTGCTGAGTGCCTTCATTTGATCACCATGTTGGCTAAACTCATGGTGATATCGATTCAGCATGTAGACACTGTTTGGTATCCCAATGACCACAATGATTGGAGGGATCAGGCCTGTAAGCAATGTGATCTTATACTCCAATAATGCCAGTGTCCCCATGACCCAAATCACTACAACTCCGATGATAATCAGAGGGAAGAATACTGCCTTGAATGATCTGAAAAACAAGAACAAAATGATGCCTGTTACGATCAGTGAGAGCACAAGAAACATGTTGAGCTCTGCTTTTACTTTACTTGTGGTTATGGATCTGGAGTATGGCAGTCCTGCAAAATGAACATCCACTCCAGTCTCCTTCTCAAACTTTTCACCAGCATCAATAATGCTGTTCACCAGATCATCTCGATTTTTGGAGTTCAGAATTTCCCGTTGAATGGTGACTAAAATCAGAGTTGCACCATTTTCAGAATTGATCAACTGTCCACTGTAAAACTTCAGGCTGGCTGCTCCTCTTAATAGGCTGTCAAGTTCTTCTTGTGTTTGAGGAATTTCAGGAAAAACAGGCTCTAGTTCGAAAGCCCTTGTCTTATTATTCTTTTCAAGTTTTTGCAGATTTGCCAATCCCAGCACATTGCGAATACCTTCTTTACTCTCCAATTCTTTGGTGAGTTCGCTGAACCTTTTAAAGGTTTCTAATTGGTATACAGCACTGTCCTGAATGCCCAGCGCCATGATATTTCCATCTTCTCCAAAAGTCTCTCTAAACTGTTTGAAGTAAACCATATCAGGGTCCCTCTCAGGAACAATGTTGGCAAGGTCATAAGACCATTTAATATTTTGAGATTGGTACCCCATGAAAATGGTCACCAAGGCCAAAATGACCATGAGCGTGACACGAAATCGGAGGATGTTATGAGCGAGTTTGGACCACATAATAAAATAGTGCGCAAAGGTAATGAACCTGCTCTTAGGGGCAAGATTTTCAGCGGTTTATGATGAATTGAAAATAATTCAAATTGCTAAGTTGACTTCAGTATGTGATGGTTGGAGAGGATATATTTTGTAATCACAGTTTTGCAGAAAATCTCTCTAGATTAAATTACTGTCTAATATTTTCAAATGCGAAGAAAGAACACACTTCAAATTATCTTATTTTTCTTATGCATACATCCTCTTCACTCTCAGAATCCGAAGCAATTAAATTTTTCTAGTGAGGGCATCCCACCGTACGTTTATCTCCTTGAGTCCAACCAGGTATGGGATGTTATCTCTGATGATAATGGACTAGTCTACTTGGCAAAAGGAGGAGATATTTTGGAATACGATGGAGTGTCGTATCGGAATATTTTTGTATCGGGTCTTATCAATCATTTTGCTAAAACAGAAAATGGAAGGATATATGCTGCGGGTAAGAAAGAGATTGGCTATTTAGATAACGATAGTCTCGGCCGGGTGGTTTATCATTCTTTAACTCCTAAGCTTAGTGAAGAAAATAAGAGTGAGATTGTTGAACAAATCTTTATCCACGATAATCAGATTTTCTTTGCGGGCTATTCACGCATTTATCAATATGACGAATCGGCCGATAGTCTGATCGTTTACAAAACCGAATCAAGAGCCTATCCGATATATCAAATGGATGGCAAAGTGTATTCCATCATTGAAGAGGCAGGTATTTTCGAACTGGTGAATGGAGAATTAAAAGAGATTGAGTCCAACACCTATTTTGAAAATTTTGGCGCAACAAGTGTAGCGCCACTCTCAAATGATTCACTAGTCCTTTTTGACAGTTCATATGGAGCTATGCTCCTGGATTCTCACGGATTTCGACAATTTGAAATTGGTTGGGATGATTTTCTGAAAAAGAAAAAATTGTATTTAGTAGATCAGATTTCATCTGAGTATTACGGATTTAGTTTTCTGGAGGGCGGACTGGTTATAACAGATAATCAATTCAATCCGGTTTTATTGCTAGATGAGCAGGTAGGTCTAAGCGATATCGTTCTTAATATCCACTTGACAGGACAGAATGAACTTTGGATTTGTACCAACAGTGGTGTTTATGTATTGGACTTAAATTCCCAGATTACGCTTCACAATAAAGCCACAGGGCTTAAAGGACTAGTTACAGATATTGAAGAGCGTGATGGCTTACTTTATGTTGCCACATTTGATGGCGTTTACACAAAACCTTGGGAAGGAAAAGTGAATGTTCTGGAAAATGATGAAAGACTTTTCACTAAGATCCCTGGATCAGGCATATATTCTTATGATTTGCTGCCTTTGGAAAATGGTTTTTTTGTAAATGCTTATGAAGGTGTTGGCATTATTAGAAATGACCGCTTTCGAAAGCTAGTATCAAAAAATAGTTCCAATGGGTTTGTTACTTTTTCACCAGACTCAACAAAGGTCATCGCAACAGGTGATGCCGGTGAAGAGATAGTTGTATTTACTATCCAGGGTGGAGACTGGAAATTATCTCATAGAATAGATACCAAGGCTTATTCCAGCACCTTTAATGTTTTCAAGAAGATTTTTTGGGATGAGGAAGCTCAGCACTATTGGGGAACCAGCGGGAATGATGTGTTTAGTTTCAAGTTTGACAAGGACTTCACCAAATTACTATCATTCAATAGCTACGGAAGAGAAGATGGCCTGCCACAGAAGCAGAAGAATGCCGTTGTTAAACTAGGTGAAGAAATTAGATTTCTATCCGATTCCGGACTTTTCTATTTTGATCATTCTCAAACGAAGTTTATAAAGGATGGGCGCTTCGGAGATTTGTTTGATACCAACGGATTTTACTTGCTGGATAAGGAAGATGAAAACACCTATTGGTACGCCTCCAGAGATGGTACCAAAGGAACCATTTTCAGAAATAATTCTGGAGAACCATTTAAGATTGAATCGCAACGAATGACAACTATTCTGAGTGCCAATCAACAGGTTATCAAATCCTCTTCAAAAGGGGCATTAATTGGTGGTTTTAATGGAATATATCTGGCAAAAAGTTCGGAAAAGTTGGAATTAGAAACGAGTGTAAAAACACTCATTCGTCAGGTGAAAATCATTGACAATCAAACAGACTCGACGGTCTTTTTCGGAAAAAGTATCAGCCGGGAAGTACCTGTATTCAATCCCGAACAAAATTCCTTATTCTTTAGCTATGCATATCCGTCAAGTGTCATGCCTGAAAAAGTGAAGTATTCTTACAAACTAGAAGGATTTGACAAAGGGTGGTCTTCATGGTCAACTAAGGCAGAAAAAGAATACACCAATCTTTCACCAGGATCATACACCATGAAAGTATCAGCGATGAATGGATACGGAGTGGTTACAAAAGCGGGTGAGTACCAGTTTATTATTCAAAATCCCTGGTTTCTTACCTATTGGGCTTTTTCGGGCTACTTTATAGTTCTGATCGTGGGAATTTGGGGAATTGTAAAACTGAACACGCTACGGCTGAAAAAGATAAATCAGAAGCTGGAAGAGATCATCTTTGAAAGGACGGAGGAGATTAGATTCCAGGCAGAAAAACTTCAAACGCTGGACAATGCCAAGTCCAGATTCTTTGCCAATATTTCCCATGAATTGAGGACGCCTCTAACACTCATCCAGGGCCCGCTCGAATCAGTGTTAAGCGGGAATTTGGGGAAAGTCAATGAGAGTATTAAGTCGAAGCTGGATCTGTCCCGAACCAGTACCCGAAAGTTGTTAGGGCTGGTTGAAGAAATTCTGGATTTATCAAAGTTGGAAGCTGGTAAGCTTCAACTCAACCCGGAGGCCATAAAATTCCACGACTTGATTCGTCGTGTATTCTTTACCTACAAATCTGCCGCCCAAAAAAATGATGTAACGCTCCAGCTTGACTATCATTTACCCGAAAACCTTATCCTAAAAATTGATATTGGAAAGTTCGAAAAAGTACTTGATAACCTTCTTTCCAATGCTGTTAAGTTCACCCCAGAATCAGGTAGTATCACTATGACTGTCAATGAACATAATGATCGACTTGAAATCAAAGTGCGAGATACTGGTGTTGGCATAGACCAGGAAGAGGTTGCACAGATCTTTGATCGATTTTATCAGGCGGGCATGGCAAATAAGTACGCCGGAGGCACAGGCATTGGGCTATCACTTGCCCAGGAGATGACTACATTAATGGGTGGAGAATTGACCGTGCAAAGTGAGCTTGGAGTTGGCACAGTTTTCACCCTTGTCCTTCCTATGATAGCCGGTGATCAGGAGGAAATGTCTATAGCTCCATACCAGGAGGATGAGGAAGCTGTTCCAATTGATCTGACTACAGATCCGCTCGATATAAAAACCGCAAAAATTTTGATTGTCGAAGATGATCCTCAAATGCGTGAGTATATTAAGAAAGAGTTGGACATATACTCTGTGGATGAAGCCGAAAATGGTGTGGAAGCATTGCGGAAAATTGAAGAAAATGAATATCATCTCGTAATCACTGATTTAATGATGCCTAAGATGGATGGGCTTGATCTGGTTTCAGAAATTAAGAAGGCTGAAAATTACAAGCATCTTTCTTTAATCATGCTGACAGCTCGTGCAGAAGATGACGATATCGTAAGGGGGCTAAAGGCAGGGATCAATGATTACATCATCAAGCCATTCAACCCAAGCGAACTTAGAGCAAGAGTCAATAACATCCTGGTCAACCAGCTTTCCATGCTCAAAGAACTAACTGCAGATCAGCCGGAATCAGCCGACGAACAACTTGTCTCTGAGCTAAAAGGAATCATAAAGGATCATTTGAAAGACAGTTCATTTACGGTGATGTCACTAGCCAATGCAGTGGCCATCAGCGAACGACAACTGAACAGAAATATTAAGAAAATCACCGGACTAACAGCAGGAAACTTTATCAGGGAAGTGAGGCTAAATGAAGCCCGCATTCTACTAGAAAATAAAGCCTACCACACCGTTTCCGAAGCGTGTTATGCGGTAGGGTTTGAAAAGCCGGGATACTTCACAGAAATTTATACGAAGAGGTTCGGCAAGCGTCCGTCAGAGTACCTGAACAACCTATAAAACCCCTCCATACTGCGTTAATTGTCTGATTTCGGGAAGAGAATGTCCTGATTTTGGCACTGGCCTGCTCATAGCTTTGTCTCAAAACTTATAGCTGCCGAAAGGTTTAAATAAAAATTTAAAGCCATGAAAAAATTTCTACTTCAATATGCACTGATATTATTAAGTGTTTTGGGCTTTTCCCAAACCACTTATACAGTAACAAACACGAACGACGAGGGCTCTGGGTCACTACGCGAAGCAATGACCCTCGCTGAAGGTACTTCCGGAGCGGATGTAATTGACATGACCGGAATTTCCGGGACGATCACTTTGGGGAGTGCGCTTCCTGACATCACGCAAGATCTGACGATCAATGGACCAGGATCAGCTGATCTGGCTATAGACGGAGCGGATACTTATCGTATCTTTTTTATTTTAAATGAAACTGCTCCAACGGTTGTAATCAACGATCTGACTCTTCAGAATGGATTAGCTAAAGGGGAAGACACGCGATATGGCGGAGCAGGTGCTGGAATGGGAGGAGCCATCTATGCGGATAATGCAAATCTGAGTTTAGAAAATGTAGTCCTTGATGGAAACACAGCCCAAGGTGGAAACGGGGGAGTCACTGGACCCGATAGTGGTGGAGCAGGACCCTTTGATACAGGAGGATCCATAGGTTCAAATGGACCTAATGGAAATCCGGGAGGTGCTGGAGGTTTTGGTTCTGGTGGCGGAGTAGGCGGATCAGCTACTGTCTATGGCGGTGGCGCCAACGGTGGAGGAGGTACCGGAGGATTTGGAGGAGGAGCAGGAGCACCAGGGGTTGCCAATTTTCAAGCACCTGGTACATCACCTGGCGGAACAGGCGGAACCTTTGGTGGAAGTACAAATTCATTTAACGGAAGTTCAAGCTCTAGTGCAAGATCCGGCGGTGGAGGCGGTGGCCTTGGGGGTGCACTGTTTGTTAGATCTGGATCCGTAGAAATGGCCGATGTGACACTCTCAAATAACCAGGCCTCCAAAGGTCTGGGTGGAGCTTATTCCAATGATGGCCAGGGAAAAGGAGGAGCGCTCTTCCTAATGGATGGAGTTGCAGCCGAAGGAGTAGGAGTTTCTTTTATTAACAACACTGCTTCGGATGCCGGAGAGGATGATTCCGATAATAATAACAACTACGGCACATTGAATATTCTTACCAATATTGTGATTGAATCCAATCCGGAAAACGATGAAATATCCGAAGGTGAAGATGTGGTCTTTTCGGTGGCGGTCATCGGAAGTGGAGCCACCTATCAGTGGCAGGTAAATGATGGAAGTAACTGGGCAGACCTGGAAGACGATGCGCAAATAAGCGGAGCTGATACAGAAGAACTGAGCCTCACCTGCCTTGATATTAGCTGGGATCAGTACCAATTTCGATGTGTTGTGGAAGGAACGCTGAATACTGAGACTTCCGAAGCAGCAACCCTTACTGTGAATGCTGCACTGCCACTAGAGGTCACCATTACGGGACCGAATTATGTGCTATGCGGAGCACAAGAGAATACGTTTACTGCAGTTGCGGGAAATGTGGAAACTACACCTGCATATCAATGGTTGGTCAATGGTGAGGAAATCGAAGAAGAAACCAATGAGAGTTTTACTTATGAGGTTTCTCCAGGAGATGAAATAAGTGTCATTTTGAGCGAACCAGGCTCTTGCTATTCTAGAACTGCGGCAACATCTGAGATCATTACGATAGAAGAAAGTGACATCATAGCAGTCACTACGGATGCTTCCTCAGGTAGTGGTAGTTTCGCTTGGGCTATTGATTTGGCCAATGCCGCAGCTTGTGATCAAACTGTTACAGTTGATTTGACTGGCTTGCCGAACAATTCCACCATCAACATCAGCGGGATACTGATAACTGCCAGCCGATTGAAGATAGTGGGGCCAGGACGGGATCTACTTAGATTTGAAGACACGACTCCTTCAGGTTATTCCATAAGTTCTCAAGACATGGAATACCTTGAAATGTCAGGATTTGAACTTTTCCATGATCAGGAAAATACCAGTGACGGGTTGAGGCTTGAGTCAAGTATGACTATTCTTTCAGAAATAGCAGTGTCAGGTTATACACAGAACGGGATAAGCACCGTATCCATGGACAATGATTTTGATCAATTATTCTTATCTGATAATAGCAAGGGCATTTTATTCTATAGTTCTCAATTAGGTGGCCAGACTTCCTCGGAAGTACCCGCAAGTGTTTCGTTGACAAACTCTGAGTTTGATAATAATGAAACATCTGTATTTATTAATGATTTTCAGTCCTTCACAACCTCAACCATTGAGAATGTAGTGATCAAAAACAACCAGGATGAATACGACGGAGGATTGCAAATCAATCTTTACAACTCATCAGGAAGCTTCACTACTACGCATTACATCACCAATGTGTCTTTTATCAATGCGTATGCCAGTGGAGCTAACCTTAACGCATCTGACGGGAATGATCAAATCATCGCTCATTTTACTAATTGTACCTTCTCCGGAAATGGTATTCGATCGTATGACGACAACCTGGATAGTGAAACCACCTATATCTCGGCATTGGCCAACAAGAATTCTGAGGCGATTCTTACCAATTGTACCTTCGCGCAAAATGCAATTGCCATTAGCTATGATGAAGTTTCCGGAGGAAGTGCCCTGGCAACTATCAAGAACTCCATTTTTGTGGGGAACACGATTAGTAACGTTTATACATCCACCGGTGAGGCCACAGTAACAGAATCCAACAATATTGGCTATCCTACCTTTTCAGGTGTAGCTTCGGACGTGATCAACTTGACCTTGACCAACCCAAGCGGTACTGGACTTTTGGTGCATGAACTGATCACGTGTACTTCTCCTGCACTGGATGCCGGAGATGACTCAGTGGCTCCCGAGACGGATCAGCTAGGTAATGCGCGACAGGGTGTCTCTGACGTTGGAGCTGTAGAATCTCAAGGATTTATTACCAGTCAACCAGAGGATTTGGCAGAATATATTGGGAATGAAGTCTCTTTTACAGTAGAAGCGAGTGCCGAAGAAGCAAGCTATCAATGGCAGGTCAGCACTGGGGGTGAATATACAGATCTGGCTGATGATGCCACTTATTCAGGTACTCAGACAAGTGAGCTTACGATTGCTGAATTATCAGATGACCTGGATGGGAACAGCTATCGTGTGGTGATAAATGGACTATGTGAAAACATTTCGTCCGGGGCGCTTTTAGATGTCCTGCACTACCCTACTTCAGATAATGGTTCAATCGAGGCTTTAGAAGACATCACGTACGAATTTCAAGCAAGCGATTTCATTTTTGATGACTTGGATGGCGATGTTTTTGACGGGATTTTAATTGAGTCAGTGACAGGCGATGGTACTTTGTTGTACGATGGGACGAGTGTTACTTTGGAAGAAGTATTTACAAATATTTCTGCGCTTACTTTTAAATCGGATCAGGATGAAAGCGGTTCGAACTACGCTTCGTTCACATTTAGAGTAATATCAGATTATTCTGAAACTGAAATCAGTCAGGAGGTTTATACCATGACTATAAATGTCAATAGCACGAACGACGTACCAACCGATATTACTTTGTCCAATGCCAGCATCGATGAAAACAACTCAGTAGACGCAGTGATCGGAACGCTGAGTACGATAGATATTGATGAAAATGATTCTTTCACCTATTCACTGGTAGCAGGAACTGGGGACACAGACAATTCCTCTTTTAATATAGATGGTAATACACTTCGGGCAAGTGCATCATTTGATTTTGAGATCAAGAATTCTTTGAGTCTGAGATTGTCTTCAAGCGATGGGGAAGCTACAGTTGAGAAGGTTTTCACAATTTCAGTATCCGATGTAGATGAAATGACGCTCGGTATTTCGAATCCGGATGTATCGATCTATCCCAATCCGGTAAGTGATCTCCTTAAGATTGAAGGAGCTGAGTTTGATGAGGTGTCCATTCTCAACTTAATGGGTCAGGAATTACTTAGAAGTAGTAGTAGTTCAATTCCTGTAGAAAGATTTGTAAAGGGAACTTACATTCTCCGCCTCTTCAAGGATCAAAGAGAAATCCACAATCAGAGATTAATAATAAACTAAGGCAGCATAAGCTAAGGCTTATTGCTAGGGCGACTCCAAGGGGGTCGCTTTTTTTATTTGCCTGAAATAAGATTTACACAAGGTGGCTAGCTCCCATCATCACAAGACATTCGTCAAATTATTTCTTACCTCCATCAATTTAAATAGTGGGATCATGAACTGAGCATGCTGAGATTGTGACTTAAACTCTATTTTTCTAGATTACCTCTACAAACTGTGAAGAAGACCATCCATCTTTCATTTCTGATTCTTTTGCTAAATGGCACCCTTGCTCAAGGACAGGAAGAGTATTCAGAATTAATAGATAAAGCACAATCCTTTGAATCGAGCAATCCTGACTCTGTGCTTCATTTTGCATGGAAGGCATTAGAAAGTGATCATGAAAATAGTTTTGATGCTTTCTACTGGATGGGCGTAGGCTTGAGGCACAAAAACAAATATGACTCTGCATTGTACTGGTTTCAGCAATCTGACGGAGTGGCTGAAACAGACATTCAAAAGGCCAATGTAAAAATGGGGCTCGGCGGCATCTTCTATTCGAAGAGGTCCTTTGATGCAGCCCTTACAAATTTTTTGCAAGCAGCGGAATATTTTGATAAAGCGGGGAATCGAGAAAGGCTTGGATCTGCCTATACCAATATTGGGATCATTATGAACACCAACGATAATGACAACAAAGCTCTCCATTACTTCAAATCAGCGATTGAAATTTTTAATGAATTGAAGCTTGAAGACAAGAAGCTACCAGCATTGGTCAACATATCTACGGTTTATCAAAAGCAGGAGAAATACGATTCGGCGATACTTTATGCTCAGCAATGTTTTGAAATTTCCGAGCGAATGAATTTCAAGTTTGGACAGGCGAAAGCGTTGGTGGTTTTGGCACCTTCTTTCACGAAATCAGGCCATCCGCACAAAGGATATGAATTAGCGAAGCAGGGGAAAGCATTGTTTGAAGAAATGGGCGCACTTGAAACCACTCGCCTCATGAAGCTTTTTGAAGCCGAAGCGTTACTACAGCTTAATCGCGTAGCTGAAGCGATGAGTATTTGTAAGGAATTGGAGTCTCTGGAACTGGAACTTTCCATGAAAGAGCACTTATTTGAGACTATGGCTATCATCTATGAGACCATGGGAAAGCCAGAACTGGCACTGTCCTATCAGAAAAAATTCTTTATGGTTTATAAAGAGTATATGAAGGAAGAGCAATCCAATTATTTAAATGAGTTGGAGGCTCAGTTTGAAGCCGAACTTAAGGCAAGTGAGATTGTCAGGCTACAAAATCAAATTGCTATTCAGAAATTGAAAACGTCGAGGCAAAACTGGATTATTGGTTCCTTTACCATTTTTGCAATTTTAGTGGCCATTGCCATTTGGTTTTACTATCAAAAACGATTGAGCAAAGCCAAAGAACAATCGGCCATTCATAAGCAGCAATTGTTACGCTCTCAGATCAATCCACACTTTATTTTCAATTCTTTATCCTCTATTCGAGGCTTTTTATTTGAAAGCGGTGATACCAAACCCGCCATTACGTATCTGGGCAAGTTCGCCAAACTCATGAGAATGATACTGGACTTAAGCTCCAAAGAATGGGTTTCTCTTGAAGAGGAGATGAGGGCGCTTGAACTTTATCTTGAGATTCAACAATTAAGGTTTAACAAGACTTTTGAGTTTAAATTTTCAATTGATCCCGAATTGAGACTAGATGAAATACTTGTTCCGCCACTTACAGCTCAGCCATTCATAGAAAATGCAATAGAGCATGGTCTCAAAGGAATTGAGAATGATGGCGTGGTGGAAATCGAATGCTTGAAAAAAGATCGAAAACTCGTTTTCAAAATACAGGACAATGGTATAGGAATCGATCACGTTACGCCAAAAGAAAATCATCAATCCCATGCTATTCGGATTTTTACTGAGCGGTTGAGTCTTATTGGCAAACGAATGAAAATGCGGTTTCAATTTAAAATTGCAGATTTAGGAAATAAAGAGGGTCAGCACGGGACACTGGTGACTTATGAACTTCCATTGCTAAAAGCGTAATATGTATAAGGCATACATTGTTGATGATGAACAATATGTAATTCAGGACCTGAAAGGATTGTTGGAAATGAATTGTCCTGAAGTTGAGGTAATAGGTACTTCCAATACTTCTCAGGAAGCACTTCTGGGAATCAAATCATTGCAGCCTCATTTGATCTTTATGGATATAAATATCGATGAGGTTTCAGGGCTAGATCTGGTTCGCCAACTGGATCTTGGAAATGCACGGGTGATATTTGTTACAGCACACGATCAGTATGCCATAGAAGCTTTCAAGCTAAGTGCTGTTGACTACCTGCTGAAGCCTGTAGATGCGGATGAACTAATCGAGGCAGTGCACCGGGCTACTGCTGACATTGAGAAAGATCAAATTCATTCTCAGCTAACCGCATTAGCCCATAACCTGATGCCTGGAAGTCAGAAAAAGAAGATCGTACTTTCTGATATGGAAGGACTTCATATCATTGATATACCAGACATCTTATGGTGTCACGCCAACGGAAGCTATACAGAGTTTCATATGCAAAACGGGGAGACATTAACCGTATCAAAGCATTTAAAAACTTATGAATCAATGCTGGTAGATCATGGACTCATGAGGGTACACAGGTCTTATATTGTAAATATTTACAACATTAGCAAGATAGAGCGATCCAAAGGAGAGATTCGAATGAAGAATGATGAAACACTGCCCATTTCGATAGCTCCTGATCTGTTAAAGTCTATTTTGGGTAAACTTCAGAGCTAGCCCGTCAAATTATATTTCCCTCCCGTGAATCAAAATCTCGTCCCCATCAAAGCTTAGAATTTTTCCATGATTTAGTTGCCATTTTCGGAGAAAAGAAAATGTCATGGAGAGAAAAACTACTGCCTTTAGATTTTTAGCATTCCTAATCTCATTTATGCTTGGAATCTCAGCAAATGCACAAATTGTTTATGTGGATCAAAGTGCCACTGGTACCGGTGATGGGTCATCCTGGGCAAATGCAGTCACGGACTTACAAGCAGGTATTGATTTGGCGGCAGCAGCGGCCACACCTGCAAGTCCTGTTTTGGTTTGGGTGAAAGCAGATACGTATTATCCCACAGCAGGCACGGATAGAACCATTTCATTTATTATGAAAAATGACGTTCAGATCTACGGTGGTTTCATGGGAAATGAAGTGAACCTGATAGATCGGGATTGGATAAAAAATGAAACAATCCTATCAGGAGATATAGGAACAAAGAATGTGAATACAGATAATTCGCAAGTGGTAATTCACAACTCCAATGCTCCGAGTACTCCACTTGAGTTGAGCGCTGTTCTGGATGGATTCATTGTCGAGGATGGATACATGGACGATGCATCATTGACTGGCGGTGCAGGCATGCGAAACAACAACTCCAGCCCTACGATTCGAAATTGTATTTTTAGAAATAACGTCAATGCACAATTAGCCAATGGGCTCACCAGAGGGGGTGCTATTTTGGCTGTCACAGAGTCTAACCCTCTGATTCAATCTTGTATATTTTATGATAATAGTGCCCGATCGGGAGGGGCTATTGCCTTTCGCTCTACTACTTACCACAACGTTGAATCTAAAGTGATCAATTGCTTGTTTTATGATAATACTTCTCATTATTTGGGAGGAGCAATCTATGTAGAAAATCACCGTGTGAGTTTTTACAACAATACCATAACTCGAAACATCAATACTGGCTCTCAGGGCTTTGGATGGGGAGGAGCCATATATTATCAATTGAATGCCAATACGAGCAGTGCTCAAATTGCCAATAATATCGTCTGGGGAAATACCGGATTAGCAGGAAACGCAATTTATGTGGGAGGCAGCTCTAATTTTCCGATCTATACAACGAACATTATTGACTTTTCGGTAAACGAACCTGATCCTGAGTTTTTAGATCCGGACAATGATGATTTTTCACTAAACCCCTGCTTGTCTCCCGCGGTAGATGCAGGCACTTCCTCAAGCGTTCCAACAGGTCTGTTTAGCGATTTAAGTCTCGGATCACGTGAGTTTAACAATGTTGTTGATATCGGAGCATATGAAGTTCAGGGTTTTCCGGTGAGTTTTTCTGCCATAGAAACGGGGGATGTTTCCTGCAATGGTGAAGACGATGGACAGATACATGTAAATGCTGGTAGTTATTTCCTTCCGATTGAGTTTAGTTTGGACAATTCCAACTATGTGTCTTCTACTAGCTTTTTAAACTTAGCTCCTGGGACATATACTGTATACGCGAGGGATGCAACCGGGTGTACAGATGATGAAACGGTGGTAATTAATGAACCCACAATGATCAGTATCAACACCATCACCCAGACGCACATTACCTGCAGTGGTGAAGGCGATGGAAGTATAAGTATCAGCGTTTCTGGAGGTTCTACACCATATCAGGTGAGTTTTGATGGGGGAGCGACCACCGCATCAACCCAGTTTACAGCCAATACGGTAATCGACAATCTTGATCCAGGGACCTATGAAATTACCATTGTAGATGGTAATGGTTGTACACATACGAGTTCATCAAATATCTTAATTGAGGAGCCTGACGTTCTCTCAGCTACCATTGACGTGGTTCAAATTTCATGCAATGGAGAGGAGGATGGTGGAATTAGTATTTCTGCTGTGGGAGGAACAGGCTCATTGTCTTATAGCTTGGATGGCATCAACTATCAAGCATCTCCGCAATTTTCTGGACTGAGCCCAGGGAACTATTCAATTTTTGTAGAAGATGCAAACGGATGTGAGTTGAATGATATGACTACTATAGTAGAGCCTGTAGAAGTGATAGCAAGCGTAGTTACATCCAATGCAAGCTGTTTTGGTAGCCTGAATGGATCAATCACCATATCTACTACGAATGCAATTTCACCGGTCACTTATATTTTGAATGATGGGGTTCCCGTTTCAAATAATGTATTTGATCAATTAGATCCAGGTACATATAAAGTTGAAATTGTTGATGCAAATGGTTGTGGGCCTATCCTTTCGGGAATAGAAGTAGGTGCTGATATCGTACTTTCTCTTTCTGTAACTCAAAGCGATAGAAATTTTACACTTGAGGCTACCGGAGGGACTTCCCCCTACGAATATTCGACTGACGGCACCAACTTTCAGAGTTCCGGATCTTTTTTCGATTTGGATCCCGGTTCATACACATTTATGGCTCGAGATGCCAACGGGTGTATGATTGAATCAGAAGAGTATGATGTGGTACTAGGGGTCAAGAGTCCAGAAATATCTGTCTACCCCAATCCGGTAAGTGATCTCCTTAAAATTGAAGGTGCCGAGTTTGATGTGGTGTCCATTGTCAACTTAATGGGTCAGGAATTACATAAAAGCAACAGGGTTTCTATTCCGGTAAGAAGGTTTGCAAAAGGAACTTACATTCTACGTCTCTTCAAGGATCAAAGAGAAATCCACAATCAGAAATTGATAATTAACTAAGGTGGCATAAGCTGAGGCTTATGGCGAGCGACTCCAAGGGGGTCGCTTTTTTTATTTTTATGTGCGTATTTTTATTTGTTCAAAAAACACAATCATGCCCAAAATTCGAATCAACTCCGTGCAGTGCACTACCCCCGATGAAATCGATAAAGATGAAATGTACCTAAAGAAGGATGGTCATAAAATCTGGCCGGAAGGTGAACTGTATCATCGGGTGGATTCAGGAGATGTGGAGCAGGTTGGGGTGACTTTGGATGTCTCTGAGGGCTGGAATGAGGTAGAGGTTTGGGACTATGATTTTGTTAGCCTAAATGACAAACTGGGAGTTTTTAAGTTCAAGGTGGATAGTACTCCTGGAAAATATAGCACTTCGATGACCTTGCTTGAACGAAACAGCACAGCCAGTTACCTGATGTTTTGGGAGATCCTTGATAAGGATGGAAAGTCAGTAGATGACTAAACAGGCAGCCTGTATCCTTTGATGGTTTTGTAAAGTCTCACAGCATGCGAGTCAGTGAGTCCGCTGATGAAGTCAATGACTATTTGCAAGGCCTCATAAACCGTTTTTGAATTCTTCAATTGAACCTCATACTCCTCTGGGAGCAATCGTAAAATGGACTTGTGCTTTGGAAGCGGTTTCTCAAATTGGTTGGCATAAACAGAAGTGGCGAATACTTCGATCAGGGTATCAATGACTTCATAACCACCTGCCTCTTTTTCCAGCACCAGCTTGGAGCGATAGATTTTTTCGATCGATAGCTTAATGATTTTTTCCATTGCAGGAGCTGATGGAATTAAGCTGGTCAGGTCTTTATCAAAACTCCCATCCAACATCGCCTCCTCATGTTCGATAAATGCATCTGAACACTCCTGGATCAGCTGACCAATTGCCATAGCTCTTAATGTGCCGAGACGCTCATTTTGAGACTCTATGGCTAGAACCTTCTCTTCCGAATAAGATGAACCAATAATTTCAGCAAGTAGTGATTTTACCGTATCGAAAGGCACCAGCCCAAGTCGACACCCATCTTCAAGATCGATAATATGGTAGCAGATATCATCAGCTGCTTCTACAAGAAATGCCAATGGATGTCGGCACCAGGTGTCCTTGCCAAGCGCCTTCAGCCCCATTTCATCAGCCATCTCTCTGAAGAGATCAGCATTGCACTGGTAGTAGCCAAATTTCTTTTGGCTTTTTCGACCTTTTTCCTTTTCGCCAGAGGAGGACAGTGGATATTTTGTGAAGGCTCCCAGAGTAGCATATGTGAGTTTCAATCCTCCATTTCCTTTGCTATTCAGAATCCTGAGACCCTGAGCATTGCCTTCAAATGTGGTTAGGTCCTTCCACTCTTCATCGGAAACTTTATCCCTGAAAAACAGACCCTTCTTATTAGTAAGAAAGAATGACGAAATACTGTCTTCACCCGAATGTCCAAATGGAGGGTTGCCCAGGTCATGAGCGAGGCACGCTGCTCCTACTATCCCCCCAAAATCATGGACGGTAAAGCCGGCTTTGTTCAGCTCAGGATATTTTTTAAGTAGATAGTTGCCTGCGTTTTTTGCTAAGGAACGACCAACAACCGAGACCTCCAGACTATGCGTGAGCCGAGTGTGAACAAAATCATCTTCCGGAAGCGGAAAGACCTGTGTTTTGTCCTGAAGCTTTCTGAACGGGTGCGAGAAAATAATACGGTCAAAGTCCTGCTCAAACCGGCTTCTGGTTTGATCATGAGCTACTGTTTTTGTCTCTCCGGGTCGTCTATGCGAAAGCAGTTGAAGCCAATTCATAACGAAAAATTAGTTGTTTTCCAGCAATACAGGATCCTGACGGAGTAGCCGGCACATGGTTCGATAGGTTTGGGGATGTTTTTCTAGGAATTCTACCGGACGCTCGAAGAAGTTTTCTACTGCGACTGCAAAAAATTCTTCATTGTTCACTCCGCCATATTTCCTGAAGAATGTCTCGGTTCCTTCTTTAATTTCTTTCATGGTGCGCCGAGCATGGACTTCCCATTCCTTTAGCACCCATTCCTCAAGAAAGCTGTGTTCTTCATTAATAATTTTATTTTCCAGCCTCAAAGCATGAGCCATTTCATGAAGTCCAAGGTTTCGCCCGTCCTCTTTAAGATAGCCTTCTACGAAATCCCTCCATGATAAAGCTATGGCCTTAAGCCGTGGGTTTACTTCACCCTTGTGATAGGCTTTGTTGGTGTGATTATAAAATGACTCAGGAAAGACAAAGATTTTATAAAAATAAGGGAAGGTAATACCTCGAAATCCGAAAGTAAGCTGGGCAGCAGAAGCCGAAATCAGCACCTTCATCTCATCCGTAACTTCACTCATTTTTCTAGCTATAAATTCTTTGCTGGACATAAACCTCGCGACCTTATGAATAAAGATTCGCTTCGATTTTTCTGGCAGCTTTTTATAATAGGTGAAGTGTTTTTCTAGAAATTGGATATGCCTTTCCGGAAAGAAGTATGGAGAAACGTATGACTTTGCTTCTAAAAAAAAGAAAACAAAAAGATCTCGAAAAATTCCAAGGATAAGAATGGCAATAACCCCAAAAAAAAGAACAAGAATGATCATTGCTTTTTCAGCAGATGCTTCATATCCACCTTGTCGTGTAGTTTTTGAATTAATTCCGCTACTGAAACTCGCTCCTGACTCATCGTGTCTCGCTCTCTAATGGTCACTGTATTATCCTCCAAAGTTTGGTGATCTATGGTGACACAATATGGAGTTCCAATCGCATCTTGCCTTCTGTATCTCCGTCCAATTGCGTCTTTCACATCGTACTGGAAAGAAAAGTCAAACCGAATTTCGTTTAGAATTTCTTCAGCTTTTTCCGGGAGACCGTCTTTATTCACCAGGGGTAAAATAGCTACTTTATTTGGTGCTAAAGCAGGAGGAATTCGGAGAACGGTACGCTCACTACCATCCTCTAGTTTTTCCTCCGTATAAGCAGCTGACATCACTGCCAGAAACATCCTGTCTAAACCAATAGAGGTTTCAACTACATACGGAACATAGCTTTCGTTGGTGTTCTGATCAAAGAATTGTAGTTTCTTCCCTGAATACTTTTCGTGTGCCTTTAGGTCAAAATCTGTTCGTGAGTGGATTCCTTCCAGCTCTTTAAAGCCCATTGGGAAATTGAACTCAATGTCTGCGGCAGCATTAGCATAGTGCGCCAGGTTCACATGGTCGTGGAATCGATAATTTTCTTCTCCAAGACCTAGCGCTTTGTGCCAGTTGATTCGTTTTTGCTTCCAGTGCTCGTACCATTCCATCTCTTCACCAGGTTTTACAAAAAATTGCATCTCCATCTGTTCAAATTCTCGCATGCGGAAGATGAATTGCCGGGCAATGATCTCGTTTCTAAATGCTTTGCCAATCTGAGCAATGCCAAATGGTGGCTTCACACGAGATGTTTTTTGAACATTTAGGTAGTTCACAAAAATTCCTTGAGCTGTTTCTGGTCTTAGATAAATTTTGTCAGCACCATCTGCCAACGATCCCATTTCGGTGGAGAACATTAGGTTGAACTGACGCACATCGGTCCAGTTTTTTGAGCCGGAAACCGGGTCTGCAATCTCTAGTTCTTCGATGAGTGCTTTTACCCCAGCAAGATCGCCTGAACCGAGCGCAGCACCCATTCGCTGTTCAATTTCATTGATCTTTTCCTTGTAGCCTACCACTCTTGGGTTGGTAGATACGAATTGTTCCTCATCAAATGAATCACCAAATCGTTTGGCAGCTTTTGCTACCTCTTTCGCTACTTTCCCTTCGACTTTAGCAATGTACTCCTCGATTAATACATCAGCACGGTAGCGTTTTTTTGAATCCTTATTGTCAATTAGTGGGTCGTTGAATGCGTCAACGTGACCTGAAGCTTTCCATGTAGTGGGGTGCATGAAAATAGATGCATCAATACCAACAATGTTTTCATGCATGCGCACCATCGACTGCCACCAATATTCCTTGATGTTGTTTTTCAACTCCGACCCATTCGGACCATAATCGTAGGTGGCAGCTAGTCCGTCATAAATATCACTGGAAGGGTAGATAAAACCGTACTCTTTGCAGTGTGAAACAATGTTTTTTAAAGATCCTCCGTCTGGTGTATTGCTCATAGGCCGCAAAGATATATTTCCATTACATCATTTGACTTCCTCATCTCACCCTTTTTACCGCGATCATTGAATTGTCTTTTGGCGTACATCTTGCTACCTTATGAGAAACTGATGACATCCAGTTTCTCAAAAATGCCGTTGGTTTAAGTGTTGAAAAACATAGAAAAATATGAAAGTCCAATTCACATCTTTATTGTTGCTTTTCTTTCTTGGCAATATTCAAGCTCAGCCAGGTGTTTCTCACGCATCTTATGATGCTTTGCTCCAAAAGCATGTCGATGATCAAGGTTTGGTCAGCTACAAGGAGTTAAAGTCGGAACGGCAGAAACTAAAATCTTATTTATCTATTTTGGAATCTAATCCTCCGCAAAAATCCTGGACGAGAGATGAAAAATTGGCTTACTGGATCAATGCTTACAATGCTTACACGCTGGATTTAATTTTGGAACATTATCCTGTGGCCAGCATTAAAGACATTGGATCCACTATTAAAATTCCATTCGTGAGTACTGCGTGGGATATCAAATTCATCAATATTGGTGATAAGGAGTATGACCTGAACAATATTGAACATGGCATCATACGCAAGGAATTTGAAGAGCCAAGAATCCATTTTGCACTGGTTTGTGCGGCTATTTCTTGCCCTAAGCTTCAAAATAAAGCTTATTTCCCGGAAACATTGGACGCACAATTGACGAAAGCGGCAAAGGAGTTTCTATCAAATCCATCTAAGAATGAAATCAAAAGTGCTGAAAGGGCTACCCTATCCAAGCTATTCAACTGGTATAGAGGGGATTTTAACAATAATGGAACCCTGATTGAATATGTTAATCAGTATGCACCTGTCAAGTTGAACAAGGATGCGAACATTGACTGGATGGATTACAACTGGGCGTTGAATGAGCAGAAATAATAAAAGCCTGACAATGTCAGGCTTTTATTGAATATTTCTTTGGTTGCTATTTGACTGTCCTTCTACCAATGCTGTAGTATTCAAAGCCAAGCTCTTCCATTTGCTCAAGATCATATAAGTTTCGGCCGTCAAAAATCACTTTATTTTTAAGTGAAGACGTCATCTTTTCAAACTCTGGTGTTCTGAAAATTGGCCATTCAGTCATAATCATTAGAGCATCAGCATCTTGGAGTGCATCGTATTGATCTTCGGCAAAATAGATTTTATCCCCAAACTGCTCTTTGACGTTCTCCATTGCTTCGGGATCATATGCTCTAACCTCAGCACCCTGGCTAAGAAGTGTTTTAATATTTTCCAAAGCAGGAGCTTCCCGAATATCATCTGTGTAAGGTTTAAAAGCCAAACCCCAAACTGCGATGGTTTTTCCACTAAGATTTCCATTGAAGTAATTTTTCAAAGGATCAATTAGTTTTTGCTTTTGAGCTTGATTTACCCCCATCACAGCATTCAAAATTCTGAAGTCATAATCAACCTCTGATGACGACTTGGCCAGTGCCTGAACGTCTTTGGGGAAGCAACTACCCCCATAGCCGATTCCTGCAAATAAGAACCTGTTGCCAATCCGGCTATCTGTACCAATTCCCTTTCTTACTTTGTCCACATCTGCACCCATAAGCTCGCAAAGGTTTGCAATCTCATTCATGAAAGTGATTTTAGTAGCAAGGAAAGAGTTTGCAGCATATTTGGTAAGCTCAGCAGACCTCACATCCATAAAGATGATTGGATTTCCCTGACGAACGAATGGAGCATATAATTTTTCCATCACTTTTATAGACCTTGGCTCTTCTGCTCCAATCACGACCCTGTCAGGCTTCATGAAATCGTCCACGGCAACTCCTTCTCTCAAGAACTCAGGATTAGAAACTACTTCAAAATCCACTTTAGCACCTTCTTTTACTTTGGCGGTAACTTTTTCTGCTGTTCCAACCGGTACGGTACTTTTATCAACAATTACAGTGAAATCCTCTAAAAGGGGTCCCAAATCTTCAGCTACCTTCAGTACATATTGTAGGTCTGCAGATCCATCCTCGCCAGGAGGGGTTGGCAAGGCAAGAAAAATTATTTGGGCGCCTTTTATTCCTTCCTTCAGATTAGTAGTGAACTCCAATCGACCCTGCCTGATGTTTCGCTCAAAAAGCACTTCAAGTCCAGGTTCGTAGATAGTGATTTGCTTATTTCTAAGTTTGTTCACCTTCTTTTCATCTATATCGATACAGGTTACGTGGTTTCCTGTCTCTGCAAAACAGGTGCCTGTTACTAGGCCCACATATCCAGTTCCAACTACAGCAATTTTCATAATTATCAATAAGTAATTCCTAAGAATGTGCAAAAGTAAACTTTGTTTGACATAATTCGAGTTGCCTATTTTTAGACGAACAACATTAGTAATTTTGCGTTCCCAATTAAAGCAAACGTTTTAACTATGTCAACAGCAACATTAACCACCCCTCAGGAAGTAAGCGAAAACAAGGAAATGATCGCTCAAATGGTCAGGGATTTCTGTGAAAGAGAAATAGAACCACACAAAATGAAGTGGGATGAATCTCAGGAGTTTCCTATTGACACCTTTCGAAAAATGGGTGAGTTGGGTCTATTGGGAGTGCTTGTGCCGCAGGAATACGGTGGTGCGGGCTTTGGGTATCATGAATATGTTACTGCCATAATTGAGTTATCAAAAGTTGATGGGTCAATTGGACTGTCAATGGCCGCTCATAACTCTCTGTGTACGGGTCACATCCTTCAGCATGGCAGTGAAAATCAAAAGAAGAAGTACCTGCCTAAACTGGCTACTGGTGAGTGGATTGGAGCATGGGGACTTACAGAACCTAACACAGGTTCAGATGCGGGAAATATGAAAACGGTTGCTGAGCAGGATGGAGATGAATGGGTATTAAACGGGGCAAAAAATTTTATTACTCACGGTAATTCAGGAAATGTTGCTGTAGTTATCGCAAGAACAGGAGAGGCAGGAAAATCCAGAAATGCAAGTGCGTTTATTGTTGAACGAACAAATCCTGGGTTTAAGCAAGGGAGGAAGGAAGATAAATTGGGAATGCGTGCCTCGGAAACTTCTGAAATGATTTTTGAAGACTGCAGAATTCCAGCAGAAAGCTTAATAGGAGAGGTTGGGGATGGTTTTGTTCAGGCCTTGAAAGTGTTAGATGGTGGACGAATTTCGATTGCAGCATTAGGATGTGGAATTGCAGAAGGAGCATTTGAAGCAGCATTGGCATATTCACAAGAACGTGAACAGTTCGGTAAGTCCATTTCCAAATTTCAGGGAATATCCTTCAAGCTGGCAGATATGGCTATGAAGGTTGAGGCAGCAAAACTTTTAACTTACCAGGCTGCTGAGTTGAAAAATCAAGGTAAAAGCGTGAATCGTGAATCAGCAATGGCAAAGTTGTATTCTTCTGAAATTGCTGTAGAGGTAGCTAATGATGGAGTTCAAATTTTTGGAGGATATGGATACACTAAAGATTACCCTGCGGAGAAATACTACAGGGATGCCAAGCTTTGCACTATTGGAGAGGGGACATCAGAAATTCAAAAGGTGGTAATTTCTCGAACGTTGTTGAATCAATAATTGTAATGCATAAAAATAGCTGCTATATTTGCGGCCCATTAAAAATTCTGAAATGTTAATAATCAACGTTAAAGAGAACGAGTCGATAGACAGAGCGCTTAAAAGATTTAAGAAGAAATTCGAAAAAACTGGTGTTCTAAGAGAATTGAGATCCAGAACTCACTTCAAGAAGCCTTCTGTGGCCAGAAGAGAAGAAATCATCAAAGCTCGATACATCCAGCAGATCAGAGACGAGGAAAATAAATAACCTCTTCTCCTTCATCTTCACATAAGATTTTGATAAGTTAGTATTCACCTCAATATCAGAGGTGATGCTGCTTATGGTGGAGACTTTCCTGAAATACCTTTCCTTTGAAAAACGCTACAGTCAGCATACCGTTGACGCTTACAGGAAAGACCTGCAGCAATTTTCCGAATTTTTATTTTCCGAATTTGATATAACCAATGTAGAGGAAGCACGGCATCCTCACATCCGCAGTTGGATAGTATCACTCATGGATAAGGACTTATCTCCAAAATCCGTGAATCGAAAAATAGCCACGCTAAAATCTCTCTACAAGTTCCTGTTAGCAAGAGAATACATAGAGACAAACCCAACGTCACAGATTAAACCTCTCAAGACCGAAAAGGATTTGCCCTCTTTTGTCAAAGAGAGTGAGATCACCAATCTGCTCGATAGAGTTGAGTTTTCAGCTGACTTTTCCGGCCAACGAGATCGCTTGTTGCTAGAGTTGCTTTACTCCACCGGGATTCGATTGTCGGAGTTGATCGGACTAAAAGAGACAGATGTTAATTTTTATGAAAATACCATCCGTGTTTTAGGAAAAAGGAACAAAGAACGTATCATCCCGATAGGGAATTCGTTAATACATCTGATAGCTGATTATCAAAAATTACGAAAGGAAATGGGTTCAAAAGAAGGTGCATTATTATTGACAGACTCTGGAGATCCCATGTATCCCATGTTCATATACCGTAAGGTGAAAAACTACCTCAATGCGGTGACAACACTTAGCAAAAAAAGCCCGCATGTAATGCGACACACTTTTGCAACTCATTTATTAAACAAAGGGGCAGATTTGAATGCTGTTAAGGATTTGCTGGGACATACCAGCCTTGCAGCCACTCAGGTCTATACCCACAATTCAATAGAGAAGCTGAAGGCAGCCTTTGATCAGGCTCACCCAAAAGCTTAATGTATAACCTTTAAAAGTGACAGACATGAAGTTACAGATGCATTCCATTCACTTCGACGCAGACGTTAAGCTGCTCGATTTCATCCAAAAGAAAGTTGACAAGCTAGAGACGTTCTATGATCGGATTATTGATGGAGAAGTCTTTCTCAGAGTTGAGAATGATGAATCTAAGGAGAATAAAATAGTAGAGATAAAATTGAATGGACCAAAGAACCAGTTCTTCTCAAAAGAGAAGGCACGTTCTTTTGAGGCGGGTGCTGATGCAGCTGTTGAGGCGCTAAGGAGGCAATTGAAGAAGCACAAGGAGAAAGTGCTGGCTCACTAAGAGCAGTTTATTTCTAAAAAAGAAAAGCCCCACAATCAACCGATTGTGGGGCTTAATTTTTTACTTATTGCCTTATCAACTTTTCCATTTGATGGTACAGCCGATTGCTCTTTTTTCCGTCACTGATGGTTTGCTTCCAGAAAGTACCGCATTGATTGCATCTTCAACGTAGGTTTCTGAAACATCAGAAGGGTCGTTGGGACTATCATCAATAGCGCCAATGAACTCAACTTTAAACTTCCCAGCGGCTTCCTTGTTTAACACATAAACATGTGGAGTCTTTGTCGCACCAAAAGCTTTAGCCACTTCCTGACTGTCATCTCTCAGATATGGGAAGGTATATCCTTTATTGTTAGATCTTTTCTTCATCTCATCCATAGAGTCACCAGGCTGCTGAGAAACATCGTTAGGATTAATAGCGATTACAGGAAATCCTTTGCTTGCATAATTCTTATCCAAATCAATAATTCTCGACTCATACGCCTTGGCATAAGGGCAGGTATTGCAAGTAAATACGACTATAAAGCCTTTTGCTGAGCTATAATCCGACATAGACACCATTTTGCCATCTACGTTAGGTAGCTTGAAATCTGCGGCGTAATCTCCCACTCCATATCCGGCTGCTGGCTCTGAGGCGTTCATAAAGAGTACGGCCACCACAGCCATTACTCCAATGATGAGTATAAATGTTCTTTTCATGGTTTTAGACATTCGTTAATTCAAATATTTTTTAATGGTTTTCTCTAATTCTTCCTTTGTAAACGCACTTTCGTGGAAATACGTTTTACCCAAGTCAGTGACAAATAACGTGGCAGGAATTGCTCCCGTCCATTGAGTACTTACTTTTTCCATGTAATCATCAGGGTCCTTTTCATCTAGAAAAAGTACTTCGGATTGCAATGATTTTTTCTCCACAAACTTTTTCACCTTCTCCAACTCACTTTGAAAATCAATACTCACGAGGTAGACCTTCACATTTTTATTCTCACTTTCTAATGCATCAAAATGGGGCAACTCCTTTATACATGGCCCACACCAGGTAGCCCAAAAGTTAAAAACAGTAAGCTGAGCCTCCGTGGAAATCATCTTTTTCTGAAGATCGGCAAACTTAACTACCTCCACCTCTTGAGCTGTCAGTTGTAAAGTTGCTACTATACAAAGAGTCAATGCAATTTTCTTCATCATATCAAATACGAAATTACTTTATAGAGGTTTTATTGTAAAAATTGAAAACAAGATTTTGGACGAAACCTAGATCATGGCTTTATTAATATAAGATCGTGGGGATTGGAATTGACATTTGGTTAGTTACTCTAGAGAGTCTCTTTATCGCCTTACAGGAGCACAATAAGTATTTCTTAAGTCATTAATTGAAGAATCTGAAAATCAACGATTAAACTAAAGCAAATTTTAATCAAATAAGTTATCCACATTATTGGCCACTTATCCACACTTCATCAATCTTTTAATCTAAGCGATTCAAAATCAATAAGTTACTATATGAATTCTTGAATGGCTATTTGTTGATAACTATAAATGTGATTACCTAAATAGCTGACTTTCAGTTTTTTATCAAATGATAATCACTCAGCAGTCTGCCTGATTAGCTTTTTACGGTAAGCGTTGAAAATTCTGGATTTGGAAATAAAACCGATATACTTTCCATTGTCAATGACGGGTAGATTCCATGCTTGTGTTACTTCAAACTTATTCATAACAGATTGCATTTTTTCTTGAGGAGAAACACTCGCAGGGGGTTTTTGCATAATTGTTTTTACAATCACATTTTGTCTTGATTCTTCATCGAACATCATTTCCCTGATATCATCCAGGGTCACTATTCCTTGCAATTCTTTATTCTCATCTACTACCGGAAAAATGTTTCGCTTGCTTTTCATGACTAGCTTAACCAGGTCTTCGAGCGTTGAGTCAGGACGAATGATCAGCAGGTCTTTTTCAATAATCTTTTTCAAGTCAATCAGGCTAAGAACGATCTGGTCTTTGTCATACACGATGAGGTCACCGGTTTCAATCAAACGCTTTGTGTAGATGCTATGCTTTTCAAAATACGAGATAGTGCTAAACGATATAGCTGAGACCAGCATCAATGGAACAAATAAGCCATATCCACTTGTGATTTCTGCGATTAGAAATATCGCTGTGAGAGGTGCATGTAGCACCCCGCTCATTACTCCGCACATCCCAACGAGAGTAAAATTGCTTGTACTCAGCGAGGTGTTGAGGATGGAGTTGGATGTGGAGCTAAACACAAAACCCGAAAGCCCACCCATAAAAAGGGAAGGAGCAAAAATTCCACCACTACCTCCGGCACCTATGGTGAGTGCGGTTGCAATTGGTTTTACCAGTAAAATCAAGAAAAGAAAAATAATCAGAGAGGCCTGATGTTCTGATAATTGATAAAAGAAACTGTGATGAAATACGCTGGCAGAGTTTCCTTGCAAAAGGCTTTTGATCGTATCATATCCTTCTCCGTAGATGGGTGGAAAAGTGAGGATAATAAGTGCTAATGAAATGCCACCAACAGCAGCTCTCCCAAATTCATTTTTAAGCTTTTTGATGTTGCCCTCAAAAAAATACATGATCCGAGTAAAGTAGAGGGAAATCAGGCCGCAAACTGCCCCTAGCAATAGATAATATCCTGTTTCGCCAGTAACAAAATTTTCAGTGAGCTTAAACGAGAAAAGGATGTCTTCACCTAGCAAAACCAAAGCAACCAACTGGCCACAAACAGAAGCAATTAGCAATGGAATAAATCTGCTGATTTTCACCTCAGTCAGGATAACCTCCATAGCAAAAATCACCCCCGTAACCGGTGAATTAAAGATTGCAGAAATAGCTCCTGCAGCACCACAACCAAGTAGCACGGTTCTGTTTTTATAGCCAAGATGGAAGAGCCGTGCCAGATTTGATCCAATAGCTGAACCTGTTACCACAATAGGGGCCTCCAGTCCAACCGATCCCCCAAATCCAACAGTGATAGCACTGGTGACCATCCGGGAGTACATCCTGGTGCTGCGGATGATGCTTGAATTTTTGGAGATAGAGTAAAGTATCTGAGTGATGCCATGTCCAAGATTTTCTTTGAAAACATAGCGGGCGACAATCACGGTTAGCAAGATGCCAATGAGGGGATATCCGAGGTATAAATAATTGAATCCGAAAAGATTTAAATTCAATTCCAGATAATGAATGATCGCATGAACGGTGGTTTTCAGGAGAACAGCGGCCAAACCGGAAAAAACCCCAATCAGTCCGGCAGTAATAAGCAAGAAGTTGTTGTCGCTGATGTGTCTGATTCGCCACACCAAAAACTTCATCATCAATGTGCTGAACGTACTTTTTCCTTGACTTGCCATTTTACGTAACTAGGGCAAAGGTATGCGATAGATTCAGCATACAAAGGAAGCTAAATAATCACTGCATTTTTCTTTTCGAGAGCTTCCTCCACGTACTTAAAGGTAGAGAGGACTTCAGGTTTACCATTTACAACAGCAACGTCATGCTCGAAGTGAGCAGATGGTTTTTTATCAGCTGTAATGATTGTCCAGCCATCATTTAGTTGGATGACTCTTCGCGTTCCCATGTTGATCATCGGTTCAATAGCCACAACCAATCCTTCCTGAATTTTGCTGCCTTTACCACGCTTACCAAAGTTTGGCACTTCGGGAGATTCATGCATTTTCCTTCCCAAACCATGTCCCACTAACTCCCGCACTACTCCATAGCCATGACTTTCGGCATGCTGCTGAATAGCGAAGCTCAAGTCACCGATTCTATTTCCGGCCACCAACTGTTCAATGCCTTTGTCTAGGCATTCTTTGGTTACTCGTAATAATTGCTTCACCTCATCATCAATTTCTCCTACAGCAAAGGTGTATGCATGATCACCGTAATATTCATTTTTTAAAACACCTATATCAACACCAACAACATCCCCTTCTTCCAGATGTCGGTCTGTTGGAATTCCATGAACCACTTGCTCGTTTACTGAGGTAATGATCGACTTTGGGTAATCATATAAACCTAAAAAAGCGGGTACCCCACCATGGTCTCGGATGAACTCATCAGCCAGGCGATCAAGATCTAATAGATTCACGCCGGGTTCAATTTTTTCAGCCATAAGACCTAATGTCTTGGAGACGGTGAGGGCACTTTCCCTCATGATTTCTATTTCCTCTGGTGTTTTGTATTTGATCATGCGACTGCAAAAATACAAACAAAAAGCCCTGACTCTTAGCTAAGAATCAGGGCTTCACATGTTTTGTGTAAATTTTTATGACTTTTTGGTCACCCCCTCAAGCACATCTTTGATTGGAACTCTCACCCCATCTTTGTAAGAAACTACCCAGGCATCCTTCACACCCATCGATCTTAGGTGCTTTTTGAAATTGTCTGCTTCCCAGTAATCTCTGAATACACCGATGGTGTATTTCTGAAGGCCATCAGCACTTTCCGCACCAAAGTTTGGAGAGTTGTCATACTTAGAAAGATCTTCTTTCTTGCCGTAAGCACCTAGCTGCACTTTGAAAACAATTCCTTTGCTTTCATCAATTCCACCACCTGTGTTCTTGGTAGCTACATTATCAGCTGGTTGCTTACTTTGCAGCCTTGATAGCTCTGTTCGCAAGTCACCAATTTGTGTTTGGTAAGTCAAAATTTGCTCATCTTTTTCAGCAAGTCTATCATCGATATTTCCAAGCTCTGTTTTTAGACTTGTTACCTGACCTTTCAAAGATTTATTCTCGTCAAGGAGTTGCTTGTACTGTTCTGGCTCAAGCTTTTTGATTCTTTTTTTCCACTCTTTAGCTTCCTTTTTATCCATCTGAGCATTTGCTTCAAATGCAAATACACAGCAGAGTGCCAATGCGATAAGTGATATTGATTTTTTCATCTTCCTGTTGAAATTGGGTTTTTACGCAATCATTAATGTTACTAAAGTACAAAAATCTCTTGATAATGGATAAAGAATCAACTTTTTAGCGATCCGATCATATCTTCAGGCTTAACCCATTCCGTAAATTGTTCATCCGTAACAAGTCCCAACTCGATGGCCGCTTTTCTAAGAGTAGTGCCTTCCTTATGAGCTTTTTTGGCAATTTTAGCCGCATTCTCATAGCCAATGTGAGTGTTAAGGGCCGTTACCAGCATCAGGGAATTTTCCAATTTTTCCTTAATCACCTCATGATTTGGCTCTATTCCTATGGCGCAATTATCATTAAAAGATTCACATGCATCTCCAATTAATCGGGCAGAATTGAGCAAATTGAATACCATCATCGGTTTGAATACATTCAGTTCGAAATGTCCGGTCATACCTCCAGCGGAGACAGCTACGTCATTTCCAATCACCTGAGCACACACCATCGTGAGGGCTTCACATTGCGTTGGGTTTACCTTTCCTGGCATTATGGATGACCCAGGTTCATTCTCAGGAATCAGGATTTCTCCAATTCCACTTCTAGGACCTGAGCAAAGCATCCTGATATCATTGCCGATTTTCATTAGACTTACAGCAAGCTGCTTTAAAGCTCCGTGTGTTTCAACTATAGCATCATGAGCGGCCAGCGCCTCAAATTTGTTTTCGGCAGTTTTCATTGGCATACCTGAATACTTGGCAATTTTCTTTGCAACGAGCTCTGCATATCCTTCAGGCGTATTTAGACCTGTTCCAACAGCCGTACCACCAAGTGCCAACTCAGACAGGTGATCCAGCGTGTTATTCAATGCCTTCAGGCCATGATCCAGTTGGGATACATAACCAGAAAATTCCTGTCCAAGACTAAGCGGTGTTGCATCCATGAAGTGAGTTCGACCAATCTTCACCACATTCATAAAAGCCTCTGCCTTCTTATGAAGTGTATCTCTCAACTTCTTCACCTTCGGAATGGTATTTTCTACAACCATCTTGTAGCTCGCAATATGCATGGCTGTTGGGAAGGTATCATTGGAGCTTTGGCTCTTGTTTACATCGTCATTAGGGTGGATGATTTTTTTATCGTCGGATAAAGATCCACCATTAAGAACATGTGCTCGATTTGCAATAACCTCATTAGAGTTCATGTTAGATTGAGTTCCCGATCCTGTTTGCCAAACCACAAGCGGAAACTGATCATCGAGTTTTCCCTCCAGGATTTCATCGCATACTTTCCCAATCAGGTCAGATTTTTCTTTAGCCAGAACACCTAACTCCATGTTAGTTTCGGCGGCTGATTTTTTCAAAATCGCAAACGCTCGGATGATCTCCATCGGCATTTGATTTTTTTCGCCTCCTATTTTGAAGTTGTCTCGTGAGCGCTGAGTCTGTGCACCCCAATATTTATCGGCAGGCACTTTCACTTCGCCCATTGTATCATGTTCTATTCGGTATTCCATGTTGCAATAATTTGTTGGCACAAATCTAACACGGGATTGTGCTTTTGAATTTCAAATGAGTCGGCTTTTTGCTTAATCAAATTTCCGACATACTTTTGTTTAGAATTATTCTAAATAAGACATTGACAACCTCAGTCCTACTTGCAGATTTTCAGTATCTGACCCGTCAGGGTATTGCCTCTTTGATCAAGGCAATGCCAGGATTTGAGGTGGTGAAAATGATCGATACTCCATCTAATCTGAGTAACTCAGTGCAAACTACCTCTCCAGATCTGGTGGTGATTGACATATCAGATAAGGACAGAGAGCTTATTCCTGTTCTAAAGGAGCTAAAGAAGAGTACCTCTTGTAGTTTTCTGGTAATCTCAAATAGTCAGACCAGGGAGTCCATTCAACAGCTTCTGGCAATGGGAATTAAGGGCATTCTAACGAAAAATTGCAGTGAGGAAGAAATTGTCAATGCGCTCCGAGCCGTTGCTCAGGGCAACCGATTCTTCTGCAATAATATTCTGGACTTGGTTGTACATAATCCTGAAAAGGAGGAAGATTGTGAACCCACCTCTCTTTCACCTCGGGAATATGAGGTATTGGAGTTGATTACCAAAGGAAAAACCACAGCCCAAATAGCTGAGGAATTGCATTTGAGCATTCATACAATTAACTCTCACAGAAAGAATATTCTTAGAAAATTAAACCTGAATTCACCAGCAGAATTGATCGTTTATGCACTGGAGTCGGGCATAGTCCGTTCCTGATTATTTTGGAATAGGTATTGGATTTCTGTCAGAATCAATTGCTACAAATGAAAACTCGCCTTCAATCGCCTGCTCACGACTTTCTGAGTACATTTCTTCAATAAAAATCTGGACGGAAACTTTCAGACTCGTATTTCCTATTTCAGTAACTCTTCCTATCAATTCGACAATTGTTCCGGCTGGAATAGGCTTTTTAAAATCGATCTTGCTGCTACTCACCGTCACCATTCGCATTCTGCTAAATCTGGTGGCCGTGATAAACGCTACTTCATCCATGGCATGCATTGCCGTGCCCCCGAAAAGTGTGTCGTAATGATTAGTAGTATTTGGGAAAACCGCTTTGAAAATTCGCGTTTCTGATTTTTCTATTCGTTCGTCTAAGGTCATATTGGAATCATTTACGGAGAATAACAGACATCTTCGATTTAAGGTTTTAATCTTAGCTAGTGTCACGAAAACTAGTTATATAATCACTAGCCTTAGCTAGTCACATCACTACTTCTAGTGATACAAAATTTCCCCACCGATAGCGATTGTAGGAAACTGGTCTGAAATTCAATTTTGCATTGTTTAGAATGATTCTAAACAGAACAACAGAATATATTTTTGCAACGCTTATAATTATGATCAAACAAACAAAAATTTTAGCACTCCTTTTGGGGATAACCATATGCTCAACCAGCTGTGGAGATGACGATAATCCGGGAATCGAGATTACAGTACCGGATACATATAGTTTTAGTAGAGATGGCGAGTCCACCGTATCTTTTAGTGGCCAGACCACACGCACGCTTATGGCGGAGGAAATTGTATCTGCTCTTAGCAATCCTGCTCTTTCAGAAGCTACCATAGATGCCATGTTTGCGCATGAAGAAGGTGCTCAGGATTTTGCCGATGAATCCAATTTTGGGCTGAATGCTTCTGACAAAAGTGTAAGAAGTAAAACAGCCGCATCCGCTGATTTCTTTTCTGCAAATGCCACGCTTTCTGCAGAGATCAAGTCCGATTTTGATAGCTGGATTGCGGAACAAGTAGCTGATGTATTTCCTAATTGGGAAACAGAGGCAAGTGCCGGTGTTGCTGGTCAGATCCAACAAGCAGGTGGTGGTTCTGTCCGATACGTAAATGGCAAAGGTTTAGAGTTAAATCAACTTTTTGGTAAAGGATTGATCGGTGCACTATTCGTGGATCAGATTGTCAACAATTATATAAGCACATCTGTGCTGGATGGAGGAACCAATGTTGAAGATAATGATGCAGGTATGCTTGAAGATGGCAAAGTGTATACTAGCATGGAGCACAAGTGGGATGAAGCATACGGCTATGCTTATGCGAAAGCGACAAACGAAGCAAATCCCAATGCTACACTTGGAGACAATGATAGTTTCCTGTACAAATACATCGGAAGAGTGGAGGGTGATGAAGATTTTACTGGAATTGCTGATGATATCTTCAATGCATTCAAACTAGGAAGAGCTGCAATTGTAGCGGGCGATTATCAGGTAAGAGATACTCAGGCAGAAATCATAAGGGAAAAGCTTTCGATGATCATTGCGATCAGAGCGGTATACTACCTACAGCAAGGTAAAGCAGGACTGGAAGCGGAGACGATAGATTATGCTTCCGTATTTCATGACCTGTCTGAAGGAATAGGCTTTGTGTACAGCCTTCAATTCACCAGACAGCCAAATAGTGAAGCATCATACTTTACGAATGCTGAAGTGAATACCATGATCGACGATTTGATGGCCGGAAATGGATTCTGGGATGTAACCACAACTACCCTGGATGATATTTCAAATGACATAGCTGCAAAATTCTCCTTTACCGTAGAGGAGGCTGGCAGCTAAGTGTAAAGACAAATTAAAAATTGAAGGGGGTTAAATGCCCCCTTTGAAAGGTTTGAGAAATTGAGAAGAATGAAGAAAATACATTTGATTTTTAGCCTCATAGCTGTTGCAGGCTTAACTCTCATCGGATGCTCTGAAGATGAGGGTGGAATCGCCAATGATAATTTTGACCGAAAGGCGATGCTGGAAAACTGGGCGGATAATATCATTATCCCCGGCTATGAATCATATGTTTCTGCCTTGACAGAACTTCATGCAAATACTGAGACATTCACTTCAACACCTTCTCAGGAAAATCTGGAAAACATAAGAATTGCCTGGCTGAATGCGAATATCGCATGGCAAAAGGTGGCGATGTTTGAAATTGGAAAAGCTGAATCAATCACGCTGATCAACTATACCAACATCTATCCAACCAATATTGGTGATCTGGTCAAAACCATTGAGGATGGAAACTATGATCTGACGTCTGTCAACAAACAAGATGAACAAGGATTTCCTGCAATTGAATATTTGATTTATGGAGTCAGAGACACAGATCAGGCAATCATTGATTTGTATTCGCAGGAGATGGTCAATCATCCATACAAGGTTTTCTTACTGGATCTGACAGAAAGGTTAGAAACATTAGCTACTACCGTACTGGATGATTGGAAAAATGGATATCGTGATACGTTTGTCAACAATAGTGGATCTGAAGCAACTTCCTCAGTCAATAAGCTGGTCAATGATTACATCTTCTATTACGAGAAGCACTTAAGAGCAGGAAAAATTGGCATTCCGGCAGGGGTGTTTACTGGATCGACTGCCTCTGAAAAAGTAGAAGGATTGTACAGTGGAAAATCAAAAGAGCTTTTCATGGCTGGCCTAAATGCGATGCAAACATTCTTCAACGGAAAGTCACCGGATTCAAACCTTCCTGTAGAAGGTTTAGGCTTAAAAGCATACCTCGACTTTGTTCAGGAGATTAGTCAGGGTGAAGACTTGGGAGAACTTATCAATGCTCAATTTGATTTGGCAAAAAATGAGGCTGAAGGATTAGAAGCTAATTTTTCAGTGCAGATTGAGAGTGACAACTCTATGATGCTTGAGACATACGATGAGCTCCAAAAAAATGTCATCAATATGAAAGTGGATATGCTTCAGGCACTCAATATACGTGTGGACTATGTAGATGCTGATGGAGATTGATGTCCTTCTTTGATCAACCATATTTCCTAAAAGAAACAAAGGCTGCCCCACTGGCAGTCTTTCGTATTTTCTTTGGCTTGATGATGTTCGTCAGCATCATTCGATTTTGGGGGAACGGCTGGATCAAAAAGCTATACATAGAACCGTCTTTTTTCTTTTCGTATTATGGGTTTGAGTGGGTCAAGCCGCTTGGAGGTTATACGTACTTACTTTTCATCATTTGTGGACTTGCTGCTCTTGCTGTAGCCATCGGATATCGATACAGATTATCAATCGTCACTTTTTTTCTCAGCTTCACCTACATCGAGCTGATGGATAAAACCACCTACCTGAACCACTATTATTTCATAAGCCTGCTGAGTTTTCTTATGATTTTTCTACCTGCAGAACGATACTTTTCACGGGATGCAAGCCAAAAAGGATCACAGCAGTATGTGCCCAAATGGAGTGTTGATAGTATCAAGCTGCTACTTTGTATTGTTTATTTCTACGCAGGTTTAGCCAAGCTTAATTCCGATTGGCTGTTTCGTGCAATGCCCCTCAAAATATGGCTTCCCGGAAAATACGACGTTCCAATTCTAGGAGACTTTCTTCATCAGGAATGGGTTATTTACGCTTTCAGCTGGGGGGGAGTGATTTATGATTTATGCATTCCATTTCTGTTATTGTGGCGAAGAACTAGGCTCTTTGCATTTGCCATGGTGATTATCTTCCATATGCTCACTCGCGTACTTTTCCCAATTGGCATGTTCCCATACATTATGATTGTGAGTGCACTGATATTCTTTGATGCGAGGGTGAATGAAAGAATAATAGAAGCAATAAATAAAATTATAAGTGTCATTTCGAGTGCAACGAGAAATCTACTATCAAAAGGAGAGAGCATTTATAAAGAGGATAGATCTCTCACTACATTCGAGATGACATCTAAATCAAATTCACCAAGGACACCAAAATGGAAACTCACTCTCCTTACTATCTTCTTTGTTATCCAGCTGTTACTTCCCTGGCGATACCTCTTGTATCCCGGTGAGCTTTTCTGGACAGAAGAGGGCTTTCGTTTTTCATGGAGAGTGATGCTGATGGAAAAAGCTGGTTATGCCAATTTCAAGATTATTGATCGAACTAACAACGAGATTTTTTACATTGACAATAGTGATTTTCTAACCTCCTTTCAGGAGAAACAAATGTCATTTCAGCCTGATTTTGTCCTGGAATATGCGCACTATCTTCGCGATCATTTTGCAGCACAGGGAAAAGAAGTTGAGGTCTATGTAGAGAGCCATGCTGCATTAAATGGCCGGAGGAGCCAACCATTTATAGACCCCTCGGTTGATTTGGCCAAGCAACAAGAATCATTCAAACATAAAAACTGGATACTGCCATTCAAGGATGAGATTAAAGGGATTTAAACTAGCGGTTGCAGGGATATTGATGGTAGGGCCACTGATGGCTCAGTATACGCTTTCGGGTACCGTAATAGATAGTGAAAGCGGCAAGCCCATCAGTAAGGCAGAGGTCTATAATCGCAACACCAGCCAACTGACGAGCACCGGAATATCCGGAGCTTTTAGGATAAATAACTTGCCGTCGGGCACACATCAGATTGTGGTGATGTCGCTGGAATATCAGACTCAGGAGTTTGAAGTTGAGATCACAGGAAACCAGGAAATCACCATCACAATGGAAGAATTTCAGCAAGAGCTTTCTGAAGTAGTGATCAGCCGAAAGCGAGAGGAGATTTTCGCACTTAACAGGCTGCAGCCTGTGGAAGGAACGGCCATTTATGCCGGAAAAAAATCGGAGGTTGTTTTGTTAGATCAGATGGTAGGCAATGCAGCAACCAATAATGCTCGCCAGATTTATTCTCAGGTAGTTGGGCTCAATATCTACGAAAGTATAGATGCAGGCCTGCAACTAAATGTAGGAGGAAGAGGGCTCGATCCAAACAGAACCTCAAACTTCAACACTCGTCAAAATGGGTATGACATCAGTGCAGATGTGTTGGGTTATCCGGAAAGCTACTACACTCCACCAGCAGAGGCCCTTAGCGAAATTCAGGTTGTGAGGGGTGCCGCATCGCTACAATATGGAACGCAATTCGGAGGACTGATCAATTTTAAAATGAAGCAACCGGCAGAGAAACCGATCGAATTGATCAGCCGACAGTCAGTTGGTTCCTTTGGTTTGTTCAATTCATTTAATTCCCTTAGCGGGACAGTTGACAAATTCTCTTATTACACCTACTTCAACTACAAGACGGGCGATGGATTTCGCCCGAACTCCGGATTTGAGTCCAAAAATTATTTTGGCAGCTTCGGCTATGCATTCACTGAAAACACATCCGCTACGTTTGAATTCACATCACTCAATTATTTAGCTCAGCAGCCGGGAGGCCTGACGGATTCATGGTTTCAGTCTGATTCCGCTTACACTGTGAGTAATCGATCCCGAAATTGGTTCGAAGTAAACTGGAAGTTATATGCACTGAAGCTCGAGCATAAGCTTTCCACACGATCAGATTTAAGCCTCACACTATTTGGACTTGATGCCGAGCGAAATGCAGTTGGGTTTAGAGGGAACCCAAGAGATCCAATGGTCAATCCTGTGGAGCAGAAAGACGAGAGGGATCAAAATGGAAATTATACTTTTTCCCGCGACTTGCTGAAGTCAGAATTTAAGAATTGGGGAGCTGAATTAAGATACCTAACACGTTATGGGCTAGGAAAAAAGGATGCAGTATTGTTGCTGGGATCAAAATATTACCATGCTAACAATGCCGATCTTCAAGGCCCAGGCAGTAAAGGTGCTGACGCAGATTTTAACTTGGCGTTAGATGAAGATCCCGATTATGTGAATCAGGCAAACTACCGATACCCAAATAGGAATTTGGCGTTATTTGGTGAAAATATCATTTTCATAAATGAGCGATTGTCTATAACTCCGGGACTTAGGTACGAGTACATAAAAACCGAAGCTAATGGCGTATACAATGTAGAAACTTTAGACCTTGCTAATAATGTGACACCTCTTGGTGATTCTACTGAAAACAGATTATTTCAGCGATCTTTTCTTTTACTGGGAGTGGGGTTGAGCTATAGCAAGGATGATAATCTGGAAATTTATTCGAACCTCTCTCAAAACTATCGCTCGGTTACTTTTAGCAACATTCGGATCACTAATCCAACCTTTGTTGTTGATCCAAATATCACAGATGAAAATGGTTACACCTTCGATCTGGGGGTTAGGGGAAAGTGGAAAGGCATTATATCTTATGATGCCGGGATATACGGAATTTTATATGAAGGTAAAATAGATGATGTGACCAATGACAGGGCAGGCAGGGAGCGAAAGAATGTGGGTGATGCGTTGATTCTGGGTTTGGAAATTTTTGTAGATTGGAATTTGGCCAAGACTATGAAGATGTCTGGTGACTACAAGCTGAATTGGTTTATCAATTCCGCTTTTACAAAATCTAGATTTTTGAATTCTGAGGATAACAATGTAAAAGGCCGTGAGGTGGCGGCTGTACCGGACGTGAATTTAAAAACCGGATTGAGGTTTGGATACAGGAATTTGTTGGGCAGCTTCCAGTTCACGCACATATCTGACCAATTCACAGATGTAGAAAACTCTAGGGATCCGGATCAGGCTGGTATCAAAGGAATAATCCCAGCCTACAGCATCATGGACTTGTCCCTATCGTATGTGATCAAACGATTTAAAATTGAAACCGGGGTAAACAATTTGTTGGATGAGAAGTATTTCACAAGGAGAGCTACCGGATATCCCGGACCGGGGATCATTCCGTCTGAGCCAAGAAACTATTACCTAACTCTGCAATTGAAGTTATGAAGTATGTGAGTTTGTTATTTCTAGCAGCACTCCTGTTTTCCTGTTCTCAAAAAGAGCAGAAAAAGGAAGTAAAAGAATACCCTGTCATTGAAACCATGGGGTATTATCAGCGTTTTTCACAGAAGTTATATCTGGCTGGAACAAACCAAAACTGGGAGTTGGCGGACTTCTACACCCATGAACTGGAGGAAGTTACAGAGAATTTGATTGCGAGTGATGTCATTCATGACAACTTCAATTTGAGCAACCTTTCAGAGGCGATGCTTTTACCCAAAATCGAAAAGGTAGAGGAAGCAATCAGGCAGAAAAATGAAGTGCTGTTTCTGGAGAATTATGAATTGATGATCAGTAGCTGCAACCTGTGCCACAATGCCACCAAACATAAGTTTATTAAAATCACCATCCCAAACGATTCTTCCATCTGGAATCAGGATTTTTGACTAAACTTTAGATTATCAAATGTCCCCTTGAGGGGACTAGGGGTGTTTTAAAAACCATCTCCTAACCCTCCTATAAGTGGGAATATTCTGAACAGTTTTTGAGTTAATGCTTGTCGCCGCTTGCAACTTTAGAATAATTCTAAATAAGCTTGGAACATTCGTGAACTGGATTTACGTTTGCGTTGTATTTAGATAGATTCTAAATAAGGATTTGACGAATGAGTAGTATCCCTTTACAACTTCCGGTTTCCAAGCTCTATGAAGAGCACCTTCTTAAGAAGAAAAAGAAGGGGAAAAAACTGAAGGAAGAGTGCTGCTTTAAGTACATGAAGAAAAAGGGAAAGTACTGTAAGTCATGTCCAACATTACATGCCATGTGTCAAAATGCAGGAAGAGATTTATAAAACCAGAAGTGCTTCAATCAAGCAATGCGAGCTTACAGACTCATTTTTGCTGATGTATGATCAGGAAGAGATCGCTTTCAAACTTTGCGATTTGTATGCTTTCAGAAAAAGCATCATGGCTTTTGATATCATGGAACTACTGGAAAGCACAGCTCCTGATGTAGAGATCATACACCTCCCTCACTGCGATCGATTCCTCGTATTATCCCTTCGCGAGATACTGGAATTTAGAGAGCTTCTAAACGGAACCTTCGATACCTTAGCACTTAATAGCGCTGTTCAGAAGATTTTAAGAAAGAACGTATTCAACTTCTGAGCAGTTATAAGTAAAAAAGGGAAAAGAACTTGTTATGAAAGATATTTTAAGAAGACATCATGTTCTCAAAGATGAGATCGTTGATGTGTTGAACAGACAAATTAAGATGGAAGCACACTCATCAGCTGCCTACCTGGCGATGGCTGCCTGGTGTGATGTGAGAGGGTATGATAATAGTGCTGACTTTTTCTTTAAGCAGTCGGATGAGGAACGTAAGCATCAGTTGAAATTATTTCATTACCTGTGCGATATGGAGTGCGATGCGGTATCTCCAACAGTAGGTGAAAGTCAACATGATTTTGGTTCACTTCGTGAGGTGTTTGAAAAAGCACTAGAGCATGAGATTGCAGTTTCTGACGCTATTCATGAGATCGTGGGCGAGTGCCGAAAATACAATGACATTGCTACAGAGGAATTTATGCGATGGTTCGTTCAAGAGCAGATCGAAGAAGAGTATGTGGCAAGAAGAGCGCTCGAATTGTTCGATGTACTTGGCGAAGACAAAATCGCACTTGGTATGTTTGAGGAGCGTATCCTTGAAATAAAGTACGAAGAAGGGTAAGCAAATAAATGCCATCCTGAGCTTGTCGAAGGAGACGTTATTGAGATATCTAAAGCTTCCCAACGGGAAGCTTTTTTATTACCACCTTGCCTTACTTCCTCTCACATCCACATGGATAAAGCCATTGTGGTTACTGTTTTTACGATAGAAGCCCAGCCCGCCTACAAAGGCTGAGTAACGATCTTTTGTGTACTCATTGTCTACAATATCATAAAAGATCCGTACGTCTTTCTCATCAATCTTTCCATCCTTATTCAGGTCATCCATGCTACCATCTTTATTCTGATCGATGAAGATATCAGCTGCTCCACCATACACATGACGACTGTATTGAACGTTTTTGATTGATTTATTATAAAAAGGCGTACGATACCCGCTGATGAATCCGAAGGTTTCTATGGCATATCCTTTTTCATTTACCCGTTCCAGCATGTATTCCAACTTCAAAAGCAACCGCTCTCTGACAATGACATATTTGGGAAACCCTCCGGCTTGTTTGCACAAGAACTGGCGCACAGAAAAGTGAGGCGTCAGCATCAAATCTTTATTATCAGGTGTGACTTCAAATAATCCTTTCGGTGCGTTGTAAATGGGGTTGCCCCTGAGTGGTTGCTCCGGGTAAAGGCCAATTCGATAGCCATTTAGGTATTCACCTTTCAATTGAGTCAACGGAGTGAGGGTCAGCACATTTACTTTGATCAATTTCCCAGACTGATTGGTGACATCAACCGTGTAAGCTCCTGATTTTGAAGAAGCAATAACCCGCCAGCGTGTATTAAATGAAGTAGAATTGACTGTCAGTTGAGTGCTTTTCACGGTGATGGCCTCCGTACTGCTAATGATAACTTCAGAGCCCGGCATCACGAAAGTCGAAAATATGCGATAAGGATTCAATTCACCATTGACTGTAATCGTAAATCCCGCTCGTTCATCGGTGTATGCACTCGATTGAAGGAGTGCACAAACACTCACCACGAATAGCAAATATTTCTTCATAGACTAAATAGTAGGAGGCTTATCTCCCAAAGCTTTTAGGATTGGACGGTCTCTTTCGTAAAGGTCACTTCTAAACTGAACCTTGCCTTCGCTAACCCATGATGTCAAATACAAAATATGCACCATCAAAGGCTCTTTTAGCATAACGGATTGCTCTTTTCCTTCTTTCACTGCCTGCTGAATTTTTTCCAGTGTCCAATCTGACCGCCCCTGCATCAGGTAGCCTGCAAATTGCAATGGGTTATTCAGTCGAATACATCCGGAACTAAAGGCACGGTCTGTCCTATTAAACAGTTCCCTGCTTGGCGTGTCATGTATGTAAACGTTGTACTTGTTTGGGAACATAAATTTTACGGCACCTAAAGCATTAGTAGGACCAGAATCTTGTCGGAGAGTGTAAGGAAAATTTGATTTGGAAAGAGTACTCCAATCAATGGTGTATGGATCGATGATGGTGGCATTGCTGCCTTGCCCGCTTAACACCCTAATGTTCTTGTTCACCAGATAGCCGGGATCTTTTTTGGCTTCCGGTAGAATGTCGTTGAAAAGAATGGTAGGTGGTACTGTCCAGGTTGGGTTCAATACCATGTAAGACATTTTGCTACTAAAAACCGGAGTTTTCCGAAAGGGTTTCCCCACGATCACTTTCTCTTCAAAAGTTTTCTTCTTATCCTTAAAAACTTGAAGTTGATAATCAGCAATATTCACAATCACATAGTGGCTACCCATTTCTTCAGCCGCCCAGCGATAGCGCTCCATGTTTATGATTATTTGATTGATGCGATCCTCAACCGGTACATTGAGAGAGGCAGTTGTGAGCTTCCCAAGATTGCCGTCGGCCTCCAGCCCATTTCTTACCTGATAATTTTTGACAGCTTCTGCCAATTGCTCCGAATAGGTAAACTGATCGGCTGGATTTTGCTTTAGATCTAATGAAGTTTTAAGTCGGCTGATCAATCGTGGTATTCGAACACTGTCAACCATGCCTGGCTTTAAGGTTTCACCAGCGGGGATCGATTCCCAGCCTCCTTTTTTTGCCACGGATCTGTATTCTCTGAGGGCATTTCTCAGCCCTTTATAACCAATATGGTCAGGAGCTAATTCTTTGAGCACTTCACGAACTTTATTTTTATTGAGCGCCTCCTCCAATACTACCTTAGCATCTCCTTCGCGCCTAACAGCCTGCCACTCACTATCAACTGTTTCCGGGTTTATTTTTCCATTTAGAAAGTGAGAGGCGTAGAGTAAAAAAGCATCTGTCAATAACAAATCATATTCAGCTTTCTGTATTTCATCTTTCTCTGTGACCTGAAGTTTCTGAAGTAGTTCCAGATGATAGTCGGTCGGGGTGAGTCCTTCTTCATCTGCATCAGAAACAGCCTGAATCAATTCTTTTGCATCCTTATCATTCCATGCTTTCTTAAATTGACGCTCTTGATAAAATCTAGGGAGTACTGTTCTGCAGTAGATTGGATCTTCTCCAACAAGGACCGGAATTCCTGACGATATCATCTCCACTTTCTGACGAATGAATTCGTCTTGATCTACAGGGGAGAGAGCCAAGGACGAGATTACACCAATTGTGAATAATAAGATTTTTAAAGGCTTCATGGCGTTAAAGGTACTTTGTTTTAGTTCCGAGTTTCTAAGCAACAAGCAAAATCCGTTTACGTTGAAGCAGGGCATGTTAGCAAATAGATGAAAAAAATCCTCATCATTGAAGATGAAGCGAAAGTCGCTAAGCTTATACAAAAGGGTCTTTTAGAAAATCAATTTGATGTCGAATTAGCTTACGATGGAGTCATTGGCTCCAGGCTAGCCAGCTCAGGATCTTTTCATGCAATCATACTTGATGTAAATCTGCCAGGTGCAAATGGATATGATGTCGCTAGAAAGATTCGAGAGACAAACAGTAATGTCCCGATTTTGATGCTAACTGCGATGGGTACCATTGAAGATAAAATTAGTGGGTTTGAATCAGGAGCTGATGATTATTTGCTAAAGCCATTCGAATTCAGGGAGTTGCTTGCCAGGCTCAATGTGCTGATAAAGCGCTCTGAAGGTTCATCACACAAAAAGCTGCTAACGGTTGCAGACCTGGAACTCGATCTTGAAACCAAGATGGTAAAAAGAGCAAACAAAAGAATAGACCTTACCGCCAAGGAGTATGCACTCCTAGAATACCTGATACGAAACCGCGGAAAGGTAATTTCCAGAATAGACATTGCGGAAAAAGTCTGGGATCTGAATTTTGATACCGGCACAAACGTGATCGACGTATACGTAAACTTCCTTCGAAAGAAGATAGATAAGGATGCTTCAAAAAAACTGATTCATACGGTGATAGGTATGGGTTATACACTTAGAGAACCAGATGAAGATTAAAACAAGACTGGTCATCATTTTCACCTTGATTCTTGCAGGAATCAATTTGTTTGCCTTTCTACTTATCTACGTATTGTCAGCCAACTTTAGAAAAGAACAGTTTTATGATCGTCTGTATGAAAAGGCGATAAACACGGCTAAACTGTTGGTGGATGTTGAAGAAATAGATGAGCAACTGCTAAGGATTATTGATGAAAACACTGCTTCGCTACCAGATGAGCAAGTGATCGTTTACGACTTCCTCAATCAGATGGTTTATTCTAACCCGACAATTATTGGAGACCATATTGATCAGCAGCTAATTGACAAGATACGGTTGGAGCAGAAAGTTGAGTTTACACATAATACTAAAGATTACGTGGGAGCGCTTTATATAAGCGAATACGATCGTTTTGTGGTGATTGCTTCAGCTTACGACAGATATGGGCTGGGTAAGCTTTCATACCTAAGGACTGTCTTACTGATTGTATTTCCTATCTCCCTCATCATTGTTTGGCTCTCTGGAATGGTATTCGTTTCCAGAGCCTTCAAGACAGTAAACGACATCATTGAAGAAGTGAATCAAATTACAGAAAAGAGCTTGAGCAGCCGACTTGATGAAGGAAATGGAAAAGATGAACTGGCTAACCTGGCTTTGACCTTCAATCGGATGCTCAATCGTCTTGAAAATGCCTTCGCTACGCAAAAAGGATTCGTTTCGTACGCATCTCATGAACTAAGAACACCCCTCACAACCATTCTTGGCCAGATTGAGGTTGTGCTAATGCAGGAGCGAAATGAAACTGAGTACAGAGAGGTGTTGATTTCTGTAAATGAAGAACTGCTAAAACTAAAAAAACTGACTAACGGCCTTTTGCGCTTGTTCCAATTAACATCTTCCGAGGCTGCCCTGAAACCGGAATCTGTTCGAATTGATGAAATTTTATTTCTCTCAGTAGAGCAGGTAAGAAAGGAGCGTGATTCCCCTATTGAAATTATTTATCAGGATTTACCTGAGGCAGAAAACGAGTTTATCATCCAGGGGAATGAAGAAATGTTGGTTTTGGCAATTAGCAATCTGATTGAAAATGCATGTAAATATTCCGAAGGATCAAAAGTGAAGGTGATCCTCAGCATCAGCTCCATGTCGTTGTGTATCGATATTGTAGACAGTGGTATTGGGATTGAACCTGATGAGGTTGAAAAAATTTTTGAACCATTTTTTAGGGGAAGCAGAACATCTTCCTTTCGTGGTTATGGAATTGGGCTTGCCCTGGTTAAGCAAATCATCTTGCTACACAATGCCAGAATAGAGGTGAAGAATGAAAATCCAGGTACCAGAATGCATATTGATTTTCCTCGAAAATTTTAATGTGATTTTAATTTCCTTTTAAGAAGGCTTTAATGATCGGTTCGTTTGAATGATCAAAATGGAAATTGAAAATGAAAACAGAAAGTAAATCAAAAGTAGTGGCAATAGCATCTACTGCCTTACTGCTAGTGGTAATGTTTGTGGCCTTTGAGAAAATCGCGCTTAATAAGGATATATCAGGGCAGTTGGATCGCGAGAAATTAAAATCTGAAAAAGCCCTTTCTGAAAAGATGAAGTTGGAAAAAGAGATTAAAAACTTCAAATCCCAATTAGCATCTTATGAAGGCAAGAATAAAAATCTCGATAAAGATCTGGAAAAACTGAAAGCGAAGTTGGCTGAAAAGGAGAAAGCTCTGGCCAAGATGTCTAAGGACACACCAGCGATTGTTTATCAAGCCGAGTCTTCAAAAATCAAAAAACTCAATGATGAGTTGAACGCAAGAATAGCTGAACTATCTCGTGAAAATGAAAGGCTGTCTAATGAACTGAGCCAGGCAAATCTGATGATTGCAAGTCTAAAAGAAAGTCCGGATGATAAGTTTGTGGACAATGTGCTTTCTACTGAAAACTATCGAATAGATGCGATGAAGAAAAAGAACGATAAGCTGACAGTACGTGCTAAGAAAATGGGCAAACTGGAGGTAAGTTTTGACGCGCTTTCATACGGTATAGATTCAAACTATCGTCTGGTGGTGAGAGAGCAGACCGGTAGAGAGCTCAGTGGTAAACTGGCGGTAAATGTCACTGAAATTCCGGTTTACTATGCTTCAACAAGCAACATGATTGAGAAGAGCAAAAAGAGAATTGAGTTGAAGTTTCAACCAGAGCAAAAACTGAAAGAAGGAATTTATTCCATCCTTGTGTATCATGAAAATGACGAGGTGGGATCAGCTCAAATTAGGTTAGGAAAATAGTTCTCCTGAACTATGGTTTAAGCGGTGAATGGCTGGGTCTTTTGTGATCTGGCCTTTCTTTTTTAGGCGGGCTTATATTTTGACACAAAATCCCAAAGCACCACCCCAATACTCACTGAAATATTCAGTGAATGCTTGGTGCCATATTGAGGTATTTCCAGCACGGTATCTGCCGTTTCTACTACCTTGTCATTCACTCCAAATACTTCGTTACCGAATACAAAAGCGTATTTCTGATCTGATCGAATTTTAAAATTGAGGAGGCTGGTACTTTCGTCCGCTTGCTCAACGGCCACAATTTGATAGCCTGCTTGTTTTAGGTTGGTAATGCAATCGGTGATTTGCTCTGCATGCTCCCACTCAACCGAATCCTGTGCTCCAAGTGCCGTTTTATTAATCTCCCGGTGAGGTGGCTGAGCGGTGATGCCACACAAGTATATTTTTTCAACACGAAACGCGTCGGATGTCCGAAAAGCTGACCCTACGTTCATGGCACTGCGCACATCATCCAGCACCAAAACCACAGGATTTTTTTCAGCACTTTTATATTCATCCGTCGACAAACGATTAAGCTCCTCGTTCTTAATTTTTCGCATTTCTTATTTTATAAACAGTGTCATTCTGAACGCAGTGAAGAATCTTTTTTACTTGCTAGTTAGATCCTCCGTCCCTCAGGATGACATATTGATAAATGGTCTTCACTTCTAGTCAACATTAATCGATCGGTAACTATTAATATTGCAATCCAAACCACAAAACTAAACCGATCCATCTGCAATGGCAGGCACAAAGACGAAAGCAAAAGAAACACCCTTGATGAAGCAATACAATGCGATCAAGACCAAGTATCCGGGTGCATTGCTTTTGTTTCGGGTTGGGGATTTTTATGAGACGTTTGGGGAGGATGCAGTGAAAGCTAGTAAGGCGCTTGATATTGTACTGACCAAACGAGCCAATGGTTCGCAGAAAGAAATGGAGCTGGCGGGATTTCCTCATCACGCAATGGATAACTATCTGCCCAGATTAGTTCGAGCCGGCTACCGGGTGGCGATCTGTGATCAGCTGGAAGACCCAAAATCGGTGAAGGGAATTGTGAAACGAGGAGTGACTGAACTTGTGACGCCCGGTCTCTCTTTGAATGATAATGTACTCGATCAGCGTAAAAATAATTTCCTGGCCTCTATCTATCCCGGTAAGGAAAAAAGTGGTGTCGCATTTCTCGATTTGTCCACAGGAGAGTTCATGGTGTCGGCAGGTTCTGAAGATTATGTAGATAAGCTTATTCGTGGATTTCAGCCATCAGAGATTATCTACCCCAAACCGAATCGGGATTGGTACGGAGCTCGATACGGCGAACACTTTTCTTCCTTCGCGCTGGAAGACTGGATCTTCAGTAAGGATTATGGGTACGAAAAGCTCACAACCCACTTCAATGTGCCAAACCTGAAAGGTTATGGAATTGAAGAGTTGACGGAAGGTGTGCTAGCTGCAGGAGCCATCCTGTACTACCTCGACGAGACCGAACATAAAGAAACGAATCACATCAAGTCTATCTCCAGAATTGAGGAGAACAAATACGTATGGCTGGATCGCTTCACCATTCGAAATCTGGAGCTCATCCAATCCGCACAACCGGACGGAATTTCATTGATAGAGACTATCAACCAGACGCAGACACCCATGGGTGGGAGGCTGCTGAGGAAATGGATGGTTCTCCCGCTAAAAAGTAAACCTGAAATCGACCAGCGATTGGATGTGGTGGAGGCACTCACCGGAGATGATGACATTCAATCATCACTCAATGAATATCTGGAAAAGATTGGTGATCTGGAACGTTTGGTTGGGAAGGTAGCTACCAGCAGGGTGAATCCAAGGGAGTTGCTTCAACTCAAAAAGAGCTTGATGCAGGTTCATCCGATTCGTGAATTACTGAAAGGCCAAAAGGCATTTGATGCTTTTCACGACCTACTGAATCCGTGTGAGAAACTGATTGAAAAGCTTGCCAGCGAACTCAAGGATGACGCTCCTCTTCAGCTTCATCAGGGCAATGTCATTCAGACGGGTGTAAATGATGAGCTGGATGTGTTGAGAGCTATCTCAACATCGGGAAAAGATTTTCTGGCAGGGATCCGAGATCGTGAGACGGAGCGAACCGGAATCAGTTCCCTGAAGATCGCCTACAACAAAGTATTTGGCTATTACCTGGAGGTGTCCAATGCGCACAAAGACAAGGTACCTGAGGAGTGGATTAGAAAGCAGACGCTTGTCAATGCAGAACGATACATCACCGAGGAGCTGAAGCAATACGAGGAAAAAATCCTTGGTGCAGAATCTAAAATTCAGGTGTTGGAGCAAAAGCTATATGCTGAAATTGTTTCGTTTGCTCACTCATACATTGACGCCATCCAGCAAAATGCCAAGGTGATTGCGCAACTTGATTGCCTGTCGTGCTTTGCACAGCAAGCTCAATCCTACAACTACTGTAGGCCGAATATTTCTGAGGAAAAGGTAATTGACATCAAGGAGGGACGCCATCCGGTGATCGAGCGAAACCTGGCACAAGGGGAAGAGTACATTTCCAATGACCTGTACCTGGATAATGAATCTCAGCAGGTAATGATCATCACCGGGCCGAACATGGCCGGTAAGTCCGCACTCCTTCGTCAAACTGCATTGATCACTTTAATGGCTCAGATGGGATCATTTGTGCCTGCCGGATATGCAAAAATCGGACTGGTGGATAAGGTCTTTACCCGAGTGGGTGCATCGGATAACCTGTCTCGCGGGGAGTCTACATTCATGGTGGAGATGACGGAGACTGCCAGCATCCTCAACAACCTGAGCGATCGCTCACTGGTGCTGATGGATGAGATTGGACGGGGAACGAGTACGTATGATGGAATTTCCATTGCCTGGTCCATTGTGGAGCATTTGCACAATCACCCAAAAGCAAAAGCCAAGACTTTATTTGCTACCCACTACCATGAGCTCAACGAGCTGGCAAAGGATCTCCCTCGAGTGAAGAACTTTAACGTTTCAGTAAAAGAGCTGGAAAACAAAGTGATCTTTATGCGTAAGCTGGTTGAGGGTGGAAGCGAACACAGCTTTGGTATTCATGTGGCGCAGATGGCCGGGATGCCCAATGAGATCGTTATTAGGGCCAATGAAATTCTGAAACACCTGGAAAAAGAAAAACTGACGGACAAAGACCGTCAGAAACTGGAGGAACTGCCTACTCAGCAGTTCCAGATGAATTTGTTTGAAGCGGATCCGCGCATGGAGCGCATGCTGGATATCCTTAGAAATATTGATGTGAATACCACCTCACCGGTGGAAGCACTGCTTAAGCTCAATGAACTAAAAGAAGTGCTAAAAGGATCTTAAGCCGCCAGCACTTCGTCTTGCATGGAGTTGGCTTCCATGATCAGGCCATTTACGTATTGCAGCTGCATCTCTAACCTTGAATCCTGTCTACCTTCAAGAATTCGCACCAGGTGCTTTCTCACTTTCACTGCACATTCCAGGGTCATTTCTAGTTCTTCGTTAAACATATGTTTATTCTTAAAAGTGTGGTTTAATTTTTTTTGTCTTCTTAGGACAATACAAAGCTGATAAAAAACCTGAGGCCTAATTCCTCGGTAAATCATGGATTTCATCTAGGTGAAATTACTAGGCCGATTTTGCAGTGTTTTTCCTTTCGATCTTATAGGGAGATTAGTCGATTCAAAGGGCTGTGTTGATCGAAAGAATTTGTTGTTAAGGGAAAATTAGATTAACCTTTTTTAAGGTGTGAATGTCACCCTGAGCCTGTGAAGGTGCTGCCTGTGCGGAGGGTGCCAACAAAAAAAGCCCGACTCATTCGAATCAGGCTTTGTACCTCGGATGGGACTTGAACCCATACGACCGCAATGGTCACAGGATTTTAAGTCCTGCGTGTCTACCAATTCCACCACCGAGGCAAATTAGTATTGTGGATTTTTTGATTTCTGGATTTTAGATTTTTCGAGCACAAAACATGCTTTTAACAAAAATGGCCCCTAAGGGCCAAAATCTAAAATCGTAAATTCTTAAATCTACAATCTGTTTGAGCGGGAGACGGGATTCGAACCCGCGACCCCAACCTTGGCAAGGTTGTGCTCTACCAGCTGAGCTACTCTCGCTTATCCTTCTTCCTTTGAAAAGGACTGCAAATTTATATGAACCATTCAAAATTGCAATACCAAATCCAAGCTCTTTTTTCTTAATAATTCACATGCCGGTCAATCACCTCCTGGTGGATATCAGCAATAGTTACCAGAATAGCCGTCTCTTCCACATCTCCAAAATCCGGATTTTGGGCCGTACCAAAGGTCATCATGGTATCAGACAGGCTCATGTAGATGTTGATTAATGGAGGGACAAACTCACCGCGTTCTTTGAGTAGTTTGTGCAGAAGCTTAAATCCTTCCTGATAGTTCATTTCCGTGGTGAAGTGCTCTTTGAAAAGCGTATCATCAAATCCAGCTTTTAGTTCTGGTTTCGGCTCGCAGAGACCCAGTCGGTTAGGGAAATAGTGCGCCATGAATGACAACAGAATGTCCCGCGCTTCTTTGTTGTAGCTGGTGTACATGGTCACCTTCCCAAAGAAGTAATTGATCTCGGGATAGTTCGTCACCAGGCATCCCAGTCCGTCCCAGATGTTCATCAATGCAAACAGGCCCTTGCGTGGGTTGATCGCTGGCTGATAATTCGGTTGCACCCATGAGCGACCCAGCTCGATAGAGCATGGCAGAAATTCCTGCTTCATCTGATCGGAGAAGTTGAAATAATGTGCTGTGGATAGCTCAAACGCTCCTGTTTCGGGGTTTTTAGATCGTTCACCCGTAATAAACCTATACCCTCCTACAATCTCCCGGTCTTCCGGACTATACACCACCAGTTGTTCATAGCATCGCTCGCTGGTGTCTGCCTCATCGATATCTACCTCCTGTCCGGTACCACCTCCTGCATAGCGAAAAGAGACCTCCCGCAACCTCCCGATTTCACGCATGGTGTTGGGCGAGTTGTGATGATTGACAATGTAGATTTTATTTCCTCCTTTATTGGTATCTCTGATAAATCGCTCCTCATTGAGCTCCTGCTCTAGCAGCTCCCGATCGATTGGTGGTATGATATCTTGCTGGTTTTGCATTTCTTGCGCTATTCTTATTGTCCCTTGAGGGGACTACCCGGATGTAAAAATTGATTAACACCCTCCTAACCTCCCTCAAGGGAGGAATTGTTATTTATTTAAAAGCTGTTATTAACATCAGCTATTCTTTAATTTATACACTTCTCCTTTAACCCACTGGGCCCATTCAAAATCAGTCCTGTCCCGGGTAAATGTTTCAGGCAGCATAGGCTTTCCGATCACAATATTCACTTCCTTGTTTTCCTGTTTGAAAAGCTCGTCCACCAAAAAGAACATTTCGATATTCAATTTAATGCCTAAAAATTTTCTGATTTTGGCCAATCGATAAAAACGGTTGGTCAGTCGTCCGTCAATGTGTACAGGGATCACAGGCTTCTTATACTTTTTGGCTTTGGTGACAAACGTTTTTTTCCATTCCAGATCCATTATTTCTCCGGCAATTTTCCGACTAACCAGTCCGGCCGGAAAGAGAAAGGTGGCAGAATCAGAAGCAAATTGCTCTTCTACTTTTTGAAGGGATTGTGCAGCGCTGCGACCTACTTTGTTTACCCCCACAAACTTTTTCTTCAGGTTTTTAACTGCCATGAGGAGGTCGTTTACAATGAAGGTGATATCTGGTCGTACATCCTTCAGTAAATGGATGATAGTGATGGCATCCATACCTCCAAACGGATGATTGCTTACGAAAATACAGCTTTCAGATATTGGAGGAATGTTTTCAGTTCCTTTGATGCTCAGCTTTTGATTAAGTAGTTTGACGGCAGCTTCACTAAACTCAAACGCATCCGAATCTTTATTTTCCCACATGAAGGCATTCACCCGATCCTGATGAATGATCCGCTCTACCCATCGAATCACGAACCCCGGCAGCCACTTGAGCAGGGAAGGGTTCTTGTCAGCAATCAGTTTCCGAACTTCTACAAATTTCTCCATCAGGTGTGCCTTCAACTTTGAGTAACGGCAATGATAAAATGGTTTGAGGGCATGGGCAAAAAGTATTAGTCATTCATAATGATCGGGGGCTGCTCCAGCTCAAAACTTAGTATGATGGTTTTGTCTGAAATCGTTTCTAAAATGGGCCTGAGTACGGAGTGGGCGTTTTCTTTGGTCTGCTCCAAAATGCCTGACTCCAGGGCTGAAGTTTTGATTTGCTCCTCTGCCACCTTATAGAGCTCTTGCACAAAGTTTTTGCGATCTTCCTGTCGCATGTATTCAATCTGTAGATCGTAGAGTCTGGATTTTTCCAGATCGATTTTGAAATAGCAGATTTCTGGAGCAGGCAATGAAAGGTAAATGGTGTCGCCTTCACTTCGGATATCCTCCATTTTTATCTTGCTGAGATCGATGCACCCGGCAGCACTCCCCTGGCTGATCAGCACTCCTTTGGAGTCAGGGAGTGGCTTGTACTTGAATAGCTTGAAATCGATCGAATTGGCAATTTTTCTGATTTCCGTGACTTCCTGAAAATTATATTTCACCAGCTCCATGTTGCCAAGCTGCTCCACTTTGGTCAGAATGGTATTTGTTTCAATTTCCGTAATACGCTCTCCCGAAAAACTCATTTTCTCCTGGATGAGCATCCATCCCAGAAGACCAACAGTCAGTAGCCATGGAAGGATTTTCAAAATCAGTTTTGCCAGATTGATCATGGGTTTAAGATACAACTTTTGATTGTTTGTTTATTCATTGTAATATTGCGATAAATAAATGAATGACATGAAGAAACTGAGCTTTTTGGATCGAAATCTTACCTTATGGATTTTCATAGCGATGTTGTTTGGGGTCGGAATTGGCTATTTTTTTCCGGGTGTAGCAGATCAGGTCAATGGGATGAGTTCGGGAAGCACGAACGTCCCGATTGCGATTGGCCTAATCTTAATGATGTATCCGCCGCTTGCAAAGGTCAATTATTCACTATTGCCCAAAGTGTTTCGAAATGTCAAGATTCTATCTCTCTCATTATTGCTCAACTGGATCATCGGACCGCTTTTGATGTTCATACTAGCCATCGCATTTCTTCAGGACTATCCGGAGTACATGATAGGTTTGATACTGATTGGTCTGGCCCGATGTATTGCTATGGTGCTTGTATGGAATGACCTGGCAGAAGGAAGTAGCGAATATGGAGCCGGGCTGGTTGCATTAAATAGCGTTTTTCAGGTTTTTGGGTACAGTTTCTATGCCTGGCTTTTTATTACAGTACTTCCACCCTACTTTGGATTTGACGGGGCGATCGTGAATATTTCTATATTGACAATAGCAGAAAGTGTGGCCATTTATTTGGGTATTCCATTTTTGGCCGGAATCCTAAGTCGGTGGCTGCTTGTCAAGCTGAAAGGTGAAGGCTGGTATCAAAACACATTTATTCCTACAATTTCACCAGTCACACTCATTGCTTTACTTTTCACTATTGTGGTAATGTTTTCGCTAAAAGGCCAATTAATCGTAGAGATTCCTATGGATGTACTCCGAATTGCTGTTCCACTTTTGATCTATTTTATTTTGATGTTCCTAATTGGATTCTTTGTGAGCAAGGCTGTTGGAGCAGAATATGACAAAAACGCATCTGTCGCTTTCACTGCTGCTGGAAATAACTTTGAGTTGGCGATTGCAGTGGCGATTGCGGTTTTCGGCTTGAATTCGGGACAGGCGTTTGCAGGTGTGATAGGTCCGCTTGTTGAAGTTCCTGCATTAATTTTACTGGTGCGAGTAGCTTTCTGGCTAAGAAAAAAATACTACACTGCAACCAAATAATTTATTCATCGTAATATTACGATATGGGAGTTAGCCGAACTGATTTATTTACCTCGGAACAAAACGAGCTGGCGCTGGTAGCCAAGGCATTTGCGCATCCGGCCAGAGTGGCAATAATTGAGCACTTGATTAAAGCAAATCAGTGCATCAATAGTGACCTGGTAGAGGAATTGGGTTTGGCACAGGCTACCATTTCTCAGCATCTAAAGGAACTGAAAAGTGTCGGCTTGATCAAAGGCACTGTGGAAGGCACCTCGATGTGCTATTGCATTAATCCAGAAGTTTGGAGTACAGTAAAAAATCGACTTCAGGGATTGATGGACAGTTACGATCCAACCTGCTGCTAAAAAAATTTAAATTAATTCATCGTAATAATACGATATATAAATGTTTGATAATTAAATTGCAATACAATGGAACAGAAAAATGTATTTCCAAGAACGCACATTTCATTATTTGTAAGTGACATTAGCGAGACACTTGAGTTTTATGATAAATTCTTCAACGAAAGTGCGGCTAAAGTGAAGGACGATTACGCCAAGTATGAATTGGACGCTCCGGCATTGACCATTTCCTTTATTCAAAATCCGGAGAAGGTGAACACATCAGGCCACTACGGCATTCAGGTTAAGACCAAAGAAGAATTAAATGAAAAGCTAAATTTGGCCAGAGGGCATAAGTTGGTGGAACTTGAAGAAGCAGAAACGGCTTGTTGCTATGCCATCCAGGACAAGTTCTGGGTTAATGATCCGGATGGATATGAATGGGAAGTCTATCACTTCTTGGAAGATGTAGAACAGAATCAGAAGAAACAGGCAGCAGCTTGTTGTTAAAAATTCCCCTCCCCGGAGGGGCTAGGGGTGGGTTTAGTTACCCACCCTTTTATTTATTAAATCAAAGAATACCAATGATCTACCCACGAATAGCATCCTACCTTGAAAAGGCGATATCCGTCGAAATCACTGCTGAACGAAGGTCCATTTTGGATGATATCATTCAATACATAAAGTCAGCGGATGATCCTAAACTCAATTTCATCTGTACCCATAACTCACGGAGGAGCCATCTGAGTCAAATCTGGGCACTGACTATGGCTCATCATTATGGTGTGAAGGTGGAAACCTATTCCGGTGGTACAGAGGCTACAGCCTTTCATCCCAATGCAGTTGCAGCGATTGAAAGAGCAGGTTTTGACATAAAAAAAGGAGAAGGGGACAATCCCCATTACGAGGTAAAGTTCTCAGAGAAACGTGCACCAATGATCTGCTATTCAAAAACATTTGACGATCCTATCAATCCCGGGTTGGGATTTGCAGCGATTATGACTTGTTCTGAAGCAGATGCGGAATGTCCAATTGTTTTCGGAGCAGATGCTCGTATTAAGCTATTTTATGAGGATCCAAAAGTGTCTGATGGTACCGGAAATGAGGAAGAGGTGTACGATCAAAGATCTATGCAGATTGCGAATGAGATGCACTTTATATTTTCTTCAATTAAGTAAACTTTTTAGAATTATTTCTGGCGGTATTTGTTTTATGAGCAAACACATCACATCATGCCGATTCCAGCTCATCTTTCCCTCACGATACCGGATACTGATTTACCAAGAATTGTAATTGTAGGAGGTGGTTTTGGAGGACTCAATCTGGCTAAAGGATTGAGAAAAACGAAGGCTCAGGTGGTACTTCTGGACAAAAATAACTTCCATACGTTTCAGCCACTTTTGTATCAGGTGGCTACTGCCGGGTTGGAGCCAGACTCTATAGCAGGTCCTCTTCGAAAGTCCTTCGAAGGAAATCCCAACTACTTCTTTCGAATGGTAAAAGTGACAGGGGTAAATCCGACTCTCAATCAGGTGGAGACTACCGTTGGGAATCTAAGGTATGATTATCTGGTGCTGGCAAATGGTTCAGTCACTAATTATTTCAACAAGAAAGATTTCCGTCCCAAAGTATTGCCTTTGAAGCGGGTGGTTCATGCGCTGGATATTAGGAGCCACATCTTGCAGAATTTTGAGCAAGCTGTGATGACGAAGGATAAGGCCGAGTTTGAAAAGCTGATGAATATTGTGGTGGTTGGCGGTGGCCCTACCGGGGTAGAAGTTAGTGGTGCATTGGCTGAGCTCAAGCGATATATCCTGCCTAAGGATTATCCTGATCTGGACTTTACACAGATGAAGATTCATCTCATCGAAGGCTCAGACAGACTTCTCAATGGAATGAGTGACTTTGCTGGCAGAGAAGCATTGAATTACATCAAAAAGATGGGCATCAATGTTCAGCTCAACACTTTTGTAGAAGACTATGATGGAGACACTGTGCAACTCAACAATGGCACAATAGAAACAGCAACGGTAGTCTGGTCTGCCGGAGTAAGAGGCAATGTCGTTGAAGGACTGAATGCTACCTCAGTGGAGCGAAGCAGAATATTAGTAGACGAATTCAATAGGGTGAAAGGAACTGACAATGTTTTCGCAATTGGTGACGTGGCGATGATGCAGCTTCAGGATTATCCAAATGGACACCCCATGATGGCACCTGTAGCCATACAGCAAGGGCAGCATCTGGCAAAAAATTTGACCAGGGACATACAAGAGAAAGAGATGGAGCCGTTTAGTTACTTTGACAAAGGAGCCATGGCGACCATTGGAAAAAATAAAGCCGTGGTAGATATGCCCAATGGCATGCATTTCAAAGGATTTTTTGCATGGCTAATCTGGATGTTTGTACACATCATGTACCTCATCGGTTTTAGAAATAAACTTATCACTTTGAATAACTGGGTGTGGAGTTATTTCACCTATGACAAAGGCACACGACTGATCATTCGAACATTCAATAGGAAATTTTTGAGGAGGCCATCGTCCGTTAACAAGATTTAACACCGAAAATCCTCCGTTTTTTCCTTACTTCAAATGGTTCCTTTTCTATTTGTAATCAAGTCATATTTTTGCAAGCCAAACTGAAACGAAAAAGCATGGAAGAGCAAGTAGTAGTAGATAAGGATCTTCAGAAAGAGCATCAGGAGAAAATTCACAAAGTAATTTCTGAAGTTGGTAAAGTGGTTATTGGTCAGGAGTATATGGTCAATCGACTGTTGGTTGGCTTGTTCACTCAGGGTCATATCCTTTTGGAGGGAGTGCCCGGGCTTGCAAAAACTCTCACAGTCAATGCACTTGCGGATGCTTTAAAACTAGATTTCCAACGCATCCAGTTTACGCCGGACCTTTTACCTGCAGACTTGGTGGGTACGATGATTTACAATCAGCAGAAGGCAGAGTTTGAGGTGAAAAAGGGACCGATCTTCGCAAACTTGATCCTGGCAGATGAGGTAAACCGATCTCCTGCTAAAGTTCAATCCGCATTGCTTGAAGCTATGCAGGAAAAAACTGTTTCCATAGGTGATACCACTTATAAGCTGGATCGTCCGTTTCTTGTATTGGCTACACAAAACCCTATTGATCAGGAGGGTACTTATCCACTACCGGAAGCACAGGTAGACCGATTCATGCTAAAAGTTCATGTGGATTATTTGAGCAAAGATGATGAGCTGGAGGTGATGAGAAGAATATCAAATATGAGCTTTAATCCTCAGCTCGAGACTGTGCTCACCAAGGAAGACATATTTTCAATCAGACAGGAAATCAATCAGGTGACTATCTCAGAATCAGTAGAGAAATACATCATTGAGTTGGTATTTGCTACGCGAAACCCAATGGAGTATGGTCTAAAAGACGAAGCGCAATACATTCAGTTTGGTGCATCTCCAAGAGCATCCATCAACCTAAATCTTGCTGCTAAGGCAATGGCATTCTTTAATCAGCGAGATTATGTGCTTCCTGAGGATATCAAGGAAATTGCCGATGATGTGCTGAACCACAGGATATTGCTAAACTATGAAGCTGAAGCAGATGAGGTCACTACACACGATATCATCAAATCTATCCTCTCTAAAGTGAATATATCAAAATAGACATTCATATTATGTAAAAAAGCCTGTTAGAGCTGTTCTGACAGGTTTTTTTTGTGCCAAAACATGAGCTGTTAACAATCCCGTAATATTCCTAATACGCTTTTAACAAAATGCGGCAATCGTTAATCCTTTCATAACAGCCAGAACGACCTCAGGTAACATCTGAAATTCAATTTTGCGATCACAAATTGATCTATCAAAATATTTAAATCGCAAAACTGAAATGAAAAAATTATTTGCAATCGCAACGTTGATAACAGGAGCCCTCATGGTGGTTTCTTGTGGAGATGATGATACCACGACCATAGAGGTACCGGTAAACGAATTGGAAGGTGGTTTGGGTGTGCTTGTTGAAAACAACATCACCGCGAATACAACATGGTCTTCTGATTCTGTTTATGTATTAGCTGGAAGAATTGCTGTTGAATCTGGTGCTACACTTACTATTGAAGCAGGTACGATTATCAAAGGAAAAGCAGGAACAGGAGCAAACGCAACAGCCTTAATTATTGCAAGAGGCGCTACGCTAAACGCTCAAGGTACTGCAGCTGCTCCAATCATCATGACCTCTATTGCTGATGAAATTGAGCCAGGTGATATCGACAGTCCGAACCTTTCCGCTGATGTGGACGGGCTTTGGGGTGGCCTTATTGTTTTAGGTAATGCTACTATCTCAGTTTCAGGTGATGCTGAATCAACAAACATTGAAGGTATCCCTGCAACAGATGCAAATGGTCTTTACGGAGGAACTGCTGACAATGATAATTCAGGAACAATTACTTATGTATCTGTAAGACACGGCGGTTCAAACATTGGTGAAGGAAACGAAATCAACGGAATTACTTTCGGTGGTGTAGGTTCTGGAACTACAGTTCATCACATCGAAGTGGTTGCTAATCAGGATGACGGAGTTGAATTCTTCGGAGGTGCTGTTGATGTAGATCACGTACTTGTGTGGAACAACGGTGACGATGCAATCGATACAGATCAGGGATATGTAGGAACCATCAACAATGGACTAATCATCAACCCTGGTGATAAGGCTTTTGAACTTGACGGAGGAGAAGGAACAGCTGAGCCTGCACATGCGATCACAAACTTCTCTGTGATGCTTGGCGGTGCTGGAGGGTCAATCGATACCGATTCAGATACTAACGTAGATATCACTGGAGTATACTTCTATGGAATGAATGAAGATACTGGTAGCTCTTACGATTTCGACGCTACAACAAGCACATTCACCAACATTGAAGTAGCTGATATGTGGGATAACGATGGTGTGTCTACTGCAGTAACTGCAGGACAGTTTGCAGATGCAGCTTTTGAAACACTAGTATCTGCAGCAACAGTTGGAGCCACAACTTCTGAGTTTAACTCATGGACTATGGCCTCACTAAGAGGAGCGTACTAAGAGAAACAAACATATTGACAAAAAGGCCCGGTGTGCGATCACCGGGCTTTTGCACATTTTGATAGAGAAATTTTTAACACAAATGAGATACATTTTATTCGCCTTTTTGATTATTTCGATCAACGCATTTGGACAAAAAGGAATTATTCGAGGGACAGTAATAGAGGACGCAAACGGTGAACCTCTTTTCGGAGTGACGGTGCAAATAAAAGGCACCACAACTGGAGCCATCACTGATTTTGATGGAAAATTTGAAATTCAGACCACACCAGGAACATATGACTTACAAGCTTCATTTGTTTCATTCCAAACAGTAACAATAAGTGGGCTACAAGTTTCTGCTGATGAGACTACTTTAATAGATCAAATCAGCTTGAAGGAGGATGTGGAGTTGCTTGAAGAAGTGGTGGTAACAGCAGAAGTTATTAATACCACAGAGGCAGCCATGATAACGGTAAAGCGTAAGTCAGCCAACCTGATCGATGGAATTTCAGCAGCTAGCTTCCGGAAAATCGGAGATAGTGATGCTGCATCTGCTGCAAAGAGAATTACAGGTGTTTCCATTGAAGGTGGCAAGTATGTATATGTAAGAGGACTCGGAGACAGATATACAAAGACGCTCCTTAACGGAATGGAAATTCCAGGTCTTGATCCTGATAGAAACACATTGCAAATGGACATCTTCCCAACAAACGTGCTTTCAAACATTGTGGTGGCAAAAACTTTTACTGCCGATCTTCCGGCTGATTTCACAGGAGGACTTGTGAATATCGAAACTCAGGATGTACCGGATATCAAAACCACAACGGCACAAATAGGCATGGGATTCAACCCACAGATGCACTTCAATAGTGATTTCCTTACTTATGAAGGGGGAAAAACAGATTGGCTTGGATTTGATGATGGAACAAGAAAACTTCACATCTCTGACGCACAAGTTACTGACGTTCAGAATGCATACATCCTGAATCCATCATCTGAGCAGGGAATGATCTACAAGCAACAACTGGATGGCTTCAATAAACAACTTGGCGCTACCAAAAAGTCAAGCTTCATGAATTATAATTTAGGTTTTGCAACGGGTAATCAAAAAGATATCAGCCTAGGTACATTAGGCTATAATTTCGCATTTACCTATCGAAGTAGTTCAGAGTTTTATGACGATGCATTATTCAGCAGATATCTTATAGATCAGAATCAATCTCAGCTTGTTTTAGCTGAGGAGCAGATTGGTTCGTATGGAGTGAGAAATGTACTCCTCGGCGGAATGGCAGGATTTGCTCTGAAGCGAGATAACTCCAAATACCGTATCAACATTCTTCGGCTTCAAAATGGTGAATCAAAAGCTGGTTTTTTCAATTCAGAGACAACAGAAGCTATCGGTACTGATGTAGATGCTATTCAGTCAAACCTTGAGTATTCTCAAAAGTCAATGACGAACCTTCTATTATCCGGCGAGTACTTCTTGGATAAATGGATTTTAAACTGGAGATTTTCTCCAACTAGATCTTCAATCAATGATCCAGATATTCGATTTACAAAGTATGAAGTCCTTCCTAATGGTGGAGAATATGAGATCGGAACTGGAAACTCTGGTTTACCACAGCGAATTTGGAGAGAGCTAAATGAAATAAATTATTCAAGCAGACTGGATGCGAAGAGAGAATATGAAATATCTGGTCGTGACGCAAACATTAAATTCGGAGTTGGTGCTACTTTCAAAAACAGGGACTTCATCATTCGTCAGTTTGACCTGGATGTAAACCAAAACGATTTTGATGGCTCATTCAATGAGTTGATGGAAGAAGAAAACCTTTGGCCAAATGAGGATGCTAACTTCCACGTAGCTCAATATGTAGGTGGTAACGTTAATCAATTTGATGCTTCTACCAGCAACTACTCCATATATGCTTCCAATGAATTTATTCCTTTGGAAAATCTAAAAGCTATCGTCGGTTTAAGGGCTGAGGCTTATTCTCAGTTTTATACTGGTCAAAACCAAAGTGGAGTGGTTCTTAACAATGAGGAGGTAATCAATGAATTTAATCTTTTCCCTACAGGAAATTTCACATATTCCTTAAGCCAAAGCCAAAATGTAAGATTTGCTTACACCAAAACGATTGCTCGATACTCTTTCAAAGAAGCCTCATTCATTGAGTACTATGATCCGTTGACTGGCAGAACTTTCTTGGGTTCTTTGAGCCCCATTGAGGATAACCAGGGTAATCAAATTTGGGATGGAAATATCAGATCTACACTCATCAATAACTTTGATTTGAGATGGGAGCGATTTGGAGATAGAGGACAGATTCTTTCTGTGTCAGGTTTTTACAAAAAATTCAATGACCCTATCGAAATCGTTCAAATTTCAGGCGCTGACAACAACTTTCAGCCTCAAAACGTAGGGGACGCTACCGTATATGGTGCTGAATTAGAGATCAGACAAAGCCTTGGTGTACTTAATCCAGCAATATCCGACTTATTCCTTAGTGGAAACACTACCTGGTCCGTTTCACAAATCACCATGACTAACCAGGAATTTGAAGCTAGACAAAGATCAGCAAGAACTAATGAAAATGTTTCCAGAGAGCGAGAGCTTCAGGGGCAGGCTCCTTACATCATCAATGCTGGATTGTCCTATGATGGTGTGTCAAAAGGCTTGGAACTTGGGTTGTACTACAACGTACAAGGCCCTACTCTTACCTACACAGGAGGAGTAAATGGAATTCCAGATGTGTATAGTGTACCGTTCTCAAGTGTAAACTTTAGTGCTAACAAGACCTTCGGTGAGAATGAAAAAATGAGACTTACCCTTAAGGTGAATAATATTCTTAACGATAAGCGTGAGTGGGAATATCAGAGCTTTGGTGTTGAAGACAGACCTTTCGAGGCACGGTCAATTGGAACAACAGTTAACGTTGGTTTCCGATACTCTTTCAATTAAAATTAAGGTAGTTCAAATCATAGATAAAATGGGGGTGCAATGCATCTCCTTTTTTTATCTATTCCATAGACTAGGGCATTCATCTTGTGTTGTTGGGCCATTATTATTTAACCAGAGCTTCAATTCCTCGATCCGACGTTTGGTAAAGCGAGTCATTTCCTTGCACTTACATGGGTTAAACACATCCTTCCCATGTTCTTTACGATAGTGCCGATTCCAGTCTTCCGGATAAATGCTCTTCAAATGATGATCTCTGTATTGAACCCAATAAACCTGTTCCATATTGAAGTTGCTGAGAAATTTTTTATTGTCTCCATGTTTAGACTTAATTTGATTGATCAGGTTTAGCATTTCTAAATCCACCTTGTCAAATTCCGTGCATGGGTCTTCTCGGTTTTCACTGCACGAGAAAACAACCATAGCAACGAGGAAGTATTTGATTTGTCGCATTTAGCAAAATAAGTAGAAGGAGGAAAAATTTTTAATAGAAACGAGTTACCAAATTGTAATTAATTTTCTCTCTCAATTCCCTTTATCCACTCCTTCAGTTGATCATTCTCCTTTTCCAGTTCGGTGATCTCTTTCAGCAATTCCTGCTGTTCCTTTTCCGAAGTTGCAGCTTTATATCGATCTCCCAGCTCGTTTGCCTTTTTCAAGTTTAGGTCAATGGTGGCTACCAATACATCGATGTAATATTTCTTTTTGAAATCAAGAATCAGAGCCATGGCCTGAGCTTTATATTTTTCATTTTCAAGCCCCAGAAAGAATTCTGATCCACCCTTTACCTCCGTCGTTTGAGTGAATATTTCCAGATCTACATTGCCGTCTGTTGTGCTCGACGGAATGGTGACCTTATAGTAGGTCTTCATATTAAGCGGAGTGCCAAACTCACGCGCATATTTCCACCAGCCCCTGCGCACATTTTCCCAGTTGAAATCAAAATTTGTTTTGTATCCCTTCAAAGTCTTACCTTCCAGACTGATCTGTGTTGGGGTTGCTTTCGCATCATATTTATTTTGACTAAATAAGGTCCCTAAAACAAACAAAAGCAGGAATCCGAGAGTATGTTTATAAACGATTTTTCTCATGTCTTCAACAAATCTAAACGACCAAATCAAAACAGTACTCATTACCGGCGGAACTGGCCTGGTAGGATCCAGACTTAATGAGCTTCTCAGCTCCAAAGGATATACCGTCCATCATCTTTCTCGGAATCCAACGCAAAAACACTACCAGACATTCTACTGGGATGTGAAAAAGATGGAGATCGAAGATGAGGCCATTACATCTGCCGATGCGATCATTCATTTGGCGGGAGCTGGAGTCTCTGATAAGCGATGGTCTGATGCATGGAAGAAGGAGATTTACAATAGCCGAATCGACTCAACGAGGTTGCTAAAGGATAAGGTTTCTGTCCTTAACCCCAACCTCAAGCACTTCATATCAGCTTCGGCAATTGGATACTATGGATGGGATAGCGGTGATACGTTGGTTGATGAGAGTTCTGAAAAGGGTGATGGATTTTTAGCTGATGTGGTGGCAGATTGGGAAAAGGAAGTAAATACTTTTGATGAATTGAACATCAGAACATCTAAGGTTAGAATTGGGATTGTGCTGAGTGATGAAGGAGGTGCGCTGGTCGAAATGATGAAACCCATTAAGTTTGGGGTTGGAGCACCGCTGGCTTCCGGCAATCAGTATATGAGCTGGATTCACATGGATGACCTTTGTGGCATCTTTGCTCACATATTGGAAAATGGTAAGGCTGGCACCTTTAATGGAGTGTCTCCTGCACCTGCGACAAACAAGGAATTCACAAAATCAATAGCAACTGAACTAAAGAAGCCACTTTGGCTGCCGAATGTTCCTAAATTTGCGCTCCGATTGATTGTGGGTGAAATGGCAGATATATTAGTGGGTGGCAATCGCGTGTCCAGCAAAAAAATTGAGGACGCGGGATTTAATTTTAAGTATGTGGCGTTAGATCATGCGCTGCAAGATTTACTACAATAGAATGGAAGAAAAAAAGATTATAACAAAGGAGGAGGAAGCAAGAATACTTGAGGCCTTCAAGGAAAAAGATTGGAATGAAATTAAGAGTGCAGACTCGTGGGTGATATTCAAAGTGATGGGTGAGTTTGTACAAGGGTTTGAAAAGATGGCCAAAATTGGTCCGTGTGTATCCATCTTCGGATCGGCACGAACCAAGCCCGACAATAAATACTACAAAATTGCTGAGGAAATAGCTGCTAAGGTGGTACGACATGGATATGGGGTGATCACCGGTGGTGGACCTGGTATCATGGAAGCGGGTAACAAAGGAGCCAATGCGCAAGGCGGAAAGTCAGTAGGATTGAACATCGACCTGCCTTTTGAGCAGAGCAACAATATTTACATAGACATAGACAAGAGTATCGATTTCGATTACTTCTTCGTTCGCAAAGTTATGTTCGTTAAGTACTCTCAGGGCTTCATCGTGTTGCCTGGAGGTTTTGGTACCATGGACGAACTCTTCGAGGCACTCACACTCATTCAGACCAAGAAGATTGGTCAGTTTCCGATTGTCCTTGTTGGAAAAGAGTACTGGTCAGGATTGGTAGATTGGCTGAAAAATACCATGCTGGAAATGGAGGCCAACATCAGCCCGAAAGACCTTGATCTGTTCCATGTGGTTGATACTGCCACTGAGGCGGTTGCCGTGATTGACGATTTCTACAGTAAATACAACTTGAGCCCTAACTTCTAAAACAGGGTCACAGGAATTGAAAAAGCGAGAGGAAGTAATTGAGATTATTGGGGCGAGGGAGCACAACCTCAAGAATATTGACGTCACCCTGCCAAGAAATAAGCTGATTGTCATTACCGGTATCAGTGGTAGTGGCAAGTCATCCCTTGCTTTTGATACGATCTATGCCGAGGGTCAGCGTAGATACATGGAGAGCTTCAGTGCTTATGCCAGAGCTTTCATAGGGGACATGGAGCGCCCGGACGTTGACAAAATCGACGGGTTGAGTCCTGTGATCTCCATTGAGCAAAAAACAACCTCTCGAAACCCCAGATCCACGGTAGGTACGGTTACTGAGATTTACGATTTCTTTCGTCTGCTATATGCACGTGCAGGAGAGGCTTACTCCTACCTTTCGGGAAATAAGATGACCCGCCAGTCAGAAGATCAGATCATCGACATGATCCTGAAAAACTATGACGGGCAAAAACTGGTACTCCTTGCACCGGTGGTGAAAGGGAGAAAGGGTCACTATCGAGAGCTGTTTGTACAGATCAGAAAGCTAGGATTCACCAAGGTTCGAGTGAACGGAGAAGTTCAGGATCTGGTGCCAAAAATGCAGGTGGACCGGTACAAAACCCATGACATTGAGATTGTAACCGATCGAATCAAAGTGTCAGAAAAAGATAAAAAGCGGATCAGAGAATCAGTTAACCTCTCGCTGCGTCATGGGGATGGTGTGATGATGATCCAGAAAGAAGATGGGAGCATCGCTCACTTCTCCAAAAACCTTATGGATCCAGAGACAGGACTCGCTTATGACGAACCTGCGCCAAACACTTTTTCCTTCAACTCACCGTATGGCGCATGTCAGGAATGCAATGGCCTGGGACAGATCGAAGAAATCTCTAAAGAGTCCGTCATCCCGGACCCCTCCTTGAGTATCAGTCGCGGTGGAATTGCTCCATTAGGTGAGTACCGTGATATCTGGATCTTCAAGAAAATTGATGCGATACTCAAGCGAAATAAGGTCAATCTTTCAACCCCTATCAAGAAAATACCGTCAGAGATCATCGATGTGCTTTTGTATGGTGACAGTGTTCCGGTAGCCGTCAGTTCTGTAAAATATCCGGGCACAGACTGGCATACAAAATTCGAAGGGATCATCAACTTTCTGGAAAAACAAAAAGATGGTGGCTCAGAAAAAATTCAAGCTTGGGTAAAGGAATTTACAGACACCCGGACATGCCCTTTGTGCAATGGGTATCGGCTGAAGAAGGAGGCCCTACATTATAAAATCTCGGATAAACACATTGGGGAGCTAGCTGAAATGGATATTCATTCGCTGGGTCAGTGGATGGAAAATCTGGAGGAGAGACTAAATGAACGCCAGCTGGTGATTGCAACCGAAATTCTGAAAGAACTAAGAAAGCGAATTGGTTTTCTACTAGATGTTGGCTTGGATTATCTCAGTCTGAATCGACCACTAAAAACTTTATCCGGGGGAGAAGCTCAGCGAATCAGGCTGGCCACTCAGATTGGTACACAGCTGGTAAATGTCCTTTACATTTTGGATGAGCCCAGCATTGGGCTTCATCAGCGGGACAATGTGAAGTTGATTCAGGCTTTAAAAGATCTGAGAGATTTTGGCAACACAGTCATCGTGGTGGAACACGACAAGGACATGATGATTGAGGCCGACGAGGTGTTGGATATTGGGCCGGGAGCAGGACGGCATGGCGGGCATGTGGTGGCTCAGGGGAATCCGCAAGAATTTTTGAAGCTGGGCAGTTCTACTGCTGATTATCTAAATGGCAAACGCAAAATCGAAATTCCGAAAGAGCGCAGAGGCACGAATGGTAAGTGGCTGGAACTCTATGGAGCAAAGGGCCACAACCTGAAAGGAGTTGATTTGAAACTGCCGCTGGGCAATTTGATTCTGGTCACCGGAGTTTCAGGAAGCGGTAAATCGACGTTGATCCATGAAACACTCTACCCAATTTTGCGAAAGCACCTGTACAAAAGCAGACAGGAGCCGCTTGAGTATAAAAAAATCGAGGGAATTGATCAGTTCGATAAAATCATCGAAGTGGATCAGTCACCTATCGGGCGGACACCACGATCTAATCCGGCAACATATACCGGAGTTTTTTCAGAGATCAGAAGCCTTTTCGCCCAGCTTCCTGAATCAAAAATCAGAGGCTACAAACCCGGAAGATTCTCATTTAATGTAAAAGGAGGCAGATGCGAAACTTGTGGGGGTGGAGGCATGCGCTTGATCGAAATGGATTTTCTTCCGGATGTACACGTGCCATGTGAAACCTGTAAAGGCAAGCGCTACAATCGGGAAACGCTTGAGGTAAGATTCAAAGGAAAATCGATTTCAGACGTGCTGGATATGACCGTGTCACAGTCGGTTGAATTCTTTGAAAACCAACCTCGAATTGTAAGGAAACTCAAGACACTGGATGAAGTGGGTCTTGGCTATATATCGCTTGGTCAGCATGCCACTACGCTTTCGGGTGGAGAGGCTCAACGTGTGAAACTGGCAAGTGAGCTTTCCAAAAAAGACACAGGTAAAACATTTTATATTTTGGACGAGCCTACAACAGGCTTGCACTTTCAAGACATAGAACACCTGCTGGATGTTCTTCAAAAGCTGGTGAATAAAGGAAACACGGTACTCATTATTGAGCACAACATGGACGTGATTAAGGTGGCGGATTACATCATCGATCTGGGTCCGGAGGGAGGTTCTGCCGGTGGGGAAATAATTGCCCAGGGCACTCCGGAAGAGATCGTGAAAGTCAAAAAAAGTTATACTGCGAAGTTTCTGAAAGAAGAGCTCAGTTTACAATAGCCTGAATGTTTTCAGAGTCTCCAAAGTAGTAATAGTCGCCTCTATCATCAAAGGCAAAATCGCTATCTTCCAAAATCATGTGATCTACTACGCTGATCTGATTATTGGCTACTGCAGAAACGGGAAATTCCCGAACAAGCTCACCTTCATAGCTATAGATTCGTACCATTTGCTGGAATACCAGATCGGTATCTAACTGCATATTCAATCCTCGATCGATATGCTGTGGCGCCTCGGCTGTACTTACAAAAGCGGTGGCTGATAGCGCTAAAATTAAGAGTAGTGATTTCATTTTTAGTCTTTATTTATTTGAGTTTAGTCCTGTCTACATTACGATGAATTAAGGCGCAGGTTTGTTAATTATCATTAATAAAACCGCCTTAAGCGTTAATGATTTGTTAAAAAACCACTCATCAGCGTATGTTTTCACCCATGAAGTTTCTGGATTTTTATAAAACCTGATTTTGTAGCTTTAGCCCCGGATGACGAAGAGCAAAATATATTGGTTATGCCAGATTTTAGGTTGGGGGATTTACGGCTTCATCCAGATTTTCCTGTATACCATAGCCGAACGATTCGACATGTCGCAGGTATTTGGCGTGGGCTATCAGGTCATCTATTTTATCGTTTCCACCCACATTTTTAGAAATATCATTGTAAAAAATGGGTGGCTCAATTATCGTCTTAGCTTTTTAATCCCCCGGTTGCTGGCGGTCACGTTTTTGCTGAGTGTGCTAAACTATGGCTATCTACTCATCATCGAGTACTTCACTGGCAGCCTTTCTAAAGCCGATCTGATGGTTTTGACCATCCTGATCAACACGCTTGGCTCCTGGGCGGTTTACTTCATCTGGACCATTTTTTATTTTGCCTTCCACTATGTGGAGCGGTATAATAAGTCGCTGAAGGCGGAGACTGCCGCACGTGAGGTGGAGCTGATTAACCTAAAGGCACAGCTAAATCCACATTTTATTTTCAATGCGCTAAACAGCATCCGCGCGCTGGTGGATGAGAACCCACGAAAGTCCAAAGAGTCTATTACACAACTTTCCCATATCCTCAGAAATTCACTAATAAGCGACCGAAAAAAGCTGATTCCATTTACTGAAGAGCTAAAAACGGTCATGGATTATCTGGCTCTGGAATCGATACGCTATGAAGAACGATTGACCACTAAGTTTAATATCGATCGAAACTCAGGCAAATACATGATACCACCTTTGATGCTTCAAACACTGGTGGAGAATGGAATTAAGCACGGAATATCTAACTTAAAGGACGGAGGGGAGATCAGCATCACCACGGTGGTGAAGAGAAAACAACTGATACTGCAAATCCGTAATACCGGACAGCTTGCGAATGCGAATGTGGCAGAAGAGGGCTTTGGGTTGGAAAACACCAAGAAGCGACTGGAGCTTATTTTCGGAGAGGCAGCCAAATTTGAAATTAGAAACGAAACAAAAGACACTGTATTAACTTCTATCACAATCCCACATTTTGATCAAACCATGAGGGATCTGGAATAGATTTTCAACCTGACGAATATGAAAGCGATTATTGTAGATGACGAAAGACTGGCAAGAAAAGAACTGACCTCTCTTCTGGCCAGCCACCCGGAAATAGAAATAATAGACGAGGCTGCCAATCCTGATGAGGCCATCGAGAAGATAGAAAAGCAAGACCCTGATGTAGTCTTTTTGGATATCCAAATGCCGGGCAAAACAGGTTTTGAAATGCTGGAAGACATGGAGCGTGTACCGCAGGTTATCTTCACCACGGCCTATGACGAATTTGCGTTGAAGGCGTTTGAATACAATGCGCTTGATTATTTGCTAAAGCCCATACAGCCGGAGCGGCTTACTGAAGCGCTGAATAAAGTCACTATTAAGGCGTCAAAAAAATCTGCAAAAGACGAGAAGCTAAGCAGCAAGGATCAGGTATTTGTCAAAGATGGGGACAAGTGCTGGTTCGTGAAACTGGAGGATGTGCGCTTGTTCGAGTCTGATGGCAACTACATCAAAGTCTATTTTGATAAGTTCAAACCCATGATTCACAAGTCGCTTAATGCGCTTGATGAGCGGCTGGATGACCGTCATTTTTTCCGTGCCAGCCGTAAGCACATCATCAACTTGGGCTGGGTGGAATCCATCGACACGTGGTTTAATGGAGGCTTGCTGGTACAGCTAAAAGGAGGCGAAAAAATAGAAGTAAGCCGAAGGCAGTCGGCGAGGTTTAGGGAGATGATGAGTTTGTAAGGGTGAAAGCTTAATCAAAATCTAAAATTATTTCTGTGTCTGATTGACTAAGTCCATAAAACTTCCCTTTTGTGATTGGAATTTCATAATTTTTAATTTTTCCTGATCCTTCGTGTTGAAACTCAACAAAAACTGAAAAACCATTTATGTCATTGAGGGTTTTTGCGAAATCACATCCCCACAACCTGATCTCATTCAAATCTGTAATAATTTGATTCTTTTCGTCATCGGATCGTAGTTCAATTTTTGGGGTCCAATACCAAGGCAAATCTTCTTTAGTTCTCTGATCTTTGGCTATAAATGTAATTGTACTAATTACTCCTTCTAATGAGGATAAGGAGAGTTTTGCAATTGATAAACCATCCCTTCGAAATTCTTGGTGACTATACCCAATAAACATTTCAATTTTACTATTTGGAATGTCAACAAAAAAGAAATCATTATTGAATTTGAGAATAGGTTCATCTGAAGAGTAGCTATAAAGCTCCCCATAATTTTCGGCACCACAGCAACCATACTCTATAGCATGGTAAAAGTCGGTTTCGAATTTTAAATCATCAAAATATTTAGTTGTCGCCCAATAATGACTGTTAGAGTCAATCGTTTCAGAGTATATAACTGTAGGATTTTTCTCAGCCCCGGTAAAGGTTCTTTCAATTATTTTTCTAATTGTGCCAAATTTATAGTGTCTATGAAAAGTTACATTCCTGGAAATTTCGAGCTTATCTCCCGTTATTGGATCATTAATGACTCTGAAATAAGCATCCGTCTTACTTTCAATTGTTGGTTGAAATGATTGTTTTTTGGCGAGATTTTCAAACCTCAAAATCAATTCAATATTTGATTTATCTACATTAGTTAAGTGGTCATCGACGTTTGAATTTATTGGAGAATACCATGCTTTAGTATTAAAATGGTTAGCTAGGTCTTCAGAATTAAATATGTAACCATAGCGCGCAAAAATCTCGTTCCTCATAATTCTCAATTCATTAGCGGACTTTCCTTTTAGTGCGAATTCTGGAATGGGCTGCTGAACTGGTAGAACTGCTTGACTTAAACAAAGAACAGGACAAATAAAGAATAAAATGACACAATACTTCATTATTCGAAAATAATGGTTTTGATTAAAATAAATTTGAATATTCCGCGAATGATATCAATCCTTCACCATCTCCAAAAACTGTTTTTCTACATGCCAGTCTTTAGATAATGTCAGGATCGCGGTGGTTTCCATCTCGGTCACATAGCCTTTTTTGTGGGTTTCCTCCCACACCTCCATCAGGTGTTTGATGCGCTCAAACTCACTCATCTTAGAAAACACCTTGGAGAGAAACTCTCGCGAACGCTCAAAAGCTGAGAGGTAATCTTCGGCTATAAACTTATTAGCCCACTCCATTTCATCAGCTGCCTGCATCTTGGAGGCCGTCTGCTCTAGCATCTCTCTTTCCTCATCGTCCAGGCCGTGATAGTGAAAGATCAGTGATTTGAGTAGTAGAAGGGCTTTTTTAGTCGTTGCGTCCATGTGCGTTCGCAAAAGTAGGGCTAAAGGCGCATTATCCCATGATATTTTGATAGGAGGGTAGTTATGAAATTTATTCCTCTGGAAAAAACATCCGCAAGGCAATTTCATCCGCAACCAAAAAGCCGAGCGGCTTGAGACGGAGGCAATTATCTTCAATCTCGATTAGCTCTTTTTGTCTCATTTCATCAATGAAGGCAGCATGAAGCTGGGCCAGTGATTTCCCACTCGATTTTTCGAATGTCTCTAAGTCCAGTCCCTTAGCTGTCCTTAGCTGAGTGAGAATCTGTTCATTCAGCCTTTGTGTTTCAGAAAGTATTTCCGTTTCAGAAAAAGACAGGCCTTCATTGATTGCTTTGATGTAGCGTGCATTGTTTCGAACATTGAATCTCCTTGATGAGCCATCAAAAGAGTGAGCCCCTGGTCCAACACCCAGGTAGGGCACACCCGCCCAGTAGGCATTGTTGTGTCGGGAGTAAAACCCCTCCTTTCCAAAATTGGAAACTTCGTATTGTATGTATCCGGAATCCTTCAAATAATCAATCGCATACAGGTACTGATTGGCCGCTTCATCTTCAGGCACCTGCACCAACTTGTCTTGCTCCTCCCACTTTCCAAAAACGGTCTTCTCTTCGATGGTGAGTCCGTACATGGAAATGTGTTCGGGCTGCAGCTCGGTGATGGATTTGATGTCTGTCTCCCAGGCGCTTTGATCATGATCAGGGATGGCGTAGATCAAGTCCAGTGAGATGTTTTTAAATCCTGCTTTTCGAACATTTTCATATGCTTTTCTCGCTTCAGTTGAGGAGTGTGCACGATTCATCCACTGAAGTTTAGTTTCGTCAAACGTCTGCATACCAATACTCAGACGGTTGATGCCTGAGGCCAGAAGCATTTTCGATTTCTCTAAAGTAAGATCTTCAGGATTTGCTTCTAGTGTAACCTCGGCCCCATCTACCACCTTGAAATTATCACTGATGGTTTGTAGTAGATGGTGAAGCTGCTGCACATTCAAAAGTGAGGGTGTGCCACCCCCGAAGTAGATTGTTTTTACAGGTTCGTTGAGGTAATCTTTTCGATTCCGAATCTCTGTGGCAATGGACTTTACCATCTCCCCCTGCGTCTTCAGGTTGGTGCTAAAGTGGAAGTCACAGTAATGACACGCCTGTCGGCAAAAAGGAATGTGGATGTAAATACCTGCCATGATTTGGAGCTAAATTGCAAAGACCGATGCAAAGAATCCTGATTCCACTGGTTTTTGTGTGTGCATTTTCTGCCAATGCCCAGATTAGCGCAGAATTGTTTGTGGATGGAAAAGCGCAAGATCGTATCGAATTCAAAGACTCGATTCAATTTGTCAGACATCTAAAAGACCTCCAGCTAAGGTGGCTTAACGACGGCTACTATTTTTCAGGGATTGATTCTTTGATAGAAAGAGGGGCCCCCACTTTTGTTTACCTGCACAAGGGTGACCGACTGAAGGTCAATCTGCCTGACTTTCGGGGGAAGAAGTTGCCTAAGTTTTTGAGTGAGCAGCTAAAAGAATTTGCGAACAATGGATACCCTTTTGCTTCCATCTATCTGGACTCAACCCGACTCTCAGACCGGATACTTACAGGGAAATTAATGATCTCTCCTGGTCCGGAAATTCGCTATGATTCTTCTTATTTTTTTGAGACTCCCAAAACCAACAGATCATACATTTTTCAATTACTTGACATTGTTCCGGGGGAGTTGTTTAGTGAAAAAGATTATCGGTTGATTGGGCAGAAAATTGAGCGATCGTCGTTTCTCAGCCTAGGCAGACCAACAGACCTGTCGTTTAAGGATAATAGAGCAAAAGTGTTTTTGGATATTCAGGAATCCACCTCTAGCTCATTTCAGGGCGTGCTGGGTCTGCAGCAGGTGCAAGCCGGAAAGACAGTAGCTGTAGGCAGTATAGATCTGGACTTGCAAAACCTCTTTCGATCCGGAAAGGAGTTCCAATTGCACTGGGAGCGATTTTCTGAAGAGTCGCAGAGTTTAAATCTGTTTTACAAACATCCCTTCTTTCTGGAGTCTAAGCTAGCGCCTTCTTTTCGCTTCGACCTACTCAAGCAAGACACTACGTTCATAACCAGAAAAACCGGCCTTGGACTGCATACTTTTATTTCGCCACGCTCAGAGCTTTTCCTTGAGTTTGAGCGAACAAATGGCTCGCTGCTATCCACGGATTTGGAAACTATTGTCAGCTCAGGCCTGGCGGACTTTACCCGAAATATTTATGGACTTCAACTTTCAAAAGGTAGAGCTTCTTCATTGGGGGTACTCAAAGAAGGGGTGGTCTGGAAAGGAGCTATATCCGCAGGAAGAAAAAATATAAATCGCAACCTCAGTTTACCCGATAGCTACTACGATACGATTCAAGCAGAGACAAACTTTTATCGTTTAGAGGCAATACTCATGTATCAAAAGAGGTTGATGAAGCGTCAGGCATTTTTCCACAGAATTGAAAGTGGGTTTTTGCAAAATGACGAATTGCTGACCAATGAGCTTTATCGCTTAGGTGGATTAAATTCAATGAGGGGTTTCAATGAGAAGTCAATTTTTGCGGAGCGATATCTGTTGAGTCGAGCGGAGTTTAGATCATTTTTTGAAAACAACAGCTTTGCATATGTCTTTTATGATCAGCTTATTTATACGAGTGGAAATATTTCAGATCAGCCTTATGGATTAGGACTGGGATTTGCACTTGCTACTTCGGCTGGTCAATTTAGTTTTGCGCTGGCTGTTGGAGATTCAGACGCGCAGGCTATTTCTTTTTCCACCATGAAGATTCACTTTGGATACGTTTCAAAATTTTAAATGAGATCAATTACCTTTTTTGTATTTCTGATTTTTGCAGGGTGCGCAGTTGCCCAGAGGGACACCATTGTGGTGACGGATTACACCAAGGTAATGATGGCCACAGATTCGGATGGTAAAATCATCCCTATTACGGCACTGGAAGGCACAGGTCAGGCCGGGTTTTTCATCAATACCCGACCTGAAGGACAAATCAGAATATGTCACTCAGATGAGCTTTTTGTCTGGGTCAATGGCAAGCTGATTGATGTTATTAATGAATGCAAATTTTACGAACCATCAGCTCTGTATGCCAATGCTGATTCTGATACGCTTTATGTTTCGTTAAGTTCCAAGAGCAGCTTGGCGGATTTGAAATGTGAGGTAGTCATTTTCGAGGAGCTTCTTGTAGTGAAGGATGAGGTGTCCGTTCCGCGAGCTGTGCGAAGCGAGTTCAAGGAATTCACCATTATTGCGTTGCTTCTTTTGTTGGGGCTCGCTGGCGTCATCACAGCCTCTTACCCATCTCGGATTTCCTACCTCGTTGGCAAAACGTTTACTTTCAAGATCAGTTCTTATGAATTTGTGAATACAAACTTCCTTAGTGGGGTGAGTATGAATTTGGTTTCATTTTACGCTCTTTCGCTTGCTTTTATTGGGCTATACTTAAACGGACTTGTAGATGTAGAATTTGTAGCTACGCCTGTCTCACTCGGTGAGTATCTATGGAAGTGGATACAATTATCTGTTCTGATTTTTATGCTAGTGATGGCCAAGTGGGTGGTGATCACTGTAGTCGCACAGCTTTTCAAATTCCGGGGGCTGAAAAATTTTCAGCTTTTTGATTATTTAAATTTTAGCCTGGTCTTTCTGATACCAGTCCTGTTGTTTTTAGTTGTAGATTTTATTCTCAATACCTCTTCAGAGACTTGGATTTCCAGCGGATTTATTGTCTTGTTCCCCATTACCCTAATCTTATTCGTGGTATGGTTCACATTAAAGTTTGTTAATAATTCTCCTCGTAAAAAACTTGTTATTATTTCCTACCTTTGTGCCACGGAAATCATCCCTGCTATTATTTTACTGGGATTTTTCTACAAATAATTATAAAAAGTAGAGACTTACATGAGTGCGACTGATGATCTTTTGGTAATGGATAAAGAGCGTTTAAAGGCAGTGAAGAGTATTTTAGTTTCTCAACCTGAACCCTCCGACCCAAACTCACCTTATCACAAATTAGCGGAAAAATACAAATTGAAAATTGACTTTCGTCAATTCATCGAAATTGATCCGGTTGATATAAAAGAGTTCAGGAAGCAAAAAGTGAACATTCTTGATCACACTGCTGTAATCTTTACCAGCCGAAATGCGGTAGATCATTTCTTTCGGCTTGCCACTGAGAGTAAGATCGAAATCCCAACGGATATGAAGTACTTCTGTATTTCAGAAACCACGGCTAATTATCTTCAGAAGTACATCGTAATTCGTAAACGAAAAATATTTACAGGAGAGCGTACCGCTTCAGATTTACTCAACGTAATCAAGAAACACAAGGGAGAGAAGTTTATTTTCCCATGTTCGAACATCCGAACCGATGATATTCCTAATTTTCTGAATGAGAATGGATTTGAATGGTCTGAAGCGACTATCTATAGAACTGTAGCGTCAGACTTGTCAGACCTTGATGATGTGACTTATGATATCATCGCATTTTTCAGTCCTTCAGGTATTGAGTCTTTGCTTCAAAACTTCCCGAAGTTTAAGCAAAACAATACCCGAATTGCAGCTTTTGGCCCTACAACATCTAAAGCCGTGAAAGAAGCTGGATTGATTTTGGATATTCAGGCTCCACTACCCAATGCTCCGTCTATGACTGGTGCTTTAGAGGTATATATTAAAGAGGCAAATAACCTTTAGGAGAAAATAAGGGTATGTAAATTGTAAGAGTTATACTTACAATATGAAAAAAGGCTCGCGGATATTTTTTGCGTTTCTATTGATCTGTCTTACTCACTTCGGGTTTGGGCAGAATGATTTCTTTTTCAATCATTACATGTTCAATCCGTCCTATTATAATCCTGCCTGGGTTGGGACAGAAGATCAAGCCTTTGCGGCGGCACATCATAGAAGCCAGTGGGCGGGCTATGATGCTAGTTTCGATCCGGAGGGAGCTCCTACTACCCAATTGCTTTCATTGGTAGTGCCAGTGAAGAGCACTTTTTCAGGAGTTGGTATTTCGATAGCCAATGATCAGGTAGGTCCGATCAACTCAATTCAGGCTCGAATTTCTATTTCAGCCAAAAAATCATTCAGCTTTGGTGATTTATCTATTGGATTAATGCCGGCAATAAACTCTCAGGCATTAAATCCCAATTATCGAGCAGTGGATAATCCAGATCCATACATACCAGATGGAAAAGAATCGCAGCTAAAACCTAACCTTCACATGGGAGTGTATTTTCAATCCAGAAAGGACTACTTCGTTGGAGTCTCTGTAGAGAATTTATTACAGCCATCTTTTGATTTTGGAACGCAAGCCAGAAACGAAATCCCAATGAATTACATATTAATGGGAGGAACCTCACTAGGAATTATGAGGGAGTTGGTTCTTAATCCTACAGTCATGGTGCGTTCAGATCTCAACACCTATACGTATGATGTTAGTGCGATAGCTGTTTATCAGGAGCGAATGTGGGGAGGACTTGCATTCCGCAGAGCAGAGTCATTGAGTCTATTATTAGGATATTCTTTTCTAGAGGACAATAAGTTAAAGGCTGGTTATTCGTTTGACTATGTGGTGAAGGATAAAAATGCTAAGCAACCAACCTCTCACGAGGTGTATATTCGCTATGATTTACCTGATTTGGTGTTCGGTGGACGGAAGGCAGTTAAAACTCCGAGGTTCACATTTTAGTCAGGTGGAAAAAAGCCTTCATCCAAATTTGAAAGCAAAACTTGTCCTAAATCGATTTATGATTATATATTTAGGCAGAATATCGTGCAATAATTCTTGTTAAAGTTTGTTTATTTTACATACTTGCATGTTCAATAAAGGTGTTATGAATAAAATGCGTGTTTTTACAATCTCAAATTGTATTGTCCTTTGCTGCGCCATAATTCTTTCAGGTTGTGGTCTTTTTGGCGGAGATCAAGGTGACAGAGGAGAGCTAATTGGAGCTCCAGACAGACAAGGGTGGGAAATGACCAGACCATTTGGTATGGTGTCAGTTCCATCTGGTACGTTCCATATGGGGCAGGCGGACGAAGATGTAGCCGCTACTCAGATAAATTTTAATAAACAGGTAACCATTGGTGCATTCTTTATGGATGATACTGAAATCACAAACAATGAGTACCGACAGTTTACACAAAATCTGCAGGAAAGTTCTGAAATTGATTTACCAACTGGATATTCAATTGCTGATTTAATGCCAGATACTACAGTATGGACAAGAGACTATACTCACCACATGGGAGATCCATTGGTGGTTTACTATTGGTCTCACCCAGCATTCGATGATTACCCGGTAGTGGGCGTTGATTGGAATGCTGCAAAATACTTTAGTGAGTGGAGAACGAATTATTTAAATGATTACAGAAGAAGCGTTGGCCTTCCTGTTATGCCAAACTTCAGACTTCCGTCTGAAGCAGAGTGGGAGTATGCTTCAAGAGGCGGTAGAGATATGGCAAAGTACCCTTGGGGTAACCCTTATATAAGGAATGCTAAAGGTTGTTTGCTGGCAAACTTCAAGCCTGGCAGAGGTAACTACTTTGATGATGGCTATGCCTACACATCACCGATTGGAACCTACTTTGCTAATGAGTATGGTCTATACGATATGGCTGGAAATGTAGCCGAATGGTGTGAAGATGCGTATAACCAATCAGCCATGCCACTAACTTGGGATTTGAACCCAACTTATTTTGATGAAAATATTCCATTTAAAGTGATCAGAGGTGGATCATGGAAGGATATTGCTTACTACCTTGAAACAGGTACTCGAGCTTTTGAACACCAGGATACTACCAGAGCTTCAATTGGGTTTAGATGTGCTATGACATACCTAGGAAGATCATCAGGATACGAATTTTAATAAAAACAATAAACGAATAAATTACTAACCTAAATATTATTACAATGAGCAAAAAAGGCGGATTTCAGGAGCTACTCTATTCCACTATAATGCCAAAAATCTATGGAATAGGTGCTGCAGTTGTTATCGTGGGAGCGATGTTTAAAATTCTTCACATGCCTGGTGCAGCCCTAATGCTTGGGGTTGGTCTCACCACTGAGGCTGTTATTTTCTTTTTGAGTGCTTTCGAACCAAAGCATGCTGAGCCAGATTGGGCAAAGGTTTATCCAGAGTTAGCTGACGACTATGATGGTCCTGCAGCGGCTCCTCGTAAAGCAGTTCCTCAGGCCACAGGTGCTGCAGCACAGATGGATAAAATGCTTGCCGAGGCAAAAGTTGGCCCTGAGTTGATCAAAAGCTTGGGTGAAGGCATGAGAAACATGGCTGAGTCAGCTAAGAAAATGTCAAACCTTAGCGATGCAGCAGTAGCAACTAACGAGTATGCTGGCAATGTAAAATCTGCTTCTAAATCGCTTGCTGAAATGAACAAATCTTACGCTCAGGCTATGGAGGCTATGTCCGGTATGGCTGATGCAACAAAAGATACCAAAGAATATCATAGCCAGGTTCAGAATGTAACTAAGAGTCTTGGTGCTCTTAATGCAGTTTATGAAATGGAATTAAAAGATGCTCAGAGCCACACTAAGGCGTTGAACAAATTTTACTCAAATATTAGTGGAGCGCTTGAGAGCATGGCTGAAGCAGGTAAGGAAACTTCTGCTTTCCAGGCTGAGCTTAATAAGCTAACATCGAACATTTCTGCTCTTAATAAAGTATACGGTAATATGCTTACCGCAATGAGAGGTAATCAATAATAACCCTTAAAACGATTTAATTATGGCAGGAGGAAAAGAAACCCCACGGCAGAAAATGATCGGCATGATGTATTTGGTGCTGACAGCATTATTAGCACTAAACGTTAGTTCCACAGTTCTAGACAAATTCGCCTTTATCAATGAGAGTTTGGAGCGAGCGAATGCTGAGACATCTGAGCGTAATGCTCGGACTATTTCTGGTATGAAGTCTGCCGCAAAAGATAAGGGAAACAGAGCTGACGATTTGAAAGTTGTTGCTGACGCGGAGGCATTACGCGCAGAAACAACCAAAATCATGGCTGAAATGGAGGAGTACAAAGAAAAATTTGTAGAAATCACTGGAGGCTATATGGAAGGCCACAAAGGAGACAGACGATTCATCAATGGAAAGACTGACTATGATAAGGTTGGTAACTACATGATGCCTGTGGAAGAAGGTGGTGAAGGAAATGGTGCTGCTATGAAGCAAAAACTTAATGGATATGCTGAATATATTCAAGAATTGCTTAAAAAGAATGGAGCAGATGAATCTAAGTTGAAACTATACCACAAGATTGCTTTGGATGCTGAGGAAGATCCTATCTACAGCAAGGATGAGAATCAAAAAGGTAAGAAGTGGTCTCAGTTGGCTTTTGAAAATTCACCAACTCACGCTGGTCTTGCTACGGTGAGTGAGTTTCAGGCTAATGTGCTTGCGTTTGAGACTTCAGCGCTGGATTTCCTTGTGAAAAGAGTTGGTCTTAAAGACATCACTTTCGATCAGATCAAGCCGGTTGTAATGCCGGAATCTCAATATGTAGCAGCTGGTACTAAGTACAAAGCAGATATGTTTATTGCTGCTTCTGCATCAGGTCTTAATGATAAATTGATCATGACTTACAATGGAGAAGAAGCACCAGTTGTTGGAGGCGTTGGTAAAGTTGAATTTACAGCAACCCCTGGCAATTACGATAAAAATGGAAATGCCAAGAAGCAGATCATTGCATCAATCACCGTTCCTCAGGGAGGTGGTACTGATACTACGTTCACAGATACTATTGATTATTATGTTGTACGTCCGGTTATTCAGATTCAATCTCAGTCTGTAAATGCACTTTACTACAACTGTGGTAACGCGCTAGACGTGCAAGTTCCTGCATTGGGAACTTCTTACAATCCATCATTCACTGCTAAGGGCGGTGATGCAATCAAAGGCTCACAAACGGGGCAGGTTACAGTTGTTCCAAAAGCAAACAAAGTTACATTAACGGTTTCTTCAAATGGCAATGTAATTGGATCAAGAGAGTTTGGCGTAAGAGGTATTCCTGCACCGGATATTAAGGTTTTCACAAGTGCTGGGGAGGTAAATCAGAAAGAAGGAATTCCTGCAAGAACTCCTGAGCTTTTCTTGAGAGCCATACCTGATGAGAGTTTTGCTCAGTTCCTACCTAATGATGCGAAATTCAGAGTTGCCGAAGCAGAAATCACGTTGGTTAGTGGTGGTTTGGGCCGTGGCTCTATAAGAGCTGGTGAGCAAATTAACCTGCGAGGAATGTCTGGTAGAAAGGGAGATCAGTTAGTGATTGAAATCAAAAAAGTACAAAGACAAAACTTTAGAAAGCAAGTGGAAGATTTTCAAAAATTCCAGCGCTTTATCAACATATCGTTGAAATAAACTTGTCAGTTAAAACAGTGTTATGAAAAAATTAGGTTATGTAATCGTGTTTAGTCTCTCGCTTTCCTTTGGTTATGCACAGGAAGAGCTTGCACCTTTGGTGAAACCGGAGGTCGAGGAGTCTCAGGTGATGTTTAAGAAGACTGTCTGGAGACGCATGGACATGAAAGAAAAGCAAAATTTGCCTTTCTTTTCATTGAATGGTGAGGTGTCTCGATTGTTGATTGAAGCTGTGGATGAAGGATTACTTACCCCATATCGATCAGATTCTTGTATCAACTTTATGCCTGACATCATTTTTGTGTCGAACATTTCAGTAGAGAGAGAGCAAAATCCTTTCGTAGGTGGAGGCTTTAACTCTGGAGGGTTCGATTCTTTCGGGGATGACTCGAGTGCTGATGCTGCTGATACACAAACTGAGGAAGCAAGACAAGAAGCAATTCCCCCGGATTTGTTTTCAGTACTTTATTTGAAGGAAGATGTGATTTTCGATCGAAACCGATCAAGAATGTACAATTACATCCGTACAATTAGTATCGCTTTACCAAGATCAGCTGGATCATTGTACAATCCTGCAGGTTTTGAGAAGACAGTTGCACATTTCAGATATGATGATGTAGTAGACCTTTTCAGAGGACCATATGCTGATAAGGCACTGTATTTTAATAACCATAATCCAGGTAAGCATATGAACATGAGTGATGCGTTCGAACTAAGATTGTTTAACGCACCAATCATTAAGGTGTCAAATGCTAAAAATCTGGATATTAGACAAATATATGCCGATGATATGGCAAGAGACCCTATGAGTGTGATTGTAATCCAGCAGAAGTATGAGTATGACTTGATGGAGTACGAATCAGAGCTCTGGGAATATTAATGTGATATGAACCTAACCCTAATCCACCGTAAGATGAATATTAGAAATTTACTTTCCTCAATTCTGATTATCTGTTGTTTTTTAGTTTCTGCTCAAGAATATGGAGAGTTTACAGATTCCCGTGATGGGAAAACGTATAAGACTGTTACCATTGACATAATGCTTGAAGGAGGAGTGACAATCAAGAGAACCTGGATGGCAGAGAATTTGGCTTATGAGGTTCCTGACTCATTTTGCTACAAGAATGAGTCAGCATATTGTGAGGCGTTTGGAAGACTTTATACATTCAAGGCGGCAGTGGAGGCTTGCCCGGATGGATGGCATGTGCCAACCATCGGTGAGTGGAAACTTCTATTTGGTACATTTGGAGGCATTCATGATGCTGGTATTGCGTTGCAGAAAGGTGGAGAAAGTGGTATTGATTTAGCTTTGGGTGGATTCGGAGATCCGGGTAGAGTATTTAAAAATATCGGAATCAGTGGAAACTATTGGGATGCCGAAAAGAAATCAGACAATACCTCCGGACTTATCTCAGTTCAAAAAGGTTCTAAAGAGATTTATCATAGCGTGATCGGTGACTGGCATAGAAACAGTTGTAGATGCGTAAAGGATAGTGAATAAGAAGTATCACTGAAGAAAAAAAGGAGATCTTACAGGTCTCCTTTTTTTATGGCTTCAAAAATCATTTTCGACTTGGAGGGACCAATTAGATCTGATAGATCTTTTTCAGAACTCTGCTTTAATCGGTTGACACTGCCAAACTCTTTCATCAACTTCTCTCTTGTGTTTTTCCCAATCCCTTTGATTGCATCCAATCCTGATTGAATTGATGCCTTGCTTCTTTTTTGACGATGGAAGGTAATAGCAAACCTGTGTGCCTCATCTCTGAGCTGCTGTATCAGCTTTAGCGATGTAGATTTCTTGCTTATATAAATGGGAATGTTGTCTTCCGGAAAGTATATTTCTTCAAGCTTCTTTGCTATGCCGATAACGGGGATTTGACCATAGATATCCAGTTCTTTTAGTGCCTCACATGCAGCATTCAATTGTCCCTTGCCACCATCGATGACAATGAGATTAGGGAAAGGCATGCCCTCTCTTTTCAAGTGCGAGTATCTTCTCCCAACAATTTCTTTCATGGAGGCAAAGTCATCAGGACCGACTACCGTCTTAATCTTAAACTTTCGATAGTTTGATTTTGATGGTTTGCCATTTTTGAAACATACCATTGAAGCCACAGGGTTTGTTCCCTGAATATTCGAGTTGTCGAAACACTCAATGTGGATCGGTAAATCCGGGAGTTTTAGATCTTGCTGAAGTGTTTGGAGCAGGCCTTCGTTGGGTTGTGTACTCTTTTTAGAAAGTCTCTCTTTCTTATAGAAAAGCGCATTTTTGAAGGAAAGGTCAACCAGGTGTTTTTTGTCACCGATTTTAGGTACCGTGATTTCAACATCCTCCCAAGGCTCTACAGGAGTATTCGTGAGTATTGTTGGATTAGTGCTGTTATATTTTTTTCTAAGATCGAAAATTGAAAAGCGAAACACTTCTTCGTTTTCTTCTTCAATTTTCTTCTTGACTTCTATTGTTTCTGAGTTTACAATGGCACCATTTTCTATTCTCATATAGTTAATGAAAAGTGATTTTTCATTTTCTGTGGTGGTCATAGAAAATACATCTGTGCTCGTAATTTTCTGATTTACAATCAGAGATCTGGATTGGAACTGTTCAAGTCGCTCCAGTTTATCTTTATAAGTTTGAGCTAGTTCAAATTTTAGATCGGAAGCTGCATTTTGCATTTTCTCTTTATATGATTTACCAACAATGCTCAACTTCCCCTTTAATATTTTCTTGGCTTCATCAATGTCTTTAAGGTAGTCTTCCTCTGATTGTAATCCTTCGCACGGGCCAAGACAGTTTCCAATGTGATATTCCAAGCAAACTTTGTACTTCTTCTTTTTTACGTTTTCCTCGGACAGATTGTATTTACAAGTTCGTATTTTATGGAGTTTGCGAATGAGATCTAGCACCCCATTCATTGCTTTCACACTTGTATATGGACCAAAATACTCACCTTTCGTATGGTCAATTCGCCTGGTAGAATAAATGCGTGGAAATCGCTCGTTGGTGATGCAAATGCTCGGAAAACTTTTGTCATCCTTTAGGAGGATGTTGTATCTGGGCTGATGCTCTTTAATGAGATTGTTCTCTAGTAAAAGTGCATCAAACTCAGACGAGACGATAATAAATTCTATCGATCGGATCTCTGATACAAGACGGTACGTTTTTCGATTGTCGAGGTTAGCCTTGGTAAAATAGCTTGCTACTCTTTTCTTTAAAATTTTCGCCTTACCTACATAAATGATTGTTTCTTCACTATCTAAAAACTTATAGATCCCGGGTTTTTCAGGAAGTCTTAAGTAGTCCTCTCTAGAATACCGTTGAAATTGCATTACATGAAATCGTCTTCATCAACTACATCGTAATCAACAGTGTCAGACGGATTTATGTTCTCGTCATAGAGCTCGCAATCAATGACAGTTCTTAATGGTTTAGTTGGTTTTTCGAAGTAGCCTTTTTCATATCCAAGTGTCTTATCCGCATAGACCTTCATCATGTATCTTTCCCAGATAGGCATGGCTGTTCGACCTCCTTGTCCCATGGCCCAATATCTGAATCGGATGCTGCGATCATCTCCACCAACCCATGCACCGGAAACTAAGTCTTTGGTTACCCCAATGAACCAACCGTCAGAGGCATTTTGAGTGGTTCCAGTTTTGGCTCCTAACTCATTATCAATTTTTAAACTTGGATCAAGTCCACGACCAGTACCCATTTCTACCACTCCCTTCAACATATGAAGCATTAGGTAAGAGGTTTCCTCATTGATTGCTTCTTGTTCGTCCGGCACAAATTGCTGAATGACATTTCCATTTTTGTCTTCAATTCTTGAAATGAAAAATGGCTCTATGAAAGTTCCTTTATTTACAAAGGTGGAATAGGCACCCACCATTTCATAAATGGAAACGTCTCCTCCGGCTCCAAGACATAGGGAGGGAACTGCATCTAAATGACTCTTCACCCCAAGCCTTTTAGCATAATCAACAACAGTCGATGGGCCAATTCGATTCATCATAAACGCTGTGATGCTATTTACCGATTGAGCCATAGCCTGTCTAAGTGTCATTATTTCTCCAGAAAACTTTCCGTTAGAATTTTGAGGTACCCAGGTGGGTGGGTCTTGACCTGGCAAACTAAATGAAACCGGAGCGTCAACGGCTGTTTGACACGGCGACCATCCATTATCAAGCGCGGCGGTGTAAACAATCGGTTTAAATGTAGAGCCTGGTTGCCTTTTGCTCTGCTGGACATGATCAAATTTGAAATACTTGTGATTGATTCCTCCTACCCACGCTTTGATGTATCCTGTTCTTGGATCCATTGACATAAAACCGGCCTGAAGAAACCGCTTGTAATAATTCAGCGAATCATAGGAGCTGAAAAGGGTGTCAATTTCTCCTTGCCAGGAAAAGACAGTCATTTTCTTTTTCTTATTGAGGTAATATTCGATTGAGTCTTTTTGTGCTCCAAACCTCGATCTTAGATTCTTGTAAGCATCTGTACGCTTCATTGCCATATCCAAAAACTCAGGAATTTCATTATTATCGTTATCAATCCATGGGTTTTCTCCTTTCCAATGTTCATCAAAAATCTGCTGTAGCGTATCCATACTTTCAGCCACCGCTTCTTCCGCATATTGCTGCATTCGACTATCTATGGTTGTATAGATTTTGAGACCATCATCAAAAAGGTCGTATCCATTCTCTATCGCCCAGTTTACTAGATAGTTTCTTGCTACTGTCCTGAAATAGGTCGCAAGGCCTTCATTTTGATTTTCTACTTTATAGTTGAGCTGGATGGAATCACGATTGAGGGTATCAAAGCGAATACGATCAATCAGGCCATATTTGTGCAGGTTCCAAAGTACTTCCGTTCTCTTTCTATGCGCATTGTCAGGATTCAATACTGGACTCCAGCGAGTGGGCGCATTTATGGCTCCAACCAATACAGCTGATTCTGAATAATTGAGTTGAGATGGGAGTTTGTTAAAGAACGTACTCGCAGCGACTTTAATACCGTATGAGTTGCTTCCAAACTCGACAGTATTGAGGTACATGGCCAGGATTTCCTCCTTCGTGTATGATTTCTCAAGCTGTACGGCAATGATCCATTCTTTTATCTTGGTAATGATTTGGCCAAGAGCTCTTGACTTATAAAGTGTACCCTGCTCTGCACTGTTTGTTTTAAACAAATTTTCTGCCAGCTGCATAGTGAGCGTACTTCCGCCACCTTGAAAGGAGAAGGTCATTTTCCCAACGATGGCCCTAACCAAACCTTTGAGGTCAATTCCTGAATGATTCTTGAATCGGACATCCTCTGTAACCAAAAGCGTGTTTACTAACTCAGGGGAAAGTTCATCGTAAGTAACTGGTGTTCTGTTTTTTCGAAAATATTTTCCTAGTGAGACACCATCAGCACTAATAAGCTCAGACGACAAATCAGGATCAGGACGCTCAAGTGCCTGAAGGCTGGGTAGTCCGCCAAACCATCCGAACGCATCATTTTTTACCATCATGAAGATGCTTGGAACGCCGATCACTCCGAGGATAAACAAGATCCATAAGGTTCTTAGTGAGTATTTAATAAGCTTTTGCTTCATTGATAATGTTTTTCAAAAAATGTGAGATACGCAGACACATCCTTGGTTCTGTAGAATATGTCAAAGTTATCTTCAGTTATCACAAAAGTGTCAAATTTTTGACCCTTAAAAGTATCTTTCAAGTTGGCTTCCTCATTGAAGGTTTTCAGAAAGCTGGTGGCAGTGCCCTTCCCGGGAAAGATGTTGATCAACAACATCGATTTATCATCGCTTAAAATTAGGTTGCCCGTTTTTAGATTCGTGAGATTCTTGGATTTCAAATATGCATCGACCAACGATGGTAGCTTGTCTGTCATGTCAGATTTAATGTCGTAGGCGATCACGAACAAATGCTTTTGGTTGAAGTCTTCTATGAATTTGGCTTTAGCGCTATTGTATCTTTTTTGCTGGAAATCTTCTGATGCTTTTAGTAGTGAGTTTGCATATGGATTAAGCTCGCTATCAGGATATTTTTTTATGAACTCGCCAAGCTCAAACTGATATTTATGGTTCTCCTCTGTTTTTCCAACTGTGAGTGCCCTTAATAGCGCTAGGTTGTCACTAAACTCATTGTCAGGATGCTGGTGCAATGCGCTATCTGATGAAAACAACACTTCATTGTAGGAGCCTTCTTTGTACTTTCCATATAGCTTCTTGTATAGCTTCTTAAGCTGCTCACTTATTGCAAAACTCTCCTCACGATAGTTTGGGTTGTCGACAAGCTTCGCATAGATAGTTTCAGGATACTTTCTTTTGAGCAGCTCTCCCTTTTCTTTCGACTTTTCAGGGTTCAGCTCTTTGTAAAGTAGGTATAGTTGGTAAAGAACCTCCGGTTCGTATTCTGTTGTAGGAAAGCGACTAAGTAAATCTTCAAATGATTGAGCAGCATTGGCATCTTCTTCGAGTCGCAGGCTGTATATATTTCCTAAAGTATAGAGCGCATCTTCAATAGCATCAAGCAGGGAAGCTTTGGCTTCTTCTGTATAAGGGATTGAGCTCATCATTTTTTGAGCTTCTTCTTCAGCAGGTGATTCCACCTCTTCTTCACCAGTAGCTTCTGAAACATTATTGGAAACCAACGTTTCCTCATTGGAGCTACTTACCACTGCTTTATTTTTCCTTCTCCAGTCGTCTTCAAGCGGCCGATCTCCCCATTTTCGAATAAAATCACTCCTTCCTTTTCCGAGAGCATTAGAGTTATTGAAATACCAAACAGAGCCCGCAGATGCGGTAGTGATTAAATTATCTCCGCTACTTTGTGTGATGTTCCTGGCTCTATTGATAGCTGCCTGCTTTTCTTTTTTCTTTCTTTCCTTTTCTACCGCGCGTTCACTTTCAATTTGAGCTGTTAGCATTGAAAGTACCGAATCTTTAGGTAAAGTGGATAGATGGAGGAGACTGTCATTTTCCTGAATTGTTACTATCTGCTTTACAAAATCAACCAGAATTTCTTGCCGTACTTTGATGGCTTCAAAGTTTTCTTCGTCTTTTGGCATGGAGCTCACTGTGCTGTCATAATAGCTTTTTGCAAGCACGAAGTTTTTCAGGGTGTCATAATAAATTTTCCCAAGACTCAGGTATGAATAGGCTTTTTGTCTGTTGTTGTTTTTACTGGTCCTCACAGATTGTTTGTAGTTTACAATGGCCTCATCTATGTTGCCATTCTTCAATTCAAAACCTGCAAGCTCAAAATAAATTTTGTCTTGATATTCTTTGTTTTTTGGATCTCGAAGCAAGTTCTTAAAGTAACGCTGAATCTTTTTTAAGTCGTTTTCTTTGGCCAGCTCAGTCACTTGCGCCATGTAGAGTTTAGCGTAAAACTCTAGCTCGTAGGTTGGACTGTTTTTTAATACATTTCTATAATACCTGAAGGCTTCACCCTCAAATTCGAGCTCATGATATACCTGACCTATAATGAAATTGATCCTAGCTTTATCAGATGAATTCAGCAATTCTTCTGCCTTAACTAAAGCCCCAACCATTTTGCTTTTATCTCCCTTCTTCTGGTATAGATATGCCGTGTTTAAGTGAAGTCTTCGTAGATTATCCTTGTTAAGTTTTTCCTTAGCCAGATAATCTGTAACTGCTATTGCATTTTTATATTCTCCAAATTCAGTAAAACTTCTTATCAAATTCGTTAACGCCTGGTGCCTGGCATCATCATCCTCACTGTGTGTGTTTACATACTTAAAGGTTTCGATTGCATCCGGAAACTCCATTGCGTAATATCTGGCTTTACCCACCAAAATATAGCTATCATCCTCCCACTTGCTATTCGGATGCCGCTGTATGGCTATCGATGCTTTTTGAATACAATCTTCAATTTGGGTTTTGAAAGAAGCTGACTTTACTGAATCAAATTGAGCATAGATAGGAAGCACTTTGTTGTAGTTCCATTCCTGACTCTCGAAAATTGATTTTTCAATTTCATTGATTCGCTCATTTGCGATGAAATATGCATTGTAATGAGCAGTGAGATCGTGGAAAGAGTTGCTCATGGGATTGTTTTTGTATGGTGAGCACCCAATCACAAAAGCAATAAAACAAATGGAGATAAGTTTCTTCAAAATGGGTTTAGACTGATTCAATAAATAACGATCTCAAATTCAAATTGGTGTAAAGATAAAACAAGGGGTGATTGCATACCTTTGTCGCCTTAAATTCCAATTTATGGCTGCAAGAAAGACATTTAGTAATTGGCTAACGAACAAATACCTGCTCATTATTCGCAATGAAGAGAATTTTGCGGAAAAGACCACATTTAGTTTCAATTATGCCAGGCTGTTTTTATTACTAGCGGGTGTTGGAGTCTTGGTGCTATCATCTGCCATTTATCTTGTAACCGTAGCATTGGAGCAATGGCTAGATCCAAGACACGCGCAAATGGAGGCCAATCGTCAGGTGCTGGAATTATCTATGATGATTGATTCCCTGGAGCAAGAGGTTAGTAACAAGGACATTTATATAGAAAATATCAGGAGAATCATTGCCGGCGAGGAACTGGCTCAGAATCTGGAGGTAAGTCCTGAATCAGACCTGCAGCCAACAGAGCTAACCGAGAGTATTCAGCCCGTGGATTCTCAGTTTAGGGCAGAATTTGAAGGATCTGAACTTGCAGAAATAACTGCACTACCTATCGCCGTATCATCAAATGTCTATGAGCTAAGAGATGTATACCTGTTCAGCCCACTATTTGATGGAATAATAACAGATGAATTTAACCCGAAGAAGGACCATTATGGTGTAGATATCGTGGCTCAGGAAAATGAACCTGTTCGCTCAGTGGCAGATGGAGTGGTAATTATGTCATCCTGGACACTGGATGGAGGTTATATTATAGCAATTCAGCACCCCGGCAATTTAATTTCTGTATATAAACACAATTCGGAATTATTTAAAAACGTTGGTAATTTTGTGGCAGCTGGGGAAGTAGTAGCCACAATTGGAAATACGGGTGAGCTAACTTCAGGGCCACATTTGCATTTAGAACTTTGGCACAATGGCAACCCTGTAAACCCTCAGGAGTATATTGCACTTTAAAATCACGCTATGTTGAATAAGAATCAAAAAGAAGTAGAGGAACTAAGTAACTCTAGTAATATAATTGGGAAAGGCACGATTGTAAACGGAAGCATTGAGACTTTTGGCAACATTCGTGTAGAGGGCAAGGTTATCGGAGACATCAAAACAAAATCAAAAGCTGCTTTTGGCCACTCATCTCAGGTAGATGGAAGTGTGCTAGCTCAAAATGCAGAAGTAGCAGGGCACATTGCAGGCACAATTGAAGTTACCGAGCAGTTAGTTCTCAAAGCAACGGCTACCATAGACGGTGACATCATTACCAATAAGCTTTTGGTCGAATCAGGAGCTACCTTCAATGGAAAATGTAAAATGGGCGTAAAAAGCAAAGAAATAAAGATTGGAAAGCCCGAAGACAAAGAAGAGCCACAAGCCCTCAAGGCCTGAGGAGGGAAATAGAGAAAAGTCTTACATGAAATTCTATGGACTGGCTTTTGAGCTGGTTGCTTTGAATTTAGCATTGATTTTGGGAGGATACTATCTGGACGGATTTCTGTCTACAAGTCCAATATTTATTTTAGTTGGCACATTCCTGGCGATGGCGGGAACCATCTGGTTATTGTTAAAGGCACTCAAATGAAGAAGTGGATTACCCTGATTTTACTCACGGTTTTGCTTATTGCAGCCGAGCAGCTTCTTGCATCTAAAATAGAATTTCATCCTGCATACCTGTTGATGGTTATGTTTTTTGCCATCCAAACATTCGTTCTGTTTCGGATGGAAAGCTGGGCACCCAAGGAGTGGAGCACCCAGGTATCATTGGTCAAAGTTGTTCTTAGACTTCTTTCTTCTTTGATTTTCATTTTAGTGTTGATGTACACTCAGACAGATCTTTTTAATCTGGTTGTTCAGTTTATTATCCTCTATTTGGTTTACATGATCTTTGAAATAGTTATGGCTTTGACTAACTTGCGCCGAAATTGAGGAACGAACGAATATCCGATGAAAATGCGCTCCATGTTGAAGCAATATAACTTTCTGAAAATCAACAAGTTTTTGGTCATTTTGCTGCTCACAATACCAGGCCTTTCTCTGGCCGGTGGTGGAGGCGAAAAAGGTGATGATGAACCTTTCAATCCAAGTGAATTAATCAATCACCACATTTCGGATTCTCATGTTTGGGAAATTTATCACGGACTTACCGTTCACCTTCCTGTAATCGTTTACTCAGAAGAAAAAGGTCTTGATGTTTTTTCATCTGCTAATTTTTATGATGAAGATCACAACATCAAGCCATACAATGGTTATGTGATGGATCATGAGCACATCTCTTTGGAGAGTGGCGCGCATGTTTTTGACATTTCCATAACTAAAAATGTTCTCTTCCTTTTCATCGACGCGGCATTGTTAATCCTTGTTTTTTCAGCGGTTGCGAGAGGATATAAGAAAAATGTGGGAAGAGCACCAAAAGGAATTCAATCCTTTTTCGAGCCAATCATCATGTTTATTAGAGATGATATTGCCAAAGAAAACATCGGCAAAAAGTATGAGAAGTTCATGCCTTTTCTACTTACTGTCTTTTTCTTCATCTGGTTCGGAAACTTGCTAGGGTTATTGCCAGGTGCGGCGAATATGACTGGAAATATTTCAGTGACACTTACGCTTGCTGTACTTACTTTAATTATCACCACTTTTTCCGGAAGAAAAACATACTGGCTTCACATTGTGGATCCATTAGGTAAGTCCATGCCATGGGCCGGTAAGATTTTATTATACATCATACTTTGGCCGGTTGAGATCATCGGAATTTTCACCAAGCCATTTTCACTGATGATTCGATTGTTTGCAAACATTACAGCAGGCCACATTTTGATACTTAGTATCATCAGTTTGGCTTTCATTTTCCAAAGCTTAACGATAGGTGTGGTTGGGGCGGTTTTCGCTACGGTGATGAACATGTTGGAACTTTTTGTGGCAGTGTTGCAGGCATATGTATTTACGCTTCTTTCCGCTTTGTACTTCGGTCAGGCAGTAGAGGAGCACCATTAATTAGAAACCAATTTTTAAACTATAAATAATTTATCATGGGAGCAATTGGAGCAGGTTTAGCAGTACTAGGAGCGGGTCTTGGTATCGGTTTGATCGGTAAAGGAGCAACTGAAAGTATTGCAAGACAACCAGAAGCAGCTGGTAAAATCCAGACAGCAATGATTATTGCAGCAGCCCTTATTGAGGGTGCGGCTCTTTTCGGCGTTGTAGTTGGACTATTGGCTGGATCAGGAAATTAATCCTTATCAAACTTGGCTATGACCACATTAGGTGGCATGGCCAGGTTTTAACAAAGACTTTTACTATTAAACAATATATATCGTGGCACTAGTAACCCCCGACATTGGACTGATCATTTGGCAACTGATCGTATTCCTTATTGTTCTTTTCATCCTTCGTGCATTCGTTTGGAGACCTATCCTAAGTGCACTCAAAGCACGTGAGCACCAAATTGAAGATTCACTTCGAGCTGCTGACAATGCGAAAGAGGAAATGGAGCAAATCAAAGCTGACAATGAGTACCTTCTGCAGGAGGCTCGAATTGAGCGAGATGCCATTTTAAAAGAAGCAAAAACTGAAGCAGGCCACATCATTGAGCATGCGAAAGCCGAGACATCTGACATCACGTCAAGGATGATTCAGGATGCAAGAGATGCAATCGAAGTAGAGAAAAAGGCTGCTCTGACAGAAGTGAAGGATTTAGTTGCTTCATTGTCATTGGAAATTGCAGAGAAAGTATTGAGAGAGAAGCTTTCAGACGATAAGTCTCAAAAAGCTTTGGTTGATAAGTTTATCAAGGACGTAAAAGTTAATTAAGAATGTCTGTAGGCAGAATAGCGGTTCGGTATGCGACACCAATTTTAGAATTGGCTGAAGAAAAGAATGTGCTGGATAGTGTGAAAGCAGACATGGAATCTTTTCTTAACGTTTGTGAAGAGAGCAGGGATTTTTCACTAATGCTGAAAAGCCCTATCATTTCGCACTTTAAGAAAGCCGACATCTTAAAAAAAGTATTTACAGGTAAGGTGAATGAGTTAACTCTTCAATCATTTGATATCATTACGCGGAAGAGTAGAGAAAGCTTGTTGGAGGATATTGCAAAGGAGTTTCTTCACCTATACAATGTTAAGAAAGGTTTTTCTGAAGTTTCTGTAACTACAAGCATAAAGCTGGATGCAGACATGAAGAAAGCATTCGAAAAACTAGCAAAAGACATTACAGGCAAAGAGCCGATACTTAAGGAGAAAGTAGACCCTGAAATTGTGGGAGGATACATTCTTCGACTTGGTGATCGTCAATTAGATGAGAGCGTAAGCGGACAGCTAAAAGATTTAAAACTGAAGTTTTCAAAATAATAACATTAAGCCGACAGGCTAAACAGATAAAATTATGGCACAAGTAAGACCTGATGAGGTTTCAGCAATTTTAAGAGAGCAGCTTTCAAACCACAAAACTGAAGCTGAACTTGAAGAAGTAGGTACCGTACTACAGGTAGGTGATGGTGTAGCCAGAATCTACGGACTTTCAAATGCTCAGGCGGGTGAGCTTTTGGAGTTTGAAAACGGCTTGAATGCTCTTGTACTTAACCTTGAAGAGGATAACGTAGGAGCAGTACTTCTTGGAGATTCAAGTGAGGTAAATGAGGGAGATACCGTAAAAAGGACAGGAAGAATTGCTTCCATCAAAGTAGGTGATGGAATGTGTGGGCGAGTAGTGGACACATTGGGAATGCCTATTGATGGAAAAGGAGAGATCACTGGTGAAACTTTTGAAATGCCACTTGAAAGAAAAGCACCTGGGGTAATCTTCCGTGAGCCTGTAAGTGAGCCGCTTCAAACAGGTATTACTGCAATTGACTCAATGATTCCTGTGGGAAGAGGTCAAAGAGAGTTGGTAATTGGTGACCGTCAGACTGGTAAGACTGCTGTGGTAATTGACACCATCATTAACCAAAAAGAATTTTACGATAAAGGTGAGCCAGTATTCTGTATCTATGTTGCCATAGGTCAGAAAGCTTCTACGGTAGCTGGAATCGTTGCTCAGCTTGAGAAGGCTGGTGCCATGAAGTATACAGTAGTGGTTAGTGCTTCTGCATCTGATCCTGCTCCAATGCAGTTCTACGCTCCAATGACTGGTGCTGCTATTGGTGAGTACTTCCGAGATACTGGACGACCTGCACTTGTGGTATATGATGACCTTTCTAAACAGGCTGTTTCATACCGTGAGGTGTCGCTTCTATTAAGAAGACCTCCGGGACGTGAAGCATACCCTGGAGATGTATTCTACCTTCACTCAAGACTACTTGAGCGTGCTGCAAAAGTGATCAACGATGATTCTATTGCTAGCCAGATGAACGACCTTCCTCCTTCATTGAAAGGAAAAGTAAAGGGTGGTGGTTCATTGACAGCTCTTCCGATTATCGAAACCCAGGCAGGTGACGTATCTGCTTACATTCCTACGAACGTAATCTCGATTACGGATGGTCAGATCTTCTTGGAGACGAACCTTTTCAATTCAGGTATCAGACCGGCGATTAACGTAGGTATCTCGGTATCACGTGTGGGAGGTAACGCCCAGATTAAGTCAATGAAGAAAGTATCTGGTACCTTGAAGCTAGATCAGGCACAGTTCCGTGAGCTCGAAGCATTCGCTAAGTTTGGATCTGATCTGGATGCTGCAACCCAAAGAACCATTGACAGAGGTAGAAAGAACCAGGAAATCCTGAAACAGCCTCAGTTCTCTCCTATTCCGGTAGAGGAGCAAGTTGCGATTATCTATGCGTCTACTAAAGGATTCCTTGATCCAGTTCCGGTGAACAAAGCAAGAGAATTCCAGACAGAATTTATTAATGCAATGAGGACCACTGGTAAGGATGCTTTGGCAGACTTCAAAGCTGGTAAACTAAGCGATGAGGCTGTTGCAAAAACAGAAGAGATCGCTAAGGATATTGCATCAAGGTTTAAGAAATAAATAAGACAACAATTATAAGATGGCCAATCTTAAAGAGGTAAAAGGTAGGATTCAATCGGTTGTATCGACACAGCAGATCACAAAAGCCATGAAAATGGTTGCTGCTGCCAAGTTGAGAAGAGCGCAAGATCGTATCATTCAAATGAGGCCATATTCCCAAAAGCTTTCTGAAATTATTCAGAATGTATCGGCTGGCGGAACGGATGCAGGCGACAATCCATTCTCTGAGGAGCGAAATATTGAGCGGGTACTGATTGTAGTCGTTTCTTCAGACAGGGGGCTTTGCGGTGCATTCAACAGTAGCGTTTTCAAAGGAGTGAAAGCTTTGATTGCTGAGAAGTATAGCCATGCAGAGGCAAGTGGGAATTTGGAAATCCTTCCTATAGGAAAGAAAGCATTTGAGCATTTCGCAAAGAGAAAATACAATGTGATCAAGACCTACTCACACTTGATAGAGAAGCTAAACTTTGCTGATGCAAAAGAAGCTGCAGAGATGGTAATGGCTGGTTTCCTAGATGGGAAGTACGACAGAGTAGATATTGTTTACAATGAGTTTAAAAACGTGGCTACTCAGATCGTTCAGAAAGAGCAGTTTCTGCCAATTCAGGAAATTGAAGCTGAGGAAACTGAGGGCGAGATTGATTATATCTATGAGCCTTCTAAGGAATTTATCTTCAACGAGCTGGTGCCAAAGTCTCTGAAGATTCAATTCTATAAGACGTTACTCGAATCAAATGCGTCTGAGCATGGAGCCAGGATGACAGCCATGGATAAGGCAACTGAAAATGCTGATGATCTTTTGAAAGAACTTCGATTGACTTATAACCGAACTCGTCAGGCAGCAATTACCAAGGAGATTCTTGAGATTGTTGGTGGTGCTGAGGCTTTGGCTCAAGGGTAATGATCGGTCGAGCATATCGAATAGCTCAAATTTTATCTATAGACATTGTAATCGGAGCGGTAATACTGCTCCGATTTTTTTGTGTCCAATTTGGGGTAAAGCCGGGCTGGGAAGTGTATGCTTTACTTGGTGGCACAGTATGGCTGATATATACGGCAGACCACCTAAGAGATGCGACTAGTCAGATAGAATCGAATAGGGAGAGATACTTATTTCATAAAAAACACAGAAAGTTACTTATAGTCTTAGCCAGTGTAATGCTATGCTTAATGACTGTACTGCTGTTTTTTATTCCTGTCGTGATTTTAAAAGGAGGGGTGGCTTTGGCATCACTTTCATTTATTTATTTATTGGTCCAATATCGTCTTTCACGTTACTTGTCAAAAGAGTTTTATGTGGCGCTGATTTATTCTTTGGGAATTTTGATGGTGCCAATGGTTCTAAGCGAGATGTATGATTGGAGTGTTTTTCTGTTACTCTTTTTACTTACTTTCATCAATCTCATATTATTCAGCTGGTTTGAAAAGAATGAAGATTCGGTAGATGGTTTTTTATCTATTGCTACAGAATTGAGCGAAAAGAAGCTTGAAAAATTGATTCTGATTCTGTTATCTATTGGGATTGCGATTTCACTCTTGCTGTTAAACCTAATGGCATTTTATTTCTTTCTGGGGTTCTTCACATATGGATTAATGGCGATTTATCCTACGTGGTTTAACACGAATCAACGGTATCGATCCATTGGAGATGGCGTATTTTTAGTGCCAATACTTTTTGAATGGCTGTAAATGATTTTGATTTCATTGCCCCATTTTATGATCGACTTTCCAAAATGGTATTTGGTAAATCTTTGATTGAAGCTCAATCTATGCACTTGAATGAAATAGATAGTAAGGATCGTGTACTTATTCTAGGAGGTGGTACAGGAAAAATTTTGGAGCACATTCCCAATTGTGAAAGGATAGATTATGTAGAAAAATCTAAGAAGATGCTCAAGCTTGCCAAGAAGAGAATGGTCAATCGCCACACTGACTTTATTCATAGCGATTTTTTGGATTACACGTCTGACAGAAAGTACGATATTATTATTTGCCCCTTTTTTCTCGATTGTTTTGGTGAAAGGAATCTTAGATCTGTTCTTGTAAAGTGCAAGGGTATGCTCAAAGTGAACGGGAGTTTATTTGTCACAGACTTTCACCCCGAAAGAGCCAAGCGTACTCTTTTGATGATTATGCATTGGTTTTTCAAAGCAACATCTGGTTTGGATTCGAAAAAGCTGTCGAATATTCCGCTAGCCATAATAAATAACGGATTTATAGAAAAATCAATGGTTTTCTTCAAAAGAGGGATATTTAGTGCGGTGTATGTTCAGGAAGAGAAAAAGTAACAGTGGTTCCTTTATCAGTACTTATTTCGAGTGTCCCATCATTCTTCTCAATAAAATCTTTGCACATCAGCAGGCCAATCCCAGAGCCTTTTTCCTGTTCAGTTCCCACTCGGGTAAAGCTCTCTTCACGATCCAGAATTTGACGTATCATGTCCTTGGTCATCCCAATTCCTGTGTCAATAATTGATATCCGAGAGTACCCTTCGTTGTTTTCAGCAGTTATCTTAATTCGACCATTCTTAGGAGTAAACTTGATGGAGTTATGAATCAGGTTTCTAACTACAAACTCCAGCATGTCTTTATCTGCATGCACCATAGCGTCATCAACACCTGATTCAATTTCTATTCGAATTTTCTTTTGTTCTAATGACAAAGTAAAAAGTTTAAGTGACTTATCAATCGCCTTACGTAAATCAACTTTTGTTGGGTTAAAAGTTAAACTCTCTTGCTGGAGACGAGACCATAGAAGGAGGTTGTCCATCAGAAGGATAAGGTTTTGGAGTGAAAATCGAGTTTTATCACTCAGCTCTGAAATTTCCTCTGGTGTGAGTTTATTATAGTGATTTATAAAAAGATTAAGATATGAATCTACAGTTGTTAATGGGCTTTTAAGCTCATGGGAAATAATGGAAAAAAGCTTCGACTTAACTTGATTCAACTCCCTCAACTCGCTTTCTGAAATCTTTAACTGACTGAGGGTTTCCTCCAACTCCTTCGTCCGCTCCTTTACCTGCCGCTCCAATTCATCCTTTTGTTTTTCAGCCAAAAGCTTCTTTTCCATCTCCTTCTCTCTGGCTATTTTTTCCTTTTCTATGGTTTCAAGTGCCAGCATTTTTCGCGTGCGGTTTAGCCGGTCAGACAGTCCCAGAGAAAATAAGACAACCTGTGCCACAGCCCCTATTTGCACGATGTATCGTGTTAGAAAATTATCAGGGAGATAATTAAGCTCCCGAAAGATGAACAGAATGCCACCAATATTGAAAAGTGCAAATGCCACAAGAAACCACAGTGCCGGCTTGTATCCGCGCTTATACACGATAATGCTGGTTAGCGTGATGGCGGTCATGGTTATTGCACCCAGTAGGCCAATCACGTAGTTGGTTTCTACCAGCCAATCTTTAATTTCCAACCAGCTAATCAGCCACATAATGATTGGAGTGAGATATAGGATAAGAATGACGGTAAAGAATGTATTCCAACGTGGAACATATTCACTCGTATGCAAGTATGTTTTTGTAAAAAGTATCCTGCTGATGTTGGTTAATGGGATGATCAATGCAAAGAAATATGCATTCCAGTGAGGTCGATCGGGCCAGAAATGTTCAAAAGAAAAACCGTAGTAAAACGCCATGTAAAGACCAAAACCAATGATAGAGAGTACATACCAGAGGTAACTTTGATCCTTTACCGCCATGTATATCATCAGGTTGTAGAGTGCCATCACGATCAAAATCCCGAAAAACAAACCATGAGCTATTAGTCTTTGCCTTTCATGAAATCGCCATGTGCTTGGAGTAAACTGTGAGATAGTGGAATTGGCTAATTCAAAAAGTGGATGATCCCCTTTTAACTTAATTAGCAATGAATCTGCATTTGCATCAATGATATTCTTATAAGAGAAATAACTTTTTTGATCTCCTTTTAGCATCGTACCTGTTCGATGAATTTTATCTTCGTCATACACAATTACATGACTCCATCCCGGGATTTCTACCAGTTGATTGTCTTCGTCAAGGACAAGCATGGTCCAGTACCATTCACTATTCGAAAACGCATTGGAATCTGCCGGTTGCTGTAAGAGACTATCAAGGTAAAGTCCTTGAGCCTTTAAGAACAAGACTCCTATAATGAACAGAAGAGAAATGGTAGCTCGGCGCATTCAGAAATAAAATATTGACCTGCAATATAATCGTGTCCGCTTTAGTTCGGAATTTGCGGTTACATTTGAAGGATGTCTGATGGAAAAACCAGAGTGCTCATTGCCGAAGATGATTTTGTTGTGGCTAAAAACCTAAGCATTACGCTTGAGGAGCGAGGCTATGATATTTTGGGAATTAGTGAGTCTGGCGAAGAGTTGCTCCAATCGTTGGGTAAGCAGCAAACGGATATCGTAATCATGGATATAAATCTTGCCGGGCTAATGGACGGCATAGAGGTGACTTCACTCATTAAGAACAAAACCAACACACCTGTTTTGTACCTGACGTCAGACAGAGATCAAAAAACCCTGGAGCGGGCTAAACTGACCAACCCGGACGGATACCTGATCAAGCCTTTTGATGATGATGAGCTTGTATCAGCTATTGAGATTGCCTTACACCGACACCACCTGGCATCCGGAAACCAAAAAGAGGACACGGTGGTGAGCGAGTCGCACCTGTTTGTTAAGGTTAAAAACAGACTTGAGAAGTTGAAATTTGAAGATGTGCGATACATAGAAGCAAATGATATCTATTCGATTCTGATGACCAAGCAGAGCAATTATATCCTTAGCTATTCACTCAAGACACTCGAGGAAAAGCTCCCGGCCTCTAAGTTTATGCGGGTACACCGCTCTTACATTGTCAATGTAGAGCACATTCAGGCAATTGAGGATAACTACATTCAGATTTCGGAAAAGAACATTCCTATCGGGAAAACCTATCGCGAGGATCTCATGAGGCGACTCTCAATAATATGAAATTTTAAATTTTCTGTCTTTTACGAATGCTTGTATTGTCTTTTTTTCAATCGATTAAATGATTGATTGAGGATTTTCCTTTTACCACGACAATGGTTTCGTTCACCTTAAAAAATCCTGCCTTCACCTGAATGTGGTTGTCAATACGCTCGAATAAGCAAAAATTGGTAGCTGTATTAAGTGAAAAATATGGCTTCTGAGAGTTTTACAGGATATGTTTGGGTGGCAGTGATCGCATATATGGCGCTGATTCTCTTCTTTGTGATCAGAGGAGCGATTCAAACGAAAAACATCTCAGATTATGCCCTTGGCAATATTGCCTTTTCTCCTGTTGCTGTGGGATTGGCCTTGGCAGCATCCATGACCAGTGCCGCCACATTCATCATCAATCCTGGTTTCATCGCTTTTTACGGAATCAGCGGATTTCTTTCATTTGGACTGGTAATGTCTATCTCAGCACTGGTATCCTTGATTGTAATCACCAAAGGGTTTAGAAAAATAGGCACATCCGTAAAAGCATTAACCATGGCGCAATGGATTGGAAGCCGATATGAAAATAGAAGTTATGCCCTCTTCTTTGGTTTCGTGTCCTTGCTGCTCATCACGTTCATCGTACTTATTTGTGTGGGTCTAAGTAAGCTACTTTCCAAAGCCCTGAATGTAGAAGAAATCTACGTTCTTATCTCTGTGGTGGTCTTCGTATTTGGTTACATGATGTTCGGAGGGGCAAACTCTATGGTGTACACCAATATGATCCAGGCTTCTCTAATGATTGTTGTTGCTTTCATTCTGCTCACGTCTGGTTTTGAACACTTTTCAAATGGGGTGGATGGCTTTTTAGCAAAGTTGGAGGCTATAGATCCGGCATTGGCGCAGGGGACGAATCCTGGCAGCCCCATGTTTAGGGACTACTTCGAAATAATTTTTTGTCAAGTCGTTGTGGGTATCGCCATTGTTTGCCAGCCCCACATCATTACTAAATCACTTCTTCTAAAAAATGACAATCAGGTCAATACGTACCTTATTGTAGGAGTAATAGTTGAATTCCTCTTCTTCCTCGTGGTTTTTGCAGGTCTGTATGCCAGGCTGGAATTTCCTAATCTTACAGCTGATGGCAGCCTGCTCAGCCTCGATGGAGTGCTTTCTGCATACGTAGTGAAAAAGTTCACTGCCGGGATTGGAATTGTTGTGGTAATGGGATTGATTTCTGCGGGTCTGTCTACTTTAGAAGGCTTGATTCAAAGCCTAAGTACAACTATTACACAAGACGTGATTCGGCCCATTTTCGGAGAGCCAAAAATACAACCGGTGATTTTGAATAGACTTACTATTGCGTTTCTTGCTATTGCCTCATTTGCATTTAGCTGGCAACAACTAATATCACCGGATCTAAGTGTTGGAATTTTCGCACAGAATGGCGTTTATGCCTATTTCTCGGCGGCCTTTGTGCCGGTACTTTTTGGGACGTTTCTAAAACAAGTGCCAGTGCATGTTCCTTTTATCAGTTCAGTTTCGGCAATAGTTATTCACTTTTCGGTGTATTACGGCCGCCTAACTCCCTACATGCAGGAAGAAATTAGAAATCCCGCCATTGCATCAACACTTGCGATTTTAGGATCGCTTGCAATAGGCCTGATATTGTATGCATATGCCAGGTCAAGAAAAGAAAAAGTATCCATCGCATGAAAAGCCTGATCACGATATCGATTCTGTGCTTAGCGCAATTCACAATTGCTCAAAATGATGAATTCATGCCTAACTATAAATATGAAACAAAGAAGGTCACGATCTTCGATGATATTCAAATCGCCTATGTAGATGAAGGTGCTGAAGAAGCACCTGTTATTGTCATGGTGCATGGTCTCGGTGGCTACATCAAAAACTGGTACCCTACAATTGATGGCCTAAGTGATGCGTATCGATGTATAGCATTAGATCTGCCCGGATATGGTCAGTCCACTTTGAGAGATTTTGAAGAGGAGGATTATATAGACTTTTTCGCTCGATCGCTCGACGCATTTGTTCAAAAACAAGAGCTGAATAATGTCATTCTTATGGGCCATTCAATGGGCGGGCAGGTGAGCATCGTAACCGCACTTAAGAAACCGAATTGGTTAAGCCAGTTGATCCTGGCTGCTCCGGCAGGATTTGAAACGTTCACCGCAGAGGAAGCTAAAATACTCGAGCAGTTTTCCAGTGCCACTGCTTTGATGAGTCATACAGAGGATCAAATTAGAGCTGCATATAAAATCAACTTTGTGGATATGCCCGAACTGGCAGAGGAGATGATCCAGGACCGACTGAAAGCCAAAGAAGCTCCCTGGTTTCCAGAATATGCCAAAGTAAGAGAAATGGGAGTGAAAGGGATGTTAAGTCATCCGATTTACAATGAGTTGGATCAAATTGAGGTTCCTACCTATGTGCTCTTTGGAGAAAAAGACTTTTTAATACCTAATAGATACCTGCATGCAGGAATGACCACCCAGCAAGTGGCTGAGATGGGAAATAAAATACCTAATGTGAAAATTAAAATGATTGAAGCTGCCGGACACATGTTACAAATGGATAATCCGGCAGGCTTCAATCGAGCTGTTAAACAAATGCTAACAAACTAAAGTTATGAAAAACCTGTACTTAACCCTCGTTTTAACGCTGCTTTCTGTGAGCATATTTGCTCAGGGAGGAAGCATTACCGGTACTGTCACAGACAGTGAGACCGGGGAGGCACTCATTGGTGCCAATGTAGTAATTAAAGGAACCACCAATGGCGATGTGACTGACCCCAGCGGAAAATTCGAAATCAAAGGATTAGCCAATGGCACTTATGTAGTCGTGGCTAGCTTTGTTGGATTCCAGGCCATGGAGCAATCTGTATCTGTTAGTGGGTCGGCTGTGACCATCGACTTTCAACTGGCGGAAGGAACCGTATTCGGAGAAGAGGTGGTAATCTCCGGTAGTAGACAACCAGAGAAGATCACAGAGACTCCAGCAACAATCGAAATAATATCAAGCAAAGACCTGGAAAATTGGGGCTCGTTTAATACGGGAGAATTACTATCCAGACTAAAAGGAGTTGATTATATCCGATCTGGAGTGGTTGGAACAGGAATAAACGTTCGGGGATTCAATAGCAACTTCAACGCAAAAAACACGCAGGTGACCGACGGTCGATTTTCAAGTCTTGTTGCGACAGGACTTCCATTTGGCCCGTTGAGCCCACAGATCAAAGAAGATATTGATCGCGTGGAGGTAATCCTTGGTCCAAACTCAGCACTTTACGGACCAAATGCCCACAATGGATTAGTCAACATCATCACCAAAGATCCAAGAGCATCTGAGGGTACTACCGTTGCACTCGGAGCAGGAAATCAAAGTGTTTTCACCGGCCGTTTGCGTCACGCTCAGATTTTAAATGACAAACTCGCATTCAAACTAAACTTTGAATATACCCGTGGCGAAGAATTCCAATTTGCTGATTCTGTATACATAGACAGGGACGGAAACCCAGGTAAGGAAGGATATGAAGAACTTGACCTGGATAATGGTTTTGAATTTATAAAGGGAGGATTGGGTATGTACTACTCGCTAAACGATGACTCAGATCTCATCTTCTCATATGATGCGAGCAATAGTACGTACCTGTCTCCAACGAATGTAGGTCGAAACGAAATTGTTGACTGGAAAATCCAGACATTCCATATGCGCTATGTGTCACCTCGCATTTTTGCTCAAGCTTATTTGAGCCTGAGTGACACACGTGATACTCATTCCTTGGATGATCGGACAAAAGCCTACTATGCTGCCAGAGATGGTGGAGCTACCCATGAGCAAGCTTTTGCATCTTCATTGGAAGGTGGTGCAAGATTCATTGATGATTCCAAAAGGTGGAACGGGGAAGTTCAGTACAACAACAATTGGGGAGCCTTCAACTTCGTAACTGGAGTTCAGTATCAAAAGGATTTTGCAAACTCACATGGTACCTATTTGTTGGATGAAAATGAAGATGATTTCATAACCGTAAGCCAAATAGGCTGGTATGGTCAGGGACAATACAGCTTTGGATCTGGATTTAAAGCAACTGCCGCTGTTCGCGCAGATAACCATGAAGTGTATGGGTTCAACCTCGTACCTAAACTAGGCTTGACGAAGACTGTTGAAAGTGGAACATTTCGTATTACGTATGGTCAGGGTGTAGCTGCTCCAACCATTCTCAATATGTACGGAGACTTATTTGGAGGCCTCATTTTGGGGAATGCAGAAGGGTTTACGTTGGCTGATGGATCTAAAGTCGAGAAGCAGAGTATTGAAAAACTTCAAACATATGAAATAGGCTATAAAGGAAATGTCGGTTCAAAAAAGCTCTATGCTGATGTAAATGCCTACTACAATATTTCTGAGGATTTTTTAAGCCCTGTGACAGTTGTGGGCGTTACAACACATAGAGGCGACACGCCAATTGAAGATGTTCAATCTGCATATGGAGTTTATGGCGGGCTAGTTGCCACGTATGTAAACTTCGGAAAGTTCAACACCTACGGATTTGACATTGGATTAAACTATCTGGTAAATCAGAATATCACTCTGGATTTTAATTACTCTTATTTCGACTATCCAATAGATGAGAATGATTTAGAAAATGATTTTGATGGGGATGGCACAGTGAATAAATTAGATTTACTTGTTAATGCACCTAAAAACAAGGCAAGCATTGGATTCAATTACAACAAGAACAAAATTTTCGGAAATGTATTTGTCCGATGGGTTGAGGAGTATGATTACTTCTCTAGTTTCCAAATCGCTGCAGCCACTCAGGATCTGACGTATAGAGGGACTCCCATTGTTGAGAATGCACGAGGTACAGATTCATGGAACTATGGACCACTCGCAGGATTTGTGAATGTGGATCTTGGACTCGGCTATCGAATCACTGATACGCTAACCGGATCAATGGCTGTGACTAATCTCTTCGATAGAGAATATCGTGAATTCACTGCATCACCATTCATTGGAAGACTATACAGCATTGAATTGAAACTAAACATTCCTGGAAAATAGGAATAAGTAGAGTTGTGCAATATAGAGGCCGGTAACAATCAGTTATCGGCCTTTAAATACTGATATAAATGAAAAGACTAGAAAATAGAGTTGCCATCGTGACTGGTGGTTCAAATGGGATTGGAAAAGCAACCTGTCAAAAATTCGCATCTGAGGGAGCGAAAGTTATTATTTGGGATCTCAATGAAGAGGCTGGTAATGCGCTGGCAGCCGAGATTGATGGTGAGTTTTATAAAGTGAATACCGCAGATTATGAAGCGGTTGGTAAGGCTACAAGTGCCGTGATTGAGAAACATGGAAAAATCGACATTCTGATCAACAATGCGGGCATCACAAGAGATGCCACCTTGAAAAAAATGACGCCTGAGCAGTGGCAGCAAGTGATTGATGTGAACCTGACCGGAGTGTTTAATTGTGGTCAGCACATACAAGGATACATGACAGAAGCAGGTTATGGTCGAATTGTAAATACGTCATCCGTTGTGGGTATTTATGGAAATTTTGGTCAATCCAATTATGTGGCTACCAAAGCTGGAGTGATTGGGATGACAAAGGTGTGGGCCAGAGAATTAGGTCGGAAAGGGGTGACTGTAAATGCCGTTGCACCAGGTTTTATTGCCACCGATATGGTGATGGCTATGCCGGATAATGTCATTGACATGATGAAATCAAAAGTGCCAACTGGTACTTTGGGCAAGCCGGAAGATATCGCAAATGCCTACTGCTTTTTAGCTTCAGAAGAAGCAGGTTATATCAACGGAGCAACAATTAGTGTGGATGGAGGAATGACTGTATAATATGAGAAACGCCAGAATCATTTCAACCGGGATGTATGTTCCCAAAAACATCATTCCTAATACCTATTTTGATGAGATTTTAGGTGAAAATGTTTCGGAGTGGCTGGAAGCCAATGTGCACATTCTAAACCGTCGATGGTGTGATGAGGATGAGTCAACAGCCGACCTCTGCATCAAAGCGGCAAAAGTAAATCTGGAGCGTGCAGGTTTGAAGCCGGAAGATATCGACTTGCTGATCGTTTGCACAGACACACCCGAATACATTTCTCCTTCGACAGCCTCCAAGGTTCAGTACAAAATGGGCATGATCAACGCCGGAACCTTTGATCTAAATTCTGCATGTGCAGGTTTTGTCATCGGGCTGGACACTGCTGTTAAGTACATCAAAGCTGACGAAAACTACAATAAAGTGATGGTCATAGGTGCTTACGCAATGAGCAAGTACCTGAATAAATTGGATAAAAAAACCTGCAATCTGTTTGCCGATGGTGCAGGTGCGGTGATTCTGGCGGCCACCGAAGATTCAGATACAGGATATCTTGCCAGCGAGCTTAGAACCAAAGGAGAATATTGCGACTGGATGGGCATCTATGCAGGCGGAACTTTTCAGCCGACGACTCAAGAGGTGGTGGAGAATAAAGATCACTTGTTAAAATTTGTCAAGCGATTTCCAAGTGAATTGAATCCCGACGTATGGTCGGACATGGCGCATGAGTTGGCCAAAAGATCAGGCACAAAAGTGGAGGACGTGGATCAGTTTATGTTCACGCAGATCAACATCAACAGCATTTGGGCAACACTGGACAAACTAGGCCTACCCAAAGAGAAAGCACACACAGTGATGCATGAATACGGTTATACTGGTTCTGCATGCATTCCTATGGCATTGGATGAAGCTGTCCAGCTAGGGAAAGTAAAAAAAGGAGATTTAATCTATTTCATTGGCTCTGGTGGTGGTCTCGCATTTGCCAGTGCCGCATTTAGATTTTAAGGCGTTATGAGTTTTCGAAAAGATTGGATTGAGCGGTGGGCGGAATATGCCCCCATTAAAGTAGCGGTTTCGGATGCAGAGACAGGCGATAGTCTCACCTATCGCCAACTCAACAATCTTTCCAATTTACTAGCTCAGCATTTACAAAATAAAGGTATTCAGCCAGGTGATCGTGTGGCTGTTCTGTCAGAATTTAGGCTGGAATACGTTGTGCTCCTTGGGGCAGCCATGAAACTGGGGTTCATCATTGTACCCTTGAATTACCGCCTGTCAGCCAGAGAAATTGGGTACATGGTGAACAACTGTGAGCCACGGATGCTTATCTCTGAAGAAAAGTTTGACTCTCTTTTTGATCCAAACGAAATAAAATGCAATCCGGAGCATCGCTGGAAAATGAGTGAACTCACTTCATATTCAAAAGACGTCAGCGATCCTGAGCATTCGTTTAATTCAATAAGTCTGAAAGATGATGATCCACTTTTCATCATTTATACCTCAGGCACTACTGGTTTCCCAAAAGGAGCTATTTACTCATACAAAATGGCTTTTTGGAATGCGGTAAATACACAAATCAGGTTGGATATCACCTCGCGTGATCACACAGTTATCTGCATGCCGCCCTTCCATACTGGAGGATGGAATGTATTGCTAATGCCTTTTCTGCTCCAGGGAGGGTCTTTCACCTTGCTCAGGAAATTTGATGCAGCCAATGTGTTGAGGTTACTCGAAAATGAAGAGGCCACACTGTTTATGGGCGTTCCTACCATGCTCAAAATGATGGCGGATGAAGAAGTACTTAACGAGGTTGGACTTGAATCCGTACGCTATTTTATAGTTGGTGGAGAGGCAATGCCACTTCAATTGATAAAACTATGGGAATCGAAAGGGGTACCTATTAGACAGGGATTCGGACTGACGGAAGCCGGACCCAATATTTATTCTCTCCATCACGATGATGCCATCCGAAAAATTGGATCCATTGGTACACCAAACTTTTTTGTGAATGTGAAATTGATGAAGCAGGACGGCTCAGAAGCCAATGAGGAAGAAGAAGGTGAACTATTAATTAGTGGACCGGTGGTTACTCCGGGTTATTGGAACAACGATGTAGCTACAAAAGAGGCCTTGACAGGTGGGTGGTTTCGCACTGGGGATATTCTGGTCAGAGACGCTGAGGGATACTATTATGTCAAGGATCGAATCAAGAACATGTTTATCTCTGGAGGCGAAAATGTGTACCCAGCCGAAGTGGAGAAATTACTGCAAACGCACCCTTCAATTCATGAAGTAGCAGTTATTGGAGTCCCGGATGATCGTTGGGGCGAAGTGGGAAAAGCTATCATTGTGGCAGATTCAAGTCTTAACCAAGCTGATATTCTCGATTTTTGTGCTGGAAAATTGGCTAAATACAAAATCCCCAAGCACATTCAATTTGTGTCTGAAATCCCCAAGACGGAGAGTGGAAAGATTGATCGGAAGAGCCTGAATACTCTTTTTTCCAAGAAGCTCTAACAGGTTATATACCTTTGACTCACCCTTTTTTTAGAAAAATCGTAAAGGGGAGAAACCTTTGATAAAAAGTATTGTCTTTTTATAGATCGTGAGCACCACACAGACCATCCATAAGCACCTGATTATACAGAGTCAGCAGGGAGACCAGGCGGCCATGTCGTCACTTTATGGCCTCTATGCAAAGGCGATGTATAACATATGTCGACGGATGATGGGTGATGAGGAAGAGGCAAAGGACTTGCTTCAGGAATCGTTTATTGATGCTTTCCAGAAGCTGCCATCGCTTAGAGAAGTGAACACATTTAGCTCATGGATCAAGCGAATTGTGATCAATAATTGCATTAATGCGATTCGCAAGAAGAAATTGGATACAGCTCAGTTAGAAGAAAATGCTGATTTTGTAGAGGAAGAGGAAGATGATTTTGAGTATACGCAGTTTCAGGCAGCACAGATCATGCAGGTTATAGATCTCTTGCCGGAAGGCTGCAAGACTGTATTGAATCTATATCTGTTTGAAGGTTATGATCATAAAGAGATTGGCGAAATTTTAGGCGTGTCGGAATCAGCTTCGAAAGCGCAGTATTGTAAGGCGAAAGCAAGGATAAGGAAACTATTAGTTGAAGAAAGGAGTCAAAATGCGGGATAGTCTAAAAGAACATATCGAGAACAATATGGAAGATTTTGAGCTCTATCCTTTTGATACTGAGAAAGGATGGAACGAAATCTCCGGGATAATTCCTTCAGAGTCAAGAAAGAATGACCCCTGGCAGGTTATTGGAAAAGTAGCATGCTTTGCATTTGTGATAGCAGGAGCCATTTTCTTCATGAACCCACAGTCTAAAGCAAGCAATGAATTGGCAGAGTTGGAAAGTTACTATAATGGTGAGATCAATCAGAAAATCACTCTGGTAAAAAGCAAGCTGAAGGATGACAGAATTTTGAAGGATTTGCAATTGATGGATCTGGCATTCGCAGAGCTAAAGGCAGACCTAAAGGATAATGTGGACAATCAGGAGGTAATCACCGCCATGATGGAAAACTATCAGTTGAAGCTGCAGATTTTGGAACAAATATTATCGGAGCTGGAAAAAGAGAAGAGTGAAGAAGTGCTTTAACATATTATTAAGCTTATTTATTGCTGTACCACTTTTGGCACAAGTGAGGCAGGAGCGTGATTTCAAACGCTCTTTTGCCGTTCCTGAAAATGCCAAAGTAGAGGTGGTGAGCAAATACGGTGAGGTGATCGTGCGCACCTGGAATCACGACTCTGTGCGGTTTGAAGTTCTCGTAAGAGCGGAAGGAAAAAATTCCGCTGCGGTTGCAAAATCCATGTCACGTGTGGAGGTGAAATTTCGAAAAGTTGGGAGCGTGATTTCAGCTGTTACAGAAATTGGGAGTTCAGGTGGATTTTTTGGAAGTGTAGTTAGCGAAGTGGAAGGAGCCATCGGCAGTAACAAACTGAAAGTCGATTATCAGGTGTGGCTGCCTAAAAACGTAATGTTAAGCGTCGAAAATAAGTACGGAGACCTGTACATGACCAACTTAGAAGGAAGAGTGGACCTGAATATTTCTCATGGAGATATCAAAGCCAATAATCTAACAGAGTCACTCAATCTTAAGCATAGTTTCGGCAAGGCCTCATTCGGGAAATTGAAAGATGGGATTTTCACTCTGCGAGGGTCAGAAATCCGAATAGACGAGGCACAGAATCTAAATATTGAAAGTGGAAGCTCTGAAATAAGAGTAGACAAAATCGGAAGGATTCAATTCAACTCAAGAAACGATAAAATCCATTTACTGGAAGCAAACGAAATTATGTGTGAGGGATCTTTTACCAACCTCACCTCCGATCTATTGACTGGCTCAGCTAGGCTAGATTTCAGCTATGGAGACATCTATCTGAGCCGAATCGTAAAAGACTTTAATAGCATAGATATCACTGGAAAATCCACAGATATAAATCTTATTTTAAACCAGGCTTCATACATCAAAACCTACATCAAAGGGCCGGAGGATCAGATGATTTTACCCAATAGCATGCTTACCATGCAAAAGGAATTGTTTGCAAATGAAGGCAAGATTTCGCTTTCCGGTTTTGTTGGAAACACCAACAGCCGTCACAGTCAGTTGATTGTGGAGGCAGACGGGGGAGAGTTGATTGTAGCCATAAAGGAAACTCCTATTTTCGTAGATAGAGACTAAGCACCGTCACCACCGGAAGCCCATGAAACAACTCCTACTTGTCTTTTTCTCCCTGACCATTATTTCCGCTTCAGGCCAGCAGTTGTACGAAAAGTCCTCAGGCCTCAGACTTGGACACACTTCAGGGATCACTTACAAAAAATTCATCAACGAAGATGAAGCAGTGGAAATGATCCTAAGTGGACGAAATGAAGGTATGCAGTTTACCGCACAGTACCTGTTTCATGAGCCAATGGAGTTTTCATTCAATGATCGATTTTATCTTCATTACGGTATTGGTGGGCATGTGGGGTACGAGAAATTTGATGATATCTCCAAAATACTTTCCAATGCCGCCGGTGATGCATTCTTGTATGAGGAGAAAAGCTTCTTTGCAATGGGAGTGGATGCCAGTCTGGGCCTTGAGTATCGGTGGCTAGAAGTGCCAGCTACATTTGGCTTTGATATCAAACCCTACTTCAATTTCATTGGTATGCGACACACCAAAGCAAGGTTTTGGGATGCAGCGATTTCTTTCAAATATGTTTTCTGATATGAAGAAGTTAGCGTACCTCATCCTTATATTTTGCACTGTCACCTCCTTTGGTCAGCGATACATGGATACCAATGATCCTAAGGATGAAGAAGTGAAATCGCTCCTAAGTAAAAAAAATGACCTCAATGCTTTTGGTGCTCTCGATTTGAAAATAGGTGACTTGATGGGCGAGCGTGGCATGCTGGTTGGGGCGTACGGAGGTTTCATTATAAACAGAAGATACTTATTTGGAGTAGCAGGGTACGGGCTGGTTACCGCCATTGAGTTTGATGGGTTAGTACCAGGTCAAACAGAACCAAAACAGTTAAATCTTCACGGCGGATATGGAGGAATTTTAATAGGGGGCACTATTGCGCCAAGAGAACTTATTCATATCAGCATTCCAGTAGTCTTAGGGGCTGGCACAATGGAGGTGGTAGACAAAGATTACTTTGTGAATAACCCAGCTGACTCAGAGTTCACAATTGAAAACTCAGTGTTTTTTGTAGCAGAGCCAGGGATTGAAGTGGAATTCAATATTACAAAATACTTCCGGCTAGGCGCAGGAATGACGTACAGATATATTTCCGGAACAGAACTGGAAAATGTAAAGGATGAAGACGTCTCGGGCACCACGGCGATGATTAGTTTTCGATTTGGCAGGTTCTAGGGGTAATTAACTTTGGGAAGTATCAAAAACGAATTATCTTCTCATTGTGAAACTCACCAATCTCACATGGATTTTGATTTGTGTTTTGATTTCTGGTCAGGTTCTCTCCCAGAACGGTCAGGGTCGTGAGCAAATATTAAAGCTGCTTACCGAAGCACAAGATGACCTATATGATGATCCCAACGAGAGTTTAGAAAGATCACAAGAGGCTCTGAGCCTTGCTGAAAAAATTAACAATGATTCACTAAAAGCCGCCGCACTCAATCGGATTGGCAATGCCCATTGGTCCCTGGGAAATCAAATGGATGCCATCGAGTCTCTTCAAAAATCTTTGCAACTATCAGAAACGAATAATTTCGAAGAGCTGGTAGCAAAGAATTATGGTAACATTGGAAATGTTTACAATGCAGTAGGGTTCAATCTGGATGCTATTAACTATTATCGATTAGAGCTTGGCATTCAGGAAAAGTATCAGCGATCACGAAGGCTTTTTGCAGTTTACAACAATATTGCTCGTGCTTTTTTTAATCTGAATCAATATGATTCGGCACACTACTACTTGAACAAAGCAGAGAACAAACTTGAAGATTCTTTCATTCACCTTTCCCCTATTCTTTATTCAAATATGGCCGAGACCTATCTGAAGCAGGGGAAATTGGATATAGCTGACTCGCTGCTTGAGCTCACCCATACCACCTCCAAAAAATATGATATTAAGCGGACGAGCCTGATAGCGAATCAGCTAAAGGCGGAGTTGGAACGAAAGAAAGGAGATGCAGCTCATGCTTTGGAGCATGCCATTTTAGCTAGTGAGATGGCGACCGAAATGGGCGTAAAGGAGCTTATCTATATCTCAAGCAAGACCCTTGCGAATTGCTACGGAGATTTGGGCGAATATCAAAAAGCATATGAAAACCAAATAAGGTATGAGGTATACAAAGACAGTGTACAAAACGCTCAGGTTAGAAATGAGCTTGAGTTGCTAGCTTATTACCAACGACTGTTTAGGCTGAGAGTTCTGGAAGAAAAAAATCAAATCAGCACCACACTCGCTGAGCAGAGACAATTTATCATTCAGGGACTGGTGGTTGCCCTTGTGATCGCTGCTGTTTTGATCACCATCATTGTGCTTGTGGTGAGGGAAATTGGCAGGCAAAAGAAGGAGCTTGAAAAGCTAAATGCGTTCAAGACCAAAATATTCGCTATTGTCTCGCACGATTTGAAGTCCCCCATTCAATCTGTATCTTCAGTGATAGAAATGTTTAACCAGAAACTGATTAGCAAGGAAGAGATAGAGCCTCATTTACCGGAGGTGAGAGAGAAAACTTCTAACCTACTTAATCTTTTAAACAACATCTTTCAATGGGCTGAGGGCCAGATGGAGGGAGAAAATTTGCAGAGAGAAACCTTTGAATTGAACTACGTAATTATAGAGCTGGAGGATGAGTTGCGAGAACGGCTGGAGGAAAAGAAAATTGAGCTGGTATATGATCGAAATAGTACCATCAGCCTTCATTCTAACAGAGGCATAGTTCGTATTTTATTGAGGAACTTGCTGGTAAACGCTATCAAATTTTCCAATAAAAACTCCAAGGTGGAAATCAGTGCTGTGAAGGGTGATCAGGTGACAGTGATTGAGGTGATTGATCAGGGCGTTGGTATCTCAGAGGAAATGCAGGAGAGTATTTTTACAGGGGGATTAACAAGTACAGATGGAACGGCGGGAGAAACAGGAAATGGTCTGGGACTTGCACTTTGCTTCGATTTTGTAAAAGGGCTAGGTGGTAAAATGGAGGTTGAAAGTGAGCTGGGTAAGGGTTCGGTATTTAGAGTTATTCTGAACGATCAATCTTCTGACCTATAACCGTCTGAGGCTTTCCGTAAATATCTCTAAAGCCAATTAGAAAAAGATCTCCACCATCCTTCAGCTTCCATTTTTTCTTCAATTCGCTCGCATTCAAGGGGTAATTTCTGGTAATCACATTGATCTTTCCTTTGTCGGCATAGCGAGAAATGTTCTTTTTGTTAGCAGTGGCAATTACCTCGAAAGTTCTACCTGGGAAACTGCTAACCTGGCTGTCTGATGTATAAAGGTGTGTGTTATCACCAAGTTTACATAGTCCAAAATCCTCCGAAATCCTCTTAAACGCTCCTGCCTTCATCACCGAACTGTTAGGTTCGAGGAGGTATTTATTGAGCATGCCGTATGCTACCTTCGAGTTGGATTCATTACCTGAGAAGAAGGCGTAATTAGGCTGGTTTGTTTGAAGATTTGCAGCGATGATTTGCACATTGCTTCTGGATTCAAAATCGAGTAAAAGAAGGATTTCCTTGCAGTCATTTTTCACCGAAACGATGTGAATTTCTTGAATCCCGTTTACGGTTGATGTGATAGCCTGTAAATCCAGAATTGGAGAAAACTTCACCAATGTCTTGTGTCCTTTCGTTTTAAGCAATGGAAGAATCTCAATCAAATTGGGAGAACAATCCTCAATGCGAAAAACTCTGTTTTTATGAATATCTCTTCTAGCCGGATCAATGTAAAAAGTGGTGTCGGTAGTATTATCATCAAATCGGGAAAGGAATGATTCTGCGGATTCATTTACAACTTCGATTTCTTTACCAAGAGTTTGAGCATTGTGTTTGAAAACTTCACATAATTCAGCTTGCTCTTCAACATAAGTTGTTCTTTCAAACTTTTCACTTAAGGCAATGCAGTCAATGCCCATGCCTCCTGTGAGGTCAATAAGATGTTTACCATGAATAAGTTCTTGCTTGTAGTGACACGTTGATTCTGAGGAGGCCTGTTCGATCGAGAGAGCAGGGGGCATTATAAGGTCAAAATCCTCAGCCCAATCAGCGAGTTTGTTTTTTGCTTTCTGTCTAGACTGGATTTGATCAGCAATTTCCTTGATGTACTCCTTAAACTCACCAGGAGGATTCAGAATCAGCTTTTTCGGATCGGAATCCGCGTTTTCACGAATGAATTCCTTCACATCTTTCTGCAAGAGAAGATCAAGCTGATTCATCGACCTTAATACACGAGGCTGTGTGCCAGCATGTACTCAGCTATCTGAATGGTATTGGTGGCAGCACCTTTTCTCAAGTTATCAGAAACTACCCACATGTTTAATGTTTTAGGTTGAGTTTCATCTCGCCGGATTCTACCCACAAACACATCGTCCTTGTCATGAGCACTTAATGGCATTGGATACTCATTCTTTGAGGGGTCATCCACCACAGTTACACCCGGTGCTTTTGAAAGTAGTGAATAAACCTGCTCTAGTGTATATTCATTTTCGAACTCTACATTGATTGCTTCAGAATGACCACCAATGGTTGGAATCCGAACACATGTGGATGTTACTTTGATCGAATCATCACCCATGATTTTCATGGTTTCCTTTACCATTTTCATCTCCTCTTTGGTATATCCATTTTCCTGAAATACATCAATATGAGGAAGGGCATTCATATCAATTTTATGAGGATATACTTTTTGAATGTCTTTACCACTTCGTTCCCCTTCGAGCTGATCTACTGCTCCCTTTCCGGATCCCGTCACAGACTGATACGTGGATACAACAATTCGCTTGATTTTAAATGCATCGTGCAGTGGTTTCAATGCTACCACCATTTGGATGGTTGAGCAATTCGGGTTGGCGATGATTCGATCATCAATTCGGAGCACATCTCCGTTTACCTCCGGTACCACGAGTTTTTTACTTGCGTCCATTCTCCAGGCAGATGAATTGTCAATGACCACCGTGCCTACTTCGGCAAACTTTGGAGCGAATTCTAAAGAAACTGAACCACCCGCTGAGAATAAAGCTATGTCCGGTTTTGCAGCTATAGCATCCTCCATAGACAGAATGGTATATTCTTTTCCATTGTAAGAAATGGATTTACCCACCGATCGCTCAGATGCCACTGGCAAGAGCTCATCAACAGGGAAATTTCTTTCGGACATGATTTGGAGCATTTTCTGGCCTACAAGCCCACTTGCTCCTACTACTGCAACCTTCATAATAGCTTTAAATCTTGAACAATTATTCTAATGCAAAACTACTACATTTAACCTGTGACAATTATAAGAATGATGAGAAGTGCTTTGATTCTGATTTGTGTGGCTGCCGGATTTTCGTTGTATGGCCAGTATGAAGACGATTTTGAAGATGAGACTCTTGGAAGCACTCCAGATATGTTCAATCCTGCCTTAGGGGGTGATATCAGCAGTTTTTTATTGGTTGATGAAGGTGGTGATAAGCAGTTACGTTCAAATGCTGGGTCTGGTGCGCAAGATTATTATCTTTCTATTCCATCAAATCAAATTGATAATTCAACATGGGAATTCTTTATTGATTTAAAGTTTAATCCATCAGGGGTCAATTATGTTGATGTTTATCTCGTTGCAGATCAAAGCAACTTAACTTCAGTTCAAAATGGGTATTTTGTAAGAATTGGAGATAGTGAAGACTGGATTGCCTTTCATAAAATTGTTGGTGGTAGTGTTTCAAGCGCACTTATAAGTACTCCTGAAGATATTTTAAATAATAGCTCTAGTAAGCCTTTTAAAATTCAGGTTAGCAGAGATGGACTAGGTAATTGGGAACTCTTTACAGATGAGGGTTCGACTGGAACTTTCACTTCGGTTGGAACGGTGACAGATACTGATGTAACTTCTAGCTCTGTGTTTGGATTTCTTGTTGTCCAATCATCAGCTGCTAGTGTGGTGAACAACCACTTTTTTGATGATTTTTATGTTGGGCCTACCCCAACTGATATGGAACCTCCAACCATCCAGTCTGTCACGGCCATTTCTGAGACCCAGGTAGATGTGAAATTCAGTGAAAATGTAGATGAAACCTCTTCTCAAGACTCAGGTAATTATGCAATTGATGGTGAGGTGGCTGTGAATAGTGCGGTAAGAGATGGAAGCGACAACTCGCTTGTTCATTTGACAACTTCTACTCTTGATAATGGAAGCACATACACGATCACGATCAATAATGTGGAAGATGAGAATACGAATCCAATTGATACGGATAGTGAAGCAACCTTTGATTACATCGTTACTGAAACAGCAGAACCAGGTGATATTGTGATTAATGAGTTTATGGCTGACCCTACTCCAGCAACTTCATTTCCAAATATTGATTTTATCGAGTTGGTAAACGTTTCAGATAAGTACCTACAACTCTCCGGATGGACCATAAAAGACAATTCCGTGTCTGGTATTTCTGATGCTTTTGGCAATTACATATTTGAACCGGGTGAGTATCTTATAATCACTGATATTGATTTTGCGGTTGACTTCTCCATATTTGGGGAGGTTCTTGGGGTTGATAATTTCCCTAACCTAAATTCTACAGGCGAGGATCAGATTATAATCAGAGATGCGTCGGAATCAACTCTGGCTGAGCTTACCTATTCAAGTAGCTTTCTGGAGGACGCTATAACCTTAGAGCTTATCAACCCAAATGATCCATGTCTTTCTATTGCTAGCTATGCGTTATCCACAGATCCCTTAGGCGGCACACCAGGCACTCAAAACTCAGTATTTGATGATACACCGGATACAAGTGCGCCTACCATTCAATCTTACAGTTTTAGCAATAGCCTCACAATCAATTTCTCTGAAAGGATGGATGCAGCCAGCTTATCGTCCGGCTCTTATTCGGTTTCTGATGGATTGACAATTGATCAGGTCAATATGGTTGGTGAGTTTCCATTATCCATTGAAGTCACCTTCGTTGAAGCAGTAGAGCAAGGAGTTTTGTATGAATTCACCATCTCCAATGTGTCTGATTGTTCTGGTAATCTCCTCGAGGAGACCACCATCAAGTTTGGCTTAGGAAGATCTCCATCATTTAATGAGCTCATAATCACAGAAGTGATGTTTGATCCGGACCCACAAAGAGAGCTTCCGGAAGCAGAATACATTGAAATCTTAAATGCGACAAGTGAAATTCTTAGTTCGGATGGTATCTCATTGACGGACGCTACAAAAACGATCGATTTGCCTTCGCGAACACTAAGTCCTGGGGAATACTATGTGTTGACTACAACTTCGGCCTCATCAGAATTTACAAATAATGCCATCGGCGTTTCAGGATTTCCGTCTCTCAACAATTCAGGTGAGCACTTAACGCTTAGCATGGGATCGGAATTGATTTTTTCTTTGGAGTATGACCCTGATTGGCATGAAGAGGACAAATCAGATGGAGGTGTATCTCTTGAGATGCGAGATGTGACCAATCCTTGCCTGGAAAATGGAAATAACTGGACAAGCTCACAGGATGTTCGAGGAGGCACACCGGGAATGCCAAACTCAATATCGGAAGTTATTCCGGATAATTTCGGACCTGAAATAGTTTCAGCTGTCGCGTTTGCTCAAGATTCAATTCGCGTGGAGTTTGATGAAAAAATTGATCCTAAAAGTGCGAATATGGCTATCATTTCACTTAGTCCTTCATTGCCTATCGATCAGGTGTCCTTTGATTTGTTTAGTCCAAAATCCCTTACCATCGCACTGGAAGAGTCACTAGCAGAAAGTGCCCCTTATACCTTAAATGTTGAGAATGTTACAGATTGCTCTGGAAACGAAATTCAGCAAGGAGAAACAGTTTTCGCCCTTCCGGTATTAGCTGAAGAAAATGAAATAAAACTAAGCGAGGTACTTTTCAATCCTCGCCCCAATGGGGTTGATTTCGTGGAGCTATACAATGATTCAGATAAATACATAAGCCTGAAAGGTTGGCAGCTTGCTCGTCTGGTTGAGGGAGAAGTAGATGCTCCAAAGATTTTGGCGGAAGAGGAGCTTGTAATTTCTCCCGAAGAATTCCTTGTGTTCACTTCCAGTTCTTCTATTACTCTATCCAATTATCCTAAAGCGGTGAACCTTGTGGAGATTAGTTCACTACCATCGTACAATGATGATGAAGGGACTGTCCTACTCCTCTCCCCCGATGATGAGATTATGGATCAATTTGATTATTCAGATGACTACCATTATGACCTGCTTAAAAGTGTGGAAGGAGTCTCTTTGGAAAGAGTCTCTTATGAGGAGTCTTCCAATAATCCCAACAATTGGCGCTCTGCCGCCAGTACGGAAGGCTTTGCTACACCAGGCTATGTAAATTCTCAGTCATTTACCTCGGAGGCTGCAAAAGGAAGGGTAACTGCAGATCCAGAGGTTTTTATTCCTGGCAATAGTGGCTCTGGTCGAGACTTCACCACTATCAACTATCAGTTTGAGCAGGCCGGAAAATTTGCCAATGTGAACATTTATGATCAGCTAGGTAGGCATGTAAAGAACCTTGCACGAGGAGCCTCTCTTTCTACATCAGGATTTTTGAGGTGGGATGGTGATACGGATGATGGAAAAATGGCACGAATGGGTTACTATTTGATCATTTTTGAAATATATGATAGTAGCGGAAACTCTGAAATTATCAAGGAAACGGTTGTCGTGGGTCGCGATTTTTAATCAAGATTTGTCGATTTAGGATTTATCCAATTATTTATTGTGAGTCAGGCTGAGTATTTTCGCTTGATTTTACGTTTTAGCATTTTAAACTTCACCTGCCATGAGCGAAAAGACAAGATATTCTGATGAGGAACTAAAGGAATTCGAAGAGTTAATCCTTCAAAAGCTAGCAAAAGCCAAAGAAGAACTTAACACTTTGAAATCTTCGTTGACGCGTGAGTCTGATGATAGTGGAGATAGTTTTTCATCAGTTAAAACACTGGAAGACGGAGCAGATACAGCCGAGAAAGAGCACCTAAGCCAGTTGGCTGGCCGTCAGCAAAAATTCATCAACAACCTTGAGAATGCGCTCATTCGGATCAAGAACGGAACATATGGGATTTGTGTGGATACCGGTAAATTGATCTCAAAAGAAAGATTAAAAGCAGTGCCTCACACCACCCAAAGTATCGACGCTAAGCTGAACAGACAGGCTTAATGAACTATCTGGCCAATCATATACAAGCTCTTGTTTTTTGCTCTCCCAAGCCTATCACTGAAGAGGAAATTCAGGATTGCTTAAAGGAGATGTTCGATGCAGATGTACCAGGAGACGACATTGCTGCTGGACTGTCTGCTATCGAAGAGAAGTTTAAAAATGATGATTTCGCGATGGAGTTGGTGAAATCAGGTGGAGGCTATCAGTTTCTAACCAAGCCAGCTTATCAGGCGAGTATTGGCATCTTACTGAAACAGCAATCTAAAAAACGGCTATCAAATTCTGCACTGGAAACACTTTCTATCATTGCGTATAAGCAGCCAATTACAAAAAGTGAAGCGGAGCAGATTAGAGGGGTAAGCTGTGATTATTCCATCCAAAAACTGTTGGAAAAAGAATTGGTGGAGGTGAAAGGAAAATCTGATGGAGTAGGACGACCAATCCTTTATGGCACAAGCCAAAAATTCATGGATTATTTTGGCATTAATGATCTAAAGGAGCTACCTACGCCTAAGGACTTCACCACCGAGGAAAATACCATCGGTGAAGAAAAAGAATAAAGTCAGTACTGACTTGTATCTCAATGAAAAGACCCAACAAAAAGGAGATAACCAAACCCACTGAGATTCGATTAAATCGATTTGTTGCCAACGCTGGTGTCTGCTCGAGAAGAGAGGCTGACAATCTTATTGCCCTTGGTAAAATAAAGGTTAATGGGAAAGTGGTGACGGAAATGGGTTACAAGGTAAAAAAAACGGACATAGTTGAGTATAAAGGGCAAAAGCTCAAATCAGAAACTCATCAGTACGTTTTGCTAAATAAGCCACGAGGGTTTGTGACCACCATGAAGGATCCGCATGCGAAGCGCACAGTGATGGATTTGGTTTCAAAAGCCTGTGAGGAGCGAATCTATCCCGTGGGCCGACTGGACAAGGAGACTACCGGACTATTACTCTTTACTAATGATGGTGAAACAGCCAAAAAGCTTACTCACCCCTCGCACAAGGTGAAAAAAATCTATCAGGTAGAGCTCGATAAACCGATCACCAAAGAAGATTTCGATACGATTTTGAATGGTATCACTCTGGAAGATGGCCCGGCAACTGTCAATGAGCTAGCCATACTGGGAGATGACAATAAAATCCTTGGTGTTGAAATCCATATTGGCCGCAACAGAATTGTCAGACGCATTTTTGAGCACCTTGGCTATAAGGTTAAGAAACTTGACCGTGTTATGTTCGCCTCACTAACCAAGAAAAACTTGCCCAGGGGAAAATACAGACACCTCAGCCCTAAGGAGGTTATGGGAATCAAGGGGATTAAATAATCACTTCATGGTATTTTGAATGTAGCTGATAATCGAATCATTGGCTATGATTTTGTAATGCCCAAGCCCTTTTACATGCACAAACGAGGCATGAGGCCAGGCTCTCTCGAGCTCTTCTCCTTTTGTAAAAGGAATCACCTGGTCTTGTTCACAATAAAACAGATGGGTATCGATGTTCTTCAGGTCATTAAATTTTATTCGCAAATCAAAATAGTCAATAGGCTGGTGGTACCTTTCCTTCACTAAACCACTCATTGCTTCATACACTGCATTATTACACCCCGTATCACTCACAATATCCTTAAAAAAGTATCGAACATAAGGAGGTGCTGCTATTGCATAAAAATGTTTAGGGTGCAATGCTGATCCTAATTCACTAAGTGCAATCCCTGAAGCCAACGCGCCTATAGAGTGACCAACTACCGCTTCATAGGGACCATGTTTAGCAATATGTTTTTTTATGATGTCCCTAAACTCCGGAAGAGCAGTATGCTTGCCCTGAGAATTTCCATGTGCTCGCATATCTATAGCTTCTACTTGGTACCCGGCTGAAGAGAGCACTTTGATCATTCTTCTAAAATCCGCTGCTTTAGATCGCCACCCGTGGCATAATAAAATCTTTTTCTCACCCTCACCCCATTTATAAGATTTGATCAAATCTCCCTGATAGTTGGTTTGGCTGGTAATAGCTTTTGATATGATGCTTTTCTGAGGTTCTGAAAAGTTTACTCTGCCAGGCATAGTAAAATAATGCCAGATAATTTCAGCTGATTTCTTTGGTGAGGCATGCTGCAATACCGCCAATCCCTTTTTGATCAACTCAATTTTCCAATTTGTTTTAGGTGGACGTTCAGCTGGTCTGCTGATGTCTTCTCCTTTTATTTCAATATGTGTTACCATCGTAGTAATATACCAAACGGTATTTTAAGTGATAAATTTTTTTAAGTACTGATTTCTTTAATCTGTTTACGAACAAATCTTTTCACAAATTCAAAGGATCTTCCATCTCCCTCAATTCTGGATAATGAGATTACTCCTTCGATTGTTGAATAAAAAAAGTTTGCAAATTCTTCTGCGTCTGTTTCCTTCTTTATTTGTCCTTCAATGATTCCTCTGTTGATCATTTTAATGACCGAATCCTTTAACAAAGCTATAGATCTGATAACCTTAGAGCGCAAAAACGGTAAGCTGTCGTCTGCTTCTATTGAGGAGTTAAGCACTGGGCAACCACCTGGAATTGGCGGTTTGGTGATATATTCCTCATAAAAGTCTATAATAGCGTTCAACTTCTCCGGAGCGGTACTTTTAGCTCTTACACGCTTGGCAATCTCTCCAGACACTATTTCCACGCCTCGTTCAAATGCTGCAGTAGCTACCTCATCTTTGTTTTTGAAGTTACCATAAATGGCACCCTTTGTAATACCAGTGGCAGCAGTGATATCCGAAATAGATGCAGCAGCATATCCCTTAGTATTGAAAATGGGGAGTGCTTTATCAATAATCAGCTGTCGAGTATGTTCTGGATTTCGTGCCATAAATGCAAATATACCGATTGGTATATTAAATACGAAAGTTAATTTATAAAGTTTCTAAAATAGTATGCATGCATACTATTTTAATGATTTGAAATTATCTTCGAGATTCAAACAGGTGTCAATGAGTCTGATGATGTATTTGAGAGAAGCCGCAAACAGAAAAACTCAAAATCTGTTCGTCAGTCGGAAGATAGCAGTATCTTTAAATGGAGTTGATTGCAATAAAAAAAGCCACCCTAAAGAGAGTGGCTTGGTCAAAAGTGGTGCTGAGTGGATTCGAACCACCGACTCACGGATTTTCAGTCCGATGCTCTACCAACTGAGCTACAGCACCAAATTTTGGGTTGGCAAAAGTAGGTATTTCTTTGAAAAGGCAAAATTTAAATTGAAGTTCGTAGCAGGAATTTTTTAAACATTATGGAATATATCCCTCAAATCGTATTTGTGCTGGTCGCCGGTTTCTTTGGATTTCTCATTTTTCGAAGAATCAGGCAGATATCCAGCAATATTAAATTAGGTAAGGATGTAGATCTTTCGGGTAATAAAAGTGAGAGGTTAAAGAACATGATTCTAGTGGCATTTGGTCAGAAGAAAATGTTCAAGAGACCTGTGCCAGCTTTTTTGCACTTACTCATTTATGTGGGATTTATTCTTATCAATATTGAAGTGCTGGAAATCATCATAGATGGAATCTTTGGAACCCATCGAGTAGCGGCTCCAGTTTTAGGAGGTGTTTACACAGGGATGATCAACTTTTTTGAGTTTCTGGCAGTCGGTGTTCTATTTTCCTGCATTGTCTTTCTTATTAGAAGAAACATTCTACGGATCAATCGATTTAAGAAAATCGAGATGGTTGGATGGCCATCTCTGGATGCAAACCTGATCTTAATCATTGAATCAGCACTGATGATTGCGATTTTGGGAATGAACGGTGCAGATCAAATTCTTCAAACCCGTGGAGCAAATCACTATATTGAAACCGGGTCTTTTTATTTCAGCTCTGCCATGTTTTCGTGGCTTGACCAATTGGATACATCTTCGCTGATCTTTGTGGAAAGAGCTGCCTGGTGGTTTCATATTGTGGGAATTTTTGCATTCGCTCTGTATGTAACTTATTCAAAGCATCTGCATATTTTTCTTGCGTTCCCCAACACTTACTATAGTCGATTAGACCCTAAGGGGAAAATGGACAACATGAATGAAATCACCAACGAGGTGAAAATGATGCTGGGCATGCCTGTAGAAGGAGACAATGCTCCCCCGCCAGAGGGCATGCGTTTTGGAGCCAAAGATGTAAATGATCTTACCTGGAAAAATTTGATGGATGCCTATTCTTGCACCGAGTGCGGAAGGTGTACCTCTGAGTGTCCGGCTAATCTGACAGGCAAAAAATTGTCTCCAAGAAAAATCATGATGGACACCCGTGACAGGCTTGAGGATGTAGGGAAGAATGGATTGGATGATGGAAAATCACTACTTGGTGATTACATCACGAAAGAAGAAATAAACGCCTGCACTAACTGTAATGCCTGCGTGGAGGCCTGTCCTGTTAATATTAATCCACTGGATATCATTCTTCAAACAAGGAGGTATGTGGCGATGGAGGAGTCTGCAGCGCCTGATTCATGGAATGCTATGTTCCAAAATGTGGAGACAAATTTTGCGCCATGGAAGTTTGGAGTGCAGGATAGATTTAATTGGTCAAATGAACTAAAAGAAGGAAAATGAGCGAAATACAAATACCAACCGTAGCTGATCTTGTTGCAAAAGGCGAAAAGCCAGATGTGCTTTTTTGGGTAGGCTGTGCCGGATCTTACGACGATAGATACAAAAACGTAACAAAGGCCTTTGTAAAAATCCTGAACAAGGTGGGAGTGAAGTTTGCCGTACTCGGCCCAGAAGAAACCTGCACAGGAGACCCTGCTCGTAGGGCTGGAAATGAGTTCCTTTTCCAAATGCAGGCGATGGCAAACATTCAGGTGCTCAATGGTTATGAGATTCAAAAAATTGTAACTGCATGCCCTCATTGCTTTAACACGCTGAAAAATGAATACCCCGAGCTAGGTGGAAACTATGATGTTATTCATCACTCGCAGTTCTTGCAAGAACTGATCAATGAAGGCAAGGTAGAGCTTAAAGGTGGAGGAGAGTTCAAAGGGCGTAAAATTACTTATCATGATTCATGCTTCCTTGGCAGAGCCAATAATGTCTATTCAGCACCTCGAGCAGTTTTGGAGGCGCTTGATGCTGAGCTTGTGGAGATGAAAAGATGCCGAACCAAGGGGCTTTGCTGTGGAGCTGGCGGTGCTCAGATGTTTAAAGATGCAGAGCCAGGTAATAAAGAAATAAACATTGAGCGAACCGAGGAGGCATTGGAAACGAAAGCGGATACCATTGCAGTAGCATGCCCATTTTGCATGACAATGATGTCTGACGGGGTGAAGAATAAAGAGAAAGAAGATTCCGTGAAAGTGAAGGATCTGGCGGAACTCATTGCAGAATCAGAAGGTTTGGATTGATATGTTGATTCCATTTGAAGAAATGCCGGACAATGCCCGATTGTGGATATACCAGGCAGAAAGAAAATTGACTCCTGAGGAAGTCCAGTTTGTAGAAGTAAACACCAGGTCTTTTTTAGATCAATGGCAGGCTCATGGTCAGGATCTGAAGGCTTCTTTTCAGTTGGCCTATGATCAGTTTCTCATTATCTCGGTAGATGAGTCTTTTAGTCAGGCTAGCGGATGCAGCATTGATGCCTCTGTTCATTTGATAAAAGCTTTGGAAAACGAACTGAAGATATCCTTCATGACTACTAGTCAGGTTGCTTTTTTACAGGATGAAGAGATAAGTCTATACCCTTTCAATCAACTTAAAACGCAAGTCACCAACTCGGTGATTAAGCCTGAAACGTTGGTTTTTGATAACACGGTTCAAAATGTGGCTGAATTTAAAACCCGATGGTTGAAGGAAAGCCAGCATACATGGGTAAATAGATATTTCTAATAGGGCTTTTGGTTCGTTTCTTGTTTTAGCTTTAGCTAAATTTCAGGAAAATCATCTGGACAAGATTTTCGTTATTCCTTATATGCGAATCCTTCAATATCTCTTACTAGTTCTATTTATAGCAAGTTGTTCGCTCGAAAAGAGCATGAACAATGCCGAGTTTGATGCAGTAATCTCCAAGCTAGGCGACTCACCTGAGAAGAACACTCCAGAAGAAAACATCATGGTGGGTGATGCTTTCCGAAAATCCAATCGGCTAGTTGAGGCGATCCCTTTCTATCAGGCAGCAATTGATAAGGGAACTCCCGAAGATGCAGCTCATCTCTATGTTGCACAGGGATTGAAAGTAGAGCAGAAGTACGATGAGGCGCAAAAAGTTCTGGATAATTATCTGCCTAAAGCCAGGGATATAAAGACGAAAAACCTGGCTGAAAAAGAGCTGGAAAACTTAAGGAAGATTGATGAGTTGAAAGAAAATGAAAGCTACTATCGTGTAAAAAATCTTGAGGAGATAAACACTGAAAGGGCAGAATACTCCCCGGTTTACAGTAATAATTACCTCTATTTCACCTCCAATCGTGATGGTGGAAAAATTTACAGAACTACAGGAACCCCATTTACAGACATCTACCGAGTGGCTTCCAGGGGAGCCAATGTGAATCTTAGTACGCTCACTGCGCTTGATCCTATCATCAATCACATTGATACGAATGAGGGATCAGTTGCGATTTCTCCTGATGGTTCGTCAATGATTTTTGCCAAAGGAAACGATGGTAAGGCAAAGGGTTATAGTGAGGTAAATCTGTTCTTCACACGGTACAGGAATGGTAAATGGTCGGAACCTGTGCCACTATCTATTAATGTGGCTGAAGCCTGGGACAGCACACCTGCATTTAGCCCGGATGGTACCACGCTTTACTTTTCTTCAACACGTCCGGGTGGATATGGAGGAGCTGATTTATATCAGGCCAAAGTAAACAGAAGAGGTAGATGGGTTGATGTAAGAAACTTAGGACCGGAGATTAATACTGCCGGAGACGATGTGTTTCCATTCGTGAGTGAAGATGGTAGCTTGTATTTCGCATCAGATGGTCATCCTGGATTTGGTAAGCTGGATATGTTCCGAGCTGTGCGCGAAGGTGGACATGTGCAGATAGAGAACCTGGGAAAGCCAATGAATTCTTCAGCCGATGATTTTGGTCTTTTTCAATTTGATTTAACAAAAGGTTTTTTTACTTCCAACAGGAGGGGAGGAAAAGGCGATGACGATATCTACACCTTTGTCAATGATGATCCTGATCTGAAGGTGGTTAATTACTTCCTTACCGGAACGACCGTAACGACGGATGATGCCGGACTGGAGATTATTTTACCCAACACCAAAGTTTCCCTTACTACCGATAATGGGGAGGTGCTTGATGAAGCATTCACCGGAGGTGATGGAGTTTTCAATTTCCGGGTATACCCCGAGGAGCATTATGACCTTATCTCAGAGAAAACAGACTACTTCACCGTTCGTAAAGATTTTACCACAATTGGTAAGACAGTTGATAAATCTACCCTTACCGAATTCATCACAAATGTGACTTTTGAGACCAAGATTATGATGGACCCGATAGTGCTTGAGAAAGCAATTGTCCTTGAGAACATTTACTACGACTTAGACAAGTATGACATCCGTCCGGATGCGGCACTGGTTTTGGATAGCCTTGTGCAGATCATGAATGACAACCCGGATATTTACATCGAACTTGGCTCTCATACAGACAGTAGGGCTGATGATGATTACAACAAAAGGTTATCTCTTCAAAGAGCACAGTCTGCTGTTCGCTACATCATCAATGAAGGTATAGATGCTGAAAGGATTGTAGCCAAAGGGTATGGCGAGACGCAGTTGATCATTAAAAATGCGCAGACAGAGGAACAGCATCAGAAGAACAGAAGAACCGAATTCAAAGTACTCCGATACAACCCAAGAGACCGGAATGATGACTTACCACCTGACGAACAAGTGGATGAATATGATCGATTCTTCAAAGATTCGGGTGACGGAAACGGATAAACGTTTTTCTTTGCAAACAAAAACAGCATGACGGATCGGTATGCACAGCGCGGGGTTTCTGCGGATAAGGAAGATGTTCATTCGGCTATCAAAAACATAGACAAAGGCCTTTTCCCAAAAGCATTTTGCAAAATCGTAGAGGATATTTCTGCAGATCCTGAGTACTGCACGATTATGCATGCTGATGGGGCTGGCACCAAGTCATCTCTGGCCTACCTCTATTGGAAAGAAACTGGTGATATCAGCGTTTGGAAAGGCATAGCTCAAGATGCCGTTATTATGAATGTGGATGACCTGCTCTGTGTCGGATGTACGGATAACATTCTATTATCATCCACAATCGGACGTAATAAAAATCTAATACCTGGGGAGGTCATTTCTGAGATCATCAATGGAACAGAAGAAGTGCTGCAGATGCTCAGGGACAATGGCATCAACATCAACTCAACGGGAGGGGAAACGGCAGATGTAGGGGATTTGGTAAAAACCATCATTGTAGACAGCACGGTTACAGCCAGGATGAAACGTGCTGAGGTGATAAACAATCAAGATATACAACCGGGAGATCTCATTGTTGGTATGGCTTCTTATGGTCAGGCGAGCTATGAAAAGGAATACAATGGAGGAATGGGCAGCAATGGGCTTACATCCGCACGCCATGATGTGTTCGACAAAATCTACGCTGAAAAGTACCCAGAGTCTTTCGATCAGGGAGTGCCGATGGACTTGGTTTACAGTGGATCAAAAAAGCTAACAGACGAAGTGCCGGGAGCTCCGCTAGATGCCGGAAAATTGGTACTTTCTCCTACAAGGACATATGGTCCAATCATCAAATCAATTTTGAGAGAGTTGCGATCAGAGATACATGGGATGGTGCATTGTAGTGGTGGTGCGCAAACTAAAATATTGCATTTCGTAGACAAGGTGAGGGTGGTAAAAGACAACCTCTTGCCAACTCCTCCGTTGTTTCAAATGATTCATGAGGAGAGCGGAACGGATTGGAAAGAAATGTATAAGGTCTTCAACATGGGCCATCGAATGGAAGTCTATGTGGCTGAGGAATCTGCTGATGAAATCGTTGAAATAGCGAGATCTTTCAATGTAGATGCCCAGGTCATTGGGCGAGTGGAAGCTTCAGATAAGAAGGAGCTGATCATCCAGTCTGAATATGGAGTTTTTGAATACTAATGGAACATTTTTATATACCTCTTTCGGATCGTAAAATCACATTACTTCCGATCACTAAAGCACACATTCAGGAAATGCGTAAACTGAGCTCAGATAAAGATGTCTGGACTTGGTATACGGAGGATTTAACCAATCCCGATGCTCTGGAAGGCTGGATGATGAAAAGACTAGAAGAAACAGAAAGAGGTGAGAAAATGACCTACTCTGTGCAGCTAAATGAGACCGGTGAAATCATTGGCTCTACGAGTTACGGCCATATTGATTGGGCTGAAGGTGGAATAGAAATTGGCTGGACGTGGCTTGGAAAAGCATATATTGGTTCTGGCATCAATAAGCACATGAAATTTTTAATGCTCAATCACGCATTCGAAGCAATGAATATTGAGCGGTTAGAGTTACGAACCGATGAGGTGAACGTACGATCAAGGAAGGCGATGGAGAAAATAGGAGCGAAGCATGATGGAACGTTAAGAAATCATCGCTCTACGCAGGGAGGGAGAAGACGAAATACAGTTGTGTACAGCATCATCAAGTCTGAATGGCCCGAAATCCGTAAGACCATTTTTAAAGAGTTTTAGTGGAAGCTCTCCTAGTCATACTGTCGGTACTACTAATAGCCGGAGGTATCATATTTTCAATACTTCCACCACTGCCCGGCCCCCTATTGTCCTATGCCGGAATGTTTTGTATCCATGCTGTTTCAAACGAGACCCAATTTTCGACTACTTCATTTGTAATATGGGGCATCATTGGTGCCATCATTGTAATTACTGATTACATTTTACCTGTCGCCGCAACGAAGAGATTTGGTGGGACTAAAGCAGGTGTCATAGGTGGGATGATAGGCATGGTTGCTGGTGTTCTCTTGCCCATCCCATTCGGTATTGTTTTAGGTCCACTTTTAGGAGCAATCATCGGTGATCTGTATGGAGGAAACAGGATAAGGTCAGCGTTCAAATCTGGCTTTGGTTCCTTCCTTGGGTTTATAGCAGCCACTTCACTTAAGCTCCTTTATTCGATCATTCTTGGAGGTGTGATTGCCTGGAAAGTGGGTGGCTTTACCATCAATGTAATCTCGGAAATGCTCAAATGAGGAACATACTTGAGAGCCCTGCTATGATGATGATATCGATGTAGACCTTTACAGTTTTGAAATCGCTCATTTTGTCTGCCACAGCCAGGCGATAAGCGATCCAAAAAATGAAGAGTAGTACTCCAAAGAAGAAATATCTCACGTTCCAATTCGGAATTGATAAGAGATAATAAGTGAGGCCGCCAACTCCCGCTAATCCAGCTAGGTAAATGAAAACCTTCGCTCCACGAATACCCCACACTATCGGAACGGATTGAATTCCAAACTGCACTTCGCCTTTTGCGCTGATGATGTCTTTGAGACTCTCCCGAATAAAAATGATGACGCACCCAAACATAGCATAAGCTACTACTAAGAGGTTGAATTCCCTAAAGTAGACCATCACCAAAAGCAACGTAAGACATGCAAGGAATGCCACCGTGAGCGTGCCCAGGAGCAACCATCTTCGAAGAACGATGCTATACATCCACAGCGCTCCTGCGGAAAAAATATGGATAGCACCTACAGCAGGGTCAATGGCAAAGCCCAAAGAAATTCCAATGAAAGTGAGTGCCAGATGAGAAAATAGTGCGAATCTTCGCCGAAATGTAGTACCAACGACCACTTTGTCCGGACGATTGACCATGTCTATTTTCTGATCGAAATAGTCGTTGATGATGTAACCAGCCGCGCCGATCATGCCTGTGCTGAGTATGAAGATTAGAAAATCTGGTTTTGCAAGAGAAGAGAATGTTTTATCCAGGAGGCAATAGGCGGTGATAAACTGGGTCAGCCCGATGATGATAAGATTTGGAATCCGGCTGGCTCGAAGAAATCCAAGAATGTCTTTGGTGGTGATTTTCACTTGATGTCCTGAATGCTCTCGGTGATCAAACGGTAAATATTTTTCATTTGTTCATCCTTTAGCATCTCCAAGTGCCTGGCTATGGTTGCTTCATCCTCTCGCATCGCTGGTCCTGTCTGAGACTTGGATGGATTCAGCTCAATTGCTTTTTTAAGTGTCTCCTCTACCAAAGGCTGAATATCCTGAAATGTCATATCCAGGTCAGCCAGCAACTTTTCTGACAGGTGAAACATGTGATTGCTGAAGTTGCAGGCAAATACAGCTGCCAAATGAAGCTTTGATCGATTGGTGGAAGTAAGCAACCTTACATCGTTGCTAAAGCTCCTCACGAATGTGAAAATATCTCTCTCTCCCGCGTCAGAGCCCTCCACAAATACAGGGAAGCTGGTAAAGTCTATATCCTTTGTTTTACTAAATGTTTGAAGTGGATACATGACGCCATGTTTCTCATGCTTGGCTAAATCAGCAATTGGGCGAGCACCAGATGTGTGCAAAACAACTGCATTTGACATCTCTATCTGATCCGACACATTTTTCACTTCACCATCGGGCACACTTAAAATAATAAAGTCAAACGCATTTGAATCCAGCTGATCCATTGCCAAAACAAAATCCTCAGATTGAGATCTTGAAAAAATAGTTACTTCATGTCTTTTGGAGGAGATACGATTGGCCAAATGATAGCCAACATTTCCATACCCAATGATTGCTACCTTGCTCATTAAGTAAAAATAGAAGATAAAACCTCAAAAAATGAACTATGCCTCTACTCCTTTATCTCTCATTTTTACAAATTCGAGATACCTACGGCGTATCGCCACCACAAAACCGATCACAAGTAAAAAGGTGCCAATCCATAGCAGATTGATCCAAGGCTTCTTCACGGCCTCCATGATAATCCAGTCTTTTTGAGTGGTCTGGTAGGCTAGCACTACAGCATTTTCATGAGGTAAAATATTCTGAATGGATATTCTAAACGCAAGATCATTTACCTGATCATCTATCCTACCCACAAACTCTTGATTACGGATGAGGAAGATGGGCTCGGCATCATAATTCTGATATTCTCCTTGCACTCTTATCACGGCTTTTACCGCCACATCTCCCGCCGAAAGAGGAGTTCCATCGATCTCAGAAATCGGCTCCATTCGCTCGAGATTGGCCACATAATCATTGATGAAAAACTGGTCACCGATAGTCACTTTAATCTCTTTTGGGTCACTCCAGTCTGGCTCCTGATCAGGGTCAGGGAAAGTTCGAACATGGGTATACATGTCGGCACTAAGCTTTCTTTTAATGTCCGGAGAGTACACAATCATGTCCATAGCTGTATTGATTTGAACCCTCGGAAATAGGGTGAACTGTTTACCTTCTTCGGTATGATACTCCACTTCAAAATAGCTGTTTTCAGGATTTATTAACGTTAGTGTATCTGCACTTCCCTTTCTCACCACCTTAAGTGGATTGGTTGTTGGTATAAGATCATTCTGATCAACAAACCCTTCCTCTCTCGTATCTTTTCTTATGCCTCGATAGATCATGGAATATTCCTTCATTTGGCGTGGCTCATTGATGAAGAGTAAAAGGTTGTCTCTGTTTACCTCTTCAGGAAATTCCGAGCTCCACACCATAGAGGTATAGTTGGTAGAAAGAATCGTGGAATATCCACTGGAAAAAAGGATTCCAACCAGCATCATGGCAATTCCTATATGTGTGATTGATCCACCTGATAAATTGATGTTTGACTTGGCTACACCAATGAAAATCTTCGCGTTGGCAACTATGGAGTATGTGCAGGCAATCAGCAGAATTAGATAGTATGGATCGCTGATTTGAGCAAGGGCAATCACCAGTCCCGAGATTACCAAAGAGATAACAAACGGAGTTGTCAATTCTGCTTTCAGCTTTTTGCTATCCATCTTCTTCCACCAGAAAAACTGCCCAGTCCCCGAGAGGATGGCAAGAATGATTGAAAGGAGAAGCTGAGGGAGTGAATAAGCTGTAAAGGTGTCTGTGGCGGGAGCCATATTTAGCTCAAACCCCAGAGACTCTGCTATTTTATTGTAAACAGGGATGGATGTTCCGGCGAGCACCTGAAATGCCATTAAGCATAATGTAGCCGCACCCATGAATATCCAAAACTCTCGGGAATAGGTGGAAGTTTCTTCTTTGGAAGTGGGGATGTCTTTCCATCTTTTCGCAATCATAAAAATGGATAAGGCCAAGAAAACGAGAAGGTAAATCAATAACTGACCTGACAACCCTAAGTCGGTAAATGAGTGGACTGATGAATTACCGAGTATTCCACTTCGGGTAAGAAAAGTGGCATAGAGAACCAAAATGAATGAAGCCACTACAAGGATTAGTGACATCTTTAAAGCCGCTCCACTTTTCTTATAAGCAATCATCACGTGTATTGCGGCTACCAAAACAAGCCATGGCACATAGATGGCATTTTCCACCGGATCCCAGTTCCAATAGCCACCGAAATTGAGTGTTTCGTATGCCCAATAAGCACCCATCAAAATTCCCACTCCAAGAATCATCGCAGAAAATTGCGCCCATGGAAGCGCAGGGCGGATCCATTCTTTATTTTTCCCGATAATCAATCCACCTATGCAATAAGCAAATGGGATAACAGTCGTGGCAAACCCCAAGAATAGTGTCGGAGGGTGAATCACCATCCAATAATTCTGCAATAGTGGATTCAATCCATTTCCATCTTCAGGGATAAAATTAGGATTGGTTTTGAAAATTGGAGCGTCTATTACTTCTCTCAAAAGCATAAATGGTGAGCTTCCCAACTTGATATCGAGGACTACCACGCCAAGAATCATTGAAGAAAGGAATACTTGCGTAAGCGCCATCACGAACATGACAGGAGCTTTCCAGAACTTATTTGTATTGATCAGGATGATGCCTAAGACAGCATTCCAAAACATCCATAAGAGGAATGAGCCTTCCTGACCTTCCCAAAAGCAGGAGATTTGATAATAGATAGGCAGTATTTTCGAGCTGTGGCTGTATACATAGTGGTATTCAAAGTAGTGGTTGGTTATCAGGTAAAATAGCGTTCCAATGATACCAATGACAGCAAACGAATGAACATAAAATATTTTGGAACCAAAAGCTGTCCATTCGGTATCCTGATTTCTTCCTTTGAAATAGGCATATGCGGAAAGCATACTTGAAACAAATGCGATAATGACAAACGCATGTCCTAATTGTCCCTCAAAGTAGTGTATCATATTGGCTGGTTTTTAGCCGGGTTTTAACTTGTGAATTCAGGTTCCTCCTGGTATTTCGAAGGACACTTGAGTAGGATTTTTTCAGCAATAAATTTGTCGCCCTGGTACGCTCCCACAATTACGACCTGCTCCGATCTGGTGAAGTCTGTTGGAATAGGTTCAGCAAAAAGTACTTGCTGTTTCACCCCCTTCTCATCAATCATCTCAAACTTAAATGAAAGCTTATCAGGGCTTTCTTGAATGCCAATTACCTCGCCGGATGCAGTTTTAGGTAGCTCTCCCACCACATGAATGCTCTTTTTGAATCCCTTTTCTGATAGCTCTTTCGCCTCTCCAAAGGATACATAAGTACTCGCATCACCAGCCATAGAAATGATCATTGTGATGGCTACAGCTATTACCACAATAGCAATTATGTACTTCTTTTTCATTTCTCCTTAATTTCCTTTTCTAAACGCTTCGATCGCTTGTCCAGTTTGAATAACAGAAAGAAAAAACCTCCAAGGATGACAAGGATGATGGCGATCACCACATATATTTTTCCTTCTCCGCGAAAATCATCCGCCATCTCAACCTGAGCTTGAGCAAATTGAGTTCCAATAGCCATTAAAATTCCTAAAATATATTTAAGCATCTTCAAGTTTTTGTTTAGTCAATGAAAGTCGGATCGCAATAGTGGTCATCCAAAATCCTAGCAAAGTCCATCCTACCACAGCGAGGTAAAACACCTTTCTCAGGTTGCTATCTAAATCATATGCATTGAATCCGGGATTTCCACCGTTGCCAGGGTGCAAACTGTCGGACATTCTCGGCAGAATGAATATCAAAGGAATCATCATGAAAAATGCGAATATGTTGAATACCGCAGAGATTCTGTTTCTCTGCTGCTCATCCTGAATCGAACCCCTTAAGACAAAGTAGGCCAGGTAAATAAGCAATGAAATCGCAGAAGCATTTTGCTTTGGATCATTACTCCAGGGTTCGCCCCAGGTATAATTTGCCCAAACCATTCCGGTAAGAATCCCCAACACGCCAAAAGCAATTCCCATATTGGCAAGGTGTACACTATACGTATCAAACTTATTATCTCCAGTTCTTAGGTGCTTGATGGCATGGATCACAGATCCTAAAAAAAGAAAGATCATTCCAAACCACATTGGAACGTGAAAATGAAGTGCACGTATGGTTTCATTAAGGATGGGTAGTCTGGGTACAGGAAACATCAACCCTCCAATTACTGTGTAAGTCAAGAGCACCACACACAACCATTTCCACCAGTCTTTTTTCAGTAAATAGCCCATCACGATTTCCAGGTAAAAGGGAACAAAACGAATGTGAGCGCAATGATAATCACATCGACCGAGAAGAGAGTAGCCATATTACCCTGAATCTGCATGAGGATAAATCCATCAAGGATTTTATAGCTATTGCTTATGGATAAGATGAGCACAGGAATGATGATTGGGAAACCCAAAACAGCCATCATAATGGAGCGATTATTTGTCCTAAAGGCGATAGCAGAAACCATAGTAAAAGCAGAACTCAACCCGATGCAGCCCAACACCAAATTCAAAAGAAAGGTCGGGTAATTAATAACCGGATTCCCAAGCAAAATCGAATAGATGAAAAATGAGATGACTGCAATGCAAGTAAGGTAAAGGAATGAGTAGATAAGTTTTGCCAGGATTATTTCATGTGGTTTACACAGGAAAAAGTAATAGTGTGCCCTTCGTTCTTCTTGAATAAAGCTTTTTGCAATGGCATTGATAGAGGTGAAAAGTAGAATGATCCAAAAAAGAATATTCCAAACCTCTACTGAAACAAAACCACTAAAAGCCATGTAGGCCGCAAAAATGGTCGATGCGAGATACAGTAGAATTCCGGAAATAGGATTCTGCTGTCTCCAATCGACTACCAGATCTTTCTTTATGAGTTGTATTATCCGTTGCACAGGGAGCAAAAGTAAATTCAAAGTAGCGCATACCTTGCATATACTTCACATTCACTTTAGCATTGCGTAAATTTCATTCAGACCATTTCTGAAGAATTTGTAACAGCAATGAAAAAAGTTCTTGTAACCGGGGGTGCGGGTTTTATCGGATCTAATTTGATTGAAGAGCTTCTTTCAAAAGGCTATCAGGTTGTCTGCTTGGATAATCTCTCAACAGGTTCCAAAAAGAACATAGAGGAATTTTTAGATAATCAACGCTTTGAGTTTATCGAAGGAGACATTCTCGATTACAATCTTTTATTGAAATGTACGAAAGGCACCTATGGGGTATTGCATCAGGCCGCTCTTGGTTCTGTGCCACGTTCTATTAAAGATCCGATCACTTCAAATCGAGTAAATGTTGAAGGCACATTAAACGTATTTAAGGCGTGCGTGGAAAATGAGGTTGAAAGAGTGATTTATGCAGCCTCTTCATCTACGTACGGAGATTCGCAAGAACTGCCAAAGAGAGAAGACAAGATAGGGAAGCCCATTTCTCCTTATGGGGTTACTAAGTTGGTAAATGAGATTTACGCAGACGTTTTTCAAAAAGTGTATGGTTTAAATACCATTGGCTTAAGATATTTTAATGTGTTTGGGCCCAAGCAAGACCCAAATGGAGCCTACGCTGCTGTTATTCCACTTTTTATTAAAGCAATCCTTTCCGGGAATCAACCGATCATAAATGGGGATGGAAATCACAGCAGGGATTTTACCTTTGTGAAAAATGTAGTTCAAGCCAACATAAAAGCACTTGAAGCTTCCGCAGATAAATTCAATGGGGTTTATAATGTAGCATGCGGTGATCGAACAACGTTGAATGAGCTTGTGGACTATATTAATGAAATAGTGGGCGTAGATATAAAACCATTATACAAAAAAGAAAGAGAAGGAGATATAAAACATAGCTTGGCAGATATTTCGAAAGCAAGAGAAATGCTAAGTTATGATCCAGAATACTCGATAAAAAAGGGATTGAAGGATACGATAGATTGGTATAAAAACTGAAGTTAACGTAATTTTAGTTTATATGGATAGAGAAAAATCATTGGTACTTATAACTGGCGGTGCTGGGTTCATTGGATCCCATGTTGTGCGACGGTTTATTAAATCTGATAAATACAAAGTAGTTAATCTGGATAAACTAACCTATGCTGGGAATTTAGAGAATTTAAGAGATGTTGAGAGTGACGAGAACTATGAATTTGTTAAAGGAGATATTTGTGATGTTCAATTTATAAATGAACTATTCGTCAAATTTGATTTTGCTGGAGTGATTCACCTTGCTGCTGAATCTCATGTAGATAGGTCTATCTCCAATCCAATGGAATTTATCCAAACGAACGTGGTTGGCACAGTAAATCTGCTAAATGCCGCGAAAGATTCGTGGAAGGAGAAATCAAATAGGAGATTTTATCACGTTTCAACAGATGAGGTTTACGGATCACTTGGGGAGGAAGGGTTATTTACAGAGTCCACCCCATATTACCCTCAGTCACCATACTCAGCATCCAAAGCTGCATCCGATCATTTTGTAAGAGCCTATGGCAATACTTACGGCCTTTCATTTGTGATTTCCAATTGTTCTAATAATTATGGCCCAAATCATTTCCCTGAAAAGTTGATTCCCCTCATGATCCATAATATTCGAAATGGGAAACCACTGCCTGTTTACGGAAAAGGAGAGAATATTCGTGATTGGCTTTATGTTGAAGATCATGCAAGAGCAATTGAGTTGATATTCGAAAAAGGAAAGAATGGCGAAACCTACAATATCGGGGGATTTAATGAGTGGAAAAACATTGACCTAGTGAACCTTTTGTGTGATATTATGGATCGAAAACTAGGTAATGCACAAGGTACTTCTCGAAAATTAATTACATATGTAAAGGATCGTGCTGGTCATGATTTACGATACGCAATAGATGCCTCCAAGCTTAATAAAGAATTAGGGTGGGAACCGTCTTTGCAGTTTGAAGAAGGCTTAAGTAAGACAGTAGATTGGTATTTCGATAATGAACAATGGCTGCAAGATGTTACCTCAGGCGATTACTTAAAATATTACGATGATCACTATTCAAATAGGTAGAATATGAAAGGGATTATTTTAGCAGGAGGGTCTGGCACACGATTGCACCCATTGACTTATGCTGTAAGTAAGCAGATTTTACCTGTGTATGATAAACCAATGATCTATTATCCCTTGTCAACCCTTATGTTGTCTGGGATAAATGAAATTCTGATAATCAGTACTCCAAGAGATTTGCCTGTTTTTAAAGAATTATTAGGTGACGGTTCCTCGCTTGGATGTTCATTTTCCTATGCAATTCAGGAAGAACCAAAGGGGCTGGCGGAAGCATTCATAATTGGTGCTGATTTTATTGGGAGTGATAGTGTGGCTCTTATTCTGGGTGATAATATTTTCTATGCCTCAGGACTCTCCAAAAAGTTGCAAGCTTGTGCAAACCCTAATGGGGGTGTCGTTTTCGCCTACCATGTAAACGATCCCGAACGCTATGGGGTAGTGGAATTTGACAAAGGTCAAAAAGCAATTTCCATCGAGGAAAAACCCCGACAACCTAAGTCCAATTATGCAGTTCCGGGACTTTACTATTATGACAATGAGGTTGTTGAAATTGCTAAAAATATAAAGCCAAGTCCTCGGGGAGAGTTAGAAATAACAGATATTAACAATCATTATTTAAGACAAGGAAAATTAAATGTTCAGGTATTTGACCGTGGAACAGCATGGCTAGATACTGGCACCTTTGCTTCACTCATGCAGGCTGGAAATTTTGTGCAAGTGATTGAAGAAAGACAAGGTTTGAAAGTAGGTTGTATTGAAGAAGTAGCGTACAAGATGAATTATATTTCCAAAGAACAACTCCAATTGTTGGCGATACCTCTTGAAAAAAGTGGGTACGGAGATTATCTGCTTAAAATGATTTCAAAATGAAAGCCGAGAAAACCAATCTGAAAGATTGTTGGGTGTTGGAACCTGATGTTTTTGAAGACGAGCGTGGGTACTTCTATGAAGGGTTCAATGCAGTAAAGTTTAAGAAAGCCACTGGTTTTGACTTTGATGTGAAACAAATCAATCAATCACGCTCTTCTAGAGGAGTGTTAAGAGGTTTGCATTTTCAAACTGGAGATAAAGCTCAGGCCAAATTAGTCTCATGTGTTGAAGGTGAAGTTTTGGATGTTGCTGTAGATCTAAGAAAGGATTCTCCAACATTTCAACAATACGCTATGGTACGGCTTTCAGCACACAATAAAAAACACTTTTATATCCCCAAAGGGATGGCTCATGGCTTTCTTGTTTTAACTGATCATGCTAAGCTAATGTATCAAGTAGATGAGCTTTATTCAAGAGAGCATGATTCAGGGATTATCTATTCAGATCCTGAAATAAGTATAAGCTGGGGTATCCCTGAAGAAGAAATTATATTGTCTGAAAAAGATCAAAATTTACCACTCCTATCACAATTAAATCTCGATTTTTAATGTCAAAGAAAAAAGTACTTATTACCGGAGGGGCCGGATTTTTGGGATCGCACCTTTGCGATAGATTTATTAAAGAAGGTTACTATGTTATTGCCATGGACAACCTGATAACAGGAGATATGGCTAACATTGAACACTTATTGGGACATAAGGATTTTGAGTTTCAGCATCATGATGTATCGAAATATGTGCATGTTCCAGGAGATCTAAAATACATCCTACACTTCGCTTCCCCCGCCAGCCCGATCGACTATTTAAAGATGCCAATCCAGACAATGAAAGTTGGCTCACTTGGAACCTTAAATTGTTTGGGACTTGCTAAAGAGAAGGGCGCGAGGATGTTAATTGCCTCTACTTCGGAGGTTTATGGTGATCCACTTGTTCATCCACAAAATGAAGAATACTGGGGAAATGTAAATCCGGTTGGTCCACGTGGTGTGTATGATGAAGCGAAGAGATTTCAAGAAGCTCTTACGATGGCATATCATACATTTCACGGGTTGGAAACTAGGATCGTTCGTATTTTTAACACTTTTGGCCCACGTATGCGACTCGATGATGGCCGTGTATTGCCAGCATTTATTTCTCAGGCACTAAGAGGTCAGGATTTGACAACCTTCGGCGATGGGTCTCAAACCAGATCATTCACTTATGTTGATGATTTGGTGGAAGGAATATACAGACTGTTGAAGAGCGACTATGAGCAGCCAGTGAATATTGGAAATCCTGAAGAGATCACTATTAAAGAGTTCGGCGAGGAAATTTTAAGATTGACCGGTTCCAAATCAAAAATCATTTATAAAGATTTACCTAAAGATGATCCTAAGCAACGTAAGCCGGACATTAGCCTGGCAAAGAAAGTTTTGGATTGGGAGCCAAAGTTTACCCGTGCAGAGGGGTTGAAACCCACTTTGGAATATTTCCAAAAAAAGGTGCTAGGGTAAGTTTTTGTCCTATTTTTGCTCCCTGAATCTATTTTTTAGTGGAATATAAAGTAGGAATTATAGGACTTGGCTATGTAGGGCTACCGCTTGCAGTTGAAAGTGGGAAGCTACATCCCACTATTGGTTTTGATATTAATATAGATAGAATCAGTGAATTGAAATCCGGAATCGATAGAACCTTGGAGGTCAATTCTGAAGAATTGAGTTTAGCTGAAAAACTGTCCTATACTTTAGACGCCACAGATTTAAAGGAATGTAATTTTTATATAGTCACGGTTCCAACGCCTGTTGATCAAAATAAAAACCCTGATTTAAGACCGATTATTGGCGCCACAGAGATGATATCCCAAGTCTTAAAAAAGGGAGATATAGTTGTCTATGAATCTACTGTGTTTCCTGGCTGTACGGAGGAAGTGTGTGTGCCGATCTTAGAAGCCGGAAGCGAACTTGAATTCAACAATGATTTCTTTTGTGGCTATTCGCCGGAAAGGATAAATCCCGGAGATAAAGAGCATAGGATAAGCAACATATTGAAAGTTACAAGTGGTAGTAATGAATTATCGTCAAAAGATATTGATGACTTTTACAAATCGATCATTAGTGCTGGGACTTACAATGCCCCATCTATAAAAGTTGCAGAAGCAGCTAAGGCAATAGAAAATTCACAGCGTGATATCAACATTGCATTCGTGAATGAATTAGCTCTCATCTTTGATAAGCTTGAAATTGACACAACTGAAGTTTTGGAAGCTGCTGCTACAAAGTGGAATTTCCTCCCGTTTAAACCAGGTCTTGTAGGAGGTCACTGTATAGGGGTCGATCCCTTTTATCTCACTCAAAAAGCAGAATCTGTGGGGTATCATCCACAGGTAATTCTTTCGGGCAGAAAAATAAATGATCAAATGGGGCAATATGTAGCTCAAAAGATCATTAAGCTTCTTGGACAGAAGAATCGACTTGGAAATAATTCAAGTGTTCTTATTCTTGGATTCACCTTCAAAGAAAATTGTCCCGACACTAGAAATACGAAGGTGATTGACATCTATGAAGAGTTGGTTTCCTATGGAATTAATGTTGACATCCATGACCCCCAGGCAAATTCAGTTCAGGTTGAAGAGGAGTATGGTCTTAATTTAACCACGTCTATTACTTCTGGCTATGATGCCATTGTTTTGGCGGTAGCGCATAAAGAGTTTTTAGAATTGGACTGGGATCAGTTAAGAAAAGAGACATCTGTCATATATGACGTAAAAAGCTTACTACCAAAACGATTGGTTGATGGGAGACTATAAAGAAAATATAATTCCTCATTCCCATTCCATCACAAAATCTGATCGAGTGGCTAAGAATGGTTATCAACCAAAGGTGCTATGGTTCACTGGGTTATCTGGTTCAGGTAAGTCCACTTTGGCTAGTGCATTAGAAGTACATCTTCACAATAAGGATTACAGTACGTATATACTGGATGGTGATAACATTCGTAGCGGGTTAAATAATGACCTGGATTTTTCAGACAGAAGCAGGCAGGAGAATATTAGAAGAATTTCCGAAGTAGCAAAGCTGTTTATTGATGCTGGGGTTATTGTTTTGACAGCTTTCATATCCCCTTTTAAAAGTGATAGAAAATCGGCACGTGATTTGGTCGGACCTGAGAATTTCATAGAGATTCATGTAGACTGTCCACTAGAAGTGTGTGAGGAAAGGGACGTAAAAGGCCTTTATAAAAAAGCTCGTGCAGGGCAGATAAAATTTTTTACCGGCATCAGTTCTCCATTTGAAGAGCCAGAAAATCCCGATATTAGAGTAAATACTGCCGATGACAGCTTGGAAGATTGTCTGGCGGAATTGATTAAGAAAATAGAACCGAAAATAAGCTTATGAGAAACTATAATCTGACTCATTTGAAAGAATTGGAAGCTGAGTCAATCTACATTTTAAGAGAGGTAGTCGCTCAGTTTCAAAATCCTGCAATTTTATTTTCAGGGGGTAAGGATTCTATTTGCGTTACGCACTTGGCACGAAAAGCATTTCATCCCGCTAAGATGCCTTTTCCGCTTGTCCATATCGATACTGGCCACAACTTTCCTGAAACGATGAAGTTTCGGGATGATCTGGTAAAGGAACTGGGTGTTAAGCTCATTGTTGGGTCGGTCCAGAAATCAATAGACGATGGGAGAGCTGCAGAAGAGAAAGGGCGAAACGCTAGTAGAAACGCCATACAGACAGTAACCCTCTTAGATACAATTGAGGAGTATGGATTCGATGCTTGTATTGGTGGAGCAAGACGTGATGAAGAAAAAGCCAGAGCTAAAGAAAGATTCTTTTCACACAGGGATGAGTTTGGACAGTGGGATCCGAAAAACCAGAGGCCTGAACTATGGAATATATTTAACGGAAAGCAAAATTACGGAGAGCATTTTCGTGTATTTCCTTTGAGTAACTGGACAGAGATGGATGTGTGGCAGTACATCATGGCAGAAAATATCGCGATACCGTCTTTATACTTTGCTCATCAGCGTGATGTAATATGGAGGAATAATACATGGCTTCCGGTTTCAGATTTCATACAAATTGAAGATTCGGAGGAAGTTGTTAGTAAAAAACTCAGGTTCAGAACTCTTGGGGACATTACCATTACCGGAGGGGTAGAATCAGAGGCAGATACTTACGAAAAAATTATCGAGGAGGTAGCGGCGGCTAGACATACAGAGCGAGGCAACAGAGCCGATGATAAACGCTCAGAGACAGCTATGGAAGATCGCAAAAAAGAAGGCTACTTTTAAAATCACTATCACAAATAAGATATGGAAGGTTATTTAGATATGGAACTGCTACGTTTCACCACTGCAGGGAGTGTTGATGACGGGAAAAGTACGCTAATCGGTCGGCTACTTTATGACTCAAAATCCATTTTTGAGGATCAGTTGGATCAGGTAAGGCAAACAAGTGAAAGGAGGGGAGCAACTGAAGTCGATCTGGCTTTACTAACGGATGGACTAAAGGATGAGCGTGAGCAAGGAATAACAATAGATGTTGCCTATAGATACTTTGCTACACCAAAAAGAAAGTTTATCATCGCTGATACACCGGGGCATATTCAATACACCAGAAATATGGTGACTGGAGCATCGACCGCCAATGTTGCGCTTATTTTAATTGATGCTCGCAATGGTGTCGTTGAACAAACATGCCGTCACGCGATCATTGCATCGCTTTTACAGATTCCTCATATTGTTGTTTGTGTCAACAAAATGGATCTTGTAGGTTATAATCAAGACAAATTCAATGAGATAAAAACCAGTTTTGAAAACTTCGCTTCTAAGCTTGATGTGAAGGATGTGCAGTTTATTCCAATAAGTGCGTTAAAAGGCGATAACGTTGTGAATAGAAGTGAGAATATGAAGTGGTTCGAAGGCTCCACGCTTCTTTATACACTGGAAAATATTCATATAGGTAGCGATCATAATCACATTGATTGTCGCTTTCCTGTACAAACGGTGATCAGACCTCAAACAGATGAATATCATGATTACAGAGGATATGCTGGTCGGATTGCTGGAGGAGTTTTTAAGCCGGGAGATGAAATAACGGTGCTTCCTTCTGGGTTTAACTCAAAAATAAAAACCATAGATACGTTTGATGGTGAGGTTGATGAGGCATTTGCCCCAATGTCTGTTACCATCACATTGGAGGATGATATTGATATTAGTCGAGGTGATATGATTGTTAGAACCAACAATCAGCCCGAACCTAAGCAAGATATTGATGTAATGCTGTGCTGGCTGAACAATAAGGGCCCTCAGCCACGATCGAAATATACCATAAGGCATACCTCTGCTGAAGCTAAGGCGATGATAAAAGAAATCAAGTACAAGCTTGACATTAATACACTTCATAGAAATGAGGAGAATAAGGACATAACAGCAAATGATATTTGCAGAGCACAGCTTAGAACTACCAGGCCTTTACTTGTAGATTCCTATCGAAAGAACAGAAATACGGGAAGTTTGATACTGGTTGATGAGGGAACCAACGAAACGGTTGCGGCCGGAATGATTATATGAGTTTGAACTTAGACCCACTTCTTGAAATAGCAAAAAAGGCAGCATTAGCGGCTGGAGCAGATATTCTCAAAATCTACGAGTCTGGAGATTTTTCCGTGGAGGCTAAATCTGATGACTCCCCACTAACGCTTGCTGATAAAGCTGCTCACAATAAAATTGTTTCATTTCTTAAGGAGACAGATATCCCAATTTTAAGTGAGGAAGGAAGGAATATATCATTTGACGAACGCGTCCAATGGGAATACTTTTGGATGGTAGATCCTTTGGATGGAACAAAAGAATTCATTAAAAAGAATGGGGAGTTTACGGTCAACATTGCTCTTATCCATAAAGAGAAGTCGGTCTTAGGTGTTGTTTATCCACCAGTGCTGGGGGACCTCTATTGGGCCTTAGATAGTCAGGGTGCATACTTACAATCCAATGGAGAAATCAAAAAGTTGTCTACAACCAAAAAAGCTTTAACAGAGTCAGGGTTAAGGGTGGTTGCATCCAGGTCCCATATGAGCACTGAAACAGAGGGGTATGTTTCTAAATTGATCGATCCTCAAATTGTTTCTAAAGGTAGCTCCTTGAAATTTTTGTTAGTAGCCTCAGGAGAAGCTGATGTTTATCCCAGGTTTGGGCCAACCATGGAGTGGGATACAGCAGCAGCACATGTTATTGTGACAGAGGCGGGTGGGAGAGTAACTCTCGAGGATATGGTTACTTCACTATCCTATAATAAAATGAACTTGTTAAATCCATACTTTATAGTTTTGCCGCGATGAATCGATCACCAAGAGCAATATTTCTTTTTTTCTTTTTGATTTTGCTTACACTTTCTTTCGAGGGGGCTAGTCAAGATCCTTCGAGTATAGATTTGCAAAGCATTCAAGTGGACGCTCTTTCAGATGAACAAATTAGAGCTTTTGTTAAAAGAGCTGAGTCATCAGGAATGTCTCAAACTCAGCTTGAGGCGCTGGCTAGGCAAAGAGGAATGTCTGAAACTGAAATTTCAAAGTTAAGAGCCAGAATATATCAATTACAGCCAGAAATGGCTAGTCAGGTGCAAGGAGCATTGGATGCAAAGCAGGATAGACTTAGGCAAGATCCAATGGGTGCTTTTTTCTTGGATGTGAATGATTTTAAACTGGAGGATCTGCTAAAGCAAGATGAAGCCGAGTTTTCTATTTTCGGAAGTGAGATGTTCAAGAGCATGATGGATCAGGAAATTTCTTTTTCTGGTAGCCTTAACATTCCAACACCTAAGGATTACTTACTTGGAGCTGGAGATGAATTGATAATAGATATCTACGGCGCGTCTGAGATGACTTACCAGAATACAATCTCACCTGATGGTCAGATCATCATTTCAGGAATTGGTCCTGTTAGCGTTGGTGGTATTACTGTTGAGCAAGCAAGAACCAGAATAACGAAGAAACTTGCTTCCATTTATTCAGGACTTGAAGGCCGTAATCCAAATACATTTGCCCAAATAACAGTTGGTAATATTAGAACTATCAAAGTAAATCTTGTTGGGCATGTTGAAAGGCCGGGCACTTATACACTCAATTCTTTCTCCAACATTCTCAATGCCCTTTATCTTGCTGGTGGCCCATCCGAAACTGGCTCTTACAGAAATATCAGGCTAGTTAGAAGCGGTAAGAATGTAGCCGTTTTTGATATTTATGATTACCTGTTCTATCCGGAACTTGCTTCCAATCCAATTCTTCAGGACGGGGATCAAGTGGTTGTTGATCCATATATTAATCGAGTGAGTCTTACTGGCAAAATAAAGTTTCCAGCTCAATTTGAATTGAAAGAAGGAGAAACACTCAAAAAATTGCTTACCTATTCAGGAGGATTTCAAGGTGAGGCCTATCAGGAAAAAATTGTAATTCAACGTTCAACAGGAAAAGAAAGGGCTTTGGTGACGGTATCAAAATCTGACTTTGAGGAAGCCATACTTCAAAATGGAGATTCTATCAATATTGGCAAGATTGCCGAAAGGTTCAAAAACCGAGTAACAATAACGGGAGCGGTCATGCGTCCTGGTGCTTATGAATTGACAGAGGGTATGATGCTTTCAGATTTGCTGGAGAGTGTTGAAGGACTTAAAGAGGATGCATTTCTTGGGCGGGGCAATATCTTTAGAAGGAAGAAGGACTTAACATTAAAGAACATCTCTTTTGATCTTAAATCAATTGTAAATGGAGATCAGGATATCTTGCTTATGAGAGATGATCAGGTTGTAATTCAATCTATATTCGATTTAAGAGAAAATCAGGTGATTCAAGTAAAAGGTGAGGTAAGGTCGCCAGGAACTTACCAGTATTTAGATGGAATGACAGTAGAAGATATCATCACCCAATCTGGCGGCTTTAAGGAATCGGCGAATAAGTCAGTAGTGGAAGTGGCAAGGCAGATTAGTTCAAACGAGCAAAGCCTAGAACAAACATCGAGGATTTATACATTCCAAATAAATGAAAAACTATCAATTTCTGATAGTGCTTCAAATTTCGAATTGAAACCTTTTGATGTGGTTTTGATCAAGCGATCATCATTTTATCATTCACAGCGTTTGGTGAAAATTGAAGGAGAGGTTCTTTATCCAGGGTTCTATGCATTAGAAACCCGTGAAGATAAAATTTCAGATTTAATTTCAAGAGCAGGCGGGTTGACTGAGTTTGCTTATGCACATGGTGCAACCATTTTAAGGAGAAGTGAATATTTTGAGGATACCACCTCTATGGATGTAGGAGAAGACTTAGAAGCCGATCTTTTTAGATCCAAACGTCTTAAAGATCTCCAGAAAAGGGACGTGGATGAAAAGGTTAATCAACTTGGTCAAAAGGAAAGCATTGGAATAAATCTAGAGGAATCATTATCAAATCCTGATTCAAAATATGACTTAATACTGAAGGATGGTGATGTAATAAGTATTCCTCGAAAAATCCAAACGGTTCGAGTTAGGGGCAGCATCTTGTATCCTAATACCGTAAGGCATGAGCCTGGGATGAGTGCTAAAAGAGCCATCTCTCAAGCAGGGGGATTTACCGATGACGCACGTCCTAGAAAAACCTATGTTATTTATGCAAATGGTTCTGCGGAGCGAACAAGAAGTTTCTTATTCTTTAAAAATTATCCAAAGCTGGAGCCCGGAGCAGAGGTTATTGTACCTCAACGAGTGAGAGAGAGACAACCTTTAAATGCACAAACATTGATTGGAATCACTTCTTCTTTAGCAACCTTAGTATTAGTAATTACTCAAATACGAGCAAACTGATGAGTGAGGAAAACAAAATAGTCCAAGATGATGAAATAGATTTGCTGGAGCTTTCACGAGCAATTTGGTCTCGGCGAAGGTTTATTGTCAAAATAACGGGAATTTTTACTGTTCTGGGATTAATTATTGCTTTTACATCTAAGGTGGAGTATGAAGCAAGTGCTAAACTTTTATCTGAGAGTCAAGAGGGATCTCTTCCAGATTTAGGAGGCCTTGGAGGCTTGGCAGGCTTGGCAGGGTTTGACCTCTCATCATTGGGTGGTGGGGGACAGGTACTAAGTCCGGAGCTTTTTCCAGAAATTGTGAATAGTGAGCCATTTCTTAGAAAATTGATTAATGAGCCGACGTATTTTGAAAGATTGGACTCAACACTTAGCAGTTTCACATACTTTAAGGAAATTGATCGTCCTTCACTACTTGGTTATGTTGCAGAATATACAATTGGACTGCCAAGTAAAATTAAGAATATGTACACAAGTAGATCCAATTCTTCTGATAGAGGTCTTGAATTGACAAGGTATAGTAAGGAAGATTGGAGTATAATGAAAAATTTTGCAGAGAGAATTTCTGTAGAAGTTGAAAGTAGTACTGGCTTGATCACTATTAAAGTAGAAATGCCAGATCCAATAGCATCGGCTCAAATTTCTAAATTAATGTTGGATGAATTGACAAATTACATTACAAAGTATAAGGTTGAAAAAGCAAAAGCTAACTTGGAATTTGTGAGACTAGAGTTTGAAAAAGCTAAATCGATATACCAGTTAAAGCAAGCAGATGTTGCAAGGTTTACTAATCGCAATAGAAACCTTACAAATGCTTTAGCCCAGGTAGAATTTAAAAGACTTCAGAATGATATGGATATATCTTTTGAGGTCTATAAAAGCTTAGCAAGCCAGTTAGAACAGGCGAAAATTCACGTAAATCAAGAGACACCAGTATTTACTGTTTTGGAACCAGTAAGAATTCCTGAAGATAAAAGCAGCCCAAAAAGAGGAATCTTAATGATTGCTTTCATTATCTCGAGTTTGTTTATTTCGACGGCATATATTTTAACAAGATCAATGATATTTAGGCATGTATAAAGATAAAGTCATCCTAATTACTGGGGGAACGGGATCGTTGGGGAAAGCCCTAACAAAGCACATACTTACCAGCCATTCCAACGTCAGGAAGCTAATTATTTATTCAAGAGATGAGCAGAAGCAATTTCAGATGGCTCAAGAATACCCCCATAATCAATATCCTCAGGTTCGTTTTTTGATAGGGGACGTGAGAGATCGAGAAAGAATGGTTCGTGCTTTCAAGGGAGTTGATTATGTTATTCACGCTGCAGCTATGAAACATGTCCCCATCGCTGAGTATAATCCGGATGAGTGTATCAAGACCAATATTGGTGGAGCTGAAAATGTGATTCACGCCTCACTTCAAACAGAAGTGAAAAGGGTCGTTGCATTATCAACAGACAAAGCCTGTGCACCAATAAACTTATATGGAGCTACCAAACTTACATCAGATAAGCTCTTTATTGCTGCAAATAATATAAAGGGAGATAATCCAATACGTTTTTCAGTTGTTCGGTATGGAAATGTTATGGGTTCAAATGGTTCCGTTATTCCATTCTTTATAGAGAAGAAAAAGGAAGGTGTATTACCTATCACTGATGTTAAGATGACTAGGTTTAATATATCCCTTCAAGGTGGTGTTGATATGGTTATGCATGCTCTTGAGAGTGCTTGGGGGGGTGAACTGTTTGTTCCTAAAATTCCATCATATAAGATTCTTGACGTAGCAGAGGCCATCGGTCCAGAGTGCGACAAACCTGTGGTAGGTATAAGGCCAGGAGAAAAAGTGCACGAGGAAATGATTACGGCTTCAGACTCGTTCTACACTTATGATTTAGGAAAATATTATGCTATTATACCAGCGACTCATAAGTGGTCTTTAGATGAGTTTATTAGAGAATTTAAGGCTGTAAAGGTTCCTGAAGGCTTCCAATATAATTCAGGCGAGAATTCAGAGTGGGAATCAGTAGATTCGTTAAGAAAGCTTATTAAAGAACATGTCGACCATAATTTTGAAGTTTGATGTCAGAAGTCATTCCATATGGGAAACAAAATATCACAAAGGAAGATATTAATGAGGTTGTTCTGGCACTAAAGTCGGATTTTCTAACTCAGGGGCCTAGAATCGATGAATTTGAAAAGACCTTTGCTAATTACATAGGATGTAAATATGCAGTTGCAGTATCAAGTGGGACTGCTGCTCTTCATTTAAGTGCTCTAGCTCTTGGTGTATCTAGTGGACAAAAAGTTATCACTTCTCCAATTACGTTTGCTGCTTCTGCAAACTGTATTCAATACTGTGGTGGAGAGGTTGTTTTTTCGGATATAGAGCCAGACACGTATTTGATTGACTTGGATTATGTTAGAAAGTTGCTGTTAGAGTACCCTCAGGGTACATTCTCAGGAATCGTTCCAGTTGATTTTGCAGGGAGAGCTGTAGATATGGAGTCATTAAGAGAAATTGCAAATGAATTTGGCATGTGGATTATTGAAGATGCATGCCATGCTCCAGGGGGTTTCTTTATCGACAGTCATCAAAGTGTTCAAAACTGTGGAAATGGATCGTTTGCTGATTTAGCTATTTTTTCATTTCATCCAGTCAAACATATTGCGTCAGGGGAGGGAGGAATGATCACTACCAATGATGAATCACTTTACAATACATTGATGAAGTTAAGAACACATGGTATTAATCGGGATACTAAAAGCTTCATAAATTCATCATCATTTGCAAGTGGAGTAGAGGACGAAGTAAAATATCCTGCATGGTATATGGAAATGCAAGATCTTGGATATAACTACCGGTTAACTGATATTCAGGCAGCTCTTGGTAAGAGTCAATTGAAACGTGCAAATGAAGGTTTGCTGAGAAGGAGGGAAATTGCTTCTAAATATTATAATGCATTTAAGGATAGGTCATTTATTAAGGGGCAGTCCGGAATGGTGGAAGGCCATGCCTACCATTTGTACGTAATAGAAGTAGATGACCGACTAGGTTTGTATAATTATTTGAGGGGTAAACATATTTTCGCACAAGTACATTATATACCTTGCCATTTGATGCCTTACTACCGATCTTTAGGATGGAATGAGGGTGATCTAGAAAATGCTGAATCATATTATAAGAGATGTTTAAGCATTCCAATGTATCCTACTCTAAGTGATCAGGAAATACAATATGTGATTGATTCGATTAATCAGTTTTATGGGTAATTTATGTATAATACCCGCTAGAGGAGGGAGTAAGAGAATTCCAAGAAAAAACATTCGAGATTTCTGTGGGAAGCCAATCATCTCTTATTCAATTGAGGCAGCAAGGGAATCGGGCTTGTTCGATGAGGTAATGGTATCTACAGATGATGAAGAAATAGCAAATGTGGCAAAGGCTTTTAATGCCGTTGTTCCATTTTTTAGGTCGAACAAAAATTCTGATGATTTTGCATCAACTTCAAGTGTTATCTTGGAAGTGCTTAGCGAATACCGCAAATTATCAAAAGTATTTGAATACGCTTGCTGCATTTACCCTACCGCCCCATTTGTTCAATCCGATGCTTTAATAAAAGGATTTGATAAACTTATTGGTGAAAAATTCACTTCAGTATTTCCAGTTGTACAATTCAGCTATCCAATTTGGAGAGCGTTGAAAATTTCCAATTCACATGCGGAAATGATTTGGCCAAGCAAATTAAATAGTCGTTCTCAAGACTTAGAAAAAACCTATCATGACGCAGGACAGTGGTATTGGATTGATGTACATAAATTTCAGGATGAAACTGCTCTTTTTTCTTCTTCTTCAGGTTGCGTGGTTTTACCAGAGACGGATGTTCAGGATATAGATACAGAGATAGATTGGAAATTGGCTGAAATGAAATTTCAGTTGAGTAAGAGCTAAATACACTCAATGGAGAAAGATCGAAAGTATAAGGCTCTAAAAAAACAGATTTTCACCTCTGGTGACTACAGTGTTGTTCCTATTCGTTTTGAAGATCGATATGATATCATGAAATGGAGAAACGAGCAGATATATCATCTTCGGCAGCACAAGTTATTAACCAAGGAAGAGCAAGACAATTACTTCAGTGAGATAGTTTCTAGTTTGTTTGATCAGGAAAAGCCAGATCAAATATTGTTTTCATACCTGAATAACGACGTTTGCATTGGGTATGGTGGGTTGGTCCATATTAATTGGCGTGATCTTCATGCAGAAGTTTCATTTTTAATGCAAACGGATTTAGAAGCTAGATACTTTGGCTTTCATTGGGACACGTTCTTGGAATTAATCCAGATAGTGGCATTTGGGAAGTTGGGTCTAAATAAGATTTTCACATATGCATTTGATGTTAGACCAAGCTTGTATTCTATATTAGAAAACGCTGGTTTTTTAAAAGAAGCAATACTAAATGAACACTGCTTGTTTGATAATAAATATATTGCGGTGGTCATTCATTCAGCATTTGCTGATAATTTGAGATTAGTCAAAGCTAATTCGGATCACATTGAAATCACCTATCGCTGGGCTAGCGACTATGAAATTAGACGTTATTCTTTCAATCAAGATCAAATATCGTATGAAGACCACTCCCGATGGTTCCTGTCGAAGATAAATAGTAAAACTTGTCATTATTTTATCGCTATGTTCAAAGGTGAAGAAATTGGATCAGTTCGAATAGATGTTGAAGGTGAATTTGGAACAATAAGTTATCTGCTGGATAGAAAAGTCCAAGGAAGAGGTTTGGGAGCTATTTTGTTATCTTCAATAGAAGGAAGGGTTAGAAATTTTGATACCAGGATAAAAATATTGAAAGGGTATGTTTTGCCTGAGAATATACCATCTGTGAAGATTTTTGAAAGGCTTGGATATACTTCAAAGCGAGTTAAAGCGGGGAAGTTAGAGTGCAAAAAGGAAATTTCATGAAAATAGGAACGTTTGAAATATCTGATAAAAGTGCAGTATTCATAATTGCAGAATTGTCTGCCAACCACAACGGGAGCTTAGAGACTGCTTTGGAAACAATAAAAGCAGCTAAGAGAGCGGGAGCTGATGCCATAAAACTCCAGACATATACGGCAGATACTATGACAATTGACTCTGATCTTGACGATTTCATCATTAAAGGAACGGTATGGGAAGGTCAAAATCTATACAAATTGTATCAGGAGGCATATACACCCTGGGAATGGCATGAAGCGCTTTTCAAGGAGGCGGCTGATCAGGGACTCATTTGCTTTTCATCTCCTTTTGATATTTCAGCGGTAGATTTTCTAGAAAAACTTAACGTACCTGCATACAAAATAGCATCCTTTGAGATCACGGATATACCACTAATTGAATATGTGGCTTCCAAAAAAAAGCCGATAATTCTATCCACAGGCATAGCTACGATTGAAGATATTAACTTAGCTCTTGAAACCTGTCGAAATGCTGGCAATAACGATTTAGTACTTTTAAAATGCACATCAAGTTATCCTGCACCTATTGAAGAAGCAAATATGCGGATGGTTTCAGATTTTGCTCAAAAATTCGGAGTTCTTACTGGATTGTCCGATCACACCATAGGAAGCACTGCTCCTGTTGTGGCAACATGCTTTGGGGCAAAAGTCATTGAAAAACATTTTATACTGGATCGATCCATTGGTGGTCCGGATGCTACTTTTTCAATGAACGAAGAGGAGTTTACTCTAATGGTTAAGTCTGTTAGAGAGGCAGAAAAAGCTATTGGTGCTGTGAATTATGATTTAACTGAAAAGCAAATAGCTGGGAAGCGATTCAGCCGTTCACTTTATGTTGTTGAAAACATCAAAAAAGGGGAGGCTTTAAGTGAGAAAAATGTGAAAAGCATAAGGCCTGGATATGGTTTGCATCCAAAACATTACAATGAAATTATTGGAAAAACTGTCAACCATGATTTAGAAAAAGGAACTAGACTAAGCTTTGATTACATTGATTAGAAATATCACTATATTGTTTTTTTTTGTAATGCTTGGAAGCTGCAATAAGGATCATGCAGTCAAAGAACCTCTAAACATTTCCTCAGCTAGTTTGATAGAGCTTTTTGAATTACCAAATCAAAAAGAGGCTCATAATGCATTTACGGACTTAGTTCACTTTCAAGATCAATTTTACATTTGTTTTCGGTCCTCCGACAAACATGTAAATGGAGAAGATGGTGTAATTAAAGTATATGCTGCTTCTAAAAGCCTTTTTTTTAATGAGATACTTAAGTTCACCGTTAATGGAGTTGATTTAAGAGACCCAAAGTTTACCATAGTTGATGATAAACTTCATTTATATATTCACGGAACTGTTTTCGAAAATGGCACAGCGATAGGATTTAAAGATTATTTGTCAACATTCGATGAAGGAACTTGGAGCGATCTCAGCGAAGTTTATCTTAGAGATGTAGATCAAACCTACAATGAAGCATGGCCTTGGAAGGTGACATATCATAATGGAAGCTTTTTTACTGTAGGATACAATCAAGGAGTTTTTAGCATTTACTCTAGCATTGATGGTGTGAATTTTTCTGAACAATTAGACTTATTACCATTTATAGACTATAGACCTGCCAGTGAAGCGATAATTAAGATCGTTGATAATACATATTATTTGGTCTCTAGAGTTTACCAAGAAAATGCAATCATATTATCATCGAATGATCCGTTGGATTCATGGCAATATCTAGACGATATCCCATTAAAAACTTTCGGTGGACCGGAAGTAGAAATATTTAACAATAATAACTTTCTGTTGTCTGGCAGAAAAAATTTAGATGATGGGACACAAAAGCTTATTATTTCATCATATAATTTATCTGAAAGTAAGTTTGATGAGTTATTGGTTTTGCCAGGTGAAAAAGACCTAGGTTATCCCGGAATGGTTTTGATTGATTCCAATAAACTATATGTTTCGTATTATTCAAGCGATTCCGGAATTACAACGGTAAAATTTGCTGCAATTTCTATAGAAACAGACTAACAATATTTTTTAAACTTTGCTTGAAATAAATGGCAGTAAACATGTCTAATATAAAAAATTTTGAAATACTTGATTGTACTATTCGTGATGGAGGTTACTATACCAACTGGGATTTTTCCGATGATACTGTAGATGTGTACATCGAGGCATTTAATGACCTGCCAGTAGAATTTATTGAAATAGGATATCGAAGTAATCCTATGAATACTTATTTAGGAAGGTTTTTTTATTGTCCAATTCATGAGCTGAAAAGGATTCGGGAAAAGTGCAGGAAGAAACTTGCAATTATTCTGAATGAGAAAGATGTAAGAGAGGGTGACGTAGAAAATTTACTGGCTCCATGCATTGGACTAATTGATATGGTTAGGATAGCTGTTGATCCACAAAATATTGAAAGAGCGGTTGGGTTAGCCAAAGCAGTGAAAAAACATGGTTTTATTGTTGCTTTTAATGTAATGTACATGTCAGAGTGGAGTGAAAATGAAGAATTCATAGAAAACCTTAAGTTGATTGGAGATGACTTGGACTATTTCTACATGGTTGATTCTTTTGGAGGGGTTACCCCGGATGATGTCGAATTTATTTTTAATAAAATAAGACCAATTCTAAAGTCAAAAATTGGTTTCCATGGTCACAATAATCTTGAGTTGGCTTTAATAAATTCGTTAAAAGCTATAGAACTGGGGGCTGATATAATTGACGCCACGGTGCTCGGTATGGGTAGAGGTGCAGGTAATTTGAAAACAGAGCTTCTTCTTACTTTTCTTCAATCAAAGGATATTGTCAAGTTCGATTTCAACAAGCTGAGTTTGGTCATAGATGAGTTTGCCATTTTGCATAAACAATATGATTGGGGCACCAACTTACCCTACATGGTATCAGGAGCAAATAGTCTACCTCAAAAAATGGTCATGGAGTGGGTAACCAAGAGATTTTATTCATTCAACAGTATTCTAAGAGCATTGAGTAATCAATCGGTAGGTCAAAGAGACAATATTCAACTACCGCCCTTTGACTTTGGCAGATATAGGAATCACAAAAAAGCACTTATAGTAGGAGGCGGTTCCTCAATACGAGAGCATAGTACTGCACTCATTCAATTTTTGAATGAAAATGAAGATATCTTGGTTATTCACGCCAGCGCAAAGAATGGACTTCATTTTAAAAGCTTAAATAATCAACAGATATTTTGCCTTATTGGTAATGAAGGTTATCGGTTAGAGTCCGTTTTTGACAAACAAGAATTTTCTAGTAATATGACTTGTATATTACCACCATATCCAAGAAAAATGGGTACATATATCCCTGATATTTTTAAGGATAACTCCTTCGAGATAGAGAAAATTGATTTTGTTAAGGATTACGAAAATTCACATACAAGTCTGGCAATTCAAACGGCTATCGAATTAAAAATTGAGAGCCTATATCTTGCTGGATATGATGGTTATCTGAATTCTATGATGGATAAAAAAGAACAAGAGCTATTTATGGAGAACTCTAACCTGTTTGAGTTGGCTAAAAATAATATTTCTGAGATCAAAAGTTTATCTCCCACAAAATATGAAAATGTCGAAACCATTTCTATTTACTCAATGATATGAGTGATGATAATTATCTGATTGTTATACCAGCAAGACTGCAATCATCCCGACTTCCAGAGAAACCTCTGGTAGATATTCTTGGTAAATCTATGATCCAAAGGACTTACGAACAATGTCTCAAGGCTGTGGCTGAAGAGAAGGTCTTTGTCGCTACTGATCATGAAAAGATTAAAACTCATTGCACTAATAAAGGAATGAATGTTGTAATGACATCCGATAAATGCTTGACCGGAACCGACAGAATTTCTGAATTTGCAAAGATGAAGGATGCGGATTACTATATTAATGTACAAGGAGATGAACCATTAATAAATCCTGAAGACATTAAAAAAGCAATTGAAGCAATTCAAGAATACCCAAAAACCATAATTAATGGCTATGCACAAATATTGACACAAGAAGAATTTGAAAGCAGAAGCATTCCAAAGCTCGTAATGGACAGAGAATATAACCTGCTGTACATGTCAAGATCCCCTATACCCGGAAATAAAAGCGCCAGTTTGGTCAAAGCTTACCGTCAAATTTGTATTTATGTGTTTCCAAAGGATAGTTTGAACTATTTCGGAATCAACAAAGTGAAAACTCAGTTTGAGGAAATTGAAGATATTGAGATATTAAGGTTTGTCGAAAATGGCTTGAAAGTTAAGCTTATCGAAATGTCTGGCGAATCTATCGCTGTTGATCTTCCAGGGGATGTCGATAAGGTAATAGAGAAAATCTCCAATGCTGGATAGTTGTCAAAATATAATTTGGGACTTTGACGGGGTAATTATTGATAGTAATTCTGTTAGAGAATTTGGGTTTGTAAAAACATTGGAAACATATCCCTTAGATCAGGTAGATCAACTGCTTGAATTCCATAATAAAAATGGAGGGTTGTCCAGGTATGTGAAGTTTAGGTATTTTTTTGAGAAAATACGGAAAGAACGTATAAGTACTGATCGCGTAAATGAACTTGCCGCAACCTTTTCAACTGTCATGATGGAGCGACTTCTTGATCCGAATCTACTGATAAGTGATTCAGTAGAATTTATTAGGAAAAACTTTCGAAATAAACGAATGCATATTGCTTCTGGCTCTGATCATGAAGAATTGAATAAAATTTGCGATAGATTAAGCTTGAAAAAATATTTTTTGTCCATCGACGGATCTCCAACCCCAAAGAATGAAATTGTGAGAAATATTTTGGAAAGCTATGAATACAATCAAAAAGAAACGTGTTTGATTGGAGATTCCACGAACGATTATGATGCGGCTCGAACAAACGGGATACAGTTTTATGGATATAATAATCTAGAACTGAATAAACTGCCAGCTGAATATATTACATCATTTAAATAAAAGTGAGGTTTTTTTTTGGTTTTCTTCTTTTAATTTTCGCATTAAATTCATGCTCTCCCTTCCAAGATATTGAGTATGAAATATTTTCGGTTATTGCTAACCCTACTAATGATGAATACATTAATCGAAACTGGCAAGGGGTTCCTTCGATAGACTATTTTGACAAAAGTATTTGGGTTGCTTGGTATTCTGGAGGCGTGGGTGAAGGAGCAGGTAATTTTGTAGTTGTATGGAAAAGTGATGATAAAGGTAAAACATGGGATAAGAATATTTTGGCTGTTGCCCCCTCTCTAAATTATAGGTGCTTCGATCCTATATTGTGGAGTTTCGATGATAATCTTTTTCTCTTCGTTAATGTATCTAATGAATGGTGGGATGGTAAGGGAGGTGTATATTTTATTAAGCTTTCAAGTACTGGTAAACTTCTGGAAGAATTTGAGCCAAGGTTTCTGGTAGATGGTATTATTGCAAACAAGCCTGAATTGAAAGGTGATCAAGTACACTTTCCAATAAGTAAATGGCCGTATGGAGATAACCGTGGTGGAATTTTTGATTTCATAACCAACAAAGATTTCGAAGAATTAAACACCTCTAATATAGAGCCTATAAGTGAGATTCGATCTTATGACGAGCCATTGATAGCTGATTGTGGTGATTCCTTAATTTGTCTAGTCAGAACAAAAGAAGGACAGTTTTATTCGAGTTCTTATGATGAAGGATTATCATGGTCTAGGCTTACTGAATTTTTACCAAGTAATACTTCGGTTAATACAATTGATTCTCGTATCTTCTTTCGGAAGATCGAGGGGAGATATTATTTTGTTTTTAACAATAGTGTAGAGGCTAAAAGAAAGAATATGGTTTTTGCTGAAATGGATGAATCAATTTCCAACATGAATTTCAAGCTACTTCTTGATCATAGAGAAAAAGTATCTTATCCTGATTTGTCTTATCATGATTCCACCTTTTACTGTGTTTATGATAGAAATAGGTACGAAGAGCGAGAGATTTACTTAGCGACAATTAGAATTGCAGGTAATGGCTACTTTTTGGTAGATAAAAAAATTATTGATTCCAGATAGTGCTTATTAGATTATTCAAAAGAGCTTATAATTCATCTACTGCCACAACATGGCTTAGTATTTTGATAAAAGGTGGAAATACTCTTATTGTCCTTCCAATTGTCTTAAGTACGTTTTCAGTTGAACGAGTTAATGCATATCTATTCTTGATATTGATCTTCTCAATGAAGGACATTTTTGACTTAGGGCTTCTAAACAATATTGCAAGATTTTATACATACGCTCTTGCAGGGGCTCATAATATTAGAGAGCTTAAGAAAAATATGCAAACTGGGTGGGTCAATAGAACGCTTCTGCTGGCTGTTCATCGAGTTTCTAATGCCTTATATACCGCCATATTACTTTTGATATTCATTGTTTTAAGTACCCTTGGGACATGGTTGGTTAGTGATTTTCTCGATCTTTCGGATGGGTTACAACTTACGGTTTGGATTGTTCAAATAATTGCCATGTCAATGTGGATTTATGGGAATAGGTATTTGTCAATTCTTATAGGTTACAATAAGATTGCACTGCTAAGAAGGTGGGACAGCTTGCTTGGGTCTTTTCAAGTGCTTTTTTCTACACTTATCATCATTTTATTTACGAACATTTGGTTCTTACTAATCAATATATTTTTATGGCATTCGATAACAGTCATTAGAAATTATTTTTTGGCGCGAAAATCTCATAACATTGAATCCTATGATCAGCCGAGGGAGTCTGTCAAAAAGTATGTTTACCATGTCATTATCCCGCGAGCGTCAAAAAGTTTTTTAAGCGGCTTATTAAGTCTTGGATTGGCTCAACTTCTCACAGTATTTTATGCAAGTGTTTCAACAGTGCAAAGTTCTTCTTCATACTTATTGGCGATGAGATTAATGGAGCAGATTAAACAAATTTCTCGCGCACCGTTTTATTCTAAAATACCTCAGTTTGCTAGGCAAACAATAGGATCTAATGATGAACTTCTTAAAAATTTAAGAAGAAGTAAAATATTGAGTTATTCAGTTTTAGTGTTGGCTATAATAGCTGTTTTGCTCCTTTCTTCCGTACTTTTGGATTTGATTTCATCAGATACAGAGTTTGTTTCTTCAATACTCTGGCTAATCATCGGTCTCTCTGTCGTAATTGAAAGGTTTACAGCCATGCATAATGAACTATTTACTTTATCACGAAACCAGGTAGTATCACATTATGCACTTAGCATTGCTGCGATCGTAAACCTCGCAATAGTTTATTTTTTGTTTGATGAATTAGACGTATATGTCTTCCCAATTAGCCTAATGTGCAGTTACCTTGTTTTTTACTCATGGTTCGTTGCCTCAAAGAACTACAAGACATTTAAGGTGAGTTTTTGGAAATACGAGAAATATCATTTTCTCCCCGCCCTGTCAATTATATTGCTTTTGCTAATTTTTTATTTAGTGTCTTGTGAAGTATTTGTTTCATGTACATAATAATGCAAGTTATTTATGTTCGATTGGTGTGATTAATCACCTTAATCTGAACCATTCGGATGTGGTGTTTCTTGTTGCAAGAGGTATTCCTATCCAGCAAGAATATAGGGTAGTTGAATTACCTAATGAGGTCTATTATCATCCATTTAATGTTCTAAGAGAATTTCATAGATTAAAATGGATGAAAAATAGAAATATCATTGTGAAGATTGACAACCTAATTCAAGAAGCAACTGAAGGTGATGAATTCACTTATTTCGCACCACATTCACGAAATGCTCTATATAGAGCATTTATTAGCCACCCAAAATGTATTGGACTTCAATACATTGAAGATGGTATGGATGCATATTTGGATGAAGAAGGATACAATAGTAAGTTTCCTTTCGAGATTCCAATTTTTCATCGATTTCTAAATCGGTTTTTCTTCAATCTATTCCCAATTTTTTGCTACAAGAGATTGAGAGCATACAAAGATCCTTTGAGAAGTCCTTTCAAACAAGCGTCAAATATTTATGGACTTTCTGAATGGGCCTTCCCATATAGGGAAAATAGAGTTATTCTAGAAAGCAAACATTTAGTGGCCGATTTTAAGTACGACCCAATAAAGGCAGGCACAAATGTTTTTTTGTTGGATGCAATTGTTGAACAGAACGTCGTTTTAGAGGATCATTTTATAAAATTTATACACTGGTTTGCTTTAAATATTTCTGGACAGGAGTTGCTTGTTAAATTTCATCCAGCTCAAGATCAAAAAATTAAGCGAACTTTCTTAGATAAGCTTAATCAACACAATGTCAAAGTATCGGAATTCACTTCTTCTGTTCCTTTCGAGTTGATTTTATTTACATCTAGTCGTTTAAATATCTTTGGCATTGGATCTTCATTGCTGGTCTATGCCTCACTATTTAATAGTCATGAAGTCTATGCACTTTATGATTACTTTTCAGAGGAATGCAGTCATGAATCAGTTCGATTACCAATTTGGAAGAACGCATTTGAGAAATTAAAAAATGTTAAGAAATACAGTGATTTCGAAACTAGGAACCCTTGATTACAGAGTTTTTTTGATGTTGATACTGTTTGTATTGATTTTGATAAGCTCTGTTTCGTTTGCAATGTTCCATTTATTAAAGATAGGGGCAAGAGGAGAGGAGATAAAGTTGTTCAGATTCGGATTGCAAGTTTTCATTCTTCTCTCGCTGCTTGTTTTTTTTCTAGTTAATCAAAAGATACGGCTTCCTAAACCCATTTTGATATTTTGTGTTCTCATGGGATTGACAATTGCAGTTTCAGTTATTGGGAATCCTATTCGTGATTATGTGCCATCATTGATAAGATACCTAATCTATATAGGAGTTTTCAATTTGTTTTATACAATTCATCTAAACCGAGATTGGAACCATACTGGAAGAATAGTTCGAGCATTTATTTATACAGGAATTTTCATTTCTTTATTTTTTGGATTTTTAGAAATTGCCACAGGACAGGTAGAATATCTCAATGAAGATTATCGAGTTGCCGGGCCTTTTAAATTCCATCAGTTAGCATATGCAATGTTCCTGTTTTGTATTATGATCTCAACTGATTTTATCATCATACGTAAATCGCGATCAGTTCTCAGAAAAATTTTCTTTGGAATTCTCTGGATGCTGATGTTTTACCTCTTTGTGAGAACTGGTTCTAGAGCAATGTTTGTGATTTTATTTATTACATACTTTGTTGTTTTCTTTTTTGCTTTTAAATCTCTAAAGAAGAGATTTCTCCTTATAACAGCCTTTTGTATTATAGCTTTGGCAGGTGCTTTTGCAATATTACAGCTAAATATATCGCCACGACTGAAGACATTATTTGTAAGTAAAGATGTAGGTACTGATTCTTCAACGGCTTCACGAATTGCTATACATATGAATGCATTCGAAGCTTTTAAGAAAGAGAGTAAAGTGTATGGAATTGGGATGGGAGCCTTTACCAGATTTTACAAAAACGCTACTGGTGCTGACGATATAGCAGCCCATAACAACTACTTATTGTTTCTGATAGAAGGTGGTGTCATTGGATTGATTCTGTTTCTCGGCCATCAAATTTATATGTTTAAATGGCTTAAAAAATCAATACATTCTGAGTTTGATTCTCAAAACATTGTGAAAGTTGCTTTTGCATTATTTGTAGGAATCGATGTGCTAGGATTTCTCCAGAACAACTACTATTTCACAGAGTCAGAAGCAATTATTTGGTGTTTTTATGGATTGGCATTTGCTGAAATTCGAAAGCATAAACGAGTTCAATCAACCAGCAATTCTTGACAAACCTGTTTCAATATCATGAATGTATTGTTATTAGCGGCTAACAGACAAAGCTTTTCTAACGTGGAAGCAATTGGTCTAAATCTAAAACAGGAATTACCTGACCTGAATCTTTATTTTCTAAACACGCAAGAATTATATAAGCAATATTATGCTTTAGACCATCAGATAACACCTCTACAAATAAGCCTTAAGAAAAAAACAACAAGCTCATTTTATCTAAGTGGGTGGTTAGGTAAGATTCGAATGGTTCTTGCAACCAGGTCTGCGATCAAAAAAACGCCAAATATATTCGATGTGGTTATCGCTGGAGATTTAGGCGTTTTAGAATATTTGGCTATAAGTTCGATTCAAAGAGACAGCCAAGTATACTTTATACAAGACGCGATTCTATTATGGAAAGAAAAGAGGGACTTGAAAAAAAAAATCAGGCATGTGCTCTATGGGTTTAAATCTAGGTTTTCTAAGTGTGATCTTTTGTTTTGTTCCGGAGAAGTCACCAGAAAAAACCTGATTTCAAGTGGAGCAGAGCCAACACGGACTTTTGCTGTTGGCATACCAAGATTTGATGAAGTCAAATATTCCTCAAAAAAGCCTAAAGGTTCATATACTCTATTGGTCATTGGAGAAGCTTATTCATGGCATGGGCTTTCAGAATTAGAGGAAAAACAGAATGCATTTTTTGAGTTTATTGATGAGTGGGGGAGAAACAATGATGTCAACATTCTTGTACGAAAACATCCAAGAGATTTTAACGAATATGATTACAAATCCATTCAGTTTATTGACGGAACAAAGGAGTCATTACAAGAGTCAATTGCAAAATGCAATGTTACACTTAGTTACGCTTTGCCCTCTACCGTAATGTTTGAGATCGTTAAAGATCGAATTCCAGTCTTATACATTAAGGACAAGGATGTAGACTATAGAAAGATGGAGTGTAATGAAATTTTCTTTGATCTATTTTACTGGATTGATGACTATAATAGCCTTAATTTTTCTCATATTCAGAAAGCTTTAGAATTCAGATATAAGGAAAAGAATATCGAGCAATTTATCAGCGTTCAGGATTCAAGCCACAATATTATCAACAAAATAATTAATGATATAGCCAGTCGAAATGAATGAAATCAAGTCATGTACTATTTTGGGTATAAAAATTCATTGTGTTACCTCCAAAGAATTGACGGCACAGGTCAGCAATTGTATTGAGACTTCTAGAAAAGAAATTTTTTCTAATGTCAACATTCATGGAATGAATATCGCTGCAAAAAATAAGGAGTTCAAAAAATTCCTAGCTGATGCCTATATTAATTTTTGCGATGGAGATGGGGTTAGACTTGGTGGAAAAATTTTGAATAAGCATATTCCTGAAAAGATTACTTATAATAGATGGATGTGGGAGTTGGCTGAGGAATCTAGTTTGAAAGGTTATTCTTGGTTCATGGTGGGCTCTTCAAACCATGTGATTGAAGTAGCAGCGACTAAATTGAAAAGAAAATATCCAAATCTTAAAATTGCAGGTTACCACCATGGCTACTTAGACGATTCAACAACAGAGGTATTGATTAGAGAAATTGAAAGATGTCAGCCTAACATTTTGATAGTTGGTATGGGGATGCCAATACAAGAGAAATGGCTAACTGATAACCTAGCAAAACTCAGTTTTAATGTAGCTTTAACAGGGGGTGCGGTTTTTGAGTACATATCAGGTGCTTCGAAAATGACGCCAAATATTTATTACAAGTTAAAATTAGAATGGTTCTATCGCTTTCTTAAAGAACCTAAAAGACTATTTAGGCGATACTTTATTGGAAATCCTCTTTTTGTTTTGCGAGTTCTTAAACAACGAATTTCGGCAAAAAGTTAATAGCTATTTTTACTCTTTTAATAAAGCAATGTCAAAGTACCGCTATTCCAAATACTTCCTCATCGTCTTTCTTCTAGGAGATTTAATATCTCTTAATACCGGGATATTGGTAGCATCCTTTTATCAGTTTAACTCATACAACTATCCCCCTCAATACGGTTCACTTCATATCTTCCTTAATATAATTTGGATTCTAATTTTCTTTAGTAGCCGTCTACAGGAAATAAACCGCCAATCACAGCTTTTGGATCATCTCAATAGGGTTCTTTCTGCTTTGGTAATCAACCTTTCAATAGTGTTTGCTTTGTGGTTTGCATTAGAGCCCGTTGATTATTCTAGAAAGTATCTGTTTATTACTTACTTAGTTTTTACCACTTCTATTATTTTTTGGAGGTCGATGTGGCACTATTTCATTCGGTACTCCCGAACAAAAGGATATAACCTTCGAAATGTTCTTATCATTGGAGGTGGGGACTTGGCCGACACTCTAGTAGAGCATTTTAATGAGAACCCCGAACTAGGCTATAAGTTAGTAGGTATTGTTGATAAGGATTCTAAAAAAGATGATATCAGCGAAATAGAAAAGATAGCTCTTGATAGAAATGCTGATATCATTTTTTGTCACCTTCCTAGCCTAAGCGAAGATGATGTTAAGGAAATAATTGATTTTGCAGAAAACAATCTTATTAAGATCAATCTAATATCTCAGTTCAGTAGACTGATGACACATAATCTCTCCATCGAGCAGTATGGTAATATTCCGATAATCAATGTCAATACCATCCCTCTGGATCATGAGATAAATAGAATTGTAAAGAGAGTCTTTGATATCATTTTCTCTTCACTTGTTCTGCTATTTATTTTGTCTTGGCTAATTCCTGTTATTGGTCTTTTAATTAAGCTTGAATCTAGTGGCCCAGTCTTCTTCAAGCAAAAGCGTCATGGGAAAGACAATGAAGATTTTCTTTGTTGGAAATTCCGTACCATGACTTTTCAGAAAGGCGCGAAGTTTAAGCAGGCAACTAAAGATGATAGCAGAATAACCAAAATTGGTGCTATTCTGAGAAAAACTTCTATCGATGAGTTACCTCAGTTTATCAATGTGTTTTTAGGTGACATGTCTGTCGTAGGCCCTAGACCACATCCAATTGCTTTGAATGAAGAGTTTCAGCCACAAATTGATAGGTTCTGGCAAAGACACGCAGTAAAACCAGGGATAACAGGGTTAGCTCAGGCACGGGGGTTTAGAGGTGAAACTGCAGAACTGAGCGACATGAGCGGCAGGGTCAAACTGGATCGGTTTTATGTGAAAAATTGGTCTTTGACTCTCGACTTTAAAATTATTCTTCTCACAGCCCTTGCGATAGCCAAGGGAGATCAAAAAGCGTACTAGTCATGAAAAATGTATTGGTTACAGGAGGGCTAGGTTTCATTGGTTCTCATACATGTGTTGAGTTACTTGCTAAGGAATACAATGTCATTGTTGTAGATAATCTTTCCAATTCACTGGTGGATGTGAAGGATGGAATTGAAACAATAAGTGGAAAGAATGTCGACTTTGAGCGATTGGATCTGACTGAAGTCTCTAGCGTGAGATCCTTATTTAAAAATTATCAAATAGATGCTATCATTCACTTTGCAGCTTCAAAAGCTGTAGGCGAATCTGTTCAAAAACCGTTGCATTATTACAACAACAATGTAACCTCACTCATTAACCTTCTAAACTTGTGTCAAGAACACGATGTGAATGAATTTGTGTTTTCATCTTCATGTACTGTGTATGGTCAGCCGGATGTTTTACCTGTGACAGAGGCCTCTCCCAAAAAGGAGGCAGAATCCCCTTACGGAAATACGAAGCAAATTGGTGAAGAAATTATTGAAGACTTTTGCAAGTCTAATACAAAATTTAAGGCGATCTCTTTAAGATATTTTAATCCAATTGGAGCTCATGAAAGCGCCATCATAGGGGAATTGCCTCTGGGTGTACCAAACAATTTAGTTCCATTTATCACGCAAACAGCAGCGGGGATAAGAGAAAAATTAAATGTTTTTGGAGGTGATTATGATACTCCTGACGGTACCTGCATCCGAGATTACATCCATGTGGTAGACCTAGCTAAAGCTCACATCTCAGCTTTGGAGTTTACTCCGAATATGGAGAAAAACTACGAATTCTTTAATGTAGGAACAGGAAAGGGACACACCGTACTTGAGGTAATAAACTCATTCGAATCTGTATCTGGCCAAAAATTGAATTATGAAATAGTAGATAGGCGGCCGGGAGATGTAGAAAAGGTGTTTGCCGATACGTCTAAAGTAAATAGAGTGTTAGGCTGGAAACCTACCTACAATTTGGATAACATGATGGAATCAGCGTGGAAGTGGCAGAAAGCTTTGAAAACTAAATAATGATGCGTTTCAACTAATAAATCTGCTCTTTTGCCGAAATAGTCTAATATTCCCTTATAAAATTTACATTTTTAAGTCTGGAAACTACTTATTCGCCGTAAGTAACCAAAAATTATGAGTTTACCGCTCGCCATAGCAACCTCCTTCTTAGTCACATTGACTTTGATGCCTGTGATAATCCGATTGTTCAGGTCGCTCGGTCTATTGGATAAGCCAGACAAAAGGAAGATTCATAGCATTAGCACCCCCTCTCTAGGAGGTATTGCAATATTTATTGGGATACTTATTGCCTTGGTTCTTTCGGTTTCCTTCGCAGATTTAGCTACTGAGAAGTACTTCTTGGGAGGGATCATTTTAATTTTCTTCTTAGGTGTTAGGGATGACCTTTCCAGCCTTTTGGCACAGCATAAGTTAGTGGTTCAAATTTTTTCAGCATTCTTAGTTGTATACTTGGGAGGAGTGAAAATCGAAGGATTAAATGGACTCTTTGGAATTCACACATTCCCATGGGTCTTTGATGAAATTTTTACCGTTTTTGTTATTGTTGTGATGACCAACGCATTCAATTTGATTGACGGAATTGATGGTCTGGCTGGAAGCATCGCACTAATCATTTCTTCGTTTCTCGGCTGGGCTTCTTTTAAAAGTGGCAACATGATCGATGCGACGTTTGCATTTGCAATAACTGGAGCTACTTTTTCTTTTTTGCTTTATAACTGGTACCCGTCAAAGGTATTTATGGGAGATACAGGCTCAATGGTGTTTGGATTTATGCTCACAACTTTAATGGTGAAATTCCTGACAACCCCAATTCCACCTTCAGTCATTCTATCTCCTGTGGCAACAAGTCTTGCGCTTTTTGTTATTCTAGTTTATGATACTTTAAGAGTTATTTTGATAAGGCTTTTTACTGGACGTCCACCACTATCTCCTGACAGGAACCACATTCATCATGTACTATTAAAGCTTGGTTTGAATCATGCTCAATCTACCATTAGTTTGGTATCATACAATATTATAGTAATCGCCTTCGCTGTTGTTTTTCAGAATATTGGAGAGCTATGGTTAATGTTGATTATGACAGTCGTAACAGTAATTGTTGGTGCGATATTGGATCGCAAGCTGATGCGAAGAGAAGCGGCACGCTTGGCAAAATTGATTCCGCCCGAAATCAAAATGAGGAAATCACATACCTCAGTATAATTGCTATTTTTGCAATTCATTTTTGAATTGTGAAACGAAATGCTCGATAAAGTAAAATCTCTTATTTCTGAAGTAGAAAATGCGGTCGCCAAAACAGAGGAGGAAGTAGAAAATTTTAGACTGAGATTCATTGGTAGGAATAACATTATCAATGATCTTTTCGAGGATTTTAAGCAAGTACCTGGCGACCAAAAACGCGAATTAGGGCCTGAGCTAAACAAGCTTAAAAACTTAGCTCAATCTAAGCTCAAAGAACTTTCCAGTTCTATTGGAACAGGTAGAAAATCATCTGGAGATGTGGACGTTACCTTGCCAGGTGCATATGGTACAGAGGGATCTATCCACCCGATTTCGCAGGTTAGGAGCAGAATCATAGAAATCTTCGAGCGTCAAGGTTTTAATGTTGAAGATGGTCCGGAGGTCGACAATGACTGGAACAACTTTACTGCACTAAACTTCCCTGAAAATCACCCTGCAAGAGAAATGCAGGATACTTATTTCATAGAGAAAAATCCGGACATCCTATTGAGAACGCATACATCCAATGTGCAGGTGAGGCTAATGAATAAGAAAAAGCCACCTATCCGTTCAATCATGCCTGGACGGGTCTATCGAAATGAGGCTATTTCTGCAAGAGCCCATTGTTTTTTCCACCAGGTTGAGGGATTGGTTGTGGGAGAAAATATCAGTTTCAAAGATTTGAAAAACACCCTATATCACTTTTCAAAAGAGATGTTTGGTAAGGATACCAAAATTAGATTGAGGCCATCTTACTTCCCGTTCACAGAGCCAAGTGCGGAAATTGATATTAGCTGCTTTATATGCGGAGGAGAAGGCTGTAAGATTTGCAAGCAAACAGGATGGGTGGAAATTGCTGGATCAGGTATGGTTGATCCGAACGTTTTGGAGTATTGCGGAATAGACTCCACTATGTATAGTGGGTTTGCCTTTGGTATGGGTATTGAGCGGGTGACGATGCTCAAATATCAACTGGATGATTTAAGACTATTCTCAGAAAACGATATCCGCTTTTTGAAGCAATTCTAAGCCTAGAGTAGATCGGAGATAATTTTTTCTTCAGTAATTCCTTCGGCCTCAGCTTTAAAGTTGCGCACTATTCTATGTCGTAGCACAGGAGCTGCTACCAACTTAACATCTTCAATGTCCGGTGAGTATTTGCCATTGATCAAAGAGTTACACTTTGCAGCAAGAATCAGAAACTGACCAGCTCTTGGGCCTGCTCCCCACTCCAGATATTCCTGGGCAATTGGGTCTGCTTTCTCTCCACTGGGCCTTGTTTTGGCTACAAGGTTCACCGCATATTCAAATACATTATCGGCAACTGGCACCTTTCTGACCAACTCCTGATAATTCAGAATTTTTTCTTTAGAAATGACCTCCGCTACCTCACCGGTTTGAACTGTAGTGGTGTTTTTTATCACTTCAATCTCATCCTCATACTTGGGATAGTCCAATTTGATCATAAACATGAAGCGATCTAGCTGAGCTTCCGGAAGTGGATAGGTACCTTCCTGCTCAATTGGGTTTTGGGTAGCCAGAACGAAGAATGGTTTATCTAACTCATAGTTTTTTCCAGCTATTGTTACCGCACCCTCTTGCATCGCCTCCAATAGAGCAGACTGAGTTTTAGGAGGGGTTCTGTTGATTTCATCGGCGAGGATCACATTGGAGAAAACCGGACCCTGAATGAATCGCAAGTTTCGCTCTTTATCCAATGTTTCAGCTCCAAGAATGTCAGATGGCATTAAGTCCGGAGTAAACTGAATTCGGTTAAAATCAAGTCCAAGGCATTTTGAAACAGTCTGAACTAGGAGCGTTTTAGCCAGACCGGGAACTCCCACAAGGAGTGAATGACCATTACAGAAAAGCGAAGTGATGAGTAGCCTGACAACATCTGATTGGCCAATGATCTTTTTTGAAATTTCTGATTCAAGAGCTTGAAAATCCTGAGCCAATTCGTCTGCCAGTTTCACATCTTTCGTTTCTGCCATATTGATCTATCTAGTTCTACTTTCGATTTCCTCTTTAATCGTAAATTAATTGGTGAGGTTACAATAATCGTATTCAGGGTCTATCTCTATGAATACATTGCCTCTTGCCTTTTCAAACCATTCGGAAATACGCCGATTCTTCTTTTGATTCAGAGTAGCCGCTGCGATTTTTTGGTAATCCAGATCCAGATTGGCTTGATGTGGGGCTACCTTATCTTTGTAATAGATGATTCGAAACGCATAGCTTCCATCCTCCTTTTGGAATCGAATAGGTTTTGTAATATTCCCAATTTTCATAGTGTCTATGGTGAAGAAAATATTAGGATCGAGCTGATCTGCGGGAACTCTTAATGCCCCCGTTTCATCTTGAAAGAAGCCACCCGCTGATGAAGTCAGCTGATCATCTGAATATTCTTTTGCTGCAGCCTGGAAGGTGATGCTATCAGTCATTATTTTATTTCTGATACTATCAAGGTAATTCTCTGTTTTTTGATAATCATCTCTATTCGGTTGAGGAGTTATCAAAATGTGTCTCGTCTTAAATGTGTTTCCTCGTTTTTCCTGCAATTGGATCAAGTGAAACCCAAACTGTGTTTCCACAGGCATGGATATATCTCCTGGTTTCATTGAAAGAGCTGCCGCTTCATATTCAGGAGCAAGTTCACCCCGGCTAAAAAATCCCAACTCACCACCTCTGGAGGCAGATCCTGGATCTTGAGAGTATTGCTTCGCCAAAGCTGCAAAAGACTCCCCGCTCTCCAGCCTGCTTCTGATATCTAACATCAAGTTTTTTACTTTATCCTTTTGGATCTTGCCAGGCTTGGCCTCTTTTACGATCTGAGCAACCGATACTTCTGTAGAGAAGTAAGGCAAAGAATCTTGCGGTATGTTCTTGAAGAATTTTTTCACCTCAGCTGGAGTTACTTTCATGTCTGAGGTCAGCTCTGATTGCATCCTCTGGATGGTAAGCTGCTCTTTGATATTGTCAAATATTTCAGAACGAATCTGCGCAATACTTTTGCCGTATGCTTTTTCAATTTCTTCCTCACCTCCAAATTGCTGAGCCATCACGGACATTCTTCTGTCCAGATTTTGGTTGACTTCCGCGTCGAGGACGAAGATAGAATCTATCTCTGACTGTGCCATTAGCATTTTGTTTACGACAAGCTGCTGCAAAATCTGGCACTTCGCATTACTGCCTCTCATTTGGCCTCTCGAGAGAAAGTCTAGATAGGATCGTTCCAACTCGGATTTTAGAATGATGTAATCATCTACCTTAGCTATGATTTTATCGATCACTACTTCATTGTTCTGGGCAAGGGAAGTAAGTGAGTATATAAGTGCCGCACTAATTGCTATAAATCTCAAACGCATTTGTCTGTTCTGCTTCTTCATAAATTTTCTTTTCCAGCTCCTTCTTTAGGGCAATTTTCCGTTTGTTGATAATGATGTCTGAGACATTTTCTCTGATAAACTCCAGCGGAGCTATTTCTCCCACCACTCTGTGTTCAAATATTCTTAAAAAATAAATGTAGTCTTCATCTCGTACTTCTACTGAGCTGTTCCTTTTTAAAAAGGCCGATTTATCATTGACATCCTTAAGAGGTGTTTCCATCAGTACTTCATCAAACTTTACCCAAACCGAGTCTTCTACAAAAGCTTTCACCGCATGCTCATTGGCATATTCCCATAACTGAACTGTGTCCTTTGGATAATTATTTAATGCTCTTCGTAAGCGCCATACATTTGGTGCTTTAGATGGTACTTTGAAATAGATACACTTGGCCAGATTTTGTCTTAGTACGAAATTCTCAGCCTTTTCATTGTAGTAATCTTGAATCTCTTCATCACTCACCTCTTCATCAAGGTTTGCGTCAATGTATTTCTTCTCAAGTTCGTGCACCATAAGTGCATACTGGTAGTCTAGTACTTTCTTTTGGATTCTTGCCTCATTGAAATCGATTGCTTCCTCTGCACGACTGATCATCAGCTGTTTTTTCACCCAGTCTAAGGCGAACTTCTCAACGAATACCGCACTATCTGTAGGGGATAAGTTTGCAGGGATAAGCTCCTTGATGTTTGAGGCTGCCAATTCTTTTTCACCTACTCTGGCTATGACCTTTTCTTTGGTCTCTTCCTTAGGTTGGAAGTACTGACAGCCAGCTAAAAGCAATATGTTGAAAATGAGGATATTTCTCACTTAAGGATACATTTTTATGAGCCTGCAAATATTGTGATTCTTTTCAGTAGAGAACTCAATTTTGTCCATTATTCTTTTGACAAGCATCAATCCGAGACCTCCCTGTCTTCTGGAAGAAACGAGCTCTTCCATAGATGGAGATTCGTACTCGTTGATGTCAAATCCAACACCTCTGTCCCTAAATGTGAAAACAATCTGTTTAGGCTTAAAATCTATGTCAAATTCTATTTGACTTTTCGGGTTGCAGTCATTTGCATGAATGATGAGGTTGGCGCACACTTCATCTACAGCCAAAACCAGCTTGTGCGCCTGAAGGTCAGGCACCTGATGCTGCTCCAGCATGTCTGAGGTGAACTGGCGGATTTTCACCAGTTCATTTTTGTTACACCCTATGGTCAGTTTGTTACTCATTCAATGAGCTAATCGCTGCTTCCTTGTTTTCTACGATGGTTAATAATTTTTCAAGCCCCAGAATGTCAAATACTTGCTTCACAGAATCATTGATTCCATACAGTGCGAGATCAATGTTTTGAAGTTTAAATTCATCCAGGTGAGAGATAAATACGCCTAATCCAGCCGAGGAGATATAGATAAGTCCCGACAAATCAGCCACTATTTTCTTTTCTCCATTTTCCATTGCAGCCTTCAATGCATCGTCAAGGTAGATGCTTGATCCTGCATCTATCTCACCATTCACGGTGATGAAATGAATTCCGTCTTTATTCTCGGTTGTGATTTCAGCCATTTTTCTCTTTGCCTTTAAATTGGACAACTACCAATGTATAGTCATCATCTATTATCATCTCCCCAATAAATTCAGAGAGATCATTTTTAATTCCTTCTTTTACTTGGTCGGGTGCTTTTGAGGCATGGGTGGTAAAAGACTTCTTCAAGCGCTCACTTCCAAACTGCTCACCATCTTGGTTTTTCGCCTCAGTGATCCCATCGGTGTACAATAAAAGTGTATCCCCTGCATGGTAATTCACAGTATTGCTATGAACGTATTCATTGTAGCTTGAGTTTCTTACCATGCCCAGACCCATACCATCACACTCGAGATAGTTTACAGTGTTTTCATTTTTACAATAGAAAAGACTAGGGCAATGTCCAGCTCTGGAAAAATGAAGGATGCTTTTATCCGTATTGATATCGAAGTAGGTGGAGGTGATGAAGGATGAACGCTCCAGACATTTGCTCAACGCAAGATTCGCTTGTTTGTTAAACTCCTCAGGTGAAATGCCCTGGGTGGCAAGGCTGTGAAAGACTCCCTTCATCTGAGCCATCTGGAATGCAGCGCTGGTGCCTTTTCCTGATACATCTCCGATGATCAGCCCAAATCTATTTTTCTTGTACTCCAAAATGTCATAATAATCACCTCCTACTTCGTCGGCAGCCATTGAGAATGCAGCCATGGTTAGGTGATCATTGTTTATAAGTGATGTAGGTAGCAGACTTTTCTGAACGTTTTTGGCAATTTTCAACTGCTCTTTGTATCGCTCATTTTCGATTGACTCCTGAATCAGAGAAAGGTTTTCCAGTGAGATACTCGCCTGGTTTACGAATGTGGTGATGATATTGACCATCTCCCGATTGAAAGCCTCTGATACTTCATTTAGAAGAACGATATAACCAAGCTGCTTGCTTTGAACCATGATTGGCAAGGCAATGATAGACTTGAACTGAGGGTGCTTTAAATCGTCGGTTAGCTTTCCGGGGTTGACTTCATTTTTCAGCTCAAAATTTAAAATGGACTTAATGGTCTCACTTTTTATCGATGATTTGATATCATCCACTCCCTCATCTTTCAGATTTCTTATTACCTGCGATGTGCCATGATCGTCTTTCACCTCGAGCCAGGCAGCATCAGCGAATACCGCACTCATGGAGCTGTCTAGCAGTATCTCATACGTTTGATCTTTTGTTTCACCCCTAGGGATTGATTGACTCAATTTTTGAAAATCGAGAGCTTCTTTTAGCTTCTGCTCAAATACAGAGGAGGTGGGCAGGTTGAAAAGAGTAACAAGTATGGAGATGATGGCATAGAAGAAAAGGAAACCAAATAGTCCCCAGGTGAAAACCCGGTCAAATAGGTCTATGACCAAAACCTCTGTGCTGGAGAAATATGCCAGATTAAGTAAGAAATGATACAGGTAAATCGCTGATAGCAGAATGAAAAGAATGCCCTTCCACTTCTGCTTGAAATTCAGGTAGGCCACCCATTTGAGGTTAAAAACCAGTATCAGTGAGAAGCACCCAAGGATGACGAGAGCTACGCGGAAATTGGTATCTCCGAATGTGGAACCGAAAAAATCGAAAAGAAGACTGCCAACCAGTGCCACCTCAAAGAAGCCCCAAAGCTGCAGCAGGTTTTTTGATTTTTGATAGAGAATTAGCCGCTTCCAGACAACTAGCGTGGAAATCATAAAAATGACAACAAGCCCCAGCAGGATATTGTAGAAAAAATTGACAGTAAGGGGACTTTCTACAAGTGTGCTATTGGCGAAAATCGAAAAGAAAAACTTGATCGCCAGTGAGATGAGAGTAGTTATAAGTCCGGTGATAAACACCTTCCAAAGCAGATCGGTGAAATTGAGAGAGTCGGCCTTGGTTATTATATATCTGTAATATGCAAAAGTGGAGAGTACAAAGCCGGTGAAGCACAGCTGGGGAAAGAAGTTGGAAAAATCCACCTTCATTTCATAACTCTGCACTAAAAGCAAATAGATGCTAGAGCCAGTAAACAACAGCCAGCAGATAAGTGCTCCCAGAAAGCTCAGTCGTATTTTCACCTTGTCTGACACGGCAGCAAAAATACAGACCTTAGGCTAGATAATGGCTACAGGCTACCTTGGAGTGGTTAAAGTATGTTAAGGGAGAAGGTCGAGGATTTTTTGTAGATACAACTGATCTACCTCATCAAAATCACTCAGTTTGTCACTGTCTACATCAAGAACGCCGATGATTTTTCCATGTTTCTTGAGAGGAAGTACGATCTCCGATTTCGAGGCGGAAGCGCAGGCAATGTGCCCGGGGAACTCATCCACATTGGGCACTATCAACACTTTATCTCTTTGCCAGCTGGAGCCGCAAACACCCTTTCCTTTTTTGATTCGGGTGCAGGCAACTGGGCCTTGAAACGGCCCTAGAACCAATTCGTCTTCAGAATCTACCAAATAGAAACCCACCCAAAAGAATCCCATGGCCTCTTTGAGTGCTGCGGAGATATTGGCGAGATTGGCTACAAGATTTTGTTCTTCATAGATCAATCCTTTGATCTGTGGAATCAGAGATTGATACTTTTCCTCCTTGCTCGCTTCTGTCATTATGGTTAAATCTTCAGCCATTGGTATTTTGATAAATGGTCAATTGATCTGCAAAAATAGATTCTTTACTTACAATTTTTCCATCTAGCTCTGGTGGTCGAATTCCCTTACCAAAAGTGGAATTGGAAGTAAATACTCTAGCTTCATCCCAACAATCTTCATTGATGAAAGAGTTCAAAACCTGAGAGCCACCTTCAATAATTACTGATTGAATTATGCGTTCATGGAGTTGACGTAGCACACTCCAGGGGTTGTTCATCTCTGTTTTAATCCACTCAATGTTTCCCTCGACTTTCTCCTCAAGAGAATTCAGAATCAATGTTTTGGCTTCTTTACTAAATAGGTTGCTGTCCGAGTGTATTTCAAGGTTGCTGTCAAGCAACACCCTTACAGGATTTCTTCCTTCCCAATCACGTGCTGTTAGCGATGGATTATCGTGAAGTGCGGTGTTTTTTCCAACCAATATTGCATCTTCCTCTGTTCGCCATTTGTGCACAAGTTGTCTAGAATTTGCATTGCTGATCCACTTGGAGTCGTAATTTTCTCTGGCCACAAATCCGTCGGAAGTTTGTGCCCATTTCAAAATGATATACGGTCGTTCCTTTTGTACAGATGTGAAGAAGCGCTTATTTAATTCTTTAGCTTCATTCTCAAGAATCCCAATTTCAACTTCAATACCAGCTTTTCGCAGCTTTTCTATTCCTTTTCCATCTACCTGATCAAAAGGGTCTCTGCAAGCGACTATAACCCGTTTTAGCTTTTTTTCAATTAACAGATCTGCGCATGGTGGTGTTTTTCCGTGATGTGCGCAAGGCTCAAGCGAAACATAGGCAGTACTCTCAGAAAGAAGCGATTGATCTTTTACAGAGTTGATCGCATTAACCTCAGCATGTGCTTCACCAAATTTTTGGTGGTACCCTTCGCCGATGATTTTGTTTTTGTGGACGATCACACAACCTACCATTGGGTTGGGCGAGACATGGCCTCTTCCAAGTTTGGCAAGTGCCAGAGCTCTTTGCATGTATCGGCTATCATCCACTGAGTGTGTAATTTCGCTTTTGAATGAAGAATGTGAAGCAAATCTGGCAAGAAACAGCGAAACAGCTGGAAAAAGTTTATGATAGAAGGGAGGCTGAGAACATTTCTTACATCTTGCTGGAAGATGCTTTCGACATTTCAAAAACTGAGATTCTCTTTGATGGGAATCTTGATGTTGATACAGATCGACTAGATAGCTATATAAAAAGACTCCTTCAGTTTGAGCCTATCCAGTACGTTACTGGAGTTGCTGATTTCTATGGAAGAAAATTTCAAGTTGCTCCTGGCTCCCTAATTCCCAGACCTGAAACGGAAGAATTGGTTGAGTTAATCATTCGAGAAAACAATGTGGAGAAGCCTCGCATTCTGGATGTAGGGGTAGGATCAGGTTGTATTGCCGCAACACTTTCGTTGGAATTTAAAGTTCAGGTTTTTGGAACGGATGTCTCAGGAGAAGCGATCGCTATCGCTGAGAAAAATTCGAACGAATTAGGTGCACAATCGGTATTTCATCAATCAGATATTTTAAAGGAAAACTTGCCTGAATCGAACCTGGATATTTTGGTAAGTAACCCTCCATATATACCTCAAAAAGAGCTAGTCGAAATGTCCAAAAATGTGACTGAGCATGAGCCAGAAATTGCCTTATTCGTCCCCGACAATGACCCACTAATTTTTTATAAACGTATAGCTGATGAGGGATTGAAATCCCTGAAAAAAGGCGGGAAGCTATACTTTGAGATCCATGAAAAGTTTGGAGCTATAGTGAAGGAATACCTGCAAGATGTTGGATATTCAGAAGCTGCTATTCATCAGGATATGCAAGGGAAGGATCGGGTGGTGAGTGGGGTTAAAGTTTAAACGTCACCCTCACCCTAACTTTGTCTTCTACTGTAATTCCATCTTTTTTAGCAGCCGTCCACATTGGCCCTTCTTTTACCAATCTTATTGCCTCTTCATCACAACCATATCCCAGGCTTTTTTTGATGTCTATCTGATTGATCGCTCCAGATGGATCAATTGTTAATTCCAATACTACAGTTCCTTCAATTTCATTAATTCTTGCAGCTTCTGGATATCTGAGATTTTCGTCAAGATACTTTTTGTAGGATTTGTTTCCGCCGATTGGTTTGGCTGGAGTGTAGCCTGTTGAAGTTACATTGCTATAGCCAGTAACAACCACTTCCTGAAGTTCCATAGCCCCTCCCATTTTTACATCGATGTTGGAGCGGTCACCAACTTCAATTTCCTGAGATTCAAACCCTACAAATGCATATGTCAGGATCATATCATCAGACTTGGGGAGCTGATAACTTCCATCAATATCTGTGACCGTACCAGTTGTAGTTCCTTTAATAACCACATTCACACCGGGTAAAGGTTCGCCGTAATCATCGGTTACCATTCCAGTCACAATTTCATTGGCTGTTGATCTACTTCTTGCAACAGCAGATTTTTTGGCTTTGGGCTCTTCTATCTCACTTAAAGCAGAGCTAAACGATTCTTTTTTAGCAACCAAAGGCTGAGCCATGACAACCACCTCCTCGAGCTCTGATGTATCTATATAATCGGGCTTTGGCTCTGATCTGGTTTCCGCGATTTGTACTCCGGCTGCTCTTCCCTGAAGTAAGTCAGATGCGTCATCTTCTGGCTCGATGCGCTCTTCAGTTTCAGCTAACAGAAGATCCTGTCCATTTCCTTCAGGCTGATCCGCTTCTTCATTATCCGGTACATTTTCGGAAATAAGGTTTTCTTGAATGTCGGTAGTAACATCGTGATCCAGGTTCACAACAATGTCATTCTCACCCTCGACTTTCAGTCCATTTTTCTTAAATGTGTCTGTTTGGATGTCTTCCGCAACTTGAATTTCTTTTTTTGAATCTATGCGAATAGTATCTGGCTTTGGACTTGATTGGCTAAGTTCTTCAACTGGTTCTTTTTCCATGGCCAGCTGATCTCCGCTCACCTGAGTTGTTAAGAAGTAAACCGTAAGTGACGCAACAAACAGAAGGGCAACAGCTGCTGCTATCTTCATAAATGGAAAGCTTTTTCTTTTTTGCGCAGATACTCGACCTCTCAGCTTTTCAATATCATTAAGAACACTTAAGTCCTGACCTTCATAACCCTCCAATGCTTCTGTAGCAAACGGATCATCCAGCACCTCACGCTCAAAAGCATTCGCTTCCTCAGGACTCATCTGTCCTTTCAGATATCTTTCAAATTGCTCGCTATGGTTCTTATCGTTTGACATTCTTGCTTTCCAAACACATTTTCAAGTTACGCTTTCCATTTTGGATATGGCTTTTCACTTTTTTCATGTTAAGCCCGGTTTCCTCATTTACCTGTTGATAGCTTTTTTTCTCTAGAAAAAAGAGCTTTACACATCGCTGCTGCTCCTCTTTCAACTCTTCGATGCAATCTTCTAATGCAGTTAGATCTTTCTCTAGCTCCACTTTTTCATCATTAAGATGCATTGCTTCATCAGATTCCATAAAAACTTCAGCATGAATCTCAGGATTCTTTTTACGCAGTTCCATGAGGCAATGATTTTTACTGACCATATAGAGCCAGCTTTTGAAATGTTGAACTTCAGTTATTAGCAGTTTTTCACTTATTTGCTCATATATGGACATGACTGCATCCTGCGCATCATCTCTGTTTTTCAGGTACTTCAGGCACAAACCATAGACCAGGTGAATGTATTTATTGTACAGCTCACCCAGCACCTCCTGATTGCCGGTTTTCCGATAAAACTGCAGTTGTAATTCGTCTGTGGGTGATATGGTTTTTGACTTGCTCAGAAAAAAATCAAAAATTTTTATGGAATCTCATTCATGCCTGCATCCCAATGTCAAATCAAATGAAAAATCATATGAAACAGTTAATAATTCTTCTTACAACTTTAATGGCATTCAATGTTAGTGCCAGATATGTAAACGGGACCGTTTATGATGAGAATGGTCAGACCCTCTCGGGTGTAAGTGTTGTTATCAAAGGAACGAGCTCAGGCACCACTACAGATGTAAATGGCTTTTATTCCATAGAGGAGGCAAGTGAAAAATCAATTCTCGTGTTTTCATTCATCGGTTATGAAACCAAAAAGGTGAAAGTAGGAAAAAGCAAGGTGCTGGATGTCACACTTAAGTTCGCCGAGCTAGAGCTGCAAGAAGTGGCAGTAGCTGAAGATGCGGTAAGTCGACCGATGATGCAGCGAAGTAAACTAGCAAAAGGAGCTGGCAATATGTCGATGAGTTATGCTCCGGCATATTACGATCAGGGACAATATCACAACACTGAAGAGTACTCCACCATTCATGAAAATGGTTTTAAAAAAGTACTGGATAATGCACTCTCAACTTTCTCTATCGATGTGGATGCAGCCTCATATAGCAACATGAGGAGGTTTATAAACAATGGCCAGCTACCTCCAAAAGATGCGGTGCGAATCGAAGAGATGATAAACTACTTCAACTATGACTATGAAAATCCAACAGGTAAGGATCCATTTTCAATCAATACTGAGCTGGCAAGAGCGCCATGGAATGAAAAGCATTTGATTGCACAGATAGGATTACAGGGTAAGAAAATTGAGTTGGATAATCTCCCAGCCTCAAACATTGTCTTCCTACTTGATGTATCGGGATCGATGAGTGCTCCAAATAAGTTACCATTGTTAAAGTCAGCCTTTAAATTATTGGTGAATGAGCTTCGTCCGCAGGACAAAGTATCGATTGTGGTGTATGCTGGTGCTGCAGGAGTTGTATTGGAGCCCACCGATGGCAATGACAAAAAGAAGATCATGGAAGCACTGGATCAGCTTCAGGCCGGAGGATCTACTGCGGGAGGAGCCGGAATCAAATTGGCCTATAAACTAGCCAAGGAGCAGTATGTCGAGGGAGGTAATAACCGTGTGGTACTGGCAACAGATGGCGATTTCAATGTAGGAGCATCAAGCACTGCAGAGATGGAGCGGTTGATCGAGGAGAAGCGAGATGAGGGTGTATTCCTTACAGTTTTGGGTTTTGGTATGGGTAATTATAAGGATTCCAAAATGGAAACTTTGGCTGATAAGGGTAACGGAAACTATGCCTATATAGACAATATGAAGGAAGCAAAGAAAGTGCTGGTAAATGAGTTTGGTGGCACCATGTTCACGATAGCCAAAGATGTAAAGATCCAGGTGGAATTCAATCCAGCTGTTGTTCAGGCTTACCGGTTGATTGGCTATGAAAACAGATTGCTCAACGATGAGGATTTTAATGACGACAAAAAGGATGCCGGTGAGCTAGGAAGTGGACATACCGTCACCGCTCTTTATGAGATCATTCCGGTTGGTGTGGAGAGTGAGTTTGTAAAGGATATTGATCCATTAAAGTATCAATCAAATGATCAAAAAGTGACTAGTTCATCTGATGAATTGCTCACTGTGAAATTCAGATATAAAGAACCCGACGGATCCAAGAGCAAATTGATCACTAAGGTTGTTGAAAATGAAATAAGAAAGTCCGGCGATAACCTTGACTGGTCAATGGCTGTGGCTGGTTTTGGAATGCTACTACGAGACTCTGAGTACAAGGGCGATTTAGCTTATGAAGATGTTTTGCGTTTGGCTAAGAGTTCTAAGGGAAAAGATGAATTCGGTTATCGGGCTGAGTTTATTGAGCTGATTGATCTGGCAAAAAGCATGAGCCCCCAATAGGATGTCATCCTGAGGCTCTCGAAGGATGAGTTTAGTCCTAAAAGCGAGAAAATAATTTTCTCGCTTTTTTCGTTTTACTGATTAACTTCCAAATGGCAAAAAACGTATTATTGATTTATGAAACGGAAACTAAACATCATCTTAAATGGGTTCAAACTAGTACTAGTGCTATTTGTCCTAATGTCATGTTCAAGTGAATCTGCAATCCCTGAGCATGAGCCATTTCCTGGATTTATAAAGGGTGAACTAAATGGGGATATTTTCGAATATGATCGAGGCGGGCCCGGACGCGGAACAGATTTTTCATATAGTGCAAGCTGGCAATCAGCTGACCAATCAGCTGAGCTTTTGAAAACAATATCAATTCGGTTTAAGACAGGCTTGTGTCCAGATAATGATTGTGAGTGGGAACCAGTTTCATCCCATGATATTATAGAGATAATCAACTCTACAGATTGGACAATTTCGGGTGCTGACGATATTGGAATCTCAATAAATTATATCAACCATGATAGAGTTTATTATTCAGATATTAATTCTTCAGGTAATCCTGATAATTTTTTCCGAATTGATAAAGCTTACATCGATGAATTTGATGTGTATGCAGATCGTAAAGAACCATTTGAGAGTATTATTATGATTGAAGGACGGTTTTCATCAACACTAACCAATGCCGAGGACAGTAATGATCAGATCAATGTAGAAGCAACATTTAAAGGATTTTTGGATAGCGAATCTGAATGGTAGCTTTGGGTCTGAAAGAATAATTTTGAAAAAAGTACAACTCGGAAAATCGAACCTATATATTTCTCCGATCGCTTTTGGTGCATGGGCCATTGGCGGGCAGGCCTGGGGTGGCAATGAAGATAAGGATGCATTGGAGGCGATGAAGAAAAGCTACGATCTGGGCATCACCTCTATCGATACAGCACCCGTTTATGGATTTGGGCACAGTGAGAAGTTGGTTGGGAAGGCGATCAAAGAAATTGGCAGGGATAATCTGGAGATCTTAACCAAGTTTGGTTTTAATTGGAAGACCGAAAAGGGGGAATATCAATTTCCAACCACAGACGGAGGCAAGACTTATGCGTATGCTGGACGGGAGGGGATTATTCAGGAAGTGGAAGATAGCCTGAAACGCCTCGGAACTGACTACATCGATCTTTACCAGATTCATCGTCCGGATGCTACCACGCCAATTGAGGAGACAATGGAGACGCTGAAAGAGCTGCAGCAGCAGGGGAAAATTCGAGCGATTGGTATGTCTAATCATACAGTAGAGCTAATGAAGCGAGCAGACTCGGTGATCGATCTTGCCTCAACCCAATCACCATATAGTATGGTCTACAGAAAAATTGAAAAGGACATTATTCCATATTGTCTGGAAGAGAAGGTTGGGATTCTAGCTTACAGTCCACTCCAAAGAGGTTTGCTAACTGGAAAGATCAAATCAGACCATGAATTTAAGGGAGATGATCATCGGGCTAACAATAAGTTTTTCAAAGAACCCAATCGCTCCAGAACCAATTCATTCCTGGATCAAATTAAACTCATAGCGGAGGATCATGGAGTGACGCTGGCACAGCTGGTCATCAACTGGACGGTGCAACGAGAAGGAATTACAGCCGCTTTGGTTGGAGCTCGGAATGCTAAGCAAGCAGAGGAGAACGCTAAATCTCTCAGCTTTAAATTATCTCAAGAAGAAATCAACATCATCAATACCGAAATGGAAAAAGTGGTTATTGATCATGATGTATAAAAAAAGCCACCTCTGAAAAGGTGGCTTCTTGTCATGCTAAGTGAAGCGAAGCATCTTTTATGAAGGAGATCCTTCACTTCGTTCAGGATGACATTAGAACCTCATACTCACTGCCGCTAAGAAATTCCTTCCCGCCTGTGGGTAATAATTGTTTTGCTGATACAAGTTCGTTGGGCCATAGTAGTAGCCCCAGGTATATCCATTTGAAGAATATTCTTTATTTAGCACATTATTGACTAACAATGACAACTGTAGATTTTTAGCAAAATCAGTGTTGAAATTGTACGCAATTCGAACGTCGTTGGTCAGATATGGATCGATTGCCCGGTCATCATTTGAGGTATTGTCCAGATACTGCTTGCCCACATATTTGGTCATCAATTCGATCGACAGATTATTCGTTGCATCGAAGCTAAGAATGCTTCCAGCTACTACACTTGGGGAGTACGCAATGTCCGTATCTTCATGATCAATTCTCACTTCACTGAATCCACTGAAATCTTCACCATAGTCAAAAGCCACTTCAGTAAACTGATCAATCTTATTTCTGCTTAAAGCAAGGTTGGCATTCCATGTCACCTGATCGCTTAGCTTATAGATCGTGCTAAGCTCGATACCTGCTCTGTAGCTTTTAGGAACGTTCACACGGATACCGGATCCCACATCATTTACAGCACCTGTAAGCACAAGCTGGTTTTCATAATTCATGAAGTAAAAGTTGGCTTCATATGAAAAACTGGTGCCGTATTTTCTCACACCCATCTCCACATTTTGTAGGGTCTCATGCGATGGAATTTCACCAGGATTTGCATCAATGTAGTCTGAGCGTACCGGCTCTCGATTTCCAATAGCAAATGATCCATACACGCTCATTTCATTGGTCAGGGCATAAGTCAGTCCGAATTTTGGATTGAAGAACGTAAGACTTTCGTCCACACTATATGGGTTTAGATCATTGTCCACCCCTTCAGTTTCGTAGGCAACATTTCTTACCTGCATGTCTGCAAAAGCATTTATACGATCACTGATATCATAGTTGGCCTTCACAAAAGCATTGATGTCATTTTTGGTGGCATCACCTTCATAATATCTATCCCTGATATCTGTGGTGCCGGCATATTGCATCCAGATTATTTCTCCAAAATGATCCCCTATGTATTGATTAGCTGCTCCTCCGAAAGTGATATCAAGCGCATCTTGCTGATAGCTTAACGAAAAAGTAGCTCCATAAAAGTGGTTGTCCAGCCATCTTCTTACGATGATATCTGAAGCTCCAATCTTCTCTGATCCTACCTCAATCGAATCGAGACCGTAATCACTCAATTCTTCATCGCCCTTGAATTGCTCAAAGTATCCTCGACCTCTGGTGTAGTGGCCAGCCATTGTTAAGTTCAATGACTCAGAAAAAGTGTGACCAAGGTGAAGCTGATAATGATCCTGACGATAGTTATCGATTTCGTTATCGTACAGGTAGTAGTTGAATGTTCTGTCTGCATTTCTCACGTTTTGTAGCTGCTCAGGCGTTGAATACTCACCGGAAAATGCAATCAGATTTTCGATCTCATCTTCACCTCCATTCAGTACCGCTTCAGGCGTTCCATACCAGGCCTGCTGAGTGATTTCATGCCCACCAAAGATCACTGCCTTGATCATGGTGCGCTCACCATAGCTTCCGCCTGACAGGTAATATGATTTGAGGTCAGCAGCTGATCGATCCACAAATCCATCTGAGGTGATTTTGGAAAGTCGTCCTTCAAAGTTGAATCGGTTGTTGATCAGGCCGGTATTGAAAGTAAGGTTCGATTTCCAGGTATTGAAGCTCCCAAAAGAATTATCAGATTGGAAAAACGGATTCCGAGAAACATTGCTGGTTTTTAGGTTCACAGTAGCACCAAAGGCTCCAGCTCCGTTGGAGGAGGTCCCAACTCCACGCTGGATTTGTATACTGCTAAGTGATGAAGAGAAGTCCGGCATGTTCACCCAAAACACCCCATGCGATTCCGAGTCATTGACTGGTACTCCATTTATGGTTACGTTGATTCTGGTTGCATCACTTCCTCTAATCCTCATACCCGTGTAGCCCACGCCTGCACCCGCATCTGAGGTGGTAACAATTGAGGGAGTGAAGTTCAGAAGAATAGGTAAGTCCTGACCCAGGTTTCGTTTTTGAATATCCTCTTTGGATAACGAAGAGTAGGTCATGGGTGTGTTTTCGTTGGCACGTGTGGAGTATACCGTCACATCGTCCAACTTTTGTGTTTTCAGGCTGTCTTGCGAAAATGCAACGCCCGCCAGCAGCATCACTGCCGACATACATAAAGCTTTCATGTTTGAAAAAATTAAAAATTAAACAATGGAAAGTGGGGACTTCCCAAAATGTTTATCATACTGGCTGTAAAGCCGCTCCCTACGCCGGCATTATCCGGATCAGGTTATGGGTATGATCTCAGCCGCTTATCGGCACCCCTATTTTGCGACGCAAAGGTAGATGTACTTTTTAAACTTGCAAGAAGCACAGGTCGACTACTGTTGGTTACCAATTAGTAAAGATGGATCAGCTCTTAAATTCAAAATTTGTTAAATTTATACTTAATGGGGAAGCAAAATTCAAAAACAAGTAAGACTGTAAAAAGAGGACTTAAGACACCATCGAAACCAATTGTCCCATCACAAAAGCATAAAACTGAGAAATCCAAAAAGAATAAAAATGAGTGATCCTAGAAATAAACCAACTAAGCCAGATGGTCCAAGGCCCTTAGGAGCTCCAAAACCTCAAAAGCCTTCTAGACCACCAAGTAAAAGAAACCAGTAATTCCAAATATCATACTTGTTGCGAATATTAGGAAAGAGATAATACTAACCCTGCCATACATTTTATCATATTTATCTGCCTCTTTTTCAAATGAAGTTTTCTCATCTTCTCTGGGAAACTCATCCTGATAAGTGATTTTTTCTATTATTAAAGTTGCATCCTTTTCTCCATAGGTATTGGATAAAGAAGAAAGATACAATCCGATAAAATTGAGGATTATTGTTATTGTAAATCCAACTATTGAGACAAATAGAAGGTAGTTCCAGGCTTTATTTTCAGAAATGAGATTAAGAATAAGAATTATTGTGGCAGGGCTGATAGTGAGGAGTACAATGTCAATTCTTTTTTGACTATACAAGCTATTTTCCCTGCATTGTTTCCTATATTGAATCAGCTCCTCTAAATAATGCTTTTTATGATTGTTAGGAATCGAATTCATTGATTAATGATTTCCTTCATAAAGATATCTATTAAACTTCACTCAACTCCAACCACCGCATTTCTTTCTCTTCCAGCTCTTCCTCGACAGCTTTTATCTGATTGCTGATTTCCTGGAGCTTTTCGTACTCTGTTTCGGTATTCATTGCATCCTGAAGCTCTTTCTTTTTGGCTTCCAGTTTAGGTATTTCCTTGTCTAGTTGATCCAGCTCACGTTGTTCGTTGTAGCTAAGCTTTCTACCTTTTGGTTTTTCCGTTGCAGCTTCTGCTTTTGGTTTCTCTTTTTCCTGCTTAGGAAGTTCAGCTACAGGCACACCTTCTTTCTCCCGGTAGTCTGTGTAGTTGCCGGGGAAGTCCCTGATCTTTCCATTGCCTTCGAATACAAACAGGTGATCCACCAGGCGGTCCATGAAATACCGATCGTGAGATACGATCATGAGACAGCCAGCAAAATTTTGAAGGTAATCTTCCAGTACATTTAAGGTCGTTATGTCCAGGTCATTTGTGGGTTCATCCAGAATCAGGAAGTTAGGATTGGCCATCAATACCCTAAGAAGTTGAAGCCTTCTCTTCTCTCCACCGCTTAGTTTACCAACGAAGTTGTGCTGCATTTTGGGTGGAAACATAAACTGATTCAAAAGCTGAGAAGCTGTGACCTGACTGCCATTATCCAGCTCGATGTATTCGGCCACTTCCTTTACGATATCGATCACTTTTTTATTTGGATCGAATATGGTTTCGTCCTGCGTGTAGTATCCAAACTTGGTAGTCTGCCCGATCTCTATTTCGCCGGAATCCTGTTTAAGCTTTTGAGATAGAATGTTCAGAAATGTAGACTTACCTACTCCATTTGGCCCGATTACCCCAATCTTTTCTCTTCGTTTGAATACATAGCTGAAATCTTTTACAAGTGTCAGACCTTCAAATGATTTGTTGATGTGGTGCAGCTCCAAAATCTTTTTGCCCTGCCGTTCGCCTTTCAGGTTCACCTCCATCTTTTGCGTTTGAACAGCACTGTGCGCTTTCGCCTTCACATCATGGAAAGCATCCACTCGATATTTTGCTTTGGTGCCTCGAGCCTTAGGTTGTCGGCGCATCCATTCCAGCTCGGTTTTGAAAAGGTTTTTTGCCTTGTCAATGCTGGCAGCTTCCATTTCCATCCGCTCAGCCTTTTTCTCCAGAAATTGGCTGTAGTTGCCTTTATATCTGTAGATTTTGCCATGCTCAATTTCAAATATCTCGGTAGTCACCCGATCCAGAAAATAACGGTCGTGAGTGACCATTAGAAGGGTGAGGTTGGCGGTTGCCAGGTAGTTTTCCAGCCATTCTATCAGTTCCAGATCCAGGTGGTTGGTGGGCTCATCCAGAATGAGCACGTCAGGGTCTACCACCAGTGCTTGCGCTATAGCTACACGCTTCTTTTGACCTCCGGAGAGGTCTTTCATTTTTTGATCAAGGTTGTGAATACCGAGCTTGCCCAAGAGTCCTTTGATTTGGTGCTCATATTCCCACGCATTCAGTGTGTCCATCTTCTCCAAAATAGGACTCAGATCTGGTGCATTATCAGGATCGGTCTCGGTTTTATACATCGCCATCTCATAATCACGGATGACGTTGAGCTCCTCTTTGTCTTCCGAAAAAACAGCCTCAAGAATGGTATCATCTTCGTTGAAATCAGGGTGCTGTCTTAGCATGGAAACGGTGAGCCCTTTTCGAAAAGAAACAATTCCTTTATCGGGCGCTTCAATGCCGGCAATCACTTTCATCAGTGTGGACTTACCTGTGCCATTCACTCCAACTAATGCTGCTTTCTGGCCTTGATCCAAACCAAAGGTGATGTTTTCAAACAGCTTCTTTTCATCGTAGCTCTTGCTGAGCTCCTCAACCGACAGATAATTCATGCCGCAAATGTACGCACACGGTGATGGACAAAATGCCCCATTTTACCTTTATAATAGAGGTAAATATTATTTAGTATGAAAAACTTCATTTACTCTTTTCTCTTGATCTCGCTAATAGCTTGCGCTCCTTCCAATTCGCAGGAGACAAAGGCTGGAAAAAAAGTTGCCGAAAAACCTCGTGACTTTAATGATTATTGGTATGCGGGTGAAGCAGAAATCACCAGCTACAAGTTGGAGCAGGCGAGGTATGGAGAAATTCACTCAGGAGAGGCTGTCTTAGTTTTTGTGACTGAGCCGTTTTCAAAAAGTAAGCAGGTGAAATTGGATAATTGGCGAGATGAGAGTGAGGATAATGTGAGTGTGATGAAGCTCAATATGACAAAGAAATTTCTGACTGGAATATATCCCTATTCGATGATGATGAGTACGTTCACACCGGTCTCTTACGACCAGCACCCGGATCTGCTTAAAGTCACAACCTCTTCACAGGAGTGGTGTGGTCACACATTTATGCAGCTAAATCTTCAGGATGGAAACTACAGGTTGCGTGGCTTTTCCTACTTCGAATCAGAGGGGGATATAGATGTAACCTTGCCGAATGTGACACTTGAAGACGAACTTTGGTCTCGAATAAGATTCAATCCTGAGAACCTGCCAATCGGTGAAATCCAACTTGTTCCATCCACATTTTACTTGCGGTTTAGGCACCAGGAAGCTAAACCAATGAAAGCAACTGCTTCAAAGCTAGAAGTTCATACTTCTGAATTTTCAGATGAACCGCATCACATCTATACACTTGAATACGATAACAGAAAGCTATCCATCTATTACGAACCAGATTTTCCATATACCATCCTGGGGTGGGAGGAAACCTATATGAGTGGGTTTAGCAATCCTGAAAGGCTAACTACCAAGGCAAAACGAATCAATACAATCAAATCAGCGTATTGGGGAAAGAATAGCAATAAGGATCGTGAGTTGAGGAAGGAGCTGGGATTATCCATCGATTAATGTCACATTGAGCCTGTCGAAATGTGTATTCGGTTTCGACAAGCTCAACCTGGCAAGTATTTTTACACCATGCAACACAAAAACCCTTGGATCACTCATTCCTCTAAAACCATCTACGACAATCCCTGGATCACACTAACTGAGCATGATGTGACAAATCCCGGAGGAGGAAAAAGCCTCTACGGAAAAGTCCATTACAAAAACTGGGCGATCGGAATTATTCCTCTTGACGAAAATCAAAATACCTGGCTGGTAGGTCAATATAGGTATACGCTGGATGAGTATTCCTGGGAAATACCTATGGGTGGAGGGCCGCTGGATGTTCCAATACTGGAATCGGCCATGCGAGAATTGAAAGAAGAGACCGGACTTGCTGCTAAGAAATGGTCAGAAATTTGCCGTATTCACACCTCAAACTCGGTGACAGATGAGACGGGAATTGCATTCCTGGCCGAAGGACTTACCCATGGGGAAACAGAGTTTGAAGAAACGGAAGACCTGAAAATATGGAAGCTGCCATTCGTAGAAGCGTTGGAAATGTGCGATAGAGGGAAGATTACTGATAGCCTGAGTGTAGCTGCTATTTATCGACTTTCGAGAATGTTGAGCTTAGGAATTTGAGCTTAAATCACTTACCAGCGGAAGATGGACGGTAAAAGTGGTTCCCTTGTCAGGCTTACTTTCAACATGCAGTTTGCCCTTGTTTAGCTGCACAAATTCTTGAACCAGCTGTAAACCCAGGCCAAGTCCGGTTTCGCCGGAAGTGCCCTTAGTAGAAATTTTTTCATCCAGATTGAATAGACCATTTAGCTTGTCCTCAGTAATCCCAACGCCATTATCGGCTACAGTAATTACACAAAACTTTCCTGCCGGATCTTTCTTTGCTGAAATATCCACATGACCCCCAAATCTGGTAAACTTGATCGCATTATTCACAAGATTTCGAAGTATGGTGGAGGTGGTATTTCTGTCGGTCAACAGGTAGTGCGTTTCATCTGAATTGAATTCGAGTTTTATGTTTTTTGAAACGGCCGTATCCCTAAACATATCGAGAACTTCTTCCATGAGCTCATCAAAGTTTAGTCGCTCCGGCACATAGGGAAAATGCCCCCTTTGCTGTAAAGCCCAATTCAGAAGCGTGTCCAGTAGCTTGGTCAACCGGTCAACAGACTCACCCATCTTGTCCACCATGCCCTTTACTTTATCACCCTTGCCCTCTGTCAGATATAGCTGAGATACAGTGATTAGCCCATTGAGTGTATTTACAGGTCCCCGAAGGTCATGTGAAATGATCGAGAAAAATTTATCCTTCGTGTGATTAAGTACTACCAGATCATCTTTCTGCTTCGCCAGTTGCTTGCTGAGTGTGTTTTTTGCTTTGAAGTAGTAGTACACAATGAAAGCCAAACAAATGAATGCCAACAGGAGTACACCCCCGGTTATCATGATGATTTGATTGTTTCTTCTTTGCTGAAGGAGTAGATCCACCTCTGCTTGCTTTCGTCCCACTTCATACTCGGTTCTCATGTCCCCAAGCCTTTGGGTCGTTTCCAGATTCTGAATGCTGTCTTTATAAGCGTAATATTGTGTTTGATATTTGATCGCATCTTCGAGATTCCCCCTTCTGTTGTATAGCTGAAACAGTAGATACGATGCATCTCTTACTTGTTCTTTCAAGGCGATACTCTTGGCCATTTGCAAGCCGGCCAAAGTATGTTTGATTGCTTCTTCTTCATTGTCTTCCTCCAGGTAGATGCTTCCAAGTTGATTGTAATAGTCAGCCATGCCGTATTTATCCCCCATAGGCTTCAGCATGTCAATTGCCTCAAACAGGTCTTCTTTGGCTTTTTTCAGATTCCCCTGTTTCCAATAAACCAATGCTCTATTACCAATGATATAGGCAACTCCTAACTCAAATTTTAGTTCTTTCAGAATTGGTTCAGCTTCATTGTAATATGCCATAGCTGAATCATAGTTTCCGATCAGGTAATAATCATATCCGAAATTCAATAGGCTCAATGCTAGAGGTTGTTTTTTACCCAACTCTCTCAACATTTCAATGGTCTTGGATCCATAATGCAATGCATTTTCTGAGTCACCATTTTGAGTATAGCAAGTAGATATCTCTGCATAAATCTCAGCTAGAGTGTCTTTGAATTGCGGTTTGCCATCTGCTTCTTCAGCACCTTTAAAAAGATTTTCCAGAGCTCGCTCCAGATTGCTCATAAATCGGTGAGCAATTCCAATTTGCATGTAAGCCTTTATGAGATATTCCTGACTTCTGGCACTTTCAGCCAGTTTCAATAAATACTCGGCATATTCAAGTCTTTTATCAGGGGAAATGGTATGTGTGGATAAGCGGTAGTAGGCTTCCATTTCCTGACTGGGAGTCATTATTCCTTTTTTTATCTCCTTCTCAATGCTATCTGCTTTTAATTGGTTTTGAGAATAACTCAAAAAGCTAATCAGCACCAAAGAAAGTAGTGATAGGATATGTTTATGACTTCTCATACTTGGCTATTAAGCTATAACCCGTTACTCACCAGAGTCACTACCTGATTGTCCACCAACGGTTATTTTAGGATCTAGTCTTATTTGAATGCCTGTCTCCCGAGGTACGTAAACAATATCATATTTTAACATTTGGGGTGAATCGAGGTTTGAAGGAACTCTTATTATCCACATTTTTTGTGGAACAAAATCTACAGGCAAGTCACCTAAGACCTCCTCTGCCTCCTCATCAAAATCAATCTCATCAACTTCTGAGAGGCCACCTCCTGCGAACCAAAAAATATAATCACCGGGTTCTACATGTGCGGTAATTGAGGTTTCTTCAACCTCTTGATAACCTTTAAAGTCATCTGTGTTTGTATCAAATAGCAGCTTTCCATTTTTGTACTTGAGTACTGTGATTGCTTTATCAGAATCTTCAAATCTGCCTGTTTCAGTTTTCAAGTATTCCTCGGCTAGCAAAGTAGCTGAGGCCATATCCTCATCCAATGGATCAATTTCTTCTTTGAATTGATCTTCCTGACAGGCAATAAGTACAAAGACAAAAATGAATGCTAACTGCTTAATTTTGAAGGACTTCATAGGAGGTGGTTTGGAGAAAATAAAGGTAGTAATTTATTCTAAATTTTATCAAATGATAATTTTGAAGCCCACCATTAGACAAATCAGGCTAAATAACCGACAGAAATTATTTGGCCGAAACGGAGCTATTTCCTCATTTTGACCAGCCGGTCAATATGTGACCAGCCATATGGACTGACAAAATCTTCTTTAATTGAATAAATAGGGTCCTTGAGAGCTTCTTCCAGCGAAATGAATCCCCATCCTTGCTCCGTATACCATTTTAAAAGGTCACCGAGGCACTCAGCATTTATTGGGTTGGCATGGATCAGTAAAATGTGTTTGACACTTCTCCCGGTGAGTTTTTGTGCTTTGTTTTCGTAGCTAATGGACACTTCTTTCATGTGATCCAAATAGGCGTTCTTTATGCTATCTACATCCCTAGGCCGCATTTTCAATTTAGCCCGTACAAAATCTCTGTTGTAGATCCATTCATTGTTATCGATAGACACATGGGCTATTTTGTATCCATTCTGTGCCAGATAGGTGTAGACTGAATCCCGACGCTCAAGCGTATTTCCCCTGCGTAAGTATGGATATCTGAAGTACGTTGAATTAATGAATTCCTTACCCATCATTTTTCCTGAGTCTATATCCGCAATAAACCTCTGTGCCCCCACTTGATCCACATTGGAGTGTCGATGGGTATGATTGCCAAACTCATGACCTCTGTTTAGAAAATCCTGAAGGGTAGAGCTGGTTTCATCGTCAATCCTGTTGGAATTAAGAAAACCTGTTGCTTTGATTCCATATCGATCCAGGTGGTCGTACAACTTTGAAATCATTGCCGGTACTTCCTCTTTGGGCAAGCCCATCTCTCTAAAAGGAAAATCGTCAATGGTGATGGCTACTTGCTGAGCAAACGCCGCTTGACATACAAAAGACAGTGAAATCAAGATTTTCTTCATAATTATGGAAGACAAACGAAAATCGAGTAGGGCTATTGCTGTTTGGTTTTTACCGAAGATACTACCTTGCGGCCTGATTGTGAAACCATGACTTTAAAGGAACACTTACGTAAAAATATTGTCTTATCCCTGCCAGTAATTATTGGTCAGTTGGGTCACATCATGGTTGGCGTTGCAGATAGTATCATGGTGGGCAGGTTAGGAGTGATTCCGCTTGCTGCTGCAACTTTTGCTGGCACCATCTATCATGTGCTGATGCTTTTTGGTATCGGGGTGAGCTACGCGATAACACCTAAAGTGGCCGCAACGGATGCCAAAAATAGCAGTAAACTTTTGAGGTATTTGCAAGATGGGTTTTTCATGAATCTCGGTCTTGGACTTATTCTGTTTGCACTGGGTTATTTTGCTAGCCATTTCCTGCACTTTTTTGGGCAAGAAGTGCCAGTGGCTCAGGCCGCAGGACCGTATTTGGTGATCATGTGCGGGTCACTCATTCCACTAATGATTTTCCAAACCTTCAGACAATATACTGAAGGGCTTTCTGATACGTTTAGCCCAATGGTGGTTTCGGTCTTTGCCAACCTACTCAATGTCTTTTTCAACTACATGCTGATCTACGGAAAATTGGGTGCCCCAGCGCTAGGATTGAATGGAGCGGGAATAGCAACTCTGATGGCCAGGGTGATCATGTTTGCCTTGATGATTTGGTGGATAAGAAAAAAATGCACTGGCTTTGAGTGGAAGTTTAGATGGGATGGGATTAAAGAACTTCTTCGTATTGGGGTGCCATCGGGGATGCAGTATGTGTTTGAAGTGGGGGCTTTTGCTACCGCTGCAATCATGGTTGGGTGGATTAGTGCAGAAGCATTGGCCGCTCACAATATTGCCTTGAATCTAGCAGCAATTAGCTATATGGCAGCTACAGGACTGGCCGCTGCATCCACTATCAGAATTGGAAATCAAATGGGACTCAAAGACCGGCCTAACCTTAGGATGGCGGGATTTTCATCTTTTGGACTGGTAACTATATTCATGGGTTCATGTGCCTTGATTTTCATTGTTTTCAGAAATCATCTACCTGCGCTATATATAGAAGATCAATCCGTACAGCAGATGGCCTCCGTACTGCTCATTATTGCTGCTGCTTTTCAAATATCCGATGGAGTGCAGGCTGTGGGGTTGGGTGTACTCCGGGGATTGCAGGATGTGAAGATTCCGACCATTATTACGTTCGTTTCATACTGGCTGATAGCGATACCTTTGGGCTATGTTTTTGCCTTCGTTCTCGAATGGGGAGTAAATGGCGTTTGGTACGCATTGTCGATGGGGTTAACCATTGCAGGAGTGTTTAACATGTGGCGCTTTAATCGTTTATCTAAGAAAATTGCATTCTAAAATGAAAGCTCTATTATCACCTGCACTACTTATCATCACTTTATTTGTACACAGTCAGCCCCGGATCGACAAAGACTTTAGAGTGAATGTTGGGAATCCATTTTTTAAAGATGGATTGGCACCAAAAGTTTTAATTGATGAGGCACATAACAACTTGCACAAAAAGGAAACCGGTCTTCATGCATTTACCCGCATGATGGAAGATGATGGAGCCAGAGTCTATGCCAATGACACCTCATTTTCAAGTGTTCTGCTCAAGGGGTATGACATTTTAATAATAGCTAATGCACTACATGACTCAAACGTGGGCAACTGGCAAAATCCATGTCCCTCAGCATTTACCAAAGAGGAAATTAGGGCTGTCGAGCAATTTGTGAAGAATGGAGGAAGTCTACTTCTCGTCGCTGATCATATGCCATATGGGGGTGCCGCTCAGGATTTAGGCAAAGCGTTTGGGGTAAAATGGAATAATGGATTTGCTATTCGACAGGGGCAGCACTGGCCACCGAGCGAGTTTGATCGTTCTAATAATACAATTCTGGACTCTCCAGTCACGATGGATGGTGATTTTACCAGGCGAATTTCTCATATCGCTAGTTTCAGTGGATCGGTATTTAAGCTACCTAAGAAGTCCCAGCCTTTTATGGTTTATGATGATTCTCACATGATACTCATGCCGGATGTCGCCTGGCAATTTTCTAAAAAGACCAAAAGAGAAAACTCAGAGGGCTGGGTGCAGGGTGCCTGTCTGGAGTATGGAAACGGGAAAATTGTCTTGTTGGGAGAGGCCGCCATGATAACTGCTCAGCTAGGAGATAATGATCATAAAGTAGGGATGAACAACCAGGAAGACGCTCCGGAAAATGCACAGCTGGCACTAAATATTTTTCGATATTTGGCGGCTGATTAAAAATCGTAGTGAGAAAAAAACAAGCTGCCCTCGGATTCATATTTGTTACCGTACTGATAGATATCATCGGTATCGGTCTTATCATTCCGATTGTACCGGAATTAATCATTGAGCTTACGGGCAAGACGGTTTCTGAAGCAGCCTGGATTGGAGGACTTTTAACCGCCACCTATGCGGTTATGCAATTCATATTTGCCCCAATCCTCGGAGGATTAAGTGACAAATTTGGCAGAAGGCCGGTACTTCTGATTGCTCTTTTAGGGCTGGGCCTGGACTACCTTGTCATCGTATTTGCTCCAACATTAGCCTGGCTGTTTGTTGCCAGGATGATTTCCGGAATATGCGGGAGCAGTATCACCGTAGCGAACGCTTACATAGCGGACATTAGTAATCAGGAAGACAGAGCGAAGAACTTCGGAATGATTGGTGCTGCATTTGGTTTGGGGTTTATCATTGGGCCGGCTATTGGTGGTTTTCTTGGTGAGGTTGGAACCCGGATTCCATTTCTGGCAGCAGCTATTTTGTCCCTTCTGAATTGGCTCTACGGTTATTTTGCGATTCCAGAATCCTTACCGGAAGAGGATCGGAGGTCATTCGATTGGAAGCGCGCAAACCCATTGGGTACGCTGAAAAGTATTTTTAAATATAGAATGCTGATTGGCCTGATTCTTTGCTTATTCCTGGTTTATATAGCTGCATTTTCCGTTCAGGGAAACTGGGCTTTTTATACGGCAGAAAAATTTGAATGGTCTCCACAGGATATTGGCTTTTCACTCACATTTGTTGGTATCATGGTGTCGCTGGTGCAGGGACTTTTGTTGGGACCTATCATTAAAAAAATAGGTGAAGAAAAAGCGGTGTACGCCGGGCTGTTTTTCAACCTGGTCGGTCTTGTCTCCTTTGCCTTTGCTACAGAATCCTGGATGGCATATGCCATTATTGTCCCCTATGCATTCAGTGGGTTGACAGGCCCATCCATGCAATCGATCATGACCTCACAAATTCCTAAAAATGCTCAGGGGGAGTTGCAAGGAGGACTAACAAATGTACTAATGATCACAGCCGTGATAGGACCACCACTGATGACCGGGATATTTACCTATTATACAAACCCGGAAAATGCGATTTACTTTCCTGGTGCGCCATTTATTTTGGCATCAATACTGGCAATCATAGGATTTGGATTCGCTTTTCATTCGTTAAGAAATCATTTGAACTCTCAGAAAACTACCTGATTATTCATCTTTCAGGTACTTGACCGGGTTAGCTGAAGCAGCTTTCAGGGATTGATAGCCTACCGTAATGATCACTAGCGCCATCACAATAACCAACGCCAGCGCAAAGGTGACCCATGAGATATCAATTCGATAGTAATAGGACTGGAGCCAATCACCGGCAAAGTATATCGCGATAGGCACACTGATGATAAAAGCGATGACTACCCATTTTGTAAACTCACCAAAGATCAGCTTTAGCACAGTGCCAATCTCCGCACCCAGCACTTTTCGGATGCTGATTTCCTTCCTTCTTTTTTCAATGATGAAAAGAGCAAGCCCATAAAGGCCCAAACAAGCTACTATAATTGAAATGATGGAAAACATTGTGACCATGCCCAGGTAGCGTTCTTCATTTTCGTAAAGCTCCTGCATACGATCATCCATGAATGAGTAGGTAAATTCTCGGGTGGATCCAAGCTCATTCCACATCGCTTCGATTTCCTCAATTCTTTCGACCAGGTTTGACATGTCCATTTTTATGCTGATGTTTCTGTGAGCCCCGTTTTCCGGTGTGCGGTGAAACATGATTGTTGGTGCTACTTCATTTTGCAGGGTTTCGAAGTGGAAGTCTTCAGTTACGCCTATCACATTTAGTCTACTATCCCCGATTCGGATAACATTCTGATCTTTTGGATCAAACTGAAAAGCCTTCATGGCTGCCTCATTGAGTATGACAGAGCCTCGTTGATCACCCTCTGTGTCTGGGAGAAAGTTGCTACCATGCTTTATGGCAATGCCATACGTGTTAAAGAAATTGGCATCCATAAAAGTAAAGCGCATTCGTAGTGGATCACCGGTCCACTCGTCAGGGCGCACGAACGTGAAGCTCCCGGTCCAGAAGGTGGGAACGTGCCTGCTTTTAGTGATCTCTTTCACATAGGATTTGTTGGCCAGCTCAGTCTTGAATGTATTTATCTTGTTCATGCCAACTTCACGATCGGTAAAGTCTGCAGGTGATGCACCAATAGCCAGTACGCCTTCAGAATCAAACCCCATTTCTTTTTGCGTCATGTAGTTGATTTGATTGCGGACAATGAGCGTGCAGGCAATGAGGAAGAGAGCGATGGAAAACTGAACGATAACCAGCGCATTTCTGAATTTGGTGCCACCAAAGCCTAACCGCTGACGCAAAACCTCAATGGCCCCAATGGATGAAAGGTAAAATGCCGGATAGCTTCCGCTGAGCAGCCCTAGTGTAATGGAAACACCAACTGCCATCAGGACTATCTCTCCTATGCCGAATACAGCCAGCGAAAGCGTGACATCAAAGAAGTTGTTAAACGAGGGAAGCAGCAACACAACCAGTCCTATGCCGACTAAAGTGGCAAGTAGTGATATGACGAATGCTTCTGTAATAAACTGCGTTCGGAGCTGACCCTGAAAGGCGCCAAGTACTTTTCTCAACCCGATCTCTTTTGCACGCTTGGAGGCTTGGGCAGTAGACAGATTCATAAAGTTGATAATGGCGATAAACAGGATTCCAATTCCAATCCAGAGGAGCGTTCTGGCATCTGCTTTATTCCCCGTGAAAGTATCATAGAAACTCTCCATGGGGAGCAGTTTGAAGTTGGTGTTTTCCCGGGTTTCCTTCCCAAACAAAGACTCTACAAGATCAGGAAAGTCTGATTCAAGGCTAGCCTCATCTCCAGCACTTTTTAAAAGCACATAGGTGCTAATAAAGGAATTTCCCCATTCATTCGCATAGTCGGGATAGAAGGGTAGCGCCTCCATTTCGATCATCAGGTCTGGCTGATGTGAAAGGTTTAGCGGGAGCTGATCGATGACGGCAGATACCCTGAATCTAAAGGTAGTGTCTTCATCAGGGAGGAAAATTTCCAGTTCTTCATCCACTGCATTATCCCTTCCGAAATACTTGTTGGCCATTTCCACACTCAGCACGATTGAATTTTTATTAGGGAAAATGTCTTTGGGATTTCCGTGTAGTAATGGGAAGGTGAAAATGTCAAAAATTGAAGCATCAGTATAGATAATGTCTTCTTCTATGTACTGGTTGTTTTTAATAATTCGAGCTTCAGAATCGTAAATTCTACCTGCTTCTTTTACTTGTTCATAGCTGTCCTTTAGCCGGTCTTTTAGGGGAATCCAGGTGTCGTAGGTTTCCTGAGTTCCATCCGGTGTGATCCGCTCTTTATACACCATGAAAATTTCTTCTTTCTTCTCATGATAATCATCAAAAGTCAGGATCTGATTGGTGTATAGGTAGATGAAAATGAAAGCAGCGACACCCATCGAAAGCCCAAAAATGTTGATAAAGGAAGTAGACTTTCTCTTTAGAAGAGAGCGAAAAGCGATTTTAAAATAGTTGCGAAAAATCATAGTGTTGAGGGATAAATGGTAAAATGATTTTAGATTGGTCGGCTTGAGCGATCGGAATACTTCAAGGATGAATTTTACCTGTGCTTTAAAGAGATTCTCTTCTTTAAGGCGCCAGTAAAAAGCCTCCGTAATGTCTCCCTGAATTTCGTCTGCATAGTCCGGTCGCAGAAAAAACTCCAGGAGCCTGAGTGCCCATTTCGGTGGATGCCTTCCGTCGTTCATACTAGACTGAAATTCAACTTTGGAATGGTTTTCCATATTTCGGTGCGTGCCTGCTGCAAGCTTTGAGCTGTTTCATAGCCCTTGTTGGTTGCCTGGTACATGCGCTTACCTTTTCCACCACGCTCTGGGGTAGGCTCCCCCTTTCGGGAAGTCACAAACCCTTTTTTCTCAAGCCTTTTCAATACCACATGAATAGCCGGAAGTGAGATGGTCTGTGCAAACTGGCTTTTGTATTCTTTGGCGATTTCCACACCGTAGGTTTCCTCTTTCATAAGCAGGATGATCAATATCATTTCTTCCAGCGTTCCTAGTTGAAGATTCATTCGTGTTTTGTTTTATGATGTGATCTGATAGCAATAGTTGTACGCATCAGTCAATAAAATTAATTTTTGTTTAAAAAATGGATACGAATAAAATAAATATTTGTTTAAAAAATGATTCATCAATTAGTGTTGGAAGATTAATGTCCCCTTGAGGGGACTACAGGGGTGCTCGTTGATTTGTTTGAAAACACCTAGCCTCCCTCAAGGGAGGAATCTGCATTGCGAAGAGACCTCCACGTCCACATGCCGGCGGCAAATTCAATAAAAGAAAAAGCGACTAAGGAGAGGGTACCTCTCTCAAAGACATAAAGCCAGATAAAGAATACGAACTGGATGATGCGAACCTGAACGGTAAAGCCAAAGAAAGGGATAAGGTTTGCCTGAGCATTGCGGATGTAATAGTAGCCAAGCACGATCACCACAAAGCCCAGGACTATTCTCCACACACTATCAGGATCCGGTATGCCGATGGCCTCCAAAATTGAGGAAGGCGATAGCAGAAGGAAAAGTCCCTCCAATAGGAGGTATGTCCCAAAGAAGCGGATTGTTTTAGCTGGCTTATTCATTTTTGGTATCTTTCAATGCACTTTCAATCTACTACAATGCGACTAAACCTAATTCTGTTTTTTCTTATCCCATTAGTCTGTATCAGTCAAACGCCCGCTGATCAGGTGCTGGCTAAATCAGTAGCCTATCATGATCCCACACAAATCTGGTCTAACCTGTCTGCAACATACACTTTCAAGGAAACAAGACCGGATGGTCCGGATAGGTCTACCGTCATCACCCTCGACAATTCAAATGGTTATATGAAGATCAATCGTAATGATGAGGAGGTGTATGAGGTAACGGGAGAAGTGGCGGAAGTTCTCAAAGGTGATAAAGACAAGGATCGGGCACTGGTACTTCGCAACTACTATCTCTATCTGTGGGGTTTGCCAATGAAGCTGCTTGATAAAGGCACTCCGGGAGTCGCTCTTGCCGATGATGAAAAGGTTGGCGGTAAGAATTGCAAGGTGCTAAGAGTGGCCTATGAAAAAGATACCTGGTATTTCTACATAGACGAAAACACCGGTCGCATGCTGCAATACAAATTTTATCAGGATCCGGGTGAAACCAAGGGCGAGCTGATCATATTGGAAGATGAGATTTCTGTGAAAGGAATAAAAACACCACAAAAAAGAAGCTGGCATACCCTGCCGGAAATGAAATATCTGGGAACGGATATTCTTTCAAACGTAGATTAAGTCTGCCGACTCTTCTTGAAAATCATTTACTTAACAAATGTGAAACTTATATATTATATTCACGTTTGTTAAGTAAATAATTCAAAAGCTTGTTGTTACTGTCACCCTGAACTCGTTTCAGGGTCTATTTTGAAAAGCTTTCAAATTCTTGAAAAGATTCTGAAACAAGTTCAGAATGACTTGAGGCTTTCGAATTTTAAAATTTTAATCTATGGAATATCAATTAGGGGAATTTGAAGAGCTCGTATTGCTGACGGTTGCAGCCCAGCATGATCAGGCTTATGGCGTTTCCATTCATGAATTTCTTACTGAAGAAACCAAAAAGAAGATCAACATCAGCGCGATACATGTAGCGCTGAAGCGATTGGAGAAAAAAGGATTTGTAGACTCTCGATTCGGTGGTATTACCGAGGAAAGAGGAGGGCGCAGAAAGAAATTCTACATCGTGACGGCTCTGGGAAAAAAGGTGCTGGATGCTTCACATGACTTGCGTACCAGTATCTATCAAAAGATACCACAGCTTCAATTTGTAAATATTTAAGGATGCCGGAATTGCAACCACCAAAATGGGCTATTCGCTTTTTGCGATGGTATTGTCGCGAAGACTATCTCGATGAGATAGAAGGAGACCTCTTTGAGTTTTTCTATCGTCGATCAGAGACTTCAAGGAGATCTGCCAACTTATTTTTTATCTGGAATGTGATTCGATCTTTTCGCTTTACTAACCTTAAAAAAACTCAACTCTCAAATAATTGGACTATGAACTTATTTAAGAATTATACAAAAATCTATTTACGTCGATTCCGTAAGGAGACGGTGCATTATCTGGTTAATATCCTTGGATTAGGAATGGGATTTTCTATCCTTTTTTTCATCCTCATGTATGTCTATGACGAACAAAATTTTGATCGGTATCATGAAAAAAAGGATCGGATTTACAGGGTCGTAACCGAGGTACAGGAAGATGATGGAATGCATAATTATCTATCGACTCCTGGTCCTTTGGCTGAAGCATTAAAAAATGAATTTCCTTCGGTTGAAGAGACTGCACACTTAACATACATGGGCTCGCAGGTGCTAGTGAAGGGAGATAAACGTATTGCTGAACGTGACTGGGCAATAGCAACCAGCAGTCTGTTTAAAATCCTGGATTTTGATATCGTTGATGGGAACCCTTTGAAGACCTTCAATGGCACGGCTGCTATGGTGATTACCGAGGATTTGGCGATGAGACTTTTTGACAAAACTGATGTAGTCGGAGAAGTCATTGATGATACCAATTTTGGTCCAACCGAAGTACTTGCAGTAATAAAAGAGATGCCTAAAAACTCAACCTACCAGTTTAGCAATATTTACATCGCTAATTATGCTCAATGGAGCGAGGGTTGGCAGAGATTTGTTAATTCCTGGGATGGCCGATTGGCGATGACCTGGGTACTTCTGAAAGAGGGTGCTACACCTGATGAGATCACAGATTTTCAAGAAAATTTTTTAGCAAAATATTTGACAGATGATCATGAAATTAAAGGGCTTCAATTGCAAAACATTCAGGGTATTCACCTTGAATCCAACGATATTGAGCGTGGAGGGATGAGCCCCCAACAGGCAATCCCAAATAGTGACCAGGAGTTTGTGAGTATGATTATGATCATGGGTCTACTGGTCATATTTATAGCCGCTCTCAATTACATCAACCTATCATCTGTGCAGGCACTTAAGCGCACACTGGAAGCAAGTATGCGAAAAATCAACGGTGCTAATAACAAGCACTTACTTATTCAACTCTTCTTTGAAACGCTTCTTACCGTGATGATCGCCTATGCAATTTCGCTGCTTTTGGTGGTGGTGCTCTTTCCTTTTTTCAAGGAAATTGCGAACAAAGATTTCTCTGTAGGATTGTTATTCACCCTGGATTTTGTCGCGTACCACATTGGTTCAATCCTGATCATATGGCTGGTTTCAGCCATGCTTCCAGCGCTTTACTATTCAAAGTTAAAGAGGTCACTACTGGTTCTAAAGAATGCCTTTTCCGGCAAAGGAGACTTGCTTCGCAAAGGGTTGGTCGGTGTTCAGTATGCCTTATCAATCTTTTTGATCATTGGCTCGATAGTTATCTATCGCCAGCTAAACTATGTCCAAACAAAAGATCTGGGTTTCGAAAACAAAAATCTGATCGTTTTGGATATTAACTCCGGAAGTGCGAGAAGAAATTTCAGAGAAATAATCAATGGAATTCAGCAGCATGCTGATGTAGTGAACGCATCTACCTCCTCGCGTGTGCCCGGTGAATGGAAAAACTTACCCACAGCTAAGTTGGCGACTAACCTTACGGATAATGCTATAGAAGCAAGCCATTACGGAATCGATCACCGTTGGATCGACACATATCAGATGGAATTGAGCGAAGGGAGAAATTTCTCCGGGAATGACCAGTCTGACAGCCTCGATATTATTATCAATTCAGAAACGGCTGCAATGCTGAATTTTGATGATCCGATTGGTAAGAGTATTTGGGTAATGAATGAAGATGATTCCGTGCAAATGGAAATCATTGGGCTTATCGAAGACTTTCATTTTGAGTCCTTGTATTTACCGATAGGGCCGGTGTTACTCACCAGCTGGAATAATCATATTCGATCCATCGACTATTTTACTATTCGATACAAGTCAAACGTACAAGAAACCATTGCCCATATTGAGGAAGTCAATGCTACGTTCGACCCGGAAACTCCCGCAGAAATAAACTTTCTGGATGAACAATGGAAACGATATTATCAGGCTGAGGAGAGTCGAGCTTCTATCATTCTCATCGCATCCATTGTTTCAATAATCATCTCCGCTTTTGGTTTATTCGGGCTGATCAACTTTACTGTGGAGCGTAAGACGAAAGAGATTGGAATTAGAAAAGTGATGGGTGCCAACATTCAAAACATTACCACCTTGATTTTGAAGGATTATCTCATTTTGTTGATTATTTCTTTGTTGATAGCAGCACCTGTTTCCTGGTGGCTATTTAGTGATTGGCTATCAGATTTTGCTTATCGAATTAATCTTAGCGCTGATCTGTTTGTGATTGCTTTTGTGTTGGTGCTGATCATTTCATTCACCACCGTCCTTAGCAGGATTTACAAAATCGCAAAGTCCAACCCAGTGCAATCTATCCGATACGAGTGATGAAACTAAAACTTTTACTACTGATTTCGATCTGCGCATTCTCGCAGATTCATGGACAGAATGCGTCTTTAGTCAAAGAGCAGCAGCTTTTCATTGGCATGCTTTCAGGTAAATATCAAACACCTAATGGTGAATATATTCTCGCCAGAGGATCTGCCGAAGAAAGGGAAATGGCAAAAGAACTTTTGGTCGATCAAATAGCTGATATTGGTTTGGAACCTAAGGTACATTCATACCGGATGCCGAATCTCAATCCATTCATTGATTTGCTTTTTTCTCCATTTAAAGGAGCCAATGTATATGCAGTTCTTCCTGCCACAACCGAGAGCAATGAATATGTAGTGCTAGGCGCACACTACGATTCCGAAGTGGAATGTCCGGGGGCTATTGATAATGCGACCGGATCCGCATTGATTTTCAGCGTAGTAAAGCACTTGAAGTCATCGAAAAATAGATCCAAAAATGTTATTCTGGTCTTTTTTGATCAGGAAGAGGAAGAGCTGGTTGGAAGCCGGGCTTATGCCAAGTTTTTGAAAGGGAAAGATTGGGATATCCATTCGGTTCATACGTTTGACATGGTAGGTTGGGATGGTGATGGGAATAAAGAAATGGAGTTGGAATTACCAACTCCCTATCTGGAAGATGTTTATCAAAATAAAGCTGATGAGTTAGGGATTCCTCTTTATGTGACTTCCATCACCTCAACAGATCATCATTCTTTCCGGCAGCTTGGTTTTCCTGCGATTGGCGTCAATGAGGCATATGGGAAACGGGACTCCTCTCCTTACAAGGACACCCCTGAGGACACCTATGAAACGGTGAATTTTGATTACCTGGCAGGATCTACATTGTACGTTTTAGAAGTCATGAAAGAAATATTGAAATGAGACAGATAAAGGAAAATATATCAGTACTTCCTCTTCTTTCATTAGCACTTGTCATAAGTATCTTAGCTTTTCTCTACAAAGGGATAAGCTATTTACTCATTGGCAGCAGCATCCCTTTTTTGATAGGATTGATCATGCTTGCTTTGATTGTATATGGCTATAATCATCGAAATCGACGTTCCAGGAGAATCTTTCGTTTCTGGGGATGGATGCTCGTTTTTTGGGGTACTGTCAGGCTGTTGATGGAACTTATGTTCATCCTTACTTCTATCACCGAAGAACACATTCAAAATCAATTTACGATTGGTCAAAAATTACTCAGTATAAGTTTCATCTTAATCGGGATATTCATAATTAGAAAAGCTCAATTCTACCGTGAAGTGTCTGTTTGATCAAAAGTGCTTTTGTCGAAAAAAAAGGAAATTCTTACAAATCGGTACCCAATCTGAAACTTAAGGGTACTATTTCCGGTTGTTTTATCGTATATTAAAAAGTTAATCATTGCAAAATCAGGTTTGAAGAGCCTATCTTTGCAGATTGCTTTTTTATATCCATAACAATTTAGTTTTTAATAAGATAATATGCGACAGTTAAAGATTACCCAGTCAATTACCAACAGGAGAGAGAGCCACACCCTGGAGAAATATTTTACTGAGGTAAGTAACGTTCCAATGATTACTCCTGATGAGGAGGTGACGCTTGCCAAGCGTATCAAGGAGGGAGATGATCTTGCATTGGAAAAACTCGTAAAAGCAAACCTAAGATTCGTGGTGTCTGTGGCTAAGCAGTACCAGAATCGAAGTTTACCACTCAATGATTTGATCAACGAAGGAAACCTTGGATTGATTAAGGCAGCAAAGAAATTTGACGAAACAAAAGGATTTAAATTCATCTCTTACGCCGTATGGTGGATTCGTCAGTCCATTATGCAGGCACTTGCAGAGCAGTCTCGAATAGTTCGTCTACCGATGAACAAATCTGGTGCAATCAACCAGATCAGAAGAGCCTATGCAGAGCTGGAGCAGCAGTTTGAGCGCGAGCCGACTGAAGAAGAATTGGCTGACATCCTGGACATGAAGCCTAGCGAAGTGAGAAATACACTGGGTGCTGAGGTGAAGCAAATGTCAATGGATGCACCTTTCGGTGAAGACGAAAGCGGTTCACTACTTGACGTTCTCGAAAATGTGACCACTGGCCCAACCGATGGAAATCTTGTATTCAATGATTCATTGAAAGTAGAGACCATGAGAGCACTTTCTACACTTACTGCCCGTGAGAGGGAAGTAGTGATGATGAGCTTTGGAATCGGATGTGATAACCCATTCACTTTGGAAGAGATTGGTGACGCAATGGGCTTGACTCGTGAAAGAGTAAGACAAATTCGTGAGAAAGCACTTCAGAAATTGAGAGAACCGGGCAAAAACAGAAGACTGAAAGAATTCTGCGCAAGCTAAAACTGGGAAAAGCATTAACTTAAACCGCCAACTGGCGGTTTTTTTTTGCTCAAAATTTAAGAATGCCAATTCACAATCAACTTGCCTATGCGCTGGATCGAAATGATCAGGAACCCAACAAACGGGTGGCACAGCAGATTGTTGATGCAGGAAGAGAAGAGGAAGTAAGAGAGTTGGTTTCTTTCATAGAAACCGGACCTAAGCAAAGGGCACAGTCGGATGTGATATTGGCATTGGCTTATGTTGGAGAGCAAGCTCCAAAGTTGCTTGCAAATCAGGCAGATTTCTTGATTAGTCAATTGAGCAGTCCAATCAATCGGGTGGTTTTTGGTAGCATGATAGGATTATCTCACATCGCTCACCTCAAGAAAGAAACACTCTACGATTCGCTTCCTCAGATTATCGATGCGATGGATGCGGGGACGGTGGTGACGCGGGATTATGGATTCCGAATCATGGTCACTTTGTATGAGGATACCAATTTGCAGGAGGATATGTTTTTGCTCATACAGGAGCAGTTGATGAAGGCTCCTTCCAATCAGCTAGGGCAGTATGCTGAGCGATTGATAGAGGTTTTGAACAAAAATCACCTAAAACCGCTTATTGATACGCTGGAAGAAAGACGGAATGATGTGAGCAATGAGCATCATATAAAAAGACTTAACAAAAACCTTAAAAAGCTGTACAAACAACTATGATTCACTGGGACGATTTTGCAAAAATTGATATGCGTGTGGGTACGATTAAAAAAGCGGAAGAATTCCCTGAAGCCATTAAGCCCGCTTATATTCTTACGATTGATTTTGGTCCTGAGATAGGAATCAAAAAAAGCTCCGCGCAGATTACCACCCTTTACAACAAGAAACGACTGAAGGGCGAGCAGGTGATCGCTGTAGTTAACTTCCCTCCAAAGCAAATTGGTCCATTTATGAGTGAATGCCTGGTGATGGGGATCTATAATGAAAATGAAGAAGTCGTGCTCCTCCGTCCGCAGCGTGAGGTGATGAATGGATGTAAGGTTGGATAATGGATGGGTGTTGCCTTTCTTTGCGCACCTAACGAAAAATCTCAGAAATAAATGCCCCAACTTCACCTTGTTTCCTGGAATGTCAATGGCATTCGAGCCATGATAAAAAAAGACTTTATCAAAGACGTGAAGGAGATGAATCCCGACATTTTGTGTCTACAGGAAACCAAAGGCCAGCCGGAAGATGTGAAAACTGCACTTCAGCTTTTGCCGGAATACGAAGTAGCCGTAAACTCTTCAAAAGCCCGAAAAGGTTACTCAGGTACGGCTATACTTTCCAAAGAAAAGCCCCTTGAAGTCTTTTATGATATGGGCATTGAGGAACACGATCAGGAGGGGAGAGTGATCGCGGCAGAGTTTGAAAACTTCTTTGTAGTGACGGTATATACACCAAACTCAGGTGAGGGAATGAAGCGTCTGGATTATCGTGAAACCTGGGACGAAGCTTTCCGAGAGTATATCATCAGCCTGGAAGAGAAAAAACCAGTGATTATTTGTGGGGATCTCAACGTGGCACACACGGAGATTGATCTGGAGCGAAGCAAAGAAAATTACAACAAGCAGTCAGGCCACACGCAAGTAGAGATTGATGGGTTGGAGGCACTGCTTAATGAAGGCTACATTGACACTTTTAGAATGAAGTATCCGGATGAGGTGAAGTACTCCTGGTGGAACTACAAGTACCGGGCACGTGAGCGAAACGTAGGTTGGCGTATTGATTATTTTCTCGTGAGCGAAAAGCTAAAAGACCAGGTAGCAGAAGCTCACATTTACAACGAATATTTTGGATCGGATCACTGTCCGGTCGGGTTAAAACTTAATAGCTAAGAAGCATGGAAACGAAACAAATTCCCTTAAATGACCTGCATGTAAAACTGGGTGGCAAGATGGTACCTTTTGCAGGATACAATATGCCTGTCCGATACTCATCCGACAAAGAAGAGCACATCACAGTGCGAGAAGCCGTTGGCGTTTTTGATGTTTCTCACATGGGGGAGTTCATGCTGCGTGGACCTCATGCTTTGGATCTGATCCAATGGGTCACCAGCAATGATGCATCTAAAATTGTGGATGGCCAGGCGCAGTACTCGTGCCTTCCAAATGATAAAGGAGGAATCGTGGACGATCTTTTAGTCTACAAGATGAAGGATGAGGAGTATATGCTCGTTGTGAATGCTTCCAACATCGAAAAGGACTGGAACTGGATCAAGAGCCAGGATAAATGGGGGGTGGATATGGAGAATATCTCCGATGACATTGTGCTTTTAGCGGTACAGGGGCCGAAGGCTGTTGATGCATTGCAAAAGCTCACAGATGTCAACCTTTCAGAAGTGAAGTTCTACACGTTTGTTCAGGACAAGCTTGCTGGAAAAGAGATGATCATTTCAGCAACCGGATATACCGGTTCCGGTGGATTTGAGCTGTATATCAATAAGGCTGATGCTGAAGAAGTATGGAACAAAATTTTTGAGGCAGGTGAGGAATTCGGCATTAAGCCAATCGGACTGGGAGCCAGAGATACGCTGAGACTTGAGAAAGGATTTTGCTTGTATGGGAATGACATTACGGACGAGACTTCCCCGTTGGAAGCAGGACTGGGCTGGGTGACCAAGTTCACCAAAGATTTTGTGAATGCAGAGAATCTGAAAGCTCAGAAAGAAGCCGGAGTAACTCGAAAACTGGTAGGTTTTGAAATGGTGGAACGAGGTATCCCTCGCCATGATTATGAGTTGGCTGATCTGGATGGAAATATCATAGGTAAGGTGACATCAGGTACCATGTCTCCTTCGTTGAACCTTGGAATAGGAATGGGTTATGTGACTGTGGAGCACAGCAAGCCTGATTCAGAAATTAATGTGATCATTCGTGATAAGCCAGTGAAGGCTAAGGTTGTGAGACCACCGTTTTTGAAATGAACACAGAACAACTCCATGCAAATCTTGTAAGGCTTGAAATTCCACATTGGACCTACCAGCTTTATGATGGACCCATTGACGATCGTCTTGTTTTGGAAGAGAGGAAAGGAAAATGGCTCGTATACTTTAGTGAAAGGGGAGGAAAGCATAATTTAAGCACATTTGATAGTGAACCTGAAGCCTGTGATCACTTCTTTGAAATGGCTAAAAAATACCTGACTAGAAAATGAAAACCATCGAAGTTTGTTTAACACCTGACCTTATCCACCAGCATGCCTTAAAAGGAAAGCTGGTGGTGGTTGTTGACATTTTCCGCGCCACCTCCTGCATCGTAACGGGGCTGGCCAATGGTGTGGAGGCGATCAAGCCCGTGGCGGAGATTGATGAATGCAAGGCACTGGGAACGGAAGGGTATGTCATGGCCGGTGAGCGTGGAGGTGTCAAAGTAGAAGGGTTTGATATGGGCAATTCTCCTTTTGAATACCAGAGTGAGGAGCTAAAAGGTAAAAAAGTGGCGATTTCCACGACGAATGGCTCGCAAGCCATCATCAAATCAAAAGAAGCAGATGAAATTATCGTTGGGGCGTTTCTAAACCTCGATGCAGTAACCCAACATATCCTGCAGGCAAAGAAAGATGTGGTCATTCACTGTGCAGGGTGGAAAGGCACTCCAAACCTCGAGGATACCCTTTTCGCCGGCGCTTTAATTGATGAGTGTGCTGAGGAAATGAAGCCGGTAGGCGACTCTGCCCTCGTGGCACACCACTTATATATTGCCAATCATGAGAATGTATTGGGACTGGCGCTTCAGTCCAGCCACGCTGAGCGACTCAAAGGCTTTGGCATAGAAGAAGACCTGGAGTTTTGCATGGAGGATAGCACGTATCAGGTAGTGCCTAAGCTGGTTGATGGGGAGTTGATAGCTTAGTTGGTATAAGTTCGAGACGATCATATCTCAGTAATCGCATCTGTTGTATCTGAATACAATCATTACTTCTTAGAAGCACACAAATCAATATTAGCATTATATAAGTACATACTGACCATGCACAGTTGCATATAATTAATAAATGATTATATTTATACATAATGTATTTACATATTGTCAATAGATGCTTACGTATAACTTATCTACCATTTTTTCCATAAGGGGTGTAAAGAATGGATACACATTTCTGAAGAAGCTGGGCATTGGGCATATAGCGGCGCATAACCTGGTATCTGGCAAGGTGAGATCTATCCGGCTGGATCATGTGGAGAAGATATGCCATGCGCTGCACTGCACACCCAATGACCTATTGGAGTGGGCTCCCGGAGATACCATGATCGCCTCTGATCATCCGCTTCACAAGCTCAGAGCCAGGGAGGAGAACCTAAACCTTTTGGCAGACATGAAAGATCTGCCACTGGACAAAGTAGCGGAGCTGAAACAGAAGCTAGCTGAGTGGAAGGGAGAGTGATTTGGCGTTATTTTAGACCTCAAATCACAACCCAATGAATTGGATATATCCACTCCTTGCTCTTGTTATCATTATCCAGGTTGCCATCTTCATCATGGCTCGCCGTATTCGTAAGCGAGAAAAGGAAAATAATGTGCTCTTAAAGTATAACATCGACTCTCGTCAGCGGGCGTGGCAGTTGCTCGGAGATCAGTCCGTCCCTGAGGAGGATAAGAGGAAGATTCAGGAGTATTATGATGGAGAGGAGTAATTTATTTATGTCATGCCGTGCCTGACAGGCATCTTCGCCTGAAGATCGCGGATCAAGTCCGCAATGACAGGATTGGGTTATTTCAACTTCTCATTTTCCAGGTGTCTTGTGCCATCCCTTAGGTTCTTTTTCTCCAGATTTTTCTTCAGCGCTTCTGTAAGATCCACACCAGTTTGGTTAGCCAGGCAGATGAGCACCCACAGTACGTCAGCCATCTCATCACCCAGGTCACGATTTTTATCAGATTCTTTGAAAGACTGCTCCCCATACTTTCTTGCTATGATGCGAGCCAGTTCGCCCACCTCTTCGGTAAGTATGGCCATGTTTGTGAGCTCATTGAAGTAGCGTACCCCTTTCGTTTTTATCCACTCGTCTACTACCCGCTGTGCTTCTTCTATGGTCATCGGTTGCTATTGGCCTCCAGGTTTTCGTTGATATGCTTCAGTTCAAATCCCTCTTTTTCCAGCTTGGATAAAAAGAATGCCATCCTGGTGCGTTCTTCGTTCATCAGGCTGTCCATGTTTGGGTCAAACTCTTTGAATGTTTCGTGTGGGAAACGCTTGCCGGGCTCGTAATGATCCTCCCAAAAGAGGCTTTCCACGATGGTGCCATCCTGATAATAATATTTGAATTCTTCAGCCAGACGATCGTCCATGAAGTTCATCATATGCCCGGAGAAGATGGGCTTATCATTTTCAAAATAGAAGTAATCATCGCGCTCAAAATGTGGTGTCTTGATGATGCCCACCAGCTTCATGAGTCGTCCTTCGTTGAAATATCCCCGCACTTTGTAAGATGAATCAGATTCTACAAAATCATCTTCTATGATGCTTACTCGGTGATTTTGATCTATGTGTCTGACTTTATAGTCTATCGCTTCGACCAGGTGACGGTTTTCTTTTTTGACCTCAGAGCCGCATGCCCAAAGCAGACTTAGAACGGAAAGGAGCAGTAGATTTCTCATGACATTAGGTTGGTTTTGATGAAAAGTTAATCAATTCCTACTTTGATCCTTGGCTTCCTTCCACGGACCTTGCATTTTTATCGATGTACTCTTGCGGACAATTATTCAGGGATTGTGAATAAATTCAAACAAAAAATTGCCATTTGCGTGCATAGAGAAACAAAAAACATTAATCATTTAATAAACACAAATATGAAGTCACTAAAAGTTGCATCAATGCTGGCGCTGAGCCTCTTGTTGGTTTTTTCTGCTACCGCTCAAAAAGATAAAAGCAAGCGAAAAAGCCCTCCCGCTCAGGTAACCAAAGAAATTGATGGTACAAAGATCACAATCGATTACAGTCAGCCATCCAAACGAGGACGAGAAATTTTTGGTGGACTGGAGGCTTACGGTAAAGTATGGAGAACGGGAGCGAATGAGTCTAGCTGGATAGAAGTATCGAAGGATGTAGAAGTGGAGGGTGAGAAGCTTGCTGCCGGAAAGTATGGGCTGTTTACCATTCCCGGAGAAGATGAGTGGACCATCATTTTCAACAAGAAATGGGATGGCTGGGGCGCTTACGAATACAAAGAGGCAGACGATGTGCTGCGGGTAAAGGTGAAGCCTTCTTCACTGGATGGAGTGGTAGAGCAATTTACCATCAACATTGAAGATAGTGGAGATGTGATCCTTGCGTGGGATCAAACCCAGGTAGAGTTCTCGATTAGATAGAATTATAGATAAATAATGTGCCTCAAAAGCTGACCGTCATTGCGATCGAAGAGAAGCAATCTCGAATGAGTATCATGAAAGGTATAGAGATCGCTTCGGTTCCTCGCGAAGACGAGTTTTAATGCTTTTGAGGCACATTTTCTTATAAGATATTTAGATTTTGCTCTTTGATTTTTTCCAGCTCGTCTTTCATCATCACCACGGTGCGTTGAATTTCAGCATGGTTGGCTTTTGACCCAATGGTGTTGATCTCCCGTCCTATCTCCTGGGCGATGAATCCTAATTTCTTACCCGCATCGGCTTCTTTGTTGATCACTTCATCAAAGTAATCCAGATGCTGCTTTAAACGAACCTTCTCTTCGGAGATGTCCAATCGTTCCATGTAGAAAATAAGCTCCTGCTCAAATCTGTTTTCATCCACTTTCACCCGATCTCTGATCTCATCCAGATTTTTTTGCAAGCGAGCTCGTATGTTTTCAGACCTGCTCTCATCGTGCTCTTCCACGCTTTTTAGTCCTTCCCGGATGTTTGATATATACTCGGATAGTTTGCCTGTCAGCACTTCTCCTTCGCTTTTTCGAAAATCAATACATTGGTCGATGCTGGCCTGCAGGCTTGCTTTTATGTCTTTCCAGGGAATTGATTCCGGATCGATCTCTTGCTGCTTGATAACCTCGGGAGCCTGAAGGGCAAGCTTTACCAAATCCGAACTATGGCTATTCACTTCTTCAGTCAGCGCACTGAATTTTTCATAAAATGCTTTGAAGCGAGCTTCGTCTACCTGCACATCCAACGCGCTATCTCCGGCTACTTCCAGATCAATGGTTAGCATTACTTTTCCCCTCTTTAGCTGATCAGTAATTAGGCCTCTGATTTCGCCTTCCTTAGCCGAAAGCTCCTTGGGATATCGTGGTGAGAAATCAAGGAATTTGCTGTTTAAGGCTTTAATCTCTGTCTTGATCAACAGATTTTGACTCGTGCGTTCATCGCGCCCATAGCCTGTCATGGATTGTTGCATAGCGTGCAAAGGTAAGCTTTGCGCTAAAAGTCTAAGCCAAGTGTAAAATAATATCTGTAGTTCCTAACCTCACCATCGAGGTATGGTCTGGCGGCATCAAACTTGATGTAGTACCCGAAAAGCACGGTTCTCAAACCAAATCCAAAACCACCGAGGAGGGGATTCTGAAATTTTACAATCTCAGCGGTGAATGGAGGGCGGTCTTTAAATACCCGTGTGATTGGTCGCCCATCTTTGAAAGGTAGTGGACCGGTCCATACGGATCCCATATCCATAAACCCGATAATCTGGAAATTTCTAAGAAAGTTGGATTTGATAGGGCCATTGGTTAGGTATTGGAACACTGGCACTCTCAGTTCACTATTGAATACCAAAACATCAGAACCATAAGCTTCATTATAGTCCAACCCTCTAAGGTTAGTTACAAATTCGTTGAAGAGCAGATCGCTGTTGTCTTTGTTGTTGGTGATGGCCAGTGGGTCATCCTCGCCCAGAATGTCCATAGAAGCAAATAGCCAGTTGTCCATACCTCCCAACATAAAATACTTGCTGGCCGGACCCATTTGCTTTCCATATAAAATACGATTTGCCCAGGTGATTTCTTTGTGTATTTTCTGATAATGACGGAAATCAAATCTTATTTTACTGAAGTTTTTGCTTGCGTCTTCGGAATGAAAGTGAGCTGTGTATTCCAAAAGCGCACGTGTGCCCTCATAAAGATTAAATGACTTTTCTACTGTATTGTCAAAAATTAAAGCGAAGCTGGCACCAGCATATTTCTGTCTGCTGTTTTTAGCTAAATCAGAACCCTGACCATTTACACTTAGGTAATTGAGGTTGGTAAAGGATGTTTCTGTAAAAAATGGTGACGCCTCTACCCGGAATGTGTGAGTAATTGGGAGGGCAGCTGTTACCCTGAACCTGTTCAGCTTGTATTTGTGTCTGAACTCATTGTCCTGACTTTCCAGTAAGTATGTCTTTCTATCAATTCGTGCCTTGAAGTCCATCCAGTATTTCAGGTACTGGAACTCAGCGAAAATGTCTCCCTGCTTGAAATCTGTTTTTACCAATGCTCCACCCTTGATCTTGTAGTTTTCCAGCACATCGTTGATTTCGGTCTCCATGAACATCATGAAGTTTCTATAAGGATCCCACAGGAAGGATGTTATCACATTATTGAATGTAAACCGAGGGTTGTACGGTATCGGCCCGATGCGTTCGTTTTCCTGTTGGAAGCTCTGATATTTACTAAAAAATGATTCGGGCTGAAATGAAGATTCTGATTCATCCTCAAATACATAATTGTCCGTATCAATCCAGTTTGGGTCGTCTAACTCAGCAGAGTCACTCTCCTCAGGTTCATCTTCAAACTCGAAATCATCTGTATCAACTTCGTCTTTCACCTCGACAATCGGCTCCTTATTTTTCTCAGCATTTCTCAAGACCCTTGATACTACCAGAACAGCATTTTCTCTCCGTTTTCTTGGTGTTTCGGTAGTGAATTTGCTGGTGTTCAAGTCCGTCAAAGAGTCAAGATATACACGATCCTCTCCATCTCCCAGCATGGTGTAGGTCATCCGGGCAGGGTTGAAATGAAGGTCATAGCTGATGATGCTTTTGTCAAAATTGGTTATTTGGGTAGTTAGCGAGTCGAACAAATTATACCGATATAGATTGGAGATTCCCTGCTGATCGCTGAGGTAGTAAATTTCATTGATGTTCTTAGCATAAGGTTTTCTGTCTTCACTATAGGTATTTGTCAGTCTGAAAAACTTATTAGTTGTGGTGTCCAGGTCGTAAACAAACAAGTTGAAGTTTCTGTCCAGCGTTTCCAGTGGCACATCTTTAACATTTACCGAGTCACTTGCTCTATTGGAACTGAAGATAATCGCCGCTGTACCCGGTACAAAAATGGGATCCAGGTCGTCATAGATATCTCGAGTGATTCGCCTCAGTGCGTTTCTGTTCATGGCAATGAGGAAGATGTCGTTCTGCCCGTCGATATCTCCGGATATGACAGCAAGACGGCCATTGTCGTTGAATGAAAAACTCTCAATTTGACGAAAACGGTTGAGTGGCTTTTGACCTTTTTCACCAGTTTCTACATTGTAGGTATTTAGGTAGAGAAATCCTCTTCTAAACAGCACGACCCCAAGCGTATATTCATCCTGCCAGTCCAGGAGGGGCAAGTGATCATCAATATCCTGTCCGCTTATTCGGTATCCACCTCCAGTTATTTTTTTGGTTTGCCCGGTTACTAAATCGGTTACGTGAACTTCATATTTCCCACTTTTCAGCAAAGCATAAGCTACTTTATCTGCGTCTTTATTAAAGCTTATGGAAGTGGTTATTAGCTCCTTTGTGTTTTTGATATCCTTCAGCAATCGCTCATCACCTGACTTGGTGTAGTTTTCTTCTACTTCCAGACGTTGCAGTAAGTAGTAATTCTGCCAGTCATCCAGAAAAGTTTTGAAGGATACACCTAATGTGTTGGCAATGCTGTTTTCCTCTTTTCTAATGATCCGAGTGAGATTGAGAATGTTTGAAATATTACCTTCTCCATACTTTACACCAATGTAATTCCAAATACTTTGACCAACCACTGAAGCTGATTCACCATCGATTCGCTTAAGTTTCTTGATCTTTTTTCTGCCCATGTAATCTCGCAGGTAGTCATCCATTTCTCTGGACCACCCATAGGCGAGGTATCTGGCAGCACCATCAATAAACCAATCCGGAAGTGTGAGAAGGTAGCTGTTTTGGAAAATTTCCGCCAGGCTGCCTCCATACATCATGTCATTGATGAGGGTGCTGGAAAGCTTGTAGAGCAAATCTTCTTTAAACTTATTGGCCTGGCCTGGATAAGCAACTTCTAATTGGAGCTTGACAAACTCGGTCCGTCCCCCGATCGTGTAGACGGCTCCATCAATACCCACATTACTTTGCTGCAGATCGTGAATGGAATTGTAAATGAAAATCTTGGTCTTGCTATACGGCGCATAACCTAGCTTATCGGTCAGCTCTACAAATTCATCTTCCAGAAAATCAATGGCTTGAAGGGCATATTCCTGACCACCAGGATAGTAATAGATGTCGAAATTGTTGGTGCTGTAATAGTACCAGTCAAACTTTTTGTATTGGATTCTATTTTGTCCAAATGGCGTAGTGTAGTGCTGGCCAAAAGCCACACCCGTCACCAGAAAAAGTGGAAAAATGTATTTAAATAACCCTTTGAACATTTACTTCTTCGTCAATCTCACTCTTTTGTTGTAGCACATCCACAAAGTGCTTAGCGAAATACGGTGTTAAAGAAACACCTTTCGTGCCAAAACCATTAAAAATACCTAATGTTTTCTTTTCCGGATGCAAGCCTATATACGGTTTTCTGTCACGAGTCGCCGGCCTTACTCCAGCCCTTTTTTCTACAATCTCATAATTCCCACGATAAAGCTTCTTAAATCGTTCCTCAAGAGATTTTATAGCTTCCTCCTGAGGTTCGTATGTCAGGTTATTATGATCATAGGTTGATCCCACGGTAAAGCGATCAACTTTTGGAATCATAAAAACGCCCTGATTGATAATGTGGTTTGATTTTAGATCACATTTTATGTCGATGATATCCCCCCGTACAGGTCGGAATGGAAGCTCCCAATGTGGATTTTTGGAAAGTGATCCTTCGCAAAAAATCACTTTTTTGGCAATCCAGTGTTTGTAGGATATAGTATTTTCTTCAATAGCCATCTCTGAATAATCAAACACTTCTGAATGATATACTCCCTTATCAATGAAAAAAGTTTGCATGGCCTCCAACATGGCGGGAATATTGACATATCCGGAATGATTCAATACTATGCCGCCTAGTGGATCAATTACATCGGCATATCCCTTTGATTTGACCCTAAATTCGCTAAGATATTTTTGATGGAAATTATCTGCAGCTCTCCCCTCCCAGTCGTTTTGATCTTCAATGGTTTTAAAAGGACGATAGATGGGAATTTTATGTAGAAAATTTTTACAGGTCAATTTTTCAAGCTCCTCATACTGTCTTTCCAGCGTTGGAAAAAGTTCATCTGCTCGCCAGGTCTTCACCATTTTTCGACCCGTGATGGGATTATAAATTCCCGCTGCTTTTTGAGAGGAGGTTTCTTTTTTATCTTCGTTGATCACTATAATTGAAAGTTCTCTTTTTAGCATTTCGTAAGCGAGCCACGACCCTGCAATCCCCTGTCCAACGATGATATAATCTACCTTTGTTTCTCGCACTTTACTTTTGTGATCTCAATGGCTTAAATCTAAACAGATGCAAATAAAATCTTTTGTGTTCAACCCGTTTTACGAGAATACTTATGTGCTTTTATCAGAAAAAGGTAATTGTCTGATTTTTGATCCTGGTTGCTATGAAGATTACGAGGTAGAAGAGCTGAAAGAATACATTCATATGAATGACTTGAAAGTGCAGGCCATCATCAATACACATTGTCATATTGATCATGTTTTGGGAAATGATGTTTTGAAACAAGCCTACAAAGTGCCATTGAAAATCCCTAAAAATGAGGAAGAAGTCTTTCGCTCTGTGCCAGCTTATGCGCCACAGTGGGGGATGGCGGGATATCGGCATGCGGAGGTAGATGAATATCTCAATGAAGGGGAAGATTTAGTGCTTGATGAAATAGTGATGAAATTGATTGAGGTTCCGGGTCATTCTCCAGGCCATCTGATGTTCTACATTGAGGATGAAAAGCTGATGATTGGCGGAGATGTGCTATTTAGAGAGAGCATCGGAAGGACGGATTTACCAGGCGGCAATCATGATGATTTGTTGAAGAACATTCAGGAAAAAGTCTATACCCTGCCTGAAGATGTGCAGGTGCTACCAGGTCATGGTCCAGCCACCACCATCGGTCACGAAAAGCAATACAATCCATTTGTGAAAGGATGAAGAGACAAATTCCAAATATCCTAACGTGTGTGAATCTGGCCATCGGCTGTGTAGGGATTTTCTATACGCTGACAGGTAAAAGCCCTGAAGCTTTCTATTTTGTGATCGCAGCTGGAGTGTTTGATTTTCTGGATGGGTTTACGGCCAGAGTATTAAACGTTCAATCTGAAATTGGGAAGCAACTGGACTCGTTATCCGACCTTGTTTCTTTTGGACTTTTGCCGACCTTCTTTATGCTTCAATGGATGCAGGAGTCTTCGGAACTTTATTGGATTGCCATCATCATTGCCGTTTTCTCTGCACTTCGCCTGGCCATTTTTAATACGGATGAGTCGCAATCTGATAGTTTCAAGGGATTGCCAACACCGGCAAACGCCATCATGTTAACCTCTTTAGCTTTTGTGCCATTTGAACTTTATGAGTACACACTTATAAGTATTTGTGTTTTCTCAGCAATTCTGCTTGTATCACCTATGCGTCTGATTGCCCTAAAGTTTAAGTCTGGTAAATGGAAAGATAATGAAGCCAGGTGGGTACTTATTTTAGGTATAGTGAGTCTTTTTGGTGTCTTTCAGTGGACATTTATTCCTTTCATTATACCGTTTTACATCGTGGTTTCTATCATTTCGTTTGTAGCTGTAAAGCCTGCATAGAATTTTGAAATGAAAAGGGCGTTTATCATATCGATGAAGAGAATCTCTTATCTTGTTTTTTTACTGGTCACCACAGCGATTTGCGGGCAATCTTCAGTGCTATCCTCAGGAACATGGTTTAAGGTGGGAGTCACCGAAACCGGGATTCATAAGATTGATAGAAATACGTTGGATGCACTGGGGGTTTCATCCACTGTCAATCCACAAAAAATCAAAATCTATGGCAATGGAATAAAAGGTGTTCTTCCACAAGCCAATTCTGAATACAGACCCGTGGATTTGCTTGAAAACGCAATCTTCGTTTCGGGTGAGAGTGACGGATCCTTTGATCCAAACGATTATATCCTGTTCTATGGGATAGGGCCTGATAAAGAGATCTGGACAAATGACGGGTTTGAGTATGAGAAAAATTTTTATTCTGACACAGCTTATTATTTCATTCGTGTTGATGGTGCAAACGGAAAACGAATTAGCTCGAAGGCGAGTGTGCTAGGAAGTGCTTCGTCTACCATCACAAGCTTTCATGACTTTATCACCTTCGAGGAAGATGAAGTCAATTTGATTTCATCCGGAAGAGGCTGGTATGGAGAAACATTGTCAAGTGGAGAGTCCGCGTCTTTTTCTCATCAAATCAATGGATTGATCTCTCCCATAGAACTCACACTCAATGCAGTCAGCCAATCATCCGAGAATTCCACTTTTGATGTTTCGGCTGGTTCTACCTCAGTAGGCGCTGTGGCTATAGATGCCATACCTGATGGGCCCGGGACCACCTACAGCATAAAAGCACGGCAGGAAACGGGTGTTTTGACACTTCCTCAATCCGAGACTTTCACATTGAATATCACATTTGATGGCAATGCATCTGGCGAGCGTGGATACATTGATTTTTATCATTTGACCTTCCGGCGAAACCTGCGGTTATATGCAGATGAAACTGATTTTCGCTGGGCTGATAATGTAGGAGAGCTCCTGAGGTATGAAATCTCCGCAGCATCTGGTTCCACCATTTGGAATGTGACCGATCCGGTAAACGTGCAGTCGCAGCAATTTTCGCTGAGTGGGAATAAAGCCATCTTTCAGAGCCAATCAGCGGAAGTAGAGGAATTTGTAGTTTTCAACGGGAGTGATTTTCCCGCTCCATTTATTTTCAATGGTGTGCCAAATCAAAACCTTCGTGGAACAGTCAGCTATGATGGAGTGATTGTCGTGAATACGGCATTCAAAAATGAGGCAGAAATGCTTGCTCAGTTTCACCGCGATCATGATGGCCTGGATGTAGGAGTAGTAACCACTCAAGAAGTTTTTAACGAATTTTCAAGTGGCAGGCAAGACGTCACTGCCATCCGTGACTATGCGAAATATATCTATGATTCTGGTGGCAACTTGAAGTACCTCTTACTTTTTGGTGATTGCTCTTATGATTATAAATACCGTACAGTGAACAACACCAACTTTGTTCCTACCTATGAATCCAGAGAGAGTTTTCATCCCATCTTCAGTCATTCATCCGACGATTATTTCGGGTTTTTAGAAGACAGTGAGGGAGAATGGATAGAAACTCTAGCCGGGGATCACACGCTCGAAATAGGGGTGGGGAGACTGCCTGCCAAAACAAAAGAAGAGGCTCAAGCGCTGGTGGATAAAATAATTTACTATTCTACCAGTCCAAATACACTCGGAAAATGGAGGGGAGATATCACCTATGTGGCTGATGATGGAGATGGAAATGTGCATGCCCGCCACGTGGAGGACTTATCTGAGCTGATAGATACCACATATGCTCAATACAACATCAACAAGGTTCTTTTAGATGCATTTACCCAAGAGGCTTCCGGCTCATCTGAGACATCCTCACAGGCCAGAGCTGCGCTCAAAACCCGAATAAAGAATGGCACATTTAGTGTCAACTTCATAGGGCATGGAAATGAGCGTCTTTGGATGGAGGAAGAAATTCTGACAAAATCGGACATTGAAGAGATGACCAACCGAAATAAGCTGCCAATTTTCGTTACGGCTACTTGTGAGTTTGGTAGGTACGATGACCCGCTAAGAGTTTCCGGAGCGGAGGAGCTTTTATTGCTGCAGCAGGGGGGTGGCATTGCTCTCCTCACAACCAGCCGGCCGGTTTTCGCCAGTACCAATTTCAGTCTGAATCAGGCATTCCATGAAAATATTTTCAGAAAAGAAGTAGGTAAGCACTTAAGGCTGGGGGATGTAATTCGTTTTACAAAAAACGAGGGTCTGGAAGGGCCTGTCAATAGAAACTTCACACTTCTGGGTGATCCGATGATGATGCCAGCATATCCTAAGTTGGATGTGGTCATCAATGAATTGGGAGCAGAGCTTGATACGTTGAGTGCGCTTGAGCAGGTGACGTTAACAGGTCAAATAGAGTCTGAAGGACTACTTGTTGAGGATTTTAACGGGATACTTTCTGTTGGAATTTTCGATGTGAAGCAGTCATTCAAAACGAAAGGGCAAGAAAGTGCCCCCTATTCTTACTCGCTGAGGAGCAATGCGCTATTTCGAGGTGAGGCTACTGTCTCCAAAGGGGAGTTTACTTTTCAATTTATTGTGCCAAAAAATATTTCATACAAGTATCAAAAAGGTAAAATGAGCCTGTATGCCTCGGATTCGAATAGCAATCTGGATGCTGGTGGTTCTTCTAGGGAACTCATTGTCGGAGGTACGGAATCCAGCGCGATGGTTGATGCTGTAGCACCGGAAATTTCAATGTTCTTAAATGATGATACGTTCGTAAATGGTGACATTGTAGGAGACTCTCCGTTGCTGATAGCTGAACTAAACGATGAAAGTGGAATAACCACGACCCGTTCCGGTGTGGTCGAAGGAATCACACTGACTTTGGATGGAGAGGTTATTAATCTGAATGATTTTTATACTGCTTCAGTAGATAGCTATCAAAGTGGTGTGGTTGTTTATCCTATACAGGATTTGGAGCCGGGAAGTTATACTGCCACGCTCAAGGTTTGGGATACGCATAACAATTCCTCTGAGCGCACAATAAGTTTCAGTGTTACTGATGAACCAATACTTTTCGTATACAATCCGGCTGCTTATCCCAACCCTGTTCAGGGATCAACTACGTTTGCATTTGAGCATGACAGGGAGGATGAAGATTTGCTTATTTCGCTGCTTATTTATAGCCCACGAGGAGATGTGGTAAGCAAAAGTGAACTGCTAGTAGAAAACAGTCAGCGAAGGGTGGAAATCCCATGGAATGCTCAAACAGACTCGGGACAAAGCCTGATGCAGGGAATTTATCATTCCAGATTAGTGATTCGAAGTAGATTGGATGGAGCAATGAAAGAAATCACGCAAAAGCTCGTTATTGTAAATTGATTAAAGCCTTAGCTATTTGGAAATCAGCACTTTTTATTCAAAATTTTAATTGGTATTCACCTGATAATGTTAAGTTTGGCATCCTTTTATAAAATCATTCGAATGAATCATCTTGTGAAGAAGATAGGCTCAATTCTTCTTGTTTTAATGGCAGTTCAGTCTTTTGGACAGTCATCATTCATTTCTGGGCAAGACAGTCTGAGAAACCCGATTACCGTTGCTGTTCCATTTTTGGGCTTTGCGCCTGACAGCCGTGCATCGGCAATGGGAGATGTTGGTGTAGCCACCTCTCCTGACGCAAATAGTGTGCATTGGAACAATGCCAAACTTGCATTTGCCGAGACAGATTTAGGATTTGCTTTTTCCTATTCCCCCTGGCTGGGAAATATTGTGGATGACATGTCCCTCAACTATCTCGCATTCTACAAAAAAATTGACCCAACTCAGACCTTTGGTGCGACCTTCAGATATTTTGATTTAGGTGAGATTGCGCTGTATGACGAGTTTGCTAATCCAAATGGAGTGGAAAATCCTAGTGAACTAGCTGTGGATGGTACTTATTCAAGAAAACTATCTGAGAATATGAGTGTGGGAGTTACGCTGCGTTTCATCTGGTCAAATCTTGCTGGAAACATTACAGGAGCTCCTGACGCTAAGGCGGGAACGAGTGTGGCGGTAGATTTAGGTTGGTACTACACCAAACCTTTTATGCTTTCTGGAAAAAACTCAGAGCTTTCACTGGGAGCTCACTTATCTAACATCGGTCAGAAGATTACCTATAGTGCGGAGAGTAACGAAAACTTCATTCCAGCTAATTTCCGAATAGGATCAGCTTTCAAAACAAATCTTGACCCCTATAACACGATTACTTTGGCATTTGACATTAACAAATTGATGGTGCCAACGCCACCAATTTATCAGACTGATGATAATGGAAACATCGAAACGGATAGTGACGGAAACAAAATAATCGCCAAGGGAAAAGATTCTAACAGATCATTGCTTTCGGGTACGTTTGGATCTTTTTCAGACGCACCTAGAGGGTTTAAAGAGGAACTTCAGGAGCTTACCTATTCCGTAGGGGCTGAGTATTGGTATCGAGATATTTTTGCTGCAAGGGCAGGTTACTTCTCGGAGCATAAAAACAAGGGTGATAGAAAATACTTCACCGTTGGAGCAGGTTTCCGCTACCAGGTGTTTGGATTTGATTTCTCTTACCTGATCCCAAAAGGCCAGAACCACCCCCTAGCTGATACACTACGAATATCTCTACTTTTCAGCCTGGATCAGGGCACGAACGACGAAGGCGAATAAACCTTACATAAGATTTTAAAAGAGAGAAGAGTTAACTCAGTTTAGTTGACTCTTCTTTCTATTTTTGAGCAAAATATTTGCTTAATGAACGCACAGTCTAATCGGATCAAAAGTATTCCGGAATCAGCTACACTGGCCATGGCTGCAAAAGCCAGAGAATTAAAAGAAAAAGGAGTTGAAGTAATTAGCCTCAGTCTCGGCGAACCAGATTTTAAAACTCCAAAACACATTCAGGAGGGAGCCATTCAGGCAATCGAATCTGAGGATTACTTTGCTTACCCTCCAGTAAATGGATACCTCGATCTTAGAAAGGCTATTTCGGAGAAGTTTAGGCGAGACAATGGGCTTGACTATTCGCCGGATCAAATTGTCGTTTCAAATGGAGCTAAACAGTCCATTGCCAATGTTTTCATGGCCATACTTAATCCAGGTGATGAGGTGATTGTGCTAACGCCCTATTGGGTAAGTTATTCAGCTATGATTTTGCTAGCGGAAGGTAAGCCGGTTTTTGTAGGTGGATCTCTTGAAAATGACTTTAAAGCCACAGCGGATCAAATCAAGGATGCAATTACAGACAAGACAAAAGCGTTGATTTTTTCTTCACCTTGCAATCCCACCGGCTCTGTCTTTACCAGACAGGAATTAGAAGCGATTGCTGACGTTCTCAAAGATCGAAAAGATATTACCGTGATTTCCGATGAAATTTACGAGCTAATCAATTTTGGTGCAAAGCATGAAAGTATTGGGACACTCGATGGAATGCTGGAACGAACAGTTACAGTAAATGGCTTTTCAAAAGGTTTTGCAATGACCGGGTGGCGAGTAGGATATATTGGTGCTCCTTTATGGATTGCAAAGGCAGCCAACAAAATGCAGGGACAGTATACCTCTGGAAATTGCTCTATCGCCCAACGAGCCGCGCTCACTGCACTTACTGGTTCTATGGAACCCACAAAAGAAATGGCAAAAGCTTATGAGAAGCGGAGAGCCTTGGTATATGATTTATTGAAAGAGATTCCGGGATTTGAGGTTAACATGCCACAGGGTGCATTTTACTTTTTCCCAAATGTGAAATATTACCTAGGAAAGTCTTTTGGTGAGACTAAAATCAATACAGTGAATGATCTCTGCCTGTTTCTGCTGGAGGATGCGCAAGTTTCTTTAGTAACAGGCGAAGCTTTTGGAGATCCTGAATGTCTGAGACTTTCATATGCTGCATCGGAGGAGGAACTAAAAAAAGCTATAGCCAAAATAAAAGTATCACTTGCAAAGTTGACCTAGCATGAAGTCCATAGAAGAGATATTTGAAGCGTTTAAAGACAAGACCGTTCTTGTGATTGGTGATGTAGTAATCGACTACTACATGCGAGGAAGCGTGAGTAAAATATCTAAAGAGGCACCCGTGCCAGTACTTACCCTTGAAAAAAAGGAAAGGAGACTGGGAGGAGCCGCCAATGTGGCCATGAATTTGCGTTCGCTGGGAGCCACTCCAATCTTATGCTCAGTGGTTGGCGATGATGCAGATGGGGAGGCCTTTGAGCAATTACTTGAGTATGAAAAAATGCCCAATAAAGGCATTATCAGAAGTCAGAACCGGGTGACTACAACGAAGCTAAGAATTACTTCTGGCGCACAGCATTTAATCAGGGTTGATAATGAAGATGTACATCCGCTTGTGGATTTAGATCAGAAATCGCTCCTTCATCACATAAAAAATTTATTGGATGAGTGTGACCTGGTGATTTTTGAGGATTATGACAAGGGCACGATCAATCCAAAGGTCATCAAGGAAACCATCAAGTTGGCTAAGGCTAAGAATATTCCGATAGCGGTAGATCCTAAAAGAAGAAACTTTACAAAGTATCAGGGTGTGTCTGTATTCAAAGTGAATGTTGCGGATCTTAAAGATGGTCTGGAGATAGATTTTGATGCGTTGGAAGAAAAGCAGCTGGCGGAAGCTGCCTCCAAGCTTAAAAACAATGTGAATGCAGACAACTACCTCATCACACTTTCTAAAAATGGAATCTATTTCGATTCAGGAAAAGATTCGGGTAAGTTGAAAGCTCACCCTCGTCAGATTGCAGAAGTGCTGGGTTGTGGTGATACGGTCATAAGTATTGCAGGATTATGCCTTACACTTGGACTTCCTCTGGAATTCACCGCTGAGCTAGCAAATATTGGAGGAGGTATGGTTTGCGAGATGCCCGGTGTGGTGCCGATTGACCGAGAAAAATTGTTGGAGGAGGCTAAGGAAAATCCTATACTCAAAAAATATCTTTAATTTGGCTGATGTCAGCCATGAAAAGAATTGTCCTAATCCTCATTTCTGCGTACCTGATACCTTTTGGCAGTTATTCTCAAAAGGTGGTAGATGGAATTATTGACTTATCAAAAGTTGATCTTAAAGACAATGCAGTTGAGTTAAGTGGTGAATGGGAGTTTTTTTGGAATAAGCTGGTTCCTCACGACTCAATAAAATTTCATCAAAAAGATTACTATCAATTTCCGGCGCTTTGGAATGATGGCGTGACCAGAAATGGTCAGGAAATAGACGCTGTTGGATATGCTACATACAGAGTTAAAGTGGTCCTACCGCCGAAAACCCCACAATTAGCACTTTCCATTGGTGAGTTTTACAATTCATATAAGCTCTACTACAATGGATTTGAATTTGAGAAAAATGGTAAGGTAGGAACCTCGGAAGCCAACTCTACCCCAGACTGGATGCCGAAAACGGTGACCTTGGGAAGATTTTCAGATACGCTTGTTTTCGTCCTTCAGGTTTCAAATTTCCGACACACCAAAGGTGGATGTAGAGAGCCAATCTTCATTGGTGACAAAAGGACACTGACAGCTAAACGAGATTTTGATTTCAGTTATGACTTCCTGCTAAGTGGTAGCTTAATCATGGGTGGTCTATTCTTTCTTGGTCTGTTCATGTTTGGGCAGCATGAGAGATCCGTGCTTTTCTTTGCCCTTTTCTGTTTGACATTTAGCTATCGAATGATCGGGAGCGGTGAATATGCCATTCATGCACTCTACCCGGACATGCCATGGGAGCTGATTATACGGACAGAATATTTATCTCTTTTTATCCCTTGTGGGATTTTTACGATATATAGTTACCTGTTATATCCTGAAGATAGTAAACGGCTTATTTTAATTGGTTTCTCGGTCATAGCAGGAATTTTTTCCTTGCTATCTCTCTTTGCACCCACAATGTTTTTTACAAAACTGGTGGAGCCATTCTTTGTGCTGGTCATTGTTGCGATTTTCTATCTGATTTACGTTTATTGGATTGCCTACAAGCGAAACAGGACAGGTGCACAATATGCTTTTGCAAGTACAGGCATTGTGTTCATGGTGGCGGTGTATCTCATTTCTGTGTACCTCACTCCTGTTCAGGAAAACACTTTTTTGACTTTTATCGGTTTCATTCTGTTTTTCTTTTTCCAGTCATTAATCCTTTCTTATCGATTTGCTCATTCATTAAGGAGAGCAAAGGATGCGGCAGAGACAGCCTCAAAAGCTAAGACAGATTTCTTGAGTACCATTTCGCATGAAATAAGAACCCCCCTCAATGCCGTGGTTGGGATTTCGCACTTTTTGATCAATGAAAACCCAAGGAAAGATCAAAGAGAGAGTTTGGAGTCATTGCAGTTTTCTGCTGAACACCTCACAGCTTTGATAAATGATATTTTGGATTACAATAAGCTGGAGGCAGGCTCGATAGAATTTGAATTTACCGAAGTAAATCTGAAAACACTTTCAGCTAAAATCATCAAAGCACATAGTGCGTTGGCGAAGGAAAAAGGGGTAAGTCTATTGCTGGAGATCGATGAAAAAATGCATCCACTCGTGATGGCTGATCAAACCAGGATTTATCAGGTATTGAATAACCTCATAAACAATGCCTTGAAGTTCACTTCCAAAGGATATGTGAAGTTGAAGACGACTCTCCTAAGCGAGGATGATCGTATCCAAACTGTTCGAACTGAGGTGCTGGATTCTGGAATCGGCATTCCATACAATAAGCAAAAGCTCATCTTTGAACGATTCACTCAGGCAGGATCATCAACGACTCGAGAGTATGGAGGGACCGGTCTTGGTTTAGCAATTATCAGGAAGATTTTGAACATGGTTGGCTCGGAGATTTATGTGAAGAGTGAGCCGGGATCAGGCACTATTTTTTGGTTTGATTTGAGCTTTAAGAAAGTTCTTCACGCTGAGGTTGATCAGGCTGTTCAAGAGGTAGAAGACACCAATATCATCACCGGGAAGAAGATATTGCTGGTTGAGGACAACCAGATGAATATTATGGTTGCTGAAAAATTCCTTAAGAAATGGGAACTACATGTTGAGGTAGCTCATAATGGCCAGGAAGGCGTGGAGATGATGCAAAACAAAAAGTATGATCTCGTGCTAATGGATTTACAAATGCCAATCATGGATGGGTATAAAGCCACTCGTAAGATCAGAACCTTTGATCAGAAAACACCCATTATTGCCCTGACGGCCTCAGCCCTCTTGAAAGTAAGACAGGATGTTATTGCCGCAGGGATGAACGATTACATCACCAAGCCTTTCGATCCCAATGAGCTAAGAAGAAAGATTGCTTCTTACATCAAATATCAATGAGTTGACAACTCTTTCACAGATTCGATAAAGAACTTCACTTTATTCGGATCTGTATCTGGATATACGCCATGTCCCAGATTTGCAATGTGTGGATGATCTCCAAAAGCATCCAACATTTTTTTGGTTTCCTGCTTTATACTCTCATTGTCGGCATAAAGCGCACATGGATCAAGATTTCCCTGCAAGGTTTTATTTGGCAAAATCTTTCTTGCCTCTTTTGGATTCATGTTCCAATCCAGCCCTACAGTTCTGCAGTTCAGGTCAGCCATCTCAGGTAATGCCCACCAGGCTCCCTTCGCAAAAACAGTAATTGGCACCTCTGTAATTGCATCACATATTTTAGCAATGTACTTCAGTGAAAACCTGCTGTAGTGTTCAGGGGGCAAAACACCCGCCCAGGAGTCAAATATTTGCAGCATATCAGCGCCTGCTCTTATTTGACTTTTTAGATACTTGATGGTGGACTTAGTAATCATGTCCAACAGTCGATCTGCCATTTCCGGATCTGTGTACAGAAGCTTTCTGGCCTTTGAAAAAGTCTTACTCCCACCACCTTCGATCATATAGGAAAATATTGTCCAAGGAGCGCCAGCAAAACCAATCAGCGGCACTCTGCTATCTAATTCTTTTTTGGTGATTTTTATTGCTTCATATACATAGCTGAGATCACTTGGGTCTGCTACTTTCAACTTATCAATATCAGCTGCTTTCTCAACTGTTTTTGGGAAGTGAGGCCCCTTTTTTTCGACCATCTCATAGGTCAACCCCATCGCCTCCGGAATCACAAGGATGTCCGAAAAAATGATGGCGGCATCCACACCTAAAATATCAACAGGCTGAATCGTGACCTCAGCAGCAAGTGCTGGTGTTTCCACCAGCTCTTTAAAGCCGGAAAGGCTATTTCTTACAGCTCGGTATTCAGGAAGAATCCTTCCCGCTTGTCTCATTAACCACACCGGAGTACGTTCCGTTTTCTCCCCTCTGGCTGCTTTTAGAATAAGGTCATTTTTCAACATGGCCGCAAAAATAGGCACGATATGGAAACTCATGCACGAAACCATAAGTTATTGGCTAAAACAAGTAGTATCTTTGAGCATGGCAGTTTTATTTAACAGTTTCGAGGCTTGGAAAAAGGAGTGTGAGGATAATAAGGTGCCTTTGTACAAGCCAGTGCTCGATTTTGAGATCAATCAAAAAGGAAAGTCGGAGGAAGATATTTGGGCAGGCATAGATCAGGCCTATCAGGTGATGAAGGAGGCTGTACAGTCAGGCTTGAATGAGGAAATGAGCTCCTACTCCGGAATGATAAATAATGGTGCCAAGAAGGTCATGAAGTTCCCTAAGCCCGTATTGTCTCTTGAATTTCAAAAGCTTGTAGCGAGAGCTCTTGCTGCTAAAGAAGTTAACTCGTGCATGGGGCGTGTGGTAGCTGCCCCAACGGCTGGAGCTAGTGGGATTCTGCCGGGTACGTTGGTCACTCTTCAGGAGATTCACGACGTAGAAGATCGCAAAATCTACGAAGCATTATTGATTGGGGCTGGAGTGGCTCTTATTCTTGAAAAAAGAGCCTCGATTGCGGGAGCCGTTGGTGGATGTCAGGCCGAGACGGGAGCTGCAGCTGCCATGGCTTCAGCTGGGATTACCTATTGTCTTGGAGGATCAATTGATCAGGTATTCAATGCAGTTGCTATTACGATACAGTGTATGCTTGGCCTTGTATGTGATCCGGTGGCTGGATTAGTTGAGATTCCATGTGTTGTGAGAAATGCAAGTGCAGCTGCGATTGCTAATTCATCTGCTCAGATAGCTATAGCAGATGTAAGTCCAGTTATTCCGGTAGATGAATGTGTGGACGCTATGGGCGAGGTTGGACAAAGCATGGAGGCACGATATAAAGAAACAGCTGAAGGGGGGCTGGCAGCCACACCAACAGGAAGAGCGATCTCCAAAAGAGTCTTAATTCAGGACATAGAAGTCATGGATGATGAGCCCGATCCCGAATAATTAAATCGGAATAAAATCTTCGATCAGCCAGAAGGCATACTTCACTATTAGCGTGATGATGGTGCTCCATAGAAAAGCACTGATCCACATCCACTTCAAAATCAATCTCTTTTTTGATCCTAAAAGGTTCACCAACAAGCCACCACCGGGAGGGGTTAATATAAGCGGCGTTAGCAGGCACATTCCTTTCAGCCCAAAACGTCTCCATATTTTCACAAAACGTCTGCTCTTTTTAGAAAACACTTTTTTGTTTTTTCTGAACCTGGAAAAAAACCTTCTTATCTCATCTCCAAAAAAAGTAAAGAGATATATGGTTGTCATCATGCCCAGTGCGGTGAGGACAATTACAGCCGCCACAGGTAAGTCATTAGCCACTCCAAATGTGGGTCCGAAAATAAATTTCAGTCCGCTGAGGAAGTAAACAGTGAAGTATTTCAGAGCTGTAGCCATAATAGTTGGCTAACTTACTGATACTAGTTTAAATTAAGGTCGCTTGATACATTTTTAGCCCTTATCTTTGTTGCTTTTTACAAATTGAAGGTATGCTAAATATTGTCTTGTTTGGTCCTCCGGGAGCTGGTAAAGGAACGCAAAGTGAGAAGATCATCGCATCTCACTCACTTATACACATTTCCACCGGTGATCTTTTCAGAAAACACATTGGTGAGAATACCGAGCTTGGCAAGTTGGCTAAGAGCTATATGGATGCCGGAAACCTCGTTCCTGATGAAGTTGTGATAGGCATGGTGGAAGATAAAATTCAGGAAAACCTTAAAGCCGAGGGTTTCATTTTCGATGGATTTCCAAGGACAGTAAATCAGGCAGAAGCACTGGATACTATGCTGGAAAAACATGGGCTCTCAATTTCTGGAATGATTGCCCTCGTCGTACCAGAGGAAGAGCTGAAGACCAGAATTAAGGAGCGTGCTAAAACGTCCGGTAGAATAGATGATCAGGATGATGATCGGATAAATAACCGTATTCAGGTTTATAATAAGGAGACTTCACCGGTGGCTGAATACTATCGCCAACAGGGGAAATTCACTTCAATCAATGGTGTGGGCTCTATTCAGGACATCTACGGCAAGATCGACGAGGCAATAACTACGCTAGAGGTCTAAAGACCCATGGAATCCAATTTCATAGATTACGTAAAATTCTACGGTCGCTCTGGCGATGGTGGGGCAGGCTCTGTGCATTTTCGGAGAGAGAAGCATGTGCCAAAAGGTGGACCCGATGGCGGTGATGGTGGTCGCGGTGGAAATATTATTTTAAGGGGTAATAGTCAGCTTTGGACACTGCTTCATTTGAAATACAAGAAACACATAACTGCTGAAAATGGGGGCAATGGTGAAGGCAACCGAAGGTCAGGAAGGGATGGAGAAAACATCATACTCGAAGTGCCTATTGGCACAGTTGCCAAGAATGCTGACACCAACGAAAAGATCCTCGAAATCCTTGAAGATGGTGAGGAAAAAGTACTCTTAGCCGGAGGTATGGGTGGGCGTGGAAATGACCACTACAAGACTCCCACCAATCAAACTCCACGATACGCTCAGCCGGGAATAGAAGGGATTGAAAGTTGGATAATTCTGGAGCTAAAAATTCTTGCTGACGTAGGACTCGTTGGATTTCCGAACGCCGGCAAGTCAACGCTTTTATCTGTAGTTTCTGAGGCTAAGCCTGAAATTGCAGATTACCCATTCACTACCCTTGTGCCTAATTTGGGTGTCGTGCCATACCGGGATTATAAATCGTTTGTTATGGCGGATATTCCTGGAATCATAGAAGGTGCAGCAGAGGGCAAGGGACTTGGCAATCGCTTCTTAAGGCACATTGAACGAAACTCAATTTTGCTATTCATGATCCCGGCAGATGCTGATGACATCAGAAAGGAATTTAATATTCTCATGGGAGAGCTTCAAAAGCATAACCCTGAATTGATGGACAAAGATCGCCTACTAGCCATCTCAAAATCAGATCTTCTAGACGAGGAACTAATGGCTGAAATGAGGGAAGAATTGCCCGAAATTGAGACGCTATTCATCTCCAGCGTTACAGGCTTTGGAATACAGGAGCTCAAGGATAAAATCTGGAAGCTACTAAACTAACTGACATATTGGCACACCATTGGGTATTGGCAAAGAAATTGTCAAACTCAGATCATCTTTAAGCATGTTGAAAGAATGAAGGAAACAAAAGAAAAAGTGAATAAAGAGCAGGAAGTTGCAGAGGAGCAGGAAGCTCAGGTAAAGGATCAGGAAGTAAAGGACGAAGAGGTGAGCCAGAAAGATGGACAGGAGGAAACAGAAGAAGAATCATCAGAGCCTTCGCTTGAAGAGCAACTTGGCGAAGCAAAAGACAAGTACCTGCGTCTATATTCTGAATTTGAAAATTTCAGAAGAAGAACATCTAAGGAGAAACTAGACCTAATCAGTACTGCCAATAAGGATTTAATGTCAGACTTGATTCCTGTGCTGGATGATTTTGAACGTGCAATGTCGGCATCCGAAACTAGTGAGGATATTAAGGCAGTGAGAGAGGGGATGCAATTGATCCAAAATAAATTCAACAAGTCGCTTGAGAATAGAGGGTTAAAGAAAATGGAAGTGAAGAAGGGCGATGAGTTCGACGATGAAAAACATGAGGCAATCACACAAATTCCTGCTGAAAAGAAGCTTGAAGGAAAAGTAGTGGACGTGGTTGAGCCTGGATATACACTCGGAGAAACCGTGGTGAGATTTGCAAAAGTGGTAGTAGGAGCTAAGCAATAATATGGCAAAAAGAGACTTTTACGAGATATTAGGCGTAGATCGTTCGGCGAGCAAAGAAGAGCTCAAGAAGGCCTATCGAAAGATAGCGATCAAATATCACCCCGATAAAAACCCTGATGACAAGGAGGCTGAGGAGAAATTCAAGGAAGCAGCAGAAGCATACGAAGTACTCAGCAATGACGAAAAGCGTCAACGATATGATCGCTTTGGTCATCAGGGAGTAGGTGGAGCTGGCGGAGGCTTCAGTGGCGGAGGTATGAACATGGATGATATCTTCTCGCAGTTTGGAGACATCTTCGGCGGTGGTAGTCCATTTGAAAGTTTCTTTGGAGGTGGAGGCCGTGGAGGTCGCCGAACAAGGAAGGGAACCAACCTTCGAATCAAACTTAAGCTCACACTTGAAGAAGTAGCTCACGGTGTAGAGAAGAAAATCAAAGTAAACAGGCTCGTTGTAGATCCTGACACAAAATTTCAGACCTGCTCTAGCTGTAATGGATCAGGTCAGGTTCGTAAGGTGATGAACACGATGCTTGGCCAAATGATGAGTACATCTACCTGCCCCACATGTGGCGGTAGCGGTCAGACAGTAGAGAGCAGAGCCACAGGAGTGGATAGCTCTGGCTTGAAGCGACAGGAGGAGGTCATTCCAATCAAGATTCCTGCGGGAGTTACAGACGGTATGCAACTGTCCATGTCTGGGAAAGGAAATGAGGTTGCAGGAGGTATCCCCGGTGACCTATTGATACTGGTTGAAGAGGTAGAGCACGACATCCTGAAAAGAGATGGAAACAATGTGATTTACGATCTGTATGTCAATTTTATTGATGCTGCACTTGGTACATCCATCGAGGTGCCAACGATTGATGGCAAGGTGAAAATCAAAATTGATCCGGGCACTCAAAGCGGAAAAATTTTAAGATTGCGTGGAAAAGGAATCAAATCAGTGGAAGGGTATGGTCAAGGTGATCAGTTGGTCCATGTAAATGTGTGGACACCTAAAAAGCTTAGTGCAGAGGAAAAGGAAGCGCTTGAGGCTTTGAGAGAATCTCCGAATTTCCAGCCCGATCCGGGTAAATCAGATAAGAGTTTCTTTGAGCGGATGAAAGAATTCTTTTAAATCGCTCGAAGAAACGTAACCTCACTATAGTCTTTGCGTAATAACAATCCATGTTGCGGTTGGTATTGATAGCAGGCACATCCCTGCTTATGAGTTTGAGTGCGCTCGCACAGCTTACAAAATTTTACACGATAAAGGAATCTCCGGAATTCGATACCGTTGACTTTTATCTTAAAGCTACGGCCACCAACTGCCTCCTAAAGCAAGCAGAAAAAGACAATAATCCGCTTACAATTTATGGTAACCCCAATCTGGAGAAGATCAACCCTACCTTTGCCAGTAAGATAAAGAACAATACCTGTTATGCGAAACTAGCCTTGGATGAGTACAATTCGTCCGGGTTTGGAGATAGCTTTTCGATGGCGGTTTCCAGAAGCGATAAAGACAATGACTTTTGGAAAGTGAACCTCAACAAATCTGAGGTTTATCGCCTCAATCTTATTTACGGGTTTGGTAATGCTGATGTAAACCTTACCGGTACTTCAGTGCAGCGGCTTAAAATCAAATCCGGGAGTGCGGACATTGTGGTGGGCTATGATGATGGCAACATGAACCCTATCCAGATGGATACCTTCTATGTGAAGGCTGATTTCGGATCAATCGTAGCAAGAAGAATGGAGCTTTCCCGAGCTAAGAAAGTCATTACTAAAATCGGATTTGGAAATGTGCTTCTGGACTTTGATAAGCAGATGAATGAAAAGTGCAGTGTGGATGCATCTGTAGGAGCCGGCAACCTCGAGATTTTACTTCCGAAGGATGGTACACCTGTGATCATTCATTTGAAGGACTCTCCATTATGCGCGGTGAAGATCGCCAAGGGTTTTGAAGAGGTAGAGAAAAATGTGTTTGTGAATATGAGTTATGATGCAAACGCAGCGAACTTACTCTCATTCGATGTAGATGTAGCACTTGGGATGGTGCGCTTCCGATACACCGATTAATTTTTCCCCTATTTTTTTGATGTGGTAGTCACTCCGAAGGAGTCCATTGGACAGACTGAATAGTTGATTGGGTTGAATGACTTTTGGTTAATCACTCCACATGTTTCAACAATCCCTTCACAAGCAACAACTGTGCTGCACAATAGGTTGACATAATAAACACTCCTGCATATGGGATGGCTGTATGGAAAGCATTAAATGCTAATATCGAATCCGATAGAACAAAAAGAATGCTGCCCCAAAGTGCCAACTGAAAACTTTCTTGTGATGTGTTTCCTTCTCTCAAGCGTGCCATGATAGTCATAGTAATAATCACAGAACCGTAAATAATGATAGGAATGGTGAAATCACCTGCCGGTAGGAGGTTAAACATAAGCATACCGGCATAGAGTACAAATGGAAGAATTTTCAAGGGATTTGTATTCGGTTTCTGATACATGGACTTTCTCAATACCACCACATAGGTCACCTGAGCAATGAGAAAAAGCCCTATCCCAGCCATAAAATAGAGCTCGTCAGCCTGATACATCAAGACTACATCTCCCAGCCATGAAAAAAGCAAAGCAACACTTAAAAGCAATACCCGCTTGGTCACCTTACCGATGCTTGATTTGTAGACATACAACATCAGAAGCGGCATTAGCAATGGCTTGGTAAACTGATCAAGCTCTTCAGATGGAATAAATTTTCCAATAACATTAGCCGTAGAAACGGCAAGGTAAATCCAGAAAATGAGGTTAGGCATTCTTAGTTTTTATGCAATGATAAGAGATAACAATTGATGTATTGACTTATGTATTATCATTGACATAAAATTCAAGGTTCAATTGATTGTCTTGATATGAAAGAACTCTTCCTTATAGTTTCATTTTTACTGACAAATTGTGCCTTTGGACAAAAAGTTGATGAGATAGTTGAAAATTACAATCAGTCAATAGACCCATACGGGAAACTTGACTCCTTTACGCATTTACAAGTGGATATTTATCTAAGTATTTTTAACTCAATGCAAGCTTTTTCCCGTTCAGATACAGTCTCTCAATACTACTCTATTTTTGGAGAAAACTCTTACAAGAACTGGAGCGATGGTATAAAAGTAGATGTGACTCAAATGGTTGATATTTCAGAGTGGGAAAGGAAGAATGTTCTTAAAATTCACATTAATTTTCTTATATGTGATAATGACGAATCTTTGGAACTTGTTGAGTCAACAGACACTACCTATGTTATTGAAAAACTTTCACCGGATAAAAAGGTACACTATGAAATAAATCGTGAAAGCTATGATTTAATAAGAAAAACCATCATATCTAATTCGAAAGAAATGACCTCTCTTTTATTTGATTACCAACGAGTGGATGGCATAAAGGTAGCCACACGACTCACTTTTGAAAGTGAAATGGGAACTGCTGAGCAGCAAATGTTTAATTACAAGTTTTATCGAGGGCAAGATGTCGGTCTAAGATGAATTTTAGTAGAAGCTTAGACGATTCACTTCCCCTTAAAAAGCAAATACACAAACGCCACAAACGCCAAACTTCCACATCCTGCAAATACGATTGGGAAGTTTTCCGGATTGCCATTATAGATCTGTCCGGCAAGTAGGGCACCCATTCCTATCCCTATTTCCAGTGCCATGAATAGAGTAGAGAATCCTCGTCCTCTGAATTTATCAGGGGCTAAATCTGCTGCCCATGCAAACAAAGCTGGTGATGAAAGACCATAACCTGCGCCGAAAATCAAGGCTCCAGTAAAAAGCTGAAATGCTGATGTGGAGAAACCAATATAGGTCGAGCCACCTGATACGATCAGCATAGCCGCAATCAACACTTTTCTCCTTCCAAACTCATCAGACAACCTTCCACCAACAACTCTGGAAATAAGCGAGGTGACAGTGAAATACGAGAAGAAAAGTCCTTTATTGGCAATACCCAGAGAGACACTAAGATCAGGAGCCAATGTGAGTGCTGCTCCGAAAGAAAATGTTACCAGCATCATCACAATGGTTGGTACTATCACCGTAGGCTCGTAGATATCCTCTGCTTTGATTTTGAGCAGACTTCCTGAAAATCGCTGTTTGTTGTCAAGCGTCTCTTTCATGCCAAGGATGGTGAGTACTGAGAGGATGGCTACTCCTGCACTACAGTAAAAAAGTACATTGATATGATAATGGATGGCGATCACACCTCCTACATAGTTGCCAATTCCCATGCCCGTCATTCCAAAGAAGCTCAATATACCCATCCCTTCACCTCGTCGATCGACCGGAACAATATCTGCAACATAGGCAGCCGTCCCTGTTGGTTTAAATCCTGTGGAAAAACCATGAAGGAAGCGAATGAAGAGGAAGGCATAGATATTTAGGAAAAACGGATAAAACAGCGATACTACAGCTGTTACTAGACAGCCAAACACCATTACGGGGATTCGCCCCCAGGTGTCGGTCAGTTTGCCACTGAAAGGCCGTGAAATAAGCGCTGTAAGCGTGAAAAAGGTGATATGCAAGCCAATGTAGTCTTCGCCACCCATAGTTCGCATAAAGTCCGGCAACTCTGGCAGTACCATGTTGAACGAACCAAAGAAGAGAAATGAACTTGTGGAAAGTAACCAAAAGTTCAAAGAGTATTTTTTCATGTAAGGTAGGTGTGGTGTTACACTTACTCTTCCTGGTGGAGAAGGTAAGCTTTGATATAATCATTCAAATCCCCATCAAGTACATTTTGCACATCCGTCCGCTCATAGCCTGTCCTGGCGTCTTTGATGAGTTTGTAGGGGTGTAACACATAATTTCGGATTTGCGATCCAAAATCAATTGCTTTTTTTCCAGCCTCTATCTTATCACGCTGCTTGTTGCGTTTTTCAATCTCCATTTGGTAGAGTTGGGACTTCAGCATCTGCATGGCTCGCTCTCTGTTTGCTAGCTGCGATCGCTCTACCTGACATACCACCACAATACCCGTCGGCTTGTGGGTAAGCTGCACTTTGGTCTCAACCTTGTTTACATTCTGTCCTCCAGCTCCTCCGGATCTTGAAGTATGAAGTTCTACATCAGCAGGATTGATATCTATTTCGATGGAGTCATCTGCCACTGGATAAACGTAAACGGAGGCAAATGAAGTGTGTCTTCTCCCGCCACTGTCGAATGGAGAGATTCGAACCAGCCGATGCACACCATTTTCAGACTTTAGGTAGCCATATGCCAAAGGTCCGTCAAATTCCAGTGTTACAGATTTTACTCCTGCCACATCACCAGCCTGATAATCCACTTCGCGAACTTTATATCCATTGGCCTCTCCCCACATGATGTACATCCGCATGAGGATTCCGGCCCAGTCGTTACTTTCAGTTCCACCTGCTCCTGGTGTGATCTGCAGCATGGCAGAAAGTTGATCCTCTTCCTCACCTAGCATCTTCTTCAACTCTAACTCTTCAAGGAGTTTTAATGCGGAATCATGAGCTTCATCCAGCTCTTCATCGGTAGCTTCCCCCTCCTGATTGAACTCAAAAAGAGTTTCTACGTCACCAAGGGCAGTTTCTACTTCTTCAAAACTTTCCGTCCAGCCTTTAAGCCCACGGATTTTTTTCATGGTATTTTCCGCCTCATCCGGATTGTTCCAGAAGTCTGGTTGGGCGGTGACAAGTTCTAATTCTTCCAGGTTTTTCTTACGACCATCATAGTCAAAGGTACCCCCTCAAGGCATTAACACGAGCCTTTAAATCTTTCAGTTCTTCGGTTGTCATTGGATACTAAAAATTGAAGGGCGAAGATAAGTCATCTTTGCCCTTCTTTCAATGTTGTAAAATGAATTGATGTCTGGATTATCCGATCTTTCTGATCCATCCAAATCGATCTTCTTCCTGCCCAAGCTTGATCCTTGTCAAGGAGTCAAGAATACGATTGGAGATGGTTCGGTTTTCAACTGCCGGAAGCTTGTAATCTGTGCCTTCATAACCAATCACTGCGATATGAGAAACCGTGGCAGCCGTTCCAATACCGAAAGCTTCAGTTAATGATCCGTTTTCGATTGCCTCGATCACTTCGTCCACTCGTACAGGTCGCTCTTCCACATTAAGTCCCCAATCTCTGGCCAAAATCAGTGCACTTTCACGTGTAATTCCCGGAAGGATAGAGTCGCTTGTTGGAGGAGTGATGAGTGTGTCATTGATCACGAACATGATGTTCATCGTGCCTGACTCTTCGATGAATTCGTGATTTTTTCCATCGGTCCAAACCAGCTGGTGATAACCTTGAGCTTGAGCTTGACGTGCGGGATACAATGATGCTGCGTAGTTTCCGGCTGTTTTTGCAGAACCTACCCCTCCTTTGGATGCACGCGTAAAATGTTTTTCAATCTTCACCTTAACAGGTTCAGAATAGTATCCGCTAACAGGTCCTGTCAGAACCATGAACTTGTAAGTTTCGGAAGGTCTTACACCGATGAATGGGTCGTCCGCAAACTGGAATGGGCGGATATATAGGGACGTTCCCGGCTTATTTGGAATCCAGTCTTTGTCCAATAAAACCAAAGATTCGATTGCTTCCATAAAAAGCTCCTCCGGTACAGGAGGCATGCACATTCTTTCTGCACTTTTTCTTAGCCGCTGAGCGTTCGCTTCCGGACGAAATATCATGATTTCTCCATGCTCATTTTTATGAGCTTTCAAACCTTCGAAAATACTTTGAGCATAATGAAGTGTAGCGTTGGCAGGACTAATAGAAAGATTTTGATATGGAGTTATTCTCAGGTCAGTCCACTCGCCATTTTTATAGTCGGCGATAAACATGTGATCGGAAAAAGTTCTGCCAAAAGCAAGATTATCGAAATCGATTCCGGGCAGTTTTGAATTGGATGTTTTGGTAACTTGAATGTCCAACGTCTCAGTCATTTTCTCAGTCTTTGGGTTGAAATGGGGTTATTTCAATCAGACTTAGGTGACCAAGGCACTTCCTGTACACCTAAAATGTGCCCGATTGCGCGCGCAAAGATGAACAAATAATCAGACAATCTATTCATGAACTGTAATATTGACTCATCAACTGGCTCGTGTGTACTTAACGAAATGATGCTTCTTTCGGTTCTGCGACACACCGTGCGACAGATGTGAGCGAGTGAAACAGCGGGGTGCCCACCAGGCAAAATAAAGTTCTTAAGGGGTGGCACCTCACCATCAAATTTATCAATCCAAACTTCCAGTTGTTGTACTTCAGTCTGTGTTACAGTTGGTAATTCAAATCCTTTGAAATCTGCCTCTGTGGCCAGAATGCTGCCAATAGAAAAGAGGTGCTCCTGAATCCAGTAGAGCTGTTGCTTCAGGCGATTTTCTACTCCTTCATGATCTTTCAAGTGACCGATGAATGAATTAAGCTCATCCACATTTCCATAGGCTTCAATGCGCAAATCTGCCTTCGAAACTTTTTTCCCACCTAAAAGTGAAGTTTTTCCTTTGTCTCCTGTTTTGGTGTAGAGTTTAGCACTCATGCAGGCACTCTTGAAGTTCTTACGTTTTTGTTTACCTCGTCAGTCTCAATCAGTCCGTCTCTTAACCTCACGATACGATGCGAGTATTCTGCAATATCTTCCTCGTGCGTTACCATGATGATTGTGTTACCCTTGTCGTGCAGTTCCTGGAACAGATCCATGATGTCGTAAGATGTCTTTGAATCCAGGTTTCCTGTAGGTTCATCTGCTAAGATGATAGATGGGTCATTTACCAACGCTCGTGCGATAGCTACTCTTTGTCTTTGTCCTCCAGAAAGTTCATTTGGTTTGTGGTAAGCCCGTGATTCCAAGCCTACACCAGCCAAAGCCGCCAAAGCTTTCTCTTCTCTATCGACAGAATTGTATCCAGCATACACCAATGGCAATGCAACGTTTTCAAGTGCAGATGCTCGAGGTAGGAGGTTGAACGTCTGGAATACAAATCCAATTTCTTTATTTCTGATTTCAGCGAGCTCGTTTTCTGTTAGGTCACTTACGTCATTGTTGTTTAAGACATACGATCCGGAGCTAGGCGTATCGAGGCACCCGATGATGTTCATTAGCGTGGACTTCCCTGAACCAGAAGGCCCCATAAATGACACATATTCTCCTTTGTTTATGTTGATCGAAATCGACTTAAGTGCCATGATGATTTCACTACCCATCACATACTTTTTCGATACTTCAGTGGTGCTTATGATACTGCTCATTTGCTGTTTTTATATTCGGCTAAGGTAAAAAATTTATGCCTGTGTCCTGGCAAGACACTAACACGTTTTTTAGATAGCTTTGGTTCTAATAATGTTACACACTATGTTGACAATTTTTCTAAGTCTACTGTTTGCTCCACAGCTTTCCGGGTGGGAATTACTATCCTCGGTGGAAATTGTGATGGGCTATGATGACTTTATGGGGGCCGAAGTTGAGCAACCTAAATTTTCTGAGCAACTAAAATTACGGGAAGGGAAAGAGTTGACCCTTGAGGGGTTTATAATACCACTTCAGCAGGAGAGCGATCAGGACTATTTTGTGCTTTCCAGGTTCCCCTATGCTTCTTGTTTTTTCTGTGGAGCAGCGGGTCCTGAGACTGTGGTGGAGGTTTATTCCGATAGAGAATTCCGATTCACAGATGAACGAGTAAGAGTGACAGGAGTCCTGCGACTCAACGATGACAACCCGCTTCATTTGTTCTACATTCTTGAAAAATGTGAGGTGGTTAAATTAGACTGATGGATAAGGAGAGTTTTTTTCTTGACGTCTATGAAGTAGCCAAATTGATTCCGAAAGGTCGGGTGACAAGTTATGGGGCAATCGCGAAATACCTCGGAGTGGCAAGATCAGCCAGAGTTGTGGGATGGGCCATGAATGGTGCCTCAACGATGGATGAAGTCCCGGCACATCGGGTGGTCAATCGAATAGGCGTACTTTCCGGGAAGCATCATTTCCAAACACCTACCCGGATGAAGGAGCTTTTAGAAGCAGAAGGTGTGAAGGTGGTTAAAGATCAGATCGTCAATTTCGAAAAGCACTTTTGGGACCCGATGACAGAATTGGGTTTGGAAAAAAGTTAACTGCGAGCCTGGTAAATTTTGATGAACATAATATTGGCGATGTTACTGGCACGCTGCTTGGCCATCTCCGCTTTGTTGCCTGAAAACATTGAGTCAGTAGTTTGTTGCCATATTTCCACCCATCGCTTAAAATGAGTCTGTTCAAGTGAATGTCCCAAAGTTTTGTCTACCACCTGATGAAGAGTCATCGGATTGCCTTTGTAGGTGCCTGATGAAAGTAAAGTAGCTTCCCAAAAGCTTGCCACCCTCTTTATGTGTGGCTCCCAGTCATCCACGAACTGGTGAAATATTGGTCCCAGCATTTTATCTTTTTTAGCCTGATCATAAAAAGCGTCAACTAATTGGTTCAAATCTTCTGCTGTCTCAATATCTCTCATACCTTGCTATTTTCTTCTTATCAATAACAGACCGAGGAACATGATCACTCCATTAAGAATTAAAATTTCAAATCCGAATTTATAGCCTCCCAAAAGAGCCTCCGAGTTGAGGTTGATGACGTAGCTCAATAGTGGTGAAGCGATGCAAACAAGGGGTACAAGGTTATCTTTCACCTCCCATTTAGTGAAAATTCCGAAAGTGAAGAGCCCAAGAAGCGGACCATACGTGTATCCGGCAGCTATGAAAATGGAATTAATGACACTTTGATCATTGATGGCCTGAAAGATCAAAATCACAATGAAAAGAATGATGGAAAAGCCGAAGTGAACTCCGATTCTGATTTTTTTCTTTTCGTCATAATTTTCCTTCTTGAATCCTAAAAAATCCACACAGAATGAGGTGGTAAGGGCGGTTAAAGCAGAGTCAGCGCTGGAATATGCCGCTGCTGTGATCCCTAGCAAAAACGTAACAGTACCGATTGTTGAAAAATTATTAACTGCCAGCATGGGGAAGAGATTGTCCGAGCGATCTGGCATAGTAATGCCCCCGATCTCTGCATATTGATAAAGCAAAACGCCAAGACTTAAGAACATGAAATTGACAATCACCAGAATAACACAAAACCAGAATACATTTTTCTGAGCCTCGCCGATGTTCTTGCAGGTTAGGTTTTTCTGCATCATATCCTGATCCAGCCCTGTCATTACAATGGCGATGAAAGCACCACTGAAAAATTGTTTGAAGAAATTTCTACCACTTTGCCAATCCCAATTAAAAATGGTGGATCGCTCATCCTGAAAAATGCTCGATGTTAGCTCTGTCCAGGTCCATGAAAGCTCATTTTTTATAAACAGAATGCTTACACCTACCGCCACCAGCATAAAGGCTGTTTGTAGCGTATCTGTCCACACGATGGTTTTTATGCCACCTCTAAAAGTATAGAGCCAAATCAAAACAATCGTGGTGAGTACCGATATCCAAAAAGGGAGATCATACGCATCAAAAAATGCAATCTGCAAAACCCCAGCAACAAGAAACAGTCGAAAACTCGCACCTATTATTCGGCTAATTAGAAAAAAGAAGGCTCCTGATTTATACGACCAAAACCCAAATCGCTGTTCCAAATAGGTATAGATGGACACAAGGTTGAGGCGATAGTACAGCGGAAGTAATACTTTGGCGATGACGAAATACCCAACTAAATACCCTAGCACCACCTGGAAATAGTAGAAATTAGAATTTGCCACTTCGCCTGGCACAGAGATGAATGTAACTCCGGATAGCGAAGCACCAATCATCCCAAACGCCACCAGGTACCATTTTGACTCTCTGCTGGCTGTATAAAAATCGGTTGACTTGGCATTTCTGGAGGTAAGCCAGGATATTCCAATCAATAGAATGAAGTATCCAAGGACGATTGCACCAACGAAAAGTGGATTCATAGTGTTAGGTAATTAAATACATCCGCAAATTACAAATCATGTTGGTTGTGGAGCAATTATTAATTTTGCGTTCAAATCAAGAGGTATGAGTACTGATTTTGATATAGAGGAAGAAATAGAGACCGGTGAAGATATCGGTAGTGAGAGTGTCCGTGATCTCATGGTTTACAATGATGACTTCAACACATTTGATCATGTGATCAACACGCTTATAAAAGTGTGTAAGCACGATATTCATCAAGCTGAGCAGTGTACTTTTTTGATCCACTACAAAGGAAAATGCTCAGTGAAGAAAGGCATATATGAAGAGCTCAAACCCATGCGAGAAGGGATCACTTCAGCAGGAATAAAGGCCACCATCGTCTAATGGAATATCCTTCGCAGTTAGTAGAGCGCGCAGTGGAAGAAATTTCCAGACTGCCTGGAATTGGGAAGAAAACCGCTCTAAGACTGGCGCTTCATCTTTTAAAGCAACCAGAAAACTCCACACTGGAGCTATCATCAGCACTCAAGGAACTCCGGGAGAATATCAAATACTGCAATACCTGTCACATCATTGCGGATACCGAAGAGTGCACCTGCCAAAATGCCTACAGAGACACCTCTGTCATTTGTGTGGTAGAAGACACCCCCGATGTGCTGGCCATACGAAATACAGGACAGTACAATGGGCTTTTTCATGTGCTTGGTGGAAGAATTTCACCCATGGATGGGATTGGGCCAGAGAACGTAAAGATTGATTCGCTCATTAACCGGATTAGGGGAAATGATCAGGTCAAAGAAGTGATTCTGGCATTGAGCGCCACTATGGAAGGGGATACCACTTCATTCTACATCACTAAACTTCTAAAAGAGTTTGGAATCAAAGTTACCACCATTGCCCGAGGGATTCCAGTTGGAAGTGAGCTAGAGTTTGCAGATGAAGTGACCCTCGGCAGAAGCATCACCACACGCACTTTATTTAGTCAGGATTAGAGTTTACTATTTAGTAATATTTGTAATTTGATCTAACCTGCTGGATTGCAGAGATTTGTAGACTTCCCAAACCATCAACACAATAGATGAAGAGATCTTTCTTTGCATTTTTCGTCCTGCTTTGTCATTTCTCATTTTCACAGATTCCGGCAGGATACTATGATGGTGCCACGGGAACTGGTTATACGCTAAAGACCCAACTTCATGATATTATTGATGGTCATAGCCAGCAAACTTATGGTGATGTTTGGGACTTTATATCCAGTTATGAACTAGATACTTACTACGAAAATGATGGTACTGTATTAGATATCTATTCTGAAAACCCTTCTGGAGTCGATCCATACAATTTCACTAAAGTGACAGATCAGTGCGGGAATTACTCGGGTGAGAGTTCCTGCTACAATCGTGAGCACTCATTTCCTAAAAGTTGGTTTAGTGATGGCTATCCAATGTATTCTGATATCCACCACCTCTTTCCTACTGATGGATATGTAAATGGACAAAGAGGTAGTTTTCCCTTCGGAGAAGTAGGAAGTGCTTCGTTTACCTCTCAAAATGGCAGTAAGAAAGGTTCAGCAAGAAGTGGACTTGGCTATACTGGTACAGTCTTCGAACCTATTGATGAATTTAAAGGGGATCTGGCTAGAGCGTATTTCTATATGGCTACCAGATATGAGGATGTGCTAAGTATATGGAGTAGTGACATGCTAGATGGAAGCACGGATCAGGTTTACGAAACCTGGGCATTAGACATGCTCATGGATTGGCATACCAATGATCCAGTGAGTCAAAAAGAGCTTGATCGAAATAATAACGCTTACACTTTTCAGGGGAATAGAAATCCCTTTGTAGATCACCCGGAATGGGTGGATGAAATATGGGGTGACGGATCAGGCACTTCGCCGGATATAGATGTGACAGCCGTTGGGACGCTGGATTTTGGTTCGGTAGCAGCTGGTGAAAGCAGCACCTCTCAGTTTTATACAGTCTCGGGGAGCAATTTAGAGGCTGACATTTTGATGTCCGTTTCTTCTCCCTTCGAAGTTTCTCTTAACAATAGCACTTGGTCAACCTCAGTTACTGTTTCGCAAACAAATGCCCAATCAGGTGGCCAGACGGTATATGTGCGATTTTCTCCCACGGCTCAAAATAGCCAAACTTATAATCAGTCGATAAGCCATACGTCCACCAATGCGACGACAGTTAATGTGTCTGTTACAGGTACGGAATCTACCCTAACTATCGATGACATTAGTACGGCACGAGCCGGATCAAATGGTCAGGAATTCACCATCGTGGGAATTGTCACTACCCTTGATTATGGATCTACCAATGGGCAGTATTTTGTTCAGGATGCCACAGGAGGAATCAATATTTATCATGCTGGAAATCAAGGCCTAGTTTCATATGGTGATGAGGTTCAGATAACTGGTACAAAGGAGACCTTTAGTGACTTAATCCAGCTGGAGCCATCATCTGTATCAGTTCTTTCAAGTGAGAATATTATCCCCGATCATGTTGTGATAGGTGAATCAGATATTTCAACTTCAAGCTCCTATTTGGGTCAACTTGTAAAAATTGGTGGAGTTACATTGGATACTCCCTCTGAGTGGCCTACAACTCCCAGTTCGTCGGGCACAAGTGTGAATGCCACAGTCGGGACTACCAATTTTCTTATTAGAATTGACGATGCATCATTTTATGATGGCACTGCCACGCCTTCGGGGACACTCATTGTTGCTGGTGTGCTCACACAATTTTCCGGTGCGGTTCAAATCATGCCATTTTTTGAGGGAGATGTCATTGAATCGGAAGCAAACCCTCCTGCTTTAGTGGCAAACGCTGCGGTAATAGATTTTCCAAATACCACTGAAAACACAATCTCATCGCCCATCAGTTTTAATATTTCAGGTGCAGATTTAACTGAAAATGTATCTGTTCTACTATCTGGTGAGTTTGAAATAGCGACAGCTGAGTCAGGCTCTTACGGGTCGTCGCTGGATTTGACAATTATAGATGGTAGTATAAATCAGGATATTTTCGTTCGATTCGTCCCAACATCAACTGGTGAAAAAGCTGGTACCGTTACGTTCACATCTTCAGGAGAAGAGGAGATTGTGGATTTGACGGGTACCGCTTCATCAGAAGTAGTTCCTGACTCTGAGCTAACACTTTCTGTCTCATCGATTGATTTCGGGGAGGTGGCATTCGGAAGCTCAGGTGACGGTAACTATACAATTTCCGGTTCCAATCTTACAAGCAATCTGGTGATTACCCCGCCTGATCAGGTTCTATTGTCACTTGGAGCTGGCTTTGATGGCACAATATATTCGGATAGCTCTCCTCTAACCCTTTCGCCAACAGATGGGCAGATAAGCACGACAAATATTTATGCTCGATATACGCCCGATGCAGATGATGGCGCGATTTTATCAGGAGCCATAACTCATGTGTCAGCAGGCGTGAGTGACAATGTTACGGTCTATGGTAGTGAGCTGGAAGAAGAAGTTCCTCCCACAGCATGGATCAATGAGTTTCACTATGACAATGAAGGTCAGGATCAAAATGAGTTTGTGGAGATCTATGTGAAGGACGCAAGTGAGCTCGATCTTTCACAATTTACAGTAGAGCTGGTAGAGGCTGACGGAAGTGTGTATTCGTCTTTTTTAGCTTCATCCATGAATACCAATTTCACGGATTATTTCTTCAGAAACTTTGGAGGAATAAAAGATGGACCCAATGGCATAAAGCTCCTATATGGAGCGGAGGTTATAGATTTTATTTCTTATGAGGGAGAAATTTCAGGGGCGTCATCAGTAGGTGTGGAGGAAAGCGATCAAACCAGCGCTCAAACTTCAATTCAGCTTTGCTGCGATGGAAATTCGCCTGAGGAGATGACTTGGCTAAGTGGGGTTTTTGCTTCACCAGGTGAGCCCAATGTAAATATTACTTTGAGTGTGGATCAAAACGGATTTAGAATTTATCCCAATCCCGTTCATAGCACGCTGAATATTGAAATCAATGAAAAAACAATCCAGGTTCAATTTATTGATCAATCCGGTAAGGAGTTGTTAACCCTTGAGGGAACCCCTGAAGAGGTAGAGTCTCGATTGAATTTGAAAATCCCAGGTCTTCAATCAGGGATTTATGTGCTTAAGATAGATGGCTCTGCTTCATCAAAAACAGTACGCATAAAGGTGAATCACTAGTCTTTTCGCCTCCCGCCTGTTCTTAAATTCTGCGATAGGAGCACGGCTATTCCCAGAGCCATGATCAAAAATATCCAGCGTGGATTCCCCTCTTCATAAGTTTTTAGCAGGTACCAAATACTAAGCAGCATAGCTAAAACAACACCGGCAAAAGCGAGGGGTCTGATGAGTCTGGGATCCATGCGGTAAATATAGGAATCACATAATTGGATAGTAAAAGATATTTTTGTCCTAATGGGTGATTTTATTGAATTTCTATACTCCAGATTTTTGCTGAGTGATGGTGTTTCTATCGATACCAGAACTATTCAAAAAGGGAATCTATTTTTTGCCATTAGCGGGCCAAATTTTAATGCCAATCAGTTTGCGAAGGAGGCACTTGAAAAAGGGGCGAGCTATGCAGTTGTCGATGATAAAAAGTTTGTCAAGGGTGATCGTATCATCCTGGCGGATGATTGTCTTGAGGCTCTTCAAAATCTCGCCATGTTTCACAGAAGTAGATTTAAAAGACCAGTCATTGGGATTACCGGATCCAATGGCAAGACTACTACTAAAGAGCTGATCACCCGTGTACTTTCAGAGAAGTATGTGGTTCATGCCACAAGGGGTAATTATAATAATCATATAGGAGTGCCTCTCACTTTACTACACATTCACCCGCAGGTGGAGATTGCTATCATTGAGATGGGAGCCAATCACGTAGGGGAGATTGCACAGCTGTGCCAGTTTGCCCAGCCTACTCACGGGTTAATCACAAATATCGGACGAGCACACACAGAAACTTTTGGAGGAATTGAAGGGGTGATTCGTGGAAAGAGTGAGCTGTTTGATTATCTGAGGAAAAGTAATGGCAAGCCGTTTATAAACACAACAGATTCTGTTTTGTCGAATATGACCAAGCGATTTGATGCTGCAGTGACCTATCCGCAAAAAGATTTTAAGCTAAAAGAATCTTCCCCTTTTCTTCATATTTCACTTAATGGAGATGAAAGAGAAACTCAGGTGATTGGTAGGTACAATTTTATCAATATGGCGGCTGCTGTTGAAGTTGGGAGATTTTTTGAAGTTGATGAGAAAAAAATTCTGGATGCTTTAGCTTCTTACGAGCCGGACAATTCTCGCTCTCAGATCATTAAAAAAGGGAATACCACCATCATATTGGATGCGTATAATGCCAACCCGGATTCAATGAAGGTGGCCTTAGATAATTTGGCGGAGCAGAAGGGTAACACTCTGGCGATTCTGGGAGATATGAATGAGTTGGAAAACTCAAATTCCCATCATATGGAGATACTTTCACATGCGAAAAAGGTGGGAATAAAGAAGGTGTTAACAGTGGGTCAAAAGTTTGGGTGGGTGGCCGATCCGGAGTATCACTTTAAGACCAAAGAGGATTTGGTGCAATACTTAAAAAGTATAGATATAAAAGGTTCGACTGTCCTTTTGAAGGCATCCCGATCGATCAAATTAGAGAGCATACTAAACAGTTTCTAATAATGGACTTACAATACACCCTCGATTTCCTTTCAGACTTGGCAAAGAACAATAAGAAGGAATGGATGGATGACAATAAAAAGCGCTACCTGGAGGCAAAGGAGCAAGTCATTCATCTATTAAGTGAAATCATCCCAAAAGCGGCTGTCTTTTCACAAGGACTCGCAGGGATTGATCCAAAAAAGACACTTTTTAGAATTAATCGGGACATAAGGTTTAGCAAAAACAAAGATCCCTACAAGACGAACTTTGGTGCGTCAATCGTGCAAGGAGGGCGAAAGTCCGGGAACCCGGGATTTTACCTGCACATCATGCCAGGGAATAATTTTGTTGGAGGAGGCATCTATCAGCCTGGCTCTGAAATGCTGCAAAAGGTAAGGCAAGAGATCGATTACAATGGAAAGGAGATTAGGTCCATTATTGAAGAGCCCAAATTCAAGAAGACATTTGGAGAGCCTTTTGGTGAAGACAGACTGAAGACGGCCCCAAAGGGCTACCCGAAAGATCATGAAAATCTGGAGCTGCTTCAGCTAAAGCACTATGTTTTCATGAGGAAAACTTCCGATAAGGAAGTCACCTCGAAAGACTTTGCTGATCAGGTGGTGGAGACTTACAGAACACTCCAGCCATTCAATACATTTCTATCCAGAGCGATGGATTAAAATTATTTTCACTTAGTTCTTGCACGGAAAATAAACCGTACTAAATTTGCAATCCTTTTAAGGAAGGGCGCTTAGCTCAGTTGGTTCAGAGCATCTGGTTTACACCCAGAGGGTCGGGGGTTCGAATCCCTCAGCGCCCACTTCTCAAACCCTAATTCAGAAATGAGTTAGGGTTTTTTGCTTTTGAAGGAATATAGCTCAATGAGAGACCCCAACCTTTTCGATTAAAGTTTTTTTGTGCCTTATGATGATGGTGACCTTACGCCACCTACTAGGTAAATAACTTAATTCAAAAACCTTCCTTCCACTCATATGTCTCAATGAATTGTTGCATCAACTTTGCGTTCTAATTCAATCAAACCGTGTACATGAAAGCAATCAGCAAATCACTATTTGTATTTCTCTTCACCATCATTAGCCTTCAGGTTGTAGGTCAACTTTCTTTTGAAAGGGTAGTCACTAACCCCAACGACACGACTGAAACAATTACAGATATTACCGCACCTCAGACCAACTTATTATCAACGGAAGTTGGAAATTTCACGTTTGGACCAGCCTCTCGCGTGAAATTTGAAATAGTAGAGGAAGGGTCAGGATTGGAAACCACGTACTTTAAAGTGGCAGACTTCCCCTACATGAAATCTGATGGAAGGCAGATGCTTCCTCATGATCTTGAGGATGGGGAGCACGAACTATTGTTCTACAGTGTAGATCAGAATGGAAATCAGGAGGAGGTAAAAAGCGCTCTTATTTATGTTGATAGACGTGGGCCTCAGGTGACGCCTGCCTTCAATAAGGCTCCAGCTAATTTCGACAATGGGTTACCTGTTTTTGCTGAGGGGGTACACCTGATGCTAGAGATAAATGATGCTCATGTGGATGTTCAAAAGGTCACATATAGCATCAATGGTCAGGAGCGAGTAAATAGCGAAGATTTGTACCATATTGACCTAACTGAGCAGCTATCTAAGGTCACCAGCGAAGAGGTTAAAATAGAAGTGATTGCCTATGATTATTTCTATAACCTTACAAAAGAGGTGATAGAGTTCAGGATTTCTAAATAGGATTCTATTTTCCCATCGTTACGATTTTAAAAGCAGCTCCCTTTAAGCTGCTTTTTTAGTTTACTAGATAATCTTTGGCCGTATTTTCATCATCAAAAGGTCGCATGGCACCACCCAGCAACCTATTGTAGCCTGACAAAAGCACTTTTTTAGCTCCCGTAATCCCGACAACAGCCCCCTTTACGGGGATATGTTTGGTTTCTTTTCCAAGCTCACGGATGTAAGCAGTAAATTTTCTGGTAGCCGGAGTGTCCGTAATATTCACGAGTCTCAAATGCTCACCGGGATTTGTAAGAAGAAAATCCCTGAGAGAGGAAGCGGTTTGTAACATTTCATCCTCAGATTGTCCTCGGTAGTCGATGTATACAATCTCCTTTCCTTTGTGAGTAATTTTTTGTATTCCTGGCATGGTAGTTAGGTATGTGTGAATCACTAAAATAATCAGTTTGATAAAAACTTCTAATCGATTGGAAGTAAAACACAATTTGAATCTTTACCTAAATATTAACTTTTGTCCTATCCTATCAGTTGTCCAGTTTATTGGAAGTATAATTCCTAACTTGCCAACTTGTTTTTTTGAGAAAAATGCATGGCTAAAAAGAGTCAAATAAATACCAAGGCCTTATACAGAAAGCTAAATAAGTTGCTGGAGGAAAGTCCAGCGCTGGATCTTGATTCTCAAAAAAAGTGGGTGATTTTTTCTGACCTTCATATGGGTGATGGAGGAGCAACAGACGATTTTAAGAGAAATTCCAAACTTTTCACCACTACGCTTAAAAATTATTATCTAAAGAAAAATCATGCCCTTATCCTGAATGGTGATGTGGAAGAGTTGCAGCGATTTCAGGTAAAGAAGATCGTAAATCAATGGCGAGAAGTTTATGACTTGTTTAATTCATTTCAGAAAAAGGGAGCATTCTATAAAACCATAGGTAATCATGATCTGGAGCTTCTACTTATGAAAGATCTTCCATTTGATTACAAGCACTATGATTCCCTTCGATTAAAATTTGGAGATGACAGCCTCTTCATTTTTCATGGACATCAGGCAAGTAAAAAGTACCAGGAGCATAATGAGCTTATTGGGTTTACCCTGAAGTATTTTGCCAATCCACTGGGGATTAAGAGCTACTCTGTATCTCACAGCAGCAGGAAACAGTATAAAATTGAGAAGCGTGTCTATGGTTTTTCCGCATTCCAAAAGGTGGTTTCGATCATTGGTCACACCCATCGTCCGCTTTTTGAATCTCTCCATAAGGTTGATAGACTAAAGTATAAGATAGAGCAGCTTTGCAGGGATTATGTGGAAGCTAATTCGGATAAGGAAAAAATCAAGGAAGAAATAAAGTCATACAAAAAAGATCTGAAGAAATATCATAAGGAAAACAAAGACCACAGCTATCAAAACTATGTATACAATACCCTATTTCACATTCCATGTGTTTTCAATTCGGGATGTGTGGTAGGCAAGAGGGGTATGACATGTCTTGAAATAGAGGGAGATAAAATCAGGCTTGTACATTGGTTTGACAAGAAGATCAGCAAGAAGTACCTGAAGCAAAGCGGCTATAAACCAAAGCAATTAGGTGATACTGATTTTTATCGTCTGGTGATCAACGAAGAGTCTCTACACTACATTTTTGCGCGAATAAAGTTTCTAAGTTGATTACTAAGCAGGATGGAGTGGTTGGAAATGGACTCTGCTTATTATAGTTATTTTCGCAAATTAAATTGAGTTGAAACTGAATAGGATAAACCGAAACAATGAGCAAAAAGTACGACGTATGCGCAATAGGCAATGCCCTGGTAGATTATGAAATAGAAGTTGAGGATCAGTTTTTTACTGAGCACCAGGTAGAGAAGGGCCTGATGACGTTGGTAGATGAAGATCGTCAGGGAGTTTTATTGCAAAGCGTAGAAGGAAAAATCAAGAAAAAGCAAGGAGGTGGATCCGCCGCAAATACCATTTTTGGCTTAGCTGAACTAGGTGGCAAGGGATTCTACACGTGTAAAGTTGCCGATGATTCTGATGGAATGCTCTATGTCAATGATTTAATTAAAGCTGGTATTGATACCAACCTTGATCCGGATAACCTTTTTAAGGGAACGACGGGTAAGTGTCTGGTGATGATTACTCCGGATGCTGAACGAACCATGAATACCTACTTAGGCATTACGACAGATTTTTCAACAAAGGAGCTAAGTGAGGAAGCGATAAAAAACTCAAATTATCTGTTCATGGAGGGCTTTCTGGTTTCTTCTCCCACAGGACTTGAAGCAATGAAAGAATCAAAGAGAATTGCGAGAGAAAACGGAGTGAAAGTAAGCTTGACGTTTTCAGATCCGTCGATGGTCAAATATTTTGGAGATCAAATGAAAGAAGTGGTAGGCGATGGAGTAGATCTTCTTTTCTGCAACATTGAGGAGGCTGAGCTATTTTCGGGGGTTAGTGGCATTGAAGCTGCTAAGGAAGCGATCAGTAAGGTTGCCAAAGAGTTTGTTATCACCAAAGGGAAAGAGGGAGCATTGGTATTTGACGGAACAGCTTACCATGAAATTGAGCCGTTCCCTACAAAAGCTGTGGATGCCACAGGCGCGGGAGACATGTTTGCGGGTGCTTTTTTATATGGCATCAATCATGGACAATCTCATGCGCAGGCTGGGAGGCTCGCGAGTGCTGCTAGTTCAGCGGTAGTGAGCAAGTTTGGTCCGCGATTGAGTCAGGATCACATAAAGGAAGTTTTGTCAAAAATTGGCAAATAACTTTTTATAGTATTGCCTTTTAAACCTAATTGTTAAACCCTAATTAAATATGCGAAACACCCTAATCTTAATCTGCTTGTTCGCAGTGCTTGGTGCATTTGCCCAGGATAAGCGTATCGAGTTTGTGGAGTATGATCTGGAAAATGGATTACATGTAATCCTGCATCAGGACAATTCTACTCCAATTGTAAACACATCTGTACTTTATCATGTAGGTTCTAAAAATGAGCCCAAAGGAAGAACAGGATTTGCTCACTTTTTTGAGCACTTGATGTTCGAAGGATCTCCCAACATTCCTCGAGGTGAGTTTTTCAAAATCATCGAGAGTGCTGGAGGTCAGCTGAATGCAAACACATCCAATGACCGAACGTTCTACTTCGAGACATTACCTTCACATCAGTTGGAGCTGGGCTTATACATGGAGTCTGAGCGAATGCTACATGCCAAAATAGATTCAACAGGTATTGCCACTCAAAAAGAGGTGGTGAAAGAGGAAAAGAGGCTGAGAGTAGATAATCAACCTTACGGTTCTATTCTTCATGAGACGTTTTCGAGAGTGTTCGAAGGAACGGCCTATGAGTGGACGCCAATCGGATCTTTTGAAGATATCGATGCGGCTACTGATGAAGATTTCAAAGATTTCTTTGAGACATTTTATGTGCCTAACAATGCCACTTTGTCAATCGCTGGAGACATTGACATAGAGGAGACCAAGAAGTTGGTTCAAAAATATTTCGGAGAGATTCCAAGAGGTACAAAAGAAATCCCTCGTCCTAAAGTGGAAATGAAAAAGCTTGGGGATGTAAAGGCTGAAGTTTTTGACAACATCCAACTTCCTGCAGTTATTCAGGCTTATCAGATGGCCGAGCAAGGATCAGAAGACTATTATGCTATGCAAATGTTGACGACCCTATTGTCTGGTGGTCAGAGTTCCAGATTCCAGAAAGAAATCGTAGACAATCAGCAGCTTGCTGTTGCGGCTGGTTCATTCCCATTTGCTATGGAGGATGCAGGAGTTTTCATCTCATTCGGGATCATGAATATGGGCAAAACTCCTGAGGATTTGCAAGCTGCAATGGACGCTGAAATAGAGCGAGTGAAAAATGAGCCAATTGGCGATAAAGAGTTTCAGAAACTGAGAAATCAAATTGAAAACTCATTTGTATCGTCCAATAGTACGGTGCGAGGAATTGCTGAAAGCCTGGCGGACTATCACGTCTACTTTGGTGATGCAAACCTGATAAATAATGAAATTGATCGGTACATGGCTGTGACGAAGGAGGACCTGCAGCGAGTAGCAAAAAAATACCTGGACCCGAATAACAGGGTGCAATTGGTTTACTTGCCCATGTCAGCAAAACAGCAGCCTGAAGGCGAAAAATTGGAAGATCAATAATCTAATAACCTAAAGAAATCATGAATATCAAACATATATTTTCACTGGTTCTGACAGTAGGCATAGTTGGAGCATTCGCCCAGGTAGATCGAAGCAAATTGCCAGAGCCTTCTACACCAAGACCAATCAATATTGGGGATTATGAATCTTTTGAGCTTAAGAACGGCCTAAAAGTTTTCATCATCGAAAATCACAAACTTCCAAGAGTAAGCTATAACCTGATTATTGATCGGGAGCCTATTTTAGAAGGAGATAAAGTTGGCTACCTGTCTATGGTAGGTCAGATGATGAGAAGAGGCACAGATACCCGAACTAAAGAGCAAATCGATGAAGAGATTGACTTCATAGGTGCGTCTCTGGGAGCAGGATCTACAAGTGTATTTGCATCAGGATTATCAAAATACAATGAGAAAATCCTCGAGTTGATGACTGACATCACTTTTAATCCAACTTTCCCGGAAGAGGAACTTGAGAAAATAAGAACTCAAACACTCTCTAACTTGGCATCCAATGAAGAGAATCCTGGAGCAATTGCGTCAAACCTTAATCAGGTTTTGGTTTACGGAAAGGATCATCCATATGGTGAGATTCAGACAAAGGAAACGACAAACAACATAACTGTTGATGATCTCAAGAATTATCACCAGACTTACTTCAGGCCAAATATTGCTTACCTGGCAGTGGTTGGCGATGTAAATCCGAAAGAGATCAAAAAGTTGGTGAAAACATACTTTGGTAGCTGGGAACGAGGCGAAGTAGAAAAGCCAACGTATGATATGCCAAAAGCACCTGAGAAGAATATGGTTGGTATTGTAAATCGCTCAAATGCAGTACAATCCAATATCAACATTACTTATCCTGTGGATTTAAAGACAGGATCTGATGACCAGATCAAGGCTCGGGTGATGAATCAAATCTTAGGGGGGTCAGGGTCTGCAAAGCTTTTCATGAACTTGCGCGAAGATAAAGGCTACACCTATGGTAGCTATTCATCCTTGTCTTCAGACGAGTTGGTTGGGAGGTTTAACGCCAACGCAGAAGTAAGAAATGAAGTAACTGATAGCTCAATCGTTCAGATTTTTTACGAAATGGAGCAAGTAAAAAATGGAAATATTACAGATGAAGAGATGAATCTCGCAAAGAATTCCATTTCCGGAAGCTTTTCCAGATCTCTGGAGCAGCCTCAAACAGTGGCAAGCTTCGCTCTAAACACAGCTAGATATAACCTTCCGGAAGATTACTATGCTACGTATCTTCAAAAGGTACAGGCAGTAACCAAAGAAGATATTCAAGCTATGGCTCAGAAATATCTTAAAACAGAGAATGCTTACATCAATGTAGTGGGCAAGGCAAGTGAGATTTCCGATCAGTTAAAGCAATTTGGTGAACTGACTTACTATGACACCTATGGTAATGAAGTGGATCCTTCGCTTTCAAAATTACCAGAAGGATTGACCGTTGAAAAAGTGCTAAACAAGTACATTGATGCGATCGGTGGAAAAGACAATATTGAAGCTATTCAAACTTTGAACATGAAGATGGAAGCTTCAATTATGGGACAGGTGTTAAACATGGAAACTGCTCGTATGGCTCCAAATAAGTATATGATGGTGGTGAAAATGGGAGGAAATGTAGCTCAGAAGCAAGTTTTTGATGGTGAGAAGGGCGCTGGTTCTGGTATGCAAGGAAATACCAAGATAGAAGGAGATGAAGCTAAAGACATGGCCATTAGCGCCGCGATTGTTGAGGAAGTCGAGTACCTCAAACAAGATGTTGGAGTTAAGTTAGTATCCGTGGAGCAGATAGATGGAAAGGATGCTTATGGTGTAGAAGTGACAATGCCCTCAGGTAAAAAATCCACTCGATACTATGATGCTGAATCAGGTCTGCTGGTAAGAGTTTCAAACACAATGCAAGGACCTCAGGGAGCAATGACGTTATCAACAGATTTTGGAAACTATGCGGAGTACAATGGAGTGAAGTTCCCAATGGGAATTAAGCAGCCAATGAACGCTCAAATGAAAATGGATATTAAGGTGACTGAAGTGCTTGTAAATGAGGATATTGACGAAAGCATCTTCAATGTCAGTGGAGATTAATATTTAATTACACAAAATTTGCACAGAGGGCAAGGATTTATCTATCTTTGCCCTCCGTTTTTAAGGACGAAATATTAATACGATGAAAAGGACATTTCAACCTTCAGTAAGAAAGAAGAAAAACAAGCACGGATTCAGAAAAAGAATGGAGAGTGTAAACGGTCAATCTGTGATTGCAAGAAGAAGAGCAAAGGGTCGTAAAAGACTTACTGTATCTGACGATATCCACAAGAAGTAAATAACGGCCTATGGGCCTATCCAAATACAGTTTTTCTAAAAAGGAAAAACTAACAGGTAAGAAAAAAATTGAGGGACTATTTAAAAAAGGTTCCTCTTTTTATTTGGGTGATTTTCAAGTTCGCCACCTTCCGTCCGGCGATGCTGGACCTCACCAAATCTTAATTTCTGTTCCCAAGCGTACTTTCAAACGAGCAGTTGATCGCAACTTGCTAAAAAGACGAATTCGAGAAGCGTATCGCCTCAATAAGCAATTGATTCAAATAGAGGGAGAGAATTCCCTTTTCATTGCATTCATTTATCTTTCAAAAGAAATTTTAACCTTTGATAACATCCAGGCTCAACTAATTAAGTGTCTGGAACGTTTGGGTACTATCAATGCAGATAGACATGAGTAGAAAAGTAAGAGTCATTCTCCCCTTCATTTTGGTTTTAATCGTCACGGTTGCGGCTATCAAGCCTCCAACGGATCGATACTTCGAAATCCTTAAAAATCTGGATATTTTCGCAACGCTATTTAAGGAAGTCAATACACACTATGTAGATGAAATCAACCCAACCACGCTTATGAAAGCTGGGATTGATGAAATGCTTGAGACGCTTGACCCCTACACCAATTATATAGCTGCAGACGATATTGAATCGTACCGGATTATGACAACCGGTGAGTATTCCGGGATCGGTGCAGTGGTGGAGCGAAGGAATGGGGTGAGTACTGTGGTGATGCCGTATGAAGGATTCGCAGCACATGAGGCCGGCCTAAGAGCTGGTGATGAAATCCATGCGATCAATGGGATATCGCTGGAAGGCAAAACCCAAGAAGAAGTAAGGTTCCTTATGAAAGGCCAATCAAATTCAGAAATCTCGTTGACAGTTAAGCGATTTGGACAAGATGAGATGTTTGAAGTAAAAGTGAAGCGTGAGAAAATTGCCGTAGACAGTGTTCCTTATGCTGGAATGGTGACAGATGATATAGGTTATGTTCGCCTGACGAGCTTTACTCAAAATGTGGGAAGATCAATCGGGATAAAGACATTGGATTTGATGGAGCAGGGAGCTAAAAGCATCATCCTTGACCTTAGGGGAAATCCAGGGGGGCTTCTCCACGAGGCGGTGAATGTTTCTAATGTTTTCGTTGAAAAAGGTAGAAAGATCGTTACCCAAAAAGGTAAGGTGCGTGCCAATGACTGGACGTACAATACATTGAATGATCCCGTGGACCCAAATATCCCGGTAGTAGTACTTACAGACAATGGAAGCGCCTCAGCTTCTGAGATTGTATCAGGAGTGATGCAGGATTATGATAGAGGTGTGCTCATTGGTCGCAAAACCTTTGGTAAAGGGCTGGTTCAAATCGAGCGCCCACTTTCGTATGACGCAGTAGTTAAGATCACAACAGCCAAATACTATACACCTACTGGACGGTGTATTCAGGCTATCGACTATAGCAATAGAAATGAAGATGGAAGTGTGGGTAAGATTCCCGATTCATTGAAAAATGAGTTTTATACGCTAAATGGCCGCCAGGTTTTTGATGGAGGGGGTATAGATCCAGATGTTGAGGTTGACAAACTTGAGTTTGCGCCCATCACCAAAAGTTTGCTAAAAAATGATCATATTTTCTATTACGCCACAGAGTATTATTATAAGAATGAAGACCTGAATCCATCGTCTCCTAATGATTTAAGGTTAACAGACGCTGAATACAATGAATTTGTAAAATGGCTTTCGGGAAGAGACTTTGATTATGTGACCAGAGTGGAGCAGGAAACCAAGGACTTGATCAAAATCGCAAAGGAAGAGAAAAAGTACACGAAGCTTAAGAGCTATTTTGATGAGCTGGAGAAAGCTACGAGACATAATAAAAACGAAGACCTGATTACGTTCAAGGAGGAAATTATAATGCTTCTGGAGCAGGAGATTGCTGGCAGGTATTTCTTTGAAAAGGGAATCATTGAGTCAACCTTTGGTAAGGATCCAGACATTCAGGCTGCCATAGCCGTGCTAAACGATCCAGCAAAATATCAGTCCATTTTAAAACCAAACTAGGTGGCCTTAATTCTGTGCATAGAGACATCCACCATGGTGTGCTCGGTTGCCCTTCATCGGGATGGTGAGCTACTGTCTAACCAGACACATCAGGTTGAAAAATCACATTCGTCATTGCTTCCGGGTATTGGGCTGGATATTTGCAAGGAAGCAAATGTTAAGTTTAATGATTTAGATGCTGTTGCTGTTTCCGCCGGACCAGGATCATACACTGGCCTCCGAATTGGTGTTTCCACTGCAAAGGGAATTTGCTACACACTGAAAAAGAAACTGATTGCCATACCATCTTTGGACGTGATGGCAGAGGCTGTCAGAGGAAAATTTCTAGGCGAACATCTTCTATGCCCGATGATGGACGCCAGAAGGATGGAAGTTTATACCCAGATAGAAGATCAGGATGGTCAGGTGATTTGGGATCTTCAGCCTAAGATCTTAGACGATGAGTCATTCAAAGAATTCAAGCAACCCCTTTACCTATTTGGGGATGGGATGCCAAAATTTAGAGAAATATCCAATCAGGAAAATCTGATCTTTATAGATGATATTTTTCCTGATGCTGTCAACATGGGACGGTTAGCTTTCGAAAAGTTTCAGAAAGAAGAATTTGAAGATGTAGCTTATTTTGAGCCAAACTATTTGAAAGAGTGGCGAACTACCACACCAAAAAAACAGTTGCTCTAACTAATGGAAGAAATTGTAAATAGAGTTGCAAAAAGCCCCTTGATTTCCCTCGATTTGGAGGAATATCTGGACAAAGGTGAGTATGCCATCTTTGATCTGAAAGATGTGCTGTTTGAGGGTGTAATTCTTCGTGAAAAGGATTTCAGAGATTTCTTGAAGGAAAATGATTGGTCCGTTTATACAAACAAAAATGTTGGATTGATTTGCACGGCAGATGCGATTGTACCTACCTGGGCTTACATGCTTTTAGTGACAAAAATTAAAGAGCACGCAAACATTGTCACTTTTGGAGATTCAAATGAAATCGAAAAAGCGTTAATAGATCAGGCAATTGACAAGTGTCTCTCTGACAATGACTTTACGGACAAAAAAGTAGTAATTAAGGGTTGTGGTAATGTCAAAAACATCGAATACGCCTACACATCCGTCACTGAAAAACTACTCTCAAGGGTTAGTAGCTTGATGTATGGCGAACCTTGCAGTACAGTTCCTATCTTTAAGCGCAAAAAATAACCAACCTGTGGACATAGAAATTTTAAAATACCCTGTTGGGAAATACGAATCACCGGCAGAGATCACCGAAGATATATTTAACGAGTGGATCCTCACAATTGAAACTCTTCCGGAGAAACTCAAAAAGCTCGTAGGAAACCTATCCTACGATGAGCTGGAACTTCAGTATCGTCCGGGTAGCTGGAATATCAAGCAGGTAGTTCATCATCTGGCTGATAGCCATATGAACAGCTTCGTTCGGTTCAAGCTTGTGATGACAGAGGAAAATCCTACCATCAAGCCTTATGATGAAGCGGCTTGGGCACGAACTGCTGATGCTGACAATGAAGAGATCATGGAGTCAATCAATATTCTGGAAGGGCTGCATAATCGATGGGTCATGCTTCTAAAATCGCTGAAGCCAGAACATAAAAAACGAACTTTTATTCATCCCGAGTACGATCGTCAGCTGACACTGGAATGGATGTTGGGATTGTATGATTGGCATTGTCGCCATCATTTGGCTCACATCAAACAAGCCATTGAAAAAGAAGGAGAGTTTACTCCTGAAAAAGTGAATCAATAAAAAAAGCCCCGATCTCTCGGGGCTCTCTTTTTAGGTTAGTTAAGGTTTAATCTTTCTTCTTACCTGATCCGCCTTTTTTGCTGCCAGATCCAGCAATGGAGCTTCTCATGTCAGTGTCTGCTTCAATATTTTGGAACTTGTAATAGTCCATGATTCCAAGGTTCCCACTTCTAAATGCTTCTGCAATTGCTTTAGGCACCTCAGCCTCAGCAAGGATTACTTTCGCTCTTGCTTCCTGAGCCTTAGCTAGCATTTCCTGCTCCTCAGCTACAGCCATCGCTCTTCTTTCTTCAGCTTTTGCTTCCGCTACTTTCAAATCTGCAGATGCCTGATCGGTTTGAAGCTTCGCACCAATGTTGGCTCCTACATCCACATCTGCAATATCAATGGAGAGAATCTCGAACGCAGTACCAGCATCCAAACCTCTCTGGAGTACCAGTTTAGAAATCTTATCTGGGTTTTCAAGTACTTCCTTGTGCGAAGCAGCAGAACCCACAGAGGTCACAATACCTTCACCTACTCTGGCAAGGATGGTTTCTTCACCAGCTCCTCCAACAAGTTGCTGGATGTTTGCACGGATGGTTACTCGTGCTTTAGCCACCAACTGAATACCATCGGCAGCAACTGCTGCGACTGACGGGGTGTTGATCACTTTTGGATTTACCGAAATCTGAACCGCTTCAAATACATCTCGTCCCGCTAGGTCGATCGCTGTTGCCTGCTTGAAGGTAAGGTTAATATTTGCCTTCTCAGCTGAGATCAACGCCTTGATCACCTGCGGGACATTACCACCTGCCAGGTAGTGTGTCTCCAAATCTTGAGTTCTTAGATCTCTCTTGGCATCTCCTTCTACTTCGGTGATCTTAAGCCCGGCTTTTGTGGCTGTAATTAATGAGTTGACAATGATTGATGGTGGCACTTTTCTTATTCTCATGAAGAAGAGTTCGAAAAGACCAACGCGTACGTTTGTTACCTGAGCGGTAATCCATAGTCCTACCGGAATGTAGTAGAGCAATATAAATAAGGCTATTACTCCAAGTACGACTAATACAACTGTAAATACTCCAAATCCCATATTCTTAGTTAACTGTTTTTACAAAAATTTTGGTTGAATCTATTCTTTCGATTTCAATTTCGACATTTTCATCGATATAATTTCCTTTTGATCTCACTTCTAAAACATTATCGTTGAAAATGGCCTTTCCAACAGGTTTTAGAGTTGAGATTGTTTTGCCTTTATCACCGATTTTCAGGTCTACCTTAAAATCTTCATTCACCCTGGAATGATGCGTCTGCTTCAAGGAAAACTGCTCCCATGTTTTGCCTCGAAATGCCAGGAAGAACGAAAGTACATTTAGCCCAATTGTAGAAACTAAAACGATCGTACCGGTGGTGCTACCAAAGTAATCATAGCTTAAATACACACCATAAATAGAGCAGAGTACACCGATTGTTCCTGCGATGAATATTCCCGGGATAAATAGTATCTCAGAGATTACTAAGAATATCCCTAGAAGAATAAGTGAAATTATGGTAATCCATTCCATCATAGGCGATAGCTGTCAAAGTTGAATGTTAGTAAGCCTTGGCAAAAAGCACACGACCTTTTGATGGCTTTCCGGTAAAGATACATTTTCCTTCTTCCTTTTGCTGATCCAAAGGAATGCACCGAATAGTTGCCTTAGTTTCTTCTTTGATTTTGTCTTCTGTTTCTGCAGTTCCATCCCAGTGAGCGTACACAAACCCTTGCTCTACCAGCTCCTTGAATTCATCATATGTGTCAGCAGTTCGGGAGTTTTCTTCCCTGAAGTTTTTGGCCTTATTATAAATGTTAGTCTGTATATCACCCAGAAGATGCATCACATGATCCACAGCATTATCTAATGAATGGAAAGACTTCTCTTTCGTATCTCTCCGAGCGATTTCAACAGTGCCTTTTTCCAAATCTTTCGGCCCGATGGCCAATCTCACAGGCACTCCTTTCAATTCATATTCTGCGAATTTCCATCCTGGCTTGTGGGTGTCTCTGGTATCAAACTTTACTGAAACACCCATTTCTTTTAACTGAACTAAAATAGGAGCAACCACCTCTTCAATCTGTTTGAGTTGATCATCATTGAAGTAGATAGGCACAATCACCACCTGAATTGGGGCCAATTTTGGAGGCAGCACCAAACCATCATCATCCGAGTGAGCCATGATCAATGCGCCCATCAAACGGGTACTTACACCCCATGACGTTCCCCAAACCAATTCCTCTTTACCTTCTTTCGTTGCAAACTTTACGTCAAATGCTTTTGCGAAATTCTGACCTAAGAAGTGCGAGGTGCCTGCCTGCAATGCTTTTCCATCCTGCATCATTGCTTCAATACAGTAAGTATCAACAGCTCCCGCAAATCGCTCGCTTTCAGTCTTCACACCTTTGATTACTGGCATAGCCATAAATTCTTCAGCGAACGTGGCATATACATTCAGCATTTGATTTGTTTCTTCCACGGCCTCCTGCTTTGTAGCGTGAGCGGTGTGGCCTTCTTGCCAAAGAAACTCAGCGGTTCTGAGAAATAATCTGGTGCGCATTTCCCAGCGCATCACATTGGCCCACTGATTTATCAAAAGCGGGAGGTCGCGGTATGATTGAATCCAGTTTTTGTATGCGTCCCAAATTACCGTTTCAGAAGTAGGACGGATAATTAGCTCTTCTTCAAGTTTTGCCTCAGGATCAACGACAACTCCTTTTCCATTTTCATCATTTTTTAAGCGATAGTGTGTCACTACTGCGCATTCCTTGGCAAAACCTTCTACGTGATCCGCTTCCTTGCTCAAAAATGATTTAGGTATTAATAGTGGAAAGTAAGCATTCTCATGACCAGTATCCTTAAACATTTTATCAAGGGTCTGTTGCATTTTTTCCCAAATAGCAAAACCGTACGGTTTGATCACCATACACCCTCTGACAGGAGAATTTTCTGCTAAACCGGCTTTTTTTACCAGTTCATTGTACCATAGTGAATAATCTTCCGAACGAGATGGAATTGCTTTAGCCATGTACTATTATTTCTTTTGGTATGGAGTTTGCTTTTATTGCCTTAGATTCTCTAGGGATCGCAAATATAGCGGAGGTACTGAACAGAGGAGGTTGGAGAATCGTTAAATTAAAAAAAGGAGGATCGTCATGAGACATTATCTTAAAAATTCGCTGGTTTTCATTTTATCACTATCTGTGATCGGAGCTTTCGGTCAGGAGTATGATGATTTATACTTCACTAAAAAGGATAGAAAGAAACAAAAGAAAAAAGTAGAGATGACCGATCCTGCTTATGGGACTCAATACAATGATGAGCTTCCCGAATATCAGCCTGAGGAGGTAGAAGCAACCAGCTTTTTGGGTAAACAATTTCAGGAAAATAATCCGACCTCAGGTGTAAGTCAGGAGTCACTGGATTACTATGCGCCGGAAAAAACACAAGATGATTATATTTCAGAAAATGATCAAAACACGTATCTGGACAATACGAACCAAAACCCTAACTTCAGTGATCCTGCTGTAACATTTTATGACAACCCAAATAATCAGCCAATCATTGTAAATAATTATTATAACGACAATTGGAACACCTGGAATCGATGGAACCGTCCAGGATGGAACTTTGGATTTGGTTGGAACAATTGGGGTGGAAACTTCTGGTCTATTTCCTATGGAAACGCCTGGGGCAACCCATGGTATGATCCTTTCTGGGATCCATGGTGGGGCTGGAATTCCTGGGGACCTGCCTGGGGCTGGAATGTAGGCTGGGGCTGGAACTCCTGGGGCTGGAGAAATAATTTCTGGTGTCCTCCCGGCTATGGATATGGAAGACCAATTTATGTTGTGGATGGAAATAGATACAGAGGTAGAGATGTAGTGAGGGGGCAAAGACCATCAAGAGGTTCTGTTGCGGCACGAGGAAACAGATCGTCTTCCGGCAGAATCGCAGAATCGAGTCAGGGGGATAGAGTTAGCTACAGCCGACAGCAAGCGGAATACTTAAACAGGTCAAGAAGCAGTAGATATAGCTCTGGAACCACACGAGGATCCAGCTCGGTAAATTCCCGATCGATCAATTCGAATACTAATTCGTCTCCGGTTATCATAAATAACTCAGGTAGAACCAATTCGAATTACAATAGGTCTAGCACTCCTGCTAGAAGTTATTCTCCACCTGCATCAAGCAGTGGTAGAAGTTCTTCGGTGCGATCATCGTCACCTTCCAGATCTTCTCGAAGTTCGGGATCGGTAAGTAGAAGCTCGTCTTCCAGCAGATCTTCAGGCTCTAGGTCTTCGTCAGGTAGATCAAGCTCAGGCAGAAGAGGCGGCAACTAAACTAAAGTCATCCATCAATGAAAAATACGCTAACCATATTCTTACTTTCCTTTTTTGGTTATTCAGTTGTATCCAATGCTCAGTATTTTGAAGATGCATATCGGTTTAGTCAATCGAACTATAGTCTTGGAAGTACAGCAAGAATGCAGGCGATAGGTGGGGCGCAAATAGCACTTGGGGGTGATATTAGCTCTGCGGTATCAAATCCCGCAGGTTTGGGATTTTTCAATAAGAGTGTCTTCGTTTTCACCCCATCCCTAGATTTTATCAATGCAGATACAGAGTATGGAATACAGAGAAACGGAGGGCTTGAAAGTCAGGGATCTGAAGAGACCTTCAAGAACAATTTCAATTTTGCCAACATAGGCACGGTGATCAACTTTGGAAAAGGACGCTTCACCGATGATAAGTTTAAGGGAGGGTCGCTGGCGATTTCATTGAATAGGAGCAACTCATTTCACATGAATCGGACCTATGAAGGTGAGAATGGATACAACTCCATCATTGACAATATATTGGCCGGAGCAAATAGCGGCTCATACTCTTTAGATGAGCTAACTGAACTTGAGTATGCTGCTTTTGATCAGTTTCTAATCAATCAAAACGAAGACGCAGAAGGATATTACTATACCCCAAATGTGGGTGGCTACCCTATTCAAAGAGAGACTATCAAGCAGCGAGGCTCGCATTACCAGATGAACATTGCCTGGGGTGGGAATTATGATGATCGATTCTATTTTGGTGGAGGTATGGGTGTGCAATTCTTGAATTATAAGCAGGAGCGAACTTTTGAAGAATACGATTTTCTGAATGGAGGATCTGATCTTGATTCGCTAAATGCTATCCGAATTGATGATGAGGTATCCGTAAGAGGCGCTGGAGTGAATTTTAACTTTGGAGCCATTTTCCGTCCGGTAGAGTTTTTGACTGTTGGGGCCAGCTATACATCACCAACGTTCATGTCTTTGGATGAGGAGAGCTTTCTGGATTTAGCAGCTGACTGGGATGCCGGAACTACCTATACCGAGACGGTTGACGGAGAACCTGTGACCTATGATTTGGGCACCATTAATCCATACCAAAGTGATCTTTTTGCAAATACGTACAGGTTGAGAACGCCATCCAGGATTGGTTTGGGAGCTGCGGCATTTATTGGAAATAATGGCTTCCTGACTGGGGATTTAGAGTTTGTTGACTATGGAAGAGCCAACTTGAATTCAGATGACTTTTCTACCTCGGAGGACAATGATGTGATTGAGGATATTTATGAATCAGTTATGAATGTTCGGGTTGGCGGGGAGTATCGTTTCGATAGTTTCAGACTTAGAGCCGGATATGCATTTTTCCCTGACCCGATCAAAGATTCGAATTTGCAAGACAGAACCAATGTGACGTTTGGTTTTGGGTACCGCACAGTAGATTACTACCTGGATTTTGCAGTGGTTTCAAGTAGGTATAAGAAGCAGGCTGTCCCTTACTACATTGCATCCGATCAGCCAATCGCTACTTCAGACATTAGAAACACCACAGTTTCTGTGACGTTTGGGTTGAATTTTTAATCAAAAAATCTCAAGAATTTCTTTGTATGCCTGAATGGTATGGTCAGCCTGATCGTACCATTCTTTTCTTTGTTTTAGTAGTTGCTCCAACGTGTTTGATTTCATCAAAGGTCGGCTGGAATCATTTTTCAATCGCTCCTCGATTTTTCCAATTGGAGTGTTAATGTAGATTACTGTTCCAGCTTTCTTCATCAGTTCCAGGTTGTTGAAAAAGCAGGGAGTGCCACCGCCAGTAGCCATCACAAAAGAATCAAGTTCAGCCATGATTTTTTCTAAATGGAGCTTTTCCAGCTGACGAAAATGGGCTTCTCCTTTTCCTTCAAAAATCTCTTTGATTGAGCACTTTTCAGCCTTTTCAATATCCTGATCGAGATCTACAAACTGCAGACCCAAATCGACAGCCAAATCAAGCCCCATGGTGGTCTTGCCAGAGCCAGGCAGCCCGATCAAAAATATCTTTTGACTCACTGACGATTTAAAATTTCCACCACATCGTCAGCCAGCGGCGTATCGTTATAATGCCACTTGGCCAATACCGTTCCATCTTTTAGTAAAAGAACTCCCGGATTTGATCGAACCATCGTTTTTAGTACGGTTGCATCAGCAAAAAAGTATGGAGCGGCCAGTTGATTGGCATGACGAAATGCTTCAAATTTTTCGTAACCTGAAGAAGTCAAAATCCATGTATCAAAACTTGGATTTTCGAATGTAAGGTTTCTCAGTCTATCCATTTCTTCGAGTGAAGTTTTCTCTACCTGATGAATGATGATGACAAGTTTAGTACCCGTCAAGAGTTGATCAGTGTAGTCACTTTCTTCCTGCCACACATTCAGATCAGTAATCTTCGCTGCAGCATCGGGGTTCATCAGCCTTGCTTCCACATATTCATATCCACCATCGGAAGGGTAGGTTTCAAACTCAAAAGTTTCCCCATCCTTTTCCATGATATACATGTACTTCAGCGGTTCAGAGTTTTTCATCAGGGAGGGCAAATGATTCCCAACTTTGTATGCTCTGAAATCAATAAAGGGCAAATGCTCAATCGCATAAATAGCAATTACCGTCATGAAAAAAGTAGTCCCAACTACCTTTATCTCACTCATCTTCATGCTGAGTAACGGCTGATAGCTATCTCTTTTCCAGAAAATAACACCGATTAAAACAAGGAGAATAATGTCCTTATAAAACGACTCCCATGGAGTTAGTTTGATTGCATCTCCAAAGCATCCACAGTCAGTCACTTTGTTGAAGTATGCTGAATAGAAGGTGAGGAAGGTAAAGAAGATAATCATAGCTAAGAGCACCCAGGAAGTTAGCTTCATGCGGTATCCAATGATCAATGCTACACCTAGCACAACCTCAAGCACACTTAGGACCACAGCCAGGAATAGTGCAGCAGGCACAAACCATTCAAAAAACGGTGCAATGTCAGCAGAGAATACCTGAAAGTACTCTTCAAGTTTGATCGCTGTACCTACCGGATCATTTACCTTGATGATCCCGGAAAAAATAAAAAGTGCACCTACGGCATAGCGTGCAAATTCTTTGATGATTTTCATGATTTTCCTTCTTTCAATTTTATCAAACAAAAAACGGAGTAGTTGATCATGTCCTGATAGTTAGCGTCAATGCCCTCTGAAATCAGTGTTTTACCGGCATTATCTTCAATTTGTTTCACCCGCATCAGTTTCATGAGAATAATATCTGTCATGGAACTCACCCGCATATCTCTCCAAGCTTCTCCATAATCGTGGTTTTTGGCAGACAATAGGTTCATGGTGTCCTCAGCCACTTGATCATATTGTGGTTCCAACTGAGCAAACGGAATTTCCATCTCTTCCGTCCCATTTAGTTTCATTTGAATAATGGCAATGATGCAATAATTGATGATCCCGATGAATTCATTGCTGATATCTTCCCCTACTTTGTTCTCACCTTTTTCCTGGATGGAACGAATGCGCTGAGCCTTGATGAAAATCTGATCCGTGATGGATGGAAGTCGTAAGATTCTCCATGCCGTGCCGTAATCTTTGGTTTTTTTAGCAAAAATCTCTTTGCACTCGGAAATGATCTCTTTGTATTGCTGCTCAGTTTCAATTTTCATAGTCAACAGTCGTCAGTACTTAGTCCACAGATTAGATTTGTAGCGACCGTCGACTATCGACTGTCGGCCGTAGACTTGAAATCACAAAACTAATCCATTGAGCCACAAACATACGATCAATTCTCAGGGAGAAATCATAGACCTTTCATCACCAAAAGTGATGGGGATCATCAATGTGACTCCTGATTCTTTTTTCTCAGGTAGTAGAAAGGTAGCGGTGGATGATGTGTTGAAATCAGCTGAAAAGATGCTGGAAGAGGGAGCGACATTTCTGGATATTGGAGGATATTCGTCCAGACCTGGAGCTAAGGATGTTTCGATTGATGAAGAGCTTGATCGTGTTATTAAGCCAATAAGTGGAATAATGAAGCGATTTCCTGAGGCTATCATTTCCATTGACACATTTAGATCAGAGGTTGCTAAGGCAGCCGTGGATGCTGGGGCGTCTATTGTTAACGATATTTCTGCCGGCCATTTGGATGCTGGCATGTTATCTGCAGTAGCGGAAATGTGTGTTCCGTTTATCGCCATGCATATGCGTGGAACTCCGCAGACAATGAACGGGTTGACTAATTATGACGACCTGCTTGTGGAGGTGATGAAATACTTTTCATCAACGCTGAACGATTGCAACCAGTTGGGGATTAAGGATGTCATAATAGACCCGGGGTTTGGATTTGCAAAAACCGCCGAACAAAGTTTTGATCTGCTCAAAAAGCTGGATCATTTTCACTACCTTGATCGGCCTGTCCTTGTGGGGGTTTCGCGCAAGTCCATGATCTACCGAACACTTAATTTGACCGCTGAGGAAGCTTTGAATGGCACTTCGGTATTAAATACCGTAGCTTTGTTTAAGGGTGCGGCCATTCTGCGTGTACATGATGTAAAGGAGGCTGTAGAAACTGTAAAACTTGTAAATCAACTGAATTGATTTTAGCGTTTCAAATAGGATTTTTAGATATCAGCTGGAAGGATGTGCTAGACATACTTCTGGTCACTTTCCTATTGGCGCAGGTTTACAAGTTGATGAAAGGTAGTGTGGCTATCAAGGTCTTTGTTGGCTTCCTTTCAATCTACCTGATTTATCTTGTAGTAAGCGCTCTTCAGATGGAACTGCTAAGTACCATTTTGGGGCAGTTTATGGGCGTGGGAGTTTTGGCAGTGATTATTCTCTTCCAGCAGGAAATTCGAAAATTTCTACTTCTGGTAGGTCGTACCAATATTTTCGAGGATCGTAACCTGATGAAGAACCTGAGGTTCTGGACACAGAATGGAAAAAACAGACGAGCCAACATCACACCAATTGTGGAGGCCGTAAAATCGCTGGCGGGTTCAAATACTGGGGCTTTAATTGTCCTTTCTGAGGATTCTCCATTGAAGTTTTATGCCGAGTCGGGGGATGCGATGGACTCACTTCTTTCTAAAAGATTATTACTAGCGATTTTCAATAAATACAGCCCCCTTCACGATGGAGCAGTGATAGTTCATAAAGATCGAATCGTGGCGGCCAGGTGTATACTCCCGGTCACTGAGCGTGATGTGCCGGCTCAATATGGATTGCGTCACAGAGCTGGTCTGGGGATGTCTGAAAATACAGAGACCTTCATTATCGTAGTTTCTGAAGAGACCGGACAGATTTCTGCCATGCAGAATGGAGAGACCATGCATAATATTTCCACACAGGAGCTTAGGCGTCAGATCAACAAATACCTGAACGAACCCAAGGAGCTGAAGAAAGAAAAAGAGAAGAAGGAAGAAAAAGGCGTTGCGGTGGAAGTGAAGGAAGAGGTGGCATAAAAAATCCCCACCGTCGGGTGAGGATTCAATGCTTCGATTTTCTTCTAATTAGATAACTCCCAATTCCTTACCAACCTCAGTAAATGCCTGAATAGCTTTATCCAGATGCGCTCGATCATGGACAGCTGAGATTTGGACTCTGATTCTTGCCTCACCTTTTGGCACTACTGGAAAATAGAATCCAATGACATAAATGCCTTTTTCTAAAAGTTTGGCAGCCATTTGCTGAGAAAGCTTAGCATCATAAAGCATGATCGGCACAATAGGGTGCTCACCCGGTTTAATATCAAAGCCCACTTCAGTCATCTTCGTTCTGAAATACTTAGTGTTGCTTTCCAGCTTGTCTCTAAGCTCTGTAGTTTCACTTAGCATGTCTATTACTGCAATAGAAGCACCCACGATGGATGGAGCCACAGTGTTGGAGAACAAGTATGGTCTTGATCGCTGACGAAGCATATCGATGATTTCTTTTTTACCCGAGGTGAATCCCCCGGATGCACCACCCATCGCTTTTCCTAGCGTCCCTGTGATGATGTCTACTCGATCCATGCAGTTTCGGTATTCGTGAACCCCACGTCCGGTTTTTCCAATGAAGCCGGTAGAATGACACTCATCCGTCATCACTACCGCATCATACTTGTCTGCGAGATCACATATCTTGTCCAGCTGGGCGATGGTGCCATCCATAGAGAAAACCCCATCGGTAACGATAATCTTGCATTTGGCATCTTTCGCAGCTTTTAATTGCTCCTCCAAGTCTGCCATATCATTGTTTTTGTAGCGATAGCGCTGAGCTTTGCAAAGACGAACTCCATCAATGATCGATGCGTGATTCAATGAATCTGAAATAATCGCATCCTCCGGTCCAAAAAGCGGCTCGAATACTCCACCATTCGCATCAAAAGCTGCAGCGTACAAAATGGTGTCTTCAGTACCCAGAAACTCTGAGATCTTTCGCTCCAATTCCTTATGAATATCCTGCGTTCCACAAATGAATCGAACCGAGGACATGCCATAGCCATGTGTATCGATGGTCTTTTTTGCAGCCTCGACTACTTTCGGATGAGAGGACAGCCCCAGGTAGTTATTCGCACAAAAGTTGATTACCTCAGAGCCATCATTGAGAGTGATGTCTGCTTCCTGTGGAGACGCAATTACACGTTCCTTCTTATACAATCCCGCCTCGTGGATTTCTGCAATTTCTTTTTCAAGTTTCGCCTTAAGTGATGTGTACATATCAGCTTGTCTTTGGTTTTAGGGGTTTTATTTTCGGTCGCATGGCAGGCTTGGGAGTAGGTTTTTTTATTTCTTCTATCTCTTCAAACTTGTAAGCTCTGCGAATTTGATTAATCAAAAAAAGTTTTTGTTGAGTGAAGCTCTCCGGATGCATCTGATCGAATAAACCTTTGAAATCAGCGTACTGTTTGGGTTCAGCCGCTTTGTATTTTTCAGAATCTATTTTCTTTCCTTTCAGATATTCTTCAAACTCCATCGAGGGCAAATTTAATGGAAGCCAGTTTTCTTATGAGGTGTAAATTTGCAATCCCGAAAAAAGAAAAAACAACATTTAACCTGATGGATAAAATCCTGATTATTGGAGCGTGCGGACAACTAGGCACAGAACTTACATTAAAGCTTAGAGAACTAAAGGGAACGGACAATGTGATAGCGTCCGACCTTCGAGATGAACCCATCGACCTGCTGGCAAATGGGCCTTATGAAAAGCTGAATATCATGAATAAGGAGTCTTTCCAGATTATCCTTGAAAAGCATGGTATCAATCAGGTTTACCATCTTGCTGCGGTTCTGTCTGCAAAAGGAGAGCAGAATCCACATTTTGCGTGGCAGTTAAACATGGAGAGCTTGCTTACTGTGTTGGAGGCAGGAAAGGAAAAGTTGAATAAAATTTATTGGCCGAGTTCCATTGCGGTGTTTGGTCCTGATACTCCAAAGGAAAATACTCCTCAGAATACCGTGATGAGCCCGAATACAGTTTATGGTATTTCTAAACTAGCCGGTGAACGCTGGTGTGAGTATTATTTTGAAAAATATGGAGTGGATGTGAGGAGTCTTCGGTATCCGGGTTTGATTGGGTATAAAGCTTTACCTGGAGGTGGAACCACCGATTATGCTGTGGATATTTATCACAAGGCAATCGCTGGTGAGTCATATGAATGCTTCCTTTCTGAAAACACCATGCTGCCAATGATGTACATGGATGACGCGGTGAAGGCGACCATTGATTTGATGGAGACCGATGCGAAAAATGTGAAAGTGAGAAGCTCTTACAATCTGGCAGCCATGAGTTTTACACCCAAAGAGATCACTGCTGAAATTCAAAAACACTATCCTGATTTCAAAGTGACTTATAACCCGGATTTTCGCCAAAAAATAGCCGATAGCTGGCCGGGAAGCATTGATGATAGTGCTGCGAGAAACAATTGGGGGTGGCAACATGAATTTGGTCTAAAGGAGCTCACGGAGACCATGATTACAAATTTGAAGAAGACGATTGTTTTTGATTAAGGCAATTTTCCCTTTTCTTTCCGTCTGAAAAACCAATCAACCATGGAGTCATACGAAAATCTAGCGCTTGATTTAGCTGATGGGATTTTAACCATCACCATCAACAGAGAAAGCAAAATGAATGCCCTCAACCGTGCTACAATGCTTGAGCTAAAGGAGGCGTTTCAGTATGTTCAGGACAATCCAAAAGATATACGAGGAGTGGTCCTTACCGGGGCGGGCGAAAAAGCGTTTGTAGCTGGAGCTGACATTACTGAGTTTACCGGTCTGAGTGAGATGCATGCGCGCAAGTTTGCTGAGGAGGGTCAGGAGATTTTCCAGTCGATTGAAAATTGTCATACGCCAGTAATTGCTGTCGTTAATGGCTTTGCGCTAGGTGGAGGTTGTGAATTGGCCATGTCAGCACACATGCGAATTGCTGTGAGTACGGCCAAGTTTGGTCAACCGGAAGTAAACCTGGGCTTAATCCCAGGATATGGTGGGACACAGCGATTGACCCAACTAATTGGGAAAGGTCGTGCGTTTGAATTTCTGATGAGCGCAGATATGATTTCTGCTGAGAGAGCAGAGCAGCTTGGCCTTGCTAATTATGTAGAGGCAGATAAAGCTTCAGCTTTAGCGAAAGCAACCGAACTGCTTCAGAAAATAGCATCTAAAGCACCTGTAGCAATTGGCTTGGTGATTGATTCAGTAAATGCTCATTTTGAAGATGGGGCAAACGGATACCAAACGGAGGCCAATGCTTTTGCCGGATGCTTCGGCACTGAGGACTTTAAAGAAGGTGTAGCTGCATTTCTGGAGAAGCGAAAAGCCAATTTTAAAGGCGAATAATCCTTGTCAATTCTTAGAAAGCTTGCAAGTCAGACGGCAGTCTATGGCCTGAGTAGTGTACTCGGACGGATGCTGAATTATTTGCTGGTGCCACTCTATACGTCGGTCTTTGCACCATTGGAGTATGGTATAGTCACGGAGTTGTACGCTTATGTTGCATTCTTGAACATACTTTACATCTATGGGCTGGAAACGGCCTATTTTCGATTCTCATCGCAGGAGAATGGAGCTAATTACTTCAATCTGGCTTTCACGAGCATTCTTGTTACTTCCATACTTTTTTCAGGAATCACGTGGATATTATCCGGTCATATTGCGGTAGCTCTGGATTATCCAGACAAGCAAAACTTCATTCAATGGCTGGCGGCTATTCTTGCGATCGATGCAATTGTAGCCATTCCTTTCGCAAGATTAAGACAGGTTGGGAAGGCATATCATTTTGCAGTCTTCAAGCTTTCGAATATTGGGGTTAATATTTTTCTCAACATCTTTTTTATCATTCTCTGTCCGTTGATTTTGCGAGATTATCCTCAGAGTTTCATTCGACACATTTATAATCCTGATTTGGGCGTGGGGTATGTTTTCCTTTCCAATCTAATAGCCAATGGACTGTACTTACTCTTTTTCTTTAAGGATTGGCTGAAAGTCAAGCTCACATTCAATGCCGCTGAATGGAAGCGTATGATGAAATATGCCTGGCCGGTATTGATTATCGGGTTTGCAGGAGTTACAAATGAAATGCTAAGTAGAGCTATTCTAAAGTATCGATTGCCGGAGGGATTTTATGACGGGTATACCAATCTGGAGGTTTTAGGAATTTTTGGAGCATGCTACAAACTTTCGGTTTTTATGACATTGGCAGTCCAGGCTTTTCGCTATGCCTTTGAACCGTTCTTTTTTGCTCAGGCAAAGGAGAAAAACTCACCACAAGTGTTCAGCCAGGTTATGACCATGTTTGTTTTGTTCACCTCTTTTAGCTGGCTTGTGCTTTGTATTTTTATGCCATATTATGCTCCCATTTTTCTCCGTCAGGAAAGTTACCTGATGGCACTTGATGCTGTACCCTGGCTGCTGGGAGGAGGACTTTTTTTAGGTGTGTTTTACAATCTATCGCTGTGGTACAAGCTTACTGATAACACCCTTTATGGTGCTTACATAAGTCTGATAGGTGCCTTTACGACATTTGTGCTAAACTGGATGTTGATTCCTGTGATGGGATATATGGGTAGTGCAATTGCTACCTTTGCTTCGTACTTATTAATGGTGGCTATTTCATATGTGTGGGGAATGCGACACTACCCAGTACCCTATCAGGTCTGGAAGGTAATTGCTTATGTTGGACTGGCTGCTGGGGGGATTATTTTGAATGAGCAATTCGAACAATCACCATTTATTGCCGTTCTGATCACCTTAATCTTTCTAACTTTGTCGATCATTTTTGAAAGAAAATCTTTGTCTCGATTCAGAGCTAAATAGCTAAAAATCAATTTGATTTTATGAACTTAATCATTCCGATGGCCGGAAAAGGAAAGCGACTGAGGCCACATACATTGACAACACCGAAACCTTTGATTCCGATTGCCGGAAAGCCGATTGTGCAGCGGCTGGTTGAAGATATTGCTGAAGTAGCCCCCGAGACAATAAAAAAAATAGGGTTTGTTATTGGTGATTTTGAGGATGAGGTAAAAGATCAGCTTAGAGAAATCGCCAAAGAAGTAGGTGCGGAGGCTCATTTCTTTGTTCAGGAAACAGCGGAGGGCACAGCTCATGCGATCGCTTGTGCCAATGAAATTCTTGAGGGAAAAGTAACAGTTGCGTTTTCGGATACACTTTTTAGAGCGGATTTCAAATTGAATCCGGATGACGATGGAATCATATGGACGAAAAGGGTAGATGACCCGAGTGCATTTGGGGTGGTGAAAACCAATGAAGACGGAATCATTACTGACTTCATAGAGAAGCCATCGACATTTGTTTCTGATCAGGCGATCATCGGTATCTATTACTTCAAAAAAGGAGAAGATCTGAGAGATGAGATCAACCATCTGATAGAAAATAATATTAGAGCCGGAGGTGAATTTCAGCTAACCATGGCACTTGAAAACATGAAAGCTAAAGGAACCAATTTTACCGTTGGCACTGTGAATGAGTGGCTGGATTGCGGTAACAAAGCAATTACCGTGGAGTCCAACTCAAGATATTTAGGCTTTCTGAAAGGTCAAAATCTGATTTCAAGTGAGGCAAAACTTGAAAACTGCGAGATCAAAGAGCCGGTATTTATTGGGGCGGGAAGTGAGCTTTCGAACTCTATTATAGGCCCAAACGTTTCTATAGGCAAGAATTGTAAGGTTAGCGACTCCAAAATTTCAGAGTCTCTGATTCAAAATAACACAACGCTAACTGGCGTTGAATTAACCAACTCGATGATTGGAAACTTCGTTAATTTGGAAGGCAACCCAAAATCTGTGAGTTTGGGTGATTACAGTGAATGGTAAAACCGATGCGAATACTTCTTTTTTCAGCCATCTTCTTAACTGTCTTTCTTTCCTTTTCTCAAAGGAAAAAGAAGGATATTGTGGTTCCACAAACTCAGGAAGATTCCCTGAAACTTGAAGGGGTTTTGGTAGAGGCTGAGAAGCAGCTGATTCTTGAGAATTATGCCAAAGCGCTTGAGAATTTTCATGTGGCGTTGGAAATGAATTCGGAGAGTGCCGCTACTCATTTTAAGATAGCTGAAGTATTGGCTAAGAGCGATGAGGGTCAAAAAGCCATCCCATATGCAATGGAAGCGATTGAGCTCGATCCCCAAAACAAATACTACCGGCTTGGACTGGCCAGAATATACCAGTCTGTCGGTTTTTATATAGACGCGGCAAAGACCTATGAAAAATTGCTGGAGCTATTTCCTTCGGAGGAAAACGCACTTTATGAACTGGCAGAGCTGTATCAGCTTACAGGCAGACGTGACGAGATGTTTCGGGTGTTTGATCAAATTGAAGCCCAGCTGGGGGTAAAGGAGGAGATAACCAGAGAAAAGCAGCGGATCTACATGAAGGAGGGTAAGCTGGATCAGGTGGTAGAAGAGTACGAAAAGTTGATCGATGCATACCCACACGAGTCATCGTACAAGGTGGAATTGATCAATTTTTTAATCCAAAATAAGAAATTAGAGGAGGCTGAAGCAGCAATCGTAGATTATGAGGCTACCGAGTCTACTTCTTCCAGAATTACCTTGATGAAAAGCGAACTCGCCTGGATGCGGGGTGATCGGGAAAGATCGCTGAATTTGATGAGTGAGGCATTTGAAACCAATTCAATTGATTTTGATGCAAAATTTCAGATTGTCTCCAACTATATGATTATGTCTCCCAAAGCAGAAGACAGAAGGAAACTCACAAAGATTGCAGTTCAACTTGCAGATCAATATCCGGATGAATTCAAAGCGCAAGCTTTTGTTGGTGACATGCTGTATCAGAATGGCGATAGTGAAAGTGCGGTAAAATATTATCTGAAAGCTGTAACTCTAAGTCCTTCGAATTACTCCGTATGGCAAAATATCCTCAATGTTGAGGCAGACTTGAACCAGTATGATAGCGTGGTAGTGCACGCCGAACGAGCGTTGGAATATTTTCCAAATCAGGCATTATTATACTACTTCGCCGGTACCGGACACTTGATTAAAAATGATTACAAGAAATCTGTGAGAATGCTGGAGCAGGGCAGAAAATATACCGTAGATCCTAATCTGCTTACTGTTTTCTATGGTCAGTTGGGTGATGCTTACAATGGGCTGAAAGAACAGGATAAGTCATTCAAAGCTTACGAAAAGGCATTGGAAAACAGCCCAAACAATGACCATGTGCTGAATAACTACAGTTACTTTTTGTCTCTTGCTAACAAGGATTTAGACAAAGCACTTGAAATGTCATCTAAGTTGATTGAGCAGCACCCAAATAATCCTACTTATCTCGATACCCATGGTTGGGTGCTATATACAAACGGGAAATTCAAAGAATCCAGGAAATTCCTTGAAAAGGCGGTTTCCCTGGATGAAGATGGCACAGTCATTGAACACTACGGTGATGTGCTTTACCAACTGGGAGAAGTAGAGGAGGCTATCAGGCAGTGGGAAAGAGCGCGGGATCTGGGAAGTGCTTCAGAATTAATAGAAAAGAAAATTGCAGATAGAAAGCTTTATGAATAAGCTGGTAGTAGTGTGTCTTGTTGGGATGATTGGCCTGTCTTCATGCAACAGGCAAGCGGGAGCCATTTTTGGGAAAAAGAGGGATAAGCTTGAAGTAGTAGACCCGGAATTTGAATACATGTCAGCCAAAGCCAAATTCCGGTTTGATCATGAGGATAAAAATGTGTCCGCTACCGCCAATTTCCGCATAAAAAAAGATAGCATCATCTGGATTTCCATCTCAGGATTTGGATTTGAGGGAGCCCGGGTTCTTATCGATACTGAGAATGTTCGGATCCTCGATAAATTAAAGAAGCAATATTACGAGTATACATTTGAGGAGCTGTCGAAGGAATATGACTTTGATTTCAATTTTCAAATGATACAATCGGTGATTTTGGGGAATTTGGTTGAGCCATACAATCGTCAGCGTGTAGAGAAAAAGGACAACTATTTCACCTATACGGCATCAAAAGGAGTCTATCTGTTTCACAACTACATTGGAGCTCAGAGTATGAAGCTCGAAAAAGTTCAGGTGTTCGATGAGGGCTCAAGAAACACGATTTCAGTAAATTACAGCGATTTTATCTTAGTGGATAGTCAAATATTTCCAAATGAAATTTTGGCAGTTATAGACTATGAGGCTGAAACTAAACCGAATACAGAGATCAGTATTTCATACAATAAAATGGTCATTGAAGATGGGCCGATCAGCTTCCCATACTCCGTTCCGAGCAAGTATGAAAAGAAATAGCATTGCCTCATTCCTTTTTATCTTTTGCATTGCTTTTCTGAGCACCGAATCACAGGCTCAAAAGTCCAAGAGCCAATTGGAGCAGGAAAAGAAGGAAAATCTTCGAAAAATTGCAGAGGCTGAGCGTATCCTGAACGAAACCGCGGATGAGAAAAAAGCCACACTTGGTCAGCTACAAGCACTAAATCAGCAAATCAATGCACGTGAATCATTGATTCTTTCCATAGGATCGGAGATTAGAATTCTCGACAATGAGATCACGGATCTAAAAATTGTGGTGTCATCACTGCAAAACGACCTCAAACATCTGAAGGAGGAATATGCGGCTCAGATTTATTCATCCTATAAAGCGAACAGAGGCAATAGCCGCCTCATGTTTCTATTTTCCGCCAGTGATTTCAATCAATTGCTGCAGCGACTAAAATATTTGGAGCAGTACGCAGATGCTCGTCGATTGCAAGCGGAGCAAATAGAGGTGGTAACGAAAGAATTAAATGATCAGCGAAGCAAAGTAGAAGCAAAGCGAGCCGAGCAGCAGCGATTGTTGAATCAACAGGTAAGGGAGAGTAGAAAACTAGCAAATTCGAAACGGAAGCAATCGGAGCTTGTAGCGCAGCTCACAAAAAAAGAAAGACAGCTTAGAAAAGAGGTAGAGGACAGAAAAGCAGCAAATGCCAGACTCAATACGCTTATTGCTAAGATTATTGAAGATGAGGCAAAAAAATCATCAACCGCTTCTACTGCAGAGGCGGCTAGCGCAGCAGAGCTTACCAGGTTGTTTGAATCCAGAAAAAATAACCTGACATGGCCTGTGGGATCAGGTTTTATTTCTTCAAAGTTTGGGAAACAGCCTCACCCGGTTTTGAAAAGAATTACGATCATTAACGATGGTGTGGGTATCCAAACAGAGAAAGATTCTCCGGTTAAGGCTGTTTTTGATGGAGAAGTTACACTGATAGGAACCATTCAGGGAAAAAACAACATTGTAGTGATCAGGCATGGTGACTACCTGACAGTATACGCCAGATTAAAGACCATTAATGTAAAAAAAGGTCAAAAAGTAAGATCTAATGACATTATTGGCGAAGTTTATACCGATCGGGATGGAATATCAGAGCTTGAATTTCAGGTTTATAAAGGAACTACAAAACTCAACCCGGAAAACTGGTTGGCGTTAAAATAAATTGTTGGAATATCCCTGATAGCTCCATTTCTAAATACTTATCTTTGTACTCTTAAAGAAGACTAGAATGAACGTATTATTATTTATAGGTGGCCTAGGATGGACAGAGTTTTTAATCATCGCTCTATTTATCATTATTTTCTTCGGAGCGAAGAAAATCCCTGAAATAGCACGTGGTATGGGAAAAGGCATCAGAGAATTTAAAGATGCTACCAAAGAGATTAAAAACGAAATCAACGAAGGAGCAAGCGAAGATAAAAAGGCATAACCTTGAAGGATTTTCGATCGCTCTCTGAAATTCGATCAGAGATAGGTGCGGGTAAACTCACTGTTTTTCAACTTACCGAGCACTATTTACAAAACATTAATGAGAAAAATGGAAGGCTTAATGCCTTCCTTTCTATTTACAGTGATTCTGCTTTGAAGCAAGCCAAAGCTGTGGATCAAAAAATTGCCTCCGGCAAAGCGGGCAAGCTGGCAGGAATGATCATTGGCATAAAGGATGTCTTTGCTTATGAAAATCATCGACTGCAATGCGCCAGCAATATTCTAGAGGGATTCAGCTCTCAATACACCGCTACTGCCATTCAAAAACTTATAGATGAGGATGCGATCATCATCGGCCATCAGAATTGCGATGAGTTCGCAATGGGTTCCTCCAATGAGAATTCCGCATTCGGGGTGAGCCGAAATCCCATCGATGAATCCAGAGTTCCCGGTGGCTCTTCAGGTGGTTCAGCCGTTGCTGTAGGTGCGGATATGTGCCAGGTATCTATCGGATCAGATACAGGCGGGTCTGTCAGACAGCCTGCTGCTTTTTGCGGATTGATTGGTTTAAAGCCCACATATTCACGCATTTCGAGATATGGACTAGCGGCCTATGCTAGTTCATTTGATACTGTTGGAATCATTTCGAAGAGTGTTGAAGATGCAGCATTGGTGCTGGAAGTAATGGCTGGGGAAGATGAATTTGATAGCACAGTTTCAAGTCAGCCAGTCCCTGATTTTTCTAAAAGAAATGCAGGTGGAAAATACAAGATTGCTTACTTCAAAGAAACCATCGATCATGATGGCTTGGATAGTCAGATTAAGGAATGTACTTTAGAAGTTATTGATCAATTGAAGTCTGCTGGACATGAAGTCGAAGAGGTTCAGTTTGACTTGCTCGAATACATTTTGCCAACCTATTATGTATTGACCGCAGCGGAAGCAAGCTCTAATTTGTCTAGATATGACGGAGTGCGTTTTGGGAAGCGAGCAAAAAGCGAAAACCTGGAGGAGATGTATAAAATGACCCGGTCAGAGGGTTTTGGTACAGAAGTGAAGCGAAGGATCATGACAGGTACGTTTGTATTGAGCGCCAGCTATTACGATGCATACTATTCCAAGGCTCAAAAAGTAAGAAGGTTAATCAGGGATGAAACAAATGCCATTTTGGATAAATATGACTTCATCATTTCTCCAACAACTCCAACAACAGCGTTTAAGATCGGGGAAATGAACGAAAATCCGATGCAGATGTACTTAGAGGATCTTTACACCGTTCAGGCTAATGTGGTGGGAATACCGGCTATTTCTGTGCCTGTTGGCTTTGACAACCAGAGACTGCCAATCGGCGTTCAATTGATGTCAAAAAGCTTTAATGAGTCAGAATTGCTTGAAATATCAAATCAAATCATTACTTTCAAAGATCAAAATAGATAGGATATGACACGAAAATGGTTCCTTCTTGGGATTATATTCATTTCATTAGTGGGGAAAGGTCAGGAGTTTCAACTCACCGAGGTGATCCCTGACAACACATATGACGAGATAGCAGACCGGATGAGCTGCATTGAAAATGAGGTTCCTCTGGTTTTCAATGAGCGGGTGATGGCCTTCATCGATTACTTCGCCATCAAGGATCGTGAATACACGCGAGACATCATTCGAAAAAAAGAATTGTATTTTCCACTTTTCTCTGAAACACTGGCACGATACAACATGCCCGATGAGCTTAAATATCTGGCCATCGTTGAGTCAGGCTTGAGGCCAAATGCTATCTCAAGAGCTAATGCCGTTGGATTGTGGCAATTCATATCTTCTACAGGCAAAATGTATGGGCTGACCAGCGATTGGTATGTGGATGACAGAATGGACCCAGTGGAAGCCACCGACGCTGCGGCCAGGCATTTGAGGGATTTGTATAACTCATTTAATAGTTGGGAGTTGGCGCTGGCAGCTTACAATTGTGGTCCGGGAAATGTCAGAAAAGCAATTAGAAGGAGCGGGTATAAGCGAGATTTTTGGGAAATATACAGGTACCTGCCTCGAGAGACACGTTCTTATGTGCCTCAATTTGTTGCGATTACTTATCTGTTTAATCATCTGGAAGAGCATGGATTCAGTGAAGAGCCTGAGTACTTTCACCCTGAGCTTGATACCATTCTCATATCTCAATATTTCCATTTAGAGACATTCTGTAATCAAATTGGGATGTGTGTAGATGATGTACTCATGTGGAATCCGCAGATAAAGCGTGGAGCTCTGCCGGAGGGCACCAAAAACTTTGCACTAAAAATACCTACCGACTGGAAGGAAGATATTGTTGCTAATCGGATTACACTCTACGATACCGCTTCTAAAGTAGGTAAGGAACACCTGGACTATCTGGCCAGAAACACTCCCGGAAGCACGTATGGTAGAGAAAGGCTCTATTATCGTGTTCGAAGTGGGGATGTGCTGGGAACCATCGCTCAACAATATGGAGTGAGAGTATCAGATATCAGGTCATGGAATGGAATTAGAGGAAACCTGATACGTGTAGGTCAACGATTGAGTATTTGGGTGCTACCTACTTACAATAGCAGCAGCAAAAGCTTGTATACAGCATTAGCAACTACTCCACCGCCTTCACAACCCTCAGCTCCCTTAGCTGGCGGCTCGGTTTATACGGTGAAATCAGGGGACTCTTTGTGGAGCATTAGTAGAAACAACAACACCAGTATTGAAAAGCTTAAAGAGGTCAATCGACTAACGACCAATACTATTAAGCCGGGACAATCGCTGGTGATTCCAAACTAATTGCCCAACTTTTAAAACAATGCCCTAAGTTTGGTGCTCACGGAATAGTTTTTGCTTAAAATAAGCGCGAAACGAAACAGGAGATTACCATGTATAGATACTTAGTTCTTTTTATAGCAGTAGCCTTTGGATGTACTGAATCTGCGCGAGAAGCTAATAGAAAAGACATGCTGCCCAAAGCAAGGGGAGAGGCTGATGAAATCATTTTAGTGGTTGACTCAACTCAGTGGGCAGATACAGTTGGTTTGGGAGAGGAACTTCGAAAAACCTTTATGGCTCCCATGCTGGGACTTCCCCAGGATGAGCCCCTCTTCAACGTCAGTAAAGTCAATCCAAGAAGGCTCAATTCTGTCCTAAAGTCTGCTAAGAATATGGTGTTTGTGATGACACTGGATAGTAAAACCCCAGATAGTAGAGTTCTGCAGCAGTTTTTCACCGATCAATCGCTGAATCAGATTAAACGAGATACTACTATTTATATGCGGACTCAGCGCGATGTTTTTGCTAAAGGACAAACAGTGATGTTTTTGTTTTCATCAAGTGAAGAACTACTTGCCAAAAAAATCAACTACAATCGATCGCAAATCCGAGAGTTTTTTGAAGCATCTGCCAGAGAGACAATTAAAGGTCAAATTTTTAATAGTGCACAGAAGCAGCTTGCCGCCCGAATTAAAGAAAATCATAATGTTTCCATAACGATCCCATACGGGTGGGAGAAGGCAAGAGACCTGAAAAATTTTGTGTGGCTAAGGAAAATGGATGCAGAGACAGAGCAGAGCTTATTTATCTATTACGAGCCTTATACGGATAGGGGAATATTTAATGAGATAGGGGAATTTCGCGACAAGATCACCAGACAAAACCTATACGATGGAGAGAATCCGGATGTTTACATTAAGCGTCAGGAAATAATCCCAGTATTCACCGAGCGTGTAAACTTCAATGGCAACTTTGCGGTGGAGGCCAGAGGTCTTTGGAAGATCAGTGACAATTCCAGAGGGGGGCCTTTTGTAAGCTACACTATTGTGGATGAAGCCGCAGGGCTTGTGTTTTATGTGGAGGGGTATGTGGATTCTCCAGGTACACGTAAGAAAAATCTGGTTAGGGAAATAGAAGCAATTCTTTCCACATTTAAGACGAAGAGCGAAATTTCTGCACCAAAAGAAGCTTCTTAATCTGTTCTAATAATTGCTTATTCCTTTTTAGTTGGTGACCTTTGAAGGTCGGATTATTATGTCCGACCCAACATTAACCAACGAAGGATGAGTACGACGAAGATTAGGCCGAAGGAGGCATTAGATTATCATTCAAATAAACCAGCTGGTAAGATTGAGGTTAACTCAACTAAACCGGTAAGTTCACAACACGATTTAGCATTAGCCTATAGCCCGGGTGTGGCTGAGCCATGTAAGGCAATAGCAGAAAACCCGGAGGACGTATATAAATACACCGCCAAAGGCAATTTGGTGGGGGTAATATCCAATGGAACCGCTGTGCTCGGTTTGGGAAACATCGGGCCGGAAGCTTCTAAGCCGGTCATGGAGGGAAAAGGTGTACTCTTCAAAAAGTTTGCTGGTATTGATGTATTTGATATTGAAATCAACGAGGAGGATCCTGATAAATTCATTGAAATTGTAAAATCCATGGAGCCTACTTTCGGGGGGATCAACCTGGAAGACATCAAAGCTCCGGAAAGCTTCAAAATAGAGCAGACATTAAGGGAGCAAATGAATATCCCTATCATGCATGATGATCAGCATGGTACGGCCATTATTTCCAGTGCAGCTCTTTTGAATGCACTCGAGGTGGTTGATAAAAAAATTGAGGATCTCAAAATAGTTGTGAGCGGTGCGGGGGCAGCAGCTATTGCATGCACTAATCTATATGTAGCGCTTGGGGCGAAAAAAGAAAACATCCTGATGGCCGATAGCAAAGGGATTCTGAATGAAAGCCGCAAGGGTCTGGATGAGATCAAATCCCAATACGTCACAAAAAAGAAAATTGAAACACTGGAGGAAGCTCTTAAGGGTGCAGACATGTTCCTTGGACTTTCCATTGCGGATGTTGTTACGCCTGCTATGCTGAAGTCCATGGCTGACAATCCAATTGTTTTCGCATTGGCGAATCCAGATCCTGAGATTGCATACGACCTGGCTATGAAAACACGCAAGGATGTGTTGATGGCGACCGGACGTTCTGACCACCCCAACCAGGTGAATAATGTTCTTGGATTCCCTTACATTTTCCGAGGAGCATTAGACGTAAGATCAACCGCCATCAATGAAGAAATGAAACTAGCTGCCGTAAAAGCTATCGCTGAGCTGGCGAAGGAACAGGTTCCTGATATCGTGCTCAAAGCATACGGAAAATCAAGCATCAAATTTGGCAGTGAGTACCTGATACCCAAGCCCATGGATCCTCGTCTCATAACTACTATTTCTCCAGCTGTTGCAAAGGCAGCCATGGATTCAGGAGTAGCAAGAATTCAGATTACGGATTGGAAGAAATATGAAGACGAGTTGTTAGAGCGTGTTGGACTGGATCAAAGACTTATTTCACGGTTTGTCTACCGTGCTCGCCAGAATCCGAAAAAGGTAGTTTTTGCTGAGGCAGATCATGTGAATATTTTGAAAGCAGCTCAGATGACCCTTGATTCAGGTATTGGGACGCCAATACTTATGGGGAAACAAAATATCATTAAAGCACTCATTGAAGAGCATGAACTTGATGCCATCAAAGATTGCGATATTATCGATCCATATGAGCATATGGACAAGGTGAATGCTTTTGCGGAGGAATACACCCTAATGCGCCAACGAAAAGGGATGACGAAGCACCTTGCTGTAAAAGCGATGCTAAGCCGGACGTATTTCGGGATGATGATGGTGGAAAAAGGAGAAGCTGATGTGCTGATTTCAGGCCTGTCAAATGACTATCCTAAGACGGTGCTGCCTGCTCTACAGATCGTGGGGATGGAAGAAGGGGTGAATAAAGTAGCAGGAATGTATATCATGAATACACCTAGAGGAAATTACTTCTTTGCAGATACCACGGTCAATATGAATCCATCAGCTGAAGAGTTGGTAGAGATTATCGGACTTACTCATCGGGCGGTTAGATTCTTCGACTATGAGCCAAAAATAGCGGGACTTTCATTCTCAAATTTTGGTTCAGCAAAAGGAGAAGTGCCGGAGAAAATGGCTAAAGCAGTGAAGTTGGCTAAGAAAAGATGGCCGGATATGATAATCGATGGTGAGATTCAAGCCAATGTGGCACTCAACAAGCATCTGATGGAAGAGCTATATCCATTCAGTGATTTGAAGGGACACAATGTAAATACGCTCATATTTCCAGATCTTCAATCAGGAAATATTGCCTATAAAACCTTGATGGAAATAGGAGGGGCTGAGGTAATAGGTCCGATACTTATGGGTATGAAAAAATCTGTTCAGGTGCTTCAGCTAGGTAGCTCAGTGCGTGAGATTTACAACATGGTAGCTATTGCAGTAGTGGATGCCGGTGTGGAAAACAGGGACGGACTATGATCACATACCTCAAAGGCCGACTTGCTTTCAAAGACCCTACCCACCTCGTTGTTGACGTGGGGGGTGTTGGGTATGAAGTGAAAATAAGTTTGATCACCTACTCCCAGGTCAAAGACAAAGAAGACATCCTGATCCAGACCTACCTACATGTTAAAGAGGACTCACACACGCTTTTCGGGTTTTATGAGCAATCGGAGAAGAAGCGCTTTCTGGATTTATTATCCATAAATGGAGTGGGGCCAAGCACCGCCTTGATGATTCTCTCTTCACTTGATGCCAAAGAACTACAGGCAGCAATTGTGCAGGAAGATGTAAAAACCATTCAGTCTGTGAAGGGCATTGGGGGTAAAACTGCACAGCGAATTATCCTTGAGTTGAAGGATAAAATGAAAAAAGAAGGTTTGCTGGATAAATCAGTGGAAATTCAGCCCCGATTTGATAATACACTGCGTTCTGAGGCGTTATCTGCCTTGACTACTTTAGGAATAAATAAGTCGGCAGCTGAAAAAACTGTCGATAAGATTTTGAAAGAATACGGAGAGGAGATTAAACTTGAAGAATTGATCAAACAAGCCCTAAAGCGGTCATAACCTAATCTAATTACTAAGCGCCTTTTTTTGAGAGTAAATCCATATATACGATTCCTTTTTGCGTCTCTCATTTTGGGTTGCTGGTCGCAAGCCAATGCGCTTTATTTTCAGCAACAGGATACGGTAAAGACTGACACACTTGGCCCATACGAGCCAAGCCAGAAACCTACTTTTCAACCGAGCTATCGTTTTGGTGATCCTTTTTCATTTAGAAGCTCCCGCTCTCCATTATTTCTAAGAGATCCATCGCAGCTGGATATGCAGGTGCAGTTCAATCCAGACACCACGGCAGATGATGCGGGGATTACTTATTCGGTTTATGAAAATATCGGATCGCTGGATTTTCGCCCGGCCTCCTTTATGACCTTTCAGGAATTTAACCGTTACAACAATTCCCAGCTAAACCGGGAGTACTTCAAAGAAAAATCTGTCGGACTGGATGGGGAAAGTGCCGTCAGCGGCAGAAGTCTCATACCAAGGCTTTACATCAGTCCAGTCTTCGATCGAATCTTCGGGGGAAGTTATGTAGACATTCAGCCCAATGGATTTGTAAATCTGGATTTTGGAGCTCGTTTTCAGCGAATTGATAACCCGGCCATCCCACTTCGCCAGCAGAAAAACGGAGCGTTCAACTTTGATCAGCAGATCAGCATGAACGTGGTAGGTAAGGTTGGTGAAAAGCTGGCCATCACTGCTAATTTTGATAACAACAACTCCTTCGATTTCCAGAACAACCTGAAGGTAGAGTATACTGGCTATGAGGAGGACATCATCAAAAAAATAGAGATCGGAAACGTAAGTATGCCGGTTTCCAATTCACTCATCCGTGGAGCTCAGTCATTGTTTGGGATTAAAACTGAATTGCAATTTGGGAAACTATACGTGACTACTGTTTTGTCGCAGCAAAGGGGGCGAAATGAGTCCATCACATTCGAGAATGGTCAGGAAAGTAATGAAGGAAGTAAAATTCCGGCTGTAGAATACGATGAAAACAGGCACTATTTTCTTGGGCATTTCTTCAGGGAAAATTACGAGAAGTCACTTAAGTCAGGACAACAGATTTCATCTGGTGTTCAGATAAGGCGAGTAGAGGTTTACGTTGTAGGTGGAAATAAAGCCACGGAGAATTTGAGAAACATTGCAGCAATCATGGATTTAGGTGAAGGCTCCCGAATATATCGTGAGGGCGATCCTGGTGTTGGAACTGGGAATGGTGGGCCTACCAGAAACGGCGCAAATAGTATTTTTAGCAATCTTCCAGCTAGTCCGATTTCAAAGGATGAAGTTGGTGCATTCTTTAGTTCCACTTTCCCAACATTCGAAAGCGAAATCGACTATGAAAATAAACCTCAAGCCAGAAAACTGGAAGAAGGTGTGGGGTATGAGCTCAATGAACAATTAGGTTATATCTCTTTGAATTCTCGACTATCTACAAACGAAGTGCTAGCTGTTGCTTATGAGTACACTTTCGACGGTAAGCAGTATAAGGTCGGTGAGCTTTCTGAGGATTACATAAACCGATCCGATGACAAAGTGATCTTCTTGAAACTCTTGAGGCCCAATGGGATCAATGCAAGCACTGATTTACCTGCCTGGGATTTGATGATGAAAAACATCTACAATATAGGTGGGTACAACATTGTACAGGAAGGTTTCGAACTGAGCATTATTTATGAGGATGATGAGACCCAGCAGTACAATCCATATTTAAGCGAAGGAAGTCTCAAGGATATTCCGCTGGTGCAGGTTCTTGATATGGATCGGTTTGGCCGCAATGGTGATTACATTCCTGATGGAAATTTCGACTTCATCAATGGGGTAACAATTAATACACAGACAGGTCTGGTTATTTTCCCTGTGGTGGAGCCTTTTGGCAAGGATCTGGAGGAAAAATTTGAAAACAATGAGACAACACTAAAGCAAAAGTATGTTTTCAATGAGATGTATGAGGAGGTAAAAGTCGATGCTAAGAATAATTACCCTACTAAAAATAAATTCTTCCTCAATGTTAAATTTTCAGGTCAAAGATCTTGTACCCAATCCTTAAGAGGCATTAATATAGCCGAGGGGTCGGTGCAGGTGACTCAAGGAGGTCGTATTCTAAACGAAGGAACCGATTATACAGTAGACTATCAGTTTGGAACAGTAACTCTGTCAGAAGCTGTTTGTAATGCCGGGGATGTTCGTGTGGATTTCGAACCACTGGATCTTTTTAACTTTCAGACCAGGACACTTACCGGAGCACGATTTGACTACCGTTTCAACCAAGATTTCAACATAGGAGCCACAGTGCTTCATCTTAATGAACGACCAGGGGGAATTACTCGATTCGCTATTGGTAATGAGCCTGCCAGAAACACCAAATATGGATTTGATATCAACTATCAGAACGATTCTCGATTCCTTACCAAAATGGTGGATGCAATTCCATTAGTGAATACCAAAGAACCATCTACAGTTACAATCAATGCAGAGTTTGCTCAGCTCATCCCCGGAACTAGTAATCAAGTGAATGGTGAAGGGATCTCCTACATCGATGATTTTGAAAATGCTGCAACACCTATCAATATCATGGGATGGCAGGCTTGGAGGCTTGGATCGACACCCAGTGGAGATTATCCGGAATGGAACAGCCAGAGCCTGGATAACCGATATCGCTCTGCTAAAATTGCATGGTATACGGTCGATAATAGTATTTTCTATCGGGCAGGAGGAAACAACAGGCCGGGAAATATCTCCGACACGGATTTGGAAAATCACTACGAGCGGTCAGTCCTGCCTCAGGAAATTTTCAGGCAAAGAGATCAAAACCTTGTAAACTTCAATGAGCCCATATTTGATGTGGCTTATTTTCCATCTGAAAGAGGGCAGTATAACTACAACCCTGCTACGAATCCTGACAACACTTTGCCTAACCCTGAGCAGAATTATGGAGCCATTACACGGGCTATCACCAGTCAAAGCAATTTCAGTAATAATAACATCGAGTACATCGAGTTTTGGTTGATGGATCCATTCATAGATGGAGACAGAGGCCGGGTGCTTGACGGAAGGCTCAATCAAAACAATACTACAGGAGGAGAATTGATCTTTAACCTGGGAAGTGTGTCTGAAGATATAGCCCGGGATGATCGTCATGCTTTTGAGAATGGACTGTCTGCAAACGGAGAGTTTACGCAAGCCGAGCTAAACTCTGATTGGGGTCGTATCACGGAAGACGAACCACTCATTAATTTCTTTGAAAATTCACCTGGTGCCAGAGAAAACCAAGACATTGGTTTGGATGGTCTAAAGGATGAAGACGAGCAGGATTATTTCACCAATTTATCTTCTTTTGATGATCCCTCAGCAGATAACTTTCGATATATTCTTGACCCTTTCTATGACCAGCTTGACGCCAAAATTGTGCAGCGGTATAAGGACTGGAACGGCATGGAAAATAACTCACCAACAAGTACTTCGGCAGGTCAGTCTTTCATCCCTTCTTCTACCAATCTCCCAGACAATGAAAACATCAATATCGACATTGACAATGATGTTTCATCCAGAGAAGCTTACTATGAATACAGGATTGATTTAGATCGTGGAAATAATCCTAACGGAGGCAACCTGCTCAGCAATTACATCGTGGATCAAATTGAAAGTGGAAATGGTGAGTCCACCTGGTATCAATTCAGAATTCCGATCAATGACAACCCGGATGTAGTTGGTGATGGTAATATTAGCTTTAATAGTATAAAATTCATCAGAATGTACCTAACAGGCTGGCAACAGCCGGTGGTACTGAGGTTCGCACAGTTTAGGTTGGTGGGAAATCAATGGCGTAAAGTAAAAACTTCCTTACAGGAACCCGGCTTGAATCCATTGCCTGAGGAAGAGACATCAGATTTCAATGTTTCGGTCGTAAACATTGAGGAAAACAGCACGACGAATTCAGGAGGTACCAGGTATGTATTGCCACCGGGCTTCAATCGTGATATAGACAATACCACCACCCAAAACAGGCGAATAAACGAGCAATCGCTGCAGCTTTGTGTAGAAGACTTGGAAGACAAAGATTCGCGTGCGGTGTTAAAAGCAGGCAATGCGTACGACCTGATCAATTATGGAAGATTGCAGATGTTCCTGCATGCTGAGGCGTACAATAATCAGATGCTATTGGACGATGAAGTTTCGGCCTTTATCAGGCTAGGTAGGGATGAGTCCAGCAACTACTATGAAATTGAAGTGCCACTAAAAGTCACACCTCCGAATTTGACCGGGTCTGATGAGGAAATTAGAAGGTTAGTCTGGCCACTGGAAAATGAAATTGATGTAAGCCTGGATGAATTGATTGGAGTTAAATCTGAAAGGAATAATGCTAAAATTGAACAAGACAGATTGTTTAGTGTGCCGTCCAATGATGGCCGATATAAATTCACTATTCTCGGAAATCCCAACCTGAGTGAAATTAAAGTGTTGATGATAGGAGTTCGGAATCCCGGTGATGCTTCCGGTTCACCAAAATCAGTGTGTATTTGGGCAAACGAACTGCGTGTGACGGATTTTGATAGAAATGCTGGCTGGGCAGCCAACGCTCGAATAAGTACTAAACTGGCCGATCTGGGTACTATTTCTGCAACCACCCAATATACCACTATCGGATTCGGTGGAATACAAGACAAGATATCAGAACGATCGAGGGAGGAAACTAAGCTGATGAACGTTTCTGCAAACCTGAATCTGGAAAAATTTATGAGACCTGACAAGACAGGACTCGTTATTCCAATGTACGTCAGTTATGAAAACACTACATCTAGGCCTCAGTTTGATCCCTTAAATCCTGATGTCCCGTTAGAAGCTTCTTTGGCGGCAATTGACGACTCACAAGAGCGAGAGAGATATCGGAAAATTGTGACCGACAGAACTACCCGGCGGAGTATCAACTTCACAAATGTGAGAAAGGAAAAGGTAAATCCTGATGCTGTACGACGTGTTTACGATATTGAGAACTTCTCCTTCAGCTATGCCTACAGCGATCGGGTAACAAACAATGTGTACACAGCTGTTTTCCTAAATAAATCAGTAAGCGGAGGACTCACCTACAATTATTCACCAACGGCCGGAACGGTGGAGCCATTCAAAAACTCGGAGAAACTCACTTCCCCATATCTTGCCATGATCAAAGACGTCAACTTCACATTCTTGCCAAGCAACCTTACTTTTTCAACGAACCTAAGAAGAGATTTTACGCTGAGACAGTACTATGATGACCAACTTCAAATAGAAAACGTTAAGCCACTCTATGAGAAAAATTTCACCTTTAGCAGGAACTACGGATTTAGATGGGACTTCACCAAGAGCCTGGGCTTGACTTATTCTGCCACAGCTAATGCGGTGATTGATGAACCGCTGGATCGAGTGGAAGGCGATATAGATACCAAAGCAGAGAAAAGCTTTATCTGGGATCAGATTCTGAATTTGGGTCGATTGAAGAATTTCAATCAAAACATTCAGCTAAACTATGCACTTCCACTTTCTAAGATTCCATTTACAGACTGGCTGTCAGCCGATGCACGATACTCCGTTGGGTATGGTTGGATTGCTGGAGCCATAGATCAGGGTGCGAATACACCTGATTCTCTTATTTTCGGAAATTTCATCAACAACCAAAGAACGATTGGTCTTACCTCCCGAGCTGATATCAACAAGCTTTACGACAAGGTCACCTTCCTGAAGAATGCCAAAGCACCACCTGCTAAAGATGAGACTGTCAGTCCGGGAAACAAAGCTTTAAGATTTTTGATGATGTTGAAATCTGTGAATGGAACGTACAATATCAATGAGAGTACGTCACTTCCTGGTTTCAAACCCAATGCCTTCTTGCTCGGATTGGATAGCGGATTCAACGCCCCGGGTATCGAATTTATCCTCGGAAGTCAGGATCCGGGAATCAAGCAAAAAGCTGCTGACAATGGATGGCTGGTGGAAAATGAAAATCTGAACTCCCCATTCCAGCAAACCTTCGGTACAGATATAGATATAAAGGCTGACCTGGAACCTAGCAAAGATTTACGTATTCAACTCACCTGGAATAGAGGATTGAATAACAGCTATCAGGAAGTGTTTAGGTTTGATGGAGCCGGAGGATTTGAAACATTAACTCCTTCCAGAAGCGGTAGCTACTCCGTTTCGTTCTTAACTATTCAAACGGCTTTTCAGAGAGACGGAGCTGAAAACACCTCTGCTGCTTTCTCTCAATTTGAGAGGAACATTGATATCATTAGAAGAAGGCAAAATGAGGCCAATGAACTGACCAATAATAACCAGAGCTTGAGCTATGATTCGATTTCTCAGGATGTGTTAATTCCAGCGTTTATAGCGGCATACTCCGGCCAGGATGCTAATAGTGTGGGACTCACTCCATTTCCTAAAACACCACTTCCAAACTGGCGTGTTGACTATACAGGGTTGATAAAAATTCCTGCCTTATCAGAGATTTTCTCATCGTTTACAGTATCGCACGGATACAATTCTTCCTATAGCGTTTCCAGTTTCACAAACTCACTCAATTATGACGAAAGTGTGGTGGGTCTTCAAAACGATATTTTGGATTATCCTCAGGCAGATACCACAGGGAGTGGGACAGGAAGGTTGGTTCCAGTATACATCATTAATCAGGTTATGATCTCGGAGCAATTTGTACCATTGATAGGATTCAATGTTCGGACTAAAAGCAATATTTCTACGCGACTGGAATATAGAAAGACGCGTAACCTTGCTCTGAATATGTCTAATGCGCAGGTGACGGAGACTACCAATAATGATGTGACACTGGATTTTGGCTATTCAAAAGTTGGCTTCAAGCTTCCCTGGAGGTTTCAGGGACGAACAATGACTTTAAAAAATGACCTCACGATGCGGGTGGCTGCATCCGTACGAGATAGCAAAACAGTGCAGCGCAGAATCAACGATAAAAGTACGGTCACAAATGGGAATTTTAGCTGGCAGGTGAGGCCTACAGTCACCTACAAAATCAACAACCAATTAGACTTCACTTTTTACATGGAGCGAAATGTTACGGACCCCAAAGCAGGCAATTCGTTCAAGCGTGCCACCAGTGCTTTCGGAGTTCAGCTAAGATTTGGTCTTGCACAGTAGGGCAGTTCGCTACTAAGTCTTATTTTTGACGCCCGTTATAAAATCAATCTAAAAATGAATATTCCTGCAGATTTACTTTACACCAAAGATCACGAATGGGTGAAAATAGATGGTGATGTGGCCACTGTTGGCGTTACCGATTTTGCCCAGGGCGAGTTGGGTGATATCGTTTATGTTGAAATTGAAACAGAAGGCGAATCGCTGGATGCCGGTGAGGTCTTTGGAACGGTGGAAGCTGTGAAGACTGTGTCTGACCTTTTCATGCCTGTGTCTGGTGAGGTGATAGAAGTAAATGGGTCACTAGAGTCAAATCCTGAGGTGGTCAATTCAGATCCCTATGGCGATGGCTGGATGATTAAGATCAAAATTTCAGATCGAGGAGATCACTTGATTTCTGCCGAAGATTATAAGGCAGAAGTTGGGGGTTAAGAAATTTTGGAATGTTTTTTGTTTGTATTTGTTAAATACCGTCGCTCTTTTGGTATATAAAAATTGAAGGGCATATATTTGATGTTCAACTTCACAAAAGAAGGAATATGGAACCGAAAAAAAATCCAAAAATAGACCTTTCCAGACAGTCAGGGTTATTCCTGAATATTGGAATGGCTGCCAGCTTATTGCTGATTATTGTGGCTTTCGAGTGGAAGACATATGATGATTCAGGCCTGATGGATCTGGGTAACGTGGATGATGATTTTGAAGATATCATCGACATTCCACCAACTGAGCAGCCACCTCCCCCACCTCCAAAAGTTCAAATCCCGGAAATCATAGAGGTTCCGGATGAGGAAGAAATCGAAGAGGAAATTGAAGTTGAGCTCGATGTAGAGGTGACTGAAGAAACGGTAGTAGAAGAGATCGTATTCGAAGAAGCTCCTGAGGAGGAAAACGTTGATGAGATTTTCACAATTGTGGAGGAGTCAGCATCATTCCCTGGAGGAATTACAGCTTTCTATGAGTACCTGAAGAAAGAGCTTAAATACCCAAGACAAGCGCAGCGTATGGGTATCGAAGGACGTGTATTCGTTCAGTTCGTAGTGGAGCGAGATGGCAGACTAACTGACATTCACGTGGTGAAAGGTATCGGAGCAGGATGTGATGAAGAAGCGGTGCGAGTACTTCAAGAGTCTCCAAAGTGGAAGCCTGGTAAGCAGCGAGGTAAGCCTGTTCGTCAGAAAATGATTCAGAATATTCTATTCAAGTTTGCTAACTAAGTATAGATAATAAATAAATTAAAAAAGCCTCTTGAGAAATCAAGAGGCTTTTTTTGTACCCTCCTCAGAAGCTTCACCACGCTGCTTCTTCTTGCTCTTTCTTCTTCTTCTCGTATGTTAGCTTGAACTCTGAGTACTCATCTGAAGTAACAAGATCCTTTAGTCTAGCCAGACCCTGATCAGCGTACTCAATTAGGTTCCATTCCAAAGCCTCAAGAATATATCTTTTTAGAAGCCTGGCACTGTAAGGATTTATTTCAAGCGCGTCAACTAAAAGTTCGTAACCCCCAGAAGTTTCTCTCTTTTTGAGTTCATCCACCACGGCCAGCACCTGATTTTCCCGAAAAGCATTCATTCTGCCAAGACTTATCAGTTCTTCTGAATTCAGGCTGTCGAGTATTGGAATAGAATAAGACTTTTTTGGTTTAGGACTATAGTGTTCCAATCGATCTAAAAATTGGTTAGCCGCTGAAGTGAGCTCAGGATTTCTTTTCAAAATTTTGAGAAGTTCTGCAGGCACTTCGTCTTTCATTCCCCTTGCAGCCATTGCTTCTAGTCTACCAAAAGTCGATTGTGTGTACTTAACATCAATAGCTTTTTCAAAAAACTCTTGCGCCAATCTGTAGGCTTGCTGATCCAATGCAAATTTCCCCAGAGCATCAAGATAGGCTCCTTTGTAATACTGATGTGTATTTGCCTGAAGATAATCGAGCATCATAAAAGCTTCATTTACTGCTCCTTTATTGTAGAGGTGAATGGCAAGGGCTTTCCTCAAGCGATCATTGAACGTGCCATCTGTTGACTTTTCGATTTCTCTGCGAGCTATGCTTTCCAGTGAATCGTGTGAAAAAAGGTAAGCCCCATTTAGTAAGTAAGCATGGCGTAGTAGATGCTTCGCTTCTTCAATTCCCTCATAATCAAATTGAAGTTGAGAATCATCAAATTGTGAGGTCAGGATATTGGCTTTGACTCCAAAATTACTACTGCTGTAATCATCATTTAGATTAGCTGAATCTATCAGATTAAGCTTTTTGAGAGCGCTCCATTTATTTACTAGGGGAGCATTATTCCAATCATCTTTAGGAGCAGCATTTTCAAAGTAGGTCAAGGCTCTGTCTGGCTCACCCTTGTGCATGTGCAAAACACCCAAATTATTTTCCATTTCACCGCTGGAATTATTTCTCAGAGCCTCTTCATAGATGGCTTGCACTTTATTCGGATTGATTTCAGAATCGAGATTTCCATAGTTTACCAGGGCATAGGGTGATGGAAATCGCTGAGCTGCACTATGAAAGTACGTTTTAGCTGGATAGTCAGCATTCTTTTTCTGTTCTTCCCAGCCGAGTGTGTAGTTAGCGTAGTGCGTATTGTATCCAAGATAGGTGGCTTGAAGGATGTATTCCTTAGCAAGTAATGGGTTCCCTTCAGTCTTAGCCTCTTGAGCGAGATAGTTGTAATAGCCTGACTTCAACAAATTGTAAGGCTCCTGCCCGGCTAAAAAATAGAAAGCCAACACTGCGAAGAAACCGCCCAGTCTCGCACTGGCATAAGGAAAGTTTCGTTCCTTGTATGCGATCTTATGTACTTCATATCCTTTGATAAGTGGGTCTATAAAGTTTCCTATGATGTAGAGAAAGAAGAGCGCACCAAACCCAATATGAAAGTACAAGATGAAATAATGAAAGGCCTGATAAACCGCATCATTACCTCGTATCATTTGATGAGAGATAAATGTGAGCAAAATAACCCCCAGGCTTAGTGTAAGCGTGTAAAGTGTATTGCTGGAAAGGTGACTACTCAAAAATCCAGCCTTAAACCTGAGACTCCAGAGGCTGATGATGCACGTGATTGTAAGCAATATGAACGGATCGAAAAAGAAAAAACTGTTCTCGAAGAGTCCTGATTTATTGAGGTAATACAAAACGAGGTTGCCCAAATAAACCATCGAAAGAATCAAGAAGTGCAAGTGATTGCTTTTTCCTCCTTTCCCAGAAGTAATTACATACAGAATGCTAAAAACAATTTCTTCCGAAACGATAAATAGAAATATCAGGCCGCAAACAGTAAAACCAAAAATGGAATGGGCTATGAGATGATCTGTAAAGAGTGCTGCATTATTTACACCCAGGAGCAGAATGAGACTCGAAATCAATAACACCACAAGTCTGACCAGAAATTTTGTTGATTTCTGATATTCATGGAAAATGATCAACGGGGTGATCAAGAGAATGAATGGAATCATCACAATCAGCCTGGATTGTATTCCAAACAACCCGACCTCAAAGAGATTTAGTCGGTTCAAGAACAATGCAAAGAGCGCCACCGTCGCAAAAAATGCATAGCGTTTTAGGTAGGTTGACGCTGACAAGGTCACACAAAGAGCAATCCACATAAGGCTAAGGAGAACCTGATCCGTCGTTAGATTTCTTGTAATCTCACTGCCGGAGTAACGCTCACTCAAAAGGTATTTTTCACCTATTATTTCATGGGTCATCAGATCCGTCTTCAATGACCAGGCTGGGAATTCGATCACTTCACCAGTGGTTGTTACTTCCCATTGGATGGAATGATCATAGCCACCCATGTAGGCCCACAGCATGAAAAGCAAACAGGCAATGAATAGACCTGTTATAGGTTTTTTTGAAGATTCAGTCACGATTAATTGATAACTTTTGGAACTCTGAAATATTCTTGATCTGCTTGAGGTGCATTTTTAAGCCCTTTTTCTCTTGGTAGATGTAGAGCTACCTCATCTTCTCTGAATTTGTTGATTTCTGAGGACATTCCAGTAAGTGGTTCTACTCCATCTGTATTCACCTCTTTTAATTTGTCCACCCAGTCTACCATCTTTTGAAGATCATCCAGCATTTGCTGTTGACTATGCTCATCAAATTCTAGTCTGGCCAGATGTGCTGTTTTTTGAAGTATTTCTTTTGTGAGTTTCATAAATCTCAAAGATCGTTAGACTTAATGAGTTCAGTCTGAATGACACGAAAAACCTCATCTTTTAGTTGTCTGGTTGATTCATCCGATGATCCTCTAGGCCAGACAGGCTCATGATAAATGATTCGGCATTTCTTTCTGCGAATATTTAGTAGATCATTATCAGGTAATATCTTATAGTTGTCCGGCATGGTTACGGGGATAATAGGTAGGTTGTTTTCCACCGCGAGCTTGAAAGCGCCATCCTTAAACTCTACCATATTAGGGTAATGCTCCAGCCTTATCCCTCCTTCCGGAAAAAGACCCAGATTGAATCCCTTCTTTATTTGCTCTCTCGCCTCTACCAAACTTGCAGCCCTGCTCCTATAGCTTGATCTATTAACGGTGATATGCAGGGTTCGGTACATATATCCAAAAATTGGAATCCTCGCTAAAGAGCTTTTTCCCACGAACTTGAAGGCCAGCGGGAACAATCCCAAAATTGGAATATCTAGGTAAGAGAAGTGATTGGCAACCAGGATATATTGCTGTCTCTTGTCAAGCTTAAACCTCCACTCCTGATGGACGGGTATAAAAGCCATTTTCAAAAAACACCACGCCCAAAGACAGTTGATTTTTAGTGCCACTTTGTGCAATGACCTAAACGGTACCATTAGAAGTAATGGAACGATTAGTAATAAAAAGAAAAAGACCATGGAAAAAATGGCCCAGAACGAATACAATCGTCTTAAAATCATCTTGCCGATTAGGTGTGCAATTAGGCCACTAAATTAGCCCCAAAATCCAGTCAGTAGAAAAAAAAGTAGGAATGTGTAATATTTTAATAGATTCGTGAATTGATGATCAAAAAACAAAATCACCGTGAGTCTATTAAAAGTAGAAAACATAAGTAAATCTTATAGTGAACATCAGGCACTGTCCAACGTGAGCATGGAAATTCCAGAGAAAACCATCTTTGGATTGTTGGGGCCTAATGGCGCTGGAAAAACGACATTAATCCGAATCATAAATCAAATCATTGAAGCAGACCAGGGTTCAATTTTATTTGATGGGTCTCCGCTCAACCTTGAGCATATCCGAAATATTGGATACCTCCCAGAAGAAAGAGGGCTTTATAAAAAGATGAAGGTGGGTGAACAGCTCGTGTATCTTGGTCAGCTCAGGGGTTTATCTCTTAGAGAAGCTTCCAAAAGAGGAAAGGCCTGGTGCCAAAAGCTGGAGATTCTAGACTGGTGGGGCAAGAAAGTTGAAGATCTTTCCAAAGGGATGGCTCAGAAGATCCAGTTCATTGCTACTGTGATGCATGAACCTAAATTGATCATTTTGGATGAGCCATTTTCTGGTTTTGACCCAGTAAATGCCAACCTGATTAAGGACGAAATCTTAGAGCTTCGTGATAAAGGTGCAACGATAATTTTCTCTACTCACCGCATGGAGTCTGTAGAGCAGCTTTGCGATCATGTCGCGATGATTAATAAGTCTGAGAAAATTCTGGATGGATCTAAAGTTGATATCAAGGAAAAATTCAGGGATGGCACCTACTATGTAGAATATAAAGAAGGAGAAGTAAAAGGTGGAGCTGGATTTGAGTTGATAAGCACCGAAGATATTGGTCGAGGATTGAAAAAGTCTTTGGTGCAATATTCATCAGATGGCAATCCAAACGAACTCCTGAAGCAACTAATCAATCAGGTGGAGATTCACTCGTTTGTAGAGCGTATTCCTAGCATGAATGATATTTTTATCTCCCTTGTAAAAGGAGAGAATCCAGAGTTAGTAGAAGCCTAATCACCAACAAAAGACAATCAAATGAACAAGATATTTTTAGTAATTCAGCGTGAATTCATGAGTCGGGTAAAGAAGAAGTCTTTCCTACTTGCGACCATTTTAGTGCCACTTCTTTTTCCTGCCATTATTGGAGGAATGGTTTACCTGGCCATTCAAAATGAAAAAAACAGGGAGATTGAAGTTATCCATGTGCTGGATGAGAGTGAGTTGCTGAACTTCGAGGATACAGAAAGCTATGACTATCAACTAGTGGAAGGTCCTTTGGATTCTGCTAAGGCTAGATTTAGCAAGTCAGATGACTTTGCACTCATTTACATTCCAAAATTTGACATTAATAATCCAGCGGGGTTTAAATTTTATGCCCACACCTCTCCGGGGGTAAATCTTGTGGACGGTTTTGAGAATAAAATAGAAGGCCAGATCAGAGATGTGAAGTTGACCAGGTCAGGTTTGACAGAAGCACAGCTTGATGAGCTCAAAACTTCTGTTCAAATCGAATCATTTAACCTGAGTGAAGCAGGTGATGAGAAAAAAAGCGACTCAGGAGTGACCTTCGGGATAGGTTATGTGATGGGCTTCTTGATTTACATTTTCCTTTTTGCATATGGGGCACAAGTAATGCAGGGCGTGATCGAAGAGAAAAACAGCAAGATTGTGGAAGTAATTGTCTCTACGGTTCGGCCATTTCATATGATGATTGGAAAAGTAGTAGGTGTAGCCTCTGTGGGGGTGGTGCAGTTCATTATTTGGATGATTTTGATGAGCGTCATTTCATTTGCAGGGATGGCGGCTTTCGGTCTTAGTATGGATCCAACGGAAACAGCCCAGATGATGCAAGGAGTAGATGGTGAAGCAACCGCGGTACAGAGCAACGCGAAAGTTCAGGAGATAATGTCCATCATCAATGATATTCCTGTCACCAAAATTGTTCTGTTGTTTGTTTTCTTCTTCCTCGGAGGATATCTTCTTTATGGAGCCTTGTTTGCCGCAGTAGGTTCTGCAGTAGACACGCCGGCAGATGCTCAGCAGTTCATGATGCCGATTATGATGCCGATCATTGTTGGGTTGATGGGGTTAATGATGTTTGTGTTTCCAGACCCCCATGGCACAGTCAGTTTTTGGCTTTCCATTATTCCATTCACCTCACCCATTGTCATGATGGGAAGAATCGGGTTTGGTGTCCCTGCCTGGGAGATAGCTCTAAGTATGGTCCTTCTGGTAGGTGGCTTCCTTTTCACACTATGGTTGGCAGGTAGAATCTACCGAATAGGTATCCTGATGCATGGAACCAAAGTGAACTACAAGGTGCTTGCTAAATGGCTAATGCAAAAGAATTAATCTGATCGTGGTTATTTTTAACCAAACGATCACCTTTTGAAAAAGAAGTTTACAGAAGCCACAGGCAATACGCTAGCCCCACTACGACCCCACTTAAAGTGGCTCGTAGTGGGGTTTGCTATTGTTATAAGCTTTGGTTCCATTCTCTACACCAATAGTCTCGTGGAGCAGATCAGGGATCGTGAGCAGAGGCAAATTGAGATCTATGCCAGCTCACTGGAGTTTCTGGCCAATGAAAGTGAAAATGTCAATTTCTTTTTGATCCTGGATGAGATCGTAGCAGCCAATCATTCAATTCCAGTGATTCTAACCAATGAAGATGAGGTTCCGGAGGATTATCGAAATCTGGATAAAGCTGATCGTTATACAGATCAGGAAGAAAGGATGCAGTTTCTGAAAGCTGAAATTTTAGAAATGAAAGAAGCACATCCACCCATTGAGGTTACACTCAAGGACGATCAGGACAATATTTACGGGCACAAGTATATTTTCTACAAAAACTCCTTTTTACTCAATCAACTTCGCTACTACCCATACATTCAACTTTCCGTGATTGGACTCTTCGGAGTGGTCATATTTATGGTGCTGAATTACATCAAAAGGGTAGAGCAGGATCGGGTTTGGGTAGGTCTGGCTAAGGAAACTGCTCATCAGCTCGGGACACCCTTGTCATCTTTGATGGCATGGTCAGAATATTTCAAAGATTTGTACCCTGAGCAAAAAGAAGCTTTGCTTGAGTTTGATAAGGATGTAGATCGTCTTGGTGTCATTACCGATCGCTTTTCGAGTATTGGTAGCGAGCCACAATTGTCTCAGCTTAATATTGTTGATGTGATCGATGATATAGTGGTGTATCTTCAGAAACGACTATCCACTAAGATTATGATGACAGTTTCTTCATTCCCCAATCGGGATATTGAAGCGAAAATCAATCAGTCACTGTTTGCATGGGTGATAGAAAATCTCTGCAAAAATGCAGCTGACGCTATGGAGGGTAAGGGATCAATCAACATCAGCATCCTTCGTGCCAATGAAGGGCGGATTGCGGTAGATGTTCAAGACACAGGAAAGGGTATCGCTAAATCTAAAATCAAGAATGTGTTTCGGCCAGGGTATACCACAAAGAAGAGAGGTTGGGGCTTAGGGCTAACACTAGCCAAGCGGATCATCGAGCAATATCACCAAGGAAAAATTTTCATAAAACACTCAGAAATTGGTAAGGGTACAACTTTCAGAATTTACCTAAATGGATAGGATGAAAATCCTTTTTCCTTATGGTTTTTTCCCTTAATTTCGCACCAAATTTCAAACAACCCCATTTTATAACCACAAGAATAATGGCAAATAAAGGTAAGGTAACCCAGGTTATTGGTCCGGTAGTAGACGTAAGCTTTAGTGCTGAAGGCTCAAAGCTTCCTAACATCATGGACGCACTTAAAGTGACTCGTCCAGACGGTACAGAAGTAGTTTTGGAGGTGCAGCAGCACTTGGGTGAAGAAGCGGTAAGAACTATCGCAATGGAAGGAACTGATGGGCTGAGCCGTGGAACTGAAGTTATTGATCTAGGTTCACCAATCAAAATGCCTACAGGTGAGGCAATCAGAGGGCGTCTTTTCAACGTGGTAGGAGAAGCTATTGATGGGATGGAGCAGGTGGATAACACCAATGGTCTTCCAATCCACAGAGATGCACCTAAGTTCGAAGATTTGTCTACAGCTACTGAGGTACTTTTCACAGGTATTAAGGTAATTGACCTTATAGAGCCTTATGCAAAAGGAGGTAAAATTGGTCTATTCGGTGGTGCGGGTGTTGGAAAAACCGTATTGATTCAGGAGTTGATCAACAACATCGCAAAAGGACACGGTGGTTTGTCTGTATTTGCAGGAGTAGGTGAGCGAACAAGAGAAGGTAATGATCTTCTTCGTGAGATGATCGAAGCTGGAATCGTGGATTACGGTCCGGAATTCAAAGAATCAATGGAAGCAGGTGGATGGGACCTGTCTAAAGTAGATAAAGAAAGGCTTAAAGACTCTAAAGCAACATTCGTATTTGGTCAGATGAATGAGCCTCCTGGGGCACGTGCTCGAGTGGCACTTTCAGGATTGACCGTTGCTGAGCACTATAGAGATGGTGATGGAGAAGGAAAAGGAAAAGATATTCTTTTCTTCGTAGACAACATCTTCCGATTCACTCAGGCAGGTTCTGAGGTATCAGCACTTCTTGGACGTATGCCTTCTGCGGTAGGATACCAGCCTACACTAGCAACGGAGATGGGGCTGATGCAGGAAAGAATTACTTCAACCAAACGAGGATCAATTACTTCCGTACAGGCTGTTTATGTACCTGCGGATGACTTGACTGACCCGGCACCTGCTACGACATTCTCTCACTTAGATGCAACAACTGTACTTTCAAGAAAGATTGCTGAGCTAGGTATTTACCCAGCAGTGGATCCTTTGGATTCAACATCAAGAATCTTGAGCGCGGATATTTTGGGTGATGATCACTACAACTGTGCGCAACGAGTGAAAGAGATTCTTCAGAGATACAAAGAACTACAAGATATTATTGCCATTCTTGGTATGGACGAGCTTTCTGATGAAGATAAGGAAGTGGTACACAGAGCTAGAAGGGTACAGAGATTCCTTTCTCAGCCTTTCCACGTAGCAGAGCAGTTTACCGGTCTTCAAGGAGTATTGGTAGATATCAAGGATACCATCAAAGGATTCAACATGATCATGGATGGTGAGCTTGATCACCTACCTGAGGCTGCTTTCAACCTTGTAGGTACAATTGAGCAAGCTATAGAGAAAGGTGAGAAGTTGATGGCTGAAGCAAACGCCTAAGTCACTGCGTGACCTGAAAATAGAAAACTATGTTTTTAGAGATTGTAACACCAGACGAGAAAGTATTTGAGGGTGAAGTTGTGAGTGCATCATTTCCTGGAAGTGATGGATCTTTTCAACTTTTAAACAATCACGCTCCGATGGTTTCTACCTTAGGAAAAGGAGATATTCGGTACAAGCAAGAGAAGGAGAAAGAGGTTCACATGTTAGTTGAAGGTGGAGTTGTAGAAGTGATGAACAATAAGGTAAATGTGCTTGTAGAAAAGATTTTCAGCGAATAGTAATTAGATATTAAAATATTAAAAGCCATCTGCTAGCTAGCAGATGGCTTTTTTTGTTTTTGGCATGAAGGATTGATTAAAACCTGGTTCTTTTTTAGTTTCCAGGCAACCAAATACACTCTATCCTCATTCTACTACCAAACACGGACACTTGAATACCGAACACCTAATAAAAGAATGTAGATCCGGAGATCGTAATGCGCAACGCTTGCTTTATCAGCAGCTAAGTGCACCGATGATGGGGGTTTGCATTCGGTATATGAAAAATCAGCAAGATGCCGAAGATGTGCTTTTAGAGGGGTTTTACAAAGTGTTTAAGAATCTTGAGAGACTTGACTATGAAAATGATAAAGCCTTTTTCGGGTGGGTCAAACGAATCATGATCAATGAAGCATTAATGAAGCTTCGGAAAAATAAAGAGATTCAGATCATGTCGATCAATGAAGATTTGGATAAAGAGATTGACATATCTCCGCTGAAGAGTCTGGAAACTGCGGATTTGCTTAAGATGATTCGATCGATACCTGTGGGTTATCGGACGGTATTCAATCTCCACGAGGTAGAAGGGTATTCCCACCAGGAAATTGCTGAGCAACTGGAAATTTCAACGGGTACTTCAAAATCTCAGCTCTTTAAAGCCAAGAAGCTTCTAAGAGAAATGTTGAATGAAAAAAACGAAGAATATGGCTCTTGATAAACTATCAGAAAAACTAGATCATATTTCCAATGCTGATTTAGACTTCAAATTTGATGAAGCTGCGGTATGGACTAAGCTGGAGCAACGATTGGACAAGAGAAAGGTCGGCTTATACTGGTGGCTGGTGGCTGCTTGTTTGCTCATAGGAATTATGTTCTTTCCAATTAGTCTAGTGAAGGATGATTCTGAAGCCATCCCAACCATTTCAGCCACTGAACCAACCATCATTGAAGAAATACATACTCTACAGCAGCAAAGTGAAGAGGAAGTCATTCCGGAAGTCAAAATACAAGAAATTCGATCATTGGCAAGAAAAGAAATAGCTCCTGCTCAGATAGCAGAGATTCCAATGAAAAAATTATCTCTGGTACCAATAGTACAGGAGAATCCAAAGGAAATTAAAAGCACCGCATTTGCGGTAGAAGATATTTCAATCATCCAGGCAAGTCTCGAGCAGCCTACGGTTGAAAAAGGAAGAACAATCACCATTAGAGCTCAGTGGCAGAAATCTCCCGATGAAATAAATGTTAAATACCAAGCATTAAAAATTAAGCTCTATGAAAAGAATAAATAAATCCAAAATAAAAATATCGATCATTTTACTCTTATTTTCTTTTGGTGCCTTCGCACAAAAGTCCAACGAATCGATATATCCAGATACATTAATAATAGAAACAGAGGCTAAAATTGACCTTAAGGTTGCCCTGTATCGTGCATCAAGCGGAGATTCTTACTTGACAAATGAGTTGTGGAATTCGATTCTTAATGTAATGGAAACAGCCGCGAAATCATCTGATTACAATGGCGGAGTAGTAGTGAGTTATCGCACCATTGATCAAATGGGTGAGGAAATGGCTAAAGTCCAGGTAAAACCTATAGAAAGCAACGCGGATGTTTTTTTGATTGGAAGAGAGGAAATGAAGGAATATAGGTCAGATAGGTACGAGTTTGAAGTGTATCAACCTAAAGTTGCCATTTCGTTTGCGGTTAATGATCTGGATGATCTGGACTTAATCAAATCCGTTGACGTAGAGGCCATTTGGGAAGGATTAAATCAAAAACAAGATGAGCTTGACTTTAGGAGAACGACCTATGATATGTCTGGCAGGATGAAATTTGACCAACTAAACATTACTAATATTGATAAAGGAACCCCAAAAGATTTTATTGAGTTTAGTGCTGGTGTAGGGTTAGGTTACTACGCAGATCGATTTGTTCCTGATATTAGCTACGACGTGTCATTCAGATTTCAAAATCGATTTGGGAAGCCATCAACCAAATTTGGACTCTTGTACACCCAGCACTACTTTGTATCAAGAAATGAAGAAAATGAGTTTGATATAGATTTAAATGGGTTTTTTTCCGGATACTTTGCAATAAACACGATGACCGAAAAGGAATACGGGATCGGTTTTGGATATCTGATCAATCAAAATGGAGGCTTTTATAAAGGGCATACCTATAAGCTGACCATCTACAATCGTAAGTCTTCCAAGACAAGGTTATCGCCTGAGTTAATTTTCACTGATGGATTCAAAAAGGCATTTCCTGCTTTAAGGTTCGGGTTGACCTTCTAAGATTACCCAAAAGGGGATGGTGTCAAGGGGTGAATCAGCTAATTTTAGCACATGAAACGATTCCTCCTTGACACCATCCTTTGCTCACTTTTCATTTTTAGTATCATGGGCTTTTTTGCCTCAGTTACTATGTTCAAAGTTTTTGACATCTTCGATCCAATTGGGGATATGTTTTCTGACTTTGAACTTACCGATATCGTTTTCTCTCAACTCCAAGAAGATCCAATCGCTGATGAGCGAATCGTAATGGTCAATATTGGCAATCTTTCACGCGAGGGCCTAGCTCGCCAAATAGAAATCATCAATCAGTTTGAGCCCATGGTTATTGGACTAGATGTGTTGTTAGATGCTCCTAAAGAATGGCCCCAAGACAGTGCGCTCACAAGGGTGTTGTCCCAAACTCCCAATATAGTGATTGGGGAAAAGCTCGTTGATTTTAATGAGGAGAAGGGTGAATTTGAAATGACCATCAAACCTCAGGATCATATTGTTCAGGAGGCACGACTTGGTTATGTAAATCTGATTACAAACGCCAAAGTGCAAGAGGACCTTAAAATGTGTAGGGAGTTCACTCCATCAGAAATGGTACAAGGGGAAATAAGGTATGCTTTCCCGGTCAGGTTAGCATATGCTTACGATTCCATTAAAACAGAAAAATTCCTGGCTAGAGGCAATGACGTGGAGACAGTCAATTACAAGGGAAATATTATCAGCTTTTCATCGGCTCAATACGGTATGAAGTACTATGCCTTGGATGTAAATGATATATTTGAGAACAATTTCACCCCAGATTTATTCAAAGATAAAATCGTCATCATGTGTTTCATGGGGGACTATCTGGGTGATACAGAAACGGTAGAAGATTTCTATTTCACACCTATGAATGAAAACTATGTTGGCAAAGCCAAGAATGATATGTTTGGGGGCGTCATTCATGCCAATATTATTTCTCAAATTTTGGATGACGATCCGATCGATCAAATGTCAAAGCGAACGGAGATTATACTGGCCATTCTTTTTTGTCTCTTCAATGTTTTTCTTTTTAAGATCATCTATGGAGCAATGCCAAAATGGTATGACGGTATCACCAAGATTTTTCAGTTAATCGAGTTGATGGGGCTTGGGACTTTAATGATCTTCCTCCTTCTGATATACAGTTACAAAGCTGACTTTACCCTGGCTATGATTGTAATTGCGCTTTCAGGGGATTCACTAGAAGTCTACCATGGAGTAGTCAAAAATCTGTTTTCAAAAGAACGGAGAAAGGAAGTGTTTAAAATCAATCGCCGATTTTGGGAATATCAATAGCGGACACAGGTAGTTCCAGATCTCCTAAGTCCAACATTGCATTGATCAAACTCACTTTTTCAAAAGCACCTAAGTCCGAAACCTGGACGGGTGCTTCTTTTATTTTCCCCTCTTGCAAAAGTTGTGTTCTTCGCACACCTCTAAGCAAAGGAGTGGCTGGGGTGATCCAATTATTACCATCCCAAAAGACGAGATTGAAATAGGAGCCATCTGTTATTTGGTTATCAATCGCAATAATGACATCATCTGCCTTCGATCTTTTGACCAATGCATTGATCTTGGATCGATCTTCAAATTTCATTGAATAGTCAAACGGTGGCGAATGAACAACTTCAAGTGATGTGATTTTTCTGGCTCGATACTCTGAAAACTCAAGATCGTACTCGGCCTCTTCAGTATCCATGTCATAGACCAGGCGAGCTTTATAGGTACCTTCTAATTTAAGATCTGGTAAAATACGATGGAGGTCATGAGATTTGTCACTGGAAGCAAAGTGCTGAAATACCCGATCTACTCGCTGCTGATGCAGAGATAGGTTAACGTATTCTCCATTTTTCAATAGTATGCTCTCTATGAACCTCATTGGTTTCTGATCTCACTGCAATATTCTAACTTTATATTAAAATTCTCCTAATCGTTATGAAGCGTTATTATGTGATTGTCCTATTGATGTTCATGTCTATGGCATCATTTTCACAAAGTTTTCTTAAGAAGCTCAAGGAGGCTGTGGAAGACCAGATTGAAGAAGCGGATGCTGGCTCACTGGTAAAGGATAATAGCATGGCTGATTTCCGTAATCAGCAGCTGGTAAAAGATACCTCCAACTACAACTACATTTTTTCTCAGGGAAATCGCGCCTCCTTTTTTGCGAACAGAGAGGGGAAAGAAAGCCTTTTGCTGACCATTGCAAAGAATTATGAGGATGAGGAAACAGAAGCTGTGGATTTGGAGACATACGAGCAAGCTTTTGATGCGAATCGGAGCGGTGAGATGTCCATCTACATCAATCCATATCTTGCAAATGTCAATTTTATTGAAGCATTGAGTCTGCTCACCAATGGCATTGGAGCCTCAGAGGCGCTGTTAGATTCAGCATTTGATATCACCAAGCTGGTGGATATGGACACTTTAAACTTGCCCGAGAAGTACGCATTAGGTAAAACAATTGCCAACATTTCTATTGTGATCCATGCCGAGGGAAAGTATAATCTGTCAGAGGAATTTATCAATCAAACAACCAAGTATTTTAAAGAGGAGATCGGTGAGAATAGCATCGCGTTAGCGTCCCTCTATAATAATCATGCGGTTATTGCTCAATCACAAGGCAGATATACCGAGGCAGAAAACTATTTCAATCAATCTGAAGAGATCATCAATAAAAACGAACGAAATGGCACATTGGCTCATGCCATCATTACAAGCAATCGTGCCTTGTTATACAACGAAATAGGTCAATACAGCGAAGCAAAAAAGACTATTCAAAAGGCGATTGACATGGCTGCAGGTGAGATTCGTGAGAGGGGTCGAGATAATGTGAGTTTTCAAATCAATCAGGGCCTTATCCATTATTCTGCTGGAGAATACGAAACAGCGGAACGTATTTTTCGAGAGATCATTACCCTGAAGGAAAAGCGGTTTGCAAAAAACCAGACAGATGTTGGGAACGTGAAAAATTACCTGGCGTCCACTTTGATGGAATCTGGCAAGCCAGCCGAGGTGGCCCAGCTACTAAATGATGCACTGGAGATCTTTGAACGAAAATATAATCGTGATCATCCTGCCTATATAAAAACAGCGCATAATCTGGCCCGATATCAACTATTTGTAGGAAATCTATCAGAAGCGAATCGTCTATTGGAGGAGGTAAACTCGAAGTATCTAAGCTTTTTTGGTGATAAGCACCCTGATTATTTGAGCTCACTGGAAGATCTGGCGGTGGTAGCATGGAAGCAGGAAAATATTAGTGAGGCAGCCAATCGTTTTGATAAGGTTATTGATGCAAACCTTCAATTAGTGGAAGACTACTTTGGTGCAATGAGCGAATATGAAAAAGGTCAATACTGGGCTAAAGTTCGTCCGTCCATTTTGAAGTTTTATGCTTTCGCAGTAGCAAATGCAACGAATGATCCTTCATTGCTTACAGAGATGTACAACATCCACCTGAAGACCAAAGGAATCTTGTTAAGTGCGTCCACTAAGGTTAGAGAGCAGATTTTAAACAGCAGCGATGAGCAATTAAAAGAAACTTATCAGAAATGGGTTGAGGCCAAGGAAAATCTGATTCACTATTACTCTTTTTCAAAAGCTCAGCTAGAGGAGCAGAAAATTGATCTTAATGCCTTAGAAGCAGAAGCAAATCAGTTGGAGAAGAAGTTGAACTTGCTTTCTTCATCTTTTGCTCAATCTAATAAACTACCTACAACCACACTGACAGAGGTGAAATCGAAGCTTAGCACTAATGATGCGGCAGTTGAAATTATTGGTTATCCGGTTTTTGATCGAAGCTTCACTGATCAGAAGAACTATGCATTTTTGATTGCAACTTCAAGTAGCGTACATCCTGAGCTGATAGTGATTGAAAACGGTCAGGAACTCGATACCAAATACGCAAAGGCATATCTTAATATGGTCAGAGTAAAAGCACAGGATAGAATTACCTACGATAAATTTTGGAGGCCTGTGGACGAAAAGCTTGCCGGAAAAGAAAATGTACATCTTTCACTAGATGGCATTTATTTTCAGGTAAATATTGGTGCGCTTCAGCGTGGTGACGGTTCTTTTGTTTCCGACGCATTTGACCTACATCTATACACCAGCACACGCGATCTTGTGAAATCGAAAGGAAAAGGATTTGCCGCAAAAAAAGCTGACTTTTTTGGTTATCCGGATTTTGGAACAAAGGGATTATTAGCTGCTCTGCCCGGTACAAAGGCTGAAATTGAGGCTGCAAGTCAGATAACCCGAACAAAAGGATATGTCACAAATACCTACATGCAAAATCAAGCAACAGAGGAGCAGTTCAAGAAAATTTCTTCGCCATCTCTTCTTCACATTGCCACTCACGGGTTTTTCCTTCCCGAAAGCCAGGCCTCAGGGGAGAAAGTGTTTGGTGTAGAAGTAAACCAGGCTAAAGATAATCCATTGCTCAGGTCGGGGTTGATGCTGGCAAATGCAGAGCAAACGATGGGAGAGGTCACTCAGGGCACAGAAGTAAATACAACCAACAACGGCATTCTAACCGCATACGAGGTGATTACCTTGGATCTAAAAAACACGGACCTGGTTGTGTTGAGTGCTTGTGAGACCGGGCTAGGAGAAATTAAGTCAGGTGAAGGGGTGTATGGTCTTCAGCGCTCGTTTCAAGTGGCAGGAGCTGAGTCAGTTATTATGAGTCTTTGGAAAGTCAGCGATGAAGCGACTAAACAGCTCATGACCAGTTTTTATAAAGAATGGATGGGAGGCAAGCCTAAAGAAGAGGCCTTTTTTGCTGCTCAAAAATCTCTCAGAAACACCTTCCCGGAACCGTATTATTGGGGTGCCTTTGTGATGTTGAATTAGGCTTTTTGACGAGCGGTAGGTTAAGGCTTTTATTTCTTCCTAACTTTAGTTTAAACCTTAACCTTATTTTTCATGAAACACTTAATTCTAACTTTTTTCACATGTGTGATTCTGGCCTTCACAAGTCAGGTAGAGGCTCAGCGAAGAGGCTCAAGTACGGTGGAGCCGCTAGATTCAAAACTTTTTTCAAATCTCAAATTTCGAAACATTGGCCCTGCATTCATGTCCGGTCGGATCGCAGACATTGCAATTGACCCCACCAATGAGAATGTTTGGTATGTGGCTGTAGGTTCCGGTGGTGTCTGGAAAACTACTAATGCAGGAACCACCTTCAAGCCAATCTTTGATGATCAATCTGTTTACTCCATAGGCTGTGTCACTATCGACCCAAATAACCCATATACGATTTGGGTAGGAACAGGCGAGAATGTTGGTGGAAGGCATGCAGGTTTCGGAGATGGAGTATATAGAAGTACTGATGGTGGTGAATCCTGGACTAACATGGGATTAAAAAATTCAGAGCACATTTCTAAGATCATCGTCAATCAGGACGATTCAAATATTATTTATGTTGCCTCACAGGGGCCACTTTGGAGCCCGGGTGGAGATCGTGGATTCTTTAAATCTACAGATGGAGGCAAATCCTGGAAGAAGACATTAGGTGATGAGCAGTACACCGGAGTGACCGATATGGTTATCGATCCCAGAAATCCGAATAGGGTGTATGCAGTAACCTGGGAACATCACCGAACGATAGCTGCCTGGATGGGTGGCGGAGAAAAGTCCAGACTGTACCTAAGTGAAGATGGCGGAGATACCTGGACGCAATTGAAAACAGGCTTACCAGAAGGAAAGTGGGGAAAGACCGGTTTGGCTATTTCACCTATAAACCCGGATGTATTGTATGCAGCAATCGAGCTAAACCGAACCAAAGGAGGGGTATGGAGATCAGATAACCGAGGTGGTAGCTGGACTAAAATGTCAGATGCTGTAGCGGGTGCAACAGGACCACACTATTATCAGGAAATCTATGCTTCGCCACACAAGTTTGATCGCTTGTATATGATGAATAATCGTTTGATGAAATCTGAGGATGGAGGAAAGACATTCGAAAACATGGATGAAACGGCCAAGCACGGGGACAATCACTCAATCACTTTTAAAATGTCGGACCCCAACTACCTGCTGGTAGGAACTGATGGAGGTGTTTACGAAAGCTTTGATTTGGGAGCAAGCTGGCGCTATATGGAAAACCTGCCAATCACGCAATTTTATAAAGTGGCCGTTGACGATGCAGAGCCATTTTACAATGTCTATGGAGGCACACAGGATAACAGTACTCAGGGTGGGCCCTCAAGAACTGATAATCATCACGGTATTCGAAATGCTGACTGGAAGGTTGTCCTCAATTGGGACGGACACCAGCCTGCCACTGAGCCAGGTAACCCGGACATTATGTATGGTCAGCGCCAGCAAGGAACACTTTCTCGGATAGACCTGAAATCAGGTGAGGTTACAGATGTTATGCCTCAGCCAGGCGAAGATGAAGATTATGAGCGGTACAACTGGGATGCACCAATTTTGGTATCCCCGCATGACCCTGCAACCATTTATCACGGTTCCCAGCGTCTCTGGAAATCAACGAATCGTGGTGACAACTGGACAGCACTTTCCGGAGATCTTACCAGAGATCAGGAGCGATTGACCCTTCCGATTATGGGACGTACGCAGAGCTGGGATTCTCCGTGGGATGTTGGTGCCATGTCCAATTTTAATACCATCACTTCAATCGCAGTATCTCCTGTAAATGAGCAGGTTATTTTCATAGGTACGGATGATGGATTGATTCAGGTCACGGAAAATGAAGGTCAAAACTGGAGAAAAATAGAAGTGAGTAGCATGGGTGTTCCCTCACGGAGCTACGTCAACGATGTGAAGGCAGATCTTTTTGATGAAAGCACTTTGTATGTAGCGCTTGACAATCACAAGGAAGGCGACTATAAACCTTACCTCTTGAAAAGTACTGACAAAGGAAATTCATGGACTAAGATTCAGAATGGATTAGGGGATAAGAATCTGGTATGGCGTATTGTGCAGGATCATGTAAATAAGGATTTACTTTTTGCAGCCACTGAGTTTGGTGTGTATTTCACTGTGAATGGCGGAAGTAGCTGGACAAAAATGAATGGAGGTATTCCTACAATTTCATTTAGAGACCTGGCTATTCAGCGAAGAGAAAATGATTTGGTAGCTGCATCATTTGGTAGAGGGTTTTACATTTTGGATGACTACTCTGCCTTAAGGAATGTGAATCAGTCACAGATGAATGAGTCTGCTTCTCTTTTTGAACCACGCAAAGCATGGTGGTACATTGAGCGCTCGGTATTAGACTTTGATGATAAAAGAGGGTCTCAAGGATCGCAATTGTATGTAGCTCCCAATCCTGATTTTGGAGCAGTCTTTACCTATTATTTGAAGGAAGACCTGAAGAGCCTGGAAGAAAAGCGTCAGGCTCAGGAAAAAGGAAACAATGGAAACATCCCATTCCCTGGTTGGGACGCTTTGGCAGACGAAACTCGCGAGATGGATCCTTTTGTGTATGTTGAAATCAAAGACCAATCCGGTAATGTGATCAATAGGGAAAAGGCTGATGGAAAGACACGGGGATTCCACCGGGTGACCTGGAATTTGAAAGTTGGAAACACGAAAGCACTGACTCTCAATGGCAATTTGGGAGATATGGATGGTTTCTTATGTGCGCCGGGGACTTACACCGCCACACTGAATAAGTATGAGCAGGGAACTTTTACTCAGATAGCAGGTCCTGTGAATGTGAAAGTTGAACCAATGATGGACGGGGCACTTGATGGAAGCTCAATGAGTGAAGTTGTAGCTTTCTGGAGATCGTTTGAAGATTTATCCAGAGATGTAGATGTGTTGGGGGTTGAATTGTCCAATGCTCGCAAAATGGCCGAAAAGCTATTTTATGCTGCTGCTCACGCCAACGTTTCATCAGATATCATGACAGAGGTTTCAAGTTTACAAAAAGATTTGAATGCGTTAGATATGGAGCTGAATGGAAACCCGGCGAAGAATCAGATAGGAGAACGAAATAAGCCAACCCTTGGTGATCGAACGTTTGCATTGTGGAGGGGTATTTCCACCTCTACTTATGGGCCTACTGAGACACATAAAGAAACGATGCAAATCATTCAAAAGCAATTGGCAGGTTTGAACGGAAAGCTGGAGATTCAACAAGCGAAAGCTAAAAATCTGGCCGAAAGGATTGTAGAGGCTGGCGGTTCTTGGGTTGAGGGGAGATAGAAATTGAAACTTCTAAAATGGAGTCACCCAATTACGAAGAGTGGTTGGGTGACTTTTTAGTTAATAGCCAAATACACCTTGTCCACCATCTCCTGGTACTCCTTTTCAGCTTCACTAAATGAGGTGATGCCACCTCCACTACAGAAAATGAGCTGATCACCTTCCTTTTTGATGAATCGGATCATGACTCCAGTATCCAGCGTTTGACCATCAAAATGACCGCAGATCCCGGTATAAAAATCACGATTGTAAGATTCTGTCTGCTGAATGATTTTGACGGTTTCTGGTTTTGGTGCTCCGGAAATTGAGCCCGCAGGTAATAGCTTCGAAAGAATAGAGCCCAGATTTTCTTTCCAACTGGGGTCAAGTGAGCCTCTTATCTCTGAGCTCACCTGTAGTAATTTCTTATCGTTCGTTTCTAAGGTATCGATGTATCGAAACTTGGTGACTTCAACATCACTTGCAACCTGGCTTAGGTCATTTCGAATCAGATCCACAATGGTCACATGCTCAGCCGTTTCTTTCACATCACTAAGGATAACTTTTTCCGCGTTGGGGATTGTTGCATCAATTGTTCCTTTCATCGGGTAGGAATAGATGTGATCATCTTGCATTCTTACAAAGGTTTCGGGCGAGAAAACCACAAACCGATCTGGAGCTAGTAGCTTATATCTAGCATTGGAGTATTGATATATTTCCTCCAGAGTGAGGCTGGTTTCAATTGGAGTTTCAAAGGTGAGGTTGGTGAGAAATGAGTTGCCAATGTTGATATGATGGATGACTTGATCGAATGCTTTTTTGAATTCCAAAAAATTCGCAGGATGTTTTTTAAATGTGATTGGTCGCTCGCAACTCGCAACTCGTAACTCATCTCCAATAGAAAGCTGAAAAGATCGATTTTCGAAATGAGATGAACTTTCTTCAACACACCATCTCTCTCCCAGAAAATCACAGTAAAAAGAAAACGGCTGACCAGCCGCCCCCAAATCATTCAGTTGCGATATCGCTTCATTCTTTGTCAGCATTGACTTTGATTCCGAAGCGTTTCAGCATCTTTTGCTCGTATTTCCAGAAGAAGTCAAATTGCCTAAAAAGGAATCCGTAAAAAAGCAGAATGACATTGTAAACGGGTAGAATTAAAACCCAGTAGGAAATCTGGAACCATAGCGGACGCACACCATCTTCGAAGAGTAGCTGGATCAAAGGCTTCTTGATCACTACCACTGTGGTTCCTGTGCAGGCGAAAACCAACATAATAATGACAAACTGCCAGTTGCTCTCCAGGCCCCACTTATTCTTTAATTTTTCAATCCAGCTCATTGATAAACGCCTGGAAATCAGGCCAGTTTGGTTTCGAAATAATTTTAATCGGTTCCTTTTTTATAGGGTGTTCAAATTCTAATTTAAATGCATGCAAATCAATACTCTTGTCAAGCTTGGCTTTGTTGAATCCATATTTCAAATCGCCCCTTATTGGAGTCTTATTTTCACGCATTTGGATTCTGATTTGGTGAGGTCTTCCAGTCTCTGGTTTCACCTCAAGCAATGAGATCTTACTGTGTGTGGCAAGCATTCGATAGGAAAGAATTGCCTCTTTTGCATTCCCTTTTGGTTTGGAGTAAGCATGTGCCTTGTTCTTCTCAAAATCTTTGTCCAGCCAGTGTTTTAGCACCTGCTCAGGATTGCTTGGTACACCATCCACAATAGCTAGGTATGTTTTGGTAATGGTACGCTCACGGAATAGTTTATTCATCCGTTCCAGTCCTTTAGAGGTCCTGGCGAAGACCACCAACCCACCAACTGGGCGATCCAGTCGGTGGCAAGGCTGGCAAAAGACATTGCCAGGCTTATTGTATTTTTTTCTGATGTATTCGGTCGCCCAGCCAGTCAACGTACCGTCACCGGTTTCATCACCCTGGACCAGCCATCCGGTTGGTTTCTCCACAATCAGCAAGTGATTGTCTTCGTATTTGACTTGCGGCTTCATTAAAACTCACTTATAAAGTGGAACTCAATATCCGGAAAGTTGTCCTGCACCATTTGCAACCATGCTTTTGACTCTGCCATAAAGACGAGCTTTCCTTCTTTGTCTTTGGCAATATGGCGCTGCTTGTCCTTGATAAAGGCATCTAGTTTACCTGGAACTTTGGAACTGATCCAACATGCTTTGTAAATGTTTACCGGTTCAAATTTCGCATTGGCACTATACTCATTCAAAAGTCTGTGTTGAAGAACTTCAAATTGAAGCGCACCTACTGTTCCTACTACTTTTCTCGAACCAAGCTCAAAGGTAAATAGTTGAGCCAGGCCTTCGTCCATAAGCTGACTCAGACCTTTGTCTAGTTGCTTGGATTTCATGGCATCCATGTTGATGACCTCTCGGAACATTTCCGGTGAGAAGGATGGAATACCCTTGTACAGTCCTTTCTCTCCCTCGCTCAGCGTGTCTCCGATTTTCAAGTTTCCGGTATCATACAAACCAACGATATCTCCAGGGAATGCTTCCTCAACGGTCTCTTTTTGCTGTGCCATGAAAGCGGTGGCATTTGAAAAGCGGATTTGCTTGTTTTGGCGAACGTGATAATAATTGCTTCCTCTTTGGAATTTGCCTGAACATACTCGTACAAAAGCAATTCTGTTTCTGTGCTTTGGATCCATGTTGGCGTGGATCTTAAAGATGAATCCTGAGAATTTCTTTTCAGCAGGAGTAATCTCACGCTCTTCGGTTTCTCTGGGTTTTGGCGGAGGCGCTATCTGGGTAAAACAGTCAAGCAATTCTCTTACTCCAAAGTTGTTTACGGCACTTCCGAAAAAGACCGGAGCAACTTCTCCGCTCAGGTAAGTTTTTTCATCAAAATCATCATACACTCCATTCACCAATTCAATTTCTTCTCTGAGCTCTTTAACTAAAGATTCTGGCAAGCGCTTATCCAACTCCGGATCATCCACTCCTTTGATGCTCACCACATCGTCCACGCGTTTCTGCTTGTTGGGTTCGTAGAGATTGACATTGTTTTCATAGATGTTGTATACACCACGAAGGGTCTTGCCCATCCCTATTGGCCAGCTCATGGGACGCACTTTGATGTCTAATTTTTCTTCTATTTCGTCCAGAAGTGAAAATGCATCTTGTCCCTCACGGTCCAGCTTATTGATGAAGCAGATTACCGGAGTATTTCGCATGCGACACACTTCCATCAACTTCTCCGTTTGTTCCTCCACCCCTTTCACACAGTCGATCACCATGATCACGCTATCTACAGCCGTAAGTGTTCGGTAAGTATCCTCAGCAAAGTCCTTGTGACCTGGGGTGTCCAGAATATTAATCTTCAGATCCTTGTATTCAAACCCCATTACGGAGGTAGCCACTGAGATACCTCTTTGCTTTTCAATATCCATCCAGTCAGAGCGGGTGCCCATATCAATTTTGTTAGACTTCACAGCTCCGGCGGTTTGAATGGCTCCCCCGAAAAGAAGGAGTTTTTCAGTGAGGGTTGTTTTACCTGCATCCGGGTGGGCGATGATTCCGAAAGTTCTACGTCTACCTATTTCCTGCTCCAGCGTCATATTGATCAATATTGAGGCGCAAAATTAGGCAATAGGCAGGAGCATCTCACGCGGGATAAAAAGAATGATTGTCTGGGTCGATAAATGAGATTAATTTGAGGACACAATACACTATGGATTCAATCAAAAAAAGAAACGCAGCATACAGAAGTGAGCTTTTCCAACATCTGGATGGTATCGCCATCGCTCCGGTAGCTTATGAGCTCTATTCTAAAGGAGTTTTTAATCCCATTCTAAAGGCTAATTCTATTGATCTGCTTGAACTAGGTAGTCTTTTTAAAGCCAACAATGGATACCTCAATGTAGCACTAAGGTTGATGGCCTGCCAGGGTTGGCTCGATTATCACGTAGATAATGAATCAGGGAGAATTACCATCTCTGCGAATGACAAAAGTGAATTGGCTTTTGCCAGCATGAGCCATTATAAGGATGTGGTGGAGCTTATGAAATTTTCCGGTCAATTTCATCCTAGAAAATTTGAAAAGGAGCCCTTTGAAGTTTGGAATCGGATAGCTAAAAAATTCATGAAAGGCTATTTTCCACTTTCTAAGGATCAAAAAGAAAGAGAAATACAGCAGCAAATATTAAATCATATAGAGGGTATGCTCGTGGGGCCGAGCACGGTGCAATTGGGTATGGGAGGTATGTTTCATAAATATTTTATGGAGATGTCATTTAGCCCCTCGGAGTATCATCAAGACCCGGAGAGTTTTGAACAGATTCTTGATTTCTTCACTCACCTCCAATGGTTTGAAAAGAAAAATACTACCTACAAATTCACCGAGAAGGGATTATTTTTTGCGAAAAGATCATCAGCCTACGGTGTGACTGTCTCCTATATTCCAACTTTCAGAAGTCTGGATGAATTGATCTTTGGGAATCCAGAATTCCTAAAAGTAGCTGAAGGCGAAAAGGAAAAAGGAGTGGACCGAGAGATGAATGTCTGGGGGAGTGGGGGTGCCCATGTTGCATACTTTGAAAAGGTAGACGACATCATCATTGATCTGTTTAACAGGCCGATAGAAGAGCAGCCAAGAGGTATACTGGATATGGGTTGTGGAAACGGTGCTTTTTTGATTCACATTTTTGATGTGGTGTTCCATAAAACCAGGCGAGGAAAGATGCTGGAAGAGTATCCGCTATTTCTTGTTGGAGCAGATTATAACAAAGCTGCACTAGATGTGACGCGTACAAACCTCATCAATGCAGATGTGTGGGCCAAGGTGATCTGGGGTGATATCGGGAATCCAGCCAGGCTAGCAAAGGATCTTAAAGAAAATTATGAAATGGAGCTCTCTGATCTTTTAAATGTTCGGACCTTTCTGGATCATAATAGAATGTGGGATGAAACTGAGGAAAAGATAGCCGAGACCAGCATTTCAACGGGCGCCTTTGCATCGAGAGGAAAGCTTTTGAGAAACAATGAGGTAGAGGCCAACCTGAAAGCACATTTTAAAAAATGGCAACCTTATATTTATAAGTTTGGCTTGATTGTTATTGAACTCCATGGACTTGATCCGAAGCTCACAGCTTCAAATCTTGGTAAAACTGCCAGTACGGCATATGAAGCCACTCATGGATTTTCTGACCAATACATTCTTGAACTGGATAGCTTTGACAAGGTAGTAGCTGAGGCTGGACTTTCCATTGATCCAAAACATCGATCAAAATTTCCCGACTCAGAACTAGCTACCGTCAGCATTAACTATTTGAAATGATATGAGAAAACCTTTTCGATACGTCCTATACATGATGGTAGGTTTTTTGATTTATCAAATCATTGATTCTGGAGAGACCGGATTTTCACACACTGAGGTAAAAAATACACTTATCATAGTCATGGTTGCAGTGTTTGTATTGCTGCTGATTGTGCGTGTGATCAAGCAGCGATACGATGATAGGGATGGAGATTCCTGAATTTCCGTTTTGCTTCATCAGGAATGATGAATATATAGGAAAACAGCGCTTCTCTCTCGTTTGTCATTCCGGTTTTGGAGGAATGATGCAGACGGCTAGTCAAATACCGGAATCTTAATGTTTTGGGTTACTAATCTAAATTAATGAGATTCCTGAACTCCATTTCATTTCGTCAGGAATGACGTCTCGAACAAGATTATCTAAATCGAGGCAAATCCATATCCAACTAGACCTGATGGAAGCGGCACCTTGTAAAGCGGACAGCAGGGATATTAGCTGAGGTGAAAATCTGCCAGCTCTCTTCAAGAGAACATAAAAATCTTTACATCCCCTGCCATAGCAAATCCAACACACCCTCGGTCGAACCGTCTTCAAAGGGGGAATTGATGCCATTAACATACCATTTTGGCAAAAAATAATAAAAGGCCACTATGTGGCCCTGCCAATGTGTCACAATTTTTCCTTTGGCACATCCATTGATAAATCAAAAGCAAAACTTGAATTAACGAACAATAGATAAATCATAGAAATGGGAAAAATCATAGGTATCGACTTAGGAACTACCAACTCTTGCGTCTCAGTAATGGAGGGTAATGAGCCGGTGGTGATCCAAAACAGTGAAGGAAGAAGGACTACTCCATCTATCGTGGCATTTCTCGATGGCGGAAAAGGAGAAAGAAAAGTAGGTGACTCTGCGAAAAGACAAGCGATCACCAATCCTCAGAATACGGTGAGCTCCGTGAAGCGATTCATGGGTAAGAAATATTCTGAAGTGAAGGAAGAAATGAAGAATGTGTCTTACGGACTGGAAGCTGGAAGCAACGATACTGTGCGGGTGAAAATCGGTGACAGAACCTACACTCCTCAGGAGATTTCTGCGATGATCCTTCAAAAAATGAAGTCAACAGCTGAAGACTTCCTTGGACAGGAAGTGAAAGAGGCTGTGGTGACTGTACCTGCATACTTCAACGATGCGGAGCGTCAGGCTACCAAAGAAGCGGGACAGATTGCTGGATTGGATGTGAAAAGAATCATCAATGAGCCAACAGCTGCGGCGCTGGCGTACGGTCTGGACAAGAAAGACAAGGACATGAAGATTGCGGTGTATGACCTTGGTGGTGGTACATTCGATATCTCGATTCTTGAGCTTGGAGACGGTGTATTTGAAGTGAAGTCTACCAATGGTGACGTTCACCTGGGTGGTGATGATTTTGACGGTGTGATCATCAACTGGTTGGCGGAAGAATTCCTGAGTGATGAAAACATTGACTTGAGAAAAGATCCTATGGCACTTCAGCGATTGAAAGAAGCTGCTGAGAAGGCAAAAATTGAGCTTTCGAGTTCTTCTGAAACTGAAATCAACTTGCCATATATCATGCCGGTAGATGGTGTGCCTAAGCACTTGGTGAGAAAATTAACCCGATCTAAGTTTGAGCAGTTGGCTGATGATCTGGTACGAAGATCAATGGAGCCGGTAAAAGCTGCCTTGAAAGATGCGGGTCTGTCTACTTCGGATATTGACGAAGTAATCCTGGTAGGTGGTTCTACGCGAATCCCTAAGATTCAGGAAGAAGTTGAGAAGTTCTTCGGTAAGAAGCCCTCTAAAGGTGTGAACCCTGACGAAGTTGTGGCGATTGGAGCTGCAATTCAGGGTGGAGTTTTGACAGGTGAGGTGAAGGACGTACTACTTCTTGACGTAACACCACTTTCTCTTGGTATTGAGACCATGGGAGGTGTGTTCACAAAATTGATTGAGTCTAATACAACTATCCCTACCAAGAAGTCCGAGACATTCTCTACCGCTGCTGACAATCAACCATCTGTGGAGATTCACGTACTTCAGGGTGAGCGGCCAATGGCAAAAGACAATAAGTCAATTGGTAAGTTCCACCTGGACGGTATTCCACCTGCACCGAGAGGTGTACCTCAAATTGAGGTGACGTTCGATATAGACGCGAATGGTATCCTGAATGTGAGTGCGAAAGATAAAGGCACTGGAAAAGAGCAGAAAATCAGAATTGAGGCGTCTTCAGGATTGACCGATGAGGAAATCGAAAAGATGAAGCAGGAAGCTGAAGCGAATGCTGAGGCGGATAAGCAAGCTAAAGAGAAGGTTGAGAAAATCAACCAGGCTGACTCACTGATCTTCCAAACTGAAAAGCAGTTAAAAGAGTTTGGTGACAAGCTTTCTGAAGGTAACAAGTCTGCTATTGAAGGTGGGTTGACCAAGCTGAAAGAAGCACATGGTAAGCAAGACCTTGCGGCGATTGACTCGGCAATGGAAGAGCTAAACACTGCATGGCAAAATGCATCCCAGGAGATGTATGCTGCACAGCAGGAAGCCGGAGGAGCTGATGCCGGAGCAGCGGGAGCTGGTGCTGGTGAGGCTAAGGCTGACGATGAAGTGTCGGATGTGGAATTCGAAGAGGTAGAAGAAGAGAAGAAATAAGTAGCAAGCTTTAAGCAATAAGCTGAAAGTTTTTTCTAAGTCTACCCTGAATATAGATTATACCCTTCTCGAGCAATCGGGGAGGGTTTTTTTATTATCCAGCCATGTCACTTATTTCTTACAACTTGTCACTATTCAGTAGGGTAAAGTTTATGCTGACCGTCATAATAGTGTAATCACTAAAATCACTATTATGAAAATTTATCTTTGGTACGATCAGCTTCGAAAAAAATATGTCACCGGGCAATCAAATGAGTTTACCCGTTCTCTGGACGAGATCCTTTATTCGTTTGACCTAAATCAAATGTCCCTCTCACAGAAAGTTGCAAATAATCTTAATCGGTTAAGGTAGTTAAGTTCTAATTTTTAGGTAGTGATACGCCCTCTTCGAGAAATTGGAGGGGGTTTCTTATATATCAAAGTAAAGGCTATAAAAAACCTTACCTTCACTTGTGAGCAGATATTTGTTGTTTTCATTACTGCCATATGATTTAACAACAATAAATCCTTTTTCCAGTAAAGTATCAATTAATTCATACTCCTCACCATAATCTATTTCATCTTCATCAATCGTAGAATCAAGTATTTTTTTTACATGATCAAAAGAGTATTCATTAGTAATATTTTTGAAGAAATCAATATTTGAATCCTTTTCCAAGGGAGATGATTCCGGCAAATTATCCTTAAAAAGTTGTCTGCTTTTTGGTTTTTCAGTCTCCACCATCTTTGGACTGTCTTCCAAATTTGATCCTTCAATCTTTAATTTTTGGAAATCTTCTTCAAGCTTATCTCGCTCATTTTGAAGTCTAATTTTTTCTTGCACCTCTTTGTCTAACCTCTCTTGTAATTCATTCATTCTTGTCAGTGCTCCTTGGTATTCTGATTTTGGAACTAATGATTTATAGTCAGTCCATTTATAAATGATTGGAGTGAGCCTCTTTTCAAAAAGATTGGAGATTACACGAGCTATATTGATCAATAGATAAGTGAGTATGAGGACGATGAATGTCCACAGAATATTATACCCAACTTCCGTCCAAAAAGTATCATATTGAATTCTTTCTGATAGAAACTCGATTTTTTTCTCAAGCGTATAATTCTCGTCAAAATTGAATAGAGCAAAAACCAATTCCCAGTTTCGGGCCAGCCAGACAAGCGTAAATGTTCCAAGAAATGGATTCTTTGTTTTCTCAACGATATTATTTCCAGCAGAAGTGAGCCAGCTAAGTATCATAAGTGGTGACTTTAAAGTTTAAAAATAACCGTTTTACTTAAATCGTCATTCCGGTTTTCGAAGAATGAGAAATACCGGAATCTACTTTCTGTTACCTTTTTATTGCTCCAAATCTTAGAGATTCCTGAATTTCGCTTCGCTGCATCAGGAATGACGTACTAATATTAAAGTTTGCCTCATTCCGGCCTGCCTGCGGAAGGAGGTTTTCGAAGAATGAGAAATACCGGAATCTTTAATCATTAAGATTCCCGAATCCTTCCTTCGTCAGTCTCAGGAATGACTGCTAGTGTATAGATGCTTCGTGCCTCAGCATGACATCACGGAGCTAAAGGAAAGGGTAGATATATGTTCAGTCACTGAATTTAAAATCGAAGTGTCATTCTGAGCCAGCCTGCTACATGCAGGCGATAGCGAAGAATCTATAGCCATTTTCATTAGATTTAGTTTATGAAAGCCTCACTCACCCTACTATTGCTTGCGCTAATCATTGTTGGCTGCAATACTGATCAGACACCTGAATACGACCTAATCATCTCCAATGTCAACCTAATTGATGGAACTGGTGCCCCTTTGGTTGAAGGATCCAATGTTTATATCAAAGATCGGATTATCATCAAAATTGACTCTGGAGTGATAAAGGGGCAGAGCATACTTATCGATGGTACAGGCAAATACCTCATCCCTGGCTTATTCGATTGTCATGTGCACACGTCCGACTTCAATAGGGATTTTCCAAAATTGATACATTATGGTGTGACATCTGTATTTATTCCAGGAGGAGGTAAATGTACGAATGAATATTATGCAGAAATGCGAGCCAGAGGAAATCAGGATTCCATTCCTGCACCTCGTGTTTTTCATACTAGTCAGCATTTTACTATGGAAGGAAGGCACCCGGTTAAGACATACGCAAGTAGTAATTGGGTTGAAGGTGAAACCGTCTTTTTTCTAAAGGATACCGCCCAAATATCTCAGCTGGTAAAGCTGGTATCCGAATATCCGATACTCGGAATAAAAATAACGATTGAAGATGGCCCTGCGCCTCCGTTTGTTGAGCGTATGCCTCTGTCATTCATAAGTAAGACAGTAGAGGAGGCCATGAAGTACGGATTGGAGGTTTTCGCACATGTGAGCGATAATGAGGAATTGCGGATGGCAGTAGAAGGTGGTGCTCAAAATCTGGTGCATTACACAGGAGTCAATATTGATCCGAATGATTCAATTCATTTGAAATGGATTGACGAACTTAAGAATAGAGATGCTTCATGGGTGACTACATTAATGATTGATAAGTCATTTTTATATCCGCTGCATCCAGAATGGTTTGAGGACAAGCATATGATTACGTCATATAAGAACATATTAAAAGAAATAACTCCCGAACTAATCGATCGAGCGAACTACTTTTCTCAAATGTTGCAAGACGAATATGGTATTGATGAAAATGGATTAAGTGATTTTGTCAAGCCTCAATCTCAAGACATTCAATTCTTGAATGATCAGGGGTTGAATATGGTTTTAGGAACAGACGCAGGAAACGATTTCAATTTTCACGGCTATAGTTTGCATGAAGAAATGCAGCTCCTTGAAATGGGGGGAATGGCACCCTTGGATATATTGAAGATGGGCACATTAAATGCGGCTAAAATGATGCATGCTGAAGATAGTCTGGGGAGTATTGAAGTTGGAAAGCTTGCAGATATGATTTTGTTGGATGAGAATCCTATGGCCAATATTTCCAATACGCTAAAAATTAATAAAGTCATTAAGAGAGGAAAGGTTCAGCGCAGGATTGAGGAATAGAAGTCAAATTGATTCATGACAGCTTCTAAGAGTGTACTTTTGCACTCCTATGAAACTAACCATCAAAACACTTTTCGGATTTGAAGATATTCTCGCTAAAGAAGTGGAGGATTTGGGTGGAGAGAAAATCGAGAAAATCACCAGAGGTGTGCAGTGTGAAGGCAACCCGGCCTTTTTATATCGAGCCAATCTCTCGCTGAGAACAGCGATGAAGATTCTGGTTCCCATTTACAGTTTCCAGGCAAAGAACGAAAAGCAGCTCTATGATAAAATGATGGAGTTTGACTGGTCCAATTTTCTGGATGTGGATCAGACTTTTGCGATCGATCCGGTAGTTTTTTCAGAGGTTTTCACCCACTCCAAGTATGTGGGGTTGAAAGCAAAAGATGCCATGGTGGACCAGTATCGAAACAAGTACCGGAGACGGCCTTCGATCGATACAGATAAGCCTGACGTACTTTTCAATATCCATTGTGCTAATGACTTTTTCACGGTTTCCATGGACAGCTCGGGTGCTGCTTTGAATCAAAGGGGATATAGAGAAGAGGGCCATCGGGCACCCATGAATGAGGTGCTGGCGGCAGGTATGGTCATTCTTTCAGGGTGGGATAAAAAGTTGCCGCTAGTAGACCCGATGTGCGGGAGTGGTACCATTCTCACTGAGGCGGCTATGATCGCTATGAATATGGGACCAAACCTGAAACGAAAAGAATTCGGTTTCAGAACCTGGCCGGAGTATAGCCCCATTTTGTTCAATAACGTGAAAAACGAAGAGCTGGGTAAAATTAGAAAGCCAAGCATGGATATCACAGGAATTGATATTGATGATAATGCGGTCACCTTGGCAAGAAAGGCTTTGGGAAAGATCGGCTTGCGCCGAGAAGTGAAAATCAAAACCATGGATTTTCGAGAGTTCAAACCGATAAATGATGAAGGTATGATAATTACCAACCCTCCATACGGAGAGCGAATAGGGGATGATATACTCGATTTCTACAAATCTATGGGGGATGCATTTAAGCAAAACTTTAACGGCTATGATGCCTGGCTGATCAGCTCCAACAAGCAAGCATTGAAACAAATAGGGCTGAAAGATTCTGAACGAATCAAACTTTACAACGGTAAGTTGGAGTGTGATTTCTGTAAGTATGAGTTGTATTAAAGATTCCTGAATTCCGCTGCGCTTCATCAGGAATGACACTACAGGTGAGATCATCATTCCGGACTACCTGCGGAAGGCAGGTTTTCGAAGAATTAGAAATACTGGAATCTAGAAACTCAACCGCACCAACTTCCCTTTCCCTACTTCACTGGTTACGATGATGATCAGATTGGAGTAATCACTCTCATCAAATTGTTCAAATATGTCTTCCCCGAGGAGGGCATTTGCCAGTGCTGGAATTGTGTTTGAATGACCAGAAATCATGATTGTTCCACCCGCATGTTTCTCCAGGGCATCAGGAAGCCAGTCAGCACCTGCATAAGGATCATAATTTATCACCTTTAGGCCTTTATCACGGGCAATAGGGGTCAGAGTAGCCTCAGTTCGGATAAAAGGAGTGCTATACAAAGCATCAATCTTTTGCTTTGCCAACAATGACGCTAATTCGTTGGCTCGCAGTAGCCCAGCCTCACTCAAAGGAGGATTTTTACTTCCATCAACAGCTTTTTCTGCATGACGAACCAAAATGAATGTGGTCTGGTCTTGCGCAAAAGTGATAGTTGCGAAGGCAAAGAGGAGAGAGGTGAGTATTAGCTTTTTCATTATGCAGAGTTAAAATGTCATCCTGAGGCACGAAGGATCTCGTTTGTAAATTTAAAGATTCTTCACTGCGTTCAGAATGACATTGTCTTGATATTATCTTATCATTTTACTTCGGATTCAAAATCGCATCGATACGCTTTTGAATATCCTGTAAGTGGTAGCGTGAACTTTCATCTCTTTGTCTGACAAGCCCACTTCGCACATCTCTTTCCAATGTGGTCAATGTTGCCATCGCCGTAGAAGGGATATCTGAATTTGCATATTGCTCATCTTCAAGATTCATCAGCTCACCCAATCTGCTCACATGCTCTTTTTGAAGATTTCTGCGATAGGTATCTATAGCTCTGCCATTGTAAAGTTCACCCCAGATGCCTCTACGCATATCTGTAAATAAGCTAGTAATGGAGTAGGCGTCCGATCCATTCAGCGCCTCATTCTCAATCATCCTCATGAGCATTTCTTCCATCGTGAGCCTGTTTAAGATACGCACCTGATTTGCTCGCATTCTTTCCACCAATCCATCTTGTTGGATTCTGCTTAGAATTTCCGAATCTACCAGCCAATTTGGTGTTGCGAAAAGTTGCTCATTCAGGAATTTGACTGCACGCTCCTGCTTGTCTTTTTCGGTGTGCGTGTATACAGCTCCCTCCTGATCTGCAGTTTTATAATACTCGTATACGCCACCCACGTTGGAAACTACATGGCCGGTGTAGCGATTGAACTGCCCTACTACATTGCCATACAATTCTTGCAGATCGTCATAGTTTTTACCTTCCTCTGTAGTCCACTCCATAAGTTTGTCTACAATTCGCTTTAGGTTTCTGATTCCTAGCTCACTGGCGATCATGGAGTCATGACCGATATCCTCTGTTTGCGCAGTAGGGTCTACTGGCAAGCCTCGCTGACGTCCATATCTGTAGATTGGATCATCACCTTTTTCTTTTATCCAGGCGTTTAAGATATCTTCTTCATCATCAGGACTGGTTACATTGGCAATGGGTTTGTAACCATACTGCGTTACCCAAAGGTCATACTCGCCAATTCGTGGGAAGAAATTGGTGATGCCATCTTCCGGCTGTGCCACGTAATTAAATCTTGCATAATCCATGATAGATGGTGCAACTCCATGTGTATCAGTAAATTCCTTATCTCGAAGTTGGTCTACTGTGTAAGCCGGAGAGGATCCCATGTTGTGTGGATAGCCCAGCGTGTGTCCTACTTCGTGTGCCGCAACGAATCGAATCAGTTCACCCATTAGTTCGTCTTCAAATTTTACTTTTTGTGCATTTGGGTTTACTGCTGCAGTTTGCACAAAGTACCAGTTTCGAAGAAGGTTCATCACATTGTGATACCAAAGGATGTCACTTTCCAAAATTTCTCCGGTTCTGGGATCGTGAACATGTGGTCCTTGCGCATTTTGAATATCTGTAGCGATGTATCGAATAACCGAATAGCGTACATCTTCCGGGCTCCAGTCCGGATCTTCTTCTTTGCTCGGAGGGTCCTTGGCAAGAATCGCGTTTTTAAATCCTGCGGCCTCAAAGGCTACCTGCCAATCTTCCACACCTTGCTTGATGTACTTTCTCCACTTCTCTGGAGTAGCCGGATCTACATAGTACACAATTGGTTTTACAGGATCCACTAACTCGCCTCGATTGTACGCATCCCAGTCGCTTGGCTCCAGTCTCCATTTGGTTATAAATCTTCGTTGCGCGGCTTTTTGCTCATTAGAGCTATAGTCGATTTGGCGCAGTGAAAAGAACCCTACTCGTTCATCATGATATCTTGGAACCATGGGTTCTGCCGGCAAAAGAATCATTGACTGATTCATTTCAATGGAAAGAGTTTCAGTTAATTGATTGTCTGGCAGCTCATCTCCACGATAGGTCAGGATATGACGTACTTCTACGTTTTCCGGAAATGACTTCACTGAAGTGATCATGGAGCGTGATTTATCAACTCCTTTTATTTTGAATCGCTTTCTCTCCGAATCTCTCAGTCCACCGATCATAGGGATATCCTCTGCAAAAAAATCCGAAACTTTGATCACGTATGAAGAGGAATCATCCTTCATTGTTTCCAATGAAAATGATTGAATGATAGGCTCGAAGTTGTTGTTTTTTACTGAGGTGTAGATGGGTTCGTTTTCATCTGCTACATTGTTATAAGAGACAGATCGCATCAAGATTTTACTTCCCAGTTTCTGAAACCGAATCACTTGCTGAGGCCGGGATTTCATACCTGCTCCTCCAAAATTCAGCCCCTTTACATGGCCAGCAATTCTAGAGACAATTAAGATTTCCTTTTCTAAAAGGTCAGCTGGAATCTCAAAATAGTAATCGTCACCAACCTGATGAGAAGTAATCAATCCCTCGTCAGTGATGGCTTCATCGGTTATTACTTCTGAGTAGTTTTTGAGACCATTCTTCTTTTTTTTAGGTGCCTCCTGCTCTGTTCCGTCACCTTTTTTCTTTTTCTTTTTTTGAGCTTGCACTTCTGTGGTAAATCCTACAAATGTGAAAGCAAGCATCAAGACAAGTACTCTTTTCATGCTCTATTGAGGTTTAGTTTAATTAAGAGCAACTTAGTTCGGAAGTTATTAAAATGGATTTAGTTTTATTTAAGCGGTAGGTAAATACAAAAAAGGCCAGCAGTTGCTGGCCTTTCAAAATCATTTTTTTCTGATTAATTAAATCCTCGTCTCTCCAGAATTGCCTCAAACTTGGGTTCTCTGCCACGGAAGTTTACATACATTTCCATTGCGTCTCTTGTACCTCCTTTGGATAGGATATGCTCTCTGTATGCATTTGCTGTTTCCTTGTCAAACAGTCCATTTTCCTTAAATGCGCCAAATGCATCGGCATCCATCACCTCAGAGTTTAGGTAGCTGTAGTACCCTGCTGAGTATCCTTCAGGACTGGAAAATGCATGAGAGAAATATCCTGTTCTATAGCGTGGGGCTATTGCATCGATCAACCCGATTTCATCCATTGCTGTTTTCTCGAATTCGCCTGCATCCACAGTAATTGGCTCGGTCACTGTATGGTAAGCCATATCCAGGTAAGCTGCCGCCATATATTCAACTGTGCCAAATCCCTGATTGAACTGACCGGCGTTTCTGATTTTTTCTACCAGTTCGGAAGGCATCACTTCTCCTGTTTCATAGTGGAAAGCATACAAGGCTAACATCTCAGGCTCGAAAACCCAGTTTTCTAAAACCTGAGAAGGGAACTCTACAAAATCCCGAGGTGTGGATGTGCCGGAAATAGAAGGGTAGGTACACTCGGAAAGCAACCCATGCAGTGCATGACCAAACTCATGAAAAAGTGTAGTCGCTTCGTCTTGCGAAAGCAAGGATGGAGTGTCACCTGTCGGCTTGGTGAAATTCCCCACATTCGTAACAATTGGGATGATGCGGTTGCCATCCATATTGCTTTGGCTTCTGTAAGTATTCATCCATGCACCACCTCTTTTACTGCCACGATAAAACCAGTCTGATAAGTAAATACCTATTAGCTCACCAGCTTCATTTTTCACGGTGTAAGTGCGAACATCTGAATGGTACTTTGGAATGTCGGTTTGCTCCTCGAAAGTCAGTCCAAACAGTTTGTTTGCAAGTGTAAATGTGCCGTTTATGACATTGTCCACCTTGAGGTAAGGCCGGATTTCGTTTTCATCTAAATCGTACTGCTCTTTCTTGATCTTCTCTGCATAATACCACCAGTCCCACGGCATAATATCAATGTCTAAGCCTTCAGTAGCGGCCATTTTCTTCATCAAGTCACGCTCTTTTTTAGCAGCTTCAAGAGCTGCAGGCCACACTTTGTCAAGGAGGTTGTAAACCTTGTCAGGAGTATCCAGCATTCGCTGAGCTAGCACATAATCAGCCCAGCTGGAATAGCCCAGCAACTTGGCTTTTTCCAGCCTTACGTTGGCCAGTTGACGAGCAAGTTCTTTGTTGTCATTCTCATCATTATTATCTCCTCGATTAAGGTATCCCTTTTTAAGCTTTTCTCTTAGCTCCCTGTTGGTAGAATATGTGATGAATGGATATAGGCTTGGACGATGAGTGGTGAATACATATTTACCTTCATAGCCACGTTCTGCAGCAGCATCAGCACCGCCATTAATTACACTTTGAGGGAGACCATCAAGATCGTCTTCCGTCAGTACCATTTCAAATTTGTTGGTCTCTGCAAGTACATTTTCACCGAAGGCAACTGAAAGCGATGAAAGTTGGCCATTCAACTCTCGCATTTTGGTTTGATCTTCTTCGCTTAGTGCAGCCCCAGCTCGCACAAACTGAGTATTGTAGTTATCCAAAAGCTTTGCTTGCTCAGTGGTAAGGTCTAGTTCCTCACGCTGATCATAAAGGTTTTTTACCCTTGCATAGAAGTCCGCATTGAGGAAGATGTTGTCGTTGTGCTCAGAAAGTTTCGGACTTATTACACGTGCTATCCCCTGAATGGAATCATTGGTATGAGCGGAGGTCAAATTGAAAAATACATTGGCAACCTTAGTTAGCAACTCTCCCGATTTTTCAAAGGCTGTAATGGTGTTGTCGAAAGTTGGTGCTTCATCGTTGGTCGCTATAGCATTTACTTCTTCCAACTGTTGCGCCATGCCGTCTTCGAAGGCTTGCATGTAATGCTCATCCTTGATTTGATCGAAAGGAGGTACACCATACGGGGTGTCCCATTCCTGATAGAATGGATTTTCTGTTTGCATTTCCTGATTTCCTGATTGTGTCTGACAGCTAAAAAGAATTCCTGCTGCCATTACATAAAGCAATTTTTTCATTTTAAGGTTTCTTGGATTGAATAGTAAATTTAGTCAAATGATTTTCTATGAAATATCAGGCAATTTCCATTTGAATTTTACTGCCATCACACGAAAGATCACAATAAAAGAAACTGTTACAACTATATTGATGGCCTGCTCTACAGCGAAACGATCTAGAATAACATAAAGAATGCCGCCGCACAGGCAGGTGAGGGCGTAGATTTCTTTTCTGAAGATGAGCGGGATTTCATTGCATACGATATCCCTGATCACTCCACCAAAGACTGCTGAAACCATCCCCATCATGATTGCTATGATTGGATGCACCCCGAGATTTAAAGCTTTTTGAAGTCCGAGCACGGTGAACACTGCAATTCCGACTGTATCGAACATAAAGAAGGTACGCCGCAGCTTCAGCACCACTTTCCCAAAAAGAAGGGAGATGAGAATACCCGAACCAATCATGGCGAGGTAGATGAGGTCTTTCATCCACCCGACAGGGGTGCTTCCTAGCAATATATCTCTCACGGTTCCACCGCCGATTGCCGTGATTAGGCCGACCGCAGCAATGCCAAAAAAATCCAGTTTTTTATCTCGTCCGGCCAGTGCCCCTGAGATGGCAAAAACCATCGTTCCCAGTATATCGATGAAGTAAAGGATAGTCACAGAGCGAAAGTAGTTACTATTCCAATGATTTAATAAACTTGATATTCCTCTGCAATCCCTCAAACTTTGTTCGTTTCACCGCTGATTTTTTGAAGACTTTTTGAAAAACCTCTTTAGTCATTTCCTGCCACTCCTGTTTTGAAAATTCTTCCCAACCCTGAGGTTGGAATGCCGATTCTTGGTGTGGTTTAGAGAACCGATTCCAGGGACAAACATCCTGACAGATATCGCATCCAAAAACCCAACCTTCCATTTTGTTTTTGAACTCTATAGGGATTTCATCTTTGAGCTCTATGGTAAGGTAGGAAATACATCGACTGCCGTCTACCACATATGGCTCTGGGATCGCATCGGTAGGGCAGGCATCCTGACAAGCAGTACATGTTCCACAGTAGTCTTTCATTGGCCCATCTGGCTCTAGCTCCAGGTCAATGATCAGCTCAGCGAGGAAAAAGAAGCTGCCCATTTCACGATTAAGCAGAAGAGAGTTTTTTCCAACCCATCCCAATCCACTTTTGGCAGCCCAGGCTCGCTCATGCACAGGTGCGGAATCCACAAACGCACGGCCATCTACCTCACCAATCTCCTCCTGAATTCTATTCATGAATTCTTTGAGTTTGTCCTTGATCACAAAATGATAATCCTGTCCGTAGGCATACTTAGCAATTTTAGGTGCTTCATTGGAAAGATTTTTCTCAGGGAAATAATTGAAAACCAAGCTGATCACGGACTTAGCTCCCGGCACCAGCTTTGTTGGATCCAGTCTTTTCTCGAAGTGATTTTCCAGATAGCTCATTTTACCCTGATACCCTCTGCTTAGCCACTCCTCGAGTCTTGGAGCTTCTTTCTCAAGAAATTCAGCGTTGGCAATTCCGCAATAGGAAAAACCTAGCTCTGAAGCAATGGATTTAATAAGTACTGTATGTTTCGCCTGGGATGACACTTCCCAAAGAAAGGAAAATCATTCCAGTAATTGAGCATCCAGGATTACTGTACCTCCGGCAATTTTTGGATTTATGTGCCCATGAGGTGGGTGACTATGTCCAGGATCGCATTCATTGGCAAAATCTTCGAATTTCTCGTGAACGAATAAGATAGTGCCCGCAATGTCCTTATCATCCTCAGTCCCAAGACTCCACAAGTCTGTTTTTATGATAAACGTCCCATTGCCATCACCATCAATTTCGATATTGCCTATATCGCCGGCAAAGGTTTTAGCCCACACTTCACCCAGACTTAATTCCTTACAAAATGCCACAAACTTCCCTTGATTCCAATGCCTGCCCGGCTCCTCCAGAGTGCCATCGTGCAGGTGCATAGCATGGGAAGTGTTGGGTTCCATTCCTGAGAGCGAGACTTTTAGTGACGTAACTCCATCTTGATAGATAAACTGGGCGTTTCCCGTCCATTCGCCTTTTTCATATATATTTCCATCTTCAGTATTGACAAGGTAGATATCAGCAGCTGCGAATGTTTTTGGTCCCGGTTCTGAATCTTTACATGAAGAAAGCCCCAGGGTAAGAATTAATAGATATGCAAAGCTCCTCATTGATTATTTTTTTGTTTTAACAATCCACAAAAATCAAACCATTAAAACAATGATCCGGTTTGCGATGGAGGTATAATACCTAAGTGTTTATAGGCTAGTTCGGTAGCTTCTCTACCACGAGAAGTTCGCTTGATATAGCCTTCCTGGATAAGGAAAGGTTCATACACTTCTTCAATTGTTTCGGACTCTTCGCTGCAGGCTGTGGCAATGGTGCCAAGACCTACTGGACCACCCTTAAACTTGTTTATGATAGTGGAAAGGATGCGGTTGTCCATTTCATCCAGTCCATGATCATCTACATCCAGCGCCTTTAGAGCCATCTTAGAAATGTCCAATGTGATGGCTCCATCTCCTTTGATTTGTGCAAAATCTCGGGTTCTTCTTAGTAGATTATTTGCAATTCGTGGGGTGCCTCTGCTTCGTCGAGCGATTTCATAGGCGGCTTCTTCATCTATGATGGAGTTTAAAATATCTGCTGACCGCCCAACTATTTTTGTGAGCAATTTCGAATCATAATACTCCAGGCGTGCATTGATCCCAAACCTCGCACGCAAAGGTGAGGTGAGGAGTCCGGATCTGGTTGTAGCCCCAATCAGTGTAAAAGGGTTTAACTCTATTTGAACCGACCTGGCATTTGGGCCGGAATCCAACATGATATCGATTCGATAATCTTCCATGGCGGAGTAGAGATATTCCTCTACGACAGGATTTAGTCGATGAATCTCGTCAATGAACAGCACATCATGTGGCTCGAGGTTGGTAAGTAATCCGGCAAGTTCGCTTGCTTTGTCCAATACAGGTCCTGAAGTTACCTTGATGTTGGATTCCAGCTCGTTGGCAATGATGAATGACAGAGTGGTCTTGCCAAGCCCGGGGGGGCCGTGAAGAAGCACATGATCCAGTGGTTCTGTTCGCTGCTTGGCTGCTTCTACAAATATTTTAAGGTTTTCAACTACTTTGTGCTGCCCGGTGAAATCAGAAAATGATAATGGGCGTAGCGCCTTTTCAATTTCTTTCTCGGAGGATTCCATGCCCTCACCGTCTGCTTGCAGGTAGTCTTCTCTCATCGCCTCAAATATAACTCACAAAGCGATTGAAGTCTGATTGATTTAGTTTTGCGACAGATAAAATCTCATGAATAAAAAGCGACTATTAATCTTCGGAATCGGGCTCATTATTGCGTTTGTCATCGCCTCTTATTTAAGAAAAGATGAGCCTAGAATGTACCACATTACCGGCCAGACGATGGGTACCATCATCTACAATGTGAAATACATTGACAGATTTAAGGAAGGGCTGGATAAGGAGATAGCTGATGAGTTGGTGGCATTTAATCAATCCCTTTCCACCTATATTCCATCTTCTGAGATTTCCACGCTCAATGAGCAGGGCTCGCTTTCTTTTCAATCAAAGTATTTCTACCCCGTTCTTCAAACCAGCAGGGAGGTTTTCAAGGCAACTCAAGGAACTTTTGATCCGAGCATTGGTCCGTTGGTTCAGGCCTGGGGGTTTGGTCCAAATAAAACCATACCCAGGCTCGATTCCAGCACAGTAGATTCACTCAGATCGATAATCGGGTTCGATCAGGTTCAATTTGATGAAGCGGGGGTGAAGCAGCCAGCAAATTTCCAACTTGATTTTGGTGCCATTGCCAAAGGGTATGCCGTAGATGTGGTAGCTGAGCTACTGGAGGCTAAAGGGATTGGAGACTACTTGGTGGAAATAGGAGGAGAGGTTAGGTGCAGGGGTGTGAATGAAGAGGGAAAACCTTGGTCTCTAGGTATTGAAGATCCAACTGTATCGTCAGATGAGCAAAGACTTCTAGCCATCGTTCGATTGAAAGACCTTTCGTTGGCCACCTCTGGAAATTACAGAAACTACTACGAGAAAGATGGGAAAATCTTTGCGCATATAATTGATCCCAGAACGGGCTATACAGCTAAACATAACCTGTTGAGCGCATCGGTTTTTGCTACTGATTGCATGACAGCAGATGCTTATGCCACAGCCTTCATGGTCTTAGGTGTTGATTACTCAAAAGAAATAATGAAGGCTCAGGGGCTGGATGGAATCCTCGTTTATCGTAATAGAAATGGTGATTTAGAGAGTTATGTATCCGAAGGGATTAAGCCATTTTTAGAAATGAATAAAACAACTGGAATTAAATAGCCATAGGAATGGTTTCTTTTAGCAAATTTGGAAGTCTAACCGAATCATGATCCTAACCATACTCATACTTATTGTTTGCACCCTGCTGGGCGGGTTGAGCCTGAACCTGATTCCCGGCATGAAGCAAAATCTTCGTTTGCCGCTCATATTTGCCGGTTCGTACCTTTTTGCAATCACCATTATTCACATCATTCCTGAGCTTTTTTCTATTAGCCCCAATCCCTCCAAGGTTGGACTTTATGTGTTGATAGGGTTTTTTATGCAGCAGTTTTTGGAATACTTCTCTTCAGGAGTGGAGCACGGTCATGTACATACCAATAAAGCTGTGTCTGTTAGCGGAAGGTTCTCTATTATCACAGCTCTTATGGTTCATAGTTTGCTGGAAGGGACGCTGCTCACACATGATTCTCCATTTCACGAAAAGCATGAATCCTATTCGCTTCTTTTAGGGATTGTATTGCATAAAATGCCAGCTGCATTCGCGCTGATGGCAACCATGCAGGGCTTAGGAAAGCGTGCTTTATATCTACTCATACTCTTTAGTTTGGCATCTCCGGCAGGGTTGCTGTTGAGCGATTTCATCCTTCTGTCTTCGGATGCTGTCTTAATTGTTTTTGCAATTGTATGTGGAAGCTTTCTTCATATATCGACCACCATTTTTGTGGAGGCCAGCCCAGAGCATCATTTTGGATTGAATAAAATCCTCATCTCGTTGATGGGTGCAGTGTTGGCCATTTTGGTTGAGTTTATGATTTAGATTCAATTTTCGATAACCTCAATTAATTCAAATTGAAGGGTTTGGCCGGCATAGCTGTTGATTATCATTTTAACAAAACCTAATTCATCATTGAACCAAAAGTTGTGAGTTGAAACGCCAAAAGGTGCTGTTGTGGTGGAATTGATATGCCACGCTTGCATTTTGCCATAGGAGAGGTCAATTTCTTCAAAAGCAACTACTTGATAAATATTAGAAAGAGTAGAATTTTTCCAGTCACCCCAGCCATCACCTATATTTAAGTTCCCCGTCCAAGTTTTACCAATTTCTAGAGGAAGCCTTACTCCTGGAAATGGAGCAACCTCAGTGAAGTTGTATTGATTTTGCCTGAATGGATGCATCCAAAACATTCCTTCATTTTCAATAATTCCAGTATTGGTTTGTCTTACCCATGACCATTCTTCAATTCCTTTGTTAATCAAACTTTTGTTTATTGTTTCTTTTTCAGCAGGATCAAATTCATATTGGATGATCAATTCCATTTGCCTGTCCGGCTGCATTTCCCATGGTTTCCCTGTTGCCATCATCCAAACTTTACTTTCTGATATCAGATTTGACTCTGCATCCCAAAACTTTGCGTTATATATTATCTGTCTGCAGGGTTTGAAAACTACATACGAGGTGTCTGATTCAAAACAGGCAACTTTTTCAAAGGAATGAGATTTATTACATCCAATAATGATAGTGATGATGATAAGATTATAGAGCCTCTTGATTTGCATTAGATGATTAAGTATGCTTTTATTAATTATTTCCTAATTTAAACCCATGAGGTTACTTCTCGCTTGGCTTCTCATCATAATCCCAACTTTTTCTCAAAGCTGGGGATTTTTTGCTCATCAAAAAATCAACAGGCTCGCGGTATTCACTTTGCCGCCTGAGATGATCGTTTTTTATAAGCAGAATATTCAATATGTGACGGAGAAGGCTGTAAATCCGGATATGCGCAGGTATGCAGTGGAAGCAGAAGCCGCCAGACATTACATAGATGTGGATGTTTATGGGGATTCTGCGGTTTATAAAATGCCAAGGTATTGGAGTGAGGCCGTGGAGAAATACTCTGAGGATACGCTTCAAGCTTATGGAATTGTGCCTTATCACATTAATCGTATGACCTATTGGTTGATAAAGGCATTTCAAAATAAGGATGCAGATCAGATTTTAAGACTTTCATCCGATATGGGACATTATATCGCTGATGCAAATGTCCCCCTTCACACTACTGAAAATTACAACGGTCAGCTAACTGGTCAATATGGGATTCATGGGTTTTGGGAGTCAAGACTTCCAGAATTGTTTGCTGAAAATTATGACTTGCTGTCAGGTAAAGCTGAGTATGTAGAAAACTTGCAGCTGTATGCCTGGGATGCAGTGGTGAAAGCACATGAGGCGCTCGATTCAGTGCTTTTGTTTGAGAAGCAGCTTACCATAAAATATCCAGAGTCAAAGAAATATGGGTATGAGGAGAGAGGTAACTCAACCATTCGAACGCATACGTATGATTTTTCCTCCGACTACCATCGAAAATTGAATGGGATGGTAGAAAGACGAATGCGAGCTTCTATTAAAATGGTTGGCGATTTCTGGTTTAGCTGTTGGGTGAAAGCAGGACAGCCAGACTTAAGTGATTTATTGATCAATGAGGAGTTCCAAGACTCAACATTTGTAGTAGACCCCAAGGTAAAGGTGCGAAATCACGAAGCTAATGTGGAGGGACAATAACGACTATAAAGCGGGTTTTTTCTAAAAAACAAAAAAGCCAAGGCATAATTATCCTTGGCTAATCAGGTCTTGCTGGTTGAAAAGACCCTTAGATTGACATTAATATTATCGCAAGATATGCTAGGCCAAGCGAAGCAACTCTCACTAAAGTCCCCGTCCTAACGAACTTACGCGTAAGGATAGCCGGGTCTATATAGTTCACCTGTTTGTCCATCTTTTTTTTTGTAAATGTCCTAATTCTATCATTTTAATCGGTTTCGGACTTACTCTTAGATGTGACTAAGCAAAATACTTATTGACATAAATTGTTTTAACGCATAAAAAAACCACCTCAACTCGATGGTCAAGGTGGTTATCTAAATCTGTTCAATTAGAGTTACCCGATAGAAACTCTTTTGAATTCTGCTACTGTCAATCCTTTAGACACTGTATCTAAGTACTGAGAAACAGACTGAGAGTTGTCTTTTACGAAAGACTGGCTAAGCAGGGTGTTCTCTTTGTAGAACTTGTTCAGCTTACCCATCGCTATTTTCTCGATGATATTTTCAGGCTTTCCTTCAGCTCTTGCTTGCTCTTTTCCAATCTCAATTTCCTTTTCCACAACGGCAGGATCTACTCCGTCTTTGTCAACAGCTACAGGATTCATCGCAGCAATTTGCATAGCTACATCCTTTCCAGCTTCTTCTACGCTAGCGCCATTCACATTGGATAGGGACACCATCACACCTAGTTTTCCATTGGAGTGAATGTAAGGAACTACAGCCTCGCCAGTCACTACCTCGAAAGCTTTTACCTCAAGTTTCTCACCTATTTTTCCCGTCAGCTCTACAATTTTATCGCCTACGGTAAGGTCGCCCAATTTCATTCCATTAAGAGCCTCAATGTTTGCAGGCTTTTCAGCAAATGCAAGCTCAGCAATTTGATTTCCTAGCTGTACGAACTCATCGTTTTTCGCTACGAAATCGGTCTCACATGTAAAAGCGATCAATGCTCCTTCAGTTCCTGCATCGTTAGTTTTTGCAAATACTACACCTTCAGAAGTTTCTCTGTCAGCTCTGGAAGCGGACACTTTCTGTCCCTTCTTTCTCAAAAGCTCCACCGCTTTGTCGAAATCACCTTCTGCTTCTGTTAGCGCCTTTTTGCAATCCATCATGCCGGCACCAGTCATTTGCCTTAGTTTGTTTACGTCTTGTGCTGTAATAGCCATTTTATTTCTTGGTTTTAATATTCTACAAACAAAAATTGAACACCGAAATACATCAATGTTCAATCTTTATGTTAAGATTTTATGGTCTTTAATTTTATTCAGCTACTTCTGACTTTTCGTCAGCTGCTTTTTTAGCTTCCTGCTCTTCAACATGAGCTTGCTCTTCTTTGTCTTTCTTACGCTCAGCCAGACCTTCTTCCAAAGCTTTACCGATGTAGCTTGTGATCAATTTGATTGACTTGTAAGCATCATCATTACCAGGAATTGGGTAGTCTACCTTAGATGGGTCAGAGTTTGTATCCACAATACCGAATACTGGGATGTTCAATTTCTGGGCCTCAGCTATTGCAATGTGCTCACGTTTGATGTCTACTACGAAAAGAGCCGCAGGAAGTCTGTTTAGGTCAGCAATACCACCCAAAACTTTTTCTAACTTATCTTTTGCACGGCTGATCATCAATCGCTCACGCTTTGCAAGGTTTTGGTAAGCTTCTTCTTTCATAAGCTTCTCCATTCCCTGCATTTTCTTCAATGACTTTCTGATCGTAGCGAAGTTGGTGAGCATACCTCCTTGCCATCTTTCAGTCACATAAGGCATATTTAGTCGCTGCGCTTCTTGCTCCACCACTTCTTTCGCTTGCTTCTTTGTAGCAACGAACATCACTTTTCTACCGGACCTTACTACAGCTTTCATAGCTTCTGTAGCATCTTCCAGGCAAGTCAGTGTCTTGTGAAGGTCGATAATGTGGATGCCATTTTTCTCCATGAAAATGTATGGAGCCATTGCTGGGTTCCATTTTCGGGTAAGGTGTCCAAAGTGTACACCTGCATCCAATAGATCTTTATGTTCTAATTTTTGCATCTCAATATTATCGTTTACTGAACTGGAATCTTCTTCTTGCTTTTCTTCGACCTGGCTTCTTACGCTCCACCATCCTAGAATCCCTTGTAAGGAATCCTTCAGATTTAAGTGGGCTTCTAAACTCTGCATCTACCTCAGTAAGTGCACGCGATATCGCCAATCGTACTGCTTCAGCCTGTCCTGCAGGTCCTCCGCCAGTCACGTTTACATCAATGTCGAAATTTCCATCTTGCTCCACTTTCACTAGTGGTTGCTTTACGATGGTTTGAAGAATTTCGGAAGGGAAGTAAACGTTAAGTTCCTTATCGTTTACGGTTATTGCACCTTTCCCACTCGTCATATAGATACGAGCTACTGAGGTCTTTCTCCTCCCTATGGTATTAATTCTGTCCATTCAGGTTTATAGTTTTACTTCTTTTGGTTTTTGAGCTGCATGTGGATGCTCCGCACCCTCATATACATATAGATTTTTGAAAATTTGTCTTCCAAGTCTGTTGATTGGCAACATGCCTTTCACAGCTTTTTCAATAATTCTTGTGGATGACTTAGCCTTAAGACTATTAGGAGTCTCAATTCGCTGACCGCCAGGATAACCTGTGTGTCTTACATATTGCTTGTCAGTCCACTTGCTTCCTGTCAATCTGATTTTGTCAGCATTGATCACAATTACGTTATCACCGCAATCTACGTGTGGTGTGTAACCAGGCTTGTGTTTGCCGCGAATCATCTTAGCAACTTCACTTGCCATTCTTCCAAGTATCTGAGAATCAGCGTCTACGATAACCCAATTCTTCTCTACAGTTGCACTGTTTAATGATACAGTTTTAAAGCTGTTAGTCTCCAATTTTATATTGATTTTATAATGTCAAAATCTGTCCCCTCGAAAAAGGGACACAAAAATAGAATTTTCATTTGAGAAAACAAACGAGACCTTCTATTTAAATTTTCTTAAGAGCTTGATTAACACGGAGAAATCTTTCGGATATTCGGCTTCTCCTTCCATAATTTTACCATCCAGGTCTTTGAAAGCTACCTGAGCGGAGTGCAAAGCTACACGATTAATCATAGGATTCTCTTCTTCCCACTTCTTATGATTGTAATTTCTTTTCAGCTCAGAAAGGAATGAATCAGCCCCTCCATAAGCAGGGTCTGAGATGATTGGTGCCTCATGATATGCTAAATGCGCTCTGATTTGGTGCATTCTGCCAGTTACTGGGAAACATTTTACAAGGGTGTGCTTTTTGAATAGTTCTAGTGTGCCAATCAAAGTAAATGCCTGCTTTCCGGCTCGAAAGTCCACCCGGGATTTTGTTGAGGTAGTAAGCAGGGGCTCATCTGCTTCGAAATCTTCAAACTTGTGAAGGCCATGAATGGCAGCATGATAAATTTTCTTCACTTCGCGGTTTTCCAATTGCATGGCGAAGTGCCGATACGCATCCGGATTTTTGGCAAAAACTACTATGCCGGAAGTTTCTTTATCCAATCGATGGCATATCTGATAGTTTTCGTTTACTTCTTTGGCAAGGCTCAGTAGGTTTTTGCTGTCGGCACGGTCATCCAGGCTGGCAATGAAGGGAGGTTTGTTCACCAGAGCGTAGTTCTCATTTTCTGAGATAATGAGATCATTGAATGAAATGTTCTTTAGGTTCTTATGCATAATCTTCGTCCTCTTCCCATCCTTCATCCACCTTATCTATATAGTTGGCTTTTTCCAGTTCGAAATAAAACTTAGATCCAACTTTATATTCACTTTCAACGAAAATTTCGGAATCGTGGCTTTCAAGAATGTGCTTTACAATAGATAGACCAAGACCTGTTCCACCTTTTTCCCGGGATCTACTTTTGTCTACTCTATAAAAGCGCTCGAAAATACGAGAAATATCTGATTCAGGAATGCCCCGACCTGTGTCCGTCACCATCACCCGGATTTTATTATCAAGTTCTTTGAAGCTTATCTTCGCTTCCCCACCCTTCTTGGTATACTTTATTGCATTTGAGACGAGGTTGATCATGACCTGATAGATACGTCTATAATCACCTCGTACAATGATGGGGTCTTTGTACTTCTTCGACATCTTTAGTTCCACCCCTTTCTTATCGGCTTTATCTTCCAGTTGATCCAGAATCTCTTTGCACATGCCACGCATATCAAAATTTTCAAGATGCATGGTTATTTCTCCTGACTCAATTTGAGAGATGGTCAGGATATCTTGAACCAGCAAATCGAGTGCGTCCAAGCTTCGAGCAGCCTTTTTCAAGAACTTCTTACGCACTTCTTTATCGTTGATAGCTCCATCAAGTAGCGTATGAACAAATCCCTGCGCGGCGAAAATGGGAGTCTTTAATTCATGCGACACGTCAGCAATAAATTCTCGTCGGAAATTTTCACGCTCTTTCAGCTCTTCAATTTCTTTTTCTTTGCTTTTTGCAAAGCTGGAAATCTCACGATCAATTCTTTTTAAAGGGTTGACAGAGGACATACGCCCTCTTAGTGCCAACTCACTATCTCTTATGCGCTTCAAGGAGTCATATATATTTTCTATCTGACGAAAGAAGAGAAACTCTAAAACAAGTCTGACAAGAATGTAAGAGGATGAGAAGGAAAGTAGAAAAGCAATGACAATAGAAGTGGTAGTGATGCCAGGGACGAGGTATAAAAACGCAGTAGTAATAGCAGCTACACTGAGTGCCAATAAAAGTGCTATGGCTCGCGAATTGAATTGCATAAATGCTAAACGTAATTAATTAGCGTCGAATTTGTACCCTACGCCTTTTACCGTTGTGATATGATCATTACCAATTTTTTCTCTCACTTTTCTGATATGTACATCGACAGTTCGTGCCAACACATAAACATCAGTACCCCAGATATTTTGTAAGAGCTCATCTCTGCTAAATACTTTACCGGGATTCTGAGCCAAAAAATAAAGCAACTCAAATTCTTTTTTAGGAAGTGAAATTTTCTCTTCGCCGTTCTTCACTGTATAGCTTGTCCTATCCACGATCAAGTCCCCAATCGTGATGGTGTTGGATTCTTTTTTCTTTTTAGATTCTCTTCTAAACAAGGCATTGATCCTACTTACCAGAGCACGTGGCTTAATAGGCTTAGTGATGTAGTCATCGGCACCCATGTCAAAAGCCGCAACCTCAGAATATTCTTCCGAGCGTGCAGTTAGAAAAATTACAAAAGTGTTGGCCATTTCCGGGATCTCTCTGATTTGGCGACATGTCTCTACACCATCTTGCTTAGGCATCATAATGTCTAGCAGAATGAGATCTGGCACAAAGCTCTTGGCTATGTCCACTCCTTTGATTCCATCGCTTGCAGTTTTTACATCATAGCCTTCTTTAGTGAGGTTATATTTTAATAGTTCTAGAATATCAGCTTCATCGTCTACTACAAGGATTTTTTGATTGTGTTTTGCCATTTGATGGAGGTGGTTTGTGAATAACTTTCTCTTAAATCAGTCTTTACAATTTGATAAACTATGATCACGTTGAAGCCTGAATATTCGGGCTTTAGTTGATCTCATTCAACGTTATTCAAAATTACTCAGAAATCAACTGTATGTTAAAATGGTAACAATTTGGTAAAGTGATTCAGCTTGCTGCTAAGAATTTGGTATAAGTAGGAATCCACCAAATTGAATTATGGTCTATTAAGATTTTTTACTTAAATTGAGAAGTAAAATACTCTGCATGCATACTATTTTGCATGTTGAGTTTAAATTATTTTAAAGCTTAACCTAATCGTATGAACAACCCAAGAATCAGTCTGGTGTTGCTGGCAATTTTATTGTTTGCATGTACCGACGAAAACAGCGTTGCTCCTCAACTTGAGCAACAAGACCCCATCTCAAAATCAGAAATTGATGAAACGATCATTGGCTCATTGCAAAACAATGATGAGTTTAACTGGGGTGATGTATCTGATGAAATGATATGGAGCGCACTTATCCATGGAGACACAGTTTTAACCATCGGCTATCAACCGGCAAACGAAACTGATATTAATGGCAGGATTTCTGAAATTGACATCCAGCAGGAGTCCTGGGTAAGAGTGTCTGAAAGTATTATTGATGACGCAATGACATTACTTCGACAGAGTGATGAGTCGTTTACAGAAGCTGATCTCAATTTGCGAAAGCATGAAGTGCTCCCATTCATTGAAATGAAGGTGAGTAGTCTTGAGGCTGTAAAGTATTTGAGATCTTTACCGACCGTACGCTATGCAGAACCTTTAGGCTATGAGGTGGATTTTCCGATAGTAGACGGAGGTCGTATAGATAGCGATTCCGGATGTAGTAATGATCCGGACTATGGAATTCCCTCCAGTGACTACACAAACATCAGCCCCGGAGCAAAAGCATCATGGCATCTATATGCTAACAATGTAGTGAACGCATGGAGTTCAAGTACTGGTAGCGGAATCGGTATTGGACTGATTGATACAGGGATTTCTCCTAATCAGGATAACCTCAACAGCAACTTTAATTCTGGCTACTCCAGTGGAAGGTATGTGCACAAGTATGGCTTCTATGTGAGCTCATGGTGGTGGTGGGCCAACCCCGATGGACCGAACGACGATTGCGGACATGGCACTGCCATGGCGGGAGTGATGGCAGCCCCAAGAAGTAATGATGGTTCCTCAGTAGGTGTGGCTTACAATGCAAACTTGGTATCAGTAAGAGGGACCGGAGATGTGGTAATCAATGGTGGAAAAGAGAAAACCGGAGTGGCTGATGCGCTTGTTTATTTGGGCAATCGAAGTGATGTGAAAATCATCAGCATGTCTATTGGAGATGTATTTTCTAATTCTAAAGTGGCGGATGCAGTGCGCTATGCTTATGGTCGTGGTAAATTGATTTTTGCCGCAGCAGGAACCTCCACCTCGTGGACCAACTGGTACGGAGTGATTTTCCCTGCCTCTATGAATGAAACGGTAGCCGTTACCGGAATAAAAGAAAGTGGATACACTCGATGTGATATTTGTCACTCTGGAAGTAAGGTGGACTTCACTGTCATCATGGAAAGAAATGGTACGGAGAATCACCCACTATCCCTTGCTATGAGCGGAAATCAGCCCTCAACTGTTGGAGGCTCCTCTGTTGCTACCGCAACCGCCGCAGGAATAGCTGCTTTGGTTTGGGCGAAAAACCCAGGTATGAGCAGGGATCAGGTATTGGATAAGATGAAGCGGACAGCTGACTTGTACCCTAACAGAAGTTCATCTTTCGGATGGGGTACACTGGATGCGGCTGCAGCGGTCAATTATTAAGAATTTAATTTTCCTCACCAAAAAGCGTCAGGGTTTTGCTCTGGCGTTTTTTTATTTATGATATTCTCTCATTCCCTTGATGAAACTCTTCAAGTCATTCTGGTAACTGGTTTGAAGTAGGTGTTGCAATGAGTCTTTGGCAGAGTAGTATCTGAGGTATGCCATGAAGTATGCATTATTTGGCCTTGAGGTATTAAATGCTTTGTAATATCTGGGATCATGAAAATGGAGTGTGTCAATAGAGCTGGTGATCATGTCAATCATTATGTGTTTTTGTAAAGTTTTGATTGAGTCTGATTGAGTGGTGAATGATTTATACAGCGAGTCCAACTTTTTAGTGCCTAAAAGCATTTGATTTCGAAAAATTCTGCTGTCTTCTTCTCCCAGAATGTATTCGAAGTATGACTCTGAGTTCGTCCCATATTTGGTGTCGAGGAATAGGATAGCACCTCTTTCTCCAATAAAGGATGCCAGGTTTTCATTGAACTCAACATTGTCTTTAACAAAAAGAGTAGAGTGTGTAAGTTCATGAATGATTAGTTCCGCAAGCGCACCCTCCGGTCGTTCAAGCATATTAGAAAGGATTGGATCTTTAGTCCATCCCAGCGTTGACCATCCGCCCACCGGACGAATCCGGGCATCATATCCCTCACTTTTTAGCTTTTCCATTTCTTCTTTCGCCAATTCCAAATCGAAAAAGCCCTTGTAGGGGAAGGAGCCAAGCAACGGGAAACCCCATGTTTTTGGCTCTAGAGCAAAGGGTTTTGCAGCCGAGAGATTCCACAGTGCTACTTCACCTTTCTGATCATAGTAGGTCGTGTAGTTATCTGATTCTTTCAGTCCAAGGTTGTCATAAGCAAATGACTTGGCCTCTTGAACAATGCGGATTTTTTGTTTGATGCTATCAGCTGTTGCTGTATCAGCGAGTACCTCATTTATATCTCTGGCATTCCAAATAATCTCAAGTTGACCTTTCGCCTGACGGAAGCCATATGAGACTAAACTCCAATTGATGATCAGGAGGAGCAGTAGTGCTGCTAAAATGAACCAGATGATTTTTTTAATCATGCCACAACTTTATTTATTGTTTATCGTAAGATACCTTGCAATGCATAGTAATAAAAACTAACCTTTTCACTCATGGATTTGAAAGATCACGACAATAACCTAAGAATCATTGGTAAAATATTTATAGTCATAGGACTAATTCTGGTGCCCATCTCTCTTTCTACTTTCTTTTTCGTAGACATGTTTGTAGATAGTGACCTATGGATGGAAATCAGGGAAATGGATGTGGTTTTGTTTGAGCTAAGGCCACCCGCAGGCATTGCTTATTTTCTTCCGATCATGCAAACACTGGGCTCTATTATCTTTTTAATCTCTGGTTATGGGCTGGCTCTGGAAAAAGCCTGGGGCAAGAAGTTTGCGATCGTTCCTGCGGTGCTCCTATTATTCAAATTTCCAATTGGAACAGCTCTTGGCGGGTATATGATTTACGCCATTCATTATGTGCCGAAAAAGGAACAAGTGATTAATGGCGATGAACTAGCCTAAGCTGCGTCACCCTTTGATACCCGCATGGTCAAAATAAAGAAGCAAGAAGTTTCGCTATCCGGTTCAAAGTAGTATTCGTATTTGGTGCCGGTTTTTTTTGCCATATCTATAAATCCAAGTCCGGCACCTCCCGTCTCACCAAGTTCAGAGTTCTCCATTGCATCACGATACATTTGCTTGATCCCGTCAGCGTCGAGGGAGTTTATTTTGTCCAGGATGTCACGAAGAACCACCGCATTTTTTATATCGATGTTGTTTCCGGTAGTAATGAAATATTCTTCTTCATTATGGCCTATCAGAAAAATTCCTTTCTTCACTAATCCCTTCTCAAGTGAGTTTGATTCCTCATCCGACTGACTATCTGCATGTTTGCAGATGTTTTGGAGGGACTCCATCATTACGTGATATACCCGTTTGGTAACCTTACGATTTTCCTGTCGGACACTTAAATCCTCTGAGATCATATCAGTGATGCTCTCTACTGTATTCTGAGTCACGTTACCCAGATACACTACATTCAGGTGGGATTTTGTCATCATCTTCTTAAAGGTGATGATGGTCTTCATGTGCTTCAGCTGCTCATAAACCTGCTCGTATCCACTTTTTTCCATGATTCAAGGATTTTTGACAAGTTAAGAAAACAAGGCTAAAACCCATCAAATCTCTGTTTCAATTAAATGAAAGGCATAAACAGTTAGCTAATCCAGTGATAAAATCGTTCATTATTAATTTCCTAATATTTTTAGCAAAATATATTTTATTTCATTTTTTAAAAACTATTTTTGTCTGATTCAAAAAATAAGACCGGAAGAAAACTATGGCCGATTCTCAAGAAAAAATGAAAGCTCTCCAGATTACAATTGATAAGCTGGAGAAGACCTATGGTAAAGGTGCAGTGATGAAACTTAGCGACGAGAAAGTGATGGATGTACCCACCATTTCTACCGGTTCTTTAAGCCTTGATATGGCGCTAGGAGTGGGCGGTATTCCTCGGGGAAGAATCATCGAAGTATACGGCCCGGAATCTTCGGGTAAAACAACCCTGGCTATGCATTGCATTGCGGAAGCACAAAAGGCAGGAGGTATGGCGGCCATCATTGATGCAGAGCATGCTTTTGATAAATTGTATGCTGAGAAGCTGGGAATAGATACGGAGAATCTGCTAATCTCTCAGCCGGACAATGGGGAGCAGGCACTGGAGATTGCCGAGCACCTGATCCGATCTGGAGCCTTGGATATTATAGTGATAGACTCTGTGGCGGCATTGGTGCCTAGAGGAGAGTTGGAGGGTGAGATGGGTGATAGTAAAATGGGACTGCAGGCAAGATTGATGTCTCAGGCGCTGAGAAAGTTGACCGGAACGATCAATAAAACCGGATGTGCATGTATTTTCATTAACCAGTTGCGAGAGAAAATTGGGGTGATGTTTGGGAATCCCGAAACAACTACTGGTGGTAATGCTTTGAAATTCTATGCATCAATTCGTCTTGACATTCGAAGGATAGGCCAAATCAAAGAATCGGCTGACAATGTGATGGGTAACCGGACACGGGTTAAAGTGGTGAAAAATAAAGTAGCTCCTCCTTTCAAAGTGGTGGAATTTGATATCATGTACGGGCGTGGTATTAGCAAGAGTGGTGAAATTGTCGATATAGGAGTGGAACTGGATGTGGTGCAGAAGTCCGGCTCATGGTTTTCTTACGATGGAAATAAGCTTGGTCAGGGACGTGATGCTGTGAAAGCCCTGATTGAAGATAATCCAGAGTTGATGGAGGAACTGGAGAAAAGAATCAAAGAGAAATTAAATGGGTAAAGTCTGTGGAGTAATATCAAAAAAAAGGGTAAGCGACGGCTTACCCTTTTTTGTTTGTTTTTGATTACCCTGTTGTCCTAATAGCGATCACCGGATCCAATCTAGCAGCCATCAATGCCGGAACAATTCCTGAGATCACTCCAATAATTCCAGCTACACCTAATCCAAGTACTACATTTCCGAAGGTTAGTACCAGATCCAGATTACCCAAGCTTGCGAGTGATAGGAGCCACACTAAGAGTAATCCAACTCCACCTCCAATGAGGCTTAGGAAAATCGCTTCAAAGAGAAATTGGAAAAGTATGAAGAAGTTTTTTGCTCCCAGGGATTTTTGAATGCCTATAATGTTTGTGCGTTCGCGAACCGAAACAAACATGATGTTGGCGATACCAAATCCACCTACCAGAATGGAGAAGCCACCGATAGCCCAGCCAGCCACCCCGATTACGTCAAAAGTAGATCCTATGATATTCATGATGGCATCTTGTCTGTTCACTGAGAAGTTGTTTTTCTCTTTAGGCTTCAATCCGCGCTTTGTTCGTAGCAATCCGGTGATTTCAGCCTCCAGCTCTACTAAGCCAACATCGTCTGGCCTACCTTTCACACTCACCAATGTTTCCACTCCACGATTCCTGCCTGAATAATAGATTTTTTTGAATGACTGATAAGGCATGTATATGCTTTCATCATTTCCCGTATCTCCGAAAATTCCCTCTCCCTCTTCTTTGAAAACAGCAATCACCACATATTTTAATCCTTTTACTTTGATCTCTTTACCGATTGCATCCCCACGAGGGAAGAGTTTCTCAGCAATGAGGTGGCCTATCATTACCACATTTTTTGCAGTATAAGATTCAGCGGCAGTAAAGTATCTCCCAATCTCCACATCACTTGCCATATCATAGACATCTTGGTGTGTGTGAGCAATACCGAAGATAGATACGTCGCTATAGCTGCTGCTCTCATACTTTACTGTTTCACCTCCAGTTACGGCGAAAATGGTGATGCCTTCAGATTTCTTGAGATTCTTCTTCAGAAACTCATATTCCTCATAATTTGTATAAGGTCTTTTGATGTATTCCCACCACGGAATGTCAGGGCCAAATTCATATGGGAAGCGTCTGATGTCTAAATTGTTAGCATCCAAAAAGCTTAAACTGTTCTTGATGCTTCGTTCAAGAGAATCCACCAAAGTAAAAACAGCGATAATCGCAAAGATTCCGATGGTGACACCCAATAGAGATAAGGTAGTTCGGAGGAGGTTCTGTCTCAGTGCACTCCAGGCAAAACGAAAACTTTCTAAAACAAGCTTGAATACTTTCACGTGGTGTATGTTTTTAACAAATTTAGTGAATCACCTGTCTCAATTTTCAATTTAATCGCGATCGGTCGCTGGTGATTTCAAACGGTAAATACTTTTAGTTGACGAGTTTACCTTTGGATACGTTACATACATGAAACATATTTGCTAATTTTGCGCTCCTTTGATCATTAAAATAGATCCTTTTTCCTATGGGAATGAAATTATCCGAATTCAAATTCGACCTGCCATCAAGCCTTATTGCCCTACATCCAACCGAAAATCGTGACGATTCACGACTCATGGTCGTGCATAAAGATACAGGTGAGATCGAGCACAAAGTGTTCAAAGATGTAGTTGATTATTTCAAAGAAGACGATGTATTCGTGATTAACGATACGAAAGTTTTCCCAGCCAGACTATACGGAAATAAAGAAAAGACAGGTGCGAAAATCGAAGTTTTCCTTCTTCGTGAACTAAACACAGAAATGAAGCTTTGGGATGTGCTGGTAGATCCTGCAAGAAAAATTAGAGTTGGAAACAAGCTCTATTTTGGAGATGGAGAATTGGTAGCTGAGGTTATCGACAACACCACAAGTAGAGGGCGGACGATCAGATTCCTTTTTGATGGAGATCAGGAGCAATTCTATAAAATGATCGATGCGCTTGGGGAGACACCACTTCCAAAGGAAATCAAGCGATCTGCTGAGCCTGAAGATAGAGAAAGATTCCAGACAATTTATGCGAAAAATATAGGAGCGGTAGCTGCTCCTACAGCTGGAATGCACTTTACTCCCCAGCTAATGAAGCGAATGGAGCTGATTGGAATTGATGTGGCGGCTATCACGCTGCATGTTGGTCTTGGCACCTTCCGCCCTGTGGATGTGGAAGATCTGACAAAGCATAAAATGGACTCTGAAAACTATTGGGTGGAGAAGCCTACCGCTGACAGAGTAAACAAGGCATTGAGCGATAAGTCGAAAATTTGTGCTGTAGGTACCACGGCAATGAAAACGCTTGAGTCTTCAGTTTCTGCCAATGGTTTGCTAAAAGAAAATTCAGGGTGGACGGATAAATTCATTTTCCCTCCTTATGAGTTTAAAATTTGTGATGCTCTGATCACGAACTTCCACTTGCCTGAGTCTACGCTATTGATGATGGCATCTGCATTTGGAGGTTATGAGTTGATTCAGGAAGCGTATCAAACGGCAATAAAAGAAAAGTACCGTTTCTTCAGTTATGGAGACGCGATGCTAATCATCTAAGATCGCATTGAAGAAATATGCCATCATAGTGGCTGGAGGCATTGGCACACGTATGAAAAGCGATGTGCCAAAGCAGTTCCTACGCATTGATGGAGATCCGATCATTGTTCATTCCATTAGAAAGTTTCTGGCCTTTGATAAGGCTGTTGAAATTATCTTAGTACTTCCTGAAGTACATCTGAAGCAATGGGATGCAATCGCTTTTCAGTATTTCCCAGACCAAAACATCACCATTACCTCGGGCGGACCCACACGAAGTGCGTCCGTAATGTCAGGGCTGGCGATTATTGAGGGAGATGGAATAGTAGCCGTGCATGATGCGGTTAGGCCTTTTGTATCCGTAGAAACGATCAAATCCTCTTTTCAATTGGCGGAAAAATCCGGATCAGGAGTTGCGGTGGTGTCTCTTAAAGACTCCATAAGGGAAATAGAGGGCGATAACTCTATTGCTAGAGACCGAGCAAACTACGTGATGGTACAAACGCCACAAACCTTTCGTGTAAGCCAACTGAAAGACGCTTATGAAAAAGCTGGAGCGGGTTTGTTTACGGATGATGCTAGTGTTTTCGAGGCGGCTGGATACAAGGTCAATCTTGTTGAAGGATCATACGATAATGTGAAGATTACTACTCCGGAGGATTTAAAAATAAAACCCACTCAAGGATTGAGTGGGTTTAGTAACTAGGCGAAAGTATAGAAGAGTTAGTTTTTAATTACTCTGAAAGTCAAAGCAGTTTTGCTTTTAGCGTTATCGTAAAATTTTAAAATGTATTGTCCCGTTGGTTGACTACTTAGGTCAATTTCTAGCCTCTTATTTTCATTATTTTCAACCTTTCTGGAAACGATAGTTCGTCCGTTCATGTCGATCACTTCCATTGTGAGATCCTGAACTACGATTTCACTAAAATCGATAGAGATTTTACCTAAAGTTGGATTCGGGTATATGTTGAAATTGGTGAAAACCTCGTCGGTAATACCCAGAATCAACTCAACGGTAATTCCATCCTCCGTGACAACCGCTGCGAGTACAAATTCATTATCAGATACGCCTGCTTCCCCTACATCAAATTGGACAAATGAAGATTCATTCATTGGAATGCCAGGATACTCAACAAAGAATCGATAAGTTCCTTCGGGCAAGAAGCCATACTCAAATTCTCCATTGGAATTGGTTTCACCATAGGCTATCAACTCATATTCATCCTCATCTTGATCTGTTCTACCACCTCTTCTTCTTTTACGTAATCCACACTTTTTTTTAGCGGCTCTCCTTCGTGCGTCAATTCTTCCATCTTCAGAATCCTTGAAATCTTCTTCAATTGTCCCCCGGACAAGACCATCACCATCATTTGAGGTAAGCTCGCGAGGTTTCGAATTAACTGTGATTTCAGTCAGTGTATCCTTCGCTAATACAAGTATGTCTGCTTCATTCCACAAAAATGAATTACCATAATATGTCGGTACATATTTTTGTGGATCTGAGTCTACTACCACTAGATAATTACCATGGAATACAGAAGCAAAATCAAACTCCCCACCAGCATTTGAGTTGACTCGTCCTAAGGTATCATAATTTCCCGAAGGCCTAATTCTTAGCAGATAAGCATCAGTGTCTTCAGTAATGATTGCATCTGAAGAGTTTGTTGCCGTCACGCTAACTATTGCAGATTCAAGATTGGCTGCTGCCAAGCCTAAATAAAAGCTATAGTTTTCTCCTCTAGGGCGAACACCAGCCTCATTGGTGGAAATTTCTGTTTTGTATCGTGCACTTTCCGATATACCTCCCGTAACTCCCGTCGAATAGCCTTGTAGTGAAAATTGGGCCTGTCCAGTGAATACATGAGCGAAGACCAGACTTAATAAAAGTAAAGTCCTTATGTTTTGTCTCATTTGCTTGCTGCTTTACTACTTCCTAAAGATCTCACAAGCTGATCCATTTCTGATCTCAGCGCTTTTACTTCTTCAAGAGAAGCTTTTAAACTAGAGTTTTCGTCTTCGAGATTTTCCACTTTAGCGTTCAGCTCTTTAATAGCCTCTATTAGCACAGCTGTAATTTGCGCATAGTTCACTGCTTTCATCCCCTCATCATTGGTGTGAACAAATTCAGGATAAACCTCTTCCAGTTCCTGCGCAATTACCCCAATTTGATTTCTTTGAGACTTCTGCTCATCTTTCCACGTATATGAAACGCCTCGTATTTCAAGCGTTTTTTCCAAAGCATTTTCTAGACTAGCAATGTTTGTTTTCAGCCTTCTGTCAGAAGTTTGAACCATTCCGTCCGATGAAGTCAAGGTGTTTCCTGAAACATCACCATTAGCACTTATATTCCCATTTTGACCATCAAGACTTATGGTTGTAATAGAGGTATTATCTCTCAGGTCCACCCATCCACCACCGCCATTATTTGAGGTTATCCAAACAGTTTCATTTACTGTTCCTCCATTAGCTGTGTTATAAACAGAAATCCGGCCAGATGTTTCTCCTGCTTGATCATCGGCTACAAGTTCAATGTTGGAGGAGAAGTCTCCAGCTCCATTATCATTTTGTCCAAAAATCTGAACGATTCCAAGTTCGCTGTTTGACCACCATTGACCGGACACGTATACGTTTCGGGTGGTTGGTCCATTGATTATTACCAAGCCGCTTTTACCCGATGGATCTCCACCAGATTCATCTCGATTTGATCCAATTCCAGCTAGAAATGTCCCCTCATTGTCATGAATGTCAATACCTCCTCTTCTATAATTACCGGTGAATTCTGCACCAAATACATCGAAAGTTGTATTGTAGTTGTTTATCAATGTTGTTGCATTATCCTGAGTGGTGTTCAATCCTCTTAATTGGAGGTATGCGTTTCCAGTATTTGTTGAATTACCAGCCATAACGAAGGATTGGTAGTATGTATCTGTTGGGTCTGGATTTCCGAGAAGCATAAATCCTCCAACATCTCTGCCTTCTATGTTTACAACATCCAAACCGGAGGAATTTTGAAGTGCCAAATTTCTTGAAACGAGACTATCTATTTCAATAGGATTGGATCCAGTAAACGGTAAAAGGGGAGAGTGGAGAGTCACCGGGGAAAGTGCTTCGCCATTTACGGTGATATTCATAGTGACTTCTCTGCTGTCTGAAAAAAGAGTGTCTGGCAATGGGGTTGTAGAACCTAGAACAACTGAATAGTAACCATCGGTTACACTCACTCCATTTTTTGTTTCTGACCATGAAGGAGAAGTGATGCTGAATTGAATATTAGCCGTACCTGTAAATGGATTTCCATTGTCTAACAGTCTGCCCTGAAAAGGTATTTTCTGAGCAAAAAGATTACCTGATGTAATTAAACAAATAAGTATAAAATAGATTTTCTTCATAGTAATTAAGTTCTTTCTTGTATTGTTAATACTTCAAAAGCTCAACTTAGGAGAGAAGTTTAAAGTAATCAATACCTATTTAGGGGTATTTTATCATTTGATAATTATCTTTCATGCAAACCACCGAGCATGAGAGAAAAAATTGTTGATAGTTACAATGATATATTTTCCACTTTCAAGGAATTTAAAGGGGAAACTTTAGAGATGCATGTGGAAAAGCTTCGACAATTGGATCAGCTTATTCCTCATAGTGCCACTTTTTTTTGTGTGACGAACACAAGCGATCAATCCTTTGAGTATGTGAGCAAGAACTTTGAGCCTACCATGCGAATAGACATTAATCAAATGTGTGATGGCGGGATGAAGTTTTGGTGGAGCCGGATGCATGAGGAGGAAATGAACACCTGGATCAAATCTCTGAAGGACCTTATGGCCTACACTATGGATAATATTGCTCTTGAGGACAGACGAAGGATGACCTACACCTGGAACTATCGAGTAAAGGATGGTAGTGGCGTTTTTAAAAATATTATTCAGCACACTACCCCGATGTTTTTTGATGATCAGGGGAAGCCAATTATTGGGCTCGCTCATTATTCTGTTTTAGAAGCCGAAGAAATACTTCCTATTCAGGCGTCAGCTAAAATTTTAAATGCAAATGATGAGTATGAGACCTTGTTTCATCAGATGTATGGAGGGCGAAAACTTCTTGTGGCTGATGTATCCCACAGAGAGCGCGATGTTTTGAGATTACTGGCTCTTGGACTTACAAATGAAGAAATTTCAGAAAAATTGAACATAAGCGTCCATACTGTAAAGACGCACCGAAAAAATGTGATGACTAAGACTGGTTGTAAAAACTCTGCACAGCTGGTGGCACTGTGCATTAGGCAGGGTGTGATATAAAAAAGGCCTCAGCAATAAACTGAAGCCTTATAATTTCTCTAGCCAAGTGTATTTTTAATACTCATCCTCATTGAAGAAGAAATCTTCCTTTGTTGGATAATCTGGCCAAATTTCCTCGATATTTTCGAATGGCTGTCCGTCATCCTCTAGTTCCTGCAGGTTTTCTACTACTTCCAGGGGAGCTCCAGATCTGATCGAATAATCAATCAATTCGTCTTTGGTGGCGGGCCATGGGGCGTCTTCTAAATAAGATGCAAGTTCTAGTGTCCAATACATATTCTAGCCTCAGTTTATAAGTCCTGTTTTAATAATGCGCGCAAATATATATTATTATAATTTATGCGAGCATAATGTGAATTTTCATTAATCGAAAGGTAATTTTCTTACACCAAAACGCAAGAAAAAGTTGCTTAAAATTTCAAAAATCCCCTGAGTCGACCCATTCAAGAAGTTTTGACTTCACCTCAATCTTTCGCTTTTGACTTCTAATCTTATTTTCAACCATTTTGTTCATTTTTCCATCATTGGATGAAAAATTAGCTGAATTTTCCTCGTAGATCTTGAGATCATCCCTGTCTCTACTAATCAAATCATTGATTATACCTTTTCGAATACTATTTTTCTTTTCTGCATCCAGTTTGGCAAAATCCGGGAAACGCTTATTCGATAGCTTAATCACAAACTCTCGCTCATTTAACAACTGTATCAACTCCAAACACTTATGCTTATCTGCATTTCTACTTTTATCCTGAAAAAGCCTCTTCTTAGTTTTATCTACTTCTTCTTTATTGTATGGCTCCTTGCGGGCTTTCATTGCCTCTAGTTTAGCAAGAGTTTCACTGTAGTCAGCTGGAGGGACAAACCTTTTGCCTTTTAGTTGTTGGTTAAATTCATTATTTAATGGTTTGTAAAACTCTGCGGGAATTCCGCCAATCTCCTGCCACTTTTCTTTCAGCTCTTTTACCTTTTCAAATCGCTCCTTACCATGAATGTCAGCCAGTTTTTTAGCTTCTGCTACCAATTCCTCATATTGTCTTTTTCGATGTTCGGTCAGCTTTTGTTTGTCTTCAAAGAATTGCTTTTTGCGATCAAAAAATCCTTTAATGATTCCCCAAAAATCTTCTTCCAGAGCTTCGTTTTTATCTTCTTCGGCACTCCCTGTCTTTATCCATCGGCTCTTGATATCATTCACCTTTTCGGTAGCTTCTTTCCAGTTGATAATTTCAACAATCTGCTTTGCTTCTTCGATCAAAGCTCCTTTGATTTCACTATTCCGGACCCGGTTCTTTTGAATGATGTCCCTGACCAGCGACTCATATTTAGAAATTTGATCATGTAACGCCTGATAGTCACCCAGCCCATCATGCTGAGGCAAGTGTTCACGCAGGTGTACAAGCTTCATCAGGAAAGATCCTTTGTTCTCAGTAGCGTCAATCTTCTCTGTGACTTCTTTAATCTTCTTTTCTAAATCAGAAAATCGTTCCTGAAAAAAATGGGCTGATTTTTCAGTGTCTCCATCACGTACTTCTCCAATTTCTCTATCGGGGTTTTCTCCCCAGCCGCTTTGAAAAACCTTGCCGTCTTTTATAAATCCAAATGGTACCTGTATAATGTCCAAGGGTGAGTGTAATTCTTAAATGCGTGGTATATTCGATTTCTAATCAAACTTAAGCATGTCAGACGAAAAGATCATCTTCTCAATGTCGGGTGTAAATAAGATTCACCCCCCACAAAAACAAGTACTTAAGAATATCTATCTATCATTTTTCTATGGTGCTAAAATAGGTGTCTTAGGTCTCAATGGTGCCGGTAAGTCATCCCTACTGCGAATAATTGCAGGAAAAGATACTGATTATCAGGGTGAAGTAGTGTTTTCGCCTGGATATTCTGTGGGAATGTTGGAGCAGGAGCCCGAGCTTGATCCTGACAAAACAGTCATTGAAGTGGTACGTGAAGGGGTGAAAGAGGTCAATGACCTGCTAAAAGAATATGACGATGTGAATGCCAAGTTCAGTGATCCGGAGATTTTAGAAGACCCTGATAAGATGAACAAGCTCATTGAAAAACAGGGAAAGATCCAGGAGAAATTGGACGCAACAGGAGCTTGGGAGATAGACCACAAGCTAGAACGTGCGATGGATGCACTCCGAACGCCTCCAGAGGACGCTCTCATTAAGAACCTTTCAGGGGGTGAGAAAAGAAGAGTTGCGTTGTGCCGCTTGCTATTAGAGCAGCCGGATGTGTTGCTGTTGGATGAGCCAACCAACCATTTAGATGCCGAATCAGTGCTTTGGCTAGAGCAGCACTTACAGCAGTATGAAGGAACTGTCATTGCGGTCACTCACGATAGATACTTTCTTGATAATGTGGCAGGTTGGATTTTGGAACTAGATCGTGGAGAAGGGATCCCATGGAAAGGGAACTATAGCAGCTGGCTGGATCAGAAGGAGAAGAGGTTGGCAAAAGAAGATAAGCAAGAATCTAAACGCCAGAAGACATTACAGCGTGAGTTGGAGTGGGTGCGGATGAGTCCGAAGGGGCGTCAGGCTAAAGCCAAAGCCAGACTTAGCGCATATGATAAATTGCTTGGAGAAGAGGCTAAGGAGAAAGAAAAACACTTGGAGCTCTACATCCCACCAGGTCCACGGCTGGGAGCTAAGGTCATAGAAGTGAATGGAGTAGCAAAAGGTTACGGTGATAAGCTTCTTTATGAAGATTTGACCTTCAGTTTGCCACAAGGGGGAATCGTTGGAGTGATTGGTCCGAATGGTGCAGGTAAGTCTACTCTATTCAAGATGATTACCGGGAATGAGACCCCAGACAAAGGAACTTTTGAAGTGGGAGAGACCGTGGTGATGAGCTATGTAGATCAGGAGCATGATCAGCTAGAGCCCAATAAATCAGTATATGAGGTGATCTCTGAGGGAAATGAAATTATCGATTTGGGTGGGCGAGAAATGAATGCACGTGCTTACGTAAGCAAATTCAATTTTTCTGGTCAGGATCAAGGCAAGAAAGTGGGGACGCTCTCAGGAGGGGAGCGAAACAGAGTACACCTGGCACTGACGCTCAAGCGTGGAGCTAACTTGATTCTTTTAGATGAGCCAACAAACGATCTGGATGTAAATACCCTTCGCGCCTTAGAAGAGGCTCTTGAAAATTTCGGTGGATGCGCAGTTGTGATCAGTCACGATCGTTGGTTCCTTGACCGTATCGCCACACATATCTTAGCATTTGAAGGGGATTCCCAGGCTTATTGGTTTGAGGGAAATTTCTCCGAATATGAAGAGAATAGGAAGAAACGCTTAGGTGATGAAGCCCCTAAAAGAATAAAGTATAAAAAGTTAATGGGTTGATAATCTGATGATTAGGAATTAACTTTATTAAAAGCCTAATCATTATGAAAACTACATTAATTACCCTGAGCCTTTTATTTATGTTTTCTGCAATTGGGCAGGATATGCTTTCTGTAGCAAAGGAGGAGGAAACGTATGAAGAGCGTGAGGAGATCATTCTCTCTATCATGAATGATGGTGCAAAGCAATGGTACGAAGGAAAACCAGAAGGTTACGTGGCGGCATATGCCGAGGATATTACTTATTTTGACCCTGGAACTAATGGAAAGCGGATTGAATCTAAGGAAGAATTGGCAATAATTTTTTCGGAGAGAAATACAGCAGCTACTTACGAAATCATAGATCCTGCTTTTCAGCATTCAAAAGATTTTTCAGTACTCACCTATCAGATTATTCAGGAATTTAATGGTATTACCCTTCAATGGAATTGTACCGAAGTGTATGCTAAGGTAGATGAGAACTGGAGTGTAATCCATGGTCATTTTTCACCTTATTCTGAAGAAATCGCTATGCTCCCAAAGAAAATCCTATTTCTTGGTGGTGGAGTGGGTGCCATAGTATTTCTATTGGTTGGCATTTTGATTGGCAGAAGGACCAAAAGGAAATAGTCAGGTAAAGACCCGATCAGGCAAGGATTCTGTCAAGGAATGCCCACAAAGATTGAGGTGATAAGCTGTAGATGAGGTAATTGTAGTAGAAGACTGCTATTGATGGTATAGCTATAGCTAATACAATTTTGACTATCCCTTTGACGCTGTAGGTTTGAAAGAAAACGGTCAGAACCCAGGTATTATATGCAGCATTTATGAATCCGTAGAAGAGTGTCACCTCATCAACTGGAAAGTAATGGATAATAGGGATGAATATGATTAGGACTAGAAATTGACCTACACCAATGTATAAATTGAGAATGTAATGCTCGATTAGATTGTAGGTTTTTTTGTAGAAAATTATCCAGCTGCATAAGCTAAATAGAGGGATGGCTGTAAAGGTAAAGAATGAGAAATATTTGGTTGAATAACGATAATATCCTTCCAAATCTCTCAATTCAGTTACGTCAATTACGAAGTGTGAGAAAGTATCGAATTCATAGGTGAGAAAATTGGTGATAGCACCTACTATCAGGAATAATTTGAATGGGTTGGCAAAACCGACACGACTACCTAAAATGAAATTTCTAACTGCTTTGCCAGGCTGCTTGAGTAGCAGATACAAGGTGTGAAAAAATCCACGATCAAAATCAATGGAATCTAAAATCTGATGACCTATATGTCTCAATTCAAATCGATCTGTGTTTGTTTTTTGACCACAATTTGGGCAGAATTTTTCTGTTGCGATGTTTCCGCAATTTTTACAATGCGCTTTAGATGTTGGGTCGATTGACAAAACGCTTTTTACATAATTTAAATAAAATTTGGTTTATTTGATGCTTTAGAGAATCCTAAATCCACTCAGAATTCAATCATGAAAAACCTAACCCTACTACTTTTTACAGCATTGACAGTCACCTCCGTTTTTGCCCAGCGAACAATTATTCATGCAGGCACATTGATCGATGGTGTCTCCCAAAAAGCCACGACCGAGAAATCCATTGTGGTGGAGGGAAAAAATATCGTTTCTATTGAAAATGGATATATCTCACCAAATGATGGAGATGAGGTTATTGACCTAAAAAATCACACTGTGATGCCTGGCTGGATAGATATGCACGTACATATGGAGGGTGAGACTAGCCCCGATCGGTACATTCGAGCATTCACTGACAATCCTGCTGACAAAGCTTTTGCGTCTGTAGACATTGCAAAACGAACATTGATGGCTGGTTTCACAACGGTGAGAGACGTTGGAGGTAGCGGTGTAAATGTTTCACTTCGTGATGCAATTGCTAAAGGAATTATAGACGGCCCCAGGATTTTCACTTCAGAGAAGGGACTGTCCATTACGGGAGGGCATGGCGACCCTACAAATGGTTACCGCGATGATTTAATGGGTGATCCGGGCCCAAAAGATGGGGTAGTAAATAGCGTAGAGGATGCAAGAAAGGCCGTGCGTCAGCGATACAAGAATGGAGCTGATCTGATTAAAATAACAGCAACCGGAGGTGTACTGAGTGTGGCTAAAGATGGTCAGGGTGCACATTTTCAGGAAGCGGAGATCAAAGCGATTGTAGAAGCAGCGGCAGATTTGGGATTCCATGTGGCGGCACACGCGCATGGTGATGAAGGTATGAGAAGAGCTGTTGCCAACGGGGTGAAAACCATCGAGCATGGCACCTATATGAGTGATGCTACCATGGACTTGATGATCCAGAAAAATGCGTACCTCGTGCCAACCATCACAGCAGGTATGGAGGTAGCGGAGAATGCAAAAAAGCCAGGCTACTATCCTAAGGTTGTGGCAGATAAGGCTCGTGTGATTGGCCCAAAAATTCAAGGTACATTTTCCAGAGCATACAAAAAAGGAGTGCCGATTGTATTTGGTACAGATGCTGGCGTATTCAAGCACGGCGAAAACGCAAGGGAGTTTACCTACATGGTAGAGGGTGGCATGCCGGCAATGGATGCGATTATTTCAGCTACTTCGGTTCCTGCCAAACTCCTCGGTATGGAGGATCAGATAGGTATTCTTAAGGCTGGTTATCTAGCAGATATTGTAGCGGTTCCGGGAAACCCATTGGAGGATATTGAGGTGATGAAGAATGTGAGGTTTGTGATGAAAGAGGGTGAAGTTTATAAGAAATAAAAAAAGCCCGGGAGACCGGGCTTTTATTCGTTTTCAATTCTCAATTTTTCATTCATTACATCTTTCTTACCTTCCCACTTCCGGAGGAATTTCCAATCACACGATCCGGATTTCCAGTGTAGTAGACACTGCCACTTCCGGAAATATCGGCGCTCACTTCTTCAGTCGCTGTGATGTAGCAGCTGCCTGATCCGCTGATGGACGCTTCAAAGATTTTCACGGTCAGATCCTCTGCTTTTACTCTACCTGATCCGCTTATTTTGGCCTCAGCCTGATTTGCCTTTCCATTTAAGCTGATGCTACCCGATCCTGAAATTCGAAGATCCATTTCGTCACTGTTTAAATCGAGATCCATGTTGCCTGATCCACTCACCGACAATCGGATGTCATCAGTATCCAGATCGCCTTCGCTTTCAATTGATCCGCTTCCACTTACAGAAAGGCCTTTTATGTCTTTCATGGTGATATAGATATCTACTTCAGACTTCCTCCAGCCACTGTTCCAGTTCCACTTATCTTCTCTTTTGATTACAAGTTTGTCGCCTTTCATGTCAAATTCAATCTTTCCAAAGATTTCGTCATCACATTTGATTTCTACTTTCTCGTTTGTTCCCTGCTTAAGGTATACTGTGCCAGAAATGCCCAGTGAGAGTTCATCGAAGCTACCTACATCGACAGTTCGTTTTTGTCCGTAGGAAATAGATATAGCTGCAGTTAGTAGTAAGGTAAGTATCGTCTTCATTTTGAGTTGTTTTTTTGATTAGAGACAGTTGGTAAGGTAGAAGGTTGCATCAGTATGGTTTTTCTCCTACCCAATTGCCTGGCGGATCATAGTTGCATACCCAGATATCCATTCCATCACACTCTATTTTGGCGCACCCTACCTTCTTTGTTGTTTGCCAAACGATCTGAGTATAATGTCCACACATCTTGCCCGGCTTGCACTTGTTTCTGGCATAGTTGTAGTCGGCCTTTTCGCCAGCCCAGGCGTCTACCACATAGGCTGCATCAAAAGCCCCGGCTGTTCCCTTGAAGAGATTCTCTCCAAATTTATTGTCGGGACGATGTTCCCATCCACAATTTTTTCTCTTCAATTTTTTGGCCCAGTCTGCAGCCAGTTCAGCCATTTCTTCAGACCATTCCAATTTTTCCATAACCCCTACATCTGCTCTCCAGTAATTATGCCTATCCAGAATCATCTTGATTTCTTCATCTGTAAGGGCAGTTTGATCATCAATGTTATTTGGCATCAGCCAAATGAGGCTGAGTAGGTAAAGAGTGATTTTCATTCAGTTATTTTTTTGAGACAATAGCTATAACGAATCTGCCCGTGTTTAAGATATGATCCACTCTTTATAGGATTATTTAACGATCTGGATATTGGACTGGCAGGGATTTTGATAACTATAGAGAAATAGCTTAGGACAGAAAATGTTCTAGTCTTTTTTGGTTAGTTGAGGGCCCTGTCAGCCAGCTTGCTGATAGGGTTTCTTTTTTTCAAAATGAGTCTATTTTTCGTGGATTCTCCCGTCAAGATTTATAACTTGGAAAAAATCCCGATTTTATTTTGCAATCGATATTATCATCTCAAACTGACCTTCTGAAGAATTACCGAAGCATTAGGGCTCAAACACAACACCTCTGCGATCCGCTGGAAATTGAGGATTTTGTCGTACAGCCGGTGATGGATGTAAGCCCACTGAAGTGGCATCTGGGACATACCACCTGGTTTTTCGAAACATTCGTTTTGAAGCCAAACATGGAAGGTTATAAAGAGTTTCATCCTAAATATCCTCTGTTATTTAATAGCTACTACATCTCTGCAGGTGATCGCTGGTCAAGAGAAAATCGCGGACAGCTAACCAGACCCACAGTCAAGGAAGTTTTTGAATACCGTGCCTATGTGGATGAACACATGGATCGATTTCTGAAGGAAGTGGAGGTTGATGAGGAACTAGGCAGGGTGATTGTGTTGGGGTGTAATCATGAGCAGCAGCATCAAGAACTTTTTTTGTATGATATCAAGCGAATCTTAGGAGACAATCCTCTTTGTCCACCGTACATTGAGAACAAGAGGTCTGTAAAAAAAGTGGAGGTAAAGACTAACTGGCTTTCAGTGAAGGAGGGAGTATATGAGGTTGGATATGAAGGTGATGGCTTTCACTTTGACAATGAGGAGGGAAAACACAAGGTATTTCTTCATGAGTATCAAATTGCATCAGGCCTTGTAACCAATGGTGATTTTCTGGAATTCATTCAGGCAGGTGGGTATCGGGATCACATGCTTTGGTTATCCGAAGCTTGGGATTGGGTAAATGAAAATAAGGTTAGCGCTCCACGATATTGGAGTCAGGAAGATGGGGGCGAATGGTGGCATTATACACTGAATGGTTTTGAGAAAATAGACCTAGATGATCCGCTATGTCATGTTTCCTACTACGAAGCGGATGCATTTGCCAGATGGAAAGGATGCAGACTGCCTACAGAGCAGGAGTGGGAAGTTGCATGCAAGATGTATTCCCCAAACGTACTCAGCTCTGCAAATTTTGTTGAGGACAATGAGTTTAGGACCATTCAAACCGGAGATTTTGACTTCTTTGGAAACGTGTGGGAGTGGACATCCAGCCCCTACACTGCTTATCCATACTACAATCCCCCAAAAGGAGCACTTGGTGAGTACAATGGAAAATTCATGGTGAACCAAATGGTACTCAGGGGTGGTTCTTTTGGTACACCCAGAAACCATATACGCCCAACATATCGTAATTTCTTTCATCCTCATTTGCGCTGGATGTTTTCAGGCATTCGATTGGCAAAGCATATATAGAACATGACCCAAGCAGAAGCAACAACCATCTTCGAAGAAGAAATTTTAGAAGGCCTGAAAGCCAGAAACAAGTATTTGTCCTCCAAATATTTCTATGATGCAAGAGGAGATGAACTTTTTCAGCAAATCATGAAGCTGGAGGAATACTACCTTACTCGAAAGGAGCATGAAATTTTCACGACACACAAAGAAGCCATTCTACAGTCAATATATGATGGTCAAACCTTCAGAATTATAGAACTAGGGGCGGGGGACGGTTCTAAGACCAAAATCTTGTTGAAGCATTTTTTGAGTCGGGGGATAGATTTTACTTATACTCCTGTGGATATATCGGGGAATGTGCTGGAAATTCTAGAGTCGAATCTGAAAGCGGATATGCCGGATTTAAAAATGGAGTCTTTTCAAGGGGATTATTTTGACGCTCTGGCTGAAATTTCTACCAGCCCGGAGAAGGATGTGGTGTTTTTCTTAGGATCTACATTGGGAAATTTTACTGAGGAGGAAGCTGTAGGTTTTATGTCCAAGCTTAGGAGTTTTCTTAAGCCAAATGACCTTCTTTTTTTAGGAGTTGACTTAAAAAAGGATCCATCTATCATTTTGAATGCATATAATGATGATCAGGGTGTAACACGCGAGTTTAACCTCAACCTGCTGGATCGAATAAATGATGAACTTGAAGCAAATTTTGATCGGAATCAATTTCAGCATTATCCATACTACAACCCCCACACGGGAGAGTGCAGGAGCTATCTCATCAGCAAAGTGAGACAAGAGGTGATCGTTGCAGGAGAGACCATCCATTTTAGACCATGGGAGGCTATTTTCATGGAAGTTTCTAAGAAATACGATGAAGTACAGCTTGAGGAATTAGCTGACAAGTCCGGATTTAAACCCATAAACTCCTTTTATGATCAGGAGGAATGGTTCGCAGACCTACTTTGGAAAAGTGAAAAATAATTTCAGGCCTGGTAGGGTTTTTTTGTTAATTACCGTCCATTAAGTAAACAAAGACGACAACAATGCAAAAATTGAATTGGAAAGTAGCCTTATTGGCATTTGGGACATTTATGTTCACAGCTTGCGGTAGTGATGATACTGCTACTCAAATTGACGAAGAAATAGATGATGAAGTAACCGATGAAGTAACCAAGGTAGATATCAGCACTGTGGCTTCAAAGTTTTACCATACGGATGCTGTGAGTGTTACATTCGATGATAATTGGGTGACCATCACCTCATCAAATCTACCGGATCACAAAAGCATGTATTACCCAATGGATGATCCATTATACGAAGCATACGATGAGCCTGATAATCCTGATTTTAAGAAAAATCCAGGTGAGATTGCTGCTCAGAATTATGTGTTTAAAATCCCAAGATATCCTTCCGAAGCAGCTGTTAAAGAATCTACACCGATGGGACCAATGGGTGTAGCTATAAACAGTATCGTTTTCTTCAATCAGGAGGCAGCTCCTGATGATGATATTTTGGAGGAGCTAAATACGTTTGATCAGTATGAAGGTCACCCTGCCGGTGATGCTTACCATTACCATATCGAGCCAATTTGGTTGACTGAAAATAAAGGCTCTGACGCGTTTCTAGGATTCCTATTGGATGGTTTTCCGGTATATGGGCCCATGGAAAATGGAGTTGAGATCACCAACGATGATTTGGATGATTATCACGGGCACACTACAGCTACTGCAGATTTCCCTGATGGTATTTATCACTATCATATTACTGCAGATCTACCTTGGATCAATGGAGACGGCTTCTATGGTGAGGCTGGAACTATTACCCAATAAATAAAACCTAAAATCAAAGCCAGCTTAAGTGAAATTGAGTTGGCTTTTTTAATTATGAAAAGAATTAGTCAGGTTGGATTATTGCTACTGGTGATTTGGGGATGCAGCAAGTCCAAAGAGGGGGTGGTTGAAGCAGTATTGGAGATGCATGAGATCCCAGAGGTATCTGTATCGATTTCGGATGAGCGTATCAAAAAACGGCAAAGTGGGGAAGTTTATTTCAATAATTTGCCTTTCTCAGGATATCTCATTGAGCGATATTCAAACGACACCATCGCTCGCAAAACAGGATATTTTGAGGGAAAGCAAAACGGAATGACCACCGCCTACTATCCAGACGGGAGCATTCAATATCAGCGTCCATACCTGAATGGAGAGAAGCATGGGATACATATAGGATTTCATAAAAATGGAGTTAAAGCTTACGAATATTACTTCGTTAACGGGTTCAATGAGGGGAATCACAAGGAATGGTTCGAAACTGGTGCACTTGCTGCTGACATGAATTATGTCGATGGAAAAGAGTTTGGGAGGCAACAGGTATGGAGGCCGGATGGAAAGGTGCGATCCAACTACATCGTGCGCGAAAATGGAAGAAGGTATGGACTCATGGGAATAAAAAGATGTACCAAATTGGATGGGGTTACTCAGACAGTTGACCCTTATAAAGGAACTGAAAAATGAAAAATCTAGCATATTTATTATTTGCCGCTTTATTGCTCGGATGTTCTTCCAAAAAAGGAGAGGAAAAACTTGACCTTCCTTTTTACAATGAGGAAACTTTCACTGCTGAGTGGATAGAAGAAGATGATCCGGCATATGATCAAATACATACTATCTCTGATTTTAAGTTTATCAATCAGGAAGGTGAGATCATTACGAATGAGACATTTGACGGAAAAGTATATGTGGCCAATTTTTTCTTCACCATGTGCCCTACAGTATGCCCTAAAATGGAAGCTAACCTTTCATTGATTCAGGAAGAGTTTAAGGGGAACGATCAGGTGAAAATCCTTTCTCATACTGTGATGCCATGGGCAGATAGTGTCGCTCGCTTAAAAGAATATGCGCTTCAAAATGACATTAATTCGGATCAATGGTATTTGGTGACTGGTGAGCAGGAAGATTTATACAAAATGGGCAGATTGGCTTATTTCGCTGATGAAGGATTCGGGAAGGGGGTCACTGATCTGGATGACTTTTTACACACCGAGAACATGGTGCTGGTGGATCAGAAAAGAAGAATTAGAGGGATTTATAATGGTACTTTGAGGCTGGAAATGAGAAGGATGATGGATGACATCAGACAGCTTCTGGAAAAGTAAAAAAGTGCGCATGAGAAGATTCGAACTTCCACGGGATTACTCCCACCACCCCCTCAAGATGGCGTGTCTACCAATTCCACCACATGCGCAAGGGACGGCAAAAATAACTTTTTGAATTGATTTCTATGACTTTAAATAAAAAAAGCCGGAAGATTAATCTTCCGGCTTTTTTGTGAATTCTTTAAAGTTTAATGCTCGTGATCATCATCATCGCTTTTGGCATGGCCGGTGCTATGATAACTATGAGTAATTTTTTCAGTCTGCGATAGTAGAAGTGCAGAAACGATGAAAACCATGTGAATTACAATCTCGATTACAATTCCCTCTGGAGATGTCTTTTGTACCTCATTTCGATAATCAATGAACGTTTTGAGGAGGTAAACCCCAGAGATGGATGCAAGTGAGGTTGCTAGTTTAATTTTCAACTGACCAGCGTCCAAACCTTCAAGCCATAGTGGCTTATCATCATGCATGTCTACATCAATTCTACTTGTAAAGATCGAGTATCCCCCGATAGTCACCATCACTACGAGGTTCATTACCATGGAAATGTCAACGAGTCCCAATATGCTAAGCATCATTTTGGTTTCATTCCACATGGTGGTGTATTTCACCATGTACAGGAGTTCCTCAAAAAATTTATACAGATAAAAAAACGAAGCGATGATCAGCCCGGTATAAAGAGGGGCTTGTACCCATCTACTCCAGAAAATAAATCCTTCAAAAAAGCTTTCAAACCGTTTTATTGGGGAATTCTCGTTACTCATAGTGCTTTGACCGATTATAATTTAACCTGAAATATAAAAGATAATTTAAAGCAAGACTCTTTAAAGGTCGAAATTAAGCTAATCTTCATCAAATAATACCAAAGTACCACCTATATAGTCATGTAGTCCCCGGCATTTCTGGTTAAAAAGAATCAGAATAAAACCTCCGAAAAACAGGAGCAGAGAGAGCATTTTCGAAACATTTCTTAGAGAAGACTGAAGGAAACTAACTCTACGGCCATTGAGGTTATATACTTTCAATTTCGACCATTTTTTACCTGGTGTAGCCTGCATTTTACTAGCTTCAAAAAGTATGTGGTACAAAAAGTAAATGGCTGCCATTATCATGAAATCATAGTCAGATCTAGGCACTAGAAAGGAGACCATATAGAATAATAGCAGAATAGGTAAGAGATCAATGTTGTGTGCCAGTAGTCGGCGGGAAAAGCTTGCGTATTTATGATTAGTGGAGTGCAATTGATATCTTTATTGTATCACAAAACTCAACAATCTAATCATGAAAATTCTTAAAATTTTAGGGATAATCATTTTAGTGATTATCGTAATTGGTGTGGGGGGAATCATTTTTGGACCAACAGAAGTGCATATGGAGCGCGAAATTACCATCAATGCCCCCATTGATGTGGTTTATGATGAAGTAAATGGATTTCAAACGTTTGATCAGTTTTCAGCATGGTCCGAGGTTGATACCTCGACTATAATTGTAATCGATGGCCCAGCTAAAGGTGTTGGAGCTTCCTATAGCTGGGAAAGTGATAATTCTGATTTAGGAAAAGGTTCCATCGAAATTGTGGAATCTGATGGGCGCATGGTAAAATCAAAAATGAATTTTGAAGGCTATCCGGGAGAGCCATTCGCATCATGGATACTTTCTGAAGAAGATGGTCAAACGAGAGTCGTTTATACCTATGATGAGACTGATATTTCAGGAATCATGAAGCTGCTCAGCTTTGCAACTGAAAGTATGCTTGCTCCTATGTATGATAGGACCCTGGAGAAGTTGAAAGCACGAGTTGAAAGTCGCCCTGATTTTACCTATGAAATTGAAGTAGTTGAAACAGATTCCCAGCCCTACATCGGAGCGAATGCTGCTTCGTCCTCAGATCCGGCGGCAATTGGCGCAGCAATGGGTGAAGCGTATGGCAAAGTGGTTTCCTATCTCAATGCAAACTCCATAGAAATGCAAGGGCCACCAATATCCATTAACATAAGCTATGATGAACAGAATGCAGAGATGATTTGCGCTATTCCAGTAGCAGAGCTAGTGGAAATTGATGGTGATTTGATCAGTGGAGAGACTTATGTAGGCACAGCTTTGAAAACTGTTTATTATGGCAACTACGATGACATTGGCAATGCGCATCGGGATTTGAATGCCTACATATCCTATTACATGTATGAAAGGAATGGACAGCCATGGGAGGAATATATTACTGATCCTATGACAGAGCCTGACACCTCTAAGTGGATGACCAACGTGTATTATCCAGTGAAGTAAACCTTCAAAGAAATTACATTCAAAAGGACTCCATTTAATTGGAGGCTTTTTATTGCAATGTTATATGGGTTTAAATAGTTTTGCCGTCCGTTTACGGATGATGCCTGAGTGGCGGAACTGGTAGACGCGCACGACTCAAACTCGTGTTCCGCAAGGAGTGCCGGTTCGATTCCGGCCTCAGGTACAAAGCCTCTCAATATTTTTGGGAGGCTTTTTTTATCTTCTTTTCATAACCTCTCCGGCAGAGCTAACTTTAGCACCCAAACACCCTGTGTATGAATATATCGTTTAGTAAAATGTTTTATGTTGTAGCATCAATCATTGGGATCATAGCGATTTTGTATTTCGGGAAAGTGATCCTTGTGCCACTTTGTTTTGCTACGCTTTTCGCTTTCATTCTTTATCCGGTAGTGAAATGGCTACAGAGCAAGGGCTTAAAGAAAGTCTTAGGTATCATCCTAGCGCTAGGAAGTGTGTTTATAGTGGTGATTGGAATACTGGTATTATTTTCTGCTCAGATTATTGATATGGCGGGTCAGTACTCCAAATTTCTGGACAAGCTAAATAGCACACTTGAAACCTCTATTGCTTTCTTAAATGACAAAGTACAGATCATACCGGATATTGAATCGCAAACGATTCTGGAAAAACTTACCAGCGTGTTTTCGGATAGTAGTTTCCTTATCATTTCTGATACTGTTAATGTGACCAGTTCATTTCTGTCATTTATGGTTCTGTCAGTTATCTATTCTTTTTTGATTTTGTTCTACAGTGAGCATCTGACGGAGGCACTATCCAGGTTTAGTTCCAATAAGCACAAGCGGTCATTTTTAAGTATGCTGAGGGAAGTTCAGAAGGTTGGTCAGCAATACTTCACCGGAATGCTTCTCCTGATTCTTATTTTGGGTGTTTTAAATACTGCGGGCCTGCTAATCCTCGGAATTGATTACGCATTCTTCTTTGGATTTTTGGCGGCTATCATGGCAATCATTCCTTATGTAGGCACCACTTTGGGAGGTCTCATCCCTACGCTCTATGCATTTGTTACCTATGATAGCTATTGGTATCCGGTGGGCGTAATCGCTATTTTTTGGTTTATCCAATTTCTTGAGGGCAATTTTCTGAACCCCAAAATCGTGGGAGGAAATATGCAGATTAACGCACTATTTGCCATTTTTTCATTGATAGCGGGAGGGGTGCTTTGGGGTGTGGCCGGCATGATTTTATTCCTACCTATGGTGGCAATGCTCAAAGTTATTTGTAGTCATTACGAAGAATTGAAACCAGTCGCAGCTTTGATAGGAGAGCGAATAACAGAGGTGAGGCCCATCAAAGAGAAAAATCCGATTCAGAAAGTGATCGAGAAAATAAAAAACTAGTCAAACCGATTGTAAATGCACTCATACTGGCATTGAAAGTAGAGTGTAGTTAGCTGTCTTTCGAGATCATCCGGTACATCCATAAAGATCAGCTTCATTTTTTTCATTGCATCAATAGCATCTGCAACCATATACAAAGGTTGATTTTGGTTGTGAATGGAGGTCATGACATGAGCAAGCTTTCTTTGATATTTACTGTTTCCCTTGTAATGTCTCAGGATTCTTCTAATGACATACGATGACTCATCAATGTACACGACCTTCCCATTCTCAATGAAAGCATAAATCCCTTTAAAGTCTGTCAGCCTGCCTATACTTTTCAGAATAGACTTTACACCCATGCCTTTTTGATAAAACACTTCTGAGTCAAGAGGGCTTTCCAAAAGCACAGACATCATCTGTTTTCTCTTTGGAAGATTTTCTTTGATAATACGCTCAAATCGCTGAGCCAGAGGTTGCTTCATAGCTTTAAAATATGTCTTAAGATAAGAAGAAAGGAACAAATCAATATTTTACATTGATACTCTAAATCTGGATTTTTTGATCCCCGAAAAAGACCTATTTTTATCCCCCCTAAACACGGAGAAGATACACATTGAACGATTCAAAATATAGCTGTCTCATTATAGAAGATGATCCTGCGTTTGTAGAGATTCTTAAGATCGTAATTAAGAAAGTATCAGAGGTTGAATTGCTTGGTACATCCGATAATACCCTTGATGCAGCAAAACGTATAGATCTTGATAAACCGGACATTCTATTGCTGGATATCAATATTTCAGGTTTGGAAGGCCCAGAAGTTTTGGAGCTAGCCGATCACAAGCCAAAGACCATCGTAATCTCTAGTCACCCGGAAGAAGTGATGGAAAACTATGAGGTGGATTATGTTGCATTCATCCAGAAGCCCTTGAAAAATTCGGAGCAATTGGTCAATGCTATCCATAAATGCATTAACTTGATGTAACATTAAGATCCAGCAGGTAATTGCCTGCTGTATGAGGAGCTTACTTAAGAAGATTAACCACTCCGGACTGGAAGGTCTGGAAGACCCGCTTAATTATCGAAGAGTATTATTCATCAATAACCTTTCATTGGTGAGTAGTATTGTTGCATTTGCGGTTGCTATTCTAGTGGCTTTTGAGCAACTTTTCCCACAATTTTTAGTGACTTTATCTGGCGGTTTACTCTTCCTTTTGGTGATTTATTTCAATCGCTTGAAGCTCTACCTTGTTGCCAGAACATACTTTTTATTCATTTCAGCAATTCTTTTAGTTGTGGTGTCACTGGTTGCTTTCGGTCAGGGCAGGTTCAACGAAACCGAAAACATTCTAATTGGATTTATGGCGGTCAGCTATCTTCTATATGATGGTGGCTTTAGATATGCCGGATTCTTTATTCTGTATGGCGTTTTGATCTGGTTGAAGTTTGTGAAGCAGCAATACATTGGCGCTCCATATGATTTGAACTTTTACTTGACAATTCAGAATACCACAATACTCTCAACTCTTGTTTTTCTTTTTGCCGCCTCATTCAGGAGATCACTAATGAAGGCTTTTGTGAGACTGAAATCAAAAGACGACCTACTTTTCTCAATGATTGATAATGTGCCACTTTATATAGCCCTACTTGACACTGATAAAAGATATAGAATGGTAAATATTAACTATGAGAAATCATTTGGTAAAAACAGGGATGAAATTATAGGGTCTCATATATCTGAAGTACTTCCAGAAAATATCTTGAATGTACATGACCCCATGGTTGAAGCTGCGCTTAGAGGTGAGAGCCCTGAATTTCTTGAAAAAACTGACATGCCGGATGGGACAAATTTTTATGCCGGAGGTAGATATGTGCCAATTACTTCTGATAATGGCGAGATAATAGGTGTGACTGTTTTTGTAAATGATGTGACAAAGCTAGAGAACGCAAAGAATAAATTAACCTCAGCTAATAAGGCAAAAGACAGGTTGTTTTCGATTGTGGCACATGATATCAGAGGCCCGCTCGATCTATTTGATACGCTATTGGATTATTCTCTGGAGGCCGACCTTTCTCAAGAAGAGTTCTTAGAGCATCAGAAAAAAATAAAGAGTAAACTCGGTGAGTTGAGGATGACTGTAAATACCCTTTTAGAGTGGGCCAGGTCTCAACTGGATGGTATAAATGTAAGACCTAAATCAACCAATATAAACAACATTTTTAATGAAAATGTGGAATTGTATAGAGAGCTAATCACTCAAAAGAAAATTAACTTTGAGGTTAAAATTCCACAGGAAATTAATGCATGGGTTGATGAAAATCACTTAAAAATATCTCTCAGGAATATGATCCACAATGCATTGAAATACACTCCTATCGGAGGCAGTATTCAAGCCTTGGCGGGAAATGGTGGAAAATACGTTTCTGTCACTCTGCGAGATAGTGGGGTGGGTATGGATCTTGAAAAAATCAACTCTATTTTAAAAAATGAGCTTCAGGAGTCGGCTAGTGGAACAAATGGTGAACTTGGTACTGGATTGGGGCTTAGTTTGAGCCTCGGACTGTTGCAAAAGAATAACTGCAAGGTTAAAATTGAGAGTGAAGTAAATAAGGGCACAGAGATTTGCATAGATATCCCATCAAAATAAACTTAGATTTTTTCGTTTTTAGAGCTGGCTAAAAGGTTACTTTTTATGGCCTAATCATATTTATTGACTGTGCCGGCACAAAATCACCAATGATTCCCTTTTCGTTTAAGAGTATTTTTAAAACGGGAATGAGTTTCGCTACGAACTCATTGGACAAGCGAAGAATCGCTTTGTTCAATTACCTCATATTCTTTTGTGTAGTAGCATCTCTGGCGCTGGGAATCGTTACAGCGCTACTTGGCCTGACTATCCAGCCAATTATGTGTCTGATCGCTTGCCTGCTATTTTCAGTTTCTTTCATTTTAAACAATGTAGGCAAGGTTAGCTTTTCGAAAGGGTACTTCATCTCTGTTGGGGTTGCTTTGATTATTTCAGCCTCTCTTCTTTACCTCAATCAGGGGCTTTTTGTAGAGGTTGAAAACATGCTCTATGCTGGCATGGCGATTTCCATGTTTCTCATAAATGGTGTCAGGAAGCACATAGTTTATTGGGTGATTTTCGCTGGTTTGATTTTGATTAAGGTGTTGTCATTTGAAGTCGTGGGAGCAGAGCTCGGCACCTCCCACGTGTTAGTGCTGGTGAATAACCTGGTGGTTGCTTCGATACTTTATCTTTTTCTATATGTTTTCCACTCTATTCTGGTGAAGGCATTCGATAAGTCCAATCAACATGAGCAGACCCTCAGGTCCTTGATAGACAATGTAGCTGTACTGATGGCACTGGTGGATCGAGAGGGTACTTACATTTTGGTAAATCAAAATTATGCAGATCGATTTAAGAGAAGCCGTAGGGATTTTATTGGAAGAAACAGAAAGGAGATTCTCTCTGAAAATATTTTTGAGAAACATGAACCGATGTTTCAGGAGGCATTGACTACTGGGCAACAAGTCTCATTTCTCGAGGAAACGCTTCTGCCGGATGGGTCAGTCATTTCTGCAAAAGGAAAGTACGAGCCTATTATTAATTCTGAAGGAGAGGTGGAATCAGTAGCGATTTGTGTGGATGATGTAACAGAACTAGTGAAAGCACATAAGGCGCTGAAAGTAGCTAATGAGACGAAGGATAAGCTTTTTTCGATTATTGCGCATGATATCAAAAGTCCACTCAATCTTTTCCACAGCATCCTAAATCTGAATCATGATGATGTGATCTCTAAGGAGCAATTTTTGGAGTATCAGGATAGTTTGAAGCAACGCTTGTATAGCCTGACCGAAACTGTAGACGAACTACTTGAGTGGGCTCGAATGCAACTGGGAGGAATTAGTGCCTATCCTGCAAAAGTGAATGTGAGCTCAATTGTGAAAGAAAATGCAGACCTGTTTCACACACTGATCGTTCGTAAAAACATTGATTTAAAAATCAATACTCCTGGGGATATGGAGGCCTGGATTGACGAAAATCATTTTAAGGTGGCTATTAGAAATCTTATCCACAACGCCATTAAGTACACGAATGGAGGTGGTACAGTAGAGATTGAAAGTGATCAGACCGAAGATGATACGATTGTGAGCATTTCTGATTCCGGTATTGGCATGACCTCTGAGACAATCGACTCCATTATCAAAAAGGAGATACAAAAATCTAAGGCGGGTACAGACAAGGAAATGGGGGCAGGACTAGGTCTTAGTTTAAGCTTGGGGCTGTTGGAGAAAAACAATTGCGATATCTCCGTCACCAGCGAACCCGACAAGGGAACAAAGTTTCAAATTAAAATCCCTAAATCAAGTAGAAATAAAAAATCCTGACCAAGTTTTGATCAGGATTTGTGGGAGTGACTGGCCTGGGGCTCGAACCCAGGACCCACGCCTTAAAAGGGCGTTGCTCTACCAACTGAGCTAGCCAGTCATTTATAAACTCCTTTCGTATAAAAAGAAGTGCAATTCAAGACCTCTGTCTTAAATTGCGGATGCAAAAATAGAAATCTTAATCAATAATACCACATGATTAACAGAATAAAGGTGAGATTATTTCTAGGAATTTTATTCGGCTGCTTTTTGTGCAGCGCAACAGCCCAAAATGAACTATTGACTCAGGGTGATTCATTGTTCAATCAGCAAAAGTATACGGAGGCGTTCAAGAATTATAATCAGCTTCTTTCTGATGGTAAAGTATCTACTGCCATGCTTTTAAAGATGGCCTTCATTCAGGATGGTCTCGGAAATTATGAGCACGCACTTTATTTCCTAGATCTATACTATCAAAAGTCTGCGGATAGAAATGTGGTAGGGAAAATAGAGGAGTTGGCAGAGGCTAATGAATTGGAGGGATATACTTATGATGATATAAACTATTTCTTTTCACTTCTGGAAAAGTACAGGATGCACTTCACTCTTCTACTTACCTCTGTGATGATCCTGCTTTTGGTTTATGTTTTTAAGAAAGCAAATGTGGGAGAGAAGCCTATTGCTGCAGTGATCATTCAGGTTTTTGTTGTTGCGATGTTATTCTCAATAACTAATCTAAGATCGAGTAATCATGGGATTATCACTTCAAATGGTACACTGTTGCGCTCAGGCCCATCTGCTGGTGCCGAGCCAATTACATTGATAAATAAAGGGCATAAGGTAAAAGTCCTTGACCAAACAGATGTTTGGACCAAAATTCTATGGGATGGTGAAGAGGTATATGTTCGAAACGGGAAAGTGAGGGTTATTTAAGTGGATTATCAGGCTCTTTCTTCATCATGTTGTAGATCATCTTATCCAATCGCGATGGCATGATCTTGTTTAAAAACACTGCCATTTTTCCTTCAAAAGTTAACACCAAATCCCTTTTCTTTTTTTGAGCCGCCTTAAAGGTACGTTCTGCCACCTCGTCTGAGGTCATCATTTTTTTCTCATCACGGGGTGACTCTCCCTGTGCTTTGCCGTCTGCATTGAGCGCTGCATTTCTAATGTTTGAGCTAGTAAACCCAGGACATACCACAAGTACATGTACACCTCTGGTCATTACTTCTGTCCTCAGCGCTTCAAAAAATCCCTGCATGGCAAACTTTGATGAGGAGTAGGCGGTCCTAGCCGGAGTAGATCGCCAGCCATTGATCGAAGAGATGGCAATAATTGAACCTTTGGACTCGAGTAAATACGGCAATGCAAACTTGGTAGCATAGATGGCTCCATAGAAATTGATATCCATCAACTTCTTGAATACGTCTAAGTCTACATCTTCAAAAAGCGCTCGCATGGAAATGCCGGCATTGCAGATGAGCACGTCTATTCGACCAAATTTTTCGATAGTAGCCTCAATCATCTTTCGATTATCTTCCATCTTGGCAGAATCCAGTTCGAGCGCCAGGTGTGGCCGCTCACCCAACTCTGCAACCACCAGAGCTGCTCTATCAACATTTCGCCCGGTGAACACGACTGCATAGCCTTCATTGGCGTATTTTAGTACCAATGATTTTCCGATACCGGAAGTGCCTCCTGTGATTACTGCTACTTTTTGCATGGGTCAAAATTACGTCTGGTATAACTTTTGTCAAGGTAAGCATATTGAAAAACTTTCAATAAAAATGTACTTGATGCAACCTTCATTATACGAGGTGCATTAACCTAAAAACCAATCACCGACTAATGCGAACATTCGTTTTCTTCCTCACCATTCTTCCTTCTTTTTTTATTTATAGCCAAACAGGCATTAAGGGTGTCACCAAGAGCAATACTGGTGAGATATTGCCATTTTCAACGGTCTATGTAAAGGGGACTACCAATGGCACCACGTCCAACAGCGAGGGGGAATTTTTTCTAAAAACTTCAGCAGGCACTCATACGATTGTTGCCCAGCATGTGGGATACAAGGTTTATGAAAAAGAGGTAAAGCTGGCAGAGGGTCAGTCCATTCGATTTGATTTCCTGCTTCAGGAGCAGGCCCTGCAGCTTCAGGAAGTGGTGGTGACAGCTGGTGATGAGGATCCTGCCTATCGGGTGATAAGAGAGGCTATAAAAAAGCGAAAGTTTTATCAGAATGAAGTGAGCGCCTTTAAAACCGATGCATACTTGAAAGGATTGTTTAGACTCAATGAAAAGCCTGATAAAATACTGGGACAAAAAATCACAGTGGATACAGGTATTCTTTACCTGTCTGAGTCTGTATCAAAATTTTCTTTTGAACTGCCCGATAAAGTTTCTGAGCGAATGATCAGCTCAAAAGTGAGTGGTAATGAGCAAGGCTTCAGTTTCAACAAAGCTTCAGATTTCAATATCAATGCGTATGATAAATTTATTGATCTCGACATGGAGCGTGAGTTTGTCTCGCCCATTTCACCGCAAGCTTTTCTCTTTTATGATTTCGAGCTACTCGGTTTTTTTGAAGAAAACGGAAAGCTTATCAATAAAATAAAAGTGATTCCCAAACGATCAACTGATCCTGTGTTTGAAGGTGTGATTTATATTGTTGAGGACGAGTGGCGTTTCCACACCATCGATCTTTTTGTGACCAAAGCTCGCGGATTAGAGTTTATTGATTCTCTTAAGGTCAATCAGGTTTTTGCTCCTGCCGAGCATGACATTTGGATGCCGCTTTCACAAAAGTTTTCATTTGTGTTTGGAGCTTTTGGTTTCAAGGGGAGTGGTTACTACATCGGGGTTTATTCAAACTATGAAGTGGAGCCTAATTATCAAGCCTATCGGGATGCTGGATTGTATGAGCAGAAATTCGGTGAGAAGGAGGACAAAGACCTTTTTAAAAAGGAAGATTTTACAGCTGAAGTTTTGGTGGTAGAGGAAGGCTCAAATGAGCGGGATACTACATACTGGAAAAATATTCGGCCGGTACCACTTACTGAAATTGAATTGAAAGACTATCAGGTAAAAGATAGCATTCGGTTGGTGAAAGAAAGTGTGCCCTACAAAGACTCAGTTGATAACGAAACCAATAAACTGACACTTGGGAATATATTTTTGAGTGGATATACTCACTCCAATAGCGTGGAGGAAAAGTATTGGTCTTTGCCGGCTGTTATTAGTATTTTCCAGTACAATACTGTTGAGGGTTTCGTGCCCGAAATTCAGCCCACAATCTGGAAGCAAGTAGACGGGCAAACTAAGTATTGGATCAGACCCTCTGTTCGGTACGGGTTTTCAAATGAACGATTCAACGCAAAGCTGGAAGGGAGCTATAGAAAACTTGATAATAAGTTCACTCGCTTTTATGCCGGGGGAGGAAGGTACATTTCGCAGTTCGATGAATCAGAATCTATCTCACCTTTTATCAATAGCTACGTGACGCTTGTCAATGGAGAAAACTTCATGAAGATTTTCGAAAAGTCATTCGGTTATTTCCGTTTTCAACAAGAGATCAAAAATGGAATTCTATTTAATACGAAACTAGAGTACGCTTCAAGAGATACATTGACGAATACCTCGGATTTTACCTGGGCATCTGAGGACAAAATCAATTTCACTTCCAATCAGCCTACAAACCTTGAGCTTGCAGAGACAGGTTTTGCTAGAAATCAGGCTTTGATACTAGAAGCTACTTTTCGTTTCAGATTCAAGCAGACCTATGCTACACGACCTGATAGAAAGTTTGTGTATCGTTCTAAATATCCGGAGGTATTCCTTACCTACAAGAAGGGAATAGAAACGCTGGGAAGTGATGTGAATTTTGATTTTTTGGAAGTGAGAGTGACAGATGACATGAGGCTTGGCCTGGTGGGGACGAGCACTTATGCAGTTGCTGGAGGTGCATTTTTGAACGATGATGCACTTACTTTTGTGGATTTCAGACACTTTGCAGGAAACCAGACCTCACTTAGTCAGGTAGGGAAAACGATGAAGTTTGAGTTGCTGCCTTTTTACCAGTTTTCTACTACCAAGCCATTTTTTGAGGCGCATTATGAGCACCACTTCAATGAGTTTATCTTCAATAAAATTCCATGGGTTAAAAAGTTAAACCTGCAGGCGGTGGCGTCAGCTAATTACCTGACCACCGAGACTGTAGGCAACTATGTGGAGCTTGGTGCAGGGGTCGAGCACATCTTTAAGTTTATGCGTGTGGATTACTACTGGGCATTTCAGAACAGCAATTTCTTCGGAAGTGGATTTAGGATTGGGGTAGGGTTCTAATTCACCTTATCAAATGAATGTACCCCTTAAACTCTGAGTTGGTGTATTTCACTACGTAGTAATAGATTCCACTTGGAAACTGACCGCCTGTCCAGATAAAATCTCGCGACTCTGATCGAAATACGGGCGCTCCTGCTCTATTGGTGATCACGATATACTCAAAGGTGTTGTCGCAGTTATCAGGTGGAAGATTTTGGTTCACATCCAAATTGCCAGAGAGACTGAAAAAATCATTCAAGTCATCTCCATTGGGCGTAAAAACATTTGGAGGTAGAAACTCATTTTGGCGCTCCGCATCGTCAAAAATTTCGATGGTGAGTTTTAGCGTATCAATGTTTGGGATGGGGCAGGCATTATCCGAAACCTGAACCACAATGTCCTGCAAACTGGAAGTTTCTCCAAAGCGAAGCAATGAACAATCTGGTTGCCATCTCAGGAAAGTGGTCACTCGACCCTGACCTGTCACTGTCTGCATTTCCAAAGTGTTTGATGCCGGTAACCGTATGCCTGGAGCAAACCCAACCGTAATCTCATCTTCACTATCCAGATCAAAAGCTCCGATCTCAATTTCTAAACTTTCATTCACTCTGATCGATTGATTTCGCTCCACAGGGTCAAACTGTGGCTCTTCGTTTGGTGGATAATTGATTTGGATGGTATGTCTGAGCGTGTCAAAATTTTTGACCTTACAATAGTCATCATCATCAGCCACAAATAACAATTCAAACTGTTGGCCATCATCAAATAGGCTAGCATCGCAAGCGAGATTCCAGTAGAAATTGGAACTAACAGAACCAGAACCACTAACTGGTGTAAACGTCGCGCTGTAAAAGTCAGGGTCGAAATTTCCTCCCACGAAAGTGAGGTTCACGTCATCTCCGTCTGCATCCGTCGCTCTAACTTCTATGTCGAGTGTATTGTCAAGATCCATTTGCGAAGGAAATGTTGATCCAAAGGACACTTGAGGATCATTGTTGGGTGGGAGAATCACAGTGGCATCAATGAAGACGGTATCTCCGGGCACATCACACTGATCCGCATCATTTATGATGATTCCTACATTGAAGTTTTGCTTTTCGGTAAAGTCATAGACCGTGCAATCCGTATCCCATGTCAGATCGCCGGAAATGTTGCCTGCACCGCTGCTGACATTTGCAAGATTAAAACCATGCAGAGTTGGGTCCTCTATTCCTTCGATGTAGAGTGACATTTCCATTTCCTCTCCATCGGCATCTGTACCACTTACAGTATGGAAATATGTTGGGCTATTTTCAGCAATGGTAATTGTATTTGAACCTGTTGTAGCAACTGGTTTATTGTTTGGTGGTGGCTCCACTTCAATGGTAAGGCGGAGCGTGTCAAGTTGAGGAAGCGGGCACGCATTATCCGCAGCGATTAGATCCAAAATAAAAGGAGCATCTCTAATAGGTGGACAGTCGGGGATGCATACTTCAATTCTGAGCTCACTTGTGCTTCCATCCACAAACTCTGAGCTCAAGGAGAAAATCTCATTCAGTTTTTCATCAAAATTCACCCCTTCAGCACGGAATGAAATGGTTTCGCCAACAGTCACGTTTGAAACTAAAAAGTCAAAACACTTTTCTGTGTCGCTGGCTGTGTAGGTGAGTATGTCTACCTCAGGGTCAAATCCGGGATCGCCTGGGATATCTATATCAACGGATGGCGGATCGGGTGGCTCACACCCATCTACGACCAACATCTGAAAATCTCGTCTTACCTCACCAATCTTTTCTCCATCTCTATATTCCTCCACCTTCACCGCAAATACAAAAAGGCCAGTTTGATCCGGATTTACAGTCAGTAACCCTCGATTGCTAATTCTTAAAGGTGGTGATCCGCCAACCATGTTGTCTTTTGAGAATCCACTTCTAAAATTCACACCGAAATGCGGCTTGGGCTGTGGAATAGGTAATGCTACTGCAGAGGAGCTGTTTAGTGGTGTAGATAATGAATAAACTAGCGAATCTCCATCAGGATCAACACCTGTGAATTCCACATAGTATAGCTGATTGATACATGCATAATCACTCAGCGGTTTGAAAAGAATAGGTGATGAATTTTTGAAAATCTTACCATTTTTCATCAAGGGGGGAATTTCCAGAATGTAGTTCATTCCAGTGCCTGATGGATTTACGATGTTGTCTATGGATTCATTTCTACAACATCGCTCCCACTGGATATAATACCCATCAGGGTTCGTATAGAGTGCTGGACTAAGCTCAACATCCGCTGAGTAAAATACTCTAGAAGTTTGCAGCTCGTCTATTGCACACTCGATATTAGAATATTCAACATTTTCCTGTAGGGTAAGCTGTAATTCATGTGTGGACATCAATTGATTATCACCATTGCGGATAATGTACACGGTCACCGAAGGATCAGGACCCGGATTTTGATTTTGAGCTTCATCAAAATATTGTACCAGGTTGATCCGATACCGTCCATCGCTGAGGTAGATGAATTCAATCTCACCTCCAACAATGTGAAACGCATTGGAAAGCCCCGATAAGAGGATAAGACAACTGGTGATTAGTAACTTCTTCATCTACTAAAAAGTACAACAATGAAATTACGAAAAACCCTGTAAACCAGAGGTGTGGATGGTAATTTTGCGGCAATGAAGAAAGGTGCGATTATAGATTCATTGGAAATCACCGGAATTTCCTCGGAAGGTAAGGGAGTAGGTCGAATTAATGGGCAGGTCGTTTTTGTGAAGGAAACAGCCCCCGGTGATGTAGTGAAAGTGAAAGTGGTGGGGAAGAAGAAGAAATTTCTTGAAGGGTATGTGGAAGAGTTTCATCAAAAGTCCAGTGAGCGTTCTGAACCATTTTGTGAGCACTTTGGATTATGTGGCGGATGCAAATGGCAACATATGCAGTATGATGCTCAGCTAAAATACAAGCAAGGACATGTAGAAGAGAATTTGAGAAAACTGAGCGGGTTGAAATTGCCAGAGGTAAAACCAATTCTGGGATCAGAAAAAACTTCCTTTTATCGGAATAAACTTGAATTCACCTTTTCAAATTTCAGATGGCTGACAAAGGAAGAGATCAATTCGGAAGAAGAGCATGTCAGGACAGGATTGGGTTTTCATATTCCTAAGCAGTTCAATAAAATCATCAATGTAAATAAATGCCATCTTCAATCAGATCCGTCTAATGAAATTAGGTTGGCAGTTAAAGACTATGCGGATAAGCATGGCATTCCCTATTTTGATGTCAAAAAGCAAGAGGGCTTTCTTCGAAACCTTGTCATTAGAACCGCTACAACAGGTGATCTGATGGTTATCCTTCAGGTTTATTATCGAGATCAGGAATTACTTGACCTAATGATGAATTTTCTAAAAAGGGAATTTCCTCAGATTACCTCATTGATGTATGTAGTGAATGAAAAAGGCAATGATTCTTTTTCAGATTTAGAAGTTGAGTTATTTGCTGGAAATGATCATATCATGGAGCAGATGGGCGATTTGAAATTTAAGATTGGGCCTAAATCATTCTATCAGACCAACTCAGAGCAGGCGCACGAGCTGTATAAGATAGCTGCTGATTTTGCTGATTTAAAAGGAGATGAGCTCGTATACGATCTGTACACGGGAACTGGAACTATAGCCAATTTTGTTGCCAGATCGGCCAAAAAAGTTGTTGGGATAGAATATGTGGAAGATGCCATTGCAGACGCCAAAATAAACAGTGAAATCAACGGTATTGACAACACAGATTTTTATGCGGGTGACATGAAAGATTTGCTCGGCAATGAATTTATCAATCAACATGGCAAGCCGGATGTAATCATCACTGATCCTCCACGAGCAGGGATGCATCCCAGAGTGACTCAGCTTCTGGCTGATTTGAAATCCAACAGGATTGTTTATGTAAGCTGTAACCCAGCTACGCAAGCAAGAGATCTGGAAATTTTGGGACAATCCTATGATGTGGTAAAAATCCAGCCGGTGGATATGTTTCCGCAGACCCAGCATGTTGAAAATGTAATACTACTTAGATTGAAAGATTAGAATCATGCACAATGATCCAGAACTAAACCCCAAGCAGTTAGGAAGAATCTCATCTGATTTTGTAAAAGTAGCAGAGCCAATTCGGGAAGCCTCTTATGCTATTCGAAAGCAGGATTTTTCTGATTATCCGATATTCCCGATGTGCCAGATAAGCCAGCCAATAGGCCAGGTATTGGTGGAGGCGTTTCAGGCTGAAAATGACTGGCATTACTATGCCTCGTTTATGGAAGAGTTTACACAACGAGGGTTGATTGCTGATGAGAAGATTTTCAAAGAGAATTTTAAAGATCCGGATGAATTCTGTTGCTTGTTTGTGATTGATGAGGAGTTTACTAACTTCATTTTCATTCCATATCCAATCGACTGAGCATGACCCCAAAAATCGAATTCGTTTATCAGAAACTTGATGCAAAGCAAAAGCAAGAGATCGTTGATTTCTGGGTTGCAGAAAGAGCACTGAATCAGGAACAAGCAGAAAAACGTGTTGAAGAAATTGTTCTTATTGCAAGAGGAGAGCAAGGTGAGATCATTGGTGTAAGTACCATGATCAAGCGATTGTATGAACCTATTGGGAAAACCTTTTGGGTTTTCCGTGCTTTTGTTGGAGAAAAGTATCGTCAGCAGGGAGTTGTGCTTCAGCTAATAAGCGAAGCGAAAGAACACTTGAACAACCACTTCCAAGAAGGTAAGGACCCTGATGTCATTGGGATTTTATTAAAAGTTCAGAGCCCAATCTTGATGAAGCACTTTCCGCAGGCCACCTGGCCAAGGACACAGTTTCACTTCGTGGGTATAGAAGATGGCTGCCACATGCGTATCAGCTATTTTGATGGTGCTAAGATTGCTTAGGCTTTCTTCAAATGCCGCTCCATCTATTTAGCCTCTCCATCTTCCAATTTTAACCCTTGATCAGCAAGTCATTCAATTAAATGTCAAGCCTTCATAATATTTATATTTTACAGTTCGTTAAAACGGTTATGAAGAAAATTATCCTAATCGCATTCATAGTTTCTTGTTCGGTTCCGGAAAAGCAACAAACAACAACCGAAGAAGTAAAATCTGGCTTGTCAGTACCAAGTATTTCAAAAAAGCTACTAAAACCGGGATGGTATGAAGCTGATACTATCAACTTTGATCAATATGTGATTGAAAAGCCAGTTCTTATTTTCTTCTGGACAACTTGGTGCAAAGGATGCAAGCAAGCTGAAGAGTGGTATCTAAAAGAGGAAAATAATTATGCAGAACTAAGAAAAGATTACCATCTATTTAAGGTCAATGGAGATAGCGCAGAATTGACTTTAAAAAATATGATTTACCGTCCCTCATCGGAACAGAGCTTCAGGCACGAATTAGTTTTGGAGTGCGGAAACACATGGTTTGGCTATCCAAATATTCTACTATTTGATAAAAATCTGGATGCGATTTCTCCGTTGAATCCTCAAATTTATATGGGTAGAGCATCCAATAAGTTTTTGCCAAAATTAGATAGCGTAATGAATTTATGACTTCTTCAAATGCCTCTCCATCAATTTAGACTCCACATCTTCCAGTTTTAATCCTTGATCAGCCAATAATACTAGAAAGTGATAAAGCAGGTCTGAGGATTCTTCAATCAGCAAATCCTTCTTGTTATCCATTGCTTCCAAAATTACTTCGGTAGCCTCTTCTCCTACTTTTTGAGCAATTTTTTTGGTGCCTTTATTGAAAAGCTCTGTGGTATATGACTTTTCTGACGGATTATCTTTTCTTGATTGAATAATTCCCTGTAGCTCGTGTAAGAATCCGGTAGGTTCTTTCTCGCCAAAACAGGTGTATGTTCCTTTATGACAGGTGTCTCCTTCAGGAATCACTTTTATCAAATAGGTATCATTGTCACAGTCTTCCTGAATGCTGACAACATTCAAAAAATTACCGGAAGTCTCCCCCTTGGTCCAGAGACGCTGCTTTGATCTGCTGAAGAACGTCACTTTCAGTTCTGTTTTAGTTTTTGTAAGTGATTCATCATTCATGTAACCAAGCATTAAGACTTGATTTGTTTGCGCATGCTGAATGATGGCAGGGATTAGTTGGTTATTTTCCATGTTTAAGTTTTTGCTTTCTTATGCAGTCACTAATGAAGTCATTTGCTTTTTGTTCCTTCAAGAGTGCATAAATGTTTTTGTCCTGAGAAGCTTTTTCTGCTAACTCGTATTTAAGTTTTTCGTATTGTTTTCGTGCTTTTTGATTGCTTCTTAAGTAATCTCTAAAAAGCAGATGATGTTTTAATTCTCTTGACTCATGATGGCAGACATAAAGATGATGCCTGATAGAATCAAGAACTTTATTATTCACTTCATTCTTTCTTTTAAATACCTCTCTGCCTTCGATTCCTTGATTTCCATTGTGATAGTATCTCAATTCTTCGAGTTTGATCTTAATCTTTTCGAAATCAGAGAGGTCAAAATAGATGGTATCAATATCAATGATCGGTTTGGCGGGTAATAAAGGAACAGCCGTGCTTCCAATATGCTCAATTTGGATTTTAATTGATACTAATTGATTACTTAAAATCTTCTTGATTTCTTCAAAGTTTCTAACCCATTTTTCTTGATAATCAACGATAAGCATGATACCTACTAAATTCTAACTGCAATATTCTTTGTTTCCAGAAACTGCTTGAGTTTTGGAATTGGAATCTCACCAAAGTGAAAGACGCTGGCAGCAAGTGCACCAGTAGCTTTTGTTTGCTCAAAGACTTCTGCAAAATGCTCCATGCTACCCGCACCTCCTGATGCTATGATTGGTATCTTGAGCTCTTCTGCTAGCTTGCCAGTCAGTTCTAGAGCAAATCCTGACTTGGTTCCATCATTCGCCATAGAGGTAAGCAATATTTCTCCGGCTCCAAGTTCTTCTACCTGCTTCGCCCAAGCATGAACATCCAACTCTGTAGCTTCTCTGCCTCCTTTTACAAATACCTTCCACTCATTTTCTACCAGTCCTGCATCGATGGCCACAACCACAAACTGACTTCCAAACTCATCTGCAATTTCTTTAACTAATTCCGGTCTTCGAACAGCAGCAGAGTTGATACTCACCTTGTCAGCTCCTGCTTTGACTAGAACTGTAGCATCTTCCACGGATGAAATGCCACCACCTACAGTAAAAGGAATGTTAATCTCATGAGCGATTTGCTCTACCAGTTCAGCGAATGTTTTTCGCCCTTCCACCGTAGCAGTGATATCAAGAAATACGAGCTCGTCAGCCCCTTCCTGAACGTATCTTTTGGCCAATTCAATTGGGTCTCCTGCACTTCGGATATCCACGAAGTTGACACCTTTGACGGTTTCACCATCTTTGATATCGAGGCACGGTATGATCCTCTTTTTAAGCATTGATTTCTGATAGTTCTTTTAAAGTAACTCTATTTTCATAAATCGCCTTCCCCACAATCGCTCCTTCTAATCCCTGTTCTTTCAACTTGATTAAATCATCAATCGAAGAAACACCACCACTGGCAATCAGATTTAAATCTGGCAGCTTATCCAAAATGGATTGATACAAATCAAACGAAGGACCTTCCAGCATTCCATCTTTCGAAATATCTGTGGAAATGACATATTTGATTCCCTTGGAAACATAGTCCTGAATAAAGGTATCTATCTTTAAATCAGATTCTTCCTGCCATCCGGAGACAGCAATCTTTCCATCCAAAGCATCCGCACCCAGGATGATTTTTTCAGATCCATAAGCAGTAATCCAGGAGGTAAATTTTACCGGTTCTTTTACCGCTATGCTTCCTCCGGTGATTTGTTTAGCACCGCATTCAAATGCAATCCTTAAATCCTCATCCGACTTTATTCCACCTCCAAAATCAATTTTTAGACTGGTTTTCGTTGCTAGTTTTTCCAGCACTTTCCAGTTTACAATGTGCTTGGCTTTTGCTCCGTCAAGGTCTACTAAGTGTAGATATTGGAGCCCTGAATCTTCAAATTGCTGAGCTACCTCAAGAGGATCCTCATTGTAAATTTTCTTGGTATCATAATCGCCTTTGGAAAGACGTACACACTTCCCTTCGATGATGTCTATGGCTGGTATTATTCGCATTGTTCAATGTTATTTGGTAGCGTCATTCCTGATGTAGCGTAGCGAAATTCAGGAATCTCAATTTTAAAGGAGATTCCTGCATGCGCAGGAATGACGGTTATAATTAAGTTCATAGTGCTAAAAAATTCTCAATTAGTTTCCTCCCCACATCCGCTGACTTCTCCGGGTGAAACTGAACGCCGTAAAAATTATCTTTTTGTAAGGCTGAGGTAAACGAAACTAAATAGTCAGTTTCCCCAACCGTATCCTCGCCCAATTCGACGTAATAGCTATGAACAAAGTACATGTTATCTGTTTTTTCGATCCCTTCAAATAGTGGGCCTTTAACCTGAATGAAATCATTCCATCCCATATGAGGTATAATACCCTTCGGAGGAAATTTCTTCACCTTTTCTTTGAAGATACCCAGGCATTCTGTGTCTTTCTCCTCCGAATGCAAACACATCAGCTGCATGCCCAGACAAATACCCAAAAACGGTTGTTTCAATGAAATAATGACCTGATCCAACTCACGCTCTTTCAAATAGCTCATGGCCGTTCCTGCTTCTCCTACTCCGGGAAATATCACTTTCTCAGCACTCATCAAAGTCTCCGGATCATCGGTAATCACCGACTCCACTCCAATGCGATCCAATGAATTTTTCACAGAGCGTATGTTACCAGCATTATATTTTACGATTACTATCAATTGTCAATTATTAATTGTCCATTATCAATTCTAAAGAACTCCTTTAGTACTAGGCAAAACCCCACTCTCATCCTTTCTTAGTGCCATCTTTATGGCTCTGGCAAAGGCCTTGAAGATGGATTCCACCTTGTGATGATCATTCTCTCCCTCTGCTTTGATGTTCAGATTGCATCTTGCGGTATCTGAGAAAGATTTAAAAAAGTGATAAACCATTTCTGTTGGCATCTCCCCAACGTGCGTTGAGGTGAACGAGGCATCCCACTCAATCCACGGTCTTCCTCCAAAATCTATCGCGACCTGTGCGAGACAGTCATCCATTGGTAGGAGGAAACCATAGCGCTCTATTCCCTTGCGATCTTTCAGCGCATCATTAAATGCAGAGCCAAGTGCAAGTGCAGTATCCTCTATAGTGTGGTGAGGGTCGATTTGGATATCTCCTTCTACTTGTGCCTGCAAACCAATCCCACCGTGTCTGGCTATCTGATCCAACATGTGGTCAAAGAAGGCGATACCTGTCGAAATAGCTGTTTGCTGGTGATCGTCCAGGTTGACTTCAATCTTGATTTTTGTTTCTGAAGTGCTACGAATGCAACGCCCAATTCTACCGGAAGGAGCATAGGTTTCCTCTCGAAGTGCAGCCATCAATCGAAGGTTTTCCTCAGGTGTTCCAATGGTAATTCGCAGCGTATTTGCAACCTGACTTGACCGATCTCTCACGATAATCCCTTTATCGGCCAGATAAGAGTAGGTTTTCTTGGCATCATCAAATTCTACCAGCAAGAAGTTAGATACGGACGGATAAATTTTCTTCACCAGGGGTAGTTTAAGAAGTGCAGCTTCCAGCTTATCTCGCTCTTCTTTTAGAATAGAAACCTGTTTTTCGATGAGCTCAGGTCTGCTTAAAGCATCAATTGCTTTTTGCTGCGTCAGGGAATTGATATTGTAAGGGGGCTTAATTTTATTCAGTATTTCAATCACCTCAGGTTGTCCAATCCCGATTCCCAGGCGAGCGCCTGCTAATCCAAAGGCTTTACTAAATGTCTGAAGAATGAACAGGTTTGAAATGTTTTGACCAACCAGACTTTCTCCACCAAAGTCTATGTAAGCTTCATCAACAATGACCAGTCCATCAAAGGACTTAAGAATCTCTTCGATAGTTGATTTTTCAATCTGATTCCCTGTTGGGTTATTGGGAGAGCAAATGAAGATCAGCTTCAACTCCGGATCAGAGAGTTTGGGTTTAAGGTCTTCAAAATCAATCTGAAAATCTGGTGAGAGACTCTCATTTATTACCTCCACATTGTTGATTGCCGCACAAACTTCGTACATGCTAAACCCAGGAGTAAATGTGAGAATTTTGTCTCTCCTGGGCTCACAAAAAGCGCGAATCAGCAAATCAATCAGTTCATCGCTCCCATTGCCAAAAATCAACTGATCTTTTTGAACATTGCGATAGTTTGCTACCGCAGCTTTAAGCTTGGATAGCTTGCCATCAGGGTATCGGTTCAGCCCAAAGCCAAATGGATTTTCGTTTGCATCTAGAGATACCTCTGCTATTCCATTGAACTCATCCCGGGCGCTGGAGTAGGGCTTGAGTTTTTTGACGTTTTCCCTTGTTATAGTATTTATATCAAACATATTGTTTTATTATAAAAGCACCCCTTTGATCCCCTGAAGGGGACATTTCCACCAAATAAAATATGTGGTTAATCCCACTTTGAAGGGGGGTAGGGGGATGTTAGTTTTCATTATTTAATTTTTTTAACCTCAAACTCACCGCATTTTTGTGAGCCTGCAATTGCTCCGCCTCAGCCATTTTTTCAATGGCAGGACCAATCTTTTGAATTCCATTTTCATCCAGTTTTTGAAAAGTGATTTTTTTCACAAAGCTGTCGAGTGACACTCCACTGTAATTTCTAGCATACCCGTTGGTAGGTAGAGTGTGATTGGTACCGCTGGCATAATCGCCGGCACTTTCACAGCTCCAGTTCCCTAAGAATACACTTCCTGCTATTGTAATCTGCTCACCAACTTCTTCTGCATTTTTTGTAGCGATAATCAAGTGCTCTGGTGCGTAGGTATTGCTGAAGACAGCAGCCTCGTTTAAATCTTTCACTAGGATGGAAGTACTATTTTCGAGTGCTTTCAATGCTATCTCTTTTCTTGGTAAGTCTTGGATCTGTTTATCAATTTCTAAACCGACTTTAGTAATCAATGTCTTTGAGTCACTTACCAAAACCACCTGGCTATCCGGGCCGTGCTCCGCTTGTGAAAGCAAGTCTGCAGCTACAAATTCGGGATATGCCGAATCATCAGCGATAACGAGCACTTCACTTGGCCCTGCAGGCATGTCTATTGCCACTCCATAGTTTTGTGCGAACTGTTTGGCAGCCGTGACAAACTGATTGCCAGGCCCAAAAATCTTATCCACTTTTGGAATACTCTTTGTCCCAAAAGTCATCGCGCCAATGGCTTGAGCCCCGCCGGTTAGAAAAACTTTTTCTATACCCAATAGCTGACACGTCCAGCCGATGACTTCATTTAGCTCTCCTCCCTTAGTTGGAGGCGTACACACAACAATGTTTTGGCATCCTGCAATTTTGGCCGGAATGGCCAGCATCAAAAGAGTGGAAAAGAGCGGGGCAGAACCTCCTGGAATGTATAAGCCCACTTTTTGGATGGCCACACTTTTTCGCCAGCAGTTTACGCCAGGCATTGTCTCTATGATCTCAGGCTGCTCTTTTTGAGACAGGTGAAATTTTTCAATGTTGGACTTGGCAAGCTTGATAGCGTCAGCTAAGTCAGGATCGATGTTGAATGATTGATTAGCAATATCAATGGCAAGTTGATTCAACTCCACCCCATCAAACTGTTTGCTGTATCGGAGTAGTGCCTGATCCCCGTTAGTTTTTACATCCATCATGATAGCACCTACTCGATCCTCCAATTCAGAAAAATCGAAAGTAGGTCGCTGGCACAATGAGGGCCACTCTTCTTCTTTTGGATATTTTATTGTTTTCATTTTATTCAAGTCCACTGTCTACAGCGATTAGTCCACAGTTGACTGTCGACTAAAAGTCTGTTGACTACATCATACAATCATTTTTTCAATTGGACATACCAAAATCCCCTCAGCTCCCTGCTCTTTGAGTTGATCGATCACTTCCCAAAATTCATCTTCTTTGATTACGCTGTGTACACTGCTCCAGCCTTCTTCTGCAAGTGGCAATACGGTTGGGCTCCTCATTCCGGGCAGCAGTTTTTTTATTGTGTCAAGTTTATCATTTGGTGCATTTAGCAAAATGTATTTGTTCTGTTTCGCCGATTTTGCCGCCTCAATCCTAAAAAGAAGCTTAGCCAAAAGTTCTTTTTTTGAAGCGGAGAGCATGGTGTTGGCTACCAGCAAAGCTTCACTTTTCAGAACCACCTCTACCTCCCTTAGTCCATTGGCCAAGAGTGTGCTGCCGGTACTTACTATGTCAAACACAGCATCAGCCAATCCAATGCCCGGTGCAATCTCCACACTACCACTGATCACTTCGATGGTGGCCTCAATCTTATTCTTTTCTAGAAAATTCCTTAAGATCACCGGATAACTGGTGGCAATTCGTTTCCCTGAAAACCAGCTCAGACCTGTATAATCTTCTTCTCTTTTCACAGCCAGTGACAGTCTGCATTTAGAAAAGCCGGTTCGGTTGATCACCTCAACAGGCTGCTGTTTTTCCAGGTATTCGTTTTCTCCTACAATGCCTATATCGGCCACACCCTCAGCGACATACTGTGGAATATCATCGTCTCGTAGGTAAAAAATCTCAAGAGGGAAATTGGATGCTGTTGACATCAGCTTCCCTCCATTGTTGATTTTGATGCCGCACTCTTTGAGAAGCTCCATACTTTTTTCATTGAGCCTCCCGCTTTTTTGAACTGCTATTTTTAAAACTTGATTCATTTCTCTTTTAGAATTCTGTTGTTAGAACTATTTCGTTTTCTCAATGTTTTTTGTCGCATAGCAACAAAAAAGGCCCGTCGGTAATCCGACGGGCCTTTTGTTTTATTTTTAATAAACTACAGCATCATCTTCTTACCTCTTCGGTGAAGTGGATATGATGTGCATGATGATGTAGTTGTTGTGTTCTCATTTCTGGTCGCAAATATAGCTGACTTTTTTAAATGGGATTATCCTTCAAACTTTTTGCTGACTGCATCCCAGTTTACCACATTAAAAAATGCACTGATATAATCTGGTCTTCTGTTTTGATAGTTTAGGTAGTATGCATGCTCCCATACGTCTAGTCCAAGAATAGGTGTTCCGCCACATCCTACACCAGGCATCAATGGGTTGTCCTGATTTGCAGATGAACAAACTTCGAGTTTGCCATCAGATGTTTTGCAAAGCCAGGCCCATCCGGATCCAAATCTGGTTGCAGCTGCATTGCTGAATTCATCCTTGAATTTATCGAACGATCCAAATGCTGAATTGATAGCGTCTGCCAGTGCGCCTGATGGCTCACCTCCACCATTTGGAGACATGATTTCCCAGAAGAGGCTGTGATTCCAGTGGCCACCACCATTGTTTCTTACCGCACCATTGTCAGAATGATTTTTCACCAAATCTTCCAAAGATTTTCCGGCCATATCTGTGCCTTCAATTGCTGCATTCAATTTTGAAACATATCCAGCATGATGCTTGCCATGGTGGATTTCCATTGTTTTTGTATCTATATGTGGTTCCAATGCATCGTGTGCATAAGGTAGGTTTGGTAATTCAAAAGCCATAATTATGTGATTTTAAAGGTTCAAAAAAATGATTTGTGAAGATAACAAGCTTAAGGCATGTTTAGTTGCCTCGAAGCTTTTTAAAGAAGTCTTTTATTAAAACTTCGCATTCATTAGCCATCACTCCGAGCTTCAAATCTGTCTTTGGATGGATGATGTCTTTGTTGTATTTGGAGAATCCCCGCTCTTTGTCTAGTGCCCCAATGACCACTCTGCCAATCTGTGTCCAGAAAAGCCCTCCAGCACACATGCTGCAAGGTTCCAACGTAACGAAAAGTGTGCATTCATTCAGGTATTTTGACCCTAGGTGATTTTGCGCTGCAGTGATCGCCAGCATTTCTGCGTGAGCTGTTGCGTCATTTAGTCGCTCCACTCGATTGTGATCTTTAGCTATGATTTTATTTTCGCATACCACTACCGCTCCAATTGGGATTTCTCCTTCATCAAAAGCATTTTGAGCTTCATTCAAAGCCTGCTTCATGAAATGTTCGTCACTGTAAATGCTAAGACTCATTATTGCTCTTTCACTTTTACGCTATTCATAATTTCAGCAGCTACTGGTTGCCACTGGTTCATAAGCCGGGCCTTGCATCCAAAATTGAAGAGCAACACCTGATTATTATATGAGGTGTACTGAATGTAGGTATAGTTCCGTGATGATTTTGTTTCAGAAAAAGCATTCTCACTTTTCAGCGAAGAAATAAATTCGAAAACGATGAATTTCTTACCATTTACTTCTTTGATCTCGTCCTGAATAAATTCCACTTCATCAAACATGGACTGAATGCTGGCTTTGTAAAACCCATAGATCGTTTCTTCTTCTCCGTCCATCCATTGCATCTGGTTCCAGTTTACACCTAAATCCACCTCTCTGTCCATAGATGAGTGCATGGCCAGAGGCTCCCGAGCAGAAACATACTTTTGCTTTCGCACTCCACTAGACATTAACACAAATGAAGACGGTACCTCATAGGATATTTCTTCGTTGATCTGATGTCTGACCATTTTGTCCTGCGAGAAAATAATAGCGGCATTGAAAAATAGGCCGATGCAAATAAATTTTTTCATATGGCGAAGGTCTGAACTTTGATTGAGATGATTAGAAGATTTTTATGATTTTGGTTTGGGTTTTCTTTGAAGTCTTTTGAACTGAAGGCTAGTTGATCCAAAATTCAGCAGTAATCCCACTTCCATATTGAATGCTTCCAGATAATTGATAGCTTGTGCTAAATGTACGTTTTCAAGTTCTTTTACAGCTTTTAATTCAACAAGGATTTTGTTTTCAACAAAAAAATCAACCCTTCTGGTGCCTATCTGAAAATTATTATAGAAAATAGATTGCTCTTGTTCTCTTACAAATCCTAAATTATTTTCTTCAAATTCTATTGCAAGCGCACGTTGGTATATTACTTCTTGAAAACCATTTCCAAGCGTTCGATGCACTTTCATTGCACATCCTATAATCTTTTCAGTAATGTCAGAATGTTTGTATGTACTCATTTCAAGATTTTCCATCCTTGAATCTAATGAATCTTATAAATCCTATTAATCAAGGCTTACTTTTGCACCTCTTTTTCAAATATCAATTATAGAAGATTTATGTTACGCACACACACCTGTGGAGAACTAAGAAAAGATCATGTTGGGAAAACAGTAACCCTTTGTGGATGGGTACAAAAGCAGCGAGACAAGGGAGGAGTGGTTTGGTTGGATTTAAGAGATCGATATGGGATCACTCAGCTGATTTTTGAAGAAGGTGTGACAGATCAAAACATTATTGATCAGGCAAAGAAAACAGGTCGTGAGTTTGTGGTGAAAGCCACGGGCGAAGTGGTGGAGCGCTATTCTAAAAATGACAAGATGGCAACAGGTGATATTGAGATTCGTGTCAGTAAGCTGGAATTGCTTAACGGGTCTAAAGTGCCGCCATTTACCATCGAGGATGAGACAGACGGGGGCGAGGATTTGCGTATGAAATACCGTTACCTGGACATCAGACGAAATCCGGTAAAAGAAAAGCTACAGCTTCGTCACGCCATGATGCAAAAGGTGCGTGAGTATTTAAATAAAGAGTTATTTGTTGAGGTGGAAACACCTTATTTAATAAAATCCACCCCAGAAGGAGCACGTGATTTTGTAGTGCCTTCGCGAATGAATGCGAACGAGTTTTATGCGCTTCCACAATCACCACAAACCTTCAAGCAACTATTGATGGTAGCAGGCATGGATCGCTACTTTCAGATTGTTAAGTGTTTTCGTGATGAGGATCTGCGAGCTGATCGTCAGCCAGAGTTTACACAAATAGATTGTGAGATGGCTTTTGTGGAGCAGGAAGATGTGCTTCAAACCTTTGAGGGCATGACTAAATTCCTTTATAAAGAAATAAAGGGGGTTGAGTTAGGAGACTTTCAGCGAATTTCATATGATGAAGCTATGAGTAAGTATGGCTCTGATAAGCCTGATTTAAGATTTGGAATGGAGTTTTGCGAGCTGAATGATCTTGCTCAGGGAAAAGGATTTGTTGTTTTCGATAGTGCCGAATTGGTCGTGGGAATTAATGCTCAAGGATGTGCAGAGTACACACGAAAACAGTTGGATGCTTTAACAGATTTTGTGAAAAAGCCACAAATAGGAGCAAAGGGACTGGTTTATGTGAAATGCAATGAAGACGGAACCTTCAAGTCCTCTGTGGATAAATTCTTCGATCAGGATGCATTGAAGGGATGGGCTGAAAAGTTTGGCGCAAAGGCTGGTGATTTGCTTTTAATTCTTGCTGGAGAAGCTAATCAAACAAGAAAGGCACTTAATGAACTTCGTCTTGAAATGGGCGAGACTTTAGGTCTGAGAGATAAGAACAAAGTGGCTGCCGCCTGGGTGCTCGATTTTCCATTGTTGGAATGGGATGAGGAAACGAATCGATACCATGCGATGCACCACCCATTTACTGCTCCAAAACCAGAGGATGTGCCAAAACTTGATTCCGATCCAGGAGCTGTTCGTGCAAATGCATATGACATGGTCATTAATGGTGTAGAAGCAGGAGGAGGATCCATTCGTATTCACGATCGAGCAATGCAGGCAAGGATGTTTGAAGTGCTTGGTTTCTCTAAGGAGGAAGCTGAAGAACAGTTTGGTTTTCTGATGGGTGCGTTTGAATATGGAGCCCCACCACATGGAGGAGTAGCATTCGGGTTTGACAGACTATGTGCCATCATGGCTGGTGAGCAAAGCATTCGGGACTTTATCGCTTTTCCAAAGAACAACGCAGGCAGAGATGTGATGATAGATTCACCATCCCATATTTCAGATGAACAGCTTGCGGAGCTAGGCATTAATTTGGTGAAACCAACAGAATAGTAGTATTTGGTTCTTTTTTAGTAACTTTTCCGGTTAAATAATCACACCTGATGACCAAGAAATTTCTTCTATACTCCGCCCCGTTCTTTATATTGTTTGGCGCTTTATCCCTATTCGAACCCTGGTTTTATAGAAATTTTTTCGCCAGCACGTCAATAGACAGGCTAGCTGGGGAAGAATTTCAAATTATTGCACATAAGGGAGCTTCCGGTCTGGCACCTGAAAATACCATGGCAGCATTCAAGAAAGCACTGGATATGGGAGTGGATCAAATTGAGTTGGATGTAAGGCACACAAAAGATGAGGAAATCATTGTTTTCCATGATCAACGACTGGATCGGATTGCTCGAGATACCCTTGGAAATCCAGTGACAGGTGATGTGCACGACTTCACTTTGGAGGAGATCAAACAGTTTGATGTTGGGTCGTGGTATGATTCACACTATGCCGATGAGCGGATACCTACGCTTAAGGAAGTCTTGGACTTTATTGATGGCCAGGTGACTGTTTTGATTGAGATCAAACACATGGATCACCCGCATTACCATGATTTTGCCGAGAAATTGGTAGAGGTGGTCATGAGTGAGGAGAATGGTGAAGACTGGATTATCCTTCAATCTTACGAACCAAAGTATCTGGATGAGGTGCATGAACTCGATCCATATATCCAAACCAAGGCATTGATTGTGGGCGAAGATTCAGCTCCATTAATTGCGTTTTATCTGGAGACACGTATACATATGGGCCGTGCTAAAGAAAGCAACCGGATGAAAGCTATCAACCCTCAGTGGGAGACACTTTCACCCAGACGTGTATTTCAGATGCATGCAAAGGGGTATCAAGTGCATGCTTACCCTGTAAATACGCGGGAGGATATGGTGAAAATGCTAAACGCTGGTGTAGATGGTATCATTACGGACTACCCCAACATTGCGATTCAGCTGAGAAATGAAATCAGGAGATTGGGACAGGAAAAGCAGTAGCCAACTCGGCTTCTGCTGCGATGTACCCAAATGAAGCCCAACTTGGGCTCTCCAACACCTTTAGAAATACTTCGTTGGCCTTCTCAATGTTGCCCTGCTGCTGATAGTAGTTACCAATACCATATCCCCGGGTAGGATCAATAGCTCCATTTTCTGGTAAAGCTTTAGCCGTCAGTTCCTCTACACTTTTATCCCCCTTGAAAAGAAGTAGTAAGTCAAGGTAGGCATCATTTTCCACTATTGTCATGTTGCCAGATATCTCAGAGAGGAGGTTCTCTGCTAGTTCTGCATTTCCAATTTTTTTATAGGTCATGTAGAGCCAATAGGTGGTTGCCACAAGCAGGTCATCATTATCACTGAACTCCATACACTTCTTGTAGGCGGAAATGGCTTTATCGTATCTTCCATTGAGGTAATGGGCCAAACCATAGTGATACCAGATATTAAATTTATCATTACCCAGGGGCGTGTTGAGTTTGTTAGGAATTCCATCTGGCTCGATGGCATTTTTGGCGTTTATGCTATAAAAAGCAGCCATTTCGTAATCATTCACTGCCTTATCAAGCTGACGAGTGGTGATATATCTATGTCCCCTATGCCGCCTAAGGCGATGTGAGGTTGGAAATTTTTCCAGTCCTTTTGTATAGGTATAAATGGCCTCCAGATATTTACCCTGATATGCCAGTCTACGACCATACCATATGATCAGATCCAGACTGTCTGGATAAGCCTCAAAGGCTGCTTTAGCTGCCTGCACATCTTGCTCAAGTTTTGCACTATCTGCAGGTGATAATTTTGCAGGCAGCAATTCCTCACCCATCAGATTGTAGATTTTGGTTGGGTCTCTTTCTTGTAACGATGCTGTTTCAGTACTTTCAGTACTATCTCCTTGCTGGCAGGCAATTAGGATAATTGGAAGAGCGATTAATGTTTTTAGTTTCATAGTTTATTCTTTCCAGTTTGGATACCCGGGTTGTTTCAAATCTTCGCCATTCTTGGCTTCTTTTACCATTTCACGCACATCTTTAAGTAGTTCCTTGGCATCATAAACCACACCATCTTTAATCGTGTATTTCACGCCACCCACTCGTGTCACCTCATTATCATCTGTCAATTTAATAGCTCCGGTACCATACAGCACTTTCAGATTTGCCAGAGGATTCTCTTCCACAATTACCAAATCTGCCAGCTTTCCAACCTCAATGGTACCAATCTCTTTTTCCATACCCAAAGCCTGTGCTCCAAGTAAGGTAGCTGAGCGTATTACCTCTAAGGGGTGGAAGCCAGCCTCTCTCAAGAGCTCAAGTTCGCGTATGTAGGCAAAACCATACAGCTGAAAAATGAAGCCTGAATCGGAACCTGTAGTAACACGACCACCACGATTTTTATACTCATTGACGAAGGTCATCCATAGCTTATAGTTTTCTTTCCAGGCCACTTCTTCTTCCGTTCCCCAGAAGTGCCAATAAGACCCGTGCGACACCTTACTCGGCTGATAAAACTCCCAGAGTGATGGTAATGTGTAGTCCTTGTGCCAGTCTGCATTTCTAGATCGCATCAGGTCTCTGCTTGCTTCATATATATTGAATGTAGGATCCAGGGTAAAGTCCAGTTCGAGCAATCGATTCATCACAGCATTCCACTTTTCAGAATACGGCTTGGCGGCCTGTTTCCAAAGTTTTCCAGCTTCCCCAAATCGGTCTTGCTCATTTTGGTAGTTGTAGTCTACGGGATAGTCCTGCACTATTCTATCGTCAAAAAGCGCCTCTGGCAAACCGTACCAATGCTCCATTGTAGTCAGCCCTGCTTCCGCAGAGTTCAGCACATTCCACCATCCAACATTAAGTTGGGCGTGATGGCACGCGGATCCCAAGCCAAGACGCTTATTTTCCTTTAGTGCAGCTTCCATAACTTCAGGAGAAGCACCAAAAAACTTGATACCATCCGCACCTCGTCTGTAATTTGCTCTGACCCAGGAAATTGCTTCTTCTGCATTTGTGATTGGCCCTTTTAAAACCTCAGATCCTACCGTGCGTTCGTTTGCCAGGTTTCGGACGATTTCCACATCTTCAAGATTTTGACCGAATGATGTATATGCTAAAATCCGAGGTGCAGTGATTTCGTTATTGATGCTTCGGTTCTTATGTCGCAATACCCAGTCCAGCCCATTGCCAGCGGATGGATCCCGGATGGTAGTGATACCATGCGCCAACCAAAGCTTGAAGACATATTCAGCAGGAGTACCCTGACTGGTGCCCCCGATGTGTCCGTGCATATCTACAAATCCTGGTAGCACATACATGCCTTCAGCATCTATTTCCATTCCATTACCCTCGAGTTTTGGTCTGCGATCAGGATTTATTTCAACACCCGGATAGCCGACTACTTGCACTTTGGTAATCTTGTTCTTTTCGATCACAATATCTACAGGTCCGATAGGAGGTGCCCCATTCCCATTGATCACGGTTGCACCCCTGATTATGGTCATATCATATGGTCCATCTCCATCAGTTCTTGATGGGGCGGGGGTGATTTGTGCCACAGCAGTATGCAGGACTGAAATCGTGAAAAGGGTCAAAATGAATTTTTTCATGGGTTGTCTTGTATTAACTTTTAGCTCAGATTTAAAAATAATCAATTCGAAAGTATGGCAGCAGTAGAATCGAATATGATGCCGCTTGGTACGGTAGCGCCAGATTTTAATTTACCGGATGTAATATCCGGAACTAATAAAACACTCAACGATGTGCGGTTGGAATATGGATTGGTGGTGATGTTTATATGTGCTCACTGTCCCTATGTAAAAAATATTGAGGAAGAGATTGCGGTGATTGCAAGACAATACAGTGATTTGAAGATGGGATTTGTGGCTATTTCATCCAATGATGCCAGTACATACCCGGAAGATGGGCCTGAAGGATTGCGTGCTCAGGCAGAGGAATTCGATTTTTGTTTCCCATACCTATATGACGAAACCCAGGAAGTGGCGAAAGCCTATCAGGCAGCTTGCACGCCGGATTTTTTTGTATTTGATGAAGATCTGAAGTGCATCTATCGTGGCAGGTTTGATGCAAGTACACCGGGAAATCCAGAGCCCGTAACCGGAGATGATTTAGTCAATGCCCTTGAGGCTCACCTGGAAGATGAGCCTATAATTGAGGACCAAAAGCCTAGTATTGGTTGTAGTATTAAATGGAAGTGATGTTAAAATATGAAAGCATTGATTACAATAGGTATGTTGGCAATTGCAAGTTGCGCTACGCCATATAAAGGCAATAACCTCCTTGGAGGTTATTCTAGTACAAGATTGTCTGAGAACGAGTTTATTGTGAGATTTAGTGGAAACGGATTCACATCTTCCGAAAGATCTACTGATTTTGCACTACTTCGATGTGCTGAAGTTGCGCAAGAAAATGGATTTCCATTTTTTTCCATTATCGACTCAGATGAGAATGAATCTTATTCAATCGAAGGAAATTCAAGCTCGATCAGAACTATAACAAAACCATCTAATAGGACACATATAGTATGTTTTGGTGAGAAACCAAGTCAGATTCAGTCATATGAGTCGGCATACATTATTATTTCGATCAAAGACAAATACAATCTTTGGGGCAAATAGATCAATTACACTCACCCAATTGATCGTAATATTTTCTCAGTTCACCTATGAAGGATTTTACAGCCCCGGGCTCTTTCCCATATTCGAAGGTCACTCTCTTACTTCCCTCCGGAGTGGTTATTTCGATCCATTCTGCACCGCCATCAGCGCAATCAGGACAGCCGATGGTTTCTTCTAGTTCTAAAAATGCTTGTCTGTCAATTTTTGCAGATAATGAGTTAAATCCACTATAAATGGTGGAGCATGTCTTCTCTTCCAGGTTTTGATTGACTCTGGGGGTAACTGTTTTTTGAGCAAGATCATTTGTCAGCGTCAATGTCTTCGTGCAATATCCGGCACACATTCCAAAGCTTGTTCCAAATTCAATTTTTGTGATATCTGAACTTTGCACCTCTTCTTGACAGTTAGTCAACACAGTGGCGAAAAATACAAAGGTGAGTGAAAGTAGTTTCATTTAATTTTCAATATTGATTTGGTCAATTTACATCAAATTAAATGCCACGTCACAGTTTTGGGTTATTTTAAAGTCCATTGTCGATTATGTAAATTGCGCATCCATTTTATGCCATGAGTGTACAAGGAAAAATAAAAATCGTAACCACCCACCAGCTTCAGGAGATGAAGTCCAAAGGTGAGAAAATATCCATGCTTACTGCATATGATTACTCCATGGCTAAGATCATTGATCAGGCTGGAGTTGATGTCATTTTGGTAGGTGATAGCGCATCGAATGTGATGGCGGGAAATGAAACTACTCTACCAATCACATTGGATCATATGATCTGGCATGCCACCTCGGTAGTGAAAGCTGTGAATAGAGCTTTGGTGGTTGTAGACGTTCCTTTTGGGAGCTATCAGGGTAGCTCGTCTGAGGCCCTTCGATCTTGCATCCGAATCATGAAGGAGTCTGGCGGACATGCTGTGAAAATGGAAGGTGGCGTGGAGATCAAAGATAGTATCACGCGGGTTTTATCAGCAGGAATCCCGGTCATGGGACATCTGGGATTGACCCCACAGTCCATTTACAAATTTGGCACATATACTGTGAGAGCAAAGGAGGAGGAGGAAGCAAAAAAGCTGATCGAGGATGCTAAAATTCTCGAACAACTCGGTTGTTTTGCAATCGTACTTGAAAAGATTCCTTCTAAGCTTGCTAAAAAAGTTTCAGAGTCTATTTCCATACCCACTATCGGCATAGGAGCCGGGCCGGATACTGATGGTCAGGTACTGGTTGTTCACGATATGCTCGGCATCACCCAAGATTTTAAACCTCGTTTTCTTAGGCAATACGCAGATCTGAACAAGATCATGAAAGAAGCCTTCGAGAACTACGTTTCCGACATTAAATCCCAAAAATTCCCCAACGAAAAAGAGTCATATTAGTCAATTAAAACCAAGAGAAAGAAATCAATGGCAAAGATCATTTACACACACACAGACGAAGCGCCTGCTTTAGCGACCAAATCATTTTTACCTATCGTGAAGGCTTTTACAGGGAAGGCTGGGGTAGAGGTAGAAACTCGGGATATTTCCCTGGCGGGAAGGATCATTGCATTATTCCCTGAGTTTTTGAATGAGGATCAGCGTATTGGGGATGCACTTACCGAATTGGGGGAAATTGCCAAAACACCTGAAGCAAACATTATCAAGTTGCCAAATATCAGTGCGTCTATTCCACAGCTGAAAGGAGCCATTAAAGAACTTCAGTCTCAGGGATATGCCTTGCCAGACTATCCGGATGATCCTAAAGATGCTAAAGAGAAAGACATTAAGTCTCGGTATGACAAAGTGAAGGGAAGTGCAGTTAATCCAGTCTTACGAGAGGGAAATTCAGATCGGAGAGCTCCTAAAGCGGTGAAAAACTTTGCCAGAAAGTTTCCCCATTCTATGGGTAAATGGGCTGCTGACTCCAAATCTCATGTAGCAAGCATGAGTGAAGGTGATTTTTTTGGAAGTGAAAAATCAACCACGCTAGAAAATGCCACTGAAGTGAAAATTGAATTTCAGGACGCCAGCGGAAATAAGAAAGTGCTGAAGGACAGCTTTGCGCTACAGGCTGGTGAAGTGATAGATGCGTCGGTGATGAATATGGGTAAGCTGAAGACATTTATCGAGAACGAAATTGAGGATGCAAAAGCTAAAAACCTACTTTTCTCATTGCACATGAAAGCCACGATGATGAAGGTGTCTGACCCTATCATTTTTGGAGCTGCAGTGGAGGTGTATTACAAAGATGTTTTTGAAAAGTATGCAGCTCTTTTCGAAGAACTAGGTGTGGATTCAAAAAATGGGATAGGTGATGTATATAGCAAAATCCAGTCTTTGGATGATGCTAAAAGAAAAGAAGTAGAAGCAGCTATAGACAAGGTGTATGAGACACGTCCTGCACTGGCTATGGTAAATTCTGATAAAGGAATTACCAACCTACATGTACCAAGTGATGTAATCATTGATGCCTCAATGCCGGCGATGATCCGAACTTCCGGTCAGATGTGGAACAAAGACAACAAGACGCAGGACACCAAGGCGGTGATTCCAGATAGATGCTATTCCGGAGTTTATCAGGCAGTGATCGATGATTGTAAGGCAAATGGTGCCTATGATCCAACTACCATGGGTAGCGTGCCAAACGTAGGGTTGATGGCGCAAAAGGCTGAGGAGTATGGTTCGCATGACAAAACATTCCAGTTTGATAAAGCAGGTAAGGTGCAGGTAACTGATTCTTCAGGAAATGTGTTGCTGGAGCAGGAGGTTCACGAGGGTGACATTTTCCGTATGTGTCAGGTAAAAGATGCACCTATTCAGGATTGGGTGAAGCTAGCAGTCAATCGAGCTAGAGCGACAGGTGTACCTGCGGTTTTCTGGTTGGATAAGAGTAGAGCTCACGATGCTCAGCTGATCAAAAAAGTGGAGCAATATTTAAAAGATCACGACACATCCGGATTGGAGATTCACATCATGTCGCCAGTGGAGGCCACTAAATTTTCAGTGAATAGAATAAGAAAAGGACAAGATACCATCTCAGTTACTGGGAATGTACTTCGAGATTACCTCACAGATCTTTTCCCAATTTTAGAGGTGGGCACAAGCGCCAAGATGCTATCCATTGTTCCCCTAATGAACGGTGGAGGTCTGTTTGAAACAGGAGCTGGCGGATCAGCTCCTAAGCACGTTCAGCAATTTGTAGAGGAGGGCCACCTTCGCTGGGATTCGCTCGGCGAATTTTTAGCCTTGGCTGTTTCTCTAGAGCACCTGAGCGAAAAATACAACAATAAGCAAGCGAAGATTATGGCTGATGCATTGGATAATGCAACGTCTAAACTTTTGGAAGAGAATAAATCACCGTCCAGAAAGGTGAATGAGATTGATAATCGAGGCAGCCATTTTTACCTGGCCATGTATTGGGCAGAAATGTTGGCCAATCAAGACGAGGATGCCGAGCTAAAGTCTACGTTCGAATCTGTGGCACAGCAGCTTGCATCCAATGAAGCTAAAATCAATGAGGAGTTGATTGCGGCACAAGGATCAACTGTTGATATTGGGGGCTATTATCAACCTAATGAAGCTATGGCCACAGCGGCTATGAGGGCCAGCGTCACGCTCAATCAGATTATTGATTCTATTTAAAAATAATTTAAGCAACATAACCCGGCCTTTCGCCGGGTTTTTTGTTTTGAAGGGTTTCATTTAAGCTGAAGGTTTCATCGTCCACGATTAGTTTTTAGATGTCTTAATGCTCTCTCGGTGTTCAATTTGCTTTGTAGTTAACCATTAAAACTTGACGTTTGTCGATATGGGATTGAAAACAAAGCCTTGTTTACTTATTTTAAAGAGCCCTATTAATCACCCAACTTGGAAAATCCGAATAGACACCCGTTTGAGTACAATGTCTTGATGTTTGCTTGCATCATGGGATTGATAAGGTCTGTATTGGCTGTCATAGGTGATTTAGATAATATCAGTAGTCATCCGGATTTCTATACAGATGCTGCTTTCACGCTCATTTTTTGTTTCGCAATTGTTGCACTTCGAACCTCAATTCCTTTTTTGTGGGTTCTGAGTTTTTTCTACGTTCCTTTTATTGGATTGCTGATTTTCACATTTCATTTTTCAAACGGGCTCCAGCTTAGCATAGAGCAAAATATTTTTGTGGGACTCATCTTTATCATATTCTCACTGAAGGGTAGGCTGATGATTTATTTATCCAGTATTTTAATTGCTGGAGTTTTCCTTTCTATTCTTTTACTAGAAGTTCAATATGACTTTTTAGGCAACTATCAGGATAAGCATTCAAGTGATCTGAATTTCATTTTTGCATCACTGGGCATCATTGGCATTACTTTTTATGCCAAGTATGTTTTGGTGAAGAGAAGAGACAGGTTGAGAGAAAATAGGCATAAACTGCAAATGAAAACTCGTGAGCTCAGCGAAAAACGCCAGGAGTTGGAAAAACAAAAGGTGATACTTGAGGAGCTTACCCTTGCAATAGATAGGCGTGTTTCTCAACGAACTAAGGCACTAAATACTCAGAAAAAGAGACGTGAAAAATATTTGTCCATCCTTTCCACTGAGCTCAATCAGAATTTTGAAAAGACGATGGCTTCCATTGACAGGGTAGAATTGAAAAATCAGGATGGATCATTTTTGGAAATGCTTCGAAAATCAGGCAATTCGCTGAAAACAGAAATTGGGGCGCTGAAAGAAAAAGTGATTGAGGGGCATGATTAAGAAACTTAAAAAATGGATACTCGATGCTGATTTTGAGGACAGAATTTTTCTGATTGCTCTGGCCATTGCTACTCCCTATTTTGTTATCAATATTGTTTTTGACCTTTCGTATACCTCTCAAAAAGAGTATTTGCTACTGGATATCTTTCTTTTGGTGACTAGTGTCACATTGCTTTACCTGAGGCAGTTTCCGCGCCTAAGACCCATCCTGATGAATGCATTTAGTGTACTCACAATCGCAGCTTTCGTTTATTTCTGGATGACTTCTGCTGGGGTTAGGGGAGGAGCCGCTTACATTTTTCCGGTCCTATCAGTCGTTGTAATTTCCATTAGCCGAGGCATTTACCGGTTCATATTTCCAGTTATTCTGGTGGCATTGATTTTTGTACTTACTTCAGACATAATTCCGATTTCTGGTGAAATACTGTATCAGAACTTGCTTTTTGAGTTTTTTCTCAACCTCATCATCATTGCAATTCTATTAATTGTTTTCAAGCTCGCAATAGATCGTGAGCGAAATGATCTTGAAATGCAAAACCATCAGAATAATGAACTAAACAAGGAGTTGATGATCAAGTCCGCCGAACTTGAAGATTACAACAAAGAAATAAAGCTGATCCAGCAGAACCTTGAAGTTCTTGTAGATCGTAGAACAGAACAGCTGAACAACGAGAACCAAAAGGACCTTGAATATTCATTTATAAACGCTCATCTTGTGAGAGCTCCAATTGCAAATATTTTAGCGATCACACAGCACTTGAAAGATGAAAATCCAGCGCTGGAGGGATTAGAGAAAAATGCCAATGCACTGGACTCAACGGTGAGGAAAATTGGTAAAATTCTTTCCTCAGAAGACTGATTATACAAATAACTTCTGGAATCGGATATCCATCTTTTACCTTCTGCAGGACGGATGAATGTAACCTTGGACGAGTCTACAGCGAGATGGTAAGGAAACATAAGTAAATGCACATTGATTATCTTTAGAATTCACCAATTCACCAGTCATGACCAACCGAAGGGAATTTCTTCAGAAAAGTGCAATTGGAGCACTCACACTTCCTCTCTTTTCTTTCACAGAAAGTCAGCATTCGTTAAATGAACTTAAGGATAGTTCGCTAAATGATCAGGATTACTGGAAGCTCATCCGAAAGCAATTTGCTCTGAAAGAGGATCAGACCTACTTCAACAACGGCACCATGGGACCTACTCCCAACTACACTTTGCAAAAAGTGATAGATCACATGAGCCACTATGCCAAGCATGGTGCCGAGGTTGATTATAAAGATGGGTCAGGGCCGGAGTTGCTTAGTGGATATTTCCCCTATCAGGAGCTTAGAGAAAAACTTGGTGCAATCATCAATGCCGATTTCAAAGAAATATCACTCACACAGAATGCCACCTTTGGGATGAATTATGTGGGGATGGGACTAGACCTTCAAGCAGGGGATGAGCTGTTGAATACCAATTTGGAACATGGAGGTGGGTTTGCAGTCTGGCAACTGCTGGCCAAACGAAAAGGATGCATTTATAAACAGGCCACTATTCCGATTCCGGCAAACGACCCGCAGGAGGTCTTCGACGCTATTTTTAAAGAAGTGACCGACAAAACAAGAGTGATCGCTATTCCGCACATTATTTCTGCATATGGGGTAGTCATGCCTGTGAAGGAAATATGTGGGGAAGCTCGTAAACGTGGAATTTTCACCATAATTGATGGTGCTCAATGCGTAGGGCACGTGAAAGTGGATGTGAAAGAAATTGGTTGTGACGCTTACTACTCCAGTTTGCATAAGTGGCTGCTCGCGCCTCCTGGGAGTGGGCTGCTATTTATCAGGAATGATGTGGTCGGAAATATCTGGAGTACAATTGCAAGCTACAATTGGGACAATCAGGAGGATCATGGGTTCCGATTGATGCAAAATGGAACAGGAAATCCAGCATTAATTACAGGATATGATGCAGCGGTAGATTTTTATAATACGGTAGGGGAAGATCGGTGGATTGGAAGGATTAAGGAATTGGGAGACCACCTTAGAGCAGGGTTAAAGCAAATGGAGCATGTGACCATTCATTCTTCAATTCACGATGAAATGTGCGCAGGCATTACTACCTATTCTGTCAAAGGATTGACCGGTCCAGAAGTGCAAAAAATAATGTGGGAGAAGGAGCGACTTCAGCCAAGATCGGTAGGTAAAGATTTAGTTCGCCACTCGGTTCATATTTACAACTCGAAAAATGAAATTGAGAAAGCTCTCAAAGTAATTTCTGAATTAGCATAATGATGAAAATAATAAGTAAAATATCTTTTTTGGTAATTTTAGTATATGCCTGTACACCTTACAATCCAGAAAGTAGTGCAGATAATTCCACCCAAAAAGAGCCAGCAACCTATGATGATTTGGTAGAGTTATTTGTAGAGTGGCGGGGTTTTGAAAACCCACCGCTTTATAACGGTGCTCCTGATTATAGAAGCGTCACTTTTGATATAAGGCAAGCAGAATTTAAGGAGCTCCAAAGTAAACTTTTGGCAATGGATACAGCAGGCTGGTCTGTACCAGAAAAGGTTGACTGGAAAATCGTTTGGGCGGAAATGAATGGCTATGATTTTAACTATCGGATACTGAAGCCCTGGGAGCGAGACCCTGCTTTTTATAAGTCACTTTGGATGTATCGTAGTGATGTGCCGGCGCATGAAGGCCCCACTCATCATGGGACCACCGAAATATGGCAGTATGAATTTCCATTGGATATCGCCTCAAGAGATCAGTTGCTTACCGACTTGAAAGTTATACCTGCTCTCAATTCCCAGGCCAAGACCAACCTGACGGGCAATGCTCGAGATTTATGGGTTGCTGGCATCCGTACTATTGAATTTCAAAGTGAAAACCTAAAGACGATTAAGGAATGGCCGGGCATCAATGAGGATGAAGAGCTCATTGCATCAATTGATGAGGCAATCATTTCTACAGATGATTTCATTACCTGGCTAAAAGATCAGGTACCTAATAAAACAGGTTCATCAGGAATTGGGAAGGAAAATTATACCTGGTACCTTCAAAATGTTCACTTGGTGCCGTTGACGTGGGAAGATGAAGTGATGATTCTTAAGCGAGAGTTGGCACGAGCATGGTCAGCCCTCAAGTTAGAAGAGCATCGCAATCGGACTTTACCTCAACTAGAGCCTGTGGATTCAGAAGAGGCATATGATGCCCTTGCTGACCGATCGGCTGAGAGCCTGATCAATTTTCTGAATCAGGATTCTATCGTTACGGTCAAGGATTATTTTGATCCTGCTCTAAGAGAACATTTGGGTGGATTTGTCCCTGAAGAAACACGGAACTTCTTTTGGATCACAGCCCATCATGACCCCAGACCACTTTACTCTCATTTCTATCACTGGTTTGAGTTGGCCAGGATGGATACTGAACCGAATGAAAGCCCAATCCGCAGGGGACCATTGCTCTACAATATTTTCGATTCCAGAAATGAAGGAACAGCCACAGCGGTGGAAGAAATGTTTATGGATGCGGGTCTATACGATGATGATCCAAGGGTGCGGGAGATTGTGTACATTATGATTGCTCAGCGGGCCGCTCGTGGATTAGGCTCATTGTATGCTCATGCGAATGAAATGACCATGGAGGAGGCTGGAAAGATTCATTCGGAATGGACACCTAGAGGCTGGATGAAAACGGAAAAGGAGCTCCTAATCTTTGAACAACATCTGTACTTGCGTCAACCGGGGTATGGCACCAGTTATATCACCGGAAAGTATTTATTGGAAGATGCAATGATGGGGTATGCCCGTAAAAAAGAAAAGCAGAACAAATCGTTTGTTCTGCTTGAATTCTTTGATGAGCTAAACGCTATTGGAAATATCCCAATTTCGTTGACAAAAGAAGAAATGTTGAAGACAAATTAAGCTTCTTCTTTCTCTTTCACCTCTTTAGTTACTTCCTGGCTTGCTGAATCTTCTGCTGGCTCCTCTTTCTTTAATTCTTTTTTGGTTACGGTCAGCATATACTGTTTATCCATTTTAAACTCATAGATTGCGCTCTCCATCAACTCATATGCAGTTGCTGACTTGGCTAAAATTTCAATTAAATCCTGAGCTACAACAGACATTTTAATGTTGTTGATTGCACGTCCTCTATGGGCTTCCAATGTAAAAGAGTGGCCACCTTTTTCTTTGGCGTTAAGGTCACGAAATTCGTGAGGAATAAATTGATACTCTTGTGGAGCTTGCTCGGAATCGCGCATAAGTTTCACCAACACTGGCTTATACTTATTCCACAATAAAACATAAAGGCTATGATTAACAGGATATGAAGGCATTTTTTCTCATTTTTTTGGTTCTTAAAATGATCCCCGATAAGAGATCGTACATGGAATGAAGAATCAGCTAGTGATTGGTTTTACCCGTACGATCAGCCCTCGCCTCTGAGCATACCTCCCTTCGCAACATCTACAAAGGTAGTGGATAATATTGTTTCTTTCTCATTGACCAAATTTTCCCTTCAGCATTGCGAGTTTTGCCTGCAAATCTCCCTCAGGATTTTGTGATCTGTTTTGATCCATTTTTCTAGTACTATCCGGTCTCTGATTTTTTTTCTTTTCACTCCTTTTTACTTGAGGAGCATCGCCCTTCATGGATAGTGAAATTCGTTTTCTGGAGACATCTACTTCCAGTACAGTCACATTTACTTTTTGTCCCAACTTTACTACCTGAGTAGGATCAGAGACAAAGGAATTGGATAAATGACTGATATGAACCAACCCATCCTGGTGAACTCCTACGTCAACAAAAGCTCCAAACTTGGTGATGTTTGTCACAACACCCGGAAGTTTCATGCCTTGCTTTAGGTCTGTAATTTCATTTACACCTTCTTGAAACTGAACTGCTTCAAACTGATCCCTTGGATCACGGCCTGGCTTATCCAGTTCATCCATAATGTCTTTCAGGGTAGGCAAACCAACCTCATCAGAAACATACTTCTTTAGATCAACTTTTTTTCTCAACTCAGCGCTAGTCATCAGATCCCTCACGGTGGCCTGTGCATCCCTGGCCATTTGCTCTACGGTGGAGTATCGCTCAGGGTGGACAGCACTTTTGTCTAAAGGATTGTCTGCACCTTCTATTCGAAGGAATCCAGCTGCTTGCTCAAAAGCTTTGCCACCAAGTCTAGGAACATTTTTCAAAGCCTCACGTGACTTGAAAGGACCATTTTCATTTCTGTACTTCACGATATTTTCCGCAATACTGGCCCCCAAACCGGAAACATATGTCAGCAGTTGCTTGCTCGCCGTATTCAGTTCTACTCCCACATTGTTCACACAAGACATCACCACATCATCCAGTGATTTTTTCAAGGCAGTCTGATCTACATCATGTTGATATTGACCTACTCCGATAGACTTAGCGTCAATTTTTACTAGCTCAGCCAAAGGGTCCATCATTCGCCTGCCGATTGAGACCGAACCTCTGACTGTCACATCTTCCGTAGGAAATTCTTCCCTTGCAGCTTCAGAAGCAGAGTAGATAGAAGCTCCACTTTCATTCACCATTGCCACAATTACATTGGAATGCAATCCCAGCTTTTTTACAAATGATTCTGTCTCTCGACTGGCAGTGCCATTTCCAATGGCAATCGCTTCAATTTGATGCTTTTCTACTAGATGTTTTACAGTCTCTCCTGCTCGAGTGATGTCTTTTTGAGGTTCGTTCGGGTAGATAGCTGTGAACTCCAACAGTTTCCCCTGTTTGTCAAGGCATACAACCTTACATCCGGTTCTAAAGCCTGGGTCAATCGCCATCACCGCTTTTTGCCCGAGAGGAGCAGCCATCAATAGCTGCTTTAGGTTTTCGGCAAATACCGTGATGGCCTCTTCGTCTGCCTTCTTCTTACTTTCCATTCGCACCTCAGTTTCGATACTTACACTCATTAGGCGCTTGTAGCAGTCTTTGGCAGCTGTAGCAACATGCTCACTAGCCTCGGTGTTGCCTTTCACAAATTCTTTTTCAATGATATGAAGTGCTTCCTCTTCATCAGGGGCAATGTTCATGGAAAGAAACCCTTCCTTTTCTCCCCTTCTTATAGCCAGCAATCGGTGCGATGGGATTTTGGCTATCGGCTCGTCCCATTCGAAATAATCTTTGTATTTCTGAGCATCAGCCTCCTTCTCTTTGCTCTTTAGTACTTTGGAGGTGATTATTCCTTTTTTCATGAAGAGCTCCCGAATTTTCTGACGAGTCTCTGCATGTTCATTGATGGTCTCAGCAATAATGTCACGAGCACCCTGGAGCGCATCTTCTTCAGATTCCACTCCTTTTTCAGAGTCGATATATTGGGCAGCCTCTAATGTCAAATCAAAATTTCCTTGATCTAAAATCTTTAGTGCCAGGGGCTCCAATCCTTTCTCTTTTGCAACACTTGCCCTGGTCTTACGCTTAGGTTTATAGGGGAGGTACAAGTCCTCCAACTTGGTCATTGTCTCAGCTTCATTGATTTTCTTTTCCAGTTCAGGAGTTAGTTTTTCCTGTTCTTTGATTGATTTTAGGATAGCTTCTCGTCGAGCATCCAGATCTCGAAGCTGCTGTATGCGATCCCGAATTGAGGCTACTTGCAAATCATCCAGACTGCCTGTTACTTCCTTCCGGTATCGTGAAATGAAAGGTACTGTGGCTCCTTCATCCAATAATCCAACAGTAGCCGTGACCTGTCTGGGGGTAATATTCAGCTCGCTCGCAATTCGTTCTTCGTGTCTCATACAATCAATCTAAAAATGGTCGCCAAAAATAAGTGGTTGGCGCATCTGGCAATAAAAAAAGTGGGAAGAGTTATCCACTTTTTTTAGAAACAACGAAGGATATTAAGAGTACATTATTTTTTGTGAAGCGGTATGGTCACACCTAAAATGGGAATCCCGGCAATCGAGAATTCACTGGATGTCAAGAGGCCGTATTCCAGACTAGCACGTCCTAGCATGGATCTTCCTCCAATAAATGCAAAGAGTGTATTTTCAATTGCATATCCATCAAGCAGGAGGTAGAAGTTCCGACTTGCGCGTATGCTGCCGGCAAAAGTCAAAAATAAATCTGAGAAGTCTTCGTTTACGAACCCACTACCTGCACCAATGGTAAAGTTTGCATCTCTTGAACCAATTGTTGACATTCCATAGAGGTAGCCAAAAGTCTCACCGTCAAGTGTTCCATAAACACCTCCGATACCAACATTTAATTTATCCTCAACCACAGGAGTAGTCAATCGAGCTGTTAACCACACAGGGGCCTCTGGAGTAAAGAAAAATGTAGCAAGAACACCAGCTCCGATAGAAAAGTTATCAGTAACACCATAGGAGAAGTTGTTGAAGAATATCCAGGTATTTTGATAAAACCCTTCTCCCTTTTTTAAACCATATGCGCTGGTAGATGCAAAATAGTTTGAGCTTTGAAAGTTATGAGGCCAGTTTCTGCTGTCAGTCATTGACCCTATGATTTCCTTAATTTCACTGATTTGATCAATTGGTATTGTGATAGTACCAATAGTATTTGTTGCGATTACTACACTTTGACTGCTTCGTTCTACTATGGTTCCAATGTAAGTATTGCCATCTTTTGTGGTAATATGGTAGATCGTACTGTCAGCAGCAGGTTCCGTGGTTTGTGCCAAGCAACTGTTTGAAATAAACAACGCTCCGATAGTGAGTAGGGTGATTAGGTGACTTTTCATAACAGTGAGTTTAGGTGTTGATTTTAACTTTAGTACATAAAGCAGTTAAATGCCCCTAAAAAACAACCATAAAATGGAATGAGGCCTAAGTCAAATCTAAGTTTTCAGAAACATCAGGCAGGCCATTCATCGTATGTGGTAAATGACTTTTTAATGCTTTATTGTATTTCAGTGCATAGACAGACTTGTATAGCGAAGGATCCTTTACCAGCCGGTCTAGTTGAGTACGAGTTTTAGAGTCAAGTAAGGACATCAGAGGCTGATCAACTTCCAATACATGTTTGATTGACTTTTTGATCTTTAGATCCCAGGCTTCATAGTGGGATTCAAAATCTTGAGGCCCCACTTTCTTTCTGCAGCTTTTTTCACCACAAACGAGGGGAATCTCCACCTCGAGGTTGAATATACCATACTCATCAGTGATTTGCTCTCCAGGATAGATATCTCTGATAGCCATCTCAAAACCATAGCCAGTACTGATCGTGTTGCAATTGCAGCAGTGATTCACATATTTCGCAAAGTCCCAGCTAATAATTCGGTCGCCGTTTTCATCGATGTAGGAATACTTTTCGATGTTGGCCTGCATTTCCGGCGTGTGAGCCAGATAGTCGGTGGGTGAAATCACAATCTCCAGACTGTCTTTCACATAGGTAATCGACCCCTCAGGGATCAATTCCGTCGCAAATACACCATAGCCCACCACGTCATTGATGTATTTGATCTCAGTATTTGGATGGATCATTTATGCAAAGTTTAATCAGTATTTCCGAATTATTATGCATTTAAAAAGTGAGGGGGTGAAAATATTTTTGGAGAGAACATGTCGCTTTCCACCTATACTGATATTCGGGCTGTACGCTCCACACGGTGACGCTACCATCCCGTCTAAATTGCTGAGTGATTCGCTTCGTTTTTAGTTTGTCATGCCGTGCACCGACACGGCATCTTCCTGTGAGTGTTAGTCAAACCACCCTGGAGATAAATCTCTCCATTCTGGGTTTTCTTTCTCGATCAACTCATTCTTCCATTGACGTTTCCATTTTTTGATAAGCTTCTCTCTTTTTATTGCTTCATTCACGTCATTGTGTGATTCGTACCACATTAATTGATTGACCTGATATTTTCGTGTGAATGATTTTGGATCGAACTTCTGCTTATGCTCCAATACCCTTCTTTCCAGATCGTTAGTCATTCCGGTATAAAGAACGGTTTTGGAATAATTGGTGAGAATATAGACGTAATACTCTTTGCAGGGCATCTGTAGTGTTTTTCAGAAGTGCACCAATATTGCATCTTCCTTTGTGATTTAATTGCTCCTGAAGATACCGCATCAGGTGCGGTATGACAAGAAAAGGATGCTCACTCTATTTTGTTATGCCGTCCTCTGAAATGGCATCTTCCTCTGAGATTATCTTCCTTGGAAGATCACGCATTAAGCCTTTCGCGATGACAAGTGGGGATGGCGATTTCATTCCTTTGTCATGCCGTGCAGCAACACGGCATCCTCCACATGAAAAAGAGATTATTGTTTACTGGAAGATACCGAATCAATCCTACCTGCAGGCGTTGCGGTATGACAGGGAAGGAGACACTAACTTCGCACTCATGTTCAATCCCAAATCCATCGACCTTCCCATCGTAGAAATTCTCGATGAAGTCAAAACTCAATTAGCTAGTGATGCGACCCTCATCGTACACGCCCCTCCGGGTGCAGGAAAAAGTACTTTGCTGCCATTGGCACTATTTGAAGAAGCATGGCTCAAGGGGCAAAAGATTATCATGTTGGAGCCGAGAAGGTTGGCGGCTCGTTCAGTAGCCATGCGAATGGCCGAACTGCTGGATGAGAAAGTAGGGGAGACTGTCGGCTATCGAATTCGATTCGAAACGAAGGTGAGCGATCAGACACGAATTGAAGTGGTGACAGAGGGTATCCTCACTCGCATGCTCCACGGAGATAACTCACTGGATGGTGTGGGACTTGTGATCTTCGATGAATTTCATGAGCGCAGCATCCATGCGGATGTGGCATTAGCATTATGCAGAGAATCACAGCAGGTGTTAAGACCAGACCTGAAAATATTGGTCATGTCAGCCACACTTAATACACCCCAACTGGCTGGTCTACTAAATGCCAAAGTGGTTGAAAGTCAAGGTCGGCAATATCCTGTTGAAATTTTTCATGAAGGCGATCAGGATCAGTTTATGATTCCGGAAATGACCGCCAATACCATTTTGAAAGCCTCAAAAAAGCACGAAGGGGATATTTTGGTTTTCCTCCCCGGACAGGGAGAAATAAAGAAATGTGAAGGTATTCTTCGTCCAAAACTGCGCGGATGGTCTATCCATCCGCTCTACGGACAGCTGCCCTACAACAAACAGAAAGCAGCCATTCTTCCGGATCGGGAAGGGAGACGAAAAGTAGTACTGGCGACCAATATTGCTGAGACCAGTTTGACCATCGAAGGCATCAAAGTAGTAGTTGATACCGGATTCGGACGTACTATGAAATGGGATCCTAAATCAGGATTATCTCGTTTGGAAACTGTGCAGATCTCCAAGGATTCTGCAGAGCAGCGAGCAGGAAGGGCCGGTCGATTGAGTCCTGGCGTGTGCTATCGCATGTGGTCTAAAGTGACCGACGGCCGACTGCAGGAACACCGAACGCCAGAGATTCTGGAAGTGGATCTGGCTTCTTTGGCCTTGGATCTGGCCAGCTGGGGTATCACTGATCCAACCAGCCTTACCTGGCTGACTCCTCCGCCACGCGGAGCGTGGCTTTCTGCTATTAATACCCTTCATGAGCTGGAAGCACTGGAAAACGGGCGCATCACTGAACATGGAAAAAACATGCATCGATTGCCATGTCATCCGCGTATTGCTCACATGATGCTGATGGCAGAAGAAGAAGATCATGTCCCCTTGGCCGCTGACATAGCCGCATTGTTGGAGGAACGGGACCCTCTGGGTAATGATGCTGGCATTGACATCAACACCCGAATTGAAGCCTTACGCACGCACCGAAGAGAGCAGCGAAAAGGCGGAAGGCTGGATCGTATCGAAAAGGTTGGAGCATCCTATCGCCAACTATTTGATGTGGAAGAAGACAATGATCCATTCGATCCGTATGAAACCGGATTGCTGCTGACGTATGCTTTTCCTGAGCGGATTGCTCATAACAGGCCGGGAAATAATGCCCAGTTTAAGATGGCCAATGGCCGAATAGTTATGGCTGGGCATAAAGATGATTTGGCACACGAATCCTGGTTGGCTGTAGCCAATATGGATGCCAGAGATGGCATGGGAAAAATATTCCTGGCATCTCCATTGAACCCCAAAGATCTGGCTTCAAGAGTAAAAGAAGTAGAGGTGATTGAATGGGATACTGAAGATGGAGGTTTGAATGCAAGCAAAGACCTACGCATTGGCAACATTGTATTGAAATCGGTTCCGCTACCTGATCCTGATCCCTCGCATTTGGTAGATGCCATTTCCAATGCGATCAAAAAAGAAGGGCGAACGTTACTGGATTGGAATGAGGAGGTAGAGCAGCTACAAAATCGGGTAAAAAGCTTAAGCAAGTGGAGAGTAGGAGAAGGCTGGGATGATTTCAGTACGGACAATTTATTATTGACTAATAATGAATGGTTGACACCTTACCTGGAAGGTATTCGTAAGCCACATGAGCTAAAAAAGATAAGCCTGTATGAGGTGCTGTATCATTCGCTGGATTATGAAAAGCAGCAACAGTTGGAGAAGCTGGCACCTGCTAAAATGGAAGTACCAAGTGGCTCGAACATCAAAATCATGTATCGGGACAATGGAGAAGCACCTGTATTGGCAGCTCGTATCCAGGAGCTGTTTGGCATGGCGGAAACACCAACTGTAAATGATGGAAAGCAACCTTTACTGATCCATCTTCTTTCCCCAGGTTTTAAACCTGTGCAGGTTACTTCTGATTTAAAAAACTTCTGGAACGAAACTTACCATGAGGTGCGTAAAGACCTGAAAGGCCGCTACCCCAAGCACCACTGGCCCGACGACCCCTGGACAGCAGAGGCGGTGAAAGGGGTGAAGCGTAAAGACAGTGGCAAATAACCTTCTTCTGAAATGCCGTTCTTGAAACGGCATCTTCCTCCCTGGAACGTCACCCTGAACTCGTTTCAGGTTCTAAATCATTGTTTATGGTCTGCAAAATACAGATTCGAACCTGCCGGCTGGCAGGCACAGTGAAGAATCTAAATCACTGGATAAGATGCTTCGTTCACGGAAGGCTGTCTCAACATTATGCCTTCATAAATATTTCCGTCACTGCGAGCGAGGGACGAGCGAAGCAGTCTCATAATTGATTCGATACACAAGAATGAGATCGCTTCTCCTTCGTTCGTCGGATCGCGATGGCGGTTCTAGATCATTGATCAGTTAAAGAATTTCCTCCAGCGCCTCCACACAATGCTGATTCTCCTCCGGCCTGCCCACAGAGATACGGATGCAGTGTTCGATCGGATTATAGAGCGGGCGTACGAGCACTCCGCGTTTCATCAGCTTGTCAAATACGTGCATGACCTCATCACGGTCTTTCCATACGGTCATCACGAAGTTGCCATAGGAAGGAACGTATTTCACTCCCAGTCGATCAAACTCCTGGTAGAAGTACTTCAGTCCTTCGGTGTTGTTGTTAATCGTTTCTTTCAAAAAGTCATCGTCGTTGAGGGCACCCATGCCGGCAGCCTGTGCCAATGCGGTGGGCTCAAAGGTAAGCTTGGCTTTTGCCATCGCTTCAATAATCTTTTCATTGCCAACCGCGAATCCCAATCGTACACCTGCAATACCATAGGCCTTGCTAAATGTGCGTAGTGTCAGGATGTTGGGGTAATCCATCTCCAGCGAGTTAGGAAAATCAAGATCGAGTGCCTGTGAATATTCAAAGTATGCCTCATCTACAATCACCAGGATGTGATCCGGCACGGACTGCATGAAGTTGTCCAGCTCTGCTTTTGAAATGCCTGTGCCTGTCGGATTGTTACAATTGGCTAGATAAATGATCTTCGTATTTCGGTTGATGCGGCTTTTGATGGCCTCCAGGTCAAATCCATATCCCTCTGTCATCGGCATGGCCACACAGCGTACATTGTTGATCCGCGCCCAGTTATAGATGATGACAAAGCCTCCCTCTGAAGTCAGAAACTCATCATCTCCTGTGCACAGCGCACGGATAGCGAGCATCAGCACTGATTCGGAACCATTGCCGAGCATGATCTGATTATCTGGTTTGTCCAGCCGTTGGGATAATGCCTTTTTCAAGTCTACACTGGCAGGGTCGGGGTAGTAGTTGATGGACTCATATGCATCGATCACCGCTTGTCTGGATTTGGGTGAGTAGCCCAGCGTGTTTTCATTGTTCCAGAGGATCGCCACCTTGTCCCAACCGTATTCCTCCTTCAGCTGAGGGATGGTCTTGCCAGGCTGGTAACTTTTGATTGCGGCAATATGATCAGGTATTTGGATGTTCATGTAAAAGTTTCTAGTTGCTAGTCACAAGTTTCGAGTTTTCAACCCACTTTCCATTCCTCACTTTTTCTGAAGACCACTCCCTTAAACAGCCCAACGAGCTCATTGTTTCGTGTAACGCGTACAATGTACTGGCCAAGGCTTTTGGAGATACTTTCTTTTTCTGCGGTGGCTATCAGCTCGTCTCCTTCGAGTATTGGTTTGATGTGGTTGATAGACGTTTCAATGGAAACGGCCTTTTGTCCGTGAGAGTTCGAGGCGAATGCAAAAGCTGAGTCTGCCAGTGAAAAGGAGATGCCTCCATGCGCCACACGGTGACCGTTGAGCATTTCTTCACGCACAGTCATTTTGATCCGGGCATAGCCTTCTTTCACCTCAAGCACTTCCACTCCCAGCCACTGGCTGAAGGTGTCTTTGGCCATCATCTCGGCGACTATTTTTTCGGGTTTGGTCATTGTCAGGCTAAATATAATTTGTTCGGTTCATGCGAAGAAGGAACTGCATGTTTGTCTTATGTTTCGGCAGGCTCAACATGACAAACAGAGTGAGTCGCACATTTCCTGGGCTCATACTTCGAGTGCCTCAGCATGACAACAATTAGGAGTGTCACCCTGAGGTTCTCGAAGGGTGTCAATAAAAAGTTTTCCCCTCCTTCTCCATTCTTCTCAACAACGGACTGCATCGGTATCGGTCTTCACGATATTCATCGTACAGCGCATCCAGACTTTTCACGCACCAGTCAATTCCTTTTTCATCGGCCCATTGAAGCAAACCTTTTGGATAGTTTACACCCTTAGTCATAGCAGTATCAATATCCTCCCGGCTGGCGATGTTCAGGAACAGTGCATCTGCAGCTTCATTGATGAGCATCACCAATACACGATCCAGGATCTGCTGACCTAATTTTTCATCCTTTTTCGGTTCAGGTTTAGTAGCTCCTTCCGAATAGTCATAATACCCTCTTCCAGACTTTCTGCCCAGGAATCCCGCCTCTGACATGCGCTTTTGCGTGAAGGACGGCTTATATCTGGGATCGTAAAAGAATGACGCGAAAACCGTTTCTGTGACAGTATAGTTGATATCGTTTCCGATAAAGTCCATCAACTCAAAAGGCCCCATTCGAAAACCTCCCAATTCTTTCATGGCCCAATCGATGGTACTGAAATCAGCGATTCCTTCCTCATAAATTCTTAGGGATTCCCCATAGAATGGTCGCGCAACACGGTTGACAATAAAGCCCGGCGTGTCTTTGGCCAGCACGGTCAGTTTTTTCCAGCTATCCACCCAGTCTTTGGCTTGTTTGGTGGTTTCCTCTGCTGTTTGTACTGCGGGGATGATCTCTACCAATGGCATCAAAGGGGCAGGGTTGAAGAAATGGATACCCACAAAGCGCGAAGGATCTTTCAATGCTGCACCAATGGAGGCCAGTGATAAGGAGGAGGTGTTAGAAGCGATAATGGTATCTTCCCTCACGATCTCCTCTACTGCTTTGAATACCTTCTGTTTGATTTCCAGGTTCTCAACAATCGCCTCGATCACCAAATCGGAATTCTCAAAGTATTGCTGATCTTCAGTGAAATCTATTCTTCCAAGAATCTTGTCTGCAGTTTCCTGATCTATTTTTTCTTTCTCCACCAGCCGATTCATCACCTTCACTAGGCTAGCTGATGACTTTTCCAGCATTTCTCCATTTGCATCATTGACCACCACATCCCATCCTGCGGTGGCGGCTACTTGTGCAATGCCGGTTCCCATAGTTCCGGCTCCTATCACGCTTAATTTTGGCATTACTCTCCTTTAAATTCTGGTTTTCGTTTTTCAATGAAGGCCTGAACACCTTCTTTGTAGTCATATGTTTCGGTGGCCTTAAACTGCCATTCTTTTTCCAATTCCAATTGATCGTTCAGGTTGTTAGTAAACGACTGATTTAACAAGTGCTTGGTGTATGCCAGCCCTTTCGTTGGCATGTTTGCCAATGTTTGCGCTACTTTTTCGGCTTCTTCCGCAAAACTGTCGTCACTGAATACTTTATAGATCATGCCCATCTTTTCAGCATCATTAGCTGACACTTTATCTCCCAGCATCATCAATGCGGAAGCTTTACCAAATCCAATAATCCTTGGTAATGTGAACGTTCCGCCACTATCAGGTACCAATCCAATTTTACTGAATGCCTGAATAAAAGCGGATGATTCGGTAGCTACACACACATCGCATGCCAGGGCAATGTTTGCGCCTGCACCCGCTGCTACGCCATTTACTGCAGCGATGATTGGCTTTTCGATGGTTCGAATTTGCCGGATGATCGGGTTGTAGTGCTCATCCACAATCTGCTCGATCTCCAATCCATTGTCGGCGATGGCTTCCTGTAGGTCTTGTCCGGCACAGAAAGCTTTTCCGTTTCCGGTTAGCATAATCGCACGCACGGAATCGTCTTTTGCGAAAGTATCCAGCGCTTTTTGTACTGCTAACGCTAGTTCTTTATTGAAGCTATTGAAGACATCCGGACGGTTGAACGTCAGGATGCCGAGTTTATCTTTTTTGGTTATTTGAAGGGTGTCTGACATGGGTTAAATGTTTGGATTGCGAAGTTAAAAGATTCCTCACATTCGTTCGGAATGACTGGGAGAGAAAAGACCCTCACCCTCGAATCGTCCAACCGTTTCAAAGGGGGAATTCTTCTAATTATGATTCTAAAATGTCCCCTTGAGGGGACTTTAGGGGTGTATTAGTAGTTTGATCTTACTCATAATGCGTCCACATACGGATCACTTTGACAATTTTTTCTTCTTCGAGCACCTGATACACTAAGCGGTGCTGGATATTGATTCGTCTGGAAATGGCGCCACTTAAGTCACCAACTAGTCGTTCAAAAGGCGGATACTCCTGATAAGGATTTTCTTCCAGGATTTTTAGCAGCTCAACAACTTTTGGTTTGAGTCCAGAGGATGTTACCTTCTTTGCATCTTTCTGAGCCTGCTTAGTAAAAACCAGCTTGTAACTCACCAGTCGAGTTTATCTGAAGTTTCCTCAATAGGAGTTTTGAGTCCTTTGATGATGGATTCTGCCATCCCTGGTACCGAGTGAAGATGTAAGGTCTCTTGAATGGCACGCCAGTCGTCTTCTCCAATCATCACCGCATTTCCATTTTTTCCGTAGATGTGAACCGGTTCATGCGTCTTTCCGGTTTCTTCCACCACTTTGTAGATGTTCTTCCTTAAATCGGTAATTGTATATGACTTCATCTTCCAAATGTACGTAATAACGTACGTTTGAAAAAATGAGTTCTCTTTTCACCCCCCCCCAAGCCGCCGAGGCTCTTCATTATGTCAGTCTGAGGTTCTCGAAGACGGCATGCTTTGATCTAATGTAAAAAAAATGATTTTGTAATTGTCTATCCTTCGAGTCCCGGCTTGTTGCCGCCTCAGGATGACAAGGAGAGATTTCGTTAATGACACTTAAAATAATCAAATGGCTCCAGGCAATCATTGCACTTAAAGAGTGACTTACAAGCGGTAGAGCCGAATTCACTTAACAGTTGCGTGTTCTTTGAGCTACACTGAGGACATTCAATATCTTCCGGGTTGGATGGATTGGGGGGAGCAATGCCGTATTCTTTTAGTTTCTGTTTGCCTTCTTCGGTCATCCACTCGGTGGTCCAAGCAGGGGAGAGGACGGTGGTAATCTTGAAATGATCAATGCCTTCCTTCTTTAGGGCATTATGAATGTTTTTTTCGATCTCCAGCATGGCCGGACAACCCGAGTAAGTTGGAGTGATGACTACTTCTACAAAATCTTCTGTGATTAATACGTCTCGAATTATGCCAAGATCACGAACAGAGATTACCGGAATTTCCGGGTCAGTGACATTTTCGAGGATGTGGTAGATATGGTTTTTATCGATGACCATTACGCAAATTCATAATAGGTGCTATAATCTTTGAACCCCATTTTTTTATAAATGTTCAGGCCGTCTTCGGTTCCCTGAAGGATGGCATTTTTATAGCCTAGCTCCTTTGCCTTATTTAATGCAAAAGTCAAAAGGGTGGTTCCAATTCCGCGCCCTCTATATTTTTCCAATGTAGCAAAACCGTAGAAACCAATGGTGTCTTCATCGGTTGGGAATAATTCAACACATGAAGCTGGTTGTCCTTCGTGGTAGTAGATGAGTAACTTAATTTGATTGGTTGGATTGAGGTAATGATCGGCAGTGAGATTGTAATATTTCAAGACATTCTGATCTGGTGGAGACCAGTTTTCAGCAATGACCCTGGCGTAGGTTGCCAACTGTTCTTTATTCTTAACCTCCTTAATATTTGGATGGGTGTTATCGGAAATCGGCTCGTAAGTGTTCAAGTCCATTCCCATGCCTACTTCACTAGCTTGCTCTTCAATACCACGTGTCTTGAAGGTATTTTTTACCTGCTGACTTAAATTTTTATTATTAATCCAAATGCAGTATTCCAGATTGTTGGCTTTGTAATGCTTTAAAGCTTCACCTAGTTCTTTATCTGAAAGTTCAGGGTTATTGATGTATAATAAGTTGAATGTATCGCAGGATAGCTTACTGTCTACAAAGATTAAATTCTTTGATTTATAGACATGCATTGGGGTGCTGAGCTCTGGAATGCGAGTGGCATGCAACTCAAAATTCTTAGAAATAAGTGCTTCCATTCTAGATTACCACTCCTGTCCCGGGTAGGCTCTCTGGAGAAATTGCAAATCAGAAAGGATGTAGCCCAAATGCTCCGTGTGACGCCCATCTTTACCACCTTCATGTGTATAAGTACTTTCAGGTATATCCAATGTTGCTTCGGTGAGTACCTCTCGAATTTTGGCGTCTCTTTTTTCTTTCAAAACAACCAAATCCACTCCATAACCTTCTTCGAGTGCCTTCTGCTCCGTTTCGTTAGGTTTGGTTAGTTCGCCAGAATAGGACCAAAGTTCCTCTATCGCTGCTTTCATTCTATTGTGACTTTCTTCCGTTCCGTCACCGAGTCGGATCACCCAGTCACCACTCCATTTGACATGGTAGAGTGCTTCTTTGTGAGATTTAGCAGCAATGGCAGCAAGTCGTTCATCCTTGCTTTCCATGAGCATCTCATAGAAATGAACACTAAAGGTATCGAATAAAAACTGTCGAAAAATAGTTTGCGCAAAATCACCATTTGGTTGTTCTACCAAAAGCACGTTGCGATAGTCCCATGCATCCCTGAAAGCAACGATTTCGTCTTCTGACTTGCCTTCGCCCTGTATTTCGGCGGCATATTGATACCACATACGGGATTGACCAATCATGTCCAGACTGATGTTGGTCATCGCAATGTCTTGCTCTAGAATTGGCCCATGTCCACACCACTCCGCAAGTCTCTGACCTAAAATCAGAGAGTTGTCTGCATGTTGGAGAACGTAATTATATAGGTTTTGGTCTTTCATATTAAAACACCCTTCGACAAGCTCAGGATGACATTAATTATTACATATGCTTTACTTCGTCTGGTAAATCGTAGAACGTTGGATGACGATATACTTTGTCTTTAGCAGGTTCGTACAACGGATCTGAATCATCCGGATCTGATGCAGTGATATGCTCCGACTTGACCACCCAGATACTCACACCTTCATTTCTACGGGTATACACATCTCTTGCATTTTGGATAGCCATTTCCTCATCCGCTGCATGAAGACTACCCACATGTTTGTGATTAAGTCCTGCTTTACTTCTGATAAATATTTCCCAAAGGGGCCAATTTTTCATAGTGTTTTATTTGTCACCCTGAGCGTGTCAAAGGGTGTAATTAACAATCAGGCAGCCGCCTGTTTTTGGTTTTCTTTCTTCTCCGCATATGCAGCAGCAGCTTCTCTTACCCAAGCACCATTATCATAGGCGTTTCTTCGTGCATCTACACGCTGCTTATTGCAAGGGCCATTGCCTTTGATCACATTAAAGAATTCTTCCCAGTTGATCTCACCGAAATCGTAATGCCCACGTTCTTCATTCCATTTCAAATCCGGGTCTGGAATGGTAATTCCGAGTAGGTCAGCCTGTGGTTTGGATACATCCACAAATTTTTGACGGAGTTCATCGTTGGTGAATCGTTTGATCCCCCATCGCATGGATTGCTCTGTGTGTGTTGAGTCTTTATCTTGAGGGCCAAACATCATAAGAGCTGGCCACCACCATCTGTTAAGTGCATCTTGTGCCATTTTTTTCTGCTCTTCCGAGCCTCTGCAGAGGGTTAGCATGATTTCAAATCCTTGTCGCTGATGGAAGGACTCTTCTTTACAAACCCTTACCATTGCTCTGGCATAAGGACCGTATGACGCTCGGCATAGTGGCACCTGGTTCATGATGGCTGCTCCATCTACCAGCCATCCAATGGCTCCCATGTCAGCCCATGTCAAAGTGGGATAGTTGAAGATGGATGAATATTTTGCTTTTCCAGAATGAAGATCCTGAAGAAGCTGATCTCTTTCCACACCCAGGGTTTCGCAAGCGCTGTATAGGTATAGCCCGTGACCTGCCTCATCCTGAACTTTAGCTAATGCTGCTGCTTTTCTTCTCAATGTAGGTGCCCGTGTAATCCAGTTTGCTTCTGGCAGCATCCCTACGATCTCGGAGTGTGCATGCTGAGAGATTTGGCGGATTAATGTCTTTCGATAATTCTCCGGCATCCAGTCTTTTGGTTCGATTCGGATGTCATTATCAATCTTCTCGTTAAACCGATCTTCTAAACTCTTTATGTCCATCTTCTAATCCTTTGTTTCAAAGTTACTTAACACGTTTCAATTCTCCTTTGTTCGGTTGTAATCAAACATCAAAGTTCAGCTTCACCTTATCTGTTTTAGGATATGCCTGACAGCTGAGTCTTAAGCCTCTTTCCAGCTCATCTGGTTCAAGCGCGTAATTCACATCCATTTCCACCTCACCTTCTTCTATTTTGCAAACGCATGTACTGCAAACACCACCCTTACATGCATATGGGAGGTCTGCACCATTATCAAACGCAACATCTAGTATGGACTTATCAGAATCGTATGGAAAGGTCATGCTATTTCCATCCAGTATGATGGTAATCTGGGCATGAGCTTTTTCATGTTTCACCTCTTTTTCTTTTCCGCCTAACTTTCCAACAGGTGAGGTAAATAGTTCAAGGTGTATTCTTTCCTCCGGTACTCCAAGATTTTTCAATTCACTTTGAACGGATAGCATCATTTCCTCGGGTCCACAGGTGAAGTAGTGATCAACCGCTTCAGGATCAAAGAAAAGTCGTGCATAGGACTGGATCTTATCTGCATCAATTCGTCCATTAAACAAATCGGATTCCTGTCGCTCTTTGCTCAATATATGATACAAACTAAACCGTCCCATGTATCGGTTTTTCAATGCTTCCAGCTCTTCCTGAAATATTATTGCACCAGTTCGCCTGTTGCCATAGAACAAGGTGAACTCGCTTTCCGGCTCTGTTCGAAGGGTGGTTTCAATAATCGAAATGATAGGAGTGATCCCACTACCACTAGCGAACGCTACATAGGAGTTGGCATTTTCTGGATTCAATGGCACATAAAAGTGACCATGAGGAGGCATGACCTCCATCTCATCACCAACCTTTAAAACATCATTAGCCCAGGTTGAAAATTTCCCACCTTCCAGTTTTTTTATAGCTACCGTCAATGTTTCATCAATTGGACAGGAACAAATGGAGTAAGATCTTCGTGTATCTTCACCATCAATTACTTTTTTCAAAGTCAGGTGCTGGCCCTGGATAAATGTAAATTCTTCGCGCAATTGGTCAGGAACAGAAAATGTTACTGTAACTGATTCTTCTGTGGGCCTGGTTAATTCTACTACTTTAAGTGTGTGAAATTTTGCCATGTTGAATTTTTGGGTGCGGCAAAGCTAACCATCGAAAAGCTTTTAAGATTGCTTTAAGCCAAGCTTCTCTCTAATTTTTGCCACTTTCTCTTCTACTCTTTCTTCCAGCGGATGACTTAATAAAAAATATTTATCGCCATTGTCAAGCTTCAGATACGCTCGGTGCTCATAGTTTGCAACTACATTCTGCCTGTTAGAGAGCGAGTACATGGTCTGTTTTGTTTTCACTTTGTTGATGAAAATTTTTTCGATTGATTGATACCTGACAGGCTTACCAAGTTTTCGCCCCATGGTCCAAACTCCATCAAAAATTGTTTTATCTTCTTCATTGATGATGATGACGTTTGTAGCAAACCAAAGAGCTGGTAAAAAGGATGCAATTAGAATGGCTATAAAAATAGACCAGGGCTCAGGCAAAGCGTCCATCAAAGCGATGGTTATGATCACCATTACAAGTACACTGACAAATCGGATTGGAAGTGGTACAGCCTTTCCCTTATTTATTCGAATGATCTTCATGGATGGTCGAAAGTACCAAACTATTTTCGCATTTCAGAGTTTTTGCCATTATGAGAGAACTAGCTCTATTTCCACTCAATATCGTTGCATTTCCTGGAGAGGCAGTCAATTTGCACATTTTCGAGCCACGCTATAAAGAGCTTATCGGTGATTGTTTACGAGAGGGGTCCACTTTTGGAATTCCATCTTATGTGTTGAGCAAAATAGAACTTGGTACAGAGATGAAAATCATGGATGTTACCAAAAAATATGAAGATGGGAGGATGGACATTAAAACAGTAGGCCTGGAAACCTTCAAGGTGCTGGACTTTCAAAATCCTTGGAAAGGTAAGCAGTACGCTGGCGGCAAAGTGGAGTATGTGATTTCAAAAGATGTAAAGGATATATCACTTTTGGTTCAATTTAAGGAGTTGGTTGCTGACCTGTTCACCTGGCTTGGAGAAGTTGATGTTCCTGATATTTCAACGATTCAGTCAGTTTACGACATAGGTCATAAAATAGGTTTAAAGCCTGAAGAGGAGTATCAATTACTAGTGATGACCAACGAAAATGAACGTCTCAAATTTGTAATAGCCCACCTGGAGAAACTGATTCCTGCATTGGAGCGTGCGCAGAATGCTCAGGAGAAAATCAAGCAAAATGGGCATTTCAAACATCTCGATCCACTAAAGTTCTGATTCATTCAAAGCTCATTCCTTCAGATATCCCGAGATTACGTGTTAATTTCCCGTCATGATCGAAATAGGTGGTTTTGGGACGGTTTTGCTCTTCATTGTAGGAGGTTTGGGTTTTCTACTGGTCACGCTATTGGTTGGAAAAATTTTAAGACCTGTAAATCCAACCGCAGAGAAGCAAACTACTTATGAGTCTGGCGAAGAACCTTCAGGCACAGCTTGGGGGCAGTTTAATGTTCGGTTTTACATTGTCGCACTAATCTTTCTTTTGTTTGAAGCGGAATTAATCTTTCTTTTCCCTTGGGCAACAGTTTTTGGTGATGAGGAATTAATAGCCCAAACCGATGGTTTGTGGGCTCGATTTTCCATGGTAGAGACATTTGTTTTCATTGGAATTCTTTTGATTGGATTGGTGTATGTATGGGCAAGGGGGATGCTGGAGTGGGTACGTCCAAAACCGAAAGCATCCGAGTTTAAATCAAAGATTCCTGCAAGCGCATATAAAAAATTTGAATGAAGTCGGAAGAGAATATATCAATCGAACAGTTGAAAACAGGAGAGGGTGGAATCATTATCTCCAAACTCGATGATCTGCTTAACTGGGCGAGGCTTAGCAGTCTGTGGCCTGTTGGATTCGGTCTGGCTTGCTGTGCGATCGAGTTTATGTCTACAGCTTCATCTGCATATGATCTGGATCGATTTGGGGTCATTCCACGTAATTCCCCACGACAAGCTGATGTGATGATTATTTCCGGGACAGTTACCTTTAAAATGGCTGATCGGGTAAAAAGGCTATACGAACAAATGGCAGAGCCAAAGTACGTCATTTCCATGGGCTCATGTGCCAACTGTGGAGGTCCATATTGGGAACATGGCTATCATGTGCTGAAAGGAGTGGATCGAGTGATTCCGGTGGATGTGTATGTGCCTGGCTGTCCGCCAAGACCTGAGGCCTTGATTGGGGGATTTCTAAAACTTCAGGAAAAAATCAGGACAGAATCTATTATGAGGCCTAAGGGCTTGGAAAAACTGATGAAGAAAGATGCAGTTTGAGGATGTTAAATCATTGGTGGAACTAGAAGAGCCTAACGCAATTTTAGGTGAGGATTTAAATGCTACTCCTAAGGCATTAATCATTCACAAAGACTTTATTTATCGGGTATGTGAGCTATTACATATCAATGAAAAGACCTATTTCGACTCGCTTTCTTGTCTGACTGGTCTGGATAATGGGGAAGAGAAAGGCACATTGGAGGTGATTTATAATCTCTACAGTATTCCTCATGATCTTCATCTTACCCTTAGAGTAGAATTGGATCGTTCGAACCCTGAGATTGATTCCGTTTCTGAAATTTGGAGAACTGCTGACTGGCATGAGCGGGAGGCATATGATCTTCTGGGAATTAAGTTCTCGGGACATCCAGATTTGAGGAGGATCTTATTGCCTGATGATTGGGAGGGATTCCCGCTTCGAAAGGATTATGTTGAGCAAGAAATGTATCATGAAGTAAAAGTGAAATACTAATTGAATTGATAATGAACAATGGAGAATTGAAAATGAAAGCTAAGAGGTCTAACCGACTACTTTATAAAAGACCAGAAGAGCTTAAAAGACTCCTTGTTTCGATTATTAAATCTTCAAAATCGAAATGATGGACAATTCTCAATTCTCAATTCTCAATTCTCCATTGAACAGGTCTGAGCCCTTAAAGTATAAAGAGTCTGACCTGAAAACTGAGGAGATGATCATCAACCTTGGCCCACAGCACCCCTCTACCCATGGTGTCTTGAGGCTGGAAGTAGTAACTGACGGAGAAATTGTCGTGGATGTCATTCCTCACATGGGGTATTTGCACCGCTGCTTTGAGAAGCATGCCGAATCGCTTGCTTATAATCAGACCATTCCCTACACAGATCGCATGGATTATGTTGCGGCTATGAACAATGAATGGACTTTTGTCATGGGTGTCGAACGGATGCTGGGAATAGATAAGGAGATACCGAAACGAATTGAATATATCCGAGTGTTAGTGGCAGAGCTCAACCGTCTGGCTTCACATTTTATCGCCATTGGAACTTACGGTATGGACATTGGAGCATTTACTCCATTTCTGTGGATGATGCGAGATAGGGAACACATTCTCCGGATGCTCGAGTGGGCAAGCGGTGCACGCATGCTCTACAATTACATCTGGGTCGGTGGACTTTTCTATGATCTTCCAGTCGGTTTTGAGGAGCGGGCAAAGGAATTTGTCGACTACCTCAAACCTAAATTAAAAGACTCAGAGGACCTGTTGATCAACAACAAGATTTTCATTGAGCGAACAGCTAATGTAGGTATACTACCAAGAGATTTAGCCATTAATTATGGTGTCTCCGGCCCCATGTTTAGAGGGTCAGGCTTGCGATTCGATCTTAGGAAAGTAGATGGATATAGTGTGTATCCTGAGCTTGATTTTGATATTCCCATCGGTACCGGCAAAATGGGAACTCAGGGAGATTGTTGGGATCGAAATTGGGTAAGGTATGAGGAATGCTGGCAGTCGATCAAAATCATTGAGCAATGTGTAGAAAAGCTACTTAGTGATTATAGGCGTACCAAAGAGTTTGATCCAAGGGCATTAGTACCAAAAAAGATAAGACCCAAAGCTCAGGACTTTTATGTCAGATCGGAAAACCCAAAGGGGGAGCTAGGTTTCTTCTTTCGGGCAGACGGACGGTCAGATCAACCATTCAGATGCAAGGGACGAGCACCCAGCTTTAGCAATCTGTCTGTAATTGCAGAGATAAGCAAGGGGTGTATGTTAGGCGATTTATTTGCTATTTTAGGTTCTATGGATCTAAATATGGGCGAAGTAGATCGCTAGCATTATGAAAATTCTATCCTCAGCACAAATTCGGGAAGCGGATCAATACACGATAAAAAATGAGCCAATTTCATCGATCGATTTGATGGAGCGGGCTAGTGAAGCTTTCGTTCATAAATTTTTACAGATCAATGTTGAGAAAAAGCCAGTAAAGATTTTCTGCGGAGTTGGAAATAATGGTGGGGACGGTCTGGCCATAGGACGGTTGCTAAAGGAAAGGGGCTGGGAAGTTTACCTGTACATCATCGGAAATACTCGAAACGGTTCAGATGATTTTAAAGCAAATCTTGAACGTTCAGATCTCTATGCAGTTATTGGTGATGAGAAGGATTTACCTAAAATTGAAGCGTCCGATATCGTTATTGATGGTCTGTTTGGATCTGGTTTATCCAGACCACTCGAGGGGTTCCATCAAGTGGTGGTTCAGCATCTGAATGAATCCAGTGGTACAAAACTCGCCATTGATATTGCTTCAGGCTTATATGCTGACGACCCTATCCCCAAAGGAGCGGTAGCCTTTATGCCGGACTATACACTATCCTTTCAAGTACCAAAGATTGCTTTCTTCTTACCAGAGTGTCATCCATATGTTGGTGAGTGGTTTGTATTGGATATTGGGCTAAATCAATTTTTTATTAAGAAGCAGGAAACTCAGTTTCATACACTGGAGCTTCATGACGTTTCAGCGCTCATTCCGAAAAGGAAAAAATTCACGCATAAAAATGAAGTGGGAAGGTTGATGATTGTGGCGGGGAGTAAAGGCAAAATGGGGGCGGCCGTCCTATGTGCAAAAGTTGCATTTAAAACCGGTGTTGGGCTAGTGAATGTCTGTGCTCCAAAGTGTGGCATTGACATTTTGCAGATAGCAATACCTGAGGCGATGGTGATCGATGGAAAAGGGACGAACGAAATACATTCCTTCCCTAGAACAGATGACACGGTGCTAGTGGGGCCTGGACTTGATACAAAATCAAAGACCGTTGACGCTTTTGAGAAATTTTTAAAGTTAGTGAACAACCCACTGGTTATTGATGCAGATGGACTTAATATTCTATCGAAGAAGAAATCATTGCTAAAGCTGGTTCCTAAAGAGTCAATCCTTACTCCTCATCCCGGCGAGTTTAGACGATTGGTTGGTGACTGGAAAGATGATTTTGAAAAGCTGAATAAACTACAGGCCTTATGTACCAAGCACAAGGTAAATGTAGTACTAAAAAGTGCATACTCTGCTATATGCAATACGGAGGGAATTATCTGTTTTAACACGACCGGAAACCCCGGCCTGGCTACTGCTGGAAGTGGTGACGTATTGGCTGGAATGATAGGAGCTTTGCTTGCTCAGGGTCTTACCTCAATAGATGCACTAAAACTCGGTGTATACCTGCATGGTCAGGCAGGTGATCAAGCGATCAGGGAATTGGAGACACCTTGGATTCAGGCATCTGATCTCATCGATTTTGTGCCGTCCGCAATCAACTCTATGACTTTAGACTAAACGGTAAAAAAAATCGACCAAGTCTGAAATATTGGCTCAATTGGTTTAAATCAATTGTATCTGAGAAAAATCCTATGCAAAATAGGCTGGTTAACGTTAATTAACGATTATTATTTTCCAGCCAGTAGGAACAATATGAAAATTATTGCGTAATTTGTATACAAGACTATGCGCAATAAACTGATCATATTGACGTTCGCCCTAGCTCTATGCGGCGTATCCCTTGCTCAAGGGGTGACAGATCGTTCCCAAGAAGCGCAAATTAGTATCTACCCAAACCCTGCGGTTGAGTTTATCATGATTCAGGTTGATGGTAATTTTTCCAATGCAGAATTTGAGATGACCTCAATGATTGGAAACAAGCTTCAGATCAAACCGGAAGAGATGGGAGCGGGTAAATACAAAATTCAGGTGAAGGATTTAGCGACTGGCTATTATTTCCTCATCGTGAAGGATGAAGAAAAACGTTTTAAAAAAGCATTTAAGTTTTTGAAGAACTGATTTAATAAGCTCTTTAAACAAAAAATCTCCTGCTTAGAAAGCAGGAGATTTTTTGTTTAAGGCTTACTTACTTATCCGCCAGCCTGTAGCTGTGAGTAGTACTTGTTAAACAATTCTTCATAAGCTGCCGCCTTTTCTCTATCGCCGTTTGCCCGGTAGGCCCTGGCAAGTTCATTGAGTGATAGCAGTTGTTTTTGTAGTTCATTGGTATCTGGACTATCTGTCGCAAAGTAATAGTCAAGCCACTGAGCGGCATTTTCAGAAGTTACTTCAGCCACATGATTTGCAAGTTCTGGCTCACCCACCTGGAGGAGCATAGCTACTTGCTGAACACTAAAGAAGTCCAATGGAACGGATTCATTTGGCATGACTTCCAGGCATTTTTTCAAAACCTCAGCAGCACGAGCATAGTCCCCTTCGGCGATCAAATCTTCTGCTAGTGTATTGAAAGTAGATCGAGAATTCAACACAAAGCCTGTGTAATCCTGAGTATAATAGACATTTGGGTCATCCAGGTTTGTCCAGGTAAACTTGTTCATCACATTGTCATACATCACCTCTGTGTTTACCGGATAGCCAGACTGAGCATTGCTGCTAATTGGAAGTACACGATAAGCCATTCCTTCCTGAACCACATTGCCTCGAAGGTCAAAATTCATTTGAGCAATGGAAGTGTTGTTAAGATAGATAGGTCTTTCCCAATTATTGTTTACCAACAAATCCAGGAATGCAAGGTCTTTCTTCTCCAGAGCTCTTCCTTTGATATTCAAAATCATTCGATTTACAATCTTATCATGTAGATCAGTAGGTACAATTTTCTTAGCCTTTGTTGTATCAACATCAAGGAAGAGTGTGCGAGCAGGCACAGAATTGTATGCGCTAATTGAGGTTGGGATTTGAAGCCCAGGATTTTCATCCGCAATAAATTTCAATAGCAACTTTGCATTGATAGCATTACCCTTCAACTCTTCACGCTCGTACACTGGGAGGTAATCGTTTAAGCCACCTTGCTGATAATGTTTTAAATCAAGCCCATATGGAAATGGAGCGGACTCATAAGCCTGCCGAGCAGACTGCTGGATGTACCAGTCTGTATTGTAATAGCTCAGTACGATTACGCGAACATCTGTTCTGAATCCTTCCACCTCTTGCACATACCATAGTGGGAAGGTATCATTATCACCTCCTGTAAATATGATCCCATTCGGCTCAATGGATGAGAGGTAATTTTTTGCAGCATCTACCGAGAAATAGCGGTCAGATCGATCGTGATCATCCCAGTTTTCACTGGCCATCAGTACTGGAATTGTCAGTCCAATGGTAGTAGCCAGAACAGCGGCAATCTTTTTTTGCTTCGAGATATTTTTCAGCATGTCGTACAATGCCAGAACCCCAAACCCAATCCAAATCGTAAAGATGTAGAATGAGCCTGCATAGATGTAATCACGCTCACGTGGCTCAATGGGAGGGGTATTTAGGTACAGCACAATGGCGATCCCGGTCATAAAGAACAGGAGCGCTGTGGCAGAAAAGAGCTTTACATCTTTTTTATATTGAATGAACATCCCAAACAAGCCAAGTAATAGCGGTAGGCCATAATAAATGTTTCGACCTTTATTGCTAGCTAAAACATCTGGCAGCTTGTCAAAAGCACCAGTCAGGCCAACCCATCCAGCACCCTGAATATCACTATCCCGGCCGGAGAAGTTCCACATAAAATACCGGAAGTACTGATGCCCAAGCTGGTGAACGATCAGATAATAAAAATTATCACCCCAGCTAGGTTTTTCACCTTCACGAAGGCCAGTGACCTGTCTGTATTTTCTGATGTGGTTTGGATCGGAACTGTACATCCGTGGCAGGATTGTCGTATGTTTCGGATCGTAAACCTGAGTTACCTTATAATCTTTGATGACATACTTGTCTTCTCCTCGCATATATACAGGTGCGCCCTTCTTATTTTCAATCAAGTCTGCAGTATAGTACGGGCCTTTGAAAAGCGGACGACTTCCGTATTGCTCGCGCTTAAGGTACGAAACGAAGGATATAATTTCCTCTGGATTATTCTCGTCAATTGGAGGGTTATAATTACTTCTGATCACAGCAAGTGAGTAGGAAGAATAACCGATCAAAATGAAAGCAAGTGCCAGGAGGGATGTATTGAGAACGTACTTATTTCGCTTAATAGAATAGTAAATGCCGTAAACTAAGCTGCCTATAACTACAAGAACAAAGAAGATCACGCCTGAACCAAATGGAAGTCCCAGGCTGTTCACAAAAAAGATCTCAATTTTTCCAGCCATGGATGGAAGTCCTGGAATTACACCCTCGAGTATAATCAACACGATTGCTGCAGAGATAATCATCGTATAGATGATCCCTTTTCTGGTTACTTGTTCATAGTATTTAAAGTATACAATCAATCCCAAAACGGGAATGGCTACAAGATTCAGCAAGTGAACCCCGATTGAAAGCCCCATCATGTAAGCAATTAGAATAAGCCAGCGGGCACGATCTTGCTCTTCGGTCATATTCTCCCACTTCAAAATCGCCCAAAAAACGAATGATGTGAAAAAAGCAGACATACCGTATACCTCAGCTTCTACAGCAGAAAACCAGAACGAATCAGAGAAGGTACATGCCAAAGCTCCAACCAGTCCAGTTCCCATGATGGCAATGGTATCGGCAGTGGTTTCTTCTCCCTTTTTGATTTTCATTACTCTTTTTGCCAGGTGAGTAATAGACCAAAAAATGAACAGAACGAAGAATGCACTGCTCACTACACTAAGCATATTAACCCAATAGGCGACCTGAGTTACATCCCCTCCAGCCATCATAGAAAATATTCGTCCAGTTAAAAGAAAGAATGGTGCTCCGGGAGGGTGAGGTACTTCAAGCTTATACGAGCAGGCGATGAATTCCCCCGCATCCCAGAAGCTTGCGGTTGGCTCTACCGTCAGGCAATAAGTGACTAATGCAATAAGGAAGGCAATCCAGCCTGTGATGATGTTGATTTTTTGGTATCCCATAGTTGAATAAAGTGAAGGGCGAAAATAGTAATTAACCTGTAGAAATTGAGTTAATACCGTTTTCGATTTCAGAATAACTAATTGGTTTGCAAGGTATTGATTTAGCTCCTGCTTATACGGTCTAAAAGTAGTTAGGTCACCTTTTTTAACATCTTTTATCAATAAACTGCCGAGTAGAAAAGTAGCCAGATAAGGAAGAAAAGTACATAAGTACTCAGCACAATAAAGGCGGATGTTTTTAGCTTTTTACCACTGAGGAAATAGATTCCAAGGGTCAAGATAGGCCAGTAAAGAATCTCAAAAACATTGATTGACTTTAAAGGGTAGTGCCATTTAGGCGCGATTTGTGTGTAGTCAACCAGGTTGATCAATGAAAATGGGTAGAACGCCATGTAGTCATTGTAATCAGGATCAGTTTGGAAAAGTGTGAACCAAAGAATCTTAACGATATCAGGTAAGAAATAAAAGATTTCAGCCAACATCACCATTTTCCAGAGCTGATTGAAATGCAGCCGATAGCCAAACATGAAACAGCCAATCCAGAGTGTCAAAGTCGTCCAGGTCCACTTCCATGTTAGGAAGATTGGCACGGTCAGGTATTGCAATCCATACAAAATGTCAAATACCCAAATGTCACCTCGTTCGTTTAATACCTCGAATGCAGCTATGGAATCAATGATGAAAATTCGCTTAACAAAAAGTAGCGCTATGTACGTCATGCAGATGATGAAGAACATACCTATTCCATTGAAATCAAACCACTCTTCAAGAAACTGCTTTCGGTATTTACTTAAGCGATCAGTCATTTAGTTTTACGGTTGAATGAATAGGTACGTCAAAAATATTATGGTATTGAGCTTAATCCTACTCTCGGCCGGAGTATGGGCTCAGCGGCAGCACAGCCAGCCGACTGGCGATAGTGCTAGGTACAGTCTCCTGATCAACCCATTTATTCAGATAGAGTCTACCGAGGCAATCAATGCGATGTACAATTTTGAGTTCAAGAAGGCCAATAGTCATTTTAATTACCTCCAAAAAGAATATCCATGGCACCCTTTGCCTTATTTGCTCAAGGGGTTGAATTATTGGTGGAGGATTGTCCCAAATTATAATGTAACCGAGTGGGATGATGAGTTTTTGGCGTATATGGACACCACCAAAATTTTGGCTGAGAATGTTCGTGACAATTACAATGAGATTGAAGGATCGTTCTTTTTGGCAGCTGCCTATGCATTTGAGGGGCGTCTTTATTCTGAAAGAAGAGAATACAGAAAAGCTGCTTTTGCAGGAAGTAAATCATTGAAGTATTTGGGAGAATGCCAGGGCCATGAAGAGTACAGCCCGGAGCTTCTTTTTGGAGATGCACTTTTTAACTATTATGCTGAGTGGATCAGGGAGGAGTATCCGCTTCTGCGACCGATTATGATGTTTTTCCCAAAAGGGGACAAGGTAAAGGGGATAAAGCAATTGAAGGAAGTAGCTCGAAATGCGTTTTATTCCAGAACGGAGGCGCAGTATTACTTAATGAGAATTTTGGCAACAGAGGAGAATGATATTTTAGGAGCACTTCAGGTAGGTGAGTATCTGCACCAGCAGTTTCCGAATAATGCTTACTTTCATCGGTACTATGCGCGACTACTCTATCAGTCAGGGCAGTATAGCAAATCTGAGCAAGAGTCACTTGAGATTTTGCAGCGGATAGATAGTGCACAGGTTGGCTATGAATCCAACAGCGGGAGGTATGCATGTTTTTTCTTAGGGCACGTCAATGAAATGAGAAGAAACTATCAAGTAGCAAAAGATTACTATCACAAAGGCATGACCTATGCCGAAGACGCTGATGCTACAGAAATGGGATATTATTTTTTCTCATTGCTGCATTTAGGAAGAATCGCGAAAGCAGAAGGAGACGATGATCTAGCAAAGGAGTACTATAAACAAGTAAAAAAATCAGCAAAAAGGAGCCACTCTGCTCACGAGGAGGCGAGGAGGAGGTTAAGGGATTTCTAAAACTGAAAAGCTTTGAGCCACTTATCCTTATTTGCTTCTACACTGTAATCTTTCTCTACGGTTTTTCTTCCGGCCACACCTATTCGTTTTCTGAGAGATTCGTCCTCAATCAATAGTGATATTTTTTCAATCCATTCGTTATTGGTTGAGGCAAGAAAACCATTTTCACCATCCTGAATAATATCTGAGTTGACACCCACAGGAGACATGATTGTTGGTATCTCAAGCGCCATGTACTGTAAGCCCTTCAGGCCACATTTGCCTTTGCTCCAGTCATCGTTTGGAAGAGGCATGATTCCAATATCTATTTCACAGAGATCAGACACCTCTGTTTCACTTTTCCAGGTAAGCCCCTGGATATTGAGATCCTCATTCCTATAATTACCGTCCCCAATCACTTTGAAATAAATGCGGTCTCCATATTTTTCTTTTATTTTTTTAAGTGGCTCCAGGGCACTTTCAAAGTGTTTAATAGTTGAAAAACTCCCGCTCCACCCAATGCAAACTCCCAACTCCTGCTTTTTCACTGTAACTTTTTCATAATCCTTTAGATCAATGGTGGTGGGGATAATGACAATGTTTTTCGTATGCTTCCGGGCATAATTTGCGAGGTATTCATTCCCGGCTATTGCGAGATCACAGTAAGAAATAATTTTTCCAGTTTTTTCAGGATTTTTTAGTTTTTGATAAAAGGATTGATTGGGGTTTTCATCCTGAAGCCAGATAGAATCGTCAAAATCGAAGATGAGTTTAGCTTTTGATTTCTTAAAAAGCCATTCGAAAAATGTTCCGAAAAAGAAAGCGTCCCGATAAATAAAAATATAGTCAAAGCGATTTGCTCGAAGTACATCTTTAACTCTCTTTAGAACAGCTGAAACCCCTACACCAATTTTGCTCAGCGCTTTACCAGCGCCATAAAATATTTTGTCTTGGCTGGCATTTAACATCGGTGAGTATGTAATTTCAAACCCCCGTGACTCCAAAAACCCAAGGTACTGCTCGTGTCTGAATCGTTGACCTGGAGACCGATCTTTTCGGTGAAGTGTTAGAAATAGTATCTTGGGCATTAGTCTTCCAACCACACTGGTGGCAGCTTTTCAGTGATCTCGATGTTTTCAAACTTAGAGCTTTTCTTTGCCCCAGTAGCCTTAGCCCAGCCTACCATACCTTTCAGTCCGTCTTCTAGTGAAGTTTTGCTGTATTCTCCAAAAATCTTTTTGATTTTAGAATGATCTGAGTGGGCGTGTACTACTTCGTTTCGGGCATCCAAAAACCTCAATTCACTTTTTAATCCCATGGCATCAATTACAGCACTGGCCAGTTCTTTTACTGTATATTCTTTGTCCGCACCAATGTTGAATACCTCACCATAGCATTCCTTGTGATCCACGCAGTTAGCAATGATTGGGGCAATATCACCTACATAGGTAAAAGCACGTGTCTGGCTGCCATCACCAAAAATCGTAAGTGGATTACCCTGCATCAACTGGTTCATAAATATGCCCACCACATTTCGGTAGCGGTCTCCCAGGTTTTGATACTCACCATAAACGTTGTGAGGTCTGAAGATGACATAGTCCAACCCAAACATTTCATGAGATACTTTCAGATCCATTTCTACCGCCAGCTTCGCAATGCCGTATGGGTCCTCTGGCTGGGGAGTCATATCTTCCTGCATTGGAGGAGGAAGTGCGCCATAGGTCGCGATGGACGATGTGAATACGAAGCATTTTACTTTGTGCTTCACCGCTTCATTGATAAGATTGACACTGCCTGTGAGGTTGTTAGTATAATTAAATCGCTTAATGAAATGGCTAAGCCCTTCGGCAGCATAGGCGGCCAGATGGTAGACGTATTCTATTTCGTATTCATTAAAAAGCTTTTCAAGCAATTCATGATCGGTTATAGAACCTTTGATGAAAGCAGCCTCAGAAGGTACATTTTCTTCAAACCCACCACTCAGATCATCTAAAACGATAACTTTCTTTCCTTTTTTGATCAAACTGCGCGAAACATGTGCGCCTATAAATCCGGCACCTCCGGTTACTAATGAGTAGGACATGATTTAGATTTAATGAATTGCAAATAAAGAAAGAAGTTTAAGAAAGGTGATATTTTTCGATGTAACACAAGCTTTCTCGTTTAACCTAACTTACACGATCCATTTCCTGTACCACTTCTGAAAAACATAGATTGTCCAAAGCGTTGAATGAACATCACCCGGATTTTGTGAGAAAAGCTTTTCCTTCAGCTTCATCACCTGAGTAGCGTTAAATACTCCCTGATCTTTAAGGATTTTTTGGTCGAAAACAACTTCGTTAATGGAGGTATTCAATTCATTCCTCATCCAGCTAAGCATAGGTACCTCAAACCCTTTCTTAGGTCGATGGTGAAGTTCTTTTGGAAGAATATGCTCAAAAGCGTCTTGAAGAACGGTCTTTCTTCGATTTTTATCCACTTTGAAGTGTGGAGGCAATGAACGGGCAAAAGCCACCAAATCCTTATCAAGAAATGGTACCCGAACCTCTAAACTGTTAGCCATTGACATCAAATCGACTTTTGTCAGCATGTCCCCGGGAAGCACAATCTTAAGATCCAGATCAAGAAAATCATTTAGAGTAATCTTACCATTCGAAAGATGATATTGATCGATGAATGAGCTGATTACTGAATCATCAGGGGCATTAAGCATTAAGTCACTAGCTGTAAGATTAAACGATGCAAGATGCCAGTATTTATCAAATGATTTCATCTGCATGAGCTGCGCATATTTTGCAGCTCTTCTGGCTAAGTTTCCTGCCTTTGATGAACGGGAGGACGGCAGAGATTTTAACAGTGGAGCCAGCCATTTGATAAGTTGATTTGGAAGCGTTCTTTCCCCGGAACGCTGGAACGCTAAATGCTTATAGTATCCACCAAACAGTTCATCGGCACCATCACCAGAAAGCGCCACTTTGATGTGCTTACTTACATGCTGGGATAAAATGAATGTTGGGATGGCAGAGGAGTCGGCAAATGGCTCATCAACATAATCCAGCACATCCTCAAGGCTATTTAATAAATCCTCATTGGTGAGCGAAAAAGTAGTGTGGTTGGTATTGAATTTTTTAGCGACAAGCTCAGCATAATTTGTCTCGTCGAAAAAGCCATGATCCCGATAACCGATCGAGAAAGTATGTAGGTTTGGGTCAAACTTGGAAGCCATAGCCACCACAGCTGACGAGTCAGTCCCTCCACTTAAAAATGATCCCAAGGGAACATCCGCCACCATACGCCTCTCTACTGATTGCTCGAGGAGGTTGACCACTTGATTTTTTGCATTTGCATAGCCACCATCAAATGCAGGCTTGCTTTCGAATGACCAATAAGGCTTGATTTCTATGCCGGAATGGTTGACATGCATATAGTGCCCGGGTAAAAGCTTTCTGACACCCGATATCATAGACATCTCTGACGGCAGGTAGGTGAGTCGTAAAAACCAGTGAAGCGAATGCTGGTCAATTTTTCTTGGGATTGGATAGTTTAAGAGAGCCTTCATTTCAGATCCGAAAGCAAAAAAATCATCATTTTGATAATAATGCAGTGGTTTTATTCCCATCCGATCTCTGGCCAATAGTACTGTCTCTTTCTTTGAATCATAAAAGGCGAAAGCAAAAAAACCATTGAGTTTTGAAAGGCACTGTGCACCCTCTTTAATTAATAAGTGAAGTAAAACCTCTGTATCGGATGTGCTGATGAAATGGACATCCAGGCCTTCGGTGAGTGATTTGTAATTATATATCTCACCATTAAAAACAACCGTATATCTGCCAGACGGGTCAGTCATGGGTTGGTGTGCTTTGGTAGAAGTGTCAAGGATAGATAATCTGGTATGGCCCAACCCAACTTGCTTATGCGTAAAGGTGGCTTGATTATCAGGCCCACGTTTACCTAAGGCATTCGTTGCTTTGCTTAGCGATTCGATTAAATCGCTGCGATCAGTAAAGTTTTTAAAGCCTGTAATGCCGCACATCAGTATTTTGATCGAAATATGAACGCTATGTTACTACGTATTTATTTATTTGCTACTTGGATATAGGTCAAATGTCATTTTTGTCAGGAAAAAATATTGTCATTCTTGGAGGAACAGGGACCCTTGGAAGAGCCTTAGTAAAGCTGCTTCGAGAGCACGATCCTGCTATGGTGACCATCTTCTCTCGCGATGAAATCAAGCAACTACAAATGATGGATGACTTTCTTGAGACTGAATATCCGTTCCTTAATTATAAGCTTGGAGATGTTAGGGATAAAGATCGACTGCAAGAAGTAATTGTTGGTGCGCATTATGTGATACATGCAGCAGCCATTAAGCACGTAGTGATGGCGGAGAAAAACCCCGAGGAATGTTGGAAGACCAATGTAATAGGGACGCAGCATGTGGTTGAAGCTTGTAAGGAAGGTCAAGTGGAAAAGGCATTACTTATTTCAACAGATAAAGCCGTTAATCCATTAGGTGTCTATGGCAAATCCAAGCAAGAAGCAGAAGCGTTGTTTTTAGCAGACACATCAAGGCAATTTTCCGTTGTGCGATTAGGTAATATCATAGGAGCACGCGGCTCTGTTTTTGAAGCGTTCGAAAAGCAACGTAAAACGGGAGTCATAAAAGTTACGCACCCGGAGGCTACTCGTTTTTGTATTTCACAAGTGGAAGCAGCTGGTGTTATTCTTAACGCCCTACATGGGAAGATACAATCACAACACCAGAGATGAAAGCGTTCAATGTTATGGAACTCGCCAAGCAGATTGCTCCCGAATGTAAAATTGAGATTGTTGGTTTAAGGCCAGGGGATAAATTGCACGAGGAGATAGAGAATACTTCATCTGCTGATCAGACCCATCAGATAGTCTATGGGCATTAAAGATCTTATCATAACGCCCATCTATCTCGTTCTTTTCACAATGATTGCGTACTTCGTACGTCCTTACGTGACCAATGCTGCGACGAGTAAATTTTTCTTACCAGCCTTATGGGTGCGTTTTATTGGTGCGATATTGCTAGGAGTACTATACCAGTTCTATTATGGAGGGGGAGATACATTTAACTACTGGCAACACGGTAGCCGGTGGATTTACCTTGCCTTTCAGGACGACCCGGCTATAGGGTTAAATCTGCTTTTGGATAATGGTGGAGATCGTGCTCTGGATAGAAGTTATGAATACTCTTCGAAAATATGGTACTACCGAGACGTACACTCTTATTTAATTGTCAGGATTGCGGCCATTTTTGATTTGCTGACATTTCATACATATTCAGCTTCGGCATTATTTTTTGCTTGCTTTAGTTTCTCGGGGTTATGGGCCATGTACTCAGCAATTCAGGAAAAGTATCCCTCCTCCACTGAAAGGCTGACTCTTGCCATTCTGTTTGTTCCTTCCGTTATTTTTTGGGGGTCGGGTATTCTCAAGGATACGATTACGCTTGGAGCTTTAGGGTGGGCTACCTGGGCACTTATGCGAATGATATGCAATCGAAAAAGAAGATTGCTGGAAGCAGTAGTCCTTATTTCAGCGCTATATATTATCTACAGCATAAAACTTTACATCTTAATCTGCTACCTGCCTATGGTGGCGATTTGGCTCTTCTTTGAGAGTGCAGGAAGACTAAGAAGTTGGAAGCTGAAAATTTTAGCTATGCCATTTTTGCTTTTGGTATTTGGTGGAGTTGGATTTCTTGCGCTTCGGGTTACATCCGGGGAAAGTGAAAAATATGCCCTTGACAATTTGGCTGAACGGGCTAGAATAACAGCATACGATATCAGATATGGCTGGGGAGCTAGGCTTGGTGGGGATGGAGGGTATGATATCGGGATTCCCGATGGTAGTATATCAGGAATGTTCCGTTTGATGCCAGCTGCCGTGAATGTGAGCTTGTTTAGGCCCTATCTGTGGGAAGTTAAAAATCCCCTAATGCTCCTTGCCGCCTTGGAAGGATTGATATTTTTGCTATTAACTGTAAGATTCGTTTTTAAAAAACGAGTGATCAAGCGGGTATTTTCTGAGCCATTTTTAATTTTTTGTTTAGGGTTTGCTGTACTCTTTGCTTTTGCTATTGGGGTCAGCACAGCTAATTTTGGCACTTTGATTCGATACAAAATTCCTATGATTCCGTTTATTGCAATCCTTCTTTTAACGAGATTGAGCCGACCTGAAAACAGGTAAGATCATCAATTTGAATATGCTATGATAATATCAACATTTAAGCGGGTCTGGAAGATACTTCCCAGTCATTACAAGGTGTCATCTGTTTTCTTGTTGATTGGCGTTTTTGTGAGTTCAGTTACAGAAATCATAGGGATAGCTTCAATACTTCCATTGCTTGCGACTGTGCTTAAGAGTGAATTAATTGAGCAAAATGAAATACTAAACAGCCTGTTTGCTTTTTTTTCATTTGAGACAAAGAATCAGTTTATCGTTTGGATGTCTATAGCCATATTGACCTTTATTGTAGCGAAAAATATTTTTGGTTTATGGGTTCAAAGAAAGTTGGTATGGTTTACTTGGAACCTTCACGAGACGCTGGCTTTGAAGATTCTCTCAATTGCTTACCAAAGGGGGTTCTTGTATTTTTCAGGTAACAACTCCAATACGATTCTCAACCATGTTCAAACGGTTCCAATTCAGTTTTCGGGGCAATTAATTCGTTACGTTTTTCAGTTTATCAGTGAATGTTTTATCCTTTTACTGGTAGTGCTATCTCTGTTATTTTACGATCCGTACATTTTACTACTACTTGCAGGGATTGTCTTGCCTTTAAATGTCATATTCTATCGTTTGGTGAAGCATCGTATAGGATATTACGGAACTCGGTTAAATGAACTTCAACCATTAATCAGTCGCCCGGTGTTTGAAGTTATTTTTGGATATGTCGATGTAGTCATCAATCATATTTTTGGAGCTTTTCAAGATAAATTCAGGGACAGGCTTAGAGAAGCAAAACACATAAGGGTAAACATGCTAACGCTTCAGAATATTCCTCAAAGAATCATAGAAACGAGTGTAATTATTTCGGTACTAATAATGATTCTTTATGGAATATTTCAATTAAAGGAGGTTGAAAAGATTGTAGCCATGATGTCTGTATTAGGCCTGGCTGCTTATCGTTGTATTCCATCTGTCAATCGAATATTGCTTGCAATGGTAGAAATAAGAAACCAACAGTTTTCGATAGATATCATTGAAGAGTTCCTCGAAGACAAGGAAGTGAAGTCGCAAAATGAGTTGTTACCTTTCACAAAGAAATTTCACATTCAAGACATCACTTTCTCCTATCCGGATGCTCCAAGGCCTATAATCAAACAATTCAGTTTAGAAATAAGAAAAGGAGAGTCTGTTGGCATAATGGGTAAATCGGGCTCTGGTAAGACAACATTAATGAATATAATGCTTGGGTTCATAACTCCGGCCAGTGGATCAATAATTATAGATGGGAAACCACTAAACTCTAATACAAAAGCAGAATGGCAAAAAAAATGCGGGTATGTGAGGCAGGATGTTTTTTTAGCTGACGGAAGTGTTAAAGATAATGTGGCGTTTGGTGTTCATCCCGATGATATTGATGAGGAAAAACTTAAAGAGGTAATCGAAAAAGCACAGTTAACAGAGCTTGCTAGTTCGTTACCTGACGGAATCGAAACCAACATTGGAGAGCGGGGAGCCAAAATATCTGGAGGTCAACGCCAGCGAGTAGGCATAGCTAGAGCTTTATATCATGGAGCAGAAATACTATTTTTCGATGAGGCAACATCTGCCTTAGATTACCAGACGGAAAAGGAAATCACAGAAGCCATAAGAGAGTTACATTTACAAAAACTCACCATGGTAATCATCGCGCACCGAGAGAGCACCTTGAAGTATTGCGATAAAATTATATCACTGTAATATTTCTATTGAGAAACATAAAATGAAGACTGTAATATTTGCTGGTGGATTTGGTTCAAGAATTTCTGAGGAGTCCCACCTCAAGCCAAAGCCCATGATTGAGATTGGAGGGAAGCCAATTTTATGGCACATCATGAAAATTTACCAGCATTACGGGTTTAATGAATTCATCATTTGCTTAGGGTATAAGGGGTATGTCATTAAAGAATACTTTGCGAATTATTTTTTGCACAACTGCGATGTGAGTTTTGATTTGTCCTCCAATGAGATGACGGTGCATAAGAATTTTGCGGATGATTTGAAGGTCACCTTAGTAGATACGGGAAGCCACACCATGACCGCAGGTAGGCTTCAGGCGGTAAAGGAATACCTCGCTGGTGAGGATACTTTCATGCTAACCTATGGGGATGGAGTTTCGGATGTTGATATCAATCAGCTCCTCTCTTTTCATAAGGAATCGGGAAAAATCTGCACTGTGACGGCCATTCAGCCGGTTGCCAAATTTGGCGTACTTGATATAGACGATAGTGGAGCTGTTCAGGGGTTTGTAGAGAAGCCTAAGAAAGATGGCTCTTGGATCAATGGCGGCTTTTTTGTGCTAAACAAGGAGGTGTTTTCATATTTAGAGGGGGATATGAGTGACGTGATGTGGGAACAAAACCCTATGAGGCAACTACAAAAAGATAATCAGATAGCGGCCTACCAGCATGACGGGTTTTGGAAAAGTATGGATATTCTGAGAGATAAAGTGGAGCTGGAATCGATGTGGAAAAACAACCCCAAGTGGAAGGTTTGGAAATAACCGGAGTATCAGTAATTGTTTGCTGCTACAATAGTGTTAGCCGAATAGAGCCAACCCTAAAGCACCTCGCAAGGCAATGCAAAGTCCCTCATGCAAACTATGAGTTAATCATCGTTGATAATGGGTCAACGGATGATATAGAATTTTTTTGCAAAAAAGTATGGTCGGAAGATGGGAATCCGTATAACCTGAAAGTGGTGAGGGAGCCCGAGCCAGGCCTTTCTAATGCGCGCATTAAAGGGCTTAAAGAAGCGAGTTACGGAATATGTGTTTTTTGCGACGATGACAATTGGCTCTCAGATCAGTATTTGAAAAGTGTACTATCCGAGTTTGAGAATAATTTGAGACTGGGTGCGCTTGGTGGTAATCCCTCCGCGGTTTCATCTCTTCCTATTCCTGATTGGTTTTCCTATAAAGCCAGCCATTTTGCAGCCAAAAGTATGGGTGATGGAGTGCTTAAATATCCGGAGGTAAAAACCGTTTACGGCGCAGGAATGGCACTGAGAAAAGAGCCTTTTTTACAGGCTCTAAACGCTGGGTTTCAATTTGCACTCTCAGATCGAAAGAAAAAGAAACTCTCTTCAGGTGGAGATTTAGAGATATGCTATTTATACACACTCATGAACTTCGATTTGATATATCAGCCGGCTTTGAAGTTCAAACATTTCATGGAACCTAATCGCTTATCGAAGGAATACTTGTTCAGGTTGCTGAAAAGCAACACCCGATCTGCGGCTAGATTATATCCCTACGTGTACCTGGAGCAAGGGCTGAAAATGAATAGATGGGCATGGGCAAAAGACCTGTATTACAGCATGAGATCATTGTTTGTTTCTTTAGTTATATTCCTTGTCAAAGGGTTGATTACTCAGCGAGGGGATGTCTTCAAGTACCGTGTTGATGCTTTTGTTTGCTATCAAAAAGTGATGGCCCTGTGCATGCTGAGTCGTGGGTATCAAACCAGGTATAGAAATCTTAGTGCCTTCTTTCATTCCATTAGGCATACTCCAAAAAAATCATTTGATTCGTAATAGAAATTCTTCTTCATATGACTAATTCCTTAGCAGATTCAAATTCTGGATTAAACGCATACTTTAAAGGGAAGAACGTTTTTCTTACAGGACATACCGGCTTCAAAGGCGCCTGGATGATTAAGTTGCTTCAGTTTTTGGAATGCAAGGTTACCGGGTTTGCTCTGAAGGCAGAAAAGGAGAGCCTTTTTAATCTGCTTGATTTAGATAAGGATGTCACCTCCCATATCCAAGATATCAGGGATAGAGATGCCTTGAGCAAGGCAATATCTGTATCAAAGCCTGAAGTTATTTTTCATTTTGCAGCACAACCGTTGGTTTTGCCTTCATATGAAGATCCTGCCTATACTTTTGAGGTAAATGCTTTAGGTACATTGAATGTGCTAGAGGCAGTAAGAGGATACGACCATCCATGCACCGTTATTATTATCACTACAGATAAGGTCTATAAAAATAAAGAATGGATTTACGGGTACAGAGAAATTGATGAGTTGGGAGGGATGGATCCGTATAGCACATCCAAGTCAGTAGCGGAGCTGATTACGAGCTCCTACATTTCAAGTTTTTTTGAGGGGACAAATAAGAAAGTGATTTCAGCCAGGGCGGGTAATGTAATTGGAGGAGGGGATTACGCGACTAATCGTGTGGTTCCCGATGTAATACGTTCGATCTTAGGTGAAAAGGCGGTTGAGCTCAGAAATCCTGAAGCTGTGAGGCCTTGGCAGCATGTTTTGGACCCACTATATGGATATTTACTTCTTCCATATTTGTCATCAACAGAGGTTCATGTGGATAAGAGTTACAACTTTGGTCCCTCAAGGTCAGAGAACCTCACTGTAGAGGGATTAGTGAAGGAAATCATTCGTTTTTGGGGAGAGGGCACCTATGTACTGAAAGAGGCAAAAAAATATGAAAGCCGAATGCTAGAGTTGGATTCAACTAAAGCGTATGTCGAATTAAATTGGAAACAGAGATTGGATACTCATCAGGCTATTGAGTACACGATAGATTGGTATAAACGGGTACATGTGGGCAATGAGAGTCCATCTAAAGTTACCGAAGACCAGATAACTAAATACTTCATGCATTGGAGTTAAGGACAATGAAGGTAACGATTATCGGTTCGAGCTCATTTTTAGCGAAAAACATTGTCGCTACCACAGAGGATATCACTTGGAATCTGATCAATAAGGAAGCGTATTTTTTTCCAAAATCACCGATTCTTAATCTGGATTATGATTCTATTCTAGATTCAGATGCAATCATCTTTACCGTGGGGGCAGGAATACAGCCGGGGCATAATGACTCAAATAATCAAATCTTTGAATTGAACTGTTTTGAGGTGATACGTCTAATTCAGCATTTAAACGAAGAAAATTATAAAGGTAAGTTGATCACGTTCGGCTCCTATTTTGAGTTGGGAATACAGCAATCGCAGGAACCAGCATCAGAATATGACCTTGTGTTGCACACAAATCCTTACCCTAATGCTTATTGTGAATCAAAAAATCTGCTTTCGAGATTTATTAATCAGCGGTTGATTTCTGGAAATACATTTGAACATCAACATTATGTCTTGACCAATGTTTTTGGTGTGGGAGAAAATAAGAATCGCCTGATTCCTCATATTCTACAGCAAATCAAGATAGGGGCGCCAATCTCATTCACATCAGGAACTCAAAAAAGACAATACACAGATGTTCGAGATGTCGCCAGCTTTATTATCAATCAAGCACTTAAAAAAAGTAAGCAGGGAATTTTTAATCTGACTTCCAGGCATATTCATACAGTTGGTGAGGTTATAAATATTGTAATCCAAACGGTCAGAAAAAATGGACAGGAGATTCCTGAGTATCATTTTGGGGAGATTAATAAAAGAGATTCGGGTATGAGTATCCTAAGTTTAAATGTTTCTAAAACATTTGATGAATTTGGAGCCATTCCTGAAACAAATTTAAATGAGGCAATTGCTCATTATGTGAGCCAATTTTATACTAAATGAAACATCGTAGTTACCGTCAGGTCATCAAATACCATTCAGATTTTGGACACGTCTATGTGGATGGTCTTATTGCTCGTATGAAATATGGGAGTGGAGGCTACACGATAAAAACTGATGAGAACGGCTTCCGAAATAGCGAGCTTAAAGAAGGGGAAATAAAAATCCTCATTCTTGGTGATTCCTATGCTGCGGGTTCAGGAGTATCAAATCAAGACAGGTTTGGAGATTATTTGATGGAAAAATACGACTGTCGGGTAACAAATCTGGCGGTAAATGGATATGGAGTTGATCAGCAGCTATTGGTGTATAAGGCATTTAAGAATGTCATTGAACATGATTTGGTGATTTTTGCACCTCACATGGATGATCTGTATCGAAACCTGATGCCTTATCGGGTAGGGGTGAATAGAGAAGGACGGAATATCTCCATACCAAAGCCCTACTTTGAAGTGGAGAGAGGTGCACTTACATTGAAGAACATACCTGTACCACTGGAAAGAGAAATTCTTAATAACGCCTCAGGGGAGAAAGGAGCAAAAAGGCATTCAGTGCTAAATCGTTTCAAAAACCGCTTCAAACATGCCATAAATCGATTTAGTGGGATACATCTGCTAGGTAAGCTAAGTTATCCGGAAATCAATAATGAAAAGAGCCAGCATTGGCAATTGATGCATCACCTGATTAAGGACCTCATAAAGGAGGTTGATGATAGAGAATTGCTGATATGCCCTATTCCATACAACTATGTTGTGGAAAATAACGAGCCACAGTATTATATGCCTTTTTTTGATAGGCATTGTTCTGAAAGGGTACAGATACTTGATGTTAATAAACCCTTGGTTAAAGGGCTAAAAAATGAGCAACTATACCTTCCATTGTGTGGTCACTTTACCCCATATGCCCACCGTTTGGTGGGAGAGCTACTCGCTAATAAATTGTCTTTAGCAAAAAGAAAGCAAGCTGCATCTACTAAACAGCCCAGCTCTGAGAGCTTCTTTTTAGGTATATCTTGTTATTATCATGATTCTGCAGCTGCAATTGTCAATCAAAAAGGGAAAATAATCGCAGCAGCTCAGGAGGAGCGATTCACAAGAATAAAGCATGATGCTTCCTTCCCCATGCATGCGATCCACTATTGTCTTGAGGAGGCGGGCTGTGATATTGATGACCTTAAGGGGGTTTGTTATTATGATGATGAAGCATGGACGATTGAACGAGTTTTAGCTAACAAATCATCGCTACCCAAGTCAGAAGGGGACCATTTGTGGACATTAGCTGCTGAAAGCTTATTTCAAAAGACACGTCTAAAGTCAAGTCTTGTTAATAGCTTCAATTACCAAGGTAAATTACACAAGACCAATCATCATCACTCGCACGCCGCAAGTGCGTTTTATCCATCTCCTTTTCAGGATGCTGCAATCTTGATTGTTGATGGCGTAGGAGAGTGGAGCTGCACTTCTATTGGTCACGGAAAAAACAATAAAGTAGATCTACTGGAGCATCAAATGTATCCACATTCGCTAGGTTTATTGTACTCAGCAATAACCTATTTCTGCGGATTCAAAGTGAACTCCGGGGAGTACAAATTGATGGGACTTGCACCATACGGCAAGCCTGTCTATAAGTCATTGCTGGAGAAGGAAGCCGTGCAAATATTCGATGATGGTTCCATTGAGTTAAACCTTTCCCTGTTCGATTTTCAGCGGGGTGGGGCTATGACCAATGATCGATTTTCCAGCGTGTTCGGAGGACCACCTCGGACAGGAGAATCAGTAATCAGTGAGCGCGAAATGGATCTTGCCGCATCCATTCAGGTGATTACCGAAGAAGTGATGCTTCGACTGATAAAGCGAGCCAAAGCGCTCACAAAGTCCGATTATTTGGTAATGGCAGGAGGAGTGGCACTAAACTGCGTGGCAAATGGCAAACTTATAAAGGAGAAAATTTTCAAGGATATCTGGATTCAGCCGGCTGCAGGCGATGCAGGAGGAGCCCTGGGGGCAGCATTAGACATGACGTATTCCACTCAGGAGGATTTGCCTGATTCAAAAGATGATAGCGTACAGCAGCATTCCTACTTTGGTCCATCATTCTCAGACGCTGAGATAGCGGCATTCTTAGAATCATCAGGAGCTGTTAGTCATACATTTAGGGAAAATGACCGGGCGGAGACCATAGCGCGTTGGTTAGCAGAAGGGAACGTAATTGGCTACTTCGATGGTCGAATGGAATTTGGTCCCAGGGCTCTTGGCCATCGATCCATTATAGCTGATCCCACCAGCCCTGAGATGCAGAAAAAGTTAAACTTGAAAATCAAATACAGGGAGTCATTCAGGCCTTTTGCACCTATATGCCTGGAGCAGGATGTTTCGGATCTGTTTCAAATAGATAGACCCAGTCCTTACATGCTCTTGGTGGCTGAAATTGCCGAACAACTAAAAAAGGATGTACCTGAGTTGGACTCTACTAACCTGCTGGAAATTGTTAGTCAGACTCGCAGCGAGCTACCAGCGATAACACACGTTGATTTTTCTGCCAGATTACAAACACTCGGTAAAGGAAACGCAAACACAAAGTTACATGCTGTCCTGGAGGCATTTAAGCAAATCAAGGGCTATGGCGTCTTGGTGAACACCAGCTTTAATGTGAGGGGAGAGCCCATCGTTTGTACTCCGGAAGATGCATATGCTTGCTTTATGCGAACCGAAATGGACATACTCGTTTTGGGCGATCGATTTCTGCTCAAGGAAGAGCAGCAGGCATGGGTTGAAAACAAGGATTGGAAAGAACTATTTCAGTTAGACTAAAATGGATATATTCAAATCATTCAAGAATTCGGGATTCAAAAAGGTTGATAAAGGACGTGTATTGCGCGAAATCCCTGACTATGAATCCATGGAGCCTAAGGAGATGGCTCAAGCCCTGCTGAGTCAAATGATGCACGATGAGCTCGTTGAACATAAGGAGGAGCTTTTAGCGGAAATAGAAGGCTGGATCAATAAAATGAGAGAAAAATCCTGGGATGATGAAAAGCAGCGCGAGGTGCGTGATTTTATTTACGAAATGTTTTGAAACAAAACAGATTTGAAGAAGCAGGGATATCTATACATAGCCACTGGACAAAAGTATATTGATGAGGCTGTCATATCAGCTGAAAGCCTTAAACGCTTAGATCCACATGCAAATACATGCTTAATTACTGACAGCTTTTATGAGCATGAAGTATTTGATCAGGTTATCGTTCATGATACGAATACCGTCTTTGATCAGTGGAAATCAGCCCTCCTTCTTAAAATATATGGGTTGCTACTATCCCCATTCGAAAAAACATTGTTTGTTGATAGCGACACCTATTTTTTTGATCCATGCACAGAGTTATTCGATATGCTTGACTATCATGACCTTCTGATTGGGCATGATTATTCAGACGATAGCGAACTGATGATCGACGGGAAGTGCTTGGCTAATTATACGCCTTATAATACAGGGGTGATGGCGATCCGAATTAATGAAACCATGAAGGGGGTGATCTCAGATTGGCATGATACCTATAAGAAAAAATTTCAGGAATACTGGAGCGATCAACCGGCCTTGATGGATGTCTTACTAAGAAAACCGGTAAAAATGTATTTTCTACATACCATATACAACTTCCGGCACTTGGTCAATATTGGCATTTTGGCAGGACAAAAAGTTAAAATTTTGCATGCGAGAGGAAGTAGAGAAGACTTTCAGTTGCTGGAGAAGAAGTTGAATCATTCTACAGATCAGCGCGCCTGGATAGCCCCCCACTCCAGGGTCTATACCTGGCCAAACAGAAGGGGGATGAAAGGGTATGTTAAAAAGCTTTATAGCTATCTTCCAGACTCAATAAAAAAGGTCTATCAAAAAGTCAGATATCGTTAATGCGTAATCTATGCGATTAATTAAGCAAATAGGTCCTGCGAAAGTCCTGGAACTGCCTGTGTTTAAAGATACTAGAGGAGTGTTTACAAAAGCTTTTCAGGCAGTTGATGCTTTGCATGATTTTGAGGTAAAACAAGCCAATCTGGTAGAGAATACTTCTCAGGGCATTTTTAGAGGATTACATTTCCAGAACTCCCCGTACCAGGAGCGGAAGTTTTTCAGAGTGCTTTCCGGCAGCATTCAATTGGTTTTTTTTGATCTTGAAGAAGAGAAAGGATACGATTATGTGTTGGATCAAACAAATCATGGAGTGCTGATCCCCCGAGGATTTGCAACGGGCTATTTGGTTCTGGAAAAGAATACCCATGTGCTCTATTTTTCTGATAACGAGTACCAATCTGATTATGAGAGTGGAATTCGCTGGGATGACGAAAGAATTAATTGTGATTGGAGATCGGCTATCTCAGTCGTCTCAGAAAAAGATCAAAATTTTAATTAATTACAGATTTATAGTTCATGGTCGAAGTAGAAATACTAATTCCAACCTATAACAGGTGTTCGGACTTACTAAAGAACCTCCAAATTCTGGCTAAACAGCTGCATGAAGGAGGACTCACTGATCGTGTCCGCATTCTTATATCTGATAATTGCTCACCAGACGATACACAAGCCAGGGTTCAGGATTTTCAAACATCTAATCCGGGCATTTCCATTCATTATTTTCGTCAGCAATCCAATATTGGATTGGAGCCCAATGCGGTTTTTATACTAGGTAAGGCTGCTGCTAAGTATGTTGTTTGGTTAGGGGATGACGACTATTTGGCAGATGGGTATTTGAATTATTGCTTTAATCAAATTAACACTAAAGAAAATATAGGAGTGATAATTCCTGGCCTAGCTTCGCTTGATAAAAACGGAAATTTAGGTGCACAACGCATTGAAGAATTTGATGATATAAAGCTTGGTTCGGGTTACGATGCAGTTTATACCTATTCTCACCTAGGGCATCAGATGTCAGGGTTATTGATGAGAAGAGACTCCCTCTTAAAATCTTACCTAGCAAAAGGAACATATAGAAATCCTTATTTATTTGTTTACTTCACGGCATTTCTAATGTTAAAATGGGATTCTATATATGCACCAATCTTTAAAACCCAAGTATCCATAGACAATACTAAGGACTGGGGATATAATCAAGTTGGTCTATTAGATGAGGTTTTCAAGTCATACTTAGCTTTACAAGGAATGCTTAATGATCGAGAAATTGGAGAGCTGCTCATTCGATTTTCAACGGTTCATTCTTATCGTTTTAATATTAAATGGTATAGGCCTGATTCTTTACTTAAAAAGTATTTCATGCTTTTTGGGAATATTCCAGCAACATTGGGAATTCGGGGAAAGCTTGCATTACAGTTATTCAAAGACTATGTACTTTCATTCAGAGCTTTATGACAAATAAAAATATTTTGATTATTTCCACTGAAGGCTGGGATCATGTATTTGTATCTAAACATCATTATGCACAAGCTTTGAGTAAAATGGATAATCGTGTGTTTTTTCTTAACCCAAACACAGGGAAGAAGAAGATTCGGAGGATTTCGCCTACTTTGACAGTAATCAATAATACTCAGGTTAGGGGAATAAGGTTTCTGCCCAAAATATTTTGTCAATTAATTTTTCTTTTTGAGCTATGGAGAATAGAGCGGGTGTTAAATGTGAAGTTGGATATAATTTGGACTTTTGATCCTTCAAGATTTTTTGATTTAGGTTTACTGAAATCGAAAGTTAAAATTTTTCATTTAGTCGATTGGAATCAAAATTTCCAAAGAAATACTCTTGCTAAAACTGCTGATTTATGTTTAACAACTTCGGACTATTTGTGTGAGGAATTGAAAAATTTCAATGTGAACACGTTCAATATAGGTCATGGTTGTAATTTCCCAATAAAAAAAAATGAAATAAAAACGACGAGGAAGAAAAACATTCAAGTCGGATACGTTGGTAATTTGGATATCTCATATATTGACTGGGCGCTATTAAGAAAGTTATTTAACGATCATCAAGACAAAACATTCAATCTTGTTGGGCCGATATCTTCTCAAACAATCCATAAAAATGGATTGGATGAATTTGAAAACTGCCACACGAAGGGGCGAGTAAGTTCTGCTGAAATATCTTCAATTTTACAAGATTTTGATATCTTAATTCTTGCCTATAAAGCAAATGAGTATGCCAAGCAGTTAGCCAACCCTCATAAAGTATTAGAGTATTTGGCATCTGGAAATGTAATCGTTTCTACTTACACAGCAGAATACGAAAAGCACCCAGAGCTTATAGAAATGACCAAAACTCAAGAGGAGTTTTTAAATCGATTTGAATTGGTAGCTAAGAATTTAAGCATCTACAACTCCAGTGAAAACAGAGAAAAACGGATATCCTTTGCGCAAGGGAATTCCTATGAAAAGAAAATAGATGAGGTTGATGAATTACTAAAGAAAATAATGTGAGTTACTCTTTAGTCTCAATTATTACTCCTGTTTATAATACTGAAAGCTTTCTTGCCGAATGCATTCAGTCAGTCTTGTGTCAAGACTATCAAAGTTTCGAGCTGATCCTCATCAACGATGGGAGCACGGATCGCTCAAAGGACATCATTCATTCCTTTGATGATTCCCGTATTCGATATTTTGAGCAGACAAATCAGGGTGTCAGTGCAGCAAGGAATGTAGGACTTGCCAATATGCAGGGCGAATTCTTTTGTTTTTTAGATGCGGATGATGTCATGCCCCCTCATTCATTGAGCAGCAGAATAAAGCATTTTAGAACAGATGAGCATCTAGATGTGATTGACGGAAAGGTAGTTTATGCGGATAGTCAACTAAGTTTCACAGGAGAAGTGTATCAGCCGAACTATCGCGGAAACCCTAAAGATCAACTGTTGAAAATCAGTCGGTGCTGTTTTTTCGGCCCCTCCTGGATGATCAGAAGGCGACATGACCTACATTATGCATTTGATACTGAATTAAGTCATTCGGAGGATTTACTTTTCTACCTGAGTTTAACTTTTCAAAAGAACATACAGTATGGGTTTGTTAGTGAAGGGGTGTTGATCTATCGTCAAAATGAAAACTCCGCTATGACCAACTTGTTAGGCCTGGAAAGGGGGTATCGCCTTCTTTTAAGCAAGCTGTGGAAATTTCATCCCAACAAGATTTCCATCTGGCAAATGCTAAGGCTGAAATTGAAAGTGACTAAGATCATGTTCTTATCACATTTATTTGATGGTAAAGACTTAATGAACGCAGTTAGATCAATGGTTATTTTGTTTAAATAGCGAGTGCTATGAGTAGAAAAAATACTTTACTCCTGATTTACAATAGCTTCAATGATCCGCTATTCCAAAATTTGATTTTAGAATACATAAAAACCCTCTCCCAAAACACCAAAGACGGGATGTACCACCTGGTCACCTTTGAGCAAAGCGAGTTTAAGGTTGCGGCCTCAGATATTCCTTCCATCAAAAAAGAGCTTGTTCAATACCGTATTGACTGGCATCCTTTACAGTTCCACTCAGGTCGATTTTTACTCTTGAAAAAGGCCTGGGATTTTATCAATGCGTTCTTCCTAGTCTTATTGCTGAGGGTAAGGTACAAGCTAAACATTCTTTTTTGTTTCGCAAATGTGTCAGCCGCCATGGGTGTTGTGCTAGCGAAAGTATTGAGAATGAAAATGATTGTTTATTCCTATGAACCACATAGTGAATTTCAGGTAGAGCTGGGCTTATGGAAGAAAAACGGACTGAAATATAAAGTGATGAGCAGGCTAGAGCAGCTAGCCGGATTGCACGCTGACTACATCCTTACAGGCACTAGGCACATGGTGGAAAGGTTACAAGTATTAGGCTCAAAAGCTAAGATTTTTCGCGCTCCGACAGCAGTAGATGAAAATCAGTTTCAATTTAACGTATCTAAACGTCTGGAGATACGACGGGAGCTAAAACTAGAAAAACGAAAGGTTTTTATTTATCCCGGAAAATTTGAAGGACTTTATTACTCTCCCGAGGTTTTTGTGACTTTATGCAACCAGATTAAAAGTCTATTTGAGGATGCCTTTTTTTTGGTTGCTACGAACTTTGATTTAGAAATATTGGAGGAAGAATTCCAAGCTCAGGGTCTTTCGAAGGATTCTTTCTTGTTGCGACCATTCGTTCCCATGAATGAAATGCCCAGTTATTTAGCTGCCTCAGATATGGGAATAGTGGCTATCCCTCCAACTCCGGCTCAGAAATTTCGATCGCCTACCAAAGTGGCCGAGTTCCTGCTTTGTGGTTTACCATATATTGTCTCACGTGGAATATCTGAGGATGATGAAGTAGCCCGGACAGAAGGAGTGGGAGTAGAAGTTGAGGGCTTTGATATCAGATTTTCCAAAGAAGTGATTGAGAAACTAAATAATTTGTTTTCTACTTCTCCCGATAAACTCAGAGAGAAATGTAGAATAGTAGGGCTTGAATACAGGTCAAAAGAAAGAATAGATAAATTATTGCTGGAAATTTATCAGAATGAAGGCTGATTTTTTTTGAGTAAAAAAACCATTCCGCCCTTTTCTAAAGAGACCTTTACTTGATTGATTCATCTTGCCAAATGGACTTATTCAGTTATATCAAATTAATTTCCCGATAGGTTTTTCAGGAGTGCTCAAGAGCTGATCATAACCTAAATCTCAAATTAATACTTTCTTTCATCTAATAGCCAATTATTTTTTTCGCTTGCCATAAACCTTATGCCCTTAGTCTTCCGTAGCAGACCCCTTAATTTTTCATTATGCAACCGATAGAAGGTATTCAATTCCTTTTCAAGATGATTGTCCATGGGCGGAAATGCCTTTTCTGTCTTATTAAAGTTTAGCAATCTCTTTTTAAGGGATAAGAAAATCGGATATGGAAAGATGTGTTTTAAGACCTTTTTTACTTTATTATCAGGCTGACTGAGTGTAAGTATACATTTAGTTAAAAAGGGGGATTTGGAAACATAAGTTTTGTTATGAACTCCATTCTGTATGATATGGTCATCTAATCCCAAGATTTTAAAAATATGTTGGCATATGACCGTAGGTTTATCCACCAGATCTTCAAATAAATAGAGTGAAATATTCTCTGCAGGAAAATACTTGAGTATTGTTTTCAATTGTTTCGCATACAGCCCAGGTTCGATAAAATGCCTGTACATGATATCATCTGATCTTCCGGTTTGTATTAGATCTAATATGTCCGAGAAGGGTCTTCTGATCCATCCATCTCTAAAAGCCATATTATATCCTGAATAGGCTCTTGTTGTAGGATTTCGTATTAAGTACACTATTTTAATGTTGGGGTTGAATTTTTGAAGTCTGATTAAAGAATCTTCACTGAGGCTAAGTGTAACATTTTTAGCTATTACTTTTTGTTGTGTACTGATTGCGCCGAAATGTAACTTAAACGCTCTTTCAATTCCATTCTGATATTCTTGTGGGTTTGCAAAATAACTAAACTCAATGGTCTCATGGCCGGCAACCATTGAATGCTGCATTAAGTAGTTTTTTAATGAGGTGGTTCCAGCTTTCTGGGCCCCCACAATCATGAGGTCGATTTTTTCTTTTCGCATACTTTACGCGTCGATGACTGAGCTTTTTTTGTAAGTTGCTGCTGTGGATTCGTATGCTGGTTAGTATTCTAAGAATCCTAAAACAGTATGGCAGCTAAATTACGGTCGTTTTCTATATGATATTAGGTAGACTTGTAACACGATATGCTCAATGCTAGTAATTATTTATTAATGCACGACTGTCCTGAATTATATTTTAAAACAGAACTAAATGAAAATAATTGCAATCATTGTCATTAAAAATGAAGGTGACATTATAAGTGCTACCTTGGATAATGCTATCAGATGGGCTGACAAGATTGTTGTTTTGGATAATGGAAGTTCAGATAACTCATGGGAAATCGTTAATAATTCCCCATCTTCAAAAGTAATTCCCTTTGAACGTGATGAAGGTCCTTACTCTGATGGTTTTAGAGCTAGAATTTTTGAGGCGTTCAAGGATGAAATGACTGATTCAGATTGGTGGGTTATTCAGGATGGAGATGAGCATTACCTTGATAACCCAAGGGAATTTATTCAAAACAATGAGATTGCCGGACATTTTGTTTTAGGTAATAAGTTAGATGTCTATCCTAAAGACTATACTGAAATTGGTTTTAACCCCTCTAACTTTGTCAAGGCTGCAAATTATACTTGGAGTGAGCCACGTTTAATCCGTCACAGACCGGGTATGGTTTGGTCAGAAAAAGAAATTTGGCCCAAGCCAATGGGGATTCAGGATAAGGCGCGAATCCGGATTAAGCACTATCCGTGTAGAAATAAGCGACAAATGGAAAAAAGATGGAAAGACAGAAGGGCAAGTCTTGAAAGAAATGGGCAGTATTTTAATCATTGGAACTTGGAAAGCTGGGAGGATATGTTGCCGGGTTTAAAAGAACTGATTGATCTTGACCCTTCTAACTTGGATGTTCATTACGATTTTCAAAAAATTATGAATTATCAAAAGCAAGCGTTTTGGAAAGTACTACTCTACCATTTGGGATTTAGATTAGGTTTAATCAAATAATATGGGACTAAAAAATTTATTGATTGGTCGAAAATGGCTGCAACCAGTCTATGAACGCTTGTTCAGGATTTCACTTCGCGGTATGAATTATGGGATGGCGGCATTTGTGGAATCAAGTGGTGAGCTTAATCTGATCAGGTCACTGCCCTCCATTTTGCAAAGGGATAGTCTGGTGATATTTGATGTAGGATCCAACGATGGTGATTATGCAAGTCATTTAGTGAATGAAATTGGGAGTCATCATAAGCTTCACTTTTTTGAGCCTTCGCCTGAAGCATTCAGTGCCTTAACAAAGCGGCTAAAGAGCGTTGATGTTGATAAGGTGCGTTTAAATAATTTTGGTCTAAGCAGCGAAGCTAAAATAGCTCCTTTGTATTTTGATCAAAAGGGTACAGGGTGGGCTTCTATTCATAAGATCAGCCACCCTCACTTAGGAGTTAATCTTGATCAATCCGAAGAAATACAATTAAAGACTCTGGATAAATATTGTCAAGAAAATGGAGTGGAAGAAATAGATTTTTTAAAAATGGATGTAGAAGGTCATGAGAAGGAAGTGCTTCTTGGAGCTAAAGAGATGATAGAGGCGGGAAAAATTAAATGCATTCAATTTGAGTTTGGAATTGCACATCTGATATCCAAAGTATTCCTCCGAGAATTCTTTGATATATTGAGAGATTACAATATTTATAGGGTTCTTCAAGATGGAATATATAAAATCACATACAATGAACGCTACGAAGTATTTATGAACTCTAACTATTTCGCATTAAAAAAAAGGATATAATCGTATAGAAAGCATCAAAAAGTTTGTTCGTCGAATATCGTATATATCACTAGCTATCTTTTCGTTACTTACATTTATTCCTTAGTGGACTTATGCGATTTTTATATTATTCATTAGGAGTTCTTATTGGCTTTGTCATGAGTGGACAAACCCCTGTAAGCTCATTTTCGGTGAGTAAAAGTACTGTTTGTATAGGCGAATCATTAACGCTACAGAATACATCAACCGATGCAATAGCGTATGAGTGGGATTTTTGTACAGGTGATTTTGATATCGCACCATCAACGGAAGAGATTGAAAACGTATCGGGTAGTCCATACAGTCATGTATTGGTGAAAGATGAAACAACATGGTATGGTTTCTCTACCTCACGAAGCAACAATCGAATCGTTCGATTTTCCTATGGATCAAGTATTAATAATGAGCCAACCTCAGAAGTTATTATATCTAATCCTTCTGGCCTCTTGAGCACTCCTCAGGGGTTGGATATCATCTACGATGGATCAGAATATTACGGCTTTGCGGTAAATGGAGGGACGGATGATCTTATTCGAATTGATTTTGGTAACAGTATATCCAATGAGACCCCCACTGCTGTTAGCTTGGGTGATTTTTCAGGGCTAATCAGAGATTCTGATTATATACGGGTAGTATTTGATGGGGTAAGTTTTAAGGGAGTCATCTCCTCACGTGATGAACTGGTTATTTTAGACTTTGGCACGGACATTACTAACACGCCTTCATCATCAAGTATTGGGGGCTACCTTCGAATTTGGGGAATAGGGTTGGTAGAAAAGGAGTCCAACTGGTATGGTGTATGGGGTGATACCGATACTGATCGCATATATCATGCAGATTTTGGGGTTGAAATCTCTTCAACTGCTACTATAACTGAAATTGATGTTTCCTCTTTGGGTCTAAGTGATCCCAGAGGGATGGATTTTGTGGAGGATGGAGGGCTTTATTATGGATTCTACACTACCAGGACGGGGAATCTCGTGAAAATGGAGTTTGGGACTGACCCGTCTATAACTACCCCTACTTTGACAGACTATGGAGATATAGATCCTGCAAATAACAACAATAGTGTCGGTCTGCTTTTTAAGCAAGACAGCAGTAGAAAGGCAGGTTTTGCCACAGATTTTGGAGGGAGAATCTATCGGATAAACTATGAAAATAATTGTGGTGCAGATGTTCCCTTCACCACTGAAGTGCAGCCTAAAGGCATTTATTATAATCAATCCAATTCAATCAAGGTATCATTGAGAGCATTTGATGCAAATGACAACAGTGCTGTTTCCAGTCAGTCAATTACCGTTACATCATCCATTGCTCCTACTATTTTCTACACTCGGGATAATGTCTGTGTGAATTCGTCGCTGACCTTCACCCCCTCCACTCCCGGCCTTACATCCTACTCATGGGATTTTGGTGACGGGTCTCCGGTTTCAAATGACGAGAGCCCGACACATCAATACATGTCTACTGGTACATATACCGTGCGGGTGGATGTCAACGATGGCTCCTGCGACAACTTTTATGAAGAGGATATCACAATTTATGATTCACCTCCTTCTCCCTCGTACACGTACTCCTCAGCTCAAACGTGTATCAATGCAGATTTCACATTTACAAATACCACAAGTGATGGAGCTTATATAGGCCCCTTAGAATACTTGTGGGAGTTTATAGATGAACCATCTGGAGTGGTGGTAGCAACTGCAACTACCAAAGACGCTATTTATGCTTTTGAAACCGAGGGTGAAAAAACAGTAAGACTAACATCCAGCATACCCGGATGCACCGAAATAACGGAGCAGACGCTTATGATCACACCAGGCCCTACGGCTTCATTCACAGCTACTTCCGTTTGTCAGGGGGAGGCTACATCTTTCACGAATGGGAGCTTAGATGCCACTTCCTATGAATGGAATTTTGGTGATGGGTTTTCCTCCACAGATGAAAATCCTGATCACTTTTTCACAACGGCTGGAAGTCATTTCGTGACATTGACTGCATATGATGCTGAAGGTTGCGAGGATAGCGAGGTTGTTGAAATCTCGGTCTCTGATAGCCCAATTATTAATTTCGATTTTGATGTACCATGTACTTCTGCGGATGGTATCCAATTTTTTGATCTTACCACAGTAGATAATGCTGATTTGGTGTCATGGACTTGGTATGTAGATGATGTGGAAGTGTCTACGCAGCAAAGTCCTCTGATTGTTTTTGAATCCACAGGTATTGTAGACGTAAGACTTGATGTTCAAAGTTCAAATGGTTGTGAGTCTAGCTATAGTGAGGAAATTGAAGTTTTAACTTCCCCGGAACCAGACTTTAATGTAAGCATTGGATGCCAAGGTGAAGCATCTGTTTTTACGGATAATACTGTCACTTCTGGTAACCCTATCGTTTCATGGCTGTGGACCGTTGATGGTACAAACTATGGCACCCAGGATATTAGCCATGTTTTTACCGAGGCTGGCTTGTTTGATGTTTCCCTTGAAGTCACAGGTCAAAATTTCTGTTCTGAAATCATCACCAAGACAGTTGAAATCATTGAACTTCCAGCGGTCAACTTTTCTGTTTCGGGAGAGTGCGATAATGAGTTGATCAGAGCTCAAGATCAATCCACCTCAAGCGCAGATCCGGTGATTTCAAGAAGATGGATGCTAGATGGAGTGAATGTGGGTAATGGAACTCAACTTCTGCTCGAAAGCCTTGGAAATGATACCTATCAGCTTGAATTGCAATTAGAAACTGCTTCAGGTTGTGTAATCAATTCCTCACAAACACTGGAAATCAATGAGGCGCCAGCATCCTCATTTACCTCATCAAGAACCTTTGGACTTCCAAATGATGTGCTGACGTTTACGAATATTTCTTCTGGTGCTGTTTCTTACCAGTGGCTGGTGGATGGTTCAGTAGCTAGTACCAATGAATCTTTATTCAATACTGGTTTTTCTGAAGAAGGAAGTCATACGGTTAGTTTGGTTGCGCAGAATAGTCTTGGTTGCTATGATACAACCAATCAGGAGATTTTGATAGCACTACCAGAGGTTGATTTAGCAATTGGTGATTTTGAACTTATCAGCAAAAAAGATAAGGGTGAGATTTATATCGAAATATTGAATTTCAGTAATCTGCCCATCGATACAACTGAGATACAGATTGTTCTTGAAAATGGATTTAGGGTTAGTGAGAATGTTTTAGCCTTTATAGGGGTGGGCGAGTCTTATACCAAAATCCTTAGTGTTGGTATTCCCTTAACCGTTTCTGAACCGTCTTACTTCTGCGTAAAGTTGGTTTCTCAGTATGAAGAATTACAGTATTTTGATTCCAATCCAGTGAATAATGAAAAGTGTATCACGCTAAAACCTCAGGTTCAGGTAGAGGATCCATTTCCCAATCCCGTCACTGATCAGTTCAGGTTGAAGGTGATTGTGCCGGAAGTTGGTACAGCTTCACTAACTCTTCTCAATTCGGCCGGTAAAGTGTATTCGAGTAGTGTTTTCCAAGCTGAGAAAGGACTCAACAATTTCTTTTTTGACATGAGCACACTGGATCCAGGAATCTATTTTGTGACCGTAGATGTTGCGGGTTTCAGTTTTAAGCGAAAAGTTGTAAAACTTTAATCTCCTTAATTAGGGTCTACTGTCAATTAATTGTTAAAGGTTTGTAGTTTATTTAAACGGTTGCCGAAACTTTTATCAATCGTATTAAATTTGCAGCGAATAAAATTTTGTTATGAAATGCGCATGCACTTTAACCCCTCACTTTATCAACGGGTATCCATGCGAATTCGATGAGCCTAGTAATCAATAACTCACATGAAAATACAATCATCGCGGATTAAGCTGGATAAAATCGATCGAAAGATTTTGGACATACTTCAGTCAAACGCAAAAATCACCAACGCTCAACTTTCTAAAGACATTGGACTGTCACCTGCACCTACCCTAGAGAGAGTGAAAAAACTTGAAACCTCTGGTATTATCAAAAGCTATCACGCTAAGCTGGATACAGATAAAGTAGGTCTGGGTGTACACACCTTTGTTCAAGTGTCACTCAAAGGTCACAACAAGAAAAACATCGATGCATTTATCAACGAGATCAATGCCATTTCGGAGGTGATCGAGTGCCATCACATTACCGGATCAGGGGATTTCATCTTAAAGATCATCTCCAGTGATATCCAATCATATCAGAAACTAATGCTTGAAAAAGTATCTGAGATTGAGGTGGTAGATGGCTTGCAATCTATGATAATACTCTCTACTTTCAAGGACAGCAAAGTAATGCCTGTGCCTGAAAATGAGTGATAATCAAATTTTATCCCAGCCTAAAGTAGATCAGATCATCCGTCGGATCGCCTACCAGATTTATGAAAATAACATGAATGAGGAGGTAGTCTTGGTGGGAGTGGATTCAGGTGGGCGAAAGCTAGCTGACTCTATAAATGAAACCCTAGAAGAGATTTGCGGGAAAAAATCGATCTGTCATACCATATCGCTGGATAAAGAAAATCCACTTAACAAAGACATCCTCATTGATGGGGATGTCTCTGATTTGAAAAACAAGACCGTCATTCTATGTGATGACGTGCTGAATAGCGGGCGAACACTTGCCTATAGTCTTACAAAGCTTTTAACGCTAAAAGTGAAGAAGGTAGAAACGGCGGTGCTGGTGCTCAGAACTCACGGTAAGTTTCCTATCTACGCCAATTATAAAGGATATGAGCTCTCCACCACCATCAAGGAACATGTGGAGGTGAGGCCGGGCAATGGTGTGTTTCTCAATTAATAGTCCTTATACAGATTCGGCTTTCGAGTAAGCATCTGCAAGCTCATGTCCACCAGGTCACCCATACATTCGCAGGTGAGAAAATCTTTCTCTTCATAGAACTCTGATAGCTCTTTACGCAACTTCTCAATGTTTTCTTGCTTCGAGAGTTTATCTTTTTTCATTGCTGCAAGTAGATCATCTACTCGCTTTCGCTCCACCTTCAATCTATTGGCGATGTTTGATCGCTCTTCTCGCTGATACTGCCTCACCGTTTCAGGAGTCATATGCTTCAGGCCAATCTTGATGATGGGATTGTTCTGGGTATAGTATTGAGGTAAGTAGATGGCTCTGCGCCCTTCATAAGATTGTTGGTCAAAATCGATGGCACGAAGACGATACTCTACGTCTTCGAAATCTGGTGTAATGTCTACCACGAAGTTGCTGCTATGCATGTCGCCTAGCAACCGGACAAAGCATCGTTCATTGAACTTAACAAATTCCTTGGCAAGCCGGATTTCATTGAGGTTGGAGCTACCCAGATACTTTTTAATAAATAGCTCGGCGGGTACGCCAATGATGTGCTCCTCAATAAGCGTTTCCTTATTTACCACATAGCTTATTTTATTTGGAGAAAGCAGGTGCTCCAACTCCAAACCATATATCCTTGAGGCATCTGCATTTTTGATGTAGAAATAGTCAAAGTTGTCGTTGATCTGATTGACTACCCTGACTCTAAACGGCTGTGTGTTTCCATATGCGCAGAGATCCACCCGATCTATAATTAGGTGATCCATTACCGAAAGGTCTCCATCAGCTTTCATGATGGCATATACTTTCTTCAGAGATGCGTTGATATGTGTCATGTCTCCCTGAGGAAAAAACACAGTTTCCCAGAGTGTATCATTCCCTGATTTATCATAAAGGGGAATGGAATTGTCATAACGCAGCAAGTCACCATAATAAATGGGGAGATTTATCTCGCGATCATACTTTTTGATGTAGGATCGGAGAGATTTACTAATTGGGAAAATCTCCTTTTTCTTACTTATTATGGCCATGAATGCAGCTTGAATTTCTTAAATCTCTGTGAGTGCTTTCAGAAAAACATCCTGCGCCTGATTGCACCAATTTCTGAAATCGTCACCAACATCTTTATGCTGTGGAAGATAATTCAACAAAACCTCTAAGTCAAAAATTTCACTGGACACTCCAGCTCCAGCTTTTGTAGCATCCATCGCATTGCATGCTTGCTCATAATGTCCTTCCACTGGCACCATCAGTACAGGTTTGCCCATGTACATCGCTTCGCAAACTGATTCAAATCCTGCGGTGGTCAGGTATCCCTGGCATGACGCCATATAGTGAATAAATTTCTCATCATCCAATTGATGAAAGGTGAGGGTGTCATCAATTTTAAGCTCTTTTGGCTCATCTTTTTTGTCCCAAAAACAATGAATAGAAATGTCAGGGTGCTTTTTATGAAATTCCAAAACTTCCTTGGAATAACCGTGGTTGACCATGTACACCAGAAAATGATCTTTAGAAGAGATTGATTGTTCTTTAACCTTGTCTCTTAAAAGTGGTGGGACCACAAATAGTTTTTTTTGAGATTCATTTGGCATGGACTGAAATGAAAGCCCTAAAATTTTTTGCGCTTTATATCCGGCCAACTTATTGCCATAGAGGAGGGATGATTTATCATAAATCCTTCCCTTGGGGAATTCAAACTCACTGTGATTAAGCAGGAACTGGTGTGCGAGCGCAATATGCTTTGCTTGAGACTTCTTTAGCATGAAATATAATCCACCCAGAAAATCATAGAAGTTTATTACCACGTCGGGCTTGCTTTCTTTTACAATGGCGTCAATCTGATTGACACTATTGATGAATGTGCGATACTTTCTGAGATTTACTGTCAGCGTCTTGAAAATATTTACCGATCGATTGTTTTTGTCTGTGACGAAATTTGGACTTTCGAGCGATGTGATGGGTGCATTTATTTGATTAATGAAAAACTGTGGAAGCTCTCTTCGTTTACTTTTCCCAACGATGACATGGCTAACCTCATGACCATTTTCTTTCAAAATCTGGAATAGCGAGATAGCCTGAGTCATGTGGCCTCTTCCCTCTCCCTGAATGATAAAAATGTATTTCATTTTTAGGAATAAGTAATCAGGGTTTAGGTTTTAGTGAGTTTATCAATCCTCGAATAATCTTGGAAACCTCATTTGTTTTCTCGATCGACTGATCAAACTCGGATGAGTTTATATAACTCAATCGCTTAGATAAATAAAGCATTGATTTCAGCTCGCTGGCAGATCCTATTGAGAAATATAAAAATCGAATGAAATCGGCATTACTACTTCTATCAAATCCTTCTGCGATATTATTTGAAATTGACACAGCAGCTCTCCGTATTTGATCTCGAAAAGCAAAATCCCTATTTGAATCAAATAGAGAGTAGATCAAAACTGCTAGTTCTTGCGCTTTTTGCCAGGCAATTAAATCTTCAAACTTTTGAACTCCCAAGAGCTTACGACTTAGTACTTTAAAACTGATTACTAAGAAGCAAACTTAAGTAGAAACTCAGTGCCTTCTCCAATCTGGGACTTTGCGCTTATGTTACCCCCATGTTTTCGCATGATTTGCTTGGATAGGCTTAGCCCAATTCCGGAACCGTTTTTCTTGGTAGTGAAAAATGGGATAAAAATTTTCTTCAGCGCTTCTTCCTCAATGCCTGTTCCATTGTCAGCCACGGAGATAAATGCGCCTCCGCCTTCATTGGGCATGGCGGTGATGGTCAGTGACTTATTTTCTTTTTCTACTGCTTCTAGTGCCTGAACAGCATTTTTCACCACATTGATAAGTACTTGTTCGATTTGCTCGCGATCGATATTGATAGTAAGCTTGGGTTTCACTGAGCAGTTCACAGTGATTTCTGTTGCTTCAATATCTGGTCTTAACAACATTAAAACATGCTGGATCATGTCTTCTACTTCTGTGCTTTCCAGTGTAGGAAGTTTGATCCTCGTCATATTTCTAAAGTCAGAAACAAACTTGATCAGACTTTCACTTCGGTTATGAATAGTCTTTACAGAAAGGTAGAAATCCTCAATAGTTTCATCTTCTATTTGATTGATGTTCGTACCATTTTCTAGAAATTCAGCCAGTTCTGTTTCTACAGTTGCAGCCAATGACGAAATAGGAGTTACCGAATTCATGATTTCATGCGTTAGCACCCTGATCAGATTTTGCCACGCTTCCATTTCCTTCTCTTCCAACTCTGACTGGATGTTTTGGATAGAGATGAGTTTGAAAGCTTTCCCTCTAAGGGAAAGTTCTATGGCATAGACTGCCAACTGTACTTCTTCCTCACTTTTTGTTATTTTAATCAGGTCTCTTCCGCCTGTCTTCAGATCTAAAAATGATTCTGTGAGGTTGGGGTGGTTTCTGGATATCTGGTTGATGTTTTTGATCATCTTGATCCCCAGCAATTTTTTCGCGGCATTGTTCATGATTTGCACTTCACCGTCAGAATCGAAAGTGACTATGCCTATCCCAATGTGCTGTACGATCGTTCGCAGATATTGATGTTGTGCCTCCTTATCCGCCCTTATCTCTCGAAACTTTCGTAATATTTCATTGAATTCATGGTAGAGCAAATCTCTGCTCGATCCTGTATTTTTCTCAGGATATGTGTTTGTGAAATCGTCATAATGGATGCTTTCCAGGAAATGCACGATTTCTCGATTTGACTTTTCAAGGAAATTATAAATGGACCAGCCCTGGAAAACAACCAGTGAGAACACCAAGAATTTTGTGAAAAAATACGACTCTGAATAATACAGATGGGTAAATAAAAACATGGAAAGCAGGAGGAGTATCAGCCTGCTTATTAACTGAAACCTGAATGACTTATAAACCATGCTTTTCTAGTCTTCGGTAAAGGGAGGCACGGGTAAGGCCCAGCTCTTTAGCCGCTTTTGAAATATTTCCTTCGTATTTATTCACTACCTTTTGGATCGCAATCTTTTCCATGTCCTCCAGGTTATAAGAGTCTGGTTCCAATGAAAGGTTGCTTTCTGGCTTTTGAGCGAGGAAGAAAAAATCCTCGGGCATGAGCTGAGAATTGTCACTCATGATGATGGCACGCTCAATTGCGTGTTGCAATTCTCTGATGTTTCCAGGCCAAGGATATTTTTGGAGCTTGCCTACCGTTGATGGAGCTACTCCATCAATACTCTTGCGATATTTGCCGGCATACATTTTTACAAAGTGGTTTGCCAACTGTTCCATGTCTTCCATGCGCTCCCGAAGAGGAGGGAGGTGAATTTCTACAGTATTTATTCGGTAGAGTAGGTCCTGACGGAAAGTATTCGCATTTACCATCTCATACACAGGCATGTTGGTAGCACTCACTAATCGAATATCAATAGGAATCTCCTGATTGCTGCCAATACGAGTTACTTTTCGATTTTGAATTGCTGTTAAAAGCTTGGACTGCAATGGCTGGCTGAGGTTCCCAATTTCATCAAGGAAAAGCGTACCTCCAGAAGCAACCTCAAACCTTCCGGCCCGATCTTCCTTAGCATCTGTAAATGATCCCTTCTTGTGACCAAACAGCTCACTTTCAAATAGAGATTCGGTGATGGCACCCATATCTACGCCTATGAAAGGCATATCTTTTCTGAGGGATTTCTGGTGAATAGCACGTGCGATCAGCTCTTTACCGGTTCCGTTTTCACCAAGGATCAAAACATTGGCATCTGTAGCGGCCACTTTGTCTATCAGCTTAAAAACCTTCTTGATTGCATCGCTCTCGCCTATAATATCTTTAAAGGCTTTGCTGCTATCTGCTTGTAAGGTTTTGCTTGTTTGCTTTAGCTTGGAAACTTCTTTTCTGCTGTGCTTCAATTTTGCTGCACTAGATAGAGTAGCCAGGAGCTTTTCGTTTTGCCACGGTTTCAAGACAAAATCAGTTGCACCTGCCTTGAGAGCCTGAACAGCCATTTCTACATCACCAAAAGCAGTAATCAAAATAACCACAGATTCAGGATCTTTTTCCAGAATTTGCTCTAGCCAATAAAAACCTTCTTTGCCACTGGTGGTGTCCTGACTGTAGTTCATGTCCAGGAGAATGACGTCAAAACTGTCATTGTTTAAAAGAAAGGGAATTTTTCGGGGATCCTTTTCTATTACCACTTCTTTAATATGCTTTTTCAGGAGCATCTTGGCGGCAAGTAGCACATCCTCGTCATCATCAATGATTAATATCTTGTTTATTTCTTCTTCCACTTGGTTTAGGGTTTTAATTGTCAACTAAAGGGCCACAACTGTGCCAAGAGATTGAAACCGCTCTTTTGGCATTTTTTAGGCTAAATGTAATCAATTTAATGTTCGAAATTGAACAGTTATCTATTGATTTGTTGCGATACTGAACATATCAGACAATCCTAAAAGTGGAGTCCCTACCGTGTGATGAAATTCAGCTTTGCTTTTCTCGAGCTTGATGAAAGCATCAAAGTAGTCAGTCTGTGCTTCGATGTATTTGTCCTGCTGGATGTTAAGCTTGAAGAGATCTGTCTCCCCATTTTGAAGGTTGATAATTTCAGCTTCGAGCAGCCTGCGGTAGTTTTCGGATACTCCAAAGTATTGAACAAGCAAGTCCTGGTAAGCTACACTTTGTGCGAATGCTCCAAGGACTTCATTTTTTAAATTAACCTGACTTTGTGCCAATTGATACTCATTACTCTGGAGTTTTAGTTTGGTTTGCTGCAGTTTGCCTCGCTCTTTTCGTAGCAGGATAGGAAATGAAAAATCTACTCCCATTTTATAATTCTCACCAAACTCTACCGAACGCGCGTTAAATTCCGGATCAAGTGGCGCATCAATAAGCGAGTAGGAAAGATCTACCTGAGGTTTAATGCTTTCTCGAGCCCATCTCATGTCAGCATCCAATTGATTTCGTTTGCCCTCTAGCTTATTGATTTCGGGGTGATTGGTCATTGCAAATTTAATGGCGTCTTTGAGGTTGTCTTGCTGCAGACTTTCAAAAAGGGTGAGTGAATCCGGAAGAACATTAGGCAAAATTTCCAGTGGTGTGAGATCTTCAGACCACATGTGCTTGGCCAGGTTTAGCTTTGCCAATTCGTACTCAAGTGTAGCCTTCCGATAATCTACCGTGCGTTTTTGGAAATTTATTTTAGCCTGAAGGGTATCTACAACAGAGGCTTCCCCAAATTCATAGTCGATGAGCGTACGATTGAATAGATTCTGAGCCAGGCTTATTGCCTGCTGCATTAGGGCTTGCTTTTGGCTAGTCATGTACCAATTCCAATAGTCTTTTATAATGGTGAAAAGAATCTTATTGATCTCTTTAGTTTGTTCGGCTTCTGCTATTTGCGAAAATGCTTCAGCTTTTCGAATGGCGTTTCTTCGTTCGTCATAAAACAATCCCTTCCCTATTGGTACGTTTAGGCCAACGGCAACCTGTTCATAATCTGTGTCAGATGAAATGTAGTTTTCAGGATTTAAAAACTCTCCACTGTTTTTACTGAATTCAATTTTAGGGTCTACCCCGATCCATGTTGGGATTTTAAAGGAGGTATTGAGAAGATTGTAATATTCCTTCTCCTTGAAGTCTTTTAAGCTATAGTCGGCCTGAATCTTGGGATCCAAGTTACCTTTAGCCTCCCTGATCACAGCTTCAGCCGTTTGGTCAAGTAGATTGGCTTGCTTCACCACCGGATGATAGGAAAGCGTCATTTTAATCACATCCTCCAGCGATAGGTAGGTTGTATCTGCAGAGAGGGAGTCCTGGCCTAAAAGATTATGAGAAAATAACAGAAGAAGAATTGTCAACTTTTTCATTTCTTCATTTCTTCTTTTGGAGTTTCACCGTCTTCATAAATCATCGGAGGGAATCCGTTCATCTGTCGCCAGATTTCATACCAAATTGGTACATTGTTTAGCATTACCCAACCTTTGATTCCTGAACCTAAACGAAGCTGTTCTGGCCATTTTTCATCGTCAGGATCAGGTTTTACGAGAATTCTGAACATTCCATTGTTGCTTTGCACTCGATCCACGATAGCAACCACACCGCCAAAAGTTCCTACCGAAACATTGGGCCAACCGGAGAATTGCAGAGCAGGCCAACCATCAAATTGCACACGAACTTTTTTACCCTTTGAGATGAGTGGAATATCCATGGCCTTTACATACATCTCCACCGCCTTGTCATCTGATTCAGGTAAGATTGTCACGACAGCATCGCCTTCTTTGATTGTCTCGCCAATCCCGACTTTGATAGCTTTTACCACATATCCGCTTTGAGGAGCTATGATTTGATATTGTTCTCGCCTAATTCGAACATTTGACAGCTCATTTTCCATTTTAGAAATTTGGGCTTTGGTTTCATTAAGGCTGGCGATGGTTTCATTCAGGTTTGATTGCGCCTTGCTTATTTTGTCAGTATAGTCAGCTTCAATGGAGGTAAGCTCCAATTCAGCGTTGGCAAGATCTGCTTTCCTTTGGAGCCATTCGTTTTCAGCTTTTAGCACTTTTGCAGCACTCATTCGAAACTTTGATTCAAGTTCCTGAAACTTGGTCAAAGTAATGTTTCCAGCTTCATACCTTTTTTTGTTTCGTTCAAAAATGCTTGCAGAGTTTTCGTAATTCACCTGCTCTGCCACAAAGGCCAGGCTATCTGCTTCCAATTTCAGTACCGCTTGATTGAGTTTGTTTTTTGCCTGACTGTTTTTTGCCACAAGTGCTTTTCTCAGGGCGGCAATCTGATTGCGGAGTGCAATCGTCTTGTCTGTTTTGGCCTCTTGAGAATTTCGTTTTGCCTCCAGCTGCTCCTCCATCCTCGAAATCAAATTAGGATCAAAATACTTGTCCTTAATCTCCGTGATGCTTAGAAGCGTATCACCTCGATTCACAAAATCACCTTCTATAATATGCCACTGGCTAATTCTGCCGGCAATAGCTGATTGAATCAGCTGAGGTCTATTTTGTGGACTTAAGGCTGTCAGCTTTCCCTTTCCTCTGATGTTTTGCTGCCATGGTAGAAATAGGAATAGGATGAATATTATAGTGATCACGATGAGCACTTTGGCCACCATTCTTCCAATCCCCGGAGTTTTTAGTGTTCGCAGGGAGTAGAGATGTGTTTGGGAGAGTTTATCTAAATGGTCCATCAGTAGATCTCTTTTATAATTTCTTCTCTTTTAATCAAGTCATCAAAGGGTTCCAGGGCTTTTGCTTCGCCATCTTCCAGGTAGAGTACTTTGTCACAAGCGGCCATTACTAATGGGTCATTGGATACTACTATCAAAGTCCACTTCTTGCCTTCTCGCGTGAGCATCTCAATCAGTTTGAGTCGCTCACCTTTGGTGAAGTTGCTGAAGAAGTCGTTGAGGATGAGCATGGCTGGTCTTTTGGCTAGACACCTCGCTAGTACCAGCTTGTTTACAAATGACGTAGAAAACCCTTTTCCACCGCTCAATATCTGGGTGTTCAAGCCATTTTCTAATGCATTGATATCCTTAGAAAGGCCAACTTCTTTTATTGCTTCCAGTGCATGTTCTATATCAGATGTTGGCTTCCCAACCAAAATATTTTCCAACACAGAACCTTCAAAAATATCTTCCTGGGATACATTTTTTCCGATTCTGTCTCTGATATAGGTTGAATCTAAATCCCGAAGGGATAAGTCGTTGTAAGTAAGTATGCCTTGATAGTTTTGATGAATTCCAGCAATGATGTTAGTTAAAGTTGTCTTGCCAGAACCACTGCCACCACTTATGCAGAGCGTTCCCCCTTTAGGTATGTCTATATTGAGATGGCGAAGGGATGGTTTTTTTGAACCAGGATACGTGTACGAAACATCTTCCAGTTTCACAGCGAGCCCGGATTCCATTTGCGAATGTGGAATATCAATTCCGCCAGGCTCCTCAAGAGGAAGGTCTGTCACATGAGAAATCTTGTCAACGGCAGTAAGCATGTCGTAAACAACATCCATGTACATGATGATTTTTTCCACAGAATTCAAGACCAAAATGATAATTACCTCAGATGCCACAAACTGGCCCAATGTGATCTCTCGCTGAACCACCAGGATCGTACCCAGAATAAGCAAGCCTCCGGTCACGATAGCTTTGAAGAGGAGGATGAATGAATACTGAGAAATAAGCACTTTGAAGTGGGAGCTTCTGTGCTTGAGGTAATTATTTACAAAATAATCTGTCTTTTTGAGAGGCAAAATGGTGTTGCCTGCCAGCTTGAAAGAATAGAGCGTACGTGCCATTTCTTCTAGCCAGTAGACTACTTTGTATTTGTATTTTGATTCTTGAATCGAACTTTTTAATCCTTTGGGTCCGGTCAGGTAAAAAATCAGGAATAGAAGCCCTAATAGCCCCAAACCGAATATGATAAAGAATGGGTGATAAAATGACAATAAGAGAAGGCCAAAAATGATCTGGATCGCACCCATAGAGAGATCGATCAATATTTTAGGTAACCCCTTCTGAAGGGTGAGTACATCAAAAAATCGATTCATGAGCTCGGGCATGTGCAGATTGAGCACAGATTCCATTTTTATTCGTGGTACTCTAAATGCAAATTCAAAGGCAGCTTTAGTGAAAACCCTTCTTTGCAAATACTCTACAATGGTGATTTGAAGAACCTGCAAAACCCCTGTCCCCAATACGCCTAAAATGATGAGTGTGATCAATAAATAAACTGAACTGAAGACTACCCCTCCGGATATGAGTTCTACTGCAGCCTGAATGCCAAGTGGAAGTGTTAAGCTGACTAGTCCAATCAGTGCAGCATATACATACACATAAAAGATATCTTTTCTGTCTGCGGACAATAGGTTGAAAAGTCTTTTTACTGGAGTCAGCAATGATGACTCGCCTTCAGCATTGAAACTTTGGTAAGCAAATGCGGTCAGGGTGAAAACTTCCCCTTGCGAGTTAGTGGAAAATTTTAGTTTGTTGAAATCAGGAGTTCGTATTTCTCTTAGTTGTCCGGTAGGAGTGATGAACTCTAATATCACTTCCTTTTTCTTCATTCTAATAAATGCAGGAAGGAAGCCTTCTTGTTCTATGAATACAATGGTTGGAGAGATGCTATCGGAAATGAACTGTAGCAAAACATCATGCTCCATGTGTTTTTCGAGCAGCACGATCCCGCTTTCATTTCCCGCTTCTATTAAATCTCTTTGAAACTCGGCAAGCTCATTGTCTTCATAGAACCTTGAAATTATATCTACCCTTTCAAGCTTCGAAATATTCAAGGGGATGTCCAGCTTCGTGGAGCATTCTTGAAGACACCTTATGATTTGTTGATTGTTCATTGTTTCAAAGAGTTGAAAATGAGAGTTAATAAATATTGATAATTCTGCTCATAGATATCTCCGTCCTTGTTTACATCTGATAATCGTGGGAGATGTTGAGCAAAAAATATTTGCTGATGAGCAGCTTCCAAACATGTGCTGGATAGAGAGATTGGATATGGAAACTGCGAGTTGATCTCCTTCATAAATGAGGCAATCGTTTCGCATAAAGACTTATAGCCTGTAAAGACCCCTTCCTTATTTATCTCATCCACATTTTTGGTTAGGTAGGTCTTATCAGATTCATTTATGACTATCTGTTGCAATGCTCCTTCATCCACTCCAGGAAAGTTGGGATCGTTTTTAAGTTTACCTGAGATTAGCCTAATTGCTATTTTAAGCTTTTCCTTTGGATCGCTGATGTTGTTGGTTTCAAAGTTGATTCGGTACTCAACATAGCTCCAATACCATGAAATGAGATAAACCAGAAGACGGTGTTTGTTTTCAAAATACCGGTAGATTGATGCTTCTGTTGAGCTTATTTTAGAAGACAGCTTCTTGAATGTAAAAGACTCAAAACCCATCTCATCTATCAGAAAAATGCTTTCTTGTATGATTTTTTGTCCAAGATCACTCGATTGAGGATCCCTCAGATAGAGTGCAGAATTAAGTTGAATTTGAAGTTTTGCAATCATCGGATAGTATATTACTACTATCTGCAATAGTAATACTATTACAACGATTTATTTTCTTATCGGTTTTCATTTTTTTTTAAGTTGAACTTTTATTAACATTGAAGTCATTAGTCCTTTTTATTTTGAGTTTTTGACCTTTGGGTTCAGGTGTTAGTCCTCCTGAACCTTTTTTTATGCCTTTTCGGCAAAGACTTCCCTTCAACATTTCAACTTCCTTTCAAATTGTGATCGAAAGCGAACAGTTTTCTGTATCAAACTGTACACGCTAAACCATACGCTTTTTTACAAATTACATGTAAGTGGCTGAAATTTAGCTGATTACAATTAATGGCATTTTTCTTGGCATAATGCGTGGCGAAACCTAAACGACCAAATTGTCAATGGACAGAAAGATTAAAAAGAAAAAGTGGACCGTAAAGAAAATAGCCATATACGCTGGAGCAGCTTTACTAGTCATTTTCATAGGTTATAACTTTTTCCTCTCTGGTGGCGGAACCAGACTAAACGTAGAAAGAAATAAAATCAATATTGCTACGGTGCATGAGGGGGATTTTCAGGAATTTATTCCGGTAGATGGAAACGTACTTCCAATCAAGACCATTCGATTGGATGCGATAGAAGGAGGAGTTGTATCTCGAAAGCATTATGATGGAGGTATCCTTGTTCAAAAGGGCGATACCATTTTGGAACTAGCTAATAATGATCTACTTCAAAGCTTTGTGAGGGAGGAAACGCAAGCATTTATTCTTGTGAATAACCTTGAAAACACAAAGTTGGGGCTTCAGCGAAATCAGTTTGAATTAAGAAGAAGTTTACTTCAGCTTGATTATCAAATTGACGCAGCAAAGGATGCCTATGAGCGTGGAAAAAAGTTGTATGACGATAGCATCATATCGGAGCAGGAATTTTTAAACCTAAAAAGGGAGTACGATCGACTTAGGGACAATCGTAAGATTCAAATTGAAACGAATAAGTTCGATTCATTAAATGCTAAACTTCAGATTAAGCAGACGGAGGCAACATTGCAAAGAACGAGGGAGAATCTGGAGATGATCAAAAGAAATCTGGATAACCTTTATATCAAAGCACCAATTGAGGGAAGATTGTCCACTGTAGATGTGGAAGTAGGAGAGTCAATTGCTCCCGGACAGAACATTGGACAGATCGATGACTTAAATGGATTTAAGGTTCGTGCAACTATTGACGAACATTATATATCTAGAATATATGCGGGCTTGAATGGCACGTTCACTTTTGCCGGAAATGATTTCGGTCTAGCGATTACAAAAGTGTATCCTGAAGTGAACAATGGCCTTTTTGAAGTGGACATGGCTTTCGATACCATTCCGAATGGAATAAGGAGAGGGCAGACACTTCAGATCAGATTGCAGTTGAGTGAAAATATCACTGCAGTGCAAATTCCGCGAGGTAGCTTTTATCAAACTACAGGAGGAAACTGGATATTCGTAGTGAATGAGGATGAGACCGAGGCAGTTCGCAGGAACATTAGACTGGGCAGACAGAATCAGCGATACTACGAAGTTGTGGAAGGATTGCAACCTGGAGAAAAAGTTGTTGTCTCTTCATACAGAGGTTATGAAGACAAGGATATTCTGGTGATAAAGTAACCAATTAGAAAAAACAAAGTATTTAAATAGACCCAAAGACTAAACTCAATAAATCATGGAAAACGCTAAAGCACTTATTCAAACAAAAGACTTAAAGAAATTTTACTACACGGATGAGATCGAAACCACGGCTCTTGCAGGTGTCAACCTCACAATAAAAGAAGGCGAGTTTGTCGCTATCATGGGGCCGTCCGGTTGTGGTAAGTCAACACTACTCAACATAATAGGACTATTGGACAACCCATCGGAAGGTGAATTTCATTTTACCAACCTGGAAATTTCTAACTACAAGGAGCGTCAGCGAGCGGATTTGAGAAAAGCGAACATTGGTTTCGTATTCCAGAGCTTCAACCTGATCGATGAACTTACTGTTTTTGAAAACATTGAACTTCCATTGATTTATTTGAAGTATTCTGCGGCAGAGCGTAAGAAAAGAGTAGAGGAAGTGATGGAGCATATGAAAATTATGCACAGAAGAAATCATTTCCCTCAGCAGCTATCAGGCGGTCAGCAGCAGCGTGTGGCTATCTCCAGGGCAGTTGTGGCTAAGCCAAAATTGATTCTTGCGGATGAGCCAACAGGTAACCTGGACTCTGCAAACGGACAAGAAGTGATGAACTTGCTTACTGAGCTGAATGAAGCTGGGACTACAGTAATCATGGTGACTCACTCTCCGGTAGATGCAGAATATGCTCACCGAGTGGTTCACTTATTTGATGGTCAGATCGTATCTGAGAACATCAACGCGAAAGAAGCTTTAGTGTAACTCTCTTCATATTTACACTTATCAGTTTACTCTATCCGCCCCGTATGGGGTGGATGGGGAGACTGTACCTGAAAACCTATCAAAGACCTTAAGACCATGCGAAAATTTATTTTCGGAATATTATTTACAGTTGGAGTTATTGGCGTAGCACAAGATTCTCGACAGTTGACATTGGATGATTGTATTTCCATTGCAATGGAAAAAAACATTGATCTAAAGCGGGCTAGAAACAATGAGATAAGTGCTAGAGCTAATAGATTTCAGGCAATCATGAATTTTTTCCCAACACTAAGTGCAGGGATAAACTATGATTACTTTTTTGGTAACTTCTTTGATCAGAATGCAGCGCGTCAAGTGTCAGCCACTACAAATAGCTCAAATCCGAACATATCATCATCTGCGGTTCTGTTTAATGGATTTTCAAATCAATACAATTTAAAGCAGCGAATTAGTGAGCAAAGAGCAGCTGAGGCGGCAGTAGATAATGCTCAACTAACAGTAAAGTCGGACATTATGACCTTCTACTTGAATGCTGTTTTAAGCAGAGAGAATTTAAGAATTGCTCAGGATAGAGTGAATCTCCTTGTAGCGCAGTTGGATCGGGAGGAGAAAAGGGTTTCTGTGGGTGTAGGAAATTTGGATGCTGTTTACAATTTGCGATCACAACTTTCCAATGAAAGGCAAAATTTGATCAATGCTAAAAATACGCTTTCTTCAAGTGAATTGACTTTAATACAAGCGATGCAGCTAGACCCGGCGGATAACTTCGAGATAACACCAGCTGATATACAGGAAGATGATCTTTTGACGGATTTGGATCCGTTTGATGTAGTCCTTTCAGATGCACTTAATATCAACCCTGCCATTGAACAGGCAGACGCTGGTAAAGAAGCAGCTCGATATTCTTATAAGGCAACCTCAGCAAGTCAGTATCCAACTATCTCTGCTTTTGGAAGAATTGGATCAAATTATTCCTCCAATGGAGCAAGAAATCCGGAGACAGGTGATTTTGAACCTGACGCTGCATTTAAAGATCAGCTGGAATTCAATCAATTCGAATACATAAATTTTTCACTAAACATTCCAATATTCAATCGGTTTCAGACTAGAAGAAATATTCAGGTTGCAAAGGTGGGGGTGCTGAATGCTGAACTGGATTATGAATTGGCTAAAAATACAGTTACAAATCTTGTTCAAAGAGTTTATCTGGACATGCTGAATGCGCAGACAACCTATCAATCAGCAAAAGAGAATCTTGAGGCACAGCAAGCCATATTTGAATTTATAAAGAAGCGTTTCGAGACAGGAAATACAGATTTTAATACTTACCAGGAGAGTTTGACGAATAAGAATAGAGCTGAACTTCAATTGGTCAATGCTAAGTATTCAATTGTTTTCCGCCAACAAATTCTTGATTTATTTAGAGGTAAATAATTACATCAGGATATTATTAATCGGAGCGGTGACTTCCGGTAAGTCAGTCTCATCCAGCATTTCTCGAAGGTCTACTTCTATGACTTGAGCAATATTAGAGATGGGGACATCATTGGCCCCACCCTGAAATGGGTTTTCTGTGGATTCCCCAATACGCTCCATGGTTTTGAACACCCATGAAACAAGAGTCGCAAAAGGAATAGTCAGCCAAACAAAGTGATCTCCTAACTTATCAAACTCCGAAAGCATACCAAAGGGGAGGAGAATTACAAAAAGCCAGACAAAGTAGAGGTTTAGCGTGGCGAATTGTCGCGGGTAAGGGAAATTTTTAATCCGCTCACTTTTACCCTGGTCGTCATAGAAAGCTTTTAGCATATTCTGCAACTCCATATGCCGGAAGTCCTCAATGTATCCACCTTCTAATAGGTTTTTCAAATCAGAAGATTGTTTGTTGATCGTTTGAGTAGCTCTGTTTTTCTTGCTTAGTATATACTCAAGATCATCTTTGTTTAAATACTTTTTCAATTCATCCTCCAGAGGGACTTCTTCTTCGGGCACCTTAAAATATTTCTTGTACTCTTTATTGTAGCTTGAGCTCATCGACTCCCACGTTTTTGCTTGTCTAAGCTGATATCGCAAAGCCGTAAGCCATCCGAGATGGCGATAAATGATTCGCTGATGGATCGATTTTAACTCCTGCTCACTAAGCTTTTTAGTGGCATGTTTATTAGTGATGAAATCCTTCACCATGATCCCCCATGTGCGGCTGTTATTAATAATGGAGCCCCATATTTTTCTTGCTTCCCACATCCGATCGTAGGTAGCATTGTTTTTAAATCCCACAATAAAAGCTACAGCAGTGCCGATAAGAGCAAGTGGCAGCCATGGGATACTAAGCCATGTCCATCCCAGCAATGCGTAAAGTATGGTAGGAATAGATGAAACAATAATAAACTTATAAATATCTCGTCTTGTCCAGATGATAGCCTCGAGGAGTCCAAAATTTTTACCAGCGTGCATAGCAATTAGTTTTTAAGTACTGCTTTGAAGAAAGATAGCCTTTTATTTTCAACAAATAGATATCCCTCTTCCATCTTAAAGGCTGCTTGAAAGGGTAGCTCTGGCAGATTGATTTTATTCTGAACGGTACTTTTTGATAGGCTGAAAGAAAGCATTTCCTTTCGGGTAAATACAACCAGATTTCCATCTTTGATATGGAAGTTGAGTAGGTCTTCAATTTCAATTGATCTCACAAATCCCCCGAATTGGTCAAAAAAGTGAATCCCTTTTTCATCTGCAACAAAAAGGAAATTCTGATAAGCCTGCATCATTCGAATAGTATTTCCCAGTGAAATCTGAGCCTCAATGACAGTACTTTTTCGAAGCAGATTCACTTTATTCAGTCGCTGGGGATTGTTTTCAATCACCCAGATATCTCCATCAGGTGCCGGACAAGCCATCATTCCAAACTCTACACCGAAATTAGCCAGATGATAAATTTTGGGGATAGTTGAAAACCGATCAAGGATGGTGATTGTCTGATTGTCAAAGTAGAAAAGGAAAGGTTTCAGATTGTTTTGTGCATCTATTAGCGAGATTGCCGAATTATTAGAAAGTGAGAAGTTTTGAAGGAACTCCCCATCAGGTCCATACTTTGAAAGCCTACCGTCTGCGAATCCCAAATAGATATTGCCCTGAAAATCGACCGCTTGAGAAACAGGTTGCTGGTTTATGTTTTTTGACGCAGTTAAATCCCATTCTTGAGCACTGGTATTTAATGCTAGAAAAAAAAGAAGGCTAGCCTTCAAAAGTTTTAAGTGTGGTCTCTTTTCCATCAAATTCCAGATAGGTGCAATGATTCATCCATTCGCCTAAATTAAAGTAAGTGGAATTATCTGAAACGCTAAGCTCAAGTGGGAGGTGTCTGTGACCAAAAATATAGAGGTCATGATGTTCGGAGCTTTCAATCGATTTGCAGTAGGATAGTAATCTTTCTTTTTTCTCATCAAAAGGTTGATTTCTCTGATCACTAAAGTCGCGACTTTTCTTGCTCCAATACTTAGCTACCCATACTCCAATATTCGGATGAATCCATTGAAAGAACCACTGCATCAAGCGATTAGAAAATACGCCTTTAGTAATTTTGAATAGATGATCTCCGGGCCCTAAACCATCACCATGTCCTACCAAGAATGCTGTATCTCCAATCTTAAATTCAATAGGTTTTTTAATGACCGGAATGTCAAGATGGGAAGGGAAATAGTCGAACAACCACATGTCGTGATTTCCGGTAAATAGTATAATCGGAATCCCTCGATCTCTCAACTCAGCAAGTTTTCCTTGAAATCGGATAAATCCTTTTGGTACAGTTGACTTGTATTCAAACCAAAAGTCAAATACGTCACCAACTAAAAAAATAGCTGCAGCATCATTTGATATATGCTGCAGCCATTTAATGATTTTGTGTTCTCGAGCCAGGCTTTCTTCCTCATTGGGTGCTCCCAGGTGGAAGTCGCTAGCGAAATAGACTTTTTTATTTGAAGGCAGCTCCCGAAAAGAGCCTATCTCAGGACTCACCTTCATATGCTATTAGCTTTTTTCTGCTGTGGTTGATTCCTCTTTTTCCACAGCTTCTTTTACATCATTTTTCACCTTGTCAATATCTTCAGACTTTTTCTCCTCTTCTTCATCGGTAGTTCCGTTGGTGAAGGCATCATAAGTTGTCTGGGTTTTGAAAGGCCGCTTTCCGATCAAACCTTCAAGGTCAGACTGGAAGATGATTTCTCTCTTCAGCAATTCTTTTGCAAGAATCTCAAGCTCTTTTTTCTTAGAAAGAAGTAAGTTTTTTGTTCGCTCATATGCCTGATCGACCAATGCTTTCACTTCCTTATCGATCAGCTCAGCAGTAGCGTCAGAGTATGGCTTGGTAAAGTTGTAGTCCGACTGTTTCGAGTCGTAGAAAGACACGTTTCCAATCTTGTCATTCATACCATACACAGTAACGATACTGTAGGCAAGCTTTGTAATTCTTTCCAAATCACTTAGTGCTCCAGTTGAGATCTTTCCGAAGATAATATCCTCAGCAGCACGTCCTCCTAGGGCCATGCACATTTCGTCCATCAATTGCTCGGTTTGATAAAGGAACTGCTCTTTAGGAAGGTACTGTGCATACCCAAGTGCAGCCACCCCTCTTGGTACAATACTCACTTTTACCAATGGGTCTGCATGCTCCAGAAACCACCCAGCTACAGCATGACCAGCTTCGTGGTACGCAACAATCTTTTTCTCCTCTGGAGATATTATTTTGTTCTTTTTCTCCAAACCTCCAATCACGCGATCAATCGCATCCTGAAAGTCGGTCATATCAACTTTTTCCTTGTCTTTTCTTGCTGCAATAAGAGCAGCTTCATTACAAACGTTTGCTATTTCAGCTCCAGCAAAACCAGGTGTTTGAGCAGCTAGTTTTTTACTATCAACATCTTTTGAAATTTGGATAGGCTTAATGTGAACTTTGAATATTGCTTCTCTACCTACAATGTCCGGCTTGTCAATGCTAATCTGACGATCAAAACGACCTGGGCGAAGGAGGGCTGAGTCAAGTACATCGGGACGGTTCGTTGCAGCGAGAATAATTACTCCTACATCCGTTGAGAATCCATCCATTTCTACAAGCAAGGAGTTTAGTGTATTCTCTCGCTCGTCATTGGATCCGGGCATCTGACCTCTTCCTCTTGAACGACCAATCGCATCAATTTCATCTATGAAAACGATACATGGAGCTTTTTCTTTGGCCTGCTTAAATAAATCTCTCACTCGGGCAGCACCCACACCCACAAACATTTCCACGAAATCTGATCCTGATAGCGTAAAGAATGGCACCCCTGCTTCACCAGCTACTGCTTTTGCTAATAAGGTTTTACCTGTCCCCGGAGGGCCTACCAGCAATGCACCTTTGGGAATTTTACCTCCCAGCTTCGTGAACTTGCTTGGATTCTTCAGGAACTCAACGATCTCTCTAATCTCTTCTTTGGCTTCTTCAAGACCTGCCGCATCCGAGAAAGTAATTTTCACTTTGTTTTCTGCATCGAACAGAGAAGCTCTTGATTTTCCAATATTAAAAATCTGCCCACCAGGGCCACCACCTCCAGTCATTCGACGCATCAAAAACCAAAATCCGAAGATTAAAAGGATAAGGAAACCCCAATTGAAGAAGATATTGGTATAGTCTCCTCGCTCTTCAATTTTGTAGTCGAAGCGCTGATCTTCTGGCAAATCAGCCATCAGCTCCTCATAGTCTCTCACAAACTTCTCAATGCTAACAATTTCCACTTTATAGTGTGGTCCTGCTCCAGAGCTTAGCAGACTTCTGTTTTGTTCAAGCTCAATCTTATACTTGGTATTGCTAAGTGCTTCTGGCTTAAGTGTAATTTCAATGAAATCCTGATTTTTTATAAGCACTACTTTTTGCACATCATTGGATCGGACCATCTTCTCAAATGATCTGAATGTAGTGGTCACTGCACTGCTGTCATTGGAAAATACGGTCAATCCTATAACTAGCGCTAGTAGTCCTCCAATAAGCCACCCCTGAAATCCAGGTCGTGGTTTGGGTGCGTCTTTTCTCTTCTTATCCGGCATTCTTTCTTTGCTTCTGTGAATTTTTGTTTAGCTAAACGAGGCGGTTGGTTATTAGTTCGAATCTATTCGAGTGATTTTTGCGTCACCCCAAAGTTCCTCAAGTCCGTAAAATGTTCGTTTCTCTTTATTAAAAACATGAGCAACTACATCTACATAGTCCAGCAGAATCCATTCTCTGTTTTGCTGCCCCTCACGCTTCCATGGATTTTGCTTCGAATTTTTATGTATTTGAGCTTCTATTGAGTCTGATATAGCATCAATTTGAGTGTCAGAGTTCCCGCTACAGAGAACAAAGTAATCAGCAATTGCATGTTTTACTTCTCTCAAGTCCATCACCACAACGTCCATCGCTTTTTTGTCTAACATCCCTTCTACCACCCACTCACTTAATATTTCTGAGCTGACGTCTTTACTTACCTTCTGATTCACTAATAGTTTACAATTAATTTTGCCTCAAATTTACATTAATTCTATTGCATAAAATCTTTGCCAAACCTCTATTCTTAGGTAAAAAAGTGGTTTTCCTGCCACAATGTCATTCGACGAACGATGAACTGGTCATGATGGCTCGAAAATCGAATGAGCCGGAGGGCACTGTTATCTATACTGATTATCAAAAAAAAGGAAAAGGTCAGCGTGGTAATATTTGGGTAGCAGAACCAGGAAAAAACGTTCTTATGTCTGTTTTGCTTCGACCAAAATTTCTATCACCCCAAGACCAGTACTACTTAAACCTGATAGCAGGGCTTGCCATCGTAGACACATTGAAGGGGTTTATTCATAAAAGTATCTCGCTCAAATGGCCTAATGATGTCTATGTCGAAGATCGAAAAATCGCCGGAGTTTTAATTGAGAATAACTTGAGGGGAAGCATGTTGGAGTATTCGGTTGTCGGGATTGGTTTAAATGTTAATCAAAGTGGTTTTGACATACAGACTGCCACTTCGGTTTATTTAGCTGCAGGAGAGAAATATCAAGTTCAAGAGGTCATGGAGGAGCTGCTTCTTCATCTGGAAGGATGGTACTTAAAGTTGAAAAATGGAGATCGAAGTAAAATCCAGGATCAATATCTAAACCTCTTAATGTGGCGTGGTGAGTTGAGGAGGTTTAGGTCTAGTGATGGCGAGTTTGATGGTGAGATTGTAGGCATAGACAGCCATGGAAGGCTAAACATCAATTCAAAAGGTCGACTCCAATCCTTTGGGATCAAAGAGGTGGAGTTTATTGGATAGTCCATGAGAAATTGATTTTCACATTGAAAACTTTAATGATTTTATAAGGTTATATCTTTGCAGCCCAAAATCGAAACAACAATTCAAGAAATATTCAAATAATGAGTGTAACGACGGAAAAATTTAAGGTTAAAGACATTGCCCTTGCTGACTGGGGAAGAAAAGAAATACAGCTTGCCGAAGCTGAAATGCCAGGTTTGATGGCTCTTCGTGAAGAATACGGAAAGAGTAAGCCACTTGCTGGTGCAAGGATAGCAGGGTGTCTTCATATGACAATCCAGACGGCTGTTTTGATAGAAACACTTGTTGAGTTAGGAGCAGATGTGACCTGGTCTTCATGTAATATTTTCTCTACTCAGGATCATGCGGCAGCAGCGATTGCGGCAGCTGGCGTGCCTGTATATGCATGGAAAGGCATGAACGAGGAGGAGTTCGATTGGTGTATTGAGCAAACGCTTTTTGCATTTAAAGATGGAAAGCCTTTGAATATGATTCTGGATGATGGGGGAGATCTGACCAATATGGTGCTTGACAGGTACCCTGAATTGGTGAAGGACATCAGAGGACTTTCTGAGGAAACAACGACAGGTGTTCATAGGCTGTATGAACGAATGAAGAAAGGAACGCTTCCTATGCCAGCAATCAACGTGAATGATTCTGTGACCAAGTCCAAGTTTGATAATAAGTATGGATGTAAAGAGTCATTGGTAGATGCGATCCGAAGAGCGACCGATGTGATGCTTGCTGGTAAAGTAGCGGTAGTTGCAGGATATGGTGATGTAGGTAAGGGCTCTGCTGCTTCCCTTAGAGGAGCAGGCGTGCGAGTGATAGTTACTGAGATTGATCCAATTTGTGCGCTACAAGCGGCAATGGACGGTTTTGAAGTGAAGAAAATGTCAGATGCAGTTTCAAGAGCTGATATTATTGTGACTGCTACTGGAAATAAGGACATCATCCGAGGTGAGCACTTTGAGAAAATGAAGGACAAAGCAATCGTTTGTAACATTGGTCACTTCGATAATGAAATTGATATGGCATGGTTGAAGAAAAACCATGGCAAGTCTCATATAGAGATTAAACCTCAAGTAGATCTTTACAATATCAATGGAAACGATGTGATCGTACTTGCTGAAGGAAGATTAGTAAACCTTGGATGCGCGACTGGTCACCCATCATTTGTAATGTCAAACTCGTTCACGAATCAGACCCTTGCTCAGTTAGAGTTGTGGCAAAACCATGAAAACTACGAGAATGCAGTATACATGCTTCCAAAACATTTGGATGAGAAAGTTGCAGCACTTCACTTAGCGAAAATTGGGGTAGAGCTGGATTCACTTACCAAGGAGCAGGCAGACTATATTGGTGTGGAAGTGGAAGGACCTTTCAAGCCAGAGTACTACAGATACTAAGAGACGAAACTCTCATTTTAAAAGGATTCTTCTTAAAAGGAGGATCCTTTTTTTGTTTTAATGTATTTACTCTGCCTCAATGTCAGGATTTTCCAATTGGCAGGCTTTTGGCTCATTAGTAGTTACACTCGTTCAACGCGCTTTGTCGTGCGACGAACAATTGAGAGTGAAACGAGTTCTTTTTTAAAGTTTCAATAAAAGAATTAACTTATTTAGAACAAATCTAAATGAGATTCGTATTGATGTACATACACGTAAATTAGTGAAGAGAATGACCAATCAAGTAGATACTCCCGTAAAAAGAGCATATTCAGAAGCAAAAAAAGTTCAGGTTTTTGATGGTGAATTCATGCCTCACATAGATTCAATGTACAATTTTGCATACCGTCTCACTTTTGATGAAGATGATGCGAAGGATTTGGTACAGGATACATATATGAAAGCATACCGCTTCATCAATTCATTTCAGGAAGGAACAAATGCTAAAGCTTGGCTATATCGAATTCTGAAAAATAGTTTCATCAATGACTATAGAAAGAAAAGCAAGCAGCCTGCCAAGGTTGACTACCAGGAAGTAGAGCAGTTCTACAATTCAGAAGACACGCCAAGCAACGCAACAGTCGATCTGAGATTAGAAACCACCAAAGACATGATTGGTGATGAAATCAGCAATGCGCTTAATTCACTTGCTGTAGACTTTAGAACGGTAGTGATCCTGTGTGATCTGGAAGGATTTACGTATGAGGAGATGGCTAAAATTCTGGACATCCCAATTGGTACCGTCCGTTCAAGACTGCACCGAGCGAGAAATCTTCTGAGAGAAAAGCTAGGAACGTACGCATTGTCCATGGGATACAACTAAGTCAGGAACTTTTTTCGAGTGCAGATCATTTCATACTTACACCAAAAAAACACGTACCAGAAATGTCCGATTGTCCCGATTGTGGTTGTAGTGATTTTGAGAAGTGCCTGAGGATATTGAACCTCATGCTGGATAATGAAGCCACTCCAAATCAGGAAGAGTTTTTTCTTACTCACATTGAAAAGTGCATGGTCTGTTTTGCCCATTACAATGTGGAAAAGCAAATCAGACAACTTCTGAAAACTAAGCTTAATAATAAGGCTGTGCCAAGCGAACTGGCCGATGACATAAGAAGTAAAATCGTTTCTTAGATGAAGTATGTTCGATAGAAATTGGCCTTAGATTCATTCAGGTTTAAATTCGCCCGATGGAAGGAAAGGCTATCATATTTTCTGCTCCATCTGGAGCAGGCAAAACCACCATCGTACATAGTTTGCTGGATAGAATTCCTAGCCTGAGATTTTCCATTTCGGCCACAACACGATTAAAACGCCCAACCGAAATTGATGGGCGCGATTATTATTTTCTTTCCATAGAGGACTTCAAAAGCAAAAAGGAATCTGGTGAATTGCTGGAGTGGGAAGAAGTATATACGGATACTTTTTATGGTACGCTTAGGAGTGAGGTAGAGCGTATTTGGGCAGATGGAAACCACGTGATTTTTGATGTGGATGTGAAAGGAGGGAAGAAACTAAAAGAGATTTTGGGAGATAAGGCCATCTCTGTTTTCGTAAAAGTAAAAGGAGAGGATGTGCTCAGGGAGAGGCTGCAGATGAGAAATACTGAAAGCGAAGAAGTGCTCAATGAGCGAGTGAATAAAGCCGCAGAGGAAATGAGAGAGGAGGTACACTTTGACAAGGTAGTGCTCAATGAAAATCTGGATGTGGCCATTGCTGAGGCTGAAAATATCGTAAAATCATTTATCTCAAATTGATGGAAGTAGGGCTGTTTTTCGGATCTTTTAATCCCATTCATACGGGACACATGATCATTGCCAGTTTGGTGAAAGAAACAACCAAAGTAGATGAGGTGTGGTTTATTGTAAGTCCACAAAATCCTTTTAAGAAAAACAAAAACCTCTTACACGAATTTGATAGACTGGATATGGTGAATGCAGCAATCGCCGATGATTATCAGTTCAGATCCAGTGACATTGAATTCAACATGCCTCGTCCCAGCTACACGATAGATACGCTGACGCTTCTTCAAGATAAGCATCCGGATAAAAAATTTCATTTGATTATCGGAGAGGATAATCTGGAATCTTTTCCCAAATGGAAAAATCATGAAAAAATATTAGAGCATTTTGGATTGATTGTATACCCACGCCCACACTCCAAACCAAGTGAGCTTTCAGAGTCAGGCAATGTGAGGATGATAGAAGCGCCAGAGGTAGACATATCTGCCACGCTAATCCGGAAGCTTATCAAAGAGGAAAAATCGATCAAATACCTGGTTCCGGATTCGGTAGAGGCCTTGATTAAGAGCAAGGGTTTTTTTAGATAATCCTAATCATTGGGGTTAATCAACTCAGACCTGATTGGTTCAGTTGATTTAGAGTAGACCCTAACCTCATACTTGTAGTTTTCTTTATGCTTCAATTTATAGGAGGTTTGATTTATTAGCCCTGTAGATGGTTTGAGTGTCGAGGCACTTGTTCCCGAAAATATAACAAAGCCCAATATATCTGTTTTGGTGGTTTCCCACCTTAGGGATAGTGTCTTATTTCTTTTATTGAATGTGTGTTTAACTTTTATTGTGTGATTTTCTGTATTGCCCCTAGGTCTCCTGAAAGAGCTAAATGGAAGTGATAATTCAGATTGGTTGCCGGCACTATCCAAGGCAGCAAGCATATAATAATATGTACGGCCTCCCTGAGCTGCTCTGTCAGTAAATCTTCCAATATCTTTACTAATAACTGATGTGTTTATAATAGATGCAGGGCCATTTAAGGAGTCAGATCTATAAACCTGATAACCCATCAAGTCATTGTCAACGTTTAACACCCATTCTATCACGTTAGACTCAGTCTCTTCATAGACCCTTTTAATATGCGGTCTTTCTGGAGCAATTATGTCAGGCATTTGAGCAAATACAAATTCTGATGGATTGCTTCTATTAAACATGGTGTCAATAGCTATTACATAATAAAAAAAATCATTTTTAGTTTGCCTAGGTAGTTGTTGCTCTAGATATGTGTCAATTAGGGGCTCACTATTAAGTAAGACATAGTTCATGTTGATATTTTTATTTACAGTCCGATACACCAAATATCCTTTAAGGTCGGGATCAGGATTGGCATCCCATCGAAGTAATATTTTTCCTGTATCTGCTTCAATGGTAAGGTTTTGAGGTTGAGAAGGCGGGATTACATCTTGAACTTCAATAAATATTTTTCTGGATTTCGCTTCATTGTCATGGATATCGTTACTTGTCAAATAATAATAGTAAGGTCCGGGAATAGATATTGAATCGGTGTAGTGTATCGAAGTGCTTGAGTTATAAATAACTTCAAACGGACCATCGCTCAACATTGAACGATAAAGCTTCACTTCCCTGAAATCCTCGGTTTTTTGGAATTCCCAATTTAGATGAACTTTCATAGAATCAGCCTTACCTGAAAAGTTTGTGGGGGGTGGGGGTGGGGTTATATCTTTCATTTTTAATGTTATCGCCTCACTTCTCTGGGTCTCCGCTCCAAAAAAATCTAGTCCTGCGATCGTATAGGTATACGTTTCACCTACTTTAAGATCTCTAATGACAAATTTGGGAGAAGGATATCCCACAACACCAGAAGTATCCCTCCTTTCAGAAACTAGCAGTGGATTTGGGTTTACTTTCACTTCCCCAAGAGAGTCGGTGTATTGGTAAAGGTTAGTTGCATAAAACAACTCCGGATCTACCTCCCAATCTATCACGAAGGTTGTATCTTGTTGTTCAACAGTAAATCCTTCAACTGGTTTCTCCGGGTTGTAGATTCCGGCAAGAATTGGTTTTGATTGACCTAGAAAGAGTTCTCTACCTTCAACAATTTTGTTTACCTTATACTCGTAGCTTAGGCCATTTATTACATCATCGTCTATATAGATATTGCCTATAAACTCAGCAAAATGAGGACTTCCGAATGACTTGATAAGAATGTTGACAAACAGGAGGCCGGCATCTTCCATTTGCTCTGGGGTGATTTGTTTTACAACTTCGGTATAAAATCCAATATCAGGATCATCCTGATAGTATTGAGTTGTATCAAAATCAGCAATCTGAGCTACGGGATTTGTTGTTATTTTCTCCCAAGTTACAGTTCCTGCCTGCCTGCGATAAACATGGCACCCTTCTTTATAAAATGGAAATTCGTTTGAATACCATTTAATTTCTAGTGCATTGATTTCATTATTATTTGATGGAGAATTTCTGACAAGCACTCTACTTTCCTGACCAAAAAGATTATTTAGAGCGAATATGAAAATAAGAAGGATATTAAATCTCATATGATTAAATAAGGTAGATGTAAAGGTGATTTAAGCCCTCATCAATTTGTTTACACCGCGATCATATAGATTTTTTTTCAAAAAATTATGAATAGAATTAAAGTAATATATTTTTGTGCCTTATTTAGAACCATCGTAACCTATGATTTTTCACCAAAGCATCAAATTTGGAGATGGCCGATTTTTATATTTAGCAGATAAAAATCAACCATTCTACCTTCAAAAATCACCTCTTCTGGAGCTATACTGGGTGAAATTCACATAGTCATCGCGGAAAATTGTAATATGCACCAGCCTTGAAAACTAGCTTGTCTCTATTTCTTTTTTTACTATCTCCTCTTTTGTTCGCACAAACTGATTTGAACAATTGGGGAACTACAATAAATATTCAGCCTGGCGCTGAAATGTATGTTAGTGGAGACTTTGTTTTAAATGAAGTTGTGGATGTAAATCTGGCAACTATTCGAAATACAGGGACACTCAGAATTGGAGGGGATTTGGTGAATAACTCAACCACCGAGATGTTTCTGGATGAAGGAAGACCAGGACCAATCATTTTCGTAGGGGATGGTGATCAACTAATTTCTGGTAATGATTCCTACATACCGTCCATATTTCTAGATAAAATTTCAGGAGATTTATATCTAAATCAAAACCTGAAAGTTGATAGCACCATCTTCTTTGCTGGGTCCACCTCCGGTAACCTTTATTTTGGAGATTATATAATCCTGATGGAAGCCAATGGGATCATTCAAGGGGAAACATCAACAAGCAAACTTGTCTTAGAAAATGGATTTATTAGAGCAACAAGCCCAACATTGAATGGTATCCAATCAGCATCTGATAGTGTCATGGGTTTCTCTATTCGTAACCTATATGGTTTGGGTTTTGGGATATCTAGTAATGATGAAAATATTCAAGGAGAACCAGGAGGCGAGCCGTTAAAGATATTTCGATACGAGCGATTCGATTCACCAACCCAAGTCGCCAATGGAAATACAGCTTCAAGATTTTATCGGCTCGAGTTCTATGAGCCTGATCTCCCGGATGAAGATCCGTTGGATGAACTAATATTCAACTACTTTCAGGATGAAATCACACCGATTTTACCGACCTCAACATTGGCGTTATATGTTTCCAATGATAATGGGAATTCCTGGTTGAAATTAAATGGGGATTTCATCAGCGGATCTAATTCCGATACATTAATTGTGAAAAATGTTAATCTAAGAGGGCTCAAAGGCGGAGTTGATAATATTAATTGGTTCACGATAGCGCAGGCAGACTGTGACCCTGAGCACATGCCAAATACATTGGAAGCAATCACTGCAACTACAGCAATTGACAAATCCGAAGAAATTTTTGAAATAAATATTTGTGAGGGGGATGACCTCATTGTTGAGTATAGAAATGACAATGAGTATTTGTGGGAGTTTGGAGTGGATACATTGGATGATTTTGACAAAGTAGGAATTATCCCTGATGATGAAGGTATATATAAGATTAGGTTGAGGAACAATAAGGGTTGTGAAACATTCCGTGATATACAAGTAAATGTGTGGGGTCCACCTCCCGCTGATTTTGATTACACAGCAGGGAATATTTGTGATAGTGAGACGGTGACCTTCACCGATATGACTCCTGATACGGAAGGAGAAATTGTAAGATATCTGTGGGATTTTGGGGATGGAGGTAATTTTTCTGAGCTTGAATCACCAAGCCATGTATATGAAGTTGCAGGTAATTATACGGTTACTCTCGAAGTAGAATCCGAATATGGATGTATCGGGACTACTCAGGAGACAGTTACCATTCGGCCAAGATCAATACCTTTGTTCGATGTAAAAACAAGTAAATCAGGCTCAGTTATCTCCACTCGATGTTCAGGAGAAAGCTTTTTCTTTGACCCGTCATCATCTGTATTTTTTACTAACCTGGCAGGAAATCAGGAGATACCATCCATTTCATGGGATTTTGGAGATGGTACGATCGTTAATCTAACACCAGATGGATCATCGATTGTTGAGACATTCGGAGAAATATCTCATGAATATATAGTGTCGGATGATACTGATTTCATAGTTACTTTGACAACAACCACAAGGTTTGGATGTTCGGATAGTTATTCCCAAATGATATCCGTTTATGCAGAACCGGATCCGACATTTGTAATAAAAGAAGGTGGGTTAGCGACTATTGAGAGTTGCACTAACAGTTCTCTTCTCTTTGAAAGTAATCAAGCTCTAGCCGATGAATCATCCTATGATTATTTGTGGAGTTTTGGCGATGGGACCGGGACAATCTCTACAAACCCTAATCCAATATTTAGTTATATATCAGCAGGAACATATACTGTTGAGTTGACTGTTACGTCAAAAACTACTGGGTGTACTGTTAGTAGTACACAAGCAATTGATATATCAAATGCACCCACAACCCCATATGGCGATATAGTAAGCTCGTGTGGATCCAATATTACATTGGATGCAGAAAATCCGGGCTCCACTTATCGATGGCTTGATGGTTATTCCTTAACAGAATTGTCTACAAATCAAACCTATGAAGTTACCTCGGCTTCTGAGGATGTAATTCCAATCATTTTAGAGATTACAAATGGTTCTGGTTGCGTGATATCTCAGGAAATTCAGGTTTATTTAAATACAGACTTGAATGTGGATCTGGGTGCTGACTTCACAGCATGTGAAAGTGCTGTGATTGGCACCAATGAATTTCCACTGGCTTCATTTGTGTGGTCCACTGGTGAAACCACCCCTTTTATTGAAGTGACTGAGTCACGAACGTATTCAGTTGAGATAAGTGAAGGTGGATGCACTTCAACGGATGAGATTACAATTACCATTGCTAATAATCCGGTTGTTGATCTTGGTTCTGATCGGGAAATTTGCGAAGGTGAGTTGCTTACATTAAATGCGGGCTCGCATACAAGTTATTTGTGGTCTGACGGAACTGGAAGTTCTAACATTGTTGTAAGCTCTTCAGGAATCTATTGGGTTGAAGTTGAAAATGTAAGTGGCTGTCTCGCAAGAGATTCCATTTCTGTAGTGGTCAAAGATGATGAAGTATCTGATCCGGGTGGTGGAGTAACTCCATGCGATCTCGGTTGTGCAGGTTCAGTAGATGCTTCATTTAGGATGGAGCATGGATTGAGTAGTAATGAATTGTGTAGATCGTCAGAAGTTCAGTTTATCAGCCAAGCGGGTGAAGGAGATCCCACTGCATATGACTTTTATTGGGATTTTGACGATGGAACTAATTCAACCGAGCCATTCCCATATAAACAGTATAGTTCGGGAGGGGTATTTAATGTATCTCTTTCAGTAACCTCTAAAATTGATGGTTGCAATGCGGTATTCTCGGATAATTTTCAAGTGCAGTTGTCTCCACAGATTCCTATAAATGATGTAGTTACCACTTGTGGAGGTGAGTTGTTGCTAGATGCACAAAATACAGGATCGACATTTAGATGGATTGATGAAGTATCAGGAGCAACCTTATCCACGAATCAGGAATACAAAGTCATCTCTAGCTCAGAGGATCCAATATATCTGATTCTAGAAATAACGAATTCATTTGGGTGTATTGGACAGAAGCAAATTCAGGTTAATCTTAATGCCGACTTAAACATTGATTTGGGAGAGGACTTTTTAGCTTGCGGGTCTGTGTTCATCGGATCTAATGAGTTCCCAACAGCCTCTTTTTTATGGTCGACAGGAGAAACATCACCCACCATTGAGGTTTCTGAGACTGGATTATATGGTGTTACCGTAACAGATTCGGAGAATTCATGCTCAAGTGAGGATGAAGTCTTTATAACTGTTGAATCAATGCCAAACCCTAATCTTGGAGAAAATTTCACGTTGTGCTTCGGTGAAGAAGTTGAATTAACGCCGGGAGAGTTTAGTCAATACCTATGGTCGACAGGAGCCACAACCTCGTCCATTATGATTGGATCTTCAGGAACTTACTGGGTGGAAGTCGCAAATGAATCAGGATGTACAGACAGGGATACTCTAGAGGTGTCATTAACAAATGATAGAGAACTAAACTTACCAGCTCAGTTAGAATTATGTAGTTCTACGGGAATTGAAATTGATGCTGGCATATCTGCGAATCGATATCTGTGGGGATCTTCTAATGGTTTTACTTCTTCTGAGAGAGTCGTAATGATAGATGAAGCAGGAACGTATTGGCTTGAGGTAGAAGGTGAATGTATTCAAAGAGATACAGTGCAGGTTGTTGAAACGACGGATTTATTAGAACCATCATTCTTAATTCCAAGTGTGGTTGGAGTAGGGGATTTGGTAAACATTATTCAACTAACTGATCCTCTTCCGGACAGCCAATCATGGTCTTTTGGGGATGGGGTGTTTAGTACGCAGGTAAATCCCATTCATCAATATGCATCAACTGGTGACTATGAAATTACTCTTACTATTACAAATGGAGGTTGTAGTTATTCTGTTAGTAAAACTATTACCGTTGTTGAGTCTCGTTTTGAGGAAGAGTTGGTTAAAAACCAGTTAATTGAAATTCTTAAGCTTAGAACATATCCTAACCCGATAGAGGATGAAGTCAATATTGAGTTGGAACTGTCGAAGGATGCTCCAATTTTAGTAAGAATTTTTAGTCTTTCTGGTCATGAAGTGTTTAGGCAAAAGTATGATGAAGCCACTCTTAATATACCGATAAACATGTCTGATCAAATAGCTGGCCTTTATTTATTAAGTGTTCAGGTTGGAGGTAATCATCGTCTGATAAAAATTATTAAGCCAAAATGAAAGGCGTCAACGGACATATCGCTTCACTTCGGCCTAATTGGATAGTCTTAACCCTGGCTTACTCCCTGACCTTGCTTGGTTCCTTGGATTTGGGAGCTTCTCAGAATTCAGAGGAAGTGTATTACGTTCCTGTTGTTTTTCACATCGTGTATTCCGATGAAAATCAGAACATTACCTTGGAGCAGATTGACTCCCAACTAGCAACTCTTAATAAGGATTTCAGGGCAATTAACTCTGATATTGGAAGCGTTATAGATGAATTTAATGGAAGTGTTGCTGATGCCAAAATCGAATTCGTTAAAGCGGATCAAATTATCAGTTCTCCGACTGACCCAATCATTAGGAAAGTTACATCGGTTGAGGTCTTTAAAGATTCGGATTTATTTTCCTCTGAAAAAGGTGGATCCAATCCATATAGTCCTGAGAAGTATTTGAATGTATGGGTGGCCAATTTAGCCGATGGATTACTCGGATTCTACCATGCAAATGGTGTGGCTGTAGACTTTAAAAGCTTTGGTACTAAAGGAAAGGCAGCAGCACCCTATAACCTGGGGAGAACACTCACTCATGAGCTTGGGCATTTTCTTTCCCTTCAGCATTTGTGGGGATTAGGCGGGTGCGACAGTGATGATGGAATTGAAGATACCCCTAATCAATCATCGGCCCATTCGGGTTGCTCTGAGAATTTCACTTCATGTGGAACCCTGGATATGTTTCAAAATTTCATGAATACTTCCACTGATGAGTGTCTTCTCTTTTTCACAACTGGTCAGGTTGAAAAAATGCGGTCTTATATCAGCTCTAATTACCCAGAATTTATTCATTCGAATTCCGATTTGATTTTAAGAGCTGATCAATCAAGCTCGCTTATTGGAATCTACCCCAACCCAAGTAGCAGCGGAATCTACAAAATCAGAAAAAATACTAGAGATAAGCTTTTAGCAAATGTTGCTTCATTGGAGGGAAAGCATTTGGAAAATTATCTCATTGAGGATGACTTTCTTTTGGATTTAAGTCACTTACCAAAAGGGACATACATCCTTAAAATAACCAATCATAAAAGCCTAACGACAGAGAAAATTATTATAAAATGAAAGCAGGAGTTTTGAAGTTAATGATCGTAGCGATCGCGCTTTCTTTTTCCCATATTGCATATACTGCTTCCAAGTTAGTGCCGACTGCATCTTTTTCCGTTAGCGGTACCCAGTGTCAATATGTAGCAGTTGATTTTATTGATGGATCATCAGCAAGTGTAGGTACCATTGTTTTATGGGCTTGGGATTTTGATGATGGATCAAGTTCCAACGTGAGAAACCCTTCGCATGTCTATTCTGAGGCTGGAGATTATGATGTAAGATTGACTGTTGTGGACTCAAATGGTGATGTGGATGAGTTTGTTGCCACCGTGACTGTTGAGCCCGTAGCTACGGTTGATTTTGATATAACCTCGGCAGATAACTGCTTGCTAACTAATCAGACTTTTACAAGCACATCAAGCATCTCTTCAGGTAGTGTGACGGGTTATGAATGGGATTATGGAGATGGAAGTGTTTCGTTTGGAGAGCATGGAAGTCATACATATTCGACCACAGGTGTATTTGAGGTGGAATTTACTGCTATTTCAAATCTTGGATGCAGAAATAGTATTACCAAAACAGTAACTATCTACGAAGAACCCAATGCCGATTTTGTTTTTACCTATGTGTGTTTGGGAGAAGAGATGAATTTCACCAACACAAGCAGCATTAGCAGTGGTAACTTGTCATATATATGGGATTTTGGCGATGGTAATAGTAGCACATTAGTCAATCCAACGCATAAATATGCTTCTTCTGGAGATTTTACTGTCTCGCTGACAGCCACTAGCTCAAATGGATGTGAAACCGTAACCAATAAAAATGTAACAGTAAATAGTAATCCTGTCTCTTCATTTGATGTGAATCCAGTTTGCTTTGGATCCAATGCAGTATTCGTTAATAATTCAACTGGTACAAACCTATCATTTCAGTGGGATTTTGGAGACGGAAATGTTTCTACAACATTCGAACCGACTCATGAATATGAGCAGCCTGGATCTTACATAGTCAATTTGGAGGTGACATCAGATGATAATTGTTCTGATATTTTTTCTAAACGAGTTGATATTTATAACAATCCATCTCCTACATTTTTTGTTGCAGATAACTGTCTTGAAAGCTCGGTTTTATTTAATAACTTGACTAACCAGGCCGGGGATACATACAGTTATTCCTGGGATTTTGGAGATGGAAACTCATCTACTTCAAAAAGTCCAACCCATACATATACCATTTCGGGAACGTACACGGTAGAACTAACAGCAACGACTAGTAATAATTGCGTATCTACATACTCAGATCAAGTGACAATTTGGGATCATCCGGTAGCAGATTTTAATGTGACTGACGGATGTAGTAGTGTGTCTAATGCATTTGTAAATACATCAACCATTGCAAGTGGATCAATAGCATCATATCAATGGGATTATGGAGACGGTTCTTCTTCTAAAGGAGTCACAGGATCTCATAGTTATGCCAATCCTGGGGTTTATGATGTGACTCTAACTGCTAAGTCAGAAAATGGCTGTGAAGATGAGGTAACCAAGCAAATCACTGTTTATGCTAAGCCAGCTACAAACTTTTCTTACTCTGGAGCATGTGATGGAAACATTATCACATTCGCTAACGAAAGTTCAGTAGTAGAGGGGAACCTCAATTATACATGGGACTTTGGTGATGGCAGTACCAGTAATCAGATAAATCCATCCCACGAATATGCTAGTGAGGGTGTTTATACTGTTTCGCTGGAAGCAAGAAATAATTTAGGAGGATGTTTTACTATTCTAGAAAAGGACGTAGAGGTTTTTCAGGAACTTTCCTCAAGTTTTAGTTTTACCTCTGTTTGTTATGGAGATGAGGTTGTTTTTGATAATACATCTGTTGGAACTGGGGTTACATTCAATTGGAATTTTGGAGACGGAAATACTTCTAGTTTTTTCGAACCGTCTCATCCCTACGAATCACCGGGTTCTTATATTGTATCACTCAAGGTAACCTCTAATGATGGATGTGTAAGAGAGTCTGAGTCAAGAGTAGATATTTACAGTAATCCAACCCCAATTTTTATTGCGGAAAATGATTGTGCTGATGAAGAAATTCTATTTTCCAATTTAACCGATGAAACAGGGGTATCTTCATATTTTTGGGATTTCGGTGATGGATCCACTTCAACTCAAAGGGAACCAATTCACTCGTATAGTCTAAATGGGTCATATACTGTTTCGTTGACAGTAGAAACGACTAATGGATGTCAAACTACCGTATCGGATGAAATTGTGATTTATGAGATTCCGGTAGCAGATTTCAGAGTGTCTAATGTTTGTGACGGTTCACTATCTCTTTTTGAAAATGAATCGACTGGTTCAATAAAATCATACTTGTGGGATTTTGGTGATTTAACCAATTCTACTCAACAAAACCCCTCAAAGCAATTTTTAAATCCGGGGACTTACAATGTTACTTTGACAGTTCAGTCTACTAATGGATGTACTCACTCAGTGACCAAAGAAGCCGTGGTTGAAGCTGTTCCAATTGCAAACTTTACAGCCTCGGACGTTTGTTTAGGCGATCCATCACTTTTTACCAATAGCTCAATCGATGATAGCGGCACAACAACCTTCCAATGGGATTTTGGAGATGGTAATACTTCAGTAGCCAGAAATCCATCTCATGTTTATCAAAATTCAGGACTGTTTACCGTAAGCCTTTTGGCTGTATCCAGTGCTGGATGTCAAGATTTAATTAGCAGGCAGGTTTTGGTATACAGTCCTCCGGAAATTAGTGCTGGCAAGGACACGACTATCAGTCGCGGAGCATCTGTTCAATTACAGGCTCAGGGTGCAGTAAGTTATCAATGGAGTCCTATTGCTGGATTGAGCAATTCCAACATTTCAAATCCTATTGCTCGACCATTGGAAACCACAGAATATGTGGTTGTTGGAACGGATCAATTTGGTTGCCAAAATACTGACACGGTTTTAGTCACACTCGAAGAGGATTATAGGGTAGTTGCAAATAACATTTTCACCCCAGATGGAAATGGGCAAAATGACAAATGGATTATCCCTAATGCCGATGCATTTGATAGGGTGGAGGTAAGAGTCTATGATAGATATGGTGGACTTGTATTCGAAGACTCAGATTATCAGAATGATTGGGAGGGAACAAGAGGCAAAGACATCCTTCCTGATGGAACATATTATTACTACATCACCTTTCCCGGAACTGAGGTGAATTACAGCGGAGCAATTACAATTCTAAGAAACAGGTGAAAATGAAGATGAGATATATTTTATTTTGGGTGGCTGCCTTGTTGACAGCAACACAAGTGCTTGCTCAGCAAACCCCAATTTATAGCCAATATTATATGAATCCATATTTGTATAATCCGGCAGCAGCCGGTGATGCTGGTACGCAGGCGCATTTTCTTTATAGAAAACAGTGGGTCAACATTGAAGGATCACCTGAAACACACGCTCTGACAATCGATGGCAAAATGGATGGTCAGCCAATAGGATTAGGCCTAACTTTCTACAATGATGTCAGCAACGTGTTGAGCCGATCCAGCATAGGACTTACATCTTCCTATTCCTTCAAATTAGCACCGGATCATAAGCTTTCTTATGGTATGACATTTCAGTTGCTACAAAACAGGATAAATTTTGATAGGGTTGTAGCAGAGGATATGAATGATCCTAATTTGTTGAGCAGAATCGATCAAAAATCAGTTTTTGAGTTAAGCGCAGGGTTGCTTTATAGGTGGAAACAATTGAAAATAGGGATTGCCGCGGATCAACTTTTGCAAAATGAAATTTCTTATGAAGATGCATCCATGTTTAGAAGTCTAAACTATAATCTTGTTAGACACTACATCACTACACTTAGTCACGATTTCAGAGTTAATGAAAATTTTAGGGTTGAGCCTATTGTAGTTATACGCGCAGCTCAAGGTTTGCCTAGTCAATATGATGGTAGTATTGTGGGAAAATACAGGGATGTATTATGGTCTGCCGTTGGTTACAGACATGAAATAGGATGGGCGTTTTCGGCTGGATTTGACGTGCAACAGATAAGACTTGGATATACCTATGAAATTCCAACTTCAGATCTGGATCAAATAGGAGGAGCAACACATGAGTTGGTTTTAGGTTGGCGATTTTCAAAAGGAGGAACTGCAGGTAGAGGAGGATCTTCACTTCCATCAACTTCGGGCAGTTATCAACAAGCCAATACGGCTGAATCGCAGGAATTGGATGAACTGCGATATAAAAATGAAAAACTTTCGCAACAACTTGAAGAAAGTAGAGATAGGCATGAAGCACAAGAGAGTGAGATAAATAAGCTTAAGGAACGAGTAGTGAGTTATGAGGGAGAATTAAAGGAGCTGATTGCTCAAGCGACGAGAGAGCTTAATAATGCGCAAAATGCCAAGTACTATGTGATTATCTCTGCTTTCAAAACTTTGGAGTACACTAAGCGCGCACAGAGTTTACTCAGAAAGGAGAAAGGCTTGATCACAAAAGTCATTCAAAATGAGACCGGATCATTCTATCTGATCTACACCAATGAATATGATTCTCTGACAGAGGCGTTGAGTGAAGCTAAGCAATTAGATGATGGCGATTTGAATGAAATAATAGTTGGAAATCCTTGGGTATACATGAAGGAAAATGAATAGTGGTTTGAGATACCATATCGCTATTTTTATTCTGTTAGGTTTGAATATAATCGGGTACTCACAGGATCTTGAGACAATTAAGGATCAAAAATTTGTGACTTATTCCGGAGGAATCTCATTTAACAATACCTTTTATCACGCAATTGGTATGGATAGTCAGAGAGATCCTTATTTCTGGCAATTGAATGCCAATCTTAATTTTAACTTTCTCAATGTAGTCCAGGTCCCATTTTCGCTTACTCTTAGCCAACAGCAGAAGAACTTTAACCAACCTCAACCCTTTAACAGGTTCGGTCTAAGCCCATCTTACAAGAGTGTAACTGGGCATTTTGGGCATAGAAGTATGACATTTTCTCAGTTTACACTTGCAGGAACGATGTTTTTTGGGGCAGGGGCAGAATACACCCCTAAAAACCTTCCCTGGAGGGCAAGTGCAATGTATGGTCGTCTTGCAAAACCCGTTGAGCGCTTTGCTCGAGATGGATTAGTTTTCGCTGAGCCAACGTACAGAAGGATCGCATATGGAGTTAAAACAGGGTATGAAAAAGATGATGTTTCCGCCCACTTAATTCTTTTCAAGTCGACTGATGATGAGCATTCAATAAATATCCCTGACAGTCTGGATCTTAAGCCTGAAGAGAATTTGGTTTTAGGATTCGTTACAAAATTTAAATTTCTAAGCGTTTTCACCTTTGAAGTTGACTATGCGCATAGCATGCTGACACGTGATAAGACTGAAATTGCGCGAACGGTTGATGAATTTAGTTTTAGAGACAACCTGGGAAGCCTTTTCAACGCTAACCAAAGCTCCTCATTCAAGAATGCAGTTTCTTCAAAACTTACTTTTAATGGCAACCTTTTCCAGCTTAACCTGGCTTATAGAAGAATTGATCCTGAGTTTACTACGCATGGCTCCTCTTTCCTCAATAATGATCTTGAGGATATTTCCGGGGGTATAGCCCTGCCATTCTTACAGGGAAAAGTATCTCTTTCAGCAAATGCTGGTATTCAACGAAACAATCTCGACAATCAATTGGCTGCTCAAGTTTCAAGATTCATCTTTTCTTCTTCGGCTAGTGTAGCATTAAGTGAAAGATTGAATACATCCATTTCTTATTCAAATTTCAGCACGGACACTCGTCAATCTCTGATACAAGAAGATCTGCTTTCAGATACTCTTGAATTTTTTCAGGTAACCAGAAATGGCACTTTGACAGCAAATTATAGTTTGGGCGATTCTAGGCAGAGTAATGTATTCGGAACCCTGTCTTTACAAGATGCAACAGATAGTGATGGAAATCAAAGCACATTTACGAATGCCAACGCAGGCTTTTCCACTGTTTTGAATACAGTTTGGCGGGTGAATGTTTCTGCCAATTTCAATAAAAATAACACCATGGATGCTGAGACTACTTCGTTTGGGCCGGGAGTTGGGATAGGGCGATCATTGTGGGAGAACAAAGTTCAAATGAATCTAGCACTTAATTTATTCAACAGTTACCTGGAGGGAACTCTTCAAAGCAGAATTGGCACAGTAAGATGGACAGCAAGCAGCTCAATGGGTAAACATCACAGTATTTCGATCAATGCTTTTTATACAGATCGCAAGTCTGTAACTGAAGGAGGTAATGAGAGCGCCAAAGAAATGCGTGGGAATATCAATTATGCATTTAGGTTCTAAGCTATTAATGGAATAAAATGACAAAAAAGCCTAACCTTATTAGAACTTGTTTTTGGAGTATTTTATGCTTTTTTATTGCATTATCCAATTCCGCTTATGGACAGGTGGAGAGATTCCCTGCTAATGTTTCACCTGTAGTTAATGCCCCATACTCATTATTTCTGGAAGATTATACGGATCCTGGTAAGAATCAGCTAGTCGCAAACATTGTCTTTAACGATTTCAATGAGCCTTCCTGGACGTTTAAACTACGCCTTACAATAGAAAGTGCTGATGTTCGCATCAGAACCCGAAATGATTTTACTCCAATTGACCCAATCACGGTTCAGCCAGGAGTTCTTCATCAATTCACTTCAACGGATTGGCAGGAGTATTTGAATTTTAACAATCTGGAGATTTCTGGGTCGGGGGCAAATCTGGTGCGTCAAAACGGTAGATTGCCGGAAGGTCTGTATTCATTTTGCCTGGAAGTCCTTGACTATGAAACAGGAGATGCACTTTCCAGAGAAACATGTACCAATGTGTGGATTCAGCTAAACGATCCTCCAAGAATCATATCACCTCAGTGTGGTAACATCGTTGATCCACAGCTGACATCTTTTCCAATTCAATGGCAGTTATTCAATACACAAAGTCCCAATGCCCAAATGGGTACTTCCTATGATCTTACCATTTGGCAGCTGACCGACCCCTCCGCTGATCCAATGGTTGCCGTTCCCAACGGACAAGCTCTTCAGGTTTTCACAACTTCAAACCTCTCATCACCGACTTTCATTTATGGTCCTGGCCAGCCATTGCTGGATCTTGGTAAGACATATGTTTATCAGATCAAGGCTAGCTCTATTGATGGAAGAGACTCATATAAAAACAAGGGGAAAAGTGAGTTCTGTTACTTCAGCTATGGGTGGCCGGAAGGTGGAAGTATTGAGCTAGCCTGGCCGGAATTTGATGGTGGATTCAGAAGTGAAGAGCAGCCTTACCTGAGTTGGAGAGCGCCTAACAACAAACGAGCAAATCAGCCGGTTGAATATTTGGTTGAGGTTATGAAATTGAAAGATGGCCAAAGTGCGGAAGAGGCCTATGTTGCAAATGAGCCATGGTTTTCTTACCAACAGCCACCAACATTTAACAACTTCGGTGGATCCATTAATCTACCAAACCTTGGCAAGTCGGAAAAATACGCTTGGAAAGTGACTGCCTTTACAGGCGAACAGATAGTTGCTGAGAGTGAGATTGGCTTGATGAATGGACCAAGCCTTGTTGAATTTTTCTATGCAGGAAATCACCGGGTCAATGTGGACTATATCAACGGAAAAGATGTAACCAATATTTCAGGGGGTGGAGCGGTAAGAGTTACACCTGCTGTCGATCAATGGACAAACCTGACATTCAAAAATATTTCATTGGTAGACAATGGAGGCTTCTGGGTATTAGAGAGTGGCACTATCGAATTCGATATACCTCAACCAAGAAATATTACTATCAAGCCACGATATGAGGATAACCAGGATGGTACTTTTGAAATTCAAAAGTACAAGCTCAACCGCGAGGGATTGTTTGCTTTCGGGACATTTTTCTGGGATCTCCCATTTGCTACTCTATCATCAGAAAAACCTGTTGTTCACTCAATAGAACAATGGGCAAACTTCAACAACTTTAAAGTCAATACGGTTATCAATCTACCTGAAAATGCTAACAGGTTTGATTTGTTAGATCCGTATGATTTCACCATTGATCTAAAGCAATCCTCTCTGGTTTTTATCAATGATGACCAATTCAAGTTAGAATTTGACGGTGATGTGTACGTACCCGATGTTGTCCGACGAATGGAGGATACCAGAGCTTCCTTTAGGTTTGATAATGCTCCCGATCTTTTCTATATCTATGGAAATCCTGACGCATTTGTCAATGCCATACAGCCAATACAAAACACGCTGTATTGGCTTAGGTCGTCAAATTATGTAATTGATTTTTCAGACAAACAGTCTCCCGGAATTCATGAGGGAAATCTGGAGTGGAAAGGCATAGATTTGGTTGATTATTCATTGACCTACGAAAAGTCTCCAGATCATAAAGGTCAGCTAAACTTTGATGTACCTTTCAGACAGTCTTATACACAGGATGGTGGTGAGCGATTTGCTTACATAAATGCTGATGGATTAACACTTAAGCTACATACAGACTATAATGACCTTGAAGATGGACTGAAGTTTCAGACATTTCCATCAAATCCACTTTCGCTTGATCTTGAAATTGAGAAGAATGTAGTCAGCGATAAATGCAAACTGCGAGGTGATTTCCTGATACCTTTTGTGAGTCTTGACAATCGGTTCGGATACGAAATCCCAATCAACAACCTGGGGTTTGAAAAGGGCTTTTTGCTCGATGTTGAAGGCTTTGATTTTTACTTCAATAAAGGAGCCCTGGAGCAAGAGATCTATGTCAAAATTAATCGGGCTGTTCTTTCAGGGAATGAACGGATTACCATGAACATAGACATGGATTGGCCGGGGATGGATGTCAAGCTTAAAGGCCTAAGGGATTTCAAAGTATGGGGAGACTATTCGGTAGGGTTTTCAGCAAAAAATGGAACTGTAGCTCTTGAGGAGAGGAAAAATGCATTGATGAGTGCCCAAAAATATCCGGTTACAATAGATGTAATTGGAGCTGGAAGCTATGATGGTAGGTATTTCTTTGCCACAACAGCAGATATAGTTCTTGGTGAAGATGTGAGTGGGCCGGATGCCGAACCAACAGTCAATGTATACAGCTCGGTGGAAAATCCATTTGTTCCTACTTCAGCGAATGGTTCCATTGCATCACTCCCTGATGAGGGGCCTTCTTATGAGGAGGTCGTAGCTCAGGTAGAATCAGAGATTGCAGCCTATGAAGAAAGCTTACTGGCAAAACTTAACGAAGGTTCGAGAGAGCTACAAGAGGAGGCAGAAGCGTATAAGCAAAGCCTCGCTTCGGGAACAGAAATATACGCTCCTGATGACATTGTTAAAAATGGTGACCAAGCCTCCGAAGCTAACAATAAGCAGAAAAAAGATAAGCTATATCCGGTTGTAGAAGGATTTGTGACTGTGCTGGCATCACATTATCTGGAGCCGCTGGATCAGACGATGAATGACCTCAACCAAAAGGTTGAGGAGGCAGTTCTAAAGGAAACGGATAAAGCTAAATCATTTGTTAACCGATCAGTAGATAATCTGGTAGATCAGGTTACTCAGCAGCTGATTAACTCCCTCCAAAACAGCCAAATTGATGTAGCACCAATCGTTAATGAGATTGGGATTGCAACAAAGCAGGCTATTAAAAATGAAATCACAAGCTCGCTGGATCAATCTGTCAAAAACAATGTGACAGATCCAGTAAAGACGCTTCTCATAGATCAATTCATGCAGCGGGTATATGCATACTTGATTGAGAATAGTACAGAGGCTATCTACGCAACTCTCAAGGGCAATGCTGACGGTGGAGACATTGCAAGCAAATATGCTGACGGGCTAATGGAGTTGGCTACCGAAACAACCAAAGATGTAGCGAATTTTATAAGTCCCGAAAATCTTCAATCTACGATTGAAGGACTGGCTTCTGATTTTGTTCAGGGCATTGATATGAAAGGTGTCGCTTCTGAAATCAGTGGAAGATCTAAGGACATTATTCTCAAGTCGCTAGAACAACTAGCCAAAGATAAAGCGGCAGATTTGGCACAAGAATACTTAGCAGAGGCTGGTCTGCCTCCGTTTCTTGCTGGTGAAAATCCGATTGATTTTGCCGGTATAGGTAGTAAGCTGGCCGATGGAGATTACGCCGGAGCTATTAAGGATGCTCTTCCCGTAGATCCTCTGCCGTTGAAAATGCGAACACCGGTAGTAGATCTTGAGGGATGGGTGGAGTATAGGCCGAGCGACCCAACTTATGGTAATGTATGGAGTGGAGATATTGATATGAAGGTAAAAGTGCCAAAGCCTTTCGTTCTCAATGCTACCTACATCAATGGTCTTAAGGGTGATAACTCTTACTGGTTTGTAGAAATAAGAGGTAATGATGATGAGGGTGATGGGGAGAGCAAGCCATATAAGCTGGGCGACCCGATAGACCGAACGGTGAAGCCACTCAAAAACCCTGTTAATATGGGGATTGCAAATCTGGTGGGCGTTTCCGGTCGCTTATACCATCACATGGCAGAGACAGACAATGGAGGCATAGTCCCTGATCCTGAAATGCGATTTGGAGCATTCATGAATGTGGTATTCTTCGATACCAAGGGAGGGAATAACCTGAGACTGGCAGTGGCTGGGGAAATCAACACAAAAGAGAACGGCGATTATACACTTGAGTTTGATGGAGACATTCAGATGAGAAATAAGGCTCCTGATGTCGTCCGTATAGATGAAAATGCGGCTATACAGGGAGTCGTTCTGATCAAGTACAACTCCGCAGAGAAGCACTTCTTCGGCTATGCTTCTGTAGAGCTTTATGAGCCAAATGTATTGTGTGCTGAAGGTAGCATCCTGGTAGATGTGAAGCCTGGCGAGTGGAGGGTGGCTCTTGGAAGCCGTGATGATCGACTTAGGTTTGTGCCGGGCTGTGTGGGCTGGTCACCTACGGGCTGGTTGGATATCAACCAAAACCAGGCAGAGCTGGGGCTTGGGGTAGAGTGGTCTGTAAGAGCACAGACACCTACCATTCCGGTGATTATCTGGAAAGTTCGTTTTGCGGCTGAAGCAGGCTTTGCCTTTGGTATACTGGCTGCTGTTCAGTATACCCCGGATCTGGCACTCGCAAAACTCGGAATATGGGCAGATGTGTATGCAAGACTTGTAATGGAATACAAGAAGGTTATAGGTATACGCCCTAAATGGAAGTCTACAACACTGGTAGATATATCTCTCAGCGGAGATCTTATACTTTATTTCATACCTAAGCCCACAACCCTTGAAGGTAGCCTTCGAGGAAGAGTCCAGGTGCTGTTCTTCAGTAAATCAATTAACGCAAGCTTTAGCAAAGAAATCTGATGAAGATAAACGATCATTTGAAATATATCGGACGCCTGTTGCTGGCAATGGTACTTCTTAGCACCAGTGTATCTACACCTGCGCAAGACCTGGAAGATGCCAATAAAAAAGCGGGAGAGGATACCAAGCGGTTCTTTTCCTACTTCACAGACTGGGTGATGCTCTCACACATTCATCGTTCGGGTGAAAATGCTGCGGATGTTGATAACATTTTCAATGCTTTTGTCAAGGATTATGCTGACAATGCAATCCTGCGTGAGATTCTCAATACCTTCAATACCAGTGAGCTGGGAACAAATGCGGAGCTCTTTTTTCAATCCACCGGGATCAGAGTCTATTTCGTGGGTGAGATGGATGTCTCAAAAGCGGACCCAAGGTTTGAACCGATTTTCAGCCATTTAAACAACTCTCTACGAGCCAAGATTGAAAACACAACAGCTCCATACATCATCGTCACCAATAAGCTAAGTGGGGACAATGATGCCGGATATTCCATTGCCACTTCAGTGCGATATAGCAATGAAATAAAAGCCGGCAAATACAACCTGGATAAAACGGACAGCTCCAACCCGTTTTTAGCATCCCTCACCACTTCGGCGACCAAAAGAAATGATGCCGGAAGGCAGATAAGGGATGCCATGCTGGCCGGCTTAAACACGCTGCAGGAGGTGGTGAAAGAAAATTACCTGCCACCTTTGCTGATCAGCTACCAGGATAAATTCTACAAGAGCGGTGAAACGATAGAAACGGCCGTACTCAAAGACGCCACCGTCACCCTTGTGGCCATCGATGATGAGCAAAACACCCCTTCCAGGCAGGTGGAGTGGACCATAAGTCCGCAAAATGAACAAACCACCAAGGCAAGCATTGATGGCAACCGGTTGGTTTTTCCGATAGATGTAGGAGGTGACTATGCCATCCAGGCCAGAGCAGGCAGTGATGAAGTGAACATTACCCTGAGCGTGAAAGGCCTGGGGCAGGACCTTAGAGATCTACTCAAGAAGTTATTGCTAGAGGAATTGGCACCACGGTTGGAAACAGCCATGCAAAACCGCGCCAACTTAAAGTCTGACTCCACACGAATTACTTCTGAACTCACCTCAAACCTGGAAGAAGTGGAGGATGGCAACTTCCCGCTGGAAGGATCGGGTGGGCAGCTCAGCGTGCTGAAGGAACCCACCGCACTCACGGACACCAGCTTGTTCTACCAGAGTGAAGTGCGCACTAAGACTTTCACATCATTGAGGAGGCAGAAAAACATTGTGGGTCGATTGCAAAAAGCCTATCAGCTGGTTTCCTATATAGATAAAGTATTAAATGAAAATGATCAGGAAGTAAAAGACCTGGTAGATGCCTTGGTAGAAAACAGCGGAGAGCTGCTGGCCCAGTTTGTCATAACTGGCCTTAGCAGGGAAGACAGCACAGCCATGAAAGACATAGTGGCTACTTTCCTGGACAACAACCTGGGTGAACTGGCTGGCACCACCGGTGAAAGTGCCTTTGCCACTTTTCTTGAGTCCATTGACCCGCCCCAGACCTTTCCGCCGGATTATCAGCAAGGAGCAAACTACTACATAAGCCCGCTTGTACCGCTGGAAGACCGGGCGCAGATCATAGCAAACATAGAAACCTACCAGGCCGGACAGGAGATACCAACCTTTGTAGTGATTAACTACAGCCAGGATGTAAGCATGGAGAGCTACTTGGCCCGCACACCCACCGGCGCTCCAAAAGGACTGGCTGCCGGACAAGACTATGTGGTGATCAACTATGTGAATATTCCGGGGAGTGTAGAGGAGGCCATTTTTATTGAAGGAGATGAAGAAGTGGCCAACTCAATTATGGATGGCGAGTATTATGCAGTCCTAGAAGCGTTATATCTTGATGTTAAAGGTGAATACGGTGAAGAGGGCGCAATAAATGAATTTGTTGAAAAACTTCAAAAAATTGTCGAATGGTTAGAGGAGTGCAACGAAGAAAATTTCGCCAGTTATAAAGGAGAGGGAATAATACCTTACTGCTTTTGGCGCGATTGGAATTTAGATGATGATTATAAGTATTCGGTTGTAGATGCTCCAATGTGGTCGGGAGTTATTGATGGTGGTTACCAGGAGATTAAAGGAATTCTCGACTTGATTGAGATGATAAAAGAGGTACCTGAAGCGATTGGAGATTTAGCTTACGCATATTCTTACTGGTATATTTCATGCCAGCCAGGCACAATCAATCTTACTAAGGCAAGGTATAAATACATCATTAATCGTTTAGTAGAAGAAGAACAAGAAGGTGGAGCTATAAGCTGGCTAAAGGAAAAGTACTACACGAAAGAAAAAGAATGGATAGAAGGCGTATGGGATGAATGTGAGGAAGCATATGAGACAATAGAGCCAGTCAATGAGTTTTTTAACCTAATAACCAAAGGAGAAACCTACGAGCAACTGTGGGTCAGCTTAAAAGAGTATTGGGGAACACTTTCAGGAACTGATAATATTGCAAGGTATGAGCAGGGAAAGCTCTTAATACCCGTAGGAAGTACATTTATTCCCGCAGTTGGTCAACTGAGCAAGTGGAAAAGAGTTGAAAAGATTTTGGATGGAATCAAAGCATTAAGCAAAAGTAAGCTTGATGACCTAGCCAGAGCTATTCAGAGAATTAGATCACTTGGACTCAAAAATTTTGATGATCTATCTGATGCATTATGGAGCAAAATAGTCAAATGGAGCGATGAGGATTTATTGAAACTAGATGACGATTTAGTGCATTTAAAATCTTCGTTCAATAGCAATCCAGAACTGGTAGAGGCGTGGAAGGTTATCTCCAATAGCCCTAACAGAACCGACATTGACTTCCTGAAATTCTTTGATAATGCCGATGTTGTCAATGCTCGCAGGGTTGTAGATGAAGCGAATATCAAGAGCAAGTTTCCGGATATGTCGGTGGAAGAACTTACCTCGATTTATCACTATACGACAGATGCTTACTATGACTTAAACAGGGCTTTGAGAGGGCTTGATCCAATGACGGAACAGTTTGATGCATTTAATAAAGCTTTGAATAAATCAATGGATAAGCTGCCTAAATATTCTCAACCTGTATACAGAGGCACTGTTTTACCAGAATCTGTGTTGGCTAAATACAAGAACGCTTTTGATAATGGAAGCGAGGTTATCGAAGATGCTTTCATGTCCACAAGCAAAGATCTGGACGTTGCGAAATCTTTTGCGGATGATTTTGCCCAGACAGGAGAGACAAAGGTCTTTTTAGAGATAAATGGTAAAAATGGAGTTGATATTGAAGATATCTCCGCATATGGGCCTTCATTTGACCCAAGCTATAGTGAGTCAGAAATTTTATTCAAAAGCGGATCAAAATTTAAAGTTGAAAATTACGTAGAAGATGTTTTACCAAATGGAGAGAAATTTATATCAATAAAACTTGTAGAATGATGGGGGAATCAAATAAAGAATTTTCAGACAGAGTAAAGAAAATGTTCGAAGAATCTGACGAGCGAGTGAAAAATATGACACCTGAAGAAAGAGAGGCTTTGCAGCAAGCTCGGAAACGTCATGCTCGTAAAGTCAGAGTTGAAATGCAGGGTTATGATAAGCATCCAGACGAAAAGAAGGAAGATGTTTTTAAGGACGATAAGAATGACGGTACAGAGAGCAAATCCTGACCCGGTATCTCTTTGAGCAGTCCTTTCAGTTCCTTGTCAGAGATGTGTTCCTGTCCGGACTTGTCATAGATGGAGAGCAGGTAAACGCTCTCTCGGGTTACTTTCATATGCGTGATCACCCCCGCTAGCGCTCGTTTGTAACGAGTGCAATCAAGTATTCGGAATCCAAAAATACCTTGATAGATACTGGTTCTATGGGTACAAATAGTATCTTTGAACGGATTAAATTCCTTCCATGAAAAACTTCTTTTTTTCTGCCCCCACTAGCGCAAGCGTCCGCTTGTGCTTTACTAATTGTTGCATTACTTTAATGGTGTGAGCCGCAAATACAAATTCAGGGATCAATCTAAGCTGTATTTTGTGAGTTTTGCCACAGTATACTGGGTAGATTTGTTCATAAGGCCAGAGTATTCAGAGGTATTATTGTCTAGTCTAAGGCATTGCCAAAAAGAGAAAGGCTTAGAAGTTTATGCATGGTGCTTTATGCCAAGTCATATCCATTTAATTATAGGCACAACGGATAAACCGATGCAAGATATACTTAGGGATTTCAAAAGTTTTACTTCCAAAGAGTTAAGGCAAGAGATTTCAACTCATCCTGGTGAAAGCCGAAAAGAATGGATAATCTGGATGATGGAAAGAGCTGGCAAGCAAAATGGAAATAATAACGGATGGCAGCTCTGGCAACAGCACAATCAACCTATAGCGTTGAGCAATAATGATATGATGTCTGAAAGGTTGAATTATCTACATATGAACCCTGTGGTTTCAGGATTTGTCAATGAACCGGAACATTGGAAATACAGCAGTGCGGTTGATTATGTAGGCGGCAAAGGATTGTTGGAAATTATGTTTATAGAATAGGCACAAGCGGACACTTGCGCCAGGTAGGGGATGAACCTAGTGGCCCATTGCGCAAACCCAGCTAGCGCTCGTTTTGTAACGAGTGCAATCAAGTGAATTCGGAATCCAAAAATACCTTGATAGATACTGGTTCTATGGGTGGAAATAGTATCTTTGAACGGTTTAAACTCCTTCCATGAAAAACTTCTTTTTTTCTGCTTTTATAGTTGCTTTCGTTCATTTTTCTATCGCTCAGGACGGAGTAGGCATAGGTATCACCGCACCTGATGAAAGTGCCATTCTACACGTAGATGCACCGAGTGATAACAAAGGCATGCTTGTTCCAAGATTAACCACAGCCCAGCGAAATAATATTGTCAACCCTGCTGAGGGTCTCATAATTTATAATGAAACAATCGATGCATTTGATTATTATGATGGCAGCTCATGGGTTCGGCTGATCCCTACCCCTGCAAAGTTCAACATCAATATGTCCAACAATAAGATCACCAATCTGGCAGACGGAACAAACGCGGGCGATGGAGTGAATAGGGGGCAGTTGGATGACCTTGAAGCCAAGCATGATGCATTTGAAACAACAGTTCAAAACTATGCACTGTTGGAAAATCGGACATGGGTGACTTTAAATCTAAATACCAGTCATGTAACTCAGATATCGGGGGGGAGTGTCACAGAATACCCAGTTCAGGCTGTAAGTGGGACATTAAAGTATGCAGACATGGGACCGCTGTGTTGGTTTGTGGAACTATCTTTTGAAGCCACTGCCAGATCAGATAGAAATATAGATGAGCTCAGAATTGATTTTTCATCTTTACCAACCGCACTAAAGACCGCATTTGAAGATCGAGCAGGCCGGATTCCGGGAGTTATCAGACGGACAACTGGTACGGGTGAGGCTTTGCATGTAGTAAAAATTGCCAGGTGGTATCCAGCGGAAGAAAAATATGAAATAGAACCCGATCCAATGGTTTCCCTTGGCTATGATAGTGATGCTACCGGAACAAGGTATTTTATTCCTCCAGGTGATTCCTTCAAAGTTTATATGTCCTTTTTCATAAGCAAATAATTGAAAATTCCTGTGACATATTTCAGCGAGTTAATTTTGATTTAGAACCAATTTAAAAATGAAGTATTTAATCATCCTCATTTCTATTTTTTCTTTAAGCAGTATTTGTGCTCAGGATGGAGTGAGTATAGGCCGACCAAGCCCTCAGCCTGGAGCTATCTTTCAGGTAACAGCACCAGAGCGAAACAAAGGAGTGTTATTCCCATATTCATATCCAAACAATATCAGGGCAGGGATGTCGGGCAATACGGATGGACTCTTGGTGTATGATTCAGTGCATCATCGATATGCCTTCAGAAAGAATTTATTATGGATGTACCTAAACCCTTGGGATACAGAAGGGGTAGATCCTGCAGGGGATCAATCGGACATTAATTACATCACAACTCCTTATGATGTTGGAATTGGAATCACAACTGCTCCTTCCTCTGCATTGGAAGTAAATGGTGATGTGATAGCAGATCATTTTGATGGTTATGGAGTTGTGCCTCTTGGTGGAATTATCATGTGGTCTGGTTCAGAAGCCAGTATTCCTACCAATTATCAGCTTTGCGACGGCACAAGCCGAAATGGATACACTACACCAAATTTGGTAGGGAAATTTGTGGTTGGTGCCAGGTCAGGGAGTACCGGGGGAGGTTCTAATAATTTGTCTACAACCGAAATAAGTTATCAGCATACATCACAATATACGATTAATACCACTAATTGTAATACATATGAATATGAGTATACAGTAAGAGTAAAAAACACCTGTTTTGGTCCTTATTTACCATATACTGTTGAAGCTTCCAGTTGTGCTGATGCAAAAAATAAAACAAGGTCTGAACTGGGTGATCCGGGAGCTGGTTGTGATTACGTTTTTGAACCTGATTGCACCACTTCTGCAAATCCTAATTACTATAGAAATAATCCGGATTGTTTCAATTCAGAGGTCAGAATTGTTGACGTTGTAACTGGCTCTGATAATAGGCCTGTGTATTATAGATTGGCTTATATTATGAGGGTTGAATAAGTCTATTGAAGAAGGGAGACCCAATTGTTTCAAGGAAAACGTTTCCTGAAAAAACCTATCTTGCATCAGAACTAATACCTAACCTTCACATGAAATATCCACTGATAATTCTTCTGTTATTTTACATTGCTCAATTGTTTGCTCAGGACGGAGTGAGTATAGGCCGACCAAGCCCTCAGCCTGGAGCCATTTTTCAGGTAACTGCACCAGAGCGAAATAAGGGGGTTTTGCTTCCTTATGCCCATACATCTATGATCAGAGGAGGGATGGATGGTGAAACCAATGGTCTGATTGTTTATGATTCCGTTTTTAATAGATTCGCTTATTACAAAGCGGACTCATGGATTTATTTAAATCCGTGGGATACAGAGGGTGTCGATCCAGATATGGATGCTATACCGAGCGATATAACCTACATCACCACTCCATATGAGGTGCGTGTAAATAATGATCTCAGTGCAAACCGCTTGAGCGGTTTTGGAGTAATTCCTATTGGTGGCATCATTATGTGGTCTGGAAATGTTGCGGATATCCCGCCTAATTTTCAATTATGCGATGGTACAGGGATCACACCCAATCTGTCAGGAAAGTTTATACGTGCAGGAGGGAGTCCAGGAAGTGCAGGGGGAAGCGACGGGCTTAATACCACGAATATTAGTTATGAGAGGAAGAGTAAGTATATAACAGGTGCTGGCTGTGAAACGGATCCTTATTTGTTTGATATTGAGTACGTTGAAAGGTGTGAAACGGATCCCGGTACTGGTGAGACTATTGACTATAATAGGAGTGTATCAAATATAAGAGCATCTTCTTGTGCGGAAGCACGAGCTACAATATCTCCATCTAAAGCAACCTGTGAAATTATTCAATGGACTAGTTGTACACAAAAGGATAACCCTAATTATTATAGAACCAATCCAGCTTGTATCGATAGCTCTGTTTCTGAGGTTGAAGCAGTTACTACTACTGATAATCGTCCAGCTTATTTTGAGCTAGCGTTTATCATGCGGGTTGAATAACACTTATTAACTAACAAACAAAAAAACCAGAGTCCTTTCAAACTCTGGTTTTCGAATTTCTTTTCTAGTCTCTTAAACCGTCATAATATCCTTCTCCTTACTTTCCACAAGCGCATCTATTTTTCCTGTGTAGGTATCAGTAAGTTTCTGCACATCATCCTCCGCACTCTTCACCAAATCCTCAGACACACCATCCAGCTTCTTTAGAGAGTCGTTGGTGTCCTTGCGTGCATTTCGGATACTGATTTTTCCTTTTTCCGCTTCAGCTTTTACCTGCTTCATCAGCTGCAGCCTTCTTTCCTCAGTAAGAGGCGGGATATTAATTCGGATTTGCTCACCATCATTTTGAGGATTAAACCCAAGGTTGCTGTTGATAATTGCTCGCTCTATTTCCTGGAGCATAGTTTTCTCCCATGGCTTTACGCTCAGCGTTCTGGCATCAGGAGTGGTCACTCCGGCCACTTGATTCAGAGGAGTCATGTTTCCATAGTATTCCACCTCCACGCCATCCAGCATATTGGGCATAGCTTTGCCAGCTCTGATTTTTGCAAATGCATCTTTGGTGTGCTTGATCGCACTTTCCATCATTTCTTTAGCTGTATCCAGGTATATCTCTATTTCTTCCATGGTTGAAAATTAAAAATTATCAATGAATGAGTGTTCCAACTTCTTCTCCAGCCACGATCTTTTGAAGATTTCCGGCCTTATTCATATCAAACACAATGATCGGGAGGTTGTTTTCCTGACAAAGCGTAAAAGCTGTCATGTCCATGATGTTCAGGTTTTTCTCGTAAGCCTCCTGAAAAGATATTTTTGAATAACGCTCCGCATTGGGATTTTTTTCCGGATCCTCAGAGTATACGCCATCTACTCTGGTTCCTTTCAGTACCACATCTGCCTCTATTTCTATTGCTCTTAAGCTGGCCGTAGAATCCGTCGTGAAATACGGGTTGCCAATCCCTGCTCCAAAAATCACGACCCTTCCTTTCTCCAGGTGTCGTATTGCGCGTCTTCTTATAAATGGCTCGCACACTTGCTCCATTTTTAGCCCGGCCATCAGTCGGGTGTACATCCCCTGCTTCTCAAACATGCTTTGAAGAGCCATCGCATTTATCACTGTGGCCAGCATACCCATGTAGTCACCCTGCACACGATCGATACCTGACGCTTCTGCTTCCACACCTCTGAATATGTTACCACCGCCAATTACCACGGCCACTTCCACCCCTTGATTTACTACCTTCTTTATTTCCTCTGCATATTGGGTCAGCCTTTTGGAGTCAATTCCGTGCTGCTTTTCTCCCATCAGTGCTTCACCGCTTAGCTTTAGTAGTATTCGTTTGTAAGTCATGCTTTATTTATAAGAAGGACAAAATCGTGCAAATATATATATGTATATGAATGGGAATCACTCGAATGAAATAAGGACTTGATTTTTTTCCACATTCTCTTTTTCCACCACATGTATTTTACTAACCTTCCCGTCTCCTGGAGACTTAATCACATTCTCCATCTTCATAGCTTCAAGCACTAGGAGCTGATCTCCCTGTGTCACTTCATCACCTTCGGCAACAATTACATTTAGGATAGAGCCCGGCATAGGAGCTTTCACATCTTTTACTGCTGCGCTGGCAGAAACATCCATGCCAAGTTTATCAAGGATTTGATCGATGTGATCAGTGACGGAAACGTCAAGTAAAACACCATTCACTTTCAATTTCATTTTCTTTCCTTCCCGCTCCACAACATCGATTGTAAAAATTTTCGTTTCTCTGTAAACTTTATATGAACTTTCTCCAACCTTCACTACCTCGCCATCAAAAAGCTCACCATTAAGCAAAACACCTTCTTTACTATTCGTTACGCTTATTTTTTCAGTCTCACCGACCTTTACTTCTATCATGAAATTGTCATTTGAAATTAAGTTCGTCAAAGTTATGAGTCTAAATAGTTTTTTTATCTAAAAATGAAATTTGATTAGTTGAAAAAACCATATACTTTTGCAATCCTTTTTCTGGAAAGCATCTGGAAAAAGTAGTTCTTGAAAGTATTTAAAAACTAGGGGAGATACTCAAGCGGCCAACGAGGACAGACTGTAAATCTGTTGGTGTATTCCTTCGCAGGTTCGAATCCTGCTCTCCCCACCATTTTTAAGCGGGTGTAGCTCAGTTGGTAGAGCGACAGCCTTCCAAGCTGTAGGTCGCGGGTTCGAGCCTCGTCACCCGCTCAAATCCCTGAAATTTCAGGGTCTTTGAGCTCTTTGGTTCAAAATTCTGAACTCAGAGAGTTTAGAACTAGCCGATGTAGCTCAGGGGTAGAGCGTTTCCTTGGTAAGGAAGAGGTCAGGGGTTCAAATCCCCTCATTGGCTCTTGTTTCAAGGAACAATTGGATTTAGAAAATAGAGTAATAACAATAAATTAAACAAACGAGGATTATCAAGCATGGCTAAAGAAACCTTTGATCGTTCGAAACCACACGTAAATATTGGTACAATCGGACACGTTGACCATGGTAAAACAACTTTAACTGCAGCAATTTCAGCGGTACTTGCTGGAAAAGGTCTTGCTGACGCAAAAGACTTTTCTTCTATCGATAATGCACCTGAAGAAAAAGAAAGAGGTATTACCATTAATACTTCACACATTGAGTATCAGACTGAAAATCGTCACTATGCTCACGTTGACTGCCCTGGTCACGCGGATTATGTAAAAAACATGGTAACTGGTGCTGCTCAGATGGACGGAGCTATCATCGTGGTAGCTGCTACTGACGGACCTATGCCACAAACAAGAGAGCACATCCTTCTTTCAAGACAGGTTGGTGTACCTGCATTGGTTGTGTTCATGAACAAAGTTGACTTGGTTGATGATCCTGAGCTTCTAGAGCTTGTAGAAATGGAAATCAGAGAGCTTCTTTCTGATTACGATTTCCCAGGTGATGACGTTCCTGTAATTCAGGGATCTGCTCTTGGTGGTCTAAACGGAGACGCTAAGTGGGTAGAGAAAATCGAAGAGCTAATGAAGGCTGTAGATGAGTACATTCCACTTCCGGAAAGAGCTGTTGATAAGGATTTCTTGATGCCAGTTGAGGACGTATTCTCAATTACTGGTAGAGGTACTGTAGCAACTGGTAGAATCGAAAGAGGTGTAATTAACTCTGGAGATCCTGTTGATATCATTGGTATGGGTGCTGAAGGTCTTAAGTCTACAATCACTGGAGTAGAGATGTTCCGTAAGATTCTAGACAGAGGTGAGGCTGGTGATAACGTTGGTCTTCTTTTGAGAGGTATCGAGAAAGATCAGATCAAAAGAGGTATGATCATCTGTAAGCCAGGTTCTGTAACTCCTCACGCTCACTTCAAAGCAGAGGTTTACGTTCTATCAAAAGAAGAAGGTGGACGTCACACTCCATTCTTCAACAAGTACCGTCCTCAGTTCTACCTAAGAACTACTGACGTAACTGGTGAGATCATGCTTCCTGAGAATGTGGAGATGGTAATGCCTGGTGATAACGTAACTATTGATGTTAAGCTTATCAACCCAGTAGCGCTTGAGAAAGGATTGAGATTTGCAATCAGAGAAGGTGGACGAACTGTAGGTTCTGGTCAGGTAACTGAAATTCTTGATTAATAAATAGTTATCCCGATATGCGATAGTATATCGGGATTTGTTTATACAAACTGATTACTCTAAATTTGCAGTCCTTTTGGGACTGCTTGTTTTTTACGGGTGTAGCTCAATTGGTAGAGTAGCGGTCTCCAAAACCGTTGGTTGGGGGTTCGAGTCCCTCCTCCCGTGCTTTTAAATGAAGGAAATACTATGTCTAAAGTTATCACATTTTTCAAAGAATCTTACGATGAACTGACACATAAAGTGTCTTGGCCAAAGTATGGTGATTTGCAAAATAGCGCCATTTTGGTGCTCGTAGCATCGTTGATTTTTGCGCTCATGATTGGAGCGATAGACTATGCCTTCGAAAATTTGATGGAGTTTATTTATCAGGAACTATAATACGTACGGGTCAGGATGGAGTATAAGTGGTACGTAGTAAGAGCGGTTAGTGGCAAGGAAAAAAAGGTCAAGGAAGCCATTGAAAATGAAGTGGTTCGCCAGGAATTGACTGATTACATCCCTCAGGTACTTATTCCTTCGGAAAAAGTATATGAGATGCGTAATGGTAAAAAAAGAGTTAGGGAAAGAAATTTCTTTCCTGGATATGTGTTGATTCAAGCCGACTTCTCCAATGGTGAGGTTCAGCACTTAGTTACAAATAAAGAGCTAATTCCAAATGTGATCGGCTTTCTAGGATCAACCGGAAGTAGCACTACAAAAGATCCAATTCCTTTAAGACAAGCTGAGGTGAATAGAATCCTTGGTAAAGTTGATGAGGTTGAGGAGTATGAGGAAAAGCTGGATACCCCTTTCATAGTGGGTGAAAGCGTGAAAGTGATGGACGGTCCCTTTAGTGGCTTCACGGGTACAGTAGAGGAGGTATTTGAGGATCGTAAGAAGCTTAATGTTACGGTTAAGATTTTTGGCAGAAATACACCTGTCGAATTGAATTATATACAGGTAGAAAAAGAAGATTAATTAGGTAAAAATGGCTAAAGAAATAACAGGCTATTTGAAATTACAGATACGAGGCGGAGCGGCTAACCCTTCTCCACCGGTAGGACCTGCTTTAGGAGCTAAAGGTCTAAATATCATGGACTTCTGTAAGCAATTTAACGCAAGAACTCAGGATAAGCCAGGACAGCTTCTTCCGGTTGTTGTTACGATTTATGCAGACAAGTCTTTTGATTTTGTAATTAAAACGCCTCCAGCTGCATCTCTTATAATGGAAGCAGCTAAGTTGAAAAAAGGATCTTCCGAGCCTAACCGTGTGAAAGTGGGATCAGTATCATGGGATCAGGTTAAAGCAATTGCTGAAACCAAGATGCCAGATTTGAACGCTTTCAGTGTTGAGTCTGCAATGAAAGTTGTAGCCGGAACAGCGCGAAGCATGGGTGTGAAAATTTCAGGTAAAGCCCCTTGGGCAAATTAATATTTGGTAATGGGAAAGCTTACAAAAAATCAAAAGAAAGCTCAGGAACTGTTAGAGGTTGGGAAAGAGTATTCTTTGGAAGAGGCGGCAAAGCTGGTGAAGGAAATCACCTTTACAAAATTTGACGCTTCTGTAGATGTTGACATCCGATTAGGTGTTGACCCAAAGAAAGCTGACCAGATGGTTCGTGGAGTAGTGTCTCTACCTCATGGAGTAGGTAAAGATGTGAGAGTATTGGTGCTGTGCACGCCTGATAAGGAGCAAGAAGCTAAAGATGCTGGTGCGGATCATGTTGGACTGGATGATTATGTAAAGAAGATCGAAGGAGGTTGGACAGATATAGATGTAATCATTACTATGCCGACTGTGATGGCACAAGTAGGTAAACTCGGACGAGTACTTGGACCAAGAGGTTTGATGCCTAATCCAAAGTCAGGAACAGTGACGATGGATATTGGACAGGCAGTGAAAGAAGTGAAAGCTGGAAAGATTGACTTCAAAGTAGACAAGTTTGGAATTATCCATACGAGTGTAGGTAAAGTTTCTTTCGATGCAGACAAGATCAGAGAAAATGTTATTGAGATGGTTCAGACTGTTTCAAAGCTGAAGCCTGCATCTGCAAAAGGGACTTACTTTAAGTCGATCACGCTATCATCGACGATGAGCAGTGGAATAGCAATTGATAAAGGTAGCATAGCGAATATATAATAGTTATGACACGACAAGACAAAGCACAACTAATAAGTGACCTTACTGAAAAGTTTAAGGAAACAGATCATTTCTATATAGCTGACACTTCAGGTCTCTCAGTAGCAGAGATCAATAAGTTCAGAGAAATGTGCTTCAATAAAGGAGTAGAATATAAGCTTGTGAAAAACACGCTTATCAAGAAGGCCCTTGAGAATGTAGATGGAGATTTTTCGTCGCTAGACGAAGTGTTGAAGGGTACATCTGGCATCATGTTCGTAAACGAAGTTGCGAATGCTCCTGCGAAGATTATCAAAGAATTCAAAAAAGCGGATTCAAAAGATAGACCGAAATTCAAGGCTGCTTCCATAGACTCGGATTTATTCATTGGTGAAGATCAACTTGGAGCACTTGCTAGCTTGAAATCTAAGCAAGAGCTTATTGGAGATATCATCACACTATTGCAATCGCCTGCCAAGAATGTACTTACTCTACTTCAGAGTGGAGAGCACAAGCTTGCTGGTATTGTTAAAACACTTTCAGAACGAGAGAATTAAAAATTTTTAAACAGAATTAATACTTAATAAAATGGCGGATTTAAAAGAATTTGCAGAGCAATTAGTTAACCTTTCAGTAAAAGAGGTAAACGAACTAGCTAATATCCTAAAAGACGAGTATGGCATTGAGCCAGCTGCAGCTGCTGGACCAGTAATGGTTGCTGGTGGTGGTGGAGCTGAAGGCGGAGCTGCTGGAGAAGAGAAATCTTCTTTCGACGTGATCCTTAAGTCTCCAGGCGGTGCAAAACTTGCTATCGTTAAGTTGGTGAAAGAACTTACTGGACTAGGCCTAAAAGAAGCGAAAGAGCTTGTTGATGGTGCTCCTAAGCCAGTAAAAGAAGGAATCGCTAAGGACGAAGCTGAGGCATTGAAAAAGCAGCTTGAAGAAGCTGGTGCTGAAGTAGAATTAAAGTAATTAGCATATAATACCAAAGGTTTAGGCCTGGCTCCCTCCCGAAATTTTCGGGATCAGGGATCAGGTCTTTTCCTGTTTGTATGTAAAGCTAAACGTCCTTTTCAATTTTTAATAAACTTAAACTCCGTAAGCTTTGGCTAACAACAATAACACGAGAATCAATTTCTCTTCAATCAAATCAGTTATTGATTATCCGGATTTTCTGGATGTACAATTAAAGTCATTCGTTGACTTTTTCCAGCTAGACACACCTGCTGAAAGAAAAGAAGGTGAAGGTCTTTACAAGGTTTTCATGGAAAACTTCCCAATCACGGATTCCAGAGAGAATTTCGTATTGGAATTTGTAGACTATACAGTTGACCCTCCAAAGTACAGCATTCAGGAATGTATCGAAAGAGGATTGACCTATTCAGTTCCTCTAAAAGCTAAACTTCGTCTACTTTGTAATGACGAGGAAAATGAAGAATTTGAAACAATCGAGCAGGAAGTGTTCTTGGGTAATATCCCATACATGACCGAAAAAGGTTCGTTTGTTATTAATGGAGCTGAGCGAGTAATTGTATCTCAATTGCACAGATCTCCAGGTGTGTTCTTTGCACAAAGCAAGCATACCAACGGAACACTTCTTTACAGTGCCAGAATTATCCCTTTCAAAGGTTCATGGATTGAGTTTGCGACTGATGTAAACAACGTAATGTATGCTTACATCGATCGTAAGAAGAAGTTTCCAATTACTACACTTCTTAGATCAATAGGATACGGTTCTGATAAGGAAATTCTAGATCTATTTGGTCTTTCGGAAGAAATTGAGGCTACTGAAAAAGAGCTTAAAAAGGTTATTGATAGAAGACTTGCGGCTAGAGTTCTAAGAACCTGGACGGAAGATTTCGTAGATGAAGACACTGGAGAGGTGGTTTCTATTGATAGAAATGAGGTTGTTCTTGAGCGTGACAGCATGATCACCGAGGACGACATTCAGACCATCATCGATTCTGGATCTAAGTCCATCATCGTGCATAGAAAGGATGTGAATATTGCAGAGTATTCAATCGTTTATAACACACTTCAAAAAGATAATTCAAACTCTGAGAAAGAGGCTGTTGAGCAGATTTATCGTCAGTTGAGAAATACGGAGGCTCCTGACGAGCAAACTGCGCGTGATATCATCACAAGCTTATTCTTCTCAGATAAGAGATATGACCTTGGAGAAGTTGGTCGATACAGAATCAATAAGAAGTTAGGAATCGATACCGATTGGGATCGAAGAGTATTGTCTACGGATGATATCATTCTTATTGTGAAGTACTTGATCGGATTGATCAACAGTAAGGCAGTAGTCGATGATATCGACCACTTGAGTAACAGAAGGGTTAGAACTGTAGGTGAGCAGCTTTACTCACAATTCGGCGTAGGTCTTGCACGTATGGCAAGGACCATTCGAGAGCGAATGAACGTTCGAGACAATGAAGATTTCAAGCCTGTTGATTTGATCAACGCGAGAACACTTTCTTCAGTAATCAACTCATTCTTTGGTACTAACCAGCTATCTCAGTTTATGGATCAAACGAATCCACTTGCCGAGGTAACTCACAAAAGAAGAATGTCGGCACTTGGGCCAGGCGGTCTTTCCAGAGAAAGAGCTGGTTTCGAGGTTCGAGACGTTCATTACACACACTACGGAAGACTTTGTACCATTGAAACACCCGAGGGACCAAATATTGGTTTGATCTCCTCTCTATGCGTTCACGCAAAAGTGAACCAAATGGGATTCATTGAAACTCCATATAGAGAAGTTTCAAAAGGTACAGTGGATATGTCGGGTAATGTCAAGTACCTGACTGCTGAAGAAGAAGATACCCACAATATTGCACAGGCAAATGCGCCATTATCTGACAAGGGGAAATTCTTAAACGATAAAATTAAGGCACGATTTGAAGGCGACTTCCCGCTTTGTAGCGAAGACGAAGTAAGCTACATGGACGTTGCACCAAATCAAATTGTATCAGTGGCGGCATCTATGATTCCTTTCCTTGAGCACGATGATGCGAACAGGGCTTTGATGGGGTCAAACATGCAGCGTCAAGCAGTTCCTTTGATGAGACCACAAGCTCCTATCGTAGGAACAGGTCTAGAAGAAAGAGTAGCACTTGACTCTCGTGCGTTGATTAGAGCAGAGAGAGATGGTGTGATCGAATATGTGGATGCAAGGAAGATTACAGTGCGGTATGATCTAGATTCAGATGAACAGATCATTACCTTCAATGACTCTGTGGTAACCTATGATTTGGTGAAGTTCAGAAGAACGAACCAGGACACTTGTATCAACTTGAAGCCGATTGTACAGAAAGGTGATAAAGTGAAACAAGGGCAAGCACTTTGCGATGGTTTTGCCACTGAAAAAGGAGAGCTTGCACTTGGTATCAACATGCAGGTGGCATTCATGCCTTGGCAAGGATACAACTTTGAGGATGCGATCGTGATCTCGGAAAGAGTGGTGAGAGAAGATATCTTCACCTCTATTCACATAGACGAGTTCGAACTTGAAGTAAGAGACACAAAGAGAGGAGAGGAAGAGCTTACTAGTGAGATTCCTAACGTTTCTGAAGAGGCGGTTAAAAACCTTGACGAAAATGGAATCATCCGAACTGGTGCAGAAATCAAAGAAGGTGACATCCTTATTGGTAAGATCACTCCTAAAGGAGAGTCTGATCCAACTCCTGAGGAAAAACTTCTTAGAGCAATCTTTGGAGACAAGGCTGGTGATGTGAAAGATGCTTCTTTGAAAGCTTCTCCATCATTGAAAGGTGTAGTTATTGACACTAAGCTTTTCTCAAGACCTAAGAAAGACAAAGACGTAAGAGCTAGAGCGAAGAAAGAAGTTGAGCTGCTTAAGAATAAGTATAGCCAGCAACTTACTGAGGCTAGAGCTACGATGATTGAAAAAATTACTCAACTGCTTGACGGTAAAACTTGTCAGGGAATCAAACACAAGTTTGGTGAAGAAGTGATGAGTAAAGGTGTCAAGTTCTCTAAGAAGAATATCGAAGCGAACTTATTTCCACCTAAGAACAAATACAGAGATGAGAGTAACTACAATGTGCCGGAAGAGGCTAACCTGATCTCTGATTTAATTATCGAAAACTGGGTGTCTGATGATAAGACTAACGATTTGATTTTCAAATTGGTGAAAAACTACATCGGGTACAGAAACGATATTTCTGGTAAGTTCAAGAGAGAAAGATTTACACTAGAAGTAGGTGATGAGCTTCCTGCAGGAATTGTTCAGCTTGCTAAGGTTTATGTGGCTAAGAAACGTAAGCTTCAAGTAGGTGATAAGATGGCAGGACGTCACGGAAATAAAGGTGTGGTTGCGAAGATTGTACGTGAGGAAGATATGCCATTCATGGAAGATGGAACCCCGGTAGATATCGTGTTGAATCCACTTGGTGTACCTTCAAGAATGAACATCGGACAGATTTACGAGACCGTATTGGGTTGGGCTGGATTGAAGCTTGGACGAAAATACGCTACTCCAATTTTCGATGGAGCTTCTGAGGAAGAAGTTCAGAATGAATTGAAAGAAGCAGGACTACCTAGCTTTGGTAGAACCTACCTATACGATGGACTTTCAGGTGAGCGTTTTGACCAGCCGGTGACTGTTGGTGTGATTTACATGCTAAAACTAGGTCACTTGGTAGATGACAAGATGCACGCAAGAAGTATCGGGCCATACTCACTTATTACTCAGCAGCCGCTTGGTGGTAAGGCACAGTTTGGAGGCCAGCGATTTGGTGAAATGGAGGTATGGGCATTGGAGGCATTCGGTGCAGCCAACGTTCTTCAGGAAATCCTAACTATCAAATCGGATGATGTGATTGGAAGAGCAAAAGCTTATGAAGCGATCGTGAAAGGCGAGAACATGAATAAGCCAAACATCCCTGAATCATTCAATGTATTGATACATGAATTGAGAGGATTGGCTCTTGAAATTACTTTGGACTAATTAATTATTGACAATCATTCCCCGTCTTGTGGCGGGGGCTTTATTGATATACAACATGGCGTTCAGAAAAAACAAAAAAATTCACAACGACTTCTCTAAAGTTACGATCAGTCTTGCATCTCCGGAATCAATTCTGGAAAGCTCTCACGGTGAAGTAACTCAGCCAGAAACCATCAACTACAGGACTTACAAGCCAGAAATGGGTGGCCTTTTCTGTGAGCGAATTTTCGGCCCGGTAAAAGATTGGGAGTGTCATTGTGGCAAATACAAAAGAATCCGATACAAAGGCATTATTTGTGACCGATGTGGTGTTGAAGTGACTGAGAAAAAGGTACGAAGAGAGCGAATGGGGCACATCGAATTGGTGGTGCCGGTTGCGCATATCTGGTATTTCAAATCATTACCGAATAAGATTGGATACCTCCTTGGTGTACCAACCAAGAAGCTGGATCAAATCATTTATTACGAGCGATACATCGTAATCCAGCCGGGGGTTAAAGAAGAAGATGGAATCTCTAAGCTTGACTTCCTTACTGAGGAAGAGTATTTGGATATTCTTGACAAGCTTCCAAGAGAAAATCAGATGCTTGATGATGACGATCCGAACAAATTCATCGCTAAGATGGGTGCGGACGCATTGGAGATGCTATTGGCTAGAACTCAGCTAGATGAGCTTTCATATGAACTACGTCACCAGGCTGCTACTGACACTTCTCAGCAGAGAAAAGCAGAAGCGCTTAAGAGATTGAGAGTGGTTGAAGCATTCAGAGATGCTAAGACTCGAATCGAAAATAAACCTGAATGGATGATTGTGAAAATGGTTCCGGTGATTCCGCCAGAACTAAGACCACTTGTTCCATTGGATGGAGGTCGATTTGCAACTTCTGATTTGAACGATCTTTATCGTAGAGTAATCATCAGAAATAATCGTCTTAAGAGATTGATAGATATTAAAGCTCCGGAAGTAATCCTTCGAAATGAGAAGAGAATGCTTCAGGAAGCTGTGGACTCACTTTTCGATAACTCAAGAAAAGTGAATGCGGTAAGATCAGATGGAAACAGAGCGCTTAAGTCTTTGAGTGATATGCTTAAAGGTAAGCAGGGTCGATTCCGTCAAAACCTATTGGGTAAAAGGGTTGACTATTCTGGTCGATCTGTAATCGTAGTAGGTCCGGAATTGAAGATGCATGAGTGTGGTCTTCCTAAGAATATGGCTGCTGAGCTCTTCAAGCCTTTCATTATCAGAAAATTGATTGAAAGAGGCATTGTTAAGACAGTGAAGTCTGCGAAGAAAATTGTAGATAGAAAAGATCCTGTGGTTTGGGATATCCTCGAAAATGTATTGAAAGGACACCCAGTATTATTGAATAGGGCACCTACACTACACAGACTAGGTATTCAGGCTTTCCAGCCAAAACTAATAGAAGGAAAAGCAATCCAGCTTCACCCGCTAGCATGTACAGCATTCAACGCTGACTTTGACGGTGACCAGATGGCCGTTCACGTACCACTTGGTCATGAAGCGATTTTGGAAGCTTCTTTATTGATGCTTTCTTCTCACAATATCCTGAACCCTGCTAACGGAGCACCGATTGCGGTACCTTCTCAGGACATGGTATTGGGTCTTTATTATATCACTAAAGGCCGAAGAAGCACAGATAAAGAAAAGGTAGCTGGAGAAGGGCGAACTTTCTATTCTCACGAAGAAGTAATTATTGCCTTGAATGAGAAGCAAATTTCTCAACACGCTTACATTAAGGTAAGGACTAAAGTGAGAAATGAAAATGGAGAGCTGGAGTCGAAAATTATTGAGACAGTAGCTGGTAGAGTACTCTTTAATGAATGTGTGCCGGAAGCTGTAGGTTTTGTGGATGAGCTTCTTACTAAGAAGAAACTTCAGAAAATTATTGCCCACGTGTTTAAGATCACTGGAATGGCAACTACTGCTCACTTCCTTGACGATATCAAAGCACTTGGATTCCAGATGGCCTATAAAGGTGGTCTTTCAATGGGTCTTGACAACATCAACGTACCTGCTGAGAAGGAGAAATTGGTTGCTCAGGCGAAAGAAGAAGTGGATGCTGTATGGCAGAACTACCTAATGGGTCTAATCACTGATAATGAGCGTTACAACCAGGTGATTGACATCTGGACTAGGACGAACACCATGCTTACCAACTCGCTGATGAAGCAGATGGAAGAGGATGATCAAGGCTTTAACTCGATCTACATGATGATGCACTCAGGTGCAAGGGGATCTAGAGAGCAGATTCGTCAGCTTGGTGGAATGAGAGGATTGATGGCTAAGCCACAGAAAAACCTTCAGGGGTCTGTCGGTGAGATTATTGAAAACCCGATTCTTTCAAACTTTAAAGAAGGTCTAGATGTAATCGAATACTTTATCTCTACCCACGGTGCGAGAAAAGGACTTGCTGATACAGCGTTGAAAACTGCGGATGCGGGTTACCTGACAAGACGACTTGTGGATGTTGCTCAGGATGTGGTGATCAATGAGGATGATTGTGGAACACTTCGAGGACTTTCTGTTTCGGCATTGAAAGACAATGAAGAAGTAGTTGAAGCACTTTCTGAAAGAATTCTAGGTCGAGTGTCTGTTCATGATATCTATGATCCAATTACAGAAGAATTGGTGATCGAGTCAGGTGCTGAGTTCACGGAAGAAATTGCTGATTATATAGATCAGTCAAGTATTGAAGAAGTTGAGATCAGATCTGTATTAACATGCGAAACTCGTCAGGGAGTTTGCGCGAAATGTTACGGAAGAAACTTGTCTTCAGGTAGAATGTCGCATGTTGGAGAAGCAGTTGGTGTTATCGCAGCACAGTCTATTGGAGAGCCGGGAACGCAGCTTACACTGAGAACCTTCCACGTAGGGGGTACCGCTTCGAACATTGCCGTTGATGCGAACATCAAGGCGAAGTTTGATGGAGTTATCGAGTTTGATGAGCTAAGAACAGTGAAATCATCCGATGACGAAGGCAACAAGATTGAGGTTGTTATGGGACGATCAGGAGAGATCAAAATTCTTGACGCTAAGAAGGAGAAAGTACTTATTTCCAATCACGTTCCTTACGGAGCAATCCTTAAGGTAAAAGACGGTGGAAAAGTGTCTAAGGGTGATGAACTTTGCTACTGGGATCCTTACAACGCTGTTATCATGTCCGAGTTTGACGGTACTGCTTCATTCGATTCAATTATCGAAGGAGTTACTTTCAAAGAAGAGTCTGATGAGCAAACTGGTCACAGAGAGAAGGTAATCATTGATACCAAGGATAAAACCAAGAACCCTGCTATTGAGATCGTAGGCAAGGATGGAACAACAGAAAAAGCTTACAACATTCCAGTTGGAGCTCACTTAGCTGTTGAAGAAGGCGCTAAGATCAAACCAGGTCAGGTTTTAGCTAAGATTCCAAGAAAAACTGGTAAGTCTAGAGATATTACAGGAGGTCTACCAAGGGTAACTGAGCTTTTCGAAGCAAGAAACCCTTCTAACCCAGCTGTAGTAAGTGAGATAGATGGAGTTGTGGAATACGGCGGAATCAAGCGAGGTAACAGAGAAATTTACATTGAGTCTAAAGACGGTGTGAAGAAGAGATACATGGTGCCATTGTCTAAGCACATCCTTGTTCAGGACAATGATTATGTGCGTGCTGGCGATGCACTTTCAGATGGAGCGATTACTCCTGCTGATATCCTGAAAATCAAAGGACCTACTGCAGTACAGGAATACTTGGTGAATGAAATTCAGGAAGTATATCGATTGCAAGGTGTGAAGATTAATGATAAGCACATCGAAGCGATTGTTCGGCAGATGATGCAGAAAGTAGTTATCGAGAATCCGGGAGATACCAGCTTCTTGACTAATCAATTGGCTGATAGATTTGTTTTCATGGAAGAGAATGACAACATCCTCGACAAGAAAGTAGTCGTTGATCCGGGAGATTCATCTAACTACAAAGCTGGTCAAATCATTGATGCAAGAAGTCTCAGAGATGAAGTATCAAGTTTGAAGCGAAGAGACCTTAAGCCAATGGTTGTTAGAGATGCTGAGCCAGCAACTGGTAAACCAACGCTTCAGGGTATCACTCAGGCGTCACTTGGAACTGAAAGTTTCATTTCTGCAGCTTCATTCCAGGAGACAACTAAGGTATTGAGCGAAGCTTCCATCAAAGGAAAAGCAGATACATTGATCGGTCTGAAGGAAAACGTAATCGTTGGACACCTGATACCTGCGGGTACAGGAGTGAGAAGACATCAAAAGTATATCGTAAACTCTCAGGAGGAGTACGAGAAGTTAGTGTCTTCAAAAGAGGAGTTCGAATCTAAAGAAGTAGAAGAAGCTTAAGATTATGAGCGACGATCAGAAAAAGAAAGACGGTAAAAATCAAAATAATCAGATTAACATAGAGCTCTCGGAAGAAATTGCCGAGGGCGTCTATGCCAATCTGGCTATGATTGCTCACTCAAGTAGTGAGTTCGTTATCGACTTTATTAGACTGATGCCAGGAGTGCCTAAAGCAAAAGTGAAATCACGAATTGTTGTTACTCCGGAACACGCCAAAAGATTGCTTAATGCATTGCAAGACAACATCAAAAAGTACGAGGCTACTTTTGGTGAAGTGAAGCAGACGGAAGAAATGCCAAAATTCCCATTGAATTTTGGAGGAACCATGGGAGAGGCCTAATGTCTACTCCACTCAATTCTCATATTAAATTTTTAGCCGAAAATTCTGATTTCAGATGTCCATTCGGCAGTTCAAATAATAATTCCCGAATAATTCGGGTGAAATCATCTTTTAACTTTTTGATATAATCTCAATATATCTATCTTTGCGTTCCCAAATTTTGGGACGATTAGAAATTATAGCGTATGCCAACTATACAACAATTAGTAAGGAAGGGTAGAAAGAAGTTGACTTCAAAGTCAAAATCCCCAGCGTTGGACTCTTGTCCACAAAGAAGAGGTGTATGTACACGTGTGTACACAACCACACCTAAGAAGCCTAACTCAGCGATGAGAAAAGTGGCTAGGGTAAGATTGACAAATGGGAAAGAAGTAAATGCTTACATCCCTGGAGAAGGACACAACCTTCAGGAGCACTCAATTGTGCTTATAAGAGGGGGTAGAGTAAAGGATTTACCAGGTGTGAGATATCACATCATTAGAGGTGCGTTGGATACTGCTGGTGTAAACGGACGTCTACAAAGAAGATCTAAATACGGCGCTAAGCGACCTAAAAAATAATTTGCAGGAGAAATGAGAAAAGCAAAACCAAAAAAGAGATACATCCTTCCTGATCCTATTTATCAGGATACCCTTGTTACCAAATTTGTTAACAACTTGATGTTGAGTGGTAAGAAGAGTCTCTCTTACAAAATTTTCTACAATGCTATCGATCAGGTTGAGAAAAAGACCGGTGAAAATGGACTTGAAACTTGGAAAACCGCACTGAGCAATATCATGCCTTCAGTGGAAGTAAAAGCTCGAAGAGTTGGTGGAGCTAACTTCCAGGTTCCGATCGAGGTTAGACCTGATCGAAAAATCGCTCTTGGTATCAAGTGGATGATCAAGTATGCAAGACTAAGAGGCGAAAAAACAATGCAAGATCGTTTGGCTGCAGAAATTATCGCTGCTTCAAAAGGCGAGGGAGCTGCTGTTAAGAAAAAAGACGACATGCACAGAATGGCTGACGCGAACAAAGCATTCTCACACTTCAGATTCTAAGAACCAAAATGGCTAGAGACTTAAGACTTACAAGAAATATCGGTATCGCAGCACATATTGATGCCGGAAAAACAACAACTACTGAGCGTATCCTTTATTACGCTGGTATCAACCACAAAATTGGTGAAGTACACGATGGTGGTGCTACCATGGACTGGATGGAGCAGGAGCAGGAGAGAGGTATTACTATCACTTCAGCTGCGACTACTGTATTCTGGAAATACAAAGATGAGGATTACCACATCAACATCATTGATACTCCTGGACACGTTGACTTTACTGTAGAGGTTAATAGATCACTTCGGGTATTGGATGGATTGGTATTTCTTTTCAGTGCGGTAGATGGTGTTGAGCCTCAATCTGAAACAAACTGGAGACTTGCTGATAACTATAAGGTAGCCAGAATCGGTTTCGTAAATAAAATGGACCGCTCTGGTGCAGACTTCTTGAAAGTTTGCAAGCAAGTAAAAGAAATGCTGGGTACTAAAGCCGTACCTCTTCAGTTGCCAATTGGTGCAGAAGAAAATTTTAAAGGAGTTGTCGATTTAGTTGAAAACAAAGCCTATATCTGGAATGAAGAAGATATGGGAATGACTTTCGAAGAAATCGAAATACCTGCAGATATGCAGGATGAGGTTACTGAGTACAGAGAGCATCTTGTCGAGTCTGTTGCTGAGTACGATGAGAAGCTGATGGAAAAATATTTTGAAGATCCGGATAGCATTACAAGAGATGAGATTGTGGCTGCTTTGAGAGCTGCTACAATTGACTTGGCTTTTGTACCAATGCTTTGTGGTTCTGCGTTTAAGAACAAGGGAGTTCAAACGCTTTTGAACTACGTGATGGAACTTCTACCATCTCCACTTGATAGAGATAATATCGTAGGAACAAATCCTGATACTGAGGAGAAGACTTCTAGAAAGCCATCTCCTGATGATCCATTTGCAGCGCTTGCATTCAAGATTGCAACTGATCCATTCGTTGGACGTCTATGCTTTGTAAGGTCATATTCAGGAACCTTAGAGTCTGGTTCTTATATATATAATACCAGAACGAATAAGAAAGAGCGGATTTCTCGAATTTTCCAAATGCACGCTAACAAGCAGAATCAAATTGATAAGCTGCACTGCGGTGATATTGGAGCTGTGGTTGGATTTAAGGACATTAAGACTGGTGATACTCTTTGTAACGAGAAAGCTAAAATTGTACTTGAATCAATGGTATTCCCGGATCCGGTTATTGGATACGCAATCGAGCCTAAAACTCAGGCTGATGTTGACAAGCTAGGTGTGGCTATTGGTAAGTTGGTAGAAGAAGATCCTACGCTTCAGGTAGAAACTAACCATGAGACTGGTCAGACTATCTTGAAAGGAATGGGAGAGCTTCACCTTGACATTATCATTGATCGACTGAAAAGAGAATTTAAAGTAGAGATCAATCAAGGTGCTCCTCAGGTAGCATACAAAGAAGCGATCACGTCTTCTATTGAGCACAAAGAGGTTTACAAGAAGCAGTCTGGTGGTCGTGGTAAGTTTGCTGATATCGTATTCGAGATCGGACCAAAAGACGAAGATCACGAGCAGCCTGGACTACAGTTTGTAAATGAAATAGTTGGTGGGGTTATTCCTAAAGAATTCATCCCTGCTATTCAGAAAGGATTTGAATCCGCGATGGTAAATGGTCCATTGGCTGGGTATCCAATCGATAACATGAAAGTAAGACTTTATCATGGTTCATTCCACGATGTAGATTCGGATTCGCTTTCATTCGAATTGGCAGCAAGAGCTGGATTTAAATCAGCAGCATCTAAATGTAATCCGGTAATTCTTGAGCCTATCATGGCTGTAGAGGTAGTAACTCCGGATGAGTATACAGGTACAATCACAGGAGACTTGAATAAGAGAAGAGGTATCATGAAAGGAATGGATACCAGAGGAACCTCTGCTGTAATTAAGGCTGATGTTCCTTTGTCTGAACTATTTGGATATGTGACTGACCTAAGAACGAACAGTTCTGGACGAGCTACAGCTTCATTGACGTTCTCGCACTACGATCAAGTACCTAAGAATATTGCAGATGGTGTAATTGCTGAAGTAAAAGGCACAGCCAACGTATAAAGAAATTAGAGATGAATCAGAAAATTAGAATAAAGCTTAAGTCTTACGACCATAATTTGGTTGACAAGTCTTCTGAAAAGATAGTTCGAGCGGTAAAAACTACTGGAGCTGTTGTGAGTGGTCCTATTCCTCTGCCAACAGTTAAAGAGAAGTTTACTGTATTGAAGTCGCCTCACGTGAATAAAAAGGCGCGTGAGCAATTCCAACTATGTACTTACAAAAGGTTGGTAGATATCTATAGCAATAGTGCGAAGACTGTAGACGCCCTTATGAAGCTAGAGCTTCCAAGTGGTGTGGACGTAGAAATTAAAGTATAAGGCCCTTTAAGCCTAGAAAAGAGAACCAATTGGTCTTCATCGATTGGTTCTTTTTTTGTCTAAAAAATAACCGATCAAAGTTTTTGTTCGGCATATGGATTTGCTATCTTTGCAGTCCTTTTCACGAAAAGTTTGCCTGAGAGGGTAATTATAAGATATAAACGAGTAGAAAATGCCTGGTTTAATAGGAAGGAAAGTAGGAATGACAAGTATCTTCGACGAGAATGGTAAAAGCATCGCTTGTACCCTTGTTGAGGCTGGTCCTTGCGTCGTGACTCAAGTTAAGAACGAAGAGACAGACGGTTATAAAGCTGTGCAGTTGGCTTATGGTGAGCGAAAAGAAAAAAACACACCTAAAGCACTTCAGGGGCATTTTGCTAAAGCAAAAACTACTCCTAAGTTGAAAGTGGTTGAGTTTAGAGATTTCAGATCTGAGTTTGATGATAAAGTGAAGTTGGGTAATGAAATCAAAATCGAGGATGTATTCAATGAAATGGATTATGTGGATGCTATTGGTACATCAAAAGGTAAAGGATTCCAAGGCGTTGTAAAGCGTCATGGTTTTGGTGGTGTTGGTCAGGCTACTCACGGTCAGCACAACAGATTAAGAGCTCCAGGATCTATTGGTGCTGCATCTTTCCCATCACGTGTATTCAAAGGCTTGAAAATGGCTGGAAGAACAGGAGGCGAGAGAGTAAAGACTTTGAACCTAAGAGTTTTGAAAGTATACCCGGAGAAAAACCTAGTGTTGATATCAGGAGCTATTCCGGGAGCTAAAAATTCATTCGTAATACTTGAGAAGTAATCATGAAGGTAGCTGTATTAAATATTAAAGGAGAAGAGACAGGAAGAGAAATCAGCCTGGACAAAAGCATCTTTGGCATAGAGCCAAATGAGCATGCTGTCTACCTTGACGTAAAAAATTATTTGGCAAACCAAAGACAAGGTACCGCCAAGACAAAAGATAAAGGAGAGATCACGGCATCAACTCGTAAGATCAAGAAACAGAAGGGCACTGGTACAGCACGTGCTGGTAGTGTGAAGTCTGGTGTTATGAGAGGTGGAGGAACTTTCTTTGGTCCTCAGCCAAGAGACTATGGTTTCAAGCTGAATAAGAAGGTTAAGAAATTGGCTCGTAAATCAGTTCTCTCATCAAGAGCGAAGGAGAAGGCAATTCAAATTCTTGAAGATTTCACTTTCGAAGCTCCAAAGACTAAAGAATTCATTAGTATTCTGAATAGCCTTTCTGTGAGCGATAAAAAATCATTGCTTTTGGTGAGCGATAAGAGCAAGAATGTTTTCTTGTCTTCAAGAAACCTAAAGAAAGCAAATGTTTCAACTGTTGATGAAGTTAATACTTACGATTTGATTAACGCTGAGCGTATAATCCTTTGCGAGGGAACACTTGAGCAACTAAAAGAAAGATTCAACTAAGATGGGAGTTTTAATTAAACCACTAGTTACAGAAAAAGTATCTGCTCTAAATGAGCATGGTAAGTACGGATTTGTAGTTGCCAAGAATGCTAATAAGGTTCAGATCAAATCTGAAATTGAAAAAACCTACGGTGTTACTGTAGAATCTGTAAACACAATGATTCAGCCTGGAGCTTCAAAAAGAAGATACACCAAGTCTAGAGTTATTGAGGGAAGAACTCCAGCTTATAAAAAAGCAATTGTGCAGGTGGCTGAGGGTGATATAATTGATTTTTATAGCGGAATATAATAGACAGAGATGGCTGTAAAAAAACTTAAACCGACAACTCCAGGACAGAGATTCAGAATGGCTCCTGTCTTTGATGACATTACCAAGTCCACTCCAGAGAGGTCTTTGGTGACTACATCTAAAAGAAATGGAGGAAGAAATAATCAGGGTAGAATGACCGTGAGAAATGTTGGCGGTGGTCATAAGCGTAAGCTTAGACTTATCGACTTCAAAAGAGATAAGCACGGAATTCCTGCTACTGTAAAAGCAATCGAGTATGATCCGAACAGATCTGCAAGAATCGCATTGCTTTATTATGCGGACGGTGAAAAAAGATACATTCTGGCGCCAGCAGGTCTTGAGGTTGGAACAGTGATTAACTCAGGATCAGGGATAGCTCCTGAGGTGGGTAATGCACTTTATCTTTCTGAGATTCCTCTAGGTACAATCATTCACAACATTGAGTTGAAGCCTGGTAAGGGCGGAGTGATGGCAAGAAGCGCAGGTACGTACGTGCAGTTGGTAGCGAGAGAAGGAAAATACTCTACTGTGAAACTTCCTTCTGGTGAAATGAGAATGGTACTTAACACTTGCCTTGCTACAATCGGAACTGTTTCTAACTCTGATCACATGAGTGTGAGATTAGGTAAAGCAGGTCGAAACAGATGGTTAGGTAGAAGACCAAGAGTAAGAGGTGTGGCAATGAACCCTGTAGATCACCCAATGGGAGGTGGAGAAGGAAGATCTTCTGGAGGTCACCCTAGATCAAGAAACGGTCAGTATACGAAGGGTATGAAAACTCGTCGACCAAATAAATATTCTGATAAGCAGATAGTTAAACGAAGGAAATAATGTCAAGATCACTTAAGAAAGGACCTTATATAGACTTCCGACTTGAGAAAAAAGTCGATGCGATGAATGACTCTGGTAAGAAGTCTGTAATCAAAACATGGTCAAGAAGATCAATGATATCTCCGGATTTTGTAGGACACACTTTCGCTGTTCACAACGGAAATAAATTTATCCCTGTTTTCGTAACTGAAAATATGGTAGGACATAAACTTGGTGAATTTGCTCCGACTAGAAACTTTAGAGGACACATCGCTAAGAAGGATAAAGGTAAAAGATAAGAGCACCAATGGAAGCTGAAAAGAAATTAAAGAAATCAGTACGAATCAGACTTCAAAAAGAAGCTGACAAGAAATTCCGTGAGGAAAACAAGGGGAAACTTGGTGCAGTAAAGTCTTCGCTAAGAAATGTACCTACTTCTCCTCGAAAGATGAGATTAGTTGCGGACATGATTCGTGGCGAGAGAGCAAATATCGCTCTAAACATTCTACGATTTGATGCACATCACGCTTCAAATACACTAGAGAAGCTACTTCTTACTGCGATTGCAGACTGGCAAATGCAAAATGAGGATATCAGCATTGAGGAAGCAGATCTATATGTGAAAGAAATCTATGTGGATAGTGCTCGAATGCTGAAAAGACTGAGACCTGCCCCACAAGGTAGAGCTCATCGAATCAGAAAGAGATCAAATCATGTGACTATCGTGGTAGATAATCACAATCAGGATACTACAGAAACTAAAGAAAGCAACAAGTAATGGGACAAAAAGTAAACCCAGTTGGATTTAGATTAGGAGTTATCAAAGGGTGGGACTCTGCCTGGTTCGATAGCAAATCTTACGCAGACAAACTTGTAGAAGACAACAAGATTCGTAAATATATCGCTGCACGTATGCCTAAAGGGGGCATCTCAAAAATCGTGATCGAGCGAACGCTTAAAAGAATTACACTTACAGTTCACACTGCTCGTCCGGGCGTTGTGATTGGTAAGGGAGGATCTGAAGTTGATAAGATCAAGGAAGAGTTGAAAAACTTAACCGGAAAAGATCTTCAGATCAACATTTTCGAAATCAAAAGACCAGAGCTAGACGCTAAGCTTGTTGGTGAGTCTATCGCACAGCAACTTCAGGCTAGAATCTCTTTCAGAAGAGCAATGAAGCAAGCGATTGCCTCTTCAATGAGAGTAGGAGCTCAAGGTATTAAAATCAAATGCTCAGGAAGACTTGGCGGTGCTGAGATGGCAAGAAGTGAGCAGTACAAAGAAGGAAGAATTCCTTTGCATACACTTAGAGCAGATATCGATTACGCAATTACAGAAGCACATACCATTTATGGTAAAATCGGTATCAAAGTATGGATATTCAAAGGTGAGGTATTTGGTAAAAGAGATCTTTCGCCAAACGTAGGTCAAGCAGGTGGTGGAAATAACGCACCTGGTGGTGGAGCGCCGAATAGAAGGCGAAGAGAAAATAGAAGAAGAAAGTAAAAGTTTTGTAGAGCATGTTACAGCCAAAACGAACGAAATATAGAAAAATGCAAAAAGGCCGAGTGAAGGGTCTTGCCAACAGAGGGCACAGACTAGCATTCGGAACTTTTGGAATCAAGTCGATGGAGCCAGGATGGATCACAAGCCGTCAGATCGAAGCTGCTAGGATTGCGATGACTAGAGCGATGAAGAGAGAGGGGCAGGTTTGGATTAGAATCTTCCCTGACAAGCCTGTGACTAAGAAGCCTGCAGAAGTAAGGATGGGTAAAGGTAAGGGAGCTCCAGAATATTGGGTGGCTACCGTGAAGCCAGGTACTGTTCTTTTTGAAGCAGCAGGAGTTGATATCGAGTTGGCGAAAGAAGCTTTAAGATTGGCGGCACAGAAACTTCCAATCTCTACAAAATTCACATTAGCAAAAGATTATAAGCCAGAGTAATGAAAAATTCTGAATTAAGAGGATTGAGTCTGGACGAGCTGAAAAACAAGCTTGCAGTAGAGAAGGAAAACTATAGCAAACTAAAATTTGCTCATAGCATTACTCCTATCGAAAACCCAATGAAGATTCGTGAGAACAGAAAGTTGGTGGCAAGAATTCAGACAGAAATTAAGGCCAAGGAATTAAATCAAGTTGCTGAAGCAAGCAAATAATTTTCAGTGATGGAAAGAAATCTAAGAAAAGAAAGAATCGGACAAGTGGTGAGCAATAAAATGCAGAAAAGCATCACAGTGGCTGTTGAAAGAAAAGTAAAGCACCCGATCTACGGAAAATTTGTGAGAAAAACCACTAAGCTCACAGCTCATGATGAGAAGAATGATTGCAACATCGGTGATACGGTGAAAGTGATGGAAACTCGTCCATTGAGCAAAAACAAAAGATGGAGGTTGGTAGAAATTATTGAAAGAGCAAAATAATGGTACAGCAGGAGTCAAGATTATCGGTTGCGGACAATAGCGGCGCTAAAGAAGTGCTAGTTATCCGTGTGCTTGGAGGCACCAAGAAGCGATACGCTTCTGTGGGTGACAAAATTATTGTGACTGTTAAGCACGCACTTTCATCAAGTAGTTTGAAAAAAGGAACTGTTTCAAGAGCAGTAGTAGTAAGAACCAAGAAAGAGGTTAGAAGAAAAGACGGAAGCTATATCCGATTCGAGGATAACGCAGCTGTACTTCTTACTGCCAATGACGAGCCTAGAGGTACAAGGATCTTTGGTCCAGTAGCTAGAGAGCTTAGAGAGAAGCAGTTCATGAAAATTGTATCATTAGCACCTGAAGTACTTTAACGATGAGCAACGTAAAATTTCACGTAAGAAAAGGAGATACCGTCAAGATCATTGCCGGAAACGACAAAGGTAAAACCGGTAAAGTACTTGAGGTTAATACCACAAAGTATAGAGCTATTGTAGAGGGAGCAAACATGGTAACTAAGCATGTGAAGCCATCTGCTACAAATCCAGAAGGAGGCATTCAGCAGACTGAAGCTGCAATTCACCTTAGCAATCTAAAGGTGGTTGATCCTTCATCTGGAGAAGCTACTAGAATTGGTAGAAAGAAAAATGCAGACGGTAAGCTGCAGAGATATTCAAAAAAATCAGGAGAATTTATCACGAATGGCTAGTCCTAGATTAAAAGAAAAATACAGCAAGGAGATCGTTCCTCATTTGAAGGATAAGTTTCAGTACAGCTCTGTAATGCAGGTACCAAAGCTGACTAAGATCGCTATCAATAAAGGTATTGGTGCTGCTGTGTCTGATAAGAAATTGGTTGATACAGGAGTTGAGGAGTTGACTATGATTACTGGTCAGCAGGCTGTGGCTACTATAGCGAAGAAGTCTGTATCCAACTTTAAGTTGAGAGAAGGAATGCCAATTGGAGCAAAAGTTACCCTAAGAGGAGACAAGATGTATGAATTCTTGGATCGTTTGGTGACAGTAGCACTTCCTCGTGTAAGAGACTTCAAAGGAATTAGAGAAAAAGGATTTGATGGAAGAGGTAACTATACTCTTGGTGTGCAAGAGCAAATTATCTTCCCTGAAATCAGTATCGATAAAGTAAACAAAATCACAGGTATGGACATCACGTTTGTGACAACCGCACAAACTGATGAGGAGAGTCTTGAACTATTGAGATCTCTAGGTATGCCGTTTACTTCAAAGAAGAACTAAGAAATTATGGCTAGATCAGCAGTAAAAGCGAGAGAAAGAAAAAGAGAAAAACTTGTAGCAAGATATGCAGAGAAAAGAGCTGCCCTAAAAGCAGCTGGCGACTGGGAAGGTCTTGACAAGCTGCCAAGAAATTCTTCTAAAGTAAGATTACATAACAGATGTAAACTTACCGGTAGACCTAAGGGCTACATGAGAAGATTTGGTATCTCCAGGGTGACATTCAGAGAGATGGCATCTGACGGTAAAATCCCAGGAGTAACAAAAGCGAGCTGGTAGTTTAAATCTTCCTTTCGTTTCAAAATATAAATTATTATTTTTGCACCCCCTTTTTCGAGGGGGATAAGTGTGTTTAAGAAATGGTAACAGACCCGATAGCAGATTATTTAACCAGGATTCGCAACGCAATAGGTGCGAACCACCGTGTAGTAGAAGTGCCTGCTTCTAATTTAAAGAAGGAGATCACTAAAGTATTGCACAGCAAGGGCTTCATCAGAAACTACAAGTTTGAGGATGATGGAAAGCAAGGTATTATCAAAATTGCCTTGAAATACAATCCTCAGACGAAGCAGTCAGCGATTACTAGTCTTGAGAGAATAAGTACTCCAGGACTTAGGAAATATGCAGGAGCAGAGGCCCTACCAAGAGTACTGAATGGTCTTGGTATCGCAATTTTATCTACGTCTAAAGGAGTGATTTCTGATAAAGAAGCACGACGAGAAAACGTAGGTGGAGAAGTTTTATGTTACGTATATTAATTGAATTGAGATGTCAAGGATAGGAAAAGCACCAATTAATGTACCTGAGGGAGTTTCAATTACTGTTGATAAGAATACAGTAAATGTAAAGGGTCCTAAAGGTGAGTTGTCTCAACAGATTGATCCGGATATTACCTGCAAGGTAGAGGACGGGGTTCTCACTGTAGAGCGACCTACAGAGCAAAAAAGACATAAAGCCCTTCATGGACTTTACCGTTCATTGGTTAACAACATGGTAGAGGGTGTGAGTAACGGATTTAAGAAAGAGTTGGAGCTTGTAGGGGTAGGTTATAAGGCTGCCGTTCAAAACAACGTTTTAGAATTAAACCTTGGATATTCTCACAGTATATACTTCGCTGTTCCAGAAGAAATTAAGGTTTCTGCTGAAACAGAAAAAGGAAAGAATCCAAAAGTGACCGTTGAAGGAATTGACAAGCAACTAGTAGGTCAGATTTCTGCAAAGATCAAGTCACTTAGAAAAGTGGAGCCATACAAAGGAAAAGGTATTCGCTTTGTTGGTGAGCAAATTAGAAGAAAAGCTGGTAAAACTGCTGCTAAATAATAAGACATGGCAATTACTAAAACAGCAAGAAGAAAAAGACTTAGACTGGGTATCAGAAGAAAGATTTCTGGTACTGCAGACAGACCTAGAGTATCTGTTTTCAAGAGCAATAAAGGTATTTATGCTCAGTTGATTGACGATGTGAATGGTAAAACATTGGCATCTGCTTCAACAAAGGAAATTGGAAAGACTGCTCTTAATGTGGAGATCGCTAAGGAAGTAGGGAAGAAGCTAGCAGAAAATGCTAAGAGCGCAGGGATCGAGTCAGTCGTTTTTGATAGAGGCGGATACCCATATCATGGTCGAGTGAAGTCGCTAGCAGAAGGTGCTCGTGAGGGAGGTTTAAAATTCTAAGAAACGGAAATTATGTCACAAAGCAATATAAGATCTATCAAAGCAAGTGAAATCGACCTTCAGGAGAGAGTCGTTGCGATCAAGAGAGTAGCCAAAGTGGTGAAAGGTGGACGAAGATTCAGCTTTTCAGCTATCGTGGTTGTAGGAGACGGAAATGGCGTGGTAGGTTACGGTCTTGGTAAAGCAAATGAAGTAACTGATGCGATCACTAAAGGGATAGATGATGCTAAAAAGAATTTGGTAAGAGTTCCAGTATTTAAGGGAACTGTTCCTCACGATGCTATAGGAAAATTCGGTGGTGGACATGTTTTGCTTAAGCCTGCAGCAGCTGGTACAGGAGTAATTGCTGGTGGTGCGATGCGTGCAGTGTTGGAGAGTGCAGGAGTTCACGACGTACTTGCAAAATCAAAAGGATCTTCAAACCCTCACAATGTGGTTAAAGCTACTTTTGATGCACTAAACAAAATGAGAGATCCATTCGCTGTAGCTCAGCAAAGAGGTGTGTCTCTAGATAAAGTTTTCAATGGCTAAGACAATGGGAAAAGTAGTTATCACTCAGAAGAAAAGCACGATCAAGCGTCCTGAGAACCAAAAGCGAACAATGATTGCTTTAGGACTTGGCAAGATCAACAGATCCGTTGAAAAAGAACTAACTCCGTCTATCAGCGGAATGATCAAAACGGTGAATCACTTAGTAGAAGTTAAAGAGCTGTAAACATGAGACTTGAATCATTAAAGCCTGCAGAAGGCTCAACAAAAAATAGAAAGAGAATCGGTAGAGGACAAGGCTCTGGACGAGGTGGGACTTCCACTAAAGGACACAAAGGAGCTCAGTCACGAGCTGGTTATTCTCGCAAAACGGGCTTTGAAGGTGGGCAGATGCCTTTGCAAAGACGAGTGCCAAAGTTTGGCTTTAAGAATAACAATAAAGTTGTTTCTAAGGCTATCAACCTTGATGACCTGCAAAAGCTAAGTGAAGCCAAAAAGCTTAAGGAAATCACTCCTGAAATCCTGAAAGAAAACGGACTTGCTCAAAAGAAAGATATTGTGAAAGTATTGGGGAGAGGCGAGCTAAAAGCATCACTAAAAGTTTCAGCACACAAGTTCTCAAAAACTGCTCAGGAAGCAATTGAGAAAGCTGGCGGATCAATTACTGTAGTTGAATAATGAAGAAATTCATAGATACCATACGGAACATATTTTCCATCGAGGAGCTAAGAACTAGAATCCTAAATACAATAGGATTTTTAGTAATATTTAGAATTGGCTCTTTTGTGGTACTTCCAGGAGTAGACCCATCTAAACTTACTGGCCAGGCGTCAGGAATTTTCGGTTTATTGGATACATTCCTTGGAGGAGCATTTAGTAATGCTTCAGTGTTTGCCCTTGGTATCATGCCATATATCTCAGCTTCTATTGTGTTGCAGTTGATGACAGTGGCAGTTCCTTACTTCCAGAAGCTTCAAAAAGAAGGAGATAGCGGAAGAAAGAAAATTAATCAACTAACCAGAGTGTTAACTATCGCTATTTGTATGGCTCAAGGTTTTAGCTACGTTTCAGCAGCTATCGAACCAACGGCTATTCTTAGTAATACATTCTTTTTCAAATTCACTTCTGTGATCATTCTTACTTCAGGAACGATCTTCTGTATGTGGCTTGGAGAAAAGATCACCGATAAAGGAATTGGAAACGGTATTTCAATGCTGATCATGATTGGTATCATTTCAAGATTTCCTGGAAGCATTGCTGCTGAGGCAATCACAAGAGGAATGAGTGAAATGTTATTGTTCATTCTTGAATTAGTGGCATTGTTCTTTGTAGTACTTGTTACAGTAGCGCTTGTTCAGGCGGTCAGAAGAGTGCCGGTACAATATGCAAAGCAGGTAGTGGGGAATAAAGTATATGGTGGGCAAAGACAATACATCCCTCTAAAAGTAAATGCTTCAGGGGTTATGCCGATCATCTTTGCACAGTCTATCATGTTCTTGCCAGCTATGCTTGCTGGGCTTTGGAGAGAAGAGAGTGACTTTGCAAACTATATTGGAACAACATTTTCAGATTTCACGTCATGGCAGTATAACCTAACGTTTGCGATCATGATTATCGTGTTCACATTCTTTTACACTGCTATCACAATCAATCCTAATCAGATTGCAGACGATATGAAAAGAAATGGTGGTTTTGTACCGGGCATTAAGCCAGGTAAGCAAACTGCTGATTTCTTAGACAATATTTTATCAAGAATTACTTTACCAGGTGCGATTTTCTTAGCGATTATCGCCATCCTTCCAGCTTTCGCTATGATCGCTGGGGTCAATCAAGGGTTTGCTCAGTTTTATGGCGGAACATCCTTGTTGATTATGGTTGGTGTAATACTTGATACCCTTCAGCAGATTGAGAGCTACCTGCTCATGAGACACTATGAAGGTATGATGAAATCAGGTAGAGTAAAAGGAAGAACTCAGGCAGCATAATGGCAAAACAAGCATCCATAGAGCAAGATGGAACTATCGTGGAGGCATTGTCAAACGCAATGTTTAGAGTTGAATTAGAAAATGGTCACGAGGTGATTGCGCACATCTCAGGTAAGATGAGAATGCACTACATCAAAATTTTACCAGGAGACAAAGTGAAGTTGGAGATGTCACCATATGATCTAACGAAAGGAAGAATAGTTTATCGCTATAAATAACAGTCTGAGACTGAAAATTATAAAGAAATGAAAGTAAGAGCATCCGTAAAAAAGAGAAGCGTTGATTGCAAAGTGATCAGGAGGAAGGGGAAGCTTTATGTGATCAATAAAAAGAATCCAAAGTTTAAACAGAGACAAGGATAATTATGGCAAGAGTTGCAGGAGTAGACATTCCCGATAACAAGCGAGGCGAGATAGCCTTGACTTACATCTTTGGTATTGGTAAAACATCAGCTCAGAAGATTTTGAGTGAAGCTGGTGTGGATCCAAACAAAAAAGTTCAAGATTGGACTGATGAAGAAGGTGGTAACATAAGAACTGCCATCCGAGAAAAGTATAAGGTAGAAGGTGTTCTTAAGGGCGAAATCCAGATGAGTATCAAGCGTCTTTTAGATATCGGTTGTTACAGAGGCCTCCGTCATAGAAAAGGTCTTCCGGTAAGAGGTCAGCATACCAAAAACAATGCTAGAACTCGAAAAGGAAAGAGAAAAACGGTTGCGAACAAGAAGAAAGCTGTTAAGTAATAGATAGATGGCACAAAAGAGAAAAGATAAAGCTAAAAAGAGAGTTGTTGCTGTTGATGCAATTGGGCAAGCTCATATCAAAGCATCATTCAACAACATTATCATATCAATGACTAACGGTACAGGTCAGGTTATCAGCTGGGCATCAGCAGGTAAGATGGGCTTCCGAGGGTCAAAGAAGAATACGCCATACGCAGCGCAGGTAGCAGCTCAGGAGTGTGCTCAGAAAGCATATGATCTTGGATTGAGAAAGGTTGAAGTTTTTGTAAAAGGTCCTGGGTCAGGTCGTGAGTCTGCAATCAGAACTATCCAAAATACAGGCATTGAAGTTACAATGATCAAAGATGTGACTCCACTACCTCACAATGGATGTAGACCACCGAAAAGAAGAAGAGTTTAAGATTTTATAAATAGTTATAGATAATGGCAAGATATACTGGGCCTAAGACTAAAATTTCAAGACGATTTGGTGAGCCAATCTTCGGAGCTAGCAAAGCTTTGCAGAAGAAGGCATATCCTCCTGGTCAGCACGGACGTGGCAGAAGAAAGAAGCAGTCTGAATATGCAATCCAGCTAGCTGAAAAGCAAAAAGCAAAGTACACATATGGAGTACTTGAGCGTCAGTTCGCTAATGTGTTTGACAAAGCTTCAAGAAAAAGCGGTATTACAGGTGAAATCCTACTTCAATTGTTGGAGGCAAGATTGGATAATACTGTATTCCGTCTTGGAATTGCTCCTACAAGAAGAGCTGCAAGACAGTTGATTTCGCACAAGCATATAACTGTAAATGGTGAGTTGGTAAATATACCTTCATACACCTTGAAAAATAACGATATCATTGGTGTAAGAGAGAAGTCAAAATCTCTACAAGCTATCACAGATAGTCTTGCATCTAATGCACGCAGCTATTCCTGGTTAGAGTGGGACTCTACTAGCATGACAGGTAAGTATCTCAATGCACCTAGCAGAGAGGATATTCCTGAAAACATCAAGGAACAGTTGATCGTCGAATTGTACTCTAAGTAAACACTCAAAAAATAAGATATATGTCTATCCTAGCATTTCAAATGCCAGAAAAAGTGGTGATGGAAAAAGCAGATGATTTCCATGGCCTCTTTACTTTCAAACCTCTGGAAAAAGGATACGGTGTTACAGTAGGTAATGCGTTAAGAAGAATTCTTCTATCTTCACTAGAAGGCTATGCGATCACAGGAGTTAAAATTCCGGGTGTGCTGCATGAGTTTTCTACAATTGAAGGTGTGGTAGAAGATGTGAGTGAAATAATTTTGAACCTTAAGATGGTTCGTTTCAAAAAGATTGAAGATGTAGCTGATAGCAACATCACTGTGAGTGTTTCAAATATGAAGAAACTTACTGCGGGTGACTTAGCTAAAGCAACCACTTCTTTCGAAATCCTGAACCCTGATCACGTGATCTGTCACTTAGATGAATCTGCTAAGTTCGAAATCGAGCTTACTGTAGAGAAAGGACGAGGTTATGTTGGAGCTGATGACAATAAACCTGCAGAGCAGAACTTTGGATTCATCGCTATCGATTCAATCTTTACACCAATCAAGAATGTAAAGTATAGCGTTGAAAATACACGGGTAGAGCAAAAGACCGATTATGAGCAATTGACGCTTGATATAGAAACAGATGGCTCGATTCACCCAGAAAACGCACTAAAGGGTGCTGCAAATATTTTGATTCAGCACTTCATGCTTTTCTCTGATCAAAACATGATTCTTGAGACGCAGGAAGCTGGTGAGCCAGAGCAGGTAGATGAAGAGTTGCTACACATGAGAAAGATGCTTAAGACAAATCTTAATGATCTTGATCTTTCGGTGAGAGCATATAACTGTCTGAAAGCTGCTGATGTTAGAACACTAGGTGATTTGGTGTCACTTGAGATTTCTGACATGATGAAATTTAGAAACTTCGGTAAGAAATCATTGGCTGAGTTAGAGCAATTGGTTTCTGATAAAGGTCTTACTTTCGGTATGGATCTTGGTAAATACAAATTGGAGGAAGAATAATGAGACACGGAAAGAAATTTAACCACCTTGGTAGAAAGACTGCACACAGAAGTGCAATGCTTTCCAATATGGCTTCTTCTCTTATCATGCATAAGAGAATCAATACGACTGTAGCAAAAGCGAAAGCACTTAAAAAGTTTATTGAGCCTCTTCTTACCAAGTCAAAAACTGATGATACTAACTCTCGAAGAGTAGTATTCTCTTACCTTCAGGATAAGGAATCTGTAAGCGAGCTATTTAATACGGTAGCAGAGAAAATTGCCAACAGGCCTGGTGGGTATACAAGAATTATCAAGACAGGTGCCAGACTTGGTGACAATGCTGAGATGTGTATGATGGAGCTTGTGGACTTCAATGAGTTGCTACTTGGTGATGAATCAGCAGGAAAAGCTAAAACCAGAAGATCAAGAAGAGGTGGAAGCAAGGCTAAAACGGAAACTCCAAAAGCTGAGGCTGTTGAAGTTAAGGAAGAGGCAATGGTTGAAGAACCTGCTGAAGAGGTGAAGGCTGAAGAAGTAGAAGCTAAGACAGAGGAAACAGAAGTGCCTAAAGCTGAGGAATCGAAAGAAGAGTCTAAGGACGAGGAGAAGAAAGATTAAGTTGATTACAAGAATTGAAATATTGAGCCATCCATTATCAAATGGGTGGCTTTTTTATTGCCCTTTCCATCACTATTTTTGCTCCCCAGTATGAAATACCCTACCCGTAAGAAAGCCACCCTTTTATTACAAGACGGAACCACTTTTACTGGCCACTCCATTGGAAAGCAAGGAACATCAGGAGGTGAAATTTGCTTCAATACCGGAATGACCGGATATCAGGAGATATATACAGATCCGTCTTACTATGGTCAAATCATCGTTAATACCACTTCGCACATAGGTAACTATGGTGCAATTGATTCAGAGGTTGAAAGCGATCGTCCTACGATAAAGGGGCTTGTGGTAAATGACTTTTCAAATATCTATAGTCGAACGAGTGCAAATGAAAGCCTTCAGGAATTTCTGGAAAGAAATAATACAGTTGGTATAGCTGGTGTTGACACAAGAAAAATTGTCCGTCACATTCGTACCAAAGGGGCGATGAATGCGATTATTTCTTCGGAACTTGAAGGAGATGCCTTGCAAGCAGAGCTTGATAAGATTCCAAGCATGGAAGCGCTTGAATTGTCAACAGTTGTGACAACCAAAGAGCCTTATGAACTTGGCGAAAGCAACAAGGGTTTTAAGGTTGCTGTACTCGATTTAGGTATAAAAAAGTCAATCTTGAAAAACTTGGTAACCCGAGATTGTCATTGCAAGGTATTCCCGGCTCAGACCACTTTTTCGGAAATGGATAGCTGGAATCCGGACGGCTATTTTATATCCAATGGGCCAGGAGACCCGGCTGTGATGGATTATGCTTCGAATACCGTTCAGGAGATTTTGGCAGCCAACAAGCCTTTGTTCGGAATTTGTATGGGAAGTCAAATTTTAGCTAAAGCAGTCGGCATAGCTACATACAAAATGCATCATGGCCACAGAGGACTCAATCACCCGGTAAAAAATCTGAATACAGGTTTAAGCGAAATCACATCACAGAATCATGGTTTTGCGGTAGATATGGAGGCGCTAAAGAATTCCAAGGAAGCAGAGTTGACTCACATCGACCTCAATCATAATACAGTCGAAGGACTGAGGCTGAATAACAAGCCCGCATTTGCGGTGCAGTATCACCCGGAATCATCTCCCGGGCCTAATGATTCAACTTACCTATTTGATGATTTTATTCAATTAATTAAAGACAATAAGCAATGAGTGTTATCGAAAGTGTATTTGCCCGCCAGATCATGGACTCCAGAGGCAACCCTACAATTGAGGTTGAGGTGATTACAGAAGATGGATACATTGGTCGAGCAGCGGTACCTTCCGGAGCTTCTACAGGTGAACATGAGGCTGTGGAGCTAAGGGACGGTGACAAGTCTCGCTATATGGGTAAGGGTGTTCAAAAAGCTGTTGATAATGTAAATGATATAATCGCTCCAGAAATTGAAGGTTTGCTAGTCGTGGAGCAGGCATACATAGACAAGGTAATGATAGAATTGGATGGAACTCCCAATAAATCTAAGCTGGGAGCGAATGCAATTTTGGGAGTTTCACTTGCTGTTGCCCATGCTGGTGCAGATGCATGTCAGCTTCCGTTGTATAGATACATCGGTGGAGTAAATGCCAAAGTACTACCCGTTCCAATGATGAATATCATTAACGGCGGATCACATTCCGATGCACCTATAGCGTTTCAGGAATTTATGATTCGTCCTGTTGGAGCTCCTACGTTCACAGAAGCACTAAGAATGGGTGGAGAAATCTTCCATAACCTGAAAGCCATCATTCACGATAAAGGATTAAGTACTGCAGTAGGTGACGAAGGGGGGTTCGCACCAAATTTTGAAGGCGGTACAGAGGAAGCCCTTGAGAGTATTTTGGCGGCAATCAAAAAGGCTGGATATAAGGCAGGAAAGGATGTGACAATCGCACTCGATTGTGCTTCCTCTGAATTTTTCTCGAAAGGTGTGTACGACTATTCCAAGTTTGAAGGATCAAACGGGAAGAAACGATCAAGCGCAGAACAAGCAGAGTATCTGGCTGAACTTGTAAGCAAGTATCCAATTGACAGCATCGAAGATGGATGCGATGAGAATGATTGGGAAGGATGGAAAATGCTTACAGAGAAAATTGGAGATAAATGCCAACTGGTGGGCGATGATCTTTTGGTGACCAATGTGAAGTTTTTAGAAAAGGCTATCAAGGAGAAGGCGGCTAATTCCATTTTGATAAAAGTAAATCAGATCGGTACGCTTACAGAAACCCTGGATGCAATTGAAATGGCTCATAAGGCAGGGTGGACAGCTGTTGTTTCTCATCGTTCAGGAGAGACAGAGGATGCCACCATTGCAGATATTGCGGTGGCTACCAATTGTGGTCAGATAAAAACCGGATCAATGTCCAGATCTGATAGAATGGCAAAATACAACCAGCTACTTCGTATCGAAGAGGAGCTGGGAGATGTGGCGGTTTATCCAGCACAATAGAGCGTAATCGAATTTTAAGATATTGAAGCCTCATTTGAGGCTTTTTTTATTTGATTTAGTTTATTGAATAAAATATAACTATAAAAATAGTTGTATAATTATAATTATAGTTATAGTATTGCTTTATGAAGGAATTGACCAAAGCAGAAGAACAACTCATGCAGATATTGTGGGGGCTGGAAAAAGCGTACCTCAAGGATATTGTGGAGCAGTACCCAAACCCTGCACCTGCGTATACAACCATATCAACAGTTGTAAATGTGCTAGTGAAAAAAGGATTCATTGGATTTGAAACGCATGGGAAGTCAAGGGAATATTTTCCTCTAATTTCAAAAGAAAAATATACACGTCAGTCCATGAACGGCTTGATGAGTAGTTTTTTCGATAATTCTGCCAAGCAATTCGCTTCATTCTTTGCCAGTCAGAAAGACTTGTCAGTGGAGGAGCTTCAGGAGATCAGAAAACTGATTGACGATCAAATAGAACAACGAAAGTCATGAGTGATATCCTGGTCTATATTGGTAAATTAGTTGTGATTCAGGCCGTGTTTTTTGGCTTTTATAAACTAGCCCTGAGACATTCGCTGAAGCACAACTGGAATCGGGCTTACCTACTTGGAGGCTTATTGTTCAGCTTTGGTATTCCTTTTATTGAGATCCCATATCAGCAGGCTATCGAGCCACTAAATACGGATTATGTGGTTACGTGGGTCCAGGAATCTGCAACCCAGTATGAATTGATTCCTGTTCTAAGTAATTCGGAAACCACTTTCAATTATTGGTCCGTTATGCCATGGCTGTACGGAGTGATGGTTTGTTACCTGATCTGCCGATCTGTGGCGTATTTATTCATCCTTCAAAAACTCAAAAAACATTCAGAATATGTAAAAAAACGATGGTTTAAACTTTTTAAGATTTCACAACCTCGTCCGTTTAGCTTCTTTTCAAATGTGTTTATTCCGGAGCGGATCTTCGGGACATCCTCTTTTGATCAGATACTGGCGCATGAGTGTGTGCATGTAAAGCAGCGACATTCTTATGATCGACTGCTTATGGATTTTCTTGTTTCGCTGTTTTGGTTCAATCCCTTCATCTATTGGTATCGAAACGCACTCATTGAAATCCATGAATATCAGGCGGATGAAGCGGTGATACGAAGATTTAGAGATCCTGTTGGTTATCAGGAGATTTTGTTTTCCCAGCTTCAGACTGCTCCCTATTCAGGTTTGGTGAGTCATTTCAATTTTTCAATGATTAAAAAACGAATTGTTATGATGAACAAACAAAAAAACAAATATGCAGGGTGGGTATATGCCCTTACCTTGCCGGTAGTACTCTCGGTGATATTTGCCTTCTCCAATAAAGAGGCCATTGAACCGATCGAAAAAGTAGGAACAGAATTGGCGGAGATTTTGGCGCCTAGTCCAGACTTTAAGCTCCCAACTTTTCAATTACCAGAATCCAAAGGAACAACTCAGGACAACAGCACACCTTCCATTTTGCCATTGAAAGACACGGAGAATGTCAGAATGACTTCCGGGTTTGGAACAAGGTTTGACCCGATAGAGAAGGAGGAGAAGTTGCACAGGGGTATTGATTTAGCTAGTCCTGTAGGGAATCCGGTGGTAGCTACTGCAGATGGAAAAGTTGAGGTCGCGAAAGAAGATGGGAAGCATGGTCTGCGGGTAGTGATTAAGCACGATGACACGTTTACTTCTGCATACTCTCATCTCTCATCTATAGATGTAAAAACTGGTGAATCAGTAAAGAAAGGTGATCAAATCGGACTTTCCGGCAACTCTGGTGCGAGCACTGCTCCACACTTACACTATGAAATTCAAAAGAATGATGAATTTGTAAATCCTATCTATTACATCACTGATTATAATTTCAAAGTGAAGACAGAAGGTGATAATGTAGAAAAACAAATTCGACATTCACTGCAAAAAAGCGAACGTGAGAAAGCGGAGGTCGAAATGGTTCGGGCACGGAATGAAGCTGAAAACGCCAGAGCTGAGGTTTTGCGAGCTGAGCGGGCGCAAAGTATTGCTGAGAGAGAGCGTGAGCGAGCAGAGCAAATGTTGCTCGAAGAGCAAAAGAGAATGGAAGAGGAGAGGTTACTAAAGGAGATAGAGAAAGGAAAAGAAAAGAATAAGGAAAAAGAAAAAGAGGAGGAAAAAGAAAGGAATAAAAACAAGGAAAAGAGCAAATCGAAGGAAAAGGATACTGACCCAAGATTAGCTAAAGCATACAATTTTCTTAAGGGCTATGAAAAGGGAGGTTTTAATCCAGATGATTGGAATATTGTTTTGAAGAATGACCGGGTAAAACTCAAAAGGGCAGGCAGCTTAGAGGGAATTGTACTCTACAATAATTTTTTTTGAAAAGGATAACTCCTAGTTTTTTGTAAAGAGATTCAAATAAATCCCGATAGGTTTACCTATCGGGATTTTTATTTTCTACTTATACATATACTCAAATAAGCCAGTAATTACCTCTGATGCACCGATGTAAATACCCACACCGTAGGTTACATGTCTTACAGAGAGGTTTTGAATAGCATAAGGGAGTCCACTGATATTTATTACCGTAAATGATCCACCAATAATCAATGCGGAAGCTATCGTCAGGTAGACATTTCCTGAGAATATCAATGTAAGCACACCTATCGCCAGCACCACAAAACTTGTAAGTATGGCTCGTCTCAAATTCAATTCCGCAATCTTCCTACTCGCCAGGAATCCACCAATAGCACAAAGTCCTAAAATCCCAAAAGAGATAAGATTCCCACTTAGTGCAAACGATGAGAAACTAGAGCTAAAAAATTCAGGTAAAAATTCAATAATAAATGCTTTGCCTACACCCAGCATCAGGCCAATAATCAGAATTGCCAGATAAGACATGACTGATTGATTATCTACACGGTCAGCTTTCATAAGTGTCTCTTTTCGCTGCAAGACTTCATCACTAGAGACACGATGGAAGATAAATCCAGATCCTCCAATAAGGATGCCGCCCACGATAAAAGTAAGCGTATCTCCAAAGAAGGAAACCAACCCCACGATCACTGGCTCAAGAGCATATAATAGCTCGGTGACTAAGAATAAAACCCCCATCACAATCGGAAGCTTCTTTGCCGGAGCAAATGCCTCAATCATAGAGTTAGCCGGGCTGATAAAGAGATTCATACTTATCAGCCAAATCACAATCATGAATGGGATGATACCGCTTACGTCCATGATATGTGAGGTTCCAATTAAGGTGGCAACCACCATAAATACCATAGCAGTAGCACCTATACCCACAGTAAAAATGAGCATATGCTTGCCATTTTTTTTCATGATCCTATCGGCCAACCAGCCGGCAAGAGGTGGGATGGTGATTAGAATAATGGCTTTAGCAATGATGAGGAAATCTACCAGATGAGTGATCCCCAGGTTTTCCATTAAAATAGGTTGATACTCGTGATAGGCGATCCAACTGATGACTACAGCAGCATTAAGTGCTGCCAGGCTATAGACCTCTCTCCATTTGAGAGAATTTGTTTCTTGGGTTGACATTTTAGTATGCTTTGGTTTAATAGATGTTGATACATACGCATTCCATGTGCGGGTTGGATTTTAGCCCTCAATCGATAGATAATTTAAGCGAATTCGGTAAGGATAGCAATCACACCAATGCCAAGGCACAGAGGTGAGTAAAAGGATGAATCACGTTTTGCAAAGCTGGTGGAGGTCACCTTTTTGAAGAAACCAACATATTTGAAATCTCCCACGGCGCGAAATAGAAAGATGATAGGAATCACCCAGCTAGCAGCTTTCATTACAATCTCTGGTAAGGCAAACGAAATCAAATCCGCTTTTATCAGGTAAAAAATGGCAAAGAGGAGAAGTCCACCCCCAACAACAGCACAGTCTATTTTTTTGGGATTTAATATTCGTGTGCCATCTTCTGTGGTGGGCAGTGAATTTTCAAAGCCCCATGCACTGCCTAGCGCCCAACTAAGATGAAGTAGTGAAAGAGCGAGGAAAATGGTAAAGAGGAGTGCTCCTAGAATCATATCAGTCTTTGTTTAGGTATTTCATCAGCACCTGCTTTAATACATCGGTTTTAATTGGCTTTAGGATAAAATCCGCCATGCCAGCCTCCATACATTCGTCTTTGCTATTCTTAAGCGCATTTGCTGTGAGCGCAATTATGATAGGTTTTCGATCCTTGTCTGCATAGTGTCGCATAATCTGGTGCGATGCATCAAAGCCCGAGATGTCAGGCATTTGTAGATCCATTAGGATAATGTCAAAATGCTGTTCCATGGCTTTTGCCACCCCCTCTGTGCCATTTATTGCTTGAGTGATTTCATTTACCCCAATGCTTTTCAACATTTTAGTGGCCACCAGCCTATTTATCTCCACATCCTCTACAATCATGACCTTCAGGTCATCTAGTCCCGGGATAGCTATTTGTTCAAACTCTCTGGAATCTGCTCGGTCGGAAACGCCAAGGGGAACTGTAAAGTAAAAGTTTGACCCTTTTTGTGGTTCGGACTCAAACCCAATCGTACCTCCCATGAGTGAAACCAATTTTTCTACAATAGCAAGGCCTAGACCTGTCCCCTCATAACCATCTGTGTCGGATGCTTTGTAAAAACTCTCGAAAAGATGCGCTTGCTTGTCTAGCGGAATGCCAGCTCCTGTATCCCTAATGCTGAATTTGACAGAGACCACATCGCCCGCCTGCCCTGCCAACTCGACATTAAGTGTGATGCTCCCCTTCCAGGTAAATTTGATGGCATTGTTCAATAGGTTGACAAGAATTTGTCTGATTCTGGTAATGTCACCATTGCAGTATTTTGGTAGTTTTTCATCCAGCGTTAAAACGATCTTTAGGTTGGTGTTGGATTGTACCTTTTTGGAAAATACCTGCCAGATGGAGTTCAGCTCTTCCGAAAGTGAAAAAGAGCTCATGTGAAGCTCCAGCTTGCCGGCTTCAATGATGGTGATGTCCAGCACGTTTCGAATCAGCCCGTGCAGGATGTTGCTACTATAGCCAAGACTGTCTATAAGCTCTTTTTGCTCCTCATTCAGGTCCGTTTTTGCAAGTAATTCCGTCATCCCAACGATACCATTGAGTGGCGTGCGCATCTCGTGGGAAATTGTAGCCAAAAAGGTCGTTTTCGCTTTATCAGCTGACTCTGCTTTTACTTTTTCATTTTCAAGTTCCTTGTTTCTCTGCCTCAGCAACCTCCTATCATCTATATAAGCCCGCTTAAATACAAATAGGCAAATCCCCATGATAGCGAGAGAGGTGAGTGTGGCTATCGCCAAATCCTGCATGAGCAAGTCAGTGCTCTGATACGGAGCAGCCATTCCGGGATAATTCATCTCAAGGATGATAAGGCCCAAAACCATCGCAAAGGTGACGATGATGAATATGAGGTAGTCCCTCAATGGCAAAACAAGAAGTCCTGACAGATATACTAGCGCCAGGAAAGTGGAAATAGCTGCTTTTATACCTCCTGCAGGTAGCCAGGATATTCCAATGAGGAAGAGTGCCAGGTAGTAATAGGTGAGTGAAATCGTGCGAAACCCTATCTGCTTCTTTTGAAGGATATACAGGATTGTATAAATGAAAATACCGCTTGTATAGACCGTCTGTACGAAGTATTCGTATCCAACAAAAAAACCATATATGGACCAAAAGAGAAACACCATAATGGTGAGCACCAAAGTGATCTCGAAAAGTCGGTACTCGATCTTTTTGGATTTATCGGTGGAGGGGAGGATATTTTGAATAAATGATTTCAATAGCTGGAAATAACTGGAATAGTGAATTTAGTTCATTTTGGTATGAATAAGGTGGTTGCTTAGTACTGAATCCGAAATAATACGGATGGGCGGCTGAGTGATTGTATTGAAAATATTTTACCTGTTTTTTGCGAGAAAAACCGGCAAATCATCCGTCTACTTTTGACTTTCACAAAAGTGACTAAACATGACTCATCTTAAATCAATCCTCATTGTATTCATTTTTATTTCATCATTTCACCTTTCATATATAGCGAAGAGTCAATCCTATGTGGCGGTGAATATTGAAGAAGAGTACGAATTCCTAACCAAGCATTGGATGCAAATGTCGGAGGATATATCACATTATTACGGTTTGTCAGCTTTTTGTGACAATAGCGAATACAGAACTTACACCATCGAAGTATTGGAGCAACTTCACCATTATGATTCCATTATGCTTGACATATTGAAAGATCCTACAGCTGATATTGATATTAGCTCGCATGAATACAAAAAGACCATGAAGGATATTGAGAAGTTTGAAGGCGATTATGATCTGAAAGCATTTATTTCCTTTTTGAGAGAGAGCTGCATGACTAGAAATGAGTTGGAGAAGGATAAAGAAAAACTTAAAAAAGAAGTGGGAATGTACTCGTATGACGGTCAGGTGATGATGCTTGAGGCCGAGGTAAATAAGTACCTGAAGAAAATTGATAAGCGAATTTTAGCCATCAACAAACACATTCATCACATCCATCCGGATAAGGTGAAGCCTTTTAAGATGGTTAGCAGCAGCAATTAGAAAAAAATAACGAAATTGGGATATGGGAAGGAAGCAACATATCTCTTTTTTAGTAGTGCTAGTTGTTTTGTTAACAGCTTCTAGTTGCTCCAGTGATGATCCTCAAGCCACAGTCATAGATCCGATAGTAGGTATTTGGGAGATGGAATCAATAACTATTTCAGATTGCAATGATGAAACCCTCAATGAGGAGATTGATGACCCTGGTTTTTCGCTCACATTAGAATTTAGAGAGGAGGGAACATTTAAGATTAGTCAGGGAGATTTTCAGGATGAAGGTATCTACATAGTTGCTGGAAAGTTCATCACGTTTAAGGGAAGGCAAACAAACGATGATTTGTTAGAATTTACATTGAATGGTGATATGCTCGGAATCCACTTTCAGCAATTTGATGGATGCATCCAAACCACCAACATGATACGTACCAGCTAAGTTTTATCCGTTGCTTATCTGGATGTCGTATTTGCTGAGCAATCCAATCACTTCCGGGAGCGAAAATTTGGCTCGTCTGATTTCATTTACTTCCGGATCAAACGCGTAATCTGAAGCCTGCCTAAAATCAGCTTTTTCTAAAGCTGTATGATAAAATACTGCACCGGTAAGGCTACTTTGGTTAAAGGTTGCCTCTGTAAGGTCGGCATCCGTAAAATCCACTTCTTGCAGTTTGCAACTTTTAAATTGTACTCCTTTTAATTTCAGTCCGTAGAAACTGGCAAAATCAAGCTGACAATTGGAAAATGTCATTTCCAAAAGGAACTTATTACAGTCATCAAATTGCAGTCCCAGCAGTTTGCAGTTTTCAAACTTCACATCTTTAAAAGCAGTTTCTTTTAGGATTGAATTACTCAGGTCACATCGATCAAACGTGCATTCAATGAAGGCAATATTGCTCAGATCTGCCGCACTGAAATGGCAGTTGATGAATTCGCAACATTCATACTCTGTTGTTAGCTTTTCAGCAGTGAAGTCTACCCCCTCAATAGTTTCATTTGCAATCATTACTCGAAAGTAAAATAATCTCTGATTGCATCTATTGATTCAGTTTTGTTTCTTGCGGCAAAACAATATTTGACATGATAGAAAATATACTCACATTATTGATGCTCATCTTATTGCAAGCAGTTCTTGGATTTGACAACTTGCTTTATATCTCTCTTGAGTCAAAGCGAGCTCCGGCTGACAAGCAAAAAATGGTACGAACAGTAGGGATAGGAATTGCAATCGCTTTGCGAATCATTTTGCTTTACGTGCTGGTCAATGTGATCAAATATTTTCAAGATCCATTTCTTAATATTGATTCAGAGTTTTTGTCCGGCTCCATCAGTGTTCATAGTCTAATTGTATTGTTTGGCGGGATCTTCATCCTTTATACGGCGGTCAAGGAGATTTTTCATTTGGTCTATCTCGAAGAGCATGATGGGGAGGAAAAGAGAAACCAAAGTACCACCAAGACTATCATCATGATTGTATTGATGAACCTTATTTTTTCCTTCGATTCCATTCTAAGTGCAATGGCGCTGAGCGACGTTTTCTGGGTGATGGCTACTGCCATCATCATCAGCGGAGGGTTGATGATTTGGCTTTCCGATGGGGTTTCCAGGTTTCTAGCAAAAAACCGACTCTATGAAGTGCTTGGCCTTTTTATACTTTTCCTGGTGGGTGTGATGCTACTCTCTGAGGGTGGTCATATGGCTCATCTGGAGTTTTTTGGCAATCACATTACCCCAATGAGTAAAACCACTTTCTACTTCATTATTTTCATTTTGGTGGTGATCGATATTGTGCAGGGCAGGTATCAGAAAAAGCTGCTTGCCAGAAAAAATGCATCAAAAACTTAAGAGGTTTCGTATGGAGATGTGTTATCAATAAAAAAATACTATCCATGAAAAATCTTTTAGGCTCATTACTCCTTTTACTTACTCTGCATACTTCTGCCCAAGATCAAAATATTAGCACCATAGATTTTGTGCAGATTGCAAATGGCAATCGTGATGAGGCTATTTTCTATTATAAGAACAATTGGCTCAAACTTCGTCAGAAGGCTGTTGAACGAGATTTTATTGTCTCATATGAGCTCATCTCTGTAGATGCTACTCCGGAAGCACCTTTTGATTTGATTTTGATGACAACCTACCCAAACAAGGATGCTTTTGAAAAGGCAGAGGAGAATTTTGGGATTTTAATAGAAGAGCAGGGGGAGTTAAAATTGCTAAATGACAAGAAGCCCGGAGATTTTCGGAAGATCTTGTTTAGCAAAATGGATGGTAAGCATTTATAATAGTTTCAGAGCTAAGAGGCAATCCATTTAAACTGAAATTGTTTTTCAGGTATTTGAACTCGCTCCGAAAGTCGCTGGAGTCTATTGGGAAGAGCCATTAAATAATCCCGTGCCTCTTCGGCCCTTGTATTGAGATCTTTTACATTTTCAATATTCCATTCTTTTATTAATGAACTGAGAATATCAATATAGTCATGAGTGGTATAGACCATGGTACGCTGAGCTGCGTCTGAAAAATGTTTGAAGAGCTCACCTATCTTCCCGCCGGACTCTCTCAGAAAATGAGCCGGCATCACGATCTTTTTCTTCATCATATCTTCAAAGGCAATCATGGTCTCACTCGGATCTATTTCAAAAATCTTTTTTATAAAGCTTTTGTAGGCATTTGCATGTCTGGCCTCATCGGATGCAATGATGCCACATATTTTTGCGAGAAGTGTATTTCCTGCCTTTTTAGCCAAGCTGGCTACTCTCCTGTGGGAGATGTTGGTAGCCAACTCCTGAAAGCTTGTATAGATAAAGCTGCGATAAGGATCTCTGGCTGTTTGAATATCGAATCCATCATTGATTAGATGATGAGTAGACACTTCCATTTCTCGCATATTCACCCTACCTGATAAATAGAGGTATTTGCTTAACAAATCTCCATGTCTATTTTCTTCGGCTGTCCAGCCTCTAACCCACTGAGTCCATCCGGTTGGGTTTTCCTGATTCACACCATCCAAATCCATCAACCAGGATTCGTAGGTAGGTAGTGCTTCTTCGGTAATTGTATCGCCAATGAGTACTGCGAAGAGATCATAGTCCATTTCTGCAGAGTGCCCTTGGATATCGCGGATTTCTTCAATAAAACCCGGGCTGTTAGAATCCGGAAGAATATCAGATGGTTGCCATATTTTTTCTATCGGCTTGAGGTATTTGTCCAACAGCTCATCCATTGATTTCTCGAGAGTCTGCATCACCTCCCTGCGTATATTATTCAAGTTCATATGGCTAAGGTATGCCAATAGTTTGGTGACCTGCTCTTTATGCGAGTTTATTGATCAAACTGGGGTGAAATAAATCCAGACACTCAATTCTAGCTTTCATTCTCATAGTAGATTTTATAATACTTCCGTCCGTCAGAATCCTGCCCCCGCTCTATTAGTTCTCGGTTCCCGTGGATGTAGACATGAAAATTTTTATCCAGTTTTAAAACACTCTTAAAAATTCGTGCTTGCTTTTTTACAGACTGTGCAGCGATTTTGAAGTTATCCTCCAGCTCAAGTTCCATATCCTCTTGATATTTTTTGTCAAAAAATCGGAATGAATTGATAGCCTCTTCCTCCTGGCCAAAAACGGAAAGCTCAAACTCGCCCTTATCAAAGTTTTCTGCTTCTTTGAAGTACTTGATAGACTTATTGAGTAAATCAATCTGATCCGTTTTAGAGACCTCAAACTCCTCAGGCATCTGATCAGTAATGTATGATTTGGTCATCTCAAGGAAATGATTGGTGTTGTTTACATGATCTTTTTTGAAATCGAGCTGAATGAAATCGTTCTTCCAATAAACCGCCTCGCTGTTATTGTTGTCGTAAGCCAGGATTGTAAACGGCTCCTCATCAAAAAGAATCAGGCAAGCTTTATCCAGCTTCTTTTCACCAATTCCTTCCTTAAACAAGAGGATAGGCTCCTTGGCCCAGTCCGGTGTTTCTATGAATGGATCCTTTTTCTCCACCTTAAAAATCCCCAACCCATCGATGGTTTTGTCATGCATGAAAATATCGCTAAAACGGATGATGAATAGCTCCCCCTCTTTAATGTTTGGATGGCGAGAACTGGTGCGAAGGTGTGAGATGATGCCTTGATGGGTTTCACCAATCTCTTCAGTCATCTGTATTTCCTTTGAGAGCTTGTAAAGTACATTTAGCTCCAGGTCTACATTGTGTGAAAATTGGTAGGTGTTGGTAGCGGCGGCAAATGGCTTAAGAAAGATGTTTTTCAGCATCTCTTCTTCACTTGGAGAAAACTCCGTCTGCTTCAGGTTGTGCCCATCGGTAGTTTCTTCTTCTATTTTTTGAAAGAAAAGCTCTTTTACACTCGCTCCCTTGTAATCGATCATGCTTGGTAGGTTTTCGTGCGAAGTTAGATCAACCATCTGTGATTTTAGACGAACCGCTTGGGGGTACTCGCGGATATGCCAACCTTACATGCAGAATCAAATCTATCCACACATGAGAGTTTTAACATTATTTGCCCTATTGTTATCCTTTTCTTTATTCATTGCTTGTAGCGATGATGAACCTTCAGTTTCAATTCCTATTCCAGATCAGTTTTCCGTGGATATTCCTGCCTCTATTAGCAGCAATTCTGGGTCACTGAGTGGTCGAACCTCGGGAGATGGTGATGGTGTCATCGAAGGAAACGAAATTTATGAAAGCCTCAGATATTTCATTCACTTAGGTGAGAAATCAGCCGAAATTGTCGAGTTCACCCTGCAGGTTGGTGCAGCTTTGAGTGTTCACAACGTGCGATCCTACACCTTTGATGGAGATGATGATGGACGTGAAAAAAGAATTGACCTTGTGGAAAATGTAACCAGAGGGGGTGTTGATTATGAGTATGAAATGATCATGGTTGACACGGAAAATGAAGACAAAGCATTGCAGATTTTGTGGAATACTAATCCGGTTTCGGGAGTGGCTATTTTAAATCCGTACAATCTGGATCGTTCCGATTCGGAGGCCGATGCAGGAGCATTCTTGAGAATTGATTATACAGAGGACGATGATACATACGAAGCTACTATGACTGTCTCAATTTCAGGGGTGGAAGCAGTAGATAACGGAGACATAAACAACCTGAAAATGTTTGTAGGTAAGAATGGAGATATCGTGGAGGTGAGGGGAAATTCCAATCATCCAAACATCAATATCATCGACCCGGATTTTACAGGGGGTAGAAATTATGCGTTTGTAGGGAGAGGAGATCAGGCAACCGATTTAGGTGTTGTCAATCTTTGGTTGCCGGCATCCTCCGTGACAACTAATGACTTTGTGCAGGGCGATCAGTATTCTGTTTATGATGTGCTAGAGGCTGAAATCAACGAGGTGGCTAACCTTGATCAGCAGACGATAGAGGACATTCTTGCCGAAGCTCACTCACCTGCTTATTTCAATGCTCAGGGATTCATTACTTCAGGAGTTGACAATAAGCCGGTAAGTTTTGAGGCTTCTTTCGTGGATCTGACAGGCATGCAGCCATTTGTACCAAACGATGTAAAGAATCTTTCAATTGACTTTATTCAGTAAGTATAAGGTTTAGGTTATAGTAAATTGAAATCCCGGCCGAGAGGTCGGGATTTTTTTATACTTCGCTAATATAGGCTGATTCCATTCAGATCAGTTGTCAGCATCTCAGTCATGCAATCTAGGAAAGGTCGCATTTTTCGGAAGGTTTCAGACACGGTTTTCGGAAAATGTGAACTAAGCATTTGCTCCCTGGTAAAGTCATGCCTGATCATGAACTGCTTGTATCTGAGTAAGTCAATCTCCGGATGATCTTTTTCAAATCCGCGTGGGGCCGTTTTTAGTTGAGCTCCCAAGAGTGTTCCAAATGTTTTTTTGAAGTCCGGAGATTCGAGTACATCTCTAAGTGGATCCGCATATTGTGCCAATTGATTCCGAATGTGCAAGAGGTCTTGCGAATTGGGACCGAAAAATCCTCCCATAACAAATGAGCCTTCCAAACCTATATGATAATAATAGCTGCCTCTTCGCTCATCGCCAGCTCGATAAAGCCCACCTCCCCAATGCGTTTTGTAAGGTGTCTTATCTTTTTTAAAGCGCACATCGCGGTAAATTCTGTTTAAGCTTTTCTTTCCGGTGGGCGTCTCAATGACATCATGCTTGTTCATCTCCTTAAGCAATTGGTCTGCAAAGGCAATCATTTCTTCATGAGAAGCCTGATATGCGGACTTATTCGCTTGAAACCAATCCCGATTATTGTTTTGAGCCAGATCGGAAAGGAAGGAGAGGGTTGTTTGCATATAGAAAGGTAATGCTATTTACGCTTGCCAATTAGCTTTCAACCATGTCTTGAACAGATCAGTAGCTATTCTGAGCGCAAGGATTTAACAGGATTGGAAAGTGCTGCCTTGAATGCCTGAAAACTGATGGTAATGATGACCATCAAAAGTGTCAGAACACTTGCAATCACAAAGCTGAGAGGAGAGATATCGATGCGATACGAAAACTCATTGAGCCAATCATTTGCCAGCCAGATACTTACCGGAATCGAAATAATCATTGAAACGATGGCCAAAAGGGCAAATCGCTTTGATAGCAACAACACAATATTGGTAATGGATGCGCCAAGGACTTTACGTATGCCCACTTCTTTCATTTTCTGTGATGCAATGAACATGATAAGGCCATATGACCCCAGGCATGAGATTAGAATAGCAAGGAAAGAAAAATACCCAACGGTAGTTCCAAGCTGTTCTTGTTGGTTGTAGCCCTGATCCAGCGATTCATCCAAAAACGTAGAATTGAAAGTCTCATCGGGGAAGAATGTATTCCATTCACTCTCAAGTTTAGCAAGGGTCTCAGGCACATTTTGGTTCTCTATTTTAATGGAGAACACCCCAAACTGAGCTACAGATATTTCCAGAATAAGCGGCCTCATCGGCTCAGTCAACGCGAGAAAATTAAAATTCTTTACCACACCGATTACTTTCCCTTCCTTTCCTTCGATGTTGATTTTTTTGCCAAGCGCTTCTTCCGGAGTACCGAAATTAAACTCCTGAAGGGCGTATTCATTTACAAGAAAAGCATTTAGATGATCTGTCCCAAAGTCTTTGGAAAAATCGCGCCCGGCCACCATCCCAATTTCATAGGTATCGATGAAATCATAGTCTACAGCATAAACCGGAGCTATGATGTTGTCCTGAGCGGTAAATCCTTCAGGGATCACATTTCGGTTGACCATGCCAAATCCGGGAGCTTGCGAAGAAACGGTGCTGGCCAAAACACCAGGAATACCCGCTATCGCATCTTCGAATGCATTCATTTTCTGACGCAATGATTCATTCACACCGCCAAATACATTATTAAAGTTCTGACTTTGAATAGGGAGGTTGATGATGTGATCACGCTGAAACCCTAACGGTCGGTTCCGCATCATGCCCAGCTGATCGAATACAATGAGCGTACATGAAATGAGGATCATGCTGATGGTAAACTGAACGATGATCAGACCCTTTCTGAACGCAAGACCACCTTTCGCTTTGGTGCTGACCTCACCTTTCAAACTGCTGATTGGTGCAATCTTGGTCACATGAAAAGCGGGGTACATACCTGCAAGAAAGCCGGTAACCAGGAACAGACCAATCAAACCAATCAAGGTGCGAGCGGTAAACAGAACAGAGCTTTCCAGCTCCTTTCCTGTGAGTTCATTGAGCTGGGGGAGTAAGAAGTAGGTAGCAATCAATGCTAAAAAGGCAGCAATGGCAGCTGTGAGGAAAGACTCTCCTAAAAACTGGCTGATGAGATTGGATTTCCATGCACCTAACACTTTTCGCATGCCAATTTCCTTTGCTCGCTGCAAAGATCTGGCTGTGGAAAGGTTGATAAAATTGATGCAGGCTATCAACAAAGTGAGAGCACCAACAGCTATAAAAATGAACAAAAACGACCGACTACCGGATGGCTCTGCCTGAGCCTGGAGTTCATCATTCAGATGGATGTCACTCAGAGGTTGCAGTGAAAAGCTCTGGTTTTTCCGCATGTTCTCGGGAATCTTCTCGGTGATGAACTCAGGAAAAGCTTCATCTACACTTTTGGGGTTAGCGCCCTCCTTCAACAAGACATAAGTAGGTGAGTGCGAGACCATCCAATTCATCTTAAAATTTTGTCTCACATTTTCCTCCAGCCCTTCCGGCTCCAAATCATACATATTGTCATAAGGGAGGATCATATCGAAATGTATATGCGAGTTGGAAGGGAAATCTTTCGCAACGGCAATTACTTTAAAGGTGTTTTCTCCTTCCATGATGATAGACTTCCCAATTGGGTTTTCATCACCAAAGTATTTGACTGCTATTTCTTCATTGATGATCGTGGTAAAAGGTTGCGTCAATGCACCTTCCAAAGAGCCCTGAACAAGTTCAAAATCAAAGATGCTGAGGATGGTGGCATCAGCGAAGTTTACATTATCCTCTTCAAATCGCTGGACAGAACCGTCATCTTTCGGTACCTGCACACTCACACTTCGCGAAAACAGTCTGGAAGTACTTTCCACTTCCGGAAAGAATGAAGCGATATGCTCACCCATGATTGGTGGGATACGGGCCAGATTGAAATCCGCAATGTCATATCGTACGCGGTAGATACGGTCTTTCTTAGCATGAAAATTATCATAGTTCAGCTCATCTGCAACATAGGTGTAGATCAAAAGACAGGCCGTGAGACCTGCTGTAAGACCTAAAATATTGATGATGCTAAAGGATTTGTGCTTAAATAGATTTCTAAAAGCTAGGATCAGATAACTCTTAACCATGAGAGTAGGGTTTGTGATATAAAGCTAACGAACGAAAAGCGTCTCAGTCCGATATAGGATTTACACAAACGGCTGGTGATCCCTGCTATTTCGGCTCTATCAAATCCCACAGGTTTCCATAGAGGTCTGAAAACACACACACCCTTCCGTATGGTTCCTGGGATGGCTCCCTGATTATCTGCACTCCGTTTGCTTCCAGTTGTGCATAATAGCCATCGAAATCATCCGTATGCATGAAGAGAAAAACACGTCCGCCTGTTTGATTACCAATGGCCTTTTCCTGTGCATCACTGGCCGCCTTGCCAAACAGAAGGGAGACTTCCGAGCCCGGTGGAGCTACCCGCACCCATCGTTTGGTGTCGCTTAGCTTCGTGTCTTCCAGCAATTCAAACCCCAGCTTCTTGGTATAAAAATCAATGGCCTCATCATAATCCCGAACGACCAGTGTGAGTTGGAAGAGTTGGTTTTTCATGTTAACATGTGTCTAGAAGACGTAAAGCTAGAGAAGGCAGAGGCAACCTCTTTGGAGTTGACTAACAATATTAGGCTCGATGTGTAATCCTGAGAGCAACGAGGGAACTCTAATTGAGAATAAGAGGCTTGCATTTCCGGAGATTGAGACATGAAAGGAAGTCAAGTTGAGTGTTCGGACTAGTCTGAGTTAGTTTTTGCTTTATACACGATAGTTCCAACAAAGTTTAGAAGAGATAATGCTTTATAACTGTTTGTTTCGCTACCATAGTTGCAATCCTCGCCATGAAGAACTGCATGTCTATTAAATTCTGAGTCACTTTGGTTTAATGAGCCTTTATGCTTGAGAGGCTCTAATAAATTAGTGAGTATTGATTCTCGTTCTAGATTCTTAACCCATTCAAAAGTGTGAGGATGATAGTTGTCGTTTGAATCTTTTCTTCCTCCAAATAGTTTTTTACCTGTGATGTCACAACAAATACCCTCAGCTTGTGAAAAGAATACTGGAATAGAAAGATTATAATCTGAATTTTTATGAGCGTTGAATGCTGACTCTAGTATTTCCTTTCTTCTTGGGAATTTCCTTAAAAGTGTTTTTCTAATGACTTTGAAATGATTTTTGAAATGAGTCATCATTTCTTTATCCAGTTCCATTTCGTCAACTTCTTCTTTCTCAATCATTTCAGTGAGACGAATAGGTTCAGATATATCAGTTTCAAGTGTTATGTACCATCCGAATTCAGCAAGTTTGCGATATGCAATAGATGATCTTTTTTGATATTCTACTAAGGTTTTACTTAGTTTTTGAATTGAATCCAGAATATCAGAATTAAATTTTTCATGAAATTTTTTTAGTTCTGAAAAAACATTGGATTTATGTGAGCTAATTAATTTTTGAGTGATCTCAAGTTGAGGTCTTAAATGCTTAAATGGATCATGAATTTCAGGTATTTTCATCGAGGATAAAATTAATCGCATAGTTATTGGTCTTATAAAATTAACTATCTGTGGCGTATCAAAATTTTTACGGAATTAAATGCAATCAATTAAATGATGTCCTTTAATAAGCTTTTAAGGATTCTGTTGAATTCATAATAAAGCAAATTCCCCTTCATTTTCAGTAAATTTGTTGTCCCAAAAATTGAAACAACATGACCCCAGAAGTTGAGATTTATAAGCCCACCAATCACATCCGTATCGTTACTGCAGCGTCCCTTTTTGATGGACACGATGCAGCAATCAATATCATGCGACGGATCATCCAGTCAACCGGCTGTGAGGTGATCCACTTGGGACATAATCGTTCCGTGCAGGAGATCGTAGACTGTGCCATACAGGAAGATGCACAGGCCATCGCCATCACATCGTATCAGGGCGGGCACGTGGAGTACTTCAAGTACATGTATGATTTGCTAAAGGAGCGGGGTGCCGAGCAAATCAAGTTGTTTGGTGGTGGAGGAGGTACCATCCTACCGGAAGAAATAGAGGAGCTGCACAAACACGGGATCACACGCATCTACTCTCCGGATGATGGACGAGCCATGGGGCTTCAGGGCATGATCAATGATCTGGTGAAGCAAAGTGATTTCCCGGTGGGAGAAAACCTGAATGGGCAGGTGAAAAAGATCAGCACCAAAGATCATCAGGCCATCGCGCGAACTATTTCTGCAGCAGAAAACTATCCTGAAAAATTCAAAGAAGAAATGGCTGCCTTGCGAAAGGTCGCTTCCAAAACACCTGTGTTAGGAATCACAGGAACGGGTGGGGCAGGTAAATCATCGTTGGTGGATGAGCTGGTGCGTCGCTTCCTGCTGGACTTTCCGGATAAAAACATTGCTGTTATTTCGGTGGATCCGTCCAAGCGAAAAACCGGAGGCGCATTGCTCGGAGATCGTATCAGAATGAACGCCATCTTTAGCGATCGGGTATACATGCGTTCACTAGCGACACGTCAATCCAACCTGGCACTTTCCAAGTATGTGCAGGATGCTATCGATATTGTGAAAGCTGCAGGATTTGATCTGATCATACTCGAGACTTCCGGTATCGGTCAGTCGGATACTGAGATTACTGATCACTCGGATGCTTCGCTCTATGTGATGACACCAGAGTATGGAGCGGCCACTCAACTGGAAAAAATTGACATGCTTGATTTTGCGGATATCATCGCGCTCAACAAGTTTGACAAGCGAGGCGCATTGGACGCATTAAGAGACGTAAAAAAACAATATCAACGTAATCATCAACTGTGGGATGCCAAGCCTGAGGACTTGCCGGTATTTGGCACCATTGCCTCACAGTTCAATGATCCGGGCATGAATCAGCTGTATTTATCACTGATGAACCTCATTGCTGAAAAAACCGGATCGGAGCTCAAGTCTTCGTTTGAAAGCTCAGAAGAGATGAGTGAGAAGGTGTTCATCATCCCTCCAAAAAGAACCAGATACCTGTCTGAAATCACAGAGACCATCCGAGGATACAATGAGACGGTAGAAAAGCAAAAGGAAGTTGCACAGAAGCTTTACAGCCTGGATAAGTCAGCGGAAGTTTTGAAAGATGAAAAAGCCGCGCTTGAAGCGATTGATAAAGCGAAAGAAAAACTTAAGCTGGATCTGGATCCACACAATGCCAAAATACTGGAAGAGTGGGATGCGAAGCGAGCTAACTACGAAGGTGAGTACTTCACGTACGAAGTGAGAGGCAAAGAGATCAAAGTGAAAACCACCACTGAATCACTTTCTCATACCAAGATTCCAAAAGTGATCCTTCCAAAGTATGAAGCGTGGGGTGATATCCTGAGGTGGTCATTGCAGGAAAATGTTCCGGGAGAGTTTCCATATACAGCGGGCGTATTTCCATTCAAGCGTCAGGGTGAAGATCCAACGAGGATGTTTGCCGGGGAAGGTGGTCCGGAAAGAACCAATCGTCGGTTCCACTATGTGTCGAAAGGACTACCGGCGGCCAGATTATCCACCGCATTTGATTCGGTAACACTTTACGGAGAAGACCCGGATCACCGACCTGACATCTATGGGAAGATCGGTAACTCAGGGGTGAGCATTTGCTGTCTGGACGATGCGAAGAAATTGTATTCAGGTTTTGACCTGTGCGATCCTACCACCTCCGTTTCCATGACCATCAATGGTCCGGCTGCTACGATCTGCGCCTTTTTTATGAATGCTGCCATTGATCAGCAGTGTGAGAAATACATCATCGAGCATGGGATGGAGCAGGAGATCGAAGCGAAGATTGAAAAGATGTATAAGGATGCCGGGGTGAAGCGACCAACCTATAGCGGTGAGCTTCCCGAAGGGCATAATGGACTAGGACTAATGCTACTAGGCGTTTCCGGTGATCAGGTGCTTCCGGCCGATGTGTATCAGGAAATGAAAGTGAAAGCACTTTCTTCTGTGCGAGGAACGGTTCAGGCAGATATTCTGAAAGAAGATCAGGCACAGAACACCTGCATTTTCTCCACCGAGTATTCCCTTCGATTGATGGGAGATGTGCAGCAGTATTTCATCGACAATAATGTCCGAAACTTCTATTCCGTTTCGATCTCAGGTTATCACATTGCGGAAGCTGGAGCGAACCCAATTTCACAATTGGCTTTCACCCTGGCGAATGGTTTCACATTTGTAGAGTATTACCTGTCCAGAGGAATGGACATCAATGCTTTTGCACCAAACCTTTCCTTCTTCTTCTCCAACGGAGTAGATCCGGAATATGCAGTGATCGGACGTGTGGCAAGAAGAATCTGGTCCAAAGCAATGAAGCTAAAATATGGAGCCAATGACAGAGCGCAGAAGCTGAAATATCACATTCAGACTTCAGGGCGTTCGTTGCATGCTCAGGAAATTGATTTCAACGATATCCGAACGACACTTCAAGCTTTGTATGCGATTTATGATAACTGCAATTCGCTACACACCAATGCCTACGATGAGGCGATTACTACGCCTACTGAGGATTCAGTACGTCGTGCGATGGCCATCCAGTTGATCATCAACAAAGAGCTGGGTCTCGCTAAAAATGAGAACCCAATCCAGGGCTCATTTATCATTGAGGAACTGACTGATTTGGTTGAGGAGGCAGTAATGGTAGAGTTTGACAGAATTACTGAAAGAGGAGGCGTGCTTGGAGCGATGGAGAGCATGTATCAGCGAGGTAAGATTCAGGAAGAGTCGATGTACTATGAAACGCTGAAGCACACCGGAGAAATGCCAATTATTGGTGTGAACACCTTCCTTTCTTCGAAAGGCTCGCCTACAGTGATTCCGGATGAGGTGATTAGAGCAACAAAAGAAGAGAAGGAGCAGCAGATCGAAAATTTAAAGGAGATGCAAAGGGGCAATGAATATAAGTCCAATGAGCTGTTGAAAAAACTGCAGGATACGGCATTACACAATGAAAATACGTTTGCAGCTTTGATGGAAGCTTCCAAGTACTGCTCTCTTGGTCAGATCACGCATGCCATGTTTGAAGTAGGCGGTCAGTATAGACGAAATATGTAAAGAAGCTCATTGATTACTTTTACTCAATGACATTCAGGTATGTATCTAACAAGTGGCCTATTTCAATAAAATGGGTGAGTTTGGCATGTCTGATGCTGGTCTTCATTTCAGTATTTCAGGACTATTACTATTCACTTCGGAATCAATCTGCATTTTACCTGTCTGAGTCGCTTCTGTTCAATTCATTTTGGTTGTTTTTTATTCCAGGGCTGAGTGTGTTTTTTTCCATGCTGCACCGATTACATAAAAGGGCATGGTATCAATACCCATTTGCAATTGTGGTAGCTATTTTGGTGCATTGGGGGCTTTATGATTTAGCTGTATTTACCATCTCATTTCTCTTTCATGAGCATGCCTACTCATTGTTGCACACCATGAAGTACAGCATTTCATCCCTTACGCTTTCAAGTTTATTGATCTATGGAATAGGTTCAGTGATTCATGCACGAAGACCAGCACCATCGATCGAATACCTTGCACGGATACAGGTCAAAACAGGAAGCCAAACAATCCCCATTGATGTGCGTGATATTATCTGCATTCAATCGGAATCTCCCTATGTCGCTATTCACACTCAGGAAAAGCAGTATCTCCACAGTGACACGCTAAAATCCCTTGAGAAAAGATTAAATCCTGAGGTTTTTGTGCGGATTCACAAATCCTGTCTGATCAATTCAGCACATGTAAAATCATTTGCATCAAGAAACAATGGTGATTATGACGTAGTGATGGCCAATGATATGAGTGTTCGTGTAAGTAGAAACTACGCTGCATCCTTTAAGTCCCTTTTATAGCACTCGGATCAACCTAAGAATTACTCAGGTTAGCATATTTCAATTTGCCCAGCATTGATTTTCCTCGTTATTGCTAGCATGAAACATGTAATGACGATCGTCATCCTGATGAGCAGTCTCATCGGATGTGCACAGAAAGAAAGAGCAGTTGGAGGACCATGTGAAGGATGTGAAGCTCTGCTTGAGTACAATGGAAAACTTAATGCTGTAGATACCTTGCCCGGTTTTACTACTGCAGTTCAGAAATTGAAAATTGCGGGTGTGGTTTATCAAAAAGATGGAATAACGCCAGCCAGCAATGTGATACTATATATCTATCAAACCAATCAGGAAGGAGTATATCCTACCGCCGGGCAAGGGTGGGGTCGGAGACATGGCAAACACCGTGGCTGGGTAAAAACGGATAGTGATGGGAGATATACATTTTACACATTCAAGCCTGGGGCTTATCCAGAAAGGAATGATCCTGCGCATATCCACTTGACTGTAAAAGAACCAGACACTAATCCTTATTACTTGCATGACTACCTATTTGAAGGAGATTCTCGACTCACAAAATCGGATTTGAGCACGAAGAATAAACGAGGAGGATCCGGCCTTATAAAGCTGAAAAATCCAGTCAATGGAATCTATGTAATCAAACGAGATATTATTCTAGGTTTAAATATTCCTGATTATGAGAAGTGAAATAGTGCTGTTATACAGTTTGCTATGGCTTATGTCTTGCTCAGGTGAATCCGCATCGAAAGTTCAAAGCGATTTTTATTCAAACGATCCCATCGGGGAGCAGGATACGGTTTGGGTTGATCCACAATCATCTCAAATCATCTGGAAGGGAACTAAGATGAGGGGGCTGGGAAAGCACGAAGGAGTCATTGCTTTAAAAAGGGGGTATCTGTTAATGACAAATGATGTCCCGGCAGGAGGCGAGTTTATTATTGATATGCGAAGCATGGAGGTCACCGATATTCCTGAGCATGAGCCGATTCCGCGAAAAAATTTAATCAATCATCTCAAGGGCCCGGATTTTTTTGCAGTAGATCAATACCCGGAGGCTCAGTTAAAGCTTACCTCTGTGGTTTCGCCTTTAAAGATTCAAGGTTTGCTAGACATGCATGGCATATCCAATTCAATAACATTTGAAGCATTTAAAAATGATCAAGGCTTTCAGACAGTAATTATCCTTGATCGATTTAGATGGAATATTGCCTATGAGGGAAGCTGGATAGACCGAACATTGGTGGATCGTGAAATTGAACTGAATATCAACTTGGTATTAAAATGACTTGTTTAAAACTCTATCCATTTATCCCGGATTTACATCCTTTCATCTAATAGACCGAATCCATTTATGTAAAAACCAATTTGTCCTTCTGATGATGTTGTTACATTCGTGCAAAATATTATCAAATGATAAAGTATTGTGCGAAACCAATATTGGGAGCGGTACTCTGCTTCATTAGTATCACCATTGTATTTGGTCAATGTCCTACCTCAGGTACAATTAGTTCGGATTGTTCATCTGCCAGTCTTACCATCACAGGGAATACGCTCACGGTTAATCCCGGAGTTACAGTAACCGTCACCGGAGCTTTAACTGTTCGTGCCGGTAGTACCCTAAACGGAACTGGAGCAGTATTTAATGTTGGATCGCTTGCCGAAACCTATGGAGGTCCTAATGTTATCAACGGAGGAACTTTCAATACGGGTGGATTTAGCAGCGGAAGTGGTGGAGACTTTAGCTTGTTGGGAGTGACTATCAATATCAGCCCGGATGGAACATTCCCTATTACCGGTGGTAATATTACAATTAACAACTCCACGATTACCGGTGTAAGCAATGTCACCACTAGTGTGACAAGCTTATCCATGACAAATACAAGCATTTCAGCTTCGGGAAGCATTCAACTGGAGGATCTTACCTTGTCTGGAGGGGCGCTTTCAGCGGGTACCACCTTCAGTGTTACAAATGGAACAAATAGTATTGATAATGCAACACTTTCTGCGGTGAGTGGTACATTCAACAACACAACCATGACTAACACCACTGTAAATATGGGAGGAACTGTAGCTGTATCGGGAGCGTCTAGTTTTGAAGATTCTTCGTTTGATGGGGTTACAAACTGGACATCCAACGTGAGTTCACTCTCAATAACAAACACAGATATTACAGCATCGGGCAGTATCCAACTAGAAGACCTTACTGCATCTGGTGGAGAGTTTATTGCAGGAACAGCTTTCAATATTACTGGAGGTACCAGCACCATGACTGGAGCAATCGTTTCTGCCGCTTCGTCAGCCATTCGAAATACGACGATTAGTAATACGGACTTTGACCTTACCGGGACCATGGATATAACCAGTGGTGCAGTAACATTTGATAATTCAGAAGTAAATGTAGACGCTCTTAATACTTCTGGAGGTACAACATTGACAGTGCAAAATGGTTCTAATTTCTATGTGACCAATGATATGTACAATTCGGAAGATTTGATTGTTGATAATTCATACATGGAAATAGGAGGAGATCTTGATGCCACAGGTGGGGATAATATTACGGTGAGAAATAATGGAGAACTACTTGTTAGAGGAAGCTATCGGATGAACAATGGAGGTGGCGTACAAATGGATGTTGAAGGGGGAAGTATTGTTCGCGTGCAGGGAGATGTAGAAAGTACCACTGGAGGGAACACTATCAATGTGGATGATAATTCCGGAATTCAGGTAGATGGTGAGTTTGTTGGTGGTCAGCCACCGGTTGTAAGTGTGGGAGCTGGAGACGAAGGAGCAGATTGTTTATCAGGAGGAGGATGCTGTGGTGATAGTGGTGCCTGTCCTGAAGCATCAGTTTTACCTGTGAGTTTGGTTTCGTTTGGACATAAGCAGAGCGATTCTCATGTCGAGCTAATGTGGTCTACAGCTAGTGAATTGAATAATGAATTCTTTACCCTTGAACGCTCACTTGATGGAATAAAATTCACTATCATTTCCACAATTCCAGGTGCTGGTACATCTAGTAACTTTTCTAGTTATAAATATCTCGATAAATCAAGTGCTTCTAAAGAGAAGCTCTATTATCGTTTATCACAAACAGACTATGATGGAACACATGAGTACCTGGGGGTTATTCACGTGGAGATTTCAAAGATCGAAAGGCAGTTGACATTGTATCCCAATCCCGTGATAGATACAAGGAAGGTGAAGTTTATGGGAGTTTCAACTGAAACAACCTGGAACATCTATTCTATTTCGGGTGAACTTGTTCGTTCCGGTCAGTTTGATAAGGACAATGATTTATCTGTGGATGGGCTTGAAGCAGGAACATACGTATTGAAAACAAATGATGCCGAAAGTAAGTCTGCGGTATTGATAATACGATAATTTTCAAATATTCTGTACAAATAAAATGATCCTGTCGAGAGGCAGGATTTTTTATTGTTGCCCTTGTGATTTGAATGATTAAATAGATAATTGTGTTGAAATCGGTGCTATGAAAAGAACACTACTGTTAATCATATTTATAAATTGTTTTTTATTCACCTCTGCACAAATCCTCAAGGTAGACAAAGGTTTTCTGGCTTCAGACTCTTCAAATTATTTCACAGGAGTAATAGATGCCACGTTTGCGGTAAATAACCGAAGCTCCACAGCGGAGGAGGAGAATATATACGTTGGTGTGAACAACAATGTGGATGTGGTCTACATCGCGGAGCAATCCGCCACGGTACTGATCAGCGGCCTTAATTATTACAAAATTGGTAATGGACCTTTGATCTACAATGGAACGGCTCACCTGCGCGAGATATTCCGGAGATCAGCCAAGCTCACTCCTGAAGTATTTGGACAGATACAGTTTGATGAGTCCAGAAACATGGCTCTTCGTTGGCTGCTGGGAGGAGGCTATCGGTGGAATATCCTACAGCAGAAGAATTCACTCTATGCCGGGTTAGGAATTTTTCATGAGCATGAGCGATGGAATGGCGAGTTTGAGGCCATCGAGAAGAACCTTTGGAAAATGAACTCCTACCTAAGTGCGGATATCAGCCTTACTAAAACCACGAATATTAATGCCATTGTCTATCTGCAGTCGGGACATGATGGAGTTATAGATGCGTTTCGAAATCGGTTAAGCGGACAATTGGAGTTTAAGAACGCGCTAACGGATCGATTTAAAGTAAAGATGACCTCCAGCTTCCTGTGGGATGATAAGCCGATCATCCCTTTGAATGAGTTTATTTATGAGGTGTACTTTGGTGTGGAGTATGGGTTTAACCCGTAGTTACTTCACCACTTTATAAATCACCTCTTTATCAGGAAGTGCGTATCTGGATTTCTCTTCAGCACTTAGCTCATCGATCAATCGCTCTTCCACAACCTGAAATCCGGAGCTGGCCAATCTTGCTCCATAATCTTCCCCATACATACGAACATGGTCATCCTGTCCAAAGGCTTTTTCTCGATCTTTCGGATTGATGATGGTCTTGTCTTCGTAAGTCGTTTTAGGTAAGGGATAGAAAAATGGTACCTGTAGGATTGCCCATCCACCCGGTTTCAATACTCTGCGTATTTCGCTCAAAGCTTTCATATCGTCATCCACGTGCTCCAAAACGTGATTGCAAAAAATGATATCGATAGAGTCATCCTCAAATGGAATCTCGTGGATATCCATTTTCACTTTAGCCAGAGGAGATTCTATATCAGCTGTGATATATTCCAAATTTTCCAGCGTATCAAATCGACTCATGAAACAGAGCTCTGGTGCTACATGTAGCATCTTCGCTTCCTTGGTGAAAAAGTCAGTTTTCCTTTTTAGATAAAGCCAGATCAGCCGGTGGCGCTCCAGTGCCAGGCATTTGGGGCAAAGCGCGTTGCTTCTGGATTTTCGGCCGTAGGGTAAAAACTTACGGAATTTCGATTCGCAAACAGGGCATTCTACCTTATTTCCTTTATAAAATACAGCCATCATTCTCATTGCCACATGGCTAAAGAGTTGGAGATATTTTCGAGGTACGTATCTAAGGAAAAAAGAGATGATAAACTTCACGCTTCGTCAATTTTGCGTCGCAAGTTATTTATTACCCCCCCGACCAGCAATCATTGCTGAAATTTTCTCTATTTTGGTTACTGTATGCGCAAGATCATTTTGTTAGGTGTCTTTATTTGTCTCGGTCAGTTCTGTTTTGCTCAGAAAGAAAAGCCTATGCAGGATCATCTACCCACGGAGAATCTGGAGATGAGAAAGGACTCCAACAAAAAGGTTAATGAACCGAAACGAAAGAATATCGCCTTGATCTATGTGCCGGATGCCAATAAGATCGCATATGGCAATCGATGTGTGACGGAAGAAACCCACAAAATGGGCTTTGAATACATTGTAGAGCCCACAAATATTGCCGGAAGCAAAACCTGGAAAGGGAAGTTTTTGAATAACCTCTGGGTAAAGACTAAATTAGTAGTGACTCGATCACCATTTTGGAAGCTGATTCTGAATAAAAAAATCAAAGAGTGTAGAAAGATGAGTGGTGATTTGGTGGGCTGAAAAATCAATAACCTAACGCACAACACCCATGAAATCGAACCCAATCAATCAAATGAAAAAGCTGTCTGTGGTCTTTTTCCTAACGTTCTTTTCCTGCGCTAGTATCACAGAAGAGATCTATTTAAACGCTGACGGAAGTGGCGAATACCTGGTGTATTCTGATGTGATCAGCAGTACACAATCTATGATGATGGGAATGATGAGCGGGATGTACCCTGATGCCTCTGAGGATAGTCTGCGGCAAATTGTGGATGAGCAGATCTGGGCAGAGTTTCCAGCTGAGATAGATTCGATAATTGATTTCTCAGGTCGTGTGCCAGATAGCATTAAGAATGACCCGGCCAAGAAGAAGTATCTGGACAAAATGGAGATGTTTATGAAAGGTAGCAAAGCTGAGCGCTATCTCAATTCAGGTATGCGTTTCAGTTTTCGAAGCATTGAAGATTTGCAGGGATTTCAGGATTTTATGAATGAAAATCAGACAGCAACCAGCGGAGGGATGGGAATGGAAATGCCGAGTGTAAATGTGAAATACAGCTTTGATGCCAATTCGTTTTCAAGGGTGTCGGATATGGAGATCAAGATGGATGAGAATGATTCTTCCATGCTCGTGCTGGGAGAGCTATTGAAAGGATCAAAGTCCAGACTCATTCTTCACCTGCCTAGAAAGGTAAAATCTGTAAGCAAGGGGTTAGTTGTTGATCAATCCGGAAAGGATGTAATATTTGAATTTGACCTGATCAAAGTGCTGAATGGCGAACAATCGACCGATGTGAAAGTAGAATTTTAGAATGATGGATCCAAGACCCGTTCAGTTTTCCAGAACCAAGCTCACAGAGTTGATGATTCCTTCCTTCGCCAATTTTGGAGGAAAAGTGCACGGTGGACTCATCCTATCACTCATGGATAAGGTGGCCTATGCAGCGGCTAGCAAGCATGCCGGTACGTACTGTGTCACGGTCACGGTCGATGGAGTCGAGTTTCTACAGCCGGTAGATGTGGGTGAGCTGTTGACACTGGATGCGGCAGTCCACTATGTAGGTAACAGCTCATTGGTAGTAGGAATAAAGGTGACATCAGAAAATGTGAAAACCAATGAGGTAAAACATACCAATAATAGCTACTTCACCATGGTAGCTAAAGGAGAAGACGGTAAACCAACTCAAGTGCCCGAGTTGATTCTGGAGGATATCACGGAGATGCGTCGCTTTGTGGAGGCCATCAAACGAATAAAAGTGAAGAAGGAAGCCAATGCTAAGATGCAAAAGGAGCAGGATGAGTTTATTATGGTGGATGATATGGAATTGCTAAATAACCAGCGCTGCAAGGTGGAATTTAAAGTAGATGATGATTTTAACGATCTTTTTTCCGATACATAAACTTTAGTCCCGACCAGTCTTCATCTACAGCGCAAACTTTTACATCCACCAGGCCACCTGCCAGCCCAAACTCTCTCACGATATTTCCATTTAAGTCGGTCTCAATTTTTGACCCCCCTTTTGGCCAGGAAACCCACATCGTGCCATCTTTTTTCAGTGCTTCTTTCCAGGTCTTCCAGTTAGTATCCAGCGTCTTTAGCTCCTTTACGAATACATGCTGAAAGTCGTATGCTTTGGAGGACAGTTCGTCATCCCATTCGGTGTTGGTAGGTGTTTCTTCGAGTAGATCAAAATAGTTTTCGGGAGAATCAAAAAGGAAGCAAGCATACCCTTCCTTTATGCCTAGCTTTTTCCAAAGAGGATTTTTTGAGTAGCCTGCCATTAGTTACAATACATTGAGGAAATTCCAGTCCAGTTTCGGTCTTTTGCTCCGGCATATTCCTGGCATGCCTGATCTTTTCGTCCCATTTTCAGGTAGGCATTGGCACTAGTAATGTAGGAGGAGGCACTGTCTGGCCACACGTATTTGTTCCAGTCTGCCGCTTTGATGGCCATTTCTGGATCGTCGAGTTCCACATAAATATCTGCGAGGTAGGTATAAAGGTAATAGTGTGAGCGAGGCACGTACTTTTCATTGATGACCATGGCGTATCCATCGCCGTAAAAGGTCTTGTATCTTTTTATGGCAAGCCGATGAGCGATGAGTAGATGATCCAGCGCCTCAGCAGGGTTGTTCAGTTCTTTGTGCTGTATCTCAGCGATTTTTACCAGCGATGAAATGATTTCATACTCACCTACTAAAAAATCCTTAAGAATGTCGATGGCTTTTTCCGGTTGATTTGTTCGTTTATATGCCTCTGCTAGTTTTTGTCTGAGCTCATAAAAGGGTAGATCAGGGGCAAACTCCTGAACCAGCTCATATAAACTGATGGCTTCATGATATTCTTTTTTTCTGAAATGGGAATTCCCCTTCTCAGCAATCTGATCAATCATGGTATTCTTAAACATCTTCATGTCCCGTTCCTCTGTTCTGAAAAAGTCCAGTGAGGTCATGATTTCAAATGCTGTTTTGTACTCACCTGCTTCAAAGTACTTCCTTGCATCCATGTAGGTCGTTCTTCTCTCAGCCAGCATTTTTTCCAGCTGATGATCATCATAGCTTTGTTTCACCCACACACCCGTCATCACCAGCAGGGCGATCAAAAATGTGATGCCAAATGCGTACGCGGTAGCTATGGCATTTTGTCGATAGTCGATTCGTCCGCTACTATATCGGGCTCTGTTTCTTGTTTTCCATTGATCTGGTCGTGGAGGTTGATAGGTATACGGTCTGGTATCATTTTGCGAAAACTGACGATACTTTAGTTTCAGGTCAAATCTCGCCTTTTCATATTCGTCAGATAGAATTTGGTGGGCAACATTGATCTCTTTGAATTTTTCCTCCATCTCTGGTCTGCCGGGGTGCTTGTCGGGATGGTACTTTACCGCCAGCCTTTTGAATGCTGCCTTTATTTCGGCAGGGGTAGCATCTTCAGATAAGCCTAATACGTGGTAGTAGTTCGTCATCAGAAATGGTTAGTGACTATATAACGGAGAAAATGGAAGAAAGATTATGCTTTATAGGTCAGGTAGAATCCTGCCAGGCAAACAATTAATCCCCCGATCATGCTTACAGACGCATACATCACAAACTGTAGTATCAAACCTTCACGAATCAATTTCAATCCATCCAATGCAAAGGCAGAGAAGGTGGTGAACCCACCACATAGTCCAGCGATGAGAAATAATGTTGTTTGGTTACTAAGTTTTATGGCTCCTCCACTCAATAATCCAATTAGTAAACAACCGATCAGGTTGACGACAAGTGTTCCTGAGTAAGTTTTGTCGGGATAAAACCTGGCTGTAAAAATGTAAACTCCATATCTGGCTATACTTCCCAAGAATCCTCCCAATCCTACCATTAAAAAGTCTTTCATGCCTCAAAGTTTTTTACATGATTCTGCAACTCAGGAAAAAACTGATGAAATTCCTGCTTGTAATCTTCATAGTGATCAATCAATGCCTGAGATGCCTCGTCCATCTTATTTTCATATTTAGTCCTCCTACTCATGCCAGTAAGGGCCTTATCTATACCTTCTATGAATTGATAATTGTAGAGCCAATTATCTCTTGCCATGTAGCTGAGCATATGCACTACGCCTTTTGGTAAGATGTCATAGTAAGAATCCATGGTTTGGTAAAAGTTTTCCGTGTACTCCAATAGTGGTGTATTTGAAAAGCTCGTCCAGTCTTTTGCGAGAAAATGGTCGTAATAGACATCCACAATCACTGGAGCAAAGTGGCGGAATTTCTCTCTCAATCTAATTTTACTTTGAAGTACCACCTCGTGATTATCTGTATATGAATCGATGCTTCTATGCAGACGTATACCCTTTTGGATGTTAGCTGGATACTGATCCATTTGTGATCCTTTCACAAAATCACCGATGAAATTACCAACCAAAAGTTCCTCATCATTTCCACTTAGATATAGGTGCGCTAGAAAATTCATTATTTCCTTTCATTTTTAGACCTCAGACATAATAGTTTGAGATTAACAATGGTGGGTTTACTTTTGTGATTCATCAGTGAAAAGCCTTTAAAGCAATTTAGTAACTAATCGAAAGAGTCATCGACAATAATTTTCCAAATATCATCCGATCTCATCTGAACATGCTGGTGCAGCTTGCCCGTGTGGATGGAGTAGTAGTTCAGGAGGAGATTGATCTGATCAAGCAGATCGGCAAAGCCAATGGAATGTCTGCAGAGGAGATTAGTGAGTGTTTTGAAGATCCGTCAGTTATTGAGGGATTGGAGACCCTTTCCGATGATCAGCGATACGATTACCTCTACAATGTGGTGCAGTTGATGAAGATTGACGGGCGAATCTACAAGGAGGAAATAAAGTTCTGCGCACGGATTGCCAGCAAGCTGGGATATGATGAGGATGTACTTCGTGAAATGATGCTGAAAATTTACAGCGATCCGCACATTACTACAGATAAAGAGACGTTAAAAGCTAAGATTCAAACGTATCTTAGAAAATGAGAAAAGTTGGTCTCTTACTTTTTTTAATTACTTCATTCACGTTTTCACAACAAAGCCCTGACGAGCAGGCCATTCGCGATGTGTTGGCTCAGCAGCAAGAGTGCTGGAATGCAGGAGATCTGGAGTGTTTCATGGAAGGCTACTGGAAGTCTGATCAGTTAGTTTTTATTGGCAGCAAGGGCCTGACATATGGATGGCAGCAAACCCTGGATAATTACAAAAAATCCTATCCGGATAAGTCAGCCATGGGTAAACTAACATTTGAACTTCTCATCATTGATCCATTGAGTGACGATTTTTGGTCGGTAGTAGGAAAATGGAGTTTGAAGCGAAAGAGCGATAATCCCAATGGCCACTTTTCACTTCTTTTCAGACGATTGGGAGATCAGTGGGTCATTGTATCCGATCATTCCAGCTAATCTACGCTAATACTAAATTTGGCTATTTCGTGTTTTTTGAGTAGATTCTATGCTACTTAACACTTTAAATTCAGCTAAATATGGTAATGAGCTATCGGGGAGCAGAAGCTCCTAAAATCCAGGAATCACAAGCCCTTAAAGTAGAGGATTATATGGCCAGAAAGTTGATTACTTTCAATCCCAAACAACCCATGCATGAAGTGGTAGATGCTTTGATGAAGCATAAGATATCAGGGGGACCAGTAGTTAACGATCAGGGTGAGTTGGTAGGGGTTATCTCAGAAGGGGACTGCCTTAAGGAAGTGGTAAAAGGGAAGTATGATAACATGCCTATATTCACAGGATTGGTAGAAGAACACATGGCAAAAAATGTGATCACCGTAGATCCCAACCTCAACATATTTGAGGCAGCTAAGATGTTTCTTGAAAAGAGATTGCGCCGATTCCCTGTTGTACATGAAGGCAAGCTGATAGGCCAGATCAGTCAAAAAGATGTGATGAAGGCGGTGTTGAATGCGAAAAGCTCTACCTGGTAGCATCAAATAGCTTTATTTCGTATTTTCGTTCTTCATCAAACCCAGAAGAATGAAAAAGCTATTATTCCTATCTCTCTTACTTTTATTTATTTCAGTCCGGGCACAGGTTGATGTCAAAGCTATTGACAAATATATCGAGCAAGCGAGAAAAGACTGGAATGTGCCGGGCATGTCTGTTGGGATTGTGAAAGATGGGAAGATTGTTCTCAGTAAAGGGTATGGAGTAAAGGAGATTGGAGGGAAGGATAAGGTAGATGATAATACCCTTTTTGCGATTGCCTCCAATTCAAAAGCTTTTGTCGCTTCCTGCATAGCCAAACTCGTAGAAGAGGGAGAGCTATCATGGAAAGATAAGGTAAGGGATTACCTGCCATACTTCACACTTTATGGTGACGAATACATTTCCTCCATGGTCACCATAGAAGATCTTTTGTGCCACAGGGTTGGACTAGGAACTTTCAGTGGAGATGTAATCTGGTATAAGACTGAGAAAACCCCTGAAGAGATCATTAAGCAGGCAGCTTATGTGCCTGAGGCATTTGAATTCCGTGATGGATATGGGTATACCAATTTGATGTTTATTGTAGCTGGTGAGGTGATTCGACAAGTGACAGGAGAGCCATGGGAAGCCTATGTGAAAAAGCATTTCATGAATCCTTTGGGGATGAATAATACTGTTATCAGCGTTAACGACTTACCTGAAAATACAGCCATACCTCACAAACCAACCTTAGAAAATGGGACGGTACCAATCGAATGGGCCAGCTGGGATGCTCCTAGTGCAGCTGGAGGAATTATTTCATCATCCACTGATATGGCCAAATGGATGATGATGAACCTGAATGGAGGTGAGTGGGACGGAAAGCAATTCATTGAAAAAGAACAGCAAAACCTGTTGTGGACACCACATAATAATTTTAAGCTGAGTGAAGGTTCTAAAGAATCAATCCCGGGAAGGCATTTTGCGGGGTATGGATTAGGATGGAGTGTAATGGACTATTACGGAACAATGGCTGTTAGCCATGGAGGAGGATATGACGGTATGTACTCCAGGGTTATGATGGTACCAGACTTAAAGCTAGGTGTAGTTGTACTCACCAATACAATGGAGGGAATCTCCACTCCTTTGGCGTACTACATTGTGAATCAATACCTGAAAAAAGATATGCGTGACTGGTCCGCAGAGTATTTGGAAAGAGCAAGATCTAGAAATGGCCACAAAGAAGATGTAGAGGAAAGACTGGTAGCACGAAAGATGGGTACAACACCATCTGTAGAAGAAGCTGAAATGGTTGGCACCTATTATGATCCCATGTATGGTAACATTATAGTTTCTAATGAGGAGAACGAATTACGGATCAGTTTTCAAGATGCACCAGAATTGAGTGCGACTTTAGAACACTGGCATTATGATACCTATGAAATCAAATGGGATAAAGAACATGCTTGGTTTGATTTTGGTACCGTTTCCTTTGAGTTGGACAATAACCTAAATGTAGAAGGAATCGAGTTTGATGTTCCTAATGGAGACATCTTTTTTCATGAACTGCATCCGAAGAGGAAAAATTAAAAAGGGAGTAAATCTGGTTCCACAAATTCTTTCTTGGCTCGTTTGTCTGCAAATACATTGAAGCCATAGTGTTGTCCTAGGATGTCTTTGAAATTGGTCAGCAAACGGGGAAACTCCTTTATAAAGTCTTTGAAATTGTCAGTCTTTGCCTTTTGCATGAAGTGATCCATTGCCTTCACTGATGCGATTGTCACCGTCTTATTGAACTTATCATAGACACCAAGCGATTCCGCAAACCCTTTGATCTGGTCACACATGTTTTGCTCAGCTTGCTTCCGTCCATATTTCCGAATATGAATGTACGCTAGTCGCAGGTGTGCTTCATGCGTGAACATTCCCGGTTTAAGTCTATAAGACCCGAAGATTTTCTCATATTCTTCGTCGGTGTATTGCCAGTGATCTTTGATTTTCATTGATGCAAAAGTATCCATTTAAGCTAAAATTGATGATTGTTGAAAATAATACCTCAAATAATGAGGTATTTATTTGTAATATATCAATACTTGATGTATTGTTGCATTATGTATTCGAAAGAACTCTTAAAAGGAACATTGGAAGTGATCGTATTACAAGTGCTTTCTGAGAAAGGCAAGATGTACGGTTACGAGCTTTCTCAGATGGTTAAGGAAAAGACCGATGGGAAGATTCACTTAAAGGATGGGTCTTTGTATCCGGCGCTACATAAAATGACGAAGGATGGAATTCTCACCTTCGAGGAAGTAAGTATTGGCAAGCGAGTAAGAAAGTACTACAAGCTGACTACCAAAGGGGAGGAGCAAAAGGAGACTTTGCTGGATGAAATGCGAGATTTTATCAAGACGATTGAGAAAGTAATTTTCAGCGACTTAAAAACATCGTCAGCCATATGATTGCTGAAGAATACGAAGATCGAATCATAGCAGAGGTCGAAAGCAGCTCCATTAAAAATCAAGCACTGAAGGATGATTTGATTGATCATTTCTGCTGCCTCGTCGAGATTGATATGGGTCGCGGTAGCTCATTCGAGCAGGCTCTGGAAAACGCTTATCTGCAAACCGCACCACACGGGCTGGACGAAATACAACAAGAAACTATTTTTTTATTCAATTACTCAAAAATCATATTTATGAAACGACTAATGTATGTTGTAGGCTATCTGTTCACAGTGACCTGGATAGCCGGTATCGCTTTTAAATTACTACACCTGCCAGGTGCAGGGGTTTTGCTTGGTGTTGGAGCTTTAGGTCTGGCATTTATTTTCATTCCATTATTCTTAATTAATCGGTATAAGAATTTTGCAAGAGAAGTGTTGTCTGAGCGTTTGAAATGGATATTCGGAGGAGTATCATTTCTGTTATTGGTAACTTCCATAACCATGAAGTTTCTGCATCTGATGGGGGCAGGACTAATGCTAGGACTCAGTTTCCTGGTATTTGGAATCGGCTTTTTACCCTTCTTGTTTTTCAGGATGTACAAAAAATCAGTAGATGAACTCTGAGGTCAAGGACTAGACTCAAAATGAAAGGGCGATCCGCCAGCCGGCGGATGGCTTTTTTTTATCTAATCATAAATCTTAAGCACTCTGGTGCATGTACTCTTCCCTGAATTCCCCCGGCGATTTACCTACCATCTTCTTGAAGTTGTTATAGAACGATACTTTGTTTTTAAACCCCACTTCTTCACCAATGGCTTCAAGTTTTAAATGACTTGTTGCATCACTACTTAGTTTTTGTTTGGCTTCCTCTATCCGAAACTCATTGATGAGGGTTGAAAAAGATTTGTCTGAAAATGCATTGAGTGCCTGTGAGATTCGATACTTCGGAACGCCCAGTTTCTCCGCAAAGGAAGACAAGCTGAAGTCCGGATCTTTGTAGTACTTATTCTGTTCAAGCACTTTATTGATTTTCTGCACCAGGTAATCTCCATCCTCTTTAGTAAGGCTGCTGGAGGAATATTTAGGCCTGATTTTTTCTTTGATAAAGCTGTATTCTCCAAAATAAGTGATCCCATAGGTCAGTAACACAAACCCTGCGCAGATGATGTAGTCCAGTCTGAGCGTATAGAAACCGAATTTTAGTGAGGCAGAGTATGCGATCAGTCCAATGACGAAAGAAGCATACGCAAGCATAAACAGCTTGTTGATGCTGCTGATCTTTGCTGTTTTTAGAATGACAAATCCATATCCGGTAAACAGCGAGATTTTACAAAACATAATTACCTGATTGGCTATGGGATAGTAGGATGGTGGTGCTTGAATGAAATAGCGCATAGCAAGCCAGTAAAGAGTGAAAATCAAAGCAGGCATCAGATGAAAAGGCAGGTGGTTAAGTTTCGCCCCTTTTTTTATGTAATAGTAAAATGAAAAAGGCATCAGCCAGTTTGAGGTAACAAAAAGCCAGGTTACCAACACTGGCGGGTTGACCAGTTTTGACCAATAATTGACATAGTGCAGGATAGTAATGGAGAACATAAGCAAGTACAATCCAAGGAAGCGCTTGCGCTTGCTCTCGCTAATGATGAACATCAATGATAGAATTACTCCATTGATAGCGGCCGCTAAAAAAAGTACGAGTTCCCAGGTCATGATTTTATTGTAACAAGGATGAAAAGGTAATTCCTATACTTTTCATCAACGGATAAATCTAATCAGGAAACGGAATTGGGGGATAAATATTCGTTAATGTTAACCTCAAAGGGATGATTAGTTAAGTGTTGAAGGAGGTTGGATCGTTAATCTTATCAAAACAAAAACAAAAAATATGAAAACGACTTTACTATTAACCGGACTTATATGGTGTGTGATTGCAGTAGCACAGCAACCGCCACAACCTTCAAAAGAAGATCTTGCAAAGATGGATTTCTGGGTGGGAAAGTGGGATTTGACATGGGATGGGGGAAAGGGTACCAATTTGATCGAAAAGAAACTAAACGGGCGGGTGATCCAGGAAAACTTTGAAGCAACGGAAGGAAACTTTAAAGGATACCTCGGTACCAGTATCAGTACGTTTAATCCCCGCGATGGCAAATGGCATCAGGCTTGGGCTGATAGTCAGGGTGGCTACATTGATTTGATCGGCATCATGGAAGGCGATACCAGAATTTTTCAAATGACCAGTCCACGACAGCTTCCAAATGGGAAGGAGTCCATTTCCAGAATGAGATTTTATGATATCACTGAGGATGCGTTTACCTGGGATTGGGAAGCATCTACAGATGGGGGCGAGACCTGGAATCTTAATTGGAGGATTAATTATACACGGGCTGATTAACTAATCATAAAATAGAAAATCATGAAAATGCTAAATAAATATTTTTGGCTGCTGGCTTTTTGTATTGGCTGTGGGGGTGGAAGTGATGCAGAACCTTTAGTTCTCACCTCGATAGTTATAGAAAACAATTCAGGGAAAATAGACCTGAACGAGACGGTAGAGCTATCCTTGTCGGGAAAAGATCAAAATGGAAATGATATCGAAATCACTTCAGAAGTGACCTGGACCGCAAGTAATACTAATGCATCCGTCGATGCAGATGGTGTTGTGACTGGTCTGGTTATTGGAGATGTCACTGTAACAGCGACAGTAGATGATCTATCTGAGAGCATTGATTTTCGTATCTGGGATAGTACAGCACCTCGCACCGAAATATATGTGACCGATGCGGCACAGTTTAATAACGGTGGTCCCTACAAGGTGATCAGGTATGATGAAGACGGTGGTTTTGCGGAGACACTCATAAGCTCAAACCTGGCCTGGCCTCAGGATATTGTGTTTCTGGAAGACAAGGGAACAATGCTGGTTTCAAATCTCTCAAGCAATAGCATTGATGAATTTGATATTAATACAGGGGAGTACAGGGGGAGGTTTGCTACTGTATCAAACGGCCCCACGAGAATGAAGATTGGATCGGATAATTTGCTCTATGTGCTGCAATGGAACAACTCTGCACCTGTACTGAGGTATAATCTGGATGGGACTTTAGAAGGAGAATTTACCAATGCGGGCATAAATCAGGCTATCGGGATGGACTGGGATGCAAATGGAAACTTTTATGTCTCTTCATTTCAAGGAACGGTAAGAAAATTCGACTCAGAAGGGAATGACCTGGGAATTTTTATCTCATCGAACCTTCAGGGACCAACCAATATCTGGATTACATCCAATGATGAAGTTTTGGTGCTGGATTGGACAGGTGGAAATATCCAGGAATTTGATATTAATGGATCTTTTATTGGAACATTTGCTTCAGGATTAACCCAGCCGGAGGGCATTGATATGCTGCCGAATGGGAAGCTGCTAGTTGGCAATGGAGGAGGCTCAACCTTGAAAATTTATACGTCCGATGGAACCTCAGAGGGGGACTTGTTTGAAAGCGGATTCGGTGGCTTGCGACAGCCAAATGGAGTAATTATTCGGTTGGTGAATCAATAAAAACTAAAGTTTCAATTGAGTGTGGTTGGTAGCGCTTGCCTCTGTTTTAGTAGTTCAGGGGCAAGCCTGTGTTGCTTTAATCCATGATGACTATCCATGAGCTTGGGTCAAAGTAGTAGCTGGACTTAGGATCTCCACTGACCAGCATGTGATCAGCGCAATCCCCTCCGTCACTTATTGGAATGCCGATAATGTCGTTAGGATCTCTGGCTGTCATGAGGCCGATGGCTAGCTTGAGCTCCCCTTTAAATTTATTTCTGTCAATGATGAATTCAGTCTCCCCGGCTTGTCCCATACCCATGGTATTTGCCACCCAACCAAAGTTATCAAGATACCTTTTCCGTTTTTCTAGAATTCCAGCCTCCATTCCTTCCTCTCTCATTTGCCAATCGAATTTTTGATTAGTTGTCCAACTGGATTCTGATTTCTTGTATAGAATCTGTCCTAAAGCTGCTGAGGCATGAAGAACAGAAACCTCATTTTTCTCATTGCAAATGCACAGACTTGCCACATATAGTTCTTCTGATTTGACGCTTAATCTCAGGTAATTTTTATCTGTGTCGTCAATCAATAATTGATTTATGCCATTTTCACCTAATATTTCAAGCTTGGTTAATTCTTTTGATGTTATGAATCCGTCCAGTTGGCTAAGATTAATTTGAGCATTACATCCGATTCCAGTAAGTACCAGTAAAGAGATAAGTATTGATTTCATGATTTACTTATTTTAGGATTTACCCCATAGTTTGAGTAGCGATCCGGACTTTCCATCCAATGGATCTGTTTTAGGATTTGGTACCGCTGCTATGTTTCTATCAGTACCTGGTCGGTCACCAGGCTGACATCTGATGATATCGACCGGCATACCTTCCGGGTAGGCGCCTACCACTCCAAGATTATGGCTGCCCAGGTTCTTGTGTCCAACTCCGGCAGGGATTACTATAATATCTCCAGCTTCTACAATTACCTTTTCTCCCTGATCTCCACCAAGCAATACCTCGGCTTCTCCACTGTAAATTCCCAGTACCTCATGAGCGATACTATGATAGTGCTGGAAGTCAAAAATTCCATTTCGCCATGAATTGCTCCAATCATTGGTTTGAAACCTCTTTTCCAGCCATTCAGCACCGTCATTATTTCGTTCGTCAAATGCTTTTTTGTAAAGCAGCAATGGAAGCTTGCTGTTGGGTACTATGCCATCATCTTCAAAAAACATGGTAATGGGAAGTTTCCTGACTTCAGCTAAGAAAGCAAACGATCCAAGAACTCCTGGTATCACATATAGAAAGTCTCTTCTTTTCATATGACTAACAATTGATCTTTTCTATTTAGCATTAGTTCTAACCCACTCATCAATCAGCTTGAGTCGAGTTTCTTCACTGTATCCTCCAACGTTTTTAAGCTCTCGTACTTTATTTATCGAAAGATTGTTAATTCCATCAACCAAGGTTGTATATACAGACTCAAATGCCAAGCCGGTATCGATCGCTTTTTTATTATTGATTGTATAAAAGCCAGGTTCAGACGAACTCATCGGAATCCAGTTTGGAATGTCAGACCATTCTTGAATTCCTCGCTCGGTTAACCATTCTGTTTTAGCCCAATGAATTTTGGAAGTGCTCCTTGTGGCTTTATGTAGAAGATTCACATAAGTCTTCCACTTGAGCGTTTGTTCAGGACCTACCATATTAAAGTCTCCAGATAAGGAATTTTCCATCGTCAGCGATCCAAATGCTGCCAAATCTTTGACATCTATTAATTGAAATTTTGCACTTTCATCATCAGGCAAGATGACATCCTTGCCAAGGAGAAAATGATATTCATAGAATGAGAGCGTGGGCACTTCATTATAATTCAGGTTCTCGCCAAGAATACTTCCACAACGCAATATTGTCCCACCCTTCGGAAAGTACTTTTTGACATTTTGCTCACCAGCTCGTTTCCTTTCTGAATAATAATGATCGTCAAAGGACTCCATGATCTCAGATACGTCGAGCAATGGAGACTCCTCGCTCATGTTATGTTCTTTGTAGTTGCGAAAAGTGGCAATTGAAGAAATGTAAATGTATTGATCTACTCTTCCTTGCAAAAGGCTGGCAGTTTGGGCAACACAAACCGGAGCTCCTTGCCATGTATCGATTACTACATCCCATTTTCGATCTCCTCTAAGCCCCTTTAATCCATCACCTTGATCTGGAAACCGGTTTCCCTTTATCCATTCCAATCCAGAGAACAAATCAGGATTTGTTTCACCTCTATTGAATAAGGTAACCTCATGTCCGTTTCTGAGACATTGATTAACGAAATGAGGCCCAACGAAATTGGTACCTCCCAACATCAGCACTTTTAGCTTTTTATTTGTCGCAAGAGTCGGTACTGAAAAGGTCGTTAAGGCTGTAGCTGCTAGCGTGCCTTTGATAAAATCTCTTCTTTTCATCGATCGCTATTTTTTGATTGTTGAGTAATTAACAAGTCAATTGACCATTTACCACTACCCTTTATCAGTAAGGCTATTACTAGCGTAAGTGCTAGCAGGTGAAATTCAAATCCCTCACCCCTTCCTGGCTGGTTATACCAGTTCATGAAAAAACCAAACCTTGCATGAACCAGATAGATGGCACCTAGCATAATAAGTCCAAACGATCCAGCAATAAAACGTGTGCCTAGCCCAAGCATGAGACAGATCATACCGATTGATTCACAAAGAATAGCCAACCAGGTAACAAAGCCTGGTAGACCCCACCATTTCTGCCACATGTCCACTGTCCATTGAGGGCCATGTCCACCCCATATTCCAAGTAGCTTCTGCAATCCATGAGGCAGTATGACAATAGCTAATCCTATACGAAGTATGAAAGGAAGGATATCATTAGAAGTTTGAAGTAGCTTTTTCATGATAGGTTAGTTATAAGGATACACTTTTAATCGAAATAAGTTTATGCAAGTGTCAATTAATCCACAGCTTTAATAAGTTGTGTCTTCAAAATAAGGCATCCAAATTTCAGCTGTAAAGACAAAGCTCGAGTCCAGTGCCATAGATACATCCGGGTGAACAATCCCATCAGTCTCAGACCACTTTGTATAAACTGTCAGCGAGGTATCACCAGAGATTGTTGGAGTAAAATATTTGTAAGGGAGTCCTTTATCACTTAAGATGATTTTGGCGATAAAATAGTCTCCATCCCAAATTGTATATGTTGAATCATTTAGATCGTTTGCTTGATACTCTTTTGAGGCAAGATTCTTAATCGTTCGATAGAATAAATGTCTATCCCAATTTTTAAGGAAGGCATACATAGAAGAGTCCATTTCCGACCTAACTCCATTTCTTAGATTCCACCCGGTTGAATCATTAAAGTAGCGAATGTTATCAAACTCATCTGTCCACTGATGAACCCAGACCTTTGTAGGTGATAGGTTGCGTTTTATCTCTGAGTAGTATGGGAAATCAAGTCTTTGCTCTTCATGAATTGCTTTGATGTAGAGCGACTGAAGGTTTTGCCACTTTTCAAGGTCTCCCATTTGTGCTAAAACTAGATTCTCGTTATCAAAACTTTCGCCACGATTTTGATTGCATGCAATGAATAAATAGAAAAAAATCAGGTGGTATGTTGCCCTCATTGCTCGATTATTTATTCTTCATTTTGCTAACCATCCGTGCCTGATCACTTTGATTATAACTCTGCCATAAAATTTGATCAATCATCCAGTCACCCTGATCATTCTTGGTCATGAGTAGATAATCAAATCCCCAGATGGCGTAGACTTTCACGTTAGCTACACGTTCATCCATGTCTAGAATTTCTACCTTTTGGGGTGCAGAAGCCGGTATCCACCCTTTCTGATTATATGTGGCTGCCGTGTGTTTCAATTCCTTATAGGTCATTGGGCTTAATGACCAGATGTTATTTTTCCTCGAGTAGTAATAGCCACGTTTTACCAAATCCGGTGAAACACTCTTCAAAAGAGTGGTATCTACCTTATAGATACTTTCTACATAGTTCAATGCAGCCTTCTCGATCTTTTGCCTGTCAGTAGAATACTTATCATCCAGCATCAATGGAAGGGGATTAGCCTCATCTTCATCATACCATACCATGGCTGCTATCTTCCATTCGTTATTTTCATTCTTAATAAGCTGAATGCTATTGATGCCTCTTTTTTCATGGATTCCCTGCGAAGTTTGAACTTCAGCCTTATAGGAACTGAAGAAGTGAGCAATGTTTCCATAAACCTCCGATTCGTTCGAGATTTCATATTCGGAGGCCTTTAAAATGATTCCTTCTTTGATTTGATCCTCGTAAATCTTTAGAAATTCTGAAGGTGTAAAAGAATTTACTGTTGAGTCATTAACCCACTTAAATTGTGCCTTTTCAGTGAATAAGCCCTGGGATTTTTTAAAGTCAGGTATGGTTTTACCATCATAATTAATGGATGCATATAGGGCATCTACAGTCTCTTGGGGGGATTGTGAATGCAGGCCAAATGATAGTGCGAGTAGAAATAATGTAAGATTGTTTTTCATGTTGTTCTTATTTGATTTTAGTCCAGTTTGTCCCATTCCAGGTCCAATGATCGTTGAGAGGATTCCATTTGGGTGTCCTGCCTCCAATGAGAAGTATTAATTGACCAGACTCATCGTACACCATTACGCTCATGTCTCGTTCAGAAGGGCTATCTGAAGGGGGCATAATTTTCCATTCTTGACCATCCCACTCCCAGGTATCGTTGAATCGAACTCCTCCGGGAGCTGCTCCCCCAAATAACACAATTCGTTTTCTACTTTCGTCGCTCTCCATGACATGGTTGTACCTAGGCTTAGGGCCTGTGTCAGAGACGATTTTCCACTCATCGCCATTTAGCATCCATGTTTCCCCCTTACCCCCAGATCCTCCGAAGAGAAGTACTTTTTCATTCACTTCATCATAGGCCAATTGAGGCCTACAGCGCTCACCGGGAGAAGATTCCTCTGAAAGTAGCCTCCATTCTCCATTCTGAAATGACCAGGTGTCACCATAGTTCTGTCTGTCTGGTCCACAGCCACCATATAGGATGATACGATCATTTTTATGATCATAGGCGATTCCGGGTGAGTATCGCTTATTTAGAGGTGTGGTTTCATTAATTTGAATCCATTCCCCATTTTCATACTTCCAAAAATCTCCAAGTACTTGATTGTCATTCCACCCACCGAAAAGATAAATAGCTTTTGAATTCGGTGTAGTAAATAGTGAATGGCTCGAGCGTGGTGACGGGCCCTGAGCTGGAAGCCTTGACCAGCGCTGTTGGTGTAGCTTCCAGAAATCTGAATGTCCAGTCCAGTTGTTAATGCTGGTTCCTCCAAACAAATAGATGTTATCATTGAAATAAACGCCAGCGGAATGATGACGAAGTGGAGGACTTGACGCAAAAGTCAAACTCTTGTATGCTTTTGGTAACTGTACACCCGAAGCACCCACCTGGTTATATGGCGCTTCAGCCATTCTTGCTACTTTGAGAAGCTCAATTTTAATGTCACCCTGCACATAATTTTGTTGGTTAACTCCGGTACTATCATTGCTGAAGTCTGAGTTCAGAACCATTCCATTTTCCATTACAAACTCAGAGAATTCATCGTACTGCTCATCTGAGTCAGTGAGTAACGCATAGAAGCTATTTTTCCAAAAAGACCCTCCTTCGAAAAATTGAATCACATTTCCTTCAGGATCCTTAACGAGAAACATGGGTCTACCCCAAACAACGATGGGCCGCCCAAACATCAGATCTTCTGGCTTTGGAAAGGAGGTTTTAATTAACTCTTGAGTGTCAGGCACATCAAACCCGAACTTGAAAACACCATTGGGATTTTTGTTAGCTCGCTCTATTTTGTAATCATTCAATGTAGGAAGCTTCGAGTCCCTGATAAATTTTATCTGAGCGTACTGATATTGAAGTGTTAATGAAGAATCTGTTTGTGCGATGACTTCAAAAGGAAGGCGACCAAGATACCATTGAGTAGTAGAGTCAAAGTTTGTTGTTCGATAAGTGAATTCTTTAATGCTGAGAGTGGGCGGTTTTTTAAACAGCATTTCTTTCTTGTCGTAATCAAAGATCACCTCATAATCTTTCAATATACCACTACCCAGATTGCCCGCATGCGTACTTCTAGCCCAGGCACCAGCGGAGTGATCTGGCACCCGTGTCTTAACTGAGAGAAATTGTAATCCATCACTAATTTTTACAGATGGCAAGGTGTATTCTCTGGCCATTATAGGCCCACCGACTCCATAGCCTGTTCTCCGTAGTTCGCTAAGCTCAATGCTTGCCGTATCCAGCGATTGGTAAAAACCCTGGAAAGTGGTGAGCATGGATCTATCGCCTGTATCGACAGTGAATTCTCCTTCCACTCCATCGATCTCCATTTTGATCATCGGTATCTGGTTCCGATAGAAAGTGAAGGGAACTACATCATAGCCATCCTTGGGATACTCACTTTTTTCATAAAAGGTCATTCGCCTATTTGGGTAGTTGATGGATAAGTCGTACTTCCTGAATAAATCCAGACCAAGAACGCCATCGGCAAAGGGCAGAGATAGCGAATCTCGAATAGCATTTAGATTCAGGATTATCGGATCGTTTGACTGTGTTTGAATGGAAGTTCCAATGATGTGGAAGGTTGTTTCTTCTCCATACCAGGCATTTTGTTCTCCATCTCCTCCGCCTTGTATGGTGAATGATCGTTCTTTTTTCACGCCGGCCTTTTCAGCGAAATCAGTGTTCATCCCATGTACGCCACCCGTATCAACGATAAACTTGCCCTTCACACCATTGACTTCCACTTCAATGTATGGACGGTTATCCACCAATTGAAATAATAGAGATTCTGGCTCCTCATTTTTTTCGTGTTGTGAGTTGCACGATAGCAGTGAGGATACTATTAGGAATGCTGTTAGGTTTTTTCGCATCAGATAATGATTTGAAATAAAGTAACGAGCCTTACCCTAATGAGTTGAAAATCAAATCAGATACGAGTAAAGATTATCTAAAATTTACTTGGTGAAAAGCGCTGATTTACTCAGCAGCAATCGCCAACTTCGTCCCATCAGGTGAAACTGTAATACGTGTAATCCTGGATATTCCCTCTGATGTGAGATCAGCAATCTCCTTCCAATCTCCACTTCTTTTCCATAGATATAGTTTGCTACCTGATCCCATGATTATGAAACCATTTGGAGTCCAGCAGTAGTCCTCAGACCCTTCAAGTGTAGCAATCAGTGATTGGGTCTTAAGGCTTTTTGGATGCATTGATTTAATCATCCAGGGATTGACGGATTTATCTACATAGCTAAATCCTTCTGATCCGGGAATTTTATGTAATGACCGACCAATATTTTTTGCGACAATTTTAGCCGTTCCCTTCTTCGTATTAATGATTTGCATCGTAGAAGTGTCACCTAGAACAAATGCAACAATATCTTCTTTATTAATCCACGCATGGTAGCCAATAACCAGATCATTAACCAACACTTTACTTTGACCTTTAAGGTTGTACGAGTACAGCAACTGTAACCCAGTGGTGTCAAGCCTAATACTAGAAATCTTACCTCCAGGTGTTGGAGTTGGTGAGTATTCGCTACCCTGGAGGGTGTTGGTAATAATCTCTGTTTTATCACTTCCTAAAAAATAACGAGCGATCTCGGTTTGATCTTTTACAGTTCGGCTATAGATCATTGACTTACCATCTGGCCAAAATGCTGGTTGGTTATCATATCCCGGATTGGCGGAGATGTTGATAGCATTTTTTAGCTTAAAATCATTTCCAGATCGTTCCAGATCCAGCAGATATACCTCAGTTTCAGGTTGAGCAAATATGCAAATGGAAGCAAATAGAAGGAGGGTTGAAATAAATGTTTTCATCTCATTAAATTTAATGTCTTGCAACCTAACTAAAATTACTCACCTATGAAGCGACGAAATTTCATTCAGCTTAGCGCAATCACGGGAGCTATCCCTTTTCTTGGGATTAAAGCTTGTGCTTCTCCAGAATCATCCAATGAATCCAAACAAGGGAAGGGTAAACCCTTTGAACTGGAAGAGTGGACAATAACACAATTGCGTGAAGCAATGGAGTCAGGTAAATACACCTCTCGCCAGATTTGTGAGCTATACCTCAAACGGATCGAAGAAAAGGATCAAAGTGAAAATGGATTAAATAGTGTGATAGAAACCAACCCGGATGCATTGGCCATTGCTGATGAATTAGACAAAGAAAGGACGGAAGGCAAAGTGAGAGGACCGCTTCATGGTATTCCGGTAATGATTAAGGATAACATTGACACAGGTGATAAAATGATGACCACAGCAGGCTCCATGGCACTGGCTGGATCGACTGCACCGGATGATGCGTTCATTGTACAGAAATTACGTGAATCAGGTGCGGTATTGCTTGGAAAAACTAACCTTAGCGAATGGGCGAATTTTAGGTCTTTTCGTTCTTCTAGTGGCTGGAGTGGGAGAGGCAGACAAACACGAAATCCCTATGCATTGGATCGTAATCCGTGTGGATCAAGCTCAGGATCTGGAGCAGCGGTATCAGGAAACATGTGTGCGCTGACCATTGGAACTGAGACCAATGGATCGATCGTTTGTCCTTCCTCGGCCAATGGAGTGGTGGGCATTAAACCTACGGTAGGATTGTGGAGTAGGGATGGAATCATTCCGATATCTGAAACACAGGATACAGCCGGGCCAATGGGAAGAACGGTTGCTGATGCGGCAGCTCTTTTAGGTGCCTGTGTCGGAATAGATGAAGCAGATAAAAGAACTAACGAAAGTGAAGGTAATAGCTATACCGATTACACTCAGTTTCTTGATGAAAATGGATTACAAGGAAAGCGTATAGGAGTGTTAAGTGGAACGATTGGCTATCACGAGCGAGTTGATGAAATCATGGAACGAGCTTTTGCAGCCATGGAAGCACAGGGTGCTACTTTGGTTAAAGACATCAAGCTTTATGAAAATGATGCTTATGGCAATTCTGGTTTAGAGCTGTTGCTTTTTGAATTTAAAGATGGCCTGAACAAATACTTGGAATCACGTCCAGACGCAAAAGTGAAGTCACTTTCAGACATCATTCAATTTAACAAGGACAATGCAGATGTCGAAATGCCCTATTTCCCTCAAGGAATCTTGGAACGAGCGGACAACAAGGGGCCATTGACAGATGAAGAATATAAGGAGCATCTCAAAGTGGTAACTGAAGTATCCAGAAATGGAATTGACAATGCATTGAAGGAAAACAATCTGGACGCAATAGTTGGAGTGACCGGAGGACCGGCCTGGCCTATAGACGTCATCAATGGAGATCATTTTGGCACGGGAAGTTCCACACCTGCAGCCCGATCAGGCTATCCGAATATTACTGTTCCCGCCGGATTTGTTCATGGGCTTCCGGTAGGAATGTCCATCTTTGGCGGAAAGTACCAGGAGCCAAAACTGATAAGCATTGCTTATGCTTTTGAGCAGGCTACAAAGGTCAGAAAAGCTCCTAAATTGTTACCTACACTGGATTTGATATGATAAAAGCGATATTGAAATACCTTGGAGCAGGACTTGTGGTTCTTATAATTATAGGAATTTTAGCTTACCTATTCATTGATGAATCCGTACCTGATGGTACGCAAGGACAGGAAGCGGAGGCGCTTGCGGATGAGATGCTCAGTGCACTCAATAAGCAAGGTTATGACTCTATTGCTGTGATCGAATTTACATATCCTGGAGGGCATAGCTATGTGTGGGATAGGGTCAGTAATCAGGTAACGGTTGAGTGGGACAATAATGAAGTTTTTTTGGATTTGAATCAGTCACCTGAGGATTATAGCACACTTCAATATGAGGCCTATGAATACTTTTTGAATGATTCATTTTGGTTGGTAGCTCCCTTCAAAGTTCGGGATGAGGGTGTGATGCGATCGACTGTTAAGGTTAATGAGGGGAGAGGGCTGTTAGTTACCTACACTTCCGGTGGTGTGACCCCTGGGGATAGTTATCTATGGATCATCGATGAAAAAGGTTTTCCCAAAGCCTGGAAGCTTTGGACGTCAAATGTGCCGATTGGTGGTCTGAAAATTGGCTGGGGCGGTTGGACTGAAAAGGAGGGTGTTTGGTTTTCGTTATTTCATCCAAGCTGGGTGGTCGACTTGGAGATTAAAAACTTGAAAGTTAGCTACTAACCGTCTCGATATGTACACCTAACTCCCTCACCTCATCCCAAAAGCCTGGATACGATTTTTGGACCACATCCGGATCATTTATTGTCACATCCATTAGCTGACAAAGTGGAGCAAAAGCCATTGCCATTCGATGGTCTTCGTAAACGTCTACTTCAATTCCTTCTTGTAGATTGGTTGAAGGAATTAGTCTCCAGAGGTCAACATCTTCAGTAAGTTTAGCGCCTAGCTTGGCCAGCTCATTTTGCATGGCAAGGATTCTGTCGGTCTCTTTGATCTTCAAACTATCCAGCCCAGTCATCTCGAGGGATATTCCGTTCACAGCTGCTGAAACCATTACAGTCTGTGCTAGATCAGGACAGTCTCTGAAGTCTAGTGACAATGACTTTTTAGCAGCCTCTACTTTTTGCAAAAGCACTCCATTGTTTTCAAATACACTGGAAACTCCCATTTTAGCCATGATGTTAGCAATAGCAATATCACCCTGAGTCGAGTTTTTTCTAAGCGTCGGCAAAACCAATGAAGATTCTTCTGGAGCCAATGAAACGAATGAATACCAGTAACTGGCCCCTGACCAGTCTCCTTCAATAGTGTAATTGACTGGTTGATAAGACTGAGGTGCTATGCTAATAGAGTTCTCTTTCCAACTTGCTTTCACTCCAAAACTTTCCATCAATGAAAGTGTCATCTCAATATAAGGTCGACTGAAAATTTCAGTGGTCAATTCTAGAGTGAGTCCATGAGGAAGGCATGGAGCAATCATCAAAAGCGCACTGATATATTGGCTGCTGATATTTCCGGGTATTGAAATTTTGTTCGATAACTGTCCTTCAATGCCATGAATCTTTAACGGCGGATAGCCGTCTTTTCCGAGATATTCGATTTTTGCTCCGATGGATCGGAGTGCGTCTACCAATGGTCCAATTGGCCTGTTTTTCATCCGCTCTGTTCCCGTTATTGTAGCATCTTTCCCCTTGATTGCTAAATAAGCGGTAAGAAATCGCATAGTCGTGCCTGCATCCTTCACATCATACATGCCATCTTTTTGGCTCAGTAGTTTGAGCATGGTTTGGGTATCCCGAGCATTGGATAGGTTGTGAATGTTTGAGTGATCTCCATCTGCAAGGGCATTGATTATCAACGCTCTGTTACTTTCACTTTTTGAAGATTCTAGTGTAATTGTACCCTTTAATCGTGAATTATGCTTTTTTAGTCGATATTTCAATATTTGGCAGGTTTTTTGAAGAACAACATCACAACTTTTTACGTTGCTAAGTTGTCAATAAATTATAATATGTCAAGATCAAGAACTATCGGAACCATCTTCGCCTCCATCGCCTTGGGAGCTCTTACTTTTTTTCTAACCACACCTAAGAAGGTGGTGAAAAAGAAAGAACAACAGACTTCACAAGATGATCGGAATAGCGAAAAAGATGATTTGTTTATCTAAGAATATCTTTTAGAATAGACTCATCTACAAGCACATCATACGTGCACATGCCTACTTTCTCCAACAGAGAAAATCTCAATCCTTTTTGATCATTCTTTTTATCCTGACTAAGATGTTTAGCAAGCTCTTCATAGCCTGGAAGCATCTTAGGGAATTGATAAATATTTTCCAGATATTTTTTTATCTCAGTCTTTGCTTCGTTATTAAGCATCCCCATTCTTTCAGCAATCTCGTTTTCCAGAATCATTCCCAAGGCAACAGCTTCTCCGTGTAGCAGGGGTGTTTCACTTTTGAGGTAATGGGTCTCCAAAGCATGACCGATGGTGTGACCATAATTTAAAATCTTTCTAAGGCCTTTTTCTCTAGGATCAGCATCTACCACTGTTGATTTTATTGCAATCGATTTTGGAATTACCTCATCCCATTGGATCGATTCGAATGACCTGGACAGAAGATAATTCCACTGCTCTTGACTCTTGATCAAAGAGTGCTTGATGATTTCTGCAAAACCTGATTTCAATTCTCGTTCAGAGAGTGTGTTTAGAAATGAAGTATGGATGATGACTTTATTCGGATCTTGAAACAACCCAATATGATTTTTTAGTCCATTAAAATCAACACCCAGTTTTCCCCCGATGCTGGCATCAACTTGAGAAAGAAGTGTCGTTGGCACATTTATAAATGGCATCCCTCGTTTGAAAGTTGCCGCCGCAAAACCTCCCATGTCGCCGATCACTCCCCCACCTAGATTGACGAGTAGGCTTTTTCGAGTAAATCCCCCATCTGTAAGCTTACTCCAAATTTGATTGCAAGTCTCTAATGTTTTTTCGGTCTCTCCACTTTTTATTTCAATGATTTCTTCATGTCGGATATCAATCAATGGAAGACAATGTTTCTTTGTGTTTTCGTCAATCAGAATTGCAATTTTATCCGGCTGGATTACAGAAATTGCTTCTGCTAAATCAGCAGAAATATCCTGAGAAATAGTTAAGTATGGAGGGAGATTATTAGACATTTGTTTAAACAGATAATGGTGTGAATCTGTTAGCTATCTTTGCACACCGATTTTCAAAAATATGCAATCAGAGCCAATCAATTTTGATGATACTGCAACGGCATTTGCCTATCGTACCACCGGAGAATTAAAGAACTCTCATTTTGTATTTACTACCATGAGCAAACCATGGATGGTAAAGATGGGAACAGTGATGACCAATTTGGCACTAAAGCTTAAACTACCGGTCAAAGGGATCATTAAAAAAACCATCTTTAATCAATTTTGTGGTGGTGAATCTGTAAAAGACTGTGCAGTGAAGATCAAGCTCCTGGGGGATCACAATGTGCAGACCATCTTAGATTATTCTGTAGAGGGTTTGAAAAATGAGGACGGGTACAACGACACCAAAGAAGAAGCTCTAAGAGTAATTGATTTTGCCTCTACCAATGATCATATTCCGTTTTGTGTGCTTAAGCTTTCAGGACTGGGCTCAACCCAGCTGATGACCAAGGCCCAGGCCAAAGAAAAGCTTACTGAGATTGAAAAAACAAAGCTCTACTATGCTGAGCAGCGTGTGGATGAGATTGTGAAGAAAGCAAGTAGTAAAGGCTTGATGGTTATGATTGATGCGGAAGAGTCATGGTTTCAAAGCTTCATTGATGGAGTGGCTTATCGCATGATGGAAAAGTATAACAAGGAACGACCGATCGTTTACAATACGTATCAGCTATATCGTCACGACATGCTGGACAGACTGAAAAGAGCTCAGATTGAAGCTGAAGTAAAGGGCTATTACATTGGAGCGAAACTGGTGAGAGGGGCGTACATGGAAAAAGAGCGTGACAGGGCTGAAGAGATGGGGTACGAGTCACCCATTCACAAAAACAAAGAGGCGGTGGACAAAGACTATGATGAAGCTCTTAGGTACTGCATGCAGCATATTGACAAAATGGGGATCTGTGCGGGTACGCACAATGAAAATTCCAGCAAGCTTCTGACCCAGCTGATGGCAGAGCAAAATATCAGCAATAAGGACAATCGAATCTTTTTCGGGCAGCTGCTGGGTATGAGTGATAATATCTCATTTAAGCTGGCGGATTTGGGATACAATGTAGCTAAGTATGTTCCTTACGGTCCGGTGGAGAAAGTATTGCCGTATTTGTTTAGAAGGGCTGAGGAAAACACTTCCATTGCCGGACAAAGCGGAAGAGAGTATACATTGGTGAAAAAAGAGCTGAAAAGAAGGAAGTCAGCGAAATAAAAATTTTTAGAAAGAAGACGAAGCAAAAAAAATGCAACTGAGCGAACAGGAAATCCAACGAAGAAAATCCAGAGAAGAATTGATGGCTATGGGGGTAGACCCATACCCGGCAGCTTCATTTGATGTGAATGTTACCACAGCAGATATTAAGAAGAACTTTGAGAAGAATCCTGAAGACTTCAAGAATATCTCCATTGCCGGACGGCTCATGAGTCGTCGGATTATGGGCTCTGCTTCGTTTGCTGAAATTCAGGATTCGGTAGGGAGGATTCAAATTTACATACGAAGAGATGATATCAGTGATGGAGATGACACCACACTGTATAATGACATTTTCAAGAAGAAGATGGACATTGGAGATATTATCGGCATCAAAGGTTATGTATTTAAGACGGAGGTTGGTGAGATTTCCATCCATGTGACTGACCTCAAAATGCTAACCAAATCTTTGCGTCCGCTTCCTATTGTGAAAGAGACGACCGATGAAGCAGGCAACAAAAAGACACACGATGCATTCAAAGATCCTGAGCAGCGATATCGTCAGCGATACCTGGATTTGATTGTGAATCCTGAAATCAGAAACACGTTTATTCAGCGAACTAAGCTTGTGAATTCCATTCGTGAATACCTGGCAGGAAAAGGATATTTGGAGGTAGAGACACCAATATTGCAACCTCTATACGGAGGAGCTGCGGCTCGTCCGTTTAAGACACATCACAACACGCTGGACATGACTCTCTACCTGCGTATTGCGAACGAGCTTTATCTGAAAAGGCTGATCGTTGGAGGATACGATGGAGTATTTGAGTTTGCCAAAGATTTTCGAAATGAGGGAATGAGCCGATTCCATAATCCAGAGTTTACCCAGGTGGAGTTGTATGTAGCCTACAAGGATTACAACTGGATGATGGATACGATGGAGGAGATGATCGAAAAGGTGGCGATGGATCTTCATGGAGACACTAAAGTGCAGGTTGGGGACAATGTGATCAACTTCCAGCGACCATGGAAACGATTCACCATGTTTGAAGCGATTGAGCATTTCACTGGAATTGACATTTCGGAGATGGATGAGAAGGAACTAAGAGAGACTGCCAAGAAGCTGGAAGTGCCACTTGATGAGACCATGGCTAAAGGAAAAATCATTGATGAAATTTTCGGTGAGAAATGCGAGCCACTTCTAATTCAACCGACTTTCATTACAGATTATCCGGTGGAGATGTCTCCATTGACTAAAAAGCACCGGTCCAAAGAAGGGTTAGTGGAACGGTTTGAAGCGATCTGTAATGGTAAAGAGATAATGAACTCCTACTCTGAGCTTAACGATCCTGTAGATCAGCGCGAGCGTTTCGAAGAACAACTTGAGCTTGGCAAGCGTGGAGACGATGAGGCTATGACCTTGGACGAAGATTTCCTTCGTGCATTGGAGTTTGGTATGCCACCTACTGCAGGAGTAGGATTAGGGATAGATCGTCTGTCCATGATTATGACAAATTCCAATTCAATACAGGATGTATTGTTCTTCCCTCAGATGCGACCAGAAGTTAAGTCTAAAGCAGCAGAACTGAGCGGCGATGAAAAAGCCATATTTGAAATGCTGGAAAAGGAAGGAAAGCTAGAGCTGAATGCGCTCAAAGAACAGTCCGGTCTTTCTAATAAAAAGTGGGATAAAGCAATCAAAAAACTAACCCAGGGTGGATTCGCAAAGGTGAATAAAACCGAGGAAGGATTGTTTGTGGAGGTGGATTAATCATTAACGTCATTCCTGAGACTGACGAAGGAGGGATTCAGGAATCTCATTGCTAGATTCCGGTATTTCTCGTACCTCCAAAACCGGAATGACGCAATCCCCCAATAGAGTGTGTTTTGTTGAGCTAAGGTGCGGGAGATGTTTTATTCATCCACTCCCAATCCCAACAACGGTAGCTTCTTTACCTTATGGTACCTCAATGCCGCTTTAATGCACTCTTTCAGTTCCTTTTCAGGTACTTCATCATTAAGCTTAAATACGATAGCTCGGGTAGTCTCATAGTTGAATAAATCACCAAAGGCTAGCTGAAAGGATGGGACGAGTTTGCTGGTGCACTTGAAGTACATTGCATACTGATCAGGCTTCTTCTCTTTCCAGTCGATGCGGATGGTACTTCCATGTTTGCTGAGGTAACTCGGCTCTCCCCACTTCAGGGTTTCTTCCAAATCCGTTATTCCGATTTCATCGGCAGTTTCCAGAATGAGCTTGCGGAGATGAGCAAGTTTCTCCTTTGCCTGTAGAGGGTAGGTGGCGAAGGCGTGTTTAGCTATAGGATCGGATGTGATTTGGAGATTCTTCAAGAGTGTAAACTTTTAAAGTTATTTATTACTCTTCCCATGAGTACTTAAGTGTGTCACTATCTAATAAAGTAATCTCATTATTTCCAAAATTGTAATAGGTTGTTATTGTATCTGATAAATACAATGTTTTGCCATCGTTAATAATATCTGAAAATGTAAATGAAGAAGTTTGGACAACTAATGAATCAGCTGATTTAAAAATGAGATTTGAAACTTTTTCGAGAGATGATGTTACGAGAACATTTAGATATTCTCCAACTAAGACTGCCTCAGATTTTAAATCATCATTGTTAAAATAGTATAGTTTTATTGCCTTATTTGTGTCAAATGAATCTCGTGCTTGATATTCGAGTAAGATAAAGTTCTTTCTATTGAGTTCAATAGAGTAAATATTATGACTCTTTTTGAATTGACTAATGAAGAATTTTCTTTTCATTTTAACATTTGATTCTCTGTATAAATTCTCATAAAGTTTCCATCCATTAAACGAGTCATTTTGAGCTAATAAATTCTCCTGATTTTTTCTAACATTTTCAAGTTTGGTTAAATCTTGATTAGCTAATTTCTTCATGTTTAACTCCATTCCGAATTGAAACGCAATAGTTGCAGTCAGGATTGATAGAAAAATGATCGCAATTTTCATAGTTATTGAATTAGATAATGCTTTGGTAAGTTAAAGTCAGATATTGAATCCTATCAAAAGAAACACATAAACCGCCATCTCTGACGGTTTATGCATTATAATTCTTCCAGGCTTTGATCTAAGCAAACTCAGGCATGGGCGTATAGAAGAATTGCTCTTTTACCACCTTTCCATCGTTTACCTCATACACGCATATCTCATCCATGTTGATGGGCTCATTCATGTCTTTCAGTGTCACTTTAGATTTCATGGTCATAGAGAAGAAATTCTCCGCAACGATAGGATCTGATATTTCCATGGTATGAAATTCGGCTACCATTCCATGCCACTCTTCGGCTTTTTTGGCAATGGCTTCAAGCCCCTGAACCGTGCCCCAGAAAGCACCTTCCGGCTCTACACTTTTGATTTCAGGAGAGTAAAATTTCTTAATACATTCTTCCCATTTTCCATCTTTGCACAGGGCTACAAATTCATCGGCTACTTCTTGTGTTGTCATCATTTTGTTGATTAATAGTTGAACATGACACAAAAAAATCCATCTGAGTGACAGCCTTATGTCACCGGTTTTGTCGAAATAGTAAAATATCTAAAAGATCGGCTCATTTTTTTAGCGATTTTAGCAAATTCAAAATGCGAGCACCCTCCTTTTTATTTGTCATGACTTGCCTCTGCTGGGGGTGTTTTTGTCAGTACTTGGATCTGGCAAAAGCGGAGTATAGTTACCTACCAGGAGAGAATGCGAACTTTGAATATCAGCGTCAGCATGTGCTATTCAACGTGCCTTTTAAGGTCAGCGAGAAGGCTTACTTTTTTGTAGGGCTGGATTATAGTGCCATTCAGTTTAAGTTTCACGAAGATCAGGACTCGTACGACAAGGAGGAAGTTGAAAACTTTACATCACTGGATTTAGCCTTTTCATATATTTATGAGCTAAAGAATGACTGGTATTTGGGAATGAAGCTGGCGCCATCTTTCACCAGCAATTTAGAGATGAAACTGGAGAGTGGAGATTTCCTTTTGTCTGGTCTTGTGGTTTTCGTTAAGGACAAAATGGATACTGAGGTGGTGAAGAAGCCTCATCGGATCATCGCGGGTATGTACTACACCACAACAAGTCGGTTTCCAGCCCCATTTCCATTTTTTAGCTATTATAGAAAATTCCACGAGAGGTGGTCTTACACTGTTGGAGCGCCATCATCAAATTTGAAATACTACCTTGGAGAGAAGAACCGGTTTCAGCTTTATGCTGAAGGAGATGGATTCAATGCCCATATTCAGAACGGAGTGCTTGTGAATGATGCTCTCTTTGCAGATCGGATCCGAATGTTTTTAATATTGGCCGGCTTGCGATATGAATACAGTATATCTAAGCATTTTGAAGCTTATCTAAATTTGACCCGCACGGTTTTTTCTGATGTGCAATTGCGCGATGGGAAAGACAATGTGTTTGTGCCTAACATTGATAATGCCATGCTCTACAGGGTAGGGGTAAGGTGCAAGATTTGATTATCGCCAAAAAGTACTCAAAAACGCCTTCCAAAATTGAGGTCTGTTGAGTGAAAACATGACTCTCAAATCTTCAGAAATATTACTTTCTTCATCCAGAAATCGAAAGACCGACTGAATGTTCGGTTTGGTGTAGAGTCTTGTGAAAATGTCTTCCCCCAGGTCGTTTCTCTTACTCAACACATTCAAAAAAATGGAATCATATCCTCGAAACCTTGAAGTGGCTATTCCTTTTTCAGGTCTGTTTCCACTTTTTATGTTTTCAATCATCATGGAAGAGTACCGGTCAGCATTTTTAAATGAATACCCGGATGATGGACGTACCCAGCCTCCTGCAGTGCCAATCTTGGTAATGTTTTTTGAGTGATGCTTATAAAACGGATAGTCAGACATAGGAATTTGTCCCTGCTCCACTTCTTTGATCTGGAATGTCTTTAGCTGAAGATGCTGGTCTATATACTTTTTCAAGTACTCATCATACTCATCATCGGGTAGGAGGTGGTTATTGAAGAGGGTAAATTCTACCAGTGCTTCCGTCTCTGAAATAGGTAGAACATAAGTGAAGCTTGTGCTGTCTTTCCACTTCAGGCGATAGTCCATCATCACAAATGAATCAGGATTGAAGCAAGTAGATTCTGACTGAATAAACCACCCCTTGAAATGCTGAATGAGTGAATGGTATTTCGTCTGCTTTTCCAAAAAGGATTCAGGAATCCGACTGTCAAAAACATGATTGGCTGAGTATGAGTTTTTTGTGCCAATGATCGACTGTTCTTCAATGTGACCTACAGAATCTTTGACCCAGTCTACGTTCTCAGCTTTCGCAATAATGGCCTTTGCATACGCATAGAAGTTGGCAGATCGAACCATTTTATAGCGATAGGGTGTCAGCTCAAAATCGATGGTCTTTTCCTGATTTATAAACTGCCCAAAACTCCAGGTGTGCGTGGCTAGCTGATCCCAAATGGTTTCTCCCTTTTCCCAAAAGCACCACGTTCGATCATTAGCGACCTTATCATCTTTGTCCAGAATCAAAATTCGCTTTTCGGAAAAGAAATCATCCTGAATCATCTTCAAGGTCAGTTGGAGTCCGGCAGCTCCGGCACCTATGATTGCATAGTCGTATTGAGGGTGATTCATCTCAGATAAAGATAAGGACGTGGGCTTTAATCACTACCGATCCAGCCACTCTTTAAACGCCTTCACTTTTTCTCTGCTGACTATTACTTGTTCGGAAAATTCCGGTTTCAACGTAAGTAGTAGTCGATTATTGAAATATGAATCAATAGAGGTGATGTAATCATCGCAGATGATCATGTGGCGATTGATACGGAAGTATCGTTCAGGATCAAGGATTTTTTGGAGCTCGTCCAGGGAATGATCGATAATTAGCGACTCACTTTTCAGCGTCCGCAAGTAGCTTGTGCTGGATTCACTGTAGAAATAAGCAATATCTTCAACCCCTACAGATTGGAATTTGTGGCCTGTTTTAACAAGAAATTTCTTCTTGTACCCACTCTGAAGCTGAGATTTTAAGTTGCGTACCATTTGGCTTATATCGGCCTGACTCTGCACTTTTTTGAGCTTTGCAACAGCTGCGATCAGGTCTTCAGATTTTATGGGCTTCAGCAAGTAATCAACGCTGTTATATTTAAAAGCGTCCAGTACATACTTATCAAATGCGGTGGTGAAAATAACTCTTGGGAAAGACTCCAGTGCATCTAGAATATCGAATCCTGTCCCATCGCCAAGCTGAATGTCGAGGAATAAAACATCTGGACTTTCATTCTCCTCAAGCCACTTTTTGGCTGAACCCACTGAATAAAATGTCTGGATGACTTTGAGCGAGGTATGCTCCAAGATCAGCTTTTTCAAGCGCTCGGCAGTCAGTTGTTCATCCTCTATGATTACGGCATTCATGATCGCGATAAAGGTAGTCGAACTTGGAACGAACCCTCATGGTCCATGATCTCTAGTCCACGGCCGGAGGAAAGCATTAGTCTGTTAGAAAGGTTTTTCAACCCAATTTGAGTGCTTGAAGACAGGTGTTCTTTTTTACGCTTTTTGTTTTCCACAACGATGGCCCTCTCTTCATCATTTCGGATATGAATGATTAATGGGTCTTCTACAGAGAAGGCGTTGTGCTTTACTGCGTTTTCAATCAGTATTTGGATGGACATAGGGGGTACAAGGATATCTTTTTGATTTAGGTTCAGGTTCTTTTCAATAACAATCGCCGACCTGTGCCTCATGGATAGAAGAAAGATGTAGCTGTCCAGAAATGCGAGCTCTTCCGACAGGGAAACCACCGTTTTTTCATCATTTTCCAGGATGTACCGATACATATCTGATAGCTTGGAAATAAACTCAACTGCGGATTTAGAGTCATCTTCGACAAGTGAAGTAAGAACGCTGAAGCTATTGAATAAGAAATGCGGATTGACTTGATTTTTCAGACTTTCCAGTTTGGCAGCTGCTAGTTCTTTTTGAATTTGTTCCTTTTCCCTTGCTGCCCTGATCGCGTTTCTTACGTAGAGAATAATAATCTCATAGGCGATGATCAAAAGTGAAATGACAAAACCCTGAGCAGTATTGACAAGGAAACTGCCATAATAGTGTTCAGGACAGCAGCTGATGTATTCCAGAATGTTGTCATAGATAAATGCGAACAAAAACACCAAAGGCAACACCAGAAGTGTTGCCTTTGTAGAAAGAATATATAATCCTTTACTAGAGTTTATGCTTGTTTTGTTGCTGGTAGCATAGATATAGCGAGCTACTATTTCCCATAGTGCAAGAATGACAATAACTGTATAGGCAAGTGAGATCCAAGTTCCCTTATCCCAATGGAACAATTCGTCCCTGGAGACATCTCTTGTTACCTTAAAGAACAAGAAAACAAAGACGGCAATAGTTAGCCTATACCAATATTTCATGTGTATTATGTGATTTTTTATTCGTACACATGGAATTCGCAATAAAACTCATCTAACCAAGTTATACTCGGCCTGATGAGTTTACCGCTCATTTCATTAAGCTAATTTACTCTCCATCTTTCGATGCTACTGCCTGTGCAGCAACAACATTGAATGAAAGTGTAGTTCCGGTCACTTTTTGAGTTCCGGTACTTCTTGCAGAAACAGTAGAAGTGTATTGTCCAGATTTCACATTTTCTGCAGATACTTTTACAGTATAGTGATCTACATCATTTGCATCTTGAGCTACTTCAAATGTCAATCCTGAGCTACTAAGGAGTTTAGGAGCTAAGAATTCTGCTCTTTTGGCAAACTTGGATCGAACCAGCCAAAGGTCGAATGTGGCTTCTCCACCTTCGTCCAGATTTATGGTATAATCTTCCACATAAATTTTCGCACCTTTTTTGGGAGCTTCAAAATTTTGAGCCATTGCTAGCGTGCCTAATAGAAGAAGAGAAAGGAATGTGATATGCTTTTTCATAATAGTGATTTTTATCATTTCTTAATACAAATGACACGAGTATTCATCACTTCAGAATCATGCAATTGGCTGGAATGCCTCATAATCTACTGAACTGTCAATTATGGTTATTGAATTGAATTGATCTATTATTTATACAAATAATGAAAAAATAAAACCTTTCAATCTTTTGTTGCGTATTCATTTTTCATACATTTAATGAATTAATCAATTTCTGTAGAAATGAAAGGAACCAATCTTGGTGAATTTGAAGAAATCGTACTTCTTACCATTGCTTCACTTATGGAGGAGGCTTATAGCGTAAACATTGTAGATGAAATAGCTGATGTGACAGGCCGCAAGACCAAACTTGGTGTGGTACACGCTGTACTCAAGCGACTGGAGGATAAAGGACTAATAACTTCAGAGCTGGGTGAGCCTACCAAAGAGAGGGGAGGAAGACGTAAGCGATTTTTCACTGTCTCACATGCTGGAAAAGTAGCTTTGATGAAAGCCAAAGAACAGCGAGACAGACTGTGGGGTAAAATTCCTGAGTTGGTATTTCAAGGAATCTAATGAAGGACGAAATCAAAGGGCCGCCACGCTGGATGGATAGAATCATTGAATTCTACTGTCGAAAGGATCTGCTAGAGGATCTGCAGGGCGATTTGCATGAATACTATTTCAGAAACCTCGAAAGAAGCAGAGGTAAAGCAAACCTTATTTTCTTTCTCGATGTGCTCAAATTCTGCAGACTTTACACCATTCGAAAACCCAAAATACTAGGACAAATGACATTTTTTAATCTGCTGGGCAATTACTTCAAGACAAGTGTCAGGAGTATTGCCAGAAACAAACTATTCTCATCTATCAACATCGTTGGACTGGCCATATCCATGTCAGTTGGACTTCTTATGATTACTTACATTGGAGAGACGCTCACCTTCGATGAATTCCATGAGAAGAAGGATCGAATTTATCGGGTGACTTCTACCTATTCTAGCATCACAGGGGATGATCCATTTGATCTGGCATCTACATCTGTTTTCATAGGCGAGAAGCTCAGGAATGAATATTCTGGTTTTGAAAAGGTGCTGATTATGCGCCGAAACTTCAATGCCGACATATCCAAGGGTGAAAATATCATCAATGTTCGTGGGCACTATTCGTCTCCTGAATTTTTTGATGTGTTTTCGTTTGATCTTAAATCAGGAGATCCTAAAACAGCACTCGTAGAACCATATTCTATCATTCTTACAGAGAAGGCCGCAACTAAGCTATTTAAAGATGAAGATCCGGTGGGCCAGCTAGTGACCTCCGGAGAAGACACGTATACTGTAACTGGCCTTATGGCTGAGGTGCCACACAACTCTCATATGCAGTTTGAAGCATTGGCTTCTATGTCTACACTTGAGAACAAGTACAGAAACGACGAAAACTCTACTTTTTTTACATGGCGGAGCATCTGGATGAACTATGTGTATGTTTTGCTGGAAGAGGGTAGCACACCAGATCAGATCAATAATTATTTAACAGAAATAGCAGTTGAGGAAAACGCTAAAACAGATCGATATACGATTACTCACGAAGTTGAAAATTTAAGTGAGATTGCTCCCGGCCGGGACCTTTCCAATCAAATAGGTCCCAGTATTACGTGGGAGAGTATTTATCAGCTTTTAGGTCTCACCCTGATCGTTATTTTATCAGCGTGCTTTAATTATACCAATCTCTCCATTGCCAGAGCACTGCGAAGAGCAAAAGAGGTAGGAATCAGGAAAGTAGTGGGTGCTTCTCAGTCTCAGGTGCTTACCCAGTTTGTATTTGAAGCTATTTTGATAGCAGTTCTTTCGCTCGTTATCGCAGGTGGATTGTACCTTTTGATTAAACCAGAATTTGTTACTTCAGTAGTGGATGAGGAGAATGTAATGATGGAATTCAGGTGGATAAATCTTGTTTATTTCATTGTCTTCGCAATCTCCATTGGATTTATCTCTGGTATTTTGCCATCTCTCGTTCTCTCAAAATTAAAAGCCATCTCAATTCTTCAGGACGCTTCTAAACTTAGGTTGTTTAAAGGGGTGAGTCTTCGCAGAATGTTGATTGTATTTCAGTTTGCCATATCCATGGCTCTCATCATTGGAGCCACTATTACCTATCGTCAGTACAACTTTTCCATCAATTATGATTTAGGATTTACTTCTGAGAATATTCTTAATCTTGAGCTGATGGGTAACGATTCCCAAAAATTGATGACCGAATTGAAAAAGCTGCCTGAAGTGATGGATGTGTCACGATCTGGCATGATTCCAAGTACCGGAGAGATATGGGGAGACGAGCTCAAATACAATGATCCTATGGATTCAGTGTCTTTTTATTTCAATCCTGTTGATAAAAATTACCCGCTGATACATGAAATGAAATTTTTGGCCGGAGGCACATTCCCCTACAATAAGAAGGAGGAGGAAGACCCAAAGTTTATTATCATAGATCGGTCATTGAGTGAGCGCTTTGGTTTTAGTGCCCCAGGTGATGCTTTAGGAGAGGTTCTTTACCTGCAACGAAGGATTGAAGATGATATTCCGCTTCAGGTTGTGGGGGTAATAGAAAATTATCAGTACCAGAATTTGTCCAGTGATGCGGAACCAACCGCTTTAATTCATGGGGGTGAAGATGATTTTCAGTACATCAATATGGTTGTGAGCTCAACAGATATTATTGGGATGATGACCAAGATGGAGAAAATATGGACGGGAATCGAGAAACTTCATCCCTTTAAGGCGGAGTTTATGAACGATCAAATCCAGGATTCATATGCTCATTATAGGGTTTTGTTTCGCATATTCACTTTTCTGGCCATTCTGGCCATTGCGATTTCCACTATGGGGCTTTTAGGCATGGCTGTTTTCACTACCGAGACCCGAATAAAAGAGGTCAGTATTCGAAAGGTGCTTGGTGCTTCTGAGAAGAATCTGGTTATGATCCTGTCTAGAAGCTTCATGTTGATGTTGTTTATTTCTGCAGTTATTGCGATCCCATTCACTTACTATCTGTTTGCTGAGCATATTTTGTCGGAGTTCAAAAAACGAATAGATATTGGTCCCATGGAACTATTGCCAGGAGTAATTCTCATATTTTTAATTGGTTTTTTAACCATCAGTTGGCAAACAGTAAAAGCAGCGAAAGCAAATCCGGCTGATATGCTCCGAGACGAGTAGTGTACTTTTCAGTATTTTCATGGTATGGATAAAAAAGAAGCAAGAACCATTCTTGAATCAATGACTGAAGGAGAAAGTCTCCTTCGTCATGCGCGAACGGTAGAATTGGTGATGGAAGCTTATGCTGAAAAATTTGGAGAGGATCCGGAAGAGTGGGCGATTACCGGAATGCTCCACGATGCAGACTATGAAAAATATCCTGAAGAGCACCCGAATCGAATTGTGGCACTGCTGAAAGAAAAAGGAGAAGAGAAGATTGCGCATGCAATATCAGCACACTATACCAAGTGGAATGTGTCTTATGATACTACGCTGGATAAAGCACTTCTCGCATGTGATGAGCTTACTGGATTTGTTGTAGCCTGCTGTCAGGTGAGACCGGAAGGAGTCGAAACCCTGACTGCCAAATCAGTGAAAAAAAAGCTAAAACAAGCAAGCTTTGCTGCGAAGGTTGAACGTGACGAGATAGCAGCAGGTGTAGAGATGTTAGGGGTGGACATGACTGAGCATATCACGTTCATCATCGAAGTGCTGAAAAGAAATAAAGTCGAGTTAGGGATATAAAAAAAGGCCATCTAGGATGGCCTTTTTTTTAAAAATCGTATTGAAAAGTCAATTGGAGTGATGGGTGACGTTCTACTATCCCACCACCACTGGCATGCTGGTGTAGATAGGCAAGCTGAATATTTCCATTTCCAACATTTCGACCTAGCCCCAGATATATCCAGTTTTGATTATATTCTGCTTGCTTGAATTGCTTATCTGCAGATACCCACAGCTCATCAAAAATATGAATGAAGTAATCCTCACTGATCGGCTTCCTCAAAGTAAGTCGGTATCTAAACCGATTGCTGAAACTATAGCCATCAATCACTGTGTTTCCCGGACTTTCCTCCACAAAGTCACCCTGATATCGGTGTTCCATCCGGTATCGATGTGAGAGTGTTGACTTCCCTAAAGATTGATTGACGGTCACTTGTTCCCAGAAATTATGCTCCGGTTGGGTAATTGGCCTGGGATATTTCCCGTATGGGTGAGTTTCGATATAAGAATATCCAACAGAATAAACGACACTTTCTCCAGGCTTAAAATTCACAAAGGGTCTAAGAATAAATTGCTTTTTTTCACTCATAAATTCGGTTCTTCGAATGTGCAATTCGTTCCCTACTGTCCATTGATCATCAATTTGGTAATGATTTAGCATCAGAAACCAGAATTCAGGATCGCCATGGGTTTCCTGAGCCTGTGGTTTACTTGCACATATTAGTCCGAGCGCTAGAATCACTATTTTTCTCATTCGTTTTTTTGTTTGCAAACATCATGAAAAATTAATTGACTGTCTTAAAAGTTTGTACGTCTATTTTATTAGTTGTTGTATAAAAAAGCCAGGCCATTAAAATTGGCCCGGCTCCCTAACCTAGGACACACTGGTGTCCAACTAACTCAAATCTTTATTTTATTGTTGATTTGCTATCACCACGTCAATTGCCTTAATCATTTTATCAAGTGCAAGTGTGTATTCTGCTGGTGATACAGACTTGTCTTTTAGCAAACGCTCCATTTCATTGAAAACTTGCTTTTCGATTGCAAATTGAATTGAGTCACCTTTCCAATATGGATTGTGAAATAGCATGGCATTTTTTACATGGAGTTGAGCATACTTCAGGGCAATATTTGCTTCATAGATATGATTGGTCTCCGCATACATTTCAGAAACCTCTAATTCAGCATGAGCCAAATTATTAAGCGCAAATTCAAAGGAAGATCGTAATTCATTCGAATCGATCGAATCACGTATGATGCTCTTATGAACATTTTCCAACCTCTCTATTGCGCTTTCGAGCTTTTCGAAACTTGATTTATCTACGTCGCTCTCCAACTTCCAAATCGATTGTATGGCCTTCTCCAGATTGAAAGCACTCATTTCATGTCTATCCTTCTCCTCATAGTATTCGACATTTTTTAGATATGAATCTGGCATTTTAGCCGATTCGTTTAGCGTGGGGTGTTCGTTTTCACGCTGTTGTCCACCCACATAAATGATGACAAAAAAGGTAACTATACCCAATGTGATCCAAATAAATTGCTTTTTCATATCAGTAAGTTTTTATTTAAAATTCAATTCCATCCTCCACCCAGAGCTCTATAAATATTGATCCATGCATGTGTTTGTTGCATTTTAGTTTCGACCAAATCAAATCGTGATTCCAGCGCCTCACGTTGTGTTAATAGCACTTCCATATAATCGGCTCTTGCCGATTTGAATAGGTTGTTTGAAATATCAACTGACTCTGTTAATGCTTGAACCTGTAGCTCTTTCAAATCATAGCTTTTTTTAAGGTTATCAATATTTGATAGTTGATTCACGACCTCTATAAAGGCATTCAAAACAGTTTGCTCATAATTATAAACAGCCTGTATTTGCTGTGCATTTGCGCTGTTATAGACTGCTTTTATTGCGTTTCTATTGATAGCTGGTGCCACTATATCTCCAAACATCGAGTACATCAGTGACTCAGGTGTGGTCAATAGATATTTAGCATTAAAAGCTTGATAACCTATCCCTGCAGTAATTCCAACGGAAGGATAGAATTTAGCTTTTGCTACGTGGATATCCAGCTTGGCAGCCGCTAACTCCAGCTCTGCCTGCCTGATGTCCGGTCGGTTTTCCAGCAATTGAGATGGTATCCCAGCCATGATCGAGTCTGGTACCGGATCACTAAACTTTTGCAAGTCTCTAACGATTGGCTGAGGGTACCTCCCTAGTAAGAAGTTGATTCGATTCTCAGTTTCCACAATCAACTGGCGAATCTCAAATTCAAGGCTTTTGGTGTCCAATACTTGAGCTTCAAACCGCTTCACAGCCAATTCAGTAACCCGTGCAGATTGTTTTTGCAACTTTACTACTTCTAAAGCGTCACTTTGGATTTGAATATTTTGCATTACAATCTCAAGCTGACTGTCAAGAGCAAGCAATTCATAATATGAATTTGCTATCTCAGCAATCAGGTTTGTAACCATGAAATTCCGACCCTCAACTGAAGAGAGATACCTTACAAGGGCAGACTTTTTGGCATTGCGAAGCTTTCGCCAAACATCTAGCTCCCATCTTGCTCGGGCTCCTATCATGAAGTCAGGTAATGGTTCCGGGAACTCTTTTCCCTCTTTGATTTGAAGATTTTCCTCTACTGCTCCATCACGAGTATAATGGCCTACCTTTTCTATCCCCGCTCCGGCTCCTACATCTACAAAAGGGAGGTATTCTCCTTTTCTTGCTCTCACTTCATTTTTAGCAACCTCCAGTTCTTGCAAGAAAATGTTTAATTCCTGGTTTTTTGAAAGGGCTGTATCAATGAGAGCGATGAGGTATTCATCATTGAAATATGTTCTCCAATTTGTCTTTGCAGTATTAGTAGTATCTCTTTTACCAGCGTACTGTTCAGGAACTACCTTGTTAGCTTCTTGTATTGAAAGTTTTGGTACGCATGAGTACGCAACCAATGCAATCAAAATATATCCTTTATTTAAAGTTCTTGTAATCATTGGTCTGTATTTAAAGTGCTCTTTTCTTTTTCAACCATATTGTCCAGCAGCTTATCTCGCTGAACATTCACCTGAACATATTCTTCTGAGAATGGCTCATTGTGTTCTCCACTTATCAGGTTTCGTCCTTCCGCTAGTTTGGCGAATATGTAATACAGTCCAGGTATGATCACCACACCTAGCAATGTTCCCAAAAGCATACCGCCTAATGCTGAAGATCCGATGGTTTGATTCCCTACTGCACCCGCACCTTGAGAAAGGACTAAGGGAATAAGGCCTGCAATGAATGCAAAAGATGTCATTAGGATTGGTCTAAAACGAACCTTGGCTCCTTCGATTGCAGCTTCAAGAATAGTTGCTCCTTGATGTTGTTTCTGAACGGCAAACTCTACAATTAGCACCGCATTTTTGCCTAGCAATCCGACGAGCATAATCAGCCCAATCTGGGCATACACATCGTTGGCCAGCCCCATCATTTTAAGTAAGAGGAATGAACCGAAAATACCTATCGGAAGAGATAAAATAACTGCCAGTGGAAGTAGGAAGCTCTCGTACTGAGCTGCCAATACCAGGTATACGAAAATGAGAACTATAATAAAGATGTACAGTGCTTCATTTCCTCGTTTTGATTGATCATACGAGAGATCTTCCCATGCTATGTCGTATCCTCTTGGTAAATTTTCATTGGCAACCTCCTGGATGGCGCTCATCGCATCACCAGTCGTGTAACCTTTAGCGGGAAGTCCTCGGATGGAAGCTGAGTTGTACAGATTATATCTGGTTATTTCATTTGGTCCCTGTTTTTTTATCAGCTTCATAAATGAAGAGTAGGGAACCATCTCGCCATGCTCATTTTTCACAAACAAATCCTGAAGATCGGATGGGTATCGCCTGTACTCCGGACCTGCCTGCACATACACCTTGAAAAATCGCCCAAACCGGATAAAGCCTTGCTCGTAGGTACTACCGATCATGATATTTAAGTTCTCCATGGCCTTACCAATCGATACACCTTTCTGCATTGCTGCGTCATTGTCAATCTCCAGCTCGTACTGAGGATAATTTGCAGCATAAAAAGTGAATAGCCCAGCTAGCTCTTCTCTTTCTCTTAATGCATCCATGAAGCTATTGTTGATTTTCTCGAACTCCTGATAGTCGTTGGTATTCGTTTTATCCAGCATCCGTAGAGAGAAGCCGCCCGAAGTTCCAAAGCCCGGAACTGCAGGAGGTTCAAAGAATTCTACAATTGCACCCAGATTTCTTGTTTTTTCCTCCAGTTCTTCCATGATTTCATGGACTGAATGCTTACGATCGGACCAGTTTTTTAGATTGATCAAGCAAGTTCCTGCATTTGATCCTCGGCCTTCTGTCATGATTTCATAGCCTGCAAGTGCAGAGACTGACTCAATCCCGTCAATTTCTTCGCAAATTTGCTGGAGCTCCTGCGACAGCTTATTGGTTCGCTCCAGGGTGGCTCCCGGAGGCGTTTGGATAATGGCGTAAATCGTTCCCTGATCTTCATTTGGTATGAATCCGGAAGGAAGGACTCGGTTTTGCAAAAAAATACCCACTCCAAAGGCTATTAAAATGCCAAAAGTGACAAGTCGTCGAGTCACGATTTTCCTTAGCAGTCGCACATATTTGTTGGTCATTTCATCAAATCCCCGATTGAATAAATGAAGCCCTCTAAAAATGAAAGATTTTTTCTTTTCATGACCATGAGTATTCTTCAAAAGCATGGCGCATAGGACTGGGGTGAGGGTCAACGCGACAATTGCAGAAAGTACAATGGAGCTGGCCATCGTAATACCAAATTGCCGGTAAAAAGTGCCAACAGGCCCAGGCATAAAAGTTATCGGAAGAAATACAGATGCCATTACCATTGTAATGGCGATGATCGCACCACTGATCTCACCCATTACGGCTTTCACTGCATTGTATGGTGATAGATTCTCTGTCTCCATCTTAGCGTGCACAGCTTCCACCACCACAATTGCATCATCCACTACAATACCAATAGCTAGCACAAGTGCAAAAAGTGTGATAAGATTTATGGAGAGTCCAAACAGCTGCATGAAGAAGAATGCACCAATTAATGATACGGGTACAGCTAAAATGGGAATTAGGGTTGAGCGCCAATCTCCAAGAAATAGAAACACCACAAGAGCAACCAATATAAATGCATCACGAAGTGTATGAGTTACTTGTTCAATGGAGGCATCAAGGAAATTTGATACATCATAGCTGATTTTATAATCCATCCCCGGAGGAAAGGACTCCCGCATAACTTCCAGGTTTTGTTTTACTTCGTCAATTACTTCAGAAGCATTGCTGCCCACCGTCTGCTTTAGCACAATAGAAGCGGCAGGGTACCCATCCAGATTTGAGTAGATATCAAAAAACTCACTGCTTAATTCAACTTCGGCGATATCCTTAAGTCGAATGATTTCACCTTCTTCATTTTCACGAATGATTATATCCTCATACTGATGAGCCTGATTATATCGCTCCTGATAGACTAGTACATATTCAATGGCCTGTGCTTCTTTTCCTGAACTTTGTCCTAGCCGCCCGGGACGTCCAATTATACTTTGCTCCAGCATGGATTCCATCACTTCCTCGGCGGAAATTTTGTACGCGCGCATCCGATCCGGTTTTAGCCAGACCCTCATTGCAAATTGACGACTACCAAGAATCTGAGCCCTGGCGATCCCTTTAATTCTTTGGATTTCAGGGATGAGGTTCACATTGGCATAGTTGTATAAAAACTTCTCATCATCCTCTTTATTGGTACTATACAGGTTGACATACATCAACATGCTGGGCTGGATTGGAGTAATGATAACCCCCTCTCTTTGTACAAGCGGAGGAAGCAGCGGCATTACCTGATCTACCCGGGTTTTTACCCTTATTACTGCCTGATTAGGGTCTGTCCCAGGCTCAAAAATCACCCTAATCGTTGCTTCTCCGGCACTGGTCGCATCTGAGGAAATATACCTCATATCTTGTACGCCATTTATCGCCTGTTCCAGCGGTATGAGTGTTGAATTAACCAAAACCGAGGCACTAGAGCCGGGATAGGCAATGAATATGTTTACGGTGGTTGGAGCAATCTCAGGAAACTGTGAAATTGGTAAAGTCTTGATCGCTAAACCTCCTGTGAATAGTAGTAGAAGTGAAATGACGATGGCCATCACAGGCCTGTGTATTATTCTGCTAAACATGTTAATTTCTTCTAGAGGTTGACATTACTCCGCATGGAGTTTTAGTTCTGAAATGGCAATTTGTGGCTCTACAAAATCTGGTATGATTTTGTCACCATCCTTTACTCTTCGTAAACCCTCTAAAAGGATTTTATCAGATGCACTAAGTCCTGATTTTACTTCAAATAGATGTGGGAGTTCCGCACCTACCGAAATCTGTTTTGAATGTATCACACCATCCTCTCCGACGATAAAAACATATTTTTTAGCTAGGATTTCAAAAGTGGCTTTTTGAGGAATTAGAAGTGCATTGTTCAGAGGACTGTTTACTATCACACTCCCGGTTTCACCATGTCGCAGCAGTCCTTTCGGATTTTGGAAAGTGGCTCTGAATGCTATGTTTCCCGTTTCATTGTTGAAGTCAGCTTCAATAGCGGTCACTTTACCGGGATATTCAAAAAATTTGTTGTTGGCGAGGAGTAATCTCACCTCAATCACAGAGTCCCTTTTGATATTGCTTCTGTAGTCTAAATACTCTGCCTCAGGGACATTAAAGTATACCCACATTTCGTGATTGTCTGAGAGCGTAGTTAATAACTCACCCTCTTCCAGCAGGCTGCCTTCTCTTACATGGAATTTATCCATGATGCCGTCAAATGGAGCTCGAATTTGAGTGAAATCAAGGTGAACCTGAGCTAATGCCAGCTCGGCCTTTGCTTTATCTAATTTAGCCTTTGCTAATGCCAGTTCATTCGGTGCAACAACGTTGTTTTCAGATAATTTTTTGGTGTTCTGATACTCGATTTCTGCATAATTGGCTTCAGCTTCAGCCTTTTGCATCTCCGCCTGATACAGTCTTGGCATTATTTGAAACATGAGCTGACCTTTCTTAATGAACTGTCCTTCATCAACATAGATCTTCTCCAGGTACCCTTTTTCTAGTGCTCGAAGTTCAATATGCTGTACTGAGTGAATTTGACAGACATAGTTTCTAGTGGTAAGCGTGTCTTTTTTTAGTGGGCTTGTTACTGGAAATTGTCCCGCTTCTTCATTGTGTTCCTTGTGTGATTCACAGGCTGAGTTATATAGCAGGATTAATAGCCCTGCCATTGTTAGGATATTTTTCATAATATTTTAAGATGTCGAATGAGTTAAAAATTCAGCCTATTCTCTAGGGTGGAGAATAGATTGATTGAGAGACTTGAAAATCAAGTCTTGGATTCAGAAATTGTATTTCTGAGTCTTAGGAATGAGAAATTTTAGCAGTCCAGCTTAAGTCGCTGGAATAGGAGATATAGTTTTTTGTCAGCTCCACCAATAGGAGCAAATGTGGACGATCCAACTTTTTGAAAGCCGGAATAAAGTTCAGGATGAATGTTAGCAGCCTCTGTAGTTAAATCATCATCCCAGGAATCAACTTCCTTTTTAGATTCCTTTTCGCCTTTTTCTGCATCAGTTTCATATTCGAAACTAATCTCAACCGAATCTTGATCCGCAATGAGCTGCTCCCAGATAGATGCTGTGGTTGTGAAAACCAGCAGCAAAGCGATGATAATATGTAGGCTTCTTTTAAGCATTGCTGAATTTGTCAAAGCAAACTCAAGTTCGAATTTAATTATTTGACGAACTATTGGAGGGAGGTCACATTATATTTTTTACCAAAAGGTCAAAAGTGTAGACGAATCGCTGTTAACAGTGGTGAAATTTGGATCACAAGATTTGCTCCATTACCCTTTCTACAAGCAAATCACACCTTGAAAAGCCAAATTCGAAGAGGTCGGTGGATTGTGATTGATAGTACAAACTTTCCTTTATCATACTTTTAGCTCGGTGGATACGCACTTTTACATTGGAGATCGAAAGGTCGAGACACTCTGATATTTCAGCTATGGACATACCCTCCACTTCTTTCATGATATATGCGCTACGGTACTTTTTATCCAATTGTCCAATCGCCGTTTCCAACATCTGTTTTGCTTCCATGTGTATCATTTTAGTTTCCGGACTTACGAGTTGATAATCTTTGATATCAAGCCCCGAATTTTCTTGCTCTGACAGCAATAGACTCGCTTGTTCTTTTTGATTTTGTTGAGTGCTTTATTGATACCAATCCGAATGAGCCATGTGGAAAAAGCTGAATCCTGACGATACTGATAGAGTTTTTCGTAAGCTGTGAGGTAGGTTTCCTGCATCGTATCAGCAATGTCATCCTGATCAGCTAAATAGCCTTTGAGTACTCGAAACAATTTTTGATTATTTCGTCGTAGCAAAATTTCATACAAACCTTTCTCACCAGCTAATACTTTTTTGACAACCTCAATTTCTGAAAGCTTGCTATTGTTCTTATCAGTTATCGGAATAATGTTCATCACAGTTTTTGTGAGTTAGACCTTACTAACAAGTGAAAGTTACAAACAGTGTAACCTTTTTTCATTTTTCCAATCCAAAGCTCACATTTAAACAAATAGAAAAATGGAAACTACAGTAAAAAACGTGTTCACCCTTTTGAAATACACTTATGGCTTGGTACCGGTTGTGGCGGGACTGGATAAATTCACCAATATTCTGACTGATTGGAGTCAATACCTTAATGAAGGAATGTTGCCTTTCGATCCTGGCACATTTATGATGATTGTTGGTATTATTGAAATTGTGGCAGGCGCTTTGGTTTTGACTAAAACCAAATTGGGATCACTGATAGTGTCTGCATGGCTTGTTCTGATAGCTATAATGCTGCTTGTCAGCTGGAACTATGTAGATGTGGCAGTGAGGGATCTAGTAATGGCGATTGGTGCTTACAGCTTGTATAAGCTATCAGATCATTCGTAAGTCTGGTTGTTTTCAAAAGGTCTTTAGTAACCAGAATGTCATTCTGACGAAGGAGTCTCGCATAAAAAATTAGCGACAGCTAATTTAAGTTGGCGATTCCCATGAACTCAGGATGACAGACCTTTTGAAAACAGCTTTTTCAAATACTTTTCCCCAGCCTTGCCCAAATCTCTTCCAGCCAATCTTTATGCTCCGGCTTCATAAGTGAGGAGCGCAAACAAACCAGATATTCTGAGTCAATTTCAAAATCAACATTTGAAAACTTTGCTGTCGGATACTTGTAAAGAGAAAGATAGAGTTGGTTTTCTTCTGCTCTTTTGAAAAGAGCCTGGGCTGCTTGGGACATCTCGCTTGTTCTTTCTCCCTTGGTTCCCCAGACTACAATGTCTGTTTCCGGTTTGACAATAGGGAAGAATTGTGCGCTTTCTGCGAGCTTCTCATAAAATTTCAATGCCGCATTCCTCGATTTGGAAAGGTCTTTTGCAAACTCACCATCCTTTACAGGAGGCATCAGCTGATGAGTAGCCCACAACCCTACCGCTGACGCACCGGCCCTTGAACATTCGAGACTAATCTCACCCAGATGCAAATCATCAGAGGTGAAGTAGGTGTACGGCGAGTCATGGATGTAATATTTGGCAACATCAGGATTTTGGAAAAGCACGCACCCACATCCATATGGCTGAAGACCTTGTTTGTGAGGATCGATTACGATGCTGTCGACTGTATTTAGTAACTCAAATTTTTCAACTGTTTCAGTATCTAAGTTTTCCAGCAACTTAAAATATCCGCCATAGGCTGCATCGGCATGAATTCTAAATTTGTACTCTTTTTGTAGCTCCAGTACCTCCTTTAGAGGATCGACTGAACCTAAACCAGTCGTGCCCATCGTGCACACCACAGTACCGACGTTTCCTTTTCTTAGCTTTTCTTCAAGCGCTTTCAGACTTATTCTTCCCTGATGATCAGTTTCTACTTTATCAAATTTTAATTTAAGTACTTCGGAAATACGTTCATGAGTATAGTGTGCCTGATCAGACGCAATGATTGTTTTGTCAGGATGAATTTTTCCTGCAACCCACAAAGCCTCAAGGTTTGCCATGGTGCCACCACCTGTTAGGTGACCAAGATGTTCTTTCCACCCAAACATTTTTGCTAAGTCAGCTACCACCTCTTTTTCCATCGGAGAGCTTGCCTTGCTTCCGTCCATGGCGTGGTTGTTCGGGTTGATCCACATCGCCATCATGTAGGCAGCTTTCGCAATGGGATGAGGTGGCTTGAGCATCTGACCAGCAAAGAGCGGATGAAAATATGGATAGTTATCCCGCATACGCTCTGCAGTTTTCAGAATTACTTCCTCCATTTTTTCTGAGTCAAAAGATTGACTCATTTCTGGTAAGTCAAATCCAGACTCCAGCTTTTCGAGAGCTTTCGTAAGCAGCTTTATTGATTCTCTTTCTAGTTTCATTTGTCAATCCATTCTACCTTTTCTTCAATTGGTTTTTTAAGAATTATCCGATCACTCGGCTCGCAATAGCCTATATAAAAGAATCCAAGACACTTTTCATTTTCTTCTATTGACACATGCTCACCTAAAAATTGACACAATGCCGGGGTACTCCAATATCCTCCTAACCCATACTGTTCCAGAGAAATCCACATGTTTTGTACGGCACATGCTACGGCTGCAATCTCTTCCCACTCAGGCACACTTTGAGCTGGATCTCTGTGTAGGATTATTGCCAGAACAGCTCCAGCTTTTGTAGGATTGGAGCGAATCTTTTCAAATTTGGTTTGAGAAAAATCAGGAGTTATTTGCCGATATTTTTTAGCTAGAAATTCACCGAGGTGTTTTCTAGCATTCCCTGTAAAAACTTTAAACCGCCATGGTTCCGTAAGTTTATGAGTCGGAGCATGATTAGCATTTTGGAGCAATTCCTCAAGAATTTCTCTGGGGATCGGCTTATCGATATATTGCATAGGATAGACTGATCTTCGTTTGCGGATGATTTCGTTTATTTTACTCACTCTAGAACCTTGATTATGGCTAAATCTAAAAATATATTAATCACGGGTGCTTCCACCGGTATTGGATATGACCTGGCAAAGATATTTGTTGCGAATGGTTATGCAGTATATGGAAGTGTAAGAAAGCAAAAGGATGCGGATCGCCTTTCTGCCGATCTCGGGGAAAATTTTAAGCCTCTAATTTTTGATGTGACTGACTATGATGCTGTGGATAAGGCTGCAGCGGATTTAGCCAAAGAAATAGGAGACGCAGGATTGGCTGGGTTGGTAAACAATGCGGGGATAGCTGTGGGTGGGCCTTTCATGGACATGAGTATTGACGAGTTCAAGTATCAATTTGATGTAAATGTTTTCGGACTCATCAAAGTGACTCAGGCTTTTCTGCCACTTTTGGGTGCTAGAGAAAATGCTCCATTCGATCCGGGTAAGATTGTGCAAATTTCTTCTGTGGCAGGAAGGCATGGCATGCCCTTCATGGCACCATACTCGGGTTCGAAACATGCGCTGGAAGGGATCACAGAAAGTTTACGGAAGGAGCTTCTACTATTTGGAATTGATGTGATTTTAATAGAACCAGGTCCAATTAAAACACCTATATGGAATAAGGGAGCTTCCGAGTTGGTAGAGGAAAAGTTTAAGGGGTCTATATTCTACCCAGCACTTATCAAGTTTCAAACCAAGTTTGTAGCAAAGGCTGTGAAAAATGCCTGGACATCTGATAGAGCGGCGAAAATCATTTTTGATGCATTTGAAGCAAAAAGATCAAAGACCAGATACTTGATTGTGCCTCAAAAATTTATGAACTGGACTGTGCCCCGGCTGATGCCTACCCGCACAGTGGATAAATTCATCGGCAAAGCAATTGGCCTTTTGAAATAGACTTTTTTAGCTTTAGCACATGAAATGAGCATGTAAGTAATTCACTATTATTAAAAGTGAATTTTGTTCGTGCGAATTCCATGTGACCAATTGAAAACAACAAGCACACATGAAATTTGGAAGCGTAGATAACCCCGGGGAAATTGATTTTTCATTGCCCGATGATCATCATGACACAGAGCGAGTTTTAAAAAAGGGGAGTGGACTTCAGAGTGTATTCGTGGGATGCGCCAAATGGAACAAGCAGGACTTGAAAAAGTTTTATCCCAGAGGGACGAAAGATGAACTAGCTTATTATTCTACGCAATTCAATTCTATCGAGCTGAATGCTACCTTTTACAACCACTTCAGTGTAGACCAAATCGAGAAGTGGGTAGAAAAAACACCTGATGATTTCAAGTTCTTTCCCAAGGTTCATCAGATGGTAAGCCATATCAAAAGACTTAACAATGTGGAAGAACCGATCGAAAGGTATACGACCAATATTAGAGCTTTTGGCAATAAACTGGGTATGTGTTTTTTGCAGCTCCATGACAATTTCAAGCCAGCCAACATGGAGCGACTGGTGACAGCTGTAGAGTACTGGCCGAAGGATATTCCATTAGCAATTGAGCTACGAAATACGGAGTGGTTTAATGATGCTGAGGTTGCGAATGAAGTTTACGCTTTGTTTGAGGAAAATAAAATTTCTAACATCGTGACAGATACGGCTGGTAGGAGAGACCTGCTCCATATGCGTTTGACGTCCCCGTCTGTATTTGTGAGATATGTTGGAGCCAATCACGAAACTGATTATTCCAGGCTTGATACGTGGTTGAAGAGAGTCAAAAACTGGTCAGAGGCAGGGATGGAAAATCTATACTTCTTTGTTCATCAAAACCTGGAGAAGGAATCGCCGGTTTTATCAGCTTACTTTACCCAAAAACTCAACAAGGAGCTTAATCAAAACCTTACGATCCCTGTTGGGCAGGATCAGAAGAGCTTATTTGAATAATAAAAAAGCCCTCTAAAAAGAGGGCTTTAAAACTGACTATCATTTTAGCGACCACCCCCACGTCTCTCTTTTCTTTTCTCTCGTCGATTTTCTGCGTTGGTCTTAATTTCCTTTTTGATTACTTCAAGTTCGGCCAGCTGTTCTTGATTCAGAATTTTAGCAACCTCAGCTTCTCTTTTCTCAATGATATCCGCATGAGCTCTCATTTTTGCGCTTCTTGATTTTTCATCATCATCTCTTAGCTCATCAAGCTCAGGTTTCATAGACTCCCTTAGCTTTTTGAGGTCGGCCACTTGATCCTCGGTTAGATCGAGCCTTTCCTTGTATTCTTCAATTTTAACCTCAACCTTTTCTCTAAGCTCTTGCCTTCGATCTTGCGCATAAAGAATGTTCCCGGCAACCAGTAGCCCGATTATTAATGTAAGTTTTTTCATCTTTTATGGAATTTTGATTTCCATATTAGATTTCCAAAATCACGGAAGGTTTAAAATCTCAAGTAAAAAAATTACTCGAATCTCAGGTGCTTCACAGACTCACCTGAGTTGATAAGCTCTGATAGCGCATCGATCCCTATTTCCAGATGATTCTCAACGAACTGAGCAGTAACTTTTTTGTCACTTTTTGAAGTTTTTACACCCTCTGGTTCCATCGGGTTGTCAGAGACTAGAAGCAAGGCTCCTCTTGGAATTTTATTAGCAAAACCTACGGTAAACAATGTTGCCGTTTCCATGTCGATGGCTGAAGCTCTGATTTCTTTTAGGTATGATTTGAAATCACTGTCATGTTCCCACACACGTCTGTTTGTGGTAAAAACTGACCCTGTCCAGTAGTCAAATCCTTTTGCTTTTATAACGTGAGAAACTGCACGCTGTAGGCGGAAAGATGGAAGTGCGGGAATTTCAGGCGGCATATAATCGTCTGATGCTCCTTCACCTCGTATTGCCGCTATTGGAAGGATCAAATCTCCTAATTGGTTTTCACTTTTTAGTCCGCCACATTTACCGAGAAAAAGTACTGCCTTAGGCATGATGGCAGACAAAAGATCCATAACTGTTGCAGCCATAGCACTCCCCATTCCGAAATTGATAATGGTAATTTCTTCATGTGTTGCAGTTTGCATAGCCCCTTTATCGCCTTTGATTGGCACATCAAACTTCTTTGCAAATAGCTCTACATAGTTTTTAAAATTGGTGAGGAGGATGTACTGACCAAATTCATCAAGCTCGGTACCGGTATATCGAGGCAGCCAGTTTTCTACTATTTCTTCTTTTGTATTCATAAGCTGCAAAGTTAGATCATGGAAGCTTAGGTTTTTTGATATGAAACTAGAAGGTAAAAAAACTAATTTTCAGCGTTGCTAAATATTTTTAATCGCTTCAAAAAAGCTTTTTGAATTCATCAAACGACATTAAGTTGAGAGATTCTCTTCGCTTGGCCTCCATGACAGCATACTCATAAAATCGGTTTTCAACTGTGTTTGACTTACCTAGAGGTTTGGTTTTAGAAATGACCCCCACTCCCCAGTCTGTGTCAATACAGCACGAATAAATATCGATTCTTTTTCGGGCTTGAACAAAAGCTTTCCATGTGGTACCATTCCAGTTTCCACCTGCTGGTGACATTTTATATGTATAGGTTTCTCTAGCGTGCCATTCTGATGGTGGATTGCAATCATGCATGAAAATAAATCCATCATCTTTTATAAACTCTAGAGAGTTATTAATATCACGCTCTACCTGCTCCGCCAGGTGAAGTCCATCAATAAAAATTGCATCAAACTTTTGGCTATTAAGTACTTTGCCAGTTCTCAATGCATTAAAGAATTCATCGCTGGTCATTTTAAAATCGACAGGATTTTCTTCATACTCAACACCCGGATCAACACTGTATTTGTTACTGGCATTTATATGATTGAAATTATCTTGAGGATTTCTAACGCCAATTTCCAGGTAGTTGAGGTTACCTCCAATTGTGCCTAAAACAAAATTTATCACATCAGTTCTAGTTGGTCGTTTCTCTAGTTCTTTTCGAGACAACCTTCTAATTGACTGATGTGTGGGGTTTTTTGCGTCGACGATTTTTTCAGCAATGTTTCTTAGAAATGACATATAGTTATTGGAAGGTTGATGTATTATTAAATGAAGCTAAAATAGAAGAAATAAATTAAGATATTTTACTCTATTGAGTAGCTTACCTTTAATAACAAACTTAAATTTTCTGTATGTCGATCTGATTCGTAATACCAGTTTCGTCTATTTGTACGATTCAGAGAGGCTTCTATTGTAAAGTCTTTAATAAATCGCATGTAGTCAAATCCCATCAGGTAGCTTCCATCATTTGGCTGCACAGGTTGTCCCGCAAAATTGGCAATAAAATAGTCATCATTGAACCGAACTCGATCAATACGAAATGCCATACGACCCTTTGGGTTGTAAAGTTGGAATTTAATATGGTTAGCATTTGAGCCAGGTCCAATATATGCCCCCATTATCTGGCCATTATTTGTATATCCATTTTCAACAACTGAGTGTACATAATAAGTGGGGTGACCACTTGCTGCAACGGAGAGTTTTACTTTGTTAAGCTTCGTATGTTCAAAAACTATTCGAAATAAGTTACCATTATTAAGATCGAAGGACTTCACAAATCCCATCGTAACTGCACGGGTTCGATCAGGATTTTCGAAAAAATCAATTATAACTCCTGGGTAGTCATTTCTTGCATATTCCAGGAACGTTTCAAAACCATATTCCTTAAATTCCCAGCACACGCCTAGTGACCACATTTGATCATAGTCATCATTTGGTAGATTTGGGTTACTTATATTACCCCAAAGAGCAGCAAAAATATTAATGGGTTTGAAATCACCATCAAACATATCCCGATACATTACGCGATTGATACTTAAGCTAAGCTCTTCGGCAAATTTTGGTCGAAAACCAAAAATGGCACCAGTCATGTACCGTTGGTCATTGGTTTCATCATTGTCGAAATAGTCTGATTCATCCATCAAACCCCAAAAAAGCTTAAATTCAAATTTGCCTAGTTTAGTGTCTATTGGCTTAGAAGTTCCTATATCTACATGAGGAACCCCAGCAGCATTATTTGACATAACTATTGGAGCTACCTGAGCAGGTCCCCAAATCATTGACTGGGTTGATAATCCGAGTGATAACTTTTTAAAATGATACCTTATTTCAGATTGGCCAAGATTAAACTTATGAAGAGACTTGTCACCGTACCGAATTACCCAGTCGATCTTCCTTTCAAAAGGGTAGGAGAATTGGCTCTTAGGAAATGTTGAACTTGGAATATAGAAATCTTTATTTTGAGCATAGTAGATTACTGGGGCAAATGTGAATGAGAAATTGCCCCTTTGGCCCCTAAATCCAAAGTTGAGTGAGCTATTAAATCCTTTACCTTCCCAAACGGCTCCATCATTGTAGCTATCCGGAACTTCACTGATGTAGGAAAATCTTGCATAGGGGTCCAACACTTCTATATAATCATTGCCCTTATCAGACAGGTCGAATCTGCCATCCCAAATATCCCAGGAAAGTGCCGAATCGGCAGCATAGGAATTAATGATTGACGGATGGTAAGAAATTGGATCTGGTAATTCTGGATTTTTAACCCTTAGGATTTCATAGTATTCATTTAGATGATATCCCGGAAAAAGTACCTGAGCGTTCAGTTTAGTTACGCTGATGAATATAAAAATGATAAAATACCGCATTGATTGAATTTATCTGATTACCAAACGACTGCAAAAGTAGTCCCATTAATAATGTCAATTCAATGAAATTTAACTGGTTTCAAAACAGACTTTCATCAAGAAGTTTATTTTTGGCAAAAGCTTCGAGTGAAATAAAAATATGTCAACTGAAAAGGAAACACAGTTAAAATTGTTTGTAAACAAAGCATACTTAATCTATACGGGAATTATCTTTTTCCTTCTCTTCTTCATCTTATTTCCATTCTTTTTTCTTTTGGTTATTCTAGGCCAGAAAAAGTATGGACTTGTTTTGACAAGGCACTGGACAACTGTATTCTTTTTCCTTTTGGGTATGAAGATCGATATTAAAAACAACCATCTTCTGGATAAAAAATCAACCTATATTTTTTGTCCAAATCATTTTTCGTTTCTAGATATCCCACTCATGGCCCAAATGCCCATAGCAGTTCAATTTGTTGGTAAGGAGTCACTTTCTAAAATACCTGCTTTTGGTTATTACTTTAGAAAATTTCATATCACTGTAGATAGAGATAGTTTGAGGAGTAAGTATAAGGCATTTAAAGAGAGTGTTGATTCACTAAAAAAAGGCTTTTCGCTTACAGTTTTTCCAGAAGGAGGAATAAATGTAGCCAACACAAAAAACCTATCAGAATTCAAAGAAGGTCCCTTTAAGATGGCGTTGGAGACAGGTTTTCAGTTAGTGCCGATCACGATTGCTGATAATTGGCGAATCTTACCTGATGACGAAAAATATTTGATGCGATGGAAGTGGAAGAATCGGATAATTATCCATGAACCGATAGATCCTTCTAAATACAGCATCGAGACTCTAAACGAATTTCAATCAGAAGTTAAAAATATCATTCAAGCTGAATTGGACAAGACAAATAGATTGGATTGTAAAATCAAAAAGCCCACCGAGGTGGGCTATAATGTGGAGTCGGAGGGATTCGAACCCTCAAATTGAACTATTGAATATCAATTAGTTATGATTTGATAATGCATTTACGCACCGAATTACGCACCGACTGTTTTGATGTCTATTATACGATTTGACATTTGAGCTCCTATGGGAATTAGTTCATTGCAACATCAAAAGCAGGTGCTTTTAGCTCCTGTTCAACTCTTGATATCTCATACTTATTCGCCAACTCAGGCCATTGCCTGACGGCATTCTTCACATCTTCAATAATTGTCCTAGCACGAGCTTCATCCAACCGGAAGTATTCATGTATGTCCATTGCAAGATCCAGTTCAAGCGCATTGTCATCTTCTGATATATTCAATTTCAAACCAGTTCCGGTTTCTACCGGATTGATATCGAAAGCCGGAGATAAGACCCAGCCTTCATTGGTCAACATGAAACCATGGTTTCTCAGATGATCGTCAGTATTTGAAACACAGATGCTAAAAACGATCCTTCTCCAGAGCTCTTCCAGGTCAGCTGTCACGTTAGCACCATGGCCGGTGATAAACTCTACCAATTCCAAGTAGCTAACTCCAGCTGCAGCGTCAGCACCGTCGGTATACCCAAGTTGTGTCATCGCAGATGTGAAGTGTAAACGCTTACCATCAGCAGTTCTGTCAAATCTTTTTGTTAGGAAGGTGTGGTAATTACTAGAAAACTTGCGAGCCTGACACTCCGCCATGTTGATGCCGGCATTCATGGCCATTTCATAGGTAACCATTTCCCAAGCACCAACATTTCCTTCATCGGTGCGACTTGGAAATTTAGCTATCCAAAGATGGTTATCTGGATCCAGAACACTTGCTTTTGGTCTTGCCCCTCCAAGGGACGATCCTGGATTTACCAGCATATTCAACCACTGTAAGTACTCCGGGTTATCAATTGCATCCTCCTCTTCAAGTCTCAAGCTTATTTGTTCAAGTTCTCTGATAGATGTCCATGGAGGACTAGCTTGTCTTTCATCATCGCTCAGGAATGGTCCTTCAGGATCTAGCTTAAATCTTAGCCCACCCATTCGATGGCCATCATAAACACCAAGTAAATAATCAGTCTCAAAGAGCCTATTTCTATCTCTGTTGTTCAGTCGTGCTTCAGCTGCTTCTCTTCGTTGCATAAGTACTCTTCCCCAGCGATCAGGAGAGGAGTCAAGGAACAGGCCGAAATTAGATTTGTTTTCTTCATTTAGATACTGTGGGCCAGTATACAACTGCAGATCAGGATCTATAGTTTGAGCATGTTTTGACTTTAACCAGGTGTCGTCATATTCAAATGAAAATATCTCTTTGCCTCTAAGAAGCTCTGACGAAAGCATTCCCATTAAAAGAGGTCCATTAACCTCCGCCCAGTCTGCATATACATATATTTCTTGCTTTACCATAGCTAATTCTTCTTAGGTGCACGTTCTTTTGTTGATAATCCAGCATCCTGCAATTTCCTACCAAGTTCATCATCCTTTGCTAGTGCTAACAGGTCGTTTTCTAGTCCTAATACCTTAAGTACATTGAGGTAATGACCGATACTTACTGTTGACTTTCCCTGTTCTATTGATATCAGTGTATTCCTTCCGATCCCTGCTCTCTCCGCAACCATTTCCCCACTAAGCTTACGTCTTAGTCTTGCAAGCTTGATTTGTTCACCCACGGTTTCAAGAATATGAATTGTTTTTGGAAGTAATATGGCACTCTTCTTAGACATAATGTTTATTATATTGTGCAAATATATATAATATTGTTTATTATATTAAACATTATAATTATAAAATAAATACTATTTTACTACCATCCTCTCCGTTGCTTCCACTCAAAATCCTTTTTCATTTTATCCCACTGATGATAGTAATTATTGAACGGGTGTACATACACATTGATTTCATGATAGTCTCCATAGATTGAATGTCTTACATCATAGACATAACCACGTTTGTAGTTTTCGTTTCCTTCGATGAAGGCCAAATCAATGTGTTCACCAATGCGAGGAGCATGCGTGAGCTTTAACCGAAAGTATGTGGCCCATTCATCGGGTTCAAACATCATTCGCTTTTTGTCTGGTTTCTTTCTTTCGTCCCAAGGGATGGAGATCATGATGGTATGAAAAACATTCGTTATTTCCGGAGGCTTCTCCCATGTCCGATTCATAAATTGGTCATACAATTCTCTTAGCTCTTTATTAAGCTTTACTCTAGGAATACCTAGCTCATCAGATAGATCCTGATTTGTCGGCAAGTTTTCCATCTCGTCTGTAGATGAGTATTCAATACTGATCAATTTTGAAACTAGGGGACTATCACCTGTTAGATAGCCTTTGAAGAGAACAAGCGTTTCAATTATCCAGTTGTAGTTTCTGTGTGCTCCCATAATTAAATCTTTGATCTACTTTAAGTTAAGTAGAATTAGCTGCAGGAAATTATGGGCTGATCTAAAATAATGGGGCAAATAAAAAGCCCTCATCTTCGACAAGGGCTATCATTAAGAATCAGCTTTTACACTAAAAAATTCTAAATTAGTGCTATTTATTCTAAATCATACCGTTTTATACTAATTTCACTTTCTATTAAGAACCAAGCAACCTAATCACATTGGAAAACCCATGTTATGAGCTCCTTGAGGAGATGGAGCAAGGGTTACTTGCCATTGATTGCAGTGACCGTAACAGACTTGAAAAATGTGCAGAAAATATCAAGCTATGCCAGAGGCTGGTAGTCAAGTTGAGAGAACTCTACCTTGACGCAGACCTGCATAAGGAGGAGGCACAAATTCATTTTTTCCGACATATCAAACCCAAGGTTTTCTCCGAGTTGATCTTTCAAATTGAGGTCAACCAATTCTACAAGTCTAAGCCCCGTGGAAGTGTCAAAGCTAAGAAGCATTACATCGCTGGCCATTCTGATAAAGTCTCAGCATACATCACGAAACATTGCGACTTCAACAACTATATCAGGCAGGGCCTTAATCACCTGGACTATTTGTACTTCACCCATCGTGAATACTGTCCGAAAGCTCATGGCAATCTCGAGTATCCGGTGGATCCGGAGTTCAGCTCACCAGCGGATCCAACCTATTCTTGCCTCCTCGCAGCTGATCGTTTCATTCAATTCTTGAGGAATGAAGAGTACATGTTGAAGAATCCGTCTTTGGACCCAAGTTGGGAATTCATGAAATCTCTGGAATGGCAAGGAAGCAAAACAGACCTGGTTGAATTGATTTATGCTCTCCATTCATCAGGATCGCTTAAAGGAGATCTGAAAGACATCATTTCGGTGATGGAGAGATCCTTCAATGTTGATCTTGGGTATTTCTATCGCTTGTACACAGATATTAAGCTAAAAAAGAATCCAACCTCATATATTGACTCTTTGAAAGCCAGTCTGTTAGCGAAAATCCAATCAGAAAATCGATAAAAGTTTCACCCAAGTTGGTGTCATCTTGTGAATAAAACGTTTCAAAGCAATCCAGCTTTGGCCATCGAAAAACAAAAACAAATATTAGATGGCAGCAACAATTATTACAGCAGATGATCTGCGAGAATTCAAGATGGAACTTCTCCAGGATATCAGGGAAGTATTATCAGAAGATAATACTCAAAACAAACAATGGCTTAGATCAAGTGAACTACGGAAGATGCTAAAGATCTCTCCGGGAACATTACAAAACCTCCGAGTGAATGGTACGCTTCCTTACACCAAGATCGGAGGGGTGATCTATTACGATTACCACGACATCTTAAGAATGTTGGAGGAGAACAAATTCAATAATCAATAGGCATCCTGAGGCCCTCGAAGGATGAACTACATCCATCACATGAATAACTGGTTTGCTAAAGTACAAGCGGATGAACGGCTATATCCTAGCCACATCAGCTTGTACCTGGCACTCTTTCAAATTTGGAATTCCAACAGGTTTAGAAATCCGCTTTCGGTAGCAAGATCAGAACTCATGAAGCTTTCAAAAATTGGTTCAAATAATACCTATGCCAAGTGCTTAAAGGAGCTTGATAGCTGGGGCTATTTGGAATACATTCCTTCGCATGATCCGATCAAAGGAAGTAGAGTGAACATGTTCACTTTCGATACAACTACCAAGACAACTACTGATACAACCACTGCAACAGCATTGCGACCTTATATAAACAGTAATAAACAGTCTAAACAGGTAAACAATGATTCCAATTTGAAAAAAAATTATGATGAACCACTATGACAATATCAGAACTCGAATCAGATGTATTCCACTTCCAGGAGTGTATCTCTTTTTTAGAAAAAACAGGCCGAAAAATTTACGGTCCGAAATTCAGGGTACTTGAGGAGGATTATCCGATCATCTTTCGCCTCTTCGTTTACTTTTTTAAAGACGAGAAAAATGCCGCAGAATTTGATCTGGACCTTAGAAAAGGAATCCTCCTCATGGGCCCCATTGGTTGCGGCAAAACCTCTCTCATGAATATCATGAGATTTATTCGACCTCATCAAGAACAACACTTGATGATCTCCACTCGAAAGATTTCATACGACTTCATACAGAATGGATACCAGGTCATTGAGAAGTATAGCGACCGGTCATTCAAATTCAAAGCAGATGAATGGATTCCAAAGCACTACTGCTTTGATGACCTCGGAGTTGAGAATAGTCTTAAGTATTTCGGAAATGATTGTAATGTCATGACAGAGATCCTCCTCTCACGGTATGACTATTACATTAATCATAAGATGCTCACCCACATTACAACAAATCTTGACAGTGGTGAGATTGAGAAAATGTATGGAAGTAGAGTGAGGAGTAGGCTACGCGAGATGATGAATTTGATCTCATTCAACAGAGAAACATGCGATAAGCGTGCGTGAAATATTCGACCATTTTTCTAATGCTATCATTTCACATAGAAGATCTCTTTAACTGTTTACCTATCTGTTTAATCAGGTTCTTAAAGGATGGGGGTTGCTTTCTAGAAAAAGTTGATGCAAAAACCTCAATGTCTAGCTCTTTGCACTTCTCAATAATTCCACTGTTTGGTAAATAGCGACTTACTAAGATTGCTTTAGATATCACCCCTCCATAGGTCTTTTTGATGGTATTCATTTTGTTAATATCTGCCTGAACAACATTGCCAGACTTACACTCCACAAAGACCAATTTATTATCTGCGTTTAATAGAATGTCGATTTCATTCTTCATCATTGACGCATCCGATCTAAATGGCAGTTCACAGTTGATTAAAATCTGAGTCGCCCCACTCCATTTAGATAACTCTTCTGCCACCACCATTTCCCACCAACCAGCATTGAAGAATAGTGATTTAATATTTGATGATTTGAATGAGATAATTGACTTGTTCTTTTGAGCTATTTGTACAGTATTCACATCCCATTTGACATGAAATGCATTACCAAACTTTTCATCTCCAGAGGAAGGAATATGATTTGTGTTTTTGAACTTGGACCTAAAATGTTTTGTGACGGTAGTGTATCTGTTATCATTAGTCGCCCAGGTTAAAATGTCATGCGAAACCTTGATATCAGTTTTTGAAATGTCTTTATATTCTGTAAAACTGGTCAACTTATGACCACTTAATTGGAAAAACTCATCAATGGTTATTGAATAAGTAATCTTTTGTTTCTTGTATGCAGGAATTAACAATACTGAGTTGTCTTGATTAAGATAAAACCCGCTTAAATTCAATTTCTGTATTATTGATTGCACTGCAAGTACCATGATTTTTGTGCCGCCGGTCAAATTGAAGATAATCTCATCAGTTTTGAATTTGCTTATAATGCTCTCACATTGCTTTACCACCGATTCGAATTCAAACGGATCACACTCGAATTCATGAAATGAATGTCCTTGCAATAAAGACTTAATGTCCGTCAATTTCTGTTTTGAATCTTTTGACGAAAGAAAGACAAGCTTGTCTGGATTAAATTCCTTAATACCTAGGTACACAGGTAAAGATTGACCTCCGACCAATGTGACTATCACCTTCATTCCAATATGATTTCAGGTTGATCACGGAATGGATCATATACCAGGTTCAAAACTTCAGATCCGGGCTTAGGCTTCCTCAAATCTTTGATGTAATCGGTAAAATCAACATAAACTATTCTACAGCCATAATCCTTACCGAATATCGAAGCACTGGCCACCATTGATTTCTTTCCTCCGGTGATGTCCAGTGTTAATTGGGAATCTGGATTAAGAACAAGTTTTTCCTTCAATGCTTTATAGAGAGTGATAAATGTTTCATTCTCAATATTGACAACTTCATATGGGGTTTCTAGAAATTTATCTAGGTATTCAAGTCCCTCACTTGTTTGATTTGATGTGAAAATCACATGTTTTGTTGGTCTGACAGTTCTTGCGGTCAAGATTATTGGCTCAGGTGAGAAACCTAGTATGGAGAACAATGTTCCACCCTCGCTAATCAATCCTTTATGCTCATCTATGAAATTATCTATGACAACCGGAAATAGATTTTCATAGTAGATTGTCTGAGCCTTTTTGAAATTGCCCGATTGAGCTAACTCCAACCATTCCTCCAAATAAGGTATTTTCTTCTTCATTTCTTCTTCATTAATTGAGGTGTATTTCCTCAAATTTTAAAAGGTATTTCTCAAGTTCATAAATTGGTGAAACTGAATCCTCGATACTTATAACACTCCTTATTAGCTGACCCTTGAAATGTCTATTGCCTGAAATTATATAAACTGAATTATCCTTCTTATTTAATCCATAAAATATCGGTTTGCCCTCCATTTCGACTTGTCCAGATATTGAATGAGGAAATTTGATAGTTAATTTCGATGGAATGGGGTGTGGCTTGAGATTCTTCAATTTTTCATATGTCGAATAAGTTTCGCTAAACTCAAGGTAAGTGACATCTTTTGAATACCGGTAGAAGCTATTTCGAATTAAATGAATGTGGAACCTTAAAAATTCCTTTCGCTGCTCCTCTGTGAGTACTACACCAACTTCAAATCCATTTTTTAAACCATGATTCCCATCGATATTGGCAGTAAATAATAGGCCCTCTTTTTCATTAATTACACCTTTAGAGTGATTGTACAAATCACCATAAATCTCACATCCCATATCGAACAACTCCTCACATCCAATTAAATGATCTGATCTATAATTCATGCCCCTACAGAATATCATTACTTTCACTCCTCGTTTCCTAGCTGATCGCAACGCATCGATAAACTCCTTCAACCTCTTCAATTGAACTATGCTATAAGTTGAAAGGTAGAGTACCTCGTGCGCCTCCTCTATGATTCGAATAATAGCCTGATAAATACGGTTTTCGTGAGTTTCATACGTAATCAACAATTTCGAGTCCTTATTGAAATTCAAATCTTCACCTTGTAATGTATTTTCTGTGCTGGTTACAAGCATCTTGTTTTTTCTAGCACCAATAAATCTCCGGTACTCTGTTCCTTTTAAGAAGATAGAATCAAAAATCTTTTCAAGATCACTCGCTGTAGACCCACTAATCATTACCCCTGATTCTGTATTCATATTCAATGATGGTTTGGTCAAATTAGCACTGGTGACCATTCCTTTTTCATGATCTGTTAATATAAATTTTGCGTGTACATTTAGTGAAGCTCTTGCATGAACACCTTGATCATATAGCTTCTTAAGTTTTGCTAGATGCACATTTACTGATGAACCTTTCATTTCTTCCTCAGTTAAATTATTACTCAGAATATCTGTATTCTCGAGTTTCTTAGGATCAAGCTGAGTAAGTATGAAAATTCGTACATCAGTTGATTTTGCTTTATTGTAAAGCGCATGAAATAATTGGTCATCAGTTATTATAAAGCTACAGAGCTTAATGCACACCCTAGCTTCATCAATAAGTTGTATGACTTGCTCTTTCAATCCAAGATTATCCCCACTGATATAATACAACCCTGACTTATCATTTGAGAAATAGTCTTGGGGACTTTCATTGTTGAGACAAAAAACCCCATTCTTTATTCGGTCGGTATTTCTAAGAATTTTATTCATCTCCTTTGTTCATACAACTCTCAATATCAAATCTTTCTAGAAGTTCGAATTCACCACACGCTATTAATAGTTTCCTATAGTTGTCTTTGTATTCTGAAAACTCATTTTCAAACTGTTTTAGGGAAATATTATGTTTGTCTGCTTTATTTATTGCCTTACTGAATTCTACCACCTTAAGTACTAGTTCATCATTTGTGATGTAATTCAGATAAAGTAAAAACACGTTATTATCCAGAGAACCAAACTTATAATCCCTGCCTCTTATAAGGTCGCTTATGATTTTATATCTGAAGGGAGAATCCATTAGGATATCGTAATCAATTTTGATTTGAAGTTCTCGGTCATTGTTAATAATAGAGTCTTCAGATACATGCTTTATGCTAAATACTCTGTCTATAACATCCATTAAATCTTGAATACTAAAAACAAAGCAACTACTACTATAATCTTCGGTTGGATCAGCTTGATTCCAGTTAGTAATAATAATTGGAGGAGGCTTTCTGCTACTACCCATCCTGGGTCTTGGGGTAATAATTTTAAATACTAGTTGAGATAACCTATCTCTTATATTATCCTCAAAACATTTAACATTCCGCCTAAGTGTTTCATAGTACGGTTCATTCAAGTTATATACCGAATAGCCGTCAATAAGCTCTTTAACCATCCCTAGTTCAGAAGAACAAGCGCTCACCAATAGTCTAAAACTCATTTGCGTGTAAGAGATTTCTTCAATTGTTTCAATTCCCTCTGGTATTTTGAATTTTTCTCTGTCTTCAACCGGAATTGATAATATGCTATCTATTATTGTTTCATCATCAGGAGGCCTATGAACTATATCAGGGCCAAATGGAATCTTACTTTTGGTACTACCATCTCTTCTATCTGTATAGTACTCTTTATCATGTTGACTAATTAAAGTCAGTCGATAGCTTTCATAAAAAACTTTTGAAAGTGGCTCGAATGTCAATCCGTCAATAAAGAAATCATACGATATCCTATGTTTTCTCTTAAGAGTATCTTCCTGAAAAACTTTAATTCCTTCTTCAGTGAGAAAAAATGACTTGTCTTGTTGGACAAGCAACCCATCATTTATCAGCTTAATTATCCTCGCTTCGATAAGCTTCTTAGTTGTTCCAAGTAGTGAGGCAAGTTGTAAGTACGTTAAATCATTTTTCGCAAGTAGCATTTTCACAAGACCCATATCGAAGTTATCAAGAGGTTCTGGTGTGCTATCTACTATTCTAGAGTGAATGCAATAAACTGGGTATTGAATTGCGAAAATCCCCTTTAGATCTAGCCCTTTAGATCTATAGACTTCATGTAGTTTTTCTATGTTCAGGCTAAATATACTCATGACATTGATAGGAGGATTCGCTTATTGTTATTGTCAATCTTTAAGATTTTGAAGTCATGAATAGATGCCAATTTTAGGTCATGTCTATTGCCAATTTTGTTTTGAGGAAGTAGTGCAGTTATGCCGCAATCGAGTTCGATTAGAAAACCGCTATGAATTTTTCTTAAAACATAGCCTTTCGTGCGATTTTTTCCTTTTAATGTAAGGATATTACTAAACCAAGTTTCTGGTTTAACCGTTACCCTTTTTTTGCCTAAGTCAATATGATGGATTTCAACCTCGATTCTATTTCCTGATGATAGTAACTTGAACTGTTCTTTATACGATCTAGGAATAAATGACTCAGGCATAAAGCAATCAAAACCCTCAATAGTAATAAAGTGCCCAAGGGTTTTTCCGGATTCTTTGTATGATGTCTTATACGCTCCAAGAACAACAGAACCAGTTGAGTACTTCTTTTTTATCCTTTCAAATGGAGATTCAACATCATAGTAGTCTGATACATTAATAAAACTTCCCTTACCGGATTTCTTACTCAGACTTACAAGCTTTTTGAATAAGCCTGTATAATTAAAAAGCCTATCAAAATGTGAGCGCTTATCCGTTAATGTCTTTTCATTACCAATAAGAATCAGTTTCTTTTTGGCCCTACTAAATGCAACATTTAGTCTCCGTGCGTCATCAAGGAAACCCACCTTAGAATTATTATTCTTCGAAAAATCAGAAGACCTTGTGAAGCTGAAAATAATGACATCGTATTCTCTCCCTTGAAATGAATCCAATGTTGAGACGTTCACTGATCTGAAATTCAATTCCTTGAGCTGCCCGATATGATTACGGATGTTTGTTACTTGAGACTTATAAGGTGCAATAATTGCGACTTGATCAGATTCAACGCCACCATCAGCTAGTTTGGGTAGGACTTGCTCTGCTATGAACATCGCTTCTGTATCATTTTTTGCAGAATAACCATCATGCTGTTCGTATGGATTTTTGCAGTTGCTTGTGTCAAAAAATATTACCTGATGGGCTAATGGTGCAGGAAGGTTAAGTACATTCTTTTCTGTATCTGATCCCATTTTCACCATATTGTTATAAAAGGATCCAGAAACAAATTCACCAATATTGGGATGCATTCGATGCTGATAGTTGAGTAGAATTGAATTCTCTTCAGGAAATTCTTCATTACTGATTCTATCAGTAATGAATTCAAAAAAGGAGGTCTTTAATGCATGATTAATTTCATCTTTGCTAAAATCAGATCCATATTGTGATTTCGGGAAAGATCCTGGGATTCGCTCATCCAAATATTCATTATTGATGTATGGTGGGAGCTGCTTTTGATCGCCAACAAGTATCACTTTCTTACCTTGCTCAATTGCAACAAGAGTTTCTGCAATGTTAGCTTTACCTGCTTCATCAATAATTACTGTATCGAACTTGTAACCCGATTCTCTGAATACACGATCTGTCCTAATTCCTATACAAGTTGCAAAAACTACGTCTAGTGAATTGTAAATAAACGGCTTTAATAAGACTTGAAAATCGTTACTTTCTTTATCTATCCACTCTTCTAGCGCATCTAATAAATCAATGATTTCTTTAGATTCCATTCTCCTAATACCATTTAGCAATTGAAAATGTCTTTGCTTAAATAGTTCTCCTAGTCTTCCATACTCACTAACATACTTTTGGACCTTTTGGGCAAATCTTTCTTTAATCTCACTTCTGCTCAATTCAAGTTCTCTAAAGTCTAGATAGGCCTTACCAAGTCCGATATGATTCCTTAGGAAGGTATTAAAGTCACTTTCCAATGCATCTACCAAATGATCTATATTATATTGAACCAACTCCTCATCTATTCGGTCTTCACTGCCTACGCGAAGAAGATTTAAATGACTGAATTCAGATATTTTTTTCAGCACATTGTCAACAGCTACATGGTTTTGCCCTGATACTAGTACTCGTTCTCCATTTTTAGTGAGCTGATATATTATCTCTGCAATAACAGTTGTTTTTCCTGTACCTGGTGGGCCTTGAATCAGAAATATGTTCTGATTTCCAACTGCTTTTCTAATAGCAGTGAGCTGATTATTACTTTCATTGGATTTTTGGAAAATAGGGTTTTGAAAGTCAAAATTTTTTATCTCAGGATTTTTAATCTTTTCAGGACTCACCAATAACTTTTCGATATGGTCTATGTCTATTTTCTTTTCTATGAAATCCTGAATAATTTGTCTTTGAATTTCAAATTGATTCTTTGGGATTTTTTTATCCAGATAGAAACCATCTTTTAACAAATCGATATCTATGGCTTTGTTGAAATTAATTATGTAAGATCCATTCAGCTCTTTGATCTTACCTCTGGTCAACATCATCAGTTTAATTTCATCTGTATTTTTAGAGCTATCGGCATTAAGTCGTATGTTGACGACTGAATCTTCATCAAGTTCTAATTGATCTCCTTCGCTGCTGCTAATTGCTATTGCTACGTTTGCACCGGAACCTTCAACTTGTTTGAATTCTGTTATTAGTTTTGAACTTGACTTCTGATCATTGTTAATCAGGTTAATCTGATATTCAAGAAATTTATCATTAATTGATAGCGTTTTACCCTCTTGCCTAAGAATTTCTCCAGCATCCCGCTTAAGGCTGTAAATCGTTTGAAAACACTTAGTTTTTAAATCAGCTAATCGAAAAAATTCGAATTGAGAAGAATCTAGGGGTATAGAATTGAAAGGATTTACAATGGATAGTTTGTTAGCTAAAAGAAAGGACCCGTATCTTAAATTCTTCTTTTTATTTTGATGAATATCATCATTACCAAAACTGAATTTTTCAATAATAAACTTACATTCTGCAGGGTCATCTGAATTGCTGATTTGTCCATAGATGTTTATGTCATTATTGTATAAAGTAAATCGTGGAATATCATCTCTACTTTTACTAAGCCGAAACCAATATTTTTGATCAGACAATTCTGATAAAAGTCTGAGCTCGTTTTCATTAGTATATCCCTCATTAAAAAAATAGGGAATTGCGTTCGCCTTGAACATTTGTTCGTAAGCTGAACTATTCAATTCAAACTGAATATATAATTCAAATTCTGTTCGAAGGGTTTGGGAGAAGATCATGGAATCTTTTTCAAACCCCTTCTTTATCAGTGTATGGTCATCGTTGCTCGCATTAGTCCCAAGCAAGGATTTTTTAAATCTACTGTAGGATCTTAAATCCTCTTCAATAAAAGAAAATTCTTCACGTCCTCGATCAGATGTTTTACCCGATTTTCCAAGATCAAACCCAGAAGGAACTAAAGAGATGAGATCACTAACTGAAAGCTTGGAGTTTACTTTTATTTTGATTTCATCACCACCATCAATTGAATGGGATTTATGGAGAACTCCATATAAGCCGTTTTCAAGCTTTAATAATCTGTGATCATAATACTCTTCAATAACTTTTCCGAAAAGCTCATCACCTCTGTTTAATCTTGCCCAAATAATGGAATCTTTAAGAGGTTTTACTTCTGGTAAATGTTTTTGAGATAATCGAATTTGTCTGTTTTTCAAATCCAAATCCAAGACCACTGCCTTGATCCGTTGACCTTCTTTCAGTTTTGAGAATTGGTTCTCAGATTCAGGTATACAATGAGATATATCTAATGCAGAAAGTCGGCCATAAAAACCGTCAGAAAATTGAGTGACTATTTGAGATGGAGGAATGACTTTGGTAATTGTAGACTCTACAATGGTTCCTGGTTCGTAGTTTTTTTTGAAATTAGCTAGTGGATCTTTTGGTACAACTTCTGAACCAAAAGATGCTGCAAGTAAATCATATTGTTCTTGAGGAATCTTAGAATTCGGATTGGCATCAATCTCAAAACCTTCAGCACGCAAAAAGTCGATGATGGCATTTTTCCCAACATTCAACTTTCTAGCAACTTGTGATAGTCTATACTCAGCCATCACCTTTTCATTCCTAAAAACTTCGTAAGAATCTTCTTAATTAGGTGCCGGCAATCCTGTGCCTGCTCCTTAGTAAGCACGTCTACATGTGCGGATTTATTCCGATAGGTTTTGATCAACTCGATTACATCATCAAGAAAATCAGCTTCAAATAATGCCTTGTCAAAGCTTTCTACAGTAAACTCATAAAAGTCCTGCCCGAGCTGTGAGTTGCTGAAATCCGGGTACCCCGCTTTTCGCAAAAAGTGGTGCATTGCTCCCAAAGTATAGTTAGTTCTGTTCTGACTCAGCATTTCAGCCATTGATTTGAAGTCCTTATTATTAAACTCATAAGTATATACCTCCTCAACCCGTGGATGAATAGTCCTGATGTGCACTGTAAATGGCTCAAAGACATTAAGAAGCAATTCACTCTCAACTGCTCTCGACATTTGAAGTACATAAGGTGAGTAATCGTCGATCATCTGTGTGACAATGGTGTCATTCAGGTGTTCTGCAGAGAGTAGGAAATCAAAACTTTGCTTTTTGAGGAACTTAGCATCTTTGATCATATTACGGACACGTCCATCAAAAACCTTCTTCTCCGAAACTGATATTCCATCCAATTTGGAATATATTTTCTCTTGGAATTCTTCCTGATCAATAAAATCCTCACCGGACTCTTTAGATGCTTCTTTGACAGTATTGAATATGGATTCAATGTTTTTGGAAAGCATGGCCTTGATGACTCTGTTCACCATCGCATCCAGGGACTTTTCTTTCCTTAGTTCTTCGATTGGAACAGCATAGAAGCTGGCAAGTTTTGAGCTATTAATCTCTAGTATTTCAGCATCAGTGATTTCTGCTTCTGATTCAGACTTGATCGAATCAACAGGTCTAAATGCTTCCGTTGGAAATTCCTTGTAAGTATTTAAGATGTCCCGGATCTCATCTGAGTTGAAGACAACAGCCCAATTCCATTTTCCATATTGCCCATTCTGATTGACAGCTTTTACCCATAAATTCAGAAAGTCTCTTTTCGCCCGGTTCTCATCATTGTCTTGACCCTTTACCTCCAATACTAGGTACTCATCGTTTGTCATTTGGATGATGTAATCTGGATAGTAATTCCTGATTACACCCTTGAATTGATACTTGATTACAAATCCTAAATGATCATTCTTAATGAAGGATTTTACCGAAGGATGCGTATCCAAGATCTTGGCATTGTTGGCTTCCCACGTGCTATCGAAAACAGTATGACTTACATGAGATCTTTTGTGCCATTCGTTTGGCTTAGATGTGTACCAGGTAGGCATATCCGACGTGGATCGAACAGGTTTCTCCTTGTCGAATACTGGGGACAATACTGCTGCATTCTGATCTTTGATTGCTACCCAGAAATGTTGGATGATCCTGTATAGATTTAGCGTAATAAGAATGCTTCTTTTGGTTGGGTCGTCGTTGAAGACTTTGGAAGTAATGACAATCTTATCTGATCGGATAAATTCTTCAGTCAGTTTGAACAATTGAGCGAGGAAGTCATATTGGTTCCCTTTCCAGTTTGGCTTCTCCAAATTGAAGATTTTGGTAGCCACATGAAATATGACAGACTGCAATCGAAACCGCTCACCATAATTTCCTAGTGCCACATCAGTTAGAGCAGCTGGTGTCACATTGTTTTCTATAACACCGCCCAAATCCACCTGGGTAATCGTGTCTGATGGATCAATTGAAATCTGCTTAATTTGATTGTAATCCAACACTAGCCTGGATTGATAGATAGTGTCAACCCTTAGGATATTAGGAAATACGATTCTATGATCTTCTTTATCAGGTGAGGGTTCAATTTTGTAAACTGGTTTCGGTGGTCGTGGTGCTGTTCCTCCACCTTCATGAGGAATAAATGAAAACGGAACTCCAAAGATGTTGACGTATTCAGGTGAAAGCATATCATTCTCATCAAACTCATAGCTCACTCTCCTCAATCCTCTACCAACTACCTGTTCGCACAAAAGCTGACTCGAAAAGGCTCTTAATCCCATGATTTGGGTCACATTCTTGGCATCCCATCCCTCGGAGAGCATTCCCACCGAAATCACATTTTGGATTTGCTCACCCGGCTCTCCAATCTTCCCAACAGAATCAACCTTATCACGGAGTTCTTTTGCCATTTCAGCCTGAGATCCCTTCAAAGTATCATCCTCATTTTCAATCTTGCCTAGGATCTTACTATCAATCTGCAAAGTCTTATCCAACTCACAGATTTCCTTAATTGAACATCCACCTGAATCAAAGAAGTACTTGATTCGATCTGCTGTTACCGTGGTATTAGCTACAGTGATCATAGCTGGAGGAATCTGTATTTTATGTTTACTCCACTCATTCTTGGTTTTCAACCAGTCTGTAGCTAAAAGATTGTAAGCATTGATAACCAGATCAGGAAGCTGAGTTTCCTTGGGTATCTGTTTTTGATTGATATCATCCTTCACATCTTTATCCATGTAGATATGATACAACCTGGATTTGTATTCTGATGTCAGCTTACCATCATCTCGTAGCACCACTCTAGGAGTCTTGACTAATCCGGATTCAATCGCATCATTTAATCCAAAATCACTAATGATCCATTCGAATAGTCCAGCACCAGTAGTTTTTTTTCCTGTTGGTGCAAATGGTGTTGCTGAAAGATCATGACATCTTAATATTGGAACTTTGGTGTTTAGCTTATCCAATCCACCAACCCAAACTGTGTTGTCAATTTCATCTTTGCTGACACCTTTCACCTTACTTTCCGCGGCACTTCTCCAGGCATGATGTGCTTCGTCATTTAAGACAAGTAGATTATTGGCATTTGCCATTTCTCCAAGAACCTGCTTTGCATAGGCGGTATCACTGATCTCCATCCGTTTCCGTTTGTCCACACTACGTAATTGGCCTTTGCTAGCTTTCTCATTAAGTTTTTCCTGGGTATCCCAAGCGAGGAGGTGCCAGTTGATAATCCTGATTTTACCTTCATGAAGCTTTTCCATCATTCCGGTTGGAACAATCTGAAATGCTTTGTAATAATTGTCTTCATCTGATGGATCAAGCACACTCAATCTACTTTTTACTGTGAGCCCTGGAGCTACGACAAGAATGTATTTACTGAAACGATTATCCTGCCGGTATGCAACCTTGTTCAGTACATTGTACGCGACCAACATGGCCATGATGATGGTCTTTCCGGAACCAGTGGCCATCTTACTACACCATCGTTCAAATGGCCCACCATCACCGGGGATTTCAATCCCATTGGTATAATGGGCAGGTGCTTCATTCAGGAAAATGATAGTCTCAATCGCTTCGAGTTGACAAAAGAAAAACCGGTAGGGCTCAGTCAGGTTATACCAGTGATTGAGAAGTTCTCTCGATACACCAGTCAAACCAGGCCTGCCTTTATCCTGCCATTCACTAACCCTTTTTCGAATCGTGTTAGCCAGCTCCAGTTCGATAAACCGACCAGTATCTTCACCACCGGATGCACCGGCAGCAATGTTGTATCCTGCTGGTCGTCTGCCATCTTCCTGGTAAAACTCCTGGGATTCCTTGTCCTGCTTCCAGTGCTTATCTGGTTCACGAAACGGTGAGCATATGATCAGCTGGTCAATCTGTCTCATGGGTTCAATATTTTGAGACTTTCGATACCTCGATCATCAATGATCTTAATTGCGACTTGCTTTCCGGGCTCAAACGGAAGTGATTTCGTTCCTCTGAAAGCTTCGATTTTTTCTTCATCGATCTCTGCTTTCAGACTCTTTGCCAGCTTAGCCCAGCCATCCTTTGCTCCGGCCATGGGGAAGAAGATTTGTTTTGGGAAAATGCTCCTACCATCATAGTCAGAATCCAACATCCACATGGCAATGTTTTTAGCTCCTCCGCTTCGAATGTTTCCAGTCTTAGGATCATAGTAATCAAACCCAGCAACTTCAATTTGTATCTTATTATCCTCAGCTTGCAGTGTTCTAACATCAGGTTGGCCTATCAACCAAAAGCTCTCATTCGTGCTTCGCTTCTTCTTCAGATCGTCTGTCTGAAGATCCATATTCATATGGGCTTTCAGCATCTTGAAGCCGACTAGCTTTTCAGGAGTATCGTCAATGTCTTTCGCAGCTTCTTCCTCAAACTGAAATGCACAAAAGAGAAGTATATCCGGTTTCAACAACCGTGCTTCATCCATTGCCAAAGCCACTATTCTGGCTTCAAGTGGTGCATGCTCGGGCCCAAATACAACGAGCACATTTTCCGGGTTATCACTTTTGGTCTCAGCCTGTGCCTGGATGTATTTGGTACCTTCTTGTGGTTCCACTCTCGTAAACTCCATCATGGCACCACCTTTGGCGCGAACACCAGTTCGCATCAACTCATCCCTCCATTGATCTTGCCGCAAAGTTTCACCAGATCGTGCTGAAGAAGCATCACCCTCTTGATTCTCAGCAATTGAATCCTCCAAACTTTTAACAAATGGTGCGGGTATTGATTCTACCGTAAATGGACCAGTGACTCTAGTCACAGAATTATTTGATTTTGGCTGATCATACAATATTTCATCTGCGGGTTGTTGTTTAGTCGCAATACTCTTTAAAGTAATGTGGGGTACTGTACGATAATCAAACCCACCTGAAATTCCTTCTTCAGGTCTCGCGTACTTGAAAAAATCAAAGGTTGAAGTCAATAATCTTTGTTTGGCTAACGCAATCGCTATTCTTGACGTATCGCAAGTAATCCATCTTCGCCCCCATTCCTCAGCAACCATTGCAGTAGTTCCACTTCCGGCTGTAATATCTAATACCAAGTCCCCGGGATCAGAAGTCATTAGTATACATCTTTGAATTGCCTTTTTTGCGGTTTGTACAACATAAATTTTTGGATCCGATCTGCTTTGAATACCTCCAATATCAGTCCAAGTGTTATTCAAAGGAACAACTGGAAAATCATCCAGGTATCGAACAAAACGTATGGTGTCTTTGGCTTGATAAATTCGGTTAGCTTTCAAGAGATTTGTAAGTCCAGCGTGTGTTGTTTTATAAGTCCCACTATACTTTTTGCCATCAATCTCAAACTCGATTAATGGATTACCTTGACTTGTCAAATTGTCGTCAACCCAAAATCTCGCACCCTTTGGAATGAGATTTGGATCTTCCTTTTCTTCCTCTGTCAACACACGCCTTTTCCCATCCTTGAGCTCAATACGGGTATACTTGGCGGCCCCTGCTTCACCAGCGATTTTATCCGAATATAGTTGCCTGTATTTAACATCTTTAGCTGACTTTGCATACCAGAGTATGTAATCTGTAACACCATAAAGAAGTTTACTCTGAAGTCCGCTAGTCTTAACAAAATTGATATTTGCAATGAAATTCTCAGCACCAAATGTCTCGTCAAGTAGCTCTCTAACATGGTGCAAATTCTCATCTGATATTTGAACAAAAACACTACCGCTTTGACTCAATATTTCTTTTGCAATTGTTAGTCTATCTCTCAGATAGCTTAGATAAGAATGTATGCCCAATTCCCAGGTATCTCGAAAAGCCTTAATCATTTCAGGCTCTTGAGTTAGGTCATCGTCATTGCCATCTTTAACTTGTTTTTTGTTGACAAAAGGTTGAAAGTTTGAAGTGTAACTTATCCCATATGGAGGGTCAAAATATACTGTCTGCACTTTTCCAGCCATACCCTCTTTCTCTATCAGGGAATTCATTACCAGAAGTGAATCTCCTGCTATTAATCGGTTCGTCCAACCTTCCTTATGCTTGTAGAATTCTATGGCCTCCCGAAGTGGTTTCTTTTCTTGATCGAAAAAGGAAAGCTGCTCACCGCTTGTATCTTCTTTCTTAACCGTGTCAATGATGCTCTTGGGGTCAATCCGCTCATGCACGTGAAGGCTTACAGTTGGTACCTCGAAAGAAGTACGTTCAGCTTTTCCACTCCAGACCAGTTGTGGGTCTAAGTGAGGGTCATAAGAGTAAGTCTTTTTATTCTGACCGTACTCTGTATCCGTACTTTCATTGACCAATCCAATGTGCGGATTGTTAAGCCGTTCCTTGTCGGAATGCTCATATTGCTTAATTGCTTTCGGTGAAGATTTCTTTTTAGCCATTTCTTATCGTTTTGAAAGAATGAAGCCTACCGATAGACATCATTTTTATTCAAATTGAGTTATCTTTCATAAATATAGTAGAAAGAGTATCGAATAGAATTAATAGTAAGGAAAACCTGAGAAACTAGTTCTCAGGCTCTTCTAATAATCCCGTTTCCAACTCCAACTGCTCTATCTCAATTACATTCTTGCCGGCTATCCCCTTAATGGCCCCGTACATACCAAGCGTATTATCGATAATCCGATCGATCTGCTTTTCTCGTTCTGCCCAAATGGATTTCATCGCGCGTTTCTCCTTATCCAGTTGAACCTTCATAGAAGAAAATCCATCTACTATCCCCTCAATCTGATGTTTGAACTCTGTACTACAGAGATACTCGTACAACAGCTCCATCTTTTCTTCTTTCCCAACCAGAGATTGATTCGCATTATGAATCTGGAGTAAGCTCTCGCGCAATACTGCGATCAGTCCTTCCACTTCTTTAAGTGAACATACCCAGATACCATTTATTAAACCAAATCCGGTCATCCCATTCGGAAGGGTTTCAGTAACAATCACACCAACATTAGCATTGTTGATCTTCATGTCATCCTTGAGCTTCGTGATCCATTTGTCACTCCAATTTTGAGCTCGTTTGCTCTCGATAGTGATTAGTCCACAATCTTGGCCCTGTGTGTTTCTGACGTGTTGTAGAATATCTGCACCATTTACACCCTTCTTTACTTCAACCACTTCATCTATTGGAAACTTAACAATGAGTAACTCTTCTATTGCCAACTCTTGTACTTCACCCTGAAGTTGTTGAGACCCCTGCTCGGCTTTCCGTTGCGCTGCTTCCAGTTGCTTCTTCAGGTCAGCAAGCTTCTTATCTCGCTCAGCCAGCTTCATTTCATGTCGCTGCGCTTCACGCTCTACTATCATATTCTCGATCTTAGATCGCTCTTGTGTAAGAGACTTCTCAAACTCCAATCGGATATTGTCCTCACGTTCCTTTGCCTCCCGTTTGATCCGTTCATTTTCTAATTCCAGCTCTTTGGCTTGATTCAGCTTCATTTGCTTGTCTTCGATCTCCTTTTTCAAGGACCTAACTTCTAACTCTACATCTTTACGGACTTGACTTTCCAATTCACCCGCTAACTTCAATTTCTCAGAATCAACACGCTGATTCACCAGCTCATCGATTTTTGATTCCCTCTTAAGCAATTCAGCTTGCTTAACCTTGAGAGCATTGTCTTTTATCTCAAGGTCATTTTTCATTTGTTGTCTCTCAGCCTTGAGCATGTGATCAAGCTGATGTTTTAGGGAATCGTCCGGTGAAAATTCGTGCTTACACTCGGGACATGTGATCATAATCTTTTCCATTAGTCTTCAAATCATTTTAAGTTCTATTGCAATCTTACTCTTAGTGAGTTCAGTTAGAGTGAACTGACATGATTTGATTAGATTTATATGTATGAGCAAAGATTTGATTCGCTTTTGGGCCTATGACAGATGTCTTACGAATCCCGTAAAAAAATACACTTGGGATGAATTGTTGGAAAGAGCGAATGAAGATCTAGAAGAACAAGGTTTCAAACCCATTAAAAAGACCCAGTTCTACAATGATATTAAAACCTTAAAACGGCCACCACATCTTGCGCCGATCGATACATTTAAGGAAGAGGGGAAATCCTATTATTACTACACCGACCCGGATTATTCTTTTCGTAAGCAGGGATTAAATGAACTGGAAGCAGAGCAGATTAAGTCTGCTTTAATGATTTTGAGCCGTTTCAAAGGAATGCCTCAGTTCGAGTGGGTCCATGAAATTATTCCTAAAATCGAGAAAGAGTTTGGTCTTGATGACAAAACCAATGACGTCATTGGGTTTGATCAGAATGTAGATTTAAAAGGAATGGAACATTTTGGAGGATTATTCAATTCTATCCTTTATCATCAGGTTTTATCTGTAAAATACAAATCCTTCAAGCACAAAGAACCGGTCAAGATGATCATTCATCCATACTATCTGAAGCAGTTCAATAATAGATGGTTCCTATTTGGTCATAATCAAGAATTAGCAACCCTTAGTAATCTTCCATTAGATAGGATCATTGATTTTAATCAGGTTGAGGATGAAACTTACATTGGCAATAATTGGGATTTCGAGGAATACTTTGATGATATGATTGGTGTAACCAAAACCGACGGTGAAACATCTATGAACATAAAACTATGGTTTTCAAAAGATCAGGCACCATACATTGATACCAAGCCTCTACACCTTACACAAAAACTTGATTGGCTTGAAGATGGATCTGCAGAAGTACGGATCGAAGTAATTCCCAATATTGAACTAGAGCAAGTGATTCTTAGGTACGGTGAGCATTGTATAGTGTTAGAGCCAGAGTCATTAAGAAAAAAAATAGCCAATAGAATTAACTGTACAGTTGATAATTACAAGTAATGAACCATCCTTATATAGATGAACTGATATTGTCCTGCCAAATGGCAAAGGTCTCCAAACCAGTTAATAAGTATGTCATTACATCACTATCAGATTTAGTGAAATTGGATAAAGTAGGTAATGCTATTTATATAATCAGTGAAGTTGATGGTAATCCAGAAAGGACGTACTCAATTTTTGAAGATTTTAAGTCTAGAAAAGAAAGAGCTTGTGCAAAACTCAACACCCCTTCAATGGTCTTATATGTTGGCTCATCTACTACAGGAATAAAAAATCGTTTGAAGCAACATTTATATGAAGGTCCAAACCGAACTTATGCCTTACATATGAAGCATTGGTTTTCTGGAAGCTACAAAGTAGATGTACTGGAATTCGATGTACCCATTGAAGTACTTCAAATTATTGAAGATTCAATTTCCCATAATCTAAAGCCAGCTTTTGGGAAGCAGGGTAGCAATAATAAATAGTGCAGGTAAAGCGGTGTTCGTCATCAGTTGGCTTGCATCTCTCATGCCAGGCTATCGGCACTAGTTCCTAGAGCCTCAAGCTATTTCATAGTGGCTATGGCCACCTGTCATGTAGGCTGCCTTGCCTGCCTTCTTCCTCACGGCAGTTCTTTCCGTCCTCATGGCCGCCTCATTCCATTTCGTTCCTTCAGTCACTTCATTTCATTGCGGCCACCACTCGTCCGGCCACTGCCTGTGTTTGTGCTCGCCTGCGGGCTCAGTCAGATAGGATCAGCCCCACGTCCAACCCACAACCAAAGCTGATCCACACCACCAGTCGGCTTCATCCTTCAGCCTTTTCCTGGCAGGCTTCCTTCGCACTCGCAAACGGCTCGCGGCGCAAGCCCAACGCTAGCTCAAGGCTGTTTTACCTGCATTAGGCTTTATAATGTTTATGATTTTTAGGTTTAAAGACAATCTTTTGTCTATTCGGCATTATCTCCCAAACATATGCTTGGTATTCATAATTATAGGCAGAATTTGGATAAACTTGGGTTCGGCCAGTACCCAGCCTCATTGGCAATTCTACATCTTGGCATAGTTTAAGAATTGGTTTTAGTAGTTTTTTTCGATCCTCCTTTGGCGCGTCAATCCGTACATCCATGTAATCATTGGATCTAATTTTCAAGATTGGCCTATTTCTCCCCTTTTTATCCTTCTCTCCGTTGAAATGTTTGTTATCAAACAGTGTTGTCAGGTACTTCTTTTTCCCAGCTAGAACAAAGTAGCATTTAACATGATCGTTGTTCCCTATCATAGCTAGCCTTACTAAATCCCATATAATTTTCTCAACTGTTTGTTTAGTTACATTGGGTCCAATCCATTTTGATTCGATTGCTATTTGAATATTTTGTTTTTGATCATATACAACAAAATCTAATTCTGGTGGTCTGCCTCTCCCAGGTGATAAATCACCTAAAACAGGATGTTTAACTTCTGAGTGAACTCTTTCGCCAAACTTGGTATTTAAAATTTGCGCTATTGGAACTGTTAAGTATTTCTCTGAAAAAACAGATGCCCGATGACATGCATGTTCAAACTGTAACCAGCTTCCTATTCCTCTTGCAAGCACTCTTTCTAATTTCATAAAGTAACTTGTTTGTTAGAGAATTTATAAAAAACCAATCAAAGTTAAGTGGCTCCCCACGTCCAGCCGCACCAATTAAAAAGCAAGGCCTCCCGATCCCTTGCTGATCCAAAGCCTTGCTTTTTACCCTCACCACTTCTTTGATTGCTTTCTTTTTTTCTCTTTTTTCTTTTGGGGTTTTATTAGCTGGGGTCTCGATTCCGCTTGAAAGCTTTCACCATCCATTTTAGCAATACAGATATGCTGAAGCTCACTACAGCCCCAACAGTTGCTAGAATGATTGTTCGTAAAATGTCAGAGGAATCAAGATTGATTGCCACACTTAACAATGTGCCCCCAACAGTACCGGCTTTCGTACCTGATGCTATTTGATGATCACTCATCTTTCTCACATTGATCCTTGACAGCTGTTTGACTTACAGCACCTAGAACCGTTCCACCGGCCACCAGGTAACCACCGACTGCAACAATCCCGGCTGGTAAGGCAATAGGTGAAGCCAGAATAGCGCCACCAGCTGCAGCAATACTCAACCCAATTGTTCTTAGCACCTTAAAGAATTTTGGAGTGGGTGCTTTCACTCTATCTACGACGTTCATATCGATTTGCTTTTGAATGGTTATGAATACCTCCTCATCAAGGTCCAAAACTTCAAAGAGGAGGTTTTGAAGTTTCTCTGTGGCCTTCTTAGAAGAAGAGCCAATACCCGGAGCATCCAATTTGCTCACAGGCGCAATGCATCCCTTCAATTCTTTCAAGGCATTGTTTGCCGGATGGATCAGGATGCCTGACCTTCCTTGCACATCCTCTAGGATCAAATGAGTTCCTCTGGTCTTGGTGTAGCGCTTGCTTACTTCATAGGTTCCTTCCGGAATGCATGAAACGTTTCTTCGATTATGGAGCCAGGGAAGCTCGATGGTAAAGCAGACCAGCTGCTCACCATGGTAGAGCTTCCCATTAGTCCCATTTGAGTGATAGGTTCGAAGGAGCTTAAGCCTCATCGACCTCAATTAATGTGAGTGGATTGTATGCTCCATTTTTCAATGGATACATGGTACCGTTCACTTCCTGCATGAATTCCAATCCAAGTACCAGGAACAGATCATCCGGGGATCCAGCTGTCACATTGGCCACCAGGTCAAATGTTGCTTCGTTCTGTGGACCCAATACGATCTCTGCACTTTCAGCCCGATTGAATTCAATCTCCTCAGTTTCGAAATTCACAATTGCAGCACCGGCTACAATCTTCATGTGAGTTGCTCCTTGCGGAAAGGCGATCGTATTACTCGGAATGAAATCAGGAATGGTCACGGTTAGCGTCCCAGCTCCTCGATCAATCACAGAAGCAAAAGGAGTGTACATGGTAGCGCTCAACTTGCCATCATTGTTGAAATCAAATCCAACCAATAGATCCAGGTCACCATCTTGAACCGTTCTTTCTCCTCGAGCATTCGCCGCATCAGATTGTACAACCTTCAGCATCTCCCGAGTGAGGCGGCTAGCCACCTTACTATCAGATGCGTTCTGCAGCATCAATCGAAAGGCATTCCGAAGAATCCTCCCGGCCTTGCCAGCACGTCCGAATTCAGATCCGTTTTCACGGGTTCTCTGGAAGGCTGGATCGTTCTTAATCCGATCTCCATCGACACCTCCTTTTTCCCTGGCTAAATAGCCATCTTTCGTTTTGTAAAAGGACACATCCCCGATGGTTCCTTTCAGTTTAATGATTCCTTTTTGTCTTGCCATAAGTCCTTAAAATTTGGTTTATGGCTGAAATGAAGCATATTTAGGAATGCTCTACAATTATGCATTTCCGATAACGGTAGCATTTGCAGGGATTTGCCATAGATGCCGTATGGGTAAAGCATAGATGGAGTATGAGGAATACGAAATGAGACTAAAACGAATCATAATTTACCCGAAGGATATCCAGCGCATTACTGGGAAAAGTGAGCGTTTTGGGAGACTTATGATTCAACGAATCAAAGAGCATCTAAAAAAAGACGATCACCATTTGGTGACCGTCCAGGAGTTTTCGCTTTATACCGGAATAGACCAAGAGCTGGTTGAAGAGTTTATTGATTAGCCGCCTTCTTTGGTTGCTCGGTGAGTAGTCCTTTTAGCTTAAGCATGTCATCGCTTACTTTTCGCTGGACCACCTTCGCGTAGATCTGTGTAGTTCGGATGTTCTTGTGCCCTAGCATTGAACTTACAGTTTCTATGGATACACCATTGGTAAGAGTTACTGTAGTGGCGAAAGTATGCCTTGCCATGTGAAATGTGATATGTTTCTCAATTTCACAGATCGTGGCAAGCTCCTTTAGATAGGCATTCATCTTTTGGTTAGAGATGATCGGAAGGATTGAATCTGAATTAAGGACAGCTGGATTATCCTCATATTTCTCAATGATCTCTAATGCCTTGGGTAGAAGGGGGATGTTGCTGTCTGTTCCCGTTTTGGTTCGTTCGGTGAATATCCAGTACTCTCCATCAATTCCTTTCGATATGTCTTTAGGTGAAAGCTTCTCAATGTCTGCATAGGACAGTCCTGTATAGCAGCAGAAAACAAATACATCTCGGACTTGATCCAGTCGTTCGACTCCTAGTTCTTTGTTCTCTAGTCGCTCTAGTTCTTCTTTGTCAAGAAATCCTCGTTTGGTTTCTTTGAGCTTCACCTGGTACTTCATAAAAGGATCCCGATCCATCCATTCGTTCTTGACCGCCAGGTTAATGATCTTTCGAAAGTTCCGGATGTATTTGAGAGTGGAGTTGTGATTGCATTCCTTCACTGTTTTGAGATAGAATTCAAGATCAGTTACAAACTGAAATCGGATCTCATTCAAAAACATATCATCAAGTTTGTATTGATGCAGGATGAACTCTTCGATATGCTTTAAAGTTGTTTCGAATCGTTTATAGGTTCCGAGCGCAAAGTCCTTTCCAACTTGCTGCTTAACCATTTCATTATGATATCTGAAGACTTCAAGAATAGTCTTCTTCTTTTCATCAATGCCATTGTATAGATCCTTGATCTTTTTAGCTGTGATTACTGAGTCTGAATCTTCAAGCTTTGAATGAATTCTGTTGATTTTTACTTGTATCATATCCAGGTGCGAATTGATTGTCCTGGCATCCTCCTTATTTCCTTTTACACGTCCAGCCTTGGCGTCCCACCTTTCTGGTTCAATTGAACGTTTAACCGATTGCTCAGCTCTTTTCCCATTCACAGTGACTCTGAGATGTATGGGTGCTTTTTTAGAGGAGCTTCGAGTGTCTTTTTTGAGGTAGAAGAGTAGGCTAAAGGTGTGATTCATAACCGTTTTGTATTAAATACTCATTTAATTTAATCAAAAATGAGCTAATTTGGAAGGAATTGATGTAATTTATTATCACATAATAAACTGTATATCAATTAGTTATAAACAATTCGGTGCGTAATTGAATTTTTGTAATTACGCACCGAATCACGCACCTAAATTATGATAATGATTGAATTATTTGAAATGATGAGAAATAAAAAACCCTCCATACATATCGTATGAAGGGTTTTGGTGTGATTTGATTATCACTAAGTGGAGTCGGAGGGATTCGAACCCTCGTCCAGCTAAGGAAACCATAGACCTTCTACATGCTTAGTTATTCTTTTAATCTCGAATCCCAGGCTGGCGAATAACTACCTACCTGAAAAACCAGTTGCTTTATTTCACTCAGAACCCACAACACTGCCCTAAGCTATTCCTTATGTTCGACACCCCAATTCCTCGCCCTAAGGACAAAAGCGTGGTAGGATGTGACAGGGGGAACCTATGTGGCTCAACCCTTAGTAATCTCTACTTATAGTTCGAGATTAGGCTGCCATAGCGTAGTTAGACTCGCCAATTACAATTTTGAGCGCATTTATTACGGATGTACACTCCCCACCCGGCATGCTAGCATATGCTTTGCACTTCCTGTCGATTCCGGTCGACCCCATATAAAAAGAACTATCACAAAGGTAGTCATAACCTTGCGAGACATTAAGACATTCGATCTTAAGAAATAGTTCTAAGGACGAGCTTCTTTTTCAAATATTAGTTGGATTTCAAGCTTACCAAACCAGGATGGCTTTTCACCACTTGGGTAGGTTTCATCAAACATGGTGAGTGAAAGTTGATCATTGGATATCGCAATAGAATAGATCTGTTCACCACCTTCAAACCCCGGAACTTTAGCAAAATCCGGTGTGGCGATGAGATTGTTGTTGTCAATTTTGTAAGATCCGCTGTTGAACGCAAATGAACGAAAGCCAGCCAGTATTTCTTCTTCTGCTGGATTGGATAGGTTTTGAAACGGGACTCTTGGATTCAGTCCGGGATTGTAAGCAATCGCATACCTTAGTTGTGAAAGGATCAAAAAACCATCTTGAGATGGGCTGACCCGGATAGTGGTGTCCTTATAGATGTAGTTGATTTCTTTCAACGTATAGCTCCCTAGTAATTCTTTTTTATTAATGGATTGAGCCTTTACGAGGAAACTTGATAAGGTGATGATTAGTGTTAGGTAAGTACTTCGGTTCATTCTTTTTTGGGAGTTAAAACCCAGTCATATTCAAAAACCCTTATTAAGATTTCTCCATAATTGATCATGTCTGTATCTTGCCAGCGGATGGAAAATTTTGTGGTATCGGCGCGGAAGTACAGGCCCCTCGGTTTCGAGGAGGTAGTGGGGCAGGAGCACATAACCACCACGCTGGAAAATGCGATTAAGTCAAATCATCTTGGGCAAGCATTGCTTTTCTGTGGGCCAAGAGGTGTAGGAAAAACCACCTGTGCTCGTATTCTGGCAAAAACCATCAACAACTTTGAAAGTGAATCCGGCGACAGCACGAACAACTTCAATATTTTTGAGCTGGATGCCGCCTCCAATAACTCCGTAGAGGATATCCGAAATCTAATCGATCAGGTACGGTATCCACCCCAGCAAGGAAAATATAAGGTCTACATCATCGATGAGGTTCACATGCTTTCCACTCAGGCTTTCAATGCCTTTTTGAAGACACTGGAGGAGCCACCAGAATATGCCATTTTTATTTTGGCTACCACGGAAAAGCACAAAGTGATTCCTACAATCCTTTCAAGGTGTCAGATTTATGATTTCAATCGAATTGAAGTTTCCGATATTGTAAAACAGCTTGAAAAGATTGCCACAAGTGAAAAGGTGGATGCAGCGAAAGAAGCTTTGCATCTGATTGCGCAGAAGGCAGACGGGGCGCTCAGAGACGCACTTTCAATCTTCGATTTGATCACTACGTTTTCCTCTGACGGGAAAATCACTTATCAGGATACCATCAAGAACCTGCACATTCTGGATTATGATTACTACTTCAAACTGGTAGATGATCTGCTTGCTCAGAATATGTCTGGAGCCCTCATGCTTTTTGACGAGATTTTAAGAAATGGATTTGATGGGAATAACTTCCTGAATGGCTTCCAACAGCATCTGAGAAACTTGTTGATTTCAAAAGATGAAAAGACGATCACCCTGCTGGAGGTAACTGACAATCTCAAAGCAAAGTATGGGGAACAGGCATCCAAATGCAGCCCTTCTTTTCTGCTTTCAGCACTCAATATTTCCAATCAGTTTGAGCTTAACTTCAAACAGAGCAAAAACCAGCGATTGCATGTGGAGCTGTGTCTGATGAAGCTGGCTCACCTCACCAATGCGCTTACGCTCAGCTCCTCTGACAATGGAGCAAAAAAAAAAGAGCCCACAGTGACGAATTAAAGGAGTCTCCCACACCATCGGTACAAAAGCCTAAAGAGAATCCAAAAACAGAAGTGGATTCTCAACCCGATATGCCTCCCCCACCTACGGAAGAGCCTTTGGATACTGGATATCAAGACACCCCAAGTGCTCCTAAAGCCAAACCTAGCCCGGTTGTAAAGCCATCCTCATCGGATAAGCCAAAGGAGACACCAAGTATTTTTGGGAAGAAAAAGTCAAAGGATGCAACTGAGGAAGCTTCTCCGGTTGTTGATAAGAAAGAAACTGATTATTCAGAGGAGGATTTACAAAAAGCCTGGGCTGCTTTTTCAGATCATAAGACTGATGCGGGAGACACGGATAGGCTGGTGATGGGTAAAGCGGTGAAAAAAGGGGAGGATCACAGCGTAATCATTATGCTGGGTAGTCAGTTGGAGGTGAGCTTTCTCGAAAAGTTTGACACTGAGCTTGTTCAATTTTTGCGCAACCAACTCAAAAACGATCACATTGTCATTCGCACGGAAATAGCTGAGATTGAAACTGAGAAAAAACTCTACACCAGCACCGATATCTTCGACTATATGGTGAAGCAAAACCCTGATCTCAAAGACCTCAAAGATCGTTTAGGACTGGATTTTGATTATTGATTATAAACCCTTAAATCCTGCCCCACACTCAGGTCAAATCCTTTCAGATTGTTCAGGTCTACTACCTCATCCACCGTCATGCCATACTTGCGTGAAATTGCATACACAGTCTCTCCGGGCTGTACAGTGTGGTTGATTATGTTTTTACCAACCGAAGCTTCTTCAATAGGTGCTTTCACCTGAATGTTTTGCCCAATACTTACAGCATCAGGATTTGGTAATTCGTTCCATCGAAGGAGATCATCCATGGTCACTTCATACAGTCGGGATATGCTCCACAGTGTCTCACCAGCAGCGATTGTGTGAATTTTCACTTTGCTTAACCGTTCCTCCTTCGTATCAACCACAGGAACAATGATATCGGGAACTTCTTCTTCAATGATTTCTTCATCGATAGGCTCTTCTACAGATTCTTTTGAAATCAACGCATCATTGACTCCATTGGTAGAGGCTACTGGTTTGGCGACCGGCTTTGTGATGACTGGCGCACTAAGCTCATGATAAGCAATTGGCTCATCCGATGGTCTGGTCTTATCCATCCATAATACTCGACCTGGCTTCAAATCATCGGTTATGCTCATCCGGTTTCTGCTTGCTAGTTTAGAAATTTTGATACCATACTGCTGAGATATCTCCCACAGAGATTCCCCTTTTTGAGCGACATGAAAACCGATTTTAGCCTTTCCCTTTTTCTTTTTCACATAGTAAAACTCATTGGGAATGACCTTGTCAGCATCTGCCATGTCGTTGTATTTTCTAAACTTCTTTTCAGAAATTCCAGCACGCGCAGAGATAGTATGAACGTCATCATTTTCACGAGATAGGATGGAAGGAATGCCGTTCAAAGGAATGATTGTAGACTTATTTTTCTCAGTTATGCCTGGCTTAAGTTCGGTAGGATAAATTTTTGTCTGTGGTGTTGAAATTTTGTTTCTGCGTGAATTCTCAGCAATAGCGCGCTTGGGCGGGGTGCCGGTTCTAGGAATCAGAACTGCGTATGTTTTATCCTTTGGTACTGATCCTCGCTTCAGCCATTTGTTGTATTTCTTAAGTTCTTCCAGATCTACTTTCTCTTCCCTTGCGATCTGCTCCAAACTTTTGCCTCCTGCATTCGTCACCTCATCCAGCCAGATCCCCTCAGAATGAGGTCGCCCAACAGCTGGAGAAAATGCCACTACATGAGCAATGAATTTCTTGACATACCAGTGCGTCTGGTTATTGATGGTCATTCGCTTAGCACCAAGGTTGGAGTCATCCACATACTTTTGAGCGCCACCACGTCCGGTGTTGTAAGCCATTACTGAGTACACCCAGTTTTTTAGAAAGAAATTGTGACTATTAAGGTACTTGGCTGAACCTCTCGAGGCAGAAACGATATTCAGGCGCTCATCTACATTTCTATCCACCGTAAGACCTACCTCACGTGCGGTGAAATCTTTGAACTGCCAGAAGCCGACGGCATTGGCTGAAGAAACTGCATCTGAAATCAATGCACTTTCCTGGATTGCCAGAAACTTGATCTGATCGGGAATCCCAGCGCCACCGTGCTCTCGTTCGATGATAGGAAAGTACAAATTCATTCGATCCACCAGAATATTGAAATATGTCTGACTTTGGGTGAGTCTGTCTACATCTTTTTGAATTTGTTTTCGCGTAGATTCATTAATCGTAAGCCTCAGATCTCCAAGCATCATTTCACTCGGTACGGTCTGAGCCAAAGCACCGACTGTGGAAATAGTAATAAAAAACAGACTTGTAACTTGCAGCTTAAGACTTTTAGCTAATTGCTTCATAATTTTCTCAATATCATCAACCCATCACGAATGGGGAATAAAACGTTCTGAACTCTGGAATCCGTGTGCATTTTTTTATTGAAAGTCCGAATGGCTTCCGTATCCTTATCATTCTTTGACATGTCAAATACTTTGCCGCTCCAAAGTACATTATCAGCAATGATAAATCCACCTTTATTTACCCGCTCAATCACCAGATCAAAATAGTTGGCATAATTCTCCTTGTCTGCATCTATGAAAACCAAATCCCATTTTTCTTTCAACGTTGGTATCACCTCAAGTGCATTCCCAATTCGCATATCCATACGATCAGCATATTCAGACTTAGAGAAGTACTCTTTTGTTCGAACAGCCAACTCTTCATTGTTATCAATGGTGATGAGTCTGCCATCTTTTTGCATCCCCTCTGCCATACAAAGCGCAGCATATCCGGTATAGGTGCCTATTTCGAGGATGTTTTTAGGTGCAATCATGTGAGATAACATGGAAAGCACACGTCCCTGAAGGTGACCGGAGAGCATTCGTGGTTTTAAAACATGGAGGTGAGTTTCCCTGTTGATCTGCTGAAGCAAATCAGATTCAGGCTCGGAGTGATCTTCTACATACTTCTGAAGATCGTCGGGTAGAAATTCCATGTATGTAAAGATAGAAATTATTCCGGCAGATATGCCAATGAGCTCATCTGATCTATTGGGAAGTATCTGGTAGAAAGCTCCTGAATGTTTGCAGCAGTAATCCCATCGATCTTCTGGAATACACTATCGATATCCGGTACTTTGTTTAAGTCCAGCTGACTTTTGGCCATCATCAGCATGGTGGCGTTTTTGTTTTCCTCAGACAATGCCATCTGTCCTTTGATCTGATTCTTCGCTTTGTGAAGCTGCATATTCCCTAGTGGCTTAGACTTAAGCAGCTCGATTTCTTTCAGAATGATGCGCTGACTTTTCTTCAGATTTTTAGGATCGGTAGCAAAGAAGATGCTAAACTGACCTGTCTCCAAATAGGGTGCATAGCTGGCGTCTACACCGTAAACCAGCCCGTGTTTTTCTCGAAGTGAAAGATTAAGCCTGGAACTCATGCTTGGCCCTCCGAGTAGGTTTACCACGAAAAAGAATGGGATTCTGTTTTGATCTTTGATGCTCAGTGAAGGCATGCCCATGGCGATGTGTGCCTGGGTGATTGGTTTTTTGATTTCCTTTCTGGTGGGACTATATCCCGTAAACCAAGTACGGCTGGGTGTATGGTTTTTGTGAGGAATGTCCTTGAGGTATTTGGTTGCCAGCTTTTGAATTTTCTTGGCTGAGTAGTTACCCACGCTGGAAAGAATGATCTTTTCGGTATTCAGATTTTTATCCAAAAACTTTCTGAAATCCCCCTGTTTGAAAGAGTTGACGGTTTTTTCGGTACCCAGGATATTTCTGCCAAGTGCATGGTTAGGGAAGATTTGCTCATCAAAATCATCCTGGATGGAATCCTCCGGTGTATCCCGGTACATGCTCATCTCTTCCAGAATCACGGATCGTTCTTTCTCGATCTGCTTTTCCGGGAAAGTGGAATTGAAAGTGATATCGCATAGCAGTTCTACAGCTTTTTCCAGATGGATGTCAAGTAGTGAGGCGTAGAAGCAAATTTTTTCCTTGGTAGTGTACGCATTGAGCTCACCACCTAGGGACTCCAGCCGGTTGATGATGTGGAAAGAGCTCCGCTTGGTGGTGCCTTTGAACACCATGTGCTCCAGAAAATGAGCAAGTCCCTGCTCTTCGGGTGATTCATCCCGGCTGCCAATATCCAGCATGATGCCCACATGGGCGATCTTGGTGTGGTTGACTTCCTTGTGGATTATCCGAATTCCATTCGGCAACTCGATCAGCTCGTATTCCTTCTTGCTCATTGGAGCGCAAAGGTAGGGATTAAGTGGCTAGATGTAAGCTGAATGTATAAAATTGGATGAGTCATGATAAGTTCGATGCTGATGTCAATTCGCTATTATTGTATATTGATATATGACATTTAAAGGAATGATGAAAACAAAATTAATCCTAGGACTCCTGTTTTTTAGCTTAATAGTTGGGTGTTCAAAAGATGATAGTCTGAAGACAGACTCACAACTATCAATTGAAATTGGAGAAGGGTACTCAACAGAATCACTTTATTTTATTGTTACTTCTCCTTCTACACATGAGTTGATTGGATGGATAAAGGCTGAAAAAGGAAATTCTTTCATTGATCTGCCCAAGAGTTTAGAGTCTATTGATCTGCATAAATTAAATCTATATGATGATGGGTGGTTCTTAATTGAATCATACTTTGGAATAAAGCCAGAGCCAATAGTTTTAAAATTGAGTGACCAAGGTGGTGACAGAAGAGGTGAACTTATTAAAACTTCTTTTATTAAGGCAGTTAATACTCCAGCCCATTCTCTAGCCATAACTTCTGGATACAATGGAAATTGGGGCTTAGTCCACTCTAATGGGTTGAATGAACCATTTATCTGGTATGAATATCAAAACCAGAATCATAAAAATGCAGCTTACATTATATTGGAGAATGAAGAAGGTGCTTCCTTTAAAGTTTTTGATTATGACTCCTTTACTGCCAATGAAATCGGAGATTCAGAATATGAAATAGATCTGGAGGTGATGAATAATGAAATGGAAAAAGTAATCTTCTCCGGACTAAATGGGTTGTCAAACTTGTTCTTGAAAGTTGATGGGTTTGATTTGGAGGATTTTGAAGCTTCTTATGATAGAATTGTCTATCAACTTGTCAATGGGTCTGAAATCCAACCCTCTGACCTGTATGCATGGATCCCTACCAATCAAATAACAGAGTATTATGCAACAGAAATATATGGTGAATTTGATGGATTTCGACATACTAACTACAGAGTTGCTAAAGATTTAAACTCCGAATTTGAGAAGATAGACCTTTCGTTTGATGTATTTGATGCTTCTGTGAAGGATTTTGAGATGGAAACTACGGGAGAGTCAGATTTGGATCAGGTTTCCTTTTATGGTACCTCGGGCTGGGCTGCCTACTCCATAAGTGGGGAAGTCTACTTTCCTACAATTCCAGAAGAAATGGAAAATTCATTTCCATATTTAAAAACAGATTTGAGCCAATACATCGGAGATGAGGTTCGGGTTAACAGATATATTTTTAGACAAAACTCAGTACAGGATTTTTTAGACAATAAATTAAGAAGTGGAGAAGATTTGATATTGAAAACATTAAAGTCTCAGGGTGTTAATGAAAGGATCATTGTGGGCAAGAGCTTTTTCCCTGATTAATTTTAAGTACAGTATGTATTTAGCTAATAATTGAAGAAAGCTTCCCCTTCAAATAATCCTTCTCTCTTTCATTCTTTGTCAGTTCAATGGCTCTGTGGAGGGCTTCTCTTGCTCCCTGATTTTCGCCCATGTTTTGGAGTATCTCACTTTTGATGGCATAGAAGAGATAATATTCATCGAAGAAAGAAGTTTCTTCTAGTTCCTCTATTTCGGTATAGGCTACATGTGAGCCATGCACCTTTTCCATCGGTACAATCCGGTTTAGACGAACGATTGGAGAGGGGGTGATCTGGAGCTGAAGATCATACAGACGAAGGATTTCTACCCAATTTGTATCCTCAAAAGTGGGCGACTGGCAATGCACTGCGCTGATAGCCGCCTGAATGATGTATTCGTTGATTTCATCACTTTCAGAGGCATGCTCCAAGTAAACCAACCCCTGATCAATCAGGTCTCTGTTCCATTGATTTCGATCTTGATTTTCAAGGTTGATGATGTTACCACTCTCATCTGTGCGAGCCTCAAACCTCGAAGCGTGAAAGTGCATGAGTGCCATTAGGGAATTAGCGGTTGGAGTATTGCAAAGCTCACTTTCCAACAGCACCTTGTTGAGTCGGATGGCGTCATCACATAGCTCCTTTCGTATGAGCGTTTCGCCCTCTGCGGACTTGTAGCCCTCATTGAAGAGGAGATAGATAATCTTAAGCACCATCTCCAGCCTTTTTTCGATCTCATGCGCAGGAGGCATGAGCAGCTTGATTTCATCTTGCTTGAATTTCTTTTTGGCGCGAGTGTATGCTTTAGCTACAGTTTCTTCCTTTTTTAGCAGTGAACTGGATATCTCACGAATAGATAGTCCACCCAGTATTTTAAGTGTGAGGATGATTTGATATTCCTGGCTAAGTGAGGGGTGGCAGCAGGCAAACATCATTCGCACCATATCATCATTGATGGAGTCAAGCGATAAGTCATCTTTCATTTCTTCTGCTGCATCAGGTACTTCTTGCTTGGTAGTCTTTTGATCTCTCCGTAGCTGATCGATCATTTTATTTCGGGCCACACGTAAAATCCATCCGGTAGGATTGTCTGGAATTTGCGAGTAAGGCCAGGTTTGCATCGCCTTGATCAACGCCTCCTGTACACTGTCCTCAGCAAGCTCTAGGTGTACAGACCCAAACTTGCTGGTCAGGTGAGATACGGCCTTACCATATTCCGTTCGGAAAAAGTGATCGACGAGTTGAGAGGTTTTCATGCTTGAGGAGTGTCATCTTGAGCCCGTCGAAAGATAGTCACTTCGACAGGCTCAGGGTGACAATTAATTTTTGAGTGTCATCCTGAACGCAGTAAAGGATCATCAACATTAAAGGTAGATTCCTTCGTTTCACTCAGGATGACACTTATTGGAAGGGAGTGAGTTTAAAAATCTGTAATAATCTCCCTCACTTCTGTAGTGCCACCAAACTCGAAAATCGGGCAGTCCTTGGATAGCTCTACTGCATGATCCATGTCTTTGGCATCCAGGTACACATAGCCACCAACGATTTCCTTGCCTTCAGTGAAAGGCCCATCCGTTACGATTTTACCTCCCGGGCCTACTACTTTGCCTTCTGCCTGAAGGGGGTAGCCCTCTGCTTTTACTTTGGCCATCCACTCGCCCCAGCGTTGCATGTGCGCCTGCATCTGCTCGGGAGATTGGTCAGCATAGCCTTCATCGCCACCTCGGAATACGTACAAATACTTTTTCATCTTGTTGTTGAGTTTTAGTTAAGATAATTATTTCCTCTAAGACGAGGAGGAAATTAGAAAATGGACAATCAGGTTAAATTATCCGTCACCTACTTGGAGTGGGTAGACACAGGAGATACTTTTACCCCATGAACCTATCCGAAATCTTCGATATCGACCCTGAATTGTTGAACTATGTGGTGATCCCGCTCCTGATTTTTGTGGCCAGGGTGTGCGATGTGTCTATCAATACACTACGGATTATTTTTATGCTGCAGAGCAAAAAATATGTGGCCACTGTTATGGGCTTTTTCGAGGCGGCTATCTGGTTAATGGCTATTAGTCAGATCTTTCAAAACTTAGGTAGCTGGCAGACATTCCTGGCGTATGCCGGAGGTTATGCATCTGGTATTTTCGTTGGGATGATGATCGAGGAGCGTCTAGCTATTGGCAATGTGGTGGTACGTGTGATCACGGCCAAGCCGGCAGATGATCTCATTGGTTTCTTCAAGGATGAAAATATGCGATTTACCAATCTGGAGGCTACCTCCGGTGATGGGCCTGTGAATGTGCTATTTACGGTGATTAAGCGTGAAAAACTACCGAATACCGTATCAGCCATCAAGAAGTACAATCCTCAGGCACTCTACACCGTGGAGGGCGTGAAGAAAGTGAGTGATGGGGAGGTGATGGACGACAAAGGCTTTTCCAGAAGGATTTTTAGAGGAGTGGGGAGTAGGTGATTGTCACATGATTAGATAAAGATTCAACTTGATTAATTGCAGTATCAACATCTTTCTTTAGAACTTTCCCATCTAAAAGAGATGGATCTGCTTTAGATATTTCACTAAAGATTTCTTTAATGTATGTATCATAACTGTTTAAGAATTTTGAAATCAAGATATATAAAGATGTATCTTCAATTTTTTCGCCATATTTTTTTTGGTTCAGAATATTTTCGATTGGATCGTAAAAACTCCAAACATGAAAGGTAAGGCCCCTTAAGTCTCGGATCAATTGATTCGTAATCTTTGAGTACTCAGATGCTCCGTTGATTTCTCGATAAAAGAAGGTTAGAGTCGGTATTTTAGTGTGATTATAATCAGTTAATCCAGTCATTGATTGGTCTATTTTTTTGCAATCGAGTTTGAATTCAGAATAAATTGCAAATAACATATCATACTCTCTTTGCTGTGAAAGTGCTTCAAATTGTATTTTATTGGCATTTTGTTGAGCCTTAAATGATTTGAATACAAGATATGCCCCCAATCCACCTATTGCAGGAGCTGTTATTCCGCCAATAGCATCACCAATAGTTCCAAAATTGCTAAGATCGAAAATTGGTAAAATCGCTGGTCTTGTAAATAACCAAACGGACAAAAAACAGATAAATACTATTCCAATTATTAGTAAAATGTCTTTCACTATAGCGTTATTCATGTAATAAATTTAATCATTCCACCCACACAACCTCCAAACTTCCACCTTCCCAAATCACCGTGCTTCTTTCAGCACCTTCTCTCCGTTTGATTTTGATCTTCGTTTTGTCGGTTCGGATGCTTTCTTTTCTCATCACCTTCCAGCCGTCTTTGTGATATATCGTGATATAGATGGAGGGTCTGTCTAGTTCTACGATTAGGCTTTTTTTGGCATTTCTCTCTACATCCTCCCATAGCATTTCACTTCCTTCTAGTGTCATCACTGCTACCTCCCCATTAGGTACTCCATGCCCAATGTAGTTGTTGGGGTATATGAGATTGCCAGCATTTATGATCGCGTATTTCAATTGCTCAGCGGAGGCAGTCGGGTCTTTCTCTAGCAGACATGCTGCCAGCCCGGTAATAATCGGCGCAGAAAAGGAAGTACCCAGCGATGAATAGCAGGAAATTTCGGGCTTCACATAGTCCAACCACTCCGGGCCTTTGGAACTGTATTTCATCTCGTCCCACACCTTGTACTTCGTGGCGCCTACGGTCAGGGCACTTTTGGCATCTCCGGGTGACCCCACAATCTGCCACTTGTGATCGCCATCATTGCCCGCTGCAACCACCACAAGTATCCCGTACTCCTCAGAAATCCGATCCACAGCCTGAGTGAGGATGGTACTCTTCCCATCCATCTGCTCAGGTTGGTAATTTTCTCGCTTATCGTTAAATCCAAAATTGTACCCGAGCGAGAGGTTGATGATCTGCACACCTTCGCTTGCCATCCACTCCATCGCCTCGATGGCAAACTTTTCCTCCTGTCTGCGCTCATAGCCACCATGGTCCGTGCGAGCCAGGTAGTAGGTTGCTCCAGTTGCCAGCCCGTATTGTACTTTTTTTACCTCATTATACCCTCCAATCAGCTCCCAAACTTCCGTGCCATGCGTATCGTCAAAACTGGCACTACCCGTATAGGGTGCTGCCTCCGGATCGAGGTAGTCTTTATACCCTGCTATCTGACCATTTTCAAAAATCGCTTTGAGGGATTCGCTTTCATCGGCTCTCAGAAATCCACCATCGATAATGCCTATTTTTACCCCCTTGCCGGTAAGCCCGGCATCAATGATGGCCCGCCCATTGATTTGCTCCAACGCAAATCCCAATTGCTGAGCAGATAGCGGTAGATAGAGAAAAAGAAATGCTAATTTTAGCCACCTCATAGACAGGCTTTTTTTGTAAAACGGAACTAAGATAATCCATGCGCTACGATCCCATTGACAATCAGTTGTTTATTCAAAACAGAGAGAACCTGGCCAAGCGAATGAAGCCACGTTCAGTAGCTATCGTGCATGCCAATGACATCATGCCTACCAATGCTGATGGCACCATGCCGTTTGTGCAAAACGCAAACCTGCTTTACCTGACAGGTGTGGATCAGGAGGAAACCATCGTACTCATCGCACCGGATTTTCCGGATGAAAGCATGCGCGAGATTTTGTTTGTGCGCGAGACAAATGAAGAGATAGCGGTATGGGAAGGTCATAAATTGACCAAAGAAGAAGGGACAGAAATGACGGGCATCCAAAATGTGAAATGGACGTCTGAATTTGAAAAGGTCTTTTACACGATTCTTGCAGAATGTGATCACATCTACCTGGATAGCAATGAGCACATTCGAAATGCCAGTGAGGTGGAGACGAGGAATGCCCGATTCATCAAGGAATGCAAGGAGCGATATCCTTTGTATCAATATGAGCGGCTATCCCCGATTTTGACTGACCTGAGATGTGTGAAATCACAAATTGAAATAGATCTACTGCAGCATGCCTGCGAGATCACAGAGAAGGGCTTTAGACGTGTGCTGGAGTTTGTGCGTCCGGGAGTGATGGAATACGAGGTGGAGGCTGAGTACCTTCATGAGTTTGTAAGAAACAGATCGAAAGGATTTGCTTATACGCCTATAATCGGTGGTGGAGGTAATTCGTGCGTGCTTCACTACATTGAAAATAGAATGCAGTTGAAAGATGGGGATGTTTTGCTGATGGATGTCGGAGCGGAGTACGCCAATTACAGCTCCGACATGACACGGACCATTCCTGTGAATGGGAAATTCACCGATCGGCAAAGAGCGGTATACGATGCAGTTCTTCGGGTGAAGAATGGTGCAACAAAATTGTTGAAGCCCGGAAATCGAATTCCTGAATATCATGCTGAGGTTGGAAAGTTGATGGAGAAGGAACTGGTTGATCTAGGGTTGATCACCACTGAGGACATCAAAAATGAAAACCCGGAGTGGCCAGCATACAAAAAGTACTTTATGCATGGCACGTCTCATCATATCGGAATAGATGTTCATGACGTGGCGTCTATTTACAAAAAGTTTGAGCCGGGGATGGTGTTTACGGTGGAGCCGGGGATTTATATCCCAGAGGAAAACATCGGCATTCGTTTGGAGGATGACATTGTGATCACGAAGAATGGTCACATCAACTTGATGGAAAACATTCCGATCGAGGCGGAGGAGATTGAGGAGATAATGAATAGCAAATAGTCCACAGTTTACAGTCGATAGGTGATCTGTCGACTATTGACTATTAAACTAAAAAACTTGAAAATGAAATTTGATTCAGACAAGGCACCAGAGCCTGTGGGACTTTACCCTCATGCAAGAAAGGTAGGAAATTTACTTTTTTTGTCAGGAGTGGGACCGAGAGAAAGAGGCACTAAAAAGATCCCGGGCGTAGAGTTAGACGAAAATGGAGAAATTATCAGCTACGATATAGCTGAGCAGTGTCACTCTGTATTTAAGAATGTAAGGCTTATTCTGGAGGCCTCAGGTGCAGGCTGGGATGATTTGGTGGATGTGACTGTTTTCCTCACCAATATGAAAGATGACTTTAAAATCTATAATAAAATCTACGCTGAGTACTTCAAAGACAATCAGCCGTGTAGGACGACCGTAGAGATCAGTTCACTGCCCACACCCATCGCGATTGAGTTGAAGTGTATAGCAACAATAAAAGAGTAAAATGGAAGAAAATCAATTGAAACTTACTAGCGCCGATCAAGCCAATTTTTTAGAAACAGCCAGATGGGGAAAATTCCTCTCGATAGTTGGTTTTGTTATGAGTGGCTTTATCGTTTTAGCAGGGCTTGCCATGTTTGGAGGAGCATTTGGAGGGGTTTATCCAGGTCTTGGAGGAAGTGTAGGCATTGTCTACATTTTATTTTCTCTTCTTTATATTTTCCCGTCACTATACTTGTTTCGCTTTAGTACACAAGTTAGGAACGGCATAAAGGCCAATGATCAATCGGAATGTTCAGAGGCTTATGCTAACATGAAGAGGCTGTTTGTTTTCATGGGCATATTGACCATTGTGGTACTTTCACTTTACGCACTAGCCATTTTGTTTATGATTATGGGAGGTGTAATGGGCGGAATGCTTTGACCTAACCCTGAATTACCTATTTTTGAGGCTTAATAGAATTATGGAAACATCATTGGAATACAACACTCAGCGAGTGCAGCTGAAATTGAGAGAATACGGAAGGAATGTGCAGAACCTTGTTGCACACCTTAAAACTATCAAAGAGAAGGAAGAGCGGAACAAGAAGGCAGCTACGCTGGTAGAGCTGATGAAGATGATCAATCCTGATTTGGGTAATGATAACGAGAGTGATCAAAAGGTGTGGGATGACCTTCACATTATATCCAACTTCGAGTTGGATATAGAAGGACCGTTTCCTAAGCCGGATCCATCTGTTTTAGATAGAAAACCTGAGCGATTAAAATACTACTCAAACGAAATCAAATTTCGTCACTATGGTCGAAGTGTTGAGTTGCTGATTGATCAGGCTGTTGCCATGGAAGACCCTAAGGAGCAAGAAGGAGCTGTGGTAGCGATTGGTCGATTGATGAAAGGATTTTTCCAGACATGGAATAAAGAAAGCATAGAGGACGAGCAAATCCTGAAAAACATCAAAAGAATGTCTGATAATAAACTAGACATCAATATTGAGACGGTGAAGGAGCTAGGCCTGTTCGATTCTGACAAGAAACATTCTGGCAGAAGAACCAGCAATAACAATAATAAAGGCCGAAGAAACAATCAAGGTGGAAAAGGCGGTCAGCGAAGAAATGGTCCTCACAATAGAGGAGGCGGAAATAATCGAAGAAGAAATTAATTCCATTTTTGATTTGAGGATGGTTTCGATAGCTTAGTTGCCCAATCGAAACAATTAGTAAATCATCAAATTTTCAAATCGATAATGTCATCTTTTCGGGTAGAAGGCGGTCACCGGCTAAACGGTGAAATAATCCCTCAGGGAGCTAAAAACGAAGCGCTTCAAATAATCTCAGCAGTACTTCTGACAGATCAGAAAGTCGTGATCAATAAAATCCCTCAAATCAGGGATGTGCTGAAACTGATCGAACTACTTGCAGACTTAGGCGTGGAGGTTTCCGATCTTGGAGGTGAGTCATACTCATTCAAGGCTGCCAATATCAATCTCGACTTTTTAAACACTAACGACTTTAAGGAAAAAGCATCGGCACTTAGAGGATCGATCATGATTCTGGGGCCACTGTTGGCTCGATTTGGAACCGGTAGAATGCCCAAGCCCGGTGGTGATAAGATCGGCCGGAGAAGACTGGATACGCACTTTGTAGGCTTTCAAAAGCTGGGCGCCAAGTTCAACTACGATTCAAAAACTTCATTCTATACCGTGGATGGCACCAATTTGAAGGGTGCATATATGCTGCTGGATGAAGCCTCAGTGACCGGAACTGCCAATATCATTATGGCAGCCGTGATGGCTGAAGGGTTGACTACCATCTACAATGCTGCCTGTGAACCATACATACAGCAACTCTGCAAAATGCTCAACAGGATGGGAGCAAACATCGAAGGTGTGGGATCGAATTTACTAAGGATCGAAGGTGTCAAGTCACTAAACGGCACAGAGCATACTCTGCTTCCGGATATGATCGAAGTGGGGAGTTTCATTGGTATGGCCGCCATGACGGGCTCAGACCTTACCATCAAAAATGCCCAAATCAAAGAGTTGGGCATCATCCCTGATACCTTCCGCAGGTTGGGTATAAAAATGGACTTTAAAGGGGATGATATTCATGTACCGGCGCAGGATCATTATGAAATCGAGTCTTACATCGATGGGTCTATTCTTACCATTGCAGATGCAATTTGGCCGGGACTTACACCTGACCTTTTAAGTGTGATTTTGGTGACAGCAACTCAAGCCAGAGGCACAGCTTTAATTCATCAGAAGATGTTTGAGAGTCGGTTATTCTTCGTAGATAAGCTGATTGATATGGGCGCACAGATCATCCTTTGTGATCCGCACAGAGCCACCGTGATAGGCCTGGATCGGGCATACCCGCTTCGTGGTATCACCATGACATCACCGGATATTCGTGCTGGGGTTTCATTGCTGATTGCAGCTATGTCTGCCGAGGGCGTGAGCATCATTCATAATATTGATCAGATCGATCGTGGGTATCAGTTTATTGATGATCGACTAAATGCTCTAGGAGCTAAGATTGAACGGGTGAGCTAGTTTTTGGGAAAGGGCTATCTATGATTTTATTCCATTATGGGCTTAATGTCCTTCCAAAATCCCTTTACGGTCTTTATTGTAGTTTCAGAGTTTTCATCTAGCAGCTTTTTATCAAGGTTGAATTTTGATTGCATTTTCGAATTTTCACCTTTAAAGTAACCCATATTCCAGTCATTAAAATCACGGTTCTTTTTCGTGCCATGGTATAGAAGAGTCACCTTAAAGTGTCTGTGGTCTTTTTCTATACTTGCATAGATTTCTCGAACAGCAACTTCATCACCCTCCAGGATCTGAATAAATCTCCCATCAAAGAAAATCAGGCATCCAGTCACATCATTATCTTTATTTCTGGCTCTGGAGATAATCAGGATGTCTGCAATGTCAATATTTGTGATCCCTGGTTTAGCAATCGAATGGTAAACTAACTCATACATAATAGGCGGTGGTGATGTTGTATGAGTATTAATTTAATACTTTTTTCCCTGTTCCGCCACCCCATAGCCATTTCTGTTGACTTCATTTCTTGCACGTTTGTCAAACAGAAGTGGATTAGTATGGTTGAGGTGTATGAATTTAATCTTGCTTTTTATGCTATCTGGTTGTTTATCAAACAGGAGCATGGTCTCCTGAACAAACGGATGTGGCATTTCGCTCATCGGACGGTTGGGTAGCTCCCCATCCTTGAAAAATGTGGCATCTATAAATGCATAGTCCACTTTAGGATCTTTCACCACTTCCACGATATCTCTGTCCCATTTGTGCCACTTATCAATGTCGGGAATGAAAATGTACCCTTTTCTTGGAGTGATGATTTTAAAGCCGGCTGTTTCTGAATATTCATCACGATGAGGGACGGTGAAGGCTGTGACTTCAATCGATGCACCCAATTCAAGGGATTGATCTTCGACCATGGAAACAGGGTCAATGTTTTCAAAGTTTACCAGCTGACTCCATGGCCCATCATTTTTCAGAAACTCAATCATTTTTGGTAAGGCATAGACCTTTACCCCGCTGGCACCTAGCGCCTCTTTTCCTAGAAACATGAGTCCGGTGTAGTGGCCGATGTGCGCATGAGTCACAAATATGCCTGATGGTAGATAGGGATATTGTCCATCGGTGAGGTTACGAAAATATTGGAATTGTTTGTCTAAATCCGGTGAGGCTTCAAACATCCACCATTGTTTGCTCTCGGGATCTACCAACGCCAGTGAAGTCACGTATCGGGAAAGATTAGGGTTGCTGTGCGCTCTCAAGCACTCATTTTGACATCCGATGTGCGGAAACCCTCCATCCTGAGCAGTGCCCAGCACGATGATATGTTGGCCAGGTAGTGTCAGAGACAGTACGAGAAGAATTGCAACTCCGAATGCTTTCATTTAATAAAAATAAAAAAGCCCCACCAGAGGCGAGACTTCTCATTTAAGAAAAGATTTTATCTCCGCTGCAGAGCGACTGACTCGTTGATCCAGCAACCCACGGTAATGGACTGCCCTTCTTCCATTCCTTCATTGAAAATTTCTTCAATGGATGGAAACTGTTCTTTCGATGCAGCCATTTGAGACTTGTTACCAGCTTTCTCATACATTTTGTAAGCGGCAAGGAATACACCTCTGTCTCGAACTTTGCTTTTGTCACCACGACAGTCATCGTAGCTCGTAAAGTACAAGTTGCCTATCAGATTATAAGCTTCTGAGCTTCCGGGCTTTGCACTCAGTGCCTCGTACGCTAGTGATCTTGCTCTCGATTTGTTGCCAAGCTTACTGTGTGCTACGGCTTGCCCCATCAAGGCGTCATACTTTCCCTCATTTGAAGAGGCAAGCTTTGCAGCTTCTTCATGGTATTGAAGCCCTTTATTCACTTCACCGCTGGCCAGGTATTTGTTGCCTATTGCGCTAGCCAACGCAAATGAGGGTTGCTCCTTGAATACCGGCTCACTGGCCTCCAGAAAGTAAGGCTGATCTGTGCATTTCGCCTCTACAGAATACTTGAATATTTTTTTGGCTGTATTTAGGTCGGTTGGATTCGCTCTAAATTTTGGAACCAGCTGAGCTTCTATAAATTCACAAGTAAGAATGCCAGGGATTGAGCTTAGCCATGCATCTGTTTTTGCCTGTTCCTTGTCTAATTTATCCGGACTTTCACCATTCTTTCTTTTTTGTTCGATGATGTCTGATATCTGGGTGTGAATATCCAATACTTTTTCTGCTGGCATCTTATCCGGGGCTGACTCATGGTAATTCTTAGCTAACAGCATGAATGGATTTAAGTTGAAAGTTGAAATTTCAGGTCCATTCATTTCAAAAGCCTTGGAATAGAGATCATAAAGCATTGGGTACTTTGATGGTGTTCTGTAGTGCATTTTGAACGCTTCGTATGCTTTTCTGTCCATGGTGGATGCAGCATTGTCAAAATACTTGATTCGCTGGTCATACATCCAAAGTAAGGAGTCTTGTAGACGCTCCTTCCGACCTTTATCTGTAGTCTTCTTTAGCATATCTTCAATACAATCTACACCCTGGATGTATATAGAAGGATTAAGGTTGGGGTTGTTTTCGTATAGCCAGTTTAGAGGCTTCATTGCCTCAGCAAATTTGCTTTGAGCAATTAAAAGCTTATAGTATGCTTGTTTTTCCATTGCCTGGCTTTTCATGTTCGGATCTTCTGGCCAGTTCCAGCCTTCCTGTGCCAGGGATAAAGAAGATATAAGCACGAGTAGTGCAAAAAATGTAGATTTAATCATGTCCTTTTGAGTTGTATTTCAGATTTTGCCTTTAGTCAAAATTATTCAGGCGAAAACAATGCCAATTGATTTTTGCAGGGCGCTCATAAAAATGATTTGCAAAATGAATAATTTTTTATGCTATTACGGCTATCGATCACATTAGTTTTGTGTTAAATATCATCTTATTAAATCAATCGAATGTTCAATTTTAAAGAAATTATTAGTGTTTCGCTTATTCTCTTCTCTGTGATAGATATTCTAGGGAGTATTCCTATCATCATTGACTTGAGGAAGAAATTTGGTCATGTGCAGTCTGAAAAGGCCACTCTCGTGTCCGGGATTATCATGGTGATCTTCCTTTTTTTGGGCGAAAGCATTCTGAAACTCTTTGGGATTGATATCAACTCATTTGCCATAGCAGGAGCTATAATTATGTTTCTGTTAGGGATGGAGATGATTTTAGGGCGTCAGTTTTTCAGAGCTGATCCTGAAGAGTCTAAAAGTGCATCTATTGTTCCGATTGCTTTTCCATTGATAGCAGGGGCGGGTACGATGACTACATTGGTTTCCTTAAAGGCAGAATTCAGCACAGCAAATATTTTGGTGGGTATAGCGGTCAATTTGGTTTTTGTATACATAGTGTTGAAGACCTGCGGTTGGCTAGAGCGAAAGATTGGTAAGGCGGGTTTTAATATCCTGAGAAAAGTATTTGGTATTGTGTTGCTTGCCATTGCAATCAAAATCTTCAAAAATCACCTTTTGGCATGATTACGATGTATACAGATGGTGCAGCAAAGGGCAACCCTGGCCCTGGTGGCTATGGTACAATCCTTCGATTTGGAGATAAGGAAAAAGAACTATCGGAAGGCTTTCGTCTAACGACAAATAATAGAATGGAGCTACTAGCAGTAATAGCAGGGTTGGAGGCTATCAAAAAGCCGGGGTGGAAGGTGCTCGTAGTGTCTGATAGCAAATACGTAGTAGACTCAGTAACAAAGGGCTGGCTGAAGAGTTGGGTGGTAAAAGATTTTAAAGGAAAAAAGAACCGGGATCTTTGGGAGAGATACCTAAAAGCGTCTGCTCCTCACGATGTTCGGTTTAAATGGGTGAAGGGACATGCCGGTCATCCGGAGAATGAGCGCTGTGATCAACTGGCTGTAGAGGCCGCTGAACGAAAAAACCTGAAAGTAGACGCAGCGTTTGAAAAAGATAAAACATAATCTCTTATTTTAGTCAGAGCATAATCCAGACATCATGAATTTTAACAAAGGTGGTTTTTATTTCCTGTTCGCAGTGATCGTTGTAGGGTCAATGGTTATCTATTTTAAAGTACAGCGCGACTTGAAAATGGAAAATCCAAATTTGACTGATTTAGCAACTGAACCCGACTTGCTAATGAACACAGCAGATAGAACCCTGCAGGATCATAAATCACTAACTGCAATCAAATTTTTGGAAGATGCCATCAAAATGATGAAGCTTCTGGAAAAGGATGGAGATAGCATCAGTACTGGAGCGATTGAGGTGGCTATAAGTGATCTGGAAATAGTGGAAAGTCACATCAAGGCTGAGGATATCAATGATGACCTTATGTATGAGGCTTTTGCCGATGCAATGAATTCTTTGGCATTTGCTTCGTTGAGGGTTTCAGAACAATTTATTCGGGAGGGTAAGAAAGAAGAAGCGAGAATAACCATCCACCATGCCATGGATCACCTTCAAAATTCCATTCGCTTTGCCAGAGGTCAGCAGAAGGAAGATGAAATCAAGATCGCTGCGCACCTTCAGCGCTTAATAGATAATCATTTGGAAAACGACATTTCCGAAATTGATTTGGTTATGGCTGAGATTGATTCAGTTGTGAAGGCACACGTAATCAAGTAGTATCAATAGAACGTAGGTTCTACTTCACGCTCATTAAATACAAGACCTGTAGTTGTGAGCTCGTCCAATACAGGCTCATATATTTCTTTCTTGATAGGCACATGCACCCCACTCAAATTGATTTTTCCCTGAAGAATTAGTTTGGCTGCTATGGCCAGAGGCAGGCCTACTGTTTTTGACATGGCAGTATTTAAATCGTCATCGCCAAGAGCTACCATGCTGGATTCGATCTGACGTGGCTTTCCATCGGAAAGAAAGTTGAACTTGTGCCACATCACGATCATGTCTTTATCTTCCCGATTCAGCGTCCATTTCTTTTTCAAAATGTGCTCCAAAATCTGCGCCGGTGTTCCCTGATTTAATCCAACCAGCTGATCTTCAAACATTCCAAGCCATTTCAGTTTGAACATGATCCCATTATCCAAATCCAAATTCAGGTAGTGTGCCAGCTTCAGCTCAATGGAATCTTTTGGATTGTATGATAGAAAGGAATTGATGAATTGACGGTGGGTCATCTCAGATACACCTTCCATTTGGTAAGTGTCATCAGTAGCGCCCAGCTGCACAAAAACATCCCAAGCAGCGCAGTATCCTGGCCTGCGTAGTGTTCCTCTATATAAAGTCTTAATTCCTCTCAGGTTATAAACATCAAGGTAAGCCAGTGAGTCCCTGTTTGCATACCCTTCAAAATATCCATAATCGGGAATGTAGATTGCTTCGGTTCGCCTGAAAAGTTTTTGATAAGGGATGTACTTGTACCTTCCTTCCTGAATGAACTTGCACGTACCCTGACCAGCCAAAACCACATTTCTAGGGTTCCAGGTAAACTTATACTTCCATGGATTGTCTCCGACAGACTCTTCTGCTACAAGTCCCCCGGTAAATGTTTCAAAGCCTGTAAGTTCGTATCCTTCGGCGCGGAGTTCGTCCAGCACTTTCATGGCAGACATATGGTCAATTCCCGGATCAAGTCCCATTTCCATTATCATTAGCTTACCGGCAGATTCAAACTGACCGTGGAGAGCTTTGATCTCCTCAGTGAGGTAGGATGCTGTAAGAAAATGTTTTTTGAGTTCGGCACATTTTCTGGCCACATGAATGTGTAGAGAGGCCGGAAGCATCGAGATTATTAAATCATTCGCACCTACCAGATTATTTAGTAATTCTGCATCAAATACATCAAAGGGTACAGCCTTGGCTTGTGAGTTCCCTTTAATTTTTGAAGTTGCCAGCTCAAGATCCTTTTCAGCAATGGTGATTTTCCACTGTTGCTCATTGGCATGATCCAGTAAATAATTGATAAGTGCGGTTGAAGATTTGCCCGCCCCGATGATCAGGATATTTTGCATCCGGCAAATATGTGTTTATCGCAAATCTTTCAAAAAGACTATTGACTTTTTTTATTCACAATCGTGCTACTGGCCTGATCTGTAGGAAGAATGAGGAGGTCGCCAATCATTACATGAGCAGGGCGGTTGAGTACAAACTCGATGGTTTCTGCAACATCGATGGCTTTCAGAGGTGTGTAATTTTGATAAACCTTGCTGGCTTTTTCTGTATCACCTTTAAATCTAACCTCACTAAACTCAGTCTCTACCAATCCCGGATCAATGGAGGTAACCTTGATCCCATGCTCATTCAGGTCCATACGCATTCCTTTGGTAAGTGCGTCCACCGCATGTTTTGATGCACAGTAGACATTGCCCCGGGTGTACACTTCAAGTCCGGCAATAGAGCTTACATTAACGATGTGTCCTTTTTTTCTCGCCACCATGCCAGGAATGATGGCCTTACTTACATACAGTAGCCCTTTCACGTTGATGTCCATCATGGCGTCCCAATCATCAGGATTACCATCCTGAATCAGGTCCAGGCCGTGAGCGTTACCTGCATTATTGACTAAAACATCAATTTCTTTCCAATCTGCTGGAAGTGACTCTATCGAAGTAAAAACAGTCTCTTTGTCTCGCACATCAAAGGACAGGATTTTGGAATCGCATGCTAGCTCACTTTGCAGTTTTTCCAGCCGATCTTTCCTACGGCCACAAATGATAAGCCGATAGTTTTTGGATAAAACCCTTGCGGTGGCTTCTCCAATGCCACTCGTTGCACCTGTGATTAATGCGATTGGCTGACTCATTGTTTTAGGCGTTTTTTCTGTCTTGCTTTTATCTGGCCGGCTCCTTTAGTTTTCTTTCCTAGTTTTCTCTTCGTACTAGGACCGCCCTCAAATGTGATGAATATACCTAGATTTTGGGTGGTTAGTTTGTCCAGGCCTACGCTGAATGCATTTTCTGTATCCGTCAGCATGTTTCGCAATCCGTAGGAATACCTTAGCTCCGGCGAGAACTTGAAAAAGGGATAGAAAATATCAAGACCCACGCCCACATCTATGGCCAGATTCCAGTTTCTCAATTCCAGCTTTTCGCCTACATCCTGTTCATCGCCTTTACCAGAAGCTTCTAGTGAGGGATTGATGCCAGCTACCATATACATGGCAAGATTTCCTCTTCGTTCTGACTTGTATTTGATTAGCATGGGCAGTTCTACCATGGTAGCATCTTTTAGTTCCCTTTGTGTGATACCATTGGTAAATCGATAGCTGAGGTCATTTTCATAAAATCCCACTGTAGGCAATAGACGAAAATCCAGACTTCTGGTTAGTTTCATGTTGATCACAAAACCCAGCTTAAATCCACCAAGATTTCCGGGGACAATGGAATGGACGGTATCCATCGCCGGGGAAGTGAAATAGTCAGAGTAGCGAATCATGTATTTGGATGAATGCACTCCAATGAGAAACCCATAGTGAATCCACTGATCTTCATAGTTGATCAGGTTGTCTGAGGGATTGTTTTGAGCAATTGAGGATTGCCCCAACCCAAGAATCAACAAAAAGGCAAGAGCTACTTTTCTCCCACGTAGATAGAACTGATGCCTAGCGTTAATGATTTGCATTTAGTGTTTTTATATCCTGTTTTCTCCAGAATACTTAGAAAATCATTCCCGAACGGAAACTCATTTACAGACTCTGGCAAGTAGGTGTAGGCGGCATTATCTTTCGAAACCACCTTTCCAATCTTCGGTAATATCCAACGAAAATAAAAATTATATAATTGTTTGAATGGAAATACCGTGGGTTTTGAAAACTCCAAGATAACAGCCCTACCTCCTGGTCGCAATACCCGATTCATTTCAGAAAGGCCTTTTTCGAGGTTTTCAAAGTTTCTCACCCCAAAAGCAACGATGACAGCATCGAAGGTATTGTCATCAAAATGAAGGTTTTCAGAATCTCCTGATTGCATGTCGATAATCTCGGAATATCCACGTTTTTTCATCTTCTGACGACCAACATTCAGCATGCCTTCAGAGATATCCACTCCAACTACCTTGTCAGGGTTGAGCTTCAACGATTCGATAGCAAAATCGCCGGTACCAGTAGCAATATCGAGAATTTGTTTTGGCTGAAGATCTTTCAGCATTTTGATCGCCTTCTTTCTCCAGCGGATATCAATCCCCAGACTTAAAAAATGATTGAGGAAGTCATACTTACCGGAAATGCTGTCGAACATTTCTGCTACCTGCTTCTTCTTTGCATCCGACTTATCTTTGTAAGGAAGTACCGTCATAATTGCCGCAATATTAGTGGATTAAACCCTTGTACGGTTCAAATGTTATCAGTTTCTTCCTCATGCAGATAAAATCAGCAGAATTTGTAATCAGCAGTCCGGATGTGTCGGGTTGTCCGCCAGCAGACAAGCCTGAGTATGCCTTTATTGGTCGCTCCAATGTTGGAAAATCAAGCCTTATCAACCATTTGACCAGCCGAAAGAAGCTGGCCAAAACCTCATCAACACCTGGTAAAACTCAGTTGATCAATCATTTCATTATTAATGACAGCTGGTATCTGGTGGATCTGCCAGGCTATGGATGGGCACAAACAAGTAAAGTGAACAAAGCTGCCTGGAAGAAGATGATTAATACTTATTTGGAGGAGCGTCAGAACCTGGCATGTGTATTTGTGCTGGTGGATAGCAGGCATGAGCCGCAAAAGATTGACCTGGAATTTATGGAGTGGTTGGGGGAAAATGCCATTCCTTTTTGCATCGTGTTTACCAAAGCTGACAAACTGGGAAAAACGCAGATTCAGTCAAATGTAGCTGCTTATAAAAACGTGATGAGGAAGACATGGGAAGAGTTACCCCCAACTTTTGTGACCTCATCTGCAGATAGAGTGGGAGGAGAAGAAATTTTGGATTTTATTGATCGGATTAATGCAGAGATAGCCGGATAGGATATTTTTGCCACCTCAAAAAATAATTTATGGAGTTTAGTGATATCGCATCAGTTTCCGGAAAAGGAACATTATTCAACATTATTCAGCCTACCCGCACAGGAGTAATCCTGGAGAGTCTGGATGAGCATAAAAAGAAAATGGTAGCTACCATGCACAATAAGGTGAGCATCCTGTCGGAGATTTCGATCTACACAACCGATGCGGAAGGAGCAGTGCCGCTGGAAGATGTGATGAGAAAGATTCATAAAGAATTCAATGGTGATACCGATCTGGACAAAAACAGTAGTCCTGAAGAGTTAAAGGCATTTTTGAAGTTTGTGCTTCCTGAGTACGACGAAGCGAGAGTGTATGTTTCTGATATCAAGAAGGTAGTTAGCTGGTATGATCAGCTGGTAAAGCAAGCACCGGAGGTTTTGGAAGAGAAGAAGGAGGAGAAAAAGAAAGAAACTAAAAAGCCTGCCAAGAAAAAAGAAGAAGCGAAAGGTGAGTGAGGTAAAATATAAATTCAGAGTTCGATGGGCTGACCTTGACCCAAACGGTCACATGAGGCACACAGCATACAACGACTATTGTGCGCAGGCCAGATTGATGTACTTTGAGGAAATAAGCATGCCATTTCACAGACTCCTTAGCATGAATGTGGGGCCAATTCTGTTTCGGGAAGACACCCGATTTTTCAAAGAAATCCGAATGAATGAAGAGTTTGAAGTGGGTTTTACTATTTCAAAACTTCGAAAGGATGGGTCAAAATGGTCGTTTAGACACAATATCTACACAAAAGACGGAGATCTATCAGCAAAAATAGATGTGGATGGTGCATGGCTTGATTTGGCCAAGCGCAGAACGACTGTCCCACCAGCAGAACTGAGTGACCTCCTGATAAATGGAGTGATGTCAGAGGATTTTGAATGGATTCCGGATAAGACTAAGGCTTGATCTCATCAGGAATTTCACAGCCTGATCTCCTCCGTGTATCCACCAGGTGAAATATTTTCCAGCCTTCTTCCTGTTTGATCAAATGAAAAGCATCTACACCACAGTGTGAAAACTGATCATCGACATAAAAAGCATAGTCTACCCAAACGGACGCAAGGTTTCCATCAATCTCCACCTTCTCATTCCAGATTGGCTCATCCCAAACCTGCTCCTTGGGTTGCCCCACCGCATTAATAAACTTCTGGAATTCACCTTTGCTTAAAACAGATTCACCCTCTTGATTTATAAAAGCCGTGAAGGTGTTAGGTGACGCAACAAAACATTGCTTGAGAAGTGTACTATCATTGGTTCTCATAGCTTCAAACACCTGATTCACTACTTTTAGAATTTCTTCTTTTTCATTTTGCTGTGCCATTAGACTCATAGCAAAGCATAATAGGAGTGTTGTTAATATTTTTTTCATGATTATTCTTTGGTTAGCCATCAGAAATCCACCATTATTGATTCATAAATCATGAATGAAGTTACGTTAGCAAAAGAGAGTTATCACCTTGTTCGGAAGGATTTTGGATTAGAGGATGAATTGGAATTTGGACAAGAGGAAAATGACTTTGATCGGTTGGAAGATTTCCTTACAAAACAGGTCAATTACCTGCTGGATCATGATTTAAATAAATTACTCAATGTGCTATACCGTATTGATATACCCGAAAATAGGGTTAAGTCATTACTGCAGAACTCAAAGCAGGGTGAAATTGCCAGAAACATGGCAAAAGCGATTATTGAACGGGAAAAGCAAAAGGTAATAACTAGGCGCCAGTACCAGCCTTGAGGAAAGACATGGCGTGCTTTACCATTTTTGCCGAACCGAGATATAATGGAGTTCGCTGATGGAAAGAAGTAGGTTGAATATCCAAAATACGCTCCTGTCCATTAGTTGCCATTCCTCCTGACTGTTCAGCGATAAACGCCAGCGCATTGCACTCATAGAGCAGTCGAAGCTTTCCATTAACGTCTTTTTCGGTATTTGGGTAGAGGTAAAGACCCCCCTTCATCATATTTCTATGAAAATCTGCCACAAGCGACCCGATGTACCTTGCAGTCATCCCTTTCTTTTTGCAATCATCGATGTAGTCCCTCACCCATTGATCAAATGAATAAAAATTACCTTCATTGATTGAATAGATTTTTCCATCCTTCGGACAGGTCATCTGATTGTGCGAAAGCACAAACTCACCAAGGCTTGGCTCTAATGTAAATCCGTGAACACCTCTTCCAGTGGTATAGACCAGCATGGTAGATGACCCATAAAGAATGTATCCAGCTGCTACCTGCTCGGTACCTTTTTGTAAAATGTCTTCTTCCTGCACAGGTCCTCCTACCGGAGAGATACGCTTGTAAATGGAGAAAATAGTTCCTATCGATACGTTTACGTCAATATTTGAGCTACCATCCAGTGGGTCGATGGCAACTACATATCTGCAGTTGGGATTCAGGTGGATGATTTCCTGCTCCTCTTCCGATACTACCGCACAAGTCATTCCACCATTCCGAAGTGCACGTGTGAAACGAATGTCGGCAACCACATCTAGTTTTTGTTGATCCTCTCCTTGAACATTCTTTTCTCCAAATGCTCCGGTGATATCCAAAAGCCCTGACTTATTTACTTCCTTGTTTATGATCTTCCCAGCCAAAGCAATATCTCTCAAAAGCTGAGACAACTCCCCCGTCGCAGAAGAAAATTCATCCTCTTTTTGCTTAATAAAGCGATCTAAGGTTGTTCCAATCGGAAGGCCAAGCTTACTTTTGTTCATTAGGGTGTTTAATTCAGAATTAAGGTTTTGGATTACAGCCACGAAATTAATTCATTCAATAGTTATAACGTTTGCATAATGCAGATTTTCAAGTTTGGAGGAGCATCAGTAAAAGACGCCTCAGGAGTAAAAAATTTAGCTGAGATTGTTTCTGCCTTTGGTTCAGAGAAGGTAGTTGTTGTGGTTTCAGCAATGGGGAAAACCACCAATAAGCTTGAAGAACTGGTCAAACAGGCCCATTCTAAAGGTTCGTACAATGACACATTGAATGAATTAAAAGAGTATCACCGTCAAATCGCAAATGAATTGTTAGGGGAATTGCCAGATCGATATTTGCAATTTGAACAGTCGTTAGAAGAATGTCTCTCTGATCTGTTCAGTTATGAGCCAATGCTGGCTTATGACAGGGTGGTACCTCATGGCGAGTTGATGTCTACGGCAATAGTTGAGGCATTTTTATCTAAGACCATGAATAGTGCATGGTTTGATGCAAGAAAAGTTATTCGTACAGATCAATATTTTACTGAAGCAAATGTTGACTGGGTAGTTACTGAAAAGCAAGTGATTAATGACTTGAAACCACTCGCAGAAAAGCACATTGTTGTTACACAGGGATTCATTGGATCGGATGTGGAGGGAAATTCAACCACCCTGGGAAGGGAAGGATCTGACTATACCGGAGCTATCTTAGCCTACTGCCTCAATGCAGATGGATTTACGGTGTGGAAGGATGTGCCTGGAATTCTAAACGCTGATCCGCGCATCTTAGAAGGAACAGAGCAATATGAGAAATTGAGCTACCGGGAAGTAACGGAAATGACCTATTATGGAGCTCAAGTGATTCACCCCAAAACATTAAAGCCGATCGCTCAGAAAAGTATCCCTTTAATTGTACGGTCATTTTTGGATAAATCTTTGCCTGGAACGACAATAGCTACTGATAACACAAAGAAGATGATCCCTTGTTTTGTTTTCAAAGGGAATCAATTGCTGGTGACAGCCCAGGTGAAGGATCATAGCTTCATGGATGAGAAAAAACTCGGATTGATTTTACAGGTCTTAGACTTGCTAAATATCAAAATCAACCTGATGCAGAATTCTGCGCTTACATTTTCTTTCTGCATTGACAATAAAGAGTTCAAATCTAAGCGGATAAATGAGCTTCTGAATCGTGATTTTATCCTTTCCTATGACAGTCCTTTGAATCTGGCAACTATCAAGAATTATTCCCCGGATTCATTTAATAAGCTGCCATGGAATAGGTCAGTGATTATGGAGCAAAAGACAACCAATACCTATCAGGTGCTGTATCGCTAGGTGAATCTTTTGAGAGTCTGATTGATCTCCGATAGGTAGGAAGACCCGAAAAGGTTAACGTGGACTAGAAGAGGGTAGAGGTTGTGTATTTCCAATCTTTCCTCAAAACCCGGTTCCAGCACAAAGGTGGATTCATATTCGGCATAAAACTCTGAGGAAAATCCGCCGAACAATTTGGTGAATGAGAGCTCAGTTTCTCTATGTCCAAAATGAATCGAAGGGTCAAAAATCACAGCTTTACCATCAGCACCACACATAAAATTTCCACTCCATAAGTCTCCATGCAGAAGAGATGGAGATTCTTTTGGAACAAGTGATTCAAGTTTGGAAAATAGTATCTCAAACCTATTCAGGTGAGTTTTATCTATAAGGTTCTTTGATTCTGCCAGTTTGAGTTGGGGTATAAGCCGCTCTTTTATGAAAAACTCATGCCAGGTTGAATACTGTTTGTTTGACTGCTCAAGACTTCCAATGAAATTGTCGTGATCCAGGCCGAACCAAGGTGAAGAAACTCTGTGCTGAGATGCCAAATTATGTGCAAAATCTCCCCAGAAATCGCTGGATTGAGGTTCTTTTTCGATCCATTCCAGTAGGAGGTAGGACTTATTTGAGATCTGTCCATATGAAAGAACTTTTGGGGTGGAAATGATAGAGTGTTGATCTAAAAGATCGAGTCCCTTTTTTTCACACTCAAACATGGACATTGAGGAGGCAGAGTTCCACTTTAGAAATAGCGGACCTTCACTTGTTTCCAGTTTATAAGTGTTATTGATACATCCACCAGAAACTGTACTGGCAGATAACAAGTATGCCGTTTTGGAATATCTCTGAATTACTTCATTAAAGAAGTCATTCATAAATTATGCTCGTTTCGAATGTGCAATAAGAAATTATCTAACGATCGATCTAGGATTTGATAAACGTTTTCAAATCCATTCATGCCTCCATACCAAGGATCGGGTACATCTTCACCTTTCCCATAAGGATCAAAATCTCTCATTAAAATGAGCGAGGAGGGCGTTTCTCCCATTTCTCTAACCATATTTTGGTAGTTAGACTGATCCATGGCTATCAGGTAGTCAAACTCATCCTTGTGTTTGTTCTTGAACTGCTGACCTTTGTGATCAACAGGAATGCCATGTTTTATGGCAATTTCTATGGTTCGGGGATCTGGATTTTCTCCTACATGATAATTAGCTGTCCCGGCAGAGTCGCAACTTATTTTGTGGGTTAACTGCTCATTTTTGAGCTTTTCTTTGAATATAGCCTCTGCCAATGGAGACCTACAAATATTACCCAAGCAAACAAATAAAACTTTTATCATAATTAGGTGGTTACCTTTTTTGATTAGATAGTATATATCTAATGCATAACACAAATTTATTCATACACCTGTTTGACAAGTAAAAAAGAAAGTCCCGTTTTTGACGGGACTTTTCTTTTTTTATACGGTTTTAGCTATGCTTAACGAATACTGATTCCGGCACCAAGTGTAAAGGTGTTATACTTCTGGATAGCGTATTCAGCATGTAGAGTAAGTACCAATAATTTAACACGAAGACCAGCATTAATTCTTGGTGTACTACCTCCTGTAAATTTTAAATCTACTGGATCAACAATTTCTGCAGTCTGTAAGCCTTCCTGGTATTCAAAAAGTCCATTTACTTTAAACGAACTTCCAGCAATGTTGTAGCCAACACCAACATATGGTGTTAAAATGGCTAGCTGTTTAGAAGCAACAATTTGTACAGTTGTTGAATTAGCTTTTAATTCAGCGAGTCCATTAGAAACTTCGTATCCATCTCCACTTTCTTCAAAATTATATTCGACCTTTAGTGACGTGTATCCAAAGAATCCTGATACATCAACAGGAACTTGCTTTAATCCAGGAATCCACTGCTTTAAATCATGGAGCACTCCAAATCCTATTAGTCTAACACTTCCATCTTCAATACTTCCTAAGTCTGATGCATATCTAATCTTTAAATCTGTATTTTTCATCAATCCAATACCAAGTTGGAAAGCAGGAACTGGTGTGCCAACAGCAGGGTAGTCATTTGCATCTATTATACCATCTGGAGCAGCAAAGACTTTATCGTTTTGATATGTGATGGGGCCATTATCTCCTTGTATGATTGTGCCGGCAGGAACCACAAGAAAGTTGTTATCAGAACTACCTCCAACCAGGGAAGGCAGTGAACCATTGCCACTTTCTAATTCTAATACGTCATAATCACTTTGATTGAATTGAAATCTAATATCTTCATCTGGAATAGCTGCGACATTAAGTGTTGCAGTCAAATCAAATCCAAGCAATTTGTGAGGTTTAGCAGTATTGTACCACCCACTACCTAATCCACTATTAAATGATAAGCCAATAGCTTCAGAGTACTTTTGGATATACGTATTTGCATCAGCAGGTCCGGCGCGGAAAATTTCCCCAAAGTTCTCTTGCGAGTATGTCTTTTGATTGAAGGCAAACAGCCCAACCAGGATCAATGTTAAAATCTTATTCGTAGGGTTTTTCATAATCATTGTTTTTGATTCTGAGTAAAAGATGAATTATCCATTTATACTGCAATTAACCAAGATTTCAGCACTTTTCAATATAGGAGCATATGGTATTTTGATCAATTGGTCGAAATATTAGGGTGTTGATTATTTATGAATTAAATTCGCATTTAAGAATAATTCCTAAATGGAAATCATTAATCAAATAAAAGAACGTCTTAGCGAGGTGGGGCTTAAAGCCACTCACCCCAGGATTGTTATTTTGCGTGAGTTAATGATTTCCAATGATCACCCAACAGCGGAAAGCATACATGAAATCATAAAAGTGGATAATCCATCGATCTCGCTTGGAAGCGTGTATCGGATTCTGGATGTTCTGGTAGATTCTGGGCTGATTCAGCGAGTATCAGTACGATCAGGATCTAAGCGGTATGATGCTAACATGAGTCCGCATGGACATTTTTATTGCCTTCAGTCCAATAAAATTCAAGACTTCTATGATGAAGAGCTCTATGGGCTGATCAATGATTTTTTTAGGAAGAAGCGAATTAAAAATTTCAAAATCAAAGAGATAAAACTTCAGGTCAATGGTGAACGAATTGATCCTGAAGTGGATGTAACGATTATTTAACAATTAAACTAGAAAGTAAAACATGTCATTAGTAGGAAAAAAAGCACCTATTGTAAATGCACCTGCGGTAATCAACGGTGAAGAGATTGTAGAAAATTTTTCACTCGATCAGTACATTGGTAAGAAAGAAGTAATTTTCTTCTTCTACCCAAAAGATTTCACATTTGTTTGCCCAACTGAGATTCACGCATTTCAAGAGAAGCTTGAGGAATTTGAGAAAAGAGGTGTAGCTGTGGTAGGAGCTTCATGTGATACAGAAGAAACTCACCTTGCGTGGTTAATGACTGATAAGAATAAAGGAGGAATCTCTGGAGTAACTTATCCATTGGTTGCTGATTCATCTAAAGCTATTGCGTCAAACTTTGGTGTACTAGCGGGAGATTGGTCATACGACGAAGAAGGAAATCTTGGATTCGAAGGAGCTCCTGTAGCATTCAGAGGAACTTTCTACATTGATAAAGAGGGAATCGTGCGACACGAGAGTATCAACGATCTTCCGCTTGGAAGAAATATCAATGAGATACTACGAATCGTAGATGCATGGCAGCATGTGGCGAAACACGGTGAAGTTTGTCCTGCAAACTGGGAAGAAGGAAAGACTGCAATGAGCGCAACCAGAGATGGAGTAGCAGAATATTTGTCTAACAACTAAGGCAAAGAAGCAATATAGAGTTAGGCTGATCGCATATGTGATCAGCCTTTTTTATTTCATATCATTGGTTTCTTTACTTTGCAGTTATGATCGTAATTCCACCTATACGTTGAAGGCGCTAGTTATAAAGTCCACCGGATTGTGGTATGAAGTCCAGTCAGGAAAAGATAGGCTCATAGCCAGACTTAGAGGTAAGTTTAAACTTGAGGATAAAAAGCTTACAAACCCTTTGGCCGTTGGTGATTGGGTGGAAATCGAACCAAATCAGCAGGTAGATAACGAGTGGGTAATTACAAAAATTTACGAAAGAGAAAACTATGTAATTCGAGCGAGTCCTCGAAAAAAAGGACATGATCACCTTATTGCCAGCAATATTGATCAGGGGCTTTTGGTAGTTACTCTCAAAAAACCTCGTACTTCTTTAGGATTCATAGATCGATTCCTAATCACGCTGGAGGCATTCAGGATTCCAGGTGTGATTTTATTCAACAAGTCAGATTTGTATGGGACCAAGGAACTAAAAACGATCAATGAACTAAAGCCTGTTTATGAGTCAATAGGCTATTCGTTTCATTTATGTCAATTTGATAAGGAGGTAGATGACGATGTAGTTCAACTTCTCAAGAGTAAGACCAGTCTGCTTTCAGGTCATAGCGGCGCAGGAAAATCTACCTTCATTAACCAACTTTTACCAAACGCCAATCAGGAAGTAAGCGAGATATCTGATTTTGCAAACAAAGGCGTTCATACAACCACATTTGCTGAGCTTTTCTTTCTGAATGACGATACAACCATCATTGATACGCCAGGTATTAAGGAACTCGGACTTTCCGAGATTGAAGATGAAGAGCTATCCCACTATTTCCCAGAGATGCGTCAGTTTTTAGGGCAATGCAAGTTTCATAACTGTCTGCATGAGAATGAGCCCGGCTGCCGAGTGAAGGAAGCTATTGGGAAGGAGGTTTCTGAACTACGTTATCAGAGCTATTTGGCAATTCTGAGGGAAGAAGACAATCGTCGATAACAAAGGGCCACTCAGAATGAGTGGCCCCATCACACAACCAACCTACTCACTATTACTAGTGTATTTCAATAACAATTGAAGGTTGACTAATGTTCGTGGATGGGATATACAATTTTTAATAAAATCAATACTGCAATTAGGAATTTAATACAACCTTTCTAATTTTATCTCGTCAATACTACAATTAGGAAATTAATTGAAATGAAAAAATATCAATTAGGTGAATTTGAAGAAATTGTTTTGCTCACTGTAGGGGTGCTGTATAATGAGGCCTATGGAGTTGCGATCAAAAGCGAAATCGAAAAGCGTTTGAAGAGGAAGGTAAGCGTTGGAGCCTTGCAGTCGGCATTGCGAAGAATGGAAAAAAAGGGATATCTGGAAAGCCGCGAAGGAGAACCGACCAAAAAGCGAGGTGGAAAGCCCAAACGATACTTCACCATCACTGCATATGGTAAAGAGGCACTTAAGCACTCCAAGGATGTACGTACTCAGCTGTGGGATGCAATTCCGAAAGTTGCCCTTGACTTAAAATTCACATGATCAAAAGAGTAGCAGATGCACTTTTCAGGTGGTACTGCCACCCCGACTTCTATCCTGACATAAAAGGGGATTTGGAAGAGCTATACGCAGATCATGAAGAGGCAGGGAATGGTGCACAATTCAGATACTTAATGGATGTGATGCTGTTGTTCAGATTGTCTCTACTCAGACCAGTATTTAAAAACTCAATAATAAAGGACACAGGCATGCTTAGAAATTACTTTAAAATCAGTTTTAGAAGTCTTATCAAACACAAAGGCTATACGGCTATCAATGTCATTGGAGTGGCTATTGGACTGGCAGCTTTTCTGCTGATCAATCAGTACATCAAGTTTGAGAGAAGCTACGATTCGTTTCACAAAGATCCGGAAACCATTTACCGACTGACAACAGATCAGATTGTTGATGGACAGCTTGGAACCAGAGATGCCATGTCATTCAACCCATCAGGAAAGGTTGTCACAGATGAAATTCCCGAGGTGAGTGGATACACCCTGACCTACAACATTGGTAATGTGGTTGTCAAGAAAAATGAAACCTTGATAAATGAAGAGTCTGTGAAAATGGGAGATGAACACTTTATAGATTTTTTTGGGCACAAGGTCATCTCGGGAGATGCTTCCACCATGCTGGTAGAACCAAACTCCGTTGTTCTATCCAGATCGAAGGCCAATTTCTACTTTGGTGATGAAGATGCAGTTGGAAAAACAATTCACATTTATTCAGGTTTTGATCGGGACTTTAAGGTGACTGGAGTCATAGAAGATGTACCTCAAAACACCCACTTCAAGTTCGATATGCTGATTTCTATTTCTACTATTCAGCAGCGATTGGACGATGAAGGTTGGCGAGCATTCAATTACTACACGTATTTGAGGATTGACGAAGGAGCAGATATAGCTTCGCTGGAGGAGAAAATGATCCCAATAAAAGACAAACATCTAAGTCCGGAGAGTACTTTGTTTTTCAATTTGCAGCCTATCAGAGACATTCACCTCAATTCTGACATGACCTTCGAGCCAGAAGTGACTGGTAGTGAAAAATCAGTCAACTTCCTTGAAATAATCTCGATTTTCATCCTCATAATAGCATGGGTCAATTACATCAATTTGTCCACAGCCAAGGCGGTGGATAGAGCCAAAGAAGTAGGACTGAGAAAGGTGATTGGAGCTGCAAAAAAACAACTTCGAACTCAATTTTTGATTGAGGCCTTTATTATAAATCTCATAGGAGCACTAGTCGCATTGATGATTACTCAGCTAGCTGCCAAAGGTTTCAATTCACTGGTAGAGACAGAGCTAATAAAGAATGTTTGGGTTGATTCGGACTTTCTTATTTCTCTAGTCATTTTCACATTAGTTGGCACCATTGTTTCGGGCTTTTATCCGGCTATATTCCTTTCAAATTTCAAAATCATAAATGTCATTAAAGGAAAATTCAGAAACTCCAAAAGCGGAGTTGGACTTAGGAAAGGGCTGGTAGTCCTTCAGTTTACCACGTCGATCGTACTCATTGCAAGTACTTTGGTTGTGGTCAAGCAGGTAGATTTCATGAGAAACAAAGATATGGGGATGGATATCAGTCATGTCGTTTCATTCAGAAATCCAAGACCTGATGATGGACAGAGGGAACAAATGAGAGAGAAAGTGAAAGTCTTCCTTACCACACTTTCACAAGAGGGTAGCATTGTGGGGACAGCTACATCTACTTCTGTACCTGGTGGAGAAAGTGACGAAATTGCCTCAACGAGTGGAGGAGTGAAAATTGTGGGAATGACAGACAGACTAGATGCCACTACCTACATTCAAACAGTCGATGATAATTATTTTGACTTATTGGATATTCAACTTTTGGAGGGGAGAAATTTTCAAAAAGATCTAGCCACCGATAGCTCAGCAGTGATCGTAAATCGTGCTTTTCTGGATAGATTTAATATTTCGGACACCAAAGTGATCAATGAAAAGATACAGTTTGGTCGTGATCCCGAAAATGATAAATATCACATCATTGGAATCATTGAGGACGCCAACAGAACCACACTCAAAAGGGCTGCTGAGCCTACTTGCTATTTCTACGATCCTGTTCTTCATAGCTCACTCGTCAAGCTTTCTCCAAATGCAATGAAGGCCGGATTAGAGCACATAGAGAAAACATGGGCTGATATGTTTCCCACGTCATCGTTGGAATATACCTTTATTGATGAGCGATTTGATCGGCTGTATAAGGAGGATAGAAAATTTGGAACTGTCTTCAGCATTTTCTCTGGATTTGCTCTGGTAGTGGCAATTCTTGGACTGTTCGGGCTTATCTCCTTCATAGCTTCGCAGAGAACCAAAGAAGTGGGTGTGCGGAAGGTATTGGGTGCATCCGAGACTCACATTGTTTCACTCTTTTATCGTGAGTTCCTTATTCTCATAGGAATTGCATCAATAATAGGTGTGCCGCTAATCTTTTTTGGCATGAACAACTGGCTTGATAATTATGCTTATCGCATAGACTTTCCATGGTTGGTTATTTTGATAGCTCTTAGCGTAGTAATTCTGTGCTCACTTGTCACAGTGAGTGTTCGGGTGCTAAAGGTAGCCTCGCTGAACCCAGCCAGTACTTTGAAATATGAGTAATTAGAGTAGGCGTAAAAAGGAGGGGATTAGACGAAGATTCCCTTGCTTTATGCACTGCTTGATCTCATAAAGGCATCTTTTTCTAAGAGCTAAATTTTCATTTTTGGTGCGATTTAGCTCTTTTATTTTTTGGCAAACTTTGAGGGTCGTTTCCTGATGTTTGGTTTTGTATTGAAATTGTTTTTCAGATAGTGATCCTTTAGTTTTTCTTTTTTTCACCAACACATCATCGGTATAGGCATAGTCCCAATTTCGGGAAGACCGTATCCAGAAATCGAAATCCTCATAGCTGAGAGATTCGTCATACCCACCCAATTCAACCAAAACTTCTCGCTTCATCATCATTCCGGGTGGAGATATGAAGTACTTTTTGATTAGCTCGATATACAAGTCACCCTGCGGTACCACCTCTTTTTTAAAGTGCGGGCCAATCTCTTTTCCATCTGAAGCAATATTCATCACATTGCAAAACGTCACGCCGGCATTTGATTTCATAAAAGTATTGACCCCAATGAGTACACGTTCAGGCATTAGTATATCATCCGCTGCAAGGTCTATGATGTACTCACCATTTGAGCCATAAAAACCTTTGTTAAATGCAGCACAGTTTCCTATTGGTGTTGGGTTATCGATGAACTTAACTTCCCTGCCCGAAATCTTATCCCTAATCACTTCTTTGCTTCCGTCACTACTACCATCATCGATCACAATCAGCTCTATTCTAGGGTAGCTTTGATTCCAAACAGATTGGATAGCCTGCGACACGTATTTAGCATGATTGTGACAGAGGCATATGACCGAAACCAATGGCAGCTGATTCATTTCGGTAATATCACCTCTCAGAACGTTTTTACCAATTAAATTCGGGGGAATGAATCTTTTTATCGTTCCATCCTGGTATCCATCAGCCTCAAACCCCTCTTATGGTATTTTCATTCAGGAGCAGGTGGCGATGATGTCCAGGCTCAGGCCTGACTGGAAAATAGGGGTGAGTACGTGGGGGCAGGGAGATTCTGAAAAGCTGATCTGGGTTAAAGATCATATTAAAAACTTCGGAAAAATTAGTAGACATGGCTATGATAAAGCCTCTTTGAAAAAGACTGATGGAATCGTTGAATATTATCAGCCGGCATTGAGTTGGACAAAGAGATTTAGGAAGGGAAACTTACGAGAAATCATTCGGTGCAATGAACTAAATTATCAAGGCTATACGCTGGAGCATGGCAAGCCAGATGTAATTGTGGTTCAGGCGTGTTATCCCGGTGCTCTTATTGGCGACTATCTGTCAAAAAAATATGATGTGCCAGTACACCTACACGTGAGATTAGGTGGATTTATGTTTGAAAAAATGATTTTGGAATTGGGGACTATGAGGCGCGACCTTCTGGATTCAATTTCAAGATTCAAACTGATCACCACGACCAGCAATTTTCATAGGGGTGAGGTAGAAAAATGGATTCCTGAGAGCAAGGTGTTGTATAACCCAGTCGACACGACCTTTTTTAGTCCGGCTAAAACAAGGGATGATTTTGTTTTGGCAATTGGCAGACTTGAGCCTGAGAAGGGGTTTGAGTTATTGCTTGAGGCCATTCATAAAGTAGATGGTGTTAACATAAAAATCATTGGCTCTGGCTCCAAGGAGCCGAGGCTTAGAAGTAAAATCAAAGAACTTAAACTTGAAAGTAAAGTTGAATTACTTGGCGAGAAAAGCCGGGAAGAAGTGAGAAACTATCTGCAGAGATGTCAGTTTTTAGTACTTCCGAGTCATTATGAGACATTTGGAAATGTTTTACTGGAGGCAATGGCCTGTGGAAGGCCGGTAGTGTCTACTAAATGCGGTGGTCCAAATGAAATTATTTCTGATGAGGTGGGTTTTTTATCTAGTGTAGATGCTGATGATTTGGCGGACAAGATTAAAGCTATGAGAGATCGGCTTTCAACTTTTCCGGAGAGCATAATTCGCAAAAAGGCAGAAGACTTATATTCACCTGATGTGTGGATTGGTAAACTGGAATCTTTGCTTAAAGAGATGAGCTGAAGGTGGGCTTCCGCGTTTCTACCGCACCCATACGCTCTTTAAAAATCCGCAAAGCTTCTTGTGGCTTGCCCATGATTGACGAGACTCCAAGATCGAGATATTTGAAATTTTTACTGCGGTAATAGTCAACCATGCCCGCAATGAGCAGCACCATCGGGCTTTGATTTCTAAACATCGGACTGGTAGCCGGGAGATAGTAGTATGCCACATCTGCTGTTACATTTACAGTTATGCAAAGTGCAGAAATCTTGCCTTCCCTGAACACACCAAAGCATTCATAACATTCGGGAAGTTTATCAACCAGACTTTTTAAGTGTTCCCATGAGATATTGATTTGCAGACCCTGAGCCTGTCTGCAAACGGTCAAAAACTTATGAGCAGTCTCCATTTCACCCATTTCCATTTTACGAAACTCAAATCCCTCGCTTAAAAGCGATGAGAGTTTTCGCTGCTGCATTTTATGAATTGAATTCTCCCAGCTATCGGTCAATTCTATGTGCTGATTGATGTCAGAATATGAAAGGTGTAACCCAGCATCTTTTAAGTCTTCATTGGATGAAAAAGACTCATAGATCGCTGAGGGGTGGTGAATTTCCACCCGGCTAACTCCGTTTTTTTTAAGTTCTGAGAAAACTTTTCCTGCAAAATCTGATACACTTTGTGTCTCACTATTTCTTCGAAAAAATGAACCAAAAGGACTCCTTGGTATACTAATTGCCTTTTCAGGAGTTATATCGAAGGCAACAAAAAAATCATCATCTGCAAACGAGAAAAGATGATTATAAATCTGGGTTTGAAAGTAGGCCGACTTGAAATAGACCAGGTCTATTCCGGAGGTAACTTCTTCGATGGGCTGATTGATTAAAAAAGACATGCGATGGCAAAATTAATTACTACTCCAACTTTTGTAAGGTCAAAACGGACGTTATCTTGCATCTTAGATTTTTACAATAAAATCTTAAAACTTTCACTTTGAAGAGAATAATCACCACGTTCGCTTTACTGACAGCTTTTGCTGGCAGTGCACAGGTATTTGAGAAGGGACATGTACAGGATTTGGTGCGAAAAGGTACTGATCACATCTACAATGCTTCACCTGATTCTGCAGAGTTTTATATTTCAAAAGCTGAAAAATATATACCTCAGCATCCTGTCATTCCGCTTATGAGGGCCATGACTATTTTGTGGTCTAACATCCCAACGATTTCTGACGACCTCTTTCTTCAAATGGAAGTGCAACTTGATTCTGCGATTGAGCTTGCACGCATCAAAGATCCAAACCTTGAAAAGCCGGAGATGATTTTTTTCGCCATGGCAGCATATGGACTTTTAGCTGAGTACTATGCAGATCAAGGCCACACTGTCAAAGCTGTTGGCGAAGCTAATCGGGCATACGGTTTGATGAAAAAAGGGTTTGATATTGTGGATGACAATCCTGAATTTTTACTGACTACCGGGCTATACAATTACTTTCGGGAGAAATATCCCGAGAAGCATCCCATGTATAAGCCGCTACTTTGGTTTTTTAGAAGTGGAAATAAAGAGCTAGGGCTTAAACAACTTGAAATGGCCTGCAATGCTTCGTTTCTCACCACAGTTGAGGCACATGTTTATCTTAGTTATATCTATCTAAGGTATGAATATAAGCCCGATTTGGCTCAGAATTACCTGTCAGCACTTTGTAAGAAATACCCGAACAACTACTATGCAAAAGCTAAATATGTGGAGTCTCTTGCAAACCCAGTTGATTTTAAGAATGCTCCTCTTGATGTTATTTATTCACTCATTACCCATGAAAGCTCCTACTATAGATTGGCGGGGTATGTGTTTTTAGGTTACTACGAGGAAATCATCATTAGGAATAAGGAAAAAGCAGAATATGCCTACAGAAAAGGCCTTGCCTACGGCGATGAACTACCCGCACATGGTGAGTTCTTCAAGAGTTTTGGCTATTTGGGGCTGGCGCGTGTTTTAATTGAGAAAGGAGAAAAAGCTGAAGCAGAAGAATTGCTAGATTTGGCACTAGACTATGCGGAAACAGCGCAGGTCGAGAGTGAAGCCAAAAAGCTTTTATCTGAAATTTGAGTACCTATTACACCATTCAATCCAAAACTGATGGCCTCTTCAAAGAAAAGGGCAGCAAGTTTTTAGCCTTCGCTTTTCCAGTACAATCCGAGGAGGAAATAAAGGGAATTCAGGATCAACTAAGAAAAGACTTTTATGATGCTCGCCATCATTGTTATGCCTGGATATTGGGGATGGATGATCAAGCCTGGCGAGCCAATGATGATGGAGAACCGACTCATTCTGCTGGTGATCCCATTCTTGGTCAGATTAAGTCATTCGAGCTTACTAATGTTTTGGTGGTAGTCATTCGGTACTTTGGTGGTACCAAACTAGGGGTGGGAGGCCTCATCAATGCATATAAAACAGCAACCGAAGAGGCGTTGGCTAAGGCTGTCAAGGTCAGAATATTTGAGACCAGTAGCATTACCATGAAATTTCCTTATGATATGATGAGTACGGCAGAGCGTTTGGTATCTGATTTTGACATTCAGGTCACAGAGCGCGATTTTCAATTGTCGTGCGTTATTCATGGAACGATAAAAAAGGATACGCTTGCGGAATTTCATCAGAAAACGACCGAACTTTATAATATGAGTTTTGAAATTGAAGAATGATGAGCACAAAGGACATTAAGGAACTTTTTATTAGAGATTTAGATAAGTTGAAGACTGAACTCGAGGCATATCCAACGGAGGAATCATTGTGGGTTAAAGCTGAAGGTATTAATAATTCGGCCGGAAACTTGATACTTCACCTGTGCGGAAACCTACTACATTTCATTGGGGCGACACTCGGGGAAACCGGTTACATCCGAAAGCGTGATTTTGAGTTTAACGGACGTGTCTCATATCAGGAACTGTTGAATGAGATAGAAGAAACGAAGCGAATGATTCAGTCAAGTTTGGACAAAATCACCGATGAAGATTTAGCTAAGAATTATCCGATTGAGCATTTTGGATATCCAATGACGACAGGGCACTTTTTTCTTCACCTTTTTGGCCATTTCAGCTATCATTTGGGACAGGTGAATTATCACCGTAGAATACTATCCTAGGTACTAGATTATCCTATTTTAAAACCTTTCTCATTGAATATTTCAATTGAAATTTCTTAATCGGATATAAATATGGGTTTGTCTAATAATTGAGTTGAATAGACGAAACAGCTTTTTCGATTACCAGAAACTTCGCTAACCTTGAGCTATAAGATATTCAAGACAATCCATAGCTGGTTGAATTAGAACGGAGTTGCTTTGGTGAGGGCGCTCCGTTTGCTTTTTATCCCCCTCGAATCCTTTACTGCAAAAAAAAGCCATCTGAAGGATGGCTTTCAACTCAATTCCATTGTGATTTAGATCACGATACTTTTCTCATTCTTTGGGTCACTTTCAAACCTAAAAGTGCGAGTAGAAGTGAGGCGATTATTAGGGTAATTTTCTTTTTCATACTGCTATGTCATCCCAGCAAGCATCTACCCCTAAGCAGCATAGAACTTATTGAACAGTTAAGGTGCCATAGCTCATAGCGGCAGTTCCGAAATACCCTAAAACTTGTCTGTTGGGTACATTAACATAGGAAAGGTTGCCAGTAACTACAGCTGGTGTAGTTCCGGAAGAGGTGCCCAGTGTGGTTATTTGGGATCTGAGTAGGGATAGGTAGTTAAATGAACTAGGTGAAATAGATAAGAGATGTACGGTCATCTCATCTCCAATTTCATAATCAAAATTTTGAAAATTGTTAGGGATTAGGTTCCCATCAAAAAGTCGATCGTTTTGGATGGTGATGGGTTCCGGTTCATTAAATCGTTCTCCATTCTTAAAAAACAACCATCGATAAAAATTATCTTGACCTGCAGGATCAGGAGTAGTGATTTTAGGGTAGTAGATGGTAATTTGGCGATCCGGATCATCCGGGTCATTATCTTCGAAGGAGTCCACCTGGAGATTCTCCAAAAGGACTCTTTCGGGCATTTCATCCCATTCAGACCTTATGCTAAAAGTGTCTAGCTCAATAAGGACACGATACTCCGCTCGGCTAGTACCTTCATAGTCTGCATCGGCAAGGTAATAGCCATCTATATTGTATGAGTATGAAAAGACCTCTCCGGTTTTTGACTGCACCAGCACCTGAGCATCTTCTATGGGAATTACCGAGTTCTTATCAGCAAATCCATTGGAACGTGTAATCCTGATGGGATGCCTGCCCAATGAATCCGAAAGCCAACCCTCTACCACTATTAGATTCTGTGGTGCTGGTAAATCCACCACTACCACCTCCTCACAGGCAAAAAATCCAAGAATCAATATGTAAGCTATTCGTTTCACTAAAATTTGAAATTGTACGTAATGGCAGGAATAATTGTGCCAAAAATTGAATATTTCACTACCTGAGCCGTACCCGGATCTATGGGTGACTCCCTATAAAAATAGGAGTATGCATTTCTTCTGGCATAGACATTATAGATGGTCAATATCCAATAATCATCATTCTTCCTCCGCTTTCCACTCTTCTTAAAAGTCTTTCCTTCCCACTTCACTGACAAATCAAGCCGGTGATAACTTGGTAGGCGGGCATTATTTCTAAACTGAAAATGAGGGACAAGATTATCTTCAAACACGTATTTGTCAGTCGGTAAGGTCACAGGTATGCCTGTGTTGAAGAGGAAGTTGGTTGAAGCACTCAATCTCGGAGAAAGCTGCATGCTCCACGAAGTGGAGAAGTCGTGTGTCTTGTCATGATTCTCCAGGATGTATGGATTGGTATTGTTTTCTGGGATTCTACTTTCAGCTCTCGAAAGCGTGTAGCTAATCCAACCCTTGAGCTTGCCTGTTTTTTTACGAGCGTACAATTCCAGTCCATAGGCTCTGGCATCTCCTATAATTAGTTCAGTTTCGATGTTTTCGTTAAATACTAGATCAGCCCCATTTTTGTACTGAATATTGCTGTTGATGTCCTTGTAGTAAACCTCTGAGGAAAGCTCCCACATATTTCCATTTAGATTTTTGTAAAAACCAAGGGTGTACTGCTCTGTGGTGGTAGGGGGTATGTATTCATTGCTAAGCTTCCAAATATCAGTTGGGGTAGGTGATACTGTGTTAGAAATGAGGTGTAAATACTGTGCTGTACGTGAGAAGGCGGCCTTCAATGATGCGGACTCATTGAGCCTCCAATTGACTGAAAATCGAGGCTCTAGATTGATGCTTTTCTCTATGACTTCAAAACTACTGAACCGAAGAGTGTCGGTGATGGTCGTATCAGAGAAAGGGGTACCATCTTGATACCTGTAAACAGTGCCCGGTCCCAAAGTATGCAATCCACTTACTCTAAGTCCGTAGTTGAATGAAAAATCTCCAATGCTGGTTTCTTGACCTATGTGTGCCGCTGATTCAAATCCTTGTTCATTCTCCAACTCAATTTTATTGGTTGTGGCGTTTTGGTCGAGAGGCTCCCGGGAGCCAGGCAATAGCCTATGGTAGATTGTGCTGAAGCCAAATGAAACCTCATTGTTTGGATTAAAAACATAGGTTAGGTTCATTTTTAAGCCATGATCTGCAATCTTTGATCGGCCAATAAACGCTCCTGGTTCTTCGGTATTTTCAATTCGATAATTGTACTCAGATACAAAAGCAGAAATATTAGAAAATAATCTGGGTGTGAATAGGTAATTCCATCGGAAATTTAGCATACGGTTTCCCCAGTTTCTGGTTGAGTTGAGCCCTGCAAGGTTTCGGTCATTCCCGATATACCCGGAGAGGTAGTAGGTACTTGCCTGACTGTACTTGAAATTGAGTTTTACATTCAAATCCTGGAATCGGATTCTGTTTCTTCTGACTGAAGTGCTCGCGAAATCATCTATAGAAAGATTGAGCAAGCTCTGTCTTCCGGAAATCAAAAATGAGCTCTTTCCTTCATGAATTGGTCCTTCAATAAGGGCTCTTGCAGAAAGTATCCCAAGACCTCCTGAAAAACGAGTTTTGTTGACATTTCCTTCCTTTTGACGAACCTCAATCACCGATGAGGTTCTGCCTCCATAGGATGGGGGAATGAACCCCTTCATGATCCGAACATCATTGACGGCTTCAGGGTTGAATACTGAAATCAGCCCGTAGAAGTGGTTTGGGTTGTAGATAATTGCTTCGTCCAGGAGTGTGAGGTTTTGGTCCACTCCTCCACCTCGTACATGGATACCGCTAGCGTCCTCTCCGATAGCCCTTATTCCTGGTTTGAGTAGTGCATTTTGAATCACATCCACTTCGCCGAGGAAATATGGGATTTGGCCATCTGCGCCGGTAATGGAGATGCGATTGATGGAAGGTACATTTTCCGAGATATTGGCATCATCAGAAACAGAGTTTACCTCCACTTCATCCAGTTCGGTCACTTTTGGAGGAATTGATACATCCGTGTAGGTATTTCTGTACAGTGAAATTTCAACCTTCTTGGACTGATAACCTATATGAGAAAACTGTAAGAAATAGTCTCCCTCTTTTAAGGTAAGCGAGTAGTATCCATAGCCATTTGTTGTGGTTCCCAGCTTAGTTCCGACCACCTGGACAGATGCACCAATGATGTGCTCACCAGACTCTACATTTTTTAAAACACCGTGGACAGTATATGATTTAGGAATATGTGGTGAAACGATTATTTGTCCACTTTCGTAATTGATGTCCGCAATTCTACTTTCGATAATTTTATCCAGAAATTGCTTTACGGTCAGCCCTTTTTCAATAGTAAGAGATTGATTTGTCAGTTTATCGGCACTGTAAGCAATGGCAATACCCTGAGCTCGCAACGAATCCAATGATTTGAAAAGGGTTACTTCACCCCAGAATGTAAGGTTGCCTTGAAGCGCGCTTTGTGAATAGGAAACACTTATCCAGCACAAGCATGTGATGGTTAGTACTTTACGTAAAGTGGAATAGTAGGCGACAAACACGCCCACAAAAGTAATGAATCGATTAAGCTACGATTAGCAGCCTGAGCCAGAAATTTTTACAGTATTATCCTTCAGAGAAGTTTTCACACCCAGCACGGAACTGATAGTCTCTAAAACCTCGTCGAGCGTTTGTTTGTTGAAGGTGACTGATATTCGGCATTTTTTAAGCTGATCATCAGATAGTTTAAACTCAACCTTGTAATACTCTCCCAATTCCACTAGAGCTTCGCTTAGTGGTGTTTTGTCAAAATTGAAGATTCCATTCCTCCAGCTCATGATGTTAGCTGAAGGCATAGGCTTAATTTCTACTGTGGCATCTTTTCTGTTGAAAACAGCCTCCTTACCAGCTGAAACCTGAGTTTGTTTACCTTCTTTTTCAAAAGCAACCAACCCTCGGTCTACAAATAGCTTTACTTCATTATCTGTAGTAATCAGATTAAAAGCAGTTCCAAGTACCCGAACGTCTACACCATTTACATCAATGATGAATGGTTTTTTGCTTTTTTGAATATCAAAATAGGCCTCTCCGGTGAATGAAACGTTTCGTTCATCACCGAACTCCTCAGGGTAGGTAAACGATGAATTTGCATTCAGTATTCCAATTGACCCATCAGGAAATTTAACATTCACCTTTTGGTCGGTAGATGCTACGTGAATTTGATTCGGAGTAGGATTATACAGGAAGAGAGAAATGGAAAGAATTGCCAGGATTGCTACACTAGCTGCGATTTTCATCCAGGTAAAGCTCTTGTTTGGATTGTGATGAATTTTTCTATTCAACGCTTCCCAAGCTTTATTCTCATCTACTTCTGGCGCCTCAATCTCAGAGTGCTGAAATAGGAACTCAACGAACTCATCCTCAGAGGAAGAGGACTGTTCCTTGTAGTTCAGGTGGTTATATGCTTCCAGGTCCTTTGCCATCTCATTAGTCAGTCAATCAGAGGTGGGTCAACCCCTAATTTTTTTTAACTTTTTTTCAAGCCATATGCTCTTTATAATGTTTGTACACATGTTCCAGCGATTCCCTCAATTTTTTTAGTGCAATTCCCATCTGATTTTCCACAGTTTTCTTCGAAAGATCAAGCTCTTCGGCTATTTCCTCATAGGTCATACCGGCATTTCTGCTTAGGATGAAAATCTTACGACATTTCTTTGGTAGAGCATCTATTGCAGTCTGGATGTACTTCTTCAACTTCTCATTTTCACCCTCGTCTTTTTTGGGCATACTCACACTCAGCATCACTTCACTCACATCAGCCATCGATTGCTGCTTTGGAAGCTCCAGCTTGATATAGTTCAGGCACTTGTTTTTTACAGCGGAGTATAGGTAGGTTTTGAGTGTTGTTTGAATCTCAATGTTTCCTCGCTTTTCCCACATATACAAGAATACCTCCTGTGCCATTTCTTCCGCAATGGTCACATCCCGCACATAGGTAAATGCAAACCGGTAAAGCTCCTTGTAATAACGCTTGAATATGACCTCATACGAGGAAAAGTCATTGCTCTTCACTTGCTCAAAAAGCAAAAGGTCATTGTCTTTATTCATGTGAATTTACTGGAACGAGTAGGTAATTTCAGCGAACAAGTTTAACGATGGATTTTGAAATCGTAAAAAGTAGTTCGCCGCGAAGATAGAAACAATCATATTTTCGGAAGGAATAATGTACATATGCTGTCCTAGTTCTCCCGGGATATAAATGATGTCATCATGAGCAATTCCGAATGAATCAGAAAAATTTTCCCCAAAGAGCCACCAGATATGTCCCATGTTATAAGTTCCTGACACTACTGACTGCATAGAGGTTGCATTGTTTACAAAATTTGGATCCAAAATCTTTCTGTTTTCCCAGATACCCTCTTTGAGGAAAAGGTAACCTAGCTTGGTCCAGTCCAGCAATGATACACTTATACCATCACCGCCATTAAAGTTTCCTTGTTCGTCTGTATCTATTGTAAGTGTGGTTATGGATAAGGGGGTAAGAATATTTTCCTCAAGAAATGTCTCAAAACTCTGGCCGGATGCAGTCTCAATGATTTTGGCTAGGAGGATCCCACTACCGGTATTTAAGTTGAATCTCAGCCCTGGTGGTGCTTCCAACGGCTGTTCCAGGACATACTTTATCCAGTCATCTGTGGATTTCATAAGGTTTAAGTCATTGGTCAGACTAAAAGGCTGGATACTTTCATTCCACGAAAACCCGCTTCTATGGCTCATCAGGTGAGCGACGGTGATGTTTTGTTTGTCCGGATCATCTTCGAATATTTGCTCATATCCGGGTAGGTAGTCCATAATAGGGTCCTCAATGGAGATTATCCGTTTGTCATCTGCCACTCCAACTGCTGCAAGAGTGAAGGTCATCCCAGCACTACTCAGATTCATTACCTCATTTCTTCTATTCAGGTCTGTTTTTCTGAAAACCTGCTCAAAAGAGTCAAGGTACCTTTCGTAGTAGTTTTCAAAAACCAGTCTGTCGTTTTTGATGATGATCAAGCCGTTGATTTCCTGAAATTCATTGAGCTTTATTCGATTGTTGAGATCCAAAAGGATCTCACTAGAGAGTCCTACCTCGTTGGGCTGGGCATACTCCCAAACATCCTGATCAGGTGCCAGCTCCTGACCCACGTAGCAGGAGGATAAAAGAAGGATGCAAGCAATCGATATAAATCGCATTAGGTAAAGAGGGTATAGTTGCCATGCTGATCCGATGCGGGGGCTGGCTTTATGAATGAAACATCATTCCCTTCAATATCCCTGATCTTAGGTGAAACCGTGTGGGAGATAAATTCTTCCTTAGATACTTGATTTAATAAATCATTTAGCTCATCCTCATCCTCAGATTCGAGCCATCTGCGTGTAGCTGCTGCATTCAAGATTGCGGGCATGTCTTCCTGAAAATCACCGATCTGCTCGTTTGATGGGCGGGTGATCATGATGAATGATTTTGTGCCTTCTTCATCTTCTTCCCAAAGTCCGGCCACTGAAAAAACTTTCTTGTCAGGATAGAAAAAATAGTGAGGTACCTGCTGTTTCTTAGCTACCTGTTTCCACAGATAAAATCCATCCATGGGGATAACACATCTGTGCGTGCTTAATTTCTTTCTGTAGCTGGCCTTATTGATCACTGAATCCATAGGGAGATTGAAAAACTTAGGACTCATCGCTTTATTGTTAGACCACATGGCCATCAGCCCCCAGTTGAAAAAAGAAATTTTATCTGGTTTGGCACTCGTAATCAGCGGCAATACCTTAGTAGGCGCTGCATTAAATTGAGGCTCGTATGTATCGGGAACTTCAGCTCCTAAAACCAGTGCCAGCTCGTCTGAGTTAAGCGTTATTGTATATCTATCCAGCATTTTTGGCAATTTAATACGAGAACATCGCTTACTCAATTTTCATTTTGTGCCGAAACCAAATTTTTATTTTACCGGATGGGTTAATTTTGACTTTAGAATTAAAGACGATCTAAATGGCGGAAGTAATAAGAATGCCCAAAATGAGTGACACCATGGAAGAAGGAGTGATCGCTTCATGGTTGAAAAAAGAGGGCGATGAGGTGAGCTCTGGCGATGTGCTGGCGGAGGTAGAAACAGATAAGGCAACTATGGAACTGGAGTCTTATCAGGACGGTGTGCTGTTGCATATCGGCGTGAAAGAAAAGGAGTCCGTACCTGTGGATGGAATCTTGGCTGTCATAGGTGAGAAGGGAGAGGACTATAAACATCTTCTGGAAGAAGCCAGTAATGGACAAGCCGAGGAAAAAATTGCTGAGGCACCTAAAGAAGAAAGGTCTTCGAAAAGTTCAGGAGAAAAGATCGATACAAGCAACATAAACGCTTCAATCATTCGCATGCCTAAGATGAGTGATACGATGGAGGAAGGGGTGATCGCATCGTGGCTGAAGAAAAAAGGAGATAAGGTAGAGTCAGGAGATATCCTGGCAGAGGTAGAAACCGACAAGGCAACCATGGAATTGGAGGCATATGAGGACGGTACGCTTCTTTATACAGCCGTGGAAGCTGGTAGCGGAGTGCCGGTGGATGGCGTGATAGCCATCATTGGAGAGGAAGGAGCAGACTATGAAACTTTGCTAAAGGCGGAAGAACAATCAGGAGCCTCAGAAGAAGCGCCTAAGGAAGAGAAAAAAGAAGAGAAACCAGTAGCGGCATCATCAAGCGCACCAGCAGCAAAGCCAGCTACTCCATCTTCCAGTGGCAGCAGTTCTGGTTCAAACGGGCGGGTGAAAGCATCACCATTAGCTAAAAAGATTGCGTCAGATAAAGGTATTGACCTGTCACAAGTAAATGGCTCTGGTCCGGAAGGAAGAGTGGTGAAAGCGGATGTAGAAAACTTCACACCATCTCAGGCTACCCAGTCTGCTTCTGCGGATGCAGGAAAGCAAGCCATCAATATTCCTCAGGTTGTAGGCGAGGAGCGTTCCGAGAAGGTAGAGCTTTCTCAGATGCGTAAGGTAATCGCTAAGCGACTGAGCGATAGCAAATTCTCTGCACCTCACTTCTACCTCACAATGGAAATTAACATGGATAAGGCTATTGAAGCGCGGAAGTCCATGAATGAGATTGCTCCGGTGAAGATATCATTCAACGATATGGTGATTAAAGCTGCAGCAGCAGCACTTCGTCAGCACCCGGATGTGAACGTCAGCTGGCATGGTGATCACATGATGAAGCACCAGCATGTGCATATGGGAGTAGCGGTAGCGATCCCTGATGGACTCATCGTGCCTGTGGTTCGCTTTGCCGATAGCAAATCACTTTCGCACATCTCTGCAGAAGTGAGGGAGCTGGCGCAAAAAGCAAAAGACAAGAAGCTTCAGCCGGAAGAATTTTCAGGCAACACTTTCACCATTTCCAACCTGGGTATGTTTGGAATTGAAGAGTTCACGGCTATCATCAATCCACCGGATGCATGTATCATGGCCGTAGGAGGTATCAAAGAGACTGTGATTGTGAAGAATGGTGAGATGAAGCCGGGTAACGTGATGAAGGTGACCTTATCATGCGATCACCGAGCTGTGGACGGAGCGGTAGGTTCTGCTTTCCTGAAGACATTCAAGGAGCTATTAGAAGATCCTGTTAGGATTTTGATTTAATTCTGTCACACTGAGCTTGTCGAAATGTGTTTTCTTATTGTGAGGTTTCGACAGGCTCAACCTGACAAATTGTAACTATTTTGAACTCTGTGAAGCATCTTTTCCTTTATTAAGGCTAGATAAAGATTCTATGGAAAAAATAAAATCAACAACTGTCCTGGCAATCAAGCACAATGGTAAAGTGGCCATTGGTGCGGACGGACAGGCCACTCTTGGCAATACGGTAGCAAAATCGAATGTGAAGAAAATCCGCAAGCTGGGCGATGGTAAGATTGTGACCGGGTTTGCCGGATCTACTGCCGATGCTTTCACCTTACTGGATCGCTTTGATGAGAAGCTGAGCAACTATTCAGGTAACCTGAAAAGAGCAGCTGTTGAGCTTGCCAAGGACTGGCGTACCGATAGATACCTGCGAAAGTTGGAAGCTATGATGATTGTAGCTGATAAGAATGAAGTACTCGTAGTATCAGGGACAGGTGACGTGCTGGAGCCTGACAATGACATTGCCTCAATTGGCTCTGGAAGTATGTACGCGCGCTCAGCTGCATTGGCACTTAAAAAACACGCACCTAATCTCACTGCAGAGGAAATGGTGCGCGAAGGACTCACCATTGCGGCAGACATCTGCATCTACACCAACCACAACCTGGTGGTGGAAGTAGTGGAGTAAACCCAATGAAACAAAAGGTGAAATTGTCATAATTTCATCTCACCACACCCGTTACTTTTTTAGAATTGTAATGTGTATTTATTTAACCAGCCAAACACAATGAAAAACCTAAGACTCACCCTTAGTACCTTTATTTTATTCATCTTTTTTCTTCCTGCTTACGCACAGGAAACTCTTCAGGAGAAGTATGATGAGATGCTCGAGAGTACGGAAACCTATGAGCAATATAAGGTGATCCCTCGCACGAGATTGAACGCTTTCTGGAAGGAAGTGAGCGATTCATTGAGTCAGAATATACGAACCATCAATGACCTGAAATCGCAAATACAAGATCAGGAAGCTTCTATTGCAGCCCTTGAAGCTAACGTTGCAGATCTTCAGTCCAGGCTCGATGAAAGCCTGAATTTGAATGATACTATCTATTTCCTTGGCATTCCCTTTTCCAAGGTAGGTTATCACATCATGGTGTGGGTGATCATTGCTGCATTGGCCGTATTAGGAGTGATGGCTTACTTCATGTTTATCCGCAGCAACAAAGTGACCTCCAAAACCAAGCGGGAGTTTGAAACCTTGCAAGCAGAATACGAGGAGCATAAAAATAAAGCTCGAGAAAAGCAGGTGAAGCTAAAACGGGAGCTACAGACGGCTGTGAATCAATTGAATGAGCGTAGGAGCTAATACTCAATTCAAGAACGTCATTCCTGAGACCGACGAAGGAGGGATTCAGGAATCTTGTACCATTATTGAAGATTCCGGTATTTCTTCGCTGCGCTTCGAAAATAGGAATGACGACTAGGGTCAGTCTGAGCCTGCTTGCGGTAGGCAGTGTTCACGAAGACGACCATTGCAATTCTCTAACTTCATTCCTGAGACCAACGATCGGGATTAAGGATCTTACCTTTGTCATCCTGAGTTTATCGAAGGATAGACAAGCTTTCGGGATGCTCTTACCCGCCCTCATCCCACACCTTTTGACAGGCTCAGGGTGACTTATGTTTTAACGTCATTACAGAGAGAAGGGACAGGAATGCTTAATTTTCTCCGTTCGAAACCTTGGGCCACCTCCAGGCCATCCAGACAATTACCATAGTGATTAAGCTTTCCAGAAAGGCGAGGAACACATAAAAAGAGTACCATGGGGTCATGGATCCGATCCCTATGAGTAGCATCATGAGTGTGAACAAAATTCCAAATACGATATTTAGCATCTTACTAAGCTTGGGGTTGAGTAAAACAGACAGTGCCACCATTAATGAGGGTATGGCAAGGATTGCTGATGCGAGAAGCAACGTCATTGGGCTATCGAGGACATTGTTGCCTGTCAACAGGCTATCTACTTTACCTGGAGTGTATAGTTCAAAATAATCACCGTACAAAAAGCAGAAGACCAGTGAGGTCCAAAGAGCGGAAAGCTTGATTTTGATATTGATTTTTGGATTGTCTAGCATGTTAGGTTTGTTTTTTTAGGGTTACTGCCAGGTTGATGCGAGTAGGTATGTAAAGGTTGCGTGGAGGTTAGAATAAAAAGTCTCATTGCATGTGGAGCGTCATTCTTGAGACCGACGAAGGAGAGTGAGGAATCTTACCTTTGTCACCCAGCAGGAACCTCATCCTTGTCACTGAGTAGGAATCTCACCTTTGTCATCCTGAGTTTATCGAAGGATAGACAAGCTTCGGGTATGCTCTTACCCGCCCTCACCCACACCCTTCGACAGGCTCAGGGTGACATGCGCTTTAATGAGGGTGGAGAAGGTTTTGCACAAAGATCCGGTATTTGATTCGAGGCGCTGGCCGTTCCATCAAAACCGGAATGACGTTATCATCTTGGCTGTTATGCCGGACTTGGCTCGGCATCTTATTTCAAATCACAAGCGAGACGCTTGCGCTAGTGGGGGTCATTCTTGAGACCGTCGAAGGGGAGTGAGGAATCTTACCTTTGTCACCCAGCAGGAATCTCATCCTTGTCAGCGAGGAATCTCACCCTTGTCATCCTGAGTTTATCGAAGGATAGACAAGCTTTAGGGATGCTCTTGCCCGTCCTCAACCCACACCCTTCGACAGGCTCAGGGCGACACGCGCTTTGATGAGGTTGCAGAGTTTTTTATACGAAGATTTCGGTATTTGATTCGAGGCGCTGGCCGTTCCATCAAAACCGGAATGACGGAAGTAACTAAGGGTGGAGTGTCATGCCGGACTTGATCCGGCATCTTCATTCTAAGCACAAGCGAGACGATAGCGCTAGTGAGGGGAGGTTATTCTAGTTCAAAGATTCGCTCAAAATCGGTCTCGGAGAGTATTCTGATATTTTGTCCTTTCTCTTTAATCAGCTTCTCAGCTTTCCGATGCTTTGAGCTTTTCTCATATCCAGCAAGTTTAAATGAATCTTGTATGCCAACTACAAGCATTGTTGTTTTCTTGGTTACTGAGTTCGTTACGTCACAACCTAGTTCAGCAGCAATCTTACCAGCTTCAGCTCGCGTCATAGAAAGAGTCCCAGTGAAAACTAGCTGTTCCCCATATAAAGGGCCATCTGGATTACCATCGAGCTTTATAGTAGAAGATCCATCCTTATAAATTGTCAGAGGTTTCTTAACTCGTTCAACCCAATCTTCAATTGACAGGTTTTCAATTTTTGAAGCCACATTAACAACATGACCTGCTGTAATAGCGTCTTCTAATGCGTCGTGATGGTCAAATTCAAGGTTCAGCATTTCAGCTAGGTTAGCCAAACCAAATCCTCTGTAGGCTACTTCCTTCCAAGTTCGTCGTGCTATCTTAGCTGAATCAAGCCAAACAGGAGAAATCTGTTTTAATTCATATTTCTCGCATGCTCTAGAAATTGCAACTCTATCGAACGGCATATGATGAACTGTAATGCGTTCACTAATCCAACTAACGAGTTCATCATAAATTTCAGGAAAAGTTGGAGAGTCTTTTACCTTTTCCTCATCAATTCCATGAAGTTCAATATTAAAATAGTCGAAGTAGTCCTCAGGATTAATTAAGCTGCTCCACTTGTTAATTATGTTGCCATTCTCAAATTCTGCAATTCCAATTTGACACAAACTAGAGTAGTCTGAGTTGGCAGTTTCTACATCAAGGGCTAGGTATTTCATGGTGGCGGTATTCTCGTAAACATTGATGTAACACACATATGCGTGTTATTTCCCTTCAAATATATCGGAACAATCTAAACATCACACTAACCTCCTCCACATCACATACGCGTCCACCAGTCCCAGTTCCTTGTGCTGAAAGCCTTTCGGTGTGGTGCCGATGATCTCAAATCCAAACTTTTGCCAGAGCTTAACTGCTGTGGTGTTGGTAGAGACCACAATGTTGAACTGCATGGCCTGATAGCCAAGTTCATTAGCTGTATCCAGGGAATGCTCACAAAGCAGACTGCCAATTCCCTTGCCTCGCGCTAAAGGTTTCACCATGTAGCTCGCATTGGCTATATGACTACCGCGACCAGGATGATTGGGTTTCAGGATGTAGGTGCCTACAATTTCATTTTCATCTTCAGCTACATAAGTTTCCATGTAGGGCGCAAACCAATGTTTCTTCAGGTCGACTTTAGGGGTGTCGGCTGGAAACACATAGGTGTCACCACCTCGGATCACCGCCGAGAAAATCTCCCAGACGGCATCATAATCTTCCGCTGTTGCTTTTCTGATATGCATCACTGAATGGTTTGAGCCACCTCTCTGATTACTTTCATCAAATAATCTACAGTTCCCTCATGCATCCGGTGGTTGATCAGGCAAGCCCGGATCACAAACTGATTGTGGAGTGTAGTGCCGGTGATAAACACCCGCCCGTCTTTTTCCAGAGCAGGAATCAATTTTCTATTTAACTCATCTATAGCTGCTTCATCCGTTAGTCCATTGGTATACCGGAAGCAGGTGACAGCCAGGTGAGATGTACTTTTCAATTCAAAGTCATGCACTTTTTCCACCTGTTCACCGAGGTAGTGTGCCAGGTCAATGTCTTTCTGGATCATTGCCTTCAGCTTTTTCATGCCGTAGGTCTTCAGACTCATCCACACCTTCACCGCTTTCGCATTTCGCGTCAGTTGGAAATAGTGCTCATTGAAGTTGGTGCGCCCTTGCTCTTCCAGTCGGGTATCCAGATAGCTGGCCTGCTTGTAATAAGTGCGTTGCAGGATGGCGAAATCTCTAACCAGCAGACACCCTGCTTCGAAGGTTTGGTACATCCACTTGTGGAAGTCCAGTGCGAGAGAGTCTGCTAGCTCTATGCCCTTGTATTCTTTTTGAATGGAATCCAGGCATGCAGGGAGTCCCCCATAGGCCCCATCAATGTGAAACCACATGCCGAATTCTTTTGCGATGGCTGCAAGGGCCGTCAGGTCATCAATGGCACCTGTATTGACTGTGCCTGCATTGCCCACTAGACAGAAAGGAGTAAAACCAGCTGCTATGTCTTGCTCGATGGCCGTACGGAGAGCTTGTAAGTCGATGGTGAAGTCAGGATTTACGCCCACCCTTCTCAAATGAGACGAGCCGATCCCTAATTCCTCCAGGCTCTTGTCTACACATCCATGCACTTCGTTGGAAGCATAGACAGTAAACGGCTTCATCCCGAATAACCCTCGCTCCCGGATTTTCTCTTTCTCAAAAAAGATGTTGCGGGCTACTGTCAATCCTGCAAGGTTGGCCGCAGATCCACCGCTCACCATCACCCCTCCACAATTTTTTCCAAACGTGGTAAGCTCACCAGCCCATTGTACTACACGTTTCTCTATTTCACTCACAGCTGGCCCCAGGTGCCATTTGCCTACATTTTGGTTGATGGTTGCAGTAAGCTTCTCTGCAAGTAATGACATCTGCGACCCGCCGGCCATTACATAGGCGTACATATACGGTCCCACATTATTTGTTGCAGTATCCATCACCAGTTCCTTGAATAGGTCTATGACATCTTCAGGATTCATTCCTTCATTGGGAAGCGGCTCGTCAAACCAGCTTTCGACTTCCTTTTGTTGAAAAAAATGATAGGCTTTCTTCTCTTCGAGATTGGAAAGTTGATTGATAACTAAATCCGAGGTTTTGTTTAGGAGTGCTTCGAATTGCTTCGGTGAAAAGTCAAGGGTGTTATTCATTGCCTAATTCATTTAGGGTTCGTTCTTTAAAATCTTTCTGGCTGTACTGTACTTCCAGTGCTTCCAATGTGTTAAGGAAGTTGTTATCCTCAGAAAAAAGCTTTTTCACACCCTCTGTTCCTGCTTGCCACACCTCCTCAAAACGCGGAAGGTTTTCTTCTGCTTTAAGCGAAAGAGTGAAGAGCTTTTTTCTTGAATCCAATTTATCAAGCGAAGAGTGGAGGTACCCGGCCTTTTCCATTTTTCCCACCATAGTGATCACTGAGGGGTGGGAGAAGTGCAGTTTTGCTGCTATTTCGGTAACGGATAGTTTTTCATACTTCTTCAGTAGTAGAAAAATCAAGAACCAGTTGGGCTCAATGTCTAGTCCCAGCTCTTTGTACATCTGTCGGCCACTATGAACCATGGCGTCACTGAGCCGCTTCAGACGCACAGCTAATCCCAGATACCCAAGCTCATTTACAAAATCATACTTCATATTTATGTAGTTAGCTACATAAATATACAAAATAAATGTAGAAGACTACATATTTTATGGAAAGTCTAACCAAATGGTTAATTTCATGGATATGGAAAATCAGAAGTTCTTCAAGAAAATAATGGTGGCCAATAGAGGGGAGATAGCCATTCGTGTATTACGTGCCATTTCAGAGTTGCATATAAGATCGGTTGCGGTGTACACCTTCGAAGATCGCTATTCATTGCACCGCTATAAGGCAGATGAGGCATACCAGATAGGAGCGGATAATGAGCCATTAAAGCCTTATCTGGACATTGAAGAAATTATTTCGGTTGCTAAGCAAAACGGTGTGGATGCGATCCATCCTGGCTATGGTTTTCTCTCAGAGAATGTGACGTTTGCTACCCGATGTAAAGAAGAGGGGATCACATTTATAGGCCCAGAACCCGAGGTGATGTCTCAGCTTGGTGACAAGGTGATGGCTAAGAAGGTAGCCCGAGCGGCGAATGTTCCTGTTATCGAGGATAACCAGAAGATTTTAGAAAATGATGAAATCGCCAAAAGTGAAGCGAAGCGAATAGGCTACCCTGTGATATTGAAAGCTTCCGCAGGGGGTGGAGGTAGAGGAATGCGTGTGGTGAGAGATGAACAGACCCTGATCAAATCATTCAATGAGGCGAAATCTGAGGCGGGTAAGGCCTTTGGTGACGACACGATTTTCCTTGAGAAGTATGTGGAGAATCCCAAACATATTGAAGTTCAAATTCTCGCTGATGGTGCCGGCAATATCGTTCATCTGTATGAGCGCGATTGCTCTGTGCAGCGACGGTTTCAAAAGGTAGTAGAGGTGGCTCCAAGTGTTGGGCTGAAAGATGAAACCCGAGAACAGCTGTATGAGTATGCGTTGAGGATTGCGAAGCAGGTAAACTATAACAATGCGGGAACGGTTGAGTTTTTGGTTGATCCGGATGAGAACATTTACTTCATAGAGGTGAATCCGCGCGTGCAGGTGGAGCATACGATCACCGAAGAAGTGACAGGTATTGATATTGTAAGAACGCAGATTCTGATTGCCGCAGGTTGCAAGCTTTCCCATCCGCAGATATTTATTCAGTCACAAGACGATATTCAGGTTAGGGGTTTTGCCGTGCAGTGCAGGGTGACCACCGAAGACCCGGAGAATGGCTTTAAGCCGGATTATGGAACCATCATTGCGTATCGAAGCGCCGGTGGGTTTGGCATCCGTTTAGATGCGGGAAATGTATACAATGGAGTGAAAATTTCTCCGTTCTTTGATTCACTATTGGTAAAAGTGACGGCTAAGGGACGGACACTGAAAGGAGCCGCACAACGATTGCACAGGGCACTTAGAGAGTTTAGGGTGAGAGGTGTAAAGACCAACATCGGCTTCCTGGAGAATGTGATCTATACGGATGATTTTTTCAATGGTAAGGCCACTGTCAACTTTATCGATAGCCATCCCGATTTATTCAAGATTAAGAAGAGTTTTGATCGGGGCACCAAAACACTTAATTACATCGGGGAGATATCTGTTAATGGCAGCCCTGATGTGAAGTCCTTTGATCCGAGTAAAACGTTCCGAACTCCCAAATTACCAGCGGTTCAGAAAGGAGCAGCGGTTCCTGAAGGATCAAGAGACCGCCTGAAAAAACTAGGAAGGGAGAAATTTGTCCAGTCGATCAAAGATGATCCGAAAATTCATTTTACAGATACCACCTGGCGGGATGCGCATCAGTCATTGCTAGCTACTCGATTTAGAACAGAGGATATGCTCAAAGTGACCCGAAGCTATGCCCAGCAAAATCCGGAGGTCTTCTCGATGGAGATGTGGGGAGGAGCCACTTTTGATGTGTCCATGCGATTTTTGAAAGAAAGCCCCTGGAAGCGGCTTCAACTGATGCGAGAGGCTGCTCCAAATATTCTATTCCAGATGTTGCTACGAGGTTCAAATGGGGTGGGATACACTGCGTATCCCGATAATTTGATTGAGAAGTTCATTGAACGAACGGCGGAGAACGGGATGGATATTTTCCGGATTTTCGATTCGCTGAACTGGATTGAAAATATGAAGGTCAGTATCAGGGCCGTACGCGAACGAACCGAATCGCTGGCTGAAGCATGTATTTGCTATACCGGAGAACTGCAGGACGATGACCAGAAGAAATATACCCTTCAATACTACGTGGATATGGCTCGTCAGCTGGAAGATGAGGGTGCCCACATGCTGGCAATTAAAGATATGGCCGGGCTATTGAAACCATACAGCGCACAGCTTCTAGTTTCTGAGTTGAAGAAAGCAGTGGACCTGCCGATTCATCTGCATACGCACGACACGTCATCCATGCAGGCCGCCATGTATTTGAAAGCGGTAGAAGCAGGTGTTGATATCATTGATGTGTCGTTGGCTTCCATGTCAGGCCTCACTTCCCAACCAAATTTCAACTCGCTGGTGGCTTCTTTAAAATATCATGAGCGGGGAAGGGCGATGAATCTGGATTCATTGAATGCGCATTCGACCTATTTCGAGGATGTGCGTGAATTCTACTATCCGTTTGAATCCGGGCTGAAAGCCGGGACGGCTGAAGTTTACGAACATGAGATACCGGGAGGGCAATATTCAAACCTGCGACCGCAAGCGATTGCTTTGGGACTCGAGCACAAATTTGAGACCATCAAAAAGAACTATGCGATTGTCAATGACCTGTTTGGTGATATTGTGAAAGTGACACCATCGTCCAAAGTAGTGGGGGACATGGCCATGTTTATGACCGCCAATGACTTGTCAGCTGAAGATATTTTTGAGAAGGGGGAGTCGCTTTCCTTCCCTGAGTCGGTGATTGGATTCTTTAAGGGAGACTTGGGTCAGCCACCGGGCGGATTCCCAGCGGAAATCAGCAAGCTGATTCTGAAAAACCAGAAACCACTGAAGGGCCGAGCAAATGATAACATGGAGCCGGTAGATTTCGATAAAGAATTTGCGGCGTTTCAGAAAGACTTCCCGCATACTGATTTTGATGACTTCCTTTCGTTCAAGCTCTACCCGAAAGTTTTTAAGGAGTATTACCAGCACATTCAGGAGTATGATGAAGTAAGCCACTTACCGACTCCTGTTTTCTTCTATGGAATGAAGCGGGGTGAGGAGGTGATCGTGGAGATTGCCAAAGGCAAGAATATTATAATCGAGATGGGATACATCACTGAACCTGATGAGGAAGGCATGCGAACCGTTTCATTTAAGCTCAACGGACAAACCCGTAGGATCAGTGTCAGAGATAAAAAAGTAGCTGTACAGAAAGTATCCAACCGAAAAGCAGCAGCTGAGAATGAAATTGGATCACCGCTTCAAGGCAAGATCGCTGAAGTGAAGATTAAGGAAGGAGATAAAGTGAAAAAAGACGATGTGCTATTCGTGATTGAAGCCATGAAGATGGAAACGACTGTTTCCTCGCCTGTTTCCGGGACCGTTAAGAAAATCCACTTACAAGCCGGTCAGCTCGTGGAGCAGGATGATTTGGTGGTGGAGATGAGTTAGTTGTTTTTTTAAAAATGTATCCCCTTGAGGGGATTATAGGGGTGACTATAGTTTTCAACGTCATTCCTGAGGGAGGAATTCAGGAATCTCTTATGACTAATTCACCTATCTTGGTTGACTCGTGCAAAACACCAAAACCAACTGGACTTACCTAGCCCTGCTCATCCTGGCAGGAGAAGCGATTTTCGTGTTACCCTTTGTTTTGCAGCGTGTGTTTCGTTCTACTGTATTGGAGGTTTTTCAGATCAGCAATACGGAGTTGGGGCTGTGCTTCACCTACTATGGATTGGTGGCCATGATTTCTTACCTGTTGGGAGGGCCTATTGCCGATCGGTTTGAGCCGAGAAAGCTCATTGCTATTTCACTTTGGCTGACAGCATTGGGAGGATTGATCTACGCACTTTACCCCGGTTTTCACACATTGCAACTACTCTATGGCTACTGGGGATTTACCACCATCTTCCTGTTCTGGTCACCCATGATCAAGGCAACCCGCATATGGGGTGGTGTGGGTAATCAGGGAAAAGCCTTCGGGATACTCGATGGAGGCAGGGGGCTGGTAGGTGTACTGTTTGGTGTTTTTGCCGTATCCCTTTTTGCAACCTCCTTATTAGATGGGGAAGTGTTGAACCTGGCATCCAGAAGGGTGGCATTCAGAGGTGCAATCTATGGGTCATCAGCACTCATTGCGTTGATTGGTGCTTTGGTTTGGATGTTTTTGAAATCAAAAGATGGTATTGATGAAAAAATCGAGCGAATCTCGATCAGGCAGATCAAAGAGGTTATCAGATTGCCAGCTGTTTGGCTTTTGATGATCATTATTTTATGTGCCTACATGGGCTATAAGACCACTGATGTGATTTCGCTATATGCCAGAGAAGTTTTGGAATTTGATGAAATCAATGCTGCCCGGATTGGGACCTTTCTGCTATTCATGCGGCCGGTTGCCGGAGTAGGCATAGGATTTATTGCCGATCGATCTAAGATCACTCGTTGGTTGGTGATCAGCTTTGTCATCACGCTGGTTGGTTCACTTTGGTTTGTGAGCGGGATTGGTCATCGTTTGCTACCCATGTTTCTGATTTCAATCTTCACCTTATCCACTGGCGTTTATGCAGCAAGAGCACTGTATTTTGGAGTTATGCAGGCAGGGAGTATTCCCTTAGCGCTCACGGGAACAGCTGTGGGGCTGGTTTCTGTAGTTGGTTTCACCCCTGATGTATTTGCAGGTGTAATAATTGGAAATCTTTTAGATGCCAATCCCGGCCAGGTTGGCCATCAACATGTTTTCTGGCTTTTGGCAGCTATTTCGGTTGTTGGCGGTATTTGTGCCTGGCGATATCATAAGATTAGTAGAATTACTTAAAAGTTAAAAAGCCTCACATTTCTGTGAGGCTCTTCAAATTAATTTTTCTTATTGTTTTTAAATGATTTATCCGGATAGGCGGGTGGAGGTGGTACAGGACGTGGATCGTCTTTTATCTTTTGAAGCAAGTGTTCTATCGCCTTGTCTAGCTGTGCATCCTGACCATTGAAAGTAGCATGTGGAAGATTGTCTATTTCAATATCAGGAACAAATCCCCATCCTTCTATGCGCCACTCACCGTCGGCATATACTCCAAACATAGGAGCTCTTGCCAGGCCTCCGTCACTCAATCGATTGCCACTGTGCAGCCAAATCTCACCACCCCACGTACGCATACCGATGGTGGTTCCAAGTCCCAATTCGGTAAACCCATCTGCAAACGCTTCCCCATCGGAATAGGTGTTTTCATTCACAAGTACGGCCATGTGACCTCTGAAGGCATAGGGCATATTCCAGTACGGCTCTCCTGAACGTCCTTTCCAGTACATCCATGCTTTTCTGAGCAGTTTTTCCAGAATGAAGCTGTCGATATTCCCTCCCCAGTTGTATCGTACATCCACGATCAGCCCCTGCCGATTGAATACCGGATAAAACTCTCTGTAAAACTGATTGATATCATTGCTCCCCATGGCTCTGAGGTGCAGGTAGCCTATGGTGTTATTGGATTGCTGATCCACATATTTCCTGTTGCCATATTCCCAATCCCGATACCTGAGGTTGAAAGCACTCCCAATTGGCTGAACAATGATATCTCGCATACTCGAGCCTCTCTTGATTGACAGCCTGACTTGCTTGCCCACCTGATTTCGGATCAGTTCACCTATATCGTTGGCCGAAAGTGCAGCCCGTCCATTTACACTGGTGATTATATCACCTACTCTCACGTCAAGGTACGGATCATCCAGCGGGGATTTTTCATCGGGATAGTCTGGGTCTACTTTATAGATGTAATCTATTTTATAGCCTCCCAACGCTTCATCTCTGGTGAAAACACCTCCGAGGTTAGCGACATCAATACTTTTGTCGTCACTACGTGTGTCACCCCCTCGCACACTGGTGTGAAGAGCTGCTAATTCACCTACAAACCTTCCAATGAGATCAGACAGCTCGTTACGTGTAGTCACCCGATCAACCAGCGGTAGATATTTTGCGTGCATGGCATCCCAGTCCACTCCGTGCATGTTCTTATCATAAAAATAATCTCGTTCCATCCGCCATGCATCCGTAAACAACTGCTTCCATTCCTCCCGGGGGTTGATTGGAAACTTCCAGCCACTTAAATCTATTTTACTATCACTTAGATCGCTTATTGGGCTAGTTCCGGCATCCACCATGTAAAAATTTCGCTGCTTCGCGATCATGAGTTTTTTTCCATCTTGCGTCATGTCGAATCCATTCACATCGCTGACCATGGTTTTCACTTCAGCATCTTCATCGCTTATGCTCACCACCACAAGGTGACTCTTGGCATCTGACCCGGTCTCTGCTGATATCATGTAAAGAGCCTTATCGTTAACTTGTAGGCCTGAGTAGTTTCCGGCTTTTATCGGAACTTCAATGAGCCTTTCCTGAATGCCATTGCGGTCTATGTTTACAGTGATTTCATCTAACTTTTCTTCTTCTTTCTTTCCTTTTTTACCACTTTTTTCTTCTTTCTTATCATCGGAATCCTCTTTGAAAAGCTCATCTTTTGGCCGGAATGGTGATCGAGTACCTTTTTGCAACGCCACATGATACACCTTTTCGCTTACGTCAAAATAAGGCTCTGGCTGCCTTGTTCCCCACGGGCTGCCTACCAGTGTGTTGAAGTTACGGTCAGATATAAAGTAAATGAACTTGCCGTCCGGACTCCATCGTGGGTTGAAACTATTGGCCCGGTCGGTAGTGAGTTCAAATTGTTGCTTCGTATTTACATTGTAAATTCTGATTTGTGCCATAGAATTTGCTGCGGCTTGCACATAGGCCAGCCATTGACTGTCAGGCGACCATGAAAAATCCCAAATGCCCTCTTGGTTGGTGGAGATTTTTGTACTTAAGCCTGTAGCAACATTGAGTACGTACATGTTGCTTTCAAGGTCATCGTAGGCTATCCATTTGTCATCCGGAGAAGGGATACCCTCATATCTCAGCAAATTGCCATCATTGGTAATGGTAGTTTCAGAGCCCAACCCATCCGAAGGCATCTTTACAAATTCAAACTCTCCACTCTCATCAGACAATGCGATTACGGATTTCCCATCTGAAGTAAAGGTTGCATCCCGATACCTGACGGCATCTTTCTCAGTGAAAGAGACCACTCGTCCTGGTTTTGTAGGAACAACGAAAATTCTCCCTCGTGCCGTAATTGCAATTTTAGATCCATCGCTGTTCGGGTTTACACTTGTGATGTATTGGGAGGGGTTTTCTTCCCATTTTTCTCTGAGCTGATCCAGATCGGTTGCCAGGGTAATGGGGATCACTTCGGTGGTGTTTGAGGAAATATCATACTTCCATAAGTCCGCTCCAACCTGATAGACGATGATGCCATTGGATACATTGGCATATCGAACATCAAACTCAGCATGAGTGGTATGTTGCCTTTTATCTCCTCCGTTTTCGTCCATCGACCAAATGTTCATAATACCATCACGGTCAGTCAAAAAGTAGATCCTACCAGCATGCCACATGGGATGGTGGCTTTCACCGTCATAGTCAGTGGTCAGCTTTGTTGCCTCACTGGAACCATCTGAAAACTTCCATATCTGTCTGGCTGTCCCGCCTTTGTATCGTTTGGTCACATTGTTGTGATCAGCTGGTCTTACAAAAAAGATTGTTTTCCCATCCGCACTGAAGGTGGCCTCACTTGCTTGATCCAGTGGGATTTGAGATTTGACTTTAGTGGTGGTGTTGATCGTAACTAGCCGATCGTCTGGTTTTTTATTATAGGCCCATGTTGAATACACGATTTTGCCATCTGGCGTCCAGTTGGTAGCAACTGAAGGTTCACTTTCATAAGTCCATCTGGTAGTCATTCCACCATCAATTGGCATGGTGTAGATTTCTGTTGGCCCCTCGTAGCTTGCTGAAAACAAAACAGTTTTCCCGTCTGGCGAGATGGATGGGAATCGTTCCTCTTCAGGGTGTGTGGTTAGCCTTTGGGCAAGTCCGCCAGATAAGGGGACCGACCAAAGATCACCTTCGGCACAAAAGACTATTCTATCATTATGAATGTCGGGATGCTGATAATAACCCTTAAATCCCTGTCCTGATATAAAGGTTAGGGATGAAAAAAGACAAATGAAAAGTAAGAACCGGATGATTTTGGAGGGTGAGTGATTAGGTGCCATGATACATTTAGTTTGGGATAATATTTAAAGCTACAATTCTATCTGCAGTTATTTCTACCACTGATCAAATATTAAGCGAAGCATAGCTCCTCATTAATCATGGATGACAGTAACTTCGAATAGTGAATCCAACCGAAATACTGAAGCAATATTGGGGCTATGACTCCTTCCGAGCGATGCAGGAAGATATCATCCAATCGGTGTTGGATGGGAAGGATACACTGGCCCTGCTACCAACCGGTGGTGGAAAATCCATATGTTTTCAGGTGCCGGCAATGGCGCTGGAGGGCATTTGCATTGTGGTTTCTCCGCTCATCTCCTTGATGAAGGATCAGGTGGATCAGCTGCAAAGGCGTGGGATCAAAGCAGCGTCGATCTATTCCGGGATGAGTCGCAGGGAGATCGACATTACATTGGATAACTGTATTTATGGGGATTTTAAATTTCTCTACGTTTCTCCAGAGCGCTTGAAAACTGAAATATTTGTGGAGCGCGCACGTCAGATGAAGATCTGCTTGCTTGCGATCGATGAGGCGCACTGTATTTCACAATGGGGATATGATTTCCGTCCACCTTATTTGCAGATAGCAGAGTTCAAAAAGGAGATAGGGATTGAACGACTGATTGCACTTACTGCTACAGCTACAAAAGAGGTCAAAGAAGAGATCGCAGAGAAGTTGGAGATGAACGATGTGCAGGTTTTTCAGAAAAGCTTCGCCAGATCAAATCTTTCCTATTCTGCTTTTCGATTGGAAAATAAAGAAGGTAAGCTGCTAGAGATCTTAAGCAATGTGCCGGGAACGTCTGTCGTATATGTAAGGAGCAGGAAGCGTACGCGTGAAATTGCGGACATGCTAAGAAGGAGTCATATTTCTGCCGATCATTATCATGCTGGACTTTCGGGTTTGGAGCGAGCAGAAAAGCAAACAGCCTGGATCAACAATAAGACCCGAGTCATGGTGGCCACCAATGCCTTTGGTATGGGAATAGATAAGCCGGATGTTCGTACGGTTATTCACCTTGATTTACCTGATTCTTTAGAGGCATATTATCAGGAGGCTGGTAGAGCAGGCAGGGATGAAAAGAAAGCCTATGCTGTAGTACTTTATCACAGCCAGGATGTTGATGAGCTGAAGGATCGTACCAATCGCTCGGTGGTGTCATTGGAGCAGATCAAGCGCACCTATCAAGCACTTGCCAATTTCTTCAAAATGGCAATAGGTAGTCACGCCCTCTCGAGCTTCCCGTTTAACTATGAGCAGTTTATCAATACCTATAATCTGCCTGTGGTTGAGACCTATGCAGCACTGAAAAAGCTGACAGATGAGGGGCTTATTCAGATGACAGAGGGTTTCTACGAGCAATCCAAAATCACCTTTTTGCTTGATAAAAGTGAGACCTACAAGTTTCAGATTGCCAATCCGAAACTTGACCCTGTAATCAAAACATTGCTGAGGCTGTATGGGGGTGAGGTATTTGTTGGCTATGCCAAAATCAAGGAAAAGGATATAGGCTCATTATTGAAGACCGACAAAGTGCAAGTGCGGCAATGGCTGAAATTCCTAAATGACAGTGAAGTGATTGACTACCAACCTGCGCTTGACTCAGCTACCATTACCTTTCTGACTCCACGGTTGGATCCGGAAAAGCTCCCGATTGACAATCAACAAATTGAATGGCGAAGAAAACTTGCACTTGAAAAGGCAGAAGCTGTGATTGATTACATGAATTCGAAAGATTGTCGTACTCAGATTTTTCAACACTACTTTGATGAAGAGACTTCACTTACTTGTGGCATTTGTGACAATGACCTGGAGAAGAAAAAGCAGCTTAAAGCGAGTGAGATTCCGGTTGAAAAAGTGGAGGAAGTGTTGGAGGCTCCTCGCAATATGAGTGAGCTCCGCGCCCTGATGGCCAGCTACACTCAGGACCAGATCATGGAGGCCCTTCGAATTCTTATTGATGACAAGAAGGTCGTTGAGAGTGGGGGGCTGTTTAGTTTAACTTCATAAAGCAGGAAGTCGTGCTGAATTTATTTCAGCATCTTGAGGATTCTGATACAAGTTCAGGGTGACAATCAGTTTTCCAACGCAGCAACCCCCGGCAATACTTTTCCCTCCATGTATTCAAGCAAGGCACCACCACCGGTAGAAACATAGGATACCTTATCACCATAGCCGAGATTGTTTACTGCAGCTGCAGAATCACCACCTCCAATGAGTGAGAAACCTCCGTTTTCAGTTGCCTTCACAACTGCCTGCGCGATGGTGTTGGTGCCAGCAGCAAAATTGCTCATTTCGAATACGCCCATCGGTCCATTCCAGAGAATAGTTTTTGAATTCTCAATGATTTGCGAGAACACCTCTCTGGATTCAGGACCAATATCCAATCCCATAAATCCGTCAGGAATGGCATAATTGTCTGACGTTTGCGTGTTTGCATCATTGCTGAAGTTATCAGCTACGACAGAGTCTTTGGGTAGCTGGAGGTCAACACCCTTTTCCTTGGCTTTTGAAATGAGTTCTTTGGCAAGATCAAGTTTGTCTTCTTCCACAAGTGAATTTCCAATCTGACCGCCCATTGCTTTAAAGAAGGTGTAGCTCATACCGCCACCAATGATCAGATGATCTACTTTGTCAAGCAGCTGCTCTATGATCATGATTTTGTCAGAGATTTTGGCACCTCCCATGATTGCTGTAAATGGCTTGTCAGCTTTTTCCAATACTTTTTTAGCATTCTCGAGCTCGGCACTCATCACAAACCCACAGCATTTTTCCTCGAAAAATTTAGCAGCAACTGTTGTGGAAGCATGTGCTCGATGCGCAGTACCAAAAGCATCATTGACATAGATATCACCATGAGCTGCTAGTTTTTCTGCAAAGGCCTCATCACCAGCGGTTTCTTCCTTGTAGAATCGCACATTCTCCAGAAGAAGCACTTGACCAGCTTTTAGTTGCCTAGAGAGTTCTTTAGCTGACTCACCTATGCAATCTCCCCCAAACTTTACTTCTGCTCCTAGCTTTTCGCTCAGGTTGGAAACAATGTGACGAAGAGAAAATTTATCTTCAGGCCCATTTTTAGGTCGCCCAAGGTGTGACATAAGGATACACGAACCTCCATCATTCAGGATTTTTTTCAATGTTGGGATTGCTGCATTGATGCGTGTTTCGTCCGTAACTTCCAGCTTATCGTTTAAAGGAACATTAAAGTCCACTCTGATCAATGCTCTTTTGCCGGCGAAATTGAAATCCTGAATTGTCTTCATTGGGTCTGAATTTTTGAGACCGCAAACATAAGAAGGGATGGGCAAACTTACTTTGTCCGCTCTATCGTAAACTGAACCAGGTCTTCCAGTGAATTACGATAGGTCGATTCCGGGAGAGTCTGCAAAATGTCTTTGGCTTGCTGGTGATACTTTTCCATCACAGAAATAGCATATTCAATTCCTCCGGAGGTCTTTACAAAATCAATTACATCATGCACCAGCTTGGGCTTTTTCTCGGCTCGCTTAACTAGTTTTTTGATCCGGGTTCGTTCCAGTCTGCTTGCTTTGTTTAGGGCATAGATGAGTGGTAAGGTCATCTTTTTCTCTTTTATGTCAATACCGCGTGGTTTACCAATCTCAAACGTTCCGTAATCAAACAAGTCATCTTTAATTTGGAATGCCATACCCACTGCCAGGCCGAATTCTCCCATTTTAGTAACTATTTCGTCATTTGCTCCCGCTGATGCAGCACCTACCTTACAGCATGAGGTGATAAGGCTTGCTGTTTTTTGACGAATCACTTCATAATAGATATCCTCACTAATATCAAGCTTGCGTGCTTTCTCCATTTGTAGTAGCTCACCTTCACTCATCTCTTTAACCGCCTCTGTCGTAATACGGAGAAGGTTAATGTCTCCATTTTCCATGGATAAGATGAGTCCTCTGGAAAGTAAAAAATCACCCACAAGCACTGCTATTTTATTCTTCCACAGAGCATTGATTGAGAAAAAACCTCTCCGTGTATTGGAATCATCGACCACATCATCGTGAACCAATGTTGCCGTATGTAGAAGCTCAATGAGTGCGGCTCCCCGATAAGTTGACTCAGTGATTTCACCCGTAGCACCTGCGCTCAGAAAAACGAAGAGTGGTCGCATTTGCTTACCCTTTCGCCTAACAATGTAGCCTGTGATTTTATCAAGCAGCATCACCTTGCTTTTCATGGATTGACGGAATTTTTTTTCAAATTCCTCCATCTCTGTAGCAACAGGGGCTTGTATATCTTTCAGGGTCAGGGACATATCAGTTTTTGATGAATCTCTTGGAAAGGGTTTTGGTTGATGTTTGAATTTTTATAAAATACATTCCCCTATTTAGTGATTCAATATTAACAATGGATTGTTTTGTTTTCTCAGATTGATGATGCACAAGTTTTGCGTGAATATCGTATATCTCGAAGCTAAATTGATCAGATTTTTGAGATTGTATAATTAAAAACTCAGTTGCTGGATTTGGATAAAAGATAACCTCAGGAGAATCATCTGGCCTCAAATCTACACCATTGAAGTATTCAATGGCATAAGCTACGCCTTGTTTGCCTATTTTATTTCCAATTTTTCTGCCGGGTATGTCATCTGCAGGCGGGTGAATTCCACCCCAAATTCTTGATAGGCTGCATTGGTCAGCAGCATCGCGATAGGTGGCCCACTGCAATACCACATCCACACTAGGCCCTTCTTCGAAGACCAGAAATTCATTTTTGGGAGCAACAAACTCACCCAATCCTCCTGGGAAATACTCACTTCCTGTAAGTTCACTTAGCACAATAGATGCAGCCCGGCTGAATGTGGAGTGGCCGGAAACATACCCTGCAAATGGAGGTGTAACAAACGAAGGCCTTTGATACGGCCACCAATCTTCTGCAAGTATCCAGCCTACACCAGCTTCATCAATTTCCGGATTTTGGATGTATTCTGGCCCTCTCCATGCTTTTATTTTGATCTTTCCAAGGTTGGCACCTCCAAGTGATAGCGGGTCAGCACTATCTTTAATTACATCAACAAATCCATCAACCAGTGGAATGCCTTGTGGGTGATAGTTAATTAGGTTGGGGTCTGATGACTGACCTCTTGAAGCCATATATCTGATTGCAGAAACAGGCCTGATATAGTCATGCCATCCTTTTATTCCCCAGACACTTATTGCAACATCATGCATTACACCGCCTAGGGTAAAATAGGTCTTTATGTCCCACTCCAAATCACTCAGTATATCACCTTCTCCACCTATTTTTTTCAACAAATCAGGGTGGTCACTGACATAATTCAGAATTGTAAACCAATGCCCTGGAGGAGTCTCCGAATCGGGACCGTCGGCCCAAAATTCTGCTAAAACACGTGTGTAATCTCCTCGAGGAACAATCTGTTCTTCATAAGGAAGTCCCGTTATAGGATTGTTTAATCTTCCTATACTGTCATCGCCACCGTTCTCCAAATTGTAGAAAGTCTTATACTCATTTAGAGATTTAGGGTAGGATTGAATATTGCCAATACTACGAGGAGATATATCCCACAGTACACCATCAGAAGGGTCTAGATGCCCTGACCAGATATTTACCAAACAAAACCCCCACTTATAAGCATCACTATCAATTGTTGGAGGTGATCCTGGATCATGATAAACTGTGTACTCGTTTCCATTTCTCAGATTAAGGGAGGCATCAGTAGATTTTAAAGCAAAAGGTTTTACACTACCCCATTCTGGGCTCAAGAATGGTGGTGTACTGGTATCAGACGGATTGCCACCCTGGTCAATAAAAAACTCGAGCGTTATCGGTTGCCATCTGTTTGGATCAGATATATTCGGATTTCCACTTTGCTGAATAAATAAAGGGTCATTTACAGACTCGTAGAAAAGGTTAGCGTAGTTGTTTTCTTCATTGGCTCCATCAGTAAGTCCATACCCAATGATGCATGAAGCAATATAGTTGCCCATTGCGGCTGGTGATTCATTCCAGTATTGCGTAGATGTATAGTTTATATCATATCCTAAATCCTTCATAAGATTTTTAGCTAGCAAAAGAGTCTGATTTGCTCCGGGAGAATTTTGAAATCGGTGATTAATAAGTCTAAAGACCGCATAGCTCAATGCCTCTTCTATGGATGCTGTTTTATCAATGGGTGAGGGAAGGTTTAGAATGGCACAATGTTGATTTAAAAAATAGGTGGATGCAACATCGTCATATACAGCCCATGCATCATACATGGCTGCCGAGATATGAAAAAGATTTCTGGCGTGTACAGTGGGTCGTGCCAGGTCATTTCTGATTCCTTCTAATAGCACCTCGTTCCACTGCCTGGCAATACTATGCTGCCCCATAGAACTCAACATTGAGCAAATGGTGAGAAGAAATAGGAGGTGGCGAACTATCGGTTTCATTTTAGAATCTCAAACTTATTAAATACAATTATCTTTCCGCCAATTTCTAAAACAGGTAAATGCGCAGAAAGAAAGTCAGGTATACAGAAATTATTCCCAATAAGAGTGAATGGCCAATTGTAAAATTGTCCCGGGATAGAAAGGAATTTATAGGGGAGGTGGCCAGAGAAACATATGGCCATCTGATCAGCTTAAAGAACGGATCGCTAAGGGAAGAGATAGAAATGACGATTCACAGGGAAAAGCTTCGAATGAAAGCGAATCCCTGGCGTGTAGATCCACCGGATGAAAAAGCCTACTGGAAAAATGTGCAGGCAAGATTGCTTGACATAAATCCTGACGAGAGGGAGAAGGCCAGAGAGCTTGAGAAGGAATTACTTCACGATATAATTGAGAGATACACCGAGGAGATTGCTGGAAACTTCAAGAAATCAGCCTATCGATTTGCTCAGAGTTTTATCACATTTGGATTTGCCAGACTCCTCAACGCTGCGAGGGTGAAAGGTCTTCTTTCCCTGTTTAGCCGGCAGCTGGATTTGGATGATAAAATCCATGTGATTGGTGAGACTGAGCACATAAGAGAGCTGGCAAAGAAAGGAACGGTGGTGATGGTACCAACCCACTTTAGTAATCTGGATTCTATTTTGATTGGATGGGCTATTCAGTATTTAGGTTTACCTCCGTTCATTTATGGAGCCGGGCTGAACTTATTTAACATTAAAATTTTGGCGTATTTCATGAATAGCCTTGGCGCCTACAAGGTAGACAGAAGGAAGAAGAACCCTATTTATCTTGAGACGCTTAAAACCTATTCCCGAAATGCCATCAAAAGAGGTTGTCACTCGCTATTTTTTCCGGGCGGCACTCGATCCAGGTCAGGTGAAATTGAAACTTCGCTTCGTATGGGATTGCTCGGTACGGCCATTGAAGCTCAGAGGGAGTTGTACCTCAATGCCAAGGAGGGTGAGGAGGTTAGAAAAGTATTTATCGTTCCTGTGGTGATCAATTATCACTTTACATTGGAAGCACCTTCACTCATTCGGGATCACCTGAAACGCACTGGTAGGGAACGATACTATGTGGAGGCAGACGAATTCTCTACCTCCTATAAGCTTGGAACATTCATGTTCAAATTCTTTACCAAGGGATCTGACATTTCAGTGAATATTGGACGTGGAACTGATATTCTTGGAAATTATGTGGATATGGAAGGTAATAGTTTTGATAAAAATGGGAACCCAATAAATGTCCGGGATTATTTCCTTCGTGATAAGAAAATCACCTTTGATGCGCAGAGGGAGAAAGAGTACGTTCGTGTACTTTCCAAACGTATCATTGAAGAGTATCATAAATACAACCGTGTGTTTGCGAGTCATCTAGTAGCTTTTACAGCATTTAAAATGCTGGAGCGAAAAAATCCCAAGCTTGATCTCTACAATGTATTAAGGCTGCCAGATGAAGATTTGATTCTGGACTATGAGGAGTTTAAGGCTAATTTCAAGAAGCTAAGAACCCGGCTGGAAAAGATTCACAAAAAAGGAGAAGTGGATATGGCTGATCATATGAAGCAGCGCGCCACAGATGCCATTGAGCATGGCTTACAAAATGTAGGGCTCTATCATGATCAGCGACCTCTGATTAAGAAGGGAGATAAAATAGTAGTTCAGGACACCAATACGCTATATTATTATCACAATCGAATGAATGGCTATGGGCTCGAAAAGTACATCTAAGGAGACCATCGGGGTAATAGGAGCAGGTAGCTTCGGAACAGCCATTGCCAACATTTTGGCGGAGAATGATGCCCGTGTAATCTTATACATCCGCGATCCTGAGAAGACGAAGAAGATAGCGAAAGAGCGGGTGAGTTCCGGGCAAAAGCTTCATGAAAACATAGAGGTGACCAACACCCTGGAGGAGGTACCACAGCAATGTGAGATCATTTTTCCCATGGTGCCCTCAGCCAATTTTCGAGACATGATCATCAAGTTGGCGCCTCACCTTCGCCCTTATCATGTGCTGATTCACGGTACCAAAGGATTCGATTTGTTTGTTCCCGGTAAGCAAAAAATCACTTCAAACAACCCACTTACTCGGGAGCATGTAAAAACCATTTCTGAGGTTATAAAAGAAGAAACTTCAGTCCTTCGGGTTGGGTGTCTGGCAGGCCCCAATCTGGCCAGGGAGTTAGATCAAAGAAAACCGGCTGCCACTGTGGTGGCTTCTCATTTTGATGAAGTGATCAAAATTGGTCAGCGGCTTTTGAAAAATGATCGATTCATGATCTATGGTAGCCGTGACCTGATCGGGATAGAGCTGTGCGGTATTTTGAAAAACATCATTGCCGTTGGTGCGGGTACTATTGCGGGGATGGATCTCGGGGAAAATGCTAAGTCGCTTTTTATCAGCAGAGGGCTAGTGGAAATGGTTTATATTGGAAAAGCTCTTGGAGGGAATGCTCAGGCATTTTTAGGATTGGCAGGAGTTGGTGATTTGATAGCCACATGTACCTCAAATCTGAGCCGAAACTTTACAGTGGGCTACCGACTAGCCAAAGGTGAGAAGTTGGAAGATATTATTGAATCCATGGAGGAGGTGGCTGAAGGTGTAAAAACCATCAATATCGTTAATCAGTTAGCAGAATCATATAAAGTGAGGTGCCCCATTACCGAGACACTTTACAAGATCATCCACAACCAGATGACCATTCAGGAGGCACACACCTACCTGATGAATTTCCCTTTTCGAGCCGAGATTGATTTTTTGGAGGCCAAGTAAATCAGCTTTCCAACGCCTTGACTCTTTCTTTTAATGGAGGGTGTGAGTAGTGTACAAAAACGAATGCAGGATGTGGAGTCAAATTGGACAAATGATCTGCACTCATTTTCTTCAATCCGGTGATCAAAGGCGTGGCGTCATACGTTTCCTTCGCATACGCATCCGCCTCATATTCATTCTTACGGGAGATCACATTTCCTACAATTCCTAAAATGGTAGATATGGGCGAATAGAGAATGCCAAAAGCAAGCAGGTTGAGGTGTAGTGCCGAGGTTTGACCACCCATCGCCCAGCTAACCTCAGCATTGTAAGCCATTCTTGAGAAAAGGAAAAGCATGAATCCCATCAATCCAATGCTGAAGATGGTGGTGAAGAGAATGTGTTTTTTCTTGTAGTGCCCCACCTCATGAGCAAATACTGCTGTAAGCTCCTGTGTCGAATGCTTTTCAACCAATGTATCGAACAACACGACTTTCTTCTTTTTCCCTAATCCACTAAAGAAAGCATTGCCTTTGCTGGATCGTTTGGATCCATCCATGATGAAGATATTTTTTAACGGAAAATTGACCTTGTCACAATAGGCCTGGATGGATGATTTGAGCTCGCCTTCTTCCATTGGCTTAAGCTTGTTGAACAGGGGGAGGATGAGAGATGTGTAAAACAGATTGGCAAACAGCACAAATGCAGCCATCACTCCCCAGAAGTAATACCAAAAATCACTACCAATGGCATCTACCAAATAAATCAATACGCCGAGTAAGAGTCCTCCAAAAATGATGGTTAGGATGTATCCCTTGATTTTATCCAGAATAAAGGTCTTGGGTGTCATTTTGTTAAACCCATAGTTTTTCTCAATGACGAAATTCCTATAGATCGAAAAAGGTGTGTTGATAAGATCAGTCACGATGAACAGGATGCCGAAGAAGATCATTGGTGAGACAAGACTCAATGGGGAAAAGGTACGGATCCACTGATCCAGCATGCCAAACCAGCCATTGTAGATTGCTAAGATCAACAGGACAAAACTGAAGGTGGCAGAGAATGTGCCAAAGCGGGAAACATCCTCCTGATAGGCCTGAGATTTAGCATATTTCTCTGCATCGTAGATGCCCTCCAGCTCCTTGGGTATAGGTTTTCTGGCACTTTGTCTATTCAGGAAGCTCAGCACTCGCTCCAGCGCAAAATCAAAGGTGACAATCCCCAACAGGATCGTGAAAATGGTTTCTTCAGTCATTTACTGCTCTAAATTAGTAGTTAAGCTTCAGTTGAATATTTGGGTTGGTTTTTTGCCACTCCCATATTCTTTCAATCAATCGATTTCTATGATTTTCACTAATAAGTTTGAATCGAAATTTATAATTCTTATTAAGAATGAAAAAGTTTTCTATTCCATTTTTAGATGGGTTTATCAATGCCGTTGGAATATTAGGTTGACCGTCATATCCTTCAATATAAATATCTAACCTTTCTACATCAGCTATGTAAAAGGACTCTACTTTATTTCCCTTAAAAACATTCAACTCCCTTATCGATAGATTTAGTTTTCCTTCTGATTTCAATCCACCATTTATAAATGTTAGAATAAGGTTACATGTTACCAGTAAGATTATTGTTCCAAAAAGAATGTTCAAATATATCCGCGAATAATCTTCTAGTTTTTCCGCACCAATTATGATGAAAAGAATTGTTTCAATCGCAAGTAGAAATAAGGCAATTTGGCCTAAAACTTTAGCACCTTTATAAAAACGATTTTTATCTGTACTAAATAACTCTACATTGACGTCCATCCAACATTATTTCAGAAAATAAACGGAATCGGGCACTTCAATCTTCTCACGTCAGCCGCAGGCTTTAGTGGATCGCCCAGGCTAAACGAATAAGCAATACTGATCTCATGTGCACCACCCGTGCCTATTCCAAGATCAGAAAGGGTATAGTCGAAGCTGTAGCCGAAGGTGGTTCTATTGGACTGCATCCCGATCATGAAAATCAATGACTCATTGTTCACCACGCCATCGGTATTTTTTATAGGAAGTCCACGGTACCACAGCCCCACTAAAATTGGATCAAGTGTGAAGTACGCCCCAATGTCCAGCTGATCAAAATCGCCTTGCGTTCGATAGTTGAAACTTGGGGTGATACTGCGCTCACCAATGCCTGTTCGGGTTGTGCCCGGGTTTAGCGGAATACGATAGCCTCCATGCAGGGAGAATCGTCTGGGTAGCGGGGCATCCCCACCAGCTATACTTTGGTTGGGCTCCAGCACATGGTGCATCGCCGCTCCTATCCACAGGGACGGATTGTAAAGCACCCCACCAAATGAGAGGTCAAAAAACTTAGCATTCAATCCTGTATTGAAGGTTTCTCCGGTGGTTGGACGCACCTGACCGGTATTATCAAACTGATCGCCAAACGTGAGTTTGTCAAAATTCAGATCTCGGATATAATATGCAGCTTGCACGCCAGGTCGGAATGTCCATTCGTAATTGATCTGAAGCTGGTAGGCGTACTGCAGCCCGATTGAGGTGGAGCTTAAACCTGCTATGCCTTCCTGATCCCGGGTAAAAATAATCCCACCACTACTATAGTAGTCTTCAAAATGATAATCGAAATAAGCTGAGAATGTCTCAAAGTTGGCATCCAGATTTGGCCACTGTGAGCGATAGTTTATACCCATCCGCCCTTTTTGATTGATCCCAACCAAACCGGGATTGAGGTATAAAGGCGCAGCATAATACTGGGAAAACTGAGGGTCTTGTGCCACCAAAGTGTTTTCCTGACTAAGGACACCAATAATTGAAATGAGTAAAATGACCTTTCTGATCATAAAAAAATATTGATTAGAAATCGTTGAGCAAATTATACAATTAATACAAATCGGCTTAAGTTTTGTTGACTTACATAAGTAATCTAACGATGAGTTGAGCGTTGAAATTTTAAGATGTTTAAATCAGTCATTTAAAAAGTGGCGCATGGTGATCTGAGTTGTTACATTGTCAATGATTAAGCCAAAAATTACTCGGGTTAACCGTATTTTTACAGAGTGTTGTGTATGAACAAGGACATTTCTATGAATCATATCCCCTATGAGTCTGCTCAGAGCAGACTATTTTTTACTGTCCTTCTGTTGGTTTGTTCTTTCTCACTGCATTCGCAAAATGTAACCGAGACCCGATGGTATTTTGGCAATTCTGCTGAGAATCTGGTATTCGATAGGAACGGGAGGGACGTATACCTCCAAACCGATCAGGCTACACCATTTGGAGTAGCGGGTGCGGTTACCATCACCGACCAGTTTACAGGAAATTTGCTTTTCTATACCGATGGGATCAATGTCTATGATGTTTCTCACTCCATTGTTCCAAATGGGGCAGGACTTGCAGGTGTCGCAAGTATAAATGTTCCGGTAGTCACATGTCCGGTAACCAATAATCCTGGACAATACTACCTTTTTACAAACTCCGGATCGGCAGGAGTAAACGAAATCAGGTATTCAATTGTGGATGCCACTGTTCAAGGAAACGGATCGGCTCAGTTTCCTTATGGTGATGTAACATCTGCTGATAATGCGACCGGACTAGTTAATCCTGCTGAGGGAATGCTTATAGTTCCTTCAGGTGATGGGGAGTTGTTTTGGTTGATTTCTCAAAACCGAACGACCTTCCAGATTCAGGTTACCCAAGTAGATGCTGGAGGTATAGGCGCTACAGTCAATTACAATTTCACAAATGGAACAACTCCGGGATTCGAAGCTGCACATTTTGCTTTCAATGCAGATTCTTCTCAGCTGGTAATGGCTCCAAGAAGAGCCAATCGAAATATCTGGCTGATGGATTTTGATGCTACTACAGGTATTTTGACGTTTGACAGAACCTTGACCGGTACCGGATTCAATGATGATGCAGGCGAATCTATTTATGACATTGAGTGGTCGCCAGACGGATCTAAGATTTACTTTTCACGATTTGGGAGCAGTGGTACCACTGGGCAGCTTTACCAGCTGGACTTCAACGATTCCACGGAGACGGTCAGTCCCATTTTACCTGCGCCAATTTTCAGGAGCTATGGCCTTAAAAGAGCACCGGACAATCGCATCTATCACCTGTATCAATCGACGGGTGGATCTCCTTTTAACCTCGGGCGCATCAATCGACCGGATAGTGTGCTGGACTCCATCCAGTATCAATCCATTGTGTTTTCAGATGACTTCAATTCTCGTCAATTTTCAGAACATACCCCGGGATATAATTTCAGTTTTGACACGCTCAATTTTTACTGGATAGACAGCTGTGAAACCAATGTGACAAAGTTTTTTCCGATAGTGGAGCCTGTTCCCAATAACCTGTTTTGGGATTTTGGAGATGGCAGTGGCAGCAACGCCTGGGTTCCCAATTATCAATATCAGGCAGCTGCCGGATACATGGTTAGCCTTACTGCAGAAGTCAATGGAATCACCCAAACCATTACTCAGCCGGTAGAGATACTTGCGAACAATTTAATGGTTGATCTGGGGAATGATACCACGATTTGTGTTGATGAAATTTTGACGCTGGACGCTGGCACAGGGACTTCCTTTGTGTGGAGTACGGGTGAAACCACCCAGACGATCGCTGTGGATACGGCGGGCACCTATTGGGTGGAGGTTACGGAAGCTTCCGGCTGTACTGGCTTTGACGACATAGAAGTGACCGAATATGGAGTTGCCAACCAAACTTCCAACCAGTGGTATTTTGGAGAGCAGGCGGGCATTGAATTTACGAATGGACCCATTGCCATACTAGATGGAAATAATCAGGATGCACTGGAGGGGTGTGCTACCATTTCGGATGTAAATGGCGATCTGCTTTTCTACACCAATGGGGTTACAGTTTGGAATAAAGAGCACAGTGTGATGGTCAATGGTGATGGGATAGGAGGAGAGCAAAGGTCTGCGCAAAACTCACTTATCATGCCTTTTGGTGACGACCAGACCATGTTTTACATCTTCACGACGGAGCAGGTGTATGGAGATGATGAGTATGCTCTGAGATATTCTATTGTGGATATGAAGGAGGATGCTGCTCGTGGGAAAGTGATTGTGAAGAATGTGAAGTTGATGGAAAACAGTACTGAGCGGATTACAGGTTCCGGATTTACCGGAAATGACATCATTGTGGCACATGAGTTTGGGAACAATATGTTTCGAGCGTATCGGACAAGTGCGGCTGGATTGAGCGGCGCAATTTTTTCTCCTACTGGTGAGGTGCATGACTTCATGCAGGAACTGAGCGCCACAGGGTATATGAAGATATCTCCAACCCTTAATCAAATTGCGGTAAATATTCCGGGTACAAATCAGATTGAGATTCTGGATTTTAATCAGGGAGAAGTTTCTAATCCACGCCTCATAGATACAGGTGAGAATAACCTTTACGGGATGGAGTTTTCACCTGGGGGATTAAAGCTTTATCTGACAACTTCTTCAGGAGCTTCCAAGCTTATTCAATACGATCTGGATAGCTTGAATTCAGCAAACCCCGCCGCAGACATCTCGGCAACAAAATTTGATGGATATCCTCAGGGAGCAGGATATGGTGCATTGCAGCTAGGTCCGGATGGCACCATTTACATGGCTGTAGACAATTCTGGAACAATAGGCACCATAAGCTCTCCTGACGGAGACGATAATGCGGTTGGATTTGACGCTGGTGGCTTTGATCTATCAGGTAGAACAAGCAGGCTTGGGTTGCCAAATTTCGCTCAAAATCAGACACCCCCTTTGCAAGAACCGAGTATAACTGTGACAGCAGGATGCGCTGGACAGCCCTCCACCTTCACTGCGGTTGGTAGAGACCCGAACAATTCGATTGAAAACTACTTCTGGATTTTTGGTGATGGAACATCTGCAAATGTTCAGGATACTACTCACATTTATACAAACCCAGGAACGTACACTGTTCAGATGGTGCTGAGCAACCGATGCGATACGGATACCACATTGACTCAAACCATCACGATCAATAACATCCCTGAAAATCCAACCGTGCCGACCGATACGGCGCTTTGTGATCAGCCTATCGTGCTCACAGCCTGGCCTGTAAATAATCCTGACTTTAGTTACTACTGGAGTACCGGGCAGACCACCAGGCAAATTACTGTTTCAGAACCTGCCATTATCGATGTGGCTATCATTAATACTGTTACTGGGTGTACTTCTGATACCCTTCAGGTTTTTCTAGCTGATGCTCGTCCGGATGTGGATCTTGGAGCGAACAGAACGCTTTGTCAAAATGATCCAACGCAAACCCTGGACGCTCAGGTAGCCAGGGCAACTTATGCCTGGGCAATTGATGGAGTGGTGCTCGGCACGAATCGAACTTTTGACATTGACACTACCACAGCAGGTGTTTTTGAATATACCGTAGAGGTAACCAACTCCTTTGGTTGTATTGGCAGAGATACGATTCAGGTCACCATTCAGGAAGAGCCTGATGTGACGGTCACGCCTAGTCCTACAACCGGGTGTGGCAATGATGATGGAACAATTGACATCAATTTCAATACATCAGGAAGTTTCTCCTATCAGGTGACCGGGCCTTCTCCTTTCGGTCCTGCCAACTTTGATGGTCCGGGTGCCGCACCGACAATTACACCTTTAGCACCAGGAAACTATAATCTCACCGTGACGAATTTAGTGACTGGATGTACCTACCGGGAGGTTGTGCAGGTGGAAGATCCGGGAACTTTCAATTTCACGGTCACAAATATTGGAGGGAATTGTGATGGCAGTGTCGACTTGCAGTTAAACTCACTACCGGCTAATTACGATTATGAAGTCCAAAATTCGAGCGGTGTTATAGTAGCAAGTGGCACAGACTCTGCAGATCCTTTAACCATAGCTGGATTAAATACCGGCACATTGTTCGTGCAGGTGTCTGACATTGCTCCGCCAAATTGTGTGGAGACGGAGCAGATTACCATCAATCCTGATCCAGAACCAAACTTCACTTTTGATGCGATTCAGGAAATATGCGGTACACAAGGCGATGTTTTGGTGACAGATGGAACAGGAGGGGCTGCCACTTACACTTGGACAGGTCCAGGCATTGTTGGGGCAAATACAGGAACTATGATTACAGTAGATCAACCGGGCGTGTATACAGTTACAGCAGATCAAGGAGCAGGATTATGTCCCAGATCGGAAAATATAAGAGTAGATTTCAATGGAGATCCTACAGTAAACGTGGTGGTAAATGGAGATCCATGCGATGGTCAGGTAACGCTTGTGGCTAATGTCACTGGAGGAAGTGGTAGTTACATTTTCAATTGGAACGATGGTGGACAAGCGATGCAACGAACTGTGACTACCTCTGGCACTTATAATGTGACAGTTACAGATCAGTTTACTGGCTGTGAAATCACTTCGGGTGATGCAAATGTGGAGATTCAACCGGAGTTTACAGTTGATATGACTTTGGAGCCGGATTGTGACAATAACGGAACAGTGTTGGCCATCGCCACAACAAATTACTATAGTCCATCTGTGACTTATGAATGGCAAGATGCTTCAGGCAATATCCTTGCAGAAACTGACTCCATTTTGGCAGTGACACAATCTGGGAGATATACTGTGACCGCCACCAATGAGTCAGGGACCTGCATGGCTACCGATGCGTTAGATATTGCTGTGGTGCCGATCAATCCAGAAGATTTGATTCTACCTGCAAGAGCCTCATTCTGCACTGGCGATCCTGTCGACCCTACCGTGGATTTGGATCCTGGAATTTTCAATACATATGAGTGGAGACTTTTGCCTGATGATGCTATTATTTCCACAGCTCAGGTACTGAACGTCTCAACTGCCGGAACCTATGAAGTTACTATTTACAACGGATTTACTTGTATCACAGACAGGGTAGAGGTAGTTGAGGACTGTCGTCCGGTCATTTTTGCTCCTAATGCTTTTTCTCCGAATGGAAATGGAGTGAATGATGAGTTTTTCGTATTCCCGAATGACTATGTGGATCAGTTTCAAATTATGATTTACACTCGCTGGGGTGAGTTGGTGTATACTTCAAACAATCAGGATTTCCGCTGGAATGGAGTGTATAAAGGTTCTGTGCTACCTCCTGGAACGTATGCATACATTCTGAAATTTTCCAGCGCATTAGCTCCGGATTTAGGAACTATCGAACAATATGGGTCTGTTACGCTTATTAGATAATGAGCTACTTCGATCAAATATATCATCGCTTGTTTGGGACTACAGGCCCCAAGGCAACTGCCATTTTGGTGAACGAGATCATTAAAAGAAGCCAAGCGTTTGTCGATCGGTTTCAGGCCTGGAAGACATCTGAATACTGTGAGCAGTTTTTAAATGAACTGTCTCAATCCTATTTCTGGCGAAAGCAGGGAGTGGACAATGATCCTCAAGTGGTACTACTGGAGTCTACGTATAGCAATGGAATTGCGATCAACTATGAGTCCACATACGGGAAAAATAACTTTCATTATCTCTTCGATTACCTGGCGGATCAGGTAAAAAAGTTGGATTACAGGCTTGTTATGAGCAGGCATACGCTGAGAGAGAAAGGCGATATAGTGGAATCAAAAGAGATGCATTACCTCAAACCAAGACTAGGATTTGAGGAGCCCATAGATCAGAAGTATGGAAATGTGCAGATAGAGTATATTGAGGAAAATGATCAACCTACTCGTATCAAATTTGTAGCAAATTCGTATCCTGACAGGAAATACAAACAAGCAGAGAATTTCGAGGATCTAGCTTTACATATTTTTTCACTAAAAGATTAAAAAATTACAATGAGAACACTTATCGTACTATCAGCACTTTTATTTGGATCGCTAGCCAGCAACTCTGCTGAAGCTCAGATTCTACCTACGAAATTGAGAATCACAGTCATTGATGGACTTGGAAATTTTGTAGAAGGTGCTACGGTTTCCATCTATGAAAATGAGAAAGACTACCTGGCAAGCAAAAATGCTGTTCAAACTCTTAAGACTGACAATAAAGGGCGGGTGACTTTTAAGGAAGTAAAACCTATGGCATACTTTGTAGAGGCCAAATTTGAAGATATGAACAACAATGGTGAAGGGGTGAAAACAGGTGAGTTGGCTGAAGGAAAACTGAATAAGGTCAATACAGTGATTGAATAAGTGAGAAAAAATCTACTGCCATTTTTTCTGTGCTTTTTACTTAGTGATTCGGAGTTTTTATTTGGCCCCTCTTATGAGATTGTGATCAATCATCCTCCTGCCGAAATCGGAGGTCGGGAAGATTTGATGGGGAGAAATGAGTACTTTCAACTACTAACCGCCGATCCCAAGACGGGTCAGATTCCATCGAATATTCGCAAGGTGGAGCTTCAATTTGCAGCAAATCATCAGCTGAAAACAGCCAATTTCCGCACACAACAATTAGAGATCGAATCCCTGGGCCCAACGAATGTGGGAGGACGAACCAGAGCAGTAGCCTTTGATGTGCGGGATGAGAATGTGATTCTGGCAGGTGGAGTATCCGGAGGTGTCTGGAAGAGTGAAGATGGTGGCTTAACCTGGTCTAGGAAAAGCAATCCGGAAAACAGAAACAGTGTGACTTGCATTGTTCAGGATATACGGCCGGGGAGAGAGGATATCTGGTATCATGGCACAGGTGAGATTGTTGGAAATTCATCGAGAGGAGGGGGCGCACCTTTCCGGGGAAGCGGTATCTATAAGTCTACGGACAATGGTGAGACATGGGATCCCATTCTATCCACTCAGGATTCAGATCCTCACATCTTCAATAGTCAGTTTCAATACATCTGGGACATTGAAACCAATCCAGCAAACCTTCTGCAAGATGAGGTGCTGGTAGCAGCATTTGGTGGGATATTGAGGTCGGTAGACGGGGGTAACACATGGGAAGTAGAGATTGGGCAGGAGTTGTTTGATCTGGATGAATCCATAGATTTGAATGAATCTACCGCATCCTTTTATACTTCTCTAGAGCGATCTGCTGATAATGTATTTTATGCTACTCTTTCTACCGAATCTGCTTCCGACGTGAACTCTCCTGAGGCTGGGATATATTACTCAGAAAACGGTCAGGACTGGATAAATATTACGCCATTTACGCAGGAGTCTCAATATCGTAGAGTGGTTATAGGCAGTAGCCCATCCAATCCAGATATCACCTATTTCATGGTTGACTCCAATCCTATTTTCATTTTAGAACATCGACTATCACTTGTCAATAGTCCTTCGAGGGTTAAAGGATTTGATCCTGAAACTCGTCAGATTCCTGAATTTGAGGGCGAATTGGCAAATTTGAACACTCAAGGGTCTTATAATATGATGATCCGTGTATATCCTGATGATCCTAATATTGTTTTCATTGGAGGCACCAACCTATATCGCTCCACCGATGGATTCAGAACCAAAGAAAACATTGACTGGATAGGAGGATACGATCCTGAGGGGGGTGCTGGTATTTATCCTGATCACCATCCCGATCAGCATGATTTGCTTTTTCTTCCAAGCAATCCTGATGTAGCACTTTCAGCAAGTGATGGCGGTCTCATACTTAGCAATGATATTACAGCAGACTCTGTTTTTTGGCATAGCAGGAATGAAGGATTTATCACTTCTCAATTCTTTACCCTAGCCCAAACTAAAAGCTCAGGGGATCCAACAGTTATTGGAGGTATGCAGGACAATGGAACGGACTTATCTCCGAGCGGGAGCACCTCATGGAAAGGAATACTAGGCGGTGATGGAGCCTATGCAGCGACTACCAAAGAGGAGATATTTTGGTACACTTCATTTCAGCGAGGACAGACGCTTCGCCTTACGCTAAACTCAGATTTTGATATCACTTCTTTTGGGAGAGTGGATCCTGGAGGACTGGTCTCTCAGGCGGGCTCGATTTATTTATTTGTAAACCCATTTGCCCTCGATCCTGTGAATCAAAACCGGATGTTCTGTGCAGGAGGCAATCACCTTTATTTCAATTCGAATGTTTCTCAGATTCCTTCTGGCTCGCAGGTTCCGACCAGTCTAGGCTGGGAAAAAGTGAATGAAGTGCCTATTCAAAACGGTCAGGTAAGCGCCGTTGAGGTTTCTCAAGATGGTAGTCGGGTGTATTTTGGATCTACAGGCGGAAATCTGTTTAGACTAGACAATGCCAATGATCAAATCAGCTTCTCTCTAGTTGAATTGGATTCAATCTCAAATGGATACGTTTCCAGTATTTCTGTTAATCCTGAGGATAACGATCATCTACTTGTTGTGTTTTCAAACTACAACATCCCTTCAATTTTTGAAAGTAGAGATGGTGGCGAAACGTTTGCTGACGTAAGTGGAAATTTGGAGGAAAATCCTGATGGAACTGGCAATGGACCAAGTATTCGGTGGGCGGAGATCATACCTAAGATCGGGGGTAATTTATACCTCGTAGGCACAAGCGTGGGACTTTATGGAACTGAGGATTTAGATGGTACCAGCACAGTCTGGGTGAAAGAGTCAGCAGACATTATCGGAAGCGCTATCATTCCGATGATGGACTATAGACCAAGCGATGGCAGACTTGTAATTGCGACGCATGGAAACGGGATATTTGCCACCACGATTAATGATTTTAAATCTATTCAGCCGATTGAACCAGAAGGAGAGCCGTTTCAGGTTTTGGCCTCATATCCAAATCCATTTATCAATACTACCCAAATCCAATATTCAATTCCACAAGATGGTGAAGTGCGTGTTGATATCCTGTCTTCTAAAGGTGAGATAATAAACACCATTCTTTGGGCACCACAGTATGCAGGTATAAACTCTATTACATGGGATGGAAATACACCGTCAGGTACTTCCTTGGCCAATGGAATGTACTTCTTCCGAATCTCCTATCAGGGACAGACTAGAACCGGGAGGCTGATCCTTCGACGCTAGCGCAGGCTTAAGACAAGGAGGAAATAGGCAATTACCATTACCCAGAAGTGATAATTCACAATATTTGGAATGATCCCCAGGTCCATCAAAATCACCAGGATAGCAAGGATGAATGAAGCAATTCGTAGAGTGTTTCTTGTGCTTTTTGTCATGGTAAGGTTTTTTAACGAAAATAAGTATTTCACAGCCACATGGCAAATTGGAAAGGTTGGTTAATCTTTGCAATCGCATAATCATGGCAGAAATAGGAATCGATATCGCAAAAGCAAAGCAGCTCCTCGAGTCAAATGAACTGGTGGCGATTCCCACCGAAACGGTGTATGGCCTGGCAGCCAATGCTTTAAGCGAAGATGCGATTGTGAAAGTTTACACTACGAAGAACAGGCCAAAGTTTGATCCACTTATTGCGCATGTGGATTCATTGGAAAAGGTGGAGGCACTGACTAAGAATGTCCCGGAAAAAGCAAAAGTTTTGGCTAGTCAATTTTGGCCGGGGCCACTCACCATTTTGCTGGACAAGAAACCTAACGTCCCTGATCTTCTAACCTCAGGGTTGGGCAGGGTGGCAGTTCGAATCCCCAATCACCCACTCACACTTGAGCTGCTTTCCCAGCTTGATTTTCCGCTAGCGGCACCAAGTGCGAACCCGTTTGGGTATGTGTCTCCCACCACTGCCAAGCATGTGGATGATCAACTTGGGGAGAAAATCAACTATATTCTAGATGGTGGAAAATGCAATGTTGGGCTGGAGTCAACCATTGTTGGATTTGAGGGAGAAGATGCGATTGTTTACCGCCTTGGAGGAACCAAGGTTGAGGCAATTGAGCAAGCGATAGGAGCGGTAAATGTGAATGTAAATATGAGTTCAAATCCTGCAGCACCCGGGATGCTGAAATCACACTACTCTCCCGGGAGAAAAATGATCATCGGTGATATTTCAGCTAACCTCAGCAAGCTCGATAAAACTACTACCGGTGTTATTTCTTTTAGGGATTCATTTGATGTGCCGAAAACAAACCTGAGCGTCTTGTCGGAAAGCGGCGACTTGGAGGAGGCCGCTCGAAATATTTTTTCCTCCCTTCGATTGATGGATCAAAAACACATCGAGGTTGTGTTGGCTGAATACGTTCCAAAAGAGGGATTGGGCAGAGCTATTAACGATAGGCTAAGACGGGCTGCTGCTGAGGACTAGTATTCTTCCCTATAAACCTTTTCAAACGGAGTGAGCTCTCCATTGTCATTGATGAAGAGGGTGTAATCAAAAAACTTGCTTGATTTTAAAACCCCATCATTTGGATCATGTTTGATTAGTGTTGCCCCATTTGATTTGAGCAGCTTGGGGTAGTTGAAGTTTACTTTTCTCAGGTCACTGGAGGTGATCAGCTTATTGAAAAACGCCGAAACTTTTATGATGGCAACCTGATCATAAAGTGGAGAAAATGAGAGCTTATCCAGCTTATAGATCGACGATCCTTTTGTGGCATGTCGCATCCCGATCACACAAAGAATGCCTGTTTTAGGGTTTTCTTCTACCAGAGTTTGAAATTTCTTATAGATCAAACGATCCCTGAACTTATAATTATTATTGGGATTGGTGTAATCGAATGTGAGGCCGTCATCCATGTCCAGAATCATGGTGGCGAATGTGATAAAATCATCTCCAAAAAACTTCATGTATGCGTCACTCTTGCTCTCCAGTTCATCGATCGTCATGAGTATGAGACTTTCTACCAGGTCTCTGTCATAATAGTACATCACTGACAGTCCCTGATAGCTTTCGCGATGGGCTCGCGTATCCTCAAAAATCTTCTTGAATGTGCCAATTGTCGTCTCAAGTGATTTAGGGATTCGTTTATCACCGATTAATTCATTGATCACATAGATAGCGGAGGCCATTTTATACTCAATGTCGATACTTCGGACAACCACTCTATCTTTTTCAGGGAGAGTCAGGTTGAAAGCTCTTAGTTCTTCAAAAAAAGTCCAGTTTTCTTTTCCCCAAAACAGCGTATTTCTGATAATCTCCCGCAGCTCAGTGGTGTCGCCGGAGTTGAGATAGCTATTGATCATGTGGGCCGCACTTGCTCCTTGCTCTATAGCCAGGATTCTCACATTGGCCTCCTTGTGGAGATAGCGAAGCATCTTCAGGGTAGCTTTGGGCACAGATCGGATATTGTGCCAATGCTCTGCCAGCACAAACAGCTTGTTGTCTCCCGGTTCGATCAATTCAAATCCGTTAAAATCATCATCATTTTCAATACTGACCGATTGAATATTAGGAGAGGTCTGAGCCAGTGAGGGTCCTCCAAAAAGTAACAATATGATAAGCAGGGTTAGCTTAGTGTTCATTCAACTCGTGGAACGATATTTGGTATCGCAAATTGCGAATAAAGAACGGTATCAAAAAATAGGTGCCTCTGTAAATAAGAAAGGCATGCTATCATAGCACGCCTTTCAGTCAGTTAAAGTTACAAAAAAAATCAATCCATTTTCAATCTTAGATTTCCGTAGCTGGAATCTACCCTGATCATTTTATTTGGATCGCCTTTCCCTATTTTTCCTTTATAAATGCTCTTGTTAGACTCTTTCACACGATAGTTAAAAGTTGCATTTACATCAGAAGAGTATTTCAAATCCGCGAATGAGAACTCCGCATTGATGTCCGCATTCAATCCTTCCTCCAGCCCGATCTCATATGACCCAAACTTTCCATCAATGTCCACTAAGGTGAAGGTCTTGGCTAGCTTGTCTATTCTGAAGTCTCCCAAGTAGCTACAGTCAAGCTCGAGACTACCCGTAAGCTCTTCAATTTCAAACCCTGAGAAATGTGCGTCAGCATCTACTTTTCCGGCCTTTTCGATTTCTACTTTTCCATACTTACTTTCAATCTCCAGGTCATCCACCTCGCCGATTTCTATATCCGAGAATCCTTGTGTTAGGTCTAGCTTACCGGCCCCCTCTATCTCAAAGTTGCTGTATTTAATGGTGGCCTCTCCATCTTTGATTCTTCCTACTCCGCCACTTCCGAAGGACAGTTTTATCATGGTGTCGCCGGACACATCACCCACTTTCATGGAGCCATAGGACACGTTGATGTCAAGGTTGTTTTTTCTATCTCCCATAGTTACATCCCCAAAGCTGTTTTTGATCTCCAGAGGATTATTGTCGGGCATATATACGGTATAGTTGACCTCAAATCCTTCCTCATTCTTGCTTTTGTTGTCCTGTATTTCTGTCTCAAAAACAATCTCAGCACTACTTTCGGTAATATCAATCTCAATTGCATCTAAGATTCGCTGTGCTCGTTCTTCGGTTCTTCCTTTGCCTATGATTTCCACCTTTATGTCAAACTCACTCTTAGACCATGAATTGATCTCCACTTTGCCAAACTTATTTTCTATTTTAAGCTTGGTCGTAGCACTCACTTTATAGTTTTTCTCCACATACTTCTTCTTCTGATCCTGGTCACCGGCAAATACAGCCGTGGCGATAAGAAGACAAAGCGCGAGAAATTTATATTTCAATAGATATGTCGTTTTCATTGTTTTGGTTTTTGATGTTTTCTAAAATTTCCAATTGCTTGTTCAGGATATCAAGTCTCAGCTGCAGGTTGCTGATCATCGCATCCATCACTCGATCGTTGGAAGCATTGGTCTGGTAGGTTTTCTTCAGTTCCAGATACATAGAGTCTAGTTGGTCGATCTCCACTAAAAATTGTTGTTCTTGCTCGGGAGATAGCTGCTCTTTTATGGCTTGCTTTCTCTGCGAAATAAGGGTCACATAATAATCTTCTGCCTGATTAAACTCTTCACTCAAAATCAGCTCTTCAGAAGCTCGATCATTTCGATCAATCATCAGGAAGATGGTAGATGCCATAAAAAGCATAGCCGCTACCTTCCAGATGGTGGGCCACAAGGTCACCTTCTTGCCCAGCTTTTGGTCTATTCCTTTCCACACTTTGTCGTCAGGGCTTGCATCGTCAAATGCATTCCTGTTTTCCATTATGAATTTTTCCAGTTGATCACCCATAATTCACCTCCTGTGTTACTATCATTTTCAATTTGTCTTTTGCTCGCTTGTACTGAGACTTGGAAGTTGATTCCGTGATTCCCAGTATTTCGCTTATTTCTTTGTGGTCATACCCCTCAAATAAATAAAGAGACAGGACCGTTCTAAACCCGGACGGCAACTCATTCATTGCTCGTTTTACTTGCTCTACTGTGTAGGTTGGTTCTGTTTTTTCCGGTTCGTATTCACTGACCTCTTCCTTAATGTTATCTGCCAGCATCAGGTCTTTTTTTATGCGCTGAACCTGATTTAGCGCTTTATTAATCACTATTCGCTTCAGCCATGCCCCAAACGAAGCATCTTCTCTGTAGCTACTCAGGTTTTGAAAGGCGCTGACGAATGCATCCTGCAATACATCTTCCGCATCGCTATCATTGCCTGTGATTCTCAGGGCAGTATTGTACATCGCTTTGTTATACAGTTTGTAAATTTCAAACTGTGCTGAGCGATCTTCATCCCTGCATCTGGCTATCAGATCGGCGTGAATATTTACCGTGTTTGCTTCCAACTTTAAGGTTAGTTCATCATAAAGACTTGCAAAGGGGACATGGGTTGCATGTTGTTGTTAATTTTAGATAATTAATGAATGGAATGAAAAAAATTCTCTGTTTGCTTGTTCTTGTATCGTTTACTTCTCTTGCTCAGGAGATGGATAGCCTGGCCGTTGATTCGTTAGAAAAAGTGCCACCACCCTATTACGGTGGAGTTTATCTTATTGGAGGAGTCAGCTTTGAGCCTGCAGCTCCTGAGCGAAATTTTTTAGGAGAGGTAGGAGTAGGGATTCAGTATGAAAGGTGGATGTTGGGTTTTAGTAGAGTAGACTTTTTAGGTACTGCTCAGTCTCTTCTGGTTTTCCCCAATGTGTTTGAGTTAAAATACCGATATGGTGGGCCTTATGCCTCTTATTCCTTTTATCAAGATGAAAAGATTGATTTGATTTTGCAGGCCGGCTATTTTATGGGTGATCTACTTTGGAGGGAGGCTGGTGAGCAGCAGGATTTTATCCGTGATGAATTCACTTTGATGAAAATTGGTTTAGCTGGAGAATTATCAGTTTTCAGATATGCGAAACCACGATTGTCCATTGGATACCAGCAAATGAAAGATTTGGATCTAAATGGCGTTAGCAATGATGATTTTACAGGTTTGTATATTTCTTTTGGGATTAGATTAGGATATTTCAATCAATAACTTATTTGCTTATAGTCAATTAGCCTTATTTGATTAAACTTGTTAAAGAATAATACCAGCGAAATATGATGAGAGTGATTCGAGTGTTTTGCACGATCCTGACCTTAATCATTTTTACCGATACTCAGGCGCAAATCTTTAAAATGTACAAAGAGGCCGAAGAGGTTTTCTATGATGAAAAGTTTGCTGAAGCTTTGGAACTCTATCAAGCTATTGAGGAGCAAGACGCCAACTATGAGGATATTCAATACAAGATTGAAATATGTAAGCTACTTTCAATCACTCAGTATGAAGATATGGAGCCCTTCAACAACTATGAGGCTGTCATGGCTAAGGTTGACAAGTTCTACTACTACTGGAAGGGAAGGATTCAGATGAAGGAATACGAATTTGAAGAAGCTCTGCTTTCATTGAAAAAATTCATCGATTTACCCGCTAAGAAGAGTGATGAGATTATGGAGGAAGCTCGCCGTTGGGCCAATTGGGCTACTAACGCAAAATACTTCATGGATCACCCTAAATACTACGAAATTCATTTGCTGGAGCGTGGTGTAAATACGGAGAAGGCCGAGTTGAGCCCGGTGTATTTTGCCGAAAATGAAGAGCTATTGTTTCTTTCAAATCAGGATGAGAGTCGCCCGGATCAATTTCAGATTTATCATACCAAACACACAGGAAATCGTTCATGGTCTAAACCGGAAGTGATTTACAATGTAGGTACATTTACTCGGGATAATTCCAATATTGAGGTGGTAGCCGAAGATGGCCGGTTGTTTCAGTTTAGGACTGAAAAAGGTGGTGATTTATTCTACAGTGAACCCACAGACTCAAAGACAGGGTGGTCTGCCCCCAGGGAATTTGATAGTAAAATTTCATCCACACACTTGAGTTCTCATTTTTTCATCAATGAGCACGAAGACCGAATCATCTTTGCCAAAGATGTAGGCTCAAAAAAAGATGCTAATCACGATCTCTATCAATCATTTAAAGATCCTGTGAGTGGTGAATGGAGTAAGCCAGCCCCATTTGCCAGTAATATCAACAGTGAGTATGATGAAGATAGTCCATACCTAAGCCCGGACGAACGAACCTTGTACTTTGCATCTGATGGTCACTCTACCATGGGAGGCTATGATATTTTTAAATCAACATTAGATACAGTCACCTTGACCTGGTCTGAACCGGAAAACTTAGGGTTCCCGATCAATTCGCCTGACGATGAGATTCACTTCAAGCTCAATAATGATCAAATGTCGGGCTACTTCACTTCGAACAGACTCCATACCATAGGCGATTATGATATCTTCTTTTTCTGGGAAATACATACTGTTAAAATCAGTGGGCGGGTGCTGGATGAAAAGACAGGTAAAGCTATGACCAATGCTCGAATATTCTTTAGACCTATTGGGTACCCTGATATGTATTTCTTCTCACAGCTGGATAATCAGGGCAGGTACGAGATGGAAATCACAGCGGATGATGTATTCAAAATCGAAATCAAACTACCTGACAATACGATAGTACCACTGGATAACTTTGAAATCCATGCTACCGGCGGTACTAAAACCACTTATCTGAAAGATTTTGTCTTTCCTGATCCGGATAAAGAATAGCAATAGGCTCAAATTAGGAGATCATCGAAAGTTGGTTGGTATCAGCAGAAGAGTCCTAGTGCTTCATTATCTTAGATTAAAATAAACAGCATGTATACCTCAAGAATTGCAGGTCTTGGGCATTATGTACCCGATAATGTCGTGACCAATGACGACCTGTCCAAAATGATGGACACGAATGATGAATGGATAATGGAGCGCACAGGAATAAAGGAGCGTCGCTGGATAGATCCAAAAACCGATGATAGCCCATCTACTATGGGTACAAAAGCAGCCAGAATGGCGATTTCCAATGCCGGAATCACCCCTGACGATATAGACTTTATCATTTTTGCTACACTTAGCCCTGATTACTATTTCCCCGGCCCAGGTGTGATGGTGCAAGATCAACTTGGTATCAAAGAGGTTGGAGCCTTGGATGTGAGGAATCAATGTTCTGGCTTTGTATATGGACTTTCTGTAGCCGATCAGTTTGTGAAAACTGGCATGTATAAGAATATTTTGGTGATTGGAGCTGAAAATCATTCCGGGGGGCTGGAAAAAACAGATAGAGGTCGTGGAGTAACTGTAATTTTCGGAGATGGAGCAGGTGCTGCTGTAGTACAGCGATGTGAAGATCCTAATCGGGGAATACTTTCAACACACCTTCACTCCGAAGGGAAGCATGCAGAAGAACTGGCACTGATAGGGCCCAATACAGGCCGGTGGGTGCCTGAGATCATACAAGAAAATGATCCAGAAGATTCTTCCTATTATCCTTATATGAATGGAAACTTTGTGTTTAAGCATGCTGTCACCCGTTTTATGGAGGTAATAGGTGAGGCATTGATGACGAATAAATGTAAACCTGAAGATATCAGTCTGCTAGTACCTCATCAGGCCAATTTGAGAATCAGTCAATTTGTACAAAAGAAGATGGGACTCTCTGATGATCAGGTGTACAACAACATCATGCGGTACGGAAACACCACCGCAGCGTCCATTCCAATAGCAATGAGTGAAGCATGGCAAGAAGGAAAAATCAAAGATGGTGATCTGGTTTGTCTTGCTGCATTTGGAAGCGGATTTACCTGGGCTTCTGCTCTTATAAAATGGTAGGCATGCCTACTATTTGAATTTCAAAATAGGACAAAACGTACGATTTCTTCGATTAAAATGAGTTTAACTATTCATTAATTGTATTTTAATAAGAACTTTTTTAATTATTTTAATTTGACACTATGAATAGTTAAATTTGTTCTCAACAAAGTATAAATCAACCGAAATCATAGACTTAATATGAAATTTGTAAAAACTCTACTAGGAAAGTCGTCTGATGAAAACCAACTTAAACTTAAGAAAGAGGCCAGTGGCGAATGGGTTGTGAGAAAAGGTTCAACGGTACTCTACATCGGTTCAAGAGATAAATGTGAGACTTACATGAGTCACGCGATGTAACATCAGCTAGAGATTATGGATCTCACCATTTTGGCAATGCTCCTCACCAGGCATTGCCATTTTTTTTGCCTGTCATCTCAGTAAATAGGAAAATTTTTATAAAAAATTGCATTTTAATGAAACAAAAATTGTTATATTTATGTTTAATATTTAAATCATACAATTTTTTAAAGCAAAACTCCAGCTATGAGCATTTTAGAATTCTTTTCAGGCAATCGAAATCCCAAAAGAATCAAAATCACAAAGACTGAATCAGGTAAAGAATGGATGGTAAAGAAGGGCTACAAGATTTTGTACATAGGGACCAAGAGGAAATGCGAGAAGTACATGGAGAATGCCCTTTTGATGTAAAATTTAAACAATACTATCATGAATCTTTTCAGATTATTCGCTAAGAGGCAGGACAAGGATCGGGTTCGATTAACAAAATCCCAAACAGGTGACTGGATGGTAAAGAAAGGCTTTAGCATCCTCTATATAGGCAGCAGAGAGAAGTGTGAAACATTTATGAAACAGACGCTTAGCGTCTAGCTATGGATGATGGCCTTGGCGATTCGCTAGTTGCTGGATCGCCTTTACTATCTCTTCAGGATGTGACCAGGGAATAAAATGATTGACTCCCTCAAGCATAATTACATCCAATACAGAATCTGCTAACACCTCTTTGGCAAAAGCTGCATTTTCTTTAGGTACCAACGAATCTTCAGTTCCCTGGATGACGATCGTTGGTATTTTTATTTTCTCCCAGTAAGGAAGCATCTGTTCAAGTTCATTTTTCAATGGCATGATTTCGTCATTGCTCACTTCAAATTCCTTAGGTGTGAAAAAGGAGCCGATTTTAGATTTGATCACTTTTCGATACCATTCATCTTCTTCAAGATTCGGATCGATGGATGGGGCTACCATGATGATTCCTGAAAATTCATCAGGATAGTCCATGGCCATCCTTGCCACAATCGGACCGCCGAGTGAATGCCCAACCAGAACCTTCTTCTTCTCTGGGAATTGATCCAATACCTTTTTGATCTGAAAAGCCTGAGTTTCCAATGAAGGCTCTGCTATTCCGAATCCTGAACCTCCAAATCCCGGACGATCCACAGCTAGCAGATCCACCTTGTTTAAAAGAGTGTCAGTCTTAAAAAAATCAATGAACGCATTCCATGATCCCGGGGAGCCATGCACCAAAACGGCCATTGTTTCCTTGTCTTGTTCTGTAAATGCAAAATGGATGTTTCTGTCTGAAACGAATACGTCTCCGAAATGAAGCGTAATCGCACTTTCTTCAAGTGATTTTCTCGCCTCTTCATCATCCACGCGAAATTCGCATGAACAAATAACCAGCACGATCATCAGTACTTTTTTCATAAGGAATGCACAAGATCAATCGTGAGCATCAGACTATATTTGCCGTCTATGTCACAAGGCATCATTTCTACCGATTTTCAATTTAAAGGACAAACCGGGAAATACACCGGAAAGGTTCGTGAAGTGTACGAGTTTGGAGACAAGCTGGCCATGATCGCGACGGATCGCATTTCGGCATTCGATGTGGTATTACCCAAGCCTATCCCACACAAAGGGCAGGTGTTGAACCAGCTGGCTGCTAAATTTTTGGAAGCCACAAAAGATATCGTCCCTAACTGGGTAGAAAGTTCACCTCACCCGAATGTTACGTTTGGCAAAAGGTGCGAGCCTTTCAAAGTAGAGATGGTGATCAGAGGCTACCTGACCGGCCATGCCTGGCGAGAATATAAGGATGGGAAGCGCATGCTTTGTGGAGTACCAATGCCAGATGGTATGAAAGAGAATGAGCGATTTCCATCGCCTATTATCACGCCCACAACGAAAGCAGATGCTGGACATGATGAGGATATTTCGAGAGAAGAAATCCTGAAGCAGGGCATAGTCTCCGAATCGGATTACCTGCAACTGGAAAATTATACCCGCGAGCTATTTGAGCGTGGAACTGAAATTGCCGCAAAGCGTGGACTCATTTTGGTGGATACAAAATATGAGTTTGGGAAGTTTGACGGTGAAATCTACCTGATCGATGAAGTGCACACACCGGATTCTTCGAGGTATTTTTATGAAGAGCCATATGAGGAATTGTTAAAAAATGATCAACCACAAAAACAACTTTCGAAGGAGTTCGTAAGACAGTGGTTGATATCTGAAGGCTTTCAGGGGAAAGATGGACAGCAAATTCCTGAGATGCCTGATGAACGAATTCAGATGATCTCAGACAGATACATCGAACTTTACGAGAACATCTCGGGAGAAAAGTTTGTTAAGGACGAATACTCCAATAAATTAGCCCGGATTAAAGAGGAAATTGCCAAAATAGTAGAATAGAGAATTATGGAATTTACAGTTGACAAATACGAAAATTATTCAATGGCCAAAATCAACCAGGAGAAGGTGGATAGCACCGTAGCACCTGAGTTGAAATCTGAATTTATGAACCTTGCACAGGATGGTGTGAAAAGCCTGATCGTGGATATGGGAGCTGTGAAATATGTAGATTCCAGTGGGCTTAGTGCGCTATTGGTAGGAAATAGATCATTTTCTGAGCAAGGTGCTTTTGTCCTTTATAATGTAACTGATCACGTGATGAAATTGGTTTCTATTAGCCAGTTGGACAAGGTAATGACCATCGTGGCTGGGCAAGAAGAGGCTGCAGACGTGGTATTGATGACAGAAATTCAGAAAGGTCAGGGTGCTGCAGAATAAGCTTTGAGCCTCGAATTACTGATACTTGGGTCTAACTCTGCGGCGTTTGCGCACCGCAGGCATCATACTGCGCAATTATTCAAACTTCAGGATCAACATTTTCTAATTGACTGTGGGGAGGGTACACAGCTGCTGATGAAACGGCACAAAGTACGCCTCTCTCGCATCGATCACATTTTCATCTCGCACCTGCATGGCGATCACTATTTTGGGCTGATCGGGTTGCTGTCTACGATGCACTTGTTTGGAAGGAAGAAAGAACTGATTCTCGTAGGTCCGCCGGGATTGTCAGAGATCATTCAGCTGCAACTTCGCCATTCAGAAACATCCCTCAATTTTCAGATACGGTTCACTGAGTTTACTCCCAATGAGTCCGAGGTAGTGTATGATCACCCAAAGTACACTGTTACTACCTTGCCAATGGATCATCGGGTGCCATGCTCAGGATATTTGTTTCGGGAGAAGCCAAAGAAACGACGGATTAATCGGAATAAGCTTCCGGAAGTGGAGCTTTCGCATCTGGATATAGCCAGGCTGAAAGACGGAGAAGATATCCTGAACAAGGATGGATCAGTAAAGTACGAAAATCGCTTGCTGACGAAAGATCCTAACCCCAGCTTTAGCTATGCTTTCTTTTCAGACACCCGGTTGCGCCCTCAGCTCCTGGAGACAATCAAAGGTGTGGATTTGTTGTATCATGAGGCAACCTTTGCCAATGACATGAAGGACAGGGCTGAACAGACCTATCACACCACCGCAGAGCAGGCGGCACAGTTTGCGAAAGATGCAGGTGTGGGGAAGCTGATTCTCGGGCATTTTTCAGCTCGATATAAGGAGCTTGACCCGATCATTGATGAAGCCAGGGCAGTATTTGAGCATACGGAACTGGCGATAGAAGGCACTAAATTCGTGGTAGATGGGAAATAAGAAGCAAAACCTGTTTATCATCCTGGGAGCGATCTTCCTCACCAACGCGATACTGGCTGAGCTGATAGGCGTGAAAATATTTTCCCTGGAGCAGTCCCTGGGCTGGGAGCCTGCCAACCTCAATATCTTTGGATACACGCTGGATTTTAACCTGACCGCCGGAGTGATGATCTGGCCGGTGGTATTCATCACCACTGATATCATTAACGAATACTTTGGCAAAGCTGGCGTTCGTAAGATCAGCTTCATAGCGGTGGGGTGTATCTCCTATGCTTTTTTGATGATCTGGCTGGTGACCAAGCTGAGCCCTGCCGGCTTTTGGCTGGAGGTGAATAGCACCGATCCTGATGGCAATTATTTCAATATGAATTTTGCCTTCAATAAAATCTACACACAGGGACTGGGGATCATTGTAGGCTCAATTATCGCTTTTTTAGTAGGGCAGATTTTGGATGTGATCATTTTTCAGCGGCTAAGAAAAATGACAGGAGAGAAGATGATCTGGCTCAGGGCCACAGGCTCAACGCTCATCTCTCAGCTGATTGATAGCTTTGTGGTGCTGGCGATAGCCTTTTACATTCTGGCGCCTGCGGAGAGCCGATGGGACTTCTCACAGGTGATGTCTGTAGGCTCACTCAACTACATCTACAAGTTTATTGTGGCAATAGCCCTGACACCCCTGATCTACCTGGGACACTTCTTGATAGACCGCTACCTTGGAAAAGAAGAAGCCGAACGGATAAAAGAGGAGGCCAGTGAGAGTAGGTTTTAACACTCAACTAAATATCTACCAAAGTAACTCATCACACCAGCCTTTGCAAATAGCTTCTTTAGCTTACGTGCTAAATGGAGTCTAACTATAACACACGTATCTTGACACTTTGCCTAGAGTAAGCGGTTACTTTTAAGCTGCTCCAACGCCTAGCTAGCAGGAGTGCGCCCCGAGCTTGGCAGAAAACACTAAGATAGCGTAGCTACCCAACACCCACAACGGCATCTACGAAGAAATGCATTTAGAAAGACAAAATCCAGAAGCAAGACAGTTGCTAGGAGAGGAGATACTTTCAGAATGGGTAGCGGAGCGGTGAAGATTCGATGAAACTGGCAGGAGGATGCTCAGGCGCATTCGTGCTAGCAACTGTTATATGCCTTTATTTATCTTGCAATTCAGATATTTGAAGGCTCAGTCTGTTCTTGTGCTCTTTAGTTGGTGCCCACGAACTTTCGAAGTTCAGTTCGCTGTTAGCATGTTCCAAAAATCGTCGAAAGCACTCCTTGGAAAATGCGTCGTTCCCAAGCTTTTGAGAAGTTCGACCCATTGAGAAGAGAGGGTAGTAGGTTGGTAGTTCTCCTCTGTCTTGATTGATAGCCATTTCAAAGTATTGAATTGCTTTTTGATAGTTGGAGCTAAGCTCCTCATTAAGTCCGTTCCTCCAATGTTCAAAAAAGTTCCTCTCGTTCGGATACCAACTTTGCGCTGAATCTTCCTTCAATTCAATCAGAATTTGATTTACATATTCGAGTTCTCCGTTGACTGAGAAATCTTGAGAGAAAGACCTGAGAGAAGAAAGAAAAAGGAGAATTAGGAGATACTCTTTCATAGAACCTAATGGCATATAACAATAATGTAGCGTGCAAACTAACCAATTCCTTTCAAACAACGTGTATTCAGCGTTTTCTTCTATTTCAAAGCGTTCATTAAACGTTTCTTAAACGTATAGTTACGTTTATAAACGCTTATGAAAACACTTTTTGGAATCGCTCAAACTTCCATCAGAATCTTACCGTATCTTGCTCTTATGCGTGTGCTTATCTTGTTGCTGTTTCTGGTTTGTGGTGGTCTGGCCATGATCATGATTCCATCTTCGGGCAAAGACCCCATGATCCATGGTGTTAGCCTTGTTAACCCACCACGCGAGATTACATCAGATCATATGGGAGAGGTCAAGCGCATCCATGCAGACTGGGTGGCGGTGATCCCTTACGCGTTTTCCAGATCAGGGGAGCCCGGCGTTTCGTTCGATCATGAGCGCCAGTGGTGGGGGGAGCGCACAGACGGATCGTGCAAGCTTATCGAGTATGCTCAGTCTCACAATCTGAAAGTGATGATCAAGCCGCACGTGTGGGTGAGAGGAGAAGGGTGGACAGGAGACTTCAACCTCACCTCAGAAGCAGACTGGGAGCAATGGGAGCAGGAGTTTTCAGCATATATTCTCAATTATGCAAAGGTTGCAGATTCGCTCAAGGTGGATATGCTCTGCATTGGTACGGAATATCGCATTCCTGCAAAGGAACGTCCGGATTTCTGGCGTGGACTTATCAGGAAGGTTCGAACTATCTATTCAGGAAAGATCACCTATGCCTCCAATTGGGACAATTTTGAAATCATTACGTGGTGGGATGCGGTGGATTATATCGGCATAGATGCGTACTTTCCTCTGGCCGAGGGTGCACATCCATCCATTGAAGAAATAGAGCAGGGTTGGAAGCCTATAAAAGTGCAGCTTGGAGCATTTTCGAAAAAATGGGGTAAGCCAATCCTATTCACGGAGTATGGCTTTCAGAGTGCCAATGGTGCAGCCGGCAAACACTGGGAAATTGATGAATCTGAGGAGAATGTGAATACACAGCTGCAGGCAGATGCCTATGAGGCGACCTATCGCGCACTCATGGAGGAGGAATGGTTTGCGGGCGGCTTCCTCTGGAAGTGGCACTTCCATACGCGTAGCGATCGGTGGCGAGGTACGGAGTGGACGCCTCAAAGCAAGCCAGCTGAGGAGGTGATTGCCCGATGGTATGGGAGAAAAGACTAATAACTCATTCAAAAGATGCCATCAACTCTCCTCTTGGGAGGAGTAGAGGTGGGTTTTAAGTAATTTCTTTTGGATGAGTTTTTACCCACCCCCAAACCCCTCCGAGGAGGGGAGTCTATTTGATTCAGGTATAATTTAATGACTTGAATTACTTAAATTTCCACTACAACGACACAACCTATGAGTGAGAAGCGAAAAGTAGAAGATATCATGGCTGAGCTTGGCAAGAAGATAGATCAGCTGGTGGCCGAGACAAAGAAGGCTGGGAGTAAGGTTTCTGAGGATATGGAAGATCAGATTGCGAAGCTGAAAATCCAAAAAGAGAAACTGGAAGATCAGATCAAAAATCGGACGGCAAACTCTGGTGAAAAGTGGGGACAGGTCAGAGATCATTTAAATGATGCGGCAGCAGCAGTAAATAAAGCATTGACAGCTTTGTTCAAGTCTTAGCTATGTCTTTTGGTAGAGCTTAAGTTTTTGAATGAGAACTTCTTTGTTTTGTGGAGTTAATGGAATCTCTTCACTACCGACTTTCACAAAGTTTCCACCGAAGGCTTCCATAAGGTGAATATTGATGGCGTAGGAACGATGGGTCCTGAAAAATGTACTTTCAGGTAACGTTTGGATAAATGAGTCCATGGTTCCTTTGATCAGGTGTTTTTTTTCGTTGGTCTTGATTTCTATGTAATTACCGTTTGCTTTGATAGTTTGGATATCATCATACTTTATTTTGATGTAGAGATATTCGTCTTTAATGAAGAGTGCATCGGGCATAGCTACGCCTTCAGATTGTGTGTTATTATGCTCGATCTCTGAGAACTTTTTTATCGCCACTTCAATTGAAGCAAAAAGGTTCTGCTTCTCAATTGGCTTTAGTAAATATCCATAAGGATTGACCTCAGTGGCTTTCTCAATCGTGATCCTATCTCCGTACGAGGTGAGAAAAACGTACGGAATATGGTGATTGTCCTTGAGCTGCTGCGCCAGCCAGATTCCAGTTTTCTCACCTTTAAGATTGATATCCAACAGGGCAAAATCCGGTTGTTCTTTTTCCATTGCTTCCAGAGCTTTCTCAGCGCGAATATGAATGCCTGTGATCTCATAGCCCAGCTCTTCCAGCATGTCTTTTAAAGACTCGGCAGTGATCATTTCGTCTTCTACGATCATTATTTTGATAGGGGTCATGCTGCAAATTTTAGTTGAAAATGTGTGCCTTGGTTAGACTCAAAATGGAAGTCACCTTCGAGTTGTTGACTAAGCATGCGCACCAATCGTAAACCCAATGATTTTGTCTTTCGAATATCAATGGCTTCAGGGAGTCCTTTGCCATCGTCTGTAATATGCAGAGTAAACACATCACTTTGTTGCGTAAGCGTAATACTGAATGTGCCATTCTTTTCCGAATCAAAAGCATATTTAAATGCATTGGTGGCAAGTTCGTTAACGATCAGCCCAAGAGGAACTGCCGTATCTACATCGAAATAAATATTTTTTGCTTCAATATGTAGATTGACATTGCGCAACCCAAACGAAGCTCTGATTTCAGATACTAACTCTTCCAGGTATTCTTCAAATGGAATGCTTTTCAAATCCTCGTTTTCATAGAGTTTTTGATGAATGAGAGCCATGGAACGTACCCGACCCTGACCTTCTTCCAGTACTTTCTTAAAATCTTCATCATCAAACTTTCCTGACTGGAGATATAGCAGACTGGCAATAATTTGAAGATTGTTTTTTACCCTGTGGTGAATTTCCTTAAGTAAGGACTCTCGCTCAATAAGTGCTCTTTCAATGATTTGCTTATCTGCCTCCACCTGTTTTTTACTTAGTTCAAGTTCCTTTGTTCGCTGCTGAACCTTACGCACGAGCATTTTCTTTTGGGCTTTGATTCGCTGGATACGCATCTTAAAGGCTATTGAGACAACAGTAATGGTAGTTAAGATTGCCAGGATACTAAACCACCATGTTCTCCACCAGGGAGGCAGTATTTTAATGGTTTTAATGGTCGTTAATTCTCCTGGTTGCCCCGTCCTGTCGATTGACTTAAGTTCGAAAGTATACTCGCCTTCGGGAATGTTCGTATATGTTACGTAGCGTCTCCGTGCATCGGTTATGGTCCATTCATCATTGAAATTACGTAATCGATATGCAAATTTAGATTTGATGTTTCCGAAATTCAGATCTGAAAATCCAAATGAAAAGATGTTTTGCTCGTGATTTAATACAATCTGATCTGTGGTAAGAATATCTGTTTTAAGGGCAGAAGTTTCTTCAATAGGAACTGGTTTATTGAATAGTTCAAAGCTATTTATCAACGGAGTGGCAGTATTTAACTCGTTAAGGTTACTCGGCTGGAAAGCGCTAAGGCCTTCACTTCCTCCAAAATACATCATGCCCGAGGTAGAACGATGGTAGGCTACATTGAAGTGATTTCCCTGAAGACCATCGGCCTGATAGTAATTGGTAAAGATACCTGTAGAGGGATTGAACCTTGATATTCCGTAATTGCCACTGATCCAAAGGTTTTGTTTATCATCCGCCATTATGCCTATAATAGCATTACTGGAAAGACCATCTCTTTCATTCCATATCTCGAAAGAGACATCATCATTTTTCAGATGGAGTTTCGCTAGTCCACCTCCAAAAGTTCCTACCCATATGTCTCCCGAGTCATCCTTATGTATGGTCCAGATACGATTGTTGGGTAAGCTGTTCGGATTACCTTTTTCATGAGAGAATACCTTCACCTTTCCGGAGTTTACGTCAAATCTTAATAGCCCACTATAGTAAGTTCCAATCCAAAATGTCCCTGAATCTTCTACTATACATAAAGTTTGATAATCTTCTAGTTGTGGAATGGCATTTAACGTTTCATCAATAAGAAAAAGACCATTCCAGGTACCTACCCAGATATTTTGGCTTTCATCCTCGAATACAAAAGTTATGTCATTGCTTTCTTCGCCTCCGGGCAAGGCAATGGTTTGGAAACTCGGACTATGGGAATACTCCTTTGCCAGGTTTAAACCTTTTTTTGTGCCAACCCAAAGTCGATTTTGGCTATCCTGAAATATATATTTAATGTAGTTGCTGTTCAGATTATTGGAGGCGTTGGCAAATATTTGCCTGGTTTGGTGGGTTTTTGGATTGAGAATATTCAGTCCGCTTTTCGTCCCTACCCATATACACTGATCTCGAGATTCGAAAACAGCATGAACAAAATTGTGACTTAATGAGGTAGGATCACTTTCATCATTTCTGTAATGAATAAATCTACTTTTTTGAGGATGGTAAATATTGAATCCATTGCCCCATGAACCAATCCAAATTCTTCCGGAACGATCTTCGCACAATGACCGAATGGTGTTTCCACTTAGGCTCAACACATCATTTTTTTGGAATGTATGGTTTTTAATGTTTGATGCTTTATCAATAGTATATACCCCTCTTTCAGAGGTACCTACCCATAAGGTGTGATTTTGATCCAGCAAAGTGGATAGTATTTCTACGTTTTTGAAGAAGGCTGTGGCATTATTGAAGTCTTGGTTGACAATGCGATGAAGTCCGGTGCTGGTGCCAACCCAGAGATTTCCTTTTTGATCTTCCTGAATTGCTCGAACCGGTACTCCTTCACTAAAACCGGTTGAGGTGAATGTGTCCGATTGATATGAGTATTTGAATACGCCGGATGTAGATGTCCCGATCCATAGCTGCAGTCCATCATCATAAAGAGATAGAATATAGTCTGGTGAAGATGTGGATTCAACCAATTCCTCACTCATAGTATTCAGTTTAAAAAGACCTTTATCCGTTCCTACCCAAAACCAGGAGCTATCTTTTTGAATGATCGAAGTAACGAACTGGCCTTCCAGTTCTTCAACAGAGGTAAACTTTTTTGAATTACGATCAAACCGAAAAAGTCCTTCATAAGTACCTACCCAAATGTTTCTATTGGCATCTTCGAGTATTCTCCAAATGTTATTGTTTCCCAGGCTAAATGGATTTTGATCATCGGATTTATAGATGATGAAATCGTATCCATCATAAACATTGAGTCCATCTGTGGTTCCAAGCCACATCAATCCATAGCTATCTTCATAGATATTATTTACAGTTACATGAGACAATCCACTCGAAACTGAAATTCGATCAAATTTTAAGCGATCTGGCTGAGCCTCAAGGCTACAAACCAGAAAAAGTAAGATGCTGGTTAAAATGAAGCTGGATACTTTCATTCATATTAAAAATTTTAAGATATGAATATAAAATGAAAAGGCCAGCCAGAACTTTTCCAGCCAGCCATTTCTGCCTTAGTTTTTACTTTTAATGCTTTATCGAAACCCTTTTGACAGCTGATCCTGATGATGTTGTGATTTTCATCAGATAAATACCCTGACGGATATTCGTAACATCCAAACGAGTTTGTTTTTCCTTGGTGGCCCCTTCTGTGATCACCTTACCAGCGGTATCTAAGAGCTTCCAGCTAAATGATTGATCACTTTCAATGCTAAGGACACTTGAAACCGGATTAGGATAGGCAATGATCATGTTGTGGACATCAAATCCAAGGGGTTCTTCATACTTCACTGTCAGGGTTTCCGACGCAGTATTTGGATTTCCAGCAAGATCTCTAGTGATGTTTTGAGCAAGACTCACAGATACATCGCCTTCTGCCATCGGAGTAATGGTTGCACTGAATGATGTTCCTTCGCCACTAAATCCACTGGCAGCACCATTTATTACGTTAATATCGTCAATCTCAAAACTTTTAACAGTCTCACTGAAATCGATACTAATTTCAAAAGCTTCTGTGACGATCGATGATGCTTCTGTAGTTATAGTAGCGGTAGGGGCTGTGATGTCGTATTCAAACGAAAAGGATGCCACGGCATTGCTATTGCCTGCCGCATCCCACGCGGTACGTTCATTTACCTCTACCGTTACGGTCCCTTCGTTTACAGGAGTGATTAGCACGGTATATTCATCAGCATCTCCTGACAGGTCACTGGCGCTTCCATTGGTGACAGAGAAGCTCTCCAGTGATAAACCGGTCACAACCTCGTCGAAAGTGATTGCTACTAAAACGGCGGTATTGGTAGGAACAGAGGCGGAAAATTCAATTTGTGGTGCACTATTGTCAAATGTGACGCTGGTGCTATTGGTTGAGGTAGTGACTTCAGTGCCTGCATTTCCAGCAAGGTCTGTGTAATTGATGGTAAACGGGATATCACCTTCCGTATCGGATACCTCCATGGTTACCGAGGCGGTAAATTCGCCAGGCTCAGCTTCTACTATGGTAGCGGCACGGCCTGCGATAGTGACTTCCATGTTTTGCAGTGATTCTGATGGCTCAAATGTAACCTGAACTACATCGCCGGCTTTCGCTACACTGGTAGTCATGTTGTTGGAGTTGATGTTGACATAGGAGAGGGTAGGTGCTTCCGTATCGAGCACAATGTCTGATGTGGCACTGAGCGAGCCTATGGTGCCGGGATCAGGCAAATCAAGAATAGCATTTACTCCTTCAGTGGATGTAAGCGTGTAGTCCCCCATGATAATAGAAGCAATGCTGTAATCCAGATCACTGGAAACATCTCCATCTTTCACGGTGTATGAAAAGGTCATACCTGATTCCCCGTCTGCTCCGCTTATAAAGGATGCAGTCCCATCTACAGAGCCTGTTTCTAACGAAAGGCTTGGCAAAGCTCCGGATCCGATCAACGTGACATTGGCATCAAATTCTACTTGTATTTGGATGTCATCACTGGTTTTATAATAGCCTGAAATACCCGTTACTGTTGTTATTTCGGGTATATTTTCAACGTTGATGATGAAATCCTGACTAAAAGAATCGGCACCATCAGAGGTTGTTATAGTTATCGAATAGCTCGGCTTGGACTCAAAATCGAAGGATTCCGCACTTTGTAATTCATTTCCATTAGGCCCTAATTGGAATGCAACAGCATCTACTCCACTGATAGAATAGGAGTGTGAATCATTTAAGTCGACATCATCTGTGGAAAGTATGCCGATTTCTGTTCCAATTGGTTGATTCTCATAAATTTCATTATTGCTAAGATGGATAGCATGAGGAGCATCGTTTACGTTTATTACTTCAAGTGTTATGGGCTGAGTTGAGGTTCCTTGATTATTTGAGACACTTATAGAAAAACTGGTAGTACCTACATCGTCGTTTGTGGGCGTGCCTGTAAGAATCGCTCTATTGGTTTGAATCGCTCTGACTTTACTGCTTTGTCTTTCTGAGACAAAAAGTGTTCCTTCTTCATTGAGAGCTATTCCTGCTAGTCCTTTAAATGATGCTGTTAAAGCATCGCTTCCATCTTCACTAAAACCAAATGCACCATTTCCGGCAATGGTTTCAATGGTGCCATCGTTTCGAATTACCCGAATCCGTCGGTTATTATAGTCTACGAAAAATATAGATCCATTATCATCAATGACTAGATCCCTGGGATAATTTAAGGTAGCATTAGTTGCTAGCCCACCGTCTCCGGTAAAACCTTCTACTCCAGTTCCGGCAATGGTTGTCATAATGGTGGTAGATCCATCTATTTTACGGATTCTGTCTGCAGAAGAGCAGGAAATGTAGATGGAATTTTCTTGATCTATTGCCATAGGCCCTCCTAAGAAGCTTGCATCAATGGCGTTTTCTCCTTCTACATAGAAGTAATCTCCCTGACCATCCCCTGCATAGGTGGTAATAATGCCCTCAGTATCTATTTTTCTTATCCAATATGATCCATCATTAAAATACAAATTTCCATTTGAGTCTATGACAAGGTGTTGAGGGCGTGAAAGCGAGGCATTAATTGCCAGACCTCCATCTCCAGTGGAGGCGTTAGTACCGTCTCCCGCTATGGTTGAAATCGTTCCATCTGTATCAATTTTTCTTATCCTATGGTTTTGTGTGTCAGTAAAATAGCATACTCCACCTTCGTCAAATACTAATGAGGTTGGTTCGTTTAGTGCTGCTAAATGAGCAGGGCCTCCATCACCTGAAAATCCCATTTCACCGTTCCCTGCAAATGTGGTTATGATTCCTTCAGTATCTATTTTTCTAATTACCGATGGGGATATGTCAACTATGTACAAACTACCATCTTTTGCATGATGCAAATAACTTGGGCCAGATAAACTTGCTTCTGTAGCAGGCCCCCCATCTCCTGAATAGCCCCATGTTGTGCCCGCTTTGGTACTAATTGTATTTTGTGAATTCAATGTCAGCCATTCTGGCAAATCACTCGCGGTAATGTCAAAACCTAATTCATGCAGACGAGATTCTGTAGAAATATTATAGGTATAAAGTTCATCTTCATTGATTGTGGTTGCCGGATAGCTATTGAATATTGGTTTGTCACGATTATCAAGTACATAAATATTCCTTTCAGAAGGCTCTGAGAACTCCCCCTCAGAGTTGCGAAGGTATAGCTTATAGGTTCCCAATTCTGAAGGTGCATTGATATAAGAGTTTGGTCCGTCAACACCTTGTGTAATTGTGGCTCCAGGAGTAAATATTGTGGTTCCTTCAGGAGCTATATAGGTATATGAGTCAACGAATGAATTATCTTGTAATAGCGGATCCCCAGGTTCTGCGAAAAGATCATCTGTTAATACTTCATCTTGTATCGTAGGCACATGGGTGTATTCCACAGAGCCAATGGCTCGCTCGTTTGTGCCACTATTAACCGTGGCAACTCCGGCCGGTAATTCTACTATGACGTCACCTTCATTTTCTGGACTAATCATTAAGACGTATGAGTCATCTCCATTATTGATTAGTTCAGTTGCGGTACCATTTGTAACGATAAAGTCACTTATTTCTAAGCCTGAGGAGTTGCCGTAAAGAATAACATTAAATGGGATTGACGTTTTGCTTGTCAGTGTGTAGTCACTTCTAATCTCACTATTTGTTCCTACGTCCAATATAATCTGGAATGCCATATCAAATTGTGAGTATGGAGTGCCGTTGTAGTATGCCAGCAAGTGTCCATCCTCATAGCTATTTCCTGTCCCAGGGTTAATGTTTTCAATCCAAAACGTATAGCTTTCTCCTGGTGTAAGGTTCAGCCTTGGTATAGCTACTGTGCCATAGCCGTTCTCTGTTGTTAAGACTTCAGTATTTGTCTCCAGAAGTAAGGTTCCACCTGTTCCTTCCCCTTCGTAAAGCCTAAAAATTCGTGTGCTTTCAATTTTGTTTGCTACTTTGTAAAATTTGATTTTAACCAGCGGTGCAGCCTGGGTGGACTTGAAGGATTGCCAAATATCTCCTGATTGACCAAATCCACCACCTCCATGGGGGACATCAACATCTATAATTTCATTTGGTTGACAAAAGCTGACAGAGGTCATCGAAAGAAAGAGAGAAAAGGATAACGTTTTTACTAAGGCTTTCATTTGAGTCTAGTCGTTAGTGTTTAATTATGGTGTTAGTAAATGGGTGCGGACGCACTTTTTTTCTAGCTAAAAATTGAGCATTAGGCAGAGATTATGAAAAAAAGTTGACGAATCAGCGAAACTGATATTCGAATAGGGAAAGCTGGGTGTTAAAAATCAAATACGATCCAATACCTTTTGGATCAGGCTGTCAATGACTTTGTTAGGGTCTTTGGCAAAATTTGTTTTAACCCGATTAGCCATAATGGCATTGAGGCTTAGCATCTCATGTCCCAGTAGTTTTCCAAAGGCGTAATATCCAGCTGTTTCCATCTCCAGGTTGGTGAGCCATACATCCTCAGCATGGAAATATTGCATCTTTTCGATGATCTCCTTGAAACGAATAGGGATGCGTAACTCTCTACCCTGCGGAGCATAAAAGCCCGGACATGTCACGGTATTACCAGCGATGGTACAATCTCTGAATTTTTCAAAAAGTGAGGTTGACCCTTTGAAACAATACGGTTGATAGGGGATGCCGATTTCTTCCTGAAACTTCTCTACGATGCGTCGCTCCTTACCCTTATGCTTAAACTGATAAAAATGAATAAGCGGATCCATGCCAATGGCATATTCGGTTGCCAGGTGGCTTCCTACTTTTATTTCATCCCGAATAGTTCCTGACGTTCCAATTCGGATAATTTGGAGCTTTTTTCTTCTTGGTTTGGGTTCACGATGTATCAGGTCAATATTGAATAGTGCATCCAGCTCCGTCATTAGGATTTCTACATTGTCCGTTCCCATTCCCGAACTGATGACAGTAATTCGCTTGCCTTTATACTTTCCAGTATGTGTGATAAACTCGCGCTTGTTCATTTCAAACTCCACAGAATCGAAATGTCTGGAGACACGATGCACCCTGCCCGGATCGCCTACAACGATGATTTTATCTGAGACATCTTTTGGTCTCAGGCTCAGGTGATAGACGCTTCCGTCGGGGTTAAGAATAAGGTCTGTCTCAGAATAGGTGTGAGGCATAGCTAGGTCAAAATTTCAAAAGCATCCTAAAGGTAATTAGGAAACTTGATCTTTCTTCCTTTTTAGCCCCTTGTATGGATTGTATCCATTCATTTTTTTTTGATAGAAACCGGTTCCATCGTATGGACGGGTGTCCGGATTGTTCATACATTCCTCAGAGCAGCATCCTTTGTAGATTTCAGCTCCTTTCTCACTCATCGGGATGTGCTTGTTGCAATGAGGGTTGGCACAGTTCACCATTCGGTCACATGGCTCGTTCGTCACGTAGCATCGGGAAACAACCGTAGGGTTCACCTGATTTACCTCCTTCACGATTCGGTTGTCGAATACGTAGCACTTGCCTTCAAAGTCCTCGCCCTGAGCTTCCAGGCCATATTTGATGATGCCTCCATGTAGTTGGTGAACATTCTCAAAACCTTGCTCAAGCAAATAGGCGCTGGCTTTTTCGCATTTGATGCCACCGGTACAGTAGGTCACAATCTTTTTGTCTTTGTACTTTTTTAGTTCCTCGATCTTCTCAGGGAAATCTCTGAAATTGTCAATGTCCAGCGTGATGGCATTTTTGAACTTGCCAATCATGTGCTCGTAGTTTGAGCGAACATCCAATATGATGGTGTCTTCGGGCTTTTCTTTCAGGATTTTCTTGAACTCTTCTGGCTCCACATATCCACCTGTTTTTTTTGTAGGATCGATGTGTTGAAGTGAGCTATGGACGATCTCGGGCTTCACCCGAACGTGCATTTTCTCGAATGCAGGCTGGTCGTTGGTGTCTACTTTAAATTCAGTGTGGGCAAACCTTGGATCGCTGGTAACTGCATCTATGTATTTTTCACAGGCCTCTTGTGTGCCTGATACGGTTCCATTCAATCCTTCAGTAGCTATTATGATGCGGCCTCTCAGATTGAGATCGAGACAAAGTTTGTGATGTTCTTCCCTGAACTCTTCAGGGTTTTCAATTTTACTGTAACAGTAATAGAGTAATACGTAGTGTTTTTCCATAATAACCGAGCCCTGTTTCAGCAGGGTGTTAAATGAAGTGCAAAATTAAATAATTAGTAGAGGTGGTAAAACCTATTTTATGGTGATTAGAAATTTATTAAATCTTTCTTCTGAGAGCACGCCTGTATTGGCACTTTGTTCACTGTTTTTCAGGTTATCTTTTTTGATATCGAGAAAGTAAGGTTTGGTGTCCAATCCTTTGTATTGAAATCTTCCCTTTTTGTCAGTTTTCCCTTCAATCAGCTTGTTTGTTCTGCTTTGATAGTCCTCTTCTGATGAATATATCGATACAGTGGCCCCCTCTACCAATTTTCCAGAGACGTCTAAAACTGTTATCAGGAGTTTAGTCTTTGAGTTTTGAGCCTTTGCGTGGTTTGAACTAAGTAGCAGGGCACACAGTAGAATCACGAAAGTAGAAACAGAATGCTTTTTCATCGTACGGAATGATAAATCATTCCCAAGATAGCAATTACTTGACTTCCACCGCCGGATTACCAAATACAGTTTGGCCTTTCTTTACATCACCAACTACCACCGATCCTGCGCCTATTCTTGCACCTTTTTCGATTGTGACTCCTGCCACAACTGTCACACCTGATCCGATAAACACTTCATTGTGGATTTTTACTTTGGTGTTGATAATGGTTCCAGCACCAATCTGAACGAAATCACCAATTTCAACCTCCTGCTCAATGATCGCTTTAGAGTTGATCACGTTGTGATTTCCCATTTTGGAATCATTGGAAAGAACAACGCCAGCATTTACAAAATTACCATGCCCTATGCTGAAAGAATCTGAAATAGAGGCTGACTGATGGACGGCATTCATCGGCATTACTTTTCTGGTCTCATTGAGATACTCCACGTACTTTTTGCGAAGTTTATTATCATCTGTGGCCACAAAAGCCTCGCATTTTTGCCCGATCAGTTTAGTGAATCCGTGATCATCGGTAGCCCCAAGCACGGTCACACTATTGATCTCCGTGTTGTGGGTTTTCTCATCGTCATCAAGAAATCCGTAAACTACAATGCTGTTAGAATTGAAAATTTCGAGTGCAGCTTTTGCAAGTCCTGTAGAGCCTAGAATGATTACCGGTTTTTCCATGTCCTTCTTTGTTTTGAAGGCGCAAAATTAGCGATTAATCGCTCGTTTTTGAAGTGAGGTACTGATAAGGTAAAATACTGCTGATCAAAAACAGAAAGGGCATAAATGCATTTTTGTAACGAACGAGCGTGCCAAAGTTTGGCGTGGATAGCGGGAGCATAATGGCAAGGAGTAGAATGCAAGCCAGCGCACTGCAGAAAAGCACCCAATCAACTTTAGGTTTTTGCTTAAAATAGAGCAGAATTGACATGATGATGAGACTGGTTAGGATCAGGTTTTCAACCCGGTGAACCCAACCCCAAACAGGTGTTTGATCAAAAATGGAAGGGCGAAAGAGACCAGCATGAAGTGAAGTCGGTATCTCGCTGATGACAGCTGACCAGCTATCATTTTCAATCACAATATTCAAGCGATCTTCAGGATCCGACTTTTCTAAAATGGCGCTATTGTTTTCATAAAGCGTCCATGGGATTCTATCTACTTCTAGATAGGGGTGAATGAACTGGGTGGCGCTCAGGGCTGCTATGAAAATAGATAAAGTGATAATCCATCTCCACTGATTTTTGATTTTTTTGAAAAGCATAGAGGCCAACAAGCCACCTGCAAACACGAGGGATGTGATGAATAGATAATGTTTGATCTGGTACAGCATGTATGACGCTATGATCAAAATAAGTAGTTGAACCGTACGAATTTTGAATCGCTCGTATAGAACGAGAAGGAGACTCACTATGATGCTCAAAGCGGCAAATGCAATGGTGTCTTTCATGATGCCTGATGACCAGAAGACAACCGAGGGAATGAATAAAAAGGAAATCGAAATGATTGCCCGAAGGTTTGGATATAAACTAATCATCATTATCACAGCATACCATGAAGCCACGAAACTGATAAATGAGAGCCAAAGTGAAGAGAGCCAATAGGAGCCTCCGGTGATCAGAACAATAGGGCGAAGAATCAATATGAAGAACTGAGTTCTTGGCTGTCCATTCAGGTTTTCTAAGTTGAAGGATTTAGCTGCTTCAAAGAACGTAATGGTATCACCCGTCCCATAATATTCGTAAAAGATAAGTCCCAATATCAAACCTGCGGTCAATTTTAATCCAAGGGCAATCCAGAAAACCCAGGGATTGAACGTACTTTTTACAAGTCTGAAGCTCAGGTAGCTAAAACCAGCTAGAAGGGCGATATTCAAGATCCAGTAGATCATCTATTTAGGATTTCCACTCCAATGTTACACTTTAAACATCGACGTTTTAGGCAGTATTGTTTGTAGAGTTGAATCTGTGCCTGTGAGTCGAATGCAGTCTGTGATGATTCGATCAAACCATCCCACTTCTTTGTGAATCGATTCGATTCCGGATCGAGCGATTCTAAAAGCTCAATAGCACGATCCATGTATTTCTGCTCATCGGTATACCTTGAGTATGCGTCCAGAAGTGGCACCACAGTATTGATAAGCAAGCCGTTGAACGAGGATGTACCCATGGTCTCAATTGGTCGCCTCCTTTTCTTATTAAAGTCATAGTGATTCTGCCAATAGTCACTTACAGTTACAAGTAGCTTCTTCTTTAACTCTTTTGAATCTTCGGAGTGGATGAGTGTGGAAAATAGCTGTGGATGATGATGAAACAGTGATGCAAGCTGAGCCAGTCTGACGGTAGGGAAATTGGCCGGTCTCAGTTTCCCAAATTTCCATTGCACTTTGGATAGCGGGGTTTTCAGGTTGAACTTCTTAGTATAAAAGCTGAATTCTTCCTTCAGTTTTTGCTGGTATTCATCTTGTGCTTGTTCTAGAAAACCAGCCTGCCCAAAAATGAGTGCTTCAGTAGTGGTAATGTTTTGAAGTCCCTTTTTGAGCACAGAGAAAGGCAATACCTGTGTGAGTCGATTGAACGCCTCTTTGTTTGTAGCAAATCCAAAATTTGTAGTCAGAGTCTTGAAAGTCACTTCTTCCCAATCATTCTTGGACTTCTTCAGATTTGTCAGAATTTGGTCAGATTTTTCATTCAATCGCTCTACAAGCACCCGATCTAACATGCCACTAATAGTAAGTGGAGAAATAGATCTTAGCTGACTAGAACAGAGAATTTCATCAACAGATTTTATGTGTCGCTTATATTTTTCTACTAATGCTAAATCGACTAAATGCTTTAATTCGAGGGTTGGGAGTGTCTCACCTTTTACAACTATTTCCTTATCATGATTCCATACTACATGAAGGATTGCATTTTCATAAGCTTTATCAGAGGAATGATTGTGGTGGATCCAATCTGATGAATTGATGTGTACTTCCACCTGACCGGCCCATTCCATGGAGCCTATTTTAATTCTGGCTTCCTCAAAGTCGGGTCCAGAGTCATGGTTATGATTTCCCGGGTAGAAAATCTTTAATTCCTGTCCATTGGTGAGAACCGGATTGTTTACAAACTTTTGATATTTCCAGATGAAATGAAGAAACTGCTCGTCCATGGCGATTAGTTTCCTAAGATACGCTTTGTGCTATAATCGCTGAAGTATTTCAGCCATTTCCATCTGAATTTTCTGAGCTGCATCACCAGCTGCCTTCGCGAAATTTTCAGTGGTGTCGGAATAAATGATTCCTCTGGAAGAATTGACAAGCAAGCCGCACTGTTTGTTCATTCCATACCTGCAAACATCCTGTAGGTTTCCACCTTGTGCCCCAACGCCTGGTATCAATAAAAAGTGTTCTGGTACTAATTTTCGGATGTCATTCAGTGCTTCCGGACGTGTGGCACCTACTACATACATCATATTATCAGCCGTACCCCACTCGGTGCTTGTCTGGATGACGGTTTCATAAAGTTTATTGCCGCTTTCTGCCAGAATTAATTCCTGGAAATCCTGACCACCCGGATTGCTGGTTGCGGCCAATAAAATCACCCATTTTTGATCAAATTCAAGGAAAGGCTTCACAGAATCCGAACCCATGTATGGAGCTACAGTCACAGAATCAAAGTCCATGTTTTCAAAGAAGGCACGCGCATACATGGAGGAGGTGTTACCAATATCTGCTCGCTTTGCATCGGCAATGGTGAAAATGTCACCAGGGATGTATTCAAGTGTTTTTTGAAGTGACTCCCATCCTTTGGCTCCCTGGGCTTCATAAAATGCCGTATTGGGCTTGTAGGCTACAGCATATTGATGTGTGGCATCTATGATCTGCTTATTGAACTCAAAAATAGGATCTGGTTCAGACAGCAAATGTTTGGGAATCTTTTTTAAATCTGTGTCTAACCCAACGCATAAGAAAGATTCTTTGGCTTTGATCTGTTCAAATAGCTGTTGTCGGGTCATGATTGCGAATAATGTGATTTCAGCGAAGATAGAAAGTGTAGACGTACTTCACCTGTTCCCCAATTAGGAAAGAGTAGAAACCCAATAAGAAAATCAATTATTATTTAAGCTCAGGAAGCTTGTCATTTACGACTTTTCCTTTTTTCACTTCACCATAGAAGTGCACGTCGTATAGCTTCTCGTATTTTTTGATCGACTGGTGTAATTCAGGAATACTATCACTTCTAAGCTTAATTCCTTTTCTTTCACCCTTGTGTCGGAGTTCTATATAGTATCCGTCTTTAAGTTTTACCGGAGTAGTTGCAGGTCTAGCCAAATCAATAAAATTTTTATGTGTATCGTAATTATATAAAACAATGCTCGTGAGGAAAAGTTTCCTCACGAGCAATTATATAAAATCAAAAAACTTAGAATCTGTTTCTAGTGCTTACCCTCTAGGGTTTGCTTTTTTTACAACGATGGTTCTACCATCTAATTCTGTTTCGTTTAGGCTAGCGATAGCCTGATTACCTTCGTCATCATTTGGCATTTCTACGAACCCGAAACCTTTCGATCTCTGAGTGTCTCTGTCCATGATAACTTTAGCGGAATCTACTGTTCCGAATTCTTCAAATGCTTGTCTCAATGCGTCTTCTGAAGTTGCATAGTTAAGCTTAGCTACGAAAATGTTCATTAAAAAAATAAAAGTTAAAAAATACCCAGACTTGTTCTGAGTAAGCGCAAAGGTACGCTTTTTCTTGATATTCTAATTTATCTGAAATCGATCACCTCTACATTTGGATATTTTGAGGTGTCGAACTTGAAATAACTGTCACTAAGATTTGCCGGAGCAAAGGAGCTGATTGAATAGACATACTTGTTGCCTGTTCGCTCAAAAACGGTGAATGATTTCAGCTCATCCTTGGCGTTGATGGTCATTCTAATTTTGAAATAACTCTTCTCACGACTTTCAGGATCCAGCTCTATCAATCGATCACCATTTGATTGTGTTTCTGCTAGCACGTACTTGAATCCATTTTTATACAAATCATACACGTTGCTGAGTGTAATTTCTGATTCTTCGGGATCGTAGGTGCTAATGGTGACCTCATTAACCTCCGCATTGTAAGTATATACATCAGTGCCATCGTTGAAAATTTTCTGTCCGGCCACCTCAAGCACATACATATCTCCTTTTACTGCAATGTCACCCGATATGGTCTCATCTAGGCCAGCACTTTCATTTGTCAGTTTTTGAGAAAATGATGCCTTGAAAGCTTCCACCTTTTTGTATTTGTTGCTCATGGCATCCAAAACAGCCAAAGCGGCCGGGTCGTACTGTGCGTTTGCCTGCAGGAGTACAATTAATGAAATGGATGCGATTAGTAGCTTTTTCATCTTTAATGATTTCTGGTTCTTAATATTTGATTTCTATTTCAGACAATAACTGTTCCAAACTGTGTTCGTCAGGTATTAGTACTTCCCGGGCCTTGCTACCCTCAAAAGGTCCTACGATTCCAGCGGCTTCTAGTTGGTCAATCAGTCTGCCTGCACGGTTATATCCAAGTTTCATCTTTCGTTGAATCAAGGATGTAGAGCCTTGCTGGTGCATAACTATCAAACGTGCTGCGTCCGCAAAGAGTGCATCCCGATCTGATAAATCCACTTCTCCAATTCCTGATTCTCCCTCACCCACATATTCCGGTAATAAGTATGCATCATCATAGCCTCTCTGCTCGCCGATAAATTCGCAGATCTTTTCTACCTCGGGGGTGTCTACAAATGCACACTGCAATCGTGTCATATCAGATCCCATAGAAAGCAGCATATCTCCCATACCAATCAACTGGTCGGCTCCTCCTGCATCCAGAATGGTTCTGGAGTCAATTTTTGAGGTAACTCTAAATGATAAACGTGCTGGGAAATTCGCTTTGATAATACCTGTGATGACATTCACAGAAGGTCTTTGTGTGGCCACAATCAGGTGAATACCAATCGCACGAGCTAACTGTGCTAGTCTGGCAATCGGGGTTTCCACCTCTTTTCCGGCGGTCATCATCAAATCCGCCAACTCATCAATCACGAGGACGATATATGGAAGGAATCGATGACCTTTATTTGGGTTGAGTTTACGCTCGGTGAATTTCTTATTGTATTCTTTCAGGTTCCTGCATGCTGCACTTTTCAGTAGGTCATACCGATTATCCATTTCGATACAAAGAGAGTTAAGTGTATTAACCACCTTGGACGTATCTGTGATAATAGCCTCTTCACTATCTGGTAGTTTCGCTAAAAAGTGTTTCTCCACTTTGTTGAAGAGGGTCAATTCCACCTTTTTAGGATCTACCAGCACAAGCTTGAGTTGTGATGGATGCTTTTTATATAGGAGGGATGTAAGGATGATATTCAACCCTACTGACTTACCCTGACCAGTCGCCCCTGCCATGAGAAGGTGAGGCATTTTTGCTAAGTCCGTAACAAAAACTTCGTTGGAAATGGTCTTACCAAGCACAACTGGCAAATCCATTTTGCTTTCCATGAATTTACTAGTGGTGATAACCGACCGTGCATCTACCATCTCACGATTCTTGTTTGGCACCTCAATACCGATGGTTCCTTTACCTGGAATAGGGGCGATGATACGAATGCCTAGAGCGGCAAGACTCAAAGCAATGTCATCTTCCAGGTTTTTGATTTTGGAGATTTTCACCCCTGCCTCTGGTACTATTTCATAGAGTGTAACTGTAGGCCCAATAGTCGCCTTGATGCTTGATATACCGATTTTGAAATTGACCAGTGTCTCAATGATCCGATCCTTGTTTTGCTCCAACTCATCCTTCGAAACCTTCACATCCTTTTCAGGATATTCGAACAGTAGGGAAGGGGTCGGGAATTTATAGCGTGGAAGGTCTAGTGTAGGATCATAGTTGATGGCCTCTTCCGTTACTTCCTCTTCAAATTCTTTTTGCTCTACATCGAAAGAAAGGTCTTCGAGCTCTTCATTTTTTACTTTAGGTTTCTCCTCAACCGGAGGTGGCGCTGGTTGCTCTTCTTTCTTTGCAAAAACCTTTTCTTCAACCTCTTTGGGCAAAGGCTGTTCTTCACTTTTAAATTCAGGAAGGTCAATGGTAAACTCTGGGTCTTGCTTTTCCTTTGCAGCAGGTTGATTAGATGGAATCTTCTTTACCACCCATGTTTCAGATTCATCTCGATTGGCATCTTCATCTTCTACCTCTCTTTTGATTTGATCTAAAACGGAAGATATATCAGCGGTCTTGGTTTTTGGCTTTTTCTCTGGAATCAATGCTTTGATCTGATGGATTAGATTTTCAATAGACGGTACAATGGCGCTAAACGCTGGTATTCTGGTGATATCAAAAAAGAACATATTGAATACCACAAACAGGAAGATGATGAACAAAATCGCTCCCCAACCCATGAGGCTTTGGGCAATCATGGCCAACTCATATCCGATTCCCCCACTCAGAAAACCGAGCATGGTGGTTTCCTCTTGAGAGAGTAGAAAATACCCCATGACCATGCTAATCCAGATCAAGTAGAATACTACGAAGTTGAAGGTCTTGGTGATGGGTAAAAGAGCTCTAAACCAGATGATTTTATAAGCGACAATAAAGAGAAATGGTGGAATCAGGATCGCAGCTATACCAAACCAGAGAAAGATGAAATAGTGAGCTGCAATCGCACCGATTAACCCAAAAGCATTTTGTACTTCAGTACCGGACTCTTTGATGTTCGTGTTAGTGTAAGCTTCCACCACACTCTGATCAGCCTGACCTGTGCTCAGATAGGAAATGAATGATACTCCCAGAAATATCGAAATCAGCAAAAGCGAAAACCCAATGAAAAGGTGGAATTTTCGGTCTGTGATAAAATTGAATTTGAGGCTTTTCTTCTCCTTCTTTTCAGTCTTCTTCTTGTAGGTATTCTGTGCCATAGGTTGTGTCTCCAAAAATAATGGAGTTTTCAGCGGGGATCAAACATGCTTGAGCAGTTCCTTATTGATGCGCTTGATTAAAGCCGGCCCTTCATACACCAAACCTGTATAGATCTGTACAAGGTTAGCCCCAGCTTGGATCTTGTCCACTGCATCCTGAGCGGAATGAACTCCACCCACCGCGATAATGTGAACGGTGGGATGATGTCTTCTGATATACTTCAATACGGAATTCGATTTTTCGTAAACAGGCTTGCCACTCAACCCTCCAGCACCGATGGACTCTATTTTTTTAATATCTGTTTTCAGTCCTGATCGGTCGATCGTGGTGTTGGACACGATTAGCCCATCCAAGCTTAGCTCTTTTGTGATAGCGATGATATCGTCTAGCTGAGATTCAGTAAGGTCCGGTGCAATTTTTAGTAAAATTGGTTTTTTAGCTTCTCTCTGTTTGTTCTCATCTTGCAGCGCTTTCAGAAGCTTTTTCAGAGGCTCTTTTTCTTGAAGCTCGCGCAATCCAGGCGTGTTTGGAGAACTTACATTCACTACAAAATAATCGACATAAGGATAGAGTTTTTCAAAACAAATGAGATAATCATCAAGCGCATTTTCATTAGGAGTGACTTTGTTTTTTCCAATGTTGCCACCGACGATAATGTTGGACTTTCGGTTCTTCAATCGCTCTATGGCCTCATCCACACCATCATTGTTAAACCCCATCCGATTAATCAGTGCTTCATCTTTTGGAAGTCTGAAAAGTCGAGGTTGAGGATTTCCCGGTTGGGCTTTTGGAGTTAGTGTCCCGATTTCAATAAAGCCGAAACCAAGATTCGAAAAGTCATCAATAAGTTCTGCATTTTTATCAAATCCGGCTGCCAGTCCTACAGGATTTTTAAACTTAAGCCCGAAGACTTCCCGCTCCAATCGCTGATCCTGAAAGTTGAACATGCTTCGAATCATAGAACCCCCAAATGGAAGTTTTAAGATAAAATGAAGCAGTCCTGTGGTGATTTTGTGAGCTTTTTCAGGAGTGAATAAAAAAAGGATTGGTTTTAAAAGTTGATACATCAGCTTCTGGGGTGGTATTGCGTTATTACCTGTTTTAAATAGTCCCTGTCCAGGTGAGTGTAGATTTCCGTGGTGGTGATGGATTCGTGACCCAGCATTTCCTGCACGGCTCTGAGGTCTGCTCCCCCCTCAATCAGGTGCGTTGCAAAACTATGACGAAATGTGTGGGGACTGATGTTTTTCTTCAAGCCAATTTTGGCTGCCAAATCCTTAATGATCATAAAGACCATCACCCGACTGATTGCCTTGCCTCTTTTGGTTACAAAAAGATGATCTTCAAAGCCTTGCTTTACATCAATATGTATTCGCACCTCATCTCTGAAAATCTTAATATGCTTCAGGGCCGAACGACCAATAGGAACCAGTCGCTCCTTGCTTCCTTTTCCAATCACACGAAGAAATCCAATATCCTCATGCACATTGCTGATCTTCAGATTGATGAGTTCGGAAACGCGGAGACCGGAGCTGTATAGGGTCTCCAACATGGCGCGGTTTCGCTGGCCTTCCGGGGTTGACATGTCAATGGCGTTGAAGATGTCCTCAATCTCTGGGAGGTCAAGAGTATCGGGCAGCTTTCTGCCCAGTTTGGGAGCTTCCAGCAGTTCGGATGGGTCTTTGGTGATGAGCTCTTCATAAACGAGAAAGCGAAAAAAAGCCTTGAGTCCGGAGACCATCCTCGCCTGTGTGTAAGCTGACATTCCCAATTCGTTGATGAACTCAAGGAAGTCGATTAGGTCCTGTTGTACAATTTTGGAGGGTGGTGTATAACGCTCCTTTATTTCCAGAAACTGCTGCAGTTTAGAAATATCGGCCAGATAGGCATTCACTGAATTCTTAGCCAGGGAGCGCTCCAGCTTCAGGTAAGATTTGAATTGCTTTGTGTATGTGGGCCAGGACAAGTGATTGTTTTTAAAAGTTCGTCATCACGAGGAAGAATGACGAAGTGATCTCAATAAGAGATCGCTTCACTGCATTCGCGATGACGGTGCTAATTTTAAACATTAAATTTAGTGCGATCAAGAATCATATGCGAATACTCATATTAAACGGACCTAACCTAAATCTGCTCGGCAGACGTGAACCTGAAATCTACGGGAGCCAGTCATTTGAGGATTATTTTGAAGAGCTCAAAAAACGATTTTCTGAGCATGAGTTGGAGTATTTTCAAACCAATCATGAGGGAGCGTTGATCGATAAGCTTCATGAGGTTGGCTTTTCCTATGATGGAGTGGTCTTCAATCCTGGAGCGTATACCCACACCAGTATTGCATTGAGGGACGCAATAGCAGGAATCGAATCACCTGTATTTGAAGTTCATATTTCCAATCTGGCTGAAAGGGAGGATTTTAGACAGGTCAGCTACGTGAAGGATGTTTGTGTAGGATCAATCAATGGAATGGGACTGGAGGGGTATGCTGTGGCGGTTGAAAGATTGTCTTCCCACTAAAAGTTAAAAGGAAATCTTTCTATCTTTCGTTACAAATAGCCACCATGACAGACGTTCAGAAACAAAAGATCACTCACTTTTTTAATGTGCTTGACAACAATGGAAATGGTGTCCTTGAGAAGGATGATTTTGAGCTTGTGGGTGAGACCATGAGTAATATTATTGGGTTGGAGATGAACTCTGTTGTACGGTTGGACCTGAAGCTTAGGGCTCACCGGCTTTTTGTACAAATCCTGAAAGACATTCAAAAGAAAGAAGCTGAGCTCACGCTTGATGAATGGATTCGATTCTTTGATGAGGTGGTTCTAGCCAAGCCAAATGACTATATAAATCAGTCTGCTACCTATCTGTTTTCACTATTTGATCAAGACATGGATGGACACATTGATGAACGCGAGTACATGGATATGTTTAAGGCGTATGGTCTGTATATGTCCGTGGCGAAAAAGGCTTTTGACTTGCTGGATATCAATGGGGATGGACGTATCAGTGGGGGAGAGCTGGTAAAAGCTTTTGAAGAGTTTTTTCTATCTCCGGATGAAAAAGCACCCGGCAACTGGATTTTTGGGGATT